>NZ_FWFK01000016.1 GCF_900172265.1 Roseivivax jejudonensis | reverse complement strand
ACTTCCACCGCACGCAGAATTTCGCTTTCACCCGGGCTCGCGCTGGTTTCCAGCAGATCGTTAATCAGCGCACGACGGGTGGTTTCATCCAGACGCACGGTCACGGTCACCAGCAGATCAATATCGCTATGCGGTTTCAGGCCGCCATCCACCGCGCTGCCATACAGATGCACGGCCAGCAGGGTCGGTTCCAGATGACGTTCAATCACGCCCACCACTTCAGACAGCTGGGTGCTCACTTCCGCAATCACCGCTTCACGCATAATGTTCAGTTTGGTTTTCGGACGGCTGCCCTGCTGGGTCACATCGTTGCTGCTCCACAGCATCAGGCAACGGCCCACCGCATAACGCGCCTGCTGTTTGCTCGCACGCGGCATGCTCTGCACGCCAAAAAAGCAATCATAGCACGCCATAAACACCGCCACCGCACCATTACCGCCGCTACGTTCGGTCAGGGTACGGCTCCAATTACGGCTACGCATACTCTTCCTTTTTCAATATTATTGAAGCATTTATCAGGGTTATTGTCTCATGAGCGGATACATATTTGAATGTATTTAGAAAAATAAACAAATAGGGGTTCCGCGCACATTTCCCCGAAAAGTGCCACCTAAATTGTAAGCGTTAATATTTTGTTAAAATTCGCGTTAAATTTTTGTTAAATCAGCTCATTTTTTAACCAATAGGCCGAAATCGGCAAAATCCCTTATAAATCAAAAGAATAGACCGAGATAGGGTTGAGTGGCCGCTACAGGGCGCTCCCATTCGCCATTCAGGCTGCGCAACTGTTGGGAAGGGCGTTTCGGTGCGGGCCTCTTCGCTATTACGCCAGCTGGCGAAAGGGGGATGTGCTGCAAGGCGATTAAGTTGGGTAACGCCAGGGTTTTCCCAGTCACGACGTTGTAAAACGACGGCCAGTGAGCGCGACGTAATACGACTCACTATAGGGCGAATTGAGTGAAGGCCGTCAAGGCCTAGGCGCGCCGGATCCCCCGGGCCATACTAGT
>NZ_FWFK01000008.1 GCF_900172265.1 Roseivivax jejudonensis | reverse complement strand
ATAGGCGCGGAAATCGCCGAAGTACTTCGTGATCGCCGCCGTCAGCGTCGTCTTGCCGTGGTCGACGTGACCGATCGTGCCGATGTTGCAGTGCGGCTTGCCGCGTTCGAACTTTTCCTTTGCCATCGATCTGGCTCCCTTTTCCTTCGGACGGTGGGGGCGTTCCCCACCCTACGGTGGTGGGTAGGGCGGGGTTCACCCCGCCACCCGTGTCATGCGTACTGCTTCTGGATCTCGTCCGAGATGTTCTGCGGCACCGGATCGTAGTGATCGAACTGCATCGTGAACTGCGCGCGGCCCGAGGACATCGATCGCAGGTTGTTGATGTAGCCGAACATGTTGGCCAGCGGGACCATCGCGTTGATCGCCACCGCGTTGCCGCGCGGATCCTGGCCGGTCACCTGGCCGCGCCGCGACGTCAGGTCGCCGATGACGTTGCCGGTGTATTCCTCCGGCGTCACCACCTCGACCTTCATCATCGGCTCGAGCAGCTGCGCGCCGGCCTTCCGCAGGCCTTCCCGCATGCACATCCGCGACGCGATCTCGAACGCCAGGACCGAGGAGTCCACGTCGTGGAACTTGCCGTCGACCAGCGCGACCTTGAAGTCGATCACCGGGAAGCCGGCGAGCGGGCCGGAATCCATCACTGACTTGATGCCCTTCTCGACACCCGGGATGTATTCCTTCGGCACCGAGCCACCGACGATGCGGCTCTCGAACGAGTAGCCCTCGCCCGCCTCGGTCGGCGTGATCTCGAGCTGCACTTCGGCGAACTGACCGGACCCACCCGACTGCTTCTTGTGCGTGTAAGTGTGGTTGATCTGCTGGCGGATGGTCTCGCGATAGGCCACCTGCGGCGCACCGATGTTCGCCTCGACCTTGAACTCCCGCTTCAGGCGATCGACGAGGATGTCGAGGTGAAGTTCGCCCATCCCCTTCATGATCGTCTGGCCGCTCTCGAGGTCGGTCTCCACGCGGAACGACGGATCCTCCGCCGCGAGACGCTGCAGACCCGCCGACATCTTCTCCTGGTCGGCCTTCGTCTTCGGCTCGACCGCGATCTCGATCACCGGATCGGGGAAGGTCATCGTCTCGAGCACGACCTGCTTGTTCGCGTCGCAGAGCGTGTCACCGGTGGTGGTGTCCTTCAGACCCGCCAGCGCGATGATGTCGCCGGAACCGGCCCAATCGATCTCCTCGCGCGAGTTCGAGTGCATCATCATCATCCGGCCGATGCGCTCGCGCTTGCCCTTGGTCGAGTTCATCACCGTGCCGCCCTTCTCGAGCAGGCCCGAGTAGATGCGGGTAAAGGTCAGCGAGCCCACGAACGGGTCGTTCATGATCTTGAACGCGAGGCCGGCGAACGGCTCGTTGTCACCGGGCTTGCGCTCGATGTTGCGGGTCTCGGTCTCGTCGTCCGGCGCGAAGCCCATGTAGGGCGGCACGTCGAGCGGACCGGGCAGGTAGTCGATGACAGCGTTAAGAAGCGGCTGCACGCCCTTGTTCTTGAACGCGGAACCCGCGAGCACCGGCACGAAGGACATCGACAGCGTGCCCTTGCGGATCAGCGACCGCAGGGTCGGCAGATCGGGCTCTTCGCCCTCGAGGTACTTCTCCATCGCATCGTCGTCCTGCTCGACGGCAAGCTCGACGAGGTTGGCCCGGTATTCCTCGGCCTGCTCGCGCATGTCGTCGCGCACGTCCTGGACGACCCAGCTCGCGCCGAGATCCTCGCCCTTCCAGACCCATTCCTTCATCGTGACGAGATCGACGATGCCCTCGAGCTTGTCCTCGGCGCCGATCGGCAGCTGGATCGGGGCCGGGGTCGCACCGGTGCGGTCCTTGATCATCTTCACGCAGTTGAAGAAGTCGGCGCCGATCTTGTCCATCTTGTTGACGAACACGATGCGCGGCACCTTGTAGCGGTCGGCCTGGCGCCACACGGTCTCGGTCTGCGGCTCAACGCCGGCGTTGGCGTCGAGCACCGCGACCGCGCCGTCGAGCACCGCCAGCGAACGCTCCACCTCGATGGTGAAGTCCACGTGGCCGGGCGTGTCGATGATGTTGAAGCGGAACTTCGCTTCCTGCGGCGTGTCGCCGTAGATGCCGGTCGGGTTCTCGCCGTCCTCGGTGCGGAACCAGAAGGTCGTGGTCGCCGCCGAGGTGATCGTGATCCCGCGTTCCTGCTCCTGCTCCATCCAGTCCATCGTCGCGGCGCCGTCATGCACCTCGCCGATTTTGTGGGACTTGCCGGTGTAGAACAGGATGCGCTCGGTGCAGGTGGTCTTGCCTGCATCGATATGCGCCATGATCCCGAAGTTGCGGTAACGGTCGAGAGAATATTCGCGGGCCATTTGGATCGGTTCCTCAGGTGGCTTTGCGGTGTGTCGGGCGTCGCCGTCTGTCTTGAAGGGCGGGCAGCGCGGCTTTGGGGGAGGCGACCGGTCCGGTCAGGCCACCCCGCGCCACATCACCAGCGGTAGTGGCTGAACGCCTTGTTGGCGTCGGCCATCTTGTGGGTGTCCTCGCGCTTCTTCACGGCGGAACCGCGCGAGTTCACCGCATCCAGAAGCTCGCCGGCGAGACGCTCTTCCATGGTGTTCTCGTTGCGCTTGCGCGACGCGTCGATGAGCCAGCGGATCGCCAGCGCCTCGCGGCGCTCCGGGCGGACCTCGACGGGCACCTGGTAGGTCGCACCGCCGACGCGGCGCGAGCGGACCTCGACCGACGGCTTGATGTTGTCGAGCGCCTCGTGGAAAATTTCCACCGGCGCGCGCTTGACCTTGGTCTCGACCCGGTCGAGCGCGTTGTAGACGATCCCCTCGGCGACGGACTTCTTGCCGTCGACCATCAGGTTGTTCATGAACTTCGTGAGCACGCGATCGCCGTACTTGGCGTCGGGCAGGATCTCGCGCTTCTCTGCGGAGTGACGACGGGACATCTCTCTATCCTCTTACTTCGGACGCTTGGCGCCGTATTTCGAACGCCGCTGACGGCGATCCTTGACGCCCTGCGTGTCGAGCACGCCGCGCAGGATGTGATAGCGTACGCCCGGAAGGTCCTTGACGCGGCCACCGCGGATCAGGACCACCGAGTGCTCCTGAAGGTTGTGGCTCTCGCCCGGAATGTAGCTGATCACCTCGTAGCCGTTGGTCAGACGCACCTTGGCCACCTTACGCATTGCCGAGTTCGGCTTCTTCGGCGTGGTGGTGTAGACGCGCGTGCAGACACCCCGCTTCTGCGGGCATTGCTCGAGATGGATCGCCTTCGAGCGCTTCGGTTTCGGCTGACGCGGCTTGCGGATCAGCTGTTGAATCGTGGGCATTCCGGTCTTTTCCCCGTTATTCTCACATATGTGTGCGCGGGCATCGCCCCTCGCGGGTTGTCCTCAGGACCTCCCCGCGCGTCCGCGAAGAGGCGGTTTGATCCGTGTCGAGCAGCATGGGCGAACCCGATGCGGCCGGCATGTCTCCGAAAGCTCGCGTCCGCCGAAACGAGGCGACGCAAAAAACCGCATCGGTTCCCATCTTCTTCGGGAACGACGCGGGGGCTTTCAGAGGATCGGGGCCGTGGGCCCGGATCTTGACCGCTGCGAAACTGCTGTCTTGTGCGACGGGAAAGACACCTCCCCCGTCAGGATGGGGGGCGTATATGGAGAGTCGCCGGGGTTGTCAACAGCGTGCCACGGCGGCTCCTTGCCGTCGCCCCAAGCGCCTTGCAAGACTGGCCCGAACCACCCTGCCACACCCGATCCGACGGAGGCCAGAGCCCGTGCAGGTCATCGCTTTGTGCCGCTTTTCCTATCCCGCCGAGGGCGGTTTCCAGGTGGAGCATGACAGCCTCGCCGAGCGCGTCGCATATCTCAACGCGCCTGCACGCCTGGAGGAGCGGTTCCGACTGTTCGAAACGATCTGCCTGCCCGCGCTCCGGGCGCAGACCGATCCGGACTTCTCCTTCGTCGTGCTGACCGGCGACAGTCTGCCCCGCCACGCGCGCGACCGGCTGAAGGCGCTTCTCGCCGATCTTCCGCAGGCGCGCATCGTGACGCGGCCGCCGGGGCCTCATCGCCGGGTCTGCCGCGAGGTGCTCAATGCGGCGCGCGACGATCCCGGGGCGCCATGCCTGCAGATCCGCCACGACGACGACGATGCCGTGGCCGTCGACTTCGTGGCGCAGCTGCGGCAGGCCGCGACCGACTGCGCCGGCCTTCTCGCGCGGCACCCGAGGGTCGCCTTCGACTGGCAGGCCGGGTTCGTCGCCCGACCCGGCCCCGAGGGCCTCGCCGCGGAGGAGACCTTCCATCCCTACTGGGGCGTGGCGCAGGCGCTGTATGTCGCGGGCGGCACGCGGCAGGGCATCATGAACTTCGGCCACCACAAGGTGGCGCGCTTCATGCCGACGGTGACCTTTTCCGACGCGCCGATGTTCGTGCGCGGACACAACGCACACAACGACAGCCGGCAGAAGCCACACGTCGCGCCGGTCACGCTGCCGCTCCTGGATGCGGAGGGCGAAGCGCTCTTCCGCGCGCGGTTCGCCATCGACGCGGACCACGTACGCCGCGTGTTCTCGGCCGCCTGACCCGCTCTAGCGCACGGGCGAGCGCACCGGCACGGTGCGCCGTCGCCGCCCTTCGCGCCACAGCGTGACCAGGCCGCCCGCAGCGATCAGGCCCGCGCCCACCAGCGTCGCCGGGCGCGGCCAGTCGCCGAAGACGAGCCAGCCCAGCACCAGCGCCCAGATCAGCCCGGTATAGCGGAACGGCGCCACGGCGCTGACCTCGCCCACGCGCATCACCAGAACGGACAGAAGGTAGGCGAGGCTGACCAGCACCGCCGCCCCGAGCACCAGCGTCGCTTCGCGCCCGTCGACCGGCGCCCAGCCCTGCCCCAGCGTCGCGAGCCCGGCAAAGACCGTGACGGCGACGCTCGCCGCGAAGGTCACGAGAACGGAGGGCAGCCCCGCCGACATGCGGCGCACGAGCAGGTCCCGCGCGGTCACGAACAGGACCGCCACGAGCGCATAGAGCGACCATGCGTCAAAGCCCGCGGTGCCCGGGCGCACGATCAGCAGCATGCCGGCGAAGCCGGCCGCCACCGCGCTCCAGCGCCGCCAGCCGACGTGCTCGCCCAGGATCAGCGCGCCGGCCAGCGTCAGCGTCAGCGGCAGCGTTTGCAGAAGCGCGGTGACGTTGGCGAGCGGCATGTTCATGAGCGCGGTCAGGAAGAAGTAGGCCGCACCGACCTCGCACAGGCTGCGACCCGCGATCAGCCAGCCATCACGCCGCGAGGGTCGCGCGCGGAAGGCGCCCGTCGCCCAGCCCAGAGCGCCGATCGCGGCCGAGGCAACGACGCCGCGCATCACGAGGATCTGCATCAGCGGCAGAGACGCCCCCGCCTGCTTGATCAGGGTGTCGTTGAGCGTGAAGGCCGCCATCGAGGCCATCATGAGAAGCGCGCCGCGCGCGTTGTCGGAAAGAGCTGCCATGCCGCCCGATATCTCCCGCCGCCGCGACGACGGCAAGCGGCAGCGCGCAGTGCCGTCTCACGCGCGCGCTCAGCTTACGCGCTCAGAAGGAATCGTGTTCGCGGTTGTGGTGGCCGCAGCCGCCGCAGATCGGGCTGCCCGACAATTCGACGAAGCGCGCGCAGCCGCTCTTCGTGCAGCCGCCCCGACGCGGATTGTGCATCTGCCACGCCGCATCCGCGGGCGCACCGGGCACCGGCAGCCGCGTGTCGCGCGGGGGCACGAAGGTATAGAGGGATGCGGGCATCGTCTCCTCCTCGTCGAAGCGCATCGGGACGTTCACGCTAACCGCATTTTCGAACCGCGCAAGCCCCGTGCTCGGTCTTTTCGCGGGGCGGGGCCTCTGCCATACTCGTCCGCCAAGAGACGGTGAAAACGATAAAGAGCAGAATCCCATGGCCGAAGACCTCCTCTCGGGTGCCGAGCCCGGCGACTATGACGCGTCCTCGATCGAGGTTCTCGAGGGGCTGGAACCCGTCCGCAAGCGCCCCGGTATGTATATCGGCGGCACCGACGAACGGGCTCTGCACCACATGGTGGCCGAGATCCTCGACAACTCGATGGACGAAGCCGTGGCCGGGCACGCCAACCGGATCGAGGTGACGCTGAACGCGGATCATTCGGTGTCGATCTCCGACAACGGGCGCGGCATCCCGACGGACCCGCACCCGAAGTTTCCGGGCAAGTCCGCGCTCGAGGTGATCCTCTGCACGCTCCACGCGGGCGGCAAGTTCTCGGGCAAGGCCTACGAGACCTCGGGCGGCCTGCACGGCGTCGGCGCTTCGGTGGTGAACGCCCTGTCCGACAGCCTTGTCGTGCAGGTCGCGCGCAACCGCGAACTGGTGGAGCAGCGCTTCTCGCGCGGCAAGCCGCTCGGCCCCGTCGAAAAGGTTGGCCAGGCCCCGAACCGCCGCGGCACCACCGTGACCTTCCACGCCGACGAAGAGATCTTCGGCCAGCACCGCTTCAAGCCCGCGCGCCTGTTCAAGATGGTCCGCTCGAAGGCCTATCTCTTCTCGGGCGTCGAGATCCGCTGGAAGTCCGCCATCGACGACGGCGAGACGCCGGCCGAGGCGACGTTCCACTTTCCCGGCGGGCTCGCCGACTACCTGTCGGAGACACTTGGCGGCGCGACCACCTACGCCGCGCAGCCGTTCGCCGGCCGCGTCGAGTTCCGCGAGAAGTTCAACGCCCCCGGCAAGGTCGAGTGGGCAATCAACTGGACCCCGGCCCGCGACGGCTTCCTTCAGAGCTACTGCAACACGGTCCCGACCCCGGAAGGCGGCACTCACGAGGCCGGTTTCTGGTCTGCCATCCTCAAGGGCATCCGCGCCTACGGCGAGTTGGTGAACAACAAGAAGGCCGCGCAGATCACCCGCGACGATCTGGTCACCGGCGGCTGCGCGCTCGTCTCCTGCTTCATCCGCGAGCCGGAATTCGTCGGCCAGACCAAGGACCGGCTGGCCACGAGCGAGGCGGCCAAGCTGGTCGAGGGCGCGGTCCGCGACCACTTCGACAACTGGCTGGCGTCTGACACCAAGTCGGCGGGCGCGATCCTCGATTTCCTCGTGCTGCGGGCCGAAGAGCGCCTGCGCCGCAAGCAGGAGAAGGAGACGGCGCGCAAGTCGGCCACGAAGAAGCTGCGCCTACCGGGCAAGCTCACCGACTGCACCAACAAGAATCGCGACGGCACCGAGATCTTCATCGTGGAGGGCGACTCGGCCGGCGGATCGGCCAAGGGCGCGCGGTTCCGCGAGACGCAGGCGCTTCTCCCGCTCAAGGGCAAGATCCTGAACGTTCTGGGGGCGGCGTCGAACAAGCTCAGCACGAACGCCGAAATCCGTGACCTCTGCGAGGCTCTCGGCGTCGGGCTCGGCACGAAGTTCAACCTCGACGACCTGCGCTACGAGAAGATCATCATAATGTGCGACGCGGACGTGGACGGCGCCCACATCGCCTCGCTTCTGATGACGTTCTTCTACGCCCAGATGCGCCCGCTGATCGACAACGGTCATCTCTACCTCGCCTGCCCGCCGCTCTACCGGCTGACGCAGGGCGCCAAGCGGATGTACGTCGCCTCCGACGCGGAGAAGGACGAGTGGATGGAAAAGGGTCTCGGTGGCAAGGGCAAGATCGACGTGCAGCGATTCAAGGGCCTGGGCGAGATGGATGCCAAGGACCTCAAGGAAACCACGATGGACCCGGCCACGCGCACGCTTATCCGCGTGACGATCGACGAGGACGAACCGGGCGAGACCGGCGATCTCGTGGAGCGCCTGATGGGCAAGAAGCCTGAACTTCGGTTCCAATATATCCAGGAAAACGCGCGGTTCGTGGAAGAACTCGACGTCTGAGCGGGCCCGGTCGCGACGCGTCGGGCCGTGTCGATCCCGGCCCGACACGCCGCGGGATACTACCAGTGCTTGTGTCCGCGGCCCGGACCGCTAGGTTGCGGGTCTGACGTCGCCGGGCGTCAGCGAGCGACCACGGGAGGAACCCATGCAGCGCACCGTCGTGCGGAAGCTTCAACTGGCCTGTTTCGGCCTCGTGCACGTGCCGCTGGCGGCGGTCGCCGCCTTCGGCCTGCCGGCCGAGGCCTACGAACTGGTGGGCGTCGCCTTCGTCACCACGCTCGGGACCGCGCTGATGGTCTGGGGCATTATCGAACGATTGCTGGCATCCGCCGCCCGGCCGGCCTGAGTCGCGCGGCGCCTACAGCAGGAGCGCCGCGAGCGCGGCCAGCACGGCGATCTTCGCAGCGACGACAAGCAGAAGCATCCTGCGGTTCTCGGGTGCCAGCATGTCGGCCCAGAACGACCGCGCCGGCGCATCGAAGAGTCGTGCCTCGAGCGCCGACTTGACCCGCGCGGGGGGCGTGACCTCGGGCAGCGGCGCCAGCATCCCGGCAAAGTAGCGCTGCCAGAGCGCGTGCTCGGCACGCAATTCCGGCTCGTCCGCGATGCGACGATCGGCCACGCGCCGCTCGTCCGCGCTCAGCAACCCGAGCGCGGCCTCTGCGGCCAGAAGCGTGTCGTCGTGCGCGATCATGCGGAAACGTCTCCTTCGCGACCGGACCGCCGTGCCGGCCGCGTTCAGCCTGGGAACATGCCCATTCGGCACGAAAAGTTCAATGTGCTGCGGCAACGAAGCCGCTTGCCAGCGCGGCGCACATCCCGTTCCCTGCACCGCATGCGCGCCCTGTCCCTACTTCTCGTCCTGTCGATGCTTGCGGCCTGCGGCCGGCCCCTCACCTCGAACGAAAGCGCCTTTGCGGCGGCGATGGAGAACGGCGCCATCGCGACCGATCGCGTGCGCTTTCACGACGGTCATTTCGCCGGATCCATCACATACCAACGTCCGGTCCGTCCCCGCCGCACGTGCCAGGAACGGATCTGGCCGCCGTCGAACGGCGAGACGGTCACCGTCTCTCCCGGCGCGACGACCTTTTTCAACCGCGTCCTCTACCGCGAGGACCTCTATCGCGACGACTTCCTCGCCGGATTTCCCGACCAGGTCGACCTCGTGTCGGCGATGCTGTTCGCGCACGAGATGACGCATGTCTGGCAATGGCAGAACCGGCGTCGCACCGGGTATCATCCGCTTCGCGCCGCGTTCGAGCACACCGCCAGCGCCGATCCATACCTGTTCGAGCCAGACAGCGACGCGGCCTTTCTCGACCACGGGTTCGAGCAGCAGGGCGCGATCGTCGAGGAGTGGGTCTGTTGCCGCCTTCTCGACGCAGAGGCGCCGCGGACCGAGCGGTTGCGCCGGATGATCTCGGCCGAGATGGACCTGTCGCGGCTCGACGAGACATTGTCGGGGGTGGATGTCCGCATCCCTTGGGCGGGCGCGGAGATCGAGGGCATCTGCCGGAACTGAAACGGGCGGCCGAAGCCGCCCGCCCGTCCCCGTCACGCCGGAGCGTGGGTCATTTCTGCGAGGCCATCCAGGAATCGAGCTCCTGCGTGGCCTCTTCCTTGCTCTTGCCGTAGCGGGCCTGGATCTTGCCGATCATCGCCTCACGGTCGCCCTTGGCTTCGGCGAGGTCGTCGTCGGTCAGCTTGCCCCATTGCTGGCGGGCGGAGCCCTTTAGCTGTTCCCAGTTGCCCTTGATCTGATCCCAGTTCATCTCGATGCCTCCTTGAGCATGGTCTGTCATCGAAACGCAGGCGCCTCACGAAAGGTTGCCCGGAGTCTCGCATATGGCGCGTTAGCCTCGTCGCGGACACCGGAACCGGAGGATGACGATGGGACAGTGGATGAACGGGCTGTGTGGCGTGGCGCTCGCCTGGATGACGGCGGCGACCCCGATGCAAGCTGCCGCGCAGGAGACCGACCTCGAACTCGTCCTGCTCGCCGATGCGTCCGGATCGATCGACGCCGGCGAGATCCGGTTCCAGCGCGAGGGCTACGCGACCGCAATCACAGATCCCGACGTGCTCTCGGCGATCGCCAACACCGCGTATGGCTCGATCGCCGTCACCTACGTCGAGTGGGCCGCGAATACCGCTCAGGTCGTCGATTGGACAATGATCGACGGGCGCGACAGTGCCGGGGCCTTCGCCGAGGCCCTGCTCGCGCCGCCGCGCCAGGCCTATGGCCGCAACGCCATCGGCGGCGCCTTGCTCGACGCGCTGCGCCTGATCGAGACCAACGACATAGACGGCTGGCGCCGGGTGATCGACTTCTCCGGCGATTCCGCGAACTCGTATTCCGGTCCGTCGATCGCGACGGCGCGGGACGAGGTCGTGGCCGCGGGTGTGACGATCAACGCGCTGCCGATCCTGCGCCCCGACGATCCGGGGCGCGCACAGGGCGGTCTCGAGGCACTTTACGAAGAGCGGATCATCGGCGGCATGGGCGCGTTCGTGGTCACCGCCGAGAACCGCGCGAGCTTTGCCGAAGCGGTCCGGCGCAAGCTCATACTCGAGATCTCGGGGCTGTCGGGCGCGCCGCGGGCAGCGGCGCGCGAGCAGGTCAAATCACGCTGAGCCGGGCGAGGCCGGCGGCCCGCGCCGGCGTCGGTACGCGGGCGGCATGGCGACCGAGCGCCACCGCCGCGGCCTCTGCCCCGAACGCCGCGCCGCGCCGCGCCTGCTCGGCCAATTCGGACGGCCACACGCCGCCGAGCGTCGCACAACCGAGCGCGACATCCCCCACGAGCGCGTCGAGTGCCCGGCGGTCCTCGGGTTTCAGGTCGATGCAGGCTTCGATGACGGCGGCGAGGCTCGCCGCGACGAACACCTGACCGCGCAGCCGTTCGGGATGGATCCGCCGACCGGACACATCCGTCACTGGCGAAAGTTCGAGATTGTCGTGCAGCATCAGCGGGCACCAGCCATCGCAGGGTTCGTGGTCGCGCTGTGCCAGCGTCGCCCCGAGCGGCCGCGCCGCGTTGCGCTGCGCGACGTGCACCAGAAGCTGCGGCAGCGCGATGTCGATCTCGGACAGGATCTCGGCGGCCATGTCGCCCCCGGCAAAGGCGGCCGGCGGCTCGCCCGCCCGCAGGAGCGACAGTCGTCCCGTCACGATCCCCGGACGTATGTCCGACGGCACGGCACGCTCGATGCGCGCGGCGGCACGCGCCGCCAGATCGCTCATCGTCAGCAATAGCCGCTGTGGCGTGTCGAGCCGCAAGAGCGCGTTGTCTCCGAGGATGCGCAACGCGGCGACGAAGAAGATCGGCACCGCGCTCTGGTCGGCGAGCCGCCGCGAGAGGGCCGCAGGCGTCGCTGGCGCCGTCGCCCGTGCCCGCCCCGGCCGGGGCAGCGCCGCCGCGTGGCGCGCCGCACACCAGCGCAGCCATGCCGACAGAGGCGCATCGACCGCCGGGCGCATCACCGCCTCCGCGGTTTCGATCGCGTCGGTGGGAACGCCACCGGACCAGTCGGCGCCATGGATCACCGGCAGGCCCGCCGCCAGCGACAGGATCTCGGTCATGTCCGCCGGGACGACCGTGTCGCTGGGGCCGAGCGCCCTGAGCCCGGCGCACAGCGTCGTGGGCAGAAGCGGCGGCGCGCCGTCCGTCAGGATCGGCGCCCGGACATGCGACAAGGTCGCGAAATCCGTGTCACGCAACAGCGCCAGCGCGTAGAGCGCCGCGAGCTCCGCCGCCCGGACCGGGGCGGCGCGCCGCGCGCCGTCCGGTGCCGCGGTCCGCGGCATTGCGGAGGCGGCGGACGACCGCGTTTTCGCGCGGGGCGGCGCGACGGTGGAGTGAGGCGAGTCGAAACGGTCGGTACGGGACATGTCGAACTCCTTGGAACGCGGGCGGCACTTCCGTGGCGAGCAGCACGACGGAGTACCGACAAAACTGGCGGTCAGGCAGGCGTTAGGGTGACGTTGCGTAAAGACTTATTAACGACCTTCTTGAGGCAGTCGCGTTATCTTTCCGTGATTCCTGCGCAAGAAGAGCGTGACTCTTTCATGCTGGCACAAATCGGACCGACCAACGCGCGCGCTATCCCAGCAACCAAAGGGCGAAAGGCTTGACCAACCGACCACTCCAACGTTCACTTCAGTTATTCGTCGAGTATTTTCGATCACGGAACGGGAGCGGATATTCATGGCTCTGACATGGTCCGACGCAGAGGCCGCCGATTTCTGGGATGGCTACGTCGATTTCACGCGCCTCGTGCAAGCACGGCGCCGCGCGCTGGCGCCGGCGGACGCCCGGACCCGCAACTGGTACGAGCCGATCTTCGTGCGGCTCGACCCGGCGACGGCGGACACCCGGACGCGGCTGCGTGATCTCGTCGACGATCCCGACCAGCCCTTCGTCATGGACCCCGAGGAGTATGCGCGCCTCGCCCACCGGATCGAGGGCACCGCACCGTGGGTCGATCTGCCCGACGACTACGCGCTCTTTCGCGCGCTCGGCACGCCCGACGGCGCCGAAGGCGGTCTCTGGTCGATGCTCGACCGCGGCCCGGCCGTCGACCTCGACCCGGCGCCCGCGCCCGCGCCCACGCCCGAGGCGGCCGCGTCCGCGCCTGCTCCGGCGGGCCGCGCGCCGATCGTGGCGGTCATCGACGACGGTATCGGCTTCCTCAACCGCCGCTTTCGCCGCACTGACGGCACCCGTGAACGCACCCGGTTTCATGCGGTCTGGCTGCAATCGGATGAACGGATGCAGACCGACGCGGCCGATTCCAGACGCGCCAGCACCGGCCGCGTGCTCACCCGCGCCGACATCGACGCGCTTCTCGACCGCGACGCGCTCGACGAATCCACCTGTTACGGCCGGCTCAACGCGGATCTGTGCGGACGCGGCGCCCATCGCTCGGTCGAGATGTCGGCCAGCCACGGCACCCTGATCCTCGACCTCGCCGCCGGCGCGGACCCTCATGATGCCGGCGATCCCGCCCGTGACTGGCCGCTTCTCGCCGTCCAGCTGCCGCCCGAGGCCATCGAGGACACGTCCGGCACGCATTTCGAGAGCTACCTCGTCCGCGCCGTGCGCTGGTGTCTCGCGCGGGCGCACGAACTCGGGTCCGAGCGCCCGGTGATCATCAACGTGTCGCTTGGAATGCTCGCCGGGCCGAAGGACGGCACAGGCTTCGCGGAATACCAGATCGCCAGCGAGGTGGCAGCATGGGAGCGCGCGACGGGCCAGCCCGTGCGCGTGGTCCACTCCTTCGGCAACGCCTACCGCACGCGCCAGGTCGCCGAAATCGGCTACCCGGCAGAAAAGGCGCGCAGCGACACCGACCGTACGATCCTCTGGCGCGCGCAGCCCGGCGACCTGACGCCGAGCTTCGTGGAGATCTCGTGCGAGGGCGCGGATTGCGACGGGCTGGAGGTGGCGCTCTCCGCCCCGGGAACGGCGCCCGACATCGCGCCGGTGCCGCAGGGCGCGTGGCGCACGCTGCGGCGCGACGGCGCCGAAATCGCGCGGATCTACCACGTTCCGACCCGGAGCTATCCGGATGGCACCATGCGGCACAGCCGCTATGTCCTCGCCCTCGCGCCGACCGAGGGCATGAAGGCGGGCGAACCGGCCTGCCCATCGGGCGGCTGGTCGATCACGACCCGCTACCGCGACGGTGCGGCCGCGTCCGTTCACCTTCAGGTGCAGCGGGACGACAGCTTGCCGGGATACCGCCCGCTCGGGCGGCAATCCTACTTCGATGCGACGGACGCCTATGGCTGGGACGCGGAAACACGCGACAACTCGGCCCCCGGGCCCGACAGCGCGATCACGCGAAACGGCACCCATTCGTCCCTCGTCACGGCATCGAGCCGGCAGATCCTGAGCGTGGGCGCCGCGCGCCAATCGGCCGAGACCGGCACGCCCTACCCCGCCCGCTATACCGCCGCGGGGTCGGATTGGAGCGTGCCCGGCCCGACCCTGTCGGCCATCGCCGAGGAGGGCACCGCCCTTCAAGGCGTCATTGCCAGCGGGACCCTGTCCGAGAGCGCAGCCGCCCTGAACGGGACGAGCGCCGCCGCGGCACGGGTCAGCCGCGCGCTCGCGCGTTCGGCCACCCATGTCGGCGCAGCCGCGCGCGACGATGCCGACGGACGAATCCAGAAAGAGGTGCGCGCGGCGCGGCAGGCCATCCCGTCGGACAGCGCCCGGCTCGGCACGGTGACGATCGATCCCGGCGCCGGTGCGCGCCGCCGCCGGGACCCCGTTCCGGACTGACGAGCGTCAGTTCTCGGCTCTGGCCTCGGCCCAGAGGGTCTTGAGCCAGGGCGGCACTGTCACACCCTTCAGCTCGAGCTTGGTGGTCGAGATCACCTTCGGATTGTCCAGCGCACGCGCCAAATCGTCCGGCGTGAAGTCGCCCGCGTAGGCGGCGCCGTGATACGTGCGTGCCGGCGTCGTCTTCTCTCCCTCGAGAAGGTTCACCAACGCCTCGGCCAGCGTCGTGCCGAGCACCGCGCCGGCCATGCTGTCGGTCGGGAAATGCACCCCGGCCACCGTGCGGTTTGCGGCGATGCGCGCCGCGTGGCGATAGAGCGGCGTCGCCGCCTTGATCGAAGCCGACGGATCGAAATCATCCGGCACGAAGAGCCGCGACAGCACCGTCGCCGTCGCGAAGGCCTCGGTCGCATGCCCCGAGGGCCACGCGCCGTGCCCCGGCGTCTGGATGACGGGCTGAACCTCGTAGGACATCGCGATCGGCCGGGCGACGTCGAAGGCCATCTTCAGCGGCATCTCGAGCGCCGTGCAGAGCCGCAGGACCGCCGCCGAAATCCAGTGCGACCACTTCGTCGCGTCGGGATGCATGTAGCCGACCGTGCCGTAGAACGACATGATGTCCGAGGTCTGCACCTGGATCTCGGCCAAACGGTCGAGCCGCAGATCGGCGTAGCTGCGCAGGTAGGACAGCTGGTGCTCTGCGAGAAAGGCGTCCGACGGCTTCTCCAGTGTGACAAGAGACGTCCCGCCAACGCTCAGGCCCGCGCTGTCGTTCGGCGCCGCGGGATCGGCGATCTCGACCGCAAACAGCGCGCCGAGCGCCTGGTCGAGTACCGCGCGCCGCGGGAACGCGTCGAGCCGCCGGAATGCCTCCCACGAATCGCGGCCGGTCTGCGTGGGCACACGCGAGGCGCTGCCGTCCCAGTAATGCATGGTTCCATCGCGCGCGCCGGCCAGCGCGACGCTGAGATAAGGCGAGGCCGGACCGCCGGCATGGGCTTGTCCACCCTGGCCGCCCTGACCGCCTTGGCCTCCCTGACCGCCCTGGCCTCCCTGGCCGCCTTGGCCACCCTGGCCCCCTTGGCCGCCCTGACCACCTTGGCCACCCTGGCCGCCTTGTCCGCCAAAAATCGTCATGCGCAATCTCCGGTTGAAATATCACAAGACGTGCCAGAAGCCGCGGCAGTGCGGAAGCGTGTTTGCGCGCAACCCCCGCAACATTCACGAATGTTTCACGCAGATTGCCCGCTACACAAGAGGCTGCTACGCTTTGCGGAAACATCGCTGGCGGCGGACGCCGTGGCACAGGGGAGATTCCGAGACGTGACCGACACCCAAGGCACGATCCGCGTCCGGCTGATCGGTCCGCTTCAGGTCAGCGATGCCGACGGCCGCGACATCACGCCGAAAGGCGCGAAGAACCAAGGACTTCTGGCCCTCCTCGCGCTCAGCCCCGGCATGCGCCGGCCGCGCCGCTGGATCGAGGACAAGTTGTGGTCCGGCTTCGCGCCGGAACAGGCTAGCGCCAACCTGCGGCAGGCGTTGGCGAAGCTCAGGTCCGGCTTCGGTGACGCGGCGGACATCCTGTCGGCCGACCGTGCGTCGGTCGGGCTCGATGCCGGGCGGATCACGGTGGACCTCCTCGAGCACGAAATCGATTACGAGGCCGCGCACGAGCTGCTCGAGGGGCTCGACGTGCGCGACTCCGAGTTCGAGGACTGGCTGCGTGCCGAGCGATCGCGCTTCGCCGCGCGGATCGAGGCCGCGCGCCCCGGCGCGCCGGGCGGCCTGATGATGCGCTGCAGGACCACCGTGCACGACGACGCGACGATCGCGCTCATCGGCGAGGTGCTGGCCAACCAGATCGGCGAGAACATCTCCGAGCAGGTGCGCGCGTGGCGCCGGTCGGGCCGCGCCATCGATGCGCCGGAGGACATCGTCGGCGACCTAGAGATCTCTTGCGACCTTCTGGGCGCCGATGAGGGCACGCGGGTCTATATCCGCGTCGAACACGTGCCCTCGGCCCGCCTGCTGTTCACCAAGCTGCACGTCGTGCAGGACGTCAACGACATCCTGACCTCGCAGGCCGCCGTGTCGGCCGTGGTGTTCGAAGCCGCGGACCGTGCGCTGTCGAAATTGCCCGAGACGATCGAGCGCGCCCGCCCCGAGGCGCGCGCGACGATGCTGTCGCGGCTGGCACTCTACCGCATGTTCAGTTTCGAGCCAGACGCCCTGCGCGAGGCCGACACACTCCTGTCGCAGGCCTACGCGGCCGACCAGAACGGCGTCTACACCGCGTGGCGCAGCCTGATCCGGACCATCCAGATGATCGAGCTGTTCGAACCCGACGCGCAGGCGCTGCGCGACGAGATGATCGAGCTCAATCACCGCGCACTCGAGGAAGGCGCCGACAACGCGCTTGTCCACGCCTTGCTGAGCCAGGTGCGGGTGATGGCGCTCGGCGACGCCAATGGCGGGCTCGACCTCGCGCAGCAATCGGTCGAGCGCAATCCCACCAGCGGGTTCGGCTGGCTGTCGCTGTCGGTGAGCCGGATGCTGGCGGGCGACGCGCGCGAGGCGATCGACCTGTCGCAGCGCGCGCGCGAGATCGCCCGCTTCTCGCCGTTCCGACAATGGTGGGACCTCTACCACTGCATCGTCTGCGTCGCCTGCGACCGCCCGCACCTCGCCATCGAGGCGGGCGAGGCCGCGGCACGCGCCGCGCCGTCCTTCCGCCCGGCGCATCGCCACCTGATCGCGCTCTACGCGCTCGACGGTCAGTACGACCGCGCCCTCGCCGCGTCCCAGCGGCTGACCCGGATCGAGCCGGGCTTCTCGCTCGACCGCTTCGTCAACGACGAGAGCTACCCGGTGCGGACGCTGCGCTCGAAGGGAATGCTTGAGCCGGTGCGCGCGCTCCTGTGAGGATGCGGCGCGCCGGACCCGACCGGCGCGGCGGCTGAACCGGCGGGAGCGAGGGGCCGGCCCCTCGCGCTCCCCGGAGTATTTCGGCCAAGAAGAACGGGCCACGCGTCCCTGCGTACCGGCAGAGCGGCCGGGTGGCTGCCGGGCCCGCCTATCGTGCGGCGCTGTCGCGCATGACGGCGCGGTGCAGGGGCGGCGCGGTCACTCGTCGTCGAGGCTGCCGTGAATCGCGACCTGATCGAGATCCGCCTCGGTGACGTCGATGACGCGGTAGGCTTCGCGCACGCCGGCCTCTGTCAGCTCGCGCGAGACGGTCAGGAGCGTGTTGGCCGGATGCTCGTCGCAGAGATCGGCCATGTCGTCGATCTCGCGCTCGGCGACGCCGTGTGCGGCCTCGAGAGAGGGCGCGCCGTAGATCTCGACGAAGTGCGTGGCGAGCGCCTCGATGCAGGCGTCGCGTTCGGCGGGCTCGATGGAGGTCACGGCGACGAAGGTGACCCGGCCGAATGTCTCGACTCCGAGCCAGCCGTTGGCAAAGGCCTGCCGCGCCTTGCCGGCGAGATCGGCCTCGCTCCAGTCCGAGAACTCGAAGCCGCCGGCGATGCACCATTCGCCGGTGCGCGCCGGCCGCGCGAAGACGCGCATGTCGCTTTCGTCGAAATGGATCGCTCGGGCGAGTTTCATGTCTCCTCCAGGAGCGTTGTCAGGGGCACGAGCCGTGTGCCCGAGCCGGTCTTGACGAGGCAGCCGAGCCGCTCGTCGAGGCCGAGGAAGGTGCCCTCGTGGCCGCCGGCGCGGATCGGGCCGCCGAGGCCGTGGGCCAGCGCCGTCCAGTCGCGGTGAAGCGGCGCAATTCCCTCTTCCTCCCATCGGTGGATCCAGAGGAGCGCGTGCCGTGCCCAGGTCTCGACGAGATCGAGCGGGGCGATGTCGCCGCAGCCCTCGGCATGAAGCGCGGTGTCCTCGGGCGTCGCGCCGCCGTCGTCGGAGCGCGGGCGGACCCGGAGGGCCGCGCCGATCACCAGCCAGTCCGGCACCGCGCCGGGGCGTGTTGCCGGGATGGCGGCGCGCACGCGGCCGCAGCGGCCGCCGTTCACCCGCACGGTGCCATCCCAGTCGAGATGGACCGGAAGCTCGGACGGTCCGAGCGCACCGAGCGCGTTCTGCAGCGCGACGCCGGCCAGCGGCAGCATCGCTGCCGCCTCCTCGAGCGGCACCTCGGGGGCGAGAAGGAGCGCCACGTCCATGTCCTCGGCGCTCGGGTCGAAGAGCACGAGGCCCGGATCCGCGCCGACGCGCGCGGCGTCGCGCGCCGCGGCGAACGGATCGCCCGCCACCGCCCGCCCGTCGAGGAGCGGCGGGAAGGCGGGCGTGGCGGCGAGGCTCATGCCTGTCCCGCGCCGACGAGCTGGCGCGCGAGATCCCGGAAGGCCCGCGCCTGCGCGCTGTCGGGTTTCGACACCACGATCGGCGCCCCGCCATCCGCGGCAGTGCGGATGTCGAGATGGAGCGGGATCTCCGCCAGGAGCGGGACGCCCATCGCATCGGCCTCGCGGGCGACGCCACCATGTCCGAAGATGTGCTCCTCGTGACCGCAGTTCGAGCAGACATGGGTCGACATGTTCTCGATCAGGCCGTGGATCGGCGTGCCGAGCTTGGCGAACATGTCGATCCCCTTGCGCGCGTCGAGGAGCGCCACGTCCTGCGGTGTCGACACCACGATCGCGCCGTCGAGGGTGAACTTCTGCGCCAGCGTCATGGCCACGTCGCCGGTGCCGGGCGGAAGGTCGACGATCAGCACGTCGAGCGCGCCCCACTGCACCTGGTTCATCATCTGCTGCAGCGCGCCCATGAGCATCGGGCCGCGCCAGACGACGGCCTCGCGCTCGTTGGTCATCAGCCCGATCGACATCATCGTGACGCCGAAGTTCCGCAGCGGCAGGATGGTCTTGCCGTCCGGGCTCGCCGGGCGACCGGAGACCCCGAGCATGCGCGGCTGCGACGGGCCGTAGACGTCGGCGTCGAGCAGGCCGACGCGGCGACCCTCGGCCGCCAGCGCGCAGGCGAGATTCGCCGATACGGTGGATTTCCCGACACCGCCCTTGCCGGAGGCGATCGCGACGATGCGGTCGATCCCGGGCACGCTCTGGGGTCCCTGCGGCTTGGCTTTCTGGGCCTTGAGGTCGGGCGGCGGCTTGGGCGCGGAGTGACCGGTCAGCACGACCGACACCGGCCCGGCGCCGTCGAGCGCCTTGACCGCCGCCTCGCAGGAATCGCGGACCGGCCCGTAGGTGTCGGCCTTTGCGGGATCGATCTCGAGCACGAAGCGCACGGCGCCGCCCTCGACCGACAGCGCGCGGACGAGGCCGGCGGCGACGATATCGCTGCCGGACACGGGATCGGTGATGTCTTTCATTGCGGCGAGAACCGCGTCACGGGTCAGGGTCACGCTCACCCCTTGATCGTTCCGGTGACGACATGCTCGAGGTCCAGCCCGTCGACCGTGATGACGGCCTTGGCCTCGTAGACCCGGCCCTCGGGGCCGCCGGCGTCGCGCACCGCCTCCTCGATCGCCTGCTGCGAGGTCACGCCCACCTGTTTCAGGAACTTGCGCATCGACATGTTGAAGTCGTCGCTCATCGCACCCCTCCTTCGGGCCGCTGTCTGGAAGCGTTGACGGGTTTAGGACAGCCCCCATAGGCTTGCAAGCCACGAGGGAGAGAGGAGCAGACATGCCGAGCGTGTCCCGTCTCGTCGCGCTGGCACTGCCGGCGGTCCTGGCCGCGGCGCTGGCGCCCGGCCCCGCCCGGGCGGAGGCCGACGGCCGGTTCCGCCTCGCCGTGCCGGCAGAGCTCGCGCGGAGCGGTCTTCTCGACCACGTGCTGCCGCGCTTTTCGCTGAAGACCGCGACGCGGATCGAGCGCGTCGGCCCCGATGCCGAGGCGGATGCGCGTTTCGGCACGGAGGGCACGCCCGTCTTCGAGGGCCCTGATCAAACCTGGCATCTTGCGCCCGGGGCGGATCCCGACGCCGCCACCTTCGCCGACTGGCTGGCGTCGGACGTCGGCCGCGGCACCGTGGCGCGGTTCGAGCGCGACGGCGCCACGCCGTTCCGGCCGGTCGCGGCGGAGCCCGAGACGGCGGCGCGCCCGACGTTCGACGGCGACGCGGCCGAAGGGCAGCGCGTCGCGCTGGCCGCCTGCGGGCGCTGCCACGTGGTGAGCGAGGAGAACCGCATGGACGCGATCGGTTCCACCCCGTCCTTCGCCGTCCTGCGCACGTTTCCCGACTGGATCGCGCGGTTCCAGGGCTTCTATGCGCTGAACCCGCACCCGGCCTTCACGCAGGTGGCCGAGGTGACCACGCCCTTCGCCGCGCACGCCCCGTCGCCCATCGTGCCGGTCGAGATCACGCTCGACGAGCTCGACGACATCGTCGCCTTCGTGGAGCGCATCCCGCCGGCGGATCTCGGCGCGCCGGTCGAGGCGCGCTGAGGCGACCCCCGCCCGGCCGTCAGTGGTCGCGCCGCTTCGACGGGCTCTCGGAAAGGTAATCCTCGGTCGTGCGAACGCGCGGGCGATCGCCCGCGGCGAAGGGATTGTTGGCCGAGTGGTATTGCGCGCGGACGCGACAATCGTCGCACATGCGAATCATCCGCGCGGCATCGGAATTCGCGAACATCGCATGCTTGCCGGCCAGCTGATCGGCGATTCGGTCGATCGTCGACTGCACGCCGAAGAGCGCGCCACACTCGACGCACGCCGCCGGCTCCTCCTCGTTCAGGACGCGCTGCGACAGCGCATCGGGCGACAGGTCGAGCCGCGGCGCGAGGGTGATCGCGTCCTCCGGACAGGCAGAGGCGCAGATCCCGCATTGCAGGCAGGCATCTTCCTGGAACAGCAGTTCCGGCCGGTCCGGATTGTCGCCGAGCGCGCCCGACGGACAGAGCGACACGCAGGCGAGGCAGAGCGTGCAGGCGTCGGTGTCGCACAGGACGGCGCCGTAGGGCGCGCCGTCCGGCAACGCGATCACGCCGCCTTCGGGATTGAGCTTCTGCGCCGCCAGACGGGTGACCTGCCGGCGCGTGCCGAGCGGCAGGGACGGCTCTGCCACGGCCGGGGCGACGTCGGCATCGTAGAGCGCCTCAGGCAGGGCGTCTGGATCCGCGAGGTCGAGCAGCCGCACGCGCGGCCCGCCGGCGATCGCATTGGCGAGCGCGGTCTCGTATTCGGGCGTGGCGCGTTCGGTTCGCGGCGACAGAAGAACATCGACGCCTGCGAAGCCGGCCGAAAGTGCGGCGGTCATCTCGGCATGGCCGAAGGCGGCAAGCGCCGGAAGGTCCAGCGGGATCACGTCGGCGGGCAGCCCGCGGCCGAACCGGGCCGAGAGGCGGATCATCTCTGCGCCGTGGTCGTCATCGTGGACCAGCAGGCGGGGCGCCGCGCCGCCCGATGCCTCGCGGTAGCTGCGCGCGAGCGTTTCGATCCGCCGGAACATGGTCGCGGCGGAGGGCGCGTCGTAGGCGATGGCCGCCGACGGGCAGAGCGCCGCGCAGGCGCCGCATCCCGCGCAGATCATCGGATCGACGCGCACGTGGTCGCCGTCAGGCTGGATCGCGCCGGTCGGACACACGTCGAGACAGCGGGTGCACCCGGTTTGACGCGCCCGCGAATGCGCGCAGAGCGCGGCTTCGGTCCTGACGTAAAGCGGCTTTTCGAACGTGCCGACAAGTTCGCGCGCGGTCGCGCAGACCTCGATCAGAGCGCCGGGCTTCCTCGGATCCGCGCGCAGGTAGCCCTCGCGCTTGTGGGGGGCGGGAAAGAGCGCGGCGTCGCCGGTGAGATCGAGCAGGATATCGCACTCGGAGGCCGCGCCGTCGCGCGGCTCGGTGAAACCGAACGCGCCGCGGCCCCCGGGTTCCAGTGCCTGGAAGCCATCGATCCGCAGCGTGAAGCCACCGAGTGCGCCTTCGGCGCGCGCGAGCCGGCCGCGCACGACGTCGAACCGGCGGTCGGGCGGTGGCGTCTCTGCGTCGGTCAGCAGAACCGTGACCGCGAGCGCGTCGCACAGCCGCGCGGCGGCCTCGAACGCCGCCTCGCCCGGTCCGAGGATCAGGCAGGTGCCCTCGCTCGTGATGTCGCGGGTGCGGGTCGCCGGCACGGTCAGCAGCGCCTCGGCCGCCAGCGCCGCCTGTTTCGGCCCGGCCGTTCGACCCTCGTCGGACCAGCCGGCGCGGTCGCGCAGATCGACGCGGGCGGGCTCCGTGGCGCCGATCTCCTCGGCCAGCATGTCGAAGAACGCGCCCTCCTGGCCGCAGGCGACCAGCGTCTCGCCGTCGGCGATCTCGCGCGCCGCGGCCTCGGCCTCCCGCGTGCAGAGCGCGGTGTAGACGCGGCTGGTCTCGAGCCCGGTCGCCGCGGCGATGCGGTCGGGATCGACCGACTGGCTGCCGAGGCAGTCGCACAGAAGAATTCGCTGGGGCATGGGACCTCTCCCGCGGATGCGCGCTCCGTCCGGCGGCGCGGCTCGCATCCGATCACGTTTCGAGAATTAGTCGCATTTTCGTATCTGCTCGGGTTGCCTGTCGCAAGATCCCGTCGCTACAGTAGAGATCAAAGAAATAAGCACGATCCCGGGAGGAGCGGCCGCTGGCCGCAACCACGCGCCGACATGGCCAGAACGACCGATACCGACAACGACGCCCCCCAGCCCGACGCGCCCGATCTCGCCGCGCGGCGCGCGGTCTCGATGCCTGTAGGCGTGGTGGTGCGCCGTCGGCCGGGCGTGACCCGCTGGGCGCGCTGGTCGTGGCGGCCGATCGCGCTTCTGCCCGGGGCGGGCGTGGCCGACTGGCGCGAGCTTCGCCGCGAGGGCCAGACCGTCGACTATCACGCCGCCACTGTCCCGCTGACGCTTTACCGGGGCGAGACCGAGGCGTACCGCGTCGCCCTTTCGGAGTCGCGCCCCTGCCTGTTCGTGATCCTGCGCAAGGCGCCGGCCGACGCCGCGATGCCCTGGCAGGTCCACCTCGTGACGGCCTCGCCGCACGAGGCCGCGCTGTTCGAGACGAGTGGCGAGGAAATCGTCGAAAAGCTCGAGATGCCGACCGCCCTCGCCGGCTGGGTCGGCAACTGGATCGCCGCGCATCACGTCGAGGAACCGTTCGTGAAGCGCAAGCGCCGCCCGCATCGCGACCGCGACCACGGCGCCGAGACGCCGCGCGCCGCGCAGGCGGGCAACGTCTATCGCGCGCCCACCGCCGATCGCCACGCCGCCGGAGACGGGTCGTGAGCCGGTCCGCCGATTTCTGGTCGCGCCGGCGCGCCGCCGTCGCCGCAGAGGAAGCCGCGGCCGCCACGCGGGCCGAGACCGAAGCGACCGAGGCGCGCGCCGCCGAGATCGCCGAGGAGAGCGACGCGGCCATCCTCGAACGCTTCGGCCTGCCCGATCCCGACACGCTGCGCCCCGGCGATGCAGTCGCGGGCTTCATGCGCCGCGAGATCCCCGAACGGCTGCGCCGCCGTGCGTTGCGAAAGCTCTGGACGTCGAACCCCGTCCTCGCCTGCGTCGACGGGCTCAACGATTACGACGGAGACTATACCGGCGCGGTGACGGACGCGCCCGGTGTGCGCACCGCCTACGAGGTCGGCCGCGGCCTGCGCCGGCACGTGGAGGCGCTGGCCCGGTCCGATGCGGCGCAAGACGACGCTCCGGCGGCGGCCGAAAAGACGCAGCCGGCGGACACCGCACTCGCGGAAAATCCGCAGGATGACGGAAAGGATGCAACGGCATACAGCGATCTGCAGCCGGCGGACGATGCCGCGCCTGCATCTACGACCAAGGTCGCAATGGAGCCGTTTCCGCAGGCCACGCAAGAAGATACAGGGGAGGATCCGCTGCCGCCACGGCGGATGCGCTTCCGTTTCGATACGGGGACATCATGACAGAGACCGCAGCGCAGATCCGGGTGTCCGACGAGGACCGGCTGCGCGCCGACCTCTACAACTACTTCGGGCTGATGCTGTCCGGACCGCCGGACGAGACGCTCCTCGCGCAGACCGCGGCGTTGTCCGGAGATGCCGAGACCGATCTCGGACGCGCGATCGCCGCGCTCTCCGAGCGCGCGGGCGCGAAATCCCCCCGCGATGCGCGCCGCGAATTCAACGCGCTGTTCATCGGGCTTGGACGGGGCGAGCTTCTGCCGTACGCGAGCTATTATCTCACCGGTTTTCTCAACGAGAAGCCGCTCGCGACTCTCCGGCGCGACCTGCGCGCGCGGACGATCGCGCGGGCGCCGAACGTCTATGAGCCCGAGGACAATATCGCCACCCTGATGGAGGTGATGGGAGGACTGATCGTCGGACGTTTCGGCACCCCGTCTCCGATCGACGATCAACGCACCTTCTTCAATCGCCACGTGGCCCCCTGGGCGGGCCACTTCTTCGCCGATCTCGAAACGGCGAAGTCCGCAGATCTCTACGCGCCACTCGGCTCGGCCGGTCGCGCCTTCATGGAGATCGAGCGCGAGGCGTTCCGACTGACGCCGGGCTGAGACCGGCACCCGCGACGGGCGCCCGCGCCCGCCGCACCGACCCCCGCGCCGGCCCTCGGCCCGCGCGGACCTGCAGCCAAGGGGCGACGCGCGGGGCCGTGCCCGCCGCCCGCCCGAAGCCACACAAGGGAGGACGAGCCATGTCCGACAAGACCGAGACAGACACCGGCCGCCGCAGCTTCCTCAAGCTCGCCACGACGGCCGCGCCGGCGGCGCTCGCCGCCGCTGCGGTCGCGCGCCCCGGTGACGCCGAGGCGGCCGAGGCCGAGGGCCCGCACAAGGGGCTCGCCGATACCGCGCATACCCGCGCCTACTTCGACTCCGCCCGCTTCTGAGCGGCGGCGCCGATCCGACCAAGCCGGGCGGCGTGACAGCCACGCGTCGACACACCCGGCCGCCAGCGCCCGCGTTACGGGCCAGCCATGGAGGGACCCATGCTTCGCAAGAAATCTAACGGTGTCGCGCGCCGGACCCGCCCCGCGGGGATCCTGGCGCAGGTGGGCGACACGGCCGTCGACCGCCGCGCCTTCCTGCGCGGCTCGGGCCTTGCCATCGGCGGCCTGACCGCCATCGCCGCAACCGGCGGGTCGGTGACCCAGGCGACCGCGCAAACCGCCGCGCAGGGCGCCGTCGAAACCGTGAAATCCGTCTGCACGCACTGCTCGGTCGGCTGCACCGTCATCGCAGAGGTGCAGGACGGCGTCTGGACCGGGCAGGAACCCGGTTGGGACAGCCCGTTCAACCTCGGCGCGCACTGCGCCAAGGGTGCGTCGGTGCGCGAGCACACGCACGGCGAGCGGCGCCTCAAGTATCCGATGAAGAAGGAAGGCGGAGAGTGGGTCCGCATCTCCTGGGAGCAGGCGATCGACGAGATCGGCGACCAGATGATGACCATCCGCGAGGAGAGCGGCCCGGATTCGGTCTACTGGCTCGGCTCGGCCAAGCACAACAACGAGCAGGCCTACCTCTTCCGCAAGTTCGCGGCCTACTGGGGCACGAACAACGTCGACCACCAGGCGCGGATCTGTCACTCGACCACCGTTGCGGGCGTTGCGAACACATGGGGCTACGGCGCCATGACCAACTCCTACAACGACATCCACAACAGCCGCGCGATCTTCGTCATCGGCGGCAACCCGGCCGAGGCGCACCCCGTCTCGCTCCTGCACCTGTTGCGGGCGAAAGAGCAGAACAATGCGCCCATGATCGTGTGCGACCCGCGCTTCACGCGCACCGCGGCGCATGCGGACGAGTACGTGCGCTTCCGTCCGGGCACCGACGTTGCGCTCGTCTGGGGCATCCTGTGGCATATCTTCGAGAACAAGTGGGAGGATGAGGAATTCATCCGCACCCGCGTCTGGGGGATGGACCAGATCCGCGAGGAGGTCGCCCGCTGGACGCCCGAGGAGGTCGAGCGCGTGACCGGCACGCCGGGCAGCCAGCTCGAGCGCGTGGCCCGCACGCTGGCCAACAACCGTCCCGGCACCGTGATCTGGTGCATGGGCGGCACGCAGCACACCAACGGCAACAACAACACCCGGGCCTACTGCATCCTGCAGCTGGCGCTCGGCAACATGGGCGCCGCCGGCGGCGGCACCAACATCTTCCGCGGCCACGACAACGTTCAGGGCGCGACCGACCTCGGCGTTCTCGCCGACACGCTGCCGGGCTACTACGGCCTGTCCGAGGGTGCCTATGCCCACTGGGCGCGGGTCTGGGAAGAGGATCTCGACTGGCTCAAGGGCCGCTTCAGCCAGGAAACCGCGTCGGACGGCGGCAAGGACGACGTGCCGATGATGAACGTCACCGGCATCCCGGTGTCGCGCTGGATCGACGGCGTTCTGGAGGATGCAGAGAACCTCGATCAGCCGAACTCGACCCGGGCGATGGTCTTCTGGGGCCACGCGCCCAACAGCCAGACGCGCCTGCCCGAGATGAAGACGGCGATGGAGAAGCTCGACCTGCTGGTCGTTGTGGATCCCTACCCGACCGTGACGGCCGTGATGCAGGATCGGACCGACGGGCTCTACCTGCTGCCGGCGGCCACGCAGTTCGAGACCTACGGCTCCGTCACCGCGTCCAACCGGTCGCTGCAATGGCGCGAGAAGGTGGTGGACCCGATCTTCGAATCCAAGGCCGACCACGTCATCATGAAGATGTTCGCGGACAAGTTCGGCTTCACCGACAGGATCTTCCGCAACATCGAGGTGAACGGCGACGAGCCTCTGATCGAGGACATCACGCGCGAATTCAACCGCGGCATGTGGACCATCGGATATACCGGCCAGTCGCCGGAGCGGATGCGCACGCACATGCAGAACCAGCACACCTTCGACCGCACGACGCTCAAGGCGCTCGGTGGACCCGCCGACGGTGACTACTACGGCCTGCCGTGGCCGTCGTGGGGCACGGCGGAGATGCGCCATCCCGGCTCGCCCAACCTCTACGACATCTCGAAACCGGTTGCGGATGGCGGCATGGGCTTCCGCGCCCGCTTCGGCGTGGAACGCGACGGCGACAACCTCCTCGCCGAGGGCGTCGCGCCCGTGGGCTCGGAGATCCAGGACGGCTATCCGGAGTTCACCTACCAGATGCTGGTGGACCTCGGCTGGGATCAGGATCTGACCGACGATGAGCGCAGCGCGATCGAGCGCGTCGCCGGCTGGACGGGCGAACGCCCGAGCTTCCAGCGCGACCAGGGCGACGATGCGGCGGCGACCCAGCAGGCGGCGGAAGCCGGCAACGGCGAGCAGCCCGTGGGCGAGCAGTCGCAGACCGGTCCGATCGAGAGCGACTACAACTCGCAACTCGGCGGCGTGAACTGGAAGACCGACCTCTCGGGCGGCATCCAGCGGGTCGCGATCGCGCATGGCTGCGCGCCCTACGGCAACGCCAAGGCGCGCGCCGTGGTCTGGACCTTCCCCGACCCGGTACCGGTCCACCGCGAGCCGCTCTACACCCCGCGCTACGACCTCGTGGCCGACTACCCGACCTACGAGGACAAGAAGTTCTGGCGCGTGCCGACGATGTACAAATCGATCCAGGATACGGACTTTTCGTCCGATTTCCCGATCACTCTGACCTCCGGCCGGCTTGTGGAGTACGAGGGCGGCGGCGACGAGACCCGGTCCAACCCGTGGCTCGCGGAGCTGCAGCAGGACATGTTCGTCGAGGTGAACACCCGCGATGCCAACAACCTCGGCGTCCGCGACGGGTCGATGGTCTGGGTCGAGGGTCCGGAAGGCGGGCGCGTGCGCGTCATGGCGATGGTCACCGAGCGCGTGGCGCCCGGCGTCGCCTTCATGCCCTTCCACTTCGGCGGGTTCTGGCAGGGCGAGGATCTGCGCTCGAAATACCCCGAGGGCGCCGATCCCTACGTGCTCGGCGAGAGCTGCAACACCGCCCAGACCTACGGATACGACAGCGTCACGCAGATGCAGGAAACCAAGGCCACCCTGTGCAAGATCGTGGCGGCGTAAGGAGTTAAGACAATGGCAAGAGCGAAGTTTCTCTGCGACGCCGAGCGCTGCATCGAGTGCAACGCCTGCGTCACCGCCTGCAAGAACGAGCACGAAGTGCCGTGGGGCATCAACCGGCGCCGCGTGGTGACCATCCAGGACGGTCAGCCGGGCGAGCGTTCGATCTCGGTCGCCTGCATGCACTGCTCGGATGCGCCCTGCATGGCGGTTTGCCCGGTGGATTGCTTCTATCAGACCGCCGACGGCGTGGTGCTGCACTCCAAGGACCTGTGCATCGGCTGCGGATACTGCTTCTACGCGTGCCCCTTCGGCGCGCCGCAATATCCGCAGGCGGGCAACTTCGGCAGCCGCGGCAAGATGGACAAGTGCACCTTCTGCGCCGGCGGCCCCGAAGAGGACACCTCCCAGGCGGAGTTCCAGAAATACGGGCGCAACCGGATCGCAGAGGGCAAGCTGCCCATCTGTGCCGAGATGTGCTCCACCAAGGCACTGCTCGCAGGCGATGGCGACGTGGTCGCCAACATCTACCGCGAGCGCGTGGTGGCGCGCGGCTTCG
The DNA here is from genome assembly GCF_900172265.1 of Roseivivax jejudonensis. Classification (GTDB taxonomy): domain Bacteria; phylum Pseudomonadota; class Alphaproteobacteria; order Rhodobacterales; family Rhodobacteraceae; genus Roseivivax; species Roseivivax jejudonensis. The sequence continues at coordinate 204,024 of NZ_FWFK01000008.1, read as the reverse complement.
GGTCCGGCGCGTGGGGCTGGGGCACGGCCTACGATCAAAAAGGCGGGTGACGCAGTATCATTTTATTGTATAACGATGACGCTGATCCGCATCGCCTGTCGGCACGTATCAGACGCATCGCCGGACCCGTTGGGGTTCAATACGTTAATAGTGCCGTAATCCCCACGTCTCCCGGTCTGACCGGGGGACGTGATTCGGCCCCTCCGACGCGCTGCGTCGGGTGACGACGGGGTAGACATGAAAGAGAGCTTGCGCATTGAATGGATCCGTCCCGTACTCGAGGACATCCGCGAATTTCTGCGCGAGGGCGAACGCCCGGACATGGCAAACGACATCGACATGCTGATCGAAAAGTATCGCGATATCCTCATGCCGCCGACCGAAGACACGGACGACGAGCTTCCAGACAATGCGGTTCCGCTCGACCGCTACCGTCCCCGTACCTGATCATGGCCACGACGCCGCATCATCCGGACCGCCCGCGCATCGGCGGAACAGATGCGGCACGGCGCATCGATGACGGCTTCATCAACCGTCAGGCATGGGCGATCCGCTGGCAGGATCGCGCGCAGAGCGTCGAGATGGCGTTCGAGGTTTTCCGGCTGGTGGAGTCGGGGCTGAGCTACGGGCTCGCCCACCGCACCCTTGCGTGGCAGGCGCTGTGGCGCGGGGATCTCGGGGCGGCCGCCGATCACGGCGCCCTCGCGCTCGACATGCTGGCCGGCGGCGGCACGCGCGGCGCGGTCGCCATCGCGGACGTGCACAGCGTCTTCGCACGCCTCTACGCGATCCGCGGCCGGCGCGACCTGTCCCGCGTCGCGCTGGAGGACGGGTTCGCGGCGCTTGGCGGGGCGAATGCGCCCGGCACCCGGGCGGCGCTTCTCTGTGCCCAGGCCTGCGTGCAGCGCCTCGGCCGGCACTTCGACGAGGCGCGCGAGAGCCTGCGCCTCGCGATGGTTCTGGGCGAGGCACAGGATTCCGTGGCGCTGCATGGCGAGTTGTCCTGCCTCGAGGAAGCCGACGGCAACAACGATGCCGCGATGAGTCACGCCATGCGGGCCGTCACCAGCGCGCAGGCCTCGCGCAACCGCGTGCTCCTGCCCTACGCGATGACGGCCCTGGCCCGCGGGCATCGGCTGCGCGGCGGCCGCGATCGCGCCCGCGCGTACCTTGCCGAGGCGCGCGTGGTGGCGGAGGCCGACGACGACCCGCAGGCGCTGTCCCTCGTCTTCCTGCACATGGCCGACATCGAGATCGATGACGGCCAGCCGCGCGCGGCGCTACGCGCGGTCGAGACGGGCCTCCGGCACGCGCGCGGCCTCGGCCACGTCCTGCTCGAACACCGTCTCCTGCGCCGGGCCGCCGACCTGCACGAAGTGCTGGACGACGCCGCCGCCGCCTTGCAAGCCTACAAGAGGCTTGTCACCTTGCTCGAGGCCGAGCGCGAGTGATCGCGCCGGCGCCGTATCCGCCATTTCGGAAGGTTCCACGATGACCCGCATCCTGTCGCTTCTGCTCCTCCTCGTCCTGATGCAGGGCGCCGTGGCACCCGCCTCGGCCCAGGCGGTCGAAACGCCGGACAGCGTCGAACCGGCAACCGAGGGCAACACGCCCACGCTCGAAGACATTCTCCGGCGCCAGGAGGGGCTCGAGGTCGATCAGAGCGGCCGCGCGGCCGAAGTCGGCGAAGACGTCGCGCCGGGCGCGGACAGCCCGCTCGGCACGCTCGGCGGCGCCTCGGATGCCGATCTCTGGCGTGCCTTCCGCTTCGACAACCGCGAGATCACGACCCAGGTCCGGGGCCCCGCGGCCGACGTCATCATGCAGGATCGCGGCATGGCGTGGCTGCAGTTCCGCGAAGGTCCGCTGATCACGTACGGCGGTTGGCTGCTGCTCGGCACGATCATCCTGCTTGCCGTGTTCTACCTGCTCAAAGGCCGGATCCGCATCGACGGCACCAAGACCGGCCGCCGAATTCTGCGGTTCACCGGGGTCGAACGCTTCGGTCACTGGCTTCTGGCCGGGTCGTTTATCCTGCTGGGCATCACCGGTCTGCTGACACTGATGGGGCGAAAGTTCCTGATCCCGGCCTTCGGACACGAGGCCTTCGCAACGATGGCGACGGCGTCGAAATGGATCCACAACAACGTGTCGTGGGCCTTCATGCTCGCGCTCGTCTGGATCTTCGTAGCCTGGGTCTGGCACAACCTGCCGGACCGCACGGACATCAAGTGGCTCGCCAAGGGCGGCGGTCTCCTGGTCAAGGGCCACCCCCCGGCCAAGAAGTTCAACGCCGGGCAAAAGCTGATCTTCTGGTCGGTGATCGTTCTCGGGGCGTCGATCTCGGCGTCGGGCCTGGCGCTGCTTTTCCCGTTCGAGCTGCCGATGTTCGCGGCCACCTTCGAGAAGATCAACGCCGTCGGCGTCCCGATGTGGTTCGGGTTCGATCCGCTTCCGACGCAGCTCTCGCCGCATGCCGAGATGCAGTATTCGCAGCTCTGGCACGCCATCGTGTCGTTCGTGCTGATGGCGATCGTGCTGGCGCACATCTACATCGGCTCGATCGGCATGGAGGGCGCGTTCGACGCGATGGGCCGCGGCGACGTCGAAGAGCAATGGGCGGCCGAGCACCATTCGATCTGGTACGAGGAAAAGCGCAAGGAGGGCGAAATCGCCCCCCAAGGCACGAACCCGGGCGCGACGCCGGCCGAGTGATGCAGCGCACGGCTGCCACGATCCTCGCGCTGGCGCTTTGCAGCGTCGCAAGCGCCGAGACCCTGACCGGCCACGGCGGTCCGGTCATGGGCCTCGACGTCGCGCCGGACGGTCGCGTCGCCACCGCGAGCTTCGACAATTCCGTCGGCCTGTGGGCCAATGGGTCGCCGCGCTGGCTCGAGGGCCACGCCGCGGCGGTGAACGCCGTCCTCTTCACCGGGCCCGAGACCCTCGCCTCGGCGGCGGACGATTTCGACGTGCTGCGCTGGCGTCTGGATGCCGAAGATCCCGAACGCCTCGACGGGCACGAGGGCAAGGTCATGGGCCTCGCCGCCGCCGGGTCCCTCCTCGCGTCGGCCAGTTGGGACGGCACGATCGGTCTCTGGCCCGCAGACGGCGCGCCGCGCTTTCTCGATGGTCATGACGGGCCGGTGAACGCTGTGGCCTTCACGCCGGACGGCGGGGCCCTCTACTCGGCTTCCGCCGACGGCACGATCCGCGAATGGGATCCCGCCAGCGGCGCCGAACGGCGCACGCTCGTCGATCACGGCTTCGGCGTGAACGAGATCGTGCTCGCGCAGGAGGCCGGATGGCTTGCCTACGGCGCCGTCGACGGCGCGGTCCGGGTCGTCGATCTGCAGAGCGGCGAAGAAATCGCCGACCTCTCGGCCGGGCGCAGGCCCATCCTCGCGCTCGAACGTGCGCCCGACCGCAGCGTCCTCGCGGTCGGCGACGGTGAGGGCTACATCCTCGTCGCGGATGCCGCCGACTGGTCGGTGCGCCACGATTTCCGAGCGACGGACCACGGGCCGATCTGGGCGCTCGGCTTCGCGCCCTCTGGCGCCACGCTTTACGCCGCGGGGCTCGACAGCGCGGTGCATATCTGGCCCCTGGCAAATCTCGGCGACGCCGAAGCGATGCCGACGGGCGCAGAGAGCTTTCTGCGCGACCCCGACACCATGTCGAACGGCGAGCGACAGTTTCAGCGCAAGTGCTCGATCTGTCACACGCTGTCGGCCGATGGCGGGCGCAGGGCGGGGCCGCCGTTGGGCGGGCTGTTCGGCCGCCCGGCGGGCAGTGTCGAGGGATATCGCTACTCCGACGCGTTGGCCGAAAGTGACGTCGTCTGGACCGCCGAAAGCATTGATGCGCTGTTCGACGAAGGGCCGGATCACTATGTTCCGGGTACGAAGATGCCGATGCAGAGGATCGCGCGGCCGGAGGACCGCGCCGACCTCGTGGCGTTCCTGAGGCGCGCGACGGAATGAGCCGCCCGACCTCGCGCGCAAACGACGGAACGGGCCAGAGCCCGCACCTCCGTCGGACGAGACCCGATGTGCCGCATGCCGGCACGTGAAATTGAAGATCGCCGTGCCGCGCACGGCCTGGGAGCAAGAAGAATGAAAGCGATGATGCTCGCCTTTGTCGCCACCGCGGTCATCACGGTCGGCGCGTGGTACACGCTGACCCATGTGATCGAATTCAGCGCCGCCGATCGTGCCGCGACGGGCGATACGGTCCGGCTCGGCGACTCCGGCCCCGAGGACGAGTGACCATCCGGGTGGCGGGCCCGGTAGCGCCGCGGCCGGTGCCCTTCGATCAGGTGTTGAAGAGGAAGTGCAGGACGTCGCCGTCGCGGACGCGATAGGCCTTGCCTTCGGCCCGCATCTTGCCCGCGTCCTTCGCCCCCTGCTCGCCGCCGAGCGCGATGTAGTCGTCGTACGAGATGGTCTCGGCGCGGATGAAGCCCTTTTCGAAGTCGCCGTGGATCACGCCAGCCGCCTGCGGCGCCAGCGTGCCCACCGGGATCGTCCAGGCGCGCGCCTCCTTCGGACCCACGGTGAAGTAGGTCTCGAGATGGAGCAGGCCGTAGCCTGCCTTGATCAGGCGGTCGAGACCGGCCTCTTCGAGACCCATCTCCGACAGGAACATCTCGGCTTCTTCGGCATCGAGCTGGCTGATCTCCTCCTCGATCTTGGCCGAGATGACGACATGCGCGTTGCCCTGGTCCGCGGCCATGGCGGCGACGCGTTCGGACTGGGCGTTGCCGGTGCCGGCCTCCGCCTCGTCCACGTTGCACACGTAGAGGACGGGCTTCTGGGTCAGCAGCTGCAGCATCCGCCACGCCTTGCGGTCGTCGTCGGAAACTTCGACAGTCCGCGCGGGCTGGCCGTTCTCGAGCGCCTCCATCGCCAACTTGAGAAGACGTTCCTGCTGGACCGCTTCCTTGTCGCCGCCACGGACCTTTCGCACGATGTTCTGGAGCCGCTTCTCGATCGATTCCATGTCGGCGATCATCAGCTCGGTCTCGATGGTCTCGGCATCGGCCACGGGATCGACGCGACCGTCGACGTGGGTGACGTCCTCGTCCTCGAAACAGCGCAGCACGTGCGCAATGGCGTCGACCTCGCGAATATTGGCCAGGAACTGGTTGCCCAGCCCCTCGCCCTTCGACGCGCCCTTCACGAGGCCGGCGATGTCCACGAAGGTCAGCCGCGCGGGGATCACCGCGCGCGATTTCGCGATCTCGGCCAGCTGGTCGAGCCGACGGTCCGGAACCGCGACCTCGCCGACGTTGGGCTCGATCGTGCAGAACGGAAAGTTCGCCGCCTGCGCCGCGGCCGTTTTCGTCAGCGCGTTGAAGAGCGTCGATTTGCCCACGTTCGGCAGGCCGACGATGCCCATGCGAAAGCCCATGTTCCGATCTCCCGACCCTGATGCAGCGCCCGCGCTTCTAGGCGCGGGGCGGCGCAGGTGCAAGCGGGCGACGCGGGCTCAGCCGTAGGCGTTCGGCCCCGCCTCGGGACGCTGCGCGTACCAGTAGATCAGGATGATCCAGCCGATCACCGGGATCAGCCACAACAGCACCCACCAGCCGGACTTGCCGATGTCGTGCAGCCGCCGGACCGCAAGGGCGATGCCCGGAATCAGCGTGGCGAGACCCCACAGCGACTGCAACGTGTCGCCGCCGATCGCGTAGGCGATGATCGACAGCACGAGGTTGTCGAGGATCCAGTACCAGAACTCGCCGCGATTGCTGCGCCCCTGAAAGTCGAGGTAGCGGCGGAAGAACTCGCGCGCGGCGTCGACCGGGTCGGACTTGCGGTGATAGTCGCGCTGCGGGCCGCCGGCGCGACGCTGGCCGGATGCCGGCACGCCCGTGCCGGTCTCGGATCCCTCGGGCGCCAGGCGGGGGACGTGCTTCCACGCGGGCTCCCACTCTTTCATCCCGGACCGCCAGACGAGCGTATCGGCGCGGATCGTGCCCTCGGCCGCAAGTTCGTCGAGCGCGTGCTCCGGCACCGGTCCGTCGCGCTCGTCACCGTTGGCGTAATACCACTCCATCGCCCCGCCCTTCCCTTCGGCCACGACTATCGCGCGAAGCCCTAGCACGACCCGCGACCCGATGGGGAGTGGGGAAAGGACGCGGCTCAGGCCGTGGCGGCCGTGTTGTGGAACCGCGGCAACGTCCGGCCCCAGAACCGTGCCAGCAGCAGCACCGCCGCGGCCGCGAGCCCGAGCACGAGGCCGAGCCAGACGCCGGGCCCGCCCCAACCGAGCCAGAAGCCGAACCCGAGCGCCGCAGGCATGCCGACGCCCCAGTAGGCGAACGCCGCCATCCACATGGGCACCCGCGTGTCCTGCACCCCGCGCAGCACGCCGAGCGCCACGACCTGCGCCCCGTCGACGAGCTGGAACAGGGCCGCGACGGCCAGGAGCGTGACACCCGAGGCGACGATGGCCGCCCGGTCCGGATCGTCCGGATCGAGAAACGCGCCCACGAGCGGCGCCGGCGCCAGCAGGAACAGCGCGACGGTAAGCAGCGACGCGATCGCCGACAGCGCCAGCACCGTCCAGGCGCCGCGCGCCAGGTGATCGGCATCGCCGCGACCGAAGGCGTTGCCGGCCCGGATCGTTGCCGCGTTCGACAGGCCCATGTGCACCATGAAGGCTGCCGTCGCCAACTGGACCGAGATCCCGTGCGCGGCCAGCGGCACCGTCCCGAGCCATCCCATCAGTACCGCCGAGCCGGCGAACAAGGCGACCTCGGACAGATTGGTCAATCCGATCGGCCAGCCCAGCCGGAAGACCTGCACGAAAACCTCCCAGTCCGGGCGCCAGAACCGGACGAACAGGTTGTGCTCCGGCAGACGCGCCCGGGCATAGGCGATGCACCCGGCGAGGCTGACGCCGTGGGTCAACACCGATGCGATAGCCGCGCCGCGGATCCCGAGCGCGGGAAACCCGAGATTGCCGAAGATCAGCACCCAGTTGAACCCGACGTTCAGAGCGGCCGCGAGGCACGTGACCCAGAACACGATCCGGGTGTGCTCCAGCCCGGCAAGGTAGCTCTTGATGACCAGCATGCCGAGCGCCGGGGCCATCCCGAAGAGCGCGATCCGCAGGTAGATCTGCGCGTTCGCGGCAACGCCCTCGGTCTGCCCGAGCAGGCGCAGCAGCGGTCCCGAGAACCACAGGACCGGCGCGGAGAGCGCGCAGAAGATCAGCGACAGCCACAGCGCCATCCGGGTCGCGCGGCGGATCATCACCTGGTCGTCGCGTGCGGCATAGCTCGCCACCAGCGGCATGACCGCCCATGCGACGCCGGCCCCCAGCAGGAACAGCGTGAAGAAGGCCGAATGCGCGAGCGTGAGCGCCGCCAGTTCCTCGGCCCCGTACCAGCCGATCATCATCGTGTCCGTCAGGCCGATCAGGAACTGCGCCAGATGCCCACCGACGAGCGGCAGGCCCAACGCCATCACCGCGCGGGCGTGGTCGGGATAGGACAGGTGACGGGCGGTCATGCCGGGGCTCTACGCCCGGCGCCTGCGCCCCGCAAGGCTGCTCAGAGCGCCCGCATCATCAACTCCAGCGCAAGAAGCGCGATCACGCCGCCGGCCAATGCCTCGATGCCGGCGAGGATGCGCGCACTGCCCGGTCCGGCCGAGAGTCGCGTCAGCGCGCCTTCCCGCAGCGTGATCGCGGCCACGGCGACGCCGACGGTGATCGCAGCGGTTCCGAGCCCCATTGCGAAGGTCGCGAGGATGCCCGCGCCCGCGATGTCCATGCGCCACGTCAGGATGAGAACGAACAGCGCGCCGGTGCAGGGGCGGATCGCCACGGCCCCGATCAGGGCCAGCGCCTCGCGCACCGATCCCACGCGCGCGGCCTCTTCGGGAGTCGGCCCGTGCGCGTGGCCGCAGCCGGGACACTCGGCCCCGGTCTCTGCGACCGAATGATGGTGATGATCATGGTGATGGTGGTGGCCTGCGGCGGCCCCCGCCGGCGCCGCCGCACCCTGCAGCTGCAGCGCGCGGGCGGGCCAGAGCCGGCGGCCGCCACGCACGAGAAGGTAGAGACCGATCAGACCGATCGCACCGTAGCTGACCGGGGCGAAGACCCTCTCGGCCGCGCCCGTCATCTCGGTCCGGCCCCAGCCGAGTAGCCATAGCCCCCCGTAGACGAGGATCACCGCCGTCGCGGCCTGTGCGAGGCTCGACAGAAGGGCGAGCGCGCTCAGCTTCAGCACGGCGACACGGCGCCCTATCCCGTAGCCGCCGATCAGCACCTTGCCGTGGCCGGGCCCAGCCGCGTGAAAGACCCCGTACGTGAAGGCAAGCCCGCAAAGCGTGGCGAGCGCGCCGGGCTCGCCGGCCCGCAGCGCGCGGAGCGCAAGCGCCATGGACCGCTGCGCCTCGGCCTGCCCTGCGGCGGCCCAGGCCGCCACGTGCGCGGCACCGCCGAAGCCCCATAGCCAGATCGCGAGGACCGCGATCAGCGCGGCGAAGCTCAGGAGGATGGCGCGCATGTCACCATGATCGTGTCGGCGTAATGTACCCCGAGCTCGAGCACCTCGAACTGGTCCTCCGACGCCTCTGTGAGCGCCTGCGCGAGCGCCTCTTCACCGGCGTCGGGATCCGGCGCGGCGACGTCTGCGCTGCACTCTCCGCTGACCGTCACCTCGTCGAGCGTGTAGGCGACGTAGTAGGTCGGGTCGTACTGGCGAAAGACGGCGCCCTCGGCGGGCACGTCGGGGACCGTGCGCGTGTGTGTCGCCACGATCCGGCCCTCGATGACGTCGATCTCGGTCGAGACCGGGTGCCCGAGTTCGACCTTCTCCCCTTGCGCCTCGAGGTACAGATCGCCCTCGAAACCCTCGGGCCAGACCTCGAAGTCGAAACCCAGAAGCTCTTTGCGCTCGGCGTCCGTCAGCTGTCCGTCCGCGTCGGAATCGAGGCCCTCGTCCTCGAGGATGAGCAGCGTGAAGAGCTCGTCGTAGCTCCACGTCATCTCGGTCTGGGTGATCCGGCCCTGATCGTCGACGACGACGTTCAAAACCGTGTCCACGAAGACGTGCGGATGAGCACCCAGCGTCGTGGGCAACGCGGCAAGGCCGGCAATTATAGCAGTGCGCAACATGCGTGTCGCATAACGTGCCGGACGGCATCTCGGCAAGCGGCGTCGGCGGGCATTGCAGGCGTGCGCGGCGGGACGCGCGGATCGCCGCGCATTTTTTCCGGGGTGTCCGGCGCCCGGGGCCACCCGCATCACCGTCCGGGCGTCAGGGCCGTTCCATCCCGAGGGCGTCGCGCCACGAATGCTTCGGCGCGTAGCCCAGAAGCCGCTGCGCCTTTTCGATCGAATAGAACGTCTCCCATTCGCCCATCTCGCGGGCCACGGGCACGCCCGGATAGAACCGTTGCGCGACCTCCGCCGAGGGGATGCCGACAGATGTGTCGGGGTTGGCGACGTTGAACACCTCGTAGCCGAGCCCGTCGGTGTTCAGGCAGCATTCCACCATGTGCCCCAGGTCGCGTGCGTCGATATAGGCGAAGATATTGCGCCGCCTCAGGTCCGGATCCTGCAGGTAGGCGGGAAAATCCGATTTGTATTCATGAGGTTCAATGACGTTGTTTATCCGCAGGCCGTAGATGTCGACGCCCGAGCGCGCCTGAAAGCTGCGCGCCGTCACCTCGTTGGCGACCTTCGACATGGCATAGCTGTCGTGCGGGATCGTCGGGTGCGCCTCGTCGACGGGAACGTAGTCCGGCACCATCTCTCCGCGGGCAAAGCAGATGCCGTAGGTGGTCTCGCTAGAGGCGAAGACGACCTTGCGGATGCCGAGCTTCACCGCGGCCTCGATCACGTTGTAGGTGCCCATGACATTGGTGCGGTAGGTCTCGCCGTCCGAGGCGATCAGGATCCGCGGGATCGCGGCGAAGTGGACCACCGCGTCGAACCGGTCTGTCGCCGCGGGATCGTCGAGCTCGCCGATATCGCCGAATTGCGTGAGCGCAGCCCAGACCTGCCCGCTGTCGGTCAGATCGACCCGCAGGTCGTCGACCCCGCTCGCCCCGAGCGGCTGCAGGTCGGCATTGACGATCGTATGCCCCAGATCGCGAAGATACGGCACGACGTGGCGGCCGGCCTTGCCGGAGCCCCCGGTGAAGAGAATGCGCATGTAGACCCCGTCAGGAACAGCTGGCGTAGATGTCGAGCGCCGGGCCGGCATTGGCGGCGGTGGCCGACACGCCGGAGCGCAGGGTGAATGTTACCGGCCCGCTGCCATCGCGCAGGACCTGCCGGCTGGCATCGTCGAGCGCAACCGCGCCGCGCCACACGCCGCCGACCCCGGTCATGCCCAGCGCCGAACTGAACCCGCTCGAGGCGATGCGCAGGATCTCTCCGGCCCCGTCCGGCGCCGGCGACGCGACGGTCCAGACCGGGGCCGGGCTGCCGGTGGCCGAGGTTTCACAAGCTATGCTGACCTGCGGGCTGTCGCCGGTGGCGGGCAGGACGGCGCGGCGGCCGTCCGGGCCAAGCGTCCAGTTGGCAGCCATGCCCCCTTGTGCCATCGGCCCCGAGGACGGGGCAATTGGCGCCGCGCAGGCGGCAACGACGAGCGGCAGGGCCAGGAACGCTATGGGTCGCATCGAAAGTCTGTCTCCTCTGATCGGCGGTCAACGCCGGGTCCCGACCGGGGTTCCCGGGGGCATCCGGCGGCGCGCCCGCGCAGGGTGACACGGCCTCGGCGCCGAACGCCATTGATTTCCCACGGCTGCGCTGGCAGGGGATCCCACTGAGTGGACGGAGGACGGACAGAGACCATGACCCGGATCGAGAACACATTCGCCGCGCTGCGCGCCGAGGGTCGCAAGGCGTTCGTCGCCTACATCATGGCGGGCGATCCGAACGTCGACACGTCGCTCGCCTTGATGAAGGGTCTTCCCGGCGCCGGCGTCGACGTGATCGAACTCGGCCTGCCCTTCACCGACCCCATGGCCGACGGCCCGACGATCCAGGAGGCCGGGCAGCGTGCGCTCGCCGGACACATGACGCTCGACCAGACGCTCGGCATGGTGCGCGCGTTCCGCGAGGACGACGACGAGACGCCGATCGTGCTGATGGGCTACTACAACCCGATCTATTCGCGCGGCGTGGACCGGTTCCTGTCGCAGGCGCGGGAGGCCGGCATCGACGGATTGATCATCGTCGACCTGCCGCCCGAGGAGGATGACGAGCTCTGCATTCCCGCGCAAAAGGCAGGATTGAACTTCATCCGCCTTGCCACGCCCACGACCGACGACAAGCGGCTGCCGAAGGTGCTCGAGAACACGTCGGGCTTCGTCTACTACGTTTCGATCACCGGCATCACAGGTGCGGCCGCCGCTCAGGCCGCCGAGGTCGGACCGGAGGTCGCGCGGATCAAGGCGCAGACAGACCTGCCCGTGATCGTGGGCTTCGGCATCCGCACGCCGGACACCGCGCGCGAGATCGCCGGCACGGCCGATGGCTGCGTCGTCGGTTCGGCCATCGTCAGCGAGATGGCGTCCGGGCGAAAGACCGAGGACGTGCTGGCCTTCGTCAAGTCGCTCGCCGACGGCGCGCACTCCGCCTAGACCGCCGCGTTTGCGCCCCGTCCCTGAGGGACCTCTTGTGCTGACTTCCGGGCGTCCCCCGCACGGCTCTCGCGCGAGCGACAGAAGGCAGGTGACACGGCCCCCGCCTTGTCCCACCCGCGCAGAGCCTCTATCTCCCACTCCGCGGGCGTGATCCCGCGTGCCCGTGCCTTGCTCTAGGCCTGACAGCGAGAGGAAAGGTCCAGCGCCATGCCTGACACGCCCTATTACCTCATCGACAAGTCGCGACTTCTTCCGAACCTCGAGAAGATCGCTTGGCTGCGCGAGGAATCCGGCGCGAAGTCCCTTCTCGCGCTCAAGTGCTTTGCCACGTGGGGCGTGTTCGACCTGATGCGGCAATACATGGACGGCACGACTTCCTCGTCGCTGTTCGAGGTCAAGCTCGGCGCGGAGGAGTTCGGCGGCGAGACACACGCCTACTCCGTCGCATGGGCCGATCACGAGATCGACGAGGTGATCCGCGTCTCGGACAAGGTCATCTTCAACACCGCCAACCAGTTGCGCCGGTTCGAAGCGCCGAGCCGGGATCACACGCGCGGCCTGCGTGTCAATCCGGGCGTCTCCACCTCGGATTTCGACCTCGCCGATCCGGCCCGCCCGTTTTCGCGTCTTGGCGAGCACGCGCCCGAGGACATCGAGCCGGTGGCGGACATGATTTCGGGCTTCATGTTCCACAACAACTGCGAGAATGCGGATTTCGAGCGTTTCGACGCCATGCTCGGCATGATCGAGCAGCGCTTCGGCCACCTGATCCGCCGGATGGACTGGATCAGCCTCGGTGGCGGCATCCACTTCACCGGCGATGGCTACCCTCTCGACAAGCTTGCCGAGCGTCTCAAGCGGTTCGGCGGGCAGAACGAGGTGCAGGTCTATCTCGAGCCCGGAGAGGCCGCGATCACCAATTCGACCACGCTCGAGGTCACGGTTCTCGACACCCTCCACAACGGCAAGAACCTCGCCATCGTCGACAGCTCCGTCGAGGCGCACATGCTCGACCTGCTGATCTACCGCGAGAGCGGCAAGATGACGCCCGACGACGGGCCGGAGGAATGGATGATCTGCGGCAAATCCTGTCTTGCCGGGGACATCTTCGGCGAGTTCCGCTTTCCCCAGCCTTTGACCGCCGGGGACCGGCTGTCCGTTCAGGACGCTGGCGGTTACACGATGGTCAAGAAGAACTGGTTCAACGGCGTCAAGATGCCGGCCATCGCCATCCGCGAGACCGACGGGACGGAACGTCTCGTGCGCGATTTCGGCTACGACGATTTCAAGGCGGCGCTCGGCTGAGCTCCGGCCCTTTCGCCCCGGAACCCACTCAGGAGACAAAAGGGGGTCTCGCACCCATGAAGCAGACCGTTCTCATCATCGGCGCCGGCGGCGTCGCCCAGGTCGTTGCGCACAAGTGCGCGCAGAACAACGACATCCTCGGCGACCTTCACATCGCCTCGCGAACCAAGGCGAAATGCGACGCGATCGTCGAGAGCGTTCACGCCAAGGGCGCGATGAAGCAGGACGGCGTTTTCGAGACCCACCAGGTGGACGCGACCCAATCCGATCAGGTCGCCGACCTCATCCGCAAGACCGGCGCAGAGATCGTCATCAACGTCGGCACCGCCTTCGTGAACATGCACGTCCTCGACGGCTGCCTCGCCACCGGCGCGGCCTATATCGACACGGCCATCCACGAAGAGCCCGACAAGATTTGCGAGACCCCGCCGTGGTACGCCAACTACGAGTGGAAAAAGCGCGACGCCTGCGCCGAGAAGGGCGTGACCGCGATCCTAGGCGCGGGCTTCGACCCGGGCGTGGTGAACGCCTACGCGCGCTACGCGATCGACGAATTCATGGACGAGGTGAAGAGCATCGACATCGTCGACGTGAACGCGGGCTCGCACGGCAAGTATTTCGCCACCAATTTCGATCCCGAGATCAACTTCCGCGAGTTCACCGGCGTCGTCTACTACTGGGAAGACGGCAAGTGGAAGGAAAAGTCGATGTTCGAAACCGGCCGAGAGTGGGATCTGCCGGTCGTGGGCAAGCAGACGGCCTACCAATCCGGGCACGACGAGGTGCACTCGCTCGCCACCAACTATCCGCAGGCCGACGTGCGCTTCTGGATGGGGTTCGGCGAGCACTACATCAACGTGTTTACCGTGCTGAAGAATATCGGCCTGCTGTCCGAGCACCCGGTCCGCCTCGCCGAGGGGCAGGAGGTCGTGCCGCTCAAGGTCGTGAAGGCGTGCCTTCCCGATCCGTCGAGCCTCGCGCCGAACTACACGGGCAAGACCTGCATCGGCGATCTCGTGAAAGGGACCAAGAACGGCTCGGATGTCGAAGCCTTCGTGTACAACGTCGCCGATCACAAGGATGCCTACGAGGAAGTCGGCAGCCAGGGCATTTCCTACACGGCGGGCGTGCCGCCGGTGGCCGCCGCGATCCTGATCGCGCAGGGCGACTGGGACACGAAGACCATGAAGAACGTCGAGGAACTCGACCCCAAGCCGTTCTTTACCGTTCTCGATCGCATCGGTCTGCCGACCCGGGTCCAAATCGGTAACGACGACCGGCCCTGGAACGCCTGATCCGCCCGGCCGGGCGACGAACTCGCCCGGCCCCTGCCCCCGGACCGCTCGACTGGCCGGTGCCGCGCCTCAGCTTTGCAACCAGTCGTGCACCAGCGCGTCGAGCGCGGGCCAGTCGGTGTAGTCCTTGCCCGCGTCGAGGTCCGCCTTCGGGTCCTTCACGGCGATGATCCGGCGCATCACGAAGCGTCGGAACACGTCGTAGCGCTCCGGCCGGAACGCCCCGGCGATCTGCGACACGCGCCCCGGGGTCCAGCCTGTGGCCGCTTCGAGGTCCGCGAGGATCCGTTCAAGCCCCTTCCAGTCCTCGTCGTCGTGACCGGCCGCGGCCAGCGACACCGACAGAAACAGCGTCGGCATGGCGTTGAGGCGTGACGCCTCCCTTGCCGCGAATGTGCCGAGCGCGCGCTGGTAGTGGTTCACATGGACGGACGCGGCCAGAAGCGCCCGGTCGAACCGCGCCAGGTCGAGGCCCTCCGCATCGGCGAGGTTCAGAAGCTCGACCGAATGACCTTCGGCGACGGTCAGGTCGGCCACGTGCCGCGCGATGCGCCGCGTGTGCCCCTCGCCCGTTCCATATCCCACCAAGATCTTCATCCCTGCCTCCCGTCAGCCGCATGCCCACCGATCGCCTGCATCTTGGGGCACCGCCCACCAGCCCGCCTTGATCGCGATCAACCGGCGTACACCTCGTCACCGAGGCACTGCGACAGAGCCGACATTGCCGGTGACGGCCGGCCTTGCTACTCCTCCGGGCACTGCCGCGGAGGAGAACCGGAATGCCCGTGATTACCGAGATCGAGGACCTCAGGCGCATCTACAAGCGTCGCGTCCCGAAGATGTTTTACGATTACTGCGAGTCGGGCAGCTGGACGGAACAGACCTTCCGCGAGAACAGCTCTGACTTTGACGAGCTCTACCTGCGTCAGCGCGTCGCCGTGGACATGGCCAACCGCACGACGAGCTCCACAATGCTGGGCGAAGACGTATCAATGCCGGTCGCCCTCGCGCCGGTCGGCATGACGGGGATGCAGCACTGGGACGGCGAGATCAAAGCCGCCAAGGCCGCCGAGAAGTTCGGCGTGCCCTACACGCTCTCCACGATGTCGATCTGCTCGATCGAGGATGTGGCCGCTGCGACGTCCAAGCCGTTCTGGCTGCAGGTCTACACCTTGACCGACGACGACTACATGCAGCGCCTGTTCGATCGCGCGAAGGAGGCGAAATGCTCCGCCGCGGTCATCACCGTCGATCTGCAACTCCTCGGGCAGCGGCACAAGGACCACAAGAACGGGCTGTCCGCGCCACCGAAACCGACGCTGCGCAACATGATCGACCTGTCGACGAAATGGTCTTGGGGCATGGGCATGCTGTCGACCAAGAGGCGGCAGTTCGGGAACATCGTCGGGCATGTCGAGGGGATCGACGATCCCTCTTCGCTGATGGCGTGGACGGCTGCCAAATTCGATCAGTCGCTGAACTGGGATCGCATCCGGCAGTTCCGCGACATGTGGAACGGCCCACTCATCATCAAGGGCATCATGGATCCCGAGGACGCGCGGCAGGCCGTCAATGTCGGTGCCGACGCGATCATCGTGTCGAACCACGGTGGCCGCCAGCTCGACGGCGCGCTGTCCTCGATCCGGGCGCTGACCCCTGTGCTCGACGCCGTGGGCGACAAGATCGAGGTGCACCTCGATTCCGGCATCCGCTCGGGTCAGGACGTGTTGAAGGCGCTCGCCATGGGCGCGAAGGGCGTCCATATCGGCCGCGCTTATATTTATGGCCTCGGCGCGATGGGACAGCAGGGCGTGACGAAATCGCTGGAGATCATCCGCAACGAGCTCGATATCTCGATGGCGCTCTGCGGGCGTCGGCATGTGACCGACATCGACCGTGAGATCCTGCTGGTGCCCGAGGGGTTCTCCGGCCGGTGGGAGGATCCGCGCCGCAACGCCTGAGGCGCGCGGCGCGGCCGCCGGTCAGGGCAGATCGATGACCGTGCCGCGCCCCGCCTCCGCCGCGGCACATTCGTCCGGCGCATGCGCGCAGATCTCGACATTGCGGCCCGTCAGCTGACGCATCCGCCGCTCCATCGCGGTGTCGAACTGGACGCCTGCGGCCACCGCTGCGGGCCACTCGACGACATCACCGCGCACGAAAATTGGCGCCTCGGCCTCCGCCACGACCGACGCGAGCGCGACCGTCTCGGTCCGCCAGGGCTGATACATGCCGTAGATCACAGCGTTCATCGTCATGCAGCCGCCGACGACCAGCAGAACCGACACGCGCGCGACGGCGATCCGCAGTGCACTGTCGCCGGCCATCAGCGTCAGGGCACGGCACAGGACCAGACCGTGAAAGGTCCATGCGAACGCGTAGGCACGCGCCGGAACGAAAACGCCGAGCTTCATGGCCTGAAGCGCCACGAGACCCAGCCCGACGAGAAGACCGGCGGTCAGGTACAACGCCTCGACGGGTGCGCGCCGCCGAAGAATGGCGAAACCGGCCACGAACAGCAAGACATGAAAGACGATCGCAGGCTCGAACTTGTAGGCGACCGTGTAGGCATAGTTGATGACCGACTTGGTGATCTCGGGGAGGTTCGCCACGAGCCCGGCAAGATCGCCGGCTGGTGTCGCGCCGCGCCAGTCGGCGAGCGGCACGCCGAACACGCCGTGAACCTGCCAGTTGATCGCGTAGGTCACGAAGACGGCCGCGGCGAAACTGACCACGAACAGCGCCATCAAACCGGCGAGGTCGCGCATCGACCGGTTTGCGGTCCGGACGAGACAAATCGCCAGCAAGAGGACCGGGTACATCGTGTACGACATGAACGCGACCACGGTGAACACCGGCAGGCAGAGCCTTAGCTGGCGCTGCGGCAACAGGCACCCTAGCCAGGCATAGACCCCGATCAGCGCGACCCCTGGGACCAGCGTGTTGAACCAGAGCGAGATGCGCAGAGCCGTCGGCGCCGCCGCGATGAACAGCGCGAGGAGGATCGCGAGCCAGCGCGGACCGTCGCGGCCGATCGCGGCGGTGGCCAGGCCCGCGCAGAAAAGCGCCCAGAACCCTTGGTAGACCGAAAAATTCAGCCACGCCGGCGTCTCGAAGCCCCGCAAGTGCCAGACGTAGCTGAGCCAGCGGCCCTCGTGCAGGGTCTTGTTCCAGAACGCGTCGGCGTCGCCGAAAAAGGCGGGGTAGTCGTCGTGCCGGATCATCGGGTCGGCCAGGTTCGGCAGCGACATCGCGAATACGCCGAGCAGCGTCGCCGCGAAAACCGGAACCAGTCGGTCGCCCAGCGTCGCGACCGCGACGTGTCGCGGCATCATCGATGCATCCGTTGCGGTATAGGTCATGCCGTCTGGGCCTCGCGCCGGGCGCGCGCCGCGATCAGGCGGGCGCGGCCTTGCGCGATGCCGGTGACGGCACCGCGCGGCAGGTGCGAGACGATGCCGCGGCGCAGGCGCCAGAGCGCGTCGCCCCCGTTCGGCACCGCCTTTCCGTCCGGCACGGCGTGGGCACGCACGGCGTCGGGCAGTCCTTCGGCTCCGGCTTCGTTGACGTAAAGCACGGCATTGTAGCGATACCACGGCTCGACCTCGCGCGCGCGGGTCAGGTGTGGACGCAGGCAGTCGTAGGCGCGGTAGCCGCGCGCGGCGAAGAGCTCCTGCCAGAATGCCAGCGGCTGCTCGTTGACGTGGAACTCGCCACCCTGCCCCGTCACTGCGGCCGAGAAGAGCACGCGATCGGACGCCCGGGTCAGGCTGTCGACCAGCGTCTCGGACGCTTCGGTCGGCAGGTGCTCTCCCACCTCGAGGCTCTGGGCGAGGTCGAACCGGCGGCCGGTTTCCACAGGCTGCGTGAGATCCGCCGCGAGAAAGCTCTCCGCCGGGATCGCGAGCCGGTCACGCTCCACGTAGTCGCCGTCCACACCGAGGATGTCCGTCGCGCCGGCATGTTTCCAGGCGTCGAGCCAAACTCCGCGGCCACTGCCGAGGTCGAGCACGCTTCGCGGCGCCAGGCAGGGGTTCAGAAGCCCGACGAGCGTCCGGGCGGAGCTCCGGGCGCCGCGCTCGATGTAGTCGAAGAACGTATCGGAGTAGAGATGGCTCATTGCGTGTGATCCCTGAGCTGCGCGCCCCCGGTGAAGACCCAGAGCGACATGAGGACGAAGTTCTGCAGCGGCAGCACGACTGCGACGAGGGCGGCAGACGCCCAATCCGGCAGGCCCGCGGCGGGGCCGATCGCGCCGGTGACGACGGCGGACGTCAAAAGGCCGAGCCCGATCATCACCGCAAAGCGCAGCGCCTGCGCGGGATCGGCGAGCGGACGCCCGAAGGTGAAGGCCCCCTGGCCGGCATATTGCACCGCGACGGCGATCAGGAACGCCGCGACGTTGGCGACGCCCTGCGGAATGCCGGCGCGGAGGAACGCGACGTAGAGCAGTACGTAGAGCGCCGCGACGCCGGCGCCGACGATCCCGAAGCGCAGGAGGCGAGCCGTTCGCGGCATCGGATCAGGCCCGCTGGCGCAACGGAACGAGATCGGCCGCGGCGCGCTCCGCACCGGCGCGCGTGTCCTCGTCGACGAAGTACAGCGGGCGGCCCTTGGCCTCGAGGTAGAGGCGCCCGACATACTCCCCGAGAATGCCGAGGGTCAGAAGCTGCACCCCCGAGAACGCGGCGATCGCCAGCACGATCGAGGCCCAGCCCGGCGCGGTCTGGTAGACGACCAGCGAATAGAGGACGTAGACCATCATCAGCCCCGCGACCGCGAGGCTGAGAAACGACAGCCGGGTGGCGAGCCGCAGGGGCTTGGTCGAGAAGGCGGTCATCGCGTCGGTCGCGAGCCGCACCATCTTGCGCAGGGGGTACTTGGTCTCGCCGGCTTCGCGCGCGGAACGGGTGTAGGCGAGGCCGATCTGCCGGAAGCCGGCCCAGGCGAACATCCCGCGCACGAAGCGGGCGCGCTCGGGCATCGCCAGCACCGCGTCGAGGGCCCGGCGGCTGACAAGGCGGAAATCGCCGGTGTCGCGCGGGATGTCGACGTCCGACATGGCATTCAGCGCACGGTAGAACACGTGGGCCGTCGCTCGCTTGAACGCGGTCTCGCCCTCGCGGCGGGCACGCTGGCCATAGACTACGTCATAGCCGCGATCCATCATCGACATCATGTCGGGCAAGAGCTCGGGCGGGTCCTGAAGATCGGCGTCGAGCATGAAGATCCGCTCGCCCCGGGCCGCCTCCAGCCCGGCCGTCAGCGCGACCTGGTGCCCGCGATTGGCCGACAGGCGCAGTCCGACGAGGTTCGGACAAGTGGCGCGGGCGCGCTCGATCTCCTCCCACGTGGCATCGGTTGAGCCGTCATCGACCAGGATGATTTCGGCCTGGGTCCGCCACGGCGCCACGACCTGCGACAACCGCTCGACGAGCGCGGGAATCGAGGCTTCCTCGTTCATGCAGGGAACGACGATGGACAGGTGCATGACCGGACTCCGGGCGTGTCTTCGTTGCAGTCCGGACTAGCCCCCGTTTGTGGTTCAAATTTGGCCACCATTGGACCGGTTTTGGAACCCGGTTGTTCGTCCTTCGGAAACGCGACCGCGGCCACCACCGGAGCGACGGATCGCCCCGGGCGTCGTTGCGCGCGCGATTGCGGTTGAACCTTCCCCTGCGCGGGGAGTAAGTCCGGGCTGCCCCCGGCACGGGGCGACTTGCCACGGACCGGACGCGACTGCCCCGTGAAACGCCTAGCTGCTCCTATTCTGATCGGCCTCGTCGGCGCCGCCATCCTCGTTGCGCTCGGGGTGTGGCAGGTGCAGCGGCTCGAGTGGAAGCAGGGCATCCTGCGCGAGATCGAGAGCACGATCGGCGGCGATCCGATCGCGTTGCCGGCCGATCCCGACCCGGAGGCCCATCTGTACGCACCGGTGACTCTCGACGGCTCGATCGGCCCCGGCGAGGTGCACGTGCTGGTCAGCCAGAAACGGCAGGGGGCCGGCTACCGCGTCATCGCGCCATTCGCGACGGAGGACGGCCGCCGCGTCCTCGTCGATCGCGGCTTCGTGCCGGTGACCGAGAAGGACGCGCCGCGCCGGATCGGAGAGACCGCGCTCCGCGGCAACCTGCACTGGCCCGATGACCGCAATCCGTCGACGCCAGAGAACGACATGGGCGGCAACACCTGGTTCGCGCGGGACATCGCGGCCCTGGCCGACACGCTCGATACCGATCCGGTGCTCGTGGTGGTACGGTCCGAAACGCCGGCGACGCCCGGCATCCAGCCGCTGCCGGTGTCGACCGCCGGTATCCCGAACGACCACCTGCAATACGCCATCACCTGGTTTTCGCTGGCCGCAATCTGGATCGGCATGACCGTGATCTGGATCCGCCGCGATACCTTCGCCCGGCAGTCCGAGGAACCTCTGCGATGAACTATGTCTCGACCCGCGGCACGGCCCCGGTGCTGGATTTCGAGGCGGCGATGCTCTCCGGGCTCGCGCGCGACGGCGGGCTCTATGTCCCCGAAACGGTGCCTCAGATGTCCGCCGCCGACATTCGCGCCCTGCACGGCGCGAGCTATGAGGACACTGCCTTTCGGGTGATGCGGCCCTTCGTCGGCGACACGTTCTCCGACGACACGTTCGGCGAGTTGATCGAGAAGGCCTATGCCGGGTTCGGCCACGGCGCGCGCGCGCCGCTCGTCCAGCTCGCGCCCGGGCACTTCCTGCTCGAGCTGTTCCACGGGCCGACGCTCGCGTTCAAGGACTTCGCGATGCAGCTGATCGGACAGCTCTTCGAGGAGGCGCTGACCCGGCGCGGCGAGCGCGTGACCATCGTCGGAGCAACCTCGGGCGACACCGGAAGCGCGGCGATCGAGGCGTTCCGCGGTCTCGATGCAGCGGACGTCTTCATCCTCTACCCGCATGGCCGCGTCTCCGAGGTCCAGCGCCGTCAGATGACCACGCCGGCCGAGGCGAACGTGCACGCGGTGGCCATCGACGGGCATTTCGACGACGCGCAGGCGCGTCTGAAGGACATGTTCAACGATTTCGCGTTCCGCGACGGCGTGCGCCTCGCCGGCGTGAACTCGATCAACTGGGCGCGCGTGCTGGCGCAGGTGGTCTACTATTTCTCCGCCGCGGTATCGCTCGGCGCGCCCGACCGGGCCGTCAGCTTCACCGTGCCCACGGGCAATTTCGGCGACATCTTCGCCGGCTACATCGCCAAGCGCATGGGCCTGCCGATCGACCGGCTGGTGATCGCCACGAACCAGAACGACATCCTTCACCGCGCGATGTCCTCGGGTGACTACCGCACCGATGCCGTGGCACCGTCGATCTCGCCGTCCATGGACATTCAGGTCAGCTCCAACTTCGAGCGCGCGCTCTTCGATGCCTACGACCGTGACGGCGCGGCGGTGGGCCAGCTGATGGACGAGCTGAAGTCCGGCGGCGGCTTCCACGTGAGCCAGGGCGCATTGCAGGCGCTGCGCGAGCATTTCGACTCGGGCCGCGCCTCCGAGGCGGAGACCTCCGAGTGGATCGCCCGCGCCCACGCCACGATGGGCGAGCTTCTCTGCCCTCATTCCGCCGTCGGCGTGAAGGTCGCCGAGGACATCCGCGATCCCGCCGTGCCGATGGTCACGCTGGCCACAGCCCATCCGGCGAAGTTCCCGGACGCGGTCGAGGCCGCGACCGGCGTTCGCCCGGCCCTGCCAGAGCGCATGGCCGACCTGTTCGACCGCGAGGAGCGCATCACCCGCGCACCCAACGACCTCGCCGCCCTCGAGACACTGATTCAGGAGCGTATCCGCACTTGACCGTACAGACCGCGACCCTTCCGAACGGCTTCCGCGTCGTCACCGAACACATGCCCGGCCTGAAATCCGCGGCACTCGGCATCTGGGTGTCCGCCGGCGGCCGCCACGAGCGCCCCGAGCAGAACGGCGTGGCGCATTTCCTGGAGCACATGGCCTTCAAGGGCACGGCGACCCGCTCGGCGCTCCGCATCGCCGAAGAGATCGAGGATGTGGGCGGCTACATCAACGCCTACACGAGCCGAGAAGTCACCGCCTACTACGCGCGCGTGCTGGAGGCCGATACCGGCCTCGCGCTCGAGGTCATCGCCGACATCCTGCGCAACCCGCTCTTCGACGAGCGGGAGATCGAGACCGAGCGCCACGTGATCCTGCAGGAGATCGGCCAGGCGCTCGACACGCCCGACGACATCATCTTCGACTGGCTGCAGGAGACCTGCTATCCCGAGCAGCCGATCGGCCGCGCCATCCTCGGCGAGGCGGGCCGCGTCGGGGGCTTCGGCCGCACCGATCTCGCCGCGTTTGTCGAGGAGCATTACGGCCCGGACCAGCTGATCCTGTCGGCGGCCGGAGCGGTCGATTACGACCGCCTCGTCGCGCAGGCCGAGGCGCTCTTCGGCGACATGCGCCCGCGCGGCCATGCCGAGGCGCTGCCCGCGACCTTCCGCGGCGGCGAGGTCCGCCGCGAGAAGCGGCTCGAACAGGCGCATCTCGCGCTTGCCTTCGAAGCGCCGGGCTACCGCGCGCCGGATTTCTACACCGCGCAGATCTACTCGACGGCGCTCGGCGGTGGCATGTCGTCGCGCCTGTTCCAGGAAATCCGCGAGACCCGCGGCCTGTGCTACACGATCTTCGCCCAGTCCGGCGCCTATGCCGATACCGGCACCACCACGATCTATGCCGGCACCTCCGCCGAGGAGATCGGCGAGTTGACGTCGATCACCATCGACGAGATGAAGCGCGCCGCCGACGACCTCGGCGCCGACGAGATCGCGCGCGCCCGCGCGCAGATGAAGGCCGGCCTCTTGATGGGGCTCGAAAGCCCCTCGGCCCGGGCCGAGCGCGCCGCGCGGATGATCCAGATCTGGGGCAAGGTGCCCTCGATCGAGGACACGGTCGCGCGGCTCGATGCCGTGACCGATGCCGACGTGCGCGCCTTCGCCGAGGCGCAGGCAAGCGCCGCCCCGGCGGCGATGGCGCTTTACGGCCCGGTCTCGGGCGCGCCCGATTTCGCCAGCCTCACCGCGCGTCGGGCCGCTTGATGATCGGATTGCGACGGCGGTTCCGGATCGAGACCGAGCGTCTCACCCTGCGTCCGCCGGCGCATGCCGATTTCACGCCGTGGTCGCGGCTGCGCGCCGAGAGCGCGGAGTTCCTCAAGCCGTGGGAGCCCACTTGGGCCGGCGATCACCTCAGCCGCAAGGCCTTCACCAACCGCGTCTACTGGGCCGGGCGCTCGATCGCCGGCGGCACCGCCGTGCCCGTCTTCCTGATCCGCCGCGCCGACGACTGCCTGCTCGGCGCCATCACTCTCGACAACATCCGCCGCGGCCCGGCGCAGTCGGCGACGCTCGGCTACTGGATCGGCCAGCCCTTCGCACGCCAGGGCTACATGCGCGAGGCGATCGGCGCGATGGTCCACCAGGCCTTCGAACGGATGGACATCTCCCGCGTGGAGGCCGCCTGCCTGCCCGAGAACGTGGCCTCGCGCGGTCTGCTCGAACGCTCGGGGTTCAAGTACGAAGGCGTCGCGCAGAGCTACCTGCAGATCAACGGCCGCTGGCGCACGCATGTTCTCTACGCCGCGCTCCGGATGGACCGGCGCGGCCGCACGCAGGTCGGCTGATCGGGCCTGTGGCGCCGCTGCGCGCACGCGCTTGTGATGAGGCCCACGCGTCACACGGTTGCTAGCGTCCGGGCATAGCCGGAGGCCCGCATGATCCGATCCCTGATCCTCGTTCTCGCGCTCGCCCTTTTCGCGCCGCCGCCGACGGCGGCGCAGGAGGCGCGGCGACCCAGCCACTGCATCGCCATCGCCGAGGCAGATCCCGGGATCGACCACGTGCACAGGGCGAGCTGGCAGGCGCCGATCGAGGATTACGGCGTGCGCATCCGCTACATCGCACACGCCTCCTTCCTGATCCGCACGGCCGACGGGGTGAACGCGGTCACGGACTATACCGGCTTCATCGGCAACACGACGATGATCCCCGACGTCGTCACCATGAACCATGCGCATTCCTCGCACTGGACACCGAACCCCGACCCGGCGATCCCGCATGTCCTGCGCGGCTGGGGCGAGGAGCACGGCGCCGGCGTCGATCATTACCTCGAACTGGGCGAGATGCTCGTGCGCAACGTCTCGACCGACATCCGTTCCTCGTACGGCGGGCGCGAGGAGGACGGAAACTCGATCTTCGTGTTCGAGACCGGGGGCCTGTGTATCGCGCATCTGGGTCACCTGCACCACGAACCCAACGACGCACAATACGCCGCGCTCGGGCGCGCCGATGTCCTGATGGTCCCGGTCGATGGCGGCTACACGATGTCGCGCGAGGCGATGATCCGGGTCGTCGAACGGCTCAAGAGCTCGGTTGTGATCCCGATGCACTGGTTCACTCCCTACGCGCTCGAGGATTTTCTCGACGGCGTGTCCGAGATCTGGGCGATCGACCGGACCGGCCGCTCCACGGTCGACCTGTCGCTGCGCACCCTGCCCTCGCGGCGCACGGTCATGGTGCTCGACCCGCAATGGCTGACCGACGAGTGAGCGCCGGCGCCGGTCCCCGCGTGCCGCGCCGATCCTTCATCTTGCCGAAAACCCCGGGGGAGTCGCGCCACGGGCGCGACGGGGGCAGAGCCCCCGGCACGGGCGGCCGCCCGCGCGACGGGTTTGGCATCGTGGCGACGGACGGTTAGACCTGCCTCCGAGCCGCACCGGAGCCCGCATGACCCTCGCGCCCGCCGATCCCGCCTTCCTCGACGCGTTGTCGCACGCGCTGCCGCCGGACACGCTCCGCCCGGTCGCGCCGCGCTATCTCGAGGAGCCGCGCGGGCGCTGGCCCGGCGCCGCGGCGCGCGTGGCGCTGCCCCGGACCGCGGAGGAGGCCGCGATCATCGTGCGCGCGGCGGCCCGGGCGCGTGTCGCGCTCGTTCCCTATGGTGGTGGCACCGGCCTCGTCGGCGGACAGGTGATGCCCGGAGACGCGCCGGCGCCGCTGCTCGTGTCGATGGAGCGGATGACCGCGATCCGCGCCACCTATTCCGACGAGAACGTCATCGTCGCGGAGGCCGGCGCGATTCTCGCCGACGTGCAGCGC
This sequence comes from Roseivivax jejudonensis, assembly GCF_900172265.1. Classification (GTDB taxonomy): domain Bacteria; phylum Pseudomonadota; class Alphaproteobacteria; order Rhodobacterales; family Rhodobacteraceae; genus Roseivivax; species Roseivivax jejudonensis. Next base: position 178,662 of record NZ_FWFK01000008.1, on the reverse strand, counting down.
GCCGCGCGAGAGGCCGACCGGCTGTTTGCGCTGTCGCTCGCCTCCGAGGGCTCGGCGCGGATCGGCGGTCTCCTGGCGACGAATGCCGGCGGCGTGAACGTGCTGCGCTACGGCAACGCGCGAGAGCTCTGCCTCGGGCTCGAGGCCGTGCTGCCGTCGGGCGAGGTCTGGCACGGCCTGCGGCGGCTGCGGAAGGACAACACCGGCTACGACCTTCGCAACCTGCTCGTGGGCGCCGAGGGCACGCTCGGGCTCATCACCGCCGCGAGCCTGCGGCTTTTCCCGATCCCCGCCGCGACGGGCACCGCGCTCATGGTCGTCGACGGCCCCGCCGCCGCGCTCGATCTGCTGTCGCGCGCCCGCGCGCGCGTGGGAGAGGCGGTCAGCGCGTTCGAGATCATGTCGCGGACCGGCTACGACTTCCTCGCCGAGACCGCGCCGGACCTGCGACAGCCCTTCGACACCCCGCCCGAGTGGAGCGTCCTCGTCGAACTGGGGCTTCCGGCCGGCCTCGATCCCGCCGACACGCTCGAATCGATCTTTGCCGAAGCGCACGAGGCCGGGCTGGTGAGCGACGGCCTGATCGCCCGCTCCGAGACGCAGGCGCGGGAGTTCTGGCAGGTCAGAGAACGGATTCCGGACGCGAACCGGGCCGTGGGCGCGGTCGCCTCGCACGACATCTCGGTCCCGCTCGGCGCTCTGCCGGAAGTGATCGGCGCAGGCGCGGCCCGCCTGGCGCAGATCGACACGTTCCGGATCAACTGCTTCGGCCATGTGGGCGACGGCAACCTGCACTACAACGTGTTCCCGGCCGACGGTCGCAAGGCGGCCGATCACGCGCACCAGCGCGATGAGGTGTCCCGCGTGATCCACGACCTCGTGCACGAAATGGGCGGCTCGATCAGTGCCGAACACGGAATCGGGCGTGCCAAGGTCGCGGATCTCGAGCGGTACCAGGATCCGGCCAAGCTCGCCGCCATGCGCGCGATCAAGTCGGCGCTGGATCCGGAGGGCATCATGAATCCCGGCGCGGTGCTCCGCTCTGCCGGCTGACTGCGGGCGCGGCCCTACATGCCGTGAAAGACGCAACCGTCCGACAGGAACATCGGCGGCGTCAGGCACAGCCCGCGCGCCGTCTCGAACGCGGCGAGGACCTTGGGCACGTAGTCCCGCGTCTCGGCATAGGGCGGCACGCCATCATGCGGCGCGATCGAGTTCTCGCCGGCGTTGTAGCCCGCGAGGACCAGCATCGGGTCTCCGTCGAACTTCTTCATCAGGAAGTCGAGGAACGTGATCCCGCCGCGAATGTTCTGCGCGGGATCGAAGCTGTTCTTCACGCCGAAACGCTCGGCGGTCGCCGGCATCAGCTGCATGAGGCCCTGTGCGCCCGCACCGCTGACCGCGTCGGAGCGTCCGCCCGACTCGACCGCCATGACCGCCAGAGCGAGCGCCGGCGACACCTCCGTGCCGATCGTCGCGGCAAGGATGTCGCGTCCGTGCCGGCGGGCCATGTCCTGAAGCGCCTGCAGCCGAGGCGTGGCGACCGTTTCTCCGGACGGCGCACGCGCGAGCTGCGAGAGCGCGGGTTCGAGCCGTCCCGGTCCCGCCCCGTCGAGCCCGGCGCCGACCGCGTCCCAGAACCAGCCGTAGCGTCCGACGGCACCCGGCCGCGACGGGGCGACAGCTGCCGTGCTCACGGTGGTCTTGTCGGATTCGTCCGGCGCGCGCCGTTCGGGCGGCGGCAGAACCGCGGGGTTGGCCCGCGGCGCGACCTGGACCGTGATCCGTTTCTTGGTGCCGGCCGCGGGGGGCGTGACACGCTTGAAGGTGAACTCCGCCATCGCCGGCGTCGCGATGGCGAGGGCGGCCGCGACCGCCGCGAACTTCGCGAAAGAAGCCATGTACTGCTGCGCCTCCGGGGCATCGGCGGTCTCTGCCGCGTTGAGCCGAGAATGCCAGAGCGACCGTCCGGGCCCAAGGCGACCCCGGCGGATCGGCGTGGGATGGCGGCGCAGGCGCAACAGATATTGGTCTTTTCACACGCCGGGCATGCCTGAAAGCGCCGCCGAAAGGCCCCGTCAAAAAAAGTGGTTAACTACAAAATGGGCCCGTTCAAGCCAAACTCGTGCCCCAATCTCCCGGCTATTTAGCACCATACCGCAAGGGAACGGGATGAATGAGAGAGCTCCCGACGAACCCCCGGACCGGTTGGAAAGCAAGAGCAAACCTTATCTACGGAGTAAGATCATGATCAAGTTTCTGAAGAACTTCCGCAAGGACGAAGCCGGCGCCGTGACCGTTGACTGGGTCGTGCTGACCGCAGCAGTCGTTGGCCTCGCCATCGCAGCCTACTCGACCATCCAGTCCAACGCCACCGACCTCGTCGGCCGCGCCGGCACCGGCATGCTGACCGGCTCGGGCGTTTCCTACGACTGATACGCCTGATCAGACCGGAAGGCGCGGCCCCCTGCGTCTTCCGGATGGTCACGATAAAACCCGCGTCAGCCCAAGCCACTCCGGCCGGTCGATCCTCCGAGAGGCCCGGTTGGACATGGCAAGACGGATGGCGCGGGTTTCTGTTTGGGTGAGTCTGTACGGATGACACGTTTTCTTTCGCGCTTTGCCTCAGATGAATCCGGCGCTGTCACCGTCGAGTGGGTCGTGCTGACCGCTGCCGTGGTTACGCTGGCCTACATGGCCGCGACGGGCATCCAGACCAGTGCGGTTGGAGCTGGCGACGTCGCCATCTCCAACGCTTGGGCCAATAAGCCCGACTAAAGTGACGCGGACCACGCACCGGGCCGGAGAACCGGCCCGGCCGCGGTTGCGACACAGCTCGGCTCCGCGCATTCGCGCCACATCTGCGACCAGACGAATTCCCCATTTCCGCGACGGCGCCATTCTTTCGGCGCCTTTCGGTGTCAGCGTCTGCCCGATTGGCCGCTCCGGCCCGACACGCCCCTGAGGAGGTTGTCCCATGAGAATGATTTTCGGACTTGTCCTGATCGCCGGGCTCGGCCTCGCCGGCTTCGCGGTCTACATGGCTCAGAACTATATCGGCGCCTACGAGGCGGCGCTGGCCGAGGAGCGGCGCAAGAGTGCCGAGGCATCGGCCCTGCCGACCACGAAGGTCTGGGTCGCCAACCGGTCGATCCGCTACGGCGAGCCGATCACCGAAGAGGACGTGCGCCTCAGCCTGTGGCCGGTCGAGTCGCTGCCCGAAGGCCATTTCGGTCCCGACAACCCGGTCAACGTGGATCCGTCGCGTCCGCGCGTCGCGCTGCGCCCGATCGAGAAGAACGAGGCGTTCATGGAGGTCAAGGTTTCCGAGCCCGGTGGCGAGGCGAGCCTGACCAACCGGCTCGAGCGCGGCCAGCGCGCCTTCGCGATCAAGGTTGACGTGGCCTCCGGCGTGTCGGGCTTCCTGCGTCCGGGCGACCGGGTCGACATCTACTGGACCGGCCGCGCCGGCAACGGCGGATCGGCGGGCGAGGTCACCAAGCTGATCCAGACCGGCATCGAACTCATTGCCATCGACCAGACCTCGACGGTCGAGGATTCGGCGGCGAGCGCCATCATCGCCCGTACGGTCACCGTGGCGGCGAGCCCCCAGCAGGTCGCGGCACTCGCCCAGGCGCAGTCGACCGGAAACCTGTCCCTGTCGCTGATGTCGCCCGACGACGACACCATCGCCGAGGCAATCGAGGTCGATCAGAGGTCGCTGCTCGGGCTCGAAGAGCGCCGCGAGCAGGTCCAGCAGGAGACCAAGGAGGTCTGCACCATCCGCACCCGCCGCGGCGCCGAGGTGGTCGAGATCCCGATTCCCTGCACGAACTGACAACAGGATCAACGGCTTGGGATGCGGGCGCCCCGGTGAGGGCGCCCGTTCGCATGTGTGCCTGTTGCCAGTTGTCCACATACATTGTGCCGGCGAACCATTTGATTCTTGCAATAATTCCGAGTGTCCCGCACCTTTGCCGAAAATGCGGGCGGAAAAGACCTGCACCTGAGGCGTGATCGGAAAGGCAGGTCACATGCACATCGACAGGATCCTGAAGGCGGCCACGCTTGGGCTGGCCTGTGCCGCTGCACCGCTGGCGGTCCCCGCCCCCGAGGCACAGACGCTGCGCGTCGTTCAGGGCGCGGTCGGACGCACGCTCAGCGTGCCCATGAATCGCGCCGTGGTCGTCGAAAGCGAGATGCCCTTCGCGGAGCTCTCCATCGCCAACCCCGCCATCGCGGACATCTCGTCGCTGTCGGACAGCACGATCTACGTCCTCGGCAAGGCGCCCGGCACCACCACGCTGACCATCCTCGACGAGAACGGCCGGCTGATCTCCAACGTCGACGTGCGCGTTTCGGCCGACGTCTCGGAGTTCAAGGAGCGGCTGCAGCAGATCCTGCCCGGCGAGGACATCGAGGTCCGCACCGCCAACGACGGCATCGTGCTGTCGGGACAGGTCTCATCGGTCCAGAAGCTCGACCGCGCGCTGGAACTGGCGCAGCGCTACGCACCCGACCGGGTCTCGAACCTGATGACGGTCGGCGGCGTCCAGCAGGTCATGCTCAAGGTCCGCTTCGCGGAAATGCAGCGCTCGGTCTCCAAGGCCCTGCGCTCTTCGCTGTCGGTGATCGGCGACGGATTCGGCGGCGATCTCGGCGTGCGCGCCGGCGCGGGTGCCGGTGTGGGCGCCGGCGCGGTGGGCGCGGTCTCGCCACAGGCCGGATCGACCGGAGCAGCGCTGCTCGGCTTCGATGTCGGCGGGCTCGAGGTCGGCATTCTGCTCGAAGCTCTCGAATCCAAGGGTGTCGTGCGCACGCTGGCCGAGCCGAACCTCACCGCCCTCTCGGGCCAGGAGGCGCGCTTCCTCGCCGGTGGCGAATACCCGATCCCGATCGCGCAGGACGAAGGCTCGATCAGCGTCGAGTTCAAGCCGTTCGGTATCGAACTCGACTTCGTGCCGCGCGTCGTCGACGGCGATCTCATCAATCTCGAGCTGCAGACCGCCGTGTCTGCCATCGACCCCGCGAACGGCGTCCAGATCGACGCCTTCCAGATCGACGCCTTCACCCGGCGCGAGGCCTCGACCACGGTCGAACTGCGTGACGGCGAGAGCTTCGCCATCGCCGGCCTTCTGCAGGACGATTTCAGCGACATCAACGGGCAGGTGCCGTGGCTTGGTGACGTGCCGGTCCTCGGCGCGCTCTTTCGCAGCGCGGAATACCAGCGCAGCCAGACCGAGCTCGTCATCATCATCACGCCGCATCTCGTGACGCCCACCAAGGGCGAAGCCCTGGCGCTGCCGACCGATCGCGTGCGCCCGCCCTCCGAAAAGGATCTCTTCCTGTACGGCCGGGTGAGCGACGGCACCCGTCGTCCCAAGGCCGGCGCCGCCGGCGAGGTCGCCCGGCAGGATTTCAACGGGTCCTACGGCTACGTAATGGACTGAGAATGACGAGGGGTCGCACGATGCGCGCATTTCTCCTGAGCACCGCCGGTCTTCTGGCACTGTCGGCCTGCGGCGATGCCGGGCGCGACCCCGTCTTCACCCAGTTTCACCGCGAAAGTGGCGCCGTGATCGACACCGGGGCGTTCGGCACCGCGACCAAGTCGAACCTGGCCCGGATGAAGGGGCAGTCTGACTACGCCTACGATCTGCAACAGCGCTTCGCCGCCGAGGTCCCGACGACGGTGAACTTCGCGTTCAACTCCGCGTCGCTCGGCGCCGCGGCACGCTCTGCCCTGCTCCAGCAGGCGAACTTCATCCGGCAGTTTCCCGAGATTCATTTCCGGGTCTACGGTCACACCGATCTTGTGGGCTCCGACGCTTACAACAAGGCGCTCGGCCTGCGCCGCGCGCAGGCTGTCGTGGCCTTCCTCGGACAGCAGGGGATCAGCCTGTCGCGGCTCGAAGCGGTCGTGTCCTATGGCGAAACGCAGCCGCTCGTCGTCACGGAGGGTCGCGAACGCCGCAATCGCCGGACGGTGACCGAGGTATCGGGCTTCGTCAAAGGCCATCCGAGTGTGCTCGACGGCAAATATGCCGAGATCATCTACCGCGATTACGTGCAGAGCGCGCAGCCCACCTCGACCCTTTCGGGCGGCGGCGTCGGCCAGATCGGCGGCGGAGGCGGCGGCGACGGCTGATCTGCCCCGTCGGGGCGCCGGGAACAGCGCGCTCCGACAGTCCAACCGTATGATATATCACGAGAACGCGCGGCACCGTTCCGCTGCGCAACGATGCTGCCTGCCCGGGTCCGACCGTGGCCGATCATCGTACAATCACGATAATTTCGTCCAAATGTTGCCGCCATTGATTGCGAGGGTCCTCGCATAGCACCGGTGCGTGCCGCGTCGTCCCGAGGGACCGATGCGCCTGCGTCCCGGGTCCGGCGGATTTGCCACCGGAGCCGTGCCCCGTTCCGGGCGCATCGGCGCGATTTGCAAAGGATGTGAGGCCCATGACGCTTGCCACAGCCCAGACTGCCGAAATCGGTCCCGTGCGCGCCTGCACGGTGAGCCGCGACGTTCAGCTGTTCGACCTGCTGATCGAAGATATGGAGCAGTTGTTGGGCGAGTCCTGGGGAGACCTCGGATTTTCCGAAGCGATGACCTTTCTCGGTCAGCCGGACGCTGCGTCGCTCGAGTTCATCGCGCTCGCCATCGACGACACCGACGAAGAGAATATCGACCGCCTCGATCACCTGATCGCTGCGGCCAAGGCGCGCGGTGTGAAGGTCGTGCTGATCGCGGAGGACGTGACCCCGGCCGCCCTTCACCGGCTCCTCAAGAATGGCGCCGACGAGTTCGTGCCCTATCCCCTGCCCGAGGGCGAGCTTGCCGCCGCAGTCGAGCGACTGAACCGCCCCGAGCCGTCGGTCCTGGCCGCGCCGCAGGAGGGCGAGAAAGTTCAGCTGACCGAGGGCGGCGACGGCGTCGTGATCGCCGCGCATGGGCTCTCCGGCGGCGTGGGCACCACGACCTTCGCGGTGAACCTCGCATGGGAGCTCGCAACGGTCGTGAAGGACAAGGATCGCGCGCCGCGTGTCTGCCTGATCGATTTCGGCCTCCAGTTCGGATCCGTCGCCACCTACCTCGACCTGCCGCGCAAGGAGCCGGTGCTCGAAATCCTGTCGGATATCGATTCGCTCGATGCCGAGAGCTTTGCGCAGGCGCTGGTGAACTTCGATGACAGGCTGCAGGTCTTCACCGCACCGCCGGATCTTCTGCCGCTCGACATGATCGGGCCGGCCGAGGTGCAAAAGCTGATCGACATCGCCTGCAATCACTTCGACTTCGTGGTCATCGACCTGCCGAGCGCCGTGCTGCAATGGTCCGAAACCGTGTTGAACGCGGCGCAGGTGTTCTTCGCACTTGTCGAGCTCGACATGCGCTCCGCCCAGAACACGCTGCGGCTGAAGCGGGCGCTGCAATCCGAGGATTTGCCGTTCGAGAAGCTGCGCTTCGTGCTGAACCGCGCACCAAAGTTCACCGACCTGCAGGGCAAGAGCCGCGCCAAGCGGATGGCCGAGAGCCTCGGCATCGCGCTCGACCTGCACCTGCCCGATGGCGGTCGCGTGGTCGGGCAGGCCTGCGATCACGGCCTGCCATTGGCCAGCCAGGCCGCAAAGAACCCCCTCCGGCGCGAGATCGCCAAGCTCGCGCAGTCGCTCTACGCCGTCGGCCAGTCCGACGCCGATGCCGACGCCGCCTGACGGAGACGCTGACCCATGTTTTCGCGCTACAAGAAGACCAAGGACGCCAGCCCGCAGCCTGTCGCAGCTGCCGCTGCCGCAAAGACCGCGACGAAGCCGGCGCCGGCCGGCGAGACCAGGGTGGCCGAGCCGCCGAAACCCGTCGCGATGCGCAAGCCCGGCCCCATCGTGGAGGCCCGCTCCGCCGCGCAGGATCGCGACAAGAAGCGCCGTGAGCGCCTGCAGGACATCAAGCTGGAACTGCACCGCGCACTGCTCGACAACCTGAACCTCGCGGCGCTCGATCAGGCGTCCGAAGCGGATCTCAAGACCGAGATCCAGGCCATCGCGCAGGAGACGCTGCAGGAGAAGTCGATCGTCCTCAACCGCGAGGAACGCCAGACCCTCAACCAGGAACTCTACGACGAGGTGAAGGGGCTTGGTCCGCTCGAGCCGCTTCTCAAGGACGAGTCCGTGTCGGATATCCTCGTGAACGGTCCTCAGCAGATCTTCATCGAACAGAACGGCAAGCTGAAGCTGTCGGACGTGACGTTCAAGGACGAGCGACACCTTCTGCGGATCATCGACAAGATCGTGTCGGCGGTCGGCCGGCGGGTCGATGAATCGAACCCCTACGTCGACGCACGCCTGCAGGACGGCTCGCGCTTCAACGCGATGGTGCCGCCGATCGCCGTCGACGGCTCGCTCGTGTCGATCCGGAAGTTCAAGAAGGACAAGCTCGGCATCGACGACCTGGTGCGCTTCGGCGCGTTCACCGAGGAAATGGCCGTCTACCTGCAGGCGGCCGTCGCCTGCCGGCTGAACGTGATCGTCTCGGGCGGTACGGGCTCGGGCAAGACGACGACGCTCAACGCGCTGTCGTCGTTCATCGACGACAGCGAACGGATCCTGACGATCGAGGACACCGCGGAACTTCAGCTGCAGCAGACCCATGTGGGGCGTATGGAAAGCCGCCCGCCCAACGTCGAGGGCAAGGGCGCCGTCACGCCGCGCGACTGTCTCAAGAACGCGCTCCGGATGCGACCCGACCGCATCATCGTCGGCGAGACGCGCGGCGAGGAAGTGATCGACATGCTGCAGGCCATGAACACCGGCCACGACGGCTCGATGACGACGATCCACGCCAACTCGGCGCGGGACGGTATCTCGCGTCTCGAGAACATGATCGCGATGGCCGGCATAGAGATGCCGCTGAAAGCGATGCGGAGCCAGATCTCCTCGGCCGTCAACCTCATCGTGCAGGCCTCGCGCCTGCAAGACGGCTCCCGCCGCATGACCTCGATCACCGAGGTCACCGGCATGGAGGGCGAGGTGATCTCGATGCAGGAGCTGTTCCGCTTCCAGCGGGTCGGCCTGACGCCCGACAACAAGATCATCGGCCATTTCACCGCGACCGGAGTGCGCAGCCACTACTCCGAGCGCTTCAAGATGTGGGGCTATGACCTGCCCCCGTCGATCTACGAACCTTTCCGGGGGGACTGACGGCCATGAGCGCCGAATTCATCATATACGGCCTGATCTTCATCGCCGTGCTGGGCCTCGTCGAGGGCGCCTATCTCGTCGCGTTCGGCAAGTCGATCAGCCTGAACTCCAAGGTCAACCGCCGGCTGGAGATGCTCGACAAGGGCACCCGTCGCGAAGAGGTGCTGGCCAAGCTGCGCAAGGAGATGGACCAGCACATGGAGAGCAAGGGCATCCCGCTCTACTCCATGCTGGCCGACCGCGCCCAGAAGGCGGCCATCGCCTTCACGCCGCAACAGCTGATCATGATCATGGTCGCGCTCAGCGTCGTCGCCTTCGTGGCGCTGTCGCTCGGGACCGATGCCTCCCTGCCCGTCCGCGCCCTGCTCGGCGTCGGGTTCGGTGTCGGCGGCGTCTTCACCTGGATCAACCACAAGTCCAAGAAGCGTCTGTCGATGATCGAGGAACAGCTGCCCGACGCGGTCGAGCTGATGGTCCGGTCGCTCCGGGTCGGCCACCCGTTCTCCTCGGCAATCTCGATCGTGTCGAAAGAGATCAAGGATCCGCTCGCCACCGAGTTCGGCATCATCGCGGACGAAAGCGCGTACGGCCGCGACATCGGCGAGGCGCTCAAGCACATGGCCGAACGGCTCGACATGCAGGACCTTCGCTTCCTTGCGGTGGCGGTGGCGATCCAGCAGCAATCGGGCGGCAACCTCGCCGAGATCCTCGAAGGTCTTGCCAAGGTGATCCGCGCGCGCTTCCGCCTCTTCCGCAAGGTGAAGGCGATCACTGCAGAGGCGCAGTGGTCGGGCAAGTTCCTGTCAGGCTTCCCGGTGGGAGCCCTGATCCTGATCCAGGTGACGAAGCCGAACTACTACGACGACGTGCTGGACCACCCGTGGTTCATCCCGTGCTGCTTCATCGTGGCGATCCTGCTGACGGCGAACCTGTTCGTCATGCGGATGCTCACGAACATCAAGGTCTGAGGGGGCCCCGAGAATGCTCGATCAATTCAACGCGATGCTCGTGGGAATGCTCGGCCCCGCCGGTCCGCTGATCGCGGTCGGCGGCCTTGCCTTCGTTCTGCTGCTGGCCTGCATTCCGATGATGCTGAACTCGCGGCCGGACCCGCTGGACAAGCTTGTCGAGAAGTCGAACCGCGGACGGATGGAAGCCGAAACCCGCGCCGTGCTGCGCGAAAAGGCCAAGAACGACAAGCTCAACAAGTACGCCCAGTTCCTCGAGCCGCAGAACGTCGAGGAATACACCGACATCAAGAAGAAGCTTCTGAACGCGGGCTACCGCAGCAAGGAAGCGGTGCGCTACTACTACCTCGCGCAGTTCGTCCTCGGCCTCGGGCTCCTGGGCTGCGGCCTCGTCTATTACCTCGTCGCGCTCGGCCCCGACGCGACGCCCAAGCAGATGGCCATGTACATTCTCGGGCCCGGCATCGTCGGCTACATGGGCCCGAAATACTGGGTCAACAAGCGCTGCGAAGAGCGCCGCCAGCAGATCCAGGACGGCTTTCCTGACGCGCTCGACATGATGCTGGTCTGCGTCGAGGCGGGCCAGTCGATGGACCAGGCCATCGTGCGCATCTCCAAGGAATTGCGGGCGTCCTACCCCGCGCTCGCCGAGGAATTCCAGCTCGTCAGCTACGAGATGAAGGCCGGCAAGGACAAGTCCGCGGTCCTCAACGACATGTCCGAACGCTGCGGCGTGCAGGACGTGTCGTCGTTCGTCACCGTGCTGAACCAGTCGGCGAGCTTCGGCACCTCGGTGGCCGACGCGCTGCGGGTCTACGCCTCCGAGATGCGGGACAAGCGCGTCATGCGCGCCGAGGAGAAGGCAAACAAGTTGCCAACGAAGATGACATTGACCACGATGATGCTGACGGTGCCGCCGCTGCTCATCATTCTCGTGGGCCCCTCGGCGGTCGGCGTCATGGAACTCGGCAGCTTGGGCCAATGAGGATACATGCGCATCGCGCACCTGTTCGTCATCGCGACTCTCGGATCGGCCGCGTGTTCATCGGGCGGCTTTTCCGAATCTGACGACCGGCTCTTCGCCCCACCGACCGATCCGCGGGGTGAGGCGGTCGATGGCCTGACCGTGGGGCATCGCCTGCTCGATGCGAACGAGCCCGAGCTCGCGCTCGAGGCCTACCAGCGCGCCGCGGCGACCGAGGGCCTCACCGGCGAGGTCCTGTCCGCCATCGGATCGGCGAACCTCGCGCTGGGGCGTCTGAACCAGGCCGAGGGACAGCTTCGGCGCGCGGTCGAGACCGACGCGGCGAACCCGCGTGTGTGGAACAACCTCGGCGTTGTCCTGATCGAACGCGGCAAGGTCGCCGAAGCGGCCGAGATCTTCCGCCGGGCCTACGCGCTCGACAATGGCGAAAGTGACGCAATCCGCGACAATCTGCGCTTGGCACTCGCAAAGCGCGACAATTCCGGCTATCGTCCGATCGAGGCAGACGAGTTTCGGCTCGTGCGTCGCGGCATGGGTGAATACCTCATACGCAACGCAGAATAAGAACCGCGACGCAGATACGCGGGCCGACAGAGCAGTGAAGGACGCAGAAAAATGCGCCACCCCATCTTTGCCGTCCTCTGCATCGCAGGGGCGACCGGTGTTGCAGGTTGCGAAAAGCTACCATTCGGCAAGAGCTCCGCTGACGAGACCGTGGAACGCGCCTTCCAGGGCGTGAACGCCGTCGACGGGGCCAATCTCAACGACATGATGCTGCAATCGGCCGATCCCGACGAGGCGGTGCGATACTTCCAGCGCTCGGTCAAGCAGGAGCCCGCGCGCCTCGAGTTCCAGCGCGGCCTTGCGAAGTCGCTGGTCCGGGCCGGCCGGGTCAGCGAGGGCGCGGCAACCTGGCAGGAGGTGACCACCCACAAGGACGCGACCGACGCCGACCGCGTGCAGTTGGCGGACGCCCAAATCCGTGGCGGCGCCTGGACCGAGGCGCAGGCCACGCTCAACGCCATCCCGCCCACGCACGAGACCTTCGAGCGCTACCGCCTCGAAGCGATGGTCGCAGACTACAACGAGAACTGGCAGAAGGCCGACAGTTTCTACGAAATCGCGGTCGGGCTCACCACGACGCCGGCCAGCGTCCTGAACAACTGGGGCTTCTCCAAGCTCACGCGCGGTGACCACGCCGCGGCGGAGCGCCTGTTCACCGACGCTCTGCGCCAGGACGACACGCTGTTCACCGCCAAGAACAACCTGATGCTGGCCCGCGCCGCGCGCGGCAACTACGCCCTGCCCCCGATCAGGATGACGCAGATCGAGCGGGCAGAGCTTCTGCACACGCTCGGCCTCGCGGCGATCAAGCGCGGGGACGTGGCCCTCGGCCAGGGTCTTCTCGAAGACGCGCTCGAATCCCATCCGCAGCATTTCGAGGCCGCGGCCACCGCGCTCGACGCGCTCGGCGGCACCGCCGCGCGCTGAACCGGGGCTCGCGGAGACACGCACGCATGGACATCTCGGCCGCCGCCGCGCTCTGGTTCCTGCCCTTCGTCGCGCCCATCTGCCTGTGGGTCTGCTACACCGACATGAAATGGATGAAGATCACCAATCGCACCGTCCTGGTGCTCGTCGGGGTCTTCGCCGTTGTCGGCCTGGTCGCGCTCCCGCTCGAGACTTGGGCGTGGCGCTGGAGCCACCTCGCCGTCGTCCTGCTCGCCGGGATCGCGCTGAACGCGGGCGGCGCCATGGGCGCCGGCGACGCGAAATTCATGGCCGCGGCCGCCCCGTTCGTGCACCTTGGCGACCTGCGGTTCCTTGTGGTGCTGTTCGCCGCGACGCTGCTTGCGGCCTTTGCCGCGCATCGCGGGGCGCGCCTTGCCGGTCTCAGCCGGCTCGCCCCCGAATGGGTCAGCTGGACGAGCGGATCACGGTTTCCGATGGGCCTCGCGCTCGGCGGCACACTCGCGCTCTACCTCGCGCTTGGCGTGGCCTACGGGCGCTGAGCGGCGCGCGCTCAGAGATCGAGCATCTCCACCAGCCGCTGCAGTGCGTCGCGTTCCGCGTCGCTTCGTCCCGCGCCGCGCGCGCGGAACAATGTCGCCTGGCTGCGCAGCACCGGCTCCTCGTCCAAAACCTTCAGGTGGTTGGCGCGCAACGTCTCTCCGGTCGAGGTGATGTCGGCGATGGCCTCCGCGGTGAGGTTGGCGATGGTCCCCTCGGTCGCACCCTGGCTGTCCACTAGCCGGTAATCCGCCACCCCGCCCCGACGCAGGTAGTCGCGCACCAGCCGGTGATACTTGGTCGCGATCCGCAAGCGCTGGCCGTGGCGCGCCCGGAAGGCCGCCGCGACCGCATCCAGATCGTCGAGCGTATCGACATCGACCCAGGCCTGCGGGACCGCCACCACGAGGTCGGCATGCCCGAAGCCGAGCTCGGCCAGTTCCTCGACCGTCTGGTCCCATTGCACCAGCGTCTCGCGCACGAGATCGCTGCCGGTGACGCCAAGGTGGATCCGCCCGCGCGCCAGTTCGCGCGGGATCTCCGACGCCGACAGCAGAACCAGCGACACGCCCTCGACGCCGTCGACCGCGCCGGCATATTCGCGCTCCGACCCGGTGCGCGACAACCGCACGCCGCGGGCCGCGAACCAGTCGAAGGTTTTCTCCATCAGCCGCCCCTTCGACGGCACGCCCAGCTTGATGCTCATGCCGCGTCTCCGAGCGCGATGAGAAGGTCCGGCCGGATCACTCCGCCGACCGCCGGGATGCTGGCCCCGCCGCCGAGTCGCGCGGTCAGCGCGTCGTACCGGCCGCCCGTTGCCACCGGTGGAAGGTCCGGCCGGCCCGGCGCCGCGAAGCCGAAGACGAAACCGTCGTAGTATTCCATCGAGGTGCGCCCATAGCTCGTCTCGAAGTCCAGCGCCTCGACATCCACGCCGCGCGCCGCCAGCGCTTCGCAACGGCGGGCGAAGCGCTCCACCGCCGGCCCGAGCGCCGGCAGATCGATGGCGAGGTCGCGCAGCCGCTCGAGCGCGAACGGGCAGGTCTCCGATACCTTCAAGAGCGCCTCGAGATGCGTGACCTCCTCCGCCGACAGCGGCGGCTCTGCCGCGTCCTCGTGCAGCGCGACGATCCGCGCGCGGATCTCGTCCTCGCCGCGCATCCCGATCAGGGGTGCCGCCACGGCCATCGGGTCGGTCGACGCGAGGAGCGCCGCGCGCGTCGGCGGCACCGGCGCGCGCCCGGCGAACCGGTCGATCAGCGCGCGGAACCGGCGCGGCCGCCAAATGTGCCGCAGAAGCGCCGCCCGGCGCCGCTCCGAGATCCGCAATCCGCCGACCGCGGCGGTCAGGATGCCGATATCGCCGGTCGCCGCCCGCACGGGATAGTCGGCAAGGAGCGTCGCGAACCGCGCGAAGACCTCGGCATCGGCAGCCTCCGGTTCCGATCCGTCGAAGACCTCGTAGCCCGCCTGCACGTATTCCGAGGCCCGGTCCGGATGCTCCTCCTGCCGCCGGAACACCTCGCCGGCGTAGCAGTAGCGCGCGGGCTCCGCGCCCTCGCGCGTGTGCCGCTCGACCACCGGCACGGTGAAGTCCGGACGCAGCATCAACTCGCCGCGCGCCGGATCCTGCGTGACGTAGGCGCGCGCCCGGATGTCCTCGCCGTAAAGATCGAGCAACGTTTCCGCCGATTGCAGTACGGCACAGTCGACCGGCACCGCGCCGGCCTCCTCGAACCGCGCGACCAGCACGGCGGACAGCGCCCGCGCGGCGGCCTGGCTCATGACCCCTCCCGGTCGGACGACGCGACGATCTCGCGCACCCGCGCCACGAGCTCGGCCCGCGGCACCTCGACCTGGCTCGGCCGCTCCTTCCATTCCTCGAGCGTCGCGTTCTCGGCGATCCGGGCGCCCAGGATCAGGTCCTTGATCTGCACCACGCCGCGCTCGAACTCCTCCGAGCCCGCGATCACCGCCGCGGGCGAGCCGCGCCGGTCCGCGTACTTGAGCTGGTTGCCGAAATTCTTGGGATTGCCGAGATAGACCTCGGCCCGGATGCCGGCGCGCCGCAGCTCGGCCACCATCGCCTGATACTCGGCCATGCGCGCGCGCTCCATCACCGTGACGACGACCGGTCCCTCCGCCTGACCGCCCACGCGCCCCGTCGCGTGCAACGCCGCGAGCAGCCGGTCGACCCCGATCGACACGCCGGTCGCCGGCACCGCCTGCCCGGTGAAGCGCTTCACGAGATCGTCGTAGCGCCCGCCGCCCGCGACGGAGCCGAACTGCCGCGGCCGCCCCTTCTCGTCGGTGATCTCGAAGGTCAGCTCCGCCTCGAAGACCGGTCCGGTATAGTAGCCGAGCCCGCGCACCACCGACGGGTCGATGACGATGCGCTCCGGCCCGTAGCCCTGCGACGCCAGCAGGTCCGCGATCTCGGACAGTTCGTCGACGCCCGCCGCGCCCGTGTCCGAGGCGCCCACGGCCGCGCGCAGGTTCGCGAGCGTCGCCGCGCTGTCGGTGCCCTTGGACGTCAGGAAGGCCACCACCGGCTCGGCCTGCTCCGGCATCAGCCCGACACCGTCGATGAACGCGCCGGACTGGTCCTTGCGCCCGGCACCGAGGAGCTCGCGTACCCCGGCCTTTCCCACCTTGTCGAACTTGTCGATCGTGCGCAGCACCGCGTCCTTCTGCGCGTCGTCCTCGAGACCCATGGCCTCCAGAACACCGTTCAGGACCTTCCGGTTGTTCACCCGGATCAGGTAGTCGCCGCGCCGAATGCCGACGTCCTCCAGCACGTCGGCGAGCATCGCGCAGATCTCCGCATCGGCGGCCACCGACGGCGCCCCCACGGTATCGGCGTCGCACTGGTAGAACTGCCGGAACCGCCCCGGCCCGGGCTTCTCGTTGCGCCAGACGGGGCCCATGGCGAAACGCCGATAAGGCGTCGGCAGATCGTTGCGGTGCTGCGCGTAGACCCGCGCGAGCGGCGCCGTCAGGTCGTAGCGCAACGCCAGCCAGTCGCCTGCGCCGTCCTCGTCGGCCTCCTGCCACGCGAAGACACCCTCGTTCGGGCGGTCGACATCGGGCAGGAACTTGCCCAGCGCCTCCACCGTCTCCACGGCGGAACTCTCGAGCGCCTCGAAGCCGTAGCGGCGATAGACCTCGGTGATCCGGCCCAGCATTTCTGCGCGCTCGGTCACCTCCGCGCCGAAATAGTCGCGGAATCCCTTCGGGGGTTCGGCCCTGGGCCGGGGCGCTTTCTTGACCTTCGCCATGGCGGTGAGAAGCTCCTCGCGTGTCGCGCCGCCGCTCTATCCGCTCGCGACACGAGGGGCAAGCGAGGCCGAGCCCGCGCGCGCCGCCGTTGCGCGCATCGCGCGCGGCCGCTAAGCGCGGTTCATGACCGATGCCGAACGCCTCGAATCCTACCTCGCCGATCTCGCCCGCCAGGTCGACGATCTCTCCGCGATCGTGGCGCGCCAGGACGCCGAGATCGCCCGCCTCTCGGCACGGGTGGAGCGCCTGACACGCCGCGAGGCCGAGCGAGAGGCCGAGGGCACCGGCGGCCACGTCTTCGGCGACGAGCGCCCGCCCCACTACTGACTGGGGCCGCGCGCCGCAGCCGCCGCGCGCGCCCGATCCCCCTTCATCTTGCCGGTAAACCCCGGGGTCCGGGGCAGCGCCCCGGGGCGGGGGTCCGGGGGCCCTGCCCCCGGGCGACATGCGCGCGCCGACAGGCGCGCACCGCCGGCGCGGCTTAGAACTCCTCGACCGCCAGCACGCCGCCGAGCGATTTGACCGCGCCCTTGATCTCGGGCGTGACCGGGAATTCCTCCTGCAGGTCGATCTCCACCTCGCCGGGCAGGCCGGCGTCGTTCAGGCAGAGCCGCACCGGCCCGCGTCCGGCGCGCGGCAGCTGGTCCGCCGCGCGGCCGAGCACGGAGGCGATGTGCGGAATGGCGCCCGGATCCTCGACGAAGATCCGCAGCCCTGCGGCGCCCGCGTCGGCCACCGCCACGTCGGCCGGTGCGACGGACCGCCCGAGCAGCTTCAACTGATCGCTCTCCATCGTCGCCTCGACAGTCACCACCACCTTCGCCCCGGTCTCGAGATGCGCGCGGCTCTTCTCCAGTGTCTCCGAGAACAGCGTGACCTCGTAGGCGCCGGTCGGGTCCGACAGCTGGCAGAAGGCGAAGCGGTTGCCGCGCGCGGACTTGCGCTCCTGCCGCCCGGCGACCACGCCGGCCATCTTGGCCACCAGCGCGCCGCCCTCGGCCTTCTTCGTCACCTCGTCGAGCGTCATCACCTGCTTGCGCCGGAGCGCGCCCATGTAATCGTCGAGCGGGTGCCCCGACAGGTAGAAGCCCACCGCCTTGAACTCCTCGGCCAGCCGTTCCGCCGGCAGCCAGTCGTTGACCGGAGGCAGCCGCGGCTCGGGCAGGTCGTCGCCGGCCTCGCCGAAGAGCGACACCTGGTTCGACGCCTTCTGCTCGTGCACCGCGGCCGAGTAGGCGACGAGCGCGTCGAGGCTCTCGAACACGCGGCGGCGGTTGCGGTCGAGCTGGTCGAACGCGCCGGCCCGCGCCATCATCTCCAACGGGCGCTTGCCCACGCGCTTGAGGTCGACGCGGCGGGCGAAGTCGTAGATCGTCGCGAAGGGCTTGTCGCCGCGCCCTTCGACCACCAGGCGCATCGCGTCGAGACCCACGTTCTTGAGTGCGCCGAGCGCGTAGACCAGCGCGCCCCCCTCGACATCGAAGCTCTCGCGCGAGCGGTTCACGCACGGCGCCACCCAGGGCAGCGCGAGCCCCTTCTTCACCTCCTCGAAATAGACGGCGAGCTTGTCGGTAAGGTGAATGTCGCAGTTCATCACGCCGGCCATGAACTCGACCGGGTGGTTCGCCTTCAGCCACGCGGTCTGGTAGCTGACCACCGCGTAGGCGGCGGCGTGCGACTTGTTGAACCCGTAGTTGGCGAACTTGTCGAGAAGGTGCCAGACCTCCAGCGCCTTGTCGTCGTCGACGCCGTTCTTCTTGGCCCCCCCGATGAATTTCGGCCGCTCGGCGTCCATCGCCTCCTGGATCTTCTTGCCCATCGCACGGCGAAGAAGGTCGGCGCCCCCGAGCGAGTAGCCGGCCATCTCCTGCGCGATCTGCATCACCTGCTCCTGGTAGACGATGATGCCCTGCGTCTCGTCGAGGATGTGATCGATCGAGGGGTGGATGCCGGCCCGTTCGCGCTGGCCGTTCTTGACCTCGCAATAGACCGGGATGTTCTCCATCGGACCCGGACGGTAGAGCGCCACGAGTGCCACGATGTCCTCGATGCAGGTGGGTTTCATGCGCTTGAGCGCATCCATCATGCCCGAGGATTCAACCTGGAACACCGCCACGGTGCGCGCCTTGGCATAGAGCGCGTAGGTCTTCTCGTCATCGAGGGGAATCTGCCCGATATCGTTCTCGGCGCCGTCGAAGGGCGTGTAGATCTCCGCGCCGTCGGCGGCGACGTGCAGCGGCCGGCCAGCGCGGTGGATCAGGTCGATCGCGTTCTGGATCACCGTCAGCGTCTTCAGGCCCAGAAAGTCGAACTTCACGAGGCCCGCCTGCTCCACCCACTTCATGTTGAACTGGGTCGCCGGCATGTCCGAGCGCGGATCTTGGTAGAGCGGCACCAGTTCGTCGGTCGGCCGGTCCGCGATCACCACGCCCGCCGCGTGGGTTGAGGCGTTGCGCAAGAGCCCCTCGACCTGCTGGCCGTAGGTCAGCAGCCGGTCGACGACCTCCTCGTTGCGGGCTTCCTCCTTCAGGCGCGGCTCGTCGCGCAGCGCCTGCTCGATCGAGACGGGCTTCACCCCCTCGACCGGGATCATCTTCGACAGCCGGTCGACCTGCCCGTAGGGCATCTGCAGCACGCGGCCCACGTCCCGGACGGCAGCCTTGGACAGGAGCGCGCCGAAGGTGATGATCTGCGCCACCCGGTCGCGACCGTACTTCTCCTGAACGTACTGGATGACCTCCTCCCTGCGGTCCATGCAGAAGTCGATGTCGAAGTCCGGCATCGACACCCGCTCCGGGTTGAGGAAGCGCTCGAACAGGAGAGAGTAGCGCAGCGGGTCGAGGTCGGTGATCGTCAGCGCGTAGGCCACGAGGCTGCCCGCGCCCGAGCCCCGCCCCGGCCCGACCGGTATGTCGTGCTCCTTGGCCCACTTGATGAAATCGGCCACGATCAGGAAGTAGCCTGGAAAGCCCATCCCCTCGATAATGCCCAGTTCGAAGTCGAGCCGCGCCTGGTAGTCCTCGACCGGCACCGCGTGCGGGATCACGGCAAGGCGCTTCTGCAGGCCCTCGTTGGCCTGCCGGCGCAGTTCCTCGACCTCGTCGTCGGCGAAGCGTGGCAGGATCGGCGGCCGCTTTTCGGCTTTGACCGCGCAGCGTTTGGCGATCTCCACCGTGTTCTCGACCGCTTCCGGCAGGTCCGCGAACAGCGTCGCCATTTCCTGCGGCGACTTGAAGTAGTGCTGCGGCGTCAGGCGGCGGCGCGGCTCCTGCTGGTCCACGTAGGCCCCGTCGGCGATGCAGATCAGAGCGTCGTGCGCCTCGTACATCTCGGATTTCGGGAAGTAGACGTCGTTGGTGGCGACGAGCGGCAAGCCCATGTCGTAGGCCATCTCGACGAAGCCGCGCTCGGTCAGCCGTTCCGCCTCGGGCGCCCCGTCCTCGCCGGGATGGCGCTGCAGTTCGACATAGAGCCTGTCACCGAAGGCGGCGTGCATCCGCACCATCAGCGCCTCGGCCGCGCCGCGACTGCCCTGCCGCAGCAGCAGGCCCGCCGGCCCGTCGGGTCCGCCCGACAGGCAGATCACGTCCTCGGCGTGGCGGTCGAGCTCGTCTAGCGTCACATGCGCGAGCTCCCCGTCGCCCCGCAGGTAGAGGCACGAGTTCAGCTTCATCAAGTTCTCGTACCCGCGCTCGGACTGCGCCAGCAGGACCACCGGCGCCGGCGCGCGGGGCCGTTCACCCGGCTGCGGGTCGATGTAGCGCACGTCCACCTGGCAGCCGATGATCGGCTGCACACCGGCGCCCGCGGCCGTGACCGAGAATTCGAGCGCGGCAAAGAGGTTGTTGGTGTCCGTCACGGCGACGGCGGGCATCCCCATCGCCTCGCACAGCCCGGGCAGCTTCTTGAGCCGCACGGCGCCCTCCAGAAGCGAGTACTCGGTGTGGACGCGAAGATGGATGAATCGGGGGTCACTGCTCATGCGACCACGATATGTGGTGTGCGCGGCGCCGGAAAGTCCTCTCCGCATCCCGGAACGCCGCAGCCCGTCCCGGCGTTGCAACTGCATCCAACGGGATCCGCGAGGGGAACACGGACATGGGCAGACTCATCGGACTTCTGATCGCCGTCGCGGCGATCATCATCATCCTGGTTTACTTCGGCTTTCTGCAGGTCAGCCCGGAAGGCGAACAGGCCATCGACGACGCCGCCGACAGCGTCGGCGAAGCGGTGGAGAACACCGGCGAGGCGATCCAGGGCGAGGCTGCCGACGGAAACTGAGGGTTGGGGCGGGGCGGCCCGATCCGCCCCCGCTATGGGCAGCGATCGCGCCGCGACGTCGCGGTCGCGACATTTTCCTTGCATCGACATGGGGCCAGCTTCTAGCCTCGGTGTCCGAACCTGACCGGCCCGCCGCCTTCTACGCCGCATCGAGGGCGCGCAGCACGGGCAATCGGTAACGCGGCGGGCATCTTTCATGGATATCGACTTTCTTCTGAACGGAGAAAGGGTCGAGCTGCGGGACGTCGCGCCAACGACGACCCTGCTCGACTGGTTGCGGCTCGAGCGCGGGCTGACCGGCACGAAGGAGGGCTGCAACGAAGGCGATTGCGGCGCCTGTTCGGTCATCATCACCGACGACGACGGCGCGCGCACACTCAACGCCTGCATCCTGTTCCTGCCGCAATTGCACGGCAAGGCCGTTCGCACCGTCGAGGGGCTGTCCGGCCCCGACGGCACGCTGCACCCGGTGCAGCAGGCGATGATCGACCGACATGGCAGCCAGTGCGGCTTCTGCACGCCCGGCTTCGTCGTGACGATGGCCGCGGCGCACCTGAACGGCGACACCGGCCACGACGACGTGCTGGCCGGCAACCTGTGCCGCTGCACCGGCTACGCGCCGATCATACGCGCGGCCGAGGACGCGGCGGCGCAGCCGGTCCCGGGCTGGATGCGAGACGCGCCCCCGCCCGTCGCGGCAACGCCGTCCGCCTCCACCGGTACGACCCATGCGCCCGAAACGCTCGACGCGCTTCTGTCACTCGCCGCCGACCGGCCGGAGGCAACGCTCGTCGCCGGCGCGACCGATGTGGGGCTCTGGGTCACGAAGGACCTGCGCGACCTCGGAGACGTGATCTTCCTCGGCCGCTGCCGTGAGCTCCGGGAGATCGAGGTCGGGGCAGACACGATCCGCCTCGGAGCCGGGGTGACGATGGATCGCGTGCACGATCTGATGCGGACGCACCATCCCGCCTACGCCGAGATGATCCGCCGCTACGGCGGCGGACAGGTGCGCGCGGCGGCCACGATCGGCGGCAACATCGCCAACGGCTCGCCCATCGGGGACAATCCGCCGCCGCTCATCGCGATGGGCGCCACGCTACATCTGGCGCACCGCGATGGCCGCCGGGAAATGCCGATCGAGGAATTTTTCCTCGAGTACGGGCGGCAGGACCGCCGCCCGGGCGAGATCGTCGAGGCCGTGACACTCCCCGTTTCGGCGCCACGGCTGAAGGTCTGGAAGCTGTCCAAACGCTTTGACCAGGACATCTCCGCGGTGTGCGGCGCCTTCGACATCCGGATCGAGGACGGGCACGTGAGCGCGGCGCGCATCGCCTTCGGCGGCATGGCCGGCGTGCCCAAGCGCGCCCGGGCGGTCGAGGCCGCGCTGATCGGCCAACGCTGGTCGGACGACGCGGTCGCCGCCGCCTGGGACGCATGGGAGCGGGACTTCACCCCGATGTCGGACATGCGCGCCTCTGCCGGGTACCGGCTGAGCGCGGCGCGCAACATGCTCTCGCGCTATCTGCTGGAGGATCTGGGCGCGGCGGTGAACGTCCTCGAGGTGACGCCATGAGCGTGACCCGCCCCCTGCCCCACGACGCCGCACGGCTGCACGTCACCGGCGCCGCGCGCTACGTCGACGACATCCCGGCCCCGGCCACCTGTCTTCATCTCGCCTTCGGGCTGTCGACGGAGGCTGCCGGCCGCATTACGGCGCTCGACCTCGCGCAGGTGCGCGCGGCGCCGGGCGTGGTGGCCGTGCTCGAAGCCGGCGACCTGCCCTTCACAAACGATGTCTCGCCTTCGGCGCACGACGAACCGCTGTTGGCCGACGGCCGGATCCACTACCTCGGTCAGCCGGTCTTCCTCGTGGTCGCGACATCTCATCTCGCCGCGCGCCGCGCCGCCCGGCTGGGCCGCATCACGACCGAGGCGCGCGATGCGATCCTCACCGTCGAAGACGCGCTCGACGCCGATGCTCGATTCGAGGACGGGCCTCGGATCTGGGCCAAGGGCGATGCGGGCGAAGCGATCGACGGCGCCCGGCACGTCGTCGAGGGCCGGATCGGTATCGGCGGACAGGAGCATTTCTACCTCGAGGGACAGGCCGCGCTGGCGTTTCCGCAGGAGGACGGCGACATGGTCGTCCATTCCTCGACCCAGCACCCGACCGAGATCCAGCACAAGGTCGCCGACTCGCTCGGCCTGCCGATGCATGGCGTGCGCGTCGAGACCCGGCGCATGGGCGGCGGCTTCGGCGGCAAGGAAAGCCAGGGCAACGCGCTGGCGGTCGCCTGCGCGGTGGCGGCGCGCATCACCGGGCGGCCGTGCCGGATGCGCTACGATCGCGACGACGACATGACGATCACCGGCAAGCGCCACGATCTCGTCATCGACTATCGCGCGGGCTTCGACGCCGACGGCCGCATCCTGGGAGTCGAGTTCCTGCATCTCGTGCGCTGCGGCTGGGCGCAGGACCTGTCGCTGCCGGTCGCAGACCGGGCGATGCTGCATGCCGACAACGCCTATCACCTGCCTGCCGCGCGCATTGAAAGCCACCGTTTGCGCACCAACACCCAGAGCGCGACGGCCTTCCGCGGGTTCGGCGGTCCGCAGGGCATGGTCGGGATCGAGCGGGTGATGGACCACGCCGCGCACATCCTCGGGCTCGACCCTCTGGAGCTGCGCCGGCGCAACTACTACGCGGATGCCGACGACGAGGGGCCATCGGCCGACGGCGCCTCCGGCCCCCCAGCGACCAGCGGGTCCAACTCGGACACGCCGAGACAGGACGCCGCGGCGCACCCGCGCGTGCCGGCGGGTCTGCCCGATGATGCCGGGCTCGACGTCGCGTCGCGCGGCGCCGTGGGCGCGGTGCCCGAACATGGCGGAACGGCCACGGCGGCCCGGGGCGACGTGCAGACGACGCCCTACGGCATGGCGGTCGAGGACGGGATCCTGAACGCGCTGACGGACCGACTGGCGCAAGACTGCGACTATGCCGGGCGGCGCGCGGCTGTCGCGGCATGGAACGAGGCCAACCCGATCCTGAAACGCGGGCTCGCGCTGACGCCGGTGAAGTTCGGCATCTCGTTCACGCTCACACATCTCAACCAGGCCGGCGCACTGGTCCACGTCTACCAGGACGGCTCCATCGCCATGAATCACGGCGGCACCGAGATGGGCCAGGGCCTGTTCCAGAAAGTGGCGCAGGTCGCCGCATCACGGTTCGGGGTCGAGGTCGGCGCGGTGCGGATCACCGCGACCGACACCGGCAAGGTGCCCAACACCTCGGCCACCGCCGCCTCCTCCGGATCGGACCTGAACGGCATGGCCGTGCGCGCCGCCTGCGACACGATCCGCACGCGGATGGCCGAACATCTGGCCGAGCGCTACCAGGCGCGGCCGGACGAAGTGCGCTTTGCCGAGGGCGGGGTCCGTGTCGGGACCGAGACGCTGAGCTTCGCCGCGGCGGCCAAGCTCTGCTACGAGGGCCGGGTCTCGCTGTCCGCCACCGGCTACTACAGGACGCCGAAGCTCGAATGGGATCGCATTCGCGGAGTCGGCCGGCCGTTCTTCTACTTCGCCTACGGCGCCGCCTGCACGGAGGTGGTCATCGACACGCTGACCGGCGAGCACCGGATGCTTCGGACAGATATCCTGCACGACGCCGGCGCCTCGCTGAACCCGGCGATCGATATCGGCCAGGTCGAGGGCGGCTTCATTCAGGGCGCCGGCTGGCTCACGACCGAAGAACTGGTCTGGGACGACGCCGGCCGGCTGCGCACCCACGCGCCATCGACCTACAAGATCCCGGTCGCCTCCGATCGACCGCCGGTCTTCAACGTCGCGCTATGGGACGGGGCGAACCGCGAGGACACGATCTATCGCTCCAAGGCGGTGGGCGAGCCGCCGCTGATGCTGGGCATCTCGACCTTCCTCGCGCTGTCGGACGCGGTCGCGTCCTGCGGACCGGGCTACCCCGCGCTCGACGCGCCGGCGACGCCCGAGCGCGTGCTCGACGCGGTGGGACGGGCACGCGATGGCCTTTGACCTTGCCGCAATGCGCGCCGCGGTGGCGGCCCACGGCCGCGTCGCGCGCGTCGTGATCGCCGACGCCGCCGGATCGGTGCCGCGCGAGGTCGGTGCGTCCATGCTGGTCTGGGACGGCGGCCAGTCCGGAACGATCGGCGGCGGCACACTGGAATGGGAAGCTGCGCGCCACGCCTTCGACCGGCCCGGCCTCGTGCGCTATCCGCTCGGCCCCGCCCTCGGGCAGTGCTGCGGCGGCGCGGTAACGCTGTTGACCGAGATCTACGAGGCCCCGGACGTCGCGGACCTGGCCGGTCCGGTCGTCGCGCGCGGCCGTGGCGAGGCGCCCCTCGCGGTGCGCCGGATGCTCGACGCGGCCCGGGCCAAGGGCGCACTGCCCGCGCCCCAGCTCGTCGGCACATGGTTCGTCGAACCGGTGGAGGCGCCGGCGCAACCGCTCTGGATCTGGGGGGCGGGCCATGTCGGCCGGGCGATCGTCGACGTCATGGCGCCGTTGCCGGACATCGCGATCACCTGGATCGACACCGCGCCCGAGCGCTTTCCCGAGGCGCCGCCCGCTGGCGTGCGATGCCTGCCGGCCCCCGATCCCGCGCGTGCCGTGCCGACCGCTCCGGGCGATGCGTGGCACCTCATCCTGACCTACAGCCACGAAATTGACCTGGCGCTCTGCCACGCCTTGCTGCGCCATGGCTTCGGTCATGCCGGGCTGATCGGGTCGGACACCAAATGGGCCCGGTTCCGCAGCCGCCTCGCAGCGCTCGGCCACACCGACGCGAAAATATCGCGCATCTGCTGCCCGATTGGGCAAAAATCGCTCGGCAAGCATCCGCAGGCCATTGCGCTCGGCGTCGCGCGCGATCTACTCGACAGGAAAAACGACAGGGATACAGCAGCGTGGGTCACCACCTCCTCAGCCTTCGGGGCCTGACAAAGGCCTATCCGGGCGTCGTCGCCAACGACGACGTGTCCTTCGACGTGGCCGAGGGCGAAATCCACGCGCTGCTGGGCGAGAACGGCGCGGGCAAGTCCACGCTGGTCAAGGCGATCTACGGGCTGGTCACGCCGGACGCGGGCGAGATGGAGTTCGCCGGCCGCCGCTTCGCCCCCGCCGAACCGTCGGACGCCCGCCGCGCCGGGGTCGCGATGGTGTTCCAGCATTTCTCGCTCTTCAACGCATTGTCAGTGGCCGAGAACGTCGCGCTCGGGATGGAAACGCCGCCCCGGACCCGCGACCTCGCCCGCCGCATCCGCGACGTGTCCGAAGAATACGGCCTGCCGCTCGATCCCTACCGCACCGTCGGCACGCTGTCCGCCGGCGAACGCCAGCGAGTCGAGATCGTGCGCTGCCTTCTGCAGGAGCCGCGGCTTCTGATCATGGACGAGCCCACGAGCGTGCTGACGCCGCAGGAGGTCGAAATCCTGTTCGCGACCCTGCGCCAGCTCCGCGAGGAAGGGCGATCGATCCTCTACATCTCGCACAAGCTCGACGAGATCCGCGCGCTTTGCGACACCGCGACGATCCTGCGACTGGGCCGGCGCGTGGCGACTTGCACGCCGGCCGAACGGTCCTCGCGCGAGTTGGCCGAGATGATGGTCGGCGCGAGCTTCGCCACGCCCGAGCCGCGCGGCGCGGCGCCGGGCGAGATCGCGCTCGAGGTCGCCGGGCTGAGCCTGCCGGCCCCGGGCGCCTTCGGCACGCCGCTGCGCGAGGTCGGCTTCGACCTGCGCAAGGGTGAGGTGCTCGGCATCGGGGGCGTCGCCGGCAATGGGCAGGACGAGCTTTTGGCCGCGCTGTCCGGCGAGCGCCCCGCGCCGCGCGGCACGATATGGCTGTCCGGGCGCGACATCAGCCGCCTCGGTCCGATGGCCCGGCGCGATTCCGGCCTTCTGTCGGGCCCCGAAGAACGACTCGGCCACGCCGCGGCCCCCGAGATGAGCCTGACCGAGAACGCGGTCCTGACCGCCGCGCGGCGCGAACGTCTGGTGCGGGGCGGTTTCATCGACTGGGACGCGGCCGAGCGGTTCGCCCGCCGGATCGTCGATCGCTTCGACGTGCGTACGCCCGGGACCGACACGGCAGCCCGCGCGCTGTCCGGCGGCAACCTGCAGAAATACGTGATCGGGCGCGAAATCCTGCAGCGCCCCGAGGTGCTCGTGGTCAATCAGCCGACATGGGGCGTCGACGCCGCCGCCGCCGCCGCGATCCGGCAGGCGCTTCTGGACCTCGCGGCGAAGGGCACGGCGATCCTCGTCATCAGCCAGGATCTCGACGAGTTGATGCAGATCTCCGACCGCTTCGCCGCGCTGAACGAGGGGCGGCTGTCGCCCGCGCGGCCGGTGGCCGAACTCACGCTCGAGCGGATCGGTCTGATGATGGGCGGCGCGCACGACATGGAGGTGGCCCATGCGGAGGCCTGACGCCGCCCTACCGGTCGCGGCGGAGACGCGGCTCGGCCCAGCCCGCCGTGCCCCGGGGCGCCAAGAGCCGATCCGGAGCCGGGCGCGATGATCGCGCTCGAGAAACGGCCGCAGCCCTCCCGGGGCTGGCTGGTGGCTGCGCCGCTCCTCGCCGTGGTGCTGACGATGCTCGTCGGTGGCGCGATGTTCGCGGCGCTCGGGGTCGATCCGGTGGAGGCGATCCGCACGATCTTCTGGGATCCGCTCTTCAACCCGCAGTTCGCGAGCTATTCGCGGCCGCAGCTCCTGGTGAAGGCCGGGCCGCTGATCCTGATCGCGATCGGGCTGTCGCTCGGGTTTCGCGCGGGGATCTGGAACATCGGCGCCGAAGGCCAGTACATCATGGGGGCGATCTGTGGCGCCGGTGCGGGCCTCGCCTTCTACCCGTCGGAGTCGCTGCTGATCTTTCCGCTGATGGCACTGGCCGGCGCGCTCGGCGGCTGGGCCTGGGCGATGATCCCGGCGCTCTTCAAGACGCGCTTCGGCACCAACGAGATCCTCGTGTCGCTCATGCTGGTCTACGTGGCCGAGTCCATCCTTGCGTCGGTATCGTCCGGTCTCTTGCGCAACCCCGAAGGCATGGGCTTCCCCGGCTCGCGCAACCTCGCCCAGTGGGATGCCGCGGCCAACCGCGAGCTCTTGGCGAACACGGGCATGCACTGGGGCGTCGTCGCCGCGTTCGTGTCGGTGATCCTCGCCTACGTGCTGATGTCGCGGCATGTCCTCGGCTTCAACATCCGCCTGTCGGGCGACGCGCCGCGGGCGGCGCGCTTCGCCGGCGTCCGGCCGGCCCGCATCATCATCTTCTGTCTCGGCACCGCCGGCGCGCTCGCAGGCCTTGCCGGCCTGTTCGAAGTTGCGGGGCCCGCAGGGCAGATCTCGATCGACTTCAACTCGGGCTACGGCTTCACGGCGATCATCGTGGCCTTCCTCGGCCGGCTCCACCCGGTCGGCATCCTGCTGGCCGGGTTGCTGATGGCGCTGACCTATATCGGCGGCGAACTGGCGCAGCTCATGCTCGGCGTGCCCGGCGCCTCGATCCAACTGTTCCAGGGGATGCTGCTGTTCTTCCTGCTCGGGGTCGACGTCTTTACCAACTACCGGCTGCGGCTCGGCCGGCGCGAGGTCGCGTGATGGATTTCGGTTCGATCAATCCGGTGCTGCTCGTGGCCTCGGTCATGGTGTCGGCGACCCCGATCCTGCTCGCCGCCATCGGAGAGACGGTGGTCGAGCGCTCGGGCGTCCTCAACCTCGGGGTCGAGGGCATGATGATCACCGGCGCCGTCGTCGGCTTTGCCGTCGCGGTAAACACCGGCGATCCGGCGTCAGGATTCGCGGCCGCCGCGCTCGCGTCGGCGGTGCTGTCCCTGACATTCGGCGTGCTGACGCAGATCTTCCTGTCGAACCAGGTCGCGACGGGCCTCGGGCTGACGCTCGTCGGGCTGGGCCTGTCGTCGCTGATCGGCAAGCCCTACGAGGGCATGAAATCCCCGACGCTGCCCAAGCTCGATCTCGGCCCGCTGTCGGATCTTCCGGTCGTCGGGCGGATGCTCTTTTCGCACGACATCATGGTCTATCTCGCGCTCGGCATCGTTGCGCTCGTCTGGATGTTCCTGAAGTTCACCCGCGCCGGGCTGATCCTGCGCGCGGCCGGCGAGAACCACGATGCCGCCCACGCGCTCGGCTACCACGTGGTGCGGGTGCGGCTGATGGCGATCTTTTTCGGCGGGGCCTGCGCCGGGCTCGGCGGAGCGTATCTCAGCCTCGTGCGCGTGCCGCAATGGACCGAGGGCATGACCGCGGGCGCCGGCTGGATCGCGTTGGCGATCGTGGTCTTCGCCTCGTGGCGGCCGTGGCGGGTGCTGGTCGGCGCCTATCTCTTCGGCGGCGTCACCGTGCTGCAGCTGAACCTGCAGGCGGCCGGGGCCGACGTGCCGGTCGCGCTGCTGTCGGCGTCGCCGTACCTCGTGACGATCCTCGTGCTCGTCATCATCTCGGCCCGCGGGGCGCATGCCGCGCCGGGCTCGCTGGGACGCCCGTTCCATGCCAGCCAGTAGTACCGCGCGCCCGACTGCCCGCGGAACCGCCACGACCGGCCCGGGCAGGACACCGGCAGCCGCGGCAGCCTTGCATTGACCGGCGCGACCGGTCGAAGATCGATTACAAATCCGGAACCGACAGGGGAGTAGACAGAATGAACCGAAGAACCCTTCTTGCCAGCGCGGCGATCCTCGCCGCGGCACCCGCCTTCGCCCAGGACGATCCCGTCAAGGTCGGCTTCATCTATGTCGGCCCGATCGGCGACGGCGGCTGGACCTACGAGCACAACGAGGGCCGGCTCGCCGTCGAGGAACATTTCGGCGACCAGGTCGAGACCGTGTACCAGGAAAGCGTGCCTGAGGGCGCCGACGCGGTGCGCGCGATCACGCAGATGGCCCTGTCGGGCGCCGACATCATCTTTACCACCTCGTTCGGATACATGGATCCGACCATCGAGGTGGCCGCGAACTTCCCCGATGTCGTCTTCGAACACGCCACCGGCTACAAGCGTGCCGAGAACGTGTCGACCTATTCCGCGCGCTTCTACGAGGGCCGCGCGATCCAGGGCCACATCGCCGGTGCGATGACCGAGTCGAACCGCATCGGCTACATCGCATCCTTCCCCATCCCCGAGGTGATCCGCGGCATCAACTCGGCGTACATCCACGCCAAGAAGGTCAACCCGGATGTCGAGTTCTCGATCGTCTGGGCCTACACGTGGTTCGATCCCGCCAAGGAGGCCGATGCCGCCCGCGCGCTGATCGAGAACGGCGCGGACGTCATCCTTCAGCACACCGACTCCACCGCGCCGCAGGCCGCCGCGCAGGAAGCCGGCGACGTGATCACCTTCGGCCAGGCCTCCGACATGGCCGAATACGCGCCCGAGCCCCGCGTGTCGTCGATCATCGACAACTGGGCGCCCTACTACATCGACCGCGTGCAGGCGGTGATCGACGGCACCTGGGAAAGCCAGGACGTCTGGTACGGGATCGACCAGGGCATGGTCGAGATCGGCGAGATCACCGATGCCGTGCCGGAGGACGTTCGCGAGCAGGCGCTCGAGATGAAGGACGCGATTGCCGCGGGCGAGTATCACCCGTTCACCGGGCCGATCAATCGCCAGGACGGGTCGGAGTGGCTCGCCGAAGGCGAGACCGCGGACGACGGCACCCTGCTCGGCATGGACTTCTACGTCGAAGGCCTGAGCGGAGAGATCCCGAACTGAGCCGCTGCGCGGCACCTGTCACGTCGAGGGCTCCCGGTCGCGCGCCGGGAGCCCATTCGGCTCCGGACGCCCGGTCAGCGCGCCCGGTCAGCGCGCCGGCCACGGTCGCACGCGGACGGCGCGATACGCGCGATCGCTCACCGCGCCGAACAGATTGCAGCCGAGTGTCGTGCGCAAGGCCGCGACCAGGTCGCCGGCGGTTTCGGCGGTTTCGTAGCGCCCTCCGGTCCGATCCGCGAGACAGCGGGCCGCCGCCACCGTCGGCGCGACGCCTTCGGTCGGCGCCCAGTCGAAGTGGTCGCTTCTGACCTTGAAGCCGATCACGTGCACGGTGAGGTCCGCCGCCTCTCGCACAAGCATGTCGGCGAGCGCGCAGGGCGCGCCGCCGCAGGTCTCCACCCCGTCGGTCACCAGGACGATCGCGCCGGGCGCGCGCCGGAAATCGAGCACTTCGGCGGCCTCACGCACGGCGGCGGTCAGCGGTGTCGCCCCGGCCGGGCGCAGCGCGTCGACAGCCGCGACGATCGCCCCGGCGGCATCCCAGCGCGGGCGGAACCGCAGCGCCACGTTGCCGCAGACGTCGCCCTGCCCCGGCCCATAGACGATAAGGCCCAGCCGCCGTGTTCGCGCGATGCCGGGCACCGCCTCCCGCACGGCGCGGCGCGCGTCGAAGATGCGCGGCTCGCCCAGAAGGTTGAAACCCATCTCCGCCATCGAGCCCGACCCGTCGAACACGATCATCGCGTCGTCGGTACAGAGCTCCGATGCGCCGGATGGCACCGCGACACCGAACAGCGTCGCGACCGCGAGCGCGGCTCTCGAAGGAAAACGTCCCATCTGCGGACCTCCCGGTCGGGATGCTAGCAGCCGCCCGCCCGGGATGCGCGATTCTTGACGCGATCGGCGGTGGCGCGCCGTCCGCCGCGGCCGAACTGCCCGCGCGTCAGGCGACGCGACGCGCCCCGGTCTTCGACCGCCCGCACTGGCCCTCGCCCGCCGCGCGCCTATCCTCGCAGACGACGGCAACACCAAGGGGAGGATCCCAGATGCAGAAACTCCAGGCCCAGGGCGTGCACCATATCACGCTGACCGGCGCCGACCGGCAGACCTCGATCGACTTCTGGGAGGGTGTGCTCGGGATGCCGTTCATCTTCGACCAGCCCAATCTCGACAACCCGGACGAGGGCCACCTCTACTTCGACCCCGGCGACGGCCGGCTCATCACCATCTTCACGAACGAGAATCGCAAGGCGGTCCATGACCGGACGCCGACCGATCCCGGCTGCGTGCATCATATCGCCTTCAACGTCAGCCGCGCGACCTGGATGCAGGTCGAGGACCGGCTGAACGCCCGCGGCATCACGCATTCCGGCCCGAAGGACCGGGGCTTCATGGATTCGATCTACTTCAAGGACCCGCTCGGGCTGCTGATCGAGCTGGCGACCTACAAGTTCGAACCGCCGCTCGGATGCTCCCATGCCGACGTGATGATCGAGGCGCATCGCACCCGCGTGGCGCGAGGCGATCACCACATCGCCGAGGTGCATCTCGCCGACGCGATCGAACGCCTCGTCGAGCGCCGGCAGATGACCCTGTCGGACGATCGCGGACCGAAGAACCCCTACTAGGCCGGGGCGGCGTCGGGCGCGCCGCGGTAGTCGCGGTAGCGCTCGACCATCAGGCGGTATTCGGTCGGGATGTCGCGGAACGACAGCATTCCGACGACCTCGCCGTCCGACGTGACCACCGGCAGGTGGCGGAAATGCCCCTCGATCATCGCCGTCTGCGCCGTGGCGAGGCTGGCCTGAAGCGGTATGGTCACCGGATCGGCGGTCATCACCTCCGACACGCGCGTCTCGGCCGTCGGACGGCCGGCGCAGATGCAGCGGCGGATCACGTCGCGCTCGGACAGGATGCCGACGAGCCGGTGACCGTCCATGACCGCGGCGGCGCCGACATCCTCGCGTTCGAACACCGCGCAGGCGGCGCGGACCGTGTCGTCGGGCGCCACGCGCACGAGGCTGCGCCCCCTGAGAAGCTGCTGGATGGAATTGATGATCATGTCGGACTCCATCGGATGATATGCGCTGTTACAATTCCGTCATATTAGCGCAGTCCGATCCCGCCAGCTAGCGCCCCGATCCCGCGCCGAGCGCCGCCGTCACCTGCGCGGCGAAGTCGTCCCCCCGCTTCTCGAAGTTGTCGTACTGGTCAAAGCTCGCCGCCGCCGGCGCCAGCAGCACGGTCTCGCCCGGCTGCGCCTCGGCCGCCGCACGCGCCACCGCGGTCGCCATGTCGGTGCAGATCTCCGCCTCGACCCCGCTCAGCCCGAGCGCGAACCCCGCCGCTTCGCGGCCGATGACATAGGCCTTCTCCACGTGCGCGAACCCCGGACCCAGCGCGTCGAGCCCGCCCTCCTTCATCAGCCCGCCGCAGATCCAGCGCACGCGGTCGAAGGCCAGAAGCGCCTTCAGCGCGCTGTCCACGTTCGTGGCCTTGCTGTCGTTGACGAAGGTGACGCCGCCGGCCTCGGCGACGATCTGGCTGCGATGGGGCAGGCCCTCGAAGCTGTGGAAACCCGCCTCGATCTGGCGCGGTCCGAGCCCCAGCGCCCGGACCGCGGCATAGGCCGCGCAGGCGTTCTGGTGGTTGTGCGCTCCGGGCAGGCCGCGCACCTCCCGCAGGTCGATCGACGCGACCTGCCGCCCCTTGCGCCATTCGGTCAGGAAGCCCTTGCGCGCGGCGACCTGCCAGCCCGGCCCGGCCGGCTTTGCCGCGACCGACACTCGGATCACCCGATCGTCGGCCGGCGCGGTGGACAGCTGGTTGGCAAGGAACCGGCCCTCGGTCTCGTCCACGCCGATCACCGCCCGGTCGGGCCCGCCCTCTGCAAAGAGCCGTCGCTTGGCCGCGAAGTACCCGCCGAGCCCGCCATGCCGGTCGAGGTGGTCGGGCGTGAGGTTGGTGAAGACCGCGATGTCGGGGGTCAACGCGCGCGCCAGCTCCGTCTGGTAGGACGACAGCTCCAGCACGATCACCCCCGCCTCGCCCGGCGGCTCGATATCGAGCACGCCGCGCCCGATATTGCCCGCCAGCTGCGACGCGCGCCCCGCCGCTCCCAGCACGTGATGGATCAGCGCCGAGGTCGTCGACTTGCCGTTCGACCCGGTGACGGCGATCACCTTGGGCGGCGTGTCGAGCGCGTCCCACGCCCCCTGTCCGAGCGCCCGGAAGAACAGGCCGATATCGTTGTCGACGGGCACACCGGCGGCCCATGCGGCGGCGATCGCCTCGTTCGGCGCCGGATAGAGATGCGGAATCCCCGGCGATACCACCAGGGTGGCGATCCCCTCGAACCCGCCCGCGCGGGTGAACTCGCGCAGCTCGAACCCCTCCTCGGCCGCGCGTGCCCGCGCATCGGGGTTGTCGTCCCACAGGACGGGCCGGGCCCCGCCCGCCCGCAGCGCCCGCGCCGCCGACAGGCCCGATCGCCCGAGCCCCAGAATGGCGACACCCTCGCCCTCGTATCCGCCGACCGCGATCATCCGCGCCTCCGCCACTCGTTCGGTCGAGAGCTATCTCACTCCTCGGGCGGGGAAAAGCGGCCGCGTTCGTCGGGCCGGCGCGTCAGGCCGTAGCGCGCGGCGAGCCGCCAGACATGCTCCGGCACCATCAGCTTGACCCGCGCGGGATGGGCCCGCCGCAGGTGCAGCACGGTCTCGATCGCCTTCATTTCGACCCGCGCCCGCGCGAACTCGAGGCCCCGCGGTCCGGTCCGCGGCTGGAGGAACGCGACGATCGGCCGAAGCCAGCGCGGCATCCGCCGCACCGGCAGGCCGCCGGCCGCCCGCTCGACATTGACGAGAAAGCCGCGCACCGCGCTCTCCCGCGTTCCCCTGTCGGTCAGCGGCCGCGTCGTCACGCGCCCGCCCAGCCGGTCGAGCGCCGCCTGCCCGCGCGCATTGCGCACGATCACCCACTGGTCGCCGTCGCCGCCCATGTAGCCCACGGTGATGTCGGCGAGCCGGTTGGTGTAGTCGACGCAGGTCTTGCAGGTCATCGGAAAGAAATCCGCCGGCAGGTCCGACAGCGGCAGGTTCAGGAACGGAATCGTTCGCGGGGCGCGCCCGTCGTCGAAGCGCAGCTCGACCCGGTAGTCGGCACGGAACTCGAGATACGAGATCGTGTCCGGCCGGGAATCGAGACGCGCGAGGAAGGCATGAAAGTTCTCGGTCGTGGTGTTGTCCGAACACGGCGTGCCGATCACCGTGATCTCGTCGAAGCCGAGCTCGGCCTCGAGCGCCCGCAGCGCGTAGACCTGGCAGGGGATGCCGATCACCGCGATCCGCCGGTGGCCCGCCGCCCGCGCCGGTTCCAGCAGAGCCAGCAACGGGCCGTAGCCCATGCGCATGCCGCGGCAGCGCGCCGTCTCGCCAGGATCGGTCACGATCACCGGCATCGGTGCCCACCGGTCCTCGGGGTGCGGCGCCGTCGCCAGAACGGCGTCGACCGCCCCCTCGGCCAGCAGCGTCGCCGCCAGAGCGGTGGTCAGTCCGGTCCACTGCGCCCCCGGCGCCGGCGGGTCGAGCCGCGCGCGCCACATCGCGCGGGTGACGCCGAAGAACCCCTCGTCGCCCTCCGCCGCGCCCGCACGGCCATGCGCCACGCGCTCCAGTCCCGGGTAATCGGGGCGGATGAACTGGCAGGCACGCCCGCAGGCGCGACCGTCGCCGATGCGGCTGACCCCGCAATCGGTGCACAATCCCGGCCGTGCCGCGCCGCCGATGCGTGGCGCCTCGATCCCCGTCCGCGTGCCGTCCATGAGACCCTCCCGAGCGTCGACCCTAGCCGACGCGTCGCGGCGCCGTCATCCCCTTCTTCTTGGCGAAAATACTCCCGCCGGAGGCGTCCGTCCGCGCCACGTGCGCCGCCCCGGAGGCGGAGCGTCGCATCGACCTTCGCGCTCGGAGGCGCCGGCTTTGGCCGGCGGCGACACGACAGGCGCGCGCCGGCGGCGCGCCCGACCGGATCAGCGGACCTTGAGCGTCGCGAGGCCGATCATCGCGAGGATGAGCGCGATGATCCAGAAGCGGATGACGATCTGCGGCTCGGCCCAGCCCTTCTTCTCGTAGTGGTGGTGGATCGGCGCCATCAGGAAGACGCGCTTGCCGGTGCGCTTGAAGTAGAAGACCTGGATGATGACCGACAGCGCCTCGACCACGAAGAGCCCGCCGACGATGGCCAGCACGATCTCGTGCTTGGTCGCGACCGCGATCGCCCCGAGCGCCCCGCCGAGCGCGAGCGACCCGGTGTCGCCCATGAAGACGGCCGCCGGCGGCGCGTTGTACCACAGGAACCCGAGGCCCCCGCCGAAGAGCGCGGCGCAGAAGATCAGGATCTCGCCGGTGCCCGGCACGTAATGCACCTCGAGATACTCGGTGAAGTCCACGCGGCCCACGGCATAGGCGATGATCCCGAGCGTGCCGCCGGCGATCATCACCGGCATGATCGCCAGCCCGTCGAGTCCGTCGGTGAGGTTGACCGCGTTCGCCGCGCCGACGATCACGATCATCGCGAACGGCACGAAGAAGACCCCGAGATGGATGAGCGTGTCCTTGAACACCGGCAGGGCGAGGTTGCCGGTGAGCTCCGGCGGATGGAACAGCGACGCCCAGTAGGCGGCGATGCCGGCGATGACGAAGCCCAGCAGCAGCCGCATCTTGGACGATAGTCCCGCCGAGGTCTGCTTGGACACCTTGGCGTAGTCGTCGGCAAAGCCGATCGCCGCGTAGGACATTGTGACGAACAGCACCATCCACACGAACGGGTTGTCGAGCCGCGCCCACAGCATCGTCGAGGTCAGCAGCGCGCCCACGATCAGCAGCCCGCCCATCGTCGGCGTGCCGGCCTTGGTGAAGTGCGTCTCCGGCCCGTCGGTGCGGATCGGCTGGCCCTTGCCCTGTCTCAGCCGCAGCACGTTGATGAGCGGCGGCCCGAACAGGAAACCGAAGAGCAGCGCGGTCAGGAACGCCCCGCCGGCACGGAACGTGATGTAGCGGAACAGGTTGAAGGCGCCGCCACCGTCGGACAACTCGGTCAGCCAGTAGAGCATGCACTCTCTCCCACCTGTCCCGGCCGCGCCTCTCCGGCGCGCGCCGAGCCCTCGTGTTTCACTCTTCGGAAGCGATGGCGGCTTGGCCCATTTTCCGGATGGCGTCAACCAGCCGAGAGAGCCCCATGTAGTTCGATCCCTTGACCAGAACGACGTCACCGGCATCGAGATCGCGCGGCACGCTCGCGGCCATCTGGGCCGCGGTCTCGGTCCAGCGGCCTCGCCGGTCGGCCGGCAGCGCGTCATAGAGCCCGCGCATCAGCGGACCGACGCAATGCACGACATCGAGCCGCGCCATGTGCGGCAGTTCGGCGAGCGCGGCATGGCGCGCGGCCTCGTCGTGCCCGAGTTCGCCCATGTCGCCCAGATAGGCGACCCGCCGGCCCTGGGCCTTGCGCCCGATGCCGTGGATCACGCTGGCCGCCGCCAGCACCTCGAGCGCCGCCTCCACCGAGGTGGGGTTGGCGTTGTAGGCGTCGTCGATCAGCTCGAGCGTGTGCGTCGTCTCGACCGGGTCGAGCGCGATCACCTCGCGCAGGCCGCGCCCCGCCGGCGGCTGCCAGAGGCCGAGGTCGCACAGCGCGCGCGCCCGGTCGAGGCCGAGCGCATGTGCGGCGGCGAGGACCGCCATCGCGTTCACGGCGAAATGCCGTCCCGGCACCGAGACCTTGTAGACCACCGGTTCGCGCCACGCCCGCCCCTCGGCGACGGTGGCGTGATCGCCGATGCGGATGCTGGTGACCCGGTGATGGTTGGTGCTGGCTTCACCGAAGGTACGCACCTGCGCGCCGGCGGCCTCGGCCGCCGCCACGAGGATCGGCGTGGTCGGCAGGTCACCGTTCACGATCGCCGTCCCCCCGGGTGCCAATCCCTCGAAGATCGACGCCTTCTCCCGCGCGATCCCCTCGAGGCTCTCGAACGCGGCGAGGTGCGCCGGCGCGACGGTGGTCACGATGCCGATGTCGGGGCGCGCCATGCGCGACAGGGGCGCGATCTCGCCGGGATGGTTCATGCCGATCTCGATCACCGCGAAATCCGACTGCGCCGGCATCCGCGCCAGCGTCAGGGGCACGCCCCAGTGATTGTTGTAGGAGGCCTCGGCGGCATGGCAGTGCCCCTGCCCGCCCAGCACCTTGCGCAGCATCTCCTTTGTCGACGTCTTGCCCACCGACCCGGTCACCGCCACGACGCGGCCCCGCATGCGGGCGCGCGACCAGCGCCCCAGCGCCTCGAGCCCGGCCTGAACGTCATCGACCCTCAGAAGCGGCGCATCCTTGTCCACGCCGTCGGGCCGGCGCGACACAAGCGCGGCCGCGGCGCCCCGCGCAAGGGCCTCGGCCACGAAGTCGTGCCCGTCGCGCTGTGCCGATAGCGCGACGAACAAGTCGCCCCGCCGCAGCGTCCGTGTATCGATGGACACCCCTCGCGCGGTCCACGGGGTCTTGCAGCGTCCGCCGGTCGCGGCCACGGCTTCCTCCGAGGTCCACAGCACCGTCACGTCGCCCACCCGTCGAGCGCCGCCACCGCGACCGACGCCTGCTCGGAATCGTCGAAGGGATAGGTCACGTCACCGACGATCTGTCCGCTTTCGTGGCCCTTGCCGCAGATCAGCAGCGCATCGCCGGGACCGAGCGCATCGACCCCGCGCAGGATCGCCTCGGCCCGGTCGCCCACCTCGATCGCGTCGGGCGCGCCCTCGAGCACCGCGGCCCGGATGGCGGCCGGCTCCTCGCTCCGGGGGTTGTCGTCCGTGACGATGACGAGGTCGGCGGCCTCGGCCGCCGCACGTCCCATCAGGGGGCGCTTCGCGCGGTCGCGGTCGCCGCCGGCGCCCACGATCGCCACCAGCCGTCCCATCACATGCGGGCGCAGCGCGCGCAGAGCCGTCTCGACCGCGCCGGGCGTGTGCGCGTAGTCGACGAAGACCGTGGCGCCGTTGGTACGCGTCGCGGCCAGCTGCATCCGTCCGCGCACCGTCTCGAGCCGCGGCAGCACGGCAAAGACCTCTTCGGGATCGGCGCCGCAGGCGATCACGAGGCCCGCGGCCACCATCGCGTTCTCGGCCTGGAAACCGCCCATCAGGTTGAGCGGGACCTGTCGCACGGTTCCGGCGTGACGCAGCCGCACCTCCTGGCCCTTGGGCTCGAAGCGCTGCGCCATCAGGCAGATGTCGGCGCCCTCTTCGCGGCCGACGGTGATGACCGATTGTCCGCGCGCCTTCGCGATTGCCACCATGTCGACGCCGCGCGCGTCCTCGATGTTGACCACGGCCGTCCCGTCCTCGGGCAGCACGCGGGCGAAGAGCCCCGCCTTGGCATCGAAATACTCTTCGAAGCTCGCGTGGTAATCGAGGTGATCCTGGCTGAAGTTGGTGAACCCTGCAGCGGCCAGCGTCACGCCGTCGAGTCGCCGCTGATCGAGCCCGTGCGAGGACGCCTCCATCGCCGCGTGATCGACCCCGGCGCGCGCCGCCTGCGCCAGCGCACGGTGAAGCGTGATCGGCTCGGGCGTGGTGTGCTTGAGCGGGGCGTGCCAGTCCCCCTCGACACCCGTGGTGCCGAGGTTCACCGCGCGCTGGCCGAGTTCCTGCCAGATCTGGCGCGTGAACGTCGCGACCGATGTCTTGCCGTTGGTGCCCGTCACCGCGACCATCGTTTCGGGCTGCGCGCCGAACCAGAGCGCGGCGGTCATCGCCAGCGCCTGCCGCGGGTCGGCCGCGACGATCAGCGCGGCGTCGGACGCGGCAAGCTCGGCTGACGCGATCTCGGCCCCCTCGGCATCGGTCAGTATGGCCGCGGCGCCCATGCGCAGAGCGTAGGTGATGAACTCGCCGCCGTGAACACGGGTGCCGGGAAGCGCCGCGAAGAGAAAGCCCTCCTGCACCTCGCGGGAATCGACGGCCAGGCCGGCGACCTGCGCGTCACGTCCGGACCGGGCCGTCAAACCGAGCTCGTTCAATGACTTGGTGGTGCCGCTCACGCGCTGTCCCCGGGTCATGTCGGTGCCTCCTGTGGTCCGATCCAGTTATCAGGCTCCGCCCGCCGGAGGAAGGGTTCCGCACGCCCGTCGTCAGCCGCTGGCCCTTCCTTGCGCACATGGCGGCGGACACCGCCCACCGCCATGCGAAACCGTTTCTGTTCGCGCGCGCGACGCTTCAGTCGCTGGCGAGGACGAGGCCCGTCTTCGCACGGTGATCCGGGCGCAGGCCGAGCAGCGGCGCGACCCGTGCGATCATTTCCGCGGCGACCGGCACTGCCGTCCATCCCGCGGTGCGGCGCGGCACCGGGCCGGTCGTCTCCACAGGCTCGTCAAGCGACAGGATCAGCACGTATTTGGGATCCGTGGCCGGAAAGAACGACGCGAACGTCGCGATCACCTTGTCGGTGTAGTAGCCGCCGCCGCGCTCCTTCGGCTTGTCCGCGGTGCCGGTCTTGCCCGCGACGTGATAACCCGGAACCTCGCCGAAGCTTGCGGTGCCTTCGGTCACGACCTTGCGCAGCATCACCTGCGCCGCCTCGGCGGCGCCGGAGCTCATCACCCGGGGTCCGAGGCGCGGCCCTGTCTGCTTCAGCAGCGTGGGCTTTACCGCGTAACCGCCATTGGCGATCGCGGCGTAGCCTGCGGCCAGATGCAGCGGCGAGGACGACAGGCCATGCCCGTAAGAGATCGTCACG
Organism: Roseivivax jejudonensis; assembly: GCF_900172265.1. GTDB lineage: Bacteria > Pseudomonadota > Alphaproteobacteria > Rhodobacterales > Rhodobacteraceae > Roseivivax > Roseivivax jejudonensis. The sequence continues at coordinate 138,377 of NZ_FWFK01000008.1, read as the reverse complement.
CTCGACAGCTCGGTCCAGTCCTTGGGCAGAAGCGGCGCTCCCCCCTTGGCCTCGACGATCTCCAGCGGCGTCGGTTCGAAAAAGCCGAGACTCTTGAGGAATTCCTGCTGGCGCTTTGCCCCGATCGACAGCGCCAGCCGCGCGGTGCCGCGGTTCGACGAGTTGACGATGATCTCCTCGACGGTCTGCAGGCCGTAGTTCTTGTTGCGGAACTCGCCGATGCGGAAGCCGCCCACCTTCATCGGCGGACTGGTGTCGATCACGGTCTGCGGATGCACGAGCCCGAGGTCGATCGCCTGTGCCGCGGCGAATATCTTGAACGTCGAGCCAAGCTCGTACACGCCCTGCACCGCCCGGTTGAAAAGCGGGCTGTCCGCGGCCGAGCCCTGTGTCGGCGGCAGCGGGCGCGAGTTCGGATCGAAATCGGGCAGCGACGCGATCGACACGACCTCGCCGGTGTCGACATCCATGAGCACGGCGGCCGCGCCCTTGGCGTTCATCAGCATCATGCCGCCCGCCAGCACGCGCTCGACCGCAGCCTGCACCGTCAGGTCGAGCGACAGCTCCACTGGCCGGCCCTGCCGCGCGGGATCGCGCAGCTCGGTATCCAGGAACCGCTCGAGGCCCGCGGAACCCAGCACCTCGGCCGAATGCACCCCTTCCTGGCCGAAGCGTGTGCCGCCGAGGATGTGGCTTGCCAGCCGTCCGTTCGGATAGAGCCGCATGTCGCGCGGGCCGAACAGCAGACCGGGCTCGCCGATGTCGTGCACCGCCTGCTTCTGCTCCGGGCTGAGCGTCTTGCGGACCCAGACGAACTTGCGCTTTCCAGTGAAGTCGCGGGTCAGTCGCTCGCGGTCGAGATCGGGAAAGATCTTCATCAGTTCGTCGACCGCGCGGGCCGGCTCGATCATCTGCTGTGGATGCGCATAGAGCGAATGGGTCTCCATGTTCGTCGCGAGGATCCGCCCCTTGCGATCGACGATGTCGGCCCGGCCGGACACGATCGCCGCGCCGGGGGCCTGAGCGCGCGGCTCGGCCGGTTCGGTCGCGGCAAGGACGCCCATGCGCACGCCCACCACCGCAAACGCGCAGAAGAACATGACCGACAGCATCACGAGCCGGCTCTCGGCGCGAACGCGGGCGCGGTCGCGCATCGCCTCGTGGCGCAGGCGTAGGTTCTCGCGTTCGATGGCGTCGGGATTCTCGCCCTTGCGGCGGGCGTCGAGGATGCGGGCAAGCGGGCGCAGGGGCGTGCGGATCATCTCAGTCGGCTCCGGCGGAAGTGACGTCTACGGGCGTGTCGAGGTCGACCGAATCCGCGGTCGCGTCCGGATTCGGATAGGCGACCTGGTCGGCGCGACCGAACTGCTCGGGGCGGAACGGCAGAAGCTTCAGGCGGTCGAAGTTGATCTCGGCGAGGTCGCGCAGGCGGTCGGGCCGGTTGAGGTAGGCCCATTCCGCGCGCAGCACGGCCAGGCGTTCGTGCGCGCGGCCGATGTCGCGCGACAGCGACTCGGACCGCGAGAGCGCGGCCTGCGTCTTGTAGTTCTCGTGGTAGGCCCAGAAGGCGAGGCCGATCACGGCGAGCGCCGTCATCACGTAGATCAGGGTGCGCATCTCAGCGATCCTCCTTCAACACGGGCATGGCGATGTCGCGCGGATCGACGTCGCCCGAGGGCGCGTCCGTCCGGCGGGCGAGACGGAGCTTGGCCGAGCGCGACCGCGGATTGGCGGCGAGTTCGTCGGCATCCGGGCCGATCGCCTTCTTCGAGACGAGCGTGAAATGCGGCGGCGTCTCTTCGACGAGCGGCTGGAAGCGGTTGGCGCGGCCGGTCTGGCCGGCGCGGATCTGCAAGAAGCGCTTGACCATGCGATCCTCGACCGAATGGAAGGTGACGACGGCCAGAAGCCCGCCGGGCGCCAGCGCCCGCTCGGCCGCGATCAGCCCGCGCCACAACGATTCGTATTCGTCGTTCACCGCGATCCGCAGCGCCTGGAAGGTTCGCGTCGCCGGATGGGACTGCCCGGGCTTCTGACGCGGCAGACAGCCCTCGACGATCTCGGAGAGCCGGGCCGTGGTCTCGATCCGCGCTTCGGTCCGCGCGCGCAGGATGGCCTTGGCGATGCGCCGCGAGGCGCGCTCTTCACCATAGGTGAACAGGATGTCGGCCAGCGCCTGCTCTGGCAGTTCGTTCACGAGGTCGGCGGCGGTCGCGCCGTCCTGGCTCATGCGCATGTCGAGCGGGCCGTCTTTCTGGAACGAGAAGCCGCGTTCGGGCCTGTCGATCTGCATCGACGAGACGCCGAGATCGAGGACCACGCCGTCTACGTTCTCGGCGATCTGATCCATTTCGGCGAAATTGGCGCGGTGGAGCTGCAACCGGTCGCCCTGCTCCGCGATCCACGCCGCGGCGAGTTGGTGCGCAAGAGGATCGCGGTCGATTCCGTGCACGCGCGCCGCGCCGGCCTCCAGAAGCCCCTTGGCGTAGCCACCCGCGCCGAACGTGCCGTCGATCCAGACGCCGGAGACGGGCGCCGCGGCCTCGAGGATCGGCCGCAGCAGCACGGGAACGTGCGGAGCCGCCTCGGCCGCCATCAGGCCGCGTCCTCGTCATCCTCGTCGAGCAGGAGCAACGGATCGAAATCCGGCGGCATCTCGTCGAGATAATCCTCGGTCTTCGTGAGCTCGTCCGCTTCGTAGACGTCCGGCGCCCAGATCTGGAAGGTATCGAGATTCGACGCGAACTGCGCCTCGTCGGTGATACCGACTTTGGCCCGCAGCTTGGCCGAAAGAACGATCCGGCCGGTATTGTCGACTGTGGTCACCAGCGATTGCGTGGAATAGAGCCGCTCGAGAATCTTACGGTTCCGGCTTCCGCGCTTCATGTTGTAGATGCGTTCTTCGAGCGCCTCGAACTCGCTGATCGTATAGCATTCGAGGTATTGGCGACGGTGATCGCCGTAGACCACGACGACGCCCGGGTCGCTGCCGGGGGTCCAGTCGGGGTCGCCGGCTTCGAGGACACGGCGATAGGCCGCGGGCACGGACACGCGGCCCTTGCTGTCGACCTTGTGCCGACTTTCGCCCCTGAACCTCAGCCTGCGGCCCACGCCTCCGGCCCTTTCTCAGCCCCCTGAAACGAAATGCGGCGGGTTGATCAGCTGCCATTGATCAACCCGCCGCCTGGTCCCGCTTGGGCGGGAGGATCCGAGAGCGCGCGCCACCTGGGGGGATGTCTGCTCGCCCGCGCAGCTCGAATTCCGTTTTTTGGATGAGAGCCGGTGCCTGTATGAAACCTGCCAGTTCTTATTTTGGAGTTCTCTGCGGGATGTTGCGTTCCCGTCTTTGTCTCCGTCCCTCATCGAGTGACTTAGGTATGGCATGGGAATTCATGGGCAGCAATGGGAAAAAGCGGGCCAAGGCTCAGAATGTTGTCCACAGCGCCTGTGGAAAACAACATATCGTAGGCAATCCGACGAGAACAGACGCCCTATATTGTCCGCCGCTCACGTCCCATCACAATATCTGGCAGATTCCGAGAGAAGCGCGGCGGATGGAGCGCTAAATTTTTTCGCTCGAACACCCGGATTTTCCGTGACCATTTCGCAACAAACGGCCCGATCTGGCCCAAAGTTCCGTAGGAAAGCTGCCAACGGTCGCGGTTTCGCCCGGAATCGCCACTCGATTCCCGCCCGGACCCAACTCTTGCCCATGCATTCCCATGAGACCGGTCAATCCGCGGCGCCCGGTCCATGCAGTCCCAAGACCCCCAGGACAGAAGTCACCGCGAGACGGCCAGAGCAGTACGCGCGTGCGCGTTGCGTGCGCGTGCGCGTGCGCGGAGCGCGGTCGTCGAGGGGCGCGGCGCGACCAAGCATGACGAGGCTGCGCAGCGCGACCAGAACGGCCGCCGAACACGGTCGCACCACCTGTCCCGCGGAGCTATCAACCTAAGGGAGAATACGTCGCAGCGCTCGGCCCCGATTGAGGGGCAAGGCTGATGAAAATTGGCGCGACCGCCCCGCAACACCTGCAAAATGACCTAACGTCACGAAAATCGACGACCCGGAACCTTTTGAATTTATTGAGTTTTGCCTTTGCGCTTTCTGCATGGCAGCATTGCCGATACAGCCATTGTGCAGGTGCAGCATTGGGGCCAAGTTAGCGTCAACATCGAATACAGGCAATGGAGACGACCATGGCCCAGGTCATCAACGCCGCCGCCGACGGCGCATTCGGCACCCGGTTCGCAGCGCTGGCATCCGGCCTGCGCACGCACATGGCACGGCGCCAGACATTCAAGCGCACGCTCAACGAACTGAGCGCGCTCAGCGATCGCGAACTGGCCGATCTCGGCCTGCATCGGTCGCAGCTGCGCGGGATCGCGTGGCAGGCAGCACACGACGCCCGCTCGTAATTCGACGGGAAATAGTAAGGCAATCGCAACGGGTTGCTCGTATAGTACGAAAAAGATGTTGCGGTGCAGAAACCATGATGGATGTAGCGGGTTAGGCGAATAACGGGCAGCACGATGCCCGATCGCAGGACCGACCGGCCCCTCGGTACGATCCATCAACAGAACAACGTGGAACCGGAGCCTCGCTCCCTTTCCGCATCCGAGCCGTGAGCCTCTCCTCCTCCCTTGAGGCTCTCGGATCAGCGGCGGCGCCTCTCCTCCTCCCTGGCGTCGCCGCGCCCGAACATCGCGGACACGGAGCCCCGCTCCCCCGTCCGCACCGAGCCGCGAGCCCTCTCCTCCTCCCTTGGGGCTCTCGGATCAGCGGCGGCGCCTCTCCTCCTCCCTGGCGTCGCCGCGCCCGAACATCGCGGACACCGAGCTTCGCTCTTCCGTCCGCATCCGAGCCGCGAGCCCTCTCCTCCTCCCTTGGGGCTCTCGGATCAGCGGCGGCGCCTCTCCTCCTCCCTGGCGTCGCCGCGCCCGAACATCGCGGACACGGAGCCCCGCTCCCCCGTCCGCATCCGAGCCGCGAGCCCTCTCCTCCTCCCTTGGGGCTCTCGGATCAGCGGCGGCGCCTCTCCTCCTCCCTGGCGTCGCCGCGCCCGAACATCGCGGACACGGAGCCCCGCTCCCCCGTCCGCATCCGAGCCGCGAGCCCTCTCCTCCTCCCTTGGGGCTCTCGGATCAGCGGCGGCGCCTCTCCTCCTCCCTGGCGTCGCCGCGCCCGAACATCGCGGACACGGAGCCCCGCTCCCCCGTCCGCACCAAGCCGCGGGCCCTCTCCTCCTCCCTTGGGGCTCTCGGATCAGCGGCGGCGCCTCTCCTCCTCCCTGGCGTCGCCGCGTCCTTCCCCCGCTTTCCCTTCCGGTCATGCTTCGCTAGATGGTTCCCGACCACGACGCCCCGACGGGGCCGACAGACGGGACGACGATCATGGCGATGGACAAGACCTTCGACGCGACCGAGGCCGAGGCGCGCCTCTACGCCGCCTGGGAAGAGGCGGGCAGCTTCGCCGCCGGCGCGAACGCGCGCCCCGGCGCGGACACCTTCAGCATCATGATCCCGCCGCCGAACGTGACCGGTTCCCTGCACATGGGTCACGCGTTCAACAACACGCTGCAGGACATCCTGACGCGCTGGCACCGGATGCGCGGGCACGACACGCTGTGGCAGCCCGGGCAGGACCATGCCGGGATCGCCACGCAGATGGTCGTCGAGCGCGAACTGGCCAAGGCCGGCGACGAGAGCCGCCGCGAAATGGGCCGCGACCGGTTCCTCGAAAAGGTCTGGGAGTGGAAGCAGCAATCCGGCGGCACGATCATCAACCAGTTGAAGCGCCTCGGCGCCTCCTGCGACTGGTCGCGCAACGCCTTCACCATGTCGGGTGCGCCCGCCGCGCCCGCGGGCGAGGACGGCAACTTTCACGACGCGGTCATCCGCGTGTTCGTCGAGATGTACGAGAAGGGCCTGATCTACCGCGGCAAACGGCTGGTGAACTGGGACCCGCACTTCGAAACGGCCATTTCCGACCTGGAGGTCGAGAACGTCGAGACGCCGGGCCAGATGTGGCACTTCAAGTATCCGCTAGCGGACGGGCGCACCTACACCTACGTCGAGCGCGACGAGGACGGTGCCGTCGTCTTCGAGGAGGAGCGTGATTACATTTCCATCGCCACGACGCGCCCCGAAACGATGCTCGGCGACGGCGCGGTCGCGGTGCACCCCTCGGACGAGCGTTATGCGCCCATCGTCGGCGCGCTGTGCGAGATCCCGGTCGGACCGAAGGAGCACCGCCGCCTGATCCCGATCATCACCGACGAATATCCCGACCCCGAATTCGGCTCGGGCGCGGTCAAGATCACCGGCGCGCACGACTTCAACGACTACGCGGTGGCAAAGCGCGGCGACATCCCCTGCTACCGGCTGATGGACACCGCGGCACGGATGCGCGCCGACGGCGCGTCCTACGCGGAGGCGGCCGAACTGGCGGTGTCGGTCGCGAAGGGCGACCGAACGCTGTCCGAGACCGAGGCCGACGCCGTCAACCTCGTGCCGGACGACCTGCGCGGGCTCGACCGCTTCGAGGCGCGCGCGCGCGTCGTCGAGCAGATCACCGAGGAAGGGCTCGCCGTGATGGTCCCGCCGACCGATCCCCGGCTCGGGACCGGTGCGCCGGTCGCGCCCGAGGAGGGCGGCGAGGCCCGCGACGAACAGCTCGTGCCGCTCATCGAATCAAAGCCGATCATGCAGCCCTTCGGCGATCGTTCGAAGGTCGTGATCGAGCCGATGCTGACCGACCAGTGGTTCGTCGATACCACCCAGATCGTCGGGCCGGCGCTGGACGCCGTGCGCGACGGCACGGTCGAGATCCTGCCGGAACGCGACAAGAAGGTGTATTTCCACTGGCTCGAGAACATCGAGCCGTGGTGCATCTCGCGTCAGCTCTGGTGGGGGCACCAGATCCCGGTGTGGTACGCGCCGAACCCGGCCGGCGGCACCGACTGGCACCATGTCTGCGCCCCCACCGAGGCGGAGGCGCTGGACAAGCTGCGCGTGCTCTGGGGCGACGATGCGGAGTTTCGCGTCACCGCCGACGAAGGCGCCGCGCTCGACCTGTTCCGGGCCTATATCGACAACTGGACCGACGAGGGCGCGATCCGGCAGGCGCAGGGGCCGAAGACCATCCCGGTTTTCCGCGACCCCGATGTCCTCGACACGTGGTTCTCGTCCGGGCTCTGGCCGATCGGCACGCTGGGCTGGCCCGAGGACACCGACGAGTTGCGCCGCTACTTCCCGACGAGCGTGCTCATCACCGGCTTCGACATCATCTTCTTCTGGGTCGCGCGGATGATGATGATGCAATACGCCGTCGTCGGCGAACGGCCCTTCGATACCGTCTATGTCCATGCGCTCGTCCGCGACGAGAAGGGCAAGAAGATGTCGAAGTCGCTCGGCAACGTGCTCGACCCGCTCGATCTGATCGAGGAATACGGCGCCGACGCGGTGCGGTTCACGCTCAGCGCGATGGCGGCCATGGGCCGGGACCTGAAGCTGTCGAAAGACCGGATCGCCGGCTACCGCAACTTCGGCACGAAGCTCTGGAACGCCTGCCGCTTCGCCGAGATGAACGGCGTCTTCGAGGGCCACCGGACGCAGGACCGGCCGCCGCGGGCGACCGCGACGGCGAACCAGTGGATCATCGGCGAGACCGCGAAGGTCCGCGAAGAGGTCGATGCCGCCCTTGGCGCATTTCGGTTCAACGACGCGGCCAACGCGCTCTACGCCTTCACTTGGGGCATCGTCTGCGACTGGTACGTGGAGTTCTCGAAGCCGCTGCTCGACGGTTCGGACGACGCGATTGCCGCCGAAACGCGCGCGACCATGGCTTGGGTGCTCGACAGGTGCCTGCTGATGCTTCACCCCTTCATGCCGTTCGTCACCGAAGAGCTCTGGGGCACGCTCGGCACGCGTGACACGATGATCGTGCATGGCGATTGGCCCGAGGATCGCGCCGATGACTGCGTTGTGCCCGCGGCGGAGCGTGAGATGGCGTGGGTCATCCAGCTGATCGAGGGCGTGCGCTCGGCCCGGGCGCAGATGCGGGTGCCGAACAACATGCAGGTGCCTCTGCTGGTGTCGGACCTCGACGCCGAAGGCCGCGCCGCGTGGGAGGCGAATGCCGCCTTGATCCGCCGCCTCGCCCGCATCGACAGCCTGACCGAAACCGAGACCTTCCCGAAGGGCACCGTCACCATTCCGGTCGGCAGCGCCACGTTCGGCATGCCGCTCGACGGGATCGTCGATGTCGCCGCGGAAATGAGCCGCCTCGAGAAATCCCATGCCAAGGTGGAGAAGGAGGTCGCAGGTCTCGACAAGCGCCTGTCCAACCCCAAGTTCGTGGAAAGCGCGCCCGAGGACGTCGTTGCCGACACGCGTGAAACGCTCGCCGCCCGGCGGGAAGAGGCGATGACCCTGGAGACCGCTCTTGCGCGTCTGCGCGAGCTGGGCTGACCGCTTCCGGCAATAGCGTCATTGCGCGGTGTGCCGCCGAAGCAAACCCGGGTTCCGTCTGTCAATGGTTTAAAGCCTGCAAGAGGCGAGATATGTTGAGTATGATTGACATTGAAGGAGTCAACCTTGCTCGACAGCACTTCCAGCGAGCAGCGGCTCTTGCGCCACGATGCCGAGACGACGCTGTCGCTGCGGCTGAGGACGGAGACCGGGACGGAGCACAGCCGGACGGAAGAGGCCTTCGCGTTCTTCACGGCTGATCCGGCCGCCCACCTGAGCGGATTTCTCGCCGCGCAACTCGTCGCGTCCCGTGCACTTGCGGCGGCGCGCGACGGTGCGCCGGTAGCCGAAGAAGGCCGCCTTCTCGCGGATCTGATCGAGGCGCTGTCCGAGGATTGCGCCGACGCCGGGCATGCCCCTCTGCCCGATCTGGCCGTTCCGCGCCGGCTCGACACGCTCGCCGTGGGATACCTCGCGCTCGGCGCCCGCCTCGGGTCCGCCGTGCTCGCCCGACAGGTGACGGAGGCCGGGCTCGCCCTGCCCCGTGCCTTTACCCTGACCGCTCCCCAAGGCGCGTGGCGCGCCTTCCGGCAGCGGCTCGACACCCATTCCCAAGATCCGGTCCGGGCCGAACGCGTCATCGCGGATGCCCGTGCCGGGTTCGACCTCCACCGTGCGGCGGCGGCGCGCGTCTGGACCATATCCGAAAGCGCGACGACATGAAAAAGGCCACCGCCAACACGACAGCGGCCGAAAACGACATCGACCTCGACGGCTGCGCCAGCGAACCGATCCACATGCTCGGTCGCGTGCAAAGCTACGGCGCGCTGATCGCCGTCTCGTCAGACTGGATGGTGCAACACGCATCGGAAAACCTCGCCGAGCTGCTCGGCGAGCCGGCGGCGCGCGATCCGATCGGGCGCCCCCTGGCCGACATGCTGCCCGACGAGGCGCTGCGCCAGATCCGGCACCGGCTGCGCGGGCTCGAGGTGGGCGCGAAATCCACACGGATCTTCGGGCTCGCCGTGCACGATTCCCGCTTCGACGTGTCGGTGCACCAGAGCGGGCGGCACCTCGTGATCGAGTTCGAACCGCAAGCCGGCCGCCGGGATTCCGATGCCCTGTCCGAAACCTATCCCTTGCTGCAGAAGGTGCGGGAGGCAGAGACGCTGTCGCGCGTCGCCCACGAGGGCGCACGCGCGGTGCAGGCGCTGTCGGGCTTCGACAGCGTCATGGTCTACCAGTTCCAGAAGGATCACTCGGGCAAGGTCATCGCGGAGACCAAGGTCGGCAATTCGCCGAGCTACCTCGGCCTGCGCTTTCCGGCGAGCGACATTCCCGCGCAGGCGCGCGAGCTTTACCAGCGCAATCTCCTGCGCCTGATCGCCGACGTCGACGACCCGGGCGCCGAGATCGTGCCGGCCCGGTCGCCCGAGGGCCAACCGCTCGACCTGTCGCTCGCGGTGACGCGCGCGGTGTCGCCGGTGCACATCGAGTACCTGCGCAACATGGGCGTCGCCGCGTCGATGTCGGTGTCGATCATCAAGGACGGAGAGCTCTGGGGCCTGTTCGCCTGCCACCACCGCAGCCAACACTACGTGCCCTTCGACAAGCGGACGGCGGTCGAGCTCTTCGCGCATCTGTTCAGCTACGAGCTGACCCGCCTTCAGGAACGCGCACGCAGCGAGAACGAGGCACAGATCCGCGACATGCAGGGCCAGCTTCTGCGGCGCCTCGCGGTCGGCGGCGACCTCGCCGGCAGCCTGTCGGCGGTCTCGGATCAACTCGAGGCGCTGCTGCCGCATGACGGCATGGTGCTCGTGTCCGACGGCAAGGTCACCGCCACCGGTGCGACGCCGCAGGGCGAGGAACTGACCGCGCTCACGCGCTTTCTCAACACCGCCGCGTCCTCGTCCGTTTACGTGACCGAGGCGCTGTCGCGCGATCACCCACCGGCGGCCGAGTATGCGTCGCGCTGCTCGGGCATTTTCGTGGTGCCGATCTCGCGCACGCCGCGCGATTACCTGATCCTGTGCCGGCGTGAGGAGGCGCATGCGGTCGAATGGGCCGGCGCGCCGGAAAAAACCGTGCGGACCGAAGCCGACGGCACAACGCGCCTGCACCCGCGCAAGAGCTTCGAGGCGTGGCAGGAGATCGTTCAGGGGCAGTCCGCCCCGTGGACCGAGGACGAACGCCGCGCCGGCGAGATGCTGCGCGCATTGCTGCTCGAGGTCTTCCTGCGGATCTCCGACGGCGCGAATGCCGAGCGCAAGCGCGCGCAGGAGCGGCAGGAGCTCTTGATCGCGGAACTCAATCACCGCGTTCGCAACATCCTCAACCTCATGCGCGGCCTGATCTCGCAGACCCGGCGCGAGGATGTGGGCCTCGATCGCTTCGCCTCCAGCCTCGACGGCCGGATCCAGTCGCTGGCCCGTGCGCACGACCAGCTGACCCGCAAGGACTGGGCGCCCGCATCGCTGGACGAACTCGTGCAGCTCGAACTCGCGGCCTACGTCGAGAACGTGCAACGCGCGACGGTGACGGGCGACGACGTGCTGCTGTCGCCCGAGGCCTACACCGCGATGGCGTTGGTTCTGCACGAAATGGTGACGAACTCGGTGAAGTACGGCGCGCTCAGCACCGCGGACGGCCGCGTCTCTGTCGGTCTCACCCGCGACACCGCCGGCGCGCTGGAGGTGTCATGGCGCGAATCCGATGGTCCTGTTGTGCGCCCGCCGGAACGCCAGGGCTTCGGCTCGACGATCATCGAACGCTCCATCCCGTTCGAGCTGAACGGCGAGGCCGAGATCGACTATCGCATGACCGGCGTGGTCGCGCGCTTTCGAATCCCGCCGCGCTTCATCTCCGAACCCGAGAACGTCGTGGCGCTGCAACGCGTCGACAAGAGCACCCGCCCGTGGGAGCCCGCGCTCTCGGGTCCGGCTCTTGTGGTCGAGGATGCGATGATAATCGCGATGGATGCCGCGGACATCCTCCGCGACTTCGGCGCGACCGACGTCCGCATCGCCGCGAGCGTCGCCGAAGGCAAGCGCGAGCTTGCGCGCGAGACCTTCCAGGTCGCGCTTCTCGACGTGAACCTCGCCGGCGAGCAGTCTGTGCAGGTGGCCGAAGAGCTGGCCAAGATCGGCACGCCCATCGTGCTCACCACCGGCTACGGCGAAAAGGAAGACCTGCGGGCCGCCTACCCGCCCTGCCGGATCGTGCAGAAGCCCTTTTCGAACGAGACGATCGGACAGGCGCTGGTGGAGCTCGGCCTGGGCAAATGAGATGCGGCGGTGCGGTCACGCGCCGCCGGGACTGCCGATGTCTCGCGGCTTGCGCCCGAGCGGATCCGGCGCAAAGCCGCGCGGCCCTGCGTGGGGCGAGACCGCCATCTGGCAAAGCCCTGACAACTCGAAACGCTTCGGGGCGAGACGCGGCGCACTCCTCGCGAGTGCACTCGCCAGCGACCTGCACGACCCTGCCGACCCGCGCCCGACCGGCAACCTTACTGTTAAAACTGGCTTGCTTCGTGGTGCCGACGGGCATGACCTTCCGGACATCCGGTCGGAGGCGGGATTCGCTGACGTTGCCCGCCAGGTCACCCGATCGAGCGACCAGCATTCTCGTCACACGCCGCTCGAAGCGCGCGCCGTGGTTGTCGCCATGATGCAGCGGCTGATCGGGCAAGGTGAATTCACTGCGGCCCCGCGGCAGCACGGGGTCGCAAGCCACGCGAGGATTGCTTACTCGCTTGTCTCGGCCGCCGGTTCCTCGGGGGACGACCCCTCGTCGTCAACTCCGCCAAACCCGGCAAAGAGAACAATGATCACAACGACCGCGAGCCCTGCAATGATGAGCGTGTTTCTCGACATGCTTGACCACTCCTTGAGTTGCACCGCCTCGTGATACGTCAGCCGCAGGCGACGGTCGCGGCAACCTGCGGATCTTTCGCGACGCGCTTCCTCCTCTGGTTCAGCGGTATCCTACTGATATCCAAAGAGGATCGCGCCGACGACCATCACTCCGAGAACTGCCCAAATGTGGCCCCACCCTACGCCATCCAATTTTTGCGGTGACGGTCGCGCTGGTGGGTTCCGTGACTGGTTGTCGAAGCGTTGAGGGGCTCGGGACATCTCACATCTCATACCATGTTGGAACATAACCAACGTGAGCGATATCGGTTCCCCAAAATCAGGACTTGGCCTCTCGACGCAGCCACCCTGTCGTATCGCCTCGCGTTGGCTGACCAGCCTCGACGTCTGTGAGACCAGACCAGGTCGCCCTCGGCGTCCCGCGCCATTTTGCAGCGTGAGCCTTCGGGCGAGTGTGCACAGTGCTACGGCACGGCCGCCGGGCCCGCGTCCTGCGCCAAGCGGGCGCCCAAGGCATCCGACAAGGCCCGCAGGGAGAACACCGCGCTCTATGCCGAGCGCGTTTTGCTCATCGAAAGCACGCAAGATGTGAGTTCCATGAGTTCGAAGTGATCGGCACACGCGAGAATATCATGCGGCCGGCGCCCTTTGAGGTGCGGATGAGGAGCGTACATGAACGCGGACACCGCTTCGGCCGTCCGTATCCTCGAGGCGATCAGCTCGCGAATTGCCTGCACCGTCTCCGACTCTGCCGCCGTCATCGGGACCTCCCTCTCGCAAGGTGCCACTTGCCTCCCCGAAAGCGTGAACAGCCAAACGGGCAGAATGTTTCCAAGCATTCAATGAAAGGGTGGTTGCCACGCGCCGAGCCGAAACGCCGGGAGCCCGTATGCGCCTGTTCGGTCGCGCTGGGTGAGAGCCGGCCGAATACCTCCTTCGCGACGATCGTCGTGCCAGGCTGAATGTCGGAGCGACCAGGAGGGCGTGGTGACGGTGGTCCTGTATCCTTGCCTGACGACCGAAACGACTTCGAAGTCGCCCCGGTGCATCCGAAAGCAATGCCGTCATTCTTGCGACTGCGGACGAGGGCGGCGCTTGGATATCGACGCAGTGGCGGCACGCCGGGGCGCCAAAGCGACGTCTGCAGGATCCGGCGCACGGAACCCTTGTCTGGCGCAGAGCGACGCTGGCAGCGCGGAGCCACGCACGTGCGATCCAGAATGGACCTCGGAGGTTCACTATGAACCGAAACTTGATCTGGATTGGTGGTGCCGGCAGAGGGCATTGAACATCAATATCGTGTAGCCTCACCCAATCTCGCGCTTCTCGCAACATCCTGATACCGCAGCGTGTACCCCTTTCGTTCGGCCTCAATCCGTGTCATGATGTGGCACATGTTGGGGTGGATAGAAGGGTGGGCGGAACGTGCGCGCGCTGCACAGGCTCTCAGCTGCAGAAGTAAAGAACGCTGGGCCAGGCAAGCATGCCGATGGCGGCGGCCTCTGGTTGCACAAGCGTGATGATGGCGGCGCACAGTGGTTCCTGCGTGTCACCGTCCACGGCCGGCGCCGCGAGATGGGCCTCGGCCGGCTGTCCGACGTCTCGCTCAAGGAAGCGCGGCTGGAAGCTGAGCGCTGGCGGGCGATTGCTCGCGAGGGGAAAGATCCGATCAAGGAGCGAGACCGTCTGAAACGAGAGGCCGCCCGATCCGACAACACACTCCGCACTGTGGCGACCGATGCATTTGAGGCGCGCAAGGCGGAACTGCGTGGGGACGGTAAAGCCGGTCGTTGGTTCTCCCCGCTTGAGCTTCACGTCCTGCCGAAGCTCGCTCGGGTTCCTGTCGAAGAAATCAGCCAGCAGGACATCAAGTCTGCTTTGTCGCCTATCTGGCACAGCAAGGCTGACACGGCCCGAAAAGCCATGAACCGGCTGAGCATTGTGATGAAACACGCCGCCGCGCTCGGGCTCGACGTGGATCTGCAGGCTACCGAAAAAGCCAAAGCGCTTCTTGGCAAGAGCCGGCACAAGCCGCAGAACATCGCGTCGATGGACTGGCGCGAGGTGCCTGCGTTCTACGAGACCCTGAACGAGCCGACCGTCACGCACTTGGCGCTTCGCCTGCTGATACTGACCGGCGCCAGGTCAAAGCCAATCCGCTTTCTCAGCCTCGACCAGATAGACGGTAGCGTTTGGACGATACCGGCGGAACTGATGAAGGGCCGCGAGGGCAAGACTGGCGACTTCCGCGTGCCGCTGTCCACTGAAGTTCTGGCCGTTATCGAGTTGGCAAAACCGCATTCGCGAGACGGGTACCTCTTCCCGAGCGCGCGGAAAGGCGTCATCTCGGACGCAACCATGTCCCGTCTTATGGAGCGCCGCGAATTGCCTGAGAGGCCGCACGGCTTCCGCAGTAGTTTGCGCACCTGGCTGTCCGAGACGACCGACGCACCGCACGAGGTCGCGGAGACCGTGATGGCGCATACGACCGGCAGCGCGGTCGAGCGCGCTTATCGGCGAACGGACTTCCTGGAGCAGCGGCACGCCCTACTGGAGCGGTGGGCGGACCACGTAACAGGCAAAGGCACCGGAAAGGTGGTGAAACTTGCCTGAGCAACTGGCCTTTAACTTTGGCGAAAACGTCGCGGTATATTCATCACGTCAGTCAAGGAAGGAAAGAAAAATGACTGACAGAATGCTGCGCCGCCCCGAGGTCGAGAGCCTCACCGGCCCAAGTAAGAGCACGTTGTACCGCATGATTGCGCGTGGTGACTTGCCGGTGCCCGCGCGGATCGGAGAGCGCGCCGTGGGTTGGTATAGCCGCACCGTGCAAGATTGGCTCGCACTTAGGCATGAAACGGAGATGTTGTGACCCAGGCTGAAGTCCTGCCAATCTTAGGCGAAGACGGAAGTATTTCCTCTTTGGCTCCACTCATTCTGCACGTGTATATGCTGTATCCGGAGAGTGATCTGGATCGAAACAACGCCATCGATATCGCGCTTCGTGATGGTGCCGCCATGGCATTGGGCGAAGCGGAAGAATTTTCGCGGTTTAGCAAACTAATTTTCAAGGATGCACCGACGCGAACTCAGAACGGCAGGCTTTGTGGGTGTTTGGCTATTCAGATGCTTAGGAACATAAAGAAATATGGCGAAAAGAAAAAAATGAAGGCGGCGTTTCTTGTCTCGGAGTGGGTTTCAACTCAGCGAGACTCGTCGGGAAGATCAGTAAGCTCTGACGCTAATAATTTGCAGTCTAAGATGTGGCCAAAATTTGAGTCTGTGGCGCATCTTTGGGCCGCGCACGAAATTTTAGACGAAGTAACAGTTCGCAAAGCCCTTTTTGAGGAATCCAATGCACTGGATCGCTTCTTGAAGGTTTCCGCTTGGTTTCAGAGGGAGCTGACCGTGATGCAACTCGTCGCCAACGAGGTCCCACATGCAGTCCCCAAGCGATACATGTCAGCGGTCACAGATGGTTCTTTCTCGATAAATATTCCGGACTTAAGTGACTGGGAAATCGCGAGAATGAGGGAGTATCGCAACAAAAACGCTGGTCCGCCTAGATAGTTTAGCCCCTGCGGGGTGGTGTGCAGAGATGCTGCACCCCGTTATGCGACAGAACTGCCCGCCGTATTCTCAACCCATCGCAATCAAGCCGAGGGTTGAGCACTTAGCCCCCGGCGCTGACCTGAGGGCTGAGAGATGCAAACGAATTATTCTGGAAATCAAGCGACGTCGAATATCGGCGAAGCCCCCAAGCTCGCTATTCCTGCTGATCCGCTCCTTCGCGACAAGGAAGCGGCCGCGATGCTCGGTGCGTCTGTCTCGACGTTCTGGCGCCGCGTTCAGGATGGCGTGATTCCGCGCCCGATCAAGATTGGCGGAATGAGCCGCTGGAAGTGCAGCGAAATCCAAGCGGTTATCGACAACGCCGCCGCCAATCGCGAAGCCGCGTAAAAGAAAAACCCCCGCAAACCCGACCGGGCTCGCAGGGGCGTTATTCTTTCAGCGGCAATTGAAAGTATAGCGACGCGGCTCGGTCCTTTCAACTGGAAAGGACGAACCATGAAGACCGAAACTGCAATTCCCCCAGCCAGCACACGCCGCATCTGGCGTGTTTCAGACCTGCCGTCTGACCGCTCCGCTGCAACCTATGCCATCCAGCAAGCGGACGGCTCGGTTACGCGCCACATCCTGTCGAAGCGTCGCCGCCAGGTGATGGATCTGCTGATTGCTGCACCCGTTTATTGCGCGTCGCCCGTGCGCATCTCGGACATCGTGCATCTGCTGAAGCGCGAAACCGGCGTCGAGATCCACACGGATTACTACGCCGGTGATCCCAACACCGGAGCGGGTGCTTACGGAACGTATACGCTTGTTTCGCGGGTTCACCGCGTGGCCAGCGAGCAGGTGGCAGCATGATCCGCCGCCTGCAGATTGACCGTCTCCGCAAGCGCCACGGCCTGCCTGAACCGACCGCCCGCGTCATCGCAGGGCTCGCATTCGGAGGGCGTGGCTGATGCCCTTGTTTACCAAGATCAGGAAGAACGACCGCGAGGAAATCCGCGTCATGCGGAATGACTTCAAAGGCCACGACATGATCAACGTCCGCGTCTTCTACGACGCGGGCGGCGAGATGAAGCCTGGCAAGCAGGGCATCGCCTTCAAGGCCGAGCTGCTGTCGGATTTCCTCTGGGCTCTGAACGAGGCGCAGCAGATGCCGCCCGAGTGCGGAGGGCAGCAGCAGTGATTTACGCCGCAATCTCGCAGACCAATGGTAAGGAACTGCGCCTAACGCTGGAGGGGGCGCAGGGCCGGCAGCGCGTCGACCTGCGTCTCTGGTATCCGCTCAGAGATGGTCGGATGCGACCTTCAAAGCAAGGCGTATCCATCGAGCCGCACGAGCTTCCCGAACTTTGCGTCGGCCTCAATGATGTGCTGCGCGCGATGTCCCCAAATCAGGGGGCATCGTCATGAATTCCGGTGTTTATCAGGCTGGCCGGATAAAGCGCGGGCGCGCCACTGGCGCTGAGATGGAAGCGCGCGCCGACTTCCTGATCAGCTACGCCAACCTGCACGGTCCCGTGACAGTCCGGCAGTTGTTTTATGCCGCGACCGTTGCCGGGCTTATCGAGAAGTCTGAGAGTGGCTACGGCAAGGTGCAGGCACAAGTGCTCGCCCTTCGCCGTGCCGGTAGGATGCCCTACAGCGCAGTTGCGGACGCCACCCGCTACATGCGGAAGCCCCGGACCTATGACGGCTGGCAGGACGCACTGCGCCGCACCGCGCAGGTGTACCGCAAGGCTCTTTGGGCGGATGCGGCCGAACAGGTGGAAATCTGGATCGAGAAGAGCGCGCTGGCTGGTGTAATCGCGCCGGTTACGAGCGAATACGACGTGCCGCTCATGCCGACCGGTGGCTTCTCTTCGGAGACGTTCGCCTTCGAGGCAGTAAACGACATGATCGGCATCGGCCAGACACTCGTGGTCTACTCGCTCTACGACTTCGACCGCAGCGGACGGGATGCCGCGCGCTCGCTAAGGGACAAACTGCATCGCTTTGGCACCGAATTCGATGTGCCCGTCGTCTTCCACGAACTCGGGCTGACGTACCAGCAGGTCATCGACCACGAGCTTCCGACCCGCCCAGCGAAGCGCAAGTCAAGGGCGGATCAGCGTTGGCCTTACGAGTTCGCTGCCGAGTTGGATGCCATGCCGCCCGACCTCCTGCGTCGGCTCGTGGAGAGTGCCATCGAAGCGCACTTGCCGCACGAGGAACTGACGCAGCTGAAAAACATCGAGGCCCAAGAGCGCGCCACCCTGATGCAATTCATCGGGAGGGCAGCATAATGGGTGTTTTCGCTCAGCACGCTCCCCACTTCGCGGATCACGGGCTCGCCACCTTCCCGGTGGATACCCGTGCGAAGCGTCCGGCAGTGAAGGGCTGGCAGCACGCCAACGCAAACAAGTCGCGAGCGTGGGCGCGTTCCTCGAGACTGGCCAATGCGGACGGACTCGGCCTTGTCATGGGCAAGCCATCCGGCCTGGTCGAAGTAGACGTGGACGCCGTTGGAGACGCGTGGCTCGCCGTTGCCGTTGACCGGTTCGGCGAGACCCCGATCACGATCAGAACCGCGTCTGGAAAGTCGAAGCTCTGGTATCGGCACAATGGTGAGGGGCGAGCTATCCGCCCTCTATCCAATCAGCCAATCGACATCCTCGGCGACGGCTTCACCATCGCGCCGCCGTCTCGCCGCGAAGACCTGGGCGCGTCGTACGCGTTCCGGACCGGCGGTCTTGGCGACATCGCAAACCTCCCGACCATCCCGGCTGCAGCGCTCAGCACTGGCTCCCTGAGGGCCGCTGAGAGCATCGGGAAAGGTGAGCGCAACAACAGCCTCTTTCGCTGGTGCATGGCAGAGGCGCGCCACTGCGACGACGTGGAGACGCTGATCGACGCGGCCGAGACCTGGTGCAGCGCATTCCCCAACCCGCTCGGGCTGAGAGAGGTCGAAGGCTGCGCGCGCTCGGCATGGAAGTACGAGGCCGCCGGCCGGAACTTCCTCGGGCTCAAGAAACCCCAGATCACGAACGGAGACAGGATCATGGACGGTCTGATCGACCAGCCGGAAGCTTATGCGCTGTATCTGCTGTTCCAGCGCTGGCATCCAAACCGCCAGTCGTTCGCAATCGCGCCCACAGCCATGAGCAAGGCTGGTTCACCGCCATGGCCGCGCCGGCGTATCGAATGCGCCCGGGACGTACTGCTTGAGCGTGGTTACCTGGCCGAGCGCCGCAGTCCGGATAAAAGCCGTCGTCAGTGTGGCCTCTACAGCTTGGTATCCCAATCCCTCCGGGGGGAAGAGGTGTATAGTGATTGTTGGCAGATCCGGCAAGTCTCGGAGGCCGCACGATGACCCACCGAAATAGCGGCTCGACTACGGATACCCGCAACCCCGACGGCACGTTTGCGCCCGGTAATCCGGGTCGCCCGAAGGGCACACGCCACAAGATCACCCGCGCGGTGGAGGAACTGCTGGAGGGCGAAGCCGAGGGCATTACCCGCAAGGCTGTCGAGATGGCGCTAGAGGGGGACACGACAGCCATGCGCCTCTGCCTGGAGCGGATCGCTCCCGCCAAGAAGGACGCCCCGGTCAGCTTTGACCTACCCGAAATGAAGACCGCCGAAGACGCCACCAAGGCGGCGCAGGCGGTCCTGAAGGCCGTGTCCGAGGGTGAGCTGACACCTAGCGAAGCGGCAAGCGTCATGGCGCTGGTCGAGACCTACCGGCGGGCCCTTGAGACCGAAGAACTCGAACGCCGCGTGGCGGCACTGGAGAGCAGGACATGAGCAAGTTGAGTACGCGGATCGAACGGCTGGAAGGCGATAACGCCCCGGACAAGGAATGGCCTGCAATCATCTTTCTCGTGGCCCAGAGGGCAGACCATGCGGACAGCCAAGAAGATGCACCCGATGTCGCGCTCTTCGTGAATTGCAGCGTTTCCAGCATCGCACGGGCAGAGGGTGAAACCAGCGAGAGCTTCTACGCGCGCGCGGAATCCGTCTTCGAAGAGCATAGGCGTCCGGCGCAATGAGACAGCTCATGAACCGCGTCGAAAGGCTGGAGGCAGGCAGGGGTGACACGTCGCTTGCGATAATCGTTTTCGCACCCGCCGACCTAGAGGACGCAGAAATAGAACGACAGGCCAATCAGGTCGCGACAGCTGACGGCTTCGTCTGGAAGGAGCTTGTTGTTTTCAGAAACCCGAAAGCGAATTCTTGCAGCTTCACCATGATTGATGACTTTGCAGAATTTCTTGTCGAGATAGCCAGATGCTCGACTCGGATTGGTGTCAATCATCAAAACCTGGAGACTTAGAAAATGACGGGCAAGCATCAACTCTTGAGGCTAAACTCAAAGGACCTGAACAAATGGTTCTGTGGGAACGCTCAGGCCGTGAATTTCATGGAGAACCTCTCCATCGCCTGCAGCGAGTGGATACGCATGTCCCAAACCAGCGAAACCGACTGCATGGGGCGGATGACGGTCTGGATGGCATTTGGAAAAGAGCTACACCCGTTCTTCGTCCAGCATGCGGCGATACTTCGGCCTGTTGTTCTGACAAGTTGCCTTCAGTTACGGACGATAGCCAGCCTTGATCCTGAGCAAAGCCCCGATCAGCCCATCATCGAAGTTTTGTCGCATTCTCTGCTGAGCGTTGTTCATGTGACAGCGTGGATTTGTGGCGGCGATCAATGGGCCGAAGAAATCGCACCTGAGATATATCGAACGATGTGGCTTGATATAGATGGTGATGGTAAACTGAATGAAGCGCCCGGCGAAAACGCACGGCTGAACTAAAGGGTAAATGAGATGCCAGGCGGTGGTAGCGAAAAGACTGAAACTACGCAAAAGATGGAGCCGTGGAAGGCTGCTAAACCATATCTCAAAGAAGCTATGGCAGGCGGCTCCAAGCTCTATGGCTCTGGTGGCTTTTCAGCGTCTCCCTACGAGGGCAACCGCGTCGCAGGACCAGGTGCACCCACAGCAGTCTCCCAACAGATGATTATGGATCGCGCGCGCGGACCAAGTCTCACGGACGATGCTCAAGGTTACTTATCAAAGATGATGTCTGGCGGCTTCCAAAGCGAGCAACTTAAGGCCGCGCAGGACAATGCACTTGATGCCGCGATCCCAGCGGCAACGGCGCAGTTCTCCGGGTCGGGCATGCTCAACTCGTCCCAAGCAATGGATACCGTGGGACGGGTAGCGGCAGAGGCGACGGCGCCGTTCGCTTACGACGCGATGAACAACATGCAGACGAATGCGCTGCGTGGCGTGGCGCTGACGCCGAGCACCGAGCAGGCGGGTTATCTCGGGGCACAGATGATGGGTGCCGTGGGTGATGAGCGTGATGCCCTGCGCCAGCGCCGGATTGACGCGGACATGGAGCGTTATTACGAGGGCGAGCTTCAGCCGCGTGACAACCTCATGGGTTATGCCAACCTTGCGGCGCTGATGGGCGGCCAGGGCGGCACTACGTCGGGCAGCCAGACGATGCCGGGCGCGAGCGGTGCTGAAAAGGCACTGGGTGCGGGGCTTGGCGGCCTTGGCACATACGGAAGTCTCGCGGCTATGGGCTTGAGTGGACCGATGGCAATTGCGGGCGGTGTCGGAGCGGGCTTGCTAGGCCTGTTCTAGCTCCTCGTTGAGGCGAGCAAAGCGATTTGGAAGGATCGAGGGAAAGCCAATGTCCAGCAACGCGCTTAGGGATTCTGACCGGGCGTCGGAAAGCTCAGTCGGTGCCTCGAATAATCGCGCAGAGGGATCAGCCACGTCAGAGGCGACCGATGTGCAATTGAGGCGCCTCCAATTGATGCAGGCTCAAGCGAGGAAGCGAAAGGCCATGCAAGAGAGCGGCGCTGAGTCATCGCAGGACCGAACCAAGGAGCCGTCTGGAATCCGCCCGCGAAATTTCGAGGAACTGGCCCGGCTAACCGCACGTCGGAAGCGACTAGAGCAGGCGGCGCAGGGCGCGGCTTTGGGAAAGGTTCGTCCGCAAGCTCGCCCGCCCCGCGCTGACATGTCGTTCACAGGGCGCCTGAAAGACAATATCGTCGGCGTTGATGACGGTGTACAGTCTTTCGGTGAGAAGGCGGCGACAGCGCTCAACATCGGCGGGGAAAGCCTGACGCTCGGCCTTGTGGGGGACGAGGCGGCAGCGGCGACTGACGCCGCTATGGGGCGCGGTTCCTACGATGAGCGGTTGCAGGTTCGCCGTGACCAAGAGCAACAGCTGCGCGACGAGAACCCAGGCGTGGCATTCGCCGCAGAAGTCGCCCCTGCGCTTATTCCCGGCGCTGGTGGTGCAAAGCTCGCCGCTAAGGCAAGTAATGCCCTAGGGCGCAGCGGCGCTGGAATGGCGCTGGGTGCGGGCGCAGGTGGTCTGTACGGGTTCCTGGAGGGTGAGGGGGACGCATCGGCCCGGGCGCAGTCAGGTGCCCTCACAGGAGCGCTGGGTGGTATCTTCGGAACAGTAGCGCCAAAGGCGGTAGACGCTCTCAGCGGGGTGCCCACGCGCGTCAGGATGGCTTTCAAGCAATCACAGCAGAGACCCACGCTCGGCGCCCTCAGGACCACCAAGGATCTAGCCTATCGCGCGGTGGACGAGGCAGGTGAGAGCTTTGGCTCCGGCGAAATGCGCAGCCTTTACGAGCGAGCTACGAGAGCCTTTGAGGCGGCAAACTACGTTGAGGAAGTTGACAACGCCGGCCGCGCGGTCTTGCGAACGCTGGAGAAGCGAGCAGATCAGCCGAATACCACGCTGTCCCAACTAGACGGAATTCGCCAGAGCCTATGGCGACGCTACAGCAGTGCACCGGATCAACCTTTCATCCTTGACGCCATCCGAGAGATTGATGCGCTGATCGACAGCAGGGCCGGAGCCTCTGAAGTCATGGGGCTCGCCCGAGCTGCGAACGCTCGCTACGCCAAATCTCAGCTCTTGGACGATGCTTTCAGGAAGGCAGAGGACCAAACGGCGTCTACTGGTTCCGGTGGCAACATCCTGAACAAGTATCGCCAGGCGGTCACGTCGATCATCAATGACAAGAAGAAGGCCAGGTTCTTCAGCGAGGACGAAATTAGCCTTATGCGCCAGTTTGTTCGTGGCTCCCGCAGTGAGAACTTCGCCCGCCTTCTGGGGAAACTTTCGCCCGATGGAAACGGCTTGATGCTGGCGCTGCACACGACCGGCGGCATTCTCTCCGGCGGTGCTACGCTGCCTGCGATGGTCGTGGGCTCGGCTGCAAAGGGCTACGCCGACAAAGCCGTTCGCCAAGGCGTGGAGGCCATCAGAGACGCGGCATCGGGTTTCCGTCCTGCTTCTGAGTCTCCTCAGCTCACGCGCTCGCAAGCGGCCATGATCACTGGCGCTACTCCAGCGCTAGAAAGGTAGGCCGGGCTCGCGCTCTCGTCCGGGATAAAATTTTGGCAAATTCTACCATATATGGTATTGCGAAATGTGAGGAGTGCCCGTGGTGCGAGGAATGCTGCACGAAACGTTTGATGTGCCTCGCGGAACGCAGCGGTTTCGCGAACTGATTCTGTATATTTGCATGGAATGCCAGAGCGACCATTGGTTTGGCGCAGTCAAGCTGAACAAGATCCTCTACCACTCGGACTTTCGGGCCTTTGAGCGTTTCGGTGTGCCGCTGACAGGAGTTCGTTACTTCCGCCTCCCGAAGGGGCCTGCCCCCAAAATGCTGGTTCCGGTTCGCGATGAACTGGTGCGTGAAGGTGCTTTGCGTGTCGAGAAGCGACAAGTTGGACCCGACCATCGTCAGGACCGCCCGATTGCGCTTCGAGAGCCGGTTGTCGACCTGTTCACCGCCGATGAGCTGTACCTTGTTGATGAGGTGATACGGGAGCTGTGGAGCCAAACCGCGGCAGAAGTCAGTGATGCCTCTCACGACATTCGTTGGCGCGCGTTGCGGCACAAAGACCACATGCCCTACGAACTCGTGCATCTTTCTGGAGACCCGCTTTCGGACGCCGAGCAGACAAGAACGCAAGAGTTGGCACGAGAGCTTGGCTGGTAACGGGTGGTCTATAGTTGAGAGCGACGATTACTTGCGTGCCGTCGCACAATGCGGCGGCGCGCGACAAGTTGATGATGCCATTGCTCCAATAATCTATGCATTGCATCGCGAGCCACTTGCTTTCCCTGAAACGAGTGTGGCTGAAATACGACTTGCGCGAACGCATCTGAGGTTCAATGGACCGGATGTTATCTTGTCGCACTCTATATGGTTTCGAATGAATGAGCAGGAGCGAACCGTCGAGTTACTTTGGGTGGAATACTCGCGACCCGACGACATGGTCTGGGATGAAGCTGATGAGCCGTTCTGAGGAATAAAAATATGTCGAGTTCAGCGAAGCGGCCGGCCAGTCAGCGAAGAAGGGCCTGCAATGATAAGCGTGTTTCTCGACATGCTGGGACACTCGGTGAGTCGCCTAGCTCCAAGATACTTCGGCTTCGCGTGACCGTCGCGGGCAATCGTTGGATGCTCGACAGCCCACTGCTCGTACGGGGACCTTGGCCCATTGATACCCGAAGAGGATCGCGACGAACCCCATCACGGCAAGCACTGACCAGATGTCGCCCAACACCCTTGGTTCTGCATCACGTTGCACTAACCTGACGGCAACCTATGCCCTAGTCAGCTTGGAAACGCGGGTAACGGGCGGCGTGTGTCCATAAGCGGGGAAGTCACCGAGGTGTCTGAGCCAGCTGCCGAGCATCTCGTAAGACAGTACGTCCGCGTCTGGATGGCGAGCCCTTTCCGCATGCCTGTGCCGCTTGAGTACCTAGAGTTCTCGGACTTTGAGGCCTGGATGCATATCGAGGGCCACGGCGTGCTGATGAACAGCCTGCGCAATGAAGGGCGCGTCGAAGAAGCGAGGCGCTGGATGCGTGAGGAGGCGCGCGCCATGGAGGGCCAGCCCGGGCCTTCAAGCATCTAGCCAGCAGCTCTTCGTCTCAGGCCGTCGCTACTCACTCAGATCACCGAACCTCGTGCTGCAGAAGGCGTCTGGTCATACGCCATCGACATCACGAAGTATTGCGCGTTCAGAAAGTGTTTGGGCCAGCCTCATGTGATGCTGTAGCTACGTGTCAGAAAAACCTCCGAGCACCCAACGCTCGGGATAGAGTCTGCGGTGTGCGCCTCGAAACTTGAAGCATCCAAGGATGCCGTGAATCCGGTTCCGACGTGCACGAAGAACAGTCTGACTACGCTCGTGCGTGAAACGTGAGTTCCTCACGCCGCACATTATCGAAGCGAGCAAAATTCCAAAGCTGTTTCCAGACAACATCTTAGGTTTGTTGATCATGGCCGAAAGTAGTCTCTATCGATTTGATGCTGGCGGGATCGCCTTGATCGCCAAGCATTTCGCGGCAACTCCAACCATAATGTCAGACGATCAATTTAGCCACTTTGCCAAAGAGGTCGTCAGGGTAACCAACGAACAGTCCGCGAACACTCCTGTTGAGGCGCGGGCAATGATCATCGCGGTACTTCATCGAATGATCGAGTACGAGCGCAAGCTTACCAGCGAGCGTCTGATCCGGGGTACGATTCGCTAACGCTGCGAGGAAACGCGGTGGAGCCGTCGCTCTCAGCCTATTGGTATCCGGACACCACAGCTATGCCGGCCATGATCGCTACGCCGACCCAGATGTACCCCCATCCGACGGCATCCAAAGCTCGTCTTGGCGGTAATCCTGCTTTTTTGAAAGGGGGGCGTTCCGGCGGCTGAGGGGCCTGCGACATAGCTATCTTTCTCACAAACTATCAGGGGCGAACTGTCTGGGCGGCGTTCTGGTTCCCTGTGTCGTTCGAGATGGCAAAGTCCTGGCGTGGTCACCCCATGTCGAAGCGCATCAGGACTCGCGCGACGCGTCGGGCAGGTGAACTGTTGAAGCAGGTTGAGCCCGCATATGGCGCCAGGACTGACATTCAACCTGATACCGGCGCCGATATTAGGTCAACGCGGAAAGCATTGGGAAAGTAAACGTAACGGCGCCGATATGTCTATTCCGAAGCATCAGGCCGCTGCGGCAGCCGGGCTTTCTAAGCGCCAAGCCGACACCGCCCAGCATCTCGCAAATGTTCCGGACGATGTGTTTGAGGACATGTGCGAGAACGGCGCCACCGTCACTGACAATGGCGGTCGCTACTTCAAGATTGGAGGCAGCAAGCTTGAAAAAGTGCGAAGGTAGAAACGACGTTATTTCACACTATACACGCTGGCACCGTCTGAAGCTGAGCAAAACGGTCCCTCGAAAACTGTTACCGGTGCCGATACTAGTTTCACCCCAAGGCTGCAGCAGAGGGTCGGCGTGTCCGAACTCTATGAATTCAATGAATTTCGGAAATCGCGATATATGGCGTCACTGCGAATTTCACACAGCTTTCCGTGGATTAATCCAGCGCTGAAACTTATCACGTAGATCAGAGGGAGGTTATCGAAAGGCCCATACCAATAATCATAAATATATGGACCAAGCACAGCAAAAAGATAGCCGCCGTTCCGCTCGAAGCGCAATGATTTAATTTCCGCCGGTTCTAGGCTTTTAGACACCCTCATCTCCCTTTGATTGAATTTGAGCGAAACGGATACCTTCCGGACCTCCGTTTTCCGGAACGAAGACTACACCTTCCGCCTCAAAAAAACGCCTGAGGTGATCAAAGGTCGCAGCGCGCCCTTCACCGCGCTCGGCCCTGTTCAACGTGTTTCTATGGAGGCCGGTCTTCTCTGCCAGTTGCGGATTGGAGAGGCCCAGGGCGGCCTTCGCCATCCTGATCTGTGCTCCGCTGATCGATACTGCTCGTTCCGCCATTCTTCTCTCTTGTGCTGATGGCACTAAAATGTGTTGACAGCATGCGCTGACATCCTATTTTAGTGCTATCAGCACAAAACAGCAAGCGAGTGATAGAGTTCATGGCCGGCGTAGTGAGGATCAACCGCAGCGAACTTATGCGCCTCGCCTGGATGTGGGCGCGTCAGGAGCAAGGCTACACGTTCATCTACAACTGGACGCCCGGCCCGGGCTACGGCCACAGGAGAGCCGCCACAGGCCCGGAGAAACGCGCTGTGTTCGCCGAGTGCCTTCGGAGGGCATGGGCCGAGATGAAGGCCCGCGTGGCCCGTCTCGCAGCGCATGCAGCCAACCTTGGCGAGCTGGGCGACCGCAGCGCTTCTTCGCTGCGCGCCGAGATCCGCGACATCGAAACCCGCAACCGTATCGGACCGGATGGCTGGAAGCGCCTCTCTCAGCTGCAAGCGGCGCTTCGGATGTGCGGGGAAGCCTCCGAGCCTCGCCCCCTCCGGCACGCAAAGCGCCCTCAGCAACGCGTGCGTATTCCCCGCACACCTACGACCGCCAGCGCCGCAGCCACCCTGCGCGTCTGACCAACAAACAAACCTCAGGAGGACGACATGACGACAGCAATTCAGCAGATGTACCACCAGTGGAAACAGCTCCGCGCAAGCGCTCACGGCACCTCGGAGGAGGATTGCGACGCTGCTGTGGAAGAGATGATGCGCATCGAGGACGCGATGCTGGAGATCCCGAGCGAGAGCGCGGCCGACTTTGCGGCGAAGGTTCTCGCCTACACGTCGCACGGAGACTTTGGCCTCACAGGCGACGGTATCGGCCAGATCCTCCGCGAGGCGTGCAATCTCATCGGAGAGCCGGTGCCCGGCTTCGACGGGAAGGATTCGGGGCGCCTGCCGTGGTACGAAATGCAGGCCGCAGAGACGCGCATGGAGCGCTTCTGCGAGCTTGTTGGTGCAAAAGCGCCGGCAACGCTTCTGGACGCTGAGGGCGCCCCCACGGACGAGCTGATGGACTTCGTGCGCGAGCAGGAGCTTTCGCTGGACTGGCTGTTTCTGGGCGATGTGACGCCGCTCCTGCGGGCCTACAGGACGACCCATGCACAACGGTCTCCGGCAGCCCTCCGCGAGCGTGTGGATCTGCTTGCGGCTGCGGCGGGCATCGAGCCGGTCGGGATCGAGATTGCCGATGGCGATGCTCTGCTGACAGACGACCTGATCGCGTTCTGCAATGAGGCCAACGGCAGCTTGGACTGGCTGCTGACCGGTGACGTCGGGGAACTCCTGCGGTCCCACCGCGCTTTTTCCGAGCAGAAGAAGCCGTTCATGAAGGCGACACGCAACCTCTCGGACAACGAACGGAAGGCGCTGGTCTTCACGCTTCGACTGATCGTTGAGGGCGCTGACGTGGATGACGCCATGCAGACATTCACCCGTGTCGTGGAGGAGCAGCGGGCCGCATGAGTGACTTCGGAGGGCGCAAGCACCCCAGCGCCCTCCGCTCCCCCAACCAGGTATTTGCCGCATGAACATGATCGCTCGCGATTACGAGCAGAACCGGTCCTGGTCGGACCAGTTCATCCCGCAGATCAAGCACATTGTCGGGGCGCACCTGTTGCAGGCTGCGCCCGATGCCTTGGATATGCGCCAGGCGACGGACTTGCTGATGCTCGATGGCAAGGATCTTCGCATCGCTGCGCGCGTGCGCCGGCCGGGCTACGCAGAACGCTTCCCGCACCAGTTCACCATTCGCTCCGGGCTTCCGTCAGGTGGAGAGACGGAGTTGTCCAAAATCGTCAACGGTCATGGCGACTGGATGTTCTACGGTCACGCGAACGAGTGGGGCGGTATGGATCGGTGGTGGCTGATCGACCTGCGGGCGTTCCGGGCGGCGCTGATCCGCCACAAGTCCGGTGAGGGCGCAATCACCTGGGGGAACAAGACAAACCCTGACGGTAGCCGATTTGTCTGGTTCGACCTCCGCACCTTCCCTCAGCATCCTTCGATTGTTGTCGCAGCTTCCGTTTGACGTGTCTCGCGGCGTATCGAAAAAGCTGTGTCATGCACTGATATTTTTTGCAGGCGCCCCAATTACGTCATTTTCCCTGATTAATCGAGCGCTCGAAACGGCAGAACATGTTGTGATGCAGCGAGCGACAGGGAGCAAATGATGAACTTGAGTACACACCGTCCGCGTTTGTCCGTGGTTCTCACCTTCTGGAATGCTCTGTGTCTCGGCATCGCCGTCCTAATGGTCCTGCACTTCACGCAGCAGCATGCACACGAAGTAAGCCGCCAAGCCCAGGAAGATAACGCGCTGAGAGCAGCACGCGCCGTTTCGTTGACCTTCTCCAAGGCCCTTGATCGGGAGTGGGAGAGCATCCGAGCAGTTTCCGAGAAGATTGAAACGAGCGACTACGAGTCCATGCGCAGCTTCGTTGACGCCGTCCCTGACGCGAGCGTCAGCGTCGCATGGGCCGGCGTTGCCAACCCGTCCGGCCTAATCGTCGCGGGCTCGAACGCGGTGCGCGAGGGTGAGGACGTCAGCGAGCGCCGATGGTTCCGGGAGGGCCTGCGCGGGGAGAGCGCCGGATCGGTATTCCAACCATCCGGACACGAAGGCGACGGCTTCATCAACTTGTCCCGTCCTGTTCTCGATGCTGACGGAGCACCGGTTGGCGTAGCTGTTTACCGCATCGACATGGCTTGGGTGGATGGCTTCGTTCAGGAGACGGCAGTTGCACTCGACGCGGATGCGCTGGTCGTGAGCAGAGACGGTAGCGTGCTTGCCAGCGCGGCGAAGCAGTTTGACTTCATGCCGTCCGAAGCCGAGCTGATGGCTCTCGGCCTGGGACAGGATCGGGGCATCAACGCTGATCGGGAGGATGGACCCAGCTTCGCCTCTGCGACCATTTCGAGGATTACCAGCACTGCGGTTCCGGACATGGGCTGGAGCTTGATCGTGCGGGTGCCGCTGCAAGGTCAGTCGGCCACGAGCGAGCACCCTTGGAACTGGGATGTCCTCGGTTTCGTCACTGCGGCGGCTTGCATCCTCGCGATGCTCGGCAAGGTGAATAGCGTGATTTCGCGCCCGATTGAGCGCTTGGCCGGGTGCTCCAGTGCGCTCGCGCGCGGAGAACTTGACTACCCCGTTGAGCGCGCCGGATCATTCGAGGCAGAGGAGCTTTCGCAGTCTCTCGCCGTGATCCAAACAAGCCTGCAGAGGCACGGTCACTTCCGGAGGAGCGGCACCATGATCAGTGAAGGCAGCGACGCTCGCTTCCGATTGATCGCCGCAGAGTAGTAAGCGAGACTTTCCTTCAAGCCGACAAGAGTTGCAACAGTCGGGCCGACCCTGGCATCCGTGCGCTCTGATTTCTGCGAGAAATTAAGTCTGCAGGCGCGGGTACATACCTGCGCCTGTCATCCGTGGGGGACATCACGTCTTGCGTTTCTGATATCGTCCAAGGGCTCAAGCAACACTCGGGCATCTACCCCAAAGTATTGGCAGATCCGATCCAGAGCATCCGGTCGAGGCCACGCCGCGGAGGCGAGATAGCGGTTCAGCTGGGTTCGGTTCATCGGCATCTCGCGAGAGACGTGAGACACGTTTCCGCCCTGTTGCTCATCGATGAGTTGCCGGAGGTTGGCCCCGAAAATCCTGTTGATGTCGTTTGAAGTCTTCTCCACGAAGCAGCTCCTTCCAACGTGGTTCGAAGCTACGTACGTGATGTAAAACTCGGCAACCGTGGGTAGGTCACAATGTCTCGCCTACGCTCGCTTGACGCGACCCGCTGACCTGTCACTGTATCGCTGTGCCCGTTGCAGATTTCTTGTTTGAAAACCGACATCTCAAGCCAGCGGATGTGCCTGTCTGATATGTACGACGACAAACATCACGAACCCGATGAAGATGAGCGCTGGGGCGCGCCTGGCGCGGCGGTCATGGTTTTGCTTGTTCTGACGGTAGTCGGTTCGTGCACGGGTCTCGTCGCGATGATTGTCTGAGAGCCACACGAACAGACTGTTGACGCTCAACAGATACATCGGCCGTTGAGTGTGCACGGATCTTGGCTAGCGTTGTGAGCAGGGAGATCCGGTTCGCATGTAAAGGGGTCAACGGTGCCTCAACTCCTCTGGGTGCCGTTGGTGTGTTTCGGGATCTCCCGACCTTGCTACCGTCTAGCGACACCAGTCCGCGTTCTTTGACGCCTGAGCGAGCCCCGCACGCATCAGTGGCTCGCGCACATCTTCGCCGTCGCGCCCGAACAGAATGCCCAGGTCTCGGCCATAGCCACCGCCGCCGCGCAAGCGGCTTCCTGCCGCAGTTTCGTCACAACGCTGCGTTTACGTAGGACTTGAGCAGACAAACATTATATGGTTAACACGCCGGTCGGCAAAGACCGACGCCAGTTGTAAGGGGAGCCATCATGAGAGTTCTGATCCAAAAAGAGGGCGAAATGTTTGTGGGCCAGTGCCTTGAGCACGACATTTGCGCGCAGGGTTGCAGCGTTGACGAACTCATGTCTCGCCTCGTTTTGACCGTCGATTTGGAGTGCAGCGAGCGCAATGGATCGCTGGCCGATATTGACCCTGCTCCCGAAGAGTTTCACAAGATGTGGGATAATGCGCGTCGGCTCGCGGACGAGCAGTGCGGTTACGAAGTCGCCCTCGCAGCTTAAGTGGAATTACCTTGTCGGCACCTTTTGGAAAGTTCCCGTCGCTCAGAACGTACATCAAGTGGGTCCAG
Organism: Roseivivax jejudonensis; assembly: GCF_900172265.1. Lineage (GTDB taxonomy): Bacteria > Pseudomonadota > Alphaproteobacteria > Rhodobacterales > Rhodobacteraceae > Roseivivax > Roseivivax jejudonensis. The sequence goes on along the minus strand of NZ_FWFK01000008.1, from coordinate 106,877 downwards.
GAAGAGGCTGGTTGTACAGTTAAAGAGGGGGTGCAGGGCACAGCCAATGTATACCGAATCGAAGCGCCCGATGGGCGCTTCGTCGTATTCGGTGGTCTGCCTGATGGTGAAGGCTTGACGCCCACCATGATTGCGTACCTTGATCGTCGCCTCGGTATCGACTCACCTTTCCCTTCAATAAGCGATGGGTACGATTGAGGTCTCTATCCCCCTTTGTCGGTAGCCATTGCCGCTCTTTGCTGAGCGGCAGTTGCAACGCGTTCTCGACGGTGGCCGCGTGCAAGCTCGCTGAAATGGACCCCGCTCACTTCATGCGGCACGTGGATTCGCCGGAATAGTGTGGATTTGTGGCCACTTAGCCGGAATTCGAGGTGCATCTGACATCAATGCCGTCATTCTTGCGACTGCGAACGAGGGCGGCGCTTGGTAGTCAGCACCATGGCAGGACGCCGCTGCGCTCCAACGGCCTTTGCCGGATGCAGCGCTAGAACGCCTTACCTAAGGCGAAGCGACGATGACCGGGTGGATACTAGGGTGGATGAGATACGGTAGCGGAGAATAATCTCGAGAAAAAACAAAGTCTTGATATAATTTAATGGTGCCGGCAGAGGGACTTGAACCCCCGACCCACTGATTACAAATCAGTTGCTCTACCAGCTGAGCTATACCGGCGCCGCGCACTCAAGTAGCGGCGGCGCGGAGGAAGGGCAAGAGCGAAGCCCGGCATGGACATTCGCGCGACGCGGGTCATCCTGTGAGAGAGATCCTCGCACCCTACCGGAGACCGCCCATGCGCCGCATCCTCGCCCTTTGCATTCTCTGTCTTTCCATCGCTCCGGCCACGGCGCAGGACGCTGCGGACACCGTCGCGCCCGAAGCCGCGGCGGAGGCGGGCGCGGACAGCGCCTTCGGCTCGTTGTCCGAGCCCGCGCGCGCAGCGCTGGCGACCAAGGCCGAGGGCCGGCCCGTTCTCGCGGAGGACTGGATGGTCGCCGCGGCCAACCCGCTGGCGGTCGAGGCCGGCGCCGACGTGCTGCGCGCCGGCGGCAGCGCGGCGGATGCGATGATCGCCGTTCAGTCCGTGCTGGGGCTCGTAGAGCCGCAGAGCTCCGGCCTCGGCGGCGGCGCCTTCCTCGTCTGGTACGACGCCGCCAGCGGCGCGGTCACGACACTCGACGGGCGCGAGACGGCTCCTCTTGCCGCCACGCCCACGCTGTTCCAGGACGACGCGGGCGAACCGCTCGACTTTTTCGACGCCGTGGTCGGCGGACGCTCCGTCGGCACGCCCGGTACACCCGCGCTGCTCGAGGCGGCGCACGAACTCTGGGGCACGGCCGACTGGGCCGGTCTCTTCGATCCGGCGATCGCGCTGGCCGAGGACGGCTTTGTCGTCTCGCCCCGGCTCGCCAGCCTCGTGGCCGAGGACGCAGAGCGGCTCGGCCGCTTCCCGGCGACGGCGGAGTACTTCCTGCCCGGCGGCACGCCGCTTGCCGAAGGAGACACGCTGACCAATCCGGCCTATGCGGAGACGCTACGCGCCCTCGCCACGGACGGCGCCAACGCGTTCTACACCGGCGACATCGCGCAGGGCGTGGTCGAGACGGTGCGCGGCGCGGCGGGCAATCCGGGGCTGCTGTCCGCGACCGACCTGGCAATCTACGCGGTGCGCGAACGTGCGCCGGTCTGCGTCGAGTACCGCGCGCACGAGGTCTGCGGGATGGGCCCGCCCTCGTCCGGCGCGCTTACCGTGGGCCAGATCCTCGGCACGCTGGAGAATTTCGAATTGGCCGGCGGCCCGGACGACGTCGAGACATGGCGGCTGGTCGGCGATGCCTCGCGCCTCGCTTTCGCCGACCGTGGCCGCTACATGGCCGATTCCGATTTCGTGCCGATGCCCACCGCGGGTCTCGTCGATCCGGCGTACCTGACCGAGCGCGCGGGGCTGATCGCCGGGCGCGACGCGGCGCTGTCCGAAGCGACCCCGGGCACGCCAGACTGGGATCATGCCCAGGCCTGGGGCGACGATGCCTCGATCGAGTTTCCGTCCACCTCGCACATCTCGATCGTCGACTCCGCCGGCAACGCGCTGTCGATGACCACGACGATCGAGAACGGTTTCGGCTCGCGCCTGATGACGCCGGGCGGGTTCCTCCTGAACAACGAACTGACGGATTTCTCCTTTGCGACGCACGAGGACGGCCGCCCCATCGCCAACCGCGTGGAACCGGGCAAGCGCCCCCGCTCCTCGATGGCGCCGACGATCGTCCTGCGGGACGGCGCGCCGGTGCTCGTCGTCGGATCGCCGGGCGGCAGCCGGATCATCGGCTACGTCGCGCAGGCGGTGATCAACGTGGTCGATTTCGGCATGGACGCGCAGGCCGCCGTTGCCGCCCCGCATGTCCTGAACCGCTTCGGCACGATGGACCTGGAGGCGGGAACGGACGCCGAGACGCTGGCCGATCCGCTCGGTGGCCTCGGCTTCGACACCGAGGTGCGGGAGCTGACCTCCGGCCTGCACGTGATCGCCATCGGCCCCGAGGGGCTGACCGGCGGCGCGGACCCGCGCCGCGAGGGCATTGCGCTCGGGGAATGATGATGGCCCGGCGCGACGGACCGCCCGATGTCAGGACGGTTTCGGCGCGCCGGTGGGTGGCGTGTCGAGCGTCGACCACGTGGTGTCGTTGACCGGCGCGGGCGGCGTGTCGCAGCTCCGCCGGTGCAGGTTCACCTTGCAGATGAAGTGCGCCGAAATCGGCGCCGTCACGAACAGGAACGCCACGATCAGCACCTCCTGCAGGGACGGCTCGCCCCGTCCGAGCGCCGCGAGGATCGAGCCCAGCAGAAGCGAACCGACACCGAGCGTACCCGCCTTGGTCGGCGCGTGAAGCCGCTTCATCGGATCGTCGAGCTTCAGGAGGCCGTACGAGCCCACGAACGTGAACACCGCCCCGATCACGAGGCTGACGGCGGTCGCGATGTCGATAATCAGCGTGGCGGTCATTCGATGATGTCCCCCCTCAGCACGAAACGGCAGTAGCCGACCGTCGACACGAAGCCGAGCATCGCGACGATCAGCGCCGCCTCGAAATAGATCTGCGTGCCCTGAGCGAGGCCAAGAAGCACGATCAGGCCGATGGCGTTCAGGGTCATCGTGTCGAGCGCGAGAATCCGGTCCGCCGTGTTCGGCCCGAGGATCAGCCGCACCATCGCCATCACCTGCGCCAAAGAGACGCAGCCGAAGGCGAACCAGATCGCGTAGGTGACAAGGTCCGGATCGCTCATTCGAAGATCTCCTTCAGCCGGCGCTCGTAGCGGTCCTTGATCTCGCGTGCGACCGCGTCCGGATCCTCGGCATCGAGCGCGTGAACCAGGAGCGCGTGCCCCTCGTCCGACAGGTCCGCCGACACCGTGCCCGGGGTCAGCGTGATCGTCCCCGCCAGCACGGTGATCGCCTCGGGCGTCCGCAGGTCGAGCGGCACGACAACCCACGTGGAGCGCATGGCCGGGTTGGCCCGCGTGACCACGATCCAGGCCACCGCGATGTTCGCGACGACGATGTCCCAGATCACGACGCCCATGTAGCCGACCATCCGCGCCGTCCTGAGCGCCTTGGGCGCGTCCGGCCAGAACGGCAGTGTCAGGATCGGAATCAGCACTCCGAGGATCGCGCCGAGAACGATGCTCCCGAGTGCGATCGAGTTGGACACGAGGCACCATGTCACGATCAGCAGCAGCGTCAGGAGCGGATGCGGAAGCAATGCGCGGCGGAACCGGGCCATGTCAGTGTCCCTCCTCTTCGCCGTGCTCGCCTGAGCCGGAACCTTCGCCGTGGCCGTCGCCATCGCCCTCCTCGGCATACTCGCCGCTGCCGTGATACTCGATCTCCTTGCCCTCGGTCTCGAGCACGGTGGAGATGTAGGGCTCGGGCGAGAAGAGTTGTTCGGCCGTTGCGGCCATGAAGCCGTTGACCGGCCCGGAAAACACGGTGTGCAGCGCCAGCAGGCCCAGAAGCGTCGCGATCGGCAGAAGCGGCAGCGCCGGCTGGCGGCGCGGATCGGTCTCCGGCTTGCTCTCGACGTTGTCCATCTGGGTCAGGCTGTCGTCGAGATCCGCATCGAGCCGCTCCTGCGCCTCCGCCGCCTTCCAGAACACCGTCGACCCGGCGCGGGCGAAGCCCACCACCGCCACGAGAGAGGTGGTCAGGATCACGGCCCACGTCCAGACGACGAGCGGGCTGTCGAACGCCGCGTCGAGGATCAGGAGCTTGCCGACGAAGCCCGAAAGCGGCGGCAGACCCGCCATCGCGATCGCCGCGGCAAAGAACATCGCGCCCAGGATGCCTGCGCTCGGGACCGGCGGCGCGGTCACCAGCTCGGCGTGCCGGGTGCGATGCTCTGCCACGAGGTCGACGATCAGGAACAGCGCAGCCGTCGCCAGCGTAGAGTGCACGACGTAGTAGAGCGCGGCGGTGATCCCTTCCGCGGTAAACAGCGCGACGGCGACCGACAGCATGCCCATCGACCCGATCACCGAGAACGCCACCAACCGGTCGAGCCGTGTCGCACCGAGCACGCCGACCATGCCGATCGTCAGGCCGATGAGCGCCAGCGGCAGCAGCCACGTATCGATCAGACCCTGCGTCAGTTCGAGGTCGGGCGGGAACACCAGCGTGTAGATGCGGATGATCGCGTAGGCACCGACCTTCGTCATGATCGCGAACAGGGCGGCGACCGGACCCGGCGCCTCGGAATAGGAGGCCGGCAGCCAGAAATGCACCGGCGCGATCGCGGCCTTGATCGCGAACACGATGATCAGCAGCACCGCCGCCACCCGGATACCTGCGCTGTTCTCCGGGTCGATCTGGCGCACGCGTTCGGCCAGGTCGGCCATGTTGAGGGTCCCGGTCTCGGCGTAGATCGTGCCGAGCGCGAACAGAAAGAGCGTTGAGCCGAGCAGGTTGTAGAGCACGTATTGCGTGCCCGCTTGCGTCCGGCGCGTGCCGCCCGAATGGATCATCAGCCCGTAGCTCGCGATCAGCAGGACCTCGAAGAAGACGAAGAGGTTGAACACGTCCCCGGTCAGGAACGCGCCCATGATCCCCATCAGTTGGAACTGGAACAGCGTGTGGAAATGCCGGCCGCGATCGTCCCACCCGGTGCCGATCGCATGCAGCTGCACCAGAAGCGCCAGCACCGCGGTCAGCAGGACCATCAGCGTCGACAGCCGGTCGGCGACGAGCACGATGCCGAAGGGCGCCTGCCAGTCGCCCAACTGGTAGAGGGTGATCGTCCCGTCGAAGGCCTGCACGAACAGGCCCAGCGCGATCGCGATCATCGCCACGCCCGAAGCGAGCGCGAAGATGCGCTGCAGCCCGAGGTGATGCCGGCAGACCAGCAGCAGGAAAGCGGCCACCATCGCCGGCAGCACGATCGGTGTGGCGATCCAGTGGCTCATTCCGCGCGCTCCAGTTTCCGCACCGGGTCGAGCGCGCCGTCCTGGTCGTCGACGTGGTCATCGTCAGAGCCGAGGAACGCGCCAAGCGCGATCATCACCACGACCGCGGTCATACCGAACGAGATCACGATCGCCGTCAGCACCAGCGCCTGCGGCAGCGGGTCCGTGTAGCGGCTGGCATCGTCCATCAGGATCGGCGGCGCGCCGACGACGAGCCGACCCGACGCGAACAGGAACACGTTGACCGCGTAGGTCAGAAGCGCGGTCCCGAGGATCACCGGAAAGGTGCGCAGGCGCAGCACGAGGTAGATCCCCGCGGCGGTCAGCACCCCGATGCCGCTGGCGACAAGCAATTCCATGTCAGTCTGTTCCCCCTGTCCGGTTCTCGCGCGACGGGTCGATGTCCATCGCGTACTCGGACTCCTCGGTATAGGCGCGGCGAGCCATCCGGCTGAAGCTCTCGAGCGACAGAAGCACCGCGCCCAGCACCGCGAGGAAGACGCCGAGGTCGAAGCCCATCGCCGAGGCGACCTCGAATTCGTCGAGCAGTGGCAATTTGATGTAGGTGAAGGACGAGGTCAGGAACTCGTGCCCGGTGAACCACGCCCCGATGCCGGTCAGCCCGGCGATCAGGACGCCGGCCCCGACAATGCCGTGATACGGGAACCGCTGGCGTTGCGTGGCCCAGGCATAACCCGAGGCCATGTATTGCTGGACGATGGCCACCGCGACCACCAGACCGGCGATGAAGCCGCCGCCGGGCATGTTGTGCCCGCGCAGGAAGATGTAGACGCCGATCATCAGCAGCACGGGCATGATGACCCGCGTCAGCACCACCATCATCAGCGGATGCCGGTCGCCGGCCAGCGGCGTTTCCGGCACGCGGTTGAGAAGCCGCGCCCGCACCGGACCGCGCAGCAGCGCCTCCGTCAGCGCGTAGATCACCATCGCCGCGATGCCCAGAACGATGATCTCGCCGAACGTGTCGAAGCCCCGGAAGTCGACGAGGATCACGTTCACAACGTTCGTGCCGCCGCCGCCGGCATACGAGTTCTCGAGGTGATACTCCGAAATCGGCGCCGACACGAAATCGCGCAGCAGCAGGAAGTAGGCCAGCGCCCCGGCGCCGATCCCGCCGGCGCACGCGATCACGGCGTCGCGCGCCCGACGCAGCATTCCGCTCTCGACCGGGGTGGTCTTGGGCAGGAAGTTCAGCGCCAGGAGCATGAGCACCACCGTCACCACCTCGACCGAGATCTGCGTCATCGCGAGGTCGGGCGCCGAGAAGAAGGCAAAGGCCACCGACACGATAAGGCCGATGATGCCGATCAGGATGAGCGCGGCAAAGCGGTGGCGGTGCACGAAGACGAGGAACCCGGTCGCGGCGACCAGCATCACCCATGTCGCGATGGCGACCACGCTCGGCGGCTGCATCGCACGTGTCGCCGGGCCCGTCGTGCCCGTCAGGAAGGCATGCACCGCCGCGGCGAGGATCGCCACCGACAGGATCGCCGCGTAGCGCGTGAACGCTCCGTCATGCAGCACGCAGGTCACCCGGCGCGCGACCCAGACGCAGCCCGCGATGACGCCGTCGAAGATCGTCTTGGCCTCGGGCCGTGGCACCACGTCCCAGCCCTTCTGCAGCCAGCGATGCAAGAGCAGAAGCAGGATGCCCCCCGCCACCGCGACCGCGGAGAGATAGAGCGGCGGTTTGAAGCCGTGCCAGATCGCGAGGTGATACTCCGGCACCTCCGCGGCGCTGCCCAGAACCGCCCCGGTCACGCCCTTCACCAGCGGTTCCGCCAGGAACGGCGCAAGCCCGATCAGGAGCACGAGCGACACCAGGAACGCGGGCGGCAGCCACATGCCCGGGTTCGGATCGTGCGGATGGCTCGGGTAGTCGTGCCGCTCCTTGCCGAAGAAGGTGTGGAAGATGAACCGGAACGAGTACGCCGCCGAGAACAGTGCCCCCACCGTCGCGACCGCCGGCACCAGCCACTCCGGCCCGAACAGCGTCGTGTGCAGCGCCTCCTCGAGCCACATTTCCTTGGACACGAACCCGTTGAAGAGCGGGATGCCCGCCATCGACAGCGCTGCGAGCGTGGCGATCGTGGCCGTCACCGGCATCAGGTGCCTCAGCCCGCCGAGCTTGCGGATGTCTCGGGTATGCGCCTCGTGATCGACGATGCCGGCCGACATGAAGAGCGCGGCCTTGAACGTCGCGTGGTTGAGGATGTGAAAGATCGCCGTCATCGCGCCGAACGCCGTCCCGGTGCCCAGCAGCATCGTGATGAGCCCGAGGTGCGACACCGTCGAGAACGCCAGGAGCGCTTTCAGGTCATGCTTGAAGAGCGCGATCACCGCGCCGAGCACCACCGTGATGAGCCCCGCGCCCGTCACGAGCCAGAACCACGCCTCGGACCCCGACAGCACCGGCCACAGCCGCGCCATCAGGAAGATTCCGGCCTTCACCATCGTCGCGGAGTGCAGGTAGGCCGACACCGGCGTCGGGGCGGCCATCGCGTGCGGCAGCCAGAAATGGAACGGGAACTGCGCGGACTTCGTGAAACAGCCCAGCAGGATCAGGATCAATGCAGGCAGGTACAGGTCCGACGACTGGATCGCGTCGCGGTTCTCCAGGATCACGGTCAGGTCATAGGACCCGGCGATCTGGCCGAGGATCAGCATCCCGCCGATCAGGGCGAGCCCGCCCATGCCGGTCACCGCCAGCGCCATGCGCGCGCCCTGCCGCCCTTCCGGCAGGTGGCGCCAATAGCCGATCAGCAGGAACGACGACAGCGACGTGAGTTCCCAGAACACCAGGAGCATCAGGATGTTGTCGCTCAGGACGATACCCACCATCGCGCCCTGGAACAGCAGCAGGTAGGTGTAGAACTCGCCCATGTCGTCGTCGCGCGACAGGTAGTAGCGCCCATAGGCGATGATCAGACAGCCGATCCCGAGGATCAGGGTGGCGAAGAACGCGCCGAGCGGATCGAGAAAGAAGGTCGCGTTCAGGCCCAGCGCCGGCAGCCACTCGATCCTCTGGGTGACCACCTCTCCGTTGAGAAGCGCCGGCAGGTTCGAGGCCAGCCCGATCAGGGCGATGACCGACACGGCCAGAGTGCCCAGCGCACAGGTCCGCCGACCCGCCGGATACAGGACGCCGGGCAGCAGAGCGCCCAGAAACGGCATGAGAACGACGAGGATCAGGGACAAGGGCCACCCCAGCTTGGCTTGATCGTTTCCCTTTGATGCGGAAGTTTCGCCCGAGGCTCAAGAGCGTGGCGACATTTCCTTGCGCGTGCCGCCCCGCCAACTCGCCCGCGCGTGCGGCGCAGCCGGAGCCTTGCGTGACCGGCTCCGGCCCGACCGCACGGCCCGCGACCGGAGCGGTCGCCCTCTGAAATCCAGATAAAATCTGCGTCAGGTGCCCCGGTCTGCCGAGGAGACAGCGACAGCACCTCGCTCCGTCCGACGTTCGTGGCAGCGCCCCTCGGAGGGCGCGATATGCTCCGGACTCCGCGTGGACATGCTCGCTGGACTGACAGCGCGACCTGCGTCGGCTCCGACCGATCGGCGCCGGATTACGCGCTGATACTGATCGTTTTTCTGAGACTGCTGGAGAACGAAGTGGAAAGACAGATCCGAATCGAAAGAGAACGTATTTTTATCAACACGTTACGTCTTCCGAGACGAAACTCACCTGCTGATCGACGAAACCTCACGGCTGACCTACGAAACCCCAGCACCGGCCCTCAAATTCGGATAGGTCAAAAAAAATCGCCCCGAGGGGCGAAAAATGCCGGCCTTGATGCCGGTCAGCTCCAACCGGCTAGCGGAACCGAGCTAGAGGTCCTCGCGCCTCGCGCGTTCCATCGCCTTGCGTGTATCGATGAGATGCCACTCCTGAACAATGAAAGGGTTATGGTCATCTGCGCAGTTGGTCTCGATAGAGTAGGCTTCCGCGAAGTGATCTGCATCAATGAGTTCGGCGCCTTGCTCCTTAGCCAAACCCATCGCCTGAATGGTCAGATGAATCGACTGACCGAAACAATCGCAAGCAGCGTGCCTCAAGATCTCGAAGAACCCGTCAAAACTGAGCAACCCGACATCTCGAAGCCCCGCTTCAGCGAGCAAGGTATTCGTAGCGCACCTCAGCGTCCCGGAGTCCTTCATTTTGGGCGAGTTCATCTCGTGCGCAAGCAGCCTTCTCGTCAGCGTTCGGTCGTGATTGATGAACGTCTTAACTTCTGGTGTTGCGGACAATATGAGACAGACCGGCCAATCCTGATCTTGCATAAGGTTCCGGAACTTTTTTGTGAATCGGTCGTAGCTATCGTCCGTTCGGTGTCGCCCTACATCTTGAACTTCATCAAGGTGAAGCGCGGCGATGCGCTGTTCCTTCAGTTGGAAGACCAACCTGGACTGAAGTTCATTCTCACTTAGATTTCGCTGAATTGGGTAGCCAAGATCCCGGAGAAGCCGTTCCAGCATCGCCTTGATCGACGCTTTACCCGGAACTACGCTTGTCACGATGTTTGTACCGAATTTCTGCGCTACTCCCCCACATGCAAAGGTCTCGTAATCCTTTACGACCTCCTCGATCAATCTCGACTTACCAGCTCCCGAAGGACCCACAACAACGACACCGGTGGCGACCATACGTCCTAGCGCCATGCTCGCTTCGCGCGCCTGAAGGACCTGAAACACCTTTTTCATCACTTCTCGATAGTCATCGGTTGGAAAAAACAAGCTAGCCAAGCGGGCTTTTGTGTCCGACGCCAGTCTAATCCGCGCGCCTTCGGAAAGAACAAATTGAGTGCGATCTTCACTCATTCCTGACCCCTCGATCCATCATCCGAACTCTTGCGGCGATAGCGCGATAAAGGATCAGACTTGACCTCAGCTTTGGAGGAACTTTTTCGGGGACTACGCTTCGGACGGGTTGTATCCTCGCCCAGGTCGCCGCGGAAGCCGTTGGCAAGCGGATCGCGCCCCTCATCCTTTCCGATATAAGGTTCTTCGTGTTGCCCCTTCCCAACCCAGAGTAAATTTTTCTCCAACATCACCTCACCGTCAGAATATCCAGAGAGGCCGACATCAATCCGTTGGGTCGCAATAGACAAGATACTTCGCCACGCTTCTCGCGCCCCCGACAACACTCCTGAACGCCTCTCAGCGTCCAAATTCGACTTTATCTTTTTCTCCATGCGCTCACGCCGCCAGGTGCGCAACGACTTTCCACACATTGTTTTGTCAATGCAGGGGATCCCGATAAGTCCTTTGGCGGTAACAATTGAAATTGCGCCTAAATCAAACGGATCTACGACGATATCAACCTCCCCATTACGAGACGAGCTCCTACTCCCATAGGGTCGAACGCGCTCGTCTCTGACATCCCCATTAACATAGAGGTTATTCTCATACCTGATACCATATTTCGTGATCGTTGCCTTCGCTTTGTAGCCGCAAGCCTCTCTGATGCGACCAGGGCAGTGCGCTGCTTCGTCGTCATACTCAGGCAACGAGGTCGCGTTCTCCCAGGCTGTTGCTGGTGTAATACCATCCAAGCCGCTATGCGGACGATTGTGATATTCGGCAATGTGGAGGATAATTAATTCCTGCACCTCATCATGCGTCAAACATGCTTGTGCGGAGGGATCCCTGTCCCCCCGATCCGAAATATTACTGCCGGTTGCACCCGGCCAGTTTCTCACACCAAGTAGGTCAAACGTTCGGAAACTGGTCTCTACATAAGGTTTTGCCGATGGCGATGCAGTTGGGGTTGTCGCGCAGGTAATTCCCATTATTCTATGCGCCGCGATAAACAGGTGCCCGCCAAACGGCTCTCTACCGAACTCAGAACCGGAATCACTAACGCTTGCAGCCATCTTTACCGAATAGTTCCAGGTGGCATCCGAATCATTGAGTCCAGCCGCACGGAGCAGGTAAGTCTTATCCAAGAAGCAGAGCCTCAGAGCTTCCAGCGACGCAGCCGCGTTTGGGTTCTTACAAACTGAGAATCCCAATACCACACGCGTTGCTACATCAATTGCTATGACGAGCCATAGTCTTACACGAGGCACTTTCTCACGCTCCGCCTCTGTCATAGTCAGCCACCGCTCCCGGCTCACGTCCAGAACAACTGCGTGAATATTCCAAGCGTCGAACTCGACCTCGGCGCCGGGAATCCGAACCGTGCGGCCACCTTCGCTGGTTCCGAACTTTTGAATTGCCCGCCCGCGCCCCTTCTTGTGCATGGTCGCGGAAAAAGGGTCTGAACGGTCCTTGATCCAATTCTCGTAAGTCCGAAAGCATCGCTCCGGCATGAGGTCCGTTCTGCCTCGCTCCCTGCGAGCTCTATTCGTTTTTAGCACCAAATTATTGATTTTTTTTGCAGCCGCTTTAATTGTTTGTGATGGCGACCTCTCCCATTCCGATATGATACGCTGGATCTTGGCTTCGTCAATTCTTTTCTCAAGAGTTTTATTTTTACACTTTCGGACATTGTAAACAAAACAGTTGGGATTCCTTCCCGAACTTCGCCATCTACGATACCATTCCAAAAGCGTACTACTTGCAGGTAGACGCCTCAATGCATGTTGTGCGGTTGCCTTTTTAACGCCATGCTCAACTTGAGCTTGATATTTCTCATATTCAACTTCCAAGGAGACACGGAATTCGTCGACGCTCTCTCGTGTCAGATTCAACCCTTCTAAACGAAGGCGGTCCAGCCTCTCCATGAGAAAGACTTTTCTTCCAACGTCGCGTCGCACCTTGTTTGTGGCGCCGTACAGTTCACCCGTACTCCGAACCTCTCGGTCTCTTCGACGCGCCTCCGTGAAGTAGTCGTAATCAACAAGAAGCCTCTGCTCCTGAATTAATTCCCTCACTTCATTTACTTGAAACAATCGGACATCGAAGCCGTCAATTTCATTCTTCACCGCCAGCCTGTAGTGAGTTACCGCCGTGCTCTCTCCGTGCCTTTCCGGAGTTATGCTAAGAACATCGCGCCCCTCAAAGACTGCGTAGTCCATGTCCGTGAGTTGCCTTACCGGAAGTGACCGCGTCATAGCGAGGCTCTCCAGCAATTCGTTGCATCTTCGATCGGGTCGTAGAATCCGATCTGCACATCTCCGTCTCCGATCAATCTTGCTATGGCTCGAAACGCGCGGCCATACTCAAGATCGGAGCCGGCCAAGACTTCTCCGATGGATCGTTGTTTCGTGTCGGGCGGTACCTGACGAAGTACAATCTTATCGGCCTCCGGATCCCATCCCTTCCGGACGTAGTGGATCATTTGAGCTTTTTTCAAATACCTAGAACCGAAGCATTGTCGGGAGGCGATCGCAAATGATTCGGAGCTAGACGTGATCGCCTGCCTCGCGATTTCCTCAACTTCACTGCGATACGACGCGCGCCGCGCCTTCTGAGGATACTTTACGGAAACGTAGACTTGGCTTCCATCTCGCTTCAGGCAGAGGAAATCGACCAGTGTCGAACCTGGCCTTCCGTTTGGTTTTCGGTACTTTAATCTTGCAAACTGTTCTCGCAGCCCCACAACTTCCGGATGCGCCGCAAGACATAGGCACACCCCATACTCCTCCTGACTTGCGCACCAAACTTGTTGGAGCATTGATTTCCGGTGCGGGCGAATCGTGGCGAGAATTCGGAACGATCTCGAAGACTTCCCGGGCTCGACCTTTTTCAAGTGGGTTGGATAGACTTCATCCGGATCTGTCGGGCTCGCTAGCGGAACCGCCTCAAACGGTGCGGTATCGTAGCAAGCAGGAGGATACTCGAAGGTTAGCTCGCTCGTGAATATATCATCTTCTGAAGGCATGTTCTCTCCGTTCGCGGCTCTCAGGCCGCGCAAAACCGTTGTTATCACCGAGCATCGGTCGTCGTGACCGCTCGGAAGATATTCTCGGATGTGCCCGAGGGTGCTGCCGCACCCGTCAAGGTCCGGCAGCTCCACGGGGAGCAGAGAAGGCCTGAAAAATACCTCTTGCGCGAGATCAGCGGTTACGCTATCTCGTCTTCAGACACTCGATCGGGACCTCTAAGCTCTGATCCTCAAAGCTCAGCCGGGCCAACGGCTGGGCTTTGTTCGTTTTGCCCTTACTTTCCTTGACTTCTCCCTTTCTCTTGCTCGTTCCAACGTTCTTGCGAAAACTAGTGATTCTTTCAAATACACAAATTTTGCGGTGTGTCGAGCGCCTTATTTTCGATCGAGCGGAATTCCTCCCACCGCCAAATTTGCGAAAAACCGATCGGCCGCAGGTAAATTTACTCCGCGGAAAATTCCCAAATGAGACACTCGCCCTTTCAAGCCATGGAAATTCCTATATTTTCCTTGGACTCGCTTGGCTCAGTTTTGGATTCTGGATTTTGCGAAAAACTTTCTGTCTCATTTTTTCGCAAATTCTTGTCGCCGACTTTCGGCTTCTCGGATAAAATTTTTCCTTGCTTTGCCGAATGGCTACGTGGACTCTGGCTCCTGTACGGGAGGAACTTCACACCCAATCACTTGCTCTCGCTGTTCATGGCTGCAAAAGAAACTCTCAAACGGCGTCCGAGGCCAGCCTCAAGAGAAACGTTCCTGTCCTTCCTTTCGCGGGCTGCGTCGATGAATGGAGTCACTCCGAACGAGTTTGCGTTCGACATGGGTACGTCGTTCAAGAGGATCATTGACACCAATGACGCCGCCATCGAGCACATCGGCTTGATCTGTGATCTTACAGGCGCCGAGCTTGACGAGCTGGTGTCCTGGACCGGACGCAGGCTTGGCGACGTTCGAATGTTGTTCCGCGGAGAAACAATGGTCTCGCGCGCGATCCGACATCCAACCGTCCGCGGATGTCCATGCTGCCTAATGGAAGACGCGGAAGCATCCGGGGAAGAGCCCGTTCGCTGCATGATTATGCGAGGCGATTGGCAAGTGCGGCATGTCGCTGTTTGCCGATTCCACGGCCGTCCGCTCGTTCCGATTTGGTCGGAAAATTTGCCTTCGCGGCGGTATGATCTCGCGTCCCGGCTTCGCGACGTCTCGGCACGTCTGATGTCGGGCGAGCTCACGCCATTGTCGGTGCCCGTGACAGCCTACGACACCTGGCTCGACAAACGTTTGGAGACCGGCGAAGACGCCACGTGGTTGGCCGAGTTGCCGGTCCATAGTGCGGCCACGTTCTGCCGGCTCCTGGGAGGACGAATTCGGGATCAACATGTAGACGCATCATCGCCAATTGTGTCACCCAAGGAGCGGGAGTCATGCGCTCTCGGGTTCAAGGTTCTGGACGCGGGAAAGTACCATGCTACCGACGTCCTGCGAGATCTTGGGCGAACGGGATTCAAAAAGGGCAAGGGGCCGCGCGGCGCGTACGGAAGTCTTTACACGTGGCTCGCCCAGGATCTTGAAAACAAACAGGGAGTTGCAGAACTCCAGAACCTTCTGAGGGACGTCATCTTGGGTATATGGCCCTTCGGCCCTGGCGAATGTGTGCTCGGAAAAACCCTCACCGGACGCCGCCTACACTCGCTTAGCTCGGCTAGCGCAGAAAGCGGCATTCACCAAGGGACCCTTAGAAAGGCCCTAATCGAGCGAGGCGTGCTACTTAAAGAGGTCAAACAACATTCTTCTCATGAAACGTTCGCCGCGTCACACCTATCCGAAATTACTTCCGACATCCGGACCATGGTCACCACAAGAGAATTCATGGCTCAGATCAACGCGACGAAGGCGCAACTACGGGCGATGATGTCATGCGGATTGATTCAGCCTGCGCTGGAAGTCGGCACAGCCCATAGACCTTGGCGACCCTATGACGGCGCGCGCCTGTTGGAGCGCCTGCTGTCTAAAGCGGTTTCGTTGAACGTCGACTCGAAGGGATGGTGCCACATTCACACGGCCGCCAGACTGTCTGGAATATCTCCGGCTGACATCGTTCAGCACGTTGAAGCTGGAACTGAACTGATTGGGAAACATCCGAGATATTGGGGCTATGCAGCTGTGTTCGTACCTGAGGCTCTCGTTCAGAAATTGAGGGACAAACGACCACCAACGTTGGCTGAATTCGCGAGAAGCATTGGAATACGGGAGAACGGAGCTTTCGCTAAGTTCGTGGCTGAAGGACATACTCCGGCGACGAAGCAAAAGAATCCCGTTTCTGGTAGAAAGCAGCACTATATCACTGGAGAGGATGCGGAAGCGTTCCACAAACGCTTCTTTACCGTGACAAGCCTTGCGAAAGAGCGCGGAGTCAACTGCCGGACGATCGAAGCCGAAATCCGAAGGTTAGGTTTGACGAGCTTCAATTCACCATCACAACCCAACGGCCAGATTTTCTCGAGGGATTACGCTGATGCACGAGCGATGAGGGCGGACTAGCCTTGGAAAGCCGCACCGATCGATCGGCTTCTTACGTTTATCCAGCACTAGCGCAATCGCATCTTTCGTACACCTACTAAAATTGACAACTGTCCCAAACAGTTTGAATCTTCTGCGCATCTGGTGGATGTCTATTCACTTCGAAAGTGATCCACGACACTTTCAGTTCGGGCCATCACTCAAAACGTTTTAAAACATCTCAGCAGCTGTGCTTTCGATATTACCTTTTGTTGCTGGTTAAGTATCGACATTGGCCTCGAAATCACCAAGACTCGACAGATATCAAAATTCGATTTTGCGTCCGATCGTAGCGAGCACCGATCTCAAAACATTAGCAAACAGATAGAGTATCTCTTCGTCGGTCATTCGCAAAGTGCCAGGAAAAAGATTTGAGCGCGCAGCAGCACTCAAACCAATGTACCATCTTTAACATTCTGCGTCCTGTTCATGAATAGATGCAGGCGACAGGTGCCTTGAACACTACTCAGTCGCCGGAACGAAACTGATGTTGAGCCTCAAGCCACAAGCCTCGGCATACGCAAATAGGCTCTTGAGGCTTGGCAGTTCCCCGGTCGGAGCCTCGATCGCGAGGACCTCGTCATCCGACAGCCCGCTCGCAGCGGCCAAAGCATCAATGGTCAAACCCTGTTGCTTTCGGGCCCGGCTTGCCACCCGCGCCAGAGCGCGTTTGTCCTTGTTGAGGAGAAGCTGCTCTTCGACGTCTGGCCGCGTCTTGCGGAGGCGTTCTCGAATTGCACCCATGATCGCATTCCCCTTGTCCTGTTCGAGTGGTTGAAGAGATGGTACCGGGCCCAGCCCCTCAGATAAATGTTGAAAATTCGCAGAGCCGCCCCCAAGTGGGCGGCTCTCGAGCTTTGAATTACTGACATTTGAGGAGTTGGTGCCGCCAAGAACGTCTCGATGAATTATTCGACGCCGAAAATACGCCTTCCCTGACTGGTCGGCGGCTTCAGCGTCAACTTCTGCCGCAACCCGCATTGCGACCGGTTCGGGCTTCTTCCGCACCCGTTCTCTGTCAGAGGACGCCGCGGTGGCGACCAGGATCACGGCCGGGTGGTTGGCTCCGGCGAAGACCGAACATTTCGGTGCCCCGCATGCGACGGCTTCAACATCCTCAAGTCGAACACCGCTATCGCCGAGGAATACTCCCGGCTGTCCCGTCAGTATAGGAAAAAGTTTTTCCCGTCCTGCCGGACCGCGTCCTGTCCGAACTTCGACCTCCCGCTGGCCCTTGCTCCAAGTGCCTACCGCGGCGCGGGACGGACTGCCCGGGGCGACCAGCGGCACCAGTGCAAGATCTGTAGGGCGACCTTCTCGCAGGGCTCGCCGACGCGCCGGCACAAGAAGACGGATCGAACCGGCGACATCCTGGTATCATTGGTCAACAAGGTGCCGATCAGTCGTATCCGGGAGACGCTGGGCGTCACTTACGGCCATATCTACAACAAGATCGAATTCCTAGAGGAGCAGTGCCTCAAGTTTGCCGCCCGGCGCGAAGAGCGCCTTGCAGACTGCTTCCGGGCTTCGGCCCCCTGCTTCGCCACCGATGCGCAGGTCATCCTCGTGAACTGGCCGGTCAAACGGCGCCGCGGCACGATCCCGTTGCTTCACATGGCGACGGTGCATCAGGGCAGCCAGTTCATCATGGCGGCCACGGTCGACTACGATCCGTCCGTTTCGCCCAAACGCGTGGACGAGGAGATGATCCAGTCCGGCGACTTCGCACTCCCGCGGTCGATGCGCCGGCAGGCGCGTCTCTGGTCGGCGCGGGAGTATGAAGCCGGCCTGTTGCGAATGAACCGCGCGATCTTTTCGGAAGACGACCTGGCCGTTGGCGGCCAGTGGAGATTGCCCGGAACAGGATCCCGCGTGCGCACAGACATCTTCATGCACGCGCACATGATGCTTGTGAAAAAACTGCTTGGTCAGGATTTCGAGCGCGCGCTCTTCTGTCTCGATGCCGAAGCCGGGCTGGCCGCGGCGACCTCGGCGATCTTCCAGCCCGAAGTCGCAGAGCGGCGTGTGGACATCGCCGAGGTGAGCTTCACCAAGGGTATGACGAACGATCTTCGCAACGAATATGCTGATCGGGGCCGGAAGGTTCGCCGCGAGCTGCTGGAGGAGCATCAGGCGGCCGTGGCCGACACCGTCGCGAGGCACGATGTGCCCGAGCTGCAGGCCCTCGTCGCGGCCGTCCTCGAAGACCGGCTCGGTGAGCTCGACCCGGCAGCGAGAGGAGACCTGCTGATGCGTGAGGGCCTGCGCTGGCCGTTCCACACCAAGGCGGAGCCGGAAAAGACGATCCGGCTGAGGACCGATCTCGGCCAGCACGGCTTCCTGGAGCTGGCGGACGTGCTGTGCCGAGCCTCGATTCACCCTGTCGATGCCTACTTCAATTTTGCCCGGCGGCGCGTTGCGGGGTTCGAGCGGGGCATTCCGACCCGCGCGAACGCGGGCCGCATCTGGCATGCCTACAGCATCTACGAGCCGGCCATGTTTCCGCGCGTCGCGAACATCCTGCGCTTCTACCACAACTACATGCTGCCCGCCTCGGACCGGAGCGGCGCAACGCCTGCCATGAAGATCGGGTTGGCGAGAGGGCTGGTGTATCGCCGAGATCTGCTCGCCGCATGACAGCTAGGCAGGACGGAACGGGCATCCGCTGCGCAAGGCTCTAAAGTCCGTTCAGCCGGGCATAAATCTGAAACTGTCCCAACGCTTCATTCCTGCCGTCTGTGGCCTTGCCCGAACTCCACGAGGAACCAGTCCACGACGCGACGGAGATGCCGCCCGCCATTCTGCTCCTTTGCCCAAGACATATACAGGCCCTCATTAGAGGGCTCCGGAGGAAACCAGATTTCCACGAGCCGCTTGGCGCGTAGGTCCGCCTCGATCATGTGGTGGGGCGCAATCGCCACGCCGTGCCCGTTCATGGCCGCGTCCAGCGCGAGCGCCGAGCGGCCGAAGTTGAGAGGGGCATGCGCCGGACGCTGTCCGGTGGCCTCGGCCAGCCGATCCCAACGGCGATGCCCGTCCTGAAGGAGCGGCAGGGTCAACAGCGTCTCCGGCCCCATCGGCCAATCGGGGCGGAGGAAGTCGGGGCTGCACACGGCGGCAAGGCGCAGTTCTGTGAGATGTCGGCTCTGATGGGCGGGGTTCGGATCGGGGGCGGTGTCAGGCCAGATGGCGATCTCGCCGCGTCCTAGGCCGCGATCCATCACCCGGTTATGAATCTCCGTGGCAAGCGAGACCCATGGGAAGGCCTTCCTGAACCGCTCCATCCGCGGCATCATCCATTTCGCCATGAAGGACGGACCGATATGCAGGGTGATCCAGCCGTCGTGCCCGGCGACGTCTGAAAGCGCGCTGTCGATGATGGCGAGCGCTTCGGTCATCGCCGCATGGCAACGCTTGCCGGCAGGTGTGAGGGATACGCCGCGCGCGCCCCGCACGAGGAGCGGTGTTCCGATCTCGAGTTCGATCTGTTTGATCCTCTGCGACACCGCTCCTCGCGAGAGGTTCAGAACCTCGGCTGCACACTGGATGTTGCCGTGCTCCGCCACGGTAGAGAAGACACGCAGGGCGTTCAGGTTCGCAGGTGGCATCGGGTTTCCCGTCGTTAGGTTTTCTAATGGCTCGGTCAGAAGTCCTGCTTTGTCAAACCTCCCCGTCCTGTCGATGCTCACGGAAGAACCCGGCTCAACCAGGAGACCGCCGTGCCCGCCACAATCCGCCCCGCGATCACCGAGGACATTCCCGCGATGGTCGAGCTATTGCTCGCCGACGCGCGAGAGCGTCATGCAGCAGACGCGCTGTTGTGGGACATGGCCGAGGATGAGGCTTCGCACGTTGAGAAGGCAGTTGCTTTCGCCCTGACCGCCGAGGCGCAACCCTTCCGACAGTTCTGGCAGGTCGCTGCGCATGGTGGACGGATCGTGGGCGTGGTTCATTCGATGCTGCTGCCCGTCCCGCCGATCTATGCCGGCGCGGACGGAAAGCCCGGCCTGATCCTGCCCGACAGCTTCGCCGTGCCGGACGCGCCCGAGGGCACGGTGAATGCGCTGGTAGAGGCTGCGCAAGCAGTTCTGCGCGAGGCCGGTGCGCGGATTTTTCTGTCGTCCTTCGTCACCGGCCCGAATTGGCGGGCCGCGTTCGAGGCCGAAGGCTATGAACCGCTGACTCTCTACTACTCGCGCTCCGATCTCGGCGATGCGGCAAGGCCGTCGGACGTCCGGTTGGCCAACGAGGCGGACGTGCCCGGAATCGTCGCACGCAGTGCCGAGAACCGGTCCGTCCTCTTCGGCATCGACCCCTTCTGGGCGATCCACCCAGAGGCAGATGCTCGCTTCGATGCCTGGATGCGACGGAGCCTGACGTTGCCTGATCGGGACATGCTGGTGATGGGCGACGCAGAAAAACTGGAGGGCTACGTGATCGCGCAGCCTGCCTCTCGACTGCACTTCCCGCCCGCCCACGACATCACCGGGACAGGCGTCATCGATGACTTCTACCATCCCGATCTCGCCGAACCGAACGCGCTTGCGAACGAAGGCGCAGGGAGCATGGCGCTCCTACGCGCCGCCGAAGCGGCTTTTGCCGAACGGAGCACTGGCGTGACCTTCGTCGTCTGCCCGGCGGGTTGGCGCTCGAAGATCGAGCTACTGGAGGCCGCCGGCTACGAGACGGCGATGGTCTGGTCGATCAAGCGATAGCCCCCCGGGAAAGGAACGTCGCCGTGAATGCCGACACAGTCAACACAGCCACAGTCTATGCGGTTCAGACCGAACAGTTCCACTCCAACCGCAGAAGCCGACCTTCCTGACCTCCGCAGCATCCAGCAAAGTGGGCTCGCGGACCTTCGGCGCAACTCCCACGAGCGGCGGCCATGCGGCCCCAGCCATCGTTGCGGATCGCGCTGGATCGGATAATCATCCCGCCATGGACTCAGCCTACCGTGTTCCCGACTCTTTTGAGACCGCGCGCTATAGCTTACGACGGATCGCTCCAGCCGATGCCTCCTCCATTTTCGAGAGCTACGCAGCGGACGCAGCCGTGACGCGGTACCTGGCGTGGCGCCCTCACACGAACATCGACGATACGACGGAGTTTGTTAAGGCTGCCACGCAGGAATGGGAGACGGGGCGCGGATTTCCCCTGGTTGTCTTCGCGCGATCCGACCCGGACGATCTGATCGGGATGTTTCACCCGCGCGCAGCCAATTCCACGGTGCGCTATGGCTATGTCCTGGCGCGGCGGGCTTGGGGTTTTGGTTGCTCCACGGAAGTCATGGCGTGGCTTGTCGAGCATGCCTTGGCGCACCCGAGGATCTTTCGCGCCGAAGCGTTCTGCGATGTCGATAATCCGGCCTCTGCACGGGTCATGGAAAAGGTGGGCATGAGCAGGGAAGGCGTACTGCGCCGGTACTTCCTACACCCCAACATGTCGGATGTTCCCCGAGACTGCCTGATGTATGCGAAGGTCAAGTGAGGGCTTATCGCCGCCATTCGGCTCATCCGGGAAGAGGCGACATGCTCGACCTGGTCAGTCGAAATCAGCTCAAACAGAAGCCCGGGCGCATTGCTGTGCCCGGGCTCGATTGATCAACATTTACCTCAGGGGCTGGGGTACCGGGCGCGTCCTTTCTTGTCAGCCATCGCTTCGAACAGCGCCTGTAAGCGCTCAACGACCGCCTCGTCCTACTTCGGGACCGGACAACTCTAGCGACACTTTTTGGGACGCGCCTGGTCCTTGAAGCGGCGACTGCGCAGATCTGTCATGCAGAGTTCCGCCACAATAAAGCCAATGGCTCGGCGCTCCGCCATGGGTCCACCAGTGTTATGGCTGCCGCTCCTTCATCGCGGACATGTCTCACTTCTCCGCGGTCGCCGTCACTGGTGTTAGGCATGCTCGACCTAGATCTCCTTCGGCCGCTCGTGGCCTGCCGCCTGAAAATTGATCCTCCCTGAAGTATGGCTTACGAGCCATTTGGAAGATGCAAAGATGCCCCAGAAGAGACACAAGCCGGAAGAGATCCTCGCGAAGCTTCGGCAGGTCGACGTGCTGGTATCGCAAGGCCAGTCGGTGGCCCAGGCTGTGCGGTCGATCGGCGTGACACAGTTCACCTACTATCGACGGCGCAGGGAGTTCGGCGGCCTGAAGACCGACCAGGTGAAGCGGCTGAAAGAGCTCGAGAAGGAGAATGAGCGTTTGCGAAAGGCGGTCTCCGACCTGACGCTCGAGAAGCTGATCCTGCGAGAGGCCGCCTCGGGAAACTTCTAAGCCCCGCCCGCCGCCGTCGGTGCATCGACCACATCAGGCAGAAGTTCGGCGTCTCGGAACGCTTAGCCTGCCTTGTGCTCGGCCAGCATCGCTCGACGCAGCGCAAGGTGCCGCGAGTGCGAGCTGACGAGAACGCGCTGACCGCGGACGTCATCGCGCTCGCCGCCCAGTACGGCCGCTACGGCTATCGTCGGATTGCAGCGATGCCGCGGGATGTCGGCTGGATCGTGAACACCAAGCGCGTTGAGCGGATGTAGCGATGGGAGGGGCTGAAAGTTCCACAAAAGCAGCCAAATAAGAGCCGGCTCCGGCTGGGTGACGGGTCATGCATCCGTCTAAGGCCGGAACGGCCGAACCATGTCTGGTCCTACGACTTCGTCGAGAGCCGGACCCATGACGGGAAGAAGTTCCGCAGGCTCAACGTGATCGACGAGTTCACCCGGGAATGCCTGGCGATCAGCATCGACCGGAAACTGAACTCGACTGCGGTGATCGACGTCCTGACCGACCTGTTCATCTTGCGAGGTGTGCCCGGACATGTTCGCTCGGATTACGGACCGGAGTTCATTGCCATAGCTGTTCGGGGCTGGATTGATGCCGTGGGAGCAATGACGGCATTCATTGAACCCGGCACCCTTGGGAGAACGGTTACTGCGAGAGCTTCAACTCGAAGCTCCGCGACGAGCTGCTCAACGGCGAGATCTTCTACTCGCTCGCAGAGGCGCGTCGTGATCGGAGCATGGCGTGTCCACTACAACGCCGTGCGGCCTCACTTATCGCTGGGCTATCGACCCTCGGCGCCGGAAGCCATCCACTGGCCGTCAAAGCGAGACGTATCTCTGCCCCCCTCGGCCCCAGCCTTGGCACCACGACCTATCATGCACTAAGACTGAAAACGGACCACCCGATGGGGGCACGCCAATCACGACGGGATCTTGCTCCTACCGTTGTCGATCACCATGCAGGACGATGTGCCCGTCGCGCAAAGCTTGCCGGACGCGTCGTCCTTCCCGATCGCTTCCAACCGGCCTTCGACCGTGATGACCTTGCGACCGCGGGACAGGACGCGCCAGACGATGCGCAGGTCCTCACCTTCGGTCGGGATCGGGCGGACAAAGCGCACGCTGGTGTCGATCGAGGTATAGGTCTCGCCCTTTGCAAGGGTCGTGTGCGCCGCGACCGCCATCGCGGTATCGAGCATCGTCATGATCCAGCCGCCATGCGTCGTGCCCATGGGATTGGCAAAGCGCGGTTCCGTGCGGCTTCGGAACTCGACCGATCCGTGGTCCCAGTGATGCGCCCGAACCGGCATGACGTCGAATATGGGCGGCATGGGCAACGTGCCCTCCCCCATGCCGGCAACGAAGTCCAGTCCCGTCATCGACAGGGCCGTTTCAGGATCGACGAGACCCGTCTTGGGGCGCGCCGTGGCGTCATCGGTCAAGGTTCTGCTCCTTTGCATTGCATTTGGGCGCGCGCGACGCCGCCCCTATCCGTCCATCACCTGACGTCCGACCTGGTCGAGAAAGGCATCCTCGTCCGGCCGCGCGCCTTCCGATGGCATGTTGTCGTCGATCACCAGAAACGAATGCCCGTGGACCAGCGTCCACAGTGAGTACGCGCGCATCAGCACGTCCGGGTCGGTCGGTTCGCGTCCGAGGCGGGCCCCGACGGCATCGAGCAGGATCCCGTAGCTTCGCCGTCCGGCACGCTGCACGTCCGGGTCCTCATCGTGGATGGTCGCGCCGAACATCACACGAAAGATTCCGGGCTCTGCGCGCGCGAAATCGATGTAGGCCTTTCCGATGGCGCTCAGGCGTTCGAGGCTCGCCTCCGGCTTTGCCTGTGCGGCGGCCTCCATCCTGTCGGCAAGCCGTTCCATTCCCGCGATAGCGACCGCCTTCATGATCTCGGGCTTGTCGCGGAAATGTTTGTAGGGGGCCGCGGAACTCACGCCCGCGCGGCGACTTGCCTCGCTGATCGAGAAGCCGTCGGGACCCTTTTCCTCGATCAGCGCGCGCACGGTCTCGAGGAGCTGCGCGCGCAGGTCGCCGTGATGGTATGGCCGGCGGTTCGACATGGCCGCTGCTATCTCGGACCCGTTTCCCGCGCGCAAGATCATTCGACGTCCCTTGCCAAAGTAAGTATCGATTACATATGTAAGCGACACTCACTTTGTAGGCGAGGGCGCGCGACGATGGAAGATGCAAATCCGCAAAGGCGCTGGAACAATGCGTTTCGACACGCCGGAACGTTCATCGTGACACTCGTGGTCGTATTGGGCGCCGGGGCGGTCGCGACCGGCCTGTCGAGCGCCATCGCGGCGCGGACGCAAGCCACCGATGGGCCTGACCCCGTGCCCGCCGCGCTCGTCGCGACGGCTTTCGCCGAGGAACAGCGCGGGTTCACGGTCTCGCGGCGTTTCGCCGGTCAGATCGAGCCGATGCGCACCGCCGCGCTTGCCTTCGAGGCGGGCGGGACGCTGTCGCGGGTGCTGGTGGACGAGGGCGACGTCGTATCCGAGGGCGAGCTTGTCGCGCGACTGGACACGCGGCGGCTGGAGGCGGAACGCGCGCGCCTGCGCGCCTTGCGCAAAGCCGACGTCGCCCGCGCGGAACTGGCGCGCCGCACGTCGGCGAGGCAAGAGGACCTTGCCCAATCGGGCTTCGCCTCCGATCAGCGCCTCGACGAGGTGCGCCTGACGCTGGCCGAGCTCGAAGCCGCGATCGCGCAGACCGACGCCGCGCTTGCAGACATCACTCTGCGCATCGAAAAGGCCGAATTGCGCGCGCCGTTCGCGGCCCGCGTGGGCACCCGGGCCGTCGACGACGGCATGGCGGTCGGCGCAGGGGTGCCCGTGCTGACGCTTCTCGAAGACAGTCGGCCGACGTTTCGCGTGGGCCTCGCGCCCCGCCTGGCGCACACGCTTTCGCCCGGCGACGCGCACGACGTGATCGTGGATGGCCAGGCCTACCCCGCGACCGTGACCGCGGTTCGACCGGACCTCGATCCCGCGACCGGAACGCGCACGGTGATCCTGCGGCTCATGGATGGCGCGCCGCCCTTCCGACAAAGCGGCACGCTCCGCCTTGACGAAAGAATCGAGACGCCGGGTTTCGCCGTGCCGCTGACGGCGCTGCGCGAAGGGGTGCGCGGCGCCTGGACGGTGACGGTCGCGCAACCCGACGGATCGGGCGGGCATGTCGCCGCGATGGCCGCGGTCGAGATGATCCACGCAGACGACCGCATCGCTTACGTGCGCGGCACGATCCGGACCGGGGCCCGCGTGGTCGTCGACGGCACCCACCGCCTGGTGCCACGCCAGCGCATCCGTCTCGCGGCCGATGAGCCCGGCCTCGCCTCCGCCGACATCGGACGCGAGTGATGGAGACGCTGACCTTCCGCAAGCCGCGTGTCGTTGCGCTGGTGCTGCTGGTGATCCTCGCGGCGGGTATATCCGCCCTGACCGCCATCGGTCGGCAAGAGGATCCGACCATCACCAACCTGTTCGGGACGATCACGACCACCCTGCCCGGTGCCGATCCCGAACGGATCGAGACGCTGGTCACCGCCGAGATTGAAGATGCAGTTCGCGAGACGCCCGAGGTCGACGTGATTGCGTCGACCTCCGACACGGGGATCTCCATCGTCTCGGTCGAGCTTGGCGCCGCGACGCTCGCGGACGAGCTGGGCCGCATCTGGACGGAGATGCGCGACGATCTGGCCGATCTCGCGCCCACATTGCCCGAGGGCGCGTCCGAGCCCGATCTGTCGACCGACGGCTCCGACTTTGCAGCGATCGTCGCCATATCGTCGCAGATGCCGGACATTCCGGCGACGATCCCCGCGCGCTACGCCGAGGATCTGGCCAAGCGGCTGCGCAACGTTCCCGGCACCGAACTGGTCGAGGTGTTCGGCGCGCCGGACGAAGACGTGCTCGTGACGCTCGATCCCGTCGCCGCGGCCCAACTGGGATTGACGGCCGCCGACGTCTCTCGCGCCGTCGCCGCGGCCGACGCGAAGGGCCAGGCGGGGCGGGTGCGCGGGTCCGGCACGGAGCTGAGCGTCGCGCTAGAGGGCGAGGTGCGCGCGCTCGACCGGCTGCGCGACGTCGTTCTGCGCGACGGTGCGGACGGACAGGTGACACGTCTGGGCCAGATCGCGGAGGTCACGCGGGGTCCGCGCCTGCCGGTGGCGGAAGCGGCCCTTCAGGACGGACGCGATGCCATCCTTGTCGCCGCGCGGCCGGTGGACGGAGTCCAGATCGACATCTGGGCGGGCTTCGTGCGCGACGATCTGGCTGCGTACCAGTCAAGGGTCCCGGACGGGCTCGCGCTCGACCTTGTCTTCGACCAGAGCGTCTATACCGCCGACCGGCTGACCGAGGTCGGCATCAACATGGCCATCGGCGTGTCGCTGGTCGTGGCTGTCCTGCTTTTGACGCTGGGTTTGCGCGCGGCGCTCGTCGTCGCCGTCGTCTTGCCGGTCGTAACCTTGCTGACGCTCGCCACGATGAACGTCATAGGCTTGCCGATCCAGCAGATGTCCGTGACCGGGCTGATCGTCGCGCTTGGCCTGCTTGTCGATGCGGGAATCGTCATGACCGACGAGATCGGGCAGCGATTGCGCCGCGGCGACGCCCGGGTCGATGCCGTTGGCGGGGCTGTCCGCCGCCTTGCCGCGCCGCTTCTGGCCTCGACGGTCACGACGGCGCTCAGCTTCACGCCGCTGATCCTGTTGCCGGGCGGCGCGGGCGATTTCGTGGGGTCCATCGCGATCGCGGTCGTCGTGATGCTGATCTGGTCCTTCGTGGTCGCGACGACGATCACACCAGCGATCGCCGGCTGGGCGCTGCGCAAAGGGACGGGCGGCGGCATCCCGGGCGGCGCCGTCGCGCGGGTGTTCCGCGCGTCGGTTGCGGCCTCGGTGGCCAACCCCGTGCGCTCGATCGCGCTTGCGCTCGTCCTGCCCATCGTTGGCTTCCTGAGCCTGCCCGGCCTCACGGCGCAATTCTTTCCCGGCGTCGATCGCGACCAGTTCACCGTCGACCTCGACATGGCCCCCGGCGCGTCCATCGCGGTCACGCGCGTAGCGGTCGGTGCGCTCGACGCGCGTCTGAGGGTCGAAGACGACATCGAAAGCGTGACATGGGTCCTCGGCCGGTCCGCGCCGGGCTTCTACTACAACATCGTGGGCGACCGCGACGGCGACGCGGGCTACGCGCAGGCGCTGATCCGCTCCGCCTCGCCCGAGGCGACGGAGGCGCTGTTGCCGGTTCTCGAGCGTGACCTGCCCGACCTCGCCCCCGGCGCGCAGGTACGCGTGCAGGGCCTTGTCCAGGGCCCGCCCGTGCCCGCGCCGGTGGAAATGCGGCTTGTGGGCGACGATCTCGCCGTCTTGCGCGAGACCGGTGACGCCCTGCGCCGAATCATGGACGGAGTCGATGTGATCACGCTTGCCCGGTCGACGCTGGGCCAGGCCGCGCCCGAGGCGACCGTCGCGGTGGACGAACCGCTGGCGCGCACGCTCGGGCTGGACCTATCGGTGATCTCAGGCCAGATCCGGGCGGCGCTCGACGGGGTGACGGGCGGGTCGATGGTCGAGGGCACGGAACAACTGCCGATCCGGGTGCGGCTCGGCGATGCGACGCGCGGCGATCTCGATGCGGTGCGCGACCTTCCGATCCTGCGCGCGGACGCGCGCGCCATCGCGGCCGAGGGGGGCTGGCCGGCAGTCCC
Source organism: Roseivivax jejudonensis (assembly GCF_900172265.1). Lineage (GTDB taxonomy): Bacteria > Pseudomonadota > Alphaproteobacteria > Rhodobacterales > Rhodobacteraceae > Roseivivax > Roseivivax jejudonensis. Next base: position 78,995 of record NZ_FWFK01000008.1, on the reverse strand, counting down.
GCTGTCGGCCATCGCGACAGTCGACGTGACCCCGGCCGAAGGCGCGATCACACGGCGCAACGGCGAACGCGTGAACACCGTGCAGGGCTTCATCCTTCGCAGCGTTCTGCCCGACGAGGCACTGACCCGGGTTCAGGCCGCGCTCGAGGCCGAGGATTTCGCGCTGCCGGACGGTGTCCGGCTCGAGCTCGGCGGCGACAGCGATGCGCGTGCCGACACGCTCGGCAACCTGATCGCGGCCCTGCCGGTTATCGTCTTGGCCTCGATCGCGGCGATCGTGCTGACCTTCGGCTCGTTCCGTCTTGCCGCCGTGACGCTGGTGGTGAGCGGCCTGTCGGCCGGTTTGAGCCTGCTGGCGCTCGCCATGTTCCAGTATCCGTTCGGTTTGCAGGCGATCATCGGTCTCGTGGGCTCCATCGGCGTCTCGATCAACGCGGCGATCATCATCCAGACGGGTCTGCAAGCCGACCGCGCCGCGAACGCGGGCGCTCGCGATGCGATGGTCGAGGTGGTGATGCGGTCGAGCCGGCATATCGTCTCCACGACGATCACAACGTTCGGTGGCTTCCTGCCGCTGATCGTGGAGGGCGGCGGCTTCTGGCCACCCTTTGCCATGGCGGTGGCAGGCGGCGTCCTTCTGTCGACCGTCGTCAGTTTTTACTTCGTGCCGCCGATGTTCGTGCTGGTGCGCCCTCGGACTGATGCACACAACGTGGATTCGGAGCCTACAGCCCTTTCTTCCGAACTCTCGGGTCGACTTGGCGTGTGACCCGGCGTGGAAAAGTGGGTCTGACGCATATTTGGGGCAGATGATGCTTTTGAGCGCTACATTTTGGCAATCTTCGCGGGAGGTTGCCCATGGCATCTGGAATGGATCGACGGGCGTTCCTGCCCGGAGGGTTGAAGGCGGAACGTGTCGAGGTGGTGGACGACAGTGTGTTGATCCATGCGCGTCCGGTCGGGGGAGTTGCCGCCTGCCCAAGATGCGGCGAGATTTCCCGGCGCGTTCATAGTCACTACCAGCGTCGTCGTGCGGATCTGTCGGCGCATGGCCGACAAGTCAGGCTCGTTCTGTCTGCTCGGCGCTTTAGGTGCTGGTCCCCTCTGTGCCGGACACGGATCTTCGCGGAGCGGTTCTCGCCGGCAATTGCTCAGCCATACGCGCGGCGGACAGGGCGCGTGCAAGACCTGGTCCGTCATCTCGGTCTTGCCTTGGGAGGGCGTCCCGCTCAGGCCCTAGTCGCACGACTGCTACTGCCGGTCAGCAAGGAACCTTCCTGCGCAGCGTCCGCACCGCGGTGAGACCGCCGTCCAGCGCGCCGCGGGTGATCGGTATCGACGACTGGGCCTGGCGGCGCGGCCAGCGCTACGGCACTTTGATCTGCGATCTCGAGCGACGTCAGGTCATCGACCTGCTGCCGGACAGGGAGCCGGCGACCGTGGAGGCATGGCTGAGGGCGCAGCCGCAGATCGAGGTGGTCGCCCGTGATCGGAATGGTGGCTATGGCAGTGCGGTCACGCGGGCCTTGAACCGAGCGGTCCAGGTCGCGGATCGCTGGCATCTCCTCGAGAACGTCAGCGCGGCGTCACTGGCGGCAGTGCGACGGCAGATGCCAATAATTCGCCGCGCGGTTGGTGCGACGGAGCTCGATCCCGCCCTGCTCACTGCGGCCGAGCGCCTGCAATACGACGGCTTCCAGCGCCGAGAGCAGACGAACGAGACCGTGCGGCGCATGGCCAGTGAAGGTGTTCCGATCAAACGTATCGTGCGAGCGACAGGGCTGAGCCGCGTTCTCGTCCGCCGGATCGTGCGTGACGAGCTCGACGATGTCTTCCGGGTGCGCCAGAATAGCCTGACCCCCTGGCTGCCTCGGCTGGAGGAAGATTGGGCAGGCGGATGTCGCAATGCCACGGAGATTTGGCGCCGGCTTCGCACCTCGGGCTTCGGCGGTAGCCTCCGGGTGGTAAGTGAATGGGCCACGCGACAGCGGCGCGCTGAAAGTGTGGTGCTGTCGGGGTCCGGGAGGTGCCCATCCGAGCGCAGGATCGCGCAACTCATGACCTCGGCACGCAATCACCTTTCCAGGGCGGACGCCGTGCTCGTTGCACAAGTCGAAGCCGCGCTGCCAGCTTTGGCGGCCACCCGTCTCCTCGTCGACCGGTTCGTCGCAATGGTGCGCAACGGCACATCGGACGACCTGGCGGGGTGGCTCGTTGAAGCAGCGACCAGCGAGATCGCCTCAATCACCCGTGGCCTCGCTTCTGGTCGAGCTGCCGTGGTCGCAGCCCTGACGGAGCCCTGGTCCAACGGTCAAACGGAGGGGCAGATCAACCGCCTCAAGACCCTCAAACGACAGATGTATGGCAGGTGCAACATCGAGCTTCTGAAAGCGCGTCTGGTCGCTGCATCATGACGCTGGAGAAGCACCAAATTTGATTCAGAGCCTCTATTGGCTGCCGATTGACATGGATGGCTCTCTTCAGCGAAAAATCATGATTTTTCCAGGCCTTTGCTGCAGAGGCGAACTGGCATTCAAGACCTTAGTTCGAGCCACGGTTGGCGGCGAGGTATCGTAGGATCAGGGTCGGTTGAAGCAGCGCCTCTTAGCATGCGCTAGATTTGGCGTCGGAAGCGCCGCGCCGGTTGAGCAAGTTAGAAATTTCTCGACCTGATGAATCCGTTCCGAATTCGAAACAGCCAATTCCACTACACTAACTTCAACACAAGGATCGCGTGAGCATTTTAGAACAACGAGGTCGGCGCCTTCCCAGGTCGGCCATGATATAAAGTGTTCTGAAAGGATCAAACATGACACGCTACAAACTCGCGTCACTTGTCGCCGCAACCGCTCTCGTATTCGGCGCATCGGCCGCAACCGCGACGCCGTATGAGTCCGCGGAAATACAACTTCGTCCCTATGTGGGTGACGTTGATCTTTCCGATTTCAACCAAACCGAAATCGCGTCGCTGATGAACGTCCTCAACTCGGGTGACAGCTTCGGCGACACGGAGTCTGTTCTCGAGTCACTCATCCGCCAGTATCGCTGATCCAAGCTCGCCTGGTGAACGCTAAGTGCGGAGCGGTACCAACCGCTTCGCATATTTCCATTGCCTTCGACCCTCTTTCGAAAAACGAAATCTTCTCCAATGAGAAAATACCAGCATCGACAGTTTGAGGTTCAGAATCCACGCCCGACCCGCAGAACGTACTCTCCAAGCGTGTTCATGAATTCCCTGACGGCTGGTACGCTCGCTCGTCTTGGAGGAAACGCGGCGTAGATCTCGACGTCGGGTCCGCGATATCCCGGCAAAGCTTCGACGAAATCGTTGGAGCCGATCCGCGCGCGTCCGTAGAGTTCCGGAAGAAACACCACCCCGGTTCCTGCACGAAGAATTCCCAACGCTACGGTCGGGTCTCCCACTTGCACGAGAGGTGGCTGCTGGAACTTCAAAACCTGTCCTGACGCGTTGCGCAACGTCCAGTCCCTTGGGCTTCCGGGTACGTCGATCAAGATACGCCCGAGGCCGGCGACGGCTTCCGGATCGTGCAAATCGACATCTTTTTCACGCAGAGCAGATACGTAGAGCTTGAGCGGCGATGTCAGAACACGCCTGGCCACGAGATGCGCCTCTTCGGGTCTCCCGAGACGCAGAACGACGTCGAGATTCTCTGCAAGCGGGTCCGGACCGTGACCTGTCACCACGATCGAGGTTTCCACAGCCGGGTAGCGGTGACCGAACTCGGCAATAACCGGTGCAAGCAATTGCTGCGCCGACAGGGCACTGGCCGCAATCCGCAACGGGCCGCGAGGCACGCCATGTGCAGCATTCAAAGCCGTTTCCGCCTCCCTAGCGGCTCTCAGACTGTCCTGGGCGATCGGCAGAAGAACGTGGCCCGCCTGGGTCAGTGCTAAGCCTCGACCGACTCGGTCGAAGAGTGGACCTTCCGCCAGACCTTCGAGCCTCGATAGCGCCCGCGACAGGCGAGCCTTCGAAAGGCCATACTGGCGCTCGGCGGCACTAATGCCGCCCGCTTCAGACATCAGTGCAAAAAGGCGCAAGTCCTCTAAGCTCAACTTGGGTTCATCTGCCACTTCGCCGCACGCCAACTGTTCCGAATTTGGAATGAGATGTTCCGTTGTCGGTCGTTTTTCAACGCGCCGTTGCAAGTATTTTTGACCCAGCAAACTCTGGAGCCGCAAGATGGCCGCCGAAAACGCCTCGAGCATGACGTTGTTCTTCGATCCCGCAGACGCCGAAACCGGTCGGGTTGAGCGGGCAATGCGCGAAGCGGATCTCGCGTTCCGCCGAATTGATATCTCGACAAACAAGCTGATGGCGCGCGCTGCGACGTATCTGTCGGGCTCGTCAACATTTCCTCAATTGTTCGTCGGCGATCTGAACATCGAACGCTGTGATATCGAACCACTTGCTCAAGATGGGTCACTGGCGGCCCTGTCGGGTCACAAGACGGACAGGATCGACCTCGCGGCCCTATCCAGCGAGGGTCTGGAGACCGCAGTCGAGCCCATCAACTTGAGCGACCTCATTCCCGTCAAAGATGGTCGTGACGATCGCGAGCCTGAGACGTGGCCGATGCTGCAGTTCTTCAGTCGCTTGTTCGGGTTTTGGCCGAACATGTGCAGCCCGCTCTACAGATGGCCGCAAGCCTACAAGCTTTCGTTCTATTGTCAGCACATGCCTGCCATGGCCGAAGCGCTGGAGCTTCTCGGACACCGCACGACTACGAGCGTCGCGCTGTCTGCGTCTCACAGATACGGCTGTCGATACAGCCTGATCCACGCCGCCGTTGCCGGTGGTGAGCGAAGCCTCGAAACTGCCCGAGAATTCTCGCAGTCACTTCGGGAAGGTGCGAATGGAACTGGCGGACCACCAGACTTGCGCAAATCATGCATCGACCTTGCGGCCCGCTCGGTCACCAATAGCGTGGCGGACGAACACCTCGCCGCAATGGCGAGCGTCTCCTCGGACGCCTCGGAGGCCAACCGTCGCGTCTCGGCGGTTGCCGCGATAGCGGCCTCCTTCGGGTTTCTCAACGTCTTTTGTTCCTTATCCGGAGTCGAGCCGGAAGGACATTGGACCTGTCAGGCCAACAAACACGCCGGTTTCGATGTCGGGGCGGCTGCACGTGAAGGTCCGGTCTTTCCCTTGCCGGATTATGCCCCACCCAAGGGCCGGACACCCACGCTCGACGGGATGCTCGACACATATCGCGCCAACGTCGAGGATGCCGGCGGAGTGGAGGCCTATTGCCGTCGCGAACTCGGCATCATGCCGAGATGGATTGGTCTCTGGCCCGAGGGTGGCCGAGCACTTCACGCGTATTTTTACACCGAAATGATGCAGACGCGTACGCACGAACGTATCCCGTCCGAGTTGCGGCATCTTATGGCGCATGTGTCCGCGGCGGCTCGGGATCATTCCTACTTGGCTTCATTCGAAGGCTGGCAAGCCTGGCGCACAGGTGGCGCCGATACGTGGAGCCTCGATCGCTTACGCCACGCTTACGACGCCTCCCGGATGCGGTTCGTTCCAAGTGGACTCTACAACGCCCGTGAGCGTGCCGCGCTCAAACTGGCGTGGGTCTCCGCGCAAATACCTGCGCGGGCACCGCGGCGCTGGATTCAGGATGCGGCTGAGCATTTCGATCCTGAAGAACTGGTCCAATTGTTGACGACAAGTGCCGTCGCCGGCCTCACGCAACGGTTCTGCGCAATTGCTCGGCCGTCCACTGAAGGCATGATCCGTAGCTTCTTCAAAGAGCACGGCCTTCCTTCCGATGCGCTGTCGATGCGCTACCCGCTGGACGGCGTCATGGGCACCTCGACCCTTTAGCGTCCACGACAAATCCAAGGATTGCAAATGTTCGATCTCTACACTCACGCCACACCAAACGGCTACAAAGTCTCAATCGCACTTGAAGAACTCGGCTACGTCTATTCGGTGCATCCGATCTATCTGTCGAAAGGACAACAATTCGAGGCCGCGGTTCGAGAAAAAAACCCTAACGCGAAAATCCCGATCCTGGTCGACCGGGAAAGGGACGTCACGATCTACGAAAGCCAGGCTATTCTACTCTATCTCGCGCAGCGATCGGGTCAGTTATTTCCCGACCAGAGTGAGCCGGCGTCGTATTGGGACGGAATGCAGAAGCTTTTCTTCGCCTCGGCATCGATCGGTCCGATGTTCGGACAGAGGATGCATTTTTCGTTTCTTGCACCGGAGACTGTTCCATACGGCATTCGTAGGTACGAAGCCGAGGGCGATCGGCTGATGGAAGTCTGCGACAGTATGCTCTCGGGTCGCGAGTATTTCCTCGGCGAACAGTATTCGATTGTCGATATCGCGGTCTACGGATGGATCAAGATCGCTGTCGCAGCGGGATATACGCTCGCGGAGACGCCCAACCTCCTTGCATGGTTTGATCGGGTCGATGCACGTCGGGCCGTTCGCAAGGGGCTGGAAGTTCCCGCCAGAATGGATCCGAGCCGACTGCCACGACGTAAGGCGGCCTAGCTGTCGAGCTGTAAGACAAAGTCAGTCAAGCGGACCGAGGACAATTGCACCAACCAAAAGGAGAAATATCATGAAGTTATCGACACAATCCACATCCGGCACCGATCCCGTCACCGGCAACTCAACCCCGCGCTGGCTGACCTGGACCACATGGGGTCTTCAAGCCCTTCTGGCTCTCGCCTTCCTGGCCGCGGGCGGCCAGAAGCTCGCATCGACAGAAGCAATGGTCCAGATGTTCGACCAGATCGGCCAGGGTCAGTGGCTGCGATGGATCACCGGCGGGCTTGAGGTCGTTGCCGCCGTGCTCGTGGCCATTCCGGCGACCGCCTTCATCGGGGCGGCCACGATCGCCGTGATTATGTTCGGAGCCATCTTCACACACCTGTTTCTGATCGGCGGTACGGCGGTTCCCGCACTCGTCCTCTTGATCCTCGCCGGCGCGGTCTTGTGGCTGAAGAGGCCGCAATGAAACGACGAGTCTTTCTCGCCGCACCACTCGTGGCCGCCGCTTGTTCGGCGGCCCCGGGCCCGACACTTCTACCGCGTGAGCGGCGCGGGCAAGTCATTCCGGAGTACCGACTGCCCGCTGATGCGTCGTTCGATATCTGGCGGCGCCATCTCGATCTTTCGGTCATGCGGAAACGTCCCACCATACTCGCACTATCGGGCGGCGGCGAGGACGGAGCGTTTGGAGCCGGTCTTCTGAACGGCTGGTCTGCGACCGGAAAGCGACCGGATTTTGACTTGGTCACTGGCGTTTCGACCGGCGCACTGATCGCACCATTTGCCTTCGTAGGTGCGTCGGAAGACCGGGTCCTACGACGCATTTATACCACCCATGATCAGGGCGACATCCTGCGCTCGCGGTTTCCGGGTGGAATCGTACAAGACGCAATCTTCGACTCCGAGCCCATGCGCCAATTGCTCGACATTTACATTGACGAGGCACTTCTGGAACGGATTGCGGCACGGCACGCAAGTGGCGCTCGCATGTTCGTCGTGACGTCGAACCTGGACACGGGCCGGGCCTGGATCTGGAACATGGGCGCAATCGCCGCGGCCGGCGAGATAGATCTGTTCCGGTCCGTCACGCTTGCCTCCGCCAGTATCCCTGGCGTCTTTCCACCCGTACGTATCCGGCTCTCCACAGAGCGCGGCGCGCTATCGGAAGCCCATGTGGATGGCGGCGTAAACATGCAGCTGCTTGCCGTGCCGGATGCGGCGTTCCGGAACCTGTCCGCGACTGCGGGATCCGGCGGTAGCCTCTACCTCGTGATCAACAACACGCTTTCGCCGACACAGAACGCGGTCCCGCGCCGAGCTCTGTCGATCATGCAGGCGACATTCAGCAGCATGGTCCGCGCCTCGGCCCGACAGACCACGGAAAGTGCGCGGCGCTATTCCGAGCGCACCGGGATGGCGTTTGAGGTTGCTGCGGTCGGACCGGATTTCGACGTCCCGTTCGATGCCTCCGAGCGGTTCTCACTCGACTACATGCGACCGCTCTATCGCTACGGATACACGCGCGCCACATCAGGAGATGCTTGGCGGTAGCGTTTCAAATACGAAACACCGCCTTCCCGGCGCGCTCCTTATTTCACGTCAAACGCCGCGTTATCTCGCTGCTCATACAAGCAACCGGAGACGGCTCATGCCCGTGACACTTATCGCCGTTGCAGCGCTTTTGGGCGCCATGCTGTTCGCATTCCGAGCCGGATTGCCTGCTGCGTTGGCCTGCTCGACTGCCCTGGGCGCAAGCGCGATGGCGGCTTTTTCGGGGAACGACGCACGTCTTGTAGGACTTGGTGTGGGCGGTTCTCTTGCTCTTCTCGTCTTCCTCGGCATCGCGCTGCCGCGGTTACCTGTCTTGCGAATAGTCGTTGTGTCGCGCAGCCTCGGCTCGGCCGTTGGGCTCGCGCACGGCATCACAGCGGTGATCCTCGTCGCCGGCATCATACAAGCGACCAATTCCCAGGCTCGCGGTGCAGTGCTCTCAGCCCCCGTTTATCCACCCATCGCCGCCGCCGGGAGCCGTCTCGCCGCCGTAGCTGACACAAATGCGGTTGCCTACGCGCCGCCGACGACCCCGGACGAGCCAGACGCCGCCGATACGCCCGCCCGGCCCGTCGCTTGGGCAGAGGCGGCGCCGTATGACGGGTCATCACATCGCACGCTCACGGGCACGGTGACCGCCGCCGAGAGCGCGCCGCTCGGCTTCGAGGTCGATGGCCGAGTCGATCGCGTACTTGTGCGCATCGGCGACGAGTTCGGACGTGGCGACGTGCTCGCGACGATAGACACGCGCACGTTGCAACTTCAACTCGACGAGCGGCAAGCGGCGCTGATCGAGGCCGAGGCCATGTTCGCAGAGGCCCGGCAGGAGTATGCCCGTCAGGAACAGCTCTTCGATCGCGGCGTGGCTGCCGAGGCACGGCTCGAGGATGCCGCCGCAGCGCTCGACAGCGCGCGCTCTCGGCTCGAGGTCGCGCGCAAGGGCGTCGAGCAGGCCCAGGACCGGCTGGAGGATACCCGGCTGACCGCGCCCTATGCCGGTCGTGTCGCCGAGCGAAGCGTCGAGCCCGCGCAACTCGTCCGCGTTGGTGAGCCCGTGTTCGAGATCCAAAGCCTGAACGGCGGCGCCGAGATCGATGTCGTGGTTCCCGAAACGCTCATCGGCGCACTCGAACTCGGAACCCGTCACGAGGCGGAACTGCTCGACGGTCATGAAAAACAGGTCACGGCCGAGCTGATCGAGATCGGTGCCCGGGCCAACGCCGAAACAGGCTTTCCGGTTACGCTCGAAATTCTCGATGCAGACGGCTCGGCCCGGGCCGGTCTCAGCGCGGAGGTCCATTTTCGGTTCGGTGGAAACGCTGCCCCGCAAAATGCAGTCGCGGTACCGTTCGCTGCAATCCGTCCGGGTGAGGGCTCGGAGACGCACATCTTCGTTTTCGACCCTTCCGCAGGTGTCGTGCGTCTGCGCGAGGTGGCGGTCGCGACAGTCGAAAGAGAACTGGCGATCGTCACGGATGGGCTGACACCCGGGGACGTGGTGGTTACGCGCGGGGTCTCCGTTCTCTCTGACGGCGCGGCAGTGGCGCTCCAGGGCGTCGGCATTGCCCGCTACGACATGTGAGGATGCTATGCTGACCCGTCTCGCCTTCCGATTTCAGCGACTGACCTTCTTCCTCGTCGCCGTACTGATGGGGTTCGGCGCCTACAGCTACTTCACGCTGCCGGCGCAAGAGGATCCCCAGATCACCATCCGCGAAGCCATCGTGACGACTCGATATCCGGGACTTCCGCCCGAGCGGATTGAAAACCTCGTCACCAAACCGCTGGAGCGCGCAATCCGAACCATGCCCGAGGTCGAGGAGATCCGCTCATCCTCCACCGCTGGCGCCTCAATCATTCATGTCGAGGTCTATGACCGTTTCTTCGATCTCGATCAGATATGGGACGGGCTGCGCGCGGAGGTGGAGCGTGCGTCCACCTCGCTGCCAGACGGCACCCAGCCACCGGTGGTGACCGATGACGTGGGCGACGTCTCGGTCGTAACAGCGACGCTAACGTCGCAGGATCACACGCTTGCCGAGATGTCAGAAATGGCAGGCCACGTACGGGACCAACTCTACACGGTCAATGGCGTGAAGGCCGTCGACATTTCCGGCGCGCGCGAAGAACGGGTCTATATCGAGACCAACTCTTCACGACTAGCCGCGCTCGGGATCGGACCCGCAGCGATTGCGCAAACACTGTCGAGCCAGAACATCATCCGACCTGGCGGGCAGGTCGACCTGGGCTACCGGACACTCCTGATCGAGCCCACCGGCGACTATCGTAACGTGCAGCAGATCGCGGAGACGTTAATCCCGGTCCCGGGCGGCGGTACAATTCCGTTGCGCGATATCGCGACGGTGGAGCGCACTCTCGCCGACCCTGTGACGCAAGCAGCCTACTACCAGGGCAAGCCCGCGATAATCTTCGCGGTGGCCATGCAGGATGGCGGCAACGTGCTCGAATTCGGCCCGCGGGTCGCCGACAAACTCGATGAGATCGAGACGGGTCTGCCGCTCGGCTACGAGATCGGCACCATCACATTTCAGGCCGAGCAGGTCGAGAAGGCCGTTTATGGCGTGTCGATCAACGTACTGCAGACGCTCGGGATCGTTTTGGCCGTCGTCGTGTGTCTGCTCGGGCTTCGCACAGGGCTCATCGTGGGGGCCATCGTGCCGATCGTGATGCTCTCGACACTTGCTGTCATGGGCTTCATGGGATTGCCGCTCGAAAGAATGAGCCTCGCGACCCTTGTGATCGCTCTGGGGCTCTTGGTGGACGCGGGCGTGGTGGTCGCCGAGGACTATAAGACCCGATTGTCGGAAGGTGCGGAGCGAGATGAAGCGCTCGAAGCGACCGGATCGGAAATGCAACTGCCGCTCCTGTCCTCGACGGCGACAACCATCCTCGTCTTCCTGCCGCTGATGCTGGCGAACCACGTTTCGGGCGAATACACTCGCTCGATCAGTCTCGTGATCGCGATCACGCTCTCCATCTCATGGCTGCTTGCGATGACCGTGACGCCGATACTGTCGCACAAGTTCGCTGCGCGCGAGCCGGCGGAAGGTGCGGATCGCCCGTTCTACGAACGCATGTTCGATCCCCTGAACGACGGGTACGCGCGCCTCATAGGCCAAGTCTTGTCCCATCGCTGGATTTTTGTGGCTCTGATGGTGTGTGGGCTCGTCGGCGGGATCGCGGGAATCGCAACCGCGCCGCAAAAGTTCTTTCCCGGTTCGGACCGTGCTCAGATCATAACCTATCTCGACCTGCCAACGGACGTGACCGCCGACGCTACGCAGGACGCCGTCGAGGAGCTCCTGCCGACTCTCACCGACGACGAATTCGACTGGCTCGAGGACACGGCTGCCTATGTCGGTTATGGCGGTCCACGGTTCGTTCTGTCGCTCACGCCGATCGATCCGGCGCCGAACCGCGCGGTTCTGGTGATGAATGTCGACGAGAGCGAGAACGTCGCGCGTGGTGTCGAGGAATTGCGCAGCCATCTCGAAACGAATTTCTCGGACTTCACCTCGCGTGTCACGACGATGTTTCTCGGCCCAACAGACAGTTCGGTGATCGAGGTTCAGATCAAGGGACCGGACAGGGACTTTGTCTACCGGGCTGCGGCGCAACTGGAAGAAATCTTGGGGTCCGTCCCCGGCGCCCGCGACATCCATCAGGACTGGGAAAACCGTATCCTGCGCCTCGAAGTCAAAGTTGACCAGGTCCGGGCCCGGCGTGCCGGCGTCACCTCGTCGGACGTGGCCCAATCGATGTCGAGCTTTTTCTCGGGCCGCGCGGTGTCGCAATATCGCGACGGGGACGATGTCATTCCCATCGTCTCGCGAGCTTCTGATGCAGAACGCACCGATCTTGACCGCCTGCGCACCGTGCCCGTCTTCGCCCAGGACGGCTCGTCTGTGCCGCTGGCGCAAGTAGCAGAGGTGGCAATAGCGCAGGGTTATTCGCGCATCGAACGCGAAGGGCTGGAGCGCACCGTCACGGTGTCTGGCCGATCCGAGCTCATGGGCGCCGAGGACATGGCGCCGATCATCGAGGACGACATCGAAGCGCTGCGCGCCACCCTGCCAGTCGGCCACAGCATCGAATACGACGGCATCCTCACGCAATCGGCCGAGGGACGTGCGGCGCTCGCGGCCAATATGCCCCTCTGTCTCGCGCTCGTGGTCGTGTTGCTGATTGCACAATTCAATTCGTTTCGCCGGCCGGCGATCATACTCGCCACCGTCCCTCTGATCGTCCTCGGCGTAGCGCTCGGATTGCGACTCTTCCGCGCAGACTTCGGCTTCATGCCGATCCTCGGGCTTCTGAGCCTCGCCGGCATCATCCTCAACAACGCGATCGTGCTCATCGACCGCATCGACATCGAGCGCGAGGCGGGACGTATTGGAAACGAGGCCATCATCGAGGCCGCGCGCCGCCGCCTGCGGCCGATCCTGATGACAACCATAACAACGATTCTGGGCCTGCTGCCGCTGATCCTGTCAAACGACCCGCTGTTTTACGGAATGGCAACGGTGATGGCGGCGGGCCTCGGCGTCGGCACGATCCTCACGCTAGGTTTTGTGCCGGTCCTCTATTCGCTCTTTTTCCGAATGGCTCAAAAGGACGATCCCGATACCGCGTCCGATCAGACCTCTGCGGATGCGGCACGGCCGGACTCCCCCCGTCCGGCCTGACGCGGCGCCCCGGCAATTTCAGCCGGGGCGCTCTTTCCCGATCGACAGGGCCCATCAGGAGCCCCGAAACAGACATGCTGCGGCGGGCGCACTGTCCTCGCACGCCCGCGCGGACAATTCGAGGAGACCGACATGACCACGACACCGAAGACCAAGAAACCCATTCTCGTCGCCTTGCAGGGCGGAGGCTCGCACGGCGCGATGGGCTGGGGGGTGCTCGACCGACTGCTTGAAGAACCAGATCTCGACATCGTTGCCGTCAGCGGGACGAGCGCAGGCGCCATGAACGCGGCTTTCCTGTCCGCGGGGCTCGCTGCCGGCGGAGCCGAGGCTGCGCGGGCGGCGTTGGCGCGCTACTGGCGTTCGGTCAGCCGGAGCGCCGCTTTTTCACCGATCCAACGCACGCCTCTTGCGCGGATGCTTGGAGACTGGTCCTTCGACGACAATCCTGGATACAGGATGCTCGACCTCATGAGTCGGATGGTCAGTCCCTACCAATCCAGCCTGCCCGGTCATCATCCATTGGCTCCCATCCTGGAGCGTCATCTCGACCTCGAGGCGCTTAACGCCGCTGCGGCACCCCGAACATATATCACCGCAACGAATGTCCGAACTGGGCTACCACGCGTCTTCACCCAACCTGAACTCTCGGTCGAAACCCTTCTGGCGTCGGCCGCCCTGCCCAACCTATTCCGCGCGGTCGAAATTGACGGCGAAGCCTATTGGGACGGTGGCTATGTCGGAAATCCGGCGCTCTTCCCTTTGATCGCACTCGAGTCCGCACACGACCTCGTCATCGTCCAGACCAACCCGTTCAGACGGCCAGATATCCCGAGGACGGCGCGCGACATCGCCAACCGGTTAAACGAAATCACGTTCAACTCCTCGCTACTGAAGGAGTTGCGAGCATTGATCGCGGCCCAAGCCCGAGGACGCGAAACCGATGTCCGCCTTCACAATGTACAGGCCGACGATGTGCTGATCGAATATTCCCCGTCGTCCAAGCTCAATGCGGAATGGGCGTATCTGCAGCATCTGTTCGAACGCGGACGCGCCGAGACTGACCGGTTCCTGGAGGCGCATGGTCAGGACATTGGAGTCAGATCGAGCTTCGATCCACGTCCGATGATCCAAGACCTTATGAGTGAAAATATCGACCTTGCTCAGGAGGTGGAGTGATGGGTCTCTTCGGCATCCTCCTCGCCCTCGGTCTACTGATATTCCTTGCCTACAAGGGCGCGAGCGTGCTGGTCGTGGCACCGGTCATGGCACTTCTCGCTGCAGCCTTCTCCCTGACACCCGGCCTCGCGACCTATACACAGGTCTTCATGCCCGCGGCGGGCGGTTTCATCGTGACATACTTCCCGCTCTTTCTTCTCGGCGCCATTTTCGGGCGCCTGATGGATGCGAGCGGATCCGCCAAGGCCATATCGAATGGCATCGTCGCGAAGCTCGGCGCAAGCCAGGCCATCCCGGCCGTCGTGCTGGCCTGCGCCGTTCTCACCTATGGCGGCGTCTCATTGTTCGTGGTCGCCTTCGCGATCTTTCCGGTGGCCGCGGCACTTTTCCGGCAGGCCGACATCCCGAAACGTCTCATTCCTGCGACCATCGCGCTCGGCGCATTCACCTTCACCATGACCGCCCTGCCTGGCACACCCGCCATCCAGAACGCGATCCCGATGCCGTATTTCGGCACGACGCCGTTCGCCGCGCCGGGCCTCGGTCTCATTGCCGCCGCCATCATGGGCGGAGCCGGCTTTCTCTGGCTCGAGCGCCGCAAGCGCGCCGCCGCAGCACGCGGTGAAGGCTATGGGGAGGCATATGACTCCGTCGTGACCATCGATGGAGACCTGCGCGACTTCGCCATGGACGAAGGCTTTGATCTTAACGAGATCAATCCCGCCGCAACCTCCCCTGCCCCACCTTTTTGGCTCGCGGCACTGCCGATTGTCGTTGTCATCGCACTCAACTATGCTTTGAGTGTTCATATTTTCCCGGCGGTCGATACGAGCTACCTGTCCGAGGATCAGTTTGGCGCGACTGACATTTCCGAGCTGCGTGGTCTATGGTCCGTGATTGCCGCGCTGACGGTCGCAATCGTCCTGATCCTTGCGACCTCGCTGAACCGGCTCGCCTCCCCGCGTCGCGACGTGAGTGATGGCGCAAACGCTGCGGTCTTGCCGATTCTCAACACCGCAAGTCTCGTGGGTTTCGGCGCGGTCGTCGCCGCCCTGCCCGCGTTCGCAGCGGTCTCGAATTCGATTGATGCGATAGGCGGCGGGCCACTCGTGTCGCTGGCGATTTCGACCAATGTTCTTGCCGGGCTAACAGGCTCAGCCTCGGGCGGCATGTCGATCGCCCTCGAAGCGCTCGGTTCGCAGTATCTCGAACAAGCTCGGATGGCTGGCATTGCGCCGGACCTGCTGCATCGTGTGACGACCATCGCCACTGGCGGTCTCGACAGCCTGCCACACAACGGAGCCGTCATCACGCTCCTCGGGATTTGCGGTCTGTCCCACAAGGATAGCTATGCAGACATCGCAGTCGTCGCTGTCCTAGCCCCAATCCTGTCACTGATCGCCGTGATCCTTCTCGGGTCCGTGTTCGGGTCCTTCTGAAAAATGGTGCATCTCATGGGCATTGGAATTATCAGAAAAATCGTCACTTTCGCCGCGGCGACGGCTCTCGTCATTCTGCTTCTCCTAGGCGCCGCCTCGGCCCAGATACCGGGGCTCGGTGGCGCTGCTGGCGCGGAAGAAGCCAGTCCGACAGCAGCCGACCCGCTGGGCCGCGACACGCCGCGAGGTCTTGTTACGGGACTGATCGCTGCGTTAGGCGAAAGTGATCTCGAACAAGCCGGACGCTTCCTGCGATCGGACGCAGCAGCCAACGACATCGCGTCGTGGGAGATCCGCCGGATCGAGAGCACATTGAATTCGGCCGTCGAGTTCGTGCCCCCAACCGAACTCAGCCTCGTGCCGGAAGGAGATCTCGACGACGGCCTGCCAGCGGATCGCGAGCGCGTTGGACGCCTCGGTCGCGGCGACTCCGCCGTTCCGATGATCGCCGAAAAGGTGGTCCGGGATGAGATCCCAGTCTGGGTGCTGTCCTCGGCATCAGTCGATGCGCTCCTCTCCTGGCGCTCGACCGACGCGTCCGGTCTCGCGCGATTTCAGGCAATGCTTGGCAACCTGCCCGCGGGCCCAGACGTTCGCGGCATCGCGCTCCGCGACTGGCTTCTCCTCGTGGCATTTGCGGCGATCAGTTACATCCTCGCCTACGGGTTGACGGCCATCCGGGCCCTTGTCACCGGATTTGTCGGCAGGAAGTCCGAATCTGAACGCCTTGCCCGCTTCGCTGCGATTTCCGAGCCGCCGCTGCGCCTGTTCATCGCGGCGCTGATCTTCACGTTCGGTGCAGGACAGCTTG
The DNA here is from genome assembly GCF_900172265.1 of Roseivivax jejudonensis. Taxonomy (GTDB): domain Bacteria; phylum Pseudomonadota; class Alphaproteobacteria; order Rhodobacterales; family Rhodobacteraceae; genus Roseivivax; species Roseivivax jejudonensis. The sequence goes on along the minus strand of NZ_FWFK01000008.1, from coordinate 62,768 downwards.
GCGTGTCCGTTGTCGCCCGCTACCAGTTGAGCTGGGTCGTCGAACTGACCGCCTTCGTTTCGGCCGCGTGGTTTCTGTGGCGCGTCATTGACGTCCTCGCCGAGATCATGCTCGGCCGCATGTCGCGCCGCGGCGCGATCACCGCCTATTCGGCTGTAACCTTTCTCACGCGAGTCCTGAAAACGGTCATCGTTGCAGTCGTCACCGCAACCGCCCTGCGCGCGTTCGGCGTGGACATCACAGCGGGCCTCGCGGCACTGGGTGTCGGCGGCCTGGCGCTGGCGTTCGGTGCGCAGAAGCTGATCGAGAATCTCATCGGGTCGGTGACGCTGATTGCCGACCGGCCGGTTCGCGTCGGTGATTTCTGCCGCTTCGGCGAGACATACGGCACCGTCGAGGAGATCGGAATTCGGTCGACTCGCGTGCGAACGCTGGGCCGGACCATCGTCACAGTTCCGAATGGAGAGTTCTCGTCGCTTCACCTTGAAAACTTCACGCGCCGGGACGACTACTGGTTCCACCATACCATCGGCGTGCGCTACGAGACCTCGCCACGACAGATGCGGGCATTGCTCGGGCATCTGAAATCGATGCTGCTTGAGCATCCGCGCGTCTCCCCTGATCCTGCCCGCGTGCGACTCCTTTCTTTCGGGGCCCATTCGCTCGACATCGAACTCTTCGCCTACATTCACGCCAGCGACTGGAACCAATTCCTGGAAATCCAGGAGGAACTGATGCTGCGTATGATGGAGATTGTCGAAGGCGCATCGCCAGGCTTCGCGTTTCCGTCCCAGACGCTTTATCTTGCGCGCGACGGCAACCGCGTCGGTGAGCAGCCTGAGGACCGACTGTCCGCCTAGGCAAAGCGCCGGAATTCAGCGTCAGGCACACCTGCTCAAGGCACTAGGCGCCTGACGCACTCCAATCTGCCTATGTCGAGCAATGCCTTGAAGTGACGCGCGTCAACCTGAGCAGAGCGACGACATTCTTGTTTCGTATGGACACCCACCCGTTTCGGTATTTTCAAGATACAGCCAAACCCGCGATACTTCCGCGCCAACGCGTGTGAGCCGCATCGGGGAGGAAACGGGGATGCACGGATTGGTATCGACGGACAGCGTACCGCTGGCGGAGCGCGCGGATTTCTGGCGATCCGTCGTTGAGGATCACTACGTCGCCGTGGATCTCGAGTTGCCAAGGTCCCAGAACTTCCGGGGGGCCCTCGTCTACGGCAAACTGCCCGGTCTTGCGTTGACCCGCTATGCCGCAAGCCCGAACTCCGCCAAGCGGCGCGCCTCGCACGCAGCGCTTAGTGCGCGCGACGATCTTTTCTGTTTCTTCGCACGGCGCGGCGAAATGCACCTGCAACAATTGGGTCGCACAGCCTGCGCACGCGCCGGTACATTTTGCCTGATCGACAGCGAGGTGCCGTTTCTCCTCGACCAGCCATCGGAGATCGACGTGCTTGTGGCACGCGTGTCGCGCCAAGCGTTGTCGAGCCGCGTTTCCAATCTGGGTCTCTATACCTGTCGACAGATCGACACGCGGCACGGTCTTCCGGCGATTGTCGCCCGATTCATGGCGTCGATCTCGCAGGAGATCGGAGCGATCGGCGGCAGCGTCGACCGTGCGGCGCATCTTTCAACCCAAGCCATCGATTTGCTGGCGATGTGTCTCGTCGCTCCGAGCGCAACCGACGGGTCCGAAAAAGAAAGCTCCGCAAAACGCGCCCAGATGATCCGCGCCAGGGACCGCATCGCCGCCGAGCTCGGAGACCCTCGCTTCGCTCCGGCGAAACTCGCAAGCAGCCTCGGAATCTCGCAGCGATACTTGCACGCGCTTTTTGCCGAGGTGGGCAGCACACCCGGAAGCGCAATCCGCGAAGCCCGTCTCGACCGCGCCCGCGATCTCATTCGCGCGGCGCCGGATCAGCCGATCGGACACATCGCGCGTAGTGTTGGCTTTGCCTCGGCATCGCATTTCTCGCGGGCATTCAAGGCGCGCTTCGGCGTAAGCCCACGCGATAGTGCCGGGATCGCGGAGCTTACCGCCCTCGAGAATTGACCTGGAACGCATTGTCTTTGTCCTGAGCCCGCACTCGGGCACGTATCGTAAACCGGTCAGGCGGTGATCATGCTTCTCTCGTGTCCATCACATGGAGGACCGGGAGGACCGCATGAAGATCAACTATTTCCAGCTCATTCCCTACCGCCGCTTCGCGTCCGACTTTGAAGCGCATCACGGCGCCGCCGTGGACACGCCCTATGCGCTCGTCGATCCGCAAGAGGTCCGCTCAGCGTATCGCGATGCACTCGGTCAATACATGCACGCCGCACGGCGGGGTTTCGACGGGCTTGCCGTAACCGAACACAGCCAGAGCGCCTACGACATGTTGCCGAACCCGTCGCTGATCTGCTCGGCGCTCGCCCACGCGACAGACACCGAGGGCCTCGCCACCGCCATTCATCCGCTCGGCCGCTCGTTGGGCAAAGCGCGCGAGCCGCTGCGCGTTGCCGAAGAGATGGCGATGATCGATTGCATTTCGGGCGGGCGACTCGTGGCCGGATTCCCGGTCGGCCTCGCCTACGACGCCAGCATGAACAACGGCGTGCCGCCAGCCGAGGTCCGCGCACGCTTCGACGAGAACCTCGAATTGGTTCTGCGCGCCTGGACCGACCCCGAACCTTTCGCCTTCAACGGCCGCTTCTCCCAGCATGGTTGCGTCAACATCTGGCCGCGCCCGCTGCAGAGCCAGCCACCCGTCTGGATCACCGGGATCGGCAACCCCAACACAATGAAATTCGTGCTCTCCCGCGGCTTCGGGTTCAACTATTTCAGTTGGTTCGGAACCAAGGCCACAGGGCCACGCATATTCAACAGGTTCTACGACATCGCCGCCGAGATGGGAGTCGAAACGAACCCGTACCAGATGGGTTTCATGCAGATGATCGCGGTCGCTGAGACCGATGCCGAGGCCGAACGGCTCTATGCGCCGCACGCCGAATACTTCGCGCGCAAGGCGCTCGGCGCGATCCCGATGAATCAGCTCGCCCTGCCGGGTGGCATCGATATTCGCGGCCTCGAATTCATATTCCGGGATCCAAAGGATTTCGGCGCCTACGCGCAGATGAAAACCGCAACCTACCGCGATCTGGTGGACTCGGGCGCGCTCATCGCCGGCTCGCCCGAGACCGTGGCGCAGCAGCTCCGCGAAACCCTGTCCGAGTTCCGCATCGGTAACCTTCACGCGATGCTGCATTTCGGCTCGATGCCTCGCGACCTGGCCGAGGCCAACATCGACCTCTTCGCCGACCGCGTGATGCCGAAACTTCGCGATCTCTGGGAGGGGCACGATCACCACTGGTGGCCCGAAGCGCTCGGCGGCGCCGCCCGCCCCGAGACCAACACACCGATGAAGGAGGCCGTCTGATGGATTTCCCTGCCGACACCGACACGCGCACAGTAAGCGTCTGGAACGACAAGGTCGAGGTTACCTTCCGCAGCCTGGGGCGCGGTCCCGACCTGATCTATCTGCATCCCGCCGCCGGGCTCGGACATTCACCGTTCCTCGCTGAATTGTCCAAGCACTTCCGCATCCATGCGCCGCATTTCCCGGGCACCGACCCGGAGCGGCCCAGGGAGATCCACAAAATCGGCTCGCTCTGGGACCTCGTGTTGATCTACGAGGAGGCGATCCGCGCCATGGACCTCGCGGGTGCGCCGGTGATGGGCGAGAGCTTCGGCGGCATGCTGTCGCTCGAGCTCGCGGCAAATTTCCCGGACCTGTTCTCTCGTCTGGCACTTCTCGCCCCTGTTGGAATCTGGCGAGAGGACATCCCCATCGCCAATTGGATCGCCGCTCCGCCTGAGGCAATGCCTGCGATGCTCTTTGCCGATCCGGCTGGTCCTGCGGCGAAGGCGATCTTCACGCCGCCGGACGACCCCGATGTGGCCGCCGATCAGACTGCCGCTCTTGTCTGGTCCATCGGCGTCACTGGCAAGTTCCTTTGGCCGCTTCCCGAAAAGGGACTCGAGAGCCGGCTGCATCGGGTCACCGCGCCCGTCCATCTCATCTGGGGCAACGAGGACCGGCTGATCCCGATCACTTATGCGGATCTTTTCGCCGGAGCGCTTAAAGACGCAAAAATAACGCGCCTACCGGACGCGGGTCACGCACTTTCCTTTGAGAGTGGTCCTGCGGTGATCGAGGCGGCGCTGCCGTTTCTGGCACCGGCCGGCGCTGCCCGCGGCGTCGCCTGAACAACAGGCGTGCCGGGCGGGAGCAGGCTGCTCGGCATCCGCCAATCCAAGGGAGGATTTACATGACAATTCGTTTCGTACTTGCTGGCGCATGTGCTGCGCTGACCTTTTTGCCTGCCACGGCGCGGGCCGAAAACGGGCTCTTCTACTACTGCTACGGCGTCGCAAGCTGCGGCATGGGCGGCGCATCCATCGCCACCGCGTCAGGCCCCGAGGACGCGCTGCGCAACCCCGCGTCGCTGGCGTTTTCGCGGCCGGGCTACAGCATCGGCGGCGGGCTCTATCTGCCTCGGCGCGGCTTTACAGGTGGTACCGGCCCGCTCACCAATCCCGGCCTCGCTCCGGGAGATGAGGTCGAGAGCCGCGGCGATGTCTACCCGCGCGGCACCATCGCTCTATCGCGCCGGATCACGCCGAACCTGACGTTCGGGCTTTCCGGCAGCGACTGGGGTGGCGGCGTGACCGACTACAAGGTCTCCCGTTCCGCCCCGGGCGCCGCCGGCAATTTTGACACCGAGGCGATGATCCTGGTCGGTACGCTCAACGCCTCGCTGGCCTATCGTGCAACAGAGACGCTGTCATTCGGAGCGTCTCTGGTCGTGGGCACGCAATACCTCGACACCGACTTCATCACGAAGGCGTTCACCGCGCCGGAGAATGCCGGCGAAGGCTCCACCGTCATGGGCATCGGCCTCCGCGCGGGGTTGATGTACCAGGAAGGCCCCGTCAGCCTCGGCGCCTACGCCGCCTCGCCGATCTGGTTCCAGGAACACGGTAAATACGACGACCTGCTCTCCGGCCCCATCGACGTGCCCGCGCAACTTGGTGTCGGCATGGCCTACGCGTTCACACCAACAACGCGCGTGGCTGCAGACGTCAGCTATACATTCTACGAGGACACCGAGATCCTCGGCGGCCAGACTGTCGATGGAGGGTTCGGATGGGAGGACCAATGGGCAATTGCCCTCGGCCTTGAACACGACCTTTCAGAAAAGTTCACGGTTCGGGGCGGCTACAATTACTCCCCCTCACAGATCCCAGACGAGAACAGCTTTGCCAATGCACTGGCGCCCACAATTACCGAGCACGTGGTCTCGGCCGGTTTCAGCTGGCGGCCCGACGGAACACCCGACCGGGAATTCTCTTTCGCCGCAAGCTGGGCGCCCGAAACCAGCCAGACCGATCCGGGAGACGGCAACGCCTTCAGCGCCGCGGGCAACGATACGGAAATATTCATGGAAGAAGTCCAGTTGCTCGTCGGCTTCACCCGCCGGTTCTGAGTTTCGGACAAGCGAGAACGAAAGGAATAATGATGGCAGAACGACCCGATGAATTGCGGTCTCTTCGCAAATGTTTCGGACAATTCACCACCGGTGTCGCAGTAGTGACCTGCCGGGACGCGGCTGGTAACCCGTGGGGTGTCACGATCAACTCTCTCGCCTCGGTCTCTCTCGATCCCGCCCTCCTGCTCTGGAGCCTCATGAGGAACGCTCCGTCCCGCAAAGCATTCGAATCTTGCTCTGCGTTCTCAGTGCATGTTCTGGAGCATAGGCAGCGCCCGCTGGCGGATCGCTTCTGCCGCCCATCCTCCGACAAGTTTGCCGGCCTCGAATACGCAAGCAATGCCATGGGTGCTCCGGTTCTCGGTGGATGTCTTGCACGCTTCGATTGCAGACCTCACGCGTTGATCGACGGTGGCGACCACGTGATCCTGCTCGGTGAGATCGTGACGTGGGACTCCAGCGACGGCGACCCCCTGCTCTACTACGGCGGCGGCTATCGTGAACTCGGACGCGCCGCGTGACGGCCTTGCCCCCCTGCCGTCTTTCCCGACGAGGCGTTGACGCGTTGACCGTACTCGATGATGCCCGCCCGGTTCCGCGTCATCTGCGTGGCGGCGTATTGCTTCTCGGCAATTTCGACGGACTTCATCTTGGGCATCGCAGCCTGATTGCCGCCGCACGGCGTCTTGCAGGAGATCGCCCCGTCGGCGTGATGGCCTGCGAGCCGCATCCAAGGCAGTACTTTGCGCCAGAGGAGCCCGGATTCAGGTTGCATTGCCCTCGAAGCAAATTGATGGCGTTCTCCAGTGCTGGTCTCGATTACGTCTACCAGCCGGTATTCGATGCGAGATTTGCCGCGCAGACGCCAGCCGAATTTGCCAACGCCATTCTGCGTCAAAGGCTCGGCGTGTCCGGCGTTGTGCTCGGCTCTGATTTCCGCTTCGGCGCGCGCCGCGCCGGTGATGCAGACTGGCTCAAGAATTGGGGATCAGTATACGGTGTCGATGTAGAGGTTGTGCGCAATGTTTCTTCGCTCGGCAGCCGCGTGTCGAGCACGTCGATACGCGCGCAAGTTGCTCGTGGGGACGTCCGGTGTGCATCGAAGCTCCTCGGAGCGTCTTGGATGGTCGAAACAATCGTTCTGGAGAAGGTCACCAACGGGTGTCTACGGCTGCAATGGCCCGCCGACGTAATTCAACTCCCTGAAGACACGTATGCCGTTCGATGTGGCTCAGCATCCGGCAATCTTGTCGTTGGAAAAACTGCCGTGTTCCTTAAACTTCCGAATGAACCGGCACATACCGCAGGATCGTCGCTGACACTCTGCTTCGGACACTGGTGAGAGACTACGTCATCACAACATCCTGCTGCTGATATCCAACAACGGCTGCATGGGCGTATTATGCAATGAACCCAGATGACCGCCCCAAACCGCTGATAGCGCTTCCAGAAACGTTTTGGAAAGCCATTTCCCGACGAGCTGTGGTATTAGTGGTCCGCCGTCACATCAGACATTGATGCAAGAGCCCGCCACCACTTCTTGTGAGGAGACCGTTACATTTGGGTCGGAGCTTCTTACCTCTCGAAGGTTGTATCTCCAAAATCTAATTTGTCAGAACAACGCGTTTGAGCCGGCCAACACGTTCTTCAGATATTTTCAAGTTTACGAAGCGCAAAGATGTCGTCGACAGTCGGCGACATCTTCTTGAGCTTTAGGAATATCGCTTTTCCCATTCGATTGCTTGTCGGATCCGTCGACTGGCCTGCGCGGGAGTAAGTCCGAACTCCTGAATAAGCGCTTTTCGTGACTTCGACCGCGACAAGCGCAAGACCTCTGCGTGAGGTAGGTTCTGGAAGTGCGCGACACGATCGAGATGGCTTGCAACCGGTGGAACGGGACGGCGCACACTTCGGGCTGGCGTTCCATCCTTTGGCTTGTTCTTCGCCCGCTCCCGAGCATGCAGCACTTTCAGCCGCGTGGCGACCCGGCTCGCCGAAACACCATACTGCACGCCAATGGCCTCGTTGGACCGAAACCGCGCCTCCTCGAGCAGCTTCTCGTCTTGTAGAGCATCGAAGTTTCCGGAACCGGGCTCGATGCCCTCCTTCTGGTGCGCTGGCAGCCTGCGGAAGCGACGCTGCAGTAGCGTCTCTGCGCTTGCCGCGCGGCCAGCTTCAAGGTCGACCTGCCTCTTCGCGCGCTCCTTCTCGCGCGCGTGCGTGATCTCAACGCGCCGGCGGTCGATAAGGGCCTGCAAGCTCGGAGCGTGCTGGTGCGTGACCCAGTGGATACGGACGGGGCGATACTGCGCCAGAGTGCTGGCAATGCTTCCGGCAATAAAGTCGAGCGTCTGGATTTCGGTCGCGTCGTCGAACTCGAATGGTTCGAGCGCCCGGAGGATTGTGCGGGTCGGCAAGGCGTATGTCGCAAAGCCAGACCAGAGGCTTTCACTGTCATGCCGCTCGAGCCCGGAGAGGTTCTCTGCAATCGCCATCGCTTCGATCGGCAGGTATCCCATGTGCGAACGGTCATCGACCGGAACACTGAACGGCTGCCGAGTTGCTTCATCACCGAAAACGTCTCGCAGTTCGGCCTGAATATGACGCGTGTCCATCCGATGAGAGCGCACGACAGGCACAAGCGCGGACATCGTCCACGCCCCGAGCAACTCGGCGGCGTTTCGGGATGTATTGATGAACCTGAGGGCTGTTGCCTCTCCGATACTTTCCCGACCGATACCCAGTCGACCGCTCGTGGCCCAACCCGTGATCTGGGCGCTCGCCTGTGCAGCTACCATGGCGTCGAGGCTCAGCTTTTTTCGGGGCAGCCATTGCAAAGAGAAGCCACCACGACCGGCCCTTGGGCAGGTCACGGTGATGTCAACCATCTGCAGGTCGAGCGGTTCAACGCCAAGCGTTCCAAGGCAGTCGATCAGGGCGCAAGCAAACGGTTCGCGATGCGAAACCGCCCAACCATCCGGGAAACTCGCAGCAGGTGCCGCCCCGAGGAGAATCTGCGAAACAATGTAATCGGGATAGTATGGTCGGGGCATGGCGTCCTGTGCGAGCTCGATGGCGGGCCAGAGGCGCGTCGGTGATGCGTGTTGAAGCGCATGAGATCTCTTGAGCCGCCACAACGGTGGTTAGGCGCCAGATCTGCGGGCGAAAAGCGCGGCCACCCCTGCGCCCAAGATCACGGTGCCTCCTGCTCGGTTCACCCAGCGCATCGCTACTTTCGAGCGCAGGACGAGCCGCATCCTGCTGGCCGCCATAGCATATACAGCACCGTTGATGACGCCAAGACTAGAGAAAAGAAGGACAAATACAGCGGCCTGAGCCAAATAGCTTGCCGCAGGATCGACGAACTGCGGGACGAATGCGACGAAAAACAAGATGCCCTTGGGATTGAAAACTGTGACCAGGAAGCCGTCGCGAAATGCAGCGGCTCCTGTTCCAGCGAAATCGCCGCTAAGGTCCTTCGGCGAGGTCGGCTCAGACCGGAACAAGCGGATACCGACCCAAATGAGGTAGATTGCGCCGACGAGTTTCACAACTGTGAACGCGGTCGCCGATGCTGACAGCAGCGCCCCTGCGCCTGCGAGGGCGACCGAAGCCGCAACAAGGTCTCCAAGCCCGACGCCCGCGACAAGCGGCAAGGCAACACGACGCCCTTCCGACAAAGAGCGAGCAATGACCAGCGCGATGGTTGGTCCTGGGACGGCCAAAAGCACGACGCTGGCAACCGTGAAGGTGAGAAGAGCGTCGAAGGCCGGCATACCGAAAGTCTCCCATTTTCGCGGTTATCATCCGGAAAACATCCGATAAATCAAGCAGAAATCGGATGATTATTGACAAAGTCGGGAGAAATCCGCACTCTATTCGATCATGAAAGACATCGACCGCAAGATTTGCGAAATCATCCAAGTGGAAGGACGCCTCTCCGCATCCGACCTCGCGCAGCGTCTCAAGCTCCCAGCGTCTACGGCCAACGACCGGGTGCGTCGCCTCGTCGCCAACGGGTCGATCCTCGGCTGGCGGGCGGAACTCGATCCCCGCCGCGTGGGCGCCGGTTTGTGCGTTTTCGTCCTTATCGACATGAGCCATGAGGGAGAGGACAAGGCAGTCAGAGCAATTGCAGCGCATGCTGAGGTGCAGGAGCTTCATCACATCAGCGGGCCGCACTCCTATCTAGCCAAGCTGCGCGTTGGCGACATGGCGGCGCTCCAAGAGTTCCTAACGAACGTCATTAAGCCGCAGGCGGCCGTCTCCGCGACGGAGACCGTCTTCGCCATGCGGACGGTCAAGGAGACGGCCGCCTTACACATTTCTCCTGCGACAAACGCAGAATGAACCATCCCGCCGTCCAAGAGCACTCAAGACAATAGGCGGCCATCAGCCGCGACATCGCCAGTATTTGCGCGATAATTTGATTGTTTGAAGTATACGCGAAACGTCGCTGCTCTGATGCACTCTACGACCAATCGGATGGGGCAGCCCGAGACGTCACCGCCGCGAGGAGGGGCGCCCGCCGACCGCGAGAACGACACCAAGCTCCGCCTTGCTCCGGCAAACTGTCGCGCTTTCGACGAACGAGCACGTATGCGGATGTACCACTGCATATGCGGAACAGCCCCGCCCGTATCTTAATCTTTCGGGCAAGCTGACCTGGATGGCGACGCGACGCTGCATATCAAGGCCTTGGCTTCCCACTTTGCCAGAGGCATTTGTCCGAAAAGAGCATCAAAAGCGCCAAAAATGAAACACATCATTCCCCTGGAGGGCACTGCCGACGAGCGGCGTTCGTGCAAGATTATTCAAGCGCGTGGACAGCATGTCCGTCTTCTTCCAGCCGATCGATGATTCGGTTTGCTGAATTTTTCATGTCAGCAACGTCTTGCGGTGAGAACCATGATCCAGACCGACGATGCGCCTTTAACGACAACCGATCCCTCTCGAACCGGCGACCCTCGTCGCAAATCACCGGTTCTCATCATCCGCCTGGATCTTTTCGTGTCCAACGCGTTTCTTGTGAGATCGGGCGAGAGCTTCGCGCTGATCGATACGGGCGCAGACTTTGCTTTTGGCCGACTGCGAAGTCTTCTGGAACGGCACGGCGTGACAAAGGACAATCTCGAGCACGTAATATTGACTCATTCGCACTCGGATCACGCTGGAAACGCCAGGCGCCTGCAAAGGTCTTGGGGAGCGCAGGTCATTGCGCACGACTTCGAGATTTCCTCCTTGCGTCGGGGGCGGAGCGAGTTTGACCGGCCTCTCGGCACGATGGCGCACCTACTAAAAGGCTTCATGCCGCGGACCTTCCCGGGCTTCCGGCCAGACGTGACACTTTTCGAAGATCGGACAATAACGCTTGGTCGTGACAACTATCCCCTGCGGATCTTCCACACGCCCGGCCACACGAAAGGACATCTGTGTGTCGAACTCGCTGATGGGACAGTTTTCGTCGGGGATCTGCTGCGCGGCGGCTATGCCCGTCACGACACTGTCGACCTCCCCTATTTCATCCAAGACGAACTGCAGCTGGCCAAGAGCATCGAACGTGTCCGCAGAAAGCGACCTACACTTCTTCACCTAGGTCATGGTCACGAGGTAACCGGCTCCGCTTTCCAGCACGCTGTTATGACCGGCAAGCTGAAGAGATAGAAACGATTTGCACCGCGGGGTAGCACATCACGATCGTCGTCGTGTTTCGAGGAAAGCAATACCAGATCGCGCGATACCACCTCCACAATGGCACGAAACGCAAGTCGTGCGCGGCGTTGCGCGTTGGATGCGGATACCGAAATGCCTGGTCAATATTGACCATGGAATTTTTGAGCCGAACGACTGCAGCGCGGACGGAGTGGGCTTTCGCCGCAGGGGTCACGAAGGTCCGCTTGATCTTGACATAGGTTTGAGACGCCGAGGCGGGCACCTCGCAATCCGCGCCTCTCACGTCTCTGGATACTCGTACTTTTTCAGTAGCGGCGGCAGGTTGGCAGCCAGATGATCGACGAGTTGCCGCACGATCGGGCGCATGAGACGTTTCGAGGGAAAGACGAGGGACACATCGGAAAGCTGCGCGGTGCAATCGCGCAGCTCGCAGCGCAGCGTCCCGCGGGTCACCGCCGGATAGGCGACCATCCGGGGCAGGACGACGACGAGATCGGTTGCCAGGGCAATGTCGAGCATGGCCTGGGCGTTGATCCCGATGAGCCTCGGCTTGACGCTGACGTGATGGAGCTGGCCGTCTGGATCGGCGATCGTCAGGCTGTTCTTTCGGGTCTCGGCGCTGCGTAGCAGACCGCAAGGCAGTCCCTCCAGTTCGGAGATCGCGGCGAGCGGGTCGGCTTTGGACCTGGCGTTACGATAGAGCGCCGCGCCTGCGGTGCCGAGCTTGCGGGCGACCAGGTCGCCTTCGCCGACCGGCCCGACGCGGACAGCCACGTCGAACCCCTCGGCCACCAGATCGACGGGCGCATTCGACAGGTCGAGGAACACGTCACATTCCGGATGGTCCGACAGGAACGCGCCGATGATCGGACCGAGAAGCGTCTCGCCCAGCATGACCGGCGCGGAGATGCGAATCCAGCCGCGTGGGGTGTCGCGCAGGGTCTCCATCGACATCTCAGCGCTGTCGGCCTCGGCGACGAGGCGGCGCGCATGGTCGAGCAGGACCAGCCCTGCCTCGGTCGGTCGGACCGCGCGGGTCGAGCGTTCGAAGAGCTTGACGCGGGAATGATCCTCCATCGCCGCGATCCGCCGCGTCACCGTCGCGGGCGGCATGCCGAGCCGCCGGCCGGCCTGCGCGAAGCTGGGCGCCTCGGCGACGGCGATCAGCAGCCGAGCGTCGGAGATCGTCTGGAACAGCATTCCAATTCCATCAACGCCCCATTTTGTGGTTGCCCATTTTGAAATCATGGCCGGTCTCCATCTTCGTCGCAACAAAGGAGATGGACATGATGGAATTTACTTTCTTTCCCGCGTTTCTGTTCGCCGCGTTCCTGATGCTGACAATAACCGTCCCGATGGCGGTCTTCGCCTGGACGATCCTCGGTCGTGGAAGAGGCCCGATGTGGTCGATGCCGATGCCGTGGCGCATGATGCGCGGCCCGTTCGGAATGGGGCCCTGCGCCTTCGGGCGACACGAGGAGACCAAAAGACGCGGCAATTCGGCGTTCGACGCGTATCGCGACGAGACGTTGGCCCGGCTCGACGAAGAGGCGAAGGCCTTCGACGCTTACCGTGCGCGTCTGCGCGAGGCGCGGGATCGCGACGAGTTCGACCGGTTTATGGACGAGAGGAAGGGATCGCAGAGATGAGCGCTCGGCCCGGAGCGCGCCAGTGAAGGTTCTTGTCTTCGGCGCCACTGGCAAGGTCGGTCGCCTCACCGTGGACGCGGCGCTCGCCGCCGGTCATGCGGTGACGGCCTTCGCACGGTCACCGGACCGCCTCGCGCCGCGACCGGGATTGACCCCGTTCACGGGCGACGTGACGAAGGCAAGCGACGTCGCGGACGCGATGACTGGCCAGGACGTCGTCATCCTAACCTTCGGCGCGCCGGTGAACCGCCGGACCATCCTGCAAGACACCGATATCTGCGAGAGCGGCACCCGCAACGCGGTCGCCGCGATGCAGGAGGCCGGCACTCCGAGGCTGATCGCGACAACCAGCATCGGGGTGGGCGACTCCGCTGGCCGTTCCGAACGCTGATCGCGCCGATACTGCAGCGGCACATCCTGCGCGATCGAACCGCGCAGGAGGCGGTCATTCGCTCCTCCGGCTTGCCGGACTGGGTCATCGTGCGTCCGGCGGAGTTGACCGACGGGCGCGAGGGCCGGGGCCTGCGGCGGATGACCGAGCCCGGCGAGGAACCGCAGCCCACCACCGTCTCGCGCGCGAGCGTCGCGGGATTTCTGGTGTCTCTGGTGTCCGACCGGTCCTATGATGGTAAAGAGATCCTGATTTCGAAGGCTTGAGCCGGTCGGGCGGTTGGTCGGGAAAGGACTGGAATGGCACTGATCGAAGAAGGTCCCCTGATCGTCCGCGTCGCCGAGATGGAACGGCATGTCGGCACAGGGGATTGGGGCGCAGCAGCCGATTTCTTCACCGACGATGCGGCCTATCACGTCTCCGGCCGCGGCTCGTTCGAAGGCATCGCAGGTATCCGCCGCTACATGGAGTGGCAGCGACGCCTGGTCGAATGGACGGGCCATGCGCCCGAGATGATGATCGAGCGGGACGGCATCGTTATCATCGAGGTCATGTCGAATTTCCGCAGGCTGAGTGACGGGGCGGATATCGTCATCCCTTGCACCGACATCTACCGGTTCGACGGCGAGCGCATTCGGGACTGGCGCGTCTACACCGACACGGCGCCGTTTCACGGGGCGAAGACCCGAACTGACCCCGGACCCCAGGAGTAGGAGCGCCCCATGCGCCTTTTCACTATGCCAGGGACCTGCGCGCTGGCACCGAACATCGCGACGCTCTGGGCGGGCTTGCCGGTCGAAATCGTCAATCTGGAGCGCGGCGAGCATCGCAAGCCCGACTATCTGGCGATCAATCCGAAGGGCCAGGTTCCCGCGCTGGAACTGAAGCCGGGCCAGATCCTGACCGAGGCCGCGGCGATTCTTTCCTATATTGCGGACTCGGTGCCGGGCGGTCCGTTGCACGAGACCGACCCACTGGACCGCGCGCGACGGATCGAGGCGCTGTCCTACATGACGTCGGAGGTCCATGCCGATTTCGGCGGCCATTTCGCCCCCCAGCGGACCGCCAAGAGCGACGCGGCCATGATCGAGGTCCGCGAGGTGACTTATGTCAAGCTCAACGCACATTTTCGGCGGCTCGACACGCGCCTGATGGAAAGCGGCAGCGGCTGGTATCTGGACCGGCGCAGCATAGCCGATCCCTATCTCTATATCCTCGTGCGCTGGATCGACGGCACGCCGCTCACGCCTGGCGATTATTCGCACCTGTCGGCGTTCCGGGTGCGGATGGAGGCGGATGCGCACGTAGTTGCCGCTCTCGAACGCCAAGATATGGCGTAGGTCGATCAGCCAAGATATCGAAGGCCCTGAAAGTTGCGCCAGAGCCATCGGATCGGCAGCGCCGCGGCCACCAATCCGAAGAACGCCATCATCAGGGCCACCGCCAGCGGGATCGACATCGCGCCAGCGATGATCACGGCCGAGTAGCAGAAGAAGATTCCGATCCCGGCGAAAGCGGCGATGCCCAGACCAGCAGCCACCGTGAGAACACCACGTGCCCATCGTGCCGGAAGGTTTCGGGCCGCGAAGAGGATCGACGCACCCGCCACCAGCTTCAGCGCCGCGAAGGCGAGCGAGAAGCGGATGTTAGCGAACATGCCCGCGAAGAGAGCGGTCACTTCCGGCGGCAGCGGCTCGCCACCTCCGATCTCCCGCATCGGGGCGAGCAGATCGTCCGGCGGAATGTCAGCGAGTCGCGCCGACACGAGCGGTTGCAGGACAGATGCTAAAAGGAGCACGCTGCCGATCACGGTCCAGGCGAAGGCAAGCTGACCGCGATCCATCGGACGCACGTTCATTCCGGAGCCGATCCGAAGAGACGAATCCCGATACCTGCGCGGAGTCGCCTAGACCCCATCACAATCCGGCCAGCGGGATCGGCGGCTGGCCGTTCAGGCCGACATTCGTGCGAACCGTCTCGGCATTCGCGGCCACGCCGAGGTAATTGTTCATCGCGGCGTAATACTGGCCCATGTGTTCGCTGAGATACTGGCCGATGAACTGGCCGTTCTCCTGCGTGTTCGCCGACAGCTCGGCCAGAACGGCCACCCAGGTGGTCACGATCGCGCCGGCCGAGGCGAGGCGCTGCATCGTCACCTGCGTGATGAACGGATTGAAATCGGTGCTGGCATCCATGACGACGTGGACCTCGTAGCCCTCCCGCAGTGCTGCCAGCGCGGGAAACGCGGCGCAGACCTCGGTGGCCAGGCCCGAGATGACCAGCTTCTTGCGCCCTGTGGCCTCGACCGCCGCCTTCGAGGCCGCATCGTTCCAGAAGTTGACGAAGGGCCGGTCGATGACATCGACGTCCGGAAAGAGTGCCTTCAGCTCCGGCATCGTCGGGCCGTTAGGACCGTCCGGCCAACTCGTCCCCATGATTACCGGGATCCCGAACGCCTTGGCGGTCTTGGCATGACCGAGGATGTTGTTCTTCATCTGCATCGGGTCAGTGGAGTTCAGGAACTGCATAAGACCGACCTGGTGGTCGATCATCAGGAACACGCAGTTGTCGGGGGTCAGTTCGCCGCTCGGTAGGGTCATCGGAAGCTCCTGCTGGTTGCCCGTCCGATCTTGCTGATCGAACCGAATGCGCTTCAGATATTGCTTCCGGTACCGTTCAGAATACGGGGCTTTGGATTGGGGCATTATGGAAAATGGAATGCCGGCCAAACAAGAAGCGCCAAGCTACGACAGTCGTGCGGCGCCGAAGCTGTCATTCCCCGTGCCTGCAGCATCGGTGAAAGCGGCTCGAAGCCGCCACTGAACGTCAACCAGGAGTTCGCGTCTCAGTCCGAGACCCCTCACCGACACTGGAGCTCTGGGTGGGCCCCCCTCCGTTTCAATTGCGCAACGCGGTGTTTCCGGTGGTCGGCTGGAATCGTGTCGAGGAAATGTCAATCTCGGATTGGAAAGAGGTATCTGCGCATCGTGACGGAGGACGCATCATGAAGTTGGACCATAGCAACTCAGACGTTGGCGACTTGCGTCGCACGTTCACCGGCACATTAAGACTATTTTTGGCACTCGCCTTCGTGGTCGCAGGCTTGGCAAAGCTCTTTTACCTGCCGTTGATGATGGTGATGTTTGCGACGCTCGGCGATCAGTCCTGGATCCCACGCGCGGTGGCCGCGCTCGAGTTTCTCGGTGCCTTTTTTCTCGTCGTGCCACACACGATCTGGCTCGGAATAGCAATCCTTGCAATCGTTGCAACCGGCGCGGTGAGTGCTCAGCTATTCTTTTTCGAGGGCAGCCTAGTGATGCCGGCGACGTTGCTCGGTCTGACGGTTCTTCTCGCACTGGAGCGCTGGCACCGGTCGAGGCGTATATCGCGGGCCCATCTACTGCAATGACAGAAATGGCCGCTTCTTCCTTTGTTCTTGCTCCAATTTTGTGCAATATCGACTCAACCCATGATCGAGGCGCGTCCACTTCCGTGAATACCGAGTGTCATGCCTCTACGTTGGCTCAAGCTTCCTATTCTTCGACGTCTGTGCGCCGAATAGCTGGTAATTTTCACGGAATGCTCCGACAAAAGCTGTGCCGCGTAGTCCACGGTTTCATTTGAGATTTGACTTTCTTGACAGCGTTCGGCCAAGCCTCATGGAACACTGCACCATGCCGCTCAATCCAGAAGAGATGGCGCGCAAGGCTTGGCTGAGCTACTTCACCTACAACAGCTTTTCCGCCGAGAAATCGGGATGTCTTTGAAGACCATCTTAATCAGGATGTGAACCTGCTGGGCTTGCGATCTGCTTAATAATTCAGAGAAGTCTGTGAAGGAGGTTGACGGGCTTCTTGGCTTCGGCTCGGCTTTCCACTTCGCAACACAGTTCCGGTCGCTCAGGGGCATGACGCCGATGTATTGACGCGAACGCCCCGCCGGGGACTACTGGCAAGACGGTGACGTCTGATCGCACGCCACCGACGCTCAGATATCTATTGCGGGCGGTCCCAGAAACAGGTGAGCCGAACGGCTCACCTAAATTGGGCTACAGGCCTTAGTTCAAACTATAGACCAGCGAAACGCCAAGCGTATTGTCCGTGTCCTCGAAACCTGGCTGCGGGTCAGAATGGTACTCCGTGGCAAGGCTCGTTCTGAGAGCAAGGCGATTGCTCATCGCAACGTTGACACCGATCTCGTTGATCACCACGGTGTCCGATTCTGAACTGATGATATCGGTGTCGTTGGTCAGGAAGGTTGTTTCGTTAATGTTGTAGGTGAAGTTCGACGATGCGCTGAGCGCCTCCTCCTCGAAGTCCGCGTCGAGAGCGCTGTCCAGCGTTGCAACGCGATACCCGGGGCCTGCCTGAAGCGACCATTGCGTACGGCCCGTGTCGATGACCCGGTAGCCAAGTCCGAAACCTAGGAACGTATCACTTTCGTATGCCGAGAACTCGTCGACCGTCCCCTGTACTTTCGCAAAGCCGTAAGCGCGGTCCGTGAAGGTACGATTGTATTCGAGGTCGTAGAAAAGACTCTCTTCGGTCGTGTCGCCATCATCTTCGCTGTAGGTGTAATTCAGCTGTAGCTCGTAACCGTTGCGGCCATCGAAGTAACCAAGATTGGCGCCGAGACCCACATCACTGTTCTCGGTGTTTCCGTCCGTTGCCGTCGCACGCAGCGAAAGAGAGCCGTCAAATCCCAATTGCCGGCCTTCATTTCCGAAGCGGTCCAGGTCACGATCGAAATCCTCTTCGATGTCGTCCCGCAGATCTTCGTTGCGATCTTCGGCAACCTCCGTGTTGGAGAAAGCGCCTTGGGCAAATGTGGGTCCAGTCAAGGTGACGCCAGCTACGGCAATCAATGCCAGGAAGGAAGTTCTCATGTTATTGTCCTCGTTTCGGCGGAAAAGCTTTGCAACGAGTGACCTTTAAGCAACGACACGCGACAATTCGTCGGATCTTCGCATACGGCCTCAACCTCGTCCGATCGCGCTCGGAAAGAGCGGAACTCCCCCCTCAGCGCGACTGTTTCGTAAATAACCGCCTGTGACGTCGCCGAAACTGGTCACACTGAAACAGCCTATTCCGCTACCGGAACGACGTCCGGAAATTCCCCGTCGAGAGGCTTTGGTCGAGGATTCCGAGTGGCGACCACACGCAGGCTCGCTTGTGGGGCTGCGACATTACGAAGTTGAGAGCTCGGCCCGGCTTCGCACTTCGCGCCGATCCGCTTTGGCCTTGCCTGTAGCGACAAGTGCGATCCCGAGCGCAATAAGCCCCGCGCCAACTGCCAACCCTTGTGGGGGCGTTTCTCCGAGAAAAAAGACAGCGAAAGGAACCGCCACAACCGCACCAACCGCACCGAGCAGGCTGAGCAGGACCGGTCCGCCGGACTTCTGCAACACGAAGAGCAGCAAGAATTGTGCAGAGAACACGAGCGATTGGCCCGCGATCAACAATGCAGGTCCAGCGGTGTCGAGCGGCACCCGAACGTCGAAATCTGGCACCAAAGCGAACGCGAACAACATGGCCGCAGCGACGCCTAGCATACCAGGAGCGAGCGCTTCGGCAGTCACGCCCTTCGGCCATCGCGCGGTCCGGTATAGATTGCCGATCGCCAGCAGTAGCGGACCGGTCAGCGCGAGGCAAATCCAGAAGATGTCGGCATCTGGGGCGCCGAGCTTTTCCACTGCGAGGACTGCGGCGCCAATCAATGCAGCGCAAACCCCGGCCGCGCGCATGAGCATGAATTTCTCCATCCCCAAGATCAACGCACCGAGATAGGTAAGAAGCGGCGGCAGCGTGATCGCTAGTGACACGAAACTGACTCCGACACGTGGGACAGCAAGAAAGAAAATAAGGTTCGATGCAGCCACCGTGACAAAAGCTGACACGCAAAAATACTCCGCCGTCCGCCGCGTTACGGGTGGCAAGTCACCGCGAAGGTACGACACCAAAAAAAGGATCAGCGCAGCTCCGAGAACCGACCAGGCAAGAAACGGCAGGCCCGTGATCCCGGCCGAGTCGGCGATTTTTGCCATCGTCGTGGAAAGTCCCAGACAGGCACCGGCGCCCGCAAGACTTGCCAGAGGCTTGAGAGTTTCACCGATTGAAGACGCAAACAGGTTAGCCATGGTGTTGCCTCGTGTGGTAACATGCGCACTTACTCACTTGGCGTCAAATTGTTTGATGTCAAGTTAAACGATGTGGAGGTACCTATGACTCAAGGGGCGTCGCTCAATAGGATCCTTTGCCAATGGCGAAGCCAGAAGCCGGATCTCGACCCAACCTGCATGGCGGTCTGCGGTGCGATCTGGCGCGCCGGGAAGCGTCTGACCGACGGGCTGAAACCGAACCTTGATCGCTACCAACTCGACTTCTCGGGGATGGATGTGCTGCTGACTCTGAGGCGGAACGGCGTCGAAGCACCGATGAGCCCGAAGGAAATGTCCGAGGACATGATGCTTTCGACCGGCGCAATGACTGCGCGTCTGGACCGCCTGGAAGCCCGTGGGCTCATTCTCCGTCGCCCTCGTCCGGGGGACCGCCGCGCGCTGCTGGTTTCGCTCACGCCCGCGGGTGTCGATCTCGTCGACACGATGCTAGACGGACATATCGCCGCTGAAGAACGGATGTTGTCTGGCTTGAACGCTACGGAACGGCAAACTCTACTGACACTCCTGTCGCGCATCGCACATGACGACGCATGAGAACGCTCGCTTCCGCGCAAGATCGATCGATCCATTTGTTGGCACGACCTCCACTGACCCGCTTCCTTGCTGTGCCGTTCTCTTCTGGCGCTAAACTAGAGCGGGTCAGTCAGATCAGGATCTATGGCCGCCGCGCGGCGGATAGTCCCGGGCCCGTATCGCGTCCAATGCTTCGAGCCAATCTGTCCAATGAGCGCGCGAAAACGGCGTCGTATTGTAAGTGGCAGCGTAGAGGACTCCGTCGGGACGCACCCAGAACGTTGCCGGTTCGGCGAACGGGTGGAGTTCGCTGTTCTGGATCGGGTCCGAGATGTAAAGCCCCCAGTCTTTCGCGGCTTTTTGAGAGAGACCATAGCCAATACGCAGTGCGCCCAGTCCCCAGGAGTGGCGCGCTTCGCGCGCCCGTTCTTCGGAATCAGCGCTCACAGCAATGACCTCGACACCCCGTTCGAACAATCGCGGCAAGACACTGGTCAGCGCGAGTAGATGCCGCCTGCATCGTGGACAATGCAGCCCTCGGTACACCTCGATCAAGGTAAGAAAGTCGGGTTCGCTCTCGTCCAGTCGGAACGTGCCATGTTCAAGGGTCGGTAATTCGAGGGTGGGCGTTGCTTGCCCAGGAAGAAGGCTCTGGGGCAAGGGTCAGCTCCGATTTGAATCGGCGGTCCTGGTCGTGGCAAGAAGACGTTGTGCCGCGATGGCCTGTGGGAAACCACAATACGGCGCACTTTGAACGATAATCTCACTGAGGATTGTATCGGCTAAACCGTGGTTTCGGGCCGTCGTCGCGAATTTCGACAACATCGGGGCGGCTTGTGGCAGGCAGGCCAATGCTGCAACCGCACAGACAAGGCGCGAGCGGATGTCGAGACCGGGGCGAGTCCAGATTAATCCATAGCCATAATCTGCCACGATCGCATAGATGGAGGACGTTTCCGAATTCGCAGGATCTGCATATCCCTCTGTGGCCCGGTCGCCGTGGAGCTCCTCACGCATGCGATAGGATGCGCCCACGAAGTCCCCGGGCCAGTCCCGCACCACAGATCGCGGAACCGTCGCGAGATCGTCGGGCACACTCGCGAACATCGCCTCGCTCTTCGCTAGACCTCCATAGAGACCGACTTGCAGGAAAATCTCGCCGATGGCGTCTGCATGCAAGCCCGCGGCCTTGGCCCCACGCGCCAGAACAGTCAGGCGCTGAAAGTTTCCGGTTACTGCCGCAGCTGAAATCCAGACAATGAACCGTGTTCGCAAATCGACCGTTTCTCTCGCCTGAATGAGTCCGAACTCGAATTCGGTTCGGCATTCTTCCGCCCCGGGCGGAACAGGCGTCAGATCCCGGGCCGGTCCAAACAATCGCTGTCTCAGCGCCTGTCCGGTATTGTGGAGCACGCTTCGTGTAGCGTTGGCGAATGGAACTTCATTCATCGATACTGGCCCCAGGATCCTTTTCCGGTTCAGTGGTCTCGAACCGGCACCGCGCGAAAAGCGGTGCCGGTCCTTCGGGTCGGTCCGTGAGTGCGAATTCCTACGACCCGTGTGCCTGTCGGTTCAAAGCTGCCTCATTGGTCAGTTCACTATCCGGATGCCATCTTCGGACGCGACGATACGCATACCGTCCTGACCCATTTCGACGCGACCGTTATAGACCGCCCGCGTGCGCGCCAGCACCTCGTCACGTGTCGGTGGCGCCGGTGGCAAGAGGGCGACGTGAGTGAAGACAGCGAGCGCGGGTCGCGCTTGAGTGAACACTTCGCCCGCTTCTTCCGGAGAGGTGTGGTGGCTTGCGATCGCCTTGCCCGCAGGAGATGCGCTCACCTCCGCGTTGGCCGCAAAAACCTCGTGTACGAGCAGATCGGCTCCGGTCGCCTGTTCGATCACCGTCTCGCTGAAGGCCGTGTCGCCGGACAACACGACTGTGTTGTCAGCATAGTCGATCCGAAACCCATAGGCCGGCTTGATGTGTTCGCCATGCGGGACCTCAAAGGCCGTGACCGTCAGCCCGCCCTTCTCCCAAACAACACCATCTTGAGTGAAGGGCCGTGGCTCAAGAGTCATTCCAGCAGGGTCGAGTCCGAGTGAAGCCTCGCGGATCGCTCGGTCCCGCGCGAAGGCTATCGCGAAACCCTCTGCCAACTCGCCCACCCCCGGGGGGCCGACGAGTGGCAGGGGCCCGATCCGGCGCCCTGGAGGAAACGGCAGCCAGCCGGTCAGCAGCACATCATCCAGTCCGGTGACATGATCTGAGTGATGATGGGTCAGGAACACCGCATCGATGCCGCCGATGCGCACGCCAGCATGCGAGAGTTGCATCGCAACCCCTCGGCCGGCATCGAACAGAAGCGTTTGCCCCGCCGCCTCGACAAGCGTGGCGGGCCCGAACGCGTCCAGCGACGGGACGGGCGTACCCGTTCCAAGCAATGTTACCGCGATGCCCTCGGCCCAAGATGGCAAGGAGCCGGCGGCAAGAAAAACTGACGCAAGAATCCATCCGCGTGCCTGTTTCATTGCGCCGCCACCGTGGAGTCGATCTGCTTGACACCAAGGATCGACGCCATCGCGTCGTGAAAGCGCGAAACGGCGTCGGCATCGAAGCATACCGCGCGGAAACCGACATGAAAATCCGGACGCACGAGGATCGCACCGCTATCGGTTGTCCCGCGCAGCATGGCGAACTCACCATAGTGGTCCTCAAACTCCTGTCCGGGGCCGATCAGACACACGTCGATATCGACTCCGTGGCGCTCGGCAACTTCGCGCGCGCAGTCTTTCCAGCCGTCACCGCCGATCCCGGTGAGTATGGCAAACCGGCCGCGCCCACAAAGATCCTTGGTCGAGACCCGGCTTCCGTCGGCCCGCCAAAGCCAGCAATGCGGAACCGGGGCACCGGGGCGCGAGGAGGCCAAGTGATAGAGTTCGGCATCCGCGAAAACCTCTGGCGCGGAGCCGTCGGTAACGATAGCGGGCCCCTCGTACCGCTGGTTCATCTCGACGCCGTGAGCGTTATACACGTAGTCGGTTCCGGCGATTGCCTCGCGCAGCGCCGCACGCTGCGTCGCGGCCTCGGGCGTTTCGTTCTTCCGCGCTGCCATGTTGGCGTACATCTCCTCGACCGAACCGGCCTGCGGCAAACCGAGGGCCATCGCGATCGGCGGGAAATCTCCGAGCGATTTGTTTGCGCGCGTCACGATCTGCCGTGCCACTGGAGCTCGCTCCGTCGTGTATGTGTCAAGAAGCGACGGGTCCGCCCTGCCCTTCAGCACATGTGCGAGCTTCCAGCACAGATTGAAGCTGTCCTGGATCGAGGTGTTCGACCCCAGCCCGTTCGTCGGCGGATGGCGGTGGATCGCGTCGCCAGCAGCAAAGACCCGGCGATCATGCAAGCGCGTGGCATACATGTCGTTAACGGTCCAGGTCGAAGTCGCCTCGATCTTCACCGGCACCGTATCGTCACCGATAAGGTTGTGAACGATTTTGCGCGCGAACGACTCGTTGATCTCGGGCGCGCCTTTTTCGACGTCGTATCCCCAGATGGCAAGCCATTTGGTCCAGGGCCGCACCATGCGCACGACGCCGATTCCGAGACCGCCGATGTCGCTGCCGGGCTGGATTACCCAGTAGAGCACGCTCGGGCGATGAGCGACGTATTTCGTGAGGTCCGCCTCGAACACCATGTTTATGGATCCGGATTTACCCATCTCCCCTTCGAGCGGCAGTTCGAGGTCCGAGACGACCTGCGAATTGGCTCCATCGGCACCGATAAGATACTTCGAACGCACGTCGTAGTCTGTCCCGGTGAGACGGTCGCGCAACTGCGTCGTAACGCCAGACGCGTCCTGTTCGTGCCCGAGATACTCGGTGTCGAATCTGACCTTGGCGCCACCGAGCGCGGCCTTGTTGATCAAAATCGGCTCAAGCAGGTTCTGCGGTATGTCGCACATGGACGTGGGCGAACAGGCGTCATAATCGGCGCGGCGGCGCACGTCCGTGCCCCAGGTGCGGATCCTGCCGAATTCCTCTCCGGCCAATGAGGCGCAAATCGTGTTTTCGCCCATGAGATCGTTGGGGGTAGCTTTCGCTATGACCTCGTCTTCGACGCCGAGATCGCGCAGAACTTCCATCGTGCGTTGGTTCGTGATGTGCGCGCGGGGCGTCGGGGCTGTCCAACCGTATTTGTTGACCACCATGCAGGCCACGCCCTGTTCTGCGAGAAGCGCGGCCGCAGCGGCTCCGGCGGGGCCTGTTCCTATTACCAGGACGTCGGTTTCGCGTTGCTGTTGCAAGACTTCCTCCCTCTATGTCCAAGTCAGCTTCCGGTGTGGGCAACCCGGAGAGTCCGGTCACCCGCCACCGAAGTCGCGGGAGTTCTGGCTTATTCGGCGGCTTCGGCCCGGACCGCAGCCGGGTCGAGGCGGAAGTCGACCTCCATGACCCGGACGCCATCCTCATAGGCTTCTGGCACCATGAACTCGGTGCCGCCGCCGTTGCAGCTGTCATCCTCGATGTACTTGTCGCCCTCGAAATAGGCCTGGCTGATCAGGTCGCGCATGCCCTCGGCATGAACCCAGTAATGGATGTGCGCCGGACGCCAGGAATGCCCGCCCATGTGTTTTTCAAGAAGCTCCCCGGTCGGACCCTGGTTCGGGATCTGGTAGGGGACCGGCAAAATCGAGCGGCATTCGTACCGTCCGTTCTCGTCCGTGGTAATCTTCCCGCGGTAGTACTCGATCGGGATGTTGCCGTGAACGCCGGAGTATCGGCCCTCAGGTGTTGAGTGCCAGACGTCGATGACCGCGTCGGCGACCGGTGAACCGCCAAGATCCGTAACGCGCCCACGCATGACCATGCGCGGTTGATCTTCGTCCTCCGGCCGTATGGCAAGGCTGTCATTCACCCGCGGCGCGCCCTCGCGGAAGTAGGGGCCCTGAATCGCAGCCTTCGAGCCATCGCGCTGCCTGTTTTCGATTTCAACAACCGTGGAATTAAGGAAGACGTCGAGGAGGAGCGGTATCTCTTTCGCCTCCTGCGTCTTGATGAGATGGCCGACGCCCGCGCGATACTCCGCGAACGTGACGTCGTGCTTACGCATCACGTCACGCACGGCTTCGACGATGTCCATGGTGATGGTCTTGACCCGATCCGACATTGCGATCCTCCCTTTCGCGGCTTCGGTTGGATGTAATGTCGAGCAGACTACGGCTACGCGCGAGTTGCGCGCCAATACTTTGAACCGGTCGCCCCGATACTTCTTTGGTATCAACCGAGGTGGACGTTCGACCGGTGATCAGAACAGACCTAACCGACACGATGGTGCGTCAGCGCCGCAACTCTCCCGTGTCCAAGCGGCCAAAAGCTATCGCCACCTTTTCTGATCTTCGAAACACCGTTCCGGCCGAGCCGATGGCCAAGACGTCGCCGCTCTGGTCTGCGTCCAGCCACGGCGGAAAACCAGAAACGAAGCGACGTCAGCGGGAACGTATCGCAAGTATCAACGACTGCTTCGCGATGAGGAGTTCGTCGGATCGCGATCCGTACTCATACTCTGTTGGCCAACCCAAATAGCCCGCAGAACGCGAAGAAACTCTTCGAGGACCGGCGCCCGGTCGCGCTCGAGGTACATGCACGCCGCCGGGATCCGTGTGTCGCAATCAGCAATCGGCAGATACCGCACGGACGGGTAGCTGAGCGCGGCGATCGCTTCGGGAACGATGGTGCAGCAGGAACCGCAGGCCACCATGGCCAGCGCGGACGACGAATCGGAGGCCACGTTCGCCACTTCGAACGACACCTTGGCCGCACGGAGAAGCGAAATTATCTCGTCGGCGAAGCTGGGCCGGTCGCCGGACGGATATAGGACCACAGGCAATCGGGCGATTTCGCTAAATTCGGTCTGGGTCTGTCCCGGCGCAACATTGTCCTCCGGCAGGACGGCGTAGAGACGCTCTTCCGATATGGCCTCGACCACCAATCCGTCTGTATCATTAAAATATCGGCCGAACCCCACATGAATCCGTCCTTCGCGCAACGCGTGGACCTGTTCCGCCTTACCCATACGCGTAAGTGAGACTTCGATTTCCGGTCGATCCCGTCGAAACGCTCGCAGCGCTTGCGGCACGGCCTGATAGATTGTCGATCCGAAGAACCCAACATCTAGTTGTCCGAGTTCCCCGCGGTGCGCCGCGCGGGTGCGATCCATGGCGGTCTTGCTATGCGCGAGAACCTTCTGCGCATCTTCGAAAAAGACGCGCCCCGCCTCAGTCAGCTCAACACCTTTTGGCGTCCTGTAGAGCAGCGTGGCGCCGAGCTCATGCTCGAGAGCTTGAATCTGTCGGCTGATTGGGGGCTGAGAGACGTTGAGGCGCAGCGCCGCACGTCCAATATTGCCTTCTTCGGCAACAGCGACGAAATACCTTAATTGTCGAAACTCCATTTTCATGCGCCCTGTGCATCAGGTTGGGCGCTAGCTTGCCGCAAGTAGCATGGCACGGCAATCGGGTCGGGCAGATATTGCAAAGCCGTCGTGAACCCCGGCATCGTCTTGGCCTCGAAACGTCTTGAGGGCCGACACCTGCCCTTGCTGCGTAAGCGGAACGCTCTGTTCCGCCAGCAGCGATAGAGCCACTACCTCAAAGACTTAGCTTGCACATTGTGGTGCCGGCCGTTTCGGCGACACGGCGATGTCTTCGCCGGATGGCAAAGCTCAGACTTGTTCAGCAGTGCGGATCACTGGTTGCCACAATCGCTACTTGCGAACGTCGCTGCGAAGTATACACCATTTGGAGGTTCACATGGCAGGCAACATTGACATCTTCACGAAGCCGAATTGTCGGTTCTGCTCGCAAGCCAAGGAGACGCTTGCCGAAGCCGGCTTGGGCTACACGCAGCACGATGTGATCGCGTCCGATCGGGACGCAAATGCCAGCGTCTACTTCTCCGGCTCCACAACGGTGCCGCAAATCTTTATTGGCGGCTTGCACGTCAACGGGTCAGAGGACCTCGCCCTGCTGCACATGACCGGGAGGCTCACAGACCTTGCGGGCCAGTCAGTCGGCTCTTTGGGTCTGGACGACGTTTCGGATGAAGACCTCCGTCACGGTGCAGAAGACTTGCTGCTGCGGAACGAAATCTCATCCAGCGATGGCACGCGCGACAAAGACCCGGAACAGTGGCCGATCCTCTCCATGTACAAGGACTTTTTCGGGTTCTGGCCCAATACTTTCGCCTACCTTCATCGCTGGCCTGAAGCCTACAAAGCTTTCGTATACGATCACAACGGCGCGGCCATCGGGACAGGACGCGATGCACTCGGAATGCCGCTGATGTCCGCACTTGGATACGCGACGTCCAACGCGCACGGTTGCAGCTATTGCCAGGTCCATTCCGCCACAACAGGCGGCGAAAACAGCATTGATGCGGTCAACCAGCTCGAAGCGGCGAAACGAGGAGAAGCAGGAGAGAACAATCCCTTCGGCCCGTTCGAACTCGCCCTAGCCGATCTCGTCGCCCGATCATCCACGAACTCTGTCACAGATGAAGCCGTCGC
The DNA here is from genome assembly GCF_900172265.1 of Roseivivax jejudonensis. Classification (GTDB taxonomy): domain Bacteria; phylum Pseudomonadota; class Alphaproteobacteria; order Rhodobacterales; family Rhodobacteraceae; genus Roseivivax; species Roseivivax jejudonensis. The sequence continues at coordinate 35,257 of NZ_FWFK01000008.1, read as the reverse complement.
GACCGTGCGTCACACTTGGTCAGAGGCGCGGATGCCGTTCGGCGAGTTCAACGAGTGTTTCGCCAGTGCCACTATGATCGCCGCCGCCTTTGGGTTTTTGAACGTGTTCAATGACCTGACAGGCGTGAAGGTCGAAGCGGACTGGGCACGGCAAGCTCAAGACGGAACCGGGCTCTCTGCCGGTCGTCATGGTGTGGACACTCGACAAGGCTTGCCGATCGAACCCATCTCCGAGGGCGGACCGACGAAGGAAGACATGGTTCGCAAATACGCTGCTTCAGTCGTTGAGGCCGGAGGACCCGCAGCATACGCCAAGAACATGCTTGGCGCGGAACCCGCTTGGCTGCGCAGCTGGCCGCAACCGCTGCGCGCGAACCACATCCACCTCTACGCGACGATCATGGCGGGCGAGGACACAAATGGCATCACCTCCGAGCTGAAGCACCTCATGGCCAGAGTGTCTGCTATCGCCAAAGGACATCATGTTCTCGCGGCCGCCGAAGGTCATCTGGCGTATGTGGCCGCCGGCCGGACGAAGAACAGCCTTCTTCGGGTTCGCGCGACGATGGCGCCAATCAGAGACTCCCAGGCTATTGAACTTTTCACAGAGCCAGAGCGCGCTGCGCTAGTCTTCGCGTGGCTGTCCGCACAGGCGCCGCTTGCGACGCCACATCGGTTCGTGGATCCGGTGCTCAAGCATTTTGATGAAGACCAACTCATCACACTGATCGTCGTGTGCTCGATGGCGAGCCTGGTCCAACGTTTCTCGTCGATCATGCGGCCGGAGGTCGATGCAGACACCGCGGCGTTTCTCGCCGAGCACGATCTGGAACTCGATACGCTCCGTCTTCGCTATGAGGCTCTCGATGAACAGCGGTGAAACATGCGCCCAATGCGATCTCGTGAGAAGAAGGCGTCCAGTCTGACTGCCCTGCCGAAGTCGAGGAAGTGTCGGATAGTGTCCACCAAGCGAAGTGGACACTACGGGGTCTCTGGTGGGGCAACCGCGCGAGCGCAGGAAGTGGAACGACGATGATAAGCGCATGGTTTGCGCGCAGGCGCGGATGTCCGGGGGCTCGGTCGCGCAGATGGCGCGTCGCTACGATCTGAACGCCAACCAGAATTTTCATTTGGCTGAAGGACCCGCGGTTCGCGCCCGAATAGGGCGACGAGACCGACACGCTGTTTCTACCCGTCGAGATCGTCGAAGAGACGGCTCGCCAAGAGCCGGTATAGCTCAGAACCGCGACGAGATGCGGAGCGCGGTAGCCGCCGAACCAGGCCTTCACGGCCTCCAGCATCATGTCGTGAACGTTGGATCCGCTGATGTTGGCGCCCGCCACGGCGCGCCCGGAGATAATCTCGCGGTCCTGCGCGTGGATGTTGAAGGCGCCAAGGGTGATGTCATTGTTCCAGCAGATGAACTCGAACCCGTTGGAGCCGTGAGCCAGTTAAGGCGCCACTGGTTCGAGCCCACTGGCGAAAGAGTGTTCGAATGTACCGCCACGACCTTGCCGTCGTGGGCAAGCTCCGCCCTCTCCGCATGAGCTCGTGCCAGCACGAGGCCATGGGCCTGCATGATGCGACACACGCGCTTGTGGTTCGCAGGCGCCGCGCCGTCCGCCCGCAGTCGCCGGTTCAGAAGCGCCGTGATGCGGCGATAGCCATAGGTCGGCCGCGCGGCGACCTATGCCTCGATCAACGGCAGCGCCGTCGCGGCTTTGCGCTCCCGCTCAGCCGAGCATGCAGGTTCGACCGGGAGACGCCCAGGGTCTCGGCCACAGCCATCACCGGGAACCGCCCTTCGGCTGCGACTGCGCGAGCCACGTCCGTTTTTTTGAGCGCGACTTGTCCAGCGCCTCCTTGAGGATCTCGACCTCGAGCGTCTTGCGGCCGAGCTGGCGCTCGAGCTCGCGGATACGATCCTCCATCTGCCGCACGGCACGGTTGCTGGTCACATCGTCATCCTCGGACACGGCCACCGCTCCTCCGTCCAGCATCAGACGACGCCAACGAAACAGCAGGTTCGGAGCCACGCCATTCCGGCGCGCGACGACAGAGAAGCTGGCGCCATCCTCCAACGTCTCCTCGACGATCCGCAGCTTCTCCGTGACCGGCCAGCGGCGCCGGCGGCCGCCATCGGTGATGATCTCTATCTCGGACATACGCACGTGCCCAGGCACGTGCTCAACCTCCATGGCTACGCCTAGGTGTCTGGTCGAAAAAGCGGCCAGTTCAAAATAGAAGCTTCACTGCGTGCATTCCTCGATACTGCAAGAGCTACTAGCCAAAATAAACCGCATTGCGCCATGTCCCCGCCGGCATTACCGGGGCGTCATCACCCGCGTCTTGCGCCTGTCACGTAGACGCCGGTGTTAGGGCTGCGTCGCAATGCAAGTGCTCCAAGGACGACGGCCGCGATCCAGATGGACGGACCGATCACGCTAGTCGGCAGGCCGACATGGCCCGGAATTACCAGGAACAAGACAAACGGGATGTCAGCCGCTGTCGTCGCTGCGGCCGCGACGAGGTACCCGCCGGGACTGATGCGCCAGATCGAAGGCACACACGCCATAGACAGAAGTGCAAACTCCAAGAGAAAGAATGCGACTTGGGAGACGCGGCCCCGGATAGCACCGGCCTCAAGTGTTCCGGCAAGGTTGGCAACCTGCCATGCCGCCGCGACATGCAGGACGCCCCAGAGGCCGAACAGAATGGCAGCGGCGCGTGCCAGATTTTTTGCGGACATGCGGTTGCTCCTGTCAGCGAATGTGGTGCCGGTGCGTCAATCGCGCGCATACCGGCGCAACTTGTCTTCGTCGATCTCGATGCCGAGCCCCGGTCCCTCCGGCAGATGGGCTGCGCCGTCCTCGTAGCGGATCGGCGAGACGAGCAGGTCGTCCCGCTGCAACATCGGGCCGAATATTTCTCCGCCGAACGGCAGACCGGGCAGGCTCGCTGCCAGTTGCAATCCTGCGGCGGTGCCAATCCCGGTCTCAAGGAACGTGCCCATGTAGAGCATGATACCCCCGGCATGGGCGATGTCGGCCATGCGTCGTGCCGCCCGGATGCCGCCGGACTTCATGATCTTCAGCGACACGACATGCGCGGCGCTCGTTGTGACCGCCTCGATCATGTCGGTCTCGCTCCAGGCCCCTTCGTCGATCATCACGGGGATTGTGGAGCGGGCCGCAATCCGGCTCATGCACGCCAGCCGTTCGCGCGGCACGGGCTGCTCGACAAGTTCCACGCCGAGTTCGGCGAATTTTGGCAGCGCGCGGATCGCCTCGATCTCGGACCAGGATTCGTTGGGGTCGACCCTCAGCCCGGCGCGCCCGTCGAGCGCCGCTGCAAGGTCCGTCAGACGGGCGATGTCAGCGTCGAGATCCCCTGCCCCGGCCTTCACCTTGAAGGCAGAGGCGCGTCCGGTCTCGAGCATCTCGTCGATCTCGGCGCGATCCTTACCGGGGTCGCCGCTGGCCAGCGGCCAGGCCACCGGGCAGACTGTCCGCCGCGCACCGCCGAGCAGGACGTGAACCGGCACATCGAGCCGCCGGCCGATTAGGTCTAGGCAGGCCATCTCCAGACCGGCCTTGGCAAAGGCGTTGCCGCGCGCCACGCGGTCGAGACCCTCGAGCATCGCCTCGACCGACATAACCGGCCAGCCGATCATCGCCGGTGCGAAATAGGCGTCGATCATGATTTTCATGGTCTCGACGCTGTCGCCTGACCACCAAGGACCGCAGGGCACGATCGCCTCGCCGATCCCCTCGGCACCGTCGCTGTCGGTCACGCGGACCAGCAGCGAGGTCTGGCCAGTCGCGTCGAGACGGGCGAACCTCTGCAATCGCCGGAACGGCAGATCGACAAGGATCGTCTCGACCCGGTCGATGCGCGCCGTCTCGCCCTCAGGCAACGTCTTGAGCATGTCCGCCTCTCGCTGCGCCGGCCTCGGGAACGAAGCGGTATCCCTCGTCCTCAGCGACGGCGTAGCCGGCACATTCGCCGGGAAAGTGGTTGCAGAACATCAGCGTCTCGTCCCGCGCATAGCGTGCCAGCGCCGACTTTCGGGTCGCCACGGCAGCCTCGGGGTCGTGACAAAAAATCGTTGCGCATTCCGGTTCGGCCATCTGAAGGGGGTGGTGCATTAGATCGGCATTGAATGCCGCGACGGTGCGATCATGCTTTGTGTGTTCGAGGCCGATCATGCCGGGGGAGTGTCCGGCTAGATCGACCACGCCGAGACCCGGGGCAAGGCTCCGCCCGGGAGAGATCGTGTCGAACAGGCCGGCCGCGTGGACCGGTTTGATGCTGTCGTCGACCGAACGTCCCATGAAGGCGAACTCCTCGTGTCGAGAGAGCCAGAATTCGAGCTCCGTATCGCTCGTCACGTGGCGCGCCTTCGGAAAGGTCGGCGTCCAGCCTTCCGGGGTCTTCCGTGTCAGCCATCCGGTATGGTCCGGATGAAGATGCGTGAGAAAGACGATGTCGACGTCTTCGGGCGCGCAGCCGGCCTGCCCCAGATGGTTGAGCCAGTCCGACTTCGCGTGATTCCAGTCAGGCCGGGCTGGAAACTCTCCGTCCTCCCCGACGGCGCAGTCGACGAGGATCGTCGCGGGCCCACGGATCAGGAAAGATTGGTAAGCCATGCGCATCGTGCCGGTGCTTGGGTCGACGTAGTCGGGGGCGAGCCACCCGCCGTGCCGGCTCATCCAGTCCTCGGGCACGTCCTTAAGCATGTCGCCAGGCGGTCGCGTCGGCCCGGCAGTATCGAGCAGGCTGAACACGTCGAGGTCCCCGATCGTCTTGGGGGACATACGGGGTATCTGACCGATGGCCATGCTGCCTCCTTCCGGCGTCAACTTTCGCGCCGCGATTGGGGCATACCGCATGCAATGCAATCCAATACCTTAGCTCGCAGAGCGGGATGCGCTTACCGTATTAAACCTCCGCCGCAACCGATACGCTTCGCGCATAAACAAATGGCCCCAACGGCATTGGACGGAATGACCCGAACTGCCTAGACCATCCGAAAGAGTTGGGAGGCAAACGATGCAGAATTTCACCTATACCGGTCTGCCCGCTCGGGTCCTGTTCGGGACGGGCACTACGTCGCTGCTGCCCGCGGAGGTCGAAAGACTGGCATGCAGGAAGGCGCTGGTCCTCACGACCGAAGCCCAAGCCGCCTTGGGCCGCTATCTGTGCGACCTGCTGGGTCCGATCTCGGCTGGGCTGTTTCCAGGTGCGGCGATGCACACGCCCGTGGAGGTGACGGACGCGGCAGTGATACAGTACCGCGACAGCGGCGCCGATTGTGTCGTGTCCATCGGCGGCGGCTCGACGATTGGTCTTGGCAAGGCCATCGCCCTGCGCACCGACGCGCCACAGATCGTGCTGCCGACCTCCTACGCGGGCTCCGAGATGACACCGATCATCGGTCAGACCGACGGCGGCAAGAAGACGACGCAGACGACGCTGAAGGTCCTTCCGGAAACCGTGATATACGACGTGACGCATACGCTGACGCTGCCGCCGCTCATGACGGTGACGTCGGGCATGAACGCGCTCGCCCACGCGGTCGAGGCGCTCTATGCCGAGGAAGCGAACCCGGTCCTGTCGCTGATGGCGGAGGACGGCATTGCGAAACTGACCGAGGCGCTGGAGCGTGTGCGCGACACGCCGCAGGACACGGGCGCACGATCCGACGCGCTCTACGGTGCTTGGCTCTGCGCAGTATGTCTAGGGTCCGGCGGAGTGGCTTTGCATCACAAGCTCTGCCACGTCCTCGGCGGCTCGTTCGATCTACCGCACGCAGAAACCCATACGGTCATGCTGCCGCACGCCCTTGCCTACAATGCCCCCGCGGTCCCCGACGTGATGGAAGCACTCCGGCGTGCCACCGGATCGCAAACTCCTGCCGCCGCCTTCTTCGACATCTCAAGCGCCGCGGGTGCGCCGACAGCGTTGCGCGATCTGGGCATGCCAGAGGACGGCATCGAACGCGCCGTGGAGATCGCGCTCGACAAGCCGTACTACAACCCGCGCGATGTCGATGCCGAGGGTCTGCGGTCTGTCTTTCGCGCCGCGTGGCAGGGCGCGCGCCCGGACGCATGAGGAGATCTTTACGCCAGATTCTCCGCCTCGCCACCGCCCCGCGGGTGGTGCGGCGGGCCGCGGGCATGGCGCTCATCGTCGGGCACGTCATCGCGGTCATCAACCACGGCGACGCCATCTGGCACGGAACAATGGATGCCCCTCAATGGGCAAAGGTCGCGGTGACCTTTCTCGTCCCCTACACGGTCTCGACCGTGTCGTCCGTGTTGGCTGTGCTCGAACGGAACGTTCCCCGTGACACGATGGGAGACATGGACGCGAATGCGAAGACGCATCCGACACGCTTGGGATTGTGAAAGGTCGCGCACTAGGCCCGGTCCGGTGCCGCCCTGCCCCTGACGGCCCGCAGGCGGTGGTCAGGGCGGCGCCGCCGGCGGTGCGTCGATGCGGCTTGGATGCCGCGCCAGCGGCGTGATCTCAATGTTGAGATACGGGAAGAAGGGCAGGTTCGACAGGATTTCATGCAGCTCGTCGTGGCTGTCGACGTCGAAGACGCTGACGTTGCCAAACACACCGGCGATCCTCCACAGATGCCGCCATTTGCCGTAGCGCTGCAATCGCTGACTGTAGGTGCGCTCGGCCTCCACGAGCGCCCTGCCCGCCTCCGGGTCCATGTCCTTGGGCCAGTCTACCTCCATCCTGACTAGAAACAACACCGTTTCAGCCTCCGTAGACCAGGTTCGGAAGCCAGAGCGATACCGCGGGCACGTAGGTGACGAGGAGCAGTAGCGCGGCGAGGATCAGGATGTAGGGCAGAATCCCCCGGAAGATCTCCGCGATGCGAATCGTGCTGATGGATTGCAGAACGAAGAGGTTGAGGCCGACGGGCGGCGTGATGAATGCCAGTTCCATGTTGATAACAAGGATCACACCGAAATGAATCGGATCGACACCGAGGCCCAAAGCGATCGGCAGCAGGACCGGCACCGCGATGAACAAGACACCGAAGACCTCGAGGAAGGTCCCGAGCAAGATGAGCAGCAGATTGACCATGAGCAGGAATTGCCAAGTGGTAAGGCCGCTGCCGGTGAAGATCTCGACGATGCGCGTACTGATCCCCGACGAGATAAGCCAGTGCGAGAAGCTGATAGCCCCGATCATGATGAAGAACAGAACTGCGGTCAGCGCCAGCGCCTCGGCGATCGTGGGCAGCACCTCGGCGACGCGGCATTGTCGGTAGATTGCGACGCTTGCGACCATCGACAGCAGCGCCGCGACACCTGCCGCTTCGGACACCGTGAGCATCCCGGAATAAATACCCCCCAGAACGACGAGCGGGATCGCAAGGGCCGGCAGCGCACGAAAGTTAGCGCGCCGGAAGGCGGCGGGATCGGGACGCGGGCTCGGCGCATATCCAGCTCGGCGCGCGTGCCAGATCGCGTATAGGATGAAGAGGCAAGCCTGGATCGCGCCAGGCACGACCCCGGCCAGGAAAAGGCGGGGAATGGATTGCTCGGCGACGATCGCGTACAGGATGAACACAAGGCTGGGAGGGATTAGGATCCCGAGGGTCCCGGAGGCGCCGACCGTCCCGGCCGCAAAGGACGGCGCGTAGCCCGATCTCAGCATAGCCGGAATTACGATCAGGCCCATGGCCATCGCGGTCGCGGTGGACGAGCCGCTGATCGCCGCAAAGACGGTCGTGGCGAGAACGCAAACGACGGCAAGCCCCCCCGGCACCCGGCCGACCCATGCCTCCGCCCAGTCGATCAGGGCCTGCGCGATCCCGCCTTTCTGCATGAACTGCGCAGCGATCACGAAAAGCGGGATAGACACGACCGTGATGCTGTTCAGACGGTCGCCGTAGAGCTGGGCGAGGCTGATCAGCGGCGTGCCGTCCATCCAGTAGAGGAGGAACGACAGACCTCCGAGAACCAGGAAGATCGGAATGCCGGTCGCAAGAAGCGACAGGAAAACGACAGACAGAACCGGCGGGCTCATGCGACCTCGCCTTCGATCGGCGTCTGGCCCGGCAGCCGCGCGGCGGGGTCGGCGACGAAGCGTGCCAGACGGACCCCGTAACCAATGGACAGCAGCGCCCCCATCGTCGGGAGGACCGAATAATACCAAGCCATAGGCAGCCTGAGGCTGCTGTCTCCAGTGGTCCCGAACCGTATAGCGAACCGGACGACCTCCGCGCCGTAGACGGCGAGGAGCGCTCCGAACGCGATTCCGGCCACCAGCGCCACGAGGAAGGCCGCCTGCCGGATACGCAGGGGCGCGAGATCGATGAGTACATTGGCGGAGACGTGGCGGGTCTCAAATGCCGTGCGGGCCGTTACCAGAGCCGCCGACCAGACCAGCAGGTAGATCACGACCTCCGTTCCCCAGTCGTTCGAATACCGCGCGGCAACGTAGCGCGTGCCGGCCTCCCAGGTCACGAGGAAGATCGCGACGAGGGCAAGGAGGGCCCCGGCAAGGTCGAGGCCCGTCGCGGCAAGTCGTGCGATGCGACCCATCATGTCGGGATCAAAACGCCTCTTGCGCCAGATCGATCAGGTCCGGGTCCATGCCGAGGGTTTTCACGAGATCCGGCTGGATCGCCAAGAGCTTCTCGCGCATGGCCAGCAGATCGTCCGCGGACGCCTCCACTGGCTCGATTCCGTTCTCCTGGTTGATCCGGCGCGCTTCCATCCATCGCGCGTTCGCGCGTTTCCGGGTGTCCGCGATCATCTCTTCCCAGGTATCGGTCAGGACGATTTGCAGCTCCTCGGGAAGGCGGCTCCAGGCCGCGCCGGATACCAGCGGCACATACATGAAATAGGATTGCCCATCGAGGAAGACGTGCGACACGCCGCTGTCCCACATTGCGACGGAACGAATGGGTTCATCAGTGGAAAGGGTCCCGTCCACAGTTCCGCGGCTAAGCGCTTGAGGCGCATCGGGCCACGGAATGCTGACCGGGTTTGCACCCATTACGCGGAAACGCTCGACGCTCGCAGCGCCGCCCGGCACGCGCAACTTCAGTCCCGCGATGTCCGCTGTCGTCTCCACCTTCTTATCCGTGGTGTAGAGAATGGCGTGACCGACGCCGAAGGGTCGTCCGAGCACCCGCACGCCGAGTGTGTCTTCGATCCTGGTATGCAACTCCGCACCGAATGGGCCGTCGACGGCGGCGTAAATCTGCGCCTCGTCCGCGCCGTAGGCCATCGGCAGATCGGCGAACTGAGCCTCTGGCACGAAACGGCCGACATGCAAGTAGAGAGGGGCGCCCATGTCGATGCTACCCTGAGCAAGCGCCGCCGGCACCTCGGCTCCGCTGTATTGCGAGGCGGACCCAAAGACCTCGATAGCGACGCGGCCATCGGTCCGTTCAGACACAAGGTCGGCAAAGCGATCGAAAGCCTCGTTCCTGACGTGGCCATCCGGAGATTCCAGCGAAACCTTGAGCTTGAAGTCCTGCGCCGTTGCCGGCGCGGTAGCCAGCACGAAAGTAAGTATTGCACCGGTCAGAATCGTCTGCATGTCGTCCTCCCTTCGACAATTGCAGCATACACTGTCTCGACCAAACCATGCGGTCGAATACCGTTTCCGCTTCCGTTTCATACCGAAGCCGTATGCCCCATCGTAGGGCGACCGCAGCACTGATGGCATCTGTCTCGATCAGCCATCTTGTTGGTGACCCGAGCTATGCCGCGAGCGCGAGGGAACACCTTTGGATTGCCGACCGACGGTCGCGCGATTTAACCGAACGATAAGGCGACGTGTTACTGCTCATCGGCATGAACAGCTAAAGGACGTATCCTTTTGCCGTGGGTCAGGCGGGACGATCCCGCAATCACGAGCCGTCTCGGCATCCGCGCAAACTCGCGCATATGAGAACCTGCGATCTCTGCCGAATCCTGCTACACGGCGATCCTATTGGACAACGAGGGGGAAGGCATCGAACTCCATGAAGTCAGACACATCAAGAAAAGATGGAAGCACCACGGGGTAACTAATGCCGGAGCGATCTTGACTTAAACAGGCACTATCCACCTGAAACTTTACCCTTAATGCGAGAACGCACGTCGGTTATGCCCTATCGCCGGTGTCTTTCCCGCATACGTCGTCAAGTGGAGTTCTGGAAAGATCGTGATTTACCAGACCGATAGCCGGAAAAAGACGCGTACGCCAGAGCGCATAAGCGAGTGGCCAGCTCAAAAGAGCGCATCAGTGATACGAGCAATCTTCTCGACAATCTGCATAGCGGGTAGTGCGGTAGTGGGCGTCGGTTCAAATTCACTGTGACCCGCAATCCCGTCGAGAAATGTCTGATCTTGTGAGACAAACCCACCTGCCCCTTCCGTCGCCACCGACGCACCCCCGGCATCAGTGAGCTCATCGCGAAAGACGTGCCAGGTCCCGCCCTCACAGACATATCGATAGAAGCCACCGAAAGGTCCGTCATTGTTGAACGAGCACGCCAGAGTCATGAGCGTGCCCGCTCGGGACCTTAGAACGACTGCAAGATCCATCACGCAGCCCATCTCTGGATGCGGCGGTCCCGCGAGCGCGGCGATGTCCGGCGTAGTATCACCGGTAAGCCATAGAAACAGATCGACGCTATGAACGGCATGGTGCCAGATAAGGCTGTCGACCCAAGTGCGCGGCTTGCCCATCATGTTTCGATTCTCGCGGCGCATAAAATACGTTTGGGCCACGAGGTGTTGGAGTGTCTCGCCGCTCTCAATGCGCGCCTTCATGGCCCGGTGCGCGGGTGAGAAACGCCGCGTGTGCGCGATCATGAGCGGTGCATGAAGGATGGCAAGCGCCTCTGCGTCCTCCAGGCGCGTGGCCATGGGAATCTCGACCAATGAGGGTATGCCCCGGTTCGCAAGCGCTTGCGCGTGGGTGGCGTGGAGGTCCGATGGGGTGGCCACGATGACACCGTCAACGTCCGAAGCGAGAAGTTCGTCAAGGTTGCAGATCGAACTGATTTGGTGTTTTGACGCAAAACGCGCGCCCGTCTCCGTCTCTCCCGGTACCAGATGCGTCACCTGCGCGCAGGTACTTGCCAGAGCTTCCATGTGGATTTCAGCGATCGCGCCCTCGCCCATCAACCCCAGTCGCATCTCAAGCGGCGAAGGCAGCGTGGGGACTCTCGGCGTCCACGTAGCAACCCAGACCCGCCGCCGTCAGCGAGGCTGAGACGTGGTAGTGACGATAGACTTCGCGCGCATCATTAAGCGCCCCGCGCGCGACCAGCCACATGATCAGTTCAGCGCCCTCGTGACCTGCACTCTTCATGTAGTCGCCAAGCGGGATCTTCGCGAGCTCTTCCGGTTCTGGCGCGAATTTGTCGAGAAACATCCTATCGAATGGTGGCTGCATAAACCCCGCCCGCTCTCCCTGGAGTTGGTGCGACATCCCACCCGTACCCAGCACCATGATCCGAAGGTCCTCGGGGTAGGCTTCCACCGCTTTGCGGATCGCCTGACCAAGCTTTAGGCATCGCGCAGGCTGAGGCAGTGGGAACTGGATCGTATTGACGGTCAGCGGCACGACCTTGGTGGGCCATTCGTCGACTTCTCCAGCGGGGCCACCGAAAGCGACAGACATCGGGACGGTGAAGCCGTGATCGACCTTCATCTCCTGAAACATCGTCATGTCAAACTCACGTGCGACGAGTTGCTCGATGAGGTGCCAGGATAGATCGGGATGCCCCAAGAATGGCGGAATGGGGCGCGGTCCCCAGCCCTCATCCCCAGACTCGTATCCCGCAGCCGCGCCGATGCCAAAAGTTGGTACGCGGTCGAGGAACACTTCCAACCCGTGATCATTATAGACGACGATCGTCACATCTGGCGCTAGTTCCTTCACGAATTCCTTTGCGGGCAGGTAACCGTCGAAAAGCGGTTTCCAGTAGTCGTCCTGGGTAATACCCTTGTCCATGGCGATGCCGATAGAGGGGACGTGAGAGGTGGTGACTGCTCCGACAAGCTTGGCCATCTCAGCTTCCTTTCGTTTCCGGGGTTATCTGCGGACGATCAGCGTCCTTGAAGCCGTTTAGCTTGGCTCGGAATTCATCGAGCGACATCGCGTTCTGCTGCGCTCCGACATGCTGCATCGAAACATGATCGATCGCAGCGAGCTTGAAGACGTAGTAAATGTTGCCGCCCGAACGAATGAGACCGATCCAGTCGCGCGCCAACACCATCGCCTTGGTTTCGGGTGAGACACCATAGCGGTCGCAATACGCGTCCTCGTCTGCCGCGAAATCCTTCCGGTTCGCGTCGGAGGTTAACGACATGCACATCTTGTTGAGTGGATAGTTTACGCCTGAGCGCGCACCGTCGAAGAGGTAGGTGCCTTCGAGTGAGCGCGCGGTCGCCTTATCCTGCGCGATCCGGGCTGAGATGTCGTCGTTGTCCTGTGCCATGGGCGCCTCCTTGGTGAGCATCAGAGCGGCAGACCGACTACCTGCTCGGCGAGATCGGTACGCGCGGCCGGCGAGTTGTTGAGCCGGTCGAAATCGGTTTGGCGCAGGCGACGTTCGAATTCAGTCTCTTCTGGGAAGGTGTGCAGGAACGTCGTCAGCCACCAGGATAGCCGGATCGCCCCCCACACCCTAGCCAGCGCAGTCTGCGAATAGCGGTCGATCAGACCGTGATCTCCGCGATAATGCGCGATAAGCGCCTCGCTGAGGTAATGCACGTCCGAGACGGCGAGGTTCAGCCCTTTTGCGCCTGTCGGCGGCACGATGTGTGCGGAGTCGCCAGCGAGGCAGAGCCGCCCCCAGCGCATCGGCTCGGAGACAAAGGAGCGCAGCGGTGCGATAGACTTCTCGATCGAAGGACCGGTCGTGACCTTTCCGGCCTCGTCCTCGGGAAGGCGCGCGAGAAGTTCACTCCAGAAACGATCGTCGGACCAGTCCTCGACCCGGTCGCTCGCAGCACACTGGACGTAATAGCGCGCGAGGTTTGGTCCACGTTGCGATGCAAGCGCGAAGCCACGCTCATGATGCGCGTAGGAAATATGCTCGAGCGGAGGCACTCTGGACATGACGCCGAGCCATCCGAAGGGATAGACACGCTCATACTCGCGGCGGACGCTTTCAGGGATCGACCGGCGGGAGACTCCGTGAAACCCGTCGCATCCCGCGACCCAGTCGCAGTCCGCGCGCTTCTGCGCACCATCTTCGATCCACGTGACGTAGGGAGCCTCGGACTCAATGTCGTAGAGCCTCACGTCTTCGGCATTCTCTATCAATGTGACACAAGCCGGATCGTGCGCAGCGTAAAGATCCTCTGTGATCTTCGTCTGCCCGTAGGCTGTCATCGGGCGGCCGGTTTCAGCAAGCGTGTCGATGGTGAAGGGTTTTTCGGCGCCTTGCCAGAGAACGCGAATGCCGTCATGCGCTTCGCCCTCACGATCTAGCCGCTCGCCAACGCCGTGTTTGCGCAGCACCTCGCAAGTTCCGGCCTCCAGCACGCCCGCGCGAATTCGGGACAGGACATGCGCACGAGCGCGGCGCTCGAGGACCAACACATCGATGCCCGCGCGACCCAGAATATGCGACAGCAGCATACCAGCCGGCCCACCGCCGATGATGACAACTTGAACGCGCATAGGACCTCCGACGCCGTGAACGCAACCTCATTAAACAGCTTGCAATGGAGCTGTCAACATTTTATGGACCAGTGGTCCGTTTTTATAAAACTCGTGGAGGACACCGTGCCAGACAAGCCAACGGCCCTTGTGATTTCAGCCCATGCCGCCGACTTCGTCTGGCGTTGTGGTGGCGCCATCGCACTTCATGCCGCGAAGGGCTGGGAGGTTACAGTTGCCTGCCTAAGCTTCGGTGAGCGTGGTGAAAGCGCGAAACTCTGGAAACAGCGCGACATGACGCTGGAGCGCGTGAAGCACGCGCGACAGGCGGAAGCGGAAGCGGCCGCGAAGGTCCTGGGCATACACCGACTGGAGATGTTCGATCTCGGCGACTACCCACTCGAGGTTGGGCCCGAAGCGATGGACCGCCTCGTTGCGCTCATTCGCGAGGTACAACCACGCTGGATGATGAGCCATTCCAAATACGACCCATACAACACTGACCACATGTATGCGACGGAGATTGCGCTCAAATCTCGCATGATCGCGCAGGCATGGGGACATTCGCCGGGTGGGAAAGTCCTGGGCGCGCCTCAGCTTTATCTGTTCGAGCCGCACCAGACCGAGCAAATGGGTTGGAAACCCGACACCTTTCTCGACATCTCGGCCGTCTGGGACAAGAAACGCGCCGCGATCGAATGCATGGAAGGCCAGGAGCACCTCTGGAATTACTATACCAACGCTGCCGAGAACCGCGGCAACCATTTCCGCCGAAACTCCGGCGGGCAGTCAGGAGGCCGCAGCGCGACTCATGCGGAGGGCTTCCAATCAGTCTTTCCGCGCACGGTGGATGAGCTATGAGCGGGCCGATGGTCGTTACCGGTTGCCCGCGAGTGCCGATCAATCTGCTCGACGGACTGGGGGAAGCAGGCGTTGCAACGGTACACGAGGCGCAGGTCCGGCGCGGACTGATGGCGCCCACGATGCGGCCTATCCAGCAGGGCACACGAATCGCCGGGAGTGCGGTGACGATCAGCGCGCCGCCGGGTGACAACTGGATGGTGCATGTCGCGATCGAGCAACTTTCCGAGGGCGACGTGCTGGTTCTCGCGCCGACATCACCGTGCTCTGACGGTTACTTCGGCGACCTGCTCGCCACCTCCGCGATGGCACGCGGCTGCCGTGGACTGGTGATAGATGCGGGCGTGCGTGACACTGCCGATCTGCGCGAAATGGGTTTCCCGGTCTGGTCCAGCGCCGTCCACGCCCAGGGGACAGTGAAGGCGACGCCAGGATCGGTTAACGTTCCGATGATCTGTAGCGGAGCCCTTGTCCATCCAGGTGACGCCGTCGTGGCCGACGACGACGGGGTGTGTATCGTGCCTCGGGCCGACGTCGAAAGGATTCTCGAAACGGCACAGAGGCGCGAGGTCAACGAGGCCGAGAAACGCCAACGCCTCACTTCTGGAGAGTTGGGCCTCGATATCTATGACATGCGCGGAAAGCTGGAGGCGGCCGGGCTGCGATACGTGAGGTATGGGGATGAGTGACGGCATTCCTTGTATTTGGATGCGTGGCGGCAGTTCGAAGGGCGGTTATTTCCTCGCCTCCGACCTCCCGGCCGACCCGGCCACGCGTGACCCACTCTTGCTGCGTATCATGGGCAGCCCTGATCCCCGCCAGATCGATGGGATGGGCGGTGCCTCACCACTCACGTCCAAAGTGGGGGTCGTCTCGCCCTCGCCGAACGAGGAGGCGGACGTGGATTACCTGTTCCTTCAGGTATTCGTCGACGAGGCGCGGGTATCGGACGCCCAGCCCTGCGGTAATATCCTGGCGGGCATCGGACCTTTCGCGATCGAGCGTGGCTTGGTCGCCGCTGAGGCGGCAGAGACGAAAGTTCGAATCCGTCAGATCAATACCGGCCAGATCGCGACGGCTCGCTTCCCGACAGTTGCGGGACGCATGAGCTATGAGGGCGCGGCATCGATCGACGGGGTGCCGGGCACTTCCGTTCCAATTCGACTGATGACGCCAGCGGCGCCGGGGCGGTGCGCTGCCACCTTTCCGACAGGCGAGGCCATAGAGGAGATCGAGGGCATCGCTTGCACCCTCGTCGATGCGGGGATGCCTGCAGTTTTGATGTGTTCCGATGCCTTTGGACTCACGGGCGACGAGGCGCCCGAAGAAATGGAGGCAAACGAAGCGCTGTGCGCTCATGTTGAGAAGATCCGGCTCGCGGCGGGGCGACGTATGGGTCTGGGCGACGTTTCGGAGGCCAGCGTCCCGAAGATGTGCCTTCTCTCGCCCCCAAGCACGGGCGGGCGTATCGCGACCCGGTGCTTCATCCCGCGCGCTGTGCATCGAGGACTCGGCGTTCTCTGCGCAGTCTCCATTGCAGCCGGCGCTTTGCGCCCCGGAACGACTGCGGCGGAAGTGGCGGATGCAGTGGAGGACGACGACTACGTGTTGGAACACCCAGGTGGAACGCTTTCGCTGGCGCTAGAGCGGAATGCGGAGGGCGGTATCGCTGCGGCTGGTTCGGTGCGCACCGCTCGGAAGTTGATGGAAGGGAGGGTTTTTCCATGAAACCAGAAGATGTTCCACGCAGCGATCCCGGCAGAGACGCGCAAACCTGGCATCCCGATCCATCACGGCCATCTTGGCGTGTGCCTGTGGGTGCGGTGGACGCACATTGCCACGTTTTTGGACCGCAGCGTCGGTTTCCGTTCTCTCCGACCCGGAAGTATACGCCGCAGGACGCAGGCGTCGAGGCGCTTAACGCGTTGCATAGGCATATGGGCATCGAACGGCGAGTGATCGTTCAAGCAAGCTGTCATGGCACAGACAATGCCGCGATGCTCGATGCTTTGCGGGGGCAACCGAACGCGTCTCGCGGAGTGGCGGTTGTCGATCCCGGAATCACTGATGCCGAGATCGACTCGATGCATGAGGCTGGTGTGCGCGGCGTGCGCTTCAACTTCCTCAAGCGCCTCGTCGATCCAGGCCCGCTCGCCCCTCGCGCGGAGCTCGCGGCGCGCGTCGCCGAGAGAGGCTGGCATGTCGTCGTCTATTTCGAAGCTGCCGACTTGCCAGAGCTGACGTCGTTCCTCGAAGGCCTGCCCTGCCCCGTCGTTGTCGACCACATGGGTCGGCCCGATACTTCCCAAGGGGTCGACTCGCTTGGATTCACCGCATTCCGAGCGTTGATGGAGAATGAACGGTTCTGGGTCAAAGTCGGCTGTCCTGAACGGCTGAGCCGTAACGGACCACCTTACGATGATGTCACTCCCTTTGCTGCCACGCTGGTCGCAGATACGCCCGACCGCGTACTCTGGGGAACGGACTGGCCACATCCGAACATGGCGAGTCATCTGCCCGATGACGGATTGCTCCTTGACCAAGTGCCGATCATCGCGCCGAGCACGGAGGCACGCCAGAAGCTGATGGTCGATAATCCCTTGCGGCTTTATTGGTCGTGACCAGCCAGCGCCTTGCCCATCGCATGGGCCGCGTCCTGCAAACGCGGCAAAAGTGTCGTGCGAAATGTCTTGTCATCAACGACATCGTCGAAATGAATCAGCGCCAAGGCGCCACCTTCATCGGGGATCGGCACCGCGGCGACGATCATGTTCGGTCCCAATTCGCGGAGGAGACGGGTCGCATATCCTCTCTTGCGCGCTTCAACGACGGCCGAGCGTGTCTTGGCAAGCATTGCGGGCTCGGTCGCGTGGCTCTCGATCAGCGCATCGGCTTCCTCCAATGGTAAACCAGCAAGCTGGGCAAGGCCCGAAGCGGACGTCAAAAGCGGAAAGCGTCGCCGCTCGAAAAGCTTGAGGCGGATCGGCGCGCGCTCGCGATTATTACCCTGCACCACCATCGATCCGCCGTCCCGGGCCAGCCATTCGGTTGGCCATTTTGTGTCGTCCGCGAGACGATCAAGTACCTCCTGTGTGCGCGCACCAGCCGCGCCTCGACCGACCAGCGCCCGCGACAAGGACGCGACCTTGGGCGTAACGGCATACGTCATCGTCTCCTCGTCATGTTGAGCATAGCCTTGCTCGACGAGCGTATGCAAAAGCCGGATCAGAGTCGGTTTGGCCAGGCTGGTCTCGTCCACAAGGCTCGAGATGGTCGCGGTCTCAACGTCGTTCAGCGCCACCAGCAAGCGTAGGCCACGCGCGAGCGCACCCCCGGGCGGATCGTCAGGCTGCGTTTGCTTCATCGGTCCCCGTCACACGGATTCGGGCTTTGAGGCTCGCCCGGCAGAAGGCGTGAAGGAAACAGGTCCGCTCGGCTGTGTCGAGGGCGGTGCGTGCGAAATCGTCGTTCTCTGAAGAATGCAGATGTACGTGCGTCTCGAGCGGAGTCGCCGTCCCGCGCGCGCCCGTTCCATCCGAGGCACCAGCGAGCGAAAAATGCGCGTCTTGTACAATGCGGTAGGAACTCAGGTTCTTCTTTGCAATTTTCGAATAACGGCCGAACTGGGTCATGAAGCAGAAGCCGATCCCCGCACAGATGAGCGTCTCGGCATCCGGCGCGCGACCGTCTTGAGCGCTAATAAAGTGGAAAATGGTTCCGGCCGGGTTGAAAAGGTGCAGAACGATCGAGAGCATCCCGTCTGAGCGGCGGTGCGCGCGAACCCGAACGTGGAGGATGCGATCCTGCGTCTCGGTCAGAGCGCCCCCAGCAAAAGTCGTCGTCGCCTCGTTCCGGGGTGCGGGCTCCCCGGTGCCGCGAACAAGAGCGGACCAGTCCCCCGGATCGGGTTGCAGGTCTCCAAGCGCAGGACCAGGATCCGGCACCGGAGGACCGTCCACGGGTTTCGCGTGAAGGAGGCCGAGTGGGGCGCCGTTATGGTGAAGTGTGAAAAGGCTCTCAACCGGCGCGCGCATCAGTCCATCGAGCGGAGATGCCGCAACCGCATCGGGTGCGAGGTCGCGTAGCGTTGCCACATTCGTGGCTGGAGCGCGGATCTCGAGATTCACATCTCGGGCGCCGGCCTCCATCGTACCCTTCAATGCCGAGCCACGCATCCAGTAGAAATTGTCCTGAACCAGTTCGACGCCTGTCATTGGCACACCTCTCGCCTCCGCAAGCGCCGAAAGTTCGGCGAAGTAAGAGGCGACCATTCCCGCGGAAAGGAAAGCGAGCGGTGGTGGCGCCTGGTCATGCCCACCGAGATACGCACCTTCGTCGGAGGCAAGCCGCCAGGATCGTCCGGGAAACCGCGTCGACGTCACGATAGCCTCTTTCTGCATGACCGTGAGCGACCGGACGGACGCGCGTAGGGCGGTGCCCAAGCGCGGCTCCGGGGGCCCAAAGGTGTCCAACCTCGGAGTCATCGTGGCGAAGGCGAGCGGAAGGCCGCTCTCGGCGAGTACGTTCGGCGGCATCGTCGCGGGCATAGGTTTTCTCTTTTTTGGACCATTGGTCCGTTTTATTTGACAGGTAGCTTCTTGTCTGTCAATCCTTGGGTCGTTCGCCGCACGTCTGCGACATTGGGAGGATTAAAGATGTTTAAGAAGATCATACCTGCCGTGCTCGGAAGCGCTCTTGCACTGAGCGCAACCGCTTCTGCCGCACAAGAGCTTGCGCTCGGATACTTCATGGGGCCAAACCACCCGATGAACGCGGCTGTCTTCACGCCCTTTGCGGAGTCGCTCGCGGAGGTCTCGGACGGCGAGATGAGCGTGCGGCTCTTCCCTGGGGGCGCTCTCAATTCCTCTCCGCCGAAGCAGTATTCGGCGCTTCTCTCGGGCGTTATGGATGTCGGCTTCGCACTGCCGGGCTACACCGCTGAGCTTTTCCCCGTCACGACGGTCATTTCGTCACCTGGATTATGCAAGTCGGCAGAGGATTGCACCGAAGCCCTGCTGCGTGCCAAGTCGCAGATTGAAGCTGAGTACGACGCCAAGCTTCTCGCAGTCTGGGCCAACGATCCGCCCATCCTTCTGACGCGCGACCGGCCCGTACGCAGTGTCGAGGACATGGCAGGGCTGAAGACCCGCGTGACAACCGCTGCGGATGTGCCTTATCTCAAGGCCATTGGCGCTGCCCCTGTAAGTCAACCCGTTAGCGTCATCAATCAGAACCTTTCAAACGGCGTCATCGATGCGATCGTCATCGACCCCGGCTCGATCCGTTCCTTTTCGCTGCACGAGCCTGCGAACTACGTCACGACCGGTCTGCCGCTTTCGGGCGCTGCCTTCGTTCTGTTGATGAATAAGGGCGTTTGGGATGGGCTTTCGGAACAGCAGAAGGCCTGGGTCGAGGAGGCCTCTGGCGACACACTCAGCCGCGCGGGAGGCGCGGCCTATGGAGCGGCAGGAGATGCCGGGCTCGAACTCGCCAAACAGTCTGGCGTCGAAGTTATCGAACTCGACGATGAGGCGCGGGCAGCTTTCTCCGACGCGATGGCTGCACCTTTCGAATCCTTCCGCGGCAGCCCCATCGGAGCTGTAACAGGCGGCGAAATCTATGATGTCATGAAGGGCACTGAAGGGTGATGAGGCGCGCCCTGATCTCCATTGCCGCCCCGCTTGGCTGGGTAGGGGCGGCCGCGCTAGCTGTGCTCGGAACGACAACCGTCATCGGCGTGGTCGCTAGATACCTTTTCGGCGCGCCAATCTTTGGGCTGGAAGACGTGGCCTCGGTGACACTTGCTGTCGTCGTCGCGTCGGGCGTCGCCGTAGCCGCGCACAGTCAGGCGCATGTCGCTGTTGATCTATTGGTCGGAACCCTGCCCGATCGAGCTGCGCGCGCCATCGCCCTGCCGGTCACCCTCCTCGGCGCTGGCGTATGCACCTTCGCCTCTTGGGCCCTGATAGACAAGGCCGCTTGTGGACGAGCTTGCGGGGAGTTCACATCCAACCTCGCAATTTCCCACCTGCCCTTTTACTGGGCCTTCGCCCTTGCTTTTGCTTACTATGCGGCAACTCTCCTCGTCGAATGTTGGCACGCAGTCCGGCCGGAGACGGAATCATGACAGGTGTCGAGATCGGCCTCGTGGCCCTAGCGGGGCTCATGACACTTCTGGCGCTGCGGATGCCTGTCGGACTGGCCATGCTTCTTGTCGGAGCGCTCGGGATCGCGGCGATCCGACCACCCGCGGTGATGCCTGTGGTGGCGGCGGAGATATTCTCGGAAGGCACTTCCTACGCACTGACGATCCTGCCGCTCTTTATTCTTATGGGGAACCTCTCGGGGCTCTCAGGCATGTCGCGTGACCTCTACGATGCTGCAAACGCTTGGATCGGGCACAAGCCCGGAGGCCTAGCGTCGGCGACGATCTTGGGTTGCGCAGCTTTTTCGGCGCTTTCCGGCTCGTCGCTGGCCGCGGCGCTGACAATGGGGCGCGTTTCGATGCCAGAGATGGAGCGGTACGACTACGCCCCTTCCCTTGCGACCGGTGCGGTGGCGGCGGGTGGTACGCTCGGCATCCTTATCCCACCCTCGGCTGGCTTCGTTATCTACGCCATTCTAACGGAGGTTTCGATCGAGAAGCTGTTTCTCGCCGGCGTGGTTCCAGGGATAATGCTTACGGCCCTCTTCGTATTTGCAATCCAACTGAGCGTTCGCGCCCGACCATCGCTTGCCCCGAAGGCTGCCGAGCGATCCAACATAGGCGAGCGACTGCGAACGACTGGGCGCGCGAGCGCGATGGTCGGTATTATTGTCTGTTCGATCGGTGGTATCTATGCCGGCGCTTTCTCAGCGGTAGAGGCCGCTGGCGTCGGAGCGGCTCTTGCTTTCCTCGTGGCTCTCGCGCGTCGCGCCCTGAGCGTGGAAGGTTTGAGTCGAGCTGCGCGGCAGACACTATCGGCGACGGGCTCGATTTTCCTGATCCTCTTCGGCGCATTTGTGTTCAAGACCTTTATTGCCTTCACTGGCATTCCATTCGCCCTCGTAGATATGGTCGAGGCGGCTGGTCTCTCACAAGGCGTGCTCATCCTCACCGTGTTGGCCGCGCTGATTGTGCTCGGCACATTCCTCGATGGTTTCGCTATCCTCGTATTGACCGTGCCGATCTTGCAGCCGATCCTGGAAGCCTCGGGTGTCGATATGATCTGGTTCGGTGTATTGCTTGTCATTACACTCGAAATGGCGCTGATTTCACCCCCGGTCGGCATGAACGTCTTTGTCGTGAAGAGCCTAAAACCCGATCTCGGCCTTGGAACTGTCTATCGCGGCGTCATGCCATTCTGGATCGCAATGGCCCTTGCAATCGCGGTTCTACTCGTCCTTCCAGGCACCGCCACCTGGTTGCCCGACAGCATGTCATAGCATTCGCGGGCACACTCGAGCCATCCGACTAGCAACTGTATCTGTCAGGTAGCCGGAGCGGCCCATTTCTGACGGTTCCTGCACAGCGCGTTCGCGATGGTTACGAGTTTTCGGGCAACCGCGGTGATGATGACTTTGTGTGGCTTTCCGGCCTCGCGGAGCCGCTGCGCGAAGACTCTCATGGTCGGGTTGTGATGCGTGGCCACGAGCGCCGCCTGGAACATGACATGTCTCAAGGCACGCCTGCCGCCGGCGATGGCGCGTTTGCCGCGCAGCGATCCGCTGTCATGGGCGATGGGGGCAAGGCCGGTCAGAGCCGCGGCTTGTTCCCCGGTGACGGCTCCGAACTCGGGCATTTCCGCGAGCAGCATGGCACTGGCGACGGGGCCGATCCCGGGAATGGAGCGCAGCAGGCATGCGGTATCGGCCAGCGCGGCATCGGCCGAAATCGCGTGGTCGATCCGCTCTTCCAGCTCTGCGATCCGGCGATCAAGTACCGCCTTCAGCTCCGTATCGATGTCTTCGAACATCTCGGCGGTCCCGAGCTTCTCGTGGGCTTTGATCTGGGCCAGAAGGCGCTTTCGCATCTCCACGAGGTGCGCGCGTCTTGATGTCAGCGCTCTGAGACCACGCACCTTTCCAGCAGGATGGCTGCGGCCGGCTTCCGGGCGGAACACCATGAAACGGGCGATGAGCTCCGCGTCGATGCGGTCCGTCTTGGCCCGGGTCCCGCGGCTGGCGGCAAAGGCTTTGACCTGCGCTGGTGGTAATTGTCGCGTGACGATTTCTGCCGCGTCGAGCGCAGCCGATAGCCGCCACTCCTGACCACCGGTGGCCTCAAAGCACACCAGGGCGCCTTGCCGGCGAGCCATGGTCACCGCCTGTGCGTGGCCGTCCAGCGCGTTCGGCAATCGAAAGCGCTCACCACCCGGCAGGTAATGGATGTCCAGCCAGCCTCGAGAGACGTCTATGCCGATGACGCGTTCGGGTGATACCGTGTTCATGCTCTCTTCCTTCTGCTCCGCGGTCCTGATGGCCGCTTCCAACTGTTCGAGACGATGAAAGAGAGACGGTGCTGGCTCGCTAGCAGACGTGGTCAGGCCACAAGGCTCAGACGCCAAACACCGCCCCCGTCACCGACCTCGGCCAAGGTTGGTGACGGGGACAGAATAGCGAACCTGAGATACAGAAGGCTCAGACTCCATTGATCAGCACGGCTTCGCGTGATTCACCCTCCGCTCGAAGGAGGCTGACGATGAGCGATCTTTTCTGGGTGACTGCTCTTCCCCCTGAGAACTGGGCCGCTCTCAACTGGAATCCGGGCCATGTTCGACGAGGCTGGGAGAGGAGTGGAGGGTCATGAAGGCGAGCTAGTTCACGGACGCGCAGTAGGCGTTCATCCAAAAGCAGGCTGAAGAAGGCGTGCCGGGCGGCGACGTTTGTCACAAGGCGGCAGAAACATCCCCCAACTGACTGCTCAAATCCCTCGACAGCCCGGCTAAGAGGGGCATGACTTCGCTTTTTATCCGGTCTTCGAGGTCCTCCTGCCGACCGATCAGGCCGATAGCGGCGGCAACCGAGCCATTGTGATTAAAGACCGGCGCAGCAGCGGCTGTGACCCCCGCGACAAGCCCGCCATGCACAAAGGCACAGTGATCTCGGCGCACAGCCGCAAGCGTCTCGCCGAGGGCTGCTCTCTGGGATTTGGCCACACGGTGAATCGGATAACGCTGCATCATCTCGGTCAGCCGGACCTGCGGCATGAAGGCGGCAAAGGCATACCCGACCGCGGTGCAGATCAGGGGCAGGACCGAGCCCACCTTGACGTTCATATAGACAGGGCGGGTCGACTCGTCGAACTGGACCACGATGGGACCATTCTCCGTCCAAATGGCCAGGATCGCAGTTTCGCCGGTTGCCTCGCGGCTCGCCGTGCAGACCATCGTGCTCCATGCATCGAAGGAGGGCGCGCGCATCACGGCCTCGGGGCAGGCCGAGCCAAATCTCACATCCGTCGATCATGCCGCCGCAAGCTGGGCGCCGGAACATGGCGAGCCGGCAGGAAACGGAACCGACACTCTGACCGCAAGCGCATGGCAATTCCGCCCGCTGAAGACCTCGCTCGGTGTCCTGGCGGTCCTCGGCCTGCGTGGACCGCCCGGCCGCGCGCCGATCCCCGCGGAACGCGCCGCGCTGGCCGAGAGTCTGATCGACCAGGCCGCGCTTGCCCATGAGCGGCTCAAGCTGGAACTCGACATGCGTGAGGTCGAGGTCGTGCGTCAGCGAGATACGCTGCGGGCCACGCTTCTCGCCTCGCTCAGTCACGACCTGCGCACCCCGTTGACCGCCGTGACAGCGGCCGCCGAAGCGATGCGACCGTCCGGCGAGGACGCCGATCTGGTCGAGACGGTCCGCACCGAGGCCCGGCGGCTGGGCCGCTTCCTGTCCGATCTTCTTGACCTCACGCGCATCGAGGAAGGCGCGGTCACGCCGGATTTCGCGGCGACGGATCTGACCGATGTGGTCAGTTCGGCTCTGGCGGATCTGCCCAGGTCCTACGCGCACCGCGAAATCGAAACGACTATTGACCCAAACGTGCCGTTCGTGCGCGCCGATGCGGTCCTTCTGCACCATGCACTTCTGAACCTGATCGACAACGCCCTGAAGTATTCTCCGGACGAAACTCCCGTCCGTGTCATTGCGCGCATGGGGCGGCGTGGCCCGGTCATAGACGTTCTCGATCGCGGTCCGGGCATCCCGATCGGCGCAGAGCTCCGCATCTTCGACCGTTTCGCGCGCGGCGAGACCTCGGAACGCACAGGCGGCTCGGGCCTCGGGCTGGCAATCGTGAAAGGCTTCGTCGATGCGATGGGCTTCGGGGTCGAGGCGAGCCGTCGACAACGGGGCGGATCACGATTCTCGATCCGCATTCCGAAGGATGCGGTCGTCAATATCGACCTGGAGGACATCGTGTGACCGACCACATCCTGATCGTCGATGACGAGTTGGCAATCCGTCGACTACTCCGGGTCTCCGCAGAGCGTGGAGGATATTCGGTGGTCGAGGCGGCCAACGCCGCTGAGGCGATTTCGGCGATTGAACGCGCGAGCCCACGGCTCGTTCTTCTCGATCTGGGGCTACCGGACCGGGACGGGCTGGAGCTGATCCCGTCCTTCGTATCCCGCGACGTGCCCGTTATCGTGCTGACCGCGCGTGAGGCGCCAACCGAAAAGGTTGCGGCACTCGATTTGGGTGCCGACGACTACGTCACGAAACCATTCGACAGCGATGAGTTGCTGGCCCGGATAAGAAGTTGCCTTCGCCGTTCAGACAAGGAACACGGACGAAGGCGGCGGCTCACGGTTGGCCCGGTTGAAATCGACCTCGACGGCCATGCGGTTCTGAAGTCCGGCACGCCTGTGAAACTGACACCGAAAGAGTTCGCGCTTCTGGCCGAACTCACAGGTCATTCCGGAAAAGTCCTGACCCATACCCATCTCCTGCGTGAAATCTGGGGACCCGCTCACACCGAGAGCATCGAATACCTACGAGTAACGGTCCGGGCGCTGCGAAAGAAAATCGAAGATGATCCCGCCAGACCACGTTGGCTACTGAACGAGCCAGGGGTCGGGTATCGGTTCGAGGAGACGACGGGCTGAACTCGAACAGCTGTGGGCGGATCGTACGGCTTATGCGACGCAGAAGACTCAAGATCGATGCATCCTTATGCGAACAAGGGTCTAAACTCGCCCGTCAACCCGTCGGCGATGCCCAGGTCGGTCACGTGCGGCCCAGGGTTACATGCCAAGCTCGCCCCGACCAACGCCTTGAAGGTGCGGAGGGGCGGCGCCCAGTCTGCTACTTCTTCCGCCGCGGCCTTGAGCTTGCGGAAACATTCCGCGGTGTCAGCTGCGGACGCATCGCTCAGCAGGCCGAAGACCGGCAGCGGCAGGCAAGCGGTCACGCGCCCCGCCCTCGCCACGGCCATGCCGCCGCCGCACGTGATCAGCGCGTTGGCCGCGGCCACCATGTCCTCAGGCGCGCGGCCGAAGACAACAAGGTTGTGGCTGTCGTGCGACACGGTCGTCGCCACCGCGCCTGTCCAGCGCCCCCAGCCGTCGAGAATTCCGAGGCTCGGCGTCGCCGGCGCTTGCCCGTGGCGGTGCATGACCGCAATCTGGATCATGCCGTTGCCGAGGACGACCTTGCCGCCCACAACCTGCAGCGTCTTGCGCGACCATTCCGTGAAGCGCGGTTTCGCCACGGTGGTCACCTGCACGCTCGGCCCTTCGGCCCGCAAGGTGAAATCCTCGGGCACGAACGGCTCCAGATGCATGCTCGACGGCGCCGACCTCGCGACCGGGGCCGGGATGTCCGCGACCAACTGCCCGTCCCGCGCGACCTCATGCCCCGACGCATAGACGCGCACCGCCTCGAAGCGCTCCATATCACGGAAGACCGCGATGTTGGCGCGGCGTCCGGGGGCGATGCGCCCGAGATCCTCGCGACCCAGCCGATGAGCGGCGTTCAGCGTCGCGCATTGCACTGCATCGATGGGCGGCATCCCGTGGCCCACCAGCCGGCGCAGCACGTCGGACATGCCCCCGCGCGCGACAAGGTCGTCGGGGAAGACGTCGTCGGTGCAGATCGTCACTGTCGAGGGCAGCCGCGGCAGCGTCTTCAGCGCCGCGACCACCTCTGGCAGCACGTAATCGTGGCTGCCGCGCAGCTCGATGGTGAAGCCGGCACGCAGCTTGCCGAGAAAGTCTTCGCCATCGGTTAACTCGTGATCCGAGCCGATCCCGGCTGCCGCAAACGCCTGCAGATCTGCGCCAGCGAGGCCGCGCGCATGCCCGCAGACGAGCTTTGCCGACGCGAGCCCGGCATCGACGATCCCGCGCATGCGCGCGCTGCGCTCTAGCACGCCGCGCATGTCCATCACCTCGGCGACGCCGCAAATGTCGCGCATCTTCAGCATGCTGGCCATGTCGGCGGGATCGAACCGCGCGCCAGCACGCTCGAGGCCAGGCGCGGAGGGCACGCAGGAGGGCGCGAGCGTCATCACCTCGAGCGGCAGGTCTCGCGACGCGTCGAGCGCCCAGCGGACTCCGTCGAGTCCCGCGACATTGGCGACCTCGTGCGGGTCCCACACCACGCCAGTCGTGCCCTGAGGCACCACCGTCTCGGCGTAGCGACGCGGCGTAGTCATGGAGCTTTCGATGTGCATGTGCGCGTCGATCAGGCCCGGCGTCACGAACCCGCCGCACAGATCGTCCGTAACCCGCGCGTCGTCCCGAGCGCCGCGGTCATGGACCGAGGCGACAAGCGGCCCGACGAGTCCGATATCGGCCGGCCGGATCTCTCCGGTGATGACGTCGACCAGCTGCCCGCCGGTCAGCAGCACGTCGAAGGCCGCCTGCCCCCGGGCGGCGGCGACCGCCCTGTCCCGAAGGTCGGGATCGTTGAGATCAGCGCTCATGGGCGCACTCCTTCCGCCTTGATCGCCGCATCGAACCCGCGCCGGAACAGATCGCGGATCCGCGACGCGTCGGCTTGGGTCGCGATCCGCGCGTTCGGCGCGGCCCGATGCGCGCGCCACTCGATCACCGTCATGCCCCGCGTCAGGGTGCCATTGAGCTCGACATCAAGCCGCGCCGGCGCGAACTTCACACAGTCGTGTGCCACACAGAACGCTGCCGCGACCGGATCATAGAGCGCCATCCGCCCGGTCCCGGCGATGTTCACATAGCCCTCCAGCAGGTCCGCGAGCAGCTCCGCGCGCGGTCCGTTCCCGCGCATCCGCACGGCGTCGGCGTGCGACACCTGCACCTGCCGGCAGACATCCAGCCCGACCATCGACAACGACACGCCGCACGCGATCAGCCGCGCCAGTGCCTCGGGATCGGCGAAGGCGTTGAACTCCGCAGCGGCGGTGTGGTTGCCCGGCCCCGCCGAGCCGCCCATCCAGACGATCTCGACCCGCTCCGCAGCCACCGGGTATGCCTCCACCAGATGCGCAAGATTGGTCAGAGGCCCGAGCGCGAGGATCCTTCGACCACCCTCGCCGATCCAGCTCGCGATCGCCTCCGTCGCCGAGACGGGCGATGCCGTGCTCTCGACCGTCGGCAGGTGCCTGCCCGCGCTCCGCATGCCCATCGAGCCGAGGATGGCCACCGCGGTCTCGGTGCGGCCCGCCAAGGGTGCCGCCGCGCCGTCGTGGACCGGCCAGCGCCACCCGAAGGCGGCGCGGGCCCCGTGCGCATTGCGACGCACCTGTTCCAGAGCCACGTTGCCGGCGACCAGAGAAACGCCACCGACCGGCATCCCCGCCGCGTCCAGCAGACAGAGCGCCGCGAGGTCGTCGAATCCCATGTCGGTATCGACCCAGAGCGTGCCCTCAGCCACGCGCCAGCTCCACCGCGCGGGCCTGCGGCAGGTCGAAGGTGACCTCGGTGCCGGTCGCGTGACGCTTCTCGTGGGCCGGGCGCTCCGCCTTTATCGGCCCCAGCGGCGAGGACATCAGGTATTCGACGCTTTGACCCAGATACGACGCGCCCTCGATCCGCCCGCGATGCGGTCCCTGCCCGAGTGTCACGTCCTGCGGTCGCCAGGCGAGACCGCGCGCGCCCTCGGTCACCGCAAAGCCTGCATCGACCGGCCCGTTTGCTCCCGACAACGCTCCGCGCTCCACCCGGAACGTGTTCTCGAAGCCCACGAAATCGGCCACGAAGACCGATGTCGGGCGGTCATAGATATCCTCGGGCGTGCCCACCTGCTCCACCTTGCCGTCGTTCATCACGATGATGCGGTCGGCCAGCGCGAGCGCCTCGGCCTGGTCGTGGGTCACGTAGAGCATGGCGATGCCGAACTCGCGTTGCAGCCGCGCAAGTTCTGTGCGCATCTCCAGCCGCAGGCGCGCGTCGAGGTTGGACAAGGGCTCGTCCAGCAGCAGGAGCTTCGGCTCCATGACGATGGACCGCGCCAGCGCCACACGTTGCTGCTGACCGCCCGACAGCTCGGCCGGGGCGCGCCCGGCGAAGTCGGTCAGGCCGACGGCGCCCAGCGCCGCGTGGGTACGCCGCTCCAGTTCCTCGGCACGGATGCGCGCGATGCGCAGGCCGAAGGCCACGTTCTCGTAGACCGACAGGTGCGGAAAGAGCGCGTAGGACTGAAACACCAGCCCGACGCCGCGCCGGTTCGGCGCCACGCGGGTGATGTCCCGCCCGTCGAGGCGGATGTGGCCCGCGGCCGGTCGCATCAGCCCCGCGATGGCCCGCATCGTCGTGGTCTTGCCGCAGCCCGAGGGGCCCAGCAGCGCCACCAGCTCTCCGGCGGCCATGTGGAAGTCCAGAGCCTCCACCGCGATCGTGTCGCCGTAGGTCAGCGTCAGGGCGTCGAGTTCCAGGAACGGGTCAGACATAGCGGGACAATCCAAGCAGGCGTTCGGCGGTCAGAACGACGCCGAGCGACATCAGTGCGAGCAGCCCGGACAGGGCCGCGATCGAGGGGTCGTAGTTATATTCCATATAGAGCAGCATATCGACGGGCAGCGTCGCCACCCCCGGGCCGGTCAGAAACAGCGACACCGGCACCTCGTTGAACGAGGTGATGAAGCCGATGATGAAGGCGGCCATGATACCGTTCTTGATGTTGGGCAGGGTGACCCGGACGAAGGCCCCGATGCGCGAGGCGCCGAGCAGGATCGCGGCATCCTCGATGTCGGCGCGCAGGTTCTGCAGCGACGCCGCCGTCACCCGCACCGCGTAGGGGATCAAAAGCGCGGTATGGCCCAGGAAAAGCGCCAGCGTGACCCCGAGCCCGCTCGGGATCACTAGATGGCGCAGGAGCGCGAGCCCGACGATGATTCCCGGCACGATGATCGGCGCGGTCAGAAGGTTGCGGATCGCATCCGCCCCCGGCACGTCGTAGCGCACAAGCGCATAGGCCGCGGGGATGCCGAGAATAAGCGCGATCAGCGTCGCCCCGATGCCGAGCGTCAGCGACAGGGCAAAGCTGTCGCGAAAGCTCTCGATCTCGAAGACCCGGATAACCCAGCGCAACGACAGTCCGTCGGGCGGAAAAGCCAGCGTCTCGCCCCCTGACAACCCGGTCAAACAGATCAGGATGAAGGGCCCGACCAGGAACAGCATCACGACGACCAGCAAGGCACGTCCGGCGTGGCGCATCACCTACCTCCTCTCGCGGTGGCGAGCCGCTTCAGCATCACGTTGGTCGCCACGCTCATGGCGATCAGGATGACCGCGATCACGCCGGCCGATGCGTAGTCGTTCGCGACCGAGACGCGCTGGTAGAGCAGCGTCTCCAGCATCAGAACCTTGGACCCGCCGAGGATCGCCGGCGTCACGTAAGCCGTCAGCGAGCCCACGAAGGTCAGCGTGCCGCCGACCACCAGCCCTTCGCGTGTCAACGGCAGGATGATCCGCCAGAAGATCGCCAGCCAGGACGCGCCCAGAACCCGCGCCGCCGGGATCACGTCCCGCGGCATGTTCTCCAGCGACGAGATGAGCGGCAGCACCATGAGCGGAAAGAAAAGCTGCAGCAGGCCGATGAAGACGGCCCATTCGGTGAAAAGGATGCGCAACGGCTCGTCGGTCAGCCCGACCGAGGTCAGCGCGACGTTCAGAAACCCGGTACGGCCGAGGATCACCAGCCACGCATAGGTCCGTGCGACCGGAGAGATCATCAGCGGCAGCACCAGAAGCGCCACCAGCCGTCCCTTGGAGCGCGGGTTCGCGTCGTTGATCGCCAGTGCCGTGGCATAGCCCAGAAGCGCCGCGACGGCAGTGACCGTCAGGCCCAGCCGAAAGGTGCGGAAGAACACCTCGCGGTAGAGCGGATCGGCGAAGAAGTCGGTGAAGTTGGACAGGGTCCAGCCGCTCTCGAGCCGAAAGGCGCCCGACAGCAGGACGAACACTGGCAACAGAAAGCCGATCGCGATGAAGAGGGTCGCCGGCGCGACGAGCATCAGGCCGGCGCGTCTGGTGTTGGTCATCCTGGGGGACCTCCTCGGGACCGGGTGGGCACCGCCCGCCTTTCGGTCAGGCGGACGGCGCGCGAACGATCAGCGGGCGATTTCGGTGTTCCACGCGTCGAGCCAGCTCTCGCGGTTCTCCATCTGCACCGCCGGCGGCAGGAAGTGGATGCTCTCGGCCATCTCGGGCCCGTAGGTCAGCGCCTCGGCGGTTTCTTCGTCGACCTCGACGGCGGTGTTGACCGGGCTGTCCACCCGCGCCTCGGCGATCCTGGTCTGGATCTCTTCGCTCAGCCAGTAGTCGATGAACTGGTGCGCGAGCTCGGTCTGCTCGGTACCGGCGACCACCGCGAGCACGTTCAGACCGCCCGACTGTCCGCCCTCGGGCAGCGCCCATTCAACCTCGAGCGGGATGCTCGAGATGCCGGGCCAGGCGAAGCGGCCGACGACCGAGGCCAGGATCTCCTCCTGCTGCAACAGCTGCGGGATCTGGCTCGAGCGCTCGTAGAAGGTGACGATCCTGTCTCGGTTCTCCGCGACCATCGCGATGGCGTCGGAGAAGTCGCCCGCCTCGGCCTTCTCCGCGTCGATGGCGCGCTGGATCATATAAAGTGTCAGCGGCCCCTGCGTCGTGGTGATGTTGGGCAGCGCGACGCGGCCCGCGAGCTCTTCGGAGAAGAGATCCGTCCAGGTCTCGATCGAGACCTCTTCGGAGCGGTAGACGATGGAGGTGCCGTAGAAAGTGTAGCCCACCGCCATGCCGTTGCCGAGCGGGTCCTGCGCGAAGTCGTAGATGCCATCGACATTCGACAGCTGCGCCATGTCGAGCGGCGCCAAGAGGTCCTTCTCGGCCGCTTCCAGCGCGGCGCTGTCGGCAAACGCGATGACGTCGATCACCGGGTTCGCCGCGTTCGCCTCCAGCTTGGCGAGGCGTTCGGAATTGTTGCCGGTCTCCACCACCAGCTCACAGTCGCAGATCTCCTCGAACGGGGTGTAGAGCACCTCGTCGAAGGCGTCCTGCGCGATCCCGTAAACGGAAATCGTAAGCTCCTGCGCCGCGGCCGGGGCCGCGACCATGGCCAAGGCGGCCGCCGAGACGGTCAGTCTTGCGTTGAACATTGATCTTTCTCCCTGTCTTGGTTGCTTTGCTCTGAGAGGCACGGGCCCGAGGAGGCGCGCGCGCGGAGTTTCACCGGCACGATGCGCGTGTCATGCGCGGTACCCGTGGCGACGGCGAGCGCATGCTCGGCGATACTGTCCAGATCCTGCGCGACGGTCGTCAGCGTGGGCGAAATGATCCGCCCCCATATCAGGTTGTCGAACCCGGTCACAGATATCTCTCCGGGCACGTCGATCCCGCGCTCGCGCAGCGCGGAGATCACGCCGACCGCCTGCGCGTCGTAGGCTGCGGCGATGGCCGTGGCCGAACGCGGATCGAACGTCATTCCAAAATCGCGGGCGCTGTCGAAATCCGGCGCCACGGGGACAAGACGCATTCGGGCACCGGCGGCAGAGAATACCTCCTCCATGCCGCGCGCGCGTTCCGAGCTCACCGTCGAGGCGCCGGAGGAGACCAGTATGACAATATCACGATGCCCGAGATCGACGAGATGCCTCGCGATCTGCCTCCCCCCGTCCCGGTGGTCGCTCGCAACGGTGTTGGCGGCGTTTGCCTCGCTGTCCACCGTAATGATCGGCACAGGCAGGCGCGAGGCACTGGCATCGGTGTCGCGTAACGGGATGACGATCAGCGCATCCACACCGCGCCCGACGAGCTCGCGCATCGCCTGCGCCTGACCGTCATCGGTCCCCATGGCGTCTGCAACCATCAGCGCCAGCCCGTGTCTCCGCGCCGCCGCCTCGAAGGCGCGTGCGAAGACCGGGAAAAGCGGCATTGAGAAATCCGGCACCACCAGCCCGAGATTGGCGCTGCGCCCGATCCGGAGCGCACGCGCGGCGTGCGAGGGCAGATATCCCGCCGCCTCCGCCGTCTCGCGGATGCGCTGGCGCATTTCGTCGGACATCCGCCCCGTCCCGCGCAGCGCGTTCGACACGGTCGTGCGCGAAACGCCGACTTCTGAGGCGATGCGCCGCAGAGACGCAGAAGTACCGCTCATGAACGGGCCATCAAGTGGTGTAACGTTCAATCATGTTGGTAAAACGATCAATCACCGAAGTTCGGGTCAAGCAACAACTGTCTAATCTTGGAAAATAGAGCGAGTTCATCAGGACACATGCACATGAAGCGAGCAGCTTGCGTTGCTGCCCGCCATCAATACCGATGATCAATGAATCGTTGGCATGCATGCGATCGTCTCCACGCGTTCGCTCTTCCGCATGACTGCTCTAACAGGTTGCTGAAGAAGTCTGACGTGAAGGACGGTTTCCTCTCTGCCGCAGTTTGAGAGCGGCTAACTGGGAGACGGACCGCGGGTTGAGGAAGGTTGCCTTGGTGGGTCGGCCAGGAGTTTCGGCAATCTTGGCAGGTTGCAGGCTGCCATGATCATCGTGAACTGTGCGCGGACCCTGTCGAGGCCGCGGTGAACGGTTTGAGCAATGCCGCCGACGGTCTTTTCCCAGCCGAAGGGATCCTCGAACTTCTTCTGGTGTCGCTGGGACATGCCACAGCCAGGATGTTTGGTGGTCCGCCCGTCGATGGCCGAATGCCGGGCCTTCTGCGCGACGTGCGGCGTCACGACCATCCGCCTGAGCGCAGCGACGAAGTCGGCGCTGTCGTAACCTTTGTAAGCTCCAAGCGTCAGGCGCCGGGTTGAACCTGGCGAATGCCGATTGATCATCTCGAGCGCCACCCTGCTCTCACGGTGGCAGTCAGTGTGGGTCGAGACCTCCAAAATATACCTTGCGGAGCTGAACGGTGCGCATATCTGCGCCTCGTCAGAAGCTTGAGTTTCAAAGGAGACACCATGAAGACCCGTCAGCCCATCTCTAAGATCACTCCCAGCCTCACTACGGACAGGCGCGAGGTCGAAGAGACCCAGCGCATTTATGACGAGTATATGGCTCGTATTCGTGAGCAGCTTAAGGCTCAGATCCATAGTGGCATGCATGGCCCCGTGGGCAGCCTCAGCCGCAATAAGCGCGAACGGGAGATTGCTGAGACGGAGGTTGCCCTGAAGGCTGCCTACACGCAGCTCTTCGACCACTGGTATGATCTTGTTGCGATTGCCGAAGAGGCTCGTGCTTCTCGCGACGCATAGCCAGTCGCTTCAGTCTCAACGCAAGCGATGATCGGGCAACAATGTCCGATCACGCATAAGCAGGTCATTGAACATTCGCAGATAGATATATCCTTGACAAGCTATAATTGGCTTTCTTTATACGAGTTGGAGCCAATTTTTATCAGGTCATAAAGCAATAATGGGCTTGAGGTGTGGAATCTGCTCATCGGCACCTGCTCCTAGTAAGACCCGTATTACCCCCCAGTGAGTTAAGATCAATGGCACGGTTGCCTGCCCCTCGATTACCTCAAGGGCCCTTGGAACAAGTCTTCGGAGACATTTTATGCTCTCGATCGCAGGCCCTACGACCGTTTTGTCGCGCATCGCTTTCGGCTTTCTCTCGAAGCGTTCCCAAACTCGCTCATCCAACCCTGGCACCACTTGCGCGGGAAGGTTGAATACGCGCTCGAATGAACTTGCCGTTTGGATGTACCTAATCAAGGACTAGAGAAGAGCGCGTCGATTTCCGAATATTCGAAGTTGCCAGCAGCGACTGCAGCCTCAGCCACCGCGCACGTATCGAGTGGTACGTCCGCCCGCCACATCACGAACCTTGCCCGATTCCAAGCCGTCGGACCATGCCGCATTAAGACCATGTGTGGTCCGACTTGCGAACGGGTCAAAGCAAAAGGGCGGAAGCGATCCGATGGCGCGGCGCTTCGAGTCCTACAAGCACACTTTCGAGACCGCTCCGGAATTCGCGCGCGACCTCGACCAGTTCTCGGTATTCGCCCGTGCCCAACCGAAATTGGCCGGAGATCTTCACGAGCGAGGAGCTCGCTCACCAACCCGACCGACTCGCCGTAATTCAGAAGGTCGATCGTCGTTTCGTTGTCGGAACACATAGTCGAGAGACTTACCGGAAGGTTTTGTAGGTTCTAAACTTGTTGTGGAAATCAGGCGCTTGGAGTGAGCACTGTTGATCCAGAACGCAACAAAATGACCCTTGCGTGAAGTGCTCGGACGCCGTGACCTGCTCCCCGGATTGTCCTCGTTCAGAAGTTTAGTCCGTTCCGGGTTTGGTCCTTCTCTGACCTGTTGAAGTATTCCCGCGGGGTAAGCCCGTCGAGGCTCGTGTGCGGGCGGTGATGGTTGT
>NZ_FWFK01000014.1 GCF_900172265.1 Roseivivax jejudonensis | reverse complement strand
AGTTTGGATTGCTACTGACCGCTCTCGTGCTCGTCGCTGCGTTGAGGCTTGCGTTTATGGTACGCTGGACTTTGTAGGATACCCTCGCTTTCCTGCTCCTGTTGAGTTTATTGCTGCCGTCATTGCTTATTATGTTCATCCCGTCAACATTCAAACGGCCTGTCTCATCATGGAAGGCGCTGAATTTACGGAAAACATTATTAATGGCGTCGAGCGTCCGGTTAAAGCCGCTGAATTGTTCGCGTTTACCTTGCGTGTACGCGCAGGAAACACTGACGTTCTTACTGACGCAGAAGAAAACGTGCGTCAAAAATTACGTGCAGAAGGAGTGATGTAATGTCTAAAGGTAAAAAACGTTCTGGCGCTCGCCCTGGTCGTCCGCAGCCGTTGCGAGGTACTAAAGGCAAGCGTAAAGGCGCTCGTCTTTGGTATGTAGGTGGTCAACAATTTTAATTGCAGGGGCTTCGGCCCCTTACTTGAGGATAAATTATGTCTAATATTCAAACTGGCGCCGAGCGTATGCCGCATGACCTTTCCCATCTTGGCTTCCTTGCTGGTCAGATTGGTCGTCTTATTACCATTTCAACTACTCCGGTTATCGCTGGCGACTCCTTCGAGATGGACGCCGTTGGCGCTCTCCGTCTTTCTCCATTGCGTCGTGGCCTTGCTATTGACTCTACTGTAGACATTTTTACTTTTTATGTCCCTCATCGTCACGTTTATGGTGAACAGTGGATTAAGTTCATGAAGGATGGTGTTAATGCCACTCCTCTCCCGACTGTTAACACTACTGGTTATATTGACCATGCCGCTTTTCTTGGCACGATTAACCCTGATACCAATAAAATCCCTAAGCATTTGTTTCAGGGTTATTTGAATATCTATAACAACTATTTTAAAGCGCCGTGGATGCCTGACCGTACCGAGGCTAACCCTAATGAGCTTAATCAAGATGATGCTCGTTATGGTTTCCGTTGCTGCCATCTCAAAAACATTTGGACTGCTCCGCTTCCTCCTGAGACTGAGCTTTCTCGCCAAATGACGACTTCTACCACATCTATTGACATTATGGGTCTGCAAGCTGCTTATGCTAATTTGCATACTGACCAAGAACGTGATTACTTCATGCAGCGTTACCATGATGTTATTTCTTCATTTGGAGGTAAAACCTCTTATGACGCTGACAACCGTCCTTTACTTGTCATGCGCTCTAATCTCTGGGCATCTGGCTATGATGTTGATGGAACTGACCAAACGTCGTTAGGCCAGTTTTCTGGTCGTGTTCAACAGACCTATAAACATTCTGTGCCGCGTTTCTTTGTTCCTGAGCATGGCACTATGTTTACTCTTGCGCTTGTTCGTTTTCCGCCTACTGCGACTAAAGAGATTCAGTACCTTAACGCTAAAGGTGCTTTGACTTATACCGATATTGCTGGCGACCCTGTTTTGTATGGCAACTTGCCGCCGCGTGAAATTTCTATGAAGGATGTTTTCCGTTCTGGTGATTCGTCTAAGAAGTTTAAGATTGCTGAGGGTCAGTGGTATCGTTATGCGCCTTCGTATGTTTCTCCTGCTTATCACCTTCTTGAAGGCTTCCCATTCATTCAGGAACCGCCTTCTGGTGATTTGCAAGAACGCGTACTTATTCGCCACCATGATTATGACCAGTGTTTCCAGTCCGTTCAGTTGTTGCAGTGGAATAGTCAGGTTAAATTTAATGTGACCGTTTATCGCAATCTGCCGACCACTCGCGATTCAATCATGACTTCGTGATAAAAGATTGAGTGTGAGGTTATAACGCCGAAGCGGTAAAAATTTTAATTTTTGCCGCTGAGGGGTTGACCAAGCGAAGCGCGGTAGGTTTTCTGCTTAGGAGTTTAATCATGTTTCAGACTTTTATTTCTCGCCATAATTCAAACTTTTTTTCTGATAAGCTGGTTCTCACTTCTGTTACTCCAGCTTCTTCGGCACCTGTTTTACAGACACCTAAAGCTACATCGTCAACGTTATATTTTGATAGTTTGACGGTTAATGCTGGTAATGGTGGTTTTCTTCATTGCATTCAGATGGATACATCTGTCAACGCCGCTAATCAGGTTGTTTCTGTTGGTGCTGATATTGCTTTTGATGCCGACCCTAAATTTTTTGCCTGTTTGGTTCGCTTTGAGTCTTCTTCGGTTCCGACTACCCTCCCGACTGCCTATGATGTTTATCCTTTGGATGGTCGCCATGATGGTGGTTATTATACCGTCAAGGACTGTGTGACTATTGACGTCCTTCCCCGTACGCCGGGCAATAATGTTTATGTTGGTTTCATGGTTTGGTCTAACTTTACCGCTACTAAATGCCGCGGATTGGTTTCGCTGAATCAGGTTATTAAAGAGATTATTTGTCTCCAGCCACTTAAGTGAGGTGATTTATGTTTGGTGCTATTGCTGGCGGTATTGCTTCTGCTCTTGCTGGTGGCGCCATGTCTAAATTGTTTGGAGGCGGTCAAAAAGCCGCCTCCGGTGGCATTCAAGGTGATGTGCTTGCTACCGATAACAATACTGTAGGCATGGGTGATGCTGGTATTAAATCTGCCATTCAAGGCTCTAATGTTCCTAACCCTGATGAGGCCGTCCCTAGTTTTGTTTCTGGTGCTATGGCTAAAGCTGGTAAAGGACTTCTTGAAGGTACGTTGCAGGCTGGCACTTCTGCCGTTTCTGATAAGTTGCTTGATTTGGTTGGACTTGGTGGCAAGTCTGCCGCTGATAAAGGAAAGGATACTCGTGATTATCTTGCTGCTGCATTTCCTGAGCTTAATGCTTGGGAGCGTGCTGGTGCTGATGCTTCCTCTGCTGGTATGGTTGACGCCGGATTTGAGAATCAAAAAGAGCTTACTAAAATGCAACTGGACAATCAGAAAGAGATTGCCGAGATGCAAAATGAGACTCAAAAAGAGATTGCTGGCATTCAGTCGGCGACTTCACGCCAGAATACGAAAGACCAGGTATATGCACAAAATGAGATGCTTGCTTATCAACAGAAGGAGTCTACTGCTCGCGTTGCGTCTATTATGGAAAACACCAATCTTTCCAAGCAACAGCAGGTTTCCGAGATTATGCGCCAAATGCTTACTCAAGCTCAAACGGCTGGTCAGTATTTTACCAATGACCAAATCAAAGAAATGACTCGCAAGGTTAGTGCTGAGGTTGACTTAGTTCATCAGCAAACGCAGAATCAGCGGTATGGCTCTTCTCATATTGGCGCTACTGCAAAGGATATTTCTAATGTCGTCACTGATGCTGCTTCTGGTGTGGTTGATATTTTTCATGGTATTGATAAAGCTGTTGCCGATACTTGGAACAATTTCTGGAAAGACGGTAAAGCTGATGGTATTGGCTCTAATTTGTCTAGGAAATAACCGTCAGGATTGACACCCTCCCAATTGTATGTTTTCATGCCTCCAAATCTTGGAGGCTTTTTTATGGTTCGTTCTTATTACCCTTCTGAATGTCACGCTGATTATTTTGACTTTGAGCGTATCGAGGCTCTTAAACCTGCTATTGAGGCTTGTGGCATTTCTACTCTTTCTCAATCCCCAATGCTTGGCTTCCATAAGCAGATGGATAACCGCATCAAGCTCTTGGAAGAGATTCTGTCTTTTCGTATGCAGGGCGTTGAGTTCGATAATGGTGATATGTATGTTGACGGCCATAAGGCTGCTTCTGACGTTCGTGATGAGTTTGTATCTGTTACTGAGAAGTTAATGGATGAATTGGCACAATGCTACAATGTGCTCCCCCAACTTGATATTAATAACACTATAGACCACCGCCCCGAAGGGGACGAAAAATGGTTTTTAGAGAACGAGAAGACGGTTACGCAGTTTTGCCGCAAGCTGGCTGCTGAACGCCCTCTTAAGGATATTCGCGATGAGTATAATTACCCCAAAAAGAAAGGTATTAAGGATGAGTGTTCAAGATTGCTGGAGGCCTCCACTATGAAATCGCGTAGAGGCTTTGCTATTCAGCGTTTGATGAATGCAATGCGACAGGCTCATGCTGATGGTTGGTTTATCGTTTTTGACACTCTCACGTTGGCTGACGACCGATTAGAGGCGTTTTATGATAATCCCAATGCTTTGCGTGACTATTTTCGTGATATTGGTCGTATGGTTCTTGCTGCCGAGGGTCGCAAGGCTAATGATTCACACGCCGACTGCTATCAGTATTTTTGTGTGCCTGAGTATGGTACAGCTAATGGCCGTCTTCATTTCCATGCGGTGCACTTTATGCGGACACTTCCTACAGGTAGCGTTGACCCTAATTTTGGTCGTCGGGTACGCAATCGCCGCCAGTTAAATAGCTTGCAAAATACGTGGCCTTATGGTTACAGTATGCCCATCGCAGTTCGCTACACGCAGGACGCTTTTTCACGTTCTGGTTGGTTGTGGCCTGTTGATGCTAAAGGTGAGCCGCTTAAAGCTACCAGTTATATGGCTGTTGGTTTCTATGTGGCTAAATACGTTAACAAAAAGTCAGATATGGACCTTGCTGCTAAAGGTCTAGGAGCTAAAGAATGGAACAACTCACTAAAAACCAAGCTGTCGCTACTTCCCAAGAAGCTGTTCAGAATCAGAATGAGCCGCAACTTCGGGATGAAAATGCTCACAATGACAAATCTGTCCACGGAGTGCTTAATCCAACTTACCAAGCTGGGTTACGACGCGACGCCGTTCAACCAGATATTGAAGCAGAACGCAAAAAGAGAGATGAGATTGAGGCTGGGAAAAGTTACTGTAGCCGACGTTTTGGCGGCGCAACCTGTGACGACAAATCTGCTCAAATTTATGCGCGCTTCGATAAAAATGATTGGCGTATCCAACCTGCAGAGTTTTATCGCTTCCATGACGCAGAAGTTAACACTTTCGGATATTTCTGATGAGTCGAAAAATTATCTTGATAAAGCAGGAATTACTACTGCTTGTTTACGAATTAAATCGAAGTGGACTGCTGGCGGAAAATGAGAAAATTCGACCTATCCTTGCGCAGCTCGAGAAGCTCTTACTTTGCGACCTTTCGCCATCAACTAACGATTCTGTCAAAAACTGACGCGTTGGATGAGGAGAAGTGGCTTAATATGCTTGGCACGTTCGTCAAGGACTGGTTTAGATATGAGTCACATTTTGTTCATGGTAGAGATTCTCTTGTTGACATTTTAAAAGAGCGTGGATTACTATCTGAGTCCGATGCTGTTCAACCACTAATAGGTAAGAAATCATGAGTCAAGTTACTGAACAATCCGTACGTTTCCAGACCGCTTTGGCCTCTATTAAGCTCATTCAGGCTTCTGCCGTTTTGGATTTAACCGAAGATGATTTCGATTTTCTGACGAGTAACAAAGTTTGGATTGCTACTGACCGCTCTCGTGCTCGTCGCTGCGTTGAGGCTTGCGTTTATGGTACGCTGGACTTTGTAGGATACCCTCGCTTTCCTGCTCCTGTTGAGTTTATTGCTGCCGTCATTGCT
>NZ_FWFK01000020.1 GCF_900172265.1 Roseivivax jejudonensis | reverse complement strand
GGGCCATACTAGTACTGGATGCATCTGCAGGATATCGCGGCCGCACGCCCATATAAACGATCGGATAAATAGCTGAATTTCCATGCCTTACGCGGTTGTCAGGACACAAGCACCATAAAGAAACAAGGGTTGGTCCGGAAGCCTTTAGCCAAGTTTAGCCACCCTGAAAGTATCTCTGGGAGGTGTGGAGGGAAAAACTGCTGTGATTTTAAACCTAAAAGTAACTTAACTCATAATAAGTTGGTAGTTAGACCACATGAAAAAATTGCTTTTGTTGGCCCAGTTCTGTTGATCTTTGAACCATGGTGGGAAAAGTGTAGTTTTAGTCAGTCTGAAGCTGCCATGTAACCAGTGCAAATGAGATAGTGAGTTACATAAACAATATACTTTGTGCTTTTTTTACTGCGCTGGTACATTTTAATGAAAGCAACTAAAAGGGAATCCCAAAATTGCATTTAGGGGGTCAGGCCAGGGCAATCTGTTGGGATATTTAATGACACACCTGGGGAGACTTTACAATAACTCTTTTTAAATCCATCTCCATTTAACTGGCTCTTAAAAGTTTGTACCATGATAATTTACTATCCAGGCAACA
Organism: Roseivivax jejudonensis; assembly: GCF_900172265.1. Classification (GTDB taxonomy): domain Bacteria; phylum Pseudomonadota; class Alphaproteobacteria; order Rhodobacterales; family Rhodobacteraceae; genus Roseivivax; species Roseivivax jejudonensis. The sequence goes on along the minus strand of NZ_FWFK01000020.1, from coordinate 68 downwards.
GCACAGACTAGACGAGCGCGAACCCCTTAACAGGCTAAGTGCGAGCGGATCCCCCGGGCCATACTAGT
>NZ_FWFK01000002.1 GCF_900172265.1 Roseivivax jejudonensis | reverse complement strand
GCCACTTGTAAAACGTCGGCTCGCTCACGCCGTGCTTCCGACAGAGCTCCGCCGCGCTCAGCCCGGCCTGGTGCTCCTTCAGGATGCCAATGATCTGTTCTTCGCTGAACCTGCTGCGCTTCATCGTCCGTCTCCTCTGTCGAGGAACAGACTAACCTCAGAGTGGGGAGGTTTCAGGGGAGCAGGTCACGAGCTCGGCCACCTTGGCGCGGTACAGTTCCGGCAGCCTGGGATGCAGCCGCACAGGCGACGGGGCAGGGGCGTCGAGCTCGACTTCAAGCTGCGTCTTCCGCGCTTCCAGTTCCTCTAGCCGCTGAAGCAGTCCCGCCTTGGGCTTCAGAAACGTTCGGGGTCATGGCATCGCGCGGACATGGCTCCGGACAGAAGGGACAGGCCCTGCGGGCCGAGGGGACGCGCGACCCATCACATCGCGAGCCCAGGGATGTGGGTTGCAAGCAAAAGTGCTTGTCGCTATCGGTTGATTGTTATGTCATTACATAACAAATTGTAATGGAACTCTGACCTTCCCCGGACCACAGGAGTCACTCATGCAACAGGCATTCGCCAAGCACGTCAGCATCCTCGCCGCCAGCGCGCTGCTCACCCTCTCCTCGCAGGCCTTCGCGGAAAGCGACAGCGACGGCGTGACCGACCACGATCACGAGCATTCCGAAGAACACGCCCACGATCACGGCGACGACGACATCTACAATGGCTACTTCGACGACGACCAGATCAAGGCCCGCGATCTCTCTGACTGGGAAGGCGACTGGCGGTCGGTCTACCCGCTGCTGCAGGATGGCACCCTCGAGGAGGTCATGGCCCACAAGGCCGAGCACGGCGACATGACCGCGGCCGAATATACGGCCTACTACCAGACCGGCTATGCGACCGACGTGGCCCGCATCCTGATCGACGGAGACAGTGTCACCTTCTTCCGTGACGGAGAGCCGGTGCAGGGCCGCTACGACGATGACGGCCACGAGGTGCTGACCTACGAGGCCGGCAACCGCGGCGTCCGCTACATCTTCGAGAAGGCGGGCGGCGATGCCGAGGCGCCGGGCTTCATCCAGTTCAGCGACCACGCGATCGCGCCCACCGATGCCGGGCACTACCGACTCTACTGGGGCGACGACCGGGCGGCGCTGCTCGAGGAAGTGACCAACTGGCCGACCTTCTATCCGGCCGACCTGAGCGGCGAAGAGGTCGCCGAAGAGATGATGGCCCACTGATCAGACCCCCGCCGGCGGCCCCGCGGGGCCGCCCTCGCGGCGAAACCAACAATACGAAGGGATCTGGCATGCGATCTCCGGACACCCGTCTCCCCGTCACCGTTCTCTCGGGCTTTCTGGGCGCCGGAAAAACGACACTTCTCAACCAGGTGCTCAACAACCGGGAGGGACGTCGCGTCGCGGTCATCGTCAACGACATGTCCGAGGTGAATATCGACGCCGACCTCGTCCGCGACGGCGGCGCCGACCTGAGCCAAACCGAGGAAAAGCTGGTCGAGATGACCAACGGCTGCATTTGCTGCACCCTTCGCGACGACCTCCTGCAGGAGGTCCGCCGCCTCGCCGCCGAGGAACGCTTCGACTACCTGCTGATTGAATCCACCGGCGTCTCCGAACCCCTGCCCGTCGCCGCCACGTTCGAGTTCCGGGACGAGGGTGGCGATAGCCTGTCGGACGTCGCGCGGCTCGACACCATGGTCACGGTCGTGGACACGGTGAACCTGCTCAAGGACTATGCCAGCCACGATTTCCTCAAGGACCGCGGGGAAGCGATGGGCGAGGCCGACGAGCGCACACTGGTGGACCTGCTCGTCGACCAGATCGAGTTCGCCGACATCGTGATCCTCAACAAGGTCAGCGACGCGGGCACGGAAAAACTGGACGCCGCGCGCAAGATCGTCACCGCGCTGAATCCCGACGCGCAGATCATCGAGACCGATTACGGCCGCGTCCCGCAGTCAAGGATCTTCGATACGGGCCTCTTCGATTTCGAGGCGGCCCATGACCACCCCCTCTGGGCCAAAGAGTTCTACGGCTTCGCCGACCACGTGCCCGAGACGGAGGAATACGGTGTCTCGTCCTTCGTCTACCGGGCCCGGCGGCCGTTCCACCCACAAAAGCTCCACGGTGTCCTGAACGGTCCGCTGCCGGGCGTCCTGCGCGCGAAGGGCCACTTCTGGGTCGCCACGCGACCCGACTGGCTGGCGGAGTTCTCGCTCGCCGGGGCGCTTAGCAGCATCCGTCCAATGGGCATGTGGTGGGCCACCGTGCCGCAGGAACGGCGGCCGGATCATCCGCAGGCCGTGGCCTATCTTGACCGACACAGGCTGGAACCCTTCGGCGACCGGAGACAGGAGCTCGTGTTCATCGGCGCAGGCATGGACAAGGCCGCGATCATCGCCGCGCTGGACGCCGTGCTGCTGGAGGACGCCGAGCACTTCACGCCCGAGGCGTGGACGGGGCTCGACGATCCCTTCCCCAGATGGCGGCGCGCGCCGGAGATGGCATAGTGGAGACGGTGGTGCAGCAGACGGCCGCAACCGTCCTCAGTGGCACCGCACCGGAGGTCCTTGGGAACATCCATGCGCCCGGCTGTGCCGCCGCGATCTGGGAACGGCGCGTGCGTGCGGCGACACAAGGCTGGCTCAACCGCTTGCCACACGACCACCTTCCGGCCCTGCGCACCGTGGTCTCGGCGGATGCGGCCCGCGCCGCCGTTCAGGCCGCCTGCGCGCAGGTCGGGTTGCCGGATGGCACGGACCTTGGGTGGCTCTGCGCCGACGTCCAATCCCTTGCGAGGCGGTTCGCGTCGGTGATGGGCACGCAGGGGGTGGCCTTGCGGCTTGACGTGGTGCGCGACGATTCCTGCTGCAAGTTCCAGATCGACAACGTCCCGGCACGGCTTCTCTGCACCTATCGGGGAGCGGGCACCGAGTATCGCACGACGCATCATGAGGCCGCGCCCGAGCGGATCAGCCGGATGAACGCCGGCTGGGTCGGGCTCTTTCGCGGCGCGGCGTGGCCCGGCGATCTGCCTTGCGGGCTGGTCCACCGCTCTCCGCCGATCGCCGGCCGCGGTGAAACTCGGCTGCTCCTGGTCATCGACACAATCGAGCGCGGCTGATGGCGCGGATCACGCGGCGCGGAAATGCACGCAGCAGCCTGCGGCGCCGAACCTGCATCGGCGACCCGATGAAGGCCTACGACAGGCTTCCGCCGGAGCTGCGCGCGTGGCTGACCGAGGCGGCGCTGCCTTGGTCAGCCCGCTCGGCCCGGCGTGCCTGGCAGCGCGCGCTGCGAGAGACCGGCGGGGACACCAAGGCGGCAAGCGAGAGGCTCAGCCACATCGAGCAGGCCAATCTGGCGAAGGATTCACCAAATGTCTGGGGCACGCGTTCCGGACGGTGACGCGGGACGCCCGTGTTTGCTTCGGCCCGTGTCCGGGCCACGCGCTCCTGCGCGGGATGGCACGGGCACCCCGCAACAGATGGGGCCCCCGTGCCGATTGTTCTTCTGCGGCAAGCGGATCAGAGCTCGGCGACCGGCGTCTCGCGGATGCCCGGCCACATATCGTCCGCACCTGCGAGAACCTCGTCCTTCTGTTCGAGGTATTTCTCGAAGATGGCCGCGTTGACGAAGAGGTAGAGCTTGCCGTCCACGATGTCGGCGTAGCGCACGTCCCCGTCGAACTTCTTGCCGACGAACACGCCGAAGGCACAGAAGCCTCCGTACTGCGGAAGCATCGCCTCCGGGTCTGCATCGAAGGCGGCCTTGGTGTCTGCGGTGGCGAAGTAGTAGTCGATGCCGTCATGTTCCGAGGTGAAGGCCGCGTCGCCGATTGCCGGAGCCTCGGCCTCGAACATGGATACGGGATCGATGCCGTGCAGTCCGAGCGGATTGCCGGTCAGCGTCAAGCCGTTCGAGACGTTGACTTCGTCAGCCGCGAAGGCGACCGGGGCGAGGCAGGCGAGGGCGATTGCAAGGATGGGGCCGGTAATCTTCATGGTCTTTCCTTTCAGGGTCGGGGAGGGTTAGGGAAACCGCGCCGCTCAGGCGCCGCGGGCGATGCGCAGGGTGGCCTCGTCCGTCCACCAGACGGCGTTGGCGACCATGCGAAAGTTGATGAGCGCGGCGAGATAGCCATCACCCTCGGGCACCTTGGCCCCGGCGGTCGCGTCGCGGACGACCGCGACTTCGTAGCCGAGCTCTAACAGGTCGTAGAGATGCGCCTGGGTGCAGAGGTTCGCCGACATCCCCGCGAGGATGACCTTGTCGATGCCACGCTTGCGCAGCTGCAGGTTCAGGTCGTTCTGCGCCGGGCTGTAGACCTTGTGCGGCGAGCAGACGATCGTCTCGCCGTCCTCGATGTACCGCTTGTACTGCGGCATCCAGTCGGCGCCCGAGCCGTCGAACCCGTCGAGCGACAGGGGGCCGGGCCGATCGAACATACCGATCGAGTGCATGGTCTTCTCGAGCGTGCCCTCGAAGTCCCAGCGATGATCGTGCGGGTAGTAGTAATGCGGGGAGATGAAGACCGGCATCCCTGCCGCCTTGGCCGCGACAAACAGCTTCTCGATGTTGTCCACGGTGCCCTGTTCGGTCACGCTCTCGCCCACGACGCCCCAGGTGACGCCTTCTTCGGAGAGGAAATCGACCTGCGGGTCGGTCACGACCAGCGCGGTGCGGCCGGGGTCGATGGTCATGTCGATTTGCGGCAGGCCGGGGTTTTCCGGATCGGCATAGGCGGCGCGCGCCTCGTCGGTCGCGGCCAGAGCGGATCCGCCGGCGACGGTGGCAGCGGCTCCGGCTGCGCCCGCCAGAAGCCGACGGCGCGCCATATCGACGCGCTCGGGCGTCGCGCCGCAGCCGCAATCCTGATGATCGTGAGTATCGCTCATGTCGTGTCTCCTTTCGGGGGTTGTGCGCGGATGCGCGGGGCGGGGTTGGACTCTTGGGCAAAGCCAGCCCGGGCGCGGTCGTGCGGGACGCCGTGCTCTGGATGATCCGGGCTTTTGGGAAACGGCGGGGGCGGTCTCAGTCCGCTTGGGTCAGGACCGTTTGGCAGGTGCAGACCGACTCCGGTTCGATGCGCTCGTCAGGTTCGACTTCGGACGGTGTCGGCAGGCGTGCCGAACGGGTTGCGTCCGTCGGAGGCGCCTCGCTCGCGACCACCGGCCCCGACATCAGGATCGGGAAGGTCAGGAGCCCGGCCAGTATCGCGGTTCCGGCGGACGTCAGAACGAGCATCGTCATGTCCCCGGAACGGGGCGGAGTGGAGCGTCTGGTCAACATGCCTTTGCCTTTCGGGTTCGGGGTGGCTGTTGAGACGACTTTATCGGGCTCCCTCGCGGGCCGTATCGGTCGCGCCTGCCAGCGTCTTGGCCGAAGCTGCCAGTGGCGCGCCGGGCTGTGCGCGATACTGCGCCGGGGCCACCCCTTCCCACCGCTTGAAGGCGCGGGCAAAAGTGCTCTGCTCCGAAAAGCCCGTGAGAAAGGCAATCTCGGCGATCGAGCACCGACTCGTGCGCAGGAGGCTTCTGGCAAGGTCGCTCTGCGCCTCGCTCACGAGATCGCGAAAGGTCTGACCCTCATCGGCGAGGCGGCGGAAGAAGGTGCGTTCGCTCATGCCGAGATGGCGCGCGACCGTCGACGCCTGCGGGATGCCCGCGCTGAGACCGGCTTCGAGATGCTGCAGGACGTGGTGGCGGAGCGAGGCCGTCGGCGCGCGGGAGCCAAGCTCGGTATCGAGATGGGCGATCAGGAACTCCGAGACCGCCGCATCGCCCAGCCGGTTGCGCCGGTCGAGAGCCCCCGGGGCAAAGGCGATGGCGTCTTCCTGCGCTCCGAAGACCACCGGACAGCCGAGGGCCGCGGCGTACCGGTCGGGAGCGCCGGAGCAAGGATGGCGGAACGAGACATGCGCCAGGTCCAGGGGGCCGTCGACGAAGAGCCGCATATTGCGGGCGAACGCGTACAAGGCGCATTCCGCCCGCAGCTGGAGCCCGGGAGCGTTCGCCGGTCCTCCCTTGAGGATCAGCCGGGGAGGAGAGGTGCATTCTTCCAGCCGATACAGCGCGGTATCGGTGAGGAGCAGGAAATACCGCTCGACGCGTTCCAGCGAAGCGCGCAGGGTCGGAGCCGTCTTGATCGCGAGCCCAAGCGCGCCGAGGTCGTCGATTCCGATGGCCGCGGCGTATGCGCTGACGACGGAGAGGCGGTCCGGCCGGTGATCCTCGATCCACGCGAGAAGCGCGAAGAAGGCCTGATCAGACACGTGCCCGTTCGAGTCGGGAGTGAGGAACAGAAGCGTATCCGACCCCGTCCGCACGGCGCCGTCCTCCGCGACGGTCAGGTCGACGGCGGCGCTCAGGGCGCGGATGAACGCGATCGTGACACTCGGCATGGCAACTCCTTTTGAACAATTGGCAGGTCTTCGAAAATTCGTTGCAGCCCGGGCAAAAGGCCGCGCTGCGTCCCGGTGAAGGATACAGCAGAGTCACCCCGCGGGAATTGGCGTCGAGGAAAGCTCGGTCTCGAGTTCCGCGACGCGTGCGCGCAAGCGGAGAAGTTCCTCTCCGTGCTCGGCGTCGGTGCGCCGAACCGGAATGTGCTGCGGGCAGTTCCAGTCGAAGGCGGCAATTCGTATAACGATAGCCCGCTCGGCGCGCGCAGCGTCGGGCCCCGAAAGGTAATCGATCACGCCCGCGTCCTCCGTCACCCGCGCATGGCCCCAGAGCTTCAGTCGTTCGCGCCTCGCGTAGTCTATGGCGAGGATCGACACGCGGTCGTTGCCGCGCAGGTTGCCGAGGCTGATGTATTGACGGTTTCCACGGTAGTCCGCATAGGCGATGGTTTGCGGATCGATGACGCGAAGAAAGCCCGGCGCGCCGCCGCGGAACTGCACGTAGGGCCAGCCAGTCTCGCTCACAGTGGCCTGAACGATCCCGTCGCGCGCCTCGAGGAAGGCGGCCTCGCGCGGGCTCAGCACTGCGCCGCCATCGCGCTCTGGCGAGAGAACGCGAGCGTAGGCGTCCGCCGAACCATTGCGGACTTGCTCGGCCCGGACATTCGGGGTGAAGGCGATCTCTGCGTAGGCGTTGGGCACGGTATCTCTCCTACAAACCGAGTTCGGTCAGGCCGGGGTGATCGTCGGGGCGCGGGCCGGCGGGCCAGTGCATGAGCCGCTCCGACCCCTTGATGGGCCGGTCGTTGATCGAAGCGATGCGGCGCCGCATCAGGCCGTCCGGCGCGAATTCCCAGTTCTCGTTGCCGTAGGCGCGGAACCACGAGCCACCGTCGTCGCGGTACTCGTAGGCGAAGCGCACGGCGATACGGTCGCCGTCGGCCGCCCAGAGTTCCTTGATCAGGCGGTAATCGAGCTCGCGGTTCCACTTGCGGGTCAAGAAGGCGACGATCTGCTCGCGGCCGCTGAATTCCTCGGACCGGTTCCGCCATGAACTGTCGGGGGTGTAGGCGAGGGCGACCGTCTGCGGATCGCGACCGTTCCAGGCGTCCTCTGCGGCGCGAACCTTGTGGGCGGCGCTGTCTGCGTCAAAGGGTGGGAGAGGGGGACGTGGCATGTCGGTGTCCTTCGTTCGTGCGTAGTTCGCCCCGGCGCAAGGCCGGGGCGCTGCGAAAATCAGGCGAGTTCGGCGCTCACGGCCGGAAAATCGATCGGCGTATCGAAGGCCTCGTTGAGGTAGTTGGTCAGCGTGTTGAGCGCGACATGGGCCACGATTTCGACGATCTCGGCGTCGCTGTAGCCAGCTGCCTTGACGGCCTCGACCGCGGCAGGCCCGACGCGGCCGCGCGCATCGACCAATGCCGTCGCGAAACGCACCGCTGCATCGGCGCGTGCATCGGTCGAGCCGCCGTTGCGGTTCGCCGCGATCTCGGCGGCAGAAAGCTTGGCGACATGCGCCCCGACATAGCTGTGCGCCGCGAGGCAATAGGCACAACCGTTGATCTGTGCGACGGCCAGGGCGATCCGTTCGCGCGTGGCAGCGTCGAGCGCACCGTTGCCGAGCGCGCCACTCAGGCCGAGATAGCCTTCCAGCGCTGCGGGGCTGTTGGCAGTCAGGCGAAAGAGGTTCGGCACGGAGCCGAGTGTCTTGCGGACACCGTCGAGCGAGGGGCGAGACGCGGAGGGCGCGTCATCGATCGTGTCGGGCAGGGAAATGCGGGTCATGGGTTTCTCCGTTTGACTGATGCGCCATCGGACGCCTTCAGTAAAACAGACAAGTCTGTCTAATTTGCAAGTCTCGATTACCGGCACGTGAAAGACGTTTCATGCGGCGGCACGTTGACCGCGTCCCCCAGGAAGATCACATGATAGACAGAACTGTCTGACCAGTAAGGGGTTTCCATGTCCAGCCGCCGCGACGACCTCGTCGAGACCGCCCTGCGACTTTTCTATGCCAACGGCTTCAACGCGACCGGGATCGACAGGATCCTCGCGGAGTCCGGGGTCGCGAAGATGACCCTCTACAAGCATTTCCGCTCGAAGGATGATCTGATTCTCGCCGCCCTGGAACTTCGCGACACGCAGTTCCGCGAGTGGCTGTTCGGGCGGATGGACGCGGCCTCGTCCGATCCCGAAGCTCGGCTTGTTGCCATGTTCGACGCGCTCGCGGATTGGTTCGCGGGAGAGGCGTTTCCGGGCCTAGGGTTTTCCGGGTGCGCGTTCATCAACGCCGCAAGCGAGTTCGCGCCGCTCGACCATCCGGCTCACACGTTCGCCGCCGAGCACAAGCGTCTGATCGTCGAATACCTCTCGAAGCTCTGCACGGAGGCCGGCTACGAAGCGCCCGAGATCGTCGCCGAACGGCTCGCTCTCCTCAAGGAGGGTGCGATCGCGACGGCGCATGTCCGCGGAATGCCCGAAGCCGCAAGTCTGGCACGCGGGATGGCGGAGGATCTGCTGAAAGCTGCGCCGCGCCTGCGTTGACGATTCAGCGTCGTGGCAGGCGTCGGGGCGGTTCCTGTCATCCAAGCCAGGTGCGATCGGGTCAGCATCGTTGCACCGAAGAGCAGGAGCGCCGCAGCTACCGCGTCATCGCGAAAGCACGTCGTGCCATTCCGGATGCCGCCGGAACTGTGCGGCCGCGAAGGGGCAGAGCGGCGTGATGGTCTTGCCGGCGTGGCGCATGTCTTCGACGGCGCGCGCGACGAGCGCTTTCCCGACACCCTGTCCACGATACGCGTCCGGCACTTCGGTGTGATCGATGATGATCATGCGCTCGCCTGCGACCGAATAGGTCATCTCGGCGACCGGCCCGCCGTCGGCGGAGTAGAAGTATCGCCCCTTGCTGCCGTCGATCTCGTGCTGGATGTCCATTGTCACGTCCCAAATCTCTCCCGCTTCCGCATCCGGTCCTCAGACGCGGTTTCCCCAAGCCGAGAGTTTCCAGGGCCGGACCTTTCGCCCGCAACCGGTCGCGCATGGTCTTGAACGCGTCGGCCTTCGTTTCACCACGACGTCACCGGCCTGAGTGAACCGCATCATTGCCGCTTGTTCGTTCGACGCCAAGGCCGATCCCGAGATGCAGACCTCGAAGCTCGTGGCCAGCAGGCCGAGTGCCTGCCCTGCCATGCACATATCGAGCGCGATGCCGTCGAGCGCGACCCTCCTGCGGCCAATGCGTGCCAGTCCTCCCGAAACTCCGGCACTCCGCGTGCTGAGGGCGGTTCCGTGCGGACCGCCGGTTGCGTTTCAGCGCAGGAAGACATCCCGATCGAGCGTTGCCGCATCGATGCCGAGCAACCGGACAGTCAACCCTGGTGTCGCTCAGAACCCGCTGACGCGCGGCAGCCACGTCGACAGGCCGGGCACGAAGGTGATCAGCAAGAGAGCCAGCGCGAGCGCAAGGAAGAACGGCGGCATCTCTCGGATCAGCGTCGAGGGCTTCAACGACACCGCGGACGACACGACGAAGATCAGGCTGCCGACAGGTGGCGTGGTCAGGCCGAGCGTCAGGTTCACGATCACGATGATCGCGAAATGGTCGGGGTCGATCCCAAGGGCGAAGCTGATCGGCGCCAGGATCGGCACGAGGATCATCACGCCCGGCAGCGGATCCATGAACAGGCCGAAAGCCAGCAACAGCAGGTTGACCGCGAGCAGGAACACGATCGGTGACAGGTCCCAGGAAATGATCGTCTCGGCCAGCATCTGCGGGATGCCCTCGATGATCAGGACCCAGGCGAAGGCCCGCGCTGCGCCCAGGATCAGAAGCACCGCTCCGGAGATGATCGCCGCGCGCAGGATCGTGTCGGGGAGGTCGCGGAGCCGGAAAGAGCGATAGACGAAGATCGCGACAAGCAGCGCGTAGAACACCGCGATGACGGAGGCTTCGGTCGGCGTGAATACCCCGAAACGGATGCCGCCGACGATCAGCACGATCAGCAGCAACGCCGGCAACGCGTGCGCGGCGATGCGGCCGATCTCGCGCAGCGACGGCATCGGCGCGCCCGAGGCATAGCCGCGCCGGTGGCTGACCCGCGCATTCGCGAGCAGCACGAGCAGCGTGATGAGGATGCCCGGCAGGACCCCCGCCATGAACAACGACCCGACCGACACCTCCTGATCCTGCATCGCGTAGATGATCATGGTGATCGACGGAGGGATGATCGGGCCCACGACCGAGCTGGCGATGGTCAGCGCGCCGGCATAGGCGCGATCGTATCCGCCGCGCTCCATCATCCGGACCATCATCGCCCCGGGGCCCGCCGCATCGGCCAGCGCGCTGCCAGAGATGCCGGCGAACATCGCCGAGCTGACGACGTTCGCGTGCCCGAGGCCCCCGCGCAGATGCCCGACAAGCGACTGCGCCAACCGCAGGATCGCGAGAGTCACGGCGCCCGCGGTCATGATCTCGGCGGCGAGGATGAAGAAAGGCACCGCCAGAAGCGGAAAGCTGTCGAGGCCCGAGAACATCTCTTTTACCACGACGATGTTCGGGTAGCTCGAGCCGAAGCTGAGCGCGACGAAGACCGAGATCGCCATCGCAAAGGCGACCGGAAGGCCGAGCGCAAGCAGGACGAAGAGCGCCGGAAACAGGATCTCAGCCATTCGCGCCCTCGCGCATGGCTGCATCGCCCTGAACCGGGGCTGCGCCCTTGTAGGTGCCGGCGCGCACGAATTGCGGCGCGATCAGGAGCAGGTGGACGATCAGCAGCAGAAAACCCACCGGCATCGCCGCATAAACATAGAGGAACGGCACCCGCAGCGCGGGCGTCAGCTGGAATTGCATCCGCTGCGCGTATTCGATCCCGACCGAGACCATGAAGCCGAAGAAGATCAGCAGGCCGACGACCAGCGCACCGCGCAGGATCTTCTGGCCCGGTCCCGGAAGCGAGTCCTGCAGGTTGGTGATCGCGACATGCGCGCCCATTCGCAGCGCGAGTCCCGCGCCGATGAAGGTCATCCATATCATCAGGTAGCGCGCGGCCTCGTCGGCCCAGGACAGCGAATGCCCCGTCAGATAGCGCAACGAGATATTGGCCCCGACGATCAGGGGCATCGCGCCCAGGATGAGGATCAGCGCCCAGCCGTTGGCGCTCACAAAGATGCGTTCGAGCCGCTTCACGCGAGGCCCCCTGTCGGTGCCGGCGCCCCGTGGCGGGAGCGCCGGCGACCGGTCATTCGACGTTGACGATCGAGTCGACCAGGTCCTGGCCGTAGGTCTCGTAGTAGCCCTCGTAGGCCGACGAGATCTCGTCCTGGAACTGCGCCTTCTGCTCGGCCGAGAGTTCGTTCACCTGCATGCCGCGCTCCTTGAGCGTCTCGACGCCGGTGGTCTCGACCTCGTCCACGAAGCCGCGCATCGCCGTGACGGCCTCGTCGGCGGCGGTTTCGAACGCCTCTTTCTGCTCGTCCGTCAGGCCGTCCCAGAAGGGCTTGGAGACCAGCAGCATCGCCGGCGAATAAACGTGCCCCGAAAGGGTCAGGTACTCCTGAACCTCGTCGAGCTTCACCGACACGATGACCGACAGCGGGTTTTCCTGGCCGTCGATCACGCCCTGCTGCAGCGACGAGATCACTTCGGGCCAGGCCATCGGCGTCGGCGCGGCCCCCATCGCGTTGAACGCGGCCTGGTGGACCGGGTTTTCCATCGTGCGGATCTTCAGGCCCTCGACGTCGGCCGGGGTCTCGATCGGGTTGCGGTTGTTGGTGATGTGGCGGAAGCCCTGTTCGCCCCATGCCAGACCGTGAAGGCCCACGTTGTCGAACTTGGCGAGGATCTCCTGACCGATCTCGCCATCGAGAACGGCGCGCGCGTGCTCGAGATCGCGGAACAGGAACGGGATGTCGAACACGCCGGTGTCGGGCACGAAGTTGGCCAGCGTGCCGGACGAGACGATGGTCGCCTCGATGGTGCCGATCTGCAGGCCCTCGATCACCTCGCGCTCACCGCCGAGGCCGGAGGAGGGGAAGTGGTTGAACTCGAAGGCGTCGCCGGTCTGCTCGGTGACGACCTCTTCGAACTTCTGCGCCGCGACGCCGTAATGGCTGTCGGGCGCGAGCGCGTAGCCGATCTTGACCTCGGTCTGGGCCAGCGCCGGGCCCCCTGCCGCAATAATCGCACCGGCTGCGACGAACCCGCTGAAACGATAGGTCATGTGGTCCTCCCTGGAATTTCCCGATGTTGCTACACGCGGCATTTGGGGGTGACAACCCCGCTGGCAGCCCGCTGCGAGCGGGGTTTCAGGCGCCGCCGGACCTGCGGAAAAGCCGGACCATTTCCGGAACGTAGGCGTCTCCGCCGCCACTGTCGCAGGCCCCCCGGATCGCGGCCGACACGCCGTCCGCGACGGTGGTCTGCCCGCCCGCGGCCTCGGCCATCTCGCGGTAGTAGTCGATGTCCTTTCGGGCGTTCGCCACCGCGAAGGGCAGCCCGCTGCGGTCGCCGTCCACGATGAACGGCGCCAACCTGTCGAGTGCCGCGCTCGCGCCGCCGCCATTGGCCAGCACCTCGACCAAGACCGCGGGATCGACGCCCGCATCGGCGGACTGCGCGGCGGCCTCGGCCAACAGCGTCATGAAGCCGACGGAAACGTAGTTGTGCAGGAGCTTCAGCTGGTGCCCGTGCCCGAGGGGGCCCACATGCGTGACGGTCTCCGTGAAGCTGTCGAGCACCGGGCGGACGCGTTCGAGCGTGTCGCTCTCCCCCCCCACCAGCAGGTTGAGCGTACCGGCATGCGCGTGGGCCGCCGTGCGGGTCATCGGCGCGTCGAGATAGGCGCCGCCGGCCTCGTCGGTGCGTGCGCCCATCCGCAGCGTCGTCTCGGGCAGGGAGGTCGAGCAGTCCACGACGACCGTGCCGGGCCGCAGCGCGGGCAGAAGGCCGTCCATCACCGTCTCGACCTGCGGCGCGCCGGTGACGCAGAGCAGGACGACATCGCAGACCGCGGCGATCTCGGCCGGTGTCGTGACCGCCATGCCACCGAGCGACACGATCTCGTCCGTGGGCTGGTTTCCGGGGTGATCGAGGTAGGTCAACGCGTGCCCGCCGCGCGACAGCACGTTCCGTGCGATGCCGTGGCCCATGAGGCCGACGCCGATCAGTCCGACATTCATGGTTGGGTCCTTTCGTCGGGGCGCGCGCTCATTACCTTGCGCGCCCGGTCATGTCAGTCTGCGTTGATCCAGATGGCCTTGGTGTCGAGGTATTCCTCGACATGCTCCGCACCGCCCTCGCGTCCGTAGCCCGACATCTTCATGCCGCCGAACGGCACCGCCGGATCGATGGCGTGGTACATGTTCACCCAGACAGAGCCCGCCTTGAGCCGGTGGGCCAGCTTGTGCGCCGTGCCGAGATGGGTCGAGAACACGCCGGCCGCCAATCCGTAGGGCGTGGCGTTCGCCCGGTCGACAACCTCGTCGAGCGTGTCGAACGGCATCGCCGCGATGACCGGGCCGAAGATTTCCTCCCGCGCCACGGTCATCTCGTCCGTCACGCCACCGAACACCGTCGGCTGGAAGAAATGCCCGCCGTCGAGACCGCTGCCCGTCGCCCGTCCGCCGCCGGCGACGATTTCGGCGCCCTCGGCCGGACCCGTCGACAGAAAGCCCGCGATGCGCTCCGCCTGTCGGGCTGAGATGATCGGCCCGAGGTCGGTGTCGGGCGCGATGCCGTGGCCGATCTTCAGCTTCGACGCGTAGTCCGCCACCCGCCGCACGAATTCGTCGTGGATCTCGCGCGCCACGAAGAGGCGCGAGCCCGCGATGCAGATCTGGCCGGAATTGGCGAAGACCGCCATGGCGGCCACGGGGACCGCCTTGTCCATGTCCGCATCGCGGCAGACGATGACCGGGGATTTGCCGCCCAGCTCCAGCGATACGCGCTTGAGATTGCCGGTCGCGGCGCGGGCGATGGCCTGCCCGGTGGCTGTGGAGCCGGTGAAGACGATCTTGTCGACGCCCGGGTGCGCGGCCAGCGCGGCGCCCGCCTCGGCACCGGTGCCCGTCACGACGTTCAGCACGCCATCGGGCAGCCCGGCCTCCTGCATGATCCGCGCGATCATCAGGACGGTGAGCGACGCCTCCTCGGACGGTTTCAGCACCACCGTGCAGCCGGTGGCGAGCGCCGGCGCGATCTTCCAGACCGACCCGGCTATGGGCGCGTTCCACGGGATGATCGCGCCCACGACGCCGACGGGCTCGCGCACGGTCGAGGAGTAGATCTCGCCGGGGAAAGAGTTCGGGAGGGTCTGCCCGTGCACGCTGACGGCCTGGCCCGCGTAGAACCGCAGCATCCCCAGCACCCGGCGCTGATTGGCGAGGGTGCGCTGGATCGGCATCCCCATGTCGAGCGTGTCCGACAGGCACAGCGTCTCCCACTCCGCCTCGAACCGCTCGGCGATGCGCAGGAGCAGGTTCTGCCGCTCGTAGGGCGTGAAGGCCGCCCAGGGCCCCTCGAACGCGCGCCTTGCCGCCGCCACCGCCGCGTCGATGTCGGCCGCATCGCCTCGCGGCACGGTGGCCAGAACCGAGCCGTCCGCCGGGTTCGTCGCCTGCATCTCGCGGCCGGACCGCGCCGCGCGCCACTCCCCGTCGATGACCATGGGCCGGAATGCGCCGTCGTAGAGCGCCTTCGCCGAGGCCTGCCAATCCTTCATGTCTTTCTCCCGCCGGACGTGGGTCGACGCCGACGCGTTCATGGCGCCAGCGCGGCTCGGGCGCAAGCAGGCAGCACATATACATGGGGGCGAGATCGATGCGCGACGCGACCGGTCGGATCCTCGGGTTCCGGACGTGACGATCCATGCCTTGGGGCAGCACGCCGTGCGCGGTCACCGACGGTTGTCCCCGTGGGGCCACGCGCGCCCTATGGATCGGGCTGCGCCTCCCGGGGAGACGTCCGCGCGCGTGGCCGCGGCGGGTTTTCGAGTATTTTGGCCAAGAAGAAGCGCGAGGCGCCGTGCGCCGACGGCGGGCCGGGCGCGGCGCGGGCCCGTGCGGGGCCCGCGCGGGGGCAGCTCACCAGCTGTTGTAGCCGAGATACTTGCCGGACATCTCGATCTTCACGCGGTCGCCCTTTTCGTTGGGAACGCGTACCACCGACATGTCGAAATCGATGGCCGACATGATGCCGTCGCCGAACTTCTCGTGGATCAGCGCCTTGATCGTGGGGCCGTAGACGCCGACGATCTCGTAGAGGCGGTAGATGCAGGGATCGGTCGGCACCGTCTGCTCCCAGATCTTGGTGGGGCTCTCCTCGAGGACCGAGGCGGCTTCCTGCGGCAGGCCGAGCGCGGCGACGAGCGCTTCGGCCTTGGCCTTCGGGAAGGCCTGCATCCCCATGCATGCGGAATGGGTCCAGACCGGCGACATGTCGATCGTCTCGGCAATGCCCTCCCACGTGAGGCCGGCCTGCTTCTTGGCCGACAGGATCATCGCGGTGACGTCTTCCTTGGTCATCATCTCGGGCACGTAACTGTCCTTCATCACTGGTCTCTCCTCTCCTTGGTCAGCTGTTGACGGCGCGCAGCCGCGGGTTGGCGTCCGGCTCGGGCTCCGGCGCGCTCTCACGCGCGATGCGGACGGTCTCGGGCCGCTGCGGGCCCTCCACCTTCTGGCCCGCCAGTTCCTTCGAGCGGCGGCCGAGGAACTGCACGAGGTGGTTGCGGATCGCGTAGTAGTTGGGGTGGTCCACGATCTCGGTCCGGGTTCGGGGGCGCGGGATCGTGATGTCGACGGATTCCGCCACGCGGGCGAAGGGGCCGTTGGTCATCAGCAGGATCCGGTCGGCCAGCAGGATCGCCTCGTCGATGTCGTGGGTGATCATGAAGACCGTCTGCTCGGTCCCGCTCCAGATCTTCAGGAGTTCCTCCTGGATCGTGCCGCGGGTCAGCGCGTCGAGCGCGCCGAACGGCTCGTCCAGGAGCAGCAGTTTCGGATGGTTGGCGAAGGCCCGCGCGATCGAGACTCGCTGCCGCATGCCGCCCGACAGCTGGCTGGGCTTGCGGTGGATCACGTCGCCCTCGAGCCCGACCTTGGCGAGGAACATCCTGGAATGCTCCAGCACCTTGGCGGGGGACCAGTCCCGATGCCGCGCCTTGACGCCGAACTGGACGTTCCGGAGCGCGGAGAGCCAGGGCAGCAGCGAGTAGTTCTGGAACACCACGCCGCGGTCGAGGCTGGGGCCCGAGACGGCGAAGCCGTCCATCTTGACCACGCCGGAGGTGGGCTCCGCGAGGCCGGCGAGGATGTTCATGATCGTCGACTTGCCGCAGCCGGAATGGCCGAGGATGACCACGAATTCGCCTTTCTCGATCCCGAAGTTCGCGTTTTCGAACACGGTCAGCGTGCCCCCCTGGCCGTCGGGGAATTGCTGGGTCAGGTTTTCCACCGAGAGATACGGTTTGGACATGGAGAGGCTCCGTTACTCGGCGTAGGCGATAGTGCGCTGGAGCGCCGCGAAGGCCGCGTCCAGGACCATGCCGACGATGCCGATCATGAGGATGGAGAAGATCACCGAGGTGAGGTCGAGGTTGTTCCACTCGTTCCACACGTAGTAGCCGATGCCGGTGCCGCCGACGAGCATCTCGGCGGCGACGATCACCAGCCAGGCGATGCCGATGGAGATGCGCATGCCCGTCACGATGGTGGGCGCGGCTGCGGGCAGGATCACGGTGAAGGCGGTTTTGAGGTGGCCGAGCTCGTGGGTCCGCGCGACGTTCACCCAATCCTGCCGCACGCCCGCGACGCCGAAGGCGGTGTTCAGGAGCATCGGCCAGATCGAGCAGATGAAGATCACGAAGATCGCCGAGAGCTGACTGTCCTGGATGACGAAGAGCGCGAGCGGCATCCACGCGAGCGGGGAGATCGGCCGCAGCACCTGGATGAACGGATTGAGCGCGCGGTAGGCCACGGGCGACATGCCGATCAGGAAGCCGAGCGGGATCGCCACCAGCGCCGCCAGGAAATATCCCGAGAGGACCCGGAACAGCGAGTAACCGATCTGGATGCCGATGCCCTTGTCGTTGGGGCCGGCGTCGTAGAACGGGTTCGACAGCTGCTCCCACGCCTTGGCGAGCACGTCCGACGGAGGCGGAATGCCGGCCTTGGGCGCGCCGCCGCCGGTCAGGCGCTCGTACTCCGTGAGCTCTTCGGCGGCTTTCTGCGCGGGGATCGCGGCCTCCCAGATCAGGAGGCCGACGACGAGCAGGACGATGGACAGGATTGCCGCGCGCTGATTGAGCGAGAGTTGGGAGGCCATCCGTCAGCCCCGCCCGATCGCGAAGCTGGCGACGTAGTCCTCGGGCGTCGCGGGGTCGAACGTCTTGCCCATGATCGTGTGCGACTTGTAGGTCGTCTCGGGCGCCTCGTAGCCGAGATCGTTCATGACCTTGGCGCAGTCGGCCGCAAGGTAGACCTGCTCGGCCACGCCGCGGTAGTCGACATCGCCCTCTATGTAGCCCCAGCGCTTCATTTGCGTGAGAATCCAAACCCCCATGGAGTGCCAGGGGAACGGGTCGAAATCGATCCGGTCGGGCACGCGCTGCACCTCGCCGAGGCCGTCGGCATAGGTGCCGGTCAGCACCTGCTCGATCACCGGGACCGGCTGGTTGAGGTAGTTCGTCGGCGCGATCGCCTCCGAGATCTCGCTGCGGTTATCCGGGTTCGAGGCATATTGCGTCGCGTCCACGATCGACTTCAGGAGCGCGCCGTATGTGTTGGGCAGCTCGGTCGCGAAGCTTTGCGGACAGGCGAAGGCGCAGCAGGGGTGCCCTTCCCAGATGTCCTTCGTCAGGATGTGGATGAAGCCGATCTCTTCCCACACGGCGCGCTGGTTGAACGGGTCGGGCGACAGATAGCCGTCGAGGTTCCCGGCACGCAGGTTGGCGACCATCTCGGGCGGCGGCACCACGCGGATCTGGATGTCCTGGTCGGGATCGAGCCCGTGCTCGGCCACGTAGTAGCGCAGAAGGAAGTTGTGCATCGAGTATTCGAACGGCACGCCGAAGGTGAAGCCCTTCCACTGCTGCGGGTCGCGCTTGTCGAGGTGTTCGTTCGACAGGACGATCGCCTGGCCGTTGATGTTCTCGACCGCGGGCATGATGTAGGGCTCGGCCACCGACCCCGCGCCGAGCGTCATGGCGAGCGGCATCGGGGTGAGCATGTGGCTCGCGTCGTACTCGCCCGACAGCGACTTGTCGCGCGCCACGGCCCAGCCAGCGGTCTTGATGACCTGCGCGTTCAGCCCGTGCTTTTCGTAAAAGCCCATGGGCTGGGCCATGATGATCGGGGTGGCGCAGGTGATCGGCACGAAGCCGATCGACAGGTCGGTCTTTTCCGGCGGGCCCAATTCGTCGAGGATCGCCGCTTTGGCCTTGTCGAGCGGAAGGACCGAAGCGAGCGCCGCGGCCATGGTGCCGCCGCCCATCATGCCCATGAAGGACCGGCGGCTGACATCGCTATGGTTGAACACGGACCGCACGACGGCGCTTTCGACGGCGCGCTCCATCATCGCTTCGGTCGACATCGGCGCCGCGTCATGGCCGTGGCCGTCTCCCTTGGTGCAGCCGTGGCAGCCACAATCCGCACCGTGGCGCAGGTCGGTCTTTTCCGAGTACGGATCTCCGAGGCTCTTGATCGGCATGACGTTCCCCCTGTGATGGTTTGTGTGCCTTTCACACAATCATGTGCCTCTGCCGCGCCGCAGCGGAAGCCGGTGCCTGAAATTGATGCAGGATATTAAATATATTACTTATCAATGACTTGATCTGATTTGGGCGGGCGGAGGTATTACGATATTCCGTAATTTACGAGATCTCGCTGGGCCGCGCGGCGCGGATGCGCCATGGTTGCGTCATGCTCGACGGACAGGTGCCTTTCGATTCCATACTGGCGGCTGTGCCCGACGCCGCCGTCCTGCTCGATGCGTCCGCCGACAAAGCCGTCGGCTGGAACGACAAGGCCGAGGCACTGCTCGGCCTCGCCGCAACGGAGGGACACGGGGTGTCGGCGCGGCTCGGGTCAGCGCTGCCCCGGTTCATCGTATTTCTGGAGGAGGTGGAGCATCGCGGCGCCGCCTGGACCCGAGATATCGAGCTTCCGGACGCGCCCCGCTGCGAGATCCGCGGCCGGCCGGTTTCCGGCGTTTCCGGGCTCTTCCTGGTCGTGCTGCACGACCTGCGCGAGCTCGAGCGGCACGCCCAGATCTCCGAGACCGCCGACCTGCACCGCGCTGGCGTTGGCGAATGGAAGCGCGCGCAGGGTTTCTTTACCGAGCTCGAACGTCAGAACCAGCTGATCCTCAACGCCGCGGGCGAGGGGATCTATGGAGTCAACGCCGAGGGCAAGACCACCTTCGTCAACCGCGCCGCGCAGGAGATGCTCGGCTGGACCTCCGAGGACCTGCTCGGGCGCGACATGCACGCGCTCATCCACCACCACCACCTGAACGGCGATGTCTACCACGCGCAGGATTGCCCGATCTATCGCGCCTTCCGCTTCGAACAGGTGCACCGGATCGAGGACGAGGTGTTCTGGCGCAAGGACGGGCGGCCGATCCGCGTCGAATACGTCTCCACGCCGATCTACGATCAGAAGATGCTGGCCGGTGCCGTCATCATCTTTCGCGACATCACGGAGCGAAAGGAGAACGAACGCCGGCTGCGCGAGGCGATGGACCAGGTGGCCGAACTGCGCGACAGGCTGGAGCAGGAGAACGCGTATCTGCAGGAGGCGATCAGCACCGAGCGGGCGCATCACGATATCCTCGGACATTCGCCGCAGATCCGGCAGTTGCTGACCAAGGTGGAGCTCGTGGCGCGTACAGACGCCACCGTCGTCATCACCGGCGAACCGGGCACGGGCAAGTCGCTGGTGGCCACCGAGATCCACAAGGAATCCGATCGCGGGCGGCGCCCGCTCATTCACTTCAAGTGCGGGGCGGTGGCGCCGGACGCGGTGGATGCGGAGCTGTTCGGCCAGGTGCGCGGCGCGTCCGCCGGGGCTCTGCGCGACCGGCCGGGCAAGCTGGAGCTGGCCCACGGCGGCACGCTGTTCCTCGAGGATGTCGAAGAGCTTCCGCCCGACTCGCAGGGGCGGCTTCTGCACGCGCTGCAGGATGGCGCCGTCACGCGGCTCGGTGACACGCGGGCGCGCGCCATCGACGTGCGCGTGATCGCCGCCACCGCGCGCTCTCTCGACGACGAGGTGCGGCGCGGGCGGCTTCGCGAGGATCTGCGGCTCTTCCTCGACGTCTTTCCGATCGCGTGCACGCCACTGCGCGACCGGCCCGAGGACATCCCGGTCATCGCGACGCACCTGCTGCAGCTCGCGTGCGCGAGGCTTTACCGCGATCCGCCGATCATCACCGAACGCACGATGCAGGAACTGTGCCAGTACCACTGGCCCGGCAACGTGCGCGAGCTGCGCAACGTGATCGAACGCAGCGCGATCCTGTCCACGCGCGGCAAGCTCGTGGTCGAGCTCGGCGTCTCCCCCGGGGCCGCCCGCGGCCCGCAGGTCGGGGCGCGGACCGAAGCGGACATCCAGCAGGCGATCCGCGAGAACCTGCTCGCGTGCCTGCGCGAGGCTGACGGAAAGGTGGCCGGTCCGCGCGGCGCTGCGGCCCTGCTCGGCGTGCCGCCGACCACCTTCTATTCGCGGCTGCGCGCCTTCGGGATCAAGGCGTCCGAGTGGGATGGCCACGGGTAGGGCGCCCGATCCCGGGCCGCGGATGAAGATCGGACCGCGTCGGGTCTGCGCGTTGCCTCGCGGCGGACTGCACCCGGCACCGTCATTCGCAACCATCGATGTTCCCAATATGTTCTGATTTGGTTAAGGTTGGCCAAAAGGTGCGACACGGGGCAGGGCATGACGACCGCGGATTACCTGGACACGCTGAACGACCAGCAACGCAGGGCGGTGGAGTTCGGCGCGGACGGCGCCGCGCCGGCGCCGCCGCTTCTCGTCATTGCGGGCGCAGGATCGGGCAAGACGAACACGCTGGCGCACAGGGTCGCGCACTTGATCGTCGGCGGGGCAGATCCAAGGCGCATCCTTCTGATGACTTTCTCGCGACGTGCGGCGACGGAACTGGCCCGCCGGGTCGAGCGGATCACGACGCGGGCCCTCGGCACGGGCATCGCGGCCGAGGCGCTGGTCTGGTCCGGCACCTTTCACGGGATCGGCGCGCGGATCCTGCGCGAGAACGCCGCCGCCATCGGGCTGAACCCCGATTTCTCGATCCATGACCGGGAGGACAGCGCCGACCTGATGAATCTCTGCCGGCACGGGCTCGGCTTCTCGGGGACCAAGACCCGCTTTCCGACGAAGGCAACCTGCCTTGCGATCTACTCGCGCACCGTCAACTCCGAGGCCGCGCTTCGGGACGTGCTGCAGGATCATTTCCCGTGGGCGGCGGCGTGGGAGGCCGAACTGAAACAGCTCTTCGGGGCCTACGTGACGGCCAAGCAGGAGCAGAACGTTCTCGACTACGACGACCTGCTGCTGGCCTGGGCCCAGGTCATGGCGCACCCGGATTTCGCGGCGCATGTCCGTACGGCGTGGGATCATGTGCTCATCGACGAATACCAGGACACCAACCGTTTGCAGGCGCGCGTCTTGATGGCGCTTGCGCCCGACGGGCGCGGGCTCACTGTCGTCGGCGACGACGCACAGTCGATCTATGCCTTCCGCGCGGCCACGGTGCGCAACATCCTCGACTTCCCGGCCAGCTTCTCGCCACCGGCGGACATCATCACGCTGGAGCGGAACTACCGCTCGACCCAGCCGATCCTTGCCGCCGCGAACGGAGTGATCGGCGAGGCGCGGGAGCGGTTCACCAAGGATCTGTGGACCGAACGGGTGTCGACCGACAGGCCGCGCCTCGTGACCTACGCCACCGAGGGTGACCAAGCCCGGCACATCGTCGACAGCGTGCTGGAGGATCGTGAAACCGGCACGCCGCTGAAGGAGCAGGCCGTACTCTTCCGCACCTCCAGCCATGCGGCGCAGCTCGAAGCCGAACTCGTCCGCCGCAACGTGCCCTACGTCAAGTTCGGTGGGCTCAAGTTCCTCGACAGCGCGCACGTAAAGGATCTGCTCGCCTTCCTGCGCTTCGGCCAGAACCCCCGCGATCGGGTCGCGGGCTTTCGCGTGTTGCAGCTGATCCCCGGCGTCGGACCCAAGGCCGCGGGACAGGTTCTGGACGCTCTGGAGCTGTCCGCCGATCCGAGGACAGGGCTGCGAGAAGCCGCGCCGCCGCCGCGCGCGGGGTCCGATTGGCCGGCGTTCGTCGATGCCATGGCGACGGACGCACCGTGGCCCGCCGCGCTGAACCTCGCCCGCGTCTGGTATGAGCCGCACCTGGATCGCATCCACGAGGATGCCGAGGCAAGGCGCGCCGACCTCGCGCAGCTTGAACAGATCGCGACCGGGTATGCCTCGGCGCAGGCGTTCCTGACCGAGCTCACGCTCGATCCCCCGGATGCGACCAGCGATCAGGCCGGCGTCCCGCTCAAGGACGAAGACTACCTGATCCTGTCGACGATCCACTCTGCCAAGGGGCAGGAATGGCGGTCGGTCCACGTCCTGAATTGCGTCGATGGCTGCATTCCCTCGGATCTCGGCACGGGCACAACCGACGAGATCGAGGAGGAGCGCCGGCTTCTCTACGTCGCGATGACCCGGGCCAAGGACCGGCTGTCCCTCGGCGTGCCGCAGCGGTTTTACGTCACCAACCAGACACGGAACGGCGACCGGCACGTCTACGCGCTCCGGTCACGCTTCATTCCGAAGACGATCCTCGACCGCTTCGAGGTGACGCACTGGTCGCCGCTGCAATCGGGGCGCGCGACGCGGTCCGCACCGGCGCCCATCGACGTCGCGGCGCAGATGCGCAACATGTGGTTGGAGTAGAGGGAGCCGCGCACGCTGTCCTCTGGCCGATCCGGGCGGTGACATGGGCCGCGCTGCGGCGGGCCGCTTCATCCCTCCTGTCTCTCGACCGCCCGGCCGCACCGGTATGCGTCTCAAGACCGCGCGCCTGGTTTCGGTGGAATTCTGCCTATCCGCGCGCTACCGCCATGGGCGATTGACGTGCAACCATTGGTAGTTCATCATCCATTATTATCTCGCGCGGCGCCTCATTTCAGCGCCCCTGCAGCCGCGCAATTTCAACGTCCCGACGACCCGACCCGTGCGCGGCTGACCTCGCGTACGGGACCAAAATTCATTTTTCTGGAGTCATTCCGATGAAGCTACCGCTTGCCGAGCCTGTGCCCGCCGGATCAGAGCGCGCCCAGCATGCGAAGTCCTACCGTGACCTGGCGACCGAGATTGCCCGACTGAACCCGCAAGCCCTGACCCGCGCCAACGGGGAGGAGGCCGATCATGGCCCGCGCAAGGGCAAGAAAGGCGAAGAGGTCGGCGCTCGCCACCCAGTGAACTTCACCAAGGGTCTGAAGCACGATTCCTGTGGCCTGCTCGAGGATCCGGAACACTACCGGCTGTTCGTCGAGGCGATCAACGCGCCGGATTCTGCGCTGTTCGAAAAGCACGTGATCTCCGCCGCCGATGTGTTCGAGGAGACCGGAGAGGGCTTTCACTGCCCCGAAAAGGTGACCTGCCACGGCGAGGAGAAGGTGCCGTGGCGCGGCTGGGAAAGCCCCCGCGCGGGACATGTCTACGAGCTTCAGGGGCCGGATGCGGGATCGGTCGGGATGGCCCCTGCGCCGCGCGTCGGCTCGTCCGAACTCGCCGCGGAGATGGCCGAGGTCTACGCGCTCGCGATCCTGCGTGACGTGCCCTTCGCCACGATCTGCGCGGGCGAGGGCAAGAAGCTCTGTCCATCGGCCAAGGATCCCGGAGAGGCCGAACTGAACGCAGGCCAGATCGTCGATCTGCTGAACAAAATGCCGTTCTTCTCCGGCAAGGACGTCTGTTCCTCCACGCCGCACAATGTCGACGGCAGCGGGCTCAACCGCTTTGAACGCAACCGGCGATGGGGGCGCACGCTGTCGCCGAATGGACAGCTGACGGCGGTCAACGCCTTCCGCGGCTCGACCAAGGGCGCGCATGAAGGCCCTTACGTGTCGCAGTTCATGCTGATCGGTGCGACGTCGCTGGCGTGCGGCTCCAACGGAAAATCCAGCTTTCCCGCCCTCGATGCCAGCTGGGACCTGCAGGACGGATTCATTCCCTACGGCTCTCTCGCCATCGACCAGCGGACGCTGACGCACAAGAACTGCCTCGATTACATGACCGATTGGTGTTCGTGGCTCGATGTCCAGAATGGCGCGAACTTCAAGGGCGCGGACCAGTTCGAGGATACGCGCCGGTTCATCACCACGCCGCGCGACCTTGCGACCTACGTGCATTTCGACGCGCTCTACGAGGCGTATCTCAACGCCTGCCTGATCATGCTGTCGCTCGGGGTTCCCGCATCCAAGGGCTTCCCGGAAGTCAGCCCCTCGGGCCGGCGTGACGCGTTCGCGACCTTCGGCGGCCCGCACATACTCAGCCTCGTCTGCGAGGTGGCCACGCGCTGCCTGAAGGCAGTCCGGCGGCAAAAGTTCAACTACCACCGGCGGGCGCGGCCCGAGGCGATCGGCGGACGGTTCAGCCTGCTGTGTATGGACGAGGACAAGCTCGGCTGCACGACAGAAGCCTTCCGCAAGTCGCTCGGCGAAATCCCCGATCCGCTGCTCGACGCGATCCGCGCTCACAATTCCAAGCAGAACGAGATGCGAGACATGCGCAACGTGCGCTGCGACGGCGCGTCCTGCCTGCCTGACGGCGTGGACCGCGACGCCTTCGCGCGATGCAACCTGCTGCTGCCCATGGCCTTCCCCGAAGGCTCGCCGATGCACCCGGCCTACGGCGCGGGGCATGCCACGGTCGCGGGCGGCTGCGTGACCATGCTCAAGGCGTTCTTCGAGATGTTCGAGGATTGCGACAGCGGCGAGGAGCGGGGCCTGTGCCTACCCGACGGCACGCCGATCATCTACGAACCGAACGACGATGGTTCGGCCCTGCGCAAATCACCGAAGTTCAAGAAAAAGCTGACGATCCAGGGCGAACTGGACAAGCTCGCCGCGAACATCTCTATCGGCCGCAACATGGCCGGCGTGCATTACTACTCCGATTACTACGACAGCCTGCGGATGGGCGAACGCGTGGCGCTCGGTATTCTCATGGAACAGGCGCCGAGCTACGGCGAGTCGATTGAGACAACGTTCAAGTCGTTCGACGGGGACTACGTTACGCTCTCCGGCGAAGGCGGAAGCTGTCCGTCGATTTCGGTGATCGGCCGCGACGGCAACCCGGTGCTCCCGCACGATTGGTGGCTGCGCCACGTGGCGGGGCAGGAAGTGAGCCTCGATCTGTAGTCAGAGGGCGTTGGGGCGGTGGCCTCTGCCGCCCCGTTCGTTGACTTGCCCGGCGATCTTCCGGCCACACCGATGCCGCGCGCATCACGCTGGAGGGGGCGGGTTCGAGAGCCGGAGCAGCGCCATCTCCAGTGCCCCGAAGCATCCGCTGTGGGTCGGCAAACGCAAACCGCCCGCCGGAGGGACCGGCGGGCGGCGATTGTCGCGGCACCGAAGTGCCAGGAGCGGACCTCCGATCAGAACGGGCTGTCGGGGTAGTAGTACTGCTCCGCGTTCTCTTCGGTGATGAGGACCGAGCCGATGGTGAACGTCCCCGACACCGGCGCGTTCGACACGAGGCCGACCGCGGTCATCTCGATCGCGGTGGCGATCATCGCGGGCGGATACGTCACGTCGGCGGGGATCATGTCGTCGCCCTCCATCACGCGCTGGACCATCTCCTTCATGCCGGCCCCGCCGAGCACGAACTGGATGTCCTCGCGGCCAGCGGCCTCGATCGCGGCGAGCACGCCGACGGCCATGTCGTCGTCCGAGGCCCAGACGGCATCGATCTGGTCGTGCTTCTGCAGGAAGTCCTGCATCACGTTGAAGCTGTCGTCACGGTTCCAGTTGCCGTGCTCCATGTCGATGATGTTGATGCCCGAGCCCTCGATCGCCTCTTCGAAGCCCGCGACCCGCTCGTTGTCGATGGTCGTCGGGATGCCGCGCAGGACGACGATGTCGCCGCCGTCCGGCATCTGCTCGGCCATGTATTCGCCAGCCACCCGGCCGAAGCCCGGGTTGTCGCCCGCCACGTACAGATCCTCGATCCCCTCGACCGATAGCCCGCGGTCGACGACCGTGACCCACGTGCCGCTCTCGGCGACGGACTGGATCGGCGGGGTCAGCGGGTCGGACTCAAAGGGCAGGACCACCAGCGCGTCGATGCCGCGCGTGGCGACCATGTCCTCGATGTCGTTGACCTGCGCGCCGGCATCCGACGCCGCGGTGAGCACGAAGTCGAGCTCGGGATACGTCTCCTCGAGCCGCTCGACGGTCTCTTGCGCGTGGAAGTTCATGCCGCCCGCCCAGCCGTGCGTGGCGGCCGGGATCGACACGCCGATCACGGTGGTCTCGTCCTGGGCCCAGGCTGCGCCGGACATCGCCAGCATGGTGCAGCCCATCAGCGCCGTCTTCATGTAACTCATTGCGTTTTCCTCCCTCTTTTCGGTCGGCCGGGCCGTCAGCCCTTGGCCTTGGCTTCCCGCTGCAGAATGACCGCGAGAATGATGATGACCCCCTGGATCGCGCCGTTCAGGTACGGCGAGACGAGGTCGGTCAGGTTCAGGATGTTGTCGATCAGGCTCAGGATCAGGACGCCGATGACAGTGCCCCAGACGCGCCCGAAGCCGCCCTTGAGAACGGTGCCCCCGATGATGACGGCGGCGATCGCCTCGAGCTCCCACAGCAGGCCCGTGGACGCCGACGCCGACCCCAACCGCGGCACGTACATGATCGTGGCGACGCCCACGAGCAGGCCCAGCATCGCGTAGGTCAGCAGGCGCGTCCGGTTCACGTCGACGTTGGAGTAGTGCGCCACGCTCTCGTTCGACCCGATGGCAGCGCAGTGCCGGCCGAACTTCGCGCGGCTCATCAGGAGCTCGCCCACGATCACGACAATCGCGAAGACGATGATCGGCCACGAGATTCCGAGGATGCCGTCGAAATAGACCGGGCGATAGAAGGTCCGCAGTTCGAAATCGAGCGACAGCGTGCCGCCGTCGGCGAGCCACGTGACGAGGCTGCGATAGATGCCCATCGACCCAAGCGTCACGATGAACGCCTCGATCCCGAGCGTGGTGATGAGAAAGCCGTTCAGGAGCCCCGCCACGAGCCCGGCGAGCAGCGCGACAGCCATTCCCAGAAGGATGATCGGAACGCCCACGCCGAGCGATGGCAGGGCGGCGTTCATCACGAGGATCATCAGCCCGGCGATGAAGGCCGCCATCGACCCGACCGACAGATCGAGCCCGCCGGCGGTGATGACGAAGGTCATGCCGACGGCGATGATCCCGATGAAGGCGGACCGTGCAAGCACGTTGGTGATGTTCGCCGTGCCGAGGAAGTTCGCGTTGAGCGACGCGCCGATCACGACCAGGACGATCAGTGCGAGGACCGGGCCGAGCACGCTCATCGACGGCAGGGCGCGGCGCATCGGGGAATTGGTGGTTTCCGAGGTCATCAGGCGGCCCTCTCGCTGTCGCCGGCGCCGACGCCCATGGCGAGGCGCACGATGGCGTCTTCCGTGATCTCGTCGCCCGACAGCGTGCCGGAGACGCGGCCGAGGCGCATCACCAGCACGCGGTCGGCGAGGCCGATCACCTCCTGCATCTCGGACGAGATCATCACCACGGCACGGCCGGAGGCCGCGAGCGTCCGCAGAAAGGCGTAGATCTGCTGCTTGGTGCCGATATCGATGCCGCGCGTCGGCTCGTCGGCGATCAGGATCGACGGATCGGACATCATGACCTTGGCCAGCAGCAGTTTCTGCTGGTTGCCGCCGGACAGGTTCCCGACCCGCATCTCGCGTCGGCCGGCACGGATGTCGAATTCCTCGATGGCGCGGTCGAGCGCGCGCTCTTCCGCAGCGCGGTCGATCATCAGCCCGCCGAACTGGTCGAGCGATTGCAGCGTCAGGTTGACCCGCATCGACTTGTCGAGGAGCAGCCCGCGCAGCTTGCGGTCCTCAGTCATGTAGCACAGCCCGTGTTCGAGCGCGTCCGACGGTCGCCGGATGTCGATTTTCGCGCCGTCGATCTCGATCCGCTCGGCGCGGGCGGGGCGCAATCCGCAGAGACCCTCCATCGCCTCGGTCCGGCCCGAGCCGATCAGCCCGGCGATGCCAAGGATCTCGCCCCGGCGGAGCTCGAAGCCGACCCCCTCGGCGTGGCCCGGAACATCGAGGCCGGTGACGCGCAGCACCACATCGTCCGGCGCTCCGGCCTTGTCGGGGTATAGGTCGGAGACGTCGCGCCCGACCATCGCGGTGGCCATGCCATCCTCGTCGATGTCTGCGGCGCGGCCGTCATGCACCACGGCGCCGTCGCGCAGGACCGTGACGTGGTCGGCGATCGCGGCGACCTCGCCCAGCTTGTGCGAGGTGAAGAGGATGGCCGTGCCGTCCGCCTTCATCGCGCGAACCTGTTCGAACAACGTCTCGGTTTCCGAGCCCGTGAGCACGGCTGTCGGTTCGTCCATGATCAGCACGCGCGCGTCGCGGCTGAGCGCCTTGGCGATCTCGACCATCTGCTTGTCCGAGTTGGACAGCTGCGACACCCGCGTGTCGGGGTGCACCGTGCAGTTCACCCGGTCGAGGTACTCGCGCGCCAGCCGGCGCATCCGCGCCTTGTCGAGAAACCAGCCGTTGTGAAGCTCCCGTCCGAGAAAAATGTTCTGTTCGACAGTCAGTTGCTCGGCGAGGTTGAACTCCTGGTGTATCATCACGATCCCGGCTTCCTCGCCCTCGTGGAGCGAGCCGAACGAGACCTCCTCGCCGTCGAGCAGGATCCGTCCGGACGTGGCGGGCTGGTAGCCCGCGAGGATCTTCATCGTGGTGGACTTGCCCGCGCCGTTCTCGCCGATGAGCGCCAGCACCTCGCCCGCGCGCAGGTCGAGATCGACGCCGTGCAGGACCTCGACCGGACCGAAGCTCTTGCGCACGTCGCGCAGGCTCAGGACGGGCGCATCGGTCATATCGTCACCCAGGCCGCGTCATCCTTCGACGAGGCGACGCAGGCGCGGATGAAGGCCATGCCGTCGAGCCCGTCAGACAGGCCGGGCAGGGCGCCCATCACCGCATCGCGCGACTGGCCCTGCTGCACCGCGCGGATGGCACCGGCCGCTTCGGTGTAGAGCGTGGCGAAGGCTTCGAGGTAACCCTCCGGGTGGCCGGGCGGAATCCGGCTGACGGATGTCGCCGGCTCCGTCGCGCCGGCGCCGTTCCGGGTGATCCGCTGCGACGGCTCGCCGTGCCGCGTGAACCAGAGGTAGTTCGGATCCTCCTGCGCCCATTCCAGCGCGCCCTTGTCGCCGTAGAGGCGCAGCCGCAGCCCGTTCTCGCGCCCGGGCGCCACCTGGCTGCACCAGAGCATGCCGCGCGCGCCGCTGTCGTAGCGCAGCATGATATGCGCGTTGTCGTCGAGCGCGCGGCCCGCTCCGAAGCTGTGAAGGTCGGCGGCCAGACGATCGGGCAGCTGTCCGGTCACGAAGGCGGCGAGGTTGTAGGCATGGGTGCCGATGTCGCCGATGGCGCCGCCCGCGCCGGAGCGTTCGGGGTCTGTGCGCCACTCGGCCTGTTTTACGCCCTCGGTCTCGACCGCGTCGGTCATCCAGTCCTGCGGATACTCTGCCTGAACGACGCGCAGCGTCCCGAGCGCACCGTCCTCGACCATCGCGCGCGCCTGCCGGATCATCGGGTAGCCGGTGTAGTTGTGCGTCAGCACGAAGAGCGCGTCGCTGTCCTTGACGGCGGCCTCCATCGCCGCTGCGTCGTCGAACGTTGCGGTCAGCGGCTTGTCGCAGATGACGTGGATACCGCGCTCCAGAAAAGGCTTTGCCGCCGCGAAGTGGACGTGGTTCGGCGTGACGATGCTGACCGCTTCGATCCCGTCGGACCGGCCCGCTTCGGCCTCGGCCATTTCGTCGTAGCTGCCGTAGGACCGGTCCGGATCGAGGCCGAGGGCCTCGCCGCTCTTCTTCGCCTTCTCGGGCGTGGAGCTGAGCGCCCCGGCCACGAGATCGAAATGCCCGTCGAGGCGGCTGGCGATCCGGTGCACGCCGCCGATGAAGGCGTCGGCGCCGCCGCCGACCATGCCGAGTCGGATTCGTGTCATACGTCGAGTCCCAGAAGCTTGCGGTTGGTCGCATCGTCGATGTCGCCGCCCGCGAAATCGTCGAAGGCGTGCGGGGTGACGCGGATGATGTGGTCACGCACGAACTGTGCGCCCTCGCGGGCACCGTCCTCGGGATGCTTGAGCGCGCATTCCCATTCGACCACGGCCCAGCCGTCGAAATCGATCGCCGCCATCTTGGAGAAGATCGCGCCAAAATCGACCTGGCCGTCGCCCGGCGAGCGGAAACGGCCGGCCCGGTTCACCCAAGACTGGTAGCCGCCATACACACCCTGCCGGCCGGTCGGATTGAACTCGGCATCCTTGACGTGGAACATCTTGATGCGTTCGGCATAGATGTCGATGTTGTCAATGTAATCAAGGCACTGCAGGACGTAGTGCGACGGGTCGTAGAGCATGTTGCACCGCGTGTGCCCGTCGAGCCGCTCGAGGAACATCTCGAACGTGATCCCGTCGTGCAGATCCTCCATCGGGTGGATCTCGTAGCAGACATCGACGCCGCACTCCTCGGCGTGATCGAGGATCGGCCGCCAGCGCGCGGCAAGCTCGTCGAAGGCCGTGTCGACGAGGCCCTGCGGGCGCTGCGGAAACGGGTAGACGAACGGCCAGACGAGCCCACCGGAAAACGTGACATGCTGGCCGATCCCCAGGTTTTTAGACGCGCTCAGCGCCTTCTTCACCTGCTCCACCGCCCAGGCCTGCCGCTCCTTCGGCTTGCCCTGGACTTCGGGCGGAGCGAACCCATCCACCCAGGCGTCGTAGGCGGGGTGCACGGCGACCAGCTGACCGAGGATGTGCGAGGACAGGTCCGACACCTCGACGCCGTTGGCACGTGCCGTGCCCAACCATTCGTCGCAGTAATCTTTCGAGGTGGCGAGCTTGTCGAGGTCGACGAGCCGCGCGTCCCAGACCGGAACCTGCACGCCCTCATAGCCACACTCGGCCGCCCATCGGGTGATGCCGTCCCACGAGTTGAAAGGAGCCTCGTCCCCGGCGAATTGCGCAAGGAACAGGCCAGGGCCCTTGATCGTCTTCATGCGTCCTCCCTTTCCCGGCGGTGCGCCGCTCTTCGACAGCGCTTCGGCACGGGTGATGTAATCGATTACATCATGTGTGTATCTTGCAGGCAAGCCCCGATCCCGGCTTAACGCGCCAAAGGAGTCCGCATGCCGGTCAAAGTCCGTATCGCCGATGTCGCCGCGGCCGCCGGTGTGTCCACTGCAACTGTAAGCCGCGCGCTGTCCTCGCCGGATGTGGTGGGCGCCGAGACCCGCGCGAGGGTCATGGCGGCGGTGCAGGCGACCGGCTACCGGATCAACGCAGCCGCACGTGACCTGCGCCAGCAGCGCGCGCGATCGATCCTCGTGCTCGCGCCCAACCTCGCGAACACGTTCTTCAGCCGCATCATCGCGGCGGTCCAGGAAGTCGCGGGCCAGGCCGGGCTGGCGGTTCAGATCTCCGACAGCCGCACCGATCCTGACCTGCTGCAGAGCCTCGGGCATAACGGGCGCGCGGACGGGATCCTCCTGCTCGACGGCGCGCTGCCGCCGGACCTGGTGCGCGGCTGGCGACTGCCGGTGGTGCAGGTGTGCGAATGGAACGACGCCTACGAGGTGCCCAGCCTGCGGATCGACAACGCCGCCGCCGCCCGGATGGCCGTGGCGCATCTGCGCGACCTCGGCCATACCCACCTGCTGCACGTGGCGGGGCCGGCTGACAACGTGTTGGGCCAGACACGCGAGCGCGGTTTCGTCGACGCCGCACGCGCCTTCGGGCTCGGCGCGACGGTCTTGCCCGGCGATTTCACGATGGCTTCAGGCGCGCGGTCGGCCCGCGCCTGGGCCGAGATGCCGGACAGGCCCTCCGCCGCCTTCACCGCCTCGGACGAATGCGCGTTCGGCTTCATTTCCGAATGCAACCGAATGGGGTTCGCCGTGCCGGGCGACGTGAGCGTGATCGGCTTCGACGACGTCGATTTTGCCGGCCATTTCATTCCGGCACTGACAACGATCCACCAGCCGCGCGCGCGGCTCGGTCGACAGGCGGCCGAACGATTGGTGAGCGCGCTGGGCGCGTCGGAGCGCCTGACCCACGAGCAGGTGATCATCGACCCCAACCTGATGATCCGCGCGAGCACGGCGCCGCGGACCTGAGGGCCCGCACCGACACCTCGAGACGCCGGGCGTCGAAGAGGGATCGGCACGCGCCGCGCCCGCGTTGCGCCTGCAGAGACGGGCAGGCGGCTGGACGTGGGGCGCGCCGCTTGGCACGTCTGAATTCACGGGCGGCGCACGAGCCGCGACACATCAAAAGGGGCGCGACATGGAAGGACTACTGGATGCGATCGGGCTGCTGGCGCTCCTGATCCTCATCGCGATCGGTCTCGGGGCCGGATACCTCGCGGGGCGGATCGCGGGCCGGAACATGCCGCTCTACATCATTGTCGGCGTCGTGGCGGCGGTCGCCACGCCGTTTCTCCTCGCGGCGCTCGGTCTCGGAGTGCTGGCGGCCGGCGGCCTGCTTCTGCTCGCACTCGTGGCGGCCGTGGGGGCGCTGATCGTCCTCGCGATCGTGCGCGCGATACTCGGACGCGGCGAGAAGCACTAGCCGGACGCACCGCCCGGCTCAGATCAGCAGGCGACGAGGCTCCTCGAGATAGCCGGCATAGGTGCGCAGAAAACGCGCCGCGTCGGCGCCGTTGATCACGCGGTGATCGTAGGACAGATCGAGCGGAACCCGCGCCACCGGCGCCGGACCGCCGTCGATCCATTCGGTGGCGGTCTCGGTCCGCGTCAAGCCGAGGATCGCGACCTCGGGCGGATTGACGATCGGGGTGAAGCCCGCGCCGCCGATACCTCCGAGATTGCTGATCGTCATCGACGCGCCGCCCATCTCGTCGGGTCGGATCTTGCGTGCCTGCGCGCGTCCCGCGAGGTCCGCGATCTCTGCCGCGATGGCCCACAGACCCTTGCGGTCGGCCTCGCGGATCACCGGCACGATCAGCCCGTAGGCCGTATCGACCGCGATCCCGACATGAACGTAGTTCTTGAGCACCAACGTCTCGCCGTCTGGCGTGAGCGAGGCGTTGAACCGCGGGAAGTCACGCAGGCATCGTGAGAGCGCGACCACGTGAAAGGCCAGCGCGGTCAGCTTCACGCCGCGGGCACGCCCCTCGTCCTTCCACGCCGTGCGTAGCGCCTCGATCCGGTCGGTGCGGGCATGGTCGTGATGGGTGACCGCCGGGATCAGCGCCTGCGCGGCGGCGAGGTTGCGCGCCGCCGCCTGCGCGATGCGGCTCATGGGCTCATGCGTGACGGGACCGTATTGCGCATGATCCACGTCCCAGTAGCGGGTCGCATCGGACGCCACGGGGGCCGGGGCTGCCGGAGCCGCGGCATCGCTTGGACCTTCGGCCGCGAGGTCCTCGTGTCCGAGCGTGGTGCGGCCGAGCGCGCGGGCGCGGGCATCGAGGTCGATACCTGCCGCGTTGGCGCGGGCCCGTACGGACGGGGAGGCCTTGATCTCGCTCATCTTACCACGCCGCCGAAATGTACTGGGTTTCCATGAATTCGAGCATGCCCTCGTGGCCGCCTTCGCGTCCGAGGCCGGATTGCTTGGTCCCGCCGAAGGGCGCCGCCGGATCGGACACCAATCCCCGGTTGAGTCCGACCATGCCGTAGTCCAGACGCTCGCACACGCGCATGCCGCGCTTCATGTCTTCGGTAAAGACGTAGGCGACGAGGCCGTACTCCGTGTCGTTCGCGCGCCGGGTGACCTCCGCTTCGGTGGTGAAGGTCTGGATTGCGGCGACCGGTCCGAAAATCTCGTCATGCACGCAATCGGCGGTCTCGGGAACGCGCGACAGGACGGTTGGCGGGTAGAAGTAGCCCTTGCCGTCCGGGGCGGTCCCGCCGAGTTCGAGCGTCGCGCCCTTGGCGAGCGCATCCGCCACGAAGGCCGCGACCTTGTCGCGCGTTTCGGCGTTGACCAGCGGCCCCACGTCGACATCCGGGTCGGTCCCGTCCCCGACCGTCAGCGCGCCCATCGCAGCGGCGAAGCGGCGGGTAAACTCGGCCGCGACATCCTCGTGGACGTAGAACCGGTTGGCGGCGGTGCACGCCTCGCCCAGGTTGCGCATCTTCGCGAGCATCGCGCCCTCGACCGCCACGTCGAGATCGGCATCCTCGAACACGATCAGCGGCGCATTCCCGCCCAGTTCCATCGCCGGTTTCAGCACCTGGTCGGCGGCCGAGTGCAGCAGCTTGCGCCCCACGCCGGTGGATCCGGTGAACGACACCACCCGCACCCGTGGATCGTGCAGCATGTGATCGACCAAAGCGCCCGTCCGCTTCGACGGCAGCACGTTGACGAGGCCGGGCGGCA
This sequence comes from Roseivivax jejudonensis, assembly GCF_900172265.1. GTDB lineage: Bacteria > Pseudomonadota > Alphaproteobacteria > Rhodobacterales > Rhodobacteraceae > Roseivivax > Roseivivax jejudonensis. Next base: position 613,974 of record NZ_FWFK01000002.1, on the reverse strand, counting down.
CGCCCGCCTCCTCCAGAAGCGGCATCAGCGCGAGCATGGTCAGCGGGGTTTCCGACGCGGGCTTGATGACGACGCCGCATCCAGCGGCGAGTGCGGGCGCGATCTTCCGCGTGCCCATCGCCGCGGGATAGTTCCACGGGGTCACGAGGACCGCGAGCCCGGCAGGCTTGTGCTGCACGATGATGCGCGCGCCCGACGCGGGGGCGCGGGTGATCATGCCGTCGGCGCGCACCGCCTCCTCGGCGAACCACCGAAAGAACTCGGCGGCATAGGCGGCCTCGCCGCGCGCATCGGCGCCGGCCTTGCCGTTCTCCAGCGTGATGAGATGCGCGAAGTGATCGAGCCGGGCGGTCATCAGCTCCCACGCGCGGCGCAGCACCTCGGAGCGTTGCCGCGGCGTGCGCGCGGCCCAGTCGTCCATCGCCGCTTGTGCCGCATCGAGCGCGGCGTCGGCATCGGCGATGTCGGCAGAGGCGACCGACGCCAGCACCTCCTCGGTCGCGGGGTTCACGACATCGAACCGGTCGTCGCGGGGCTGCCACGCGCCGTTGATCCACAGGTCCGTGTGCAGCGGGTCGATCTTGTGTCCGAGCTCGGTCATCGTCGGCTCTCCCTGTCTAGAGAAGGTGCCGGAGCGGATCGTCGAGCCGTCCGGCGAAATCGGTCAGAAGCGCGAGGGCCGTGTCCGCCTCGAACGCTCCGGCGGCGCATTCGAGCGTCACGGCCAGGGTGGCGCCGTGGCCCGCGAGCGTCAGGACCGGCGTGGCCTCGGGCCCCATCTCCACCGCGGCGAGGCGCGCCCCGCGTAGATCGCGGATCGTGAGGTCCGGCACTGCGTCGTCGGCCGCCTCGGTGACTCCGCTCAGGGCCCGCGTCTGCGGCACCGCGTAGCGGCGCGTGCGCCCGAAGCGGGTCACCGCGACGCAGCGCAGGTCGTCGTGGCCGGCGGCGGCAAGGCCGGCCAGAAGCGCGGCCTCGTCGCCGACACCTGCGACCTCACTTGCCCAGCGGGCGAACGCGGCGAAGCCCTGCGCCTCCGCTTCGGCCGTCAGCCGGCGCGCGCTCGCCGCAGCGGGCGCCGCGGCCGGTGCCGCGTCCGCGCGGGACAGGGCCCGCAGGCGGTCGAGGTCTCGCGCGTGGAAGGGTTGCGGGTGGCCGGCCCGGGCCAGCAGCGACAGGTCCAGACCTTCTTGAAGGGCGAGGCGGCGGAGCTTGGGGGACGCGAGGGGCCGCGCCCCCGACGCCCCCGTTTCGTCGACCGGTTCCGTTTTGGCAATCGGGCGATCGGGCGGTTGCGGTGCCGCGGTGGCAACGGCCGGCGCGTCGTCCTTCGGCGCCGCCGCCGCCTCGGGCGCATCGGCCGCGCGGCGCGTCACCGTCCGCTCCGGTGCCTCGGCACTGATGATGGCGATGGTCCGCCCGGTCGGTACATCCTCTCCGGCCTCCGCAAGGAGCGCGGCGACGTAGCCGTCGTGACCCGCCGCGACCTCGGCCACGCTCTTGTCGGTCTCGACCTCGAAAAGCACGTCGTCGGCGCCCACCGCGTCGCCTGGAGCCTTGTGCCAGGCGACGAGCAGGCCGGAATCCTGCGACATGCCGAGCGTCGGCATGATGACCGCCGCGCCCTCGGGAAGCGCGTCCGCCCCGACCGCGGGCGGCTCCGCCGCGCCGGGGCCCGTGTTCTGCCCTGTGTCTTGCGCCGTGTCGGGCGCCGTTCCGGCCGCGCCGTTCGCCGTCGGTGGGGGCGCGGTATCGTCGGGGCTGTCGGCGATGCGCGCGATCACCTCGCCCACGGGAACGTCCGCCCCGGCCTCGGCGGTCACCGATGTCAGGAAGCCCGCGCCCTGCGCCTCGACCTCCATCGTGGCCTTGTCGGTCTCCACCTCGAAAAGGATGTCGCCCTCGGCCACCTTGTCGCCCGGCGCCTTGCGCCAGGCGACGATGTGGCCGGTGTCCTGCGCCATGCCGAGCGCGGGCATGATCACCTCATGCGGCATGGATGAGCTCCCCCCGGCACAGCGTCCGCGCCGCTTGCGCCACCGCCTCGGGCGTCGGCACGGTCAGGTCCTCGAGCGCGGGCGAAAACGGCACCGGAACGTCCATCGCGCCGAAGCGCAGGACCGGTGCGTCGAGATGGTAGAACGCGCGTTCGTTGAGCCGCGCGGCAATCTCGCCGGTCACGCCGTAGTTGCGGTGCCCCTCGTCGATCACGATCGCCCGCGAGGTCTTCTTGACCGAGCGCACAAGCGTCTCCTCGTCGAGCGGCACGAGCGTGCGCGGGTCGATCACCTCGGCCGAGATCCCCTCGGCCGACAGCGCCTCCGCCGCCTTCAACGCCACCTGGACCATCGAGGAGGTGCCGATCAGCGTGATGTCGCCGCCCTCGCGCTTGATCGCCGCTTCGCCGAACGGGATCAGGTACTCCTCCTCGGGCACCGGCGCCTTGTCCTGGTACATCAGCTTGTCCTCGAAGATCACGACCGGGTTGTCGTCGCGGATCGCGGTCTTCATCAGGCCCTTCGCCTCGTAGGCCGAGGACGGCATCGCCACCTTCAGCCCGGGGATGTGCGCCACCAGAGCCTGCAGCGACTGCGAATGCTGCGCGGCGGACCGCCGGGTCGCCCCCATGTTGGTGCGCAGCACCATCGGCACGTTCAGCTTGCCGCCCGACATGTAGTAGGACTTCGCCGCCTGATTGCAGAGCTGATCCATCACCAGATAGAGGAAATCGCCGAACATCAGGTCGACGATGGGTCGCGTGCCGGTCATCGCCGCGCCCACGGCAATGCCGACAAAGCCCGGCTCCGAGATCGGCGTGTCGATGACCCGTCCGGTGCCGAACTCCTCGACGAGGCCCGACAGCACCTTGAAGGGCGTGCCGGCCTCGGCCACGTCCTCGCCCAGGAGGAACACGGTCGGATCGCGCCGCATCTCCTCGGCGATCGCCTCGTTCACGGCCTTCGACAGCGTGGTTTCACGACTCATGGCTCGGCCTCCTCAGATATAGGCGAGGGCGTGATCGACGCCCTTGTAGACATGCATGTCGACCTCCGATCCCGGCGGGTACTCGGCGGCCTCGGCATGGGCGACCGCCTGCGCGGCCTCATCCTTCACCGCCTCGCCGATCGCCACCAGTTCGTCGGCCGATACGATTCCCTCCGCTTCGAGCCACGTGCCGAAATTGACGATCGGGTCGCGGACGCGCTTCCACTCCGCCTCCTCGTCCTTGGATCGGTAGTAGTCTCGGTTGATGTCGCCCACGTGGTGCCCGTGGTAGCGGTAGGTCTCGAGTTCGACGAAGAACGGACCCTCGCCGCGCCGAGCCCGCTCCACGAGATCCCGCGCCAGCGCGTTCACCGCCAGCACGTCCTGGCCGTCGACCCGGTGCGCCTCGATCCCGAATGCCTCGGCGCGCGCGGTCAGCGATCCCGCCGCGATCTCCTCGGTCCGGGTGTATTCCGAATAGCCGTTGTTCTCGCAGGCATAGATCACGGGCAGCCGCCAGAGCGCGGCCATGTTCATCACCTCATAGAGAAGACCCTGCGCCGTCGCGCCGTCGCCGAAGAAGCACACCGCCACGTGGCCGGTCTCGCGCAGCTTCGCGGTCAGCGCCGCGCCGGTGGCGATCCCCATCGACCCGCCGACGATGGCGTTGGCCCCGAGGTTGCCGTGGCTCTGGTCGGCGATGTGCATCGACCCGCCCTTGCCGCGGCAATAGCCCTCGGCCTTGCCGAGAAGCTCGCAGAACATCGTCTTCAGATCGCCCCCCTTGGCGACGCAATGACCGTGCCCGCGATGGGTCGAGGTGATGCGGTCGTCGTCGGTCAGCGCCGCGCAGATGCCGACCGCCACGGCCTCCTGTCCGGAATACATGTGCGTCAGCCCCGGCATCTTCGCCGACAGGTAGAGCTGGTTGGCCGTGTCCTCGAAGGCGCGAATGCGCACCATCTGGCGGTACATCCGCAGGTAGTCCTCGGTGTTGTGTGTCGGCGCCTCGGCCATGATCTCCTCCCGCGGCGCCGGCTGCCCGCCGCGCCCGTTTTCTTCTTGGCGAAAATACTCCCGCCGGAGGCGTCCCCGCGCGCCGCGCGCGCCGCCGGCGGGAATGTCAGTACCGGTTGGCGATCGGCAGATCCTCCGCCGGAAACAGCGAGATCACCTCGCAGCCGGTGTCGGTGACGACCACCTCCTCCTCGATCCGCGCCGCGGAGTAGCCGTCGGCGGCGGGGCAGTAGGTCTCGAGCGCGAAGACCATGCCGGTCTCGATTTCCATCGGATGCTCGAGCGACACCGCGCGGCTGATGATCGGCCGCTCGTGGAGCGCGAGGCCGAGACCGTGGCCGAACTGCAGCCCGAAGGCCGACAGCTCGTCGGGAAAGCCGAACTCCTCCGCCCGCGGCCAGAGCTTGGCGACCTGGTCGGTGGTGACGCCGGGCTTGATCGCGGCGATCGCGGCGTCGAGCCACTCGCGGCATTTCACGTACGCGTCGTGTTGCCCGGGCGTCGCCCGGCCGATGTTGAAGGTTCGGTAGTAGCAGGTCCGGTAGCCCTGGTAGCTCTGCAGGATGTCAAAGAACGCCTGGTCGCCGGGCCGGAAATAACGGTCGGTGAAGTTGTGGGGGTGCGGGTTGCAGCGCTCGCCGGCGATCGCGTTGATCGCCTCCACGTCGTCCGACCCCATCTCGTAGAGCATCTTGTTGGACATCGCGACGATGTCGTTCTCGCGGACGCCGGGTTTCAGCTCTTCCCAGATCATGTGATAGACGCCGTCGACCATGCTGGCCGCTTGCGTCAGGAGCTGGATCTCGTCCCAGTTCTTGATCTCGCGGGCGCCGAGCATGACCTGCTGGCCGTCGACGACGTTCAGACCGGCGGCCTTGAGCGCCTCGAACATCGCGGTCTCGGCGTAGTCGACGCCGACCGGCATGTCCTTCATGCCGGCATCCTCGATCAGTCCGGCGATCTCCTCGGCGTATTTCTGCATCAGGCCGAAGGACGGCGGGATCGTGCCGCGCATCCCCGTCACGCCGGCGCGGCAATGCGACGGCTCGAGCCAGTCGGCGTATTTCTTGTGGTGCACCGCGGCCGATCCGAAATCCCAGACGTAGGGCGCGTCGTCGCCGGTCAGCAGGCAGAAACGGCACATCTTGTCGCGCTCCCACTCGCCGATCTTGGTGCCGGACACGTAGCGGATGTTGTTGACGTCGAAGAGCAGCAGCGTGCCGCAGTCGCTCGCCTTGAGCGCCTCGCGCGTCCGGCTTAGGCGATAGCGGCGCAGGCGGTCGTGATCGATCCGCCGCTCGAAATCGACCGAGGTGTGCCCCCAGGCCGGGATACGCCCCTCCCACCGCCAGTTCGGATCGAGATCGGCGGGTTTCAGGACGTTGGGTGTCAGTGCAAGGTTCATCGGATCCTCCCATGGCGCGGGCGCTGGGCCCGCCGTCTCGTTCCGTCGCGGGCGGAGTGCCCGCGATGTGTCTTTCGCGGGCGATGGCGGCCGCCCGGCGTCGTCACGTCGCGTGCGGACCGGACGATCCGGTCCCGGGGCCGGGCCGCGCCTGCGGGCGCGCGTCGGGCGACCCGGGGACTACGGCACCGGCGGCGCTGTCACTGGATGCACCAGCCGCCGTCGATGTGGATCATCTGCCCGGTCATGTAGTCGCTGTCCGGCGAGGCCAGGAACGCCGCGGTGCCCGAGACGTCCTCGGGATAGGACACTCGCTTGATCTGCAGCGCGTCGCGGACGATGTCCTCGTAGGCCTGGCCTTCCTTCTGCTTGAACCCGATGTCGACGAGATCCTTATCGAGCTGCTCCCAGAGCGGGGTGACCACCACGCCGGGCGCGTAACCGTTGACCGTGATCCCGTGTTCGGCGAGCCCGATCGCGCCGCAATGGGTGAGCGCGAGCACCCCGTATTTCGAGGTGCAGTAGACGGTGACGTCCACCAGCGGCTTGCGCGAGGCGATAGAGCCCACGGTGATGATCTTGTAGGGATAGTCCTGCTTTCCCTGCGCGATCATCTGGCGCGCGGTCTCCTGCATCCCGAGCCACATGGCGCGGGTGTTCACGTTCATGATGAGGTCCCAGTTGTCTTCGTCGATATCCATGAAGAAGCGCGGCTTGTTCAGGCCGGCATTGAACACCGCGACGTTGATCATGCCCCATTCCTCGACCACGGCCTTCACCGCGGCGGCGTTGTCGTCGCGGGTGGTGACGTCGCATTTCACCGCGATTGCACGGCCGCCATTCTGTCCGTTGATCGTGTCGGCGACGCCCTGGGCGGTGTCGCGGTCGATGTCGGCGAGGCAGACATTGGCCCCCTGCGCCGCGAAGCTCGCGGCGTTCTCGGCGCCCATGCCGCGGCCGGCGCCGGTGATCAGGATGTTCTTGCCCTCGAGGCGTTTGGCGTCCATCTGTCTCCTCCCTTTCGGTCTTCTTGTCAGTCGCGTCCCGCCATGACGGCCTCGGCGCGGGCCTGGGCGCGGGCGAGCGCGTCGGCGGGGCGTGTGACGCCGCGCAGCATGTCGTGGAACTCGTGGCCGCAGATGCGGATGATCTCGAAGATCTCGGGCGCCGGCGGGCGCGGCCAGAACTGTAGCTCGTCGCGCCAGCTCATCTGTTCGACCGAGTCGAAGATCGGCGACAGCCGCCGCACCTCCGGGTCGGAACCCACGGAATAGCGCGGGGCGGTGCGCGATCCGTTCTGGACATACAGCTTCTGCGCCTCGGCGGAGGTGAACACGATCAGTGCCTCCACCGTTTCGGCCAGCCGGTCCTCGGGCAGGTTCGCGGGAATGCCGAGCGCGTAGCCGCCGACGGGCGCGATCGGCTTGCCGAGCGGGCCGTGCGGGTGCGGCAGGTAGGCGGTGTTGCCGTAGGCCGGGGACGAGACGTCGAGCTCGAAATACGGCGCCAGCAGCGTGTAGCCGTAGGCCATCGCGATCTTTCCGGCGGCGTACGGGCGCACGCGCTCGTACCATGACATCGATAGGATGTCGGGCGGTGAGTAGTCCATCAGCGCCAACAGGTATTCGGCGGCGTCGCGGGCGCGCGGAGTGTCGATGGTGGGGGTCAGCGGCCGGTCGAGGTGGTCGGCGTCGTAGCCGCCCGCGATCGCCGCGAGGTCGAAGATCGGCTGCCCGAAATCGGCGCAAGTCATCATGAAGGTGTGGCCGAGTGCCGTGCCGCGCGCCGCGTTCCAGGCGATGCCGTAGCGGCCCTTGCGCGGCGCGTGCAGCGCCTTGGCCGCCTCGAGCACGGCGTCTGTCGTGGTCGGCGGTTCCAGGCCCGCCTCGGCGAAGAGATCGCGGCGATAGAACATCAATTCGGGCGTGGTCTGGCTCGGCACGCCGTAGGGGCGCCCCTCCCAATGGGTCGCGCGCCAGCCTGCGGTGTGGAAGTCGCCGGGATCGAGCCGCGACACGTCCATCACCTCGTCGAGGGGCCGCAGCACGCCGCGCTTCACGAATTCGCCGATCAGCGGCAGGTCCACCGCGATCAGGTCGTAGCGGCTCTGCGCGCGTTCGGCGTTCTTCAGCGCCTCGGCGCGCAAGCGGTCGATCGAGAAGGCCCGCACCTTTATGCTGTTGCCGACGATCTGCTCGAACTGGCGCTTCAGCGCGACCATCACCATGAAGGTCGGGTCGCCGTGGACGAGAACACGCAGGCCGCCCGACAGTTTCAGCGGCTGCGGCAGCACCCGCGGCGGCTGAAGGAGCGACTGCCCCGCCATGTAGGATCCGCCGAAATAGTAGTCGGCGGTCTCCGGTCCGCGCATCTCGTGGCGGAACGTCGTCTCGCCCAGGCGGACGATCCGGCCCGAAAGCTGCGTCCAGGTCTCGATCAGGCGCGGGCTCGGATGCAGGGACACGCTCTTGCCCGTGTCCGAGCGCGCGCGGTCCTCCACGAGGCCCGCGCGGCGCATGTCGGACAGTTTTCGCATGGCGGTCGCGTAGGGCACGCCGGCCGAAGCCACGAGCGCCGAGGCGGTCACCAGGCGCCCCTCGAGATGGCTCTTTATGAGATGCAGTGCCATGTTGAGGTATGGGTTGGGCGCCGACGGCTCCAGCGTGGTCTCGATTTCCGAGATGAGGTCGCCGATGAATGTCACCACGCGCTCCAGCTCCGCCGTGCCGTCCGCATCGAGCTGCGCGGCCGCGGCGGCCTCGTCGGCCGGAAGGATATCGTGGCGGGGCTGGTTCACTTCGTTCGGGTCCGGTTTTTGCGACTGGTTTTTGCGCTGCGTCATCGCGACGTGTCTCCAAGCCTCTCCAAATTGGATACCCGGGTATCGGGCCCAGATGTCCAATATGGACACTAGATTATCCAAAATGGATACATTTCGGAGGCAAACGCGACGGGATCTGGATGATCAATCGGGGCAGGGCGGCCCGTTCGGCGCGAACGGCGCGGGACACCGGGGAGGAGCCGGTCGAGGCCGCCGAAATTCAGCACTTGATAACGTTTTCGGGGAGGACACACCGATGCTGACCAAGACCAAGGCGACGCTCGCCGCCACCACCGCGTTCGCGGCCGTCGCATGCGCCGGATCGGCGCTCGCGCAGGACAGCTTCACCATCGGCATCACGCAGAACAACGTCGGCGTGGACAGCTACCAGACGACCTACGAGCAGGCGTTCATCGACGCGGCGGAGGCCAACGACAACGTCGAGACCGTGGTGCTCGATGCCGGCGGGGACGTCGCGCGCCAGATCGCGCAGATGGAGGATCTCATCCAGCAGGAGGTCGACGCCATCATCATCTGGCCGACGAACGGCGAGGCGGTGATCCCGGCCGTGCGCAAGGCCAGCCAGGCCGGCATCCCGGTGATCGTCACCAATTCGAACATCGCCGAGCCGGGCTTCGACTTCGTCGCGTCCTTCTCGGGGCCTGACAACATCACTCAAGGTTCGCGCTCGGCCGAGATCATGTGCGACCGCTTCAAGGAGCAGGGAATCGCGGACGAGGCGCAGATCGTCCAGATCTCGGGCCAGCCCGGCTACACCACCGCGATCGAGCGCGCGCAGGGCTTCGAGGAAAGGCTGCCCGAAGTGTGCCCGAACGTCACCCTGCTGGAGACCCAGCCCGGCGACTGGAACCGCGAAAAGAGCCAGCAGGTGATGGAGGCGTTCCTCGTCAAGTATGACGACATCGACGGCGTCTATTCCGGCGACGACAACATGGGCGTGGGCGCGCTGAACGCGGCGAAGGCCGCGGGCCGCGCCGGCGACATCACCTTCGTGGGCGCCACCAACTTCGCGGTCGGCTACGAGGCGATGGAGGCGGGCGATTACTGGGGCTCGATCTACCAGTCCCCGGTCGATGACGCCGAGGCGGCGCTGCAGACCGCGCTCGACGTGCTCAACGGCGAGGACGTGCCGTTCCTCAACTACTTCGACACGCCGAAGATCACGCAGGAAAACATGGGCGAGTTCTCGAAGCCCGTCTTCTGAGACTCGGTCCGCCGGGCCGGTCGCGCGCCTCCTCCCTTGGGCGAGGCGGCCGGCCCGATCAGTCCTGCTGCTGAACGGAGGGGGTCATGGGACGTGTCTCGGGCCGTGTCTGCATCGTGACCGGCGCCGCGCGCGGCATCGGTCGCGCCATCGCCGGCGCACTGGCCGACGAGGGCGCCGACGTGTGCTTCGCCGACCTGAACGGACAAGCCGTCGCGGAGGCCGCGGAGGCCAAGCGCGCCGGCCTGAACGGGCAGGGAAGCCGCGTCACCCACGCGCAGGTCGACGTGACGGACCGGGCGCAGGTCCAAGCGATGATCGCGCACACCGTCGACACGTTCGGCCGGCTCGACGTGATGTTCAACAATGCGGGCGTGAACCGGCCCATGAACTTTCTCGACGTGACCGAGGACAACTGGAATCTGATCATGGGCGTGAACGGGCTCGGCTGCCTGATCGGCATGCAGGAGGCCGCGCGCCGCATGATCGCGCAGGGCACGGGCGGCAAGATCGTCAACACCGCGTCGATCGCGTCGCGCCAGGGATTCGACAATGTCGCGCCGTACTGCGCGTCGAAATGGGCGGTCGTTTCCCTGACCCAGTCAGCGGCCCGTGATCTCGCCAAGCACGACATCACGGTCACCGGTTTTGCCCCCGGGGTCGTGGCCACCGAAATGTGGGAGGAGGTCGATCGCGACCTCATGGAAATCGGCGCCGCGCAACGGCCGGGACAGGCGATGGAGGAGTTCTCGGCCTCCATCCTCAGAGGGCGCGTGGCGCGGCCCGACGACATCACCGGAACGACCACGTTCCTCGCTTCGCGCGACAGCGACTACATGACCGGCCAGATCGTGATGATCGACGGCGGCATGACGCTGGTATGAGCGCGGGCGGCAACAGACCGGAGGAGACCATGGCCGATACCGCGAGCACGACCGACGCCAAGCGCGGCGGCAAGGACGCGCCCCCGCGCGAACCGATCCTGAAGCTCGTGGCCAAGCAGGGGATCCTGATCGCATTTGTGCTGTTCATGATCGGCTTCGCGCTGGCCAATTCCCGGTTTCTCGATCCCGAGAACATAATGGGCGTGATACGGTCCTCGGCGATCCTCGGGGTGATGGCGCTGGGCGTCACCTTCGTGGTGATCTCGGGCAACCTCGACCTCTCGGTCGGGTCGATGATGTCGTTCTCGACGATCGTGGTGCTCGACCTGCACGACAAGATCGGACCGGCTCTGGCCATCCCGGCGATGTTCGCGCTGACGCTCTGCCTCGGGGCGTTCATCGGCTTTCTCGTGGGATACCTGAAGCTCAACTCGCTGATCGTGACGCTCGGGATGCTCTCGGCGATCCACGGGCTCACGCTCACCTGGTCGGGCGGCCAGAACATGGACATCGCGGACAAGTCCGGCACGTGGTTCTCGGTCTTCGGGCAGGGCGAGATGCTCGGCATCCCGGTGCCCATCCTGCTCTTCGCGCTGCTGGCCGCGACGCTGGGCGTGGTGCTGGCGCGCACGCCCTTCGGCCGCAAGGTCTACGCCGTCGGCGGCAACGGTACGGCGGCCACGTTCTCGGGCATCCGCCGGGCGCGCGTGGTCTTCCTGTGCTATCTCGTCTCGGCCTTCTGCGTGGCCTGCGCCGGGCTGATCCAGGCCTCCCGCTCGCTCGGGTCGCAGAACACCGTCGGGCAGGGGATGGAGCTCGAGGTCCTGGCGGCCGTGATCCTCGGCGGGGCGTCGCTCCTCGGCGGGTCGGGCGCGATCTACAAGACCGTGATCGGCGTGCTGATCCTCGGCTTCATCCAGAACGGTCTGCTGCTGATCGGCCTGCAATTCTACGCCCAGTACGTGGTGACGTGGATCATCATCATCCTCGCCGTCTGGCTCGACATCGGCGCCAAGCGCGGCCGGTTCCTGTCCCCCATCGCCTGAGGAGACGTCGCTCATGCAACCCGGGTCCCTCTCAACCTTCCTCAAGCGCGGCGCGATCTGGGCGTTCATCGCGGTCGAACTGGCGTTCTTCTCGGTGGCCGGCCAATACCTCTCGGTCACCGACACCGCGTTCCTCGACCTCGACAACATGCTGCTGCTGCTCAAGCAGTCCGCGCCGATCGGGATCATCGCGCTGGGCATGACCGTGGTGATGATCAACGGCAACATCGACCTGTCGGTGGGCGCGACCTTCGCGCTGGCGGCGATCGTCCTTCTCGACAGCATGACCTGGCCGATCTTCGCGGGACTCGGCGACTGGGTGATCCCGATTTCCTGGGCGCTGGCGCTCGCGACGGGCGTCGTGCTCGGGGCGATCAACGGCTTCATCGTGTGGAAGACCGGCGTCGACGCCTTCATCGTGACCCTGGGCGCGATGCTCGGCTATCGCGGGCTCGTCTTCATGTACAACGGCGAACAGCCAACCTCTCACCTGAACTGGACGCTGATCGACTTCGCTGAGGCGCAGGTTCTGGGCCTGCACACAGCGACGTGGTTCCTGCTCGGCACGGTTCTCGTGCTCTGGCTGGTGATGAACTTCACCGTGCACGGTCGCAATGCCTACGCCATCGGCGACAACCGCGAGGCGGCGGTGAACGCGGGGATCCGCGTCGGACCGCACATGATGATCAACTTCATGCTGATCGGTTTCCTCGCGGCGCTGTCGGCGGTCGTGTTCTACTCCGAAAGCGGATCGGTGAACCCCAACGACGGCACGCTCTACGAACTCTGGGCGATCACGGCCGTGGTCTTGGGCGGCACGAAACTGACCGGCGGGTCGGGGTCGGTCGTGGCGACCTTCGGTGGCGTGATCGCGATCCAGCTGCTGCGCAAGGGGCTGGGCTATATCGGCGCCGACACCGAGACGGTGAACCTCGTGATCGGCCTCATCCTGATCGCTGTGCTGTTTCTCGACCGGCAACTCAACGTGAAGGGCAGACAGGAGCTTCGCACATGACCGCCGCCGCGCTTCGCCTCGAGAACATCGTGAAGACCTTTCCGGGCGTGCGCGCGCTCGACGGCGTCAGCTTCGACGTCCGGCCCGGTGAGGTGCACGCCCTCATGGGGGAGAACGGCGCCGGGAAGTCGACGCTGATGAAGGTTCTGGGCGGCATCCACCAGCCGAACGAGGGGACGATCCATGTCGGCGAGCGGCCCGTGGTGATGCAGACCCCGCAGGATGCCAAGGCGCTCGGGATCATGTTCATCCATCAGGAGCTGAGCCTCGCGACCGAACTGTCGGTGGCCGAGAACATCTATCTCGGTGCCCTGCCGACGCGCGGCTTCGGCCGTGTCGACCGCGCGAGGCTCCACGCCGACACGCAGCGGATCCTCGACAAGCTGCGCGTGAGCTTCGGCCCCGGCACCAAGGTCGGCGATCTGTCGATCGCCAACCAGCAAATGGTGGAGATCGCGCGGGCCCTGACGGTCGATCCCGTCGCGGTGATCTTCGACGAGCCGACGGCGTCGCTGACCGACGCCGAGAAGGTCGTCCTGTTCGACGTGATCGCGGATCTCAAGGCGCAGGGCGTCGGCATCATCTACATCTCGCACCGCATGGAGGAGATCTTCCGCATCACCGATCGCATCAGCGTCCTGCGCGACGGTCAGTATCGCGGCACGCTCGACACCGCCGAAACCGACGAGGACGAGGTCACGCAGCTCATGATCGGTCGCGCGCTCGACCTGTCGCGGAACACCTCGCACCATCAACTGGGCGACGTCGCGCTGGAGGTTCAGGGCCTGTCCTGCGGGCGGCTCTACGAGGATATCAGCTTTGCCGTGCGGCGGGGCGAGGTCGTTGGCTTCTACGGGCTCGTGGGCGCCGGACGGACGGAGATCGCGGAAACCCTCTTCGGGCTGCGCGAACCCTCGAAGGGCCGCATCCTCCTCGACGGATCCGAGGTGCGACTCGGCTCGCCGGCCGACGCGATCGCGCACGGGATCAGCCTCGTGCCGGAGGATCGCAAGGGACAGGGGCTCGTGCTCGGGATGAACTGCCGGGACAACATGACCCTGCCGCAGGTCTCCGATCTCGCGTCGGGCATGCTGACTGCCGAGGGCGCGGAGACCGACATCTTCGCGCGCTATCACGAGAGCCTCGACATCCGCACGCCGAGCTGGCGACAGACCGTCGGCAATCTGTCGGGCGGGAACCAGCAGAAGATCGTGATCGGCAAGTGGCTGGCGATGAAGCCGAAAGTGCTGATCGTCGATGAGCCGACCCGCGGCATCGACGTCGGTTCGAAAGCGGAGATCCACAACCTGATCCGCGGCCTGGCGGCGGACGGCTACGCGGTGATCGTCATCAGTTCGGAGATGCCCGAGGTGCTTCACGTGAGCGACCGGATCGTGGCGATGTTCTCGGGCCGGATCACCCGGACCTTCTCGTCCGAGGAGGTGACGGAAGACGCGCTGGTGCAGGCGATTTCAGGCCTGTCCGAGAAACCGGCGGCCTGAACCGCATCCAGAAACCGATCAAGTCTTGCAGACCCGTCGGCGCCCGACGGGTCTGCGCGGCCCTGCCAACGAGCGATGAGCTGCGTTGACCTCATTGCAAATGCAACGAACAATGGAGCCTCGAATCGGAGCGCGGCCGATCGGCCGCGGGAGGGGAGGCCGCCGATGACGACGCAGGAACTTCCGAACGGCATGCGCCGCGCCGCCACGCAGGAGGGCACGACCGAAGGCTACATGCCCGGCTTCGGAAACGACTTCGAGACCGAGGCGCTGCCGGGCGCGTTGCCGCAGGGCATGAACAGCCCGCAGAAGTGCAATTACGGGCTCTACGGCGAACAGCTCTCGGGCACGGCATTCACCGCGCCGCAGCATCGCAACGAGCGCACGTGGTGTTACCGCATCCGGCCCTCGGTGAAGCATTCCGGCCGCTACCGGCCGATCGACCTGCCGTACTGGAAGACCGCGCCGCACATCCCCGAGGGCGTGACCTCGCTCGGGCAGTACCGCTGGGATCCGGTGCCCCTGACGGACGAGCCGCTGACCTGGCTGACAGGGATGCGCACGATGACCACGGCCGGCGACGTCAACACGCAGACCGGCATGGCGAGCCATGTCTATCTCGTGACCGAGAGCATGCGCGACGCGTATTTCTACTCGGCCGACAGCGAGCTTCTGGTCGTGCCGCAGGCGGGGCGGCTGCGCTTCTCGACCGAGCTCGGCGTCATCGACCTCGCGCCGCGGGAGATCGCGATCCTGCCGCGCGGACTGGTCTACCGGGTCGAGGTGCTGGAGGGGCCGTGTCGTGGCTTTGTCTGCGAGAACTACGGCCAGAAATTCGAATTGCCGAACCGCGGTCCGATCGGCGCCAACTGCATGGCGAACCGGCGAGACTTCAAGTCGCCGGTCGCCGCTTTCGAGGACCGCGAAACGCCATCGACGCTGACGATCAAGTGGTGCGGGCAGTTCCACGCCTGCGAGATCGGGCACAGCCCGCTCGACGTCGTGGCGTGGCACGGCAACTACGCGCCGGTCAAGTACGACCTCGCGACCTACTGCCCGGTGGGCGCGGTCCTGTTCGATCACCCGGACCCGTCGATCTTCACGGTGCTGACCGCGCCGTCGGGCGTCGACGGAACCGCGAATATCGACTTCGTGCTGTTCCGCGAGCGCTGGATGGTGGCCGAGGACACCTTCCGCCCGCCGTGGTACCACAAGAACGTCATGTCCGAGCTGATGGGCAACATCTACGGCCAGTACGACGCCAAGCCGCAGGGCTTTGTTCCGGGTGGCCTGTCGCTGCACAACATGATGCTGCCGCACGGCCCGGACCGCGAGGCGTTCGAGGGCGCATCGAACGCAGATCTCGCCCCCGCCAAGCTCGACGACACCATGTCGTTCATGTTCGAGACGCGGTTTCCCCAGCACCTGACCGCCTTCGCGGGGACGGAGGCGCCACTGCAGGACGACTACGTCGATTGCTGGGACGGGATCGAGAAGAAGTTCGACGGCACGCCGGGGGTGAAATGACCGGTCCGGGACGGGGTTCGGGCGTGACCCGCCGTGGAGGCGGCTCCGCGGCGGTCGGCCTTGATGGGGGCTCCGCCCCCGGCGCCTGCGGCGCCTCCCCCGGAGTATTTGGGCCAAGAAGAAGCACGGGGCGGCGGATGAGTGCGCGCGCCGGCGGGAGGACCGATGGGCCTCGAGCGTAGCTGGGTGGAGAGCGCGAACGCGCCCGGGGCGGATTTTCCGCTCAACAACCTGCCCTTGGGCGCCTTCGCCGCCGGGGGCGGCGCGCATTGCGGGGTCGCGATCGGGGACAGCATCCTCGACGTGACACGGCTCGAGGCGGACGGTCGGATCGAGATCGCCCCGGGCGCCGGCGCGATCCTCGGGGAGGGCGACTGGACCGCGTTCATCGCGCGGGGGCCCGGAACCTGGGCGCGGCTGCGCGCCGCGCTGACCGAGATGCTGGCCGAGGGCTCCGAGGATGCGGATATCCTGGCGGCGTATCTGGTGGCGCAGGCCGACGTGGCGATGGCGATGCCCGTGCGCGTGTCGGAGTTCACCGATTTCTACGCCGGCCGTCATCACGCCACCAATGTCGGCACGATGTTCCGCGGCCCCGAGAACGCTCTTCCGGCGAACTGGCTGTCGATCCCGATCGGCTACAACGGGCGCGCCTCGTCCGTCGTCGTCTCGGGAACGGACGTCACGCGCCCCCGCGGGCAGGTGAAGGACGCGGACGCCGACCTGCCGCGGTTCGCGCCGAGCGCGCGCTTCGACTTCGAGCTGGAACTCGGCGCGATCGTCGGGCAGCCCTCGGACGGGATGGTCAGCGTCGCCGAGGCCGACGAGATGATCTTCGGCTACGTGCTTCTGAACGACTGGTCCGCACGCGACATCCAGGCCTGGGAATACCAGCCGCTGGGGCCGTTCCAGTCGAAGGCGACCGCGACGTCGATCGGTCCGTGGATCGTGCCGAAGGCGGCGCTCGAGCCGTTCCGGGTCGCCACGCCGGAGCGCGCGCGCGCGCTGCTGGCGTACCTGCACGAGCCTGGGCCGATGCTTTACGACATCGCGCTGGAGGTCGCGCTCGCGCCGGCCGGCGGCCGCGAGACGGTGATCGCGCGCACGAACTACCGGGAGATGTACTATTCGTCCGCGCAGCAGCTGGCGCACCACACCACGTCGGGCTGTCCGATGCGGGTGGGCGATCTCATCGGCTCCGGGACGATCTCGGGGCCCGAACCCGATGCGCGGGGGTCGCTGCTCGAGCTGAGCTGGGGCGGCGCGTCTCCGGTCACGCTCGAGGCCGGGGAGACGCGTCGCTTTCTCGAGGATGGCGACACACTGATCCTGCGCGGCGCGGCGGAGGGCGACGGCTACCGCATCGGGTTCGGATCGTGCACCGGGACGGTGCGGCCCGCGCGGGAACTGCCCGATTGGGCGAAGGACTAGGAGAGACGACATGGCCAAGGCATTCGCATCCGCCGGAGACATGAGCGAGAAGACCGTGAGCTTCACGCAGGTCGGAGAGGGGCTCTACGCCTTTACCGCGGAGGGCGATCCCAATACCGGCGTGATCATCGGCGACGACAGCGTGATGATCGTCGAGGCGCAGGCGACCCCGCGCCTTGCGCGGAAGGTCATCGACTGCGTGCGCAGCGTCACCGACAAGCCGATCAGCCACCTGGTGATGACGCACTACCATGCGGTGCGCGTTCTGGGCGCGTCGGCCTACGGCGCACCGCAGGTGATCATGTCCGACACCGCGCGCGCGATGGTCGCCGAGCGCGGGCAGGAAGACTGGGACAGCGAGTTCGACCGCTTCCCGCGGCTGTTCCAGGGGCATGACGAGATCCCTGGGCTGACCTGGCCGACCATGACCTTCAGCGACCGGGTGTCGGTCTATCTCGGGCGGCGGCGGGTCGACATCATGCATCTGGGCCGCGCCCACACGGCCGGCGACGCGGTGATCTGGGTCCCCGACGAGGAGGTGATGTTTACCGGCGACATCGTCGAATACCGCTCGGCCTGCTATTGCGGGGACGGTCATTTCGGCGATTGGCCGGTCACCCTGGCCGAGATCGCGGCCTACGCGCCGCAGGCCATCGCGCCGGGGCGCGGGGACGCGCTGGTAGGGGCGGACATGGTGGCGGAGGCCATCGCCAGCACGGCCGATTTCGTCGAGAGCACCTACCGTCCGGCGGCGCGCGTCGTCGCCCGCGGCGGCACGCTCAGGGATGCGTGGGACGCAGTGCGCGCCGAGTGCGATCCGAAGTTCTCGGACTACGCGATCTACGAGCATTGCCTGCCGTTCAACGTCGCCCGCGCCTATGACGAGGCGCGGGGGATCGACACGCCGCGTATCTGGACGGCCGCGCGCGACAAGGAGCTCTGGACCGCGCTGCAGGACTGACGCGGCCGAGCGGGACCGGGGTCGGGCATGGCGGCGCGCGGAGGGCGCCGGCGGCCGGCCGAGGGGAGGAGGACCGACATGCTCGACGACTGCTACGATCTGGCTTTCAGGCTTTATCCGTATGCGCGAAGCGCCGACCAGGACGCGGACGCGCCGGTGCGGCACGCCGTGGTGGTGCTGGGCGGCGGGCCGATCGGCCTGGCCACCGCACTGGACCTCGGTCTGCGCGGCGTGCCTGTTCTTCTGCTCGATGACCACGAGGGGGTCGGGCAGGGCAGCCGCGCGATCTGTTTCGCCAAGCGAACGCTCGAGATCTGCGACCGCTGGGGCGTCGCCGGAGCGATGCTCGACAAGGGTGTGGTCTGGAACCTCGGCAAGGTGTTCCACGAGGAGCGCAAGGTCTTCGAGTTCAACCTGCTGCCGGAAGAGGGCCACGCGTTCCCGGCCTTCATCAACCTTCAGCAGCCCTACGTGGAGCGTTTTCTCGTGGAGCGCCTGCGCCGGGCGCAGTCCGAGGGCGCGCCGATCGAGATCCGCGGAAAGAACAGGGTCACGGCGGTCGAGGTGTCGGACGAGCGCGTGCGGCTCGAGATCGACACGCCCGACGGCCCCTACCGGATCGACGCGGACTGGCTGATCGGCTGCGACGGGGCGTCCTCGCCCCTGCGCAAGATGATGGGTCTCGAGTTCGAAGGGCGCGTGTTTCAGGACAATTTCCTGATCGCCGATATCCGCATGAACGCAGAGTTTCCCACCGAGAGGTGGTTCTGGTTCGAGCCGCCGTTCAAGTCGGCCGGCGCGTCGTGCCTGCTCCACAAGCAGCCGGACGGGGTCTGGCGCGTCGATTTCCAGATCGGGTGGGATATCGACCGGGCGAAGGAATTGAAGGAGGAGAACGTCCGCGCCCGGCTCGATGCGATGCTCGGGCCGGAGGTCGGATACGAGATCGTGTGGACCTCGATCTATACCTTTCAGTGCCGGCGCATGACGAAGTTTCGGCACGGGCGCGTGATCTTTGCCGGGGACTCCGCGCACCAGGTCTCGCCGTTCGGGGCGCGCGGAGCGAACTCGGGCATCCAGGATGTCGACAACCTCGGCTGGAAGCTGGCGCTCGTGCTCGAGGGGCTGGCGCCCGAGACCCTTCTCGACAGCTACTGCGACGAGCGACGCCACGGCGCCGACGAGAACATCCTGAACTCGACCCGCGCCACCGATTTCATCACGCCGAAATCCGCGGTCAGCCACACCTTCCGGAATGCCGTGCTCGACCTCGCCGGGCGCCATCCCTTCGCGCGGCCGATGGTCAATTCGGGGCGGCTGTCGGTGCCCTGCGTCTATGACGGGCTGCCGCTGTTCTCGGAGGATGCGCTGCCGGGCGGGCCCGCGCGCACGCGGCCCGGCGCGCCATGTCCGGACGCACCGCTCGGCGCCGGGTACCTGCTGTCGCGGCTGGCGGCGGGCTTCACGCTTCTGACGCTCGACGCCGACGCGCCCGGGGAAGTGACGAGCGGCGGCGTCACGGCGCGGCGGCTCGCGCTGTCGGCGGGCGACGACCCGTCGGGTGCGCTGGCGGCCCGCTATCTCGGAGAGGCAAACAGCGCCGTCTACCTCGTTCGGCCGGACCAGCACATTGTGGGGCGCTGGGCGACATTCGACCCCGAGGCGGTGAGCGCCGCGCTCGATCGGGCCTGCGGGCGGAGATAGGCACATGTCGCGACTGGTGACCGATCCGAACATCGACGACCCCGACGGGTTCTACGCAGAGCTGATCGCAGCGCATGACGGGCTGACGGACGACGAAAGCGCGGCCTTCAACGCGCGGCTGATCCTGATCCTTGCCAATCACGTTGGCGACCGTTCGGCATTGACCGAGGCGCTGGAGGCGGCGCGCGTCGTGCGCTGAGGCTGGCCAAGGCAGCGCGTCGGCGCGATGCAGGCAGCGGCGTTGGGCGGAGCGGCGTATCGCGGCCTTCGTCGGCGGTCGGTGCTCGCGAATTCGTCCGTCGTGCGATCCGGGATCGTCATGTCACGGATCACGGCTACACTGCCGATCGTGAAAGGAACGTCACCCTGACCGTGGCCCCGGCCAGATGGAGGACGTGGACGCGCCACGCAGGGCAGCTTATGCAGATGGCAGCGAAACCTGTGCCGACGGGCGACCTTTTCCAGACGACAGCACCCGGCGTCTGATGTGCCGGATCGTCGTCGATGCCACATGCCGGGCGGCAAAATGCCGGGCGCGCCCAGGTCCGGCGACGGAGACCGCGCCCCGCTGCGTGTCAGCCCGAATGAGATGAACGGAGACCGAGCCTCATGACCGAGTCCGAACCGCAATCGCGGCGATCCGAGCCTCTCGAGTTCGAGACCGATCGCGGCGCGTCGCGCTCGATCTGGGTGGCGATGGCGTTGCTTGTCGCGATCGTCCTGTGGATGGGCAGCGGGTTCGTGCTGCCGCAGGGGGACGCAGGCCAGCCCGAGCAGGCCGAGGCGCCGGAACCCCAACCGCCGGCGGTGCGCGTCCGAGCGTCCGAGGCCGAGCCGGTCACTCTGACCTTCGGCGCCGAGGGTCAGGCACTTCCGGATCGCGATACCGAGGTCCGCGCCGAGGCGTCCGGCAACGTCATCGAGTTGCCGGTGGCGAAAGGCGACGAAGTGGAGGAGGGCGCGACGCTGGCGCGGCTGTCCTCGACCGAAGCCGAAGCGGCGTTGCGGCAGGCCGAAGAAGAGCGCACGCGCGCGCAACGCGAGTTCGACAACGCGCAATCGTTGCTCGAGCGCGGGGTCGCGACGGTGGATCGCGTCGCCGAGGCGCGCGCCACGCTCGCGGCGGCGGAGTCGGGCGTCACCGCGGCCGAAAGAGCGCTCGAGGACCTGACGATCGCCGCGCCCTTCGCGGGCCGGGTGGAGCGTCTCGACATCGACACGGGCGAATACGTCGCGGCGGGCGACGTGGTGGCGCGCGTGGTCGACACCCGGCCGCTGACCGTAGCGATCCAGGTTCCGCAGCAGGCGCTGAACCGGATCGAGGTCGGACAGAGCGCGCAGGTCCGGTTCATCACGGGGCAGGAGCGCGCGGGCGAGGTCACCTTCGTCGGCAGCGCAGCGGCGTCCGAGACCCGCACATTCCTGGCCGAGATCGAGGTCGAAAACGAGGACGGTGCGATCCCGGCCGGCGTGTCGGCCGAGGTCACGATCCCCACGGGCGACGTCACCGCGCATTTCGTCCCGGCGTCCATCGTGTCTCTCGATCCCGAAGGCGAAATCGGCGTGAAAACCGTCGAGGACGGGCGCGTGCGCTTTCATCCGATCAGCGTCGCCCGGGCCGAAATCGGCGGCGTCTGGGTGCGTGGCCTGCCCGAAAGCGCGGAGATCATCACCGTGGGACAGGGCTTCGTTCGCGACGGCGAGGTGGTGCGTGCCCAGCCCGAAGAGGGTGACGCGGCGACGAGCGCCGGCGAGGCCGACGCCGGTGCCGCCGCGGCGGCGGCCACCGCCGGCGTGGAGGACGATCAATGAACGGGATCATCGATGCCGCCTTCTCGCGCTCGCGCGCGGTGATGATCCTGCTTGGTCTCGTGCTGACCGTGGGCGCGATCTCTTACGTGGCGATCCCGAAGGAGGCGAACCCCGAGGTACCGCTGCCGCTGGTCTATGTTTCGACCTCGCTCGACGGGATCAGCCCCGACGACGCGGAGCGCCTCCTGATCGAGCCGATGGAAGCGGAGTTCGGCGCGATCGAAGGGCTCGACCAGATGTCGAGCGAGGCAACCGAGGGCTTCGCGAGCGTGCAGCTCGAATTCGCCGCCGGCGGCGACATCGACGAGGCGCTCGACAAGGTGCGCGAGGCGGCCGACCGGGTCGAGAGTGACCTTCCGGCGGACGCCACGGACCTCAACGTCACCGAGATCAACACGGCGCTGTTCCCGGTCATCACCGCGATCCTGTCGGGTCCGGTGCCGGAGCGAACGCTCAACGACCTCGCTGAGGAGGTGCAGGACGCGGTCGAGGCGCTGCCCGGCGTGCTCGAGGTCGATATCGGCGGCGCACGCGAGGAGTTCCTCGAGGTGCTGATCGACCCGACCGTGTTCCAGACCTACAACCTCAGCTTCGAGACGCTCACCACCCAGCTCCAGCGCAACAACCAGCTCATCGCGGCGGGAGCGATCGAGACGGGCGGCGGCCGCATCGTGCTCAAGGTCCCCGGGCTCATCGAGAACCTCGAGGACGTGATGGCGATGCCGGTGAAGGTCGAGGGCGACACCGTCGTCACCTTCGGCGACGTGGCGACGGTGCGCCGGGCTTTCGAGGATCCGACCGGGTTCGCGCGGATCGACGGACAACCCGCGCTGGCGCTCGAGGTGACGAAGCGCTCGGGCGCCAACATCATCGACACCGTCGCCGCCACGAAGGAGGAGATCGCCGCGCTGCGCGACGACTGGCCGGACTCTCTGCGGGTCACGTATCTGCAGGATCAGTCCGAACAGGTCGAGACGCTGTTGTCCGACCTCGAGTCCAACGTGGTCGCGGCAGTGATCCTCGTGATGATCGTCATCGTCTTCGCGCTCGGCCTTCGGTCCGCGGTGCTGGTCGGGCTCGCGATTCCGGGCGCATTCCTCGCCGGTGTCGCGGCGATCTGGGCGCTGGGCTACACGATGAACATCGTCGTGCTGTTCGCGCTGATCCTGGTGGTGGGCATGCTTGTCGACGGCGCGATCGTCACCGTCGAACTCGCCGACCGGCGCCTCAACGCCGGCGACGCTCCGCCCGAGGCCTATGCACACGCGGCCAAGCGCATGGCGTGGCCCATCATCGCCTCTACCGCGACGACGCTCAGCGTGTTCTTTCCGCTGCTGTTCTGGACCGGGCTCGTCGGCGAGTTCATGAAATACCTGCCGATCACCGTGCTTCTGACGTTGTCGGCCTCGCTGTTCATGGCGCTGATCTTCATTCCGGTCGTCGGTGGCGTGATCGGCCGCGGACAGCCGCGCTCGGCCGCGGCCAAGGCGGCGCTGGCCGCGGCCGAGGACGGCGATCCGCGCCGGGTGCCCGGCGTCACCGGCGCCTATGTGCGGCTGCTCGACCGCGCCATCGTGCGGCCCTGGGCAACGGTTCTCTTCGCGCTGGCGCTCCTGCTGGGCGGGTTCGCGATCTACGGCGAGTTCGGGCGCGGCGTGACGTTCTTTCCGTCCGTCGAGCCCGAGTTCATGCAGGTGCAGGTGCGCGCCCGCGACAATCTGTCGATCTACGAGCGCGACGACCTCGTGCGCCAGGTCGAGTCGAGGCTCCTGGGCACAAGGGGCGTCGCCAGCGTCTATGCGCGCTCCACGATGAGCGGCGGGCAGGGCGACGAGGACGTGATCGGGACGATCCAGCTCGACCTCGCCGACTGGCAGACCCGGCGGCCCGCCGCGGAGATTGCCGCCGGAATCCGCGAGGAAACCGCGGACATCGCCGGGATCGAAGTGCAGGTCGAGACCGAGAGCGGCGGGCCGACATCCGGCAAGCCGGTCAACCTGCGCGTTTCGGCCGGCGATCCGGCCACGCAGGAAGATGCGGTCGAGACCGCGCTCGCCACGATGGAGCGGGTCGGCGGGTTTACCGACGTGACCGACACGCGTCCGCTTCCGGGCGTAGAGGTCGCGATCGAGGTGGATCGCGCCGAGGCGGCCCGCTTCGGCGCGGACGTGAGCCTGCTCGGTCAGGCGATCCAGCTGCTCACGCAAGGTATTACCGTGACGGACTATCGCCCCTCCGATGCCGATGGCGAGCTCGACGTGCGGGTGCGGTTCCCGAGCGACGACCGGTCGCTGGCGGAGTTGGGCAACCTGCGGGTGCCGACGTCTTCGGGCCTCGTCCCGATCCAGAACTTCGTCAGTTTCGAACCGGTGGAGCGCGTCGGCGTCATTCGGCGGGTGGACGAACGACGGGTCACGACGATCGAGGCCAACGTGGCGCCGGGAGAGAACGTGGCGGCGCGGATCGCCGCGCTTCAGTCCGCGCTCGGCGCGGCTGACGTGCCGCAAAGCGTCAGCTTTGACTTCGCCGGCGAGTCCGAGGATCAGCAGGAATCGATGACCTTCCTCGTCGGGGCCTTCGCCGCCGCGATCGGCCTGATGTTCCTGATCCTCGTGTTACAGTTCAACAGCTTCTTCCAGGCCCTCGTGGTGATGAGCGCGATCGTCTTTTCCATCGCGGGGGTGCTTCTCGGCCTCGTGGTCACGGGGCGGCCGTTCGGCATCGTGATGGGCGGCGTGGGCGTCATCGCGCTCGCCGGGATCGTGGTGAACAACAACATCGTGCTGATCGACACCTTCAACGATCTGCGCCGTGCGGGCGTGTCCCCGCGCGAGGCGGCGCTGCGGACCGGTGCGCAGCGCCTTCGCCCGGTGGTGCTGACCTCGGTCACCACCGCGCTGGGTCTCATGCCGATGGTGATCGGCCTCAACATCAACGTGTTCACGCGCGAAATCGTCTATGGCGCGCCCTCGACCCAGTACTGGACCGAGCTGTCGAGCGCGATCGCGGGCGGGCTGACCGTGGCCACCGTGCTGACACTGGTCGTCACGCCGGCGATGCTGATGCTGCGCGTGCCGCGCCGCGCGCGTCAGGCAGTATCCGCAAGCGCGACACCGGCTTGATCGGGCCCACGCGCAGAGCACGAGGAAGAGCAGGAGCGCCCCACCGATCGAGGTAAAGAGCGACGAGCGCAGCGCGAAGAGATGGCTGGCGCGATCCCCCGGTTCGCGCGGCGGTGTGGCGGGTCTGGCCCGTTCAGTTCGGTCGGACATGGCGGGTCTCCTCTAAAGTATCGTGCTTGTTCGTGGACGAGGCGCCTCCCGGATCTGCATACTGACGCGGGTGTGATGGGGCGTGCGGGCCGCCGTCGTTCGAGCGGTGTCCGAGACGACCAAGGGAACCCGATCCGCCGTCCGGCGTTTTGCGAGTCACCGCAGCGCCGTCGCGCTGCTTCCGGCACCGGACGCATTCATGACCGATGACACCGCACAGCAGCTGCAAGAAGCTGAACCGAACGGCGCGACGTATTCCCGCGAGGAGGCGCTGCGCATCGCCAAGCACCGCAGTCTCGCGCCACGCGCGGTCTACGAGGTAATAAACCTCGAGGGACGCGAAGAGCTCAAACGACCGCTCGGATCGCTATGGTGGTCGGGCATCGCCGCGGGCATCGGTATCGCCGCCTCGGTGCTCGCCGAAGGCATCCTTCATGTCACGTTCGCGGATCACCCCTACCAGGGGCCGATCGAGAACATGGGCTACACCGTGGGCTTCATCCTCGTGATCCTCGGGCGGATGCAGCTGTTCACGGAGAACACGATTACCGTGGTTCTGCCGGCGCTGAAGGACAAGTCGCTGAGCCTCGTCTACTGCGCGGCACGACTCTGGGCAGTGGTCTTTGCCGCCAACCTGTTGGGAACCTTCTTCGTCGCGTTCCTGAGCGTGCACGGGGGCACGGTGGTGCCAGAATACGTCGAGGGCATGAAGCAGGTGTCCGAGCACTTCGTCGAATACTCCGCGTGGGAGGCGCTCAAATACGGCATCCCGGCAGGCTTCTTCATTGCGGCGATCGTGTGGATGCTGCCATCGTCCGAAGGGTTCGAAATCTTCGTGATCTTCCTCTTCACCTACTTGATCGCGATGGGCGAATTCACTCACGTGGTCGCGGGGTCGAACGAGGCGTTTCTGCTCTGGCTGTCGGGCGACATCAGCGCGGCGAAGACGTGGCTCGGTCTGATCCTGCCGTCCTTCATCGGCAACGTACTGGGCGGAACCGGGCTGTTCGCGCTTCTGGCCTACGGACAGGTAAAGGCGGAGATCGATCCCGCCGTGATCAATTCGTCGCAGAATCGCAAGAAGTCGGGCAGCGGGTCCGCCCGCGGCAAAGGCGGCTCCGGCGCTCCGGCGGAGTGATGCTACAGGAGCCGCGCGACGGCCGCGCGGCTCCATCCCATGACATGCTCAGGTATCGGCGCCTCGCCGACCCGTTCGGTCCGAGGTGTAAGGATCTCGGCGCCAAGCGTCAGGTAGAAGCCGCAAGCCCTTTCGTTTGCACGAAAAACGCAAGCCGTGAACGGCTTGTCAGACCCGTCGAGGGCGGCGCGGATCAAGCCGCGGCCGACGCCTTGCCCGTGCCCTGCACCCAGCACATAGAGACACCACAGCTCGCGCTGGTACGCGTCCGCAAGCACCGCCTCGCGCTGCGGCGCGATTTGCGCGAACCCCAAGCCAGGCGCGACGAAGACGCGTTGGTCTTGCCCCCGTTTCATCGGACACTCAGGCGGTTGCGATTTGAACTTGGATGAACTCGCGAGGCGAGCGCATCTTCAGCGCTGAGTGCGGGTGACTTGTGTTGTAGTCCTCGAACCACCCGGCAATCAATTCGAGGACGGTGGCAGCGTCAGGCAGCGGCGTGACCTGCACGTAGTCACGCTTCAGGGTCTTCACGAACGCCTCCGAGACGCCGTTGCTCTCCGGGCTCCTCACCGGCGTGAAGCATGGCTTCAGCCCGAGCTGGCGCGCAAAGATGCGTGTGTCGTGCGCGGTGTAGGGCGAGCCATTGTCGCTCAGCATCTCGACGGGATGCGGCGCGCGGTAGCCTCCGAACCGGGCCTCAACGGCCTCCAACATCATGTCGCGAATGTCCGAGCCGCTGATGCCGGCGCCTGCCACGGCGCGCCAGGAGATGATCTCGCGGTCATGCGCGTCGATGATGAACGCGCCGCGGATGATCTCCTTGTTCCAGCAGGTGAACTCGAACCCGTCGGAGCACCAGCGAAGGTTTGAGCGTATCGTCACGACCTTTCCGTCGTGGGCGCGCTCGGGCCGCTCGGCATGTGTTCGTGCCAGCAGAAGGCCATGGGCCTGCATGATGCGATACACCCGCTTGTGG
This sequence comes from Roseivivax jejudonensis, assembly GCF_900172265.1. Classification (GTDB taxonomy): domain Bacteria; phylum Pseudomonadota; class Alphaproteobacteria; order Rhodobacterales; family Rhodobacteraceae; genus Roseivivax; species Roseivivax jejudonensis. The sequence continues at coordinate 587,250 of NZ_FWFK01000002.1, read as the reverse complement.
TTCGCAGGCGCCGCGCCGTCCACCCGCAGTCGCCGGTTCAGAAGCGCGGTGATGCGTCGATAGCCATAGGTCGGCCGCGCCGCCACCAGCGCCTCGATCATCGGCAGCAGCGCCGCGTCTTGCGCCTTGTGGTAGCGCCGCCGCGGCTTTGCGCTCCCGTTCATCCGGGCGTGCAGGTTCGACCGGGAGACGCCCAGGGTCTCGGCCACGGCCTTCACCGGGAACCGCCCTTCGGCTGCGACTGCGCGAGCCACGTCCGTTTTTTTGAGCGCGTCTTGTCGAGGGCCTCCTTCAGTATCTCGACCTCGAGCGTCTTGCGGCCGAGCTGGCGCTCGAGCTCGCGGATGCGATCCTCCATCTGCCGCACGGCACGATTGCTGGTCACGTCGTCATCCTCGGACACGGCCACTGCTCCTCCGTCCAGCATCAGACGACGCCAACGATACAGCAGGTTGGGAGCCACGCCATTCCGGCGCGCGACGACCGAGATGCTGGCGCCCTCCTCCAACGTCTCCTCGACGATCCGCAGCTTCTCCGTGGCAGGCCAGCGGCGTCGGCGGCCGCCATCGGTGATGATCTCAATCTCAGACATAAGCACGTGCTCAGGCATATGCCTAAGCCTCCATGGCTATGCCCAAGTGTCCTGTCGAAACGGGGGCCAGTTCATAGGCAGACGGCCGAGCAGACGGCTGAAGTTTCTCAAATTGTTATCATTTCTTAACAGGTAACTCGTGCTTGCATCGATGACGCAGGCAGGCTGGCAAGCCTTAAAAAGTTGCTGTATCTAAAAAATTATCATTATATAACAAATACTTAATCTTTAAAGCGCTAGTCTCTGCAATGACGAAGCTAAGCTGGATAGGCTCTGCATGTAGTAATCGGTGTAAGTACACGATCTCCGCGCCAAAATGGCTAAGTCGGCAAGTATGATAATGCATATTCTTGCTGGAGCTCGCTATTCTCACTTTAGGAAAGTTCAGAGATAGAAAGAGGTGTGAATAGCCTTGGACCGACCGGCTGAAGCGCGTTGGCTCGCGAGTTCATACAAGCTCAAACCGCAAAGGTCTGAGTGTCCGATGAAACAGGGGCAAGACCATGTCTCATTTCCACTCCTTGGTGGTTACGATGAGCCAAAAACTCTCCCTGCCGAGCGGCCTAGCTCTTGTGGAAAGGTCAAGTGGGCCCCGAGGACCAGCCATGCGCGCAGGAAGACATCTGCGCCCAGCGCGCGAGCGGAAAACTAAGCTTTAACCTAGCGCGTTACTGCGGCGCGCCAGCTCGCCGCGGGGGAAGACCAGTCGGAAGGCGGCGCGCAGCGCGGGGTTCCGCACCGTTCGGGCAAACTGCACCGGGTCGCGCTCGAGCAGGTCAACGTAGGCGTCTCCACCCTTGCGCCGTGCCAATGGCCGCAGCAGGCGGATGCGCAGATCCACGGGATCTACCGCTGTAAGATCCGTGGGCTCGGAATAGAGCCGCGCGACCAGTCGCGCCCAGCGCCCGGACCAACGCTGCCGGACAAAGCCCGCCGGATCGTCCTCGAATGTCTCGGGCAGCGCCCGGCCGGTCCGCGCCCGGTATCCCGCCCGGATCGCCGGGGTGAGCAGCCAGCGCCGCCATGCGAAGGGGCCGTGGTCCTCGATTGCCGGGCGCTCGGCCTCATCGGCCGCCTCGGCGCGCGCCGCCGGGACCGGTTCGGCCTTCGGCACCGCGAAGTAGCCCACCTCGCGATAGATCCGTTCGACGAGCGCGAGCTCCTCGGGATGCAGCGGCGGACCGGGCTCGCCGGCGGGCTCTTCGGGAAACGGATCGGCGTCGGTGCCGAAGAACGTCCGGCCGATCCAGCGGTTGCCTTCCGCCGTCGCGTCGAGGATCTCGGCGACCCGCGTCTCCGACAGGACCCAGGGTCGCGGCATCGGCAGATCCCGCTCCGCGCGCCACGCGACCAGCGCGCGCCCCGCCTCCTCGATGAAGTTGAGATAGGGACCCGCGCCGTTGAAACGCCGTCCGTTGTAGATCCGCAGAAGCTCCACGTGGCTGCCCGACAGCCGCGCGGCGTTGCCGAGGTGCGCGTCGACGGGTGTGCTCTCCAGGAGCGCGGGCAGCCCGGCGGCCTCCGCGAAATCGGCCGTCAGGTCGCCGTCGACGAGCCGGGGGCGGTCGTAGATCCGCACCGTCAGGTTCTCGCGGCCAACAAGATCGGACCACTTCGACAAAAAGCGCGCGTAGTCGAGCCAGCCGCGCGTGCGCGGCTCGGCGAGCCAGTCCCCGACCGGCGAGGCGACGCGGTTGACGACGGTGCCGCCCGAGGCGAACTCGCTGTACTGTGCGTTCGCCCAGGCGTCCTGGCGGCGCAGGTAGACGATGGCCTCGATCTCGTAGTCGTCGAGATAGCGCGCCAGATCGTAGGTCCGGCGGTCGAGGAAGAAGCCCTCGCTGCTCAGCACGATGGTGTGCAGCGCCTCGCCAAAATGCGCGATCCCGGCCTCTAGATGGGCGCGGAACTGCGGCGCGCCGGTATTGGCCGCCGCGAGCAGCGGGCCGTGGCCACCCTGCTTGTGGGGGCGATCCTTCTGCCAGTAGAGATGCGTCTCCGGAAACCAGATGCCGGCGCGCAGAAGCGCGGCGCGGTTGCGGTCCATCCGGTGCTGCAGCGCGGTGCTGCCGGTCTTGCTCGCGCCGAGATGCAGCACGATCCGCGGCTTCTTCGCCCGGACCGTCGCCGGCGCGGGCGGCGTCTCGACCCGCTCGTTGCGCGCGTAGGTGCCGAGCGCCACCTGGAACATCGTTGTGCGGTCGTCGGCCGGTACCTGCTGGAACTCGCGCCAGAGATCGTGCGCCGGCACCCGCGCCAGCCGCAGCGCGGTCTCGACGTAGTGCGGCCGCCGGGCCCGGACCGCCGCAAGCATCAACCCGTAGGCCGAGGCCCGCAGATGCGGCACCGACAGCTGTACTGGGTCGCTGACGAGGTCGTCGGGCCCGAGACCCGCGAGGTCGAGCGTGCCCGCCAAGCGGTCGAGGAACTCGGCCTGCCCGCCCTCGGCGCAGGCGGTCTTGTAGGCGAATCCGAAGAACAGGTAGTGCAGGAACTGCGATACTTGGAAGCGCGCGAACCACCCGGCCTCGGCGCCGGGCGCGAAGGCGCCCCGCTCCGCCAGGAGCCGCACCACCGTGTCGAAATTGTCGAGCTGGTCGATCACGTCCCGCATTGTCTGCGCGCGCCGCATCGCCGAGCTCTGCCGGATCCGGTAGGTGACGCCGTCGCTGTCGCAGACCGAGAACACCGGGTCGGCCATGTAGGCCTGCACGAGAAAGGCCCGCTCCTCGCGATAGGCGGTGCGGAACCGGATCGCGTTCCGGTCGAGGAAGTCGCGCCGGTAGAGCCAGTTCCAGAAATGCCGGGAATGCGCGATCTGCGGGAACGCGGCCAGCCGCGTGCCGCGGACTTCCTCGGGGAACTGCCGCTCGGTCTTGTCCTCGCGCCGGCCGACGACGGCGCCGGTCTCGTCCTCGATCTGCTCGGTGCGCTTGCGGAACCGGACCATGTCCGCCGCGTCCGCCTCGGCCATCGCGACGATGCGCTCGAGATGGCCGGGATCGGGCATGATGTCGTCGGGATCGATGAAGAGCACGTAGCGCCCGCGTGCGGCCTCGATCCCCTGGTTGCGCACGAAGCCGGGACCGGCGTTCTCGGTCCGGCGCAGCAGCGTGATGCGCGGATCGTCGGCGGCGTAGGCGGCGACGATCTCGGCCGACCGGTCCGGGCTCACGTCGTCGATCGCGATGACCTCGAAGTCGCGCAGGCTCTGGCGCTGGATCGAGGCGAGGCAGTCGGCGACATACGCCTCCACGCCGTGGACCGGGACCACGATCGACACCATCGGATCGGCCGGAGCCTCGGCGGGCAGGGGTGCTACGGGGCGGTGCTCCTCGATGAAGTCGAGCACGTCCTCGATCTCGGCCGGGCCGCCGCCGCCCGGAAGGGCATAGATCGTGTACCAGATGTAGAAGGTGTGGAAGAGATCGAGCAGGTCGCGCGTGCGGTGCCGGTGCGGCACCGGGCGCCGGTCGTCGGTCAGGCCCCACCCGGCATAGAACGGTGCCCCGAAGCAGACCACGCGCTTGCCGGCGAGCAGCGCCTCGAGCCCCATCCCGCTGGTTCCGACATAGACGGTGTCGACAAGGTCGAAGAGCTGGAACGGGTTGAGGTTGTCGCGGATCAGCCGGACCCGCCCGGACGATTGCAGGTGGTCGAAGTAGCCGCGCCGGCCCGAGCGCGTCCAGTTCAGGTCCGGGTGCGTCTTGACCAGGATCTCGGCGTCGGGGTTCTCGTCCACCGCCGCATCGAGCATCGCGGCGAAATCTTCGGGACTGGCGCGCCCGTAGAAGGTCGAGGCGTCGGAATGGTTCTGGTCGACCACCAGCACCCGGCGCGCGTGGCCCGGCGACACCGGCGGCCGGAAGAAGGGCTGCGAATTGTACTTGGAGATGCGCGCCGCCACGATCCGGTCGATCACCCGCTCTGCCCGCGCCCGCTCCTCGGCGGAGGGCGCGTGGTCGCCGTTCAGCCGGTCGGTCAGCCGGTTGGGGTAATCGGCCATGAAGAACTGCGCCTTGTCGTCGTAGACGTAGCCGAGACAGGCCATCGACGGGTCGCGCGCGGCGAGCGATTCCGACCAGCTGGTCGCGGAGGCGAGAAAGCCCATCTCGAAGAAGGTGACGTGCTCGTCCGGGACGACGTGCGGCATCAACTGGACCGCGCTGGCATGCGACGCCCCGCGCGTGTCGAGGATCGCGCCGTACATCAGCGTCGGCAGGCGGTCGTCGATGCCGGGCTCGTCGACCGCGACGAGTTCCGGGAAGATCTCGGCCATGTTCCGCGAGAATCCGGTCTCGAGATTGGCGCGGCGGAACCCGATCCGGTGCGGTGCGGTCCGCCGGCTCAGCAGCCAGGCGCGAAAGTCGTCCGCCGCCTCGGGCGTGGCATCGGCCTGGCGGATCGCCAGGAGGTCGAGAAAGCGCCGGTAGAGTGCGAAGCCGTGATCGTCGCGGGACGGATGTGCGGACATGAAGATCCCTTGATGGCGAACGGGGATGCAGGCGGGGCCGGCGGGAAATGTCGAACTCCGGGCCGCGTCACCGGGGCTGCGCGCCGCCGATGGGGACCCGGCAGGAGTTGGCGGTCCGTACCCGACCCTGCAACTAACGTAAACGGTCGGTCGCGCGCTTGCGTTCCGCGCGACCCGGCGCCGGAACTCGTCTCGACCGACAGCAGCCCTCCGTATCGCTCCGTGCGATTGACGTCGGTCGCCTGGCCGATGCCGGCCTTGCGGCAGGTCTCCGCGACCGGCGGGCCTTCCTCGCCCTGCTTCGGCAAGAATGCCTTCTGCGCCTCCGCTCCTCTCCCAGCCAGGAAAGCGTAGCCGAAAACTCCAGCGTCAAGCGGTCCAGTCTTCAGGGAGCAAAGCACAACGGCCACCGTACGCGTTGTCAGGATCGGAACTGGGCGCGAGCACTGTGCCGATGCGTCTTGCGACCATGAGCGAGTGTCGCAGGGTCATCGGGTGCGCGTCCCCAAAGACATGCCAATCAAACCGCGATCGTGACCCCGGCGTGCAGGTCCTCGAAGACACTCGCAATTGTCTCGATGTGCGCGTTCGTGACGCCAGAATGGAAGGGAAGGCAAAGCAAGGTTGTCTTGACTTGCTCAGCGACAGGTACGGCTTGAAGGCTTGTGATCGGATAATTTCGGTAGCAATCGTAGTCAGTGCAAATCGGCCAGAAGTATCGCCGTGCAATGATCTCGCGCTCCTTGAGGCGGTGGCACACGTCGTCCCGCGTCGATCCGAACGCGTCCGGATCGACCCTCAGCATGTAATATTGCTCGGACTGATATACGTCCGGCTGATACAGCTGTTTTTTCAGACCCGGAAAGCGCTGTAGAACCAAGTCGTAGCGGGCGCGCAGGCCACGGCGGATGGCCCTCTCTTCTTCGAAAAGCTCGAGATTCAGTAACCCCACGGCTGCGTGCAGCTCGCTCATCTTGCCGTTGATGCCGACCGACTGAACACTTTCCTCGGACGCGATGCCGAAATTGCGCGATAGCGACAAACGCTCGCCCCAGGCTGAATTGTTCGAGGTGACCAAGCCACCCTCTATGGTGTTGAAGAGCTTTGTCGCATGCATCGAGAAGACGCTCATGTCTCCCATGCAGGCAATCTTTTCGCGCGCCTTTTCCGATGCAAACGCGTGCGCGGCGTCGAAAACCAGCCTGAGGTCATGTCTGTCGCAAATCCGCTGCAGTCTTTCGACATCGCAGATCGTTCCGTAGACATGTACGCCGATCACCGCCGCGGTATGGGGCGTGATGGCGCGTTCGACCGCGGAGGGATCCAGTGTCAGGGTTTCCGGGTCTATATCGGCGAAGACGGGTTTCAGCCCAAGCGCCGTGATCGCATGAGCTGTCGCGGGAAACGTCAGGGGTGTCGTGATGACCTCTGCCCCGACCGGCAGTTCGAGGCTCAAGAGCGCGCATTGAAGCGCCGATGTGCCGGAACTGAACACCTTGGCCATCGGCACACCGAGCTTGTCGGCGAGCGCGTGTTCAAGCCTGTCGTGGAGAGGCCCTTCGTTCGTGACCATTTTGCTCTCCCAAACGCCTGCAAGCAGATCGTTGAGATCGGCCATCGACGGCAGCAGGGGACGAGCGACGTAAAGTGGTGCCATTTTCAAGCCTTATTCAAGGAATCCGATCAGAGATAGAGCGGCGCGCAACCTGTGCCCGGCGGTCTTGCCCCCGATGCAGGTGCCTTCCTCCAGCGTCTCCTCAACGAGCCGTATCTTCTCGCGCGCGGACCTGCGGCGCCGACGGCCACCATCGGTGATGATCTCTATCTCAGGGATATGCCTGAGCCTCCATGGCCATGCCCGGTTGTCCGGTCGAATGGGGCCAGTCCAGCGATGTCGGGACCTTTGGAGCACAAAGGGTGGTCGACCGTCATGGTTTGGGCGCAGAAGGAAGGTTATGTTAATTTATAGTTGCGCGCGCCCGCCGGGCTTTCCTTCGCGGGGCCGGCGTGATGGGGTCCGGGCTCCGGCAGATTTCATCGAAAGCGGATCATGACCCGTCCGGTCTTCGTCCTCGGGCTCGGCGCGCAGAAGGCGGGCACCAGCTGGCTCTACCATTATCTCGTCGAGGCGGGCGCCGCCTTCGACGGAATCAAGGAGCGGCATGTCTGGGACGTGATCGAGGATCCCGAGATGTTCTCGCGCTTCCGGGTGACCGAGGCGACCTTCCGGCGCAAGCCCGACAGCCCGCGCCTGCCCATGCTCCGGCTGCGCCACGAGATGCAGAATGTCGAGGGCGCCTATGCACGCCATTTCCGCGCGCTTGTGACGCGGACCGGCGCGGCGCTCACCGGCGACCTGACCCCGAGCTACGGCGCGCTGAGCGCCGCGACGCTCGCGCGGATCCGCGACACGCTCGAGGCGGCGGGCTTCGAGATCCGCGTCGTGTTCCTGATGCGCGACCCGGTCGAGCGGATCTGGAGCGCGGTGCGAATGGAGCGCCGCTTCGTCGCCAACCAGGGCGGCGACCTGTCCGCCCTGCCCCCCGAGCCCGACCAGGTCGCCGCAGCCTACCGAGCGCCCGACGTCGCGCTGCGCACGCGCTACGATCGAACGATCGAGGCGATCGAGACGGTCTTCGCACCCGGGGCCGTCTTCTACGGCCTTTACGAGACTCTCTTCACCGAGGCGGAACTGGCCCGGCTGAGCCGCTTTCTCGGCGTGTCCTGCCGGCCGGACGCGCTCGGGCGGCGCGCCAACGCGACCCGGACCGACGCGGTGCTGCCGCCGGCGTTGCGGGCGGAAATCCGACGCCATTACGCGTCGGTCTATGCGGTCTGCGCCGAGCGGTTTCCCGATACCGTCCGGCTGTGGTCCGCGCCGGGCTGACCGCGCTCACGGCTCCGGTTCCGGTTCCGGGACGGAAACAGTGTTTTTCCGCTCCGCTTCCGCGCCATAGCAGGCGCGCAACCGCCATATAGAGGCAGATTTCTAATTTTTTATTCAATCTAATGGAGACATGTCCGTCCGCCAGAAAACCATGGCGCGACGGAGTTATTTTGGCGTGGGGCATGTCGTTCGCGCCGGACCAGAGACTTTTCAAACGGGGGACGACGCCTTCTGGCGGCGATATTGCTATGCCGAATTGGAACCAGATCTACAACGGTCTCTTCAGTGCGCCACTGCCGGCTGGACAGACCTCTCCGGGCTCGGACAACGTCGACTTCGACGACTTTCCGAACGTCAACAAGGCCAAGATGGGCGGCGGCAACGACTTTGCCGACGGCAATGACGGCGCCAACGTGATCTTCGGCAACGGCGGCCGCGACTACCTGCGCGGTGACGGCGGCAACGATTCGATGCACGGCGGCAACGGCAACGACGCCCTGCTCGGCGACAATCCCAACGACGTTCCCCAGGGCAACGACCTGCTCGACGGCGGCGGCGGCAACGACATCGTCATCGGGGCCGGCGGCAACGACGACATCACCGGCCAGAACGGCCACGACATCGTCATCGGCGGCGACGGCAACGACCATGCCAACGGCGGCATGGGCAACGACTTCGTCACCGGCGGCAATGGCCGCGACACGCTGCGCGGCGGATGGAACAACGACCAGCTGGCCGGCCAGCTCGGCAACGATTCGATCTTCGGCGGATCCGGCGACGACGTGGTCTCGGGCGGTGACGGCGACGACACCATCTACGGCGGCTCGCAGGACGACACGCTCGCTGGCAATGCCGGCCACGACTTCATCAACGGCGGCAACGGCCATGACCTGATCCTGGCCAATTCCGGCAACGACGTGGTCAGCGGCTGGAACGGCAACGACTCGATGGCCGGCAGCTGCGGCGACGACGCGATGGCCGGCGACCGCGGCGACGACCTGATCTTCGGCGAGCACGGCAACGACTACCTGACCGGCGGCTCGGGCGACGACTCGATCGATGGCGGTATCCACAACGACATCATCGAGGGCAACGACAACGCCGACTGCCTCGACGGCGGCGATGGCGACGATGTCATCTACGGTGACAACGTGCCGATCTTCAACAACAGCGACGAGCTGATCAATCCGGCGCTTGGCGAGGCCAGCGACCTGATCCGCGGCGGGCTCGGCAACGACACCGTCTATGGCGGCGAGGACGACGACCAGATCAACGGCAACGAGGACAACGACTCGCTGTCCGGCGACACCGGCAACGACACGATCTCCGGTGACCAGGGCAACGACACGCTCGACGGTGGCGACGGCAACGACCACCTGAGCGGCGCGGCCGGCAACGATTCGATCCTAGGCGGCAACCAGAACGACGTTATCTCCGGCGGAGGCGGCAGCGACACCGTCGATGGCGAAAACGGCCATGACTGCATCGCCGGCGACGCCGGCCGCGACAGCCTCGACGGCGGCAACGGCGACGACTCGATCGACGGCGGCGCGGCCAACGACACCATCGACGGCGGCCGCGGCGACGACCTGCTCTACGGCAACGACGGCAACGACCTCGTCATGGGCGACGAGGGCCAGTCCGGTGGCGGCGACGACACGCTTCTCGGCGGGCTCGGCAACGACACGCTCGACGGCGGCAAGGACAACGACTGCATCGTCAGCGGCGGCTACGGGCTGATGCCCGAGCGCGACGACGATGATCTCGTGCCGCTCGTGGTCGAACAGCCGATGGGCGACGGCGACGACGAGATGACCGGTGGCGGCGACGCCGACACCTTCACCTTCGGATACGACCTCGATCTCAACGGCGACGGCGATTGCGACGACGAGGGCGAGGGCGCGCTGCTCTTCCACGACAACGACACGATCACCGACTTCCGCCCCGAGACGAACCAGGACGTGATCCAGCTCCACACCGGGCTGCAGATCAAGAACGTGGCGTTCGACGGCGACGACCTGATCATCACCACCGCGCTGGCCGAGAACGAGAACGTCGAGACCGGCACGATCCGGGTCGAGGACGCGGCGCTCGTCGTGTCGGGCCTCGACGGCAGCGATCCGGACTTCAACCCGAGCTCCCAGGCGCTCGAGGACTTCATCACCGACTACGATCCGGAAACCGGCGAGGGCAAGGGCTTCGTCGTCTTCGGCGACAAGTGCATCACCCTGCCCGAATGCACGCCCGACACGCCCGTGACCGGCTGGGAGGCCGAGCTTCCCGAGGTCGAGCGGCAGCACAAGCCGCTGTCGGACCAGGTGATCGGCGACACCACGATCAACGTCACCCAGCAGATCCTGGCGGCGCGCTACGTCACCACCGACGTGAACGTGCTGCTCGATCCGGTGCCGGATCTCGACGCCAATCCGCGGATCCTGCCGATGCAGCTGATCCTCGACGCGCCGGCCTCGACCCCGCCGACGCTCGAGGTCTCGCCCTCGACCGAGGTGATCGAGGACATCGACGCCTCGGCGCAGGTGATCGATCAGGAGGGCACGGTCAGCTTCGACGACATCGACTCGACCGACCTCGTGACCATCACCTTCGAGGACACCGGCGCGCCGGTCTGGTCGGACGGCGACCTGGCCGTGATCGACCCGACTCTTGCACAACAGATCCTCGACGGCTTCGACACCGGCGTCGAGTTCGCGGTGCCGCCGGACACGATCCCGTGGACCTACGACCTCACCGCGGCGCTCGACTTCCTGGCGAAGGACGAGACCATCACCTGGTCCTACATCGTCACCGCCGAGGATTGCGACGACGGCGTCACCACGCAGGAGATCACCTTCCAGATCACCGGCACCAACGACGTGCCGACGGTCGCCGCCGAACAGTCGATCCTGTTCACCGAGGACAGCGACGCCTCTGCGCAGACCCTTGAAGAGTTCCGCCTCTTCACGCACGACGATCTCGACTACAACGACACGCTCGACATCCTGATCGAGAGTAACGAGGACATCGCGTGGTCGGGTGGTCCCTTGGAGGCCGGTCTCGCGGACCGGCTGGAGGACGGAAACGGCCTCGACGGCACCTTCCTGCCCGACCAGGAGACGCCGGACACCGAGATCTTCCAGTACGGTCCGGTGACCGAGGATCTCGACTTCCTGCGCGAGGGCGAGACCATCACCTGGTCCTACACCGTGTCGGTCACCGACCCGCATAACGCGTCGGACAGCGACATCGTCGACGTCACCGTCACCGGCACCAACGACCAGCCGGTGGCCGAGGACCTGGCCTTCACCCTCTCCGAGGACGACAGCGACGGCGACATCGACGGCGGACCGGGCACCGGCTTCGAAGAGCTGACTACCGAGCCCAACACCTACAACTTCGAGGTGACCGACGACGACGTGAACGACACCCACACCTTCGAGGTCCTCGGCCTGACCGAGATCGCGCCGGGCGTCTACCAGACCGTCGACAACGAGGGCTTCGAATACGGCAAGCTCTACAACAACGGTGACGGCACCTTCACCTTCGACCCCGAGGACGACTTCCAGCACCTCGAGGAGGGAGAGAGCCGCACGGTCACCTTCCAGTATCAGGCGCGCGACGACAGCGGCGTGGGCGAAAGCCCCACGGCGCCGTCCGAGACCGAGCTGTCGGCCCCGAAGACGGTCACGCTGACGATCGAGGGCGAGGACGACAACGACCTGAGCGTCGGCGACAGGCTCACCTTCATCACCCAGAACCAGTCCATCTGGAACTCGGGCCCGGCCTTCAGCCTGGAGCCGGACCTGCCGTTCCTCGGCATCGACGAGGAGTTCAGCCTCAACGCAACGATCATCCCCGACATCCCCCTGACCGCAGGTGTAGTCGGCGACGTGCTTGAAGGTCTGGCCGATGTCGCCGAGTTTTTCGCCCAGGCCGGATGCGATGTGGTGGACTTCTTTGCCGGCCTCTTTGGGCAGGACGACGTCTGCGGAGACATCGACCTGAACGTGCGGCCCATCACCGTTCCGGGCGTCAGCACCTCGGGCAACGCGGACATCAAGATCGGCGTACAGCCCTACTTCTTCCTCAATGGCGGTGAAGTCGATGCAGAGATCCCGGTCGATGTGGTCTTCAACACACCGCGGCAGGTGGAGCAGGGCGAAACCTTCACGCTCGAGACCGCTTATAGCGTCGACGGAGGCGCATCGTTCGTTACCGACGGGCCGGGCGTACAATTCGGCCTCGACTTCGTGCTCGATTTCGATGCGAACCTCGTGCTCGATCTATTCGGTGCGAACGTGCCCGTCTTCGACATCGATACCGCCAGTCTCTTGGGAACGGGAGAATTGGGTGAGCCGGGCTTCAACATCTTCGATGTCAGTCCCGGTGACGAGTTCGCGATCCCGGTCGACGGCGTCATCGTCCAGGAGCTGCTCCTGACGAATCCGGATTTCGGTGCCACTGGCAGCCCGGTCAATCCGGCAAACACGATCCTTGAAGGCAGCGACAATGAGACGCTCGTCGATCTGACCATCGACGTGGACGGGTTCGTCTCGACAGTCACGCCGCTTCCGCAGCTCGGCGGAACCGGGGGCGACGGATTTAACGTGAACTTCGGCGATGTCGGAAGCATCAACGTGGCGAGCTTCGAATACGCTTGGGATCTGCTCGACGTGGACCTGCAGGGTATCCTGAGCGCTGTGCAGGACTTCACGCTGGAGATCACCCAACTGCCGATGACGCTGCTGCTAGAGGACAACTCGACCATCAACGGTGTCTTCGTCGGCGACGACATCAGCGTGGACGTGCCGGAGGGCTCCACCTTCGACGTCGATACCGATGGCGACATGGACGGGATGCTGGACATCCTCGACATCTCGGTCGACATGGAGGCGCTGTTCGAACACGTCTCCTCGCTCGAACTCGACATGAACCTGATCCTCGGAGTGTTGCGCTTCACCGCCGGGGTCACGTCGGACTTCTTCCCCGACGTTCAGTTCAGCCTGTTCGACGGTGGCAACGTGCCGGGCGGCCTGATCCCGACGCTGCCCTTCGATCCGATGCCGAACGACGGCTTCCTGCTCGGCGGAACGATCCCGCTCATCGAGGACGCGACGCTCGCGACGCTCTTCAACGACCAGTTCCCGCTCGAGGGCTGGAACACCGAGCAGACCGGCTTCGAGTTCGACGTCGCCTGATACCGAATGCAGCCCGGCGCCATCCCCGAGCGGGGTGGCGCCGCGCTCCCGTCTCTCCCAACCCCGTGCGTTTCGGTCCATCCCCCGGTCCCGAGGCGTAACGGTTCTCGGGGGCCCCCGTGTCCGGTTCAGCCGGACCCGGGCGGGGAGACCGGCCCACGCGGCCAAAGACCGTCAGACAATAAGAAACAATTGTCGCAATTTGTCCTTACTGTTTCCGCATGAGGCCGGAAACCGGGATCATGCGTCGCTTTTCCGCCTGCTTCTTGTGTCGAATCCGAGAGCTTTCTACACTCGGACACATTCATTGATTCTAAACCATTATCGGTGTGGCGAATGTATTTCAGAGAAGCCATCCTTCCGTCTGTCATCCCGTCCCGGGCCCTGCCCCGCCTGTGTTCCGGCCCGTGTTCGGGCCTCATCGCGGGCCCTCTCCGGAGGATCGCGGCATGACTGGGCTCGAGGTCCGGGAGCACCGCCAGGTGCCGACCCAGAGCCACGTCTTCGTCGAACAGCTTGCCACCGCCGCGCGGATCGACGCGCTCCACGTGGGTCTGTTCGACATGTCCGGCGGGTTCTTCCTCGAGATCTGGAGCGGGCTCGCCCCTGATGCGGAGCCGATCCCGCCGGTGCCCGAGGCGGGCGGTTGCGAGCGCAGCTTCGCGACCCGGCTGGTGCGCCGGCTCCTGGCACTGGCCGAGACCGAGCCTGCGGCACGGGCCGACGGCGACGGCCGCGCCACCCGCTGGGTGCGCTGCGGGCCCTACGTGGTCGGGCTGGGCCGCCCCGCCGGGCATCTGCGCCCGGTGGTCATAGCCCGCGGCCTGCCCGAGGCGCCGGGCGCCGACGGCTACCTGTCGATCGCCATGACCTTCGCCGGCCAGAAGCTCGGCGAGCGCGCCCGCGCGCGGCGCTCCACCGGCGACCAGATCCTGCAGGTCGCGCTGCGCGAGCTGTCGGTCTACTTCGCGGTGGTCGACGAGTCCGGCCGGATCGACTTCAGTGCCAATCTCTCCGAAAGCTGGCTGGCCGAGCACGGCGGCTTCGAGATCGTGTCCGATCACCTCGCGGCAAAGTCGTTCCGCACCCAGAAATCGTTCCTCGAGGCGCTGCGCCGGGCGACCGGCGAGACGCGCAAGCCCTCGGTCCTGTCGATCGAGGGCGAGGCGACGCGGCTCGTCTGGATCTGCCCGCTTGAGACCTCGGCGCCGCGGCGCGCGCTGGTGATCCTCGGGCGCGGCAACGAGAACCCAGCGATGCGGGACTACCTGCTGAAGATGTCGGGGCTGACCGCGTCCGAGCGGCGGGTCGCGCACCACATCCTGGCCGGGCGCTCGCTCACCGAGACGGCGGAGGCCACCAACCTCGCGCTGTCGACCGTGCGCAGCTACATGAAGAGCATTCTGACCAAGACCGGCACCCACCGGCAGAGCGAGTTCATCCTGCGCTACCAGAGCGCCATCGTGCGGATGACCATGGGCCCGGTCGCCGGAGAGGCGCTGCCGCAATGACCTGACGGCAGGCCGGACGGGCGGGCGCCCGTCCGGCTACCGCGCGCCGCGCTCCGGCAAGGTTCCGCTCAACCGCGGCGCGCGCTAAGCGGATCGTCACCAATATTTGGCATGACAATTGTCTCGTATCCCGGGATCCGCGACACCGGTCGCGGACAGGACCGGAGGGACATCCATGGCGAACGCGACCGAGCTCGAGCGCTACATGCTCGAGCTGATCAATGCGGAACGGGCACGGGCTGGGCTCGATCCGCTGAAACTCGAAAAACGGCTGAACGACGCCGCAGACGGCCACAGCGACTGGATGCTCGACACGGGAACGCTGTCGCATACCGGCGCCGGCGGGTCCACCGCGCGCGAGCGGATGGAGGATGCGGGCTTCGTCTTCTCCGGCTCGTGGCGCTCGGGCGAGAACGTCGCCTACCAGACCGAGCGCGGCGATCCCGGTGCCAAGGACGACATTGCCCGCCTGCACGAGCTCCTGATGGACAGCTCTGGCCACCGCGCCAACCTGCTCAACCCCGAGTTCGACTACATCGGCATCGGCGCAGAGGTGCGCGACGGCATCGTCATCGTGACGCAGAACTTCGCCAAGACCTCGGCGCCGGTGACGCTCGACACCGGCCAGGGCGGCGGCGGCAACACCGGCATCACCGCACCGGAGCCGCAGCCGGTCTTGCCCGAGCCCGAGCCCGAGGCCCCGCAGCCGCAGGCAGTGACGCCGGACCGCTCCGGCCCCGACAAGATCACCGGCACGTCCGGCCCCGACAAGATCACCGGCACAAGCGTCGCCGAGGAGATCCGCGCCCGCGCCGGCAGCGACCAGATCGATGCCGGCGGCGGCGACGACACGGTCTATGGCGGCGCCGGCGGAGACTGGATCTATGCCAGTGCCGGCGACGACGAGATCCGCGGCGGCCGCGGCTTCGACACCGTCGACTATCTCGGTGCCTCCGGCGGAGTCCGGGTCGATCTCAAGCACGAGGCGCTCAACACCGGCGCGGCCGCGGGCGACGTCTTCGTTTCCATCGCGGCGCTGCGCGGCACCCATTACGACGACGACCTGCGCGGCAACAACTGGGCGAACCGCCTGCGCGCCGCCGAAGGCGATGATGCCCTGCAGGGCCGCGGCGGCGACGACACGCTCTACGGCGACAAGGGCGTGGACACGCTCGAGGGTGGCGCCGGCTCGGACATGCTCTTCGGCGGTTGGGGCGCAGACCGCTTCAGCTTCGCGCCCGGCGACGACCGTGACGTGGTGCGCGACTTCGCCGACGACGTGGACCTGCTCGACTTCAGCGCCCACCGCCTGAGCAGCGTCGACGCGGCGCTGGCCCGCGCCGATGCACGCGGCGGCGACGTCGTCTTCGATTTCGGCGGCGGCGACGTCGTCGTGGTCGAGAACGTCAATCTCTCGCAGCTTTCCGACGACATCATGGTGTGACGCTCCGGCCGGCCCCGCGCGCCGGGGCCGGCCCGCGGAGCCGCCGAACGAAAAGCACCGCCCCCGAAAGGGGGCGGTGCGATGATCGCATTGACTGACGTGTCCGCAGCTTAGGCCGAGGTAAACATGTCGTAGTTGATGTCGAGGCAGAGCTGGCCCTGAACGATCGAGACACCCTCTTCCTGATCAGCGAACCGCTCGGCCATGCGCAGCGCGGTGATGTTGATCGTGGTGTCGCCGAACATGCCCTCGAGCGGCGTGTAGCACACGTCGTACTCGGGCTCTTCGACTTCGCAGTCGATCTCGAACGGCGTGGTCTCGCACTCCGGCAGGGTGACGCACTTGTCGTCAAAGAAGACGAAGCCTTTGCCCTCGCCAGTCTCCGGATCGTAGTCGAGCACGAAGCGCTCGAGTGCGTCCGAGGAGCCGTTGAAGTCCGGATCCGTCGGATCGAGGCCGGAGATCGTGAAGACCGCGTCCTCGATGGTGATGGTGCCGGTCAGGTCGTCCGAACCATTGTCGCCATCATTGTGGTCGTCGTCGCCGTCGCTGTCGCTGCCGGCGAACGCCGTGGTAATGACGAGATCGTCACCGACGATCTCGACCTTGGCGATCTCGAGACCGGAGTGCAGCTGGATGGCATCCTGGTTGGTCTCGGGACGGAAGTCGGTGATGACGTCTTCACCATGGTCGAGGATGGTGGTGTCTTCCTCGTCGTCGCAGTCACCATCGCCGTTCACGTCGAGATCGTAGCCGAACACGAAGACGTCGGCATCCGCGCCGCCTTCCATGATGTCTGTGCCGACGCCGCTGACGAGGCAGTCGTTGTCCTTGCCACCGAACAGATAGTCGATCTCATTCGGGCCGTCGCCGGCACCGATCAGGGTGTCGTTGCCGCCACCGGTCTGGCCTTGGTCGCCGTAGACGTAGTCGTTGCCTTCAGCGCCGTAGAGCACGTCGTCACCGAGGCCACCGTCGAGGTAGTCACGGCCCGAACCGCCATTCAACGAGTCGTTGCCGGCATTGCCCTCGAGCGAGTCGTTACCGTTGTCACCCGACAGGCAGTCGTCACCGGCTTCGCCGTAGAGGCTGTCATCGTTCCTGCCACCGGCGAGAACGTCTTCACCACGGCCACCGTAGATCTCGTCGTCGCCCTGGTTGCCGTTTACGGTGTCGGCGCCGTCGTTGCCTTCGATGTAGTCGTCGTCACGGCCACCCTGGATGCTGTCGTCGCCGTCGCCGCCGTAGATGTCGTCTTCGCCGTCGCCACCTTCGATCAGGTCGTCGTCTTCCTGGCCGTAGATGGTGTCGTTGCCGGTCCCGCCATCGATCGAGTCGCTGGCTTCGCCGAGCGCCTTGTTGATGACGTTGCCTTCACGGTCGAGAACCGGACGGTTGTCGCCGTAGATGATGTCACGACCGTCGCCGCCTTCGATGCAGTCGGCGTTGTCGTTGCCCTCGATGATGTCGTTGTCATCCTCGCCGAGCAGGGTGTCGTCACCCGAGCCGCCTTCGAGGTAGTCCTGGCCGTCGCCACCCCACAGGGTGTCGTGGCCAATGTCACCGGCCATGGCGTCTTCGCCGTCGCCGCCGAGCATCTTGTCGTAGCCCGTCCAGCCGCGCATGACATCGTCGCCAGCACCGCCCCACATGGAGTCATGGCCGGTCTGGCCGTTCATGTGGTCATCGCCGGAGTTACCGGCCATCTGGTCGTCCTGCGAACCACCGTACATGGTGTCACGGCCGCTGCCACCGGACATGGTGTCTTCGCCCGAGAGACCCTGCATACGATCGTTGCCTGCCTGGCCCGCCATGCAGTCGTCGTTGTAGCCACCGTTCATCCAGTCACGACCATCACCACCGACAACGAAGTCGTTGCCCATGCCGCCGACCAGCTCGTCATCACCGTTTCCGCCGAGGACGATGTCACGATCGTTACCGCCGTTAATGGTGTCGTCGCCGTCTTGGCCGGCGAGGATGTCGTCGCCCTTGGAGCCTTCGATGAGGTCATCGCCGGCCTCTTCGCCGCCACCGGGCTCGTTCATGGAGTAGCTGTCGCCGATGATGGCATCGTCGTCGCCACCACCATGCAGCACATCGTCGCCGCCGTCGCCGCGGAGGTAATCGCGGCCGGCGTTGCCGTAGATCACGTTGCGGCCGTCGTTGCCGTCGGCGAAATCATCGCCGCCCAGCATCTTCGCCTTGTTCACGCCCGGGAAGTCATCGAAGTCGACGTTGTCGGAGCCCGGCGAAGTCTGCGACGCCGGGAGCGGCGCGCTGAACAGGTTGTTGTAAATTGCGTTCCAGTTCATTTTCGATCCCCCGAAAATTAAGGATTCATCAATAAAATGCTGCGCAGCATGTCTAATAATGCGCGAGCGGGATACGCGGGGAATCCCGCCCATCCACGCTCATAGAGCCACCGCAGCGCGCCGGAAAATACCGCCATATGGGGGTGATTGCCCCGGCGCCCTGCGCGAAACTCATTGTTTCGATTTTATAAACAAGCCTCGAGGGCCACCGCGCGACTCGCGCTTTGGGCCCGGCTCATCACGCCCGGAACACGCCTCGCGTGCATTCCGGGGGATCCCTGTGCGCCACTCGGGGGATGGGCGCGACAAAGATCGTCTGCGACAAGGACTGTCTACAATGCAATTTGGGCGGGAATACGGCGCTCTGAAATTCGCGACGCGACACGGGGGCGTGTCGGACACACCCCCGTTAAACAATCAACAGGTGTTCTGTTGCAAGTTGAAATCGCGTGATCTGCGCACGGAGCGCGGGATCAGCCGTCGCGGAAGGCCTTGTCGAAATAGCGCGTCAGCGGCGACATCAGGTAGGCGGCCGGCGTCCGGTCCTGGGTCCGGATGAAGGCGTCGACCGGCATGCCCGGCACCAGCACCTGTCCCTCGGGCAGCTTGTCGAGCTCCGTCTCCGGCAGCTGGATCCGCGCGCGGTAGAAGGACGCGCCGGTCTGCTCGTCGGTAAAGGCGTCCGCCGAGACCTGGATCACCTCGCCGAAGAGATCGGGCACGTCGCGCATGTCGAAGGCGGCGACGCGCAGCATCACCTCCTGCCCGGTATAGACCTCGTCGACGTTGATCGGGTCGACCCGTGCCTCGATGATCAGCGGCCGGTCCTGCGGCACGATGTACATGACCGGGTCGGCCGGCCGGATCACCGAGCTCGCGCCGAAGACGCGCAGGTCGTAGATCACCCCGCCCACCGGCGCGCGGATGTCCATCCGCGAGAGCTGCTCGATCAGCGCGGTGCGCCGCTCGGCCATCTCCATCTCGCGGAACTCCATGTCGCGCAGCTGGGTGATCGCATCCTCGCGGCGCTGCGCGTGCAGCGACAGCTCCTCGATCTCGAGCTCGGCGATACGCTCCATCGCCTGCGCGCGGCTCGCCTCGAGCTCGCCGATCTGGCCGGCGAGCCGGGCCTCCTCGCGCTGCAGCCCCAGAAGCCGCGAGGCCTGCGCGAGCCCGCGCTCGTAGAGCGTCTGCTGGCTCGTGGTCTCCTCGCCGATCAGCTCGCGCTGACGCTCGAGCGCGGTGGCCTGGGCGTCGATCCCGGTGATCTGCTTCTCCAGCTGCAGGCGCTGGTTCTGCAGCTGCGTCACGCTGCGCTCGAGCGTGTCGAGCCGGGCGCGGAACAGCCGCTCCTGGCCCTGCATGATGCCGGCCACCTCGGGACGGGTCTCGGCCTCCTCCTCGAGCACCTGGTCGAAGGATACCGTCTCGGTCTCGCTGAGCTCGGATTGAAGCCGGTCGTTGCGCGCCATCACCTCGAAGAGCTGGCCCTCGATGATCGTCAGCTCGGACTGGATCAGCGTCGGGTCGAGCCGGGCGAGCAGCGCGCCCTCCTCCACCTGGTCGCCCTCGCGCACGAGGATCTCATCGACGATGCCGCCGTCGAGATGCTGCACCACCTGGCGGTTCTTCTCGACCACGATGCGACCCGAGGCGACCACGGCGCCGGCGATTTCAGTGCGCATCGCCCAGGCGCCCAGCGCGCCGATCAGGACGAAGACGGTGGTGAAGCCCACCAGCATCGGCACGGTCGACCGGAACTTGCGGGAGGATTTCGCGGTCTGGGTCATCACACAACTCCGGTGGCCGCGTTGGCGGCCTTCTTGATCTCGCCGTAATTGGCGACGGTTTCGGCGAGGACGCTCTCGCGCGGGCCCCAGGCCGTGCGCGCGCCGTCGGACAGCACCAGGAGCTTCTCGCATTCACGGATCGCGGCGGGACGGTGCGCCATGATCAGCACCGCGCCGCCGCGCGACTTGACCTGCCGGATCGCAGCGTTGAGCGCGGCCGAGCCCTCGTTATCGAGGTTCGAGTTCGGCTCGTCTAGCACCAGCAGAACCGGGTCGCCGTAGAGCGCGCGGGCCAGGCCGATCCGCTGGATCTGGCCGCCCGAGAGCTGTGTGCCGACGGTCTGGATCTGGGTGTCGTAGCCCTGAGGCAGTTTCAGGATCATGTCGTGGGCGGCGGCCTTCTTGGCGGCCTCGACCACCTTCTCGGCGTCCGGCGCCTGCGACAGGCGGGCGATGTTCTCGGCCACCGTGCCGTCGAACAGCGACACCCGCTGCGGCAGGTAGCCGATATATTGCGACAGCTTCTCGGGGTGGTAGCGGTCGAGCGTCGCGCCGCCGAGGCGGATCTTGCCGCCCGAGGGCTGCCAGACGCCGGTGATCGCGCGCGCCAGCGTCGACTTGCCCGAGCCCGAGGGCCCGATCACGCCGACCGCCTCGCCGGGATTGACGTTGAAGTTGACCAGCCGCAGCGTCGCCTGGCGGCCGCCCGGCGGCACCACGGTGAGCTGCTCGACCAAGACCTTGGCCGGCGGGCGCGGCAGTTCGGTGCGCGGCGCGTCGATCGGCACGTCGGCCAGGAGGTCGACGAGGTTGTCCCAGCCGCGCCGGGCGCGCTGCACCGTGCTCCACTGGTTGACCACCTGCTCGACGGGCGCGAGCGCGCGGCCGAGCAGGATCGAGCCGGCGATCATCACCCCCGGGGTGACCTCGCCCTGAAGCACGAGATAGGCGCCGAGGGCCAGCATGGTCGATTGCAGGAACAGCCGGAAGGTCTTGGTCGCGGTCGAGAAGCTGCCGCCGAGATCGGCCGCCCAGGTGCCCTGCTCGAGCGCGCGCGAGCGCACCTTCTGCCACTTCTCGAAGGCGTTGCCCTGCATGCCGAGGCTGCGGATCGTCTCGGCCTCGTTCTTGAGCTGCTCGGAATAGCGGTCGGACTGGTAGCTCGCTGCCGCCGAGCGCACCGCCGAGGCCCGCGTGGACAGTTGGTTGGCCACGGTCAGCCCGATCAGCAGCACCCCGCCGGCCGCCGCCAGCGCGCCGAGCCAGGGATGGAAGATCGAGATGCCGATGAGGAAGATCGGCGTCCACGGCACGTCGAAGAGCGCGGCGAAGACCGGCGAGGCGTAGAAGCGCTGCACCGCCTCGAGATCCTTCAGCTGCTGGCCCTCGATCGCGTAGGGATCGCTTTTGCCCGCCTCGCGGTCGGCGGCGGACTTCTTCAGGATCGCCTCGAAGACGCGGCGGTCGAGCCGCTCCTGGAAGCGCGCGCCGAGCCGCGTCAGCAGCCGCCCGCGCGCCCAGTCGACGATCCCCATGATGAGAAACAGGAACGCAACGAGCAGGAACAGCGCGACCAGCGTCTCCTCCGAGCGCGCACCGAGCACGCGGTCGTAGGTCTGCAGCATGAACAGCGGTCCGGTGAGCATCAGAAGGTTGACGAAGATGCTGAAGAAGCCGGCGGTCCAGAGCAGGCTGCGGTTCTCGCGGCGGGCGGCACGAAGCTCGTCCAGGCCGGAAAGTCGGCGGGAATCCGTCATGAAATCCTCACGGGCAAAAAAGGCGTCAGATAATCCGGTCCCGGCAGCCGCGACCGCTTAAAATGTGTTCCAAAAATGATAGGCAGATTGCGCCCGAGCGTCATCAAGAACTTTGCCCGCCCGGGCCCCGTTTTCCCCATTTGGGGGTATCGCTGCGCAAGACCACTATATTACGGGCTCGCCCGGCCCGCGCGCCCCTGCAAACCGGGGCAAGAGGCCCGACAGATCGTTTCCGAATAGAGGACAATGACACTCAAAAGCCCGATTCGTCGGCGGCCCGGCGACGACTCGGGGCTCAGTGTGCCGCCGTCGGGTACCCGAAGCGCCGGTAGTCGTGGGCGTAGAAGGTCTCGATCCGCGCGACGGTCTCGTCGCTCGCCGTGATCTCGACGGGGTCAGAGCGGCGCTCGTGACCGAGCGGCGCGGCCGGGCACCCGACACGGCGCGCGATCTCCTCGAGTGGCGCCTCCAGCCCGTCCTCGAAGCGGAACACCGTCGTGGTCTCGGTGACGAAGGCGGTCTGCGGCCGGACATGGTTGTCGTGCACGTACGGATTTCGCGCGTAGCGCTCGAAGACCCGCTCCACCCAGCTGTCGAAGTCGGGCGCCGGGCGTCCGCGCGCGATCTCGCCGGCGCGGCGCATCCGGTATTCGCTGCGCAGCCGGTCGAACGGGTGGCGCACCACCGCCAGCCGCAGGTCGGTCAGCGCCTCGGGCGCGAAGACGTCGAGCACCGCGGCGTGCATGTGCTGGGGCGTGCAGCGGGTATAGGGCATGGCCTTTCCGCAATGCATCGCCTGCACGCCGCCCATGGCGCGAAGGGCCTTCTCGAGGCTGCTGCCCCCGGTCTTGGGCACGTGCACGAAACAGATCAAGGCCGTGTCGAAGCGATAGAGAGGCATGGGCGCAAGTCGGCTCCTGGAGGTCGAGGGGACCGGACCGCCGGTCCGGCCGCGGCGGCTAGAGGCCGCGAATCTTGGCTTCCCAGAGCGACGCGAAATGCTGGGCCATGGTGTCGAGGTCCACCGCCATGGCTTCGGGCGGCACGCTGTCGGGATATTCGTCCGGGCCGATCGGCTCGAACAGGCACGGCCGGCCGAGATAGTCCTGTGCCACGTGGTCGTTGTCGGCCTGGAAATGGCCGAGGAAGGTCTCGGCCTCGGCGCGCGCCACCGGAATGCCGGAGCCGGTGAAGATGCGCCCGCTCAGCGGGCCGATATTGCCGCGGGCCCCGCGCGGCAGGTGCCGGTTGAGCATCCGCAGCACCTGGATCGCCTCGGGCGACAGACTTTCGTTGGTCTTGGACGGCTCGAGCCCGTCGATCGGCGGGATGCCGGCGACTCGGAGGAAGTCGCTCACCACGTCGCCGCCGCTCAGCCGGGCGGACTCGAAGACCCGGATCTCGAACGCCGCGCGGCCGAAGATGTCGGCCCAGAGATCGGCGATGCGCCGGTAGTTGAAGGTGGTGAAGTCGCCGTCCCGCGCGTCCTCATAGCGGGGAAAGACGTTGGGCCGGGTGCCGCCCACCTTGATGACCTGGGAATACATCGAGCGCATCATCCGGTCCTGCCGGCGCAGGTATACGACGACCCGCACCCGGTCGAAGTGGCGCTCGAGGAAGGTCTTGAGCCGCCGCACCTCGGAGGGCCGGCGCATCCGGCTCAGGTGCTCGTTGACCACGAGCACCGTGCGCGCGTCCGGGCCACGGTCGATCTCGCGGGCGAAGCGGTCCTCGAACTGCGCGCGGAAGGTCGCGATCTTCTCCGGTGTGGTCAGGTTGCGGCGCTCCTTGCGCAGGTCGATCGTGTCGTCGTCCATCGCGTAGCACGCGGCGCGCGGATCCTGCCCGTCGCGAAAGATCGGCGGCCAGATCACCCCGGCCGCCGCGAGGCGCTCGGCGTTGTGATCGAGCGTCCGCTGGATCGACGTCGTGCCGGTCTTCTCGGTACCGATATGGACCACGCATTCCATGCGCTTTTCCCCTTCCTTCCCCGTCACCCCCCCGGATCCCGTGCCCCCGCCCGGGTTCCGCTCCCCGATGCGGGATGCGCGGTGGAGCTTACCGTGATCCAAGAGCGCGGGGGTTTCAATCGCGCCCGTATATGCCCCCGCGCGGGGTGTGCCGCCGCGTCAGGCGACCTCGAAGTCCACCGAGCGGGAGGAATCGAACCAGCGCACGCCCTCGACCACCACCGCCGGCTGCAGCCGGTAGCGGCCCGGCTTCGCCGGCGCCGCCACCGCGAGCCGGGCGCGGTGGGTGCGGCTCTCGATCGGTCCGCAAGGGTCGGTGCGCACGCCGTTCCACACAACCTTGCGGCCCCGCGCGTCGAAGATGTGATAGGACAGGTGCACCGGCATCCGCCCGACCCGCTCCGGCAGGGACAGTCGCGACAGGTTGTAGACGGCCACGTCGAGCTCGAGCGCGGCGCCCGGCGCCACGGTCTCGGGCAGGCCGGCCACGTCCACGAAGAGCCCCTGCAACGACAGCACCTCGTCGCGGGTGCGCGCCGGCGTCGGCGGGCGCCGCCGCGCCGCGCGCTCGGCCTCGGCCATGCGCCGGCCGGGATCGTAGGCCGAGAGCGCGTCGAAGATCGCCCGGATCTCGGCCTCGGTCGCCACGTCGTCGGCCGGCGTCTCTTCGGTCGACGCGGTCCCGGCCGCCGCCCGCATGGCGCCGCACGGGCCGTCCGGGGCGAAGACCGCCGCGCCGTCGGGGCAGAACGCGCGCACGAACGCCGTGTTGCTGTCGGCCAGCCCGGTCATCAGCCGGCGGCGTTCGGACGGAGTGATGATCTGCAGCGCGCGCCGCTGTGCGGGCCCGAGCAGCGAAAGCCGGTCGGTCACCTCGGCGACGAAGTCGAGATAGGCCTCGCGATCGGGCCAGGCATAGGCGTTGATGTCGCGCAGGAGCGCTACGTGCGCGGCGTTGAAGGGCATCTCGTTGCCCGCCCGCGCGCTCGGCCGCGGCAGCGCGTCGAACGCCTCCAGCCCCAACGTGGCGAGGAAGTCCGACACCACGTCGCCGCCGGCCAGCCGGTCGCGGTCGTAGGGCCGGGCATGCACCCGCTCGCGGCCGACCCGCGCCGCCCAGAGCCGGCAGAAATCGTGGTAGTCGAAGCGCTCGCGGGTGATCGGGTCGTCGAGCCACGCGGCGAAGTCCTGCGCCACCCGCCCCACCGCGCCGCCGGCGACGAACTCGGCGTATTGCGAATTGGCCCAGTCGTCCTGGCGGCGGAAATAGCCGATCATCTCGGCGCGGTAGCCGGGGAAATGGTCGGGGATGAGCGCCGCGCGCCGGTTGAGGAAATAGGCCTCGCTGGAGATGATCACCGTGTGCACCCGCCCGCCGGCGAGCGCCAGCGCCGCCTCGATGTGGTCGCGGATCTCCTGCCCGCCGGTCACCGCCTCGCGGGTGACCTCGGAATGGCCGGCCTGCTTCTCGGGCCGCGTGGATTGCCAGAACAGGCCCTTGTCGGGCACCAGGACGCCCCCGCGCAGGAGCGCCGGGCGGTTCCGCTCGAGGAAATGCTGCAGGTAGGTGGTGCCCGTCTTGGTCTGGCCCACGTGGATCACCAGCCGCGGCTTCTCGGCCACCGGCTCGAAGGTCTCGGCGGTGATCACCCGGTCGTTGCGGGCAAAGAGCGACAACGCCACCTGGAACGCCGCGGCGCGGGCGTCCGCCGGCGTCTCGAGGATCTCGGCCATCACCGTCTCCTGCGGGAGCGGCACCTGGTCCACGGCGGTGTCGACATGCTCGTAGCGCCGCGCGCGCAGCGCCTCGAACAGCAGCCGGTAGGATTGCGTGCCGATCCGCTGGCGCGAGATCTGCGGCGCCTCGAAGACGAGGTCGTCGTATTCCAGCCCGGCGGCGTCGAGCGTGTCGGCCACGCGGTCGAGAAAGCGCCGGCGCAGCCCCGGCTCCTCGGCGGCGCGCACGGTGGCGTAGGCGAAGCCGCAGAACAGGATGTGCAGCGCCTGCGTCACCGCGTACCCTGCCGCGTGGGCGAAGCGGCTGCCCGGGGCGAAGGCGTCGAACTCCTTCAGGATCTCGGCCATCTGCTCGAGATTGGCGAGCTGGTTGAAACTGTCGCGCACGCTCTTGGCGCGGCGCGCGGTCGAATCCCGGCGGATGCGGTAGGTGAAGGCCTCGGTGGTGGTGCCCGAGATCCGCTCCGCCGACAGCAGCGCGCGCCACAGGAACGGCCGCTCCTCCCATTGCGCGGTGAGGAACCGCACGCCGTTCTCCTCGAGGAAGGCGCGGCGGTAGAGCCAGTTGCAGAAGTGGCGGCTGCGCAGGATCCGCGGCTCAGTGTCGATCCGCGCGGCATGGAAGGGCGTGTCGAAATGGATCTCGCTGCGGTCGCGCTCCATCCGCAGCACGTTGCCCTCCTCGTCCTCGACCTGCTCGAAGAGCTTGCGCCCGCGCACCATGTCGGCGCGGTCGGCGCGGGCGCAGTCGAGCGCCAGCCGCAGGTGGTCGGGCGACACCAGGAAGTCGTCGGAATCGAGGAACCACACGTAGTCGCCGAGCGCCGCCTCGAGCCCGGCATTGCGCGCGAAGCCCTGGCCCACGTTCTGCGGCAGCACGATCGGGCGGATGCGCGGATCCTCCGCCGCCATGCGGTCGATGATCGCCTGGCTGCCGTCGGGGCTGCGATCGTTGATGGTGATCATCTCGATCTCGTGCAGGCTCTGGGCCTGCACCGAGGCGAGGCAGGCCTCGATGTAGCGCTCGACCCCGTAGACCGGGATGATCACCGACACCTTCGGCGCGGGCGGCTCCGGGCGGGGCGCGGGCAGCGCCGCGGGGCGGTTGGCCTCGATGAAGTCGAGCACCGTCTCGATCTCGCTCGGCGCGGCGACGTCGCCCGGCACGTGGTAGATCGTGTACCAGACGTAGAAGTAGTGGAAGATCTCCTCGAGGCTGCGCGTGCGGTGCCGGTGCGGGATCTCCTGTCGGTCGTCGGTCAGCCCCCAGCCGGCGTAGAAGGGCGCGCCGAAGGTAACCACCCGCTTGCCGGCGAAAAGCGCCTCGAGCCCGAGCTGGCTGGTGCCCACGTAGACGGTGTCGACCATCTCGAAGAGGCAGTAGGGGTTGAGCGGCTCGCGCAGGATCCGCACCCGCCCGACGCTTTCGAGATGCGAGTAGTAGCCCGAGCGCTTCTCGGGCTCCCAGGCGGTGTCGGGATGGGTCTTGACCAGGACCTCGGCGTCGGGGTTCTCGGTCAGCGCGGCCACCAGCATGCGCTCGAACCCGGCCTCGTCGATGCGGCCGAAGACCGTCGAGGCATCGGCGAAGGACTGGTCGCAGACGAGCACCCGGCGGGAGTAGCCGCGGCTCATCGTCGGCGGGTGGATGGGTTGCGAATTGTACTTCGAAATCCGCTGCGAGACGATCCGCCGGATCAGCCCGCGCGCCCGCTCCAGCGCGCGCGGCTCGGGCACCTGGTCGCTGTTGAGGCGGTGGATCAGCCGGTTGGGATAGTCCGACATGAAGTAGTGCGCGATGTCGTCGTAGACGTAGCCGAGACAGCCCATCGCGGGATCGCGGGCGCGAAAGGCCTGCGACCAGCTGTGGGTGGAGGCGAGAAAGCCCTGCTCGCCCATCAGCAGCCGGTGCGCCGCGCCCTGTTCCTGCAGGATCTCCACCGCGCCCTGGTGCGACTTGGCGGCGTCGGCGTAGACGGTGCCCATCAGCAGCCGGTTGTCGGGCAGCGCGCCGGGATCGTCGAAGGCGCGCAGGTCGGACCAGAACAGCCGCATGTTGGCGGCGTAGGCGGTCTCGAGGTTGAAGGCCGCGTAGCCCGCCACCCAGGGCGCGTCGCGGAGCGACAGGACATGCGCGCGGATGTCGGTCCCGTCCTCGCCCGTCACCTCCTTGCGGCGCAGGTTGAGGAAGTCGTCGAACCTCTGGAAGGCCCGCTGGTTCAGCTTGTCCCGGTCTGCCGACATGATCCGGCGCTCTCCTTTCCCCGCGACCCGGTCCGGGTCAGGGCGTTTCCGTGTGCACCAGCCGGTCGAGCGCCGCCTCGAGCCGGGTCTCGAGTTCCGGCCGCGGCGCCGGGCCCGCCGCCACCGCCTCGGTGAAGAGCTCCTCCCAGCGCGCGGCGACGACGTCGGGGGCGTAGTCCGCGCGGTAGCGCGCGCGCCCCGCCGCGCCCAGCCGCCGGCGCAGCGCGGCGTCGCCCATCAGCCGGTCGAGCGTCCGGGCCAGCCCGCCGGCCTCGGTGGGGCGTTCCGCCAGAAGGCCGGTCTCCTCGTGCAGGACCTGCACGTTGATGCCGTTGCACAGCCGATAGCCCACCACCGGTAGTCCGTGCGCCATCGCCTCGAGGCTGACCATCGGGAAGCCCTCGAAGAGCGAAGGCAGCACGAAGGCCTGGGCGCGGGCGAGCTCGGGATAGACGTCGTCGAGCTCGCCCGCGAACTCCACCCGCGTCTCGAGCCCGAGCGCCGCCGCGTCCCTCTCCAGCGTCCCGCGCAGGGGGCCGTCGCCAACCACCCGCAGCACCCAGTCGGGATGGGCCGGCGCGACCGAGGCGAACTCCTGCAACAGCCGCCGCATGTTCTTGCGCGGCACCAGCCGCGCGACGGTAACCAGCGTGCAGCGACCGTCCTCCGGCCCATCCGGATCGGCCTGCACGGGCGCCTCGGGCACGGTGTTGGGCACCACCCGGATGCGCGGCTGCAGGTGGGCCGGCAGCGTCTCGCGGAAGGCATCGACCAGAAGGTGGATCCGCGTCGCGCCCTGGAACGCGGCCCAGCGCTCCGGCTCGGTGAAGGTGCCGATGCGGCGCGGGAAATGCGGGTCGATATGTTCCGACAAAACCACCGGGATGCCGACGCGGCGGGCAGCGCGCACGTATTGCAGGAAGGTGCGGTTCATGTGCAGCCCGACCACCAGATCGGGACCGATCGAGGCCAGGAGCAGCATCAGCGCGTCGTCCTGGCGCCCGGGCTCGGTCGCGGTGACGTGGTGCAGGCGGATGTCTGCGGCCAGCGGCCAGCGCGCCGGCTGCCGCTCGGGGTCGAAGGTCAGCACGTGCACCTCGTGGCCGCGCCCGGCCATCGCGTTGGCCATCGCGTGGCCGACATTCTCGGTGCCCCCGCGGCTCTGGGTGATCCAGGGAACGATGACGCAGAGTTTCACGGACCCGGGATCCCTTCGTGGCACGACATGGATGCCCCCGGCGCAGACCCGGCGGGCATCACGATGTCGCGATAGTCGGCGCGCGCGGGGCGGGTCAAGGCTCCCCGCTCGGGCGGCCGGGTTGCGGGCGGAAGCGTGCGCGGCGGGTGACGCTCAGCGCGGCCGGATCGCCACCTGGCCGTCGGGGGTCCGCCAGGGATCGTCCGGCGACGACCCCGCCGCGAGCAGGAGCCGGAAGCCGTCGGTCTCGAGCACCATCGTGCCGGCATCCTTGCCCGCGCGGTTGATTGCGTGGGCGGCATCGGCGAGCGCGCCGGGCGCGACCGGCAGCACGCGCAGCGCACCCCCCGCCCCAACCACCGCGGCGCCGTCGACCGCCGCGCGCGCGCCCGGCGGGCCGCCGCCGTAGCCCTCGGCCCCGGGCCCGAGGCTCAGCGCCGGGGCCGCGAGGTAGCGCTGCGCGCCGTCGCGGTCGTGGCGGTAGCGCACCTGCGGCGCGCGCAGCACCCAGTAGCCCTGGAACCAGCCCGGCCCGTCCGCGAAGGCCTCCGGCCGCGGCACGAAATCGAGAAACGGCGCGAAGTCGGTGTTCGAGGCGCTGCGCTCGGTCACCATGGCGTAGCGCCACTCGATCCAGCGCGGGCCGCCGGTCGGGTGCGCGGCGTGGTCGTTCTCGTTGTGCTGGGGCGACACGATCCAGGTGGCGCCGGCGCCGCGGCCGCGCGCCGGGTTCGCCTCGCACATCACGTCGAGCACCGTCTCGCGGGCCTCGTGGATCAGCCCCATCAGCGTGCCGGGATGCTGGATCCGGCCCTGGATGTCGGCCTCGGCGGCGCGCCAGCCGCTGATCTCGAACCCGCCCACGGCGCCGTTCTCCACTGCGCCCTCGACATGGTCGGTGTCGTTGGCGGCGTGGCCCGAGGGAATCACCAGCCCGCCGATCTGACAATCGCGCAGCACGACGTGCGAGTTCGCCCCGCCGGCCCGCGCCGCGACCACCGCGCCCCACCGCCCGGGGTCGAAGCCGTCGATCCCCGACAGCCGGAGCCGCGGCGTGCCGTCGACCGGGACCTTCTCGACCCGCGCGTAGCGGAAGACCGCGCCGCCCGCGGTGCCGGTCCCGACCGCGGCGAGGCGGATCGCGTCGTGCCCGGGATCGAGAGTGAAGGGATGGTCCTCCGCCCAGGGCAGGTCGACGCTGTCGCCGGTGTGCCCGAGGATGGCGAACTTGTCGGGGCCGCGGATGCCGACGGCCCGCATCCCCTGGAAGCTGCAGCGGATCACCGAGGTCTCGTAGGGCGCCGAGTAGTCGTCGAAGTCGCCGTCGCGGTCCACGGCGGCGACGAGATAGCCGTAACGGCGGAAATGCCCGGTGCACTGCACGTTCTCGAGCGTGGTGTCGCGACCGCCGAGCTGCAGGATGCCGATGTCGATCGCCCCCGCCATCCGCGCGGCGCCGGCGTCGTTGTAGGTGTCGAGCCCATGCGCCCCGCCGCCATCGGCCACGACGCGGAAATCGCGCAGCCGCGTGCCGGTGCCGTTCTCGATCACCAGCCCCACGACGAGCGCGGCGGGCGTCGCCGCGCCCTCCCCGGCATCGGCGTTCATCAGCGACACCGGCGCCCAGACCGCCTCGGCCAGCCCCGCCCGCGCCGAGAAGGCCCGCGCCGCACCGCAGGCCCGCATCGACGAGATGCCGTGGATCCGCAGCGGCGTCGCCGCGCGCCCGGTCAGCACCAGCTGCGAGGGCGCGGGCGCGATCGCCTCCCCGCCCCGCGCCATCGGCAGGTGCGGCACCGCGCGCACGCCCTTGCCGATCACGGTGAGCCCGGTCACGTCGACCCGGTCGTCGAGAAAGACCGATCCCGCCGGCAGGTGCAGCGGCTCGCCCGCCGTGCGGCACCACTCGGCCGCCGCGCGCATCCGCGCCACGTTCTCCGCGCCGGCCGCGCGGTCGTCCGCCACCACGCCGAAATGCGACGCCGACACGTCGCCCTGCGGCACGAGGCCCGGCAGGTCCGGGATCGCCGCGGCGCCCTCCTGCCCGGCATAGAAGAGCCGGCCGTCGAAATAGGGCGCCCCGGGCGCCGCGCCCTCGGCCGCGACGTGCCGGGCGAGCGCGGCCCGCGAGGTCGCCGCCCCGCCCGCGGCCGCGGCGGCGGTCCCGGTCGCGACGAGCGGCGCGCCGGCCGTGAGCCTGAGAAATCCGCGACGGTCCGTGCTCATGGCATCCCTCCTTCGGCGCGCGTCACCGCGGCCGCAATGTCCGCCGCGATGATCTCCCGCAGCTGGGGCGCCGCGCCCTGCCGCAGGAGGCGGATCCAGTCGCGCAGGAGGCTCTCGGCGCAGAACAGCTCCAGCAGCCCGGGATCGGGCGGCGCCCGCATCGCCCCGAGCACGGCGTCGCGATCGGCCCGGTCCACGGCCGCGCGCCGCGCCGCGTCGGCGCCCCCGGGCGCCCCGGAGGCAGCGCCGTCGCGCAGCAGGATCCGCCAGCGCCGCATCCGGCTCCAGTGCACGAGGCTCGACAGCTCGCGCGCCAGCGGCACGGTACCGACGCCCGGGTTGCCGTCGATCCCGACAAGCCGGTCCGCCGCGTCAAGGCAGAGATTGCCGGGCTTGAGATCGCCGAAGGCCTCCAGCTGCGGCACGACGGTGCCGGCACGGCGGGCGAAGGCCGCGCGCAGGCGTTCCGCCGCGAGCCGCACGGTCGCGGCGATCGCCGGCGCCTGCCCCACGCGGGCGAGGATGGCGTCGATGGCGACGGTGCCGTCGAAGCGCCGGGCCTCCACGCCGAGATCGGCGCCGTACCCGTCGAGCCAGCCGGCCACGGCCCGGAGCGCGGCGCGCTGGCCCGCATCCTGCACGATCGCGAGCGCGGTGCGCGCGCCCACGAAGCGCGTGCCGACCACGCCGAGCGCGGCGTCGACGAAGACCGGCGCGACCACCCGGTCGGTGCGCGCCGACAGCGCGGCGAGGAAATCGTGCTGCGCCTGCGCGCGCCCGGGCTCGGCGTAGACCTTGAGCACCATCCAGTGGCGCGGATCCCCGGCCTCGACGCGGAACACGGTGCGCGCGCCGCGGGCATGGCGCGCGTTGTCGAGAAGCACGCGAATCTGGGGACTTTGGTCCAGCCCCGACCCGTGACGCTCCAGAGCCGTGCGCGCAGCGGCGGCACGATGGACGAAGCCTTCACTCATCTGCGAAGTCGTCCAACATCATGACGGGCCCCCGAGGCAATGGCAGGGTCTCAGCCGAGCGATCCTAGGAAGGCCGTGAGGGCTGCATCCAGCTGTTTTCCGGGCACCTTGAGGTCTCGCAGCCGGGGTTCGCGATCCGGATCCGGCTGGGGCTGCGCCAGCAGAGTGAACGGGCGCAATCCCATTGCCTGCGCCAGCCCGTGCATTTCCGACGGCCATTTGTAATCGAGGATCAACACCGGCGTATTAGGCGCGCAGAACAGTATGTTTGCAAGTCCGGCCCCGTGAAGCCCGGCAACAAACTGCGCTCGGCTGAACAGGGCAATCTGACTTCGAAGATCGTGCTTCTCGCAAATGATCGGCACGACGCCGTGCCGTTCCAGGATACGCATCCCGACATGTCGCACGGCAAGCCGACGGCGCGGGATCTTCGGATCTCGATCCACGAAGATTCGATCGGGCGTGTCCGGGATCGGTGCCGTATCGAACGCGGCACCGATGGCCGCGCGCGTGGCATGCAGGGCCTCGGGCACCAGCACCGTATTGGGCAGAAAGGAGGGATACAGAAGCCGCCGGAACCGGTGACCCTGCGTGCGGTCCTCCGGCAATTCCCTGAACCGCACATCCGGAAAGACCCTTGCAAGGAATTTCCTCTGCGCGGGCGTCGGTGTGTTGATGATTACGCTGTCGACTCCATCGAGTTCAGGCCCGAGAAGCGCACGGGCCATGAGAAGCCGCGGAAGAAAGTTGATCAGGAAGTGCCAGTGATTGCGCATGCCGCCGATCAGCAATGCGGTCTCATCATGGTCGTGGACGACGTCCGACAGCACAGGAACCGCCCCTCCCCACTCCGCCAAGGGATTGGAAAAGCGTTTGTTCTGCTGGTCACTGACATAGAGGCGGCGCTCGAGGTCGATCAGGTGAAAGGCCGAATTGGTGACTCCGTTTTCGACCATGACGATGCGAAACTCGGATGTCCGCGTCCTGCGCCTTGCCCAATCAATTCCTTCAAATTTTCTGTCCGCCAGAACCTGCATGTGTGCAAGATGGCTATAGGCGTCGAACGTCTCAGTTTTCAGAAGCATCACATTTTCGCATTTAAATTAGTCGCATCTCTCAAAGTTGTCCGGGCCCGCCATCGGACAGTGTTCGCATCGCACGCAGGATAGAGAGCGCATCCCGCGCGACAACCCGGCTGTCCTCCGCGCTCCGGTCGATTGACACGACTCTGGTCAGACGAAACAAGACTGGCAGAGCCTAACCCCGAAAGATCGAAATGTTTGTCTACAGCACCCACGATAAGGATGCCTCGGATCCGGTCTACAGCCTTGAGGCGCTGATCTCAGCAACCTCGCTGCGGCGTCACACAAACCTTCCGATCCGGCTTGTGACGAACAACACCGACTTTCTCGACCGAGTGCGCGCACTCGATTACAACCCGTTCACCGACCTCGTCGCAGCCGGGGCGGACACGCCCCCGAAGTTGCAGAAGATCGAGGCGTTGCGCGGCATGGCCGACCAAGACGCCGTCTTCGTCGACAGCGACACGGTGATTCTCGACGACATCTCGCGAGTTTTCGACTTCGGAATGTTCGATATTGCGGCGGTTCAAGCAATCTGGCGTGAAGGTATCACTTCGATAGAACGGGCGGTAGAACGAGAGCAGCGGCGGCGCTTCATGCTCAATTCCGGCCTTCTTTTCGTTCGGCGCAACACAGTCGAACCGCTCGCCACCGCATGGGCAAAGGAATACCGTACGGCGTTTGGGCAGTTTGGTCCCGCTGCTGCGGATCAACCTTCACTTGAGCAAGCACTTGCCTTACTAAATCCGGAGGTATTTCAGCTTCCGGTCAACTACAACTTTCGCACCAATTTCGGCGGGATTCTGAGTGGCAAATGCTTTGTGGTCCACGGCCATTTCCGCTCTGTCGCTCGCGAACTGGGCCGCCAAGGCCTCGGAGTAGCGCAGATAGATCATTTTCTCGCCCGTATCGAGATGATTAACGCGAATTCTAAGACCCGCATGTATCGAAAGACCAACGATATCTCTCAGACGCGGTTCAAGCCGCTCTAAGACCGGACCCGGGCGGCGCGCCTCAGAGTATTCCAGGGACGTCCGCACGAACCGTAAGGTCCGTTCCGTCCCAATCGTACCCGTGTGCTGCCAGGACCTCGTGCGTCAGCGCGTGGATCCGCGCCGCCTGCCCGGCCGAGAGCGCCGCCTTGAACCTGTCGGTGGAGCCGGCATGGATCGGCTGCCAGAGCTTGATCCGGCCATGCCCGGTCTCGCCCTCGGCATAGTCCTCGTGGCTCTTCAGCACCCGGTCGGACCAGTCGAGCCCCATATGCGCGACGATGCGCCGGAGCCAGGTCTCGGGATCGGCCACGAAATCCTCGTAGCGCAGGAACGGCAGCCCGTCGCGGCGGTCCTGCAGCATCTTGCGCGCGTAGAGCGCGAGGAAGCCGTCCATGATGTCGCACTGCTCGATGAAAGGCAGCATCACCGGGTCGATGGCGCGGCACCAGCGGATCTGCTGGTTGCGCTGGTGGGCGGGATCCTTCGGCGCGACGTGGCGATAGGCGCTCACCACCACCGAGAACGGGTTGCGCACGAGGGTGAAGCCCCGCCGCGGGTGGCCGTGGGTCCAGACCGCGTTCTTCAGGACCAGCGCCGCCCCGGGCCGGAGACCGCGATGCGCGAGCGCCGGATGATCGGCGGCAATCGTTGTCTCGCGGAGATCCTTCAGGTGGCGGAAGAGCGCGAGATCCTCGGGCGTGTCGGGCTCGCGGATCTGGTGCACGACGGCGATGTCGGGATGCGCGTCGAGACAGCGCAGCAGCAGCGTCTCGCCCGAGCGCGAGAAGCTCGCCATGTGGAAGATCGGATGGTCGGACATCTTGCCGTTCCCGCTTCGGCACGACCCGCCGGGCCGCGCGGTCGTGACTGCCGGCGTGGTCTAGCAGGATGCCCCCGGCGGGCAAACCGCTTTTCCCGGCCCCGCCGAGGGTGCATAGCCGCGTCCATGACGGGTCGACTTCCGCGTTTTCTCCGCGCCGTTCCGGGCGCGGCGCTCCTCCGGCGCTCGCCGGAGGCGGCCTTCCGCGCGTTGCTGCGCCGGCGCGCCCGCGCCGCCGCGGCCGAGGGGCCGGCGGCGGCGACGCGCGATCCGCGGGCGGAGATCCTCGCGCTGCGCAACCGCGTACTCGGCACGAGCTTCTCGGCGCCGGTGCTGGCGCACGAGTATCCGCGCGGGCTCGCCGCGCTCTTTCCGCATCTGCGCCCGCGCGAGGCGGTCCGCGCGGACCCGGCCGCGCCCGAGCGCCTGCTGATGCTGGGCGCGGTGCTCGACGACGCGCCGGGGCGCCAGCGCGGCACCGCCGAGATGGTCGCGCTCGACGGGCCCGACACGCGCAAGATCTTCACCGAGCAGGCGTTTCTCGGCTCCGCCTTCTCGTGGCTCGCGCCCGACCGGACGCGGCCCGAGGCGGCCTGCCTCGGCTACATCCACGACGATCTCGCGCAGTACTACATGGCCGACTACCCGAGCCGGATGATCCGCTGGCTGAACGGGCCCGAGGAGATCACCGCCGCGGACCGCGCCCGCGCCCGCGCGCTGATCGACCGGCTGGTGGCGAGCCGGGTGTCGAAATACAACGCCCAGCCGATCCGGCCGCTGCCGCCCGCGGCGCACCGGCGCGTGCTGGTCTGCGACCAGTCCTTCGCCGACGCCTCGATCCGCTACGGACGGATGGGCCCGGCGGACTTCGCGGCGATGCTCGCCGCCGCCCGGGCCGAGGCCCCCGACGCCGAGATCCTGGTCAAGACCCATCCCGACACCGCCTGGAGCGACGGCGCGCGGGCGGGCTATTTCGATCATCTGACCGCGGCCGACGGCGTCACGCTTCTGCGCGCGCCGATCAACCCCTACTGCCTGATCGAGGCGGTCGACACCGTCTACGCGGGCACCAGCCAGATCGGGCTCGAGGCGCTCCTCGCGGGCAAGCGGGTGGTCACCTTCGGCGCGCCCTTCTACGCCGGCTGGGGGCTGACCGACGACCGCCAGGCAATCCCGCACCGGCACCGCGCGCGCGATCTCGAGACGCTGGTCCACGCCGCCTACATCCGCGCACCGCTCTACCACGTGCCCGGCCGGGACGGCCCGGCCGAGGTCGAGACGGTTGTGGATTTCATCGAGGCCAACCGTCCCGTCGCCCCGCCCCGGCCCGCGCCGCGCACCCCGCCCGAGGTGTCGGTGATCGTGCCCGTGCGCGACGGCGCGGGCTGGATCGGCACGGCGCTCGCCTCGGTGCAGAACCAGACCCTGACCGGGCTCGAGATCCTCGTCGTCGACGACGCGAGCGGCGACGCCACCGCCGACATCGTCGCCGACCGCGCCGCCGCCGATCCGCGCATCCGGCTCGTGCGACAGGACACGGCCGGCGGCCCCGGCCGGGCCCGCAACACCGGCCTCGACGCCGCGCGCGGCACCTATGTCTGGCTGCTCGACAGCGACGACGTGCTCGCCGATCCCGGGGTGCTGGCCGACCTCGTGGCAGCCGCGCGCGCCGACGGCGCCGACGTGGTGCGCGCCCGCAAGGCCGCCGAGCGGGTGCTGGCGCCCGACGGCACCGTGCTGGCCGACCGGCCCGACCCGGCCGAGCGGCTGATCCCGCGCGCGGCGCGGGGCGCGGCGCTCGCCGACCTGCCGGAGCTGGCCCACAACCGGCATTGCTGGCTGCTGCTCTACCGCCGCGAGATGCTGGAGCAGGCGCGCATCCGCTTCGCCACCGGGTTCTGGGAAGAGCGCGCCTTCGCCCTCGCCGCGCTTCTCGCGGCGCGGCGGATCACCGTGCTCGACCGGGCGGCGACGCGCTACACGCTGCGGCCCGGATCGGTCGCGCGGCGGGACAAGACGGAGGTGGACGCCGCCGACATGCTCGGCAATCTCGAGGCGGTGGTCGCGCGCCTCGCCCGGCACGGCGCGGTGGCGCGGACGAGCCCGCTGCGCCCACTGCTCGAGACGACGTTGTCGCAGTTCCTGCACGTCGTGCTCTTCGGCTTCTTCCGCGCGGTGGCGGCAGCGGCCGGACCGGCGACGCGCCGCGACTGGGCGGCGCGGCTCGCCGCCGCCTTCGACGCCGCCGACCTCGACCCCGAGGACCTGCGCCCCGCCCCCGGCGTGGTCGATCCCGGCGCACTGGCCGGCGGCCGCTACGGCCTCGCGCTCGCCGCGCTGCGGGCGGGGCGCGCGGATCTCGTCGACTGCGCCGTGGCCGGCACGCCGGTGGACGTGGCCGACATGGTGCGCACGGCGCGCGGCGCACCCGGCAGCGCGCTCGCCCGCGCGATCGTGGCCTATGCGCGGCACACCGGCAGCACCTCTGCCGCGCCGCCGCAAGCGCCGCGGCAAGAGGTTCGGCTGCTGGTCCATGCCGGGCTGTCGAAGACCGGCACCACGGCGCTGCAGCACTGGCTCGAGGCGAACCGCGCCGCGCTCCTGGCGCGCGGCGTCTACGTGCCCGAGCGCGGGATCTGGGTGCAGCCCGGACGACCGCACAAGACCGGCGGGCACGCGCCCTTCCTCGCCGCGGCCGAGACCGGCGCGCCCGAATTGCGCACGCATGTGGAGGCCGCGCTCGCCGCCGATCCGGGCCTGCACACGGTGCTGGTGTCCTCCGAGGGCTTCCATCTCGGGCCCGCGCCGTGGCGCGTCCTCGAGTATTTTTCGGGTATGCAGCCGAAGGTACTGATCTGGCTGCGCCGCCAGGACGACTGGGCCGCCTCGCAATATCGCGAATACGTGGGCGGCGGCGCCACCTTCCCGGTCGCCGACACGCCCGAGGACTGGCTCGCCCGGCCCGAAACGCGGGCGCGGCTCGATCACGAGAGCTTCGTCGCCGAGTGGGCCGCGCGCCTGCCGGAGGGGGCGCTGCGGCTGCGCCGCTATCCCGATCCGGACGGGCTGATCGCGGGGTTCCTGGACGCGGCGGGCCTCGCGCCGGGGCCGGATCTCGTGCCGCCCGCGGCCGGGCTCGGCAACGAGGCGGTGCTGGACGGCGCCTATCTCGAGGCGATGCGCGAGATGAACGCGCGGCCCTGGCCCTCGACCACGGCCTATCTCGCCTTCGTCGAGGCGGTGCACGGCATCGCCCGGCGGCACCGCCCGGACGCGGCGCCGCCGCAGGTGCTGTCCGCCGCCGCGCGCGAGGCGCTGATGGCCGCCTGCGCGCCCGGCAACGCCCGGCTCGCCCGCCGCTTCGGGCTTCCCGACCTGCCCGCGGCCCCGGCCGGGGCGGCGGCGCCCCCTGCCCCGCCGCTGTCGGCGGCCGAGCGCGCCGAGATCGCCGCCGCCCGACGGCGCCATGCCGGCGACCTCGAGCCCGATCCGCCGGAGATCGCGCAACTGCGCGCGGAGATGGCCGCGCGCCTCGCGCCGCTGCCGGAGGCGGCGATCGCCGCCGCGGCGCCGCGCCTCGCCGCCGCGGGGCTCTTCGATCCGGCGTTCTACCGCGCGCGGTATCCCGACGTGGCCGCTGCCGGGATCGATCCGCTGGCGCATTTCCTGCGCTCGGGCTGCGCCGAGGGGCGCGATCCGCATCCTGCGATCGACACCCTCGCCACCTACCGCGCCCGGCCCGACCTGCTGGCGCGCGGTCAGAACCTGCTCATGGCCTTCCTGGCCGAGGGGCGCGGCCCCGACACAGAAACCGACGCGGACGCCGCGCCGCGGCTCAGCGCGGATGCGCCCTGAGATAGGCCTCGACGGCGAAGTCGGTGTCGATCTCGTTGAAGTTCCAGAACTCGCGCAGCGACAGCCGCAGGCGGTTGGGCTTCTCGGCCACGCGCATCCCGTCCTCGGGCGTGGTCTCGACCACCTCGCGCAGCAGCCGGCGCCAGAAGTCCGGCTCGAGATACTTGTGGTATACACCGACATAGTCTCCGCCCGACGGCATGTCCCCGCCCCGGGCGAAGCGGTAGGGCGGGCGGAACAGATACTCCGCCGCCTTGCCGAAATAGGCCGCCTCGGTGATCGTGCTGGAGCTCAGCGCGGCCACGGTGCGGACCTGCGACGTGGCCGCGAGCGTGTAGAAGTTCGCGTCGATCGCCTCGGCGTTCGGGAAGGCCCCGAGGATCGCCATCGCCTGCGGCGCGCGCGGCTGCAGCGGATGGGTCTTCACGAAGAGCCGCTCGTGCCGCGCCGCGAGCCCGGCGATGCGGTCCATGAACTCGACCGCCTTGACGAAGCGGCGGCCGTCCACCTGGCTGCGGTCGTGCTCCATCTGCATCAGGAACAGCGCGCTGTCGTCGGGGATCTCGCGGCGGAACAGCCGCTGCGCCGCCGCCGCCTGGATCCCGGCCATGAGCCGCAGCCAGTCCTCGGACACCGCCTCTTGCGCCAGCGCCCGGTCGATGGGGGCGAGGTTGCCGCGCAGCCCGAACATGATGTCGTCGAGAAACCGCACAGGGTGGTTGATGACATCGACGAAGGGGATGCCGTGCCGGGTCAGCAGCGCCTCGAGGAAGGGCGGCATCTCGAAGCCCACGACCAGCGCGTCGCGGACCCGCGAGAGGATCAGCGCCTCCACCTGCGGCGGCATCCGGTCGGCGTTGAAGATCCGCACCCAGCCGTGAATGTTCCGCGGCACGCCGAAGGCGTCGTAGATCTGAGCCACGAGCCCGGCATCGAACCCGCCGCCCGCGACGCTGTCGTGGTCCCACATCATCAGCTCGGAGGGCAGGCCGGTGGCCTGGCGCAGCGACTCGCCGAAGAGCTGCTTCAGCCAGAGCGCGTTGAAATGCTGGGTCGGCCGCCAGTGATAGGGCGAGGCGCGCAGGAAATCCGCGGTGAAGACGATGCGCCGGGGCGGCCGGGCCGGCACCGGCACGCGATCGGCGGCGGCAGCGGGCCCGGTCATGCCGGCCTCCGCACGTGGGCGAGCCAGCGCAGGAGCTCCGCGAAGGCCCGGTCGGGCGCGAACTCCGCCGCGACGGCAGCCTGCGCGGCGCGCGACATCGCCTGCCGGCGCGGCCCGTCTGCCGCCAGCCGCAGGATCTCGGCCACGAAGGCGGCGCGGCTGTCGGCCACGGCGAGCGCGTCGCCGGCGAGGTGCTCGATCCCGCGCACCGCCTCGGCGCAGTTCACCGAGGGCAGCCCGGCGGCGAGCGCGTCCAGCGTCTTGATCTTCAGCCCGCCGCCGATGAAGACCGGGTTCACCGCGATGTCGATCTCGCCCAGCACCGCGTCGAGGTCCTCGACCCGGCCCAGGAGCTCCACGTTCGGCGGCCGGCGGCCGAGCTGGCCGCAGACGGTGCCCACCACCTTCAGCGTGAACCGGTCCGAGAGCACCGGCCAGACCTGATCGAGAAACCACTTCAGCCCGGCGACGTTCGCCGTCGATCCCGCGCCCATGAAGAGCAGCGTCCGCGCGGCCTCCCGGTGACGGTAGAGCGGTCGCGCGGGGATCGCGTGCGGCACCGTCAGCACCCGCCGCTGCCCGAGCCGGCCGGCGATGTCGGCGGCGTCGCTGCGCGAGATCGCCAGCACCGCGTCGTAGAGCCCCATCAGCCGGGCCTCGTCGCGCGCCGGAATCTGGATCGAAGTCTCCTGCCCGAACCGCGCGAAGCTGCCCATCCGCGCCGACATCACGTCGTGCGCGTCGAGGATCCGCGCGGTGCCCGCCGGCACCGCGTCAAGCAGCCACGACCGGTCGATGTACTCCACGATCACCGCGTCGGGCCGGGTCTCGGCGAGTCGCGCCGAGGCCGCCGCGAGCCAGTCGGCGCGCGCCCGTCCGGCCAGGAGCGGATCGGCGGAGAGCCCTGTCGCCGGCGGCGCCGGCACGTCCTCGCCGGGCTCCGCTTCCGGCGTCCCGGACAGGGCCGGGACCACGGCGTAGTCCACGCCGAGCGTGGCCAGCCGCGCCGCGGCGCGGTCGTCGAGCCGGCGGAAGACCAGCACCTCGAGATCGACCGCGCCGGCCAGCGCGGCAAAGAGCGCCTGCAGCCGCGCGTGGCTGCCGTAGACGCCCTCCCAGAACGGGATGTCGGTCAGCACGGTGACCCGGCCGCGGCGGCCGGCCGCGACCTCGGCCGCGGTGCCGGGATCCACTGCCCCGTCCACGGCGCCGGTCGCGGCGGGGCCGGACCGGCGCCGGAGCCGTCCGAGAAGGCCGCGTCCGCC
Organism: Roseivivax jejudonensis; assembly: GCF_900172265.1. GTDB lineage: Bacteria > Pseudomonadota > Alphaproteobacteria > Rhodobacterales > Rhodobacteraceae > Roseivivax > Roseivivax jejudonensis. Next base: position 545,757 of record NZ_FWFK01000002.1, on the reverse strand, counting down.
GCTCACCGCTCAGCCCGGATGGCCGGCATAGGACATCTCGAAGCCCCAGCTCTTCAGCCCCAGCACGCGGGCATCGTCGAGCCCGTAATCGGCCGGGCGCACCGGCCCCGCGATCGACAGCTCGAGCACCTGGAACCCGGCCGCGCCCTCGGGCGCGACGTCGGTCTCGAAGCGCAACGTGCCGCGCTTGCCGTCCGGGCCGGCCTCGAGCGCGGGCGCGACCGGCGTGCCGTCGACCGCGACCGTGACCTCCGACATCTGCTCGGGCAGCAGCACCTCGTAATCCATCGCCACCGCGTGGCGACCGGGGCCGAGGACCGGCAGCACGACCGAAAGGTTGCGCGCCCGGCTCGACCAGCGGAAGACGCGGCCGTCCGGCGCGGTCTCCGGCGGATGCCAGCCCGAGCCGAGCAGCCGCGCGTCGAAGGGCAGGACCAGCTCGGCGGCGGGATGCGCCGCGGGGTCCGGCGCCTCCGCCATCAGCTGCCGCGCCAGCATCAGCGGATCCTCGTAGGCCGTGCCGCGGCCCGCGACGTAACGGTTGTCGCGCTCGAGCGCGGCCTTGATCAGGAACAGGTCGGTGCGCGCCGCCGCCGTGTCGGCCACGAGCCGGCGCAGGGCCTGGCGCGCGGGATCCGTCGCTGCGCTTCCGTCTTCCGTGCCCTCCGCGTTCTCCGCGTTATCCGCCGCCAGGAGCGGCGCGTAGGGCGCCTCGAACAGCCGGCGCAGCGCGGCGACGATCTCGGAGCTGCCCTCGATCTCGCGCAGATCGAGCGTGGGCCCCAGCCGCTCGGCCATCAGGAGCGTGACGACGCGGTCCGCCAGCGCGGCGAGATCGGGATCCCGCCCCTCCGGCCGCCCCGGCGCCGCGCCATGCTCGCGCGCGGCGTCGCCCGGACGCGGCGCCGGGGAGTCTGCGGGCGCTGTGTCGTCGGTCATCGGGGCTCCTCGGGCGCGTGCGCGGCGGGCGACCTGCCCGCGCTGCTGCGTGTCCTAGCCGCCGCCCGGACCGGACTCAACCGCCACGCGCGCGCCGGCGCCGCCCCGCCGGGCGCCCGGCGGAACCGGCATACGGCCCGGAAATGCGCTTTCTCCGCGCCGCCCGGCTTGCTATCGGGAGGCGCGGCCGGTGCCGCCCGCGCCGCCTGATCACGGGATCCTTCCGCATGGACGACATGGCTTCACTTTCCGACACCACGCAAACCGACCCCGCGCTCGACGCCGCCCGCCGGGTGCTTCGCACCGAAGCCGATGCGCTGCAGCTCCTGGCCGAGCAGATGCCGATGGACTTCGCCGCGGTGGTCGAGCTGATCCTGCGCGCGCAGGGCCGGGTGGTGGTGTCCGGCATCGGCAAGTCGGGCCATGTCGGGCGCAAGATCTCGGCCACGCTGGCCTCCACCGGCACGCCCTCGCATTTCGTGCACGCGGCCGAGGCGAGCCACGGCGATCTCGGCATGATCACCCGCGAGGACATCTGCCTGCTGATCTCGAACTCCGGCGAGACCTCCGAGCTGCGCGACCTCGTCGCCCATACCCGGCGCTTCTCGATCCCGATGGTGGCGATCTCCTCGAAACCGGCGAGCACGCTGATGAAGGCGGCCGATCACCGCCTGACGCTGCCGGCCGCGCCCGAGGCCTGCGCCATCGGCATGGCGCCCACCACCTCGACGACGCTGACCATGGCGCTCGGCGACGCGCTCGCCGTGGCGCTGATGGAGCAGCGCGGCTTTCTGGCCGAGGATTTCCGAATCTTCCATCCCGGCGGCAAGCTCGGGGCGCAGATGGCGACGGTGGCGCAGCTGATGCACGTGGGCGCCGAACTGCCGCTCGTGGATGCCGCCACCCCGATGAGCGAGACGCTGATCGAGATGACCTCGAAGGGGCTGGGCATCGCCGCGGTGGTCACCGGCGACCGGCTCGCCGGGGTGATCTCCGACGGCGACCTGCGGCGCAAGATGGAGGAGCTGATGACCCACACCGCCGGCGAGGTCGCCAATCCCGACCCGGTCACCGTGCCGCCCGACATGCTGGCGGCGCAGGCGCTGGCGCTGATGAACGCGCGCAAGATCAACGCGCTCGTCGTGGTCGATGCCGAGGGCCGGCCCGAGGGCGTGATCCACGTCCACGACCTGTTGCGCGCGGGCGTGGTGTGATGGACGTCACCGTCGTCATTCCCGCGCGCTACGCCTCGACCCGCTACCCGGGCAAGCCGCTGGCCGAGCTGACCCTGCCCGACGGCACGCGCAAGAGCCTGATCCGCCTGACCTGGGAGGCGGCGATGCAGGTGCCCGGCACCGCAAGGGTGCTGGTGGCGACCGACGACGACCGTATCGCCGACGCCGCGCGGGGCTTCGGTGCCGAGGTCGCGATGACCGCCGAGGGCTGCCGCAACGGCACCGAACGCTGCGCCGACGCGCTGGCGCGCGCGGGGCTGGAGACCGATCTCGTGGTCAACCTGCAGGGCGACGCGCCGCTCACCCCGCCGTGGTTCCTGACCGCGCTGATCGAGGCGATGGCGGCCGATCCCGCGGCGCAGGTGGCGACCCCGGTGTTGCGCTGCGACCCGGTGACCTACGGCCATTTCACCGAGGACCGCCGCGCCGGCCGCGTCGGCGGCACCACCGCGGTCTTCGATACCGCCGGGCGGGCGCTCTACTTCTCCAAGGAGGTGATCCCCTGGATCGCCCCGGGCGCCCTGCCCGACCCGATCCCGGTCTTTCACCATGTCGGCGTCTACGCCTACCGCCCGGCCGCACTGCGGGCCTATACCGGCTGGCCCGAGGGCACGCTCGAACGGCTCGAGGGGCTCGAGCAGCTGCGGTTCGTGGAGAACGGCGCCGCGGTCGCCTGCGTCGAGGTCGAGGCCCGCGGCCGCGTGTTCTGGGAGCTCAACAACCCCGAGGACATCCCCCGCATCGAAGCCGCCCTGAAGGAGCAGTGATTTGGACGCGATCGAGACGAAAACGGTCACCGTGGGCGATATCGGGATCGGCGGCGACGCCCCCGTCGCGCTGATCACCGGCCCCTGCCAGCTCGAGAGCCTCGACCACGCAAGGATGATGGCCGAGAAGATCGCCGAGGCCTGCGCGCCCACCGGCACGCGCTTCGTCTTCAAGGCGAGCTACGACAAGGCCAACCGCTCCTCGCTGGGCACAGCGCGCGGACTCGGAATGGAGGCCGGGCTCGAGATCCTCGGCCGCATCCGCGAGGAGTTCGGCGTGCCGGTCCTGACCGACGTGCACGAGCCGGGCCATTGCGCGCCGGCGGCCGAGATCTGCGACGTGCTGCAGATCCCCGCCTTCCTCTGCCGGCAGACCGACCTGCTGCTCGCCGCCGGCGAGACCGGCGCGGCGATCAACGTCAAGAAGGGCCAGTTCCTCGCGCCGTGGGACATGGCGAACGTCGCCGCCAAGATCGCCTCCACCGGCAACGACCGCATCCTGCTGTGCGAGCGCGGCACGAGCTTCGGCTACAACGCGCTGGTGTCGGATTTCCGCGGCCTGCCGATCATGGAACGCACGGGGCATCCGATCGTGTTCGACGCGACCCATTCGGTGCAGCAGCCGGGCGGCCAGGGCGCGACCTCGGGCGGCCAGCGCGAGTTCGCCCCGGTCCTCGCCCGCGCGGCGGTGGCGGTCGGCGTCTCGGCGCTTTTCATCGAGACGCACCAGGATCCCGACACCGCCCCCTCGGACGGGCCGAACATGATCCCGGTGGACCGCATGGCGGGTCTCATCGCCGAGCTGCGCGCCTTCGACGACCTGAGGAAAGGCCGCGGGTGAGCGCGGCCCGCGCTCCGGCGGGCCTCTACCTGCACCACGCGCCGGCGCCGGCGGCGCTCGACCGGCGCCCGCCGGCCTGGATGCGGCGGCTGGTCCGCACCGGGCGGGCGCGCTGGCTGCCCCCGGGCGCGGCGGAGGACGCGCCCCCGACAGAGGCGCCGGGCGACGCCCGCGCGGTGATCCTGTCGAACCCCGCCTACACGCCGGATCTGGCCGCGCTGGTCGAGACCGCGCGGGCCCGCGGCACGCGGATCGTCGGCGCCTACGAGAGCGCGGATTTCGACCTCGGCCTCTGGGCCGACGGACGCCTGCGCGGCCATCCCGACGCCACGCAGGGGGCGCTGTTGCGGCATGTGCGCGACCTCGCGCGGGCGGTGGCGCTTTGCGACGCCTTCCTGGTGACCGGCCCGGCGATGGCCGCGCGGCTGGCGGCCCGCGCGCCGGGCACGACCTGCCTCGCCCTGCCGCTCGTACCCGAGGCGGCCGGGCGCCCGCCCCTGCCCGGCCTGCGCCCCGGCTGGGCTCCGCCGCCCGGCGCGCGACGGATCGTCGTCGAGGCCACGGATGCCACCGATCGCACCGCGCTTCTGCCGCAGGCCGCGCGGCTCGCGCTGGCGGCCGAACGCACCGGCGCCCGGCTGGTGATCGGCGCCGACGTGATCCTGCCCGACGCGCTGCGCGACCATCCCGCGCTCGACATCGTGCCGGCCGGCCGGCCCCTCCCGATGGCGCCGGGCACCGTCGCCGTCTGGCCGAGCGACGGCGCGGCCGACTGGACCGCCGCCCGCAGCGGTGCGGCGATGGCGCGCGCGCTCGTCGCCGGGGCCACCGGCTGGGGCGCCGTTCCCGAGCAGATCGCCGCCTCCGCCGCACCGGCGCATCGCTGCGTTCCGCTGCGCGACGACTGGGGCGAGGACCTGCACGAGATCTTCACCGCGCCGCTGCGACAGGACTGGCCGCGCCGGATCAGAGACGAATATCGCTGGCGTCAGAGCCTTTCGCCCGCGCGACAGGACGCGGCGCTCGCCGGGATGCTCGCGCAGATCCTCCCGGCGGACGGAGCGCCGCGATGAAGGTGCTGATCCACGTGGAGCCGCACGGGCTGCGCGACGGCTTCGCCGAGTTCGAAGCCCCGCTCCGCCGGTTCCTGCCGGTGCTCGAGGCGCTGAACCGGCGCCCGGGCTGGGAGGGGCGGCTGCTGTGCAACCCGCTCATGGCCGATCTCGTGCTGGCCGAGGCGCCGCATCTCTGGCCGCTGGTGCTGCAGCCAGATCCGGACACCCGCCGGGCGCTGCAGCGCGACGCCATCGCCTGGGACGCGGCCGGCCAGAGCGCGTGGACGGCCCTGATGCAGGATCCCGAAGCGCCGCTGACGCGGGCCTATGTCGCGCTCCTGGAGCTCGTGCGGGCGGAGCGGTTCGCCTTCGACGCGGTGGTTCTCTGGGGCGACAACGCCGCGGTGCGGGCGGTCTGCACGCGGGCCGGCCTGCCGCGCGCGCATCTCGAACTCGCGAGCTTCCGCGCCCCCTTCGCCCCGGCGCTTCTGATCGATCCCGAGGGCGTCAACGGCGGCGCGTCGACCGCCCGGCTCGGCGCGGACGCGTTTCAGCCCCATCCTGCGCTCGGCGCGCCGGACCGGGCCGCCGCGCGGGTGCGGCCGCCGGCCCTGCGCCCGGCCCCGTCGCCCCCGGCCGCGCACGGCCCCGCCCCCGTGGCGCTGGTGCCGCTGCAGCTCTCGGACGATGCGAACGTCCTGCTCTACAGTCCCTATTCCGGCCCGGAGGCCATGCTCGACGCGGTTCTGCCGCGGCTTCTCGGCGCCGGTTTCGCCGTGGATCTGAAGCCGCATCCCGGCGCGCGCATCCGCGGCGGCGAGGTCTGGGACACGCAGACCCGCGCCCTCGCCCGCTGGCGCACCGCGCCCGGCGTGACGATCCTGCCCGACCCCGAACCGGCCGAGGCGCTCCCGGCACGGCTCGCGACAGCCGACCTGGTGGTCGGACTGAACAGCTCCGTCCTGTTCGAGACGACGCTTCTGGGCGGAATCGCGGTGCCGCTCGGCGCGGCCTGTTTCGCACCGCCCGGCGCGCATCCGGATCTCGACGAGGCGCTCGAGGCATACGCCGACCCGGCGTGGCGCGCGGCCTGGCACGCGCGGGCCGCAGGCGTGGCGGAGATCCTTCTCGCCACCGCCTTCGTGCCGGAGGAGGCCCTGGTCCCGGCCCTGCTCCGCCGGCTGGCGCTCTGGCGTGACCCCGGCGCGCGAGGCCCGCGTGCCGCGCTCGATGCGCTCGCCTGGCAGGACTGGCCGGACGATCCGGAGACGGCACCATGACCGATCGCGCCCCCGAGATCGCCGCGCTGCTCGCCGCGCCCGCGGACTGGCGGCTCACCGCTCTGGAGTCGGCGCAGGTCCGGCTCGAGGGGGCGGGCCCGCCCCAGGTCTGGCCCCGCCTGCCGGACGCGGCGCTGCGCGCGGACCTGTCGCCGCCTGCCCCCGATGGCAAGCTGTCGGGCTGGGCCGTGGCGACGGAGATGCGGGCGCCGGTCGCCGCGATCCTCGGCATCGATGCGGGCGGGCGACTCGTGGCCGCCGCGCGGCTCGCGCGGCCGGACATCCGGGCCGCGCTGAACCTCGACTACGACATGACCGGCTTCACCTTCGGGCCGCCCCGGCCCTGGCCCATCCTTTTCGTCCTCGCGGACGGTCTCGTGGTGAAGCCCGCGCCGGAGTGAGGCCGACCCGTTTCGCGCGCGAAACGCTCAGCCGCGGTCGGCGAGCCAGCGATCGAGCGCGGCGCGGAGCGCGGCGGTGACGCCGGGGCCCGAGAGCGTGATCTCGCCGCGCTCGGGATTGTAGGCGGTGACGACGCGCGGCGGATCCGCCGGGGCAGGGGGCACCGCCGTGTCGGGCGGCGCCGTCTCAGGATCTGGCGTGGCCGGGCGCGCGGCGCGGCGCGGGCCGGACAGGCGGGCCAGTTCCGCCTCCGCGCTCTCCGGCGGCGCGGCGGCGAGATCGGCGCGGAGCCGCGCGGCGAGGTCGGGGTCATCGGACAGGCGCCGGGCGAGTTCGAGCCCGCCGCGCTCGGCCAGCCGGGTGGGGAAGGACAGCGCGCCGTCGAGCGCGGACACGATCTCGGTGAAGCTGCGGATCTTCGAGCGTTTCGCGCGCGAAACGGCCCCGAAGAGCGCCCGCAGCGCCGCCTCGCGATCCTCGAAGACGCCGGCCTCGACCGATTTCACCACGATCCGCGCGCGCTCGTAGTAGCTCAGCCCGACGCGGATCTCGTTCTCCTCGACCATGGCGATGTAGGCGTCCGAGGCGGCCTTGGGCGCACGGATCACCGCCAGCACCTCGTTCGGGCCGCGATCCTCCGCGGCCAGCCGGCGCAGCGCCCGGAGCCGGCGCCAGCCCGAGATGAGCCCGTAGCGCGGCTCGGCCTCGGCGCCGCGGTCGACCACCTCGACCGGGGTCTGCTGCCCGCGGGTGGCGAGGCTCTCCATCAGCGCGAAGAGCTCCTCGTCCTCGGCGCCGAGCCGGTCGCGCACGAGGTGCTCGGCCTCGACCGCCTCGAGGGGCAGGGCGAGGATCATCCGGCCCGCCGCGCGCGCCGCCTCGACGCTGCGGCTGAGCTCGCCGAGCGCGGCGGCCGAGGCGGTCTCGCCGGCGATCTCGGCGATCGGCGCGCGGGCCGGGCGGCGCCCGAGGGGGCGGACGTCGCCGGGATCGGCCTCGGGCGGCGTGTCGGCGTCGATGTAATGCGGGTTGGCGGGGCTCAGCCGCTTGCGCTTGGCCATGGGGCGGATCTCCGTGAAGCGGGCCGGACGGGGCCGGATGAGGATGCGCGCGGCATGGTTAACCACGCCTTCACGCAGCGGGCCGGGGTGGCCGGGAGGAGGCGCGGTGCGCTCACTCCGCCGCCGCCTGCGCGGCCAGTTCGTCGCGCCGCCACGTGGCGACGAGGAGACGCTTGAAAGCGGCGTAGGTGGCATCGAAGGTGGCGCGCCCGCGGGCATAGGTCTCGCGGTTGAAGTCGCGGTAATCGGCCTCGTAGATGCCGGAGACCTGCTCGCCCGCCTGGCCGATCAGCGCGGTGTAGTCCTGCCGCTCGGGCGCCAGAGTGGCGCCGAGATAGGCCTGCATCAGCGAAGCGAGCTCGCCCTGCTGCGCGCCGTCGTACCGGGTCAGCACCGCACGCACCGCGTCCCATTCGAAGGCCAGCCCCTCGCGGCCGAGCGCGCGCGCGGCCATGTTCTCGCCCTCCTCGATGGAGGCGAAGGTGGAGTGCAGCATGTCGAAGAAGCGGCCCGTCGAGTCGAACTCGAGGAACGACGCGCCGAGCGGCACCAGCAGGATGTCGGCCGCGGCGAGCCCGTTGATCGTCAGGTAGCCGAGCGCCGGCGGCGTATCGAGGATTACCAGGTCGTAGGCGTCGAGCACCCCGTCCTCGGCCAGCGAGTCGGTGAGCGCGTCCCAGAGCTTCCAGGTGCGGCCCTGCATGCGCCAGACCGGGATCTGGAACTCCGACCAGTAGAGGTTGAGCTGCGCGCCGACGAGATCGATGTTGGGCCAGTGGGTCGGCCGGATCAGCTCCTGTGCGGTGATCTCCAGCGCCTCGGACAGCGTGTCGTCGAGCGGCAGCGGCGCCTCGCCCCGGTCGAGCCGGGACTGGTTCTCGCGCCGCAGGTGCCGGGCGTAGTGCCGCGCGAGAAGCGGAAAGACCGTGCCCCATTCGTCGGCGACGCGGCCGTCGAAGATCGAGGTCATCGAGCCCTGGCTGTCGAGGTCCACCACCAGCACGCGGTAGCCGTCGAGCGCGGCAGACATCGCCAGGTGCGCGGCGGTGGAGGTCTTGCCGACGCCGCCCTTGAAGTTCGCCACCGCGGCGATCTTCGCCGGCAGCCCCTCGGGGCGGTAGGGCAGGTAGGATTTCGTGCGCGATCCCTCGGCGGCGAAGTGCGCGCGCAGCCGCAGCACTTCGTCGAGGGTGAACCACTTGGCCCCGCCGGCGGTGTCCGACCGGCCCTGGGGCAGCTCGGGATTGGCCTTCAGCACGCGCCGGAAATGCGGCGTGGCGACGGGGATCATGTAGCGCGTGATCTCCCAGGTGGAGAACAGGCGCAGCGTCTTCTCGCCGCTCTCGTCCATCCCCCGCGAGGCGAGGTCGTGGCGCCCCCGCGCACAGGCCTCGGCGATCTCGGCGAAGCGCCCGGTCGAGAACGGCGCCCCGAGCTCGCGCAGGGCCCGGTCGGGATCGATGTTGTGATAGGGAACGTCCTCGCCGCTCATCGCTCGCCTCCTGCATCCTGCCTGACCGCGGGTCTCGTTCGAAGCCCCCGAGTGACCGGGACACCTCGCCATGTGCCGCGTTTTGCCCAGGATACGCGAAAACCGCGAACATGGAAGCGAAGACGGCATCCGATTCGATTTTTCTCAGGAAATCCGGGGGCTCGGGGCCGGGCACGACGCCGGGGCAGGGGGCTGCGATTTTTCTGCCGGTGTTAGAGTCGTGTTATTTTTAGTGTTACGGGATCGGGACGGATCGGCAAAGTCCTTGTGCCTGCTGGCGTTTTGGCGCTTGCCGGAGATGCCGGCGACTCCGAACCCACGATGATGCGACTCCGAACCCCCGAGGCGGCGATTCCGAACCCCCGAATCCCGCGCTGGACCGGCACGGCCGGGCTGCCTAGGCTGGCGTCACCGAAACCACGATAAGCCGGACGCTCCAGATCCGGCAGCGCGGGGTCGGGCGAGCAGTGGATCCCGGCGGGCGCAGGCGCGCCGGGCAGGACGGGACGGGCGATGACAGGCGACATCACGGGAACCGGGCCGGGTGCGGTCGGCGGCGGGGCAGGGCGGCTTCTGCCGGACCGCCACGGGCAGATGGACTTTTTCATCTGCGACATCTTCGACGCGATCCCCAAGGACGATCTGGCGACGATGGAGCACCCGGTCTTCAGCCTCGCCACGCGGCCCGACCGGCGGATCCTGCGCTACGCCCACAACGGCGCGGAGATCGAGGTCACGCCCTCGGTGAAGGGCCTCGCCACGATCCATGACAAGGACATCCTGATCTTCTGCATCAGCCAGCTCGTCGCCGCGCTCAATGCCGGCCGCGCGGTCGGGCGGACGCTGACGCTGCGCGCCCACGATCTGCTCGTGGCCACCAACCGCGAGACGAGCGGCGATGCCTACCGCCGTCTGCGCGAGGCCTTCGAGCGTCTCGCCGGCACCCGGATCACGACCAACATCGTCACCGGCGAGACCGAGACGACCTCAGGTTTCGGCCTGATCGAGCGCTGGGAGATCCTGCGCAAGAGCCGGGGCGGGCGGATGATCTCGGTCTCGGTGACGCTGTCGGACTGGCTCTTCCGCGCGGTGATGGCGAAATCGGTGCTCACCCTCAGCCGCGACTACTTCCGGCTGCGCAAGCCGCTCGAGCGGCGGATCTACGAGATCGCGCGGAAGCATTGCGGGCGCCAGCCGTCTTGGCGGGTGTCGGTGGCGGTGCTGCACAAGAAATCCGGCAGCGCGGCGCCGCTGCGGGTCTTCCGCGCCGCGGTGCGCCGGATGATCGCCTCGGACCACCTGCCGGATTACGCGCTGGCCGAGGAGGAGGGCGACATCCTGCGCGTCACCCGCCGCGCCGCCCTGCGCGACGACGGCCGCGATGCGCCGCCGGTGTCGGACGCCGCGCGCGAGGCCGCCCGCGCGGCGCTGCCGGGCCGGGACGTCTACGCGCTCGAGGCGGAATGGCGCGCCTACTGGGCGGCCTCGGGCCGGCCGCGGCTGCGCTCGGCCGACGCGGCCTTCCTCGGTTTTGCCCGCGCCCGCGCCGCGCGCTGATCCCGCCAGCCCTTCCGCCGGCCGCCGTTTCGCGCGCGAAACGGCCCCGCGGCATCGGGCCGCGCTCGTCGTCGTTGGCGCGCGCGCCATCTCTGTCGCCGGAAACCGACCGCGACCGGAGGCGCGCGCCATGGATGTCCTGCACCTGTTTGGATCGACGCATGACGCGTTCTACTACGACCTGTCGCGGATGTACGCCGAGACCGCGCTTTCGCCCGCGGGGACGCGGGCGCGCTATGCCGCGGTGGCCCCCGACGGGCATTGGCGCTTCGGCCCGGCCCCGGACGCGCTCGGCGCGCCGATGGCGCTGCCTGCGGCGCTGGCCGAGATCGGCCGGCCCGACCTCGTGGTGCCGCACATGTTCTGCCGCCGGGGCATGACCGCCTATCGCGCGCTCGTCGAGGAGGTGCTGGGCCTGCCGCTCGTCGGGGCCGCCGCCGGCACCGCGGCACTGGCCCAGAGCAAGACCCGAACCCGCGACGTGGTCGCCGCCGCCGGCGTGCGCGTGTCCGCGGCCGAGCGGCTCTCCCCCGGCGCGCTGCCCGGCCTGGCGCCGCCCTACGTGGTCAAGCCCGACAGCGAGGACAACTCGCTCGGCATCTCGGTGGTGCACGATTCCGCGGAGGCGGCCGCGGCGGTGGCCCATGCCCGCCGCTTCGACGCCGAGGTCTTCGCCGAGGCCTTCGTGCCCGGCCGCGAGATCCGCGTCGCCGTGGTCGAGCTCGACGGCGAGACGCTGGTCCCGGCCTTCCTCGAGTACCCGGTGAGCGCGGCGCGCCCGATCCGCGAGGTCGCCGACAAGCTCGAACCCGGGGACGGCGAGGGCAGGGCGGGTCTGCGCCAGTCGCGCCGCGCCGACGCCCAGCCGGTCTGTCCCGCGCCGGTCGATCCCGATCTCGGCCGCGCGCTCGGCGGGGCCGCCCGGGCCGCGCACCGGGCGCTCGGCGCGCGGCACTACTCGCTCTTCGATTTCCGCATCCACGCCGAGACCGGCGAGCCCCACCTGCTCGAGGCGGGGCTCTTCTGGTCGTTCAGCGCGCTCAGCGCGATCTCGAAGATGCTCGCCGGCGCCGGTCACGACCCGACCGAGATCACCGGCCGTCTGTGGCGCGACGCGGCCGGGCAAAGCACGCGGCCACGCTCGGTGGCGGAGTAAATTGGTAACCAAGATTAGGTCTGACCTAACTGCGTGCAAAACGCCTGCTCGCATTGCTCCGAAGATATTGCTCTGGCCTTTGAGAACCGGCGCGGTTCACAGTTCACAGGGGCTCTAGGCTGGTCTTGCCCCCGTTTCATCGGACACTCAGGCGGTTGCGATTTGAACTTGGATGAACTCGCGAGGCGAGCGCATCTTCAGCGCTGAGTGCGGGTGACTTGTGTTGTAGTCCTCGAACCACCCGGCAATCAATTCGAGGACGGTGGCAGCGTCAGGCAGCGGCGTGACCTGCACGTAGTCACGCTTCAGGGTCTTCACGAACGCCTCCGAGACGCCGTTGCTCTCCGGGCTCCTCACCGGCGTGAAGCATGGCTTCAGCCCGAGCTGGCGCGCAAAGATGCGTGTGTCGTGCGCGGTGTAGGGCGAGCCATTGTCGCTCAGCATCTCGACGGGATGCGGCGCGCGGTAGCCTCCGAACCGGGCCTCAACGGCCTCCAACATCATGTCGCGAATGTCCGAGCCGCTGATGCCGGCGCCTGCCACGGCGCGCCAGGAGATGATCTCGCGGTCATGCGCGTCGATGATGAACGCGCCGCGGATGATCTCCTTGTTCCAGCAGGTGAACTCGAACCCGTCGGAGCACCAGCGAAGGTTTGAGCGTATCGTCACGACCTTTCCGTCGTGGGCGCGCTCGGGCCGCTCGGCATGTGTTCGTGCCAGCAGAAGGCCATGGGCCTGCATGATGCGATACACCCGCTTGTGGTTCGCAGGCGCCGCGCCGTCCACCCGCAGTCGCCGGTTCAGAAGCGCGGTGATGCGTCGATAGCCATAGGTCGGCCGCGCCGCCACCAGCGCCTCGATCATCGGCAGCAGCGCCGCGTCTTGCGCCTTGTGGTAGCGCCGCCGCGGCTTTGCGCTCCCGTTCATCCGGGCGTGCAGGTTCGACCGGGAGACGCCCAGGGTCTCGGCCACGGCCTTCACCGGGAACCGCCCTTCGGCTGCGACTGCGCGAGCCACGTCCGTTTTTTTGAGCGCGTCTTGTCGAGGGCCTCCTTCAGTATCTCGACCTCGAGCGTCTTGCGGCCGAGCTGGCGCTCGAGCTCGCGGATGCGATCCTCCATCTGCCGCACGGCACGATTGCTGGTCACGTCGTCATCCTCGGACACGGCCACTGCTCCTCCGTCCAGCATCAGACGACGCCAACGATACAGCAGGTTGGGAGCCACGCCATTCCGGCGCGCGACGACCGAGATGCTGGCGCCCTCCTCCAACGTCTCCTCGACGATCCGCAGCTTCTCCGTGGCAGGCCAGCGGCGTCGGCGGCCGCCATCGGTGATGATCTCAATCTCAGACATAAGCACGTGCTCAGGCATATGCCTAAGCCTCCATGGCTATGCCCAAGTGTCCTGTCGAAACGGGGGCCAGTTCACGCGTTATCCTGCGCCGAGGACACGGCGCCACAGGGCGCGGCGCGCGCTCAGTCCATTGCGCGCGATCTCGTCAGGGGGAAGGATGCCGGTATCGGTTTCGCGCCACGCCTGCATGTGCAGCGCGGCGATCTCGTCGGCGTCGTCCGGGCCGGCAGGGCGGATCGCGTTCATCATTGATTGCCGATCACCCGGCCCGGACAGTCCGTGTCAGTCCTCGAGCTGGTCGGCACGCTTCTTGTCGACGAGCTTCAGTTCCTCGGCCTTGCGGTCCTTGAAGCGCGTCCCGTAGCCGTCAATCTCGTCTTCGGGGATCACTTCCCGGGCACGGCCGAACACCTCGTCCTCTTCCTCGTCCATGTGGTGTTCGTAGTCGTGCTTGAGCTTGTTGAACTTGTTGAGCCAGCCGGGGCTCGACATGTCCATCTCCTGCAGCTCCTCCATCAGGTCGTCCATCTCGGCGTGCTCCTCGACAGAGTGGCGCGCCGCGTCCTGACCCCAGGTCTTGGACATGAGCTTAGAGTAGAAGGTCTCTTCCTCGGCGGCGGCGTGGCTCTTCACGTCGCGGAAGAACTCGGCCCAGGCCTTCCTGCGTTCTTCGGAGTCGCCTTCGGTATCGGCGATCTGGGCGAGCAGGTCTCGGTGGGTCTTGTGGTCGGCCTTGATGGCCTCGTAGATCGACATGGTCAGGGTCCTTCGTACCTGGCTTGGTCACTGGGTGAGGGGCCGTCCGCGCTGATCCGCGGGTTGCAGGACAGATAGGCGGGTCGTGTCGCGTGTCACGCCCCTCAGGGCAGGATCGAGAGCCAGCCCCAGACCGTTACCACCGACAGCGCCGTCGCCAGCAGAACCGAGGACGCGGCGACCCGCCGCGCGCGCCCGTACATGTTGGCGAAGACATACGCGTTGACGCCCGGCGCCATAGCGGCAGTCACCGTGGCCGAGCGCAGCTCTCCGATCGACAGGCCGAAGACCGTGCCGAGGCTCCAGGCGATCGCCGGGTGCAACAGGAGGGTCACGGCGCAGACGAAGAAGATGATGCGAAAATCGCCGTCGGGACGGTATCGGTAGAGCACGCCGCCCAATCCGAACAGCGCAGCCGGCAGTGCCGTGCGGATCAGCATGTCGAGCGCATCCTCGACCGGGCCCGGCAGCCCGAGCGACAGCAGGTTGAACGCCGCCCCGAGTGCGATGCCGATCACCAGCGCGTTCGAGAACACCGCGCGCAGAACCTTGCCGGGCAGCGCGCGTGCGCCGGTGCCGCGGGCCCGGGCGATCTCCATCGCGGTGATCCCGATGCCGTAGCAGATGGGCGAGTGGATCGCGATGATCGCGTAGTTCGGCTCGAGCGCGTCCGTGCCGTAGGCGCGTTCTGTGATGGGCAGGCCGAGCAGCAGCGAGTTGGCAAAAAGACAGCAGAACCCGACCGCGACGGCGTCCTCCCAGTCCCGCGCGAAGGCGTAGCGCGCGACCAGAAGCCCGAGCGAGAACCCGACGAGCGAGCCCGTGTAGTAGCTCGTCAGAAGCGCAGGATGAAAGCTCGTTCCGAGGTCGAGAGTCCAGATCGCGCGAAACAGCAGGCAGGGGATCGCGAAATTCTGGGTGAAGACCATCAGGCCGTCCACCCCCGACTGAGAAAAGAGCCCGCGCCAGACCGCGGCGTAGCCCGCACCAATCAGCAGAAAGACCGGGAGAATGACCTCGAGAAGCGACTGCATCAGGACCGCCGGACGGTCGCGGCGCCGCTCACAACGGGAACCGCAGCGTCAGCCCGTCATAGGCGGGCGTCACGTGTGCGGGCGTCTCGGCCTCCAGCGTCGCGTAGTCCAGATCGATGTGCATGTTGGTCAGCACTGCGCGACGCGGGGCCGCGGCCTCGATCCAGTCCAGCGACTTCGCGAGGTGCGCATGCGTCGGGTGCGGATCGCGCCGGAGCGCATCGAGGATCCAGCAGTCAAGGTCCTTCAGCGTGGGCCACGCGGCATCGGGAATCTCGGCTACATCAGGGAGATAGGCGACATCGTTCACCCGAAACCCGAGCGCGTCGATGCTGCCGTGATGGACAAGGAACGGGGTCAGCGTGACGTCACCACCGGCGCCATCGACCGTGACAGGGCCGTCGATCTCGTGCATGTCGAGGATCGGCGGATAGTGGCTGCCTTCGGGCTGGGTGAAGGCGTAGCCGAACCGCTCGAACAGCGCGTCGCGCGTCGGCTCGTCCGCCCAGACGCGAAGCCGCTGGCGCATGTTGAAGACGATCATCCGCAGGTCGTCGATCCCGTGCACGTGGTCGGCGTGGGCGTGGGTGTAGACCACGCCGTCGAGCCGCCCGATGCCGGCGTCGAGCAGTTGCGCGCGCAAGTCGGGCGAGGTGTCGATCAGCACGGTGGTGGTGCCTGCCTCGGTCTCCCGCTCGATCAGGATGGAACAGCGCCGGCGGGCGTTGCGCGGGTTGTCCGGATCGCACGCGCCCCACAGGCCGCCGAGCCGCGGAACGCCTCCGGAGGAGCCGCAGCCGAGAATGGTGAATCGCAGTTCCCCGCTCATGCGGCCTCGGCCCAGCGGGCGGCCTTGGCGAAGAGCCGATCGAAATTGGCCTCGGTCTGCGCGGCGAAAGCCTCGTAGCTCATCTCGAACAGATCGGCGCCGACACGCGCGGTTTGCACGGTGTAGGAGGGCTCGTTGCGCTTGCCGCGGTAGGGCGGCGGCGCGAGGTACGGACTGTCCGTCTCGACGAGGATGCGGTCGCGCGGCGCGAGGGCGAAGATCTCGCGAAGCTCTGTCGATTTCGGGAACGCCGCGATCCCCGACATCGACAGGTAGAAGCCGCAGTCGAGCGCCGTCCGCGCCAGCGCCGCGCCTGATGAAAAGCAATGCATGACGCAGGGATAGGGGCGCGACTTGAAGTTTCGCGCAAGGATTTCGGCCATGTCGTCATCCGCGTCGCGCGCATGAATGACGAGCGGCAGCTGGGTTTCCTGCGCCGCGGCGATGTGGATCTCGAGGCTGCGTTTCTGAACATCCGCGCTTTCGGCGGTGTAGTGGTAGTCGAGCCCGGTCTCGCCGATAGCCACGAATTTCGGGTGCTGCGTCAGCGCGACCAGCTCATCGACGGTCGCCATCGGTTCCTCGGCAGCGGACATAGGATGCGTGCCGGCCGCGTAGAAGACGGGGTCGTTGGCCTCGGCGATCGCGCGCACGGCGGGTTCGTTCCGCAGACGCGTGCAGATCGTGACCATCCGGTGCACGCCAGCGTCGAGTGCGCGGGCGATCACCTCGTCGCGCGTATCGGCGAAGTCGGGAAAGTCGAGATGGCAATGGCTGTCGGTGATGAGAGCGTCGCTCACGGGCCGCGTCCTCTCTCTCGCACGGGGTCGGAGCGGGTATCTAGGATCGCTGGGAAAGGGTCAAGGCGGCGCGCCGCTGCGCGGGGCCTCAGGCCGCGATCCCGGCCGCGGTTTCGCGGATCCGTGCGAGCATGTCGAAGACCAGCGCCGCCCCGTCGATGTTGACTGCCCTGCCGCGGCGCGCGCGCTCTCCGGCGCTCTGCGCGATCTCGGCCCAGGCGCGGCCGGCGCGCGGGTCGGGCGCGAGGCGGGCGAGCAGCCGCGGTTCCTCCGGATGCGCGGGGCGGTCGGGCGGTGTGCCCGTGACCCCGGTCCGCGCGAGGCGGGCGAGCGCGAGATCGGTCAACGACAGCAGCAGTTCCAGCTCGCTCTCGTGTCCGCGCGCCGCCACCCGATCCGCGAGCGCGAGGGCCCGCGGCCGATCGAGATCGGGCAGGGAGGCCAACACCTGCATGAGCGCGCCGTAGAGGTCGAGTCCGCCAAGCGTCAGCAGGCGCATCGCCGCGCCGACAGAGCCGCCCGACAGCTCGGTCAGCGCCGCACTGTCCTGCGGTGACACCGCGGCGCCGGCCTGCGCCAGCGCGTCGGCCATGTCTTCGGGGCCGAGCGGAGACAGCCGCACCTCTCTGCACCGCGACCGGATCGTGGGCAGAAGCCGCGCCGGTCGATGGCAGACGAGCAGCAGCACCGTGTTCGCCGGCGGCTCCTCCAGAAGCTTCAGCAGCGCGTTCGCCGCGTTCGTATTCATCTCGTCTGCGGAATCCACGAGGATGACCCTGCGTCCGCCGTCCGCGGCGCTCAGCGACATGCGGCGTTTCAGCTCGCGCACCTCGGCAACCCGGATCTCGGATGCGAGGCGGTCGCCCTTCTCGTTGGCGCCTCGGCGCAAAAGGAACAGGCCCGGCTCGGACATCGCGCGGAGCCGCCGCGCGACGGGATGGTCGGCGTCGACATCCAGCGTCGCGGGCGGGGGCGGAGCGCCGAACAGCCCGTTGCCCGTCTCCGGCGGCGTCGCGATCAGCCAGCGCGCGATGCGCCACGCCAGCGTCGCCTTTCCCACGCCCTCCGGCCCGATGAGCAGCCACGCGTGATGCAGGCGGTCGCCGGCGACTGCGCGCAGGAACGCGGCCTCTGCCGTCTCCTGGCCGATCAGCCGCTCGGTCTCGCGCGGATGCGGGGCGCCTTCGACGCGGTCTGGCTCGGGCAGGGCGCTGTCGCTCATCCGTTCGGGCCCAGCCATGTCTCGGCGATGCGCGCCACGTCGGCATGGACTTCGTCCTCCGAGCGGTTGCCGGCGATGACGCGAAACCGCCGGCTGCGGTTCGCAAGGTTCAGGAATCCGGCACGCAGGGTCGCCTGCAGTTCGATCCCGAAGCTCTCGAACCGGGCCTCGGCGCCGATGCGACGGGTGGCGCGGGCCAGCGCGATATTGGGATTGATGTCGATCAGGAAGCTCAGATCGGCCTCGAGCCCGATCATCAGCGCGTGCAGGGTGTCGACCTTCGCACGCAGATCGCCGCGCGTGATCCCCTGGTAGACGCGGGTGGAATCGACGAACCGGTCGCAAATGACCACCTTCCCGGCCTCGAGCGCGGGCTGGATCGTCCGCTCCACGTGGTCGCGGCGCGCGGCGGTGAACATCAGGAGTTCGGTTTCGGCCGACCAGCGGTCCGGTTCGCCGTGGAGAAGCAGGGAGCGGATCTCCTCCGCCCCGGGGCTGCCGCCCGGTTCGCGCGTCAGCAGGACGTCGTGACCGGATTGGCGCAGCGCGTCAGCGAGCCGTCTTGCCTGCGTGGACTTGCCGCTGCCGTCGATACCCTCGAACGTCAGGAATGCCCCGTACTTTCCATCGCTCATTACATCACGTCCTGCGGAGAAGGCCCGAACCTCCGCAGGAGTACGCCGGCGACCGTCATCACCCGGTTAACGAAACCCGCGCCAGACACCGCGCTTTCGGCGACGAGCGGCACACGGTGCTCTGGCAAGCCCTCGGGACGGATGATGAGCTCGGCAAGGCGCTGGCCCTCGGCGATCGGCGCCTGCAGCGGGCCGGTATAGACGACTTCGGCCTCGAGCGGTGCGCCGGTCAGGACGGGCACCAGAAGCGCCACGTCCTCCTGCGCGACCAGCCCCACGGACTCGCTTGCGCCCATGAAGACGTCGGCAGTGGCGATCCGGCTGCCGGCCTCGGTGATCGTCTTCTCCGCGAACTGGCGGAAGGCCCAGTTGACGATCGCCTCGCTTTCCTCGGCACGGGCGCGCGTCGAGTCGAGGCCGGTCAACGCGAAGATCACCCGGCGATCGCCCTGCTGGGCCGAGCCCACGAGGCCATAGCCGGCGGCCTGCGTGTGACCCGTCTTGAGGCCGTCGGCGCCGATGCCGAGCCCGAGAAGCGGGTTGCGGTTATTCACGTTCGCCGGGGCGCGTCCGTCGAATTCGAAGCGCTGCTCGGCGAACATCGGGTAGAAGTCGGGGAAATCCTCGATCAGGTGGTTCGCCAGCAGCGCGAGATCGCGCATCGACATGACGTGCCCCTCGGCCGGCCAGCCGTTCGAGTTCTTGAAAACCGAGTTGGTCAAACCGAGTTGTTGCCCCCGCCGGGTCATGAGTTCGGCGAAGCCGCGCTCGGTCCCGTCGGGCGACAGCGCCTCGGCGAGAACGGCGCAGGCGTCGTTACCCGACAGCACGACGATCCCGCGCAGCAGGTCCTCGACGCTCACGCGGTCGGTCGTGTCGAGGAACATGGTCGATCCGCCGTAGCTGGCGGCGTGGCTCGATACCGGCAGGGTCTCGTCGAGCGACAGCCGGCCCTCGCGGATGGCTTCGAACGCCATGTAGAGCGTCATCAGCTTGGACATCGAGGCCGGCGGCAACGCCTCGTCGGCGTTTTTCGACAGAAGCACCGTCCCGGTCTTCTGGTCGAGCACGTAGGCGGCCCGGGCGCTGGTATCGAAGGCCTGCGCGGGCTGGGCGAAGGCGAGACCGGCGATGAGCACGGCGGCGAGGGATCTGAGAATCGGCATGGCTCCTCCTTCGGGCAGCACCCTATCGTCTAACGCAGGCGGGCGCGGACCGGGAGTCCGCGCCCGCCGGTTCGGGGCATCACGATCGCGCGCCCGCTCAGTTCGTCACGGCGTAGGCGTCGGTGAAGCCGCTGTCCTTGATCGTGCTCAGTAGCGTCGCGCGTTCGGAGGCGGACTGCGCCGGTCCCACGACCACGCGCCAGAACGTCTTGCCGCTCGAGCTCTGCTTCTTGACGGTCGGGACCATGCCGGCCTGCCGCATCGCCTCGGCCGTGTTCTCGGCGTTCTGTTCGACACTGAAGATGCCGATCTGCAGATACGGCTTGTCGAGGCCGCCACTCGGGCGCGGTGCGACCTCGATCGTCTCCGGCGCCGGCGACGCGGCCGCCACCTGCTCGGGCGCGTCGGCCTGCGGCGTCTGGGGGGCGGGGGCGAGGGCGGCTTCGGCCGACGCGGCGACCGGGTCGAGCGCGCTGGTCTCGACATCCTCCGCGCCGTCGAGGCCCGCCGTGCCCGCATCGCTCGCGGCGATCGGCATGCTCTCGCCCGGGGCGCTCACCTCTTCGCGCCGCAACGCCACGACGTTGAGCTCGGCCGGCTGGCCAGCCAGCATCCCGATCGCCGCGGCGGCGTCTGAGGACACCTGCAGCGCCGGGCCCGGCGTTTCGCGCTCGCGCTTGAACAGCGCGCCAATCACGAACTGGCCGTTCTCCTGGTTGCGGATGATGACGCGTTCGGGCTCCTTGACCTCCGGGTGGGCGACCCAGACGCCGCCGAGCGACGGCCGCCCGTCCCAGAGCCCGCGCGTCGTCGCCTGGAAGACCTCCGGGGCCTCGATGTCGCGTTCGACCAGCCGGCCGCCGCGTGCGCCGCCGGCGTCGAGCGTTGCCGCCTCGTCCCCGTTGCCGGCCTTTGGTTTAAGGAAGCCCGGCATCGAGGCGCTGTCGCAGCCTGCGAGCCCGAGCGTGAGCGCGAGGACTGCAACGCCTGCGCGGCCGCGTGTCCGACGGGATCGGTCCCAAGAATGCATCTGATCTGCTCGCCCTTGCCTGTCTCTCGGTCCGCTCGCACTGCCGGTTGTCCGGTCTGCTGGTCGCGCGCGGGTGCGCCTGCCTCTTGACGCTGCGGCGATGGTAGCGGGAACCCGGCATCAAGGGAAGCCCGTTGCGCGGCGGCCGTGCATTTTCGCGACCGTCTTCCCGAATCGCGCGCAGCCGACTACCCCGTCCGGATTGGAGGCTTGGCAGAGCGGTCGAATGCGGCGGTCTTGAAAACCGTTGACCCTTCACGGGGTCCGAGGGTTCGAATCCCTCAGCCTCCGCCAACCTCGCCAGTTGGCCGTAACGGTCTGAATTGTCGTCATGTTTCGGAGTGGACACGGGCGTCCCCCAAAAGGATGGCGACATTGCTGCAAGCGATGCGATACGTCCGCAGCGACGGTTGGCGCGGACCCGACCTCGAACCGGGGGAAGAAACGGGTCCCAGAACACTCGGATCAGCGAATTGGTGCTTCGTGCGCATAGCTGGCCTGCAACCGCTACCCGGGCTCCAAAACGCAGCGAGCGGCCGATTTTTTGCTGGCCGCGCTGCAGCAAACTGAAACGGACCTGAAGATCCGGTCAGGGCCGGTCGCCCAAATTGATCCACGTCGCTGGGAGCGGCTTCGCGCAGAGCACTTCCTCAGCGGTGCTGTCGGGACAGGCAGCGCCGCGATGTGCCACCGTGCGGGGTTTCCGAGCTTGCTGGAGGCGCATGGTGTCCGAAGCAGGCCCGTTTCCCGACTTCGCCCGGTTGAAGCGGAATAGGCTGCATCTAAGCGCAGTGTCCGGCCGACAAGAAACGCATCTATTGGCGCAGGGCTCTAGCCAGGCGCCGGATGCGGACGGCTCGATTGAGTTCACCGCCGAAGATCAGAACGAGTGCTGCAAGATACATGAAGTAAAGTGCCGCGATAATTCCTGCCAAGCCGGCGTAATAGCTTCGGTAGTCGGCAATGTTCGAAAGGTAGAAGGAGAAAAGCGCCGTGAGGAGCGACCAAGCGGCAACCGTGAACACCACGCCGGGCCAGATGCTGGAGAAGCGGGTGCGTCGCGCAGGCAGGAAGACATGTGCCGCGAACAGCGCCGCGATCAGTATGAACGCCGCTGCGGGGTAGCGGACAAGATCGACGGACACCGACGAGGGGTCAAAGCCGGGCAGGAGGACGTGGAGCCACGACCCCGCGCGCGGAGCGAGAACGAGCAGGTATCCGACCAGCACGAGCACCATGCTGGCGAGGACGACCACGACGATCTCGGTGCCGTACATCACCAGAGCCGATCGCGTCTCCCGTATGCCGTAGGCCCGGTTGAGACCAACACGCACGCCGTCGACGCCGCCGATTGCGAACCAGATCGTGAGAAGGATACCGATGCTGAGCACGCCGCCGCGCTGGACGGTCATCACCTGTTCGACCTCGGATACGATGGGTTCGACGAGTGCGGCCGGAACGATCGCGATCAGGAATGCTATGAGGTCGTTGGCCATCGTCCGGTCACCGATGAAAGCGGTCAGCGAACTGGTGAAGATCAGGAACGGGAAGAGCGCGAGCAGCGCGCGGAAGGCCACGTTGCCTGCCAGTCCGAACGCATCGTCGCTCCAGAGTCGCAATGCCGCCTCGCGAGAAATGGCCAAGGGAACGCGCCAACCTGTGCCGCGGAGAAGATCCTCGGGGTCGGCACTGACGACGCCGTGGGTCAGAACGGTGTCCCGGAGTGTCGTTTGGCTCGACTTGGCATTCATGCGCGCTGACCGTGCCGGGTCATGATCGTCGCTTCATCTTCCGGTCTGCACAGCGTTGCTTCAGTCATTCCAGCGGCCGCGTTCCATGCGTTCGCGTCTTGACGAATGCCACCGGGCTGAACGCCGTCGGCGATACATCCACATCGCGCCGTGCCAATGCTTGCTCTTCTGGTGGTCATCAAACCAGCTCCGCCTCGGATCGTAGGCCCGGCATCTTCCGCACTGTCCCCCGCGGATCGACATGAGGCCAAGATCCGTCCTTCAGGCAAACTTACCTAGCAGTCGCTGGGTCGTTTGCGACCAGACCATGTGAGTTCTCCGGACCCGACGCCGAGCCTGCGTGGCCAGAGGCGCACGATCACGACGTGGCGTGACCCGCTCTTGCCGAGGCAGCCGGCCGAGGCCTGCCATCGCGTTATCCAATATCCTGTACTCCCAGCAGAGCCGCACGACGCCAACCATCTGCCTACGGTCCGCAAGCGATTGGTCAGCCACGATTTCACCCGCCGAACACAATGACCCTTTCAAGGTCGCGCATTTGGCTATCCGACGAATGAACGCATGCCAATTTCGCAGCGCCCGGCGCGGCCGAGTGGTCGAGACACGCTGGCCAGCCACCGGGCCGAGATTATGTCATAGCAGAGTTCCGGCTCTCTCGTGCCGCCGAAGCAGTGGGTTGACGCACGTGTCTGCTGCCGAGTGCCAGACACGCTGCGGAGGTGCTCAGGTCGCGGGACGCTGGCGGCGCGGTACGCGGGAGAATGACCGATGCAACCATCGTCCTACGGGCCGTTCGAGTATTCTCCGATCTTCGATCGTCCAAGGTGGTCGCTGCCCGGTGGCGCCCGTGTCGCGCTTTGGGTGATCCCCAACATCGAGTTCTTCGCGCTCGATGCCCCGATCCCGTCCGAGAGGGGTGGGAAAGCTCCGGTTCCGAACGTTCCGGAGTGGGCGGCACGGGATTACGGCAATCGCGTCGGGATTTTCCGATTGATGAAGGTTCTCGACCGTTTCGGGGTTCGGGCAACCGCGGCGCTCAACAGCGATGTCTGCGAAAACCATCCCCACATCATCCGCGAAGCGTTGGCGCGAAACTGGGAATTCATGGGCCACAACCAGTCGAACACGACCCGCCTCAACGCCGTTCCGCCGGGCGCGGAACGGACGGTCATCGCGGATACGCTGAGTACGATCGCGGCGGCGACCGGAATTCGTCCGAAAGGTTGGCTCGGGGCCGGCTTGCAGGAGACGTGGTCGACCCTCGAGCATCTGGCGGACGAAGGGGTGCAGTATGTCGCCGACTGGGTCAACGATGACCAGCCCTACACCATGACCCTCCCGAGGGGGCGCCGGATGACATCGATCCCGTACTCGACGCAGATCAACGACAAACCCGTCTTCGAGCGTTTTCACCACACGGCCGACACGTTCCGCGACATGATCTGCCGCCAGTTCGACGTGCTCTACGAAGAGGGTGGGGACAGTGGTCGGGTCATGGCGATCGCGCTTCATCCATATGTTTCCGGGGTGCCGCACAGAATAACGGCCCTCTCCGAAGCGCTCGCGCATATCTCCGGTCACAGCGATGTCTGGATGGCGACGGGTGGCGAAATCTCCGATGCGTGGAGACGTCATTGCGAAGTGAATAGCTCCGCTCGTGAGTGAGCTGCCGTCAGGTGACGAAAGGCCGAGCCGAGATCGCGGTCACACCGATGAGCGCGATCCGTCAGCGTCATTCTCTACAGGGGTGCGGGCATTCAGGACATTCAGGTGCGCTCGCTCAGTGCATGTGTGATCCGCCGTCGACGACCAGTGTCTGGCCGGTGATGAAATCGCTTTCCGACGACGCGAAGAACACGATGGCTCCGGTCAGGTCTTCCGGCGTCTGAACGCGTTTCAACGCGCGCGCCCCCTTTGCCTTTTCGCGCATCGCGACGACGGAATCGTCGGGGTTTTCCTCGGCCAGCGTGTTGCCCGGCGCGACGCAGTTGACGCAGATATTCGCGTCGCCGACCTCTTTGGCGAGCGTCTTGGTGAAGCCCAGGATTCCGGCTTTCGAGGTGACGTAGTGGATCCGCGTCGGTGCGCCCTTCAGGGCAGTTCCGGAACTGATATTGATGATCTTGCCGTAGTTCCGTGCGCGCATGTGCGGAATGACTGCCCGGCTGGCGAGCCAGGGGCCCTTCACGTTGACACGCATCATCGCGTCCCACTCGTCCTCCTCGATCGTGTCGAAGCCCGCGCGAGACATCGGCACCGTCGAGAAGATGGCTGCGTTGTTGACGAGGATGTCGATGCGCCCAAACCGTTCGATCGTCTGCGTGGCCATGGTATCGAGATCCGCAGCCGAACTGACATCGACCTTGAGGCCCAGAGTTTCGTGGCCGTCCGCAGCAAGATCCTCTGCCACCTTGAGCGCTGCGCGTTCGTCGAGTTCGGCGATCACCACCTTTGCGCCGTTGAGGGCAAGTTCGCGCGCGTAGGCCTTGCCGATCCCGTGACCGGCGCCGGTGACGATCGCGACGCGATCCTCGAGTCTCTTGCTCATGATGTCTGTCCCAGTGTTCTCGATGCGCGCAGCGTCTCAGGCCGCGACGATCTTGGCCAATTTTTCCTCAGTGTAGCGTGCTGGCGTGGTCGCGCCCATCTTCGCGGCTGATCGCGCCCTCGGTGACCCATCCCGGGGCGCGCAGCGGAGGCGCGTCTTCGTTCGCGTCATCGCCACGCAGCCAGCCTCCCTCGGGTGCGGCATGTCAAATCGGCGCGCCACTCGGGTGACCATAGACATGCTGGCGTCGCATGTCGCGCGCGTCTCCCTGACAGAGCTCCCAGGGGCCGGTAGGCCTGCGTGGGATCAGGCCCGGAAAAAACCGGCGCGGCCCTCGATCATCAGCTTCAGGCCGACGACGCCGCCGAGCCAGATGCAGGTCAGCGTGATCGGGGCGGTGTAGGCGAGCAGCGCGAAGGCCGACAGGCCCTGGCCGACGCTGCAGCCCACGGCGATGACGGCGCCGACCCCCATCAGGACCGCGCCGCCGATCTGCCTGCGAAGCTCGCGGTGATCGTCGCAGGCTTCCCACCGAAAGACGCCGCGGATCAGGCTGCCGGCGCAGGCTCCCGCGAGAACGCCGAGAACCGAGCCTACCCCGAAGCCGGGGGCGACGCCGCTCGACAGCATCAGCCAGACCATCGTTTCGCCGAGCGGAGCCGAGAACGTGTGAGACCGGACGGGCACGATATCGAAGCTCTGCGCGGCGACGAGCGTGGTGCCCACGAAGCCGGACACGATGGCAAGGGCGACGGGCAGGCCCCAGAGCGCGCGGCGGGACGCGCCGCGCAGCGACACGGCCAGGAGCGCGAGGCCGAGGCCAGCGCCGATGACCGATGCTGGCACGCCGAACGCGCTACCGAGGCCGTGCGCAAGGCTTGCCGGTTCGCTGGCGACGTCCTGCGGAAAGAGCGCGACACGAGCCGGCGCGAGCGGACCCGAGAGGGTGGCGAGCGCGGCCAGGCCCATGACGACGACGATGACGAAGGAGCGGATTTCCCCGCTTCCGAGCCGCGCCAGCGCGCCGAGTCCGCAATTCCCGGCCAGCGCCATGCCGACCCCGAAGGTGAGCCCGCCGATCGCCGCGGCGGCGACGTCCGGGGCAAGCGTCAGGTATTGCGACGCGCCGGCATCGAGCCATCCAAGTGCCATGCACAGGTGCACCAGCAGGATCGACGCGCCGAGTGCGACGCCCCACATGCGTATGCGCGTCGTGTCTCCGGCCAGGTGAAGATCCTCGATTGCGCCGAGCGTGCAAAACCTGCCGAGGCGCGTGGCAAGGCCCAAAAGCAGGCCGCCGAACACACCGATGATAACGCTCGCGGCGCTTCCTGACACGAAGTCCAGCATGTTTCCTCCCCGCCCGGAGAGGCTGCGCCGGTCGTTGCCGGACGCTCCGGGCCCGTCTCAGCCGTCCTTGCAGAACAGCTCGTAGACGAGTTCCATCATCCGGCGGGGTCTTTCGTCGGTCAAGCTGTAATAGATCGTCTTGCCCTCGCGCCGGGGCTGGACCAGCCCCTCGAGCCGGAGCCGGGTCAGCTGCTGAGACACAGCGGCCTGCCGGGCCGACAGCATGCGCTCGAGCTCGCCAACCGACTTCTCGCCCGTGGCGAGGTGGCACAGGATCATCAGCCGGCCCTCGTGGCCAAGCGTCTTGAGGAAGTCGGCCGCTTCGCGGGCCTGCGCCATCATCCGATCGAGATCCTCGTCGGACATGTCCTCATCGAACCGTGGCAGGGAATTCGGGGGGGCGATGGACGTGGTCTCCGTGACGCCGTTCGGGCATTGCAGGTTTACGGCGTCGCTTCCTCGGTCAGAGGCGCGCCGTGCGCGGTATCGCCGTCAGGACCCGACGGCGCCGCCTCTGTCAACATACGCTCGAGCATCGGCCAGAAAAAGTGCTCGCCGGGATAACCTTCGATCCTGTGGAGTTCCTGCCCGTCGTCCACGAGCACGAACGTCGGTGTCAGGCGCGGCGGCGATGCGAATTCGAGGTCGTCGGGCAAAGGATCTCGGATATCGATCCGGCGGAGCGGCGCGCGGCGGCCGAGCTCCGTCTTGGCGTAGGCGTCACCGACCTCGGCATCCCAGCGCGCGCACCAGATGCAACCATCTTCCTCGACCATGACGAGCGATATGTCCGCCAGGCCGGCACCGGGAAACGCGATCGCGACGGCGGCGGCGAGGGCGGCGAGAGATGTGTGCATGATTTGAACGGCCCGATTGACCAAGTATTATTCACGAATAATAATATATAAACTCGTTGCGGCAAGGGAGGAGTCGCGAATTGTTCGAAGTCACGCTCGGCGGCGCCGCGCTGGCCGGTCTGCTGTCATTCCTGTCGCCCTGCATTCTGCCCATCGTACCGTTCTATCTTGGCTATCTCGCAGGGGCCGGGGCAGAGCGCGCCGAGGCCGGCGCGCCCGGCGGCGCGCCCGGCGGAACGGTCGCGGCGCGCCCGGCGGTTCTGCCAGCGATCCTCTTCTCGCTCGGGATCATCGTGGTGTTCGTCGCGCTCGGCGCGTCCGCGAGCTTTGCGGGGCAGGTGGTCCGCGAGTGGTTCGACGTGCTCCGCTGGATCGCCGCGGCGCTGATCATCGCGATGGGCCTGCATTTCCTCGGCGTGCTGAAGATCGGTGTCCTCTATCGGCAGTTTCGCGCGGAGCCCGGTGACGTGAACGCGCTATCGCTACCGATGGCCTTCGTGCTCGGGCTCGCCTTCGCGTTCGGCTGGACGCCCTGCGTCGGGCCGGTCCTCGCGGCGATCCTCTTTGCCGCGGCAGGAACAGAGACCGCAGGGCAGGGGGCGTGGCTGCTCTTTGCCTACGGTATCGGGATGACGGCGCCCTTTGTGCTCGCGGCGGCGTTCGTCGGGCCATTCCAGCGTTTCATGGCCCGGTTCCGCCGCCACCTCGGCACCGTCGAGAAGGTCACGGGCGGGATGCTCGTGGTCTTCGGTCTGCTCATCGCGACCAACTCCGTGAACCTCATCGCGCAGTGGATGCTGGACACGTTTCCCGTCTTCTCGCGCTACGGCTGACCCCGACAGAAAGGACCGAACCGATGTTTCGACGCACGTTTCTCGCTCTCACCGCCGCGGCGCTCGCCGCTCCGGCGACGGCCGAGGTCCCGGTCGGCGACGACGGCCTGCACAAGCCCGCGTGGCTCCGCGACACGTTCCTCGACATGCGGGAGGATCAGGCCGAGGCGGCTGCGGACGACCGCACTCTCATGGTCATCGTGGAGCAGCGCGGCTGCATCTACTGCGACCGGATGCACGAGACCGTGTTTACCGAGCCCGAAATCGAGCAGGCGCTTCGGGAAGAGTTCTTCGTGGTTCAGCTGAACATGTTCGGCGATCGCGAAGTGGTCGATTTCGATGGCACCGCGATGCCGGAAAAGGACATGGTGCGGCGGTGGGGCCTGATGTTCACGCCGACGCTCATGTTCTTCCCCGACGCGCCGGGCCCAGACGCGACGGCGCAGGAAGCGTCGGTGGCGACGATGCCGGGGGCGTTCGGCGCGCACACCACGCGTAACCTCCTGCGGTTCGTATCCGAAGGCGCCTATGCCGGCGACGAGCCGTTCCAGAAGTATCACGCGCGCCGTCTCGCCGAGGATGGGGTCATCGAATAAAAATATTCACATCCATGATTATTATGTTGCTTCCGCGGAATTGGTGAGTCTACCATCGTCTACAGGGCTTGGAGGGCCCAAAGGGAGGAGACATGACCCGCATTGAACGACGCGCCGCAAGCGCGGCGCTTCTCGCCATCGCGTCCGCAGTGCCCCTCTGGGCCGCAGATGCCGTTGCGCCGACCGACGTCAGCTACACCGAATTGGGTGGCATCGCCGAGCCGCTCAGCGATACGCCGGGCGACATCGAGAACGGCAAGGCCCTGATGAACAAGGGCTCCGGCAATTGCATCGCCTGCCACCAGGTGTCCGCTCTCAGCGAATTGCCGTTTCATGGCGAGGTCGGTCCGCCGCTCGATGGTGTGGCCGAGCGCTGGGACGAGGCGCAGATCCGCGGGATCGTCGCCAATGCCAAGAAGACGTTCCCGGGCACGATCATGCCGGCCTTCTATCACACCGGCCCTTACGTGCGGCCTGGCGACGCCTACACCGGCGAGGCCGCCACGGGCGACCTTGCGCCGATCCTGAGCGCGCAGGACGTCGAGGATCTCGTCGCGTTCCTGATGACGCTCGACACCTATCCAGAATGATACCCAGAAAGGAGCACGCTCCGATGACATTGTCCCGCAGAGAGACCCTGACGATCGGGCTCGGCGCCTTTGCCGCAACCTTCGTGCTGCCCAAGTTCGCGTTCGCCGCGACGGAGGACGCGATCGCCGAATTCACCGGCGGTGCCGCCACGGGGCAGGGCGATCTGACCCTGACCGCGCCCGAAATCGCGGAGAACGGCAACACCGTCCCGATCGAGATCGATGCGCCGGGGGCGGAGGCCGTGCTGATCCTCGCCGCCGGCAACCCGAACCCCGATGTCGCCACGTTCCACTTCGGACCGCTGGCCGGATCGCATGTCGCGTCCACCCGAATCCGGCTTGCCGGAACGCAGGATGTCGTGGCGGTGGCCAAGATGTCCGACGGCTCCTTCGTGGAAGCCCGCCAGGAAGTGAAGGTCACCATCGGCGGCTGCGGCGGCTGACGCCAGCGAACAGAGGAGAGAGACCATGGCAGAGAATGTGACACCCCGCGTCCGCGTCCCCTCGTCCGCTTCGGCCGGCGAGACCGTGACGATCAAGACGCTGATCAGCCACCAGATGGAATCCGGCCAGCGCAAGGACGACGCCGGCAACACGATCCCGCGTTCGATCATCAACCGCTTCGTGGCCGCTTTCAACGGCGAGACGGTGATCGACGTGACGATGGAGCCCGCCATCTCCACGAACCCGTACTTCGAGTTCCAGGCGAAGATCCCCGAAAGCGGGACGATGTCCTTCACCTGGTACGACGATGACGGCTCCGTCTACGAGGAGTCCAAAGAGATCACGGTGGGCTGAGCCCGATCCACGGCAGCGAAGGGAGGAGCTACCGATGTCGAGATCCTTTTGGCTGGGCGGCTGCGCCGCCTCGGCCCTGATAATCTGCGGCCCGGCGATGCTGACCGCGCAGGAAGACCCTGCAGAGCGCAGCCTCGTCATCAACGGCGAGATCGAGATCGTCACCGAGGCCGACGCCCCCGCGCATCTGGAGAACCTCTCCACGATCCGGTCCGGATGGACCTTCCGGTCGCCCGAGACGCAGACCATGCAGATGGACGACTTCGACAATCCCGCGACACTCGGCGTCGAGGCGGCGCGCGCCAAGTTCTCCAGCGACCTCGGCAATGGCGAAAGCTGCGCCTCGTGCCACGAGGCGCCGGAAGAGCTGGCGGGCGTCCGGGCGGTCTATCCCAAGTTCGACGAGTCCGCCGGCGAAGTTCAGACGATCGAGATGCAGATCAACGAATGCATCACCGATCGCGCCGGTGCGGAGGCCTGGGACTACGACAAGACCGACATGATCAACATGTCCGCGCTCATGTCCTTCGTATCGCGCGGGGAGGCGGTCAACGTCGCCATCGACGGACCCGCCGCCGAGACGTGGGAGCGCGGCAAGGAAATCTACTACACTCGCTACGGTCTGCTCGAACTGTCCTGCGCGAACTGTCACGAGGACAACTACGACAACATGATCCGGGCCGATCACCTCAGCCAGGGTCAGGTCAACGGCTTCCCGACCTACCGCCTGAAGAATGCGAAGCTCAATTCGGTGCATGGCCGCTTCAAAGGCTGTGTGCGCGATACCATGGCCGAGACGTTCTCGCCCGGGTCGCCCGAATTCGTGGCGCTGGAACTCTACGTCGCCTCGCGCGGCAACGGCCTTTCGGTCGAGGGCCCGGCCGTCCGCAACTGAACCTTTCCCGGCCTCCGCACACGCGCGGGGGCCTCTGTCGCCTTAATAATTCACAAATATGATTGTGATGAGACGATGATCGCACGCCGCC
Organism: Roseivivax jejudonensis; assembly: GCF_900172265.1. Lineage (GTDB taxonomy): Bacteria > Pseudomonadota > Alphaproteobacteria > Rhodobacterales > Rhodobacteraceae > Roseivivax > Roseivivax jejudonensis. The sequence continues at coordinate 514,836 of NZ_FWFK01000002.1, read as the reverse complement.
ACTTTCTCCAGGCCGGACTGGCCGCTTCGGCGCTCGTCGGCGCGTCCGGGTTCGGCCAATGGGCCCGCCTCGCCGCACAGCAGAGCCTGACGCAGGAGGACCTGATCGGAGGGCCGGGCAGCGGGACCGTCTCGCTGGTCCACATCACGGACATCCACGCGCAGACCCAGCCGATCTACTTCCGCGAGCCCGAGATCAATCTCGGCGTCGGTGCGGTAAACGGCAAGCCGCCGCATATCACCGGCGATGCGTTTCGCTCGGCATTCGGGATCGAGGCCGGCAGCGCGCGGGACTACGCGCTGACGCACGACGATTTCGTCTCGCTCGCGAAGGCCTACGGCCGGATGGGCGGGCTCGACCGGATCGCCACGGTCGTCAAGGCGATCAAGGGCGACCGGCCCGAGGCGCTTGTCCTCGACGGCGGCGATACGTGGCAGGGCTCTCTCCCGGCCCTGCGCACGCAAGGGGCGGACATGGTGCGCCTCTTCAACGCGCTCGGGACCGACGCGATGACGGCCCATTGGGAATTCACCCTCGGCTCCGAGCGCGTCCGAGACATTGTCGAAGGCGAGCTCGATCCCGCCTTCCTCGGCGCCAACATCTTCGACGCCGAATGGGACGAGCCCGCGTTCGAGCCGATGCAGATGTTCGAGCGGGGCGGGCACCAGATCGCCGTGATCGGCCAGGCGTTTCCCTACATGCCGATCGCCAACCCGGGCTGGATGTTCCCCGAACTGTCCTTCGGAATCCGGCAAGAGCGGATGGCCGAGGTCGTCCAGTCCGCGCGCGATCAGGGCGCGGCCGCGGTCGTGCTTCTGTCGCACAACGGCTTCGATGTCGACCGCAAGCTCGCGGCCGACATTCCCGGGATCGACGTCATTCTGACGGGGCACACGCACGACGCAATTCCCGAGCCGGTGATGGTGGGCAAGACGGCCCTCATCGCGTCCGGCAGCCACGGCAAGTTCGTCAGCCGCGTCGATCTCGATCTGGACGGCTCGGGTGTGAAAGGGATCGAGCACCGGCTGATCCCGATCTTCTCGGACGTGATTGCACCGGATCCCGAGATGGCCGCGCTCGTCGAGGAAACGCGCGCGCCGTTCGCGGAAGAGATGAGCGAGGTGCTCGGCGAGACGTCGTCGCTGCTTTACCGCCGCGGCAATTTCAACGGCACGTGGGACGACCTGATCTGCAACGCGCTCATCTCCGAGCGCGAGGCAGACATCGCACTGTCGCCGGGGTTCCGCTGGGGCGCCTCGCTGATCCCGGGTCAGCAGATCACCCGCGAGGACGTCTTCAACGTCACCGCGATGAGCTATCCCGAAGCCTACCGCACGGAGATGACGGGCGAGTTCCTGCACACGGTGATGGAGGACGTCGCCGACAATCTCTTCAACCCCGACCCCTATTACCAGCAGGGCGGCGACATGGTTCGCGTGGGCGGGCTGGGCTACCGGATCGATATCTCGAAACCGCAGGGCGCGCGCATCTCGGAGATGACGCTTCTGCGCACCGGCGCGCCGATCGACCCCGCGACATCCTACGTCGTGGCCGGGTGGGCCAGCGTGAACGAAGGCACCGAGGGGCCGCCGATCTGGGAGGTGGTCGAGAGCCACATCAGGCGGCTCGGCACCGTGAGCCTGGAGCCGAACGACAGCGTCGATGTGGTGACCGGATGAGCGGTCAAACGGACAGCGCGCGATTCACCTCGGCCCGGGCGTCGCACCAATCAAGCCGTGCACAGGCGCGGTCCCGACACACGGAGGATGACCAGACATGACCGACACCTCCCGACGCAGCTTCCTGCGCGGCGCCGCGATCTCCGGGGCGGGTGCTCTCGTCGGCGGCCGGGTGGCCGCCCAGGCCGCGCCCGATCCCGCGATCACCGAGTTGCAACCCTGGCAGCAATACCTCGGCGAGGGCGTCGATGCGCGGCCCTACGGCATGCCGTCCGAGCACGAGGCGCACGTGGTGCGCCGCGACGTGCCGTGGCTGACCGCGGACCCGGTTTCGTCGGTCAACTTCACGCCGCTGCACGAGCTGGACGGGATCATCACGCCGAACGGGCTGTGTTTCGAGCGCCACCACGGTGGCATCGCGGAGATCGATCCCGGCGCCTACCGGCTGATGATCAACGGCCTCGTGGACACCCCGCTCGTCTTCACGCTGGATGATCTCAAGCGCTTCCCGCGCGAAAACCACGCGTACTTTCTCGAATGCGCGGCCAACTCGGGCATGGAATGGCGTGGCGCGCAGCTCAACGGCTGCCAGTTCACCCACGGCATGATCCACAATGTGATGTATACCGGCGTGCCGCTGCGCCTGCTTCTCGAAGAGGCGGGGATAAAGACCGCAGGCAAGTGGATCCTGCCGGAAGGCGCCGACGCGTCCGCCATGACGCGGTCCATCCCGCTCGAGAAGGCGCTCGACGACTGCCTCGTCGCCTTCAAGATGAACGGAGAAGCGCTCCGCCCAGAGCAAGGCTACCCCGTCCGGCTCGTGGTGCCGGGGTGGGAAGGCAACATGTGGGTGAAGTGGCTGCGCCGGATCGAGATCGGCGATCAGCCCTGGCACCACCGCGAGGAGACATCGAAATACACCGACCTCTTGCCCGACGGGCAGGCGCGTCGCTTCACGTGGGAGATGGACGCCAAATCCGTCATCACCAATCCCAGCCCGCAAGCGCCCATCACTCATGGGCCGGGGCCGACCGTCCTCACGGGGATCGCGTGGTCGGGCCGCGGCACGATCCCTCGGGTGGACGTCACGCTCGACGGTGGCGCGACATGGGCGCGGGCACGCATGTCCGGGCCGAGCTTCGACAAGTCGATGCACCGTTTCTACTACGAGTTCGACTGGGACGGCCGCCCGCTTCTGCTGCAGAGCCGCGCGCATGACAGCACCGGGTATGTTCAACCGACAAAGGACATGCTGCGCGAGGTCCGCGGCGAGAACTCGATCTACCACAACAACGGCATCCAGACCTGGGCCGTGAACGAGCAGGGGGTCGCCGAGAATGTCGAAGTCTCCTCTTAAGATCTATGCGCCCACTTTCGGCGGCATCGCCGTCCTGCTGGGCGGCGCATACGTCTTCGCCGACCAGTTCGTTGCCGAAACTCCGGCGGTCGGCTTCGGGGTGAGCGCGGCCCACGCCCAAAGCGCGGCCGGCGCCTCGGTCGATGCCGCCGATGGTGCGCCGTCGGTTCCCGAGCCCGCGGACATGGAAAAGGTCGCCGACGGTTCGGATGCGATGGAGGCGGCGGATGGTGCATCGCGTCACCAGGCCGCGGCGCCTTCGCGCGATGGCGGCTACGGCCTCGGACGCGCGGCGTTGGAGGAAGAGGTCGCGGCCTGGGACATCGACATCCGGCCCGACGGACAGGGACTGCCCGAAGGCGAAGGCGACGTCTGGACCGGCGAAGAACTCTACGTCGCGCAATGCGCCACGTGCCACGGCGACTTTGGCGAAGGCGCGGGCCGCTGGCCGCAGCTCGCGCTCGGCATGGGCACGCTGACGAGCGACGACCCGGTCAAGACGGTCGGCTCCTACTGGCCCTACCTCTCGACGGTCTGGGACTACGTGCACCGCGCGATGCCGTTCGGCGCCGCGCAGACGCTCTCCGACGACGAAGTCTACGCCATCACCGCCTACATTCTCTACCTCAACGAATTGGTGGAGGACGACTTTGTCCTGTCGTCGAGCAGCTTCGCGGATGTCGAAATGCCGAACGCCGGCAACTTCTTCATGGACGACCGGCCCGACACCGAGCTGACTGCGTTCTCGGGCGAAGTCTGCATGGAGAACTGCAAGGAGGACGTGCAGATCACCGCGCGGGCCCGCGTCCTCGACGTGACACCCGATGCGGGCGGGGGCGAGGGCACCGACCCGACGCAAACTCCGACGATGGACGAGGCCATGGACGGTGGCGGCCAAGAGGACGCCAGCGCGCCAGCAGCCGCCGCGCCCGAGACCGGGGTGGCGGAAACCGCGGACGCCGCGTCAGAGGCGCCGGATGCCGGGGCAACACAGACCGCCGCGGCCGACCCGGCCCTCGTGGAGGCCGGGGCCGCCGTCTTCCGCAAGTGCCAGGCCTGCCACCAGGTCGGCGACGGCGCGGCGAACCGCGTGGGTCCGCAACTCAATGGCCTGATCGGCCGGACTGTGGGCGGTCTCGATGGGTACAGCTATTCCGGCGTGTTCGCGGATGCCGCCGCGGAGGGCGTGGTCTGGACCGAGGCGCATCTGGCCGAGTTCCTGTCGGATCCGCGCGGCACCTACCAAGGCACGAAGATGTCGTTCGCCGGTTTGCGCAGCGCGGACGAGATCGCCGCGGTGACTGCGTATATCGAGGCCGAGGGCACGGAATGATCCAACGCGCCCTCTTCCCCGCCAGTGCGGCGCTGGCCCTCGCCGGCGCCGCGCACGCGGCGAACGATCTGACCCATCCCGAGGTCGCGCAGATCATGGCGATCGAGGCCGACAGCGACTACGGCGCCTACCTCGCGTCCGAGTGCACGGCGTGCCACGCGCCCAACCCGGAAGGTGGTATCCCGCAGATCCACATGCTGCCGGAGAGCTACATCGTGGGCGCGCTGGTCGATTACCGGATCGGCGAACGCGAGCATCAGGTCATGGAGCAGATCGCGAAGCGGCTCGGCGAGGAGGAGATCGCCGCGCTCGCCAAGTATTTCAGCGAGGCCGAATAGCGGGCCCGCGCACCCAGGGAGGACTGACATGCACTTCAACAGACGGAGCGTGCTGGGCGGCATCGCCGCCAGCAGCGCGGCACTCGCGGCGCCGACGGTCATGGCGCAGGGAGCCCCCCGGGTGGTGGTCGTCGGAGGCGGCGCCGGCGGCGCGACCGCGGCGCGTTACATCGCCAAGGATTCGGCCGGCGCGGTCAACGTGACCCTGATCGAGCCGACGCGCACGTATTACACCTGCTTCTTCTCGAACCTCTATATCGGCGGCTTCCGCGAGATGGAGAGCCTCGGCCACGACTACGGGGCGCTGGCCGCGGAATACGGCATCAACGTCGTGCACGACTGGGCCGTGGGTGTCGACCGTGACGCCAAGACCGTCGAGCTCGCCTCGGGCGCGTCGGTTCCCTACGACCGGCTGATCCTGTCGCCGGGGATCGATTTCAAGGACGGTGCCGTGCCCGGCTGGGACGTAACGGCGCAAAACGTGATGCCGCACGCCTACAAGGGCGGGTCGCAGACCGAGTTGCTCAAGGCGCAGATCCTGGCGATGCCCGAGGGCGGCACCTTCGCGATGGTCGCGCCACCCAACCCGTACCGCTGCCCGCCCGGACCCTACGAGCGCGTGTCGATGGTCGCCCACGCCCTGACCGAGGTGAACCCGACCGCGAAGATCCTGATCGTCGATCCGAAGGCCAACTTCTCGAAGCAGGCGCTGTTCGAGGAAGGATGGCAGCGCCACTACGGCGGCATGATCGAACGCATCGGCCCCGATTTCGGCGGCGAGAACGTGTCGGTGAACCCGGCCGAGATGACCGTCGACATCGATGGGCAGGTCGAGTCCGTCGACGTGTGCAACGTGATCCCGGCGCAGCGCGCCGGACGGATCGTGCACGAGGCCGGGCTGACCGACGGCGACTGGGCCCCGGTCAACGCCGCGGACATGTCGTCCAAGTCGGATCCCGAGATTCACATTCTCGGCGATGCGGCGGCCCAGGGCGACATGCCGAAATCGGGCTATGCCGCCAACAGCCAGGCCAAGGTCTGTGCCAATGCGGTGCTCGGCGCGTTGACCGACAGCCGCGTGTTCCCGGCGCGGTTCTCGAACACCTGCTGGTCGCTCATCGCGCCCGAGGACGGGGTGAAGGTCGGCGCGTCCTACGAGGCGACCGAGGAGAAGATCGCATCCTCCGGCGGGTTCATCAGCGAAACCGGCGAGGACGACGCGACCCGCGCGCAGACCTACCAGGAAAGCGTCGGCTGGTACGCCGCGATAACGGCCGACATGTTCGGCTGATGCCGTCGCGGGCCGGAGCCTTCCGGCCCGCGGTCACCTAGAAAGGGAGCCAATCGCATGGTCACGCGCTGCATCGCCGCCGCGTTCGGTCTCGCGCTCTGCGCGGCCGGATCCGCGACCGCTCAGGAGGCGGTCACATATTCCTTCGACGGAAGTTTCGGAGACGCGAGTTTCGCCGTCGAGAACGCCATCGTGAACCGCGGTCTCGTCATCGACTACACCAGCCACGTGGGCGAGATGCTCAACCGCACGAGCGAGGATGTCGGCGGCGAGGAGATGCTGTTCACCGAGGCCGACATCTTTATCTTCTGCTCCGCCGTGGTCAGCCGCGAGGTGATGGCCGCGGATCCGATGAACATCGTTCACTGCCCCTACGGCATCACCGTGGCCGAGCGGGAGGGCGAGGTGATGATCCTGCACCGCGACTATCCCGACGGGCCGATGCAGCAGGTCGAGGATCTTCTGTCGCAGATCGTGGCAGAGGCCGGCGGCACATGAGGTTTGCCCCGGACGCCTTCTTCGACGCCGCCCTGACTGCCCTGAAGGACGAGGGGAACTACCGCCGCTTTGCCGACCTGGAACGCCGTTGCGGCGCGTTTCCGCGGGCGCACCACGAGGGCGGGCAGGGCGACCGCGAGGTCACCGTCTGGTGCTCGAACGACTACCTCGGCATGGGCCAGCATCCTGCCGTGCTCGCGGCGATGCGAGACGCGCTCGACACCGCGGGGGCAGGGGCCGGCGGTACGCGCAACATCTCCGGCACCACGCACGCGCATGTCGCGCTCGAGGCCGAACTGGCGGAACTGCACGGCAAGGCGGCGGCCCTGCTGTTCACGAGCGGCTACGTCGCGAACTGGTCCGCGCTCGGTACGCTCGGCGCGCGCATCCCCGGTCTCGTGATCCTGTCGGACGCGCTCAACCACGCCAGCATGATCGAGGGGATCCGCCACTCGGGCGCCGAAAAGCGGATCTGGGCGCACAACGATCTTTCCGATCTGGAGCGTCAGCTGTCCGCGCTGCCCGACGAAACCCCGAAGCTCATCGCGTTCGAGAGTGTCTACTCGATGGACGGTGATATCGCCCCGATCGCCGAGATCTGCGATCTCGCCGAGCGCTACGGCGCGATGACCTATCTCGACGAGGTCCATGCCGTCGGGCTCTACGGTGCACGCGGTGGCGGTGTCGCCGAGCGGGAGGGCCTCATGGACCGCCTGACGATCATCGAGGGCACGCTCGGCAAGGCCTTCGGCGTCATGGGCGGCTATATCGCCGCATCGGCGCCGTTGATCGACTTCGTCCGGTCCTTTGCCAGCGGGTTCATCTTCACGACCGCCTTGCCACCTGCCGTGGCGGCCGGAGCGCTGGCCAGCGTGTGCCACCTGAAGACCTCGACAGCGGAGCGGGAGGCGCACGCCGTTCGGGTCGCCACGGTGCGGGCGGGGCTCGACCGGCTGGGCATCCCGCATGTCGACAACCCGTCTCACATCGTTCCGGTCATGGTCGGTGACCCTTTGAAGTGTCGCTATATCTCCGACCTGCTGATGGCGCACCACGGGATCTACATCCAGCCGATCAACTATCCCACCGTGCCCAAGGGGACCGAGCGTCTGCGCATCACGCCGTCGCCGGTTCACTCGGAGACCGACGTGGCGGCTCTGCTCGACGCGCTGGGCGCGCTCTGGGAACAGTGCCAGTTGGCCCGGCTCCCACGCGCCGCCCAGTGACCGGATATCACGCGGTCTCGAACAGGTAGCCGTCGCCGTCCCGCGCGATGGACCCGAGGCCGCCATCCGGCAGGTGAAACCCGACAACGGTTTCGCCGCTGGCGGCAAGCCGGTCGAGCAGGGCGGTCCGCGTGGCGATCGCGCGCTCGGGGTCGTGGTCGGCCGGGCTCGGCCACTCGGGGCGAGCAAGTGCCAGGTGCCCGTTCCCGATCGCGTCGCCGACCACCAGCGCGGAGGCGTCCCCGTTCGTCACCTGTGCGCCCACGTGTCCCGCCGTATGTCCGGGCAACGGAACCAACTGTACGCCGGGCAGGATCGATGCGTCGTCCGCGACGCGCTCCAGCCGGTCGCCGAGGAGTTCGATCCGCCGCGCCGCGCCGACCGCAAAGCTCTGGCGCGCCTCTCCCAACGCGTCGAGGGTGGCCGGGTCCGACCAGTAGGCGACTTCGGTGTCCGACATGACGTGCCGGGCATTGGCAAAGAGCGGTTCGTCGAAATCGTCTAGAACGCCCCAGAAATGATCCGGGTGTCCGTGGGTGAAGATCACGTGGGTCACGTCACCCGGCGCGACGCCGACTGCGTCCAGATTTGCCAGCAACTCTCCCGCGCTCGGCATGAACCCGGAGCCTGACCCGGCATCGAACAGCACTGTCGCGTCCGAGGTGCGCCACAGCGCGAGGTTGCACGGCGCACGGTAGCCGCCGTCGGTCGCCAGCCCGGCGGTCTCGACGATCTCGCGGGCTTCGTCTGCCGGAAGATCTCCGATCACGAAGCTTTCCGGGAGGACCAGGTGGCCGTCCGAGACCGTCTGCAGGACGCCTTGACCGAGTTCGACCTCGGCGATCGTCTTGGTGGCAAGCGTGGTCAGGGCCGACGCACCACCGGCCGCCATGAGCCATTTGCAGACGAGTCTTCGATGAATGGCGACCATGTTCGATACGTCCCTGTGTGTCTGATCTCGCGACCTCGGTCGGATCGTGCGGTCCGGCCCGGTATCTGTCTTCGCAGTGTTGGGTGATCGGGCCGAAACCGCAAGGATCAAGGCCTTGATCGCGGTCGATAAAGCACTTGAAAATGAATCTCCAAGGGCTTTGGCACCGTGCGTGGATCCCCGTGCGGCCGATGCTCGATAGCGGGCCCCGCCACGGGCGATAGGACCCGAAAATTCCGGTGCCGGTCATCGCGCAATCCGAAGTGAAGATCCTGCCGTCGACCGCGTGCCAATTCCGGCGAAGACGCGGAACAGCGGCACTGGGGACTTGCATGACCGCACCCGGTCACGTTCTGCTCGCCCGGATATCCCATGTATCGGGATGATCGACATGCGAGGCTGCATCGATGATTGAGGCGGAAATCCTGGGCTGGGTCGCGGCGGTATTGACGCTTTCGGCCAGCTCCATGCGGACGATGCTGCCGCTTCGCATCATCAACATCGCGGCGAACCTGTTCTTTGTCGGTTTCGGTGTGCTCGCCGAGATCTATCCGACCCTTGTTCTGCACGCCCTGCTTTTGCCGCTGAACATCTTCAGACTCTCCCAGATCCTCGTCCAGAAACGGCGGCTCGAACGCATGCGTCGCACAGGTGATCCGATCGAGGTCCTGGGTCCGCTGATGCGGGCAGAAACGCACACCGACGGGTCGGTCCTTTTCACCCGTGGCGATGCGCCGGATCGGGTATATTACATCGAGGCCGGGCAGGTCTCGCTGCCCGAGATCGACGTCCGTCTCGGGAAGGGCGAACTCTTCGGCGAAATGGCGTATTTCTCGAATGCGCGACAGCGGACCACATCGGCAATTTGCCAGGGCGATTGCCGGATCCTGGTGATCGACGAACAGGCATTCGCGCGCCTCTATCACCAGAGCCCGGTCTTCGGCATGTATATACTGAAAACGATTGCGCGTCGCCTGATCGAGGGCAGCAGGCGTCGACCCGAGCTTTACGACGGCTTCACCGAAGCTCCGTCAGCCCCGGGCCGCGCGCCGGATTAGGCGATCGGGCGCCGGCCTCAGGACGGATCGACCGGACTGCCCCGGCCGAGGCGGGAATTGGCGCTCACGAGCTTGAGGCGCGTGTCGCGGCTCAGCGCGTTCTCGATCTGCACCCGAACCTCCGGATCTCGCGCGCCGAGGCGCCTCAGCTTGGCTCCCTCGATCCGGAAGTAATCGGCGTCCCGCGCCAGCACCACCGTCGCGGTGGCAGGCTCGTTCTGCAGAACAGTCATTTCGCCCAGGAAATTCCCGTCTTCCACGGTGCCGACGTGTTTTCCGGCGGAATAGATGTCGGCTGCACCAGACGCGAGGTAGATCAGGACGCCGTGCGTTTCGCCCTCGCGCATGAGGGTGGTGCCGGCCTCGGCATCGAGCCAGAGACCGGAGTCGAACAGGCGCCGGGCCGCGATCCGTGACAACTCGGGAAACTTCGCCGCGTGCATCTGCTGTTCTTCGGGACTGAACCGGATAGCGCGCGACAGGATCAAGAGCCGGGCCATGCCGATGACGCTGATCGCGATGATAACGACCTGAATGATTGCGGCCGCCGGATAGAACCGGTGCGACATTCCCGCCAGGACGAAACCGGCCGCCACAAGGTTCAGCGAGGCATAGAGATATCCGTTCCCCCGGATCAGGCCGAGTTGCAGCGCTGCATAGGCGCCGAGGTAGATGACCGCCCCGACGATTCCGAGGATATCGGCGGCAAAGGGAGAAAGCGTCTGTGTCATTCGCGATCGTGATTGGGCCGCGGGCTGTGCCTCGCGACCGGGACCGAATGACCTGGACCTGCGAACCACACTGTCTGAGTTATGCGAGTCCTGCATGCGAGCGCGGTCCGATGCAAGGCGGCGGCAGGGATCCCGAATGCGACCGAAGGTCCATCGGCACTCGGTGACGGCCCCGGGACGGAACGCCGCGCGATGCCCCTAAAGGTTGCCCGAAGCGCGCTATTGCAACTAGCGTTGGCGTGTCGCCGCGGTTGTCGGCCGCCGATCCGTGGGGTGTTCGGGTATTGCAGGAGTTTCCGTCATGACATCGAATGAACCGATCCAAGTCTCGAGTTCCGATGCCCTGTCGGAGCAGGATCTCGAGGTTGTCCTGTCCGCATTCGAGGCGGAGGCGGGGCCGCTCGACGCCGCGGCGATCAAGCCCCGCCTGCAGGTGATCGAGGCGACGGGCGAGGCCATCCTCGCACCGAAGGGTATGTACGTGGTCCTCGACGGCGCGGTGGAGCTGCTGCAGGGCGAAGCGACGCTCGCCACCGCGGATGCGGGCGATTTCTTCTACGAAGAGCACCTCGAAATCTTCAACATCCCGGTCACGATGCAGGCGCGTGCGCGGTCCGGGACGCGGCTCGCGTACCTGTCGAGCGCGGAGTGGTTCGAACTGCCTGACGACGTGCGCGCGGCGGTGTTCTCGGTCCTGTTCGGGGATCTCGTCGCGGTTCACATGCAGAACTTTCAGCAGCCGATCAACTGCTGCAGCGTGACGGCCGCCGCGTTGAGCATGTCGGCGCTCGGCTTCACCTGCGAGGTGAACGACATCTTTCGCGAGTGCCAGTTGCCCGCGAGTTTCGTCGTCAACGACGGCATCTCCCTGGCCGAGCTCTTCGACGTGGCATGCACCTTCATCCACAAGCAGGGCCTGCGGGAAACCGTTCAGGTGCAGGCCTACTTCATGGATCAGGCGACGACCTCGACCGAAAAGCTGCTCGAGGCGATCGATGAATCGAACCGCCTCGGTGGGGACAACGACATTCTTGTCGCGAACTTCCAGGTCGGGATGGCCCACGGCAAGGCGACGATGCCCGGCGGACATTTCGCGATCATCGCCAAGTGCAACCCGAGCACCGGCCTCATCCACATGATCGACGTTCATCCGGAAAAGTACGGCAAGCTGTGGGTGACGACGGTCGATCGGCTTTACGCCGCGATGTCCGACCGCGACGGGACCTCGATGCGCTCGCGCGGGCTGTTGCGCTTCTCGGCACGCAACGCGGTGACCACGCGGCTGCAGTGCCTCAAGCAGCCCTGCCGATACGTCGACACGACGCGCTATCTGGCTGCAGGGCGCCGCAACAAGCGCAACCTTTTTCGCCGATCGAGCCCCAACCTGAACAGTCTCGGTGTCCTGTCCGAAAGCCTGGCCATTCTCGGCGACACCGATGTCGACGAGGACAAGCTCCTTCTGTTCTCGACGGCCGGCTACAGCGAGGCGCTTAGCCGGGCCGCAGACGCGCGCGAGATGGACCGCATCGCGCAGATGTATCTGGCGCAGGCCGCGCACAAGCACCTCAGAAGCGAATTCCGCGGGTATTCGGAACGGGACGAGGCGCAGCGCGATCTGTCTCCCGACGACTGGTTCACCGCCCAGCTGCACGAGGTCGCGGACCAGGACGGCTGCCACTTGATGATCAACATCGACCTCAACCGGGTGCTCGGCTTCGATGCGATCAAGGCGCCCGACAGCGCCTATCGCGAAACCGCGCTCTTGGAAGAGTTCTGGTGCCTGTGCATCGATTACGACGCGGACGAGGACACGGTCACGCTCGTCGACATGAGCCCGGCCACCTCGCAGGTCTGGCAGGCGCCGCGGGCGCAGATCTTCCGCGGGCTGCGCGACCTGCGAAATCCGGGGATGCTGGTGCTCAAGGAAAGCGCGCCGGTCGGCGTTCCGGACGATGCTCCGGACCTCGTGGAAAACAGGCCGATCGTGCTGTTCTACGACGACGAGGATCCGTGGTCGAACATGCTGCGCAACATCCTCGACAACATCGGTGTGACCGAGGTGTCCGCGATCGACGTGTCGGGAGGCGAGGCCCGTGCCGTCAAGATGCGCCGTCAGCTGGTTGCGATGACCGGTCAGGACTCCGTGCCCTACCTGTTCTTCAACGGCGAGTGCCTCGGCGGGCGCGAGGACATCGTCGGCATGGTCATGGATGGCAGCCTGCAGGCGCGAATCCACGAGGCCGGGCTTCCGGTCCTTCTGCGGCACGAGTCGCCGAGTCTCGACCGCAACATCTTCGGCTATCCGAAAGGCGGACTGACCGAGCGGCCGGACGGCAAGCGCAACGTGCTTCTCGCGGCCTGCGGGTCGTCGGCCGCCGACAAGATCCCGGAGCTGGTGGAACGGATCACCGATGCCGGGCACAACGTGAAGCTCGTTCCCTCCGTCGCGGCGGAGAAGTTCTTCAAGGATCACGGGGCCGGGCGCATCCTCGCGCGGATCAGCCCCAACGACATCTACCGAGACGATCACGAGTGGAACTTCCACTACATCGAATACGGGATGCCGTTGCGGGCGTCGCACCTGGCGCTTTGCGACTGGGCGGATTGCGTCGTGGTCGCGCCTGTGACCTGCAACACGATGGCCAAGATCGCCGGCGGACTCGCCGACAACCTGATCTCTTCGGTGTTCGTGGCGTGGCAGTACCAGCGCAAGCCGGCTCTGCTTTGCCCAGCGTGCAACACGCACATGTGGAACAACATCACCACCCAGGACAACGTCGCAGCCCTGAAGAAGCTGGGTGTGGATCTGGTGGGGCCGCGCGCCGGCACGCTGTCGAACGGGACGCAGGGCATCGGCATGATGGCGACGCCCGACCAGATCATGATGGCGCTGGACCAGGCGTTCGACCAGCTCGACGATCAGGACAGCCGGGTGATCGCCTGGGCCCGCGATGCCGCCGCGTCGGACGAATACGCCCAATGGCGGCGGATCTTCAGAACGATCGACGAGGGCGTGGTGGGCATCGATGTCATCGACGAGCTGACCGGGGACACGCTGTTGCATTTCGCCGCCGGCGGCGAGGGCGAGATGACGGAGCACGGAATCGCCCGCGGCGTTCCGGATCTCGAGGTGTCGCGCGACTTGATCGCGCGCGGCATCAACGTCAACGCGACGAACGACATGGGTTTCACCGCCTTGCACGTCGCGATTTCCAACGGCTCGACCGAGATGGTGGATATCCTTCTCGGTGCCGAGGGCATCGATGCGCGCCCCTGCCTGGGGTATGCGCAGGATCCGAACGTGCCCGAGCCGATCCGCGACCGGTTGAAGACGTGGGCCGCGCAAGCCGGCGCACGGATCGAGACCGCGCCGGAGCCGGAGCCCGGCCCGCCGGACGCTCCGCAGGACGAGCCCACGTATCTCTATTTCACCTACGGCTCGCTCAAGCGCGGATTTCCGAACCATGAGGCACATGCCGACGCGCTGGGCCAGTTCGTCGGCGCAGCACGGACCCGACAGGCCATGCCGTTGATCGTTCAGAAGGAGGCCGCCTGCGACAACCGGAAGTGTCCGTACCTGCATCGGATGGCGACGCTGGTGGATCTGAAGGGCCGCGGCGCGCCGGTCGAGGGCGAAGTGTACTGCGTGACGGCATCTGGCCTGCGCACACTCGATGCGCTCGAGGGCTACAATGGTCGCGCGGCAGCCGACAACGTCTATGTCCGCAAGAAGATCGCGGTGGTCGTCAATGACCGGGTCGAGCACGCCTACGCGTACGTCATCGCGGATCCTGCCTCGCCGCTCGCCGCGCTGGAGCAGGGGGCGGCCGAGACAGTGTCGGTCTACACGCTCGAAATGGCACAAGGTTCGCTCAAGCCGGGCTTCGAGCACGCCGAGTGAGGCGGCGTCATATCAGGATCGCCATGTTGTAGAGCGTGATCGCGATCATCGCCGCGAGGACCGCCGGCCAGAACGCGGCCTTCGGGATCAGGTTGTCGCGGTAATGGATGACCCGCGCCCACGGCAGCATGTCGGACACGAACCAGTACGTGTTCACCGAAACGCCGAGCAGCAGGAAGTACATGAGGAAATAGAAGTACTCCATGTAGATCACCTCGGAACCGGCAATGGACTCCCTCAGCTGCACGTGCGCCAGCAGCACGACGAAGAACAGCACCGAGGCGGTCTCGATCACCGTGGACGTGCTGAAATCGTGCCGCGCGGCGAGGTCTTCCTTTCGCGTGACGGTCATGAGCGCGCCGAAGAGCAACGTCGCGACAACGAAGAGCGGCACCATGTGCACGATGAAGGCGTTGCCGAACTTGCGTTTGACCACGACGTTGTAGTGCAGTTCCGGAAAGCCCGCCTGCATCGGCGAGCGATCGAGGCCGAGGCTCGTGTTCAGATCCGATGGCTTGTAGTCGAAATAGGTGTTCTCCCGCTCCCACGTGCCGAGAACGATGCGCTCGTCGATGCCGAAGATGTCCTCCGCGCCCGTGGCCGGGTAGGCGTCGAAGTCGGGCGTGAGGACAACCTGCCGGCCGTAGGAGTTGGGCCACATCCGGATCCAGACCGTTTTGTGATCAAAGGGATACGCGGTGTAGTCAAAGCTCTGCCGCAAGGTCTGTTCGAAGTACCAGCCGATAAGCTCGCCGTCGCTCCTGCGCAGGCGGTAGGCCTCCTCGATCACCCCGTCGCCGGCATTCACCCGTTCGGGAAGGATGAAACCGGCCTCACCCGGGGGCGGCTTGACCTCGTCGTGGACGCCGTCTTGGTAGAATTGCCAGATGTAGCCGCTGGCACGAACGTCCGTCGCGCCCTCGAATTCGAGCGACTGCACGTAGACGCCGGTCGCGATCTCGAAGGCGGGCGCCACGTTCATCTCGTCGAAATAGGCGTGAACCGCATCGGGCCCGGCCAGCTGTGTCGGATCGCCCTCGAACTGGTTCATGATCGACCACAGCGTGAACAGGATCCAGGCGAGCACGGCGGATACCAGTCCGCTTACGATCCAGATCTTACTTTCTGCACTCATCCCGTCCCCTGGCTCCCCGTTTGCGCATCTCGTACGTCATCCCAGTGCGGCCCGTGCCGTCGGCTCTTCCGGCCGAATGCCCGGACCCGCCCGCATCAGCCGGCGAAATCGGTGCCGCCCAGCAGGCTGCGCCGGATCCCCAGCTGTACGAAGTCCCGGCGCAGTGCAGCAGCCGCGTCCGTGTCCGCGACCGGCTGGTGCTGCCGACCGCATTCGACGATCAGCCGGACCTCGCGCAGCGTCAGGTCCACGAGCGGCAGCCGTTCCTTCCCGCTTATCGCCTCGAGCGCGTCCGCGTAGGCCATCGCGCGGTCCCACTCGGCGCGCGCGATCATGACCGCGCAGGCATCGGGATAGAAATGCAGGTGGTTGTGCCCGACGCAGCCTTTCGCAATGATCTCGACCCCTTGCGCCAACAGCGTGTCCTGTTCGGCCGGATCGTCTAGCGCGAGGGCCAGGGCGGACAGCGATTTCGGACCCACGAAATTGGGGCCGTGCGCCAATGCCATCTCGACGGCGTCGCGGCCGGTGCGTCGCGCGCTGTCGAACTGACCTGCATAGACCTGAGTGCGCGCCAGATGTTCGAGTGCCTGCGCCTCCAGCCGCTTGGCCCCGACTCGGCGTCCAACCTCCGCCGATTGGCCAAAGGCTTCCAGCGCGTCATCGATCTCGTCGAGCAGCGTGAGCGCGACGCCCAGGCATGTCTGCGACACGCATTCGGGCACCAGCGCGAAGTACGTCCGGGAAATCTCGACCGCCTCGATGCCGTCTGTGCGACCCTGCCGCACGTCGCCGCTGTAGGTCCGGGCCACGCTCAGATTATGCAGGTTCGCCGCCACGTCGCGGACGAGCCCGTCTGGCCGGGCACGCTCCACCGCCTGACTGTAGTAGCCGGCGGCCGTCTTCATCGCGCCGTTCATGAAATACGCGTCCCCGAAACCGCTCAGCGCCCCGACTTCGAGCCTTACGGAGCCGAGCGCGCGTGCGACCTCCAAGGCCTTCTCGTTGCTGGCCAGCGCCTCGTCGAACCGGCCGAGTGGAAAATAGATGTTGCCGCGGATGTAGAACACCCGAGCCAGACTCGTGTCGTCGCCACTTCGCCGCGCCGCGCCTTCGGCAATCCCGAGACTGTCCAGTGCCTCCTGGTAGCGGCTGGTCTCGCGTGCCGACTGGGCGCGTTCGAGGTGGATACGGCAGAGTTGCGCATCGGTCTCCGCCTGGTCGGCCGCGGCGTCGCATTGCTCGAGCGCCTCGAGCGGTCGACCCTGCAACCGGATCGTTTCTCCGAGCATGCAGAGCAGGTCGACCCGAACCTCGGGCGTCACATCGAGGGCGAGCGCGCGCTTCAGGAGAGGCTCCGCGGCTTCGAACTGGTAGGCGCGGATCAGGCTCGCGGCTGCATCGAGGTAGGCCGCCGGCGCCTCGGGCGATCCCGCCCGGTCCAGATGCTGGGCACGCAGCGTCGCGTCGTGATCGGCGAACCATACAGCCGCGCGCGCGTGCAGCGCGTTCCGCTCGGTCCGAAACAGGCTGTTGTAGGATCCGTCGCGGATCAGTGCGTGCGCAAAGGCAAGATACGACCCTCTGTCGCGCATGAGGCCGGAGCGTGTCAGCGCGACCAGATCGGGCTCTTCTGGGTCCAAAAGGTGGGACAGCGCCTCGGGCGACAGCCGCTGCCCGAGGACCGAGGCCGCCTGGATCGTGCGGCGCGCCGCGGGGGCGATCGCGTCGAGACGCGATTGCACGATACCCTGGATGCTGCCCGGCAGTTCGTCGTCCGCCATCGAAGCGCGGCTGCGCCAGAGCTGTTCGAGAAACAGGGGATTGCCGCCGGCGCGTTCGATGAAGAGACCCACATCTTCGTCGCCGGCGTCGAGGATCGACTTCGTCAGTTGCCGGCATTGCTCTTCCGACAGCCCCGACAACTCGATCTTGGCAAGGTAGGTGCCGAAGGTCTGCGCCTGCCACTCGAGGTCGAGCGGATCGCCGTCGATGCGGCTCGTCATAAGGAGCAGGCAGGGCAGATCCCGGATCGACGCCGCGACATGCGCGAACGCGGACAGGATCTCCGGCGTCGCCCAGTGGATGTCCTCGATCTGCATGAGGAGCGGCGCCGCGGCGCTGCGCGCAAGGATCAGTTCCTCGATCAGCGCGCGGCGCCCGCGCTGCCGGGCGGCGTTGTCCATGTTGGCATAGACCTCGGCGATGCCGGCGTCCTGCTCGAGTTCGAGCAGGGCATTGAGGTGCACGCGGCTGGCAGCGGCGATCCAGCCGGACGCCTCGGCCCGGTCGGCGGTCGCACTGACGGTGCCGGCGTCGTCGGCCAGCTGAACGCCGAGGAGGCTCCGCACGAGGCTCTGGAGGGCGGATTGCCCTTCGAGGGCGCCGAAATCGAGCACCGCGGCGCGGTGAACGGCAAAGCCCATGTCGTGTGCCGCGGCCGCGACCTCTTCGGCAAGGTGGGTCTTGCCGATGCCGGGCTCGCCCAACACGACGTGAACCTCTCCGGTGTTGTGTTCACGGCAGCGTTCGCAGGCCGCGCGCAGCAGCGACATCTCGCGCGTGCGACCGATGAAGGCGTGCTTGGGCGCCGTCCCGTAAGACGCGATCTCGGTCAGGCACCAGAGCCGCTGCGGCGTCCGGATCCCGGCCAGCGCGACCTCGCCGCGATCCTCCCCGCCGAACTGCGTGCCGAGGGCGAGGTGGATGTCGTCGGAAACAAGCGTCTCACCGGCCGTCGCCTGATCCGTGATCCGGGCGGCGAGGTTGACGCCATCCCCGAGGACCGTGCTTTCGGTGTGCACGTCGCTGCCCGTGGCGCTCGCGATAACTTGCCCGGACGCGATCCCGATATGGCATCGCATCGGTGGATCGAGCGACGGCATCGTCGCATGGATATCGAGCGCGGCGCGCGCCGCCCTCTCGGTATCGTTGGTGCTCGAAACCTCGCGGCCGAACACCGCCATCACGGCGTCACCGATATGCTTGTCGATCGTGCCGCCGTATCTTTCGATGATGCTGTCGGCCGCGGCAAAGAACCGGTTGAGGACCGCGTGAGTTTCCTCGACGTCGAGACCGCTGGTCATCCGGGTGAACCCCGAAAGATCGACGAACATGACGGTGACCTGCCGCTTTGCGGCCATCGGCTGCGGCGCAGGCTCCGGCGCAGGGGCCGGCCGCTCGCGGGTGGCGTCCGCGTCGCCTTGCAACGCCTCGATCGCGCGCATGATGCGACGACGGTCGCCGACCGCAGTGATGCCCATGTCCTTTAGGTCTTCGAGCGCGAGGTGCGGCAGGATGTCGAGATCGATCCTGTTCTCGGCAAACACCGGCGCGTATTCCGCGAGATCGCGCTCCGCCAGCCATCTCTCGACGCCGTCCGACATTCGTTGAAACCCGCTTTCGCCAATATGCTTTCAGGAATGCAGACAAAAACCTAAACGGACATGGCCTGCCCTGAAAAGACAATCTGAACGGGTGCGGGACACTCTGACGCTGTTCGGCCTCGGCTCTCTGACATTGGGGCCTCGTGCGACAACGAAAGGCGACCGTCGGACCTCCGTGATCGCCGCGTCGTGTCGCGACACCCGGACTTGTCTGCGTTGTCTGCTCTGGCCGCGTCGTGCAGCATGCCGCGCATGTGTCGTGCGCGAACGAATTGGTATGAGCCTTCGAGGTCGACGCGGCTGGGCGCGCGCCAACGGCGTGCGATCCTGCGGTCCGGATTGGCGGCGGTCGGGCTCTGGTGGGGCGCGGCCGCCATGGCCCAAGACGCACCCGCGCCGATCGATGCGTCGGATCGATCCGCTTTCGCCGCTCCGGAGGAGGGCGGGCTGCGCCGTTGGATCGTCGCGACGGAGGCCCCGTCGGAGATCCGGGCTGACGCAGGGCCGGTGCACAAGATCGTGGGCGTCGTCGAGCGCGGGGTTGTCCTCGCCAATTTCGGGTGCAGTCGCTTGGCCAGCGGCATGTGGTGCGAGGTTGCGCGCCTGACCGGTGGCCAACGCGGCTTTGTGCCGGCCGACGACCTCGCGCCGATCGCCGGGCCGGACGGCGTTGTCGCAGTCGGAGTCGATGACAGCCCCCGGCGCGCCCGGCGTGGCGACTTCGATGCGGCAGACGACATCGCCTGCGCTCAGGAGGTGGGCGAAACGATGGGCACCTGCCGGGCCGAGGTCGCACGAAGTTCCGGCGGGGACGCAACACTCATCGCGAATTTCGCGAACGGCTTTCGCCGTGTCCTCCACTTCCAGCACGGCCTGTTCCTGCGCGGCAATGCCACCATGTCCGGCGTCGGAACCGACACGGACTGGCACCTGGACGGCGGTGTTTACCATGTTCGGGTCGACGATCAGCGGTTCGAAGTGCCTGCCGGCTTGATCGTGGGCCGTTGATCCCGCGGGTGGGATGCGCCGCCCCGGAACGGGCGGCGCATCGAAACGGGCTCAGCTGCCCGGTGTGAGCTTGTGGATCATGCCCTCGTCGACTGCGGTGTAGAGGCTGCCGTCAGGCCCGAGCACCACGGACCGGAAGCGGCCGGACTCCATCGGCAGAGTCATCTCGGTGACGTCGACCACCTCGGTGCCCTCGTCGTTGAACTCGATGACGTCGATCCGCTGACCGATCGGCGTGCCGCCGAAGCCGATGCCCATGATGCCCACGACCATGGCGCCGTTCCAGTCGCCCCATTCCTCGCCTTCGAGGAACGCGGCCGAGGATGTGCCCTGCGACCATCCATTGTTGGTCCAGACCGGCGGCATCGCGTCGGGATAGGTCTCGAAATCGGTCATAGGCATGAATGCCGCGCGCTCGTAGCGGTTCATGCCCTCGTTCTGGTTCGGCATGTACCCGCAATAGCCGTCCGGGCAGTCGCCGCGCCCGGCCATGTTGTCGCGCGGATCCCAGCCGGCATTACCGCCGTTGGCGAGCACCGTGATCTCGTCGGAGTGCCACGGGCCGTGCTCTGCCGTGATCGGCGTGCCGGTGTCGGGATGAAAGGCGATGCCCTGCACGTTCCGGTGCCCGTAGGTGTAGGTGCGGGGATCGAAATCCTCCGGCGGGCTGTTTTCGGGATGCGCGTTCCCGTCGGTGTCCATGCGAAGCACCTTGGAGCCCATCATCGTCGGGCTTTGCGGGATCTCTTCGTTGTGGTTGTCACCGGTCGTGAGCCAGAGCGCGCCATCCGGGCCGAAGCGCACGCGGCCGCCGTTATGCGCGCCGGGCCCGCCGAACGGGTGGTCGGAGGCTTCCATCTTGTAGGGCACGTCATCGACGATGTCGGTCCGGTCCGACACCTCGGTGAAATCCTCGTTCACGACGAGCCGCATCAGCCGGTTCGTATGGGGATCCGACATGTTCGAGGTCGAGTAGACATAGATGCGCCGGTTGTCGCCAAAGCTCGGATCGATCGCGACGCCCTGCATCCCGGCCTGACCCTCGCAGAACAGGTCGTCCTCGGTGCTGGGATAGCCCTCGCTGCCTTCCATGCCGAGCAGGGCGTTCACCGTGCCGTCGGGCATGCGGACCGACAGGCCCTTGCATTTCTCGGTGAAAAACATCGTCCCGTCGTCGAGGAACGCCATGTCCCACGGGTTCTCCAGACCGTCGAGTACGACCTCGTGCTCGAGGCTCGTCGTGTTCATGCCGGTCTGCGCGAGCGCCGACGTCGCCGTCAGGGCAGCGCCTGCGACGACGGGCAGAACCAGCTTGGCAAATCTGATTTTCGGTGAATGAAGCATTGTCTCCTCCCAAGAGCTTGCTTGATCGACCCGCTCGCCAACCACCCGGAATAGAAGGGTTGCGGTGGATCGATGCAATCGACGGTAGGAGGAGCGTCTTCGCCCGGCAACCGTTTTAAGTGTCAAAGGTCGGACGTCGTCCGCGCCGGAGTCATGCCGGCGGACGCCGCGCGCCGCCGGCTGTCGGTCACTCGAACTCGGTGGTGATGTAGCTGACGATATTCAGGATATCGGCATCGGACAACTCGCGCGCATGCGGTATCATGAGCATCGAGTTGGGGCCGATCTTCTCTCCCTCGCGGTACCGCTCGAGACGCTCGGTCAGGTAATCCACGTCCTTGTCCGACAGCCGCGGGTAGCTGGCGACGCCCTGCGCCTTCGGGCCGTGGCAGTTCCGGCAGACGCCCTGGTAGATCTCCTCCCCGGCTGCGATGTCGGCTTCGGTCGCAAGGGTCGGGCTCGCAGCACCGAGCGCCAGCAGCGCAACAAGCAACGTTCGTGTCATGTCGACGGTCCTCCTCTGGCCGGCTGCGACCCCGGGCGCCCTGGCGCGGTTCTCTGGCCCGCAGTTCGCAGACGCTACCGGTTCAATTCCGATGATCAAGCGGATTGTGGGGTCTAGCAGCCACCCTCGTGGGCTGCGCCGTGCCGCTCTCGTCCGCGGGCGGTGGGCCGGCCGCCTTCGCGCAGGTGTTCGGGCTGCGGACCCGTCCGCCGGACGCGCCTCAAAGGCTTCGTGGCCGACAGCCGTAGCAATGTCCCGGCCCGGCAGTGACGGTCGCGAGCCCCTCCGCCGTCACCGCAAAGAACACCCGAAGGCCGCGCCGAGCGCGGTGCGGCGGCGCGGCGCCGCAATTGACCAGAGACCAATCTCGTGGGAGTTTTTGAGACGGCCTGTGGCGACGCGCAATCGCGCGACGCAGGTTTTGGGAGGACCAATCATGTGCCAAGTCTTCGCCGGACAGGATCCTGCGCGCTACGCGTCGACGACGCGCCGGCTGCGCCTCAACGGGCAGAGCACGAGCATCCGGCTCGAGAACGCCTTCTGGGATACGCTGGACGAGATCGCCGCGGGGGAGGGTGTCTCGACGCCCTGCTTCCTGTCGACGCTTCACGCCGAAGTCCTTGAATTGCGCGGAGAGCCCGAGAATTTCTCGTCTCTCCTGCGCACGACCTGCCTGATCCATCTCGGCCAGTCGGCGGCACCCGCCGCGGCTGTCGCGGCCGAGTGATCTACGACCAAAGGCGCGGTCCTGTAGTATTCGCCTACTACCCCTGACCACGTCCGCCTCGCCCATCCTGTGTGCCTGAGATCACACAGGAGGAAGCATGGCGAAGGCCATACACAGCATGATCCGCGTACTCGACGAGGACCGATCGGTCGCGTTCTACCGACAGGCCTTCGGCCTCGAAGTGGCGGACCGGCTCGATTTCGACGACTTCACGCTCGTCTACATGTCGAATGCGGAGTCGGACTTCGAAGTCGAGTTCACGGTCAACAAGGGCCGGACCGAACCCTACGATCTCGGCGACGGCTACGGCCACCTCGCCGTTTCGGTCGAGGATCTCGACGCGGAACACGCACGCTTCGAGCGTGAAGGCCTCGCCCCTCGCAAGCTCGTGGAATTCGCCCCCGGCGGCACGCTCGTCGGACGCTTCTTCTTCGTGGCCGACCCCGACGGATACCAGATCGAGGTGCTGGAGCGCAGCGGGCGCTTCAAATGACGTGAGGACGTCCCGGTCGCCGCGCGGAAGAGGAGTCGCGCGCGCCGGACATGACCCAAGGGAGGAGAACCCAACATGATCGAGACACGGTCTCTGAAGACGCTGACGCGTCGCCAGCTTCTGTCGCGCGGTGTCGCGGCCGGGGCAGGGCTCGTCGTCGGGTCGGGCTTTGTCGCGGGACGCGACGCCGCCTGGGCCACCGAGATGGACGCGATGAAGCCCGAGAGCTTCGCGACGCTCGTGCAGATGGCGCGCGACATCTACCCGCACGACAAGGTCGGCGACCAGTACTACGCAGCGGCGGTGAAGGGCTACGACGTGCCCGAAGAAGTCGATTTCGCGCAGGCCGGGATCGACATGCTGGACGAGGCGTCGCGCGCCGCCGGCTTCGACAGCTACCTCGGCGCAGGCTGGGAGGCCGACCGCGTCGCAATCCTGCGCGGCATCGAGGATACCGATTTCTTCCAGCGCATCCGCGGCGGACTCGTGACCGGCCT
This sequence comes from Roseivivax jejudonensis, assembly GCF_900172265.1. Lineage (GTDB taxonomy): Bacteria > Pseudomonadota > Alphaproteobacteria > Rhodobacterales > Rhodobacteraceae > Roseivivax > Roseivivax jejudonensis. The sequence goes on along the minus strand of NZ_FWFK01000002.1, from coordinate 491,398 downwards.
CTACAACCAGAAAGAGGTGTGGCCGATCTTCGGCTACGAGGGCGAGTCCTATTCGAAGGGCGGCTACATGTATCGCGGCTTCGACGACATAACGTGGATCTGAGGCGGGGAGGACACTGAAATGGCTGCACCTTTTGAACTGTCCGACGACAACGTGGTCGTCATCATCGGCACCGGCGCGGGCGGTGGCGTCCTTGCCAACGAGCTTGCGCAGAAGGGCGTGAGCGTGGTCGCGCTCGAAGCGGGCGGACGCTACCTGCCCGAGGATTACGTAAACGACGAGTGGGACAGTTTCGGCCAGCTCGCCTGGACCGACACGCGGACCACATCGGGCGACTGGCGCGTCGCCAAGGACTTCTCGAACCTGCCGGCGTGGATCGTGAAGGCGGTCGGCGGCACGACAACGCACTGGGCCGGCGCGTCGCTGCGGTTCCAGCCGCACGAATGGAAGGCCCTGACCAATTATGGCGCGGTCGACGGGGCGAGCCTTCTCGACTGGCCGATCGACGCCGAGGAGATGGATCCCTACTACACCCGGGCCGAGGACAAGCTCGGGGTGACCCGGACCAACGACATTCCCGGTCTGCCTGGCTGCAACAATTACAAGGTCTTCGAGGCCGGCGCCAAGAAACTCGGCTACAAGGAGGTCCACACCGGCCGCATGGCGATCAACAGCCAGGAGCGTGACGGCCGGATGGCCTGTCAGCAGACCGGCTTCTGCTTTCAGGGCTGCAAGTGGGGCGCGAAGTGGTCGGCAGCCTACACCGACATTCCCGCCGGCGAGGCGACGGGCAACCTCGAGGTCCGAGAAAAGGCGCATGTCGCGCGGATCCTCCACGACGACAGCGGCAAGGTGACGGGTGTCGAGTATTTCGACGAGGCCGGCGATCTGCAAATGCAGCGCGCCCGCGTCGTCTGCGTGGCCGGCAACTCGTTCGAAAGCCCGAGGCTTCTGCTCAACTCGCATTCTTCGATGTTCCCCGATGGACTGGCCAATAGCTCGGGGATGGTCGGACGGAACTACATGCGGCACCTGACCGGATCGGTCTACGCGACGTTCGAGCAGCCGGTCCGCATGTGGCGCGGCACGACCATGGCCGGGATCGTGCAGGACGAAGCCCGTCACGATCCCTCGCGCGGGTTCGTCGGCGGATACGAGCTCGAAACCCTTTCGCTCGGCCTGCCGTTCATGGCTGCGTTCCTTGATCCGGGCGCATGGGGCCGCGAGTTCACCACGGCGCTCGACAGCTACGAGAACATGGCCGGCATGTGGATCGTGGGCGAGGACATGCCTCAGGAGAGCAACCGCGTCACGCTCTCGGACGCGGAGGACGCGTTCGGGCTCAAGGTCGCGAACGTTCATTACAGCGACCATCCGAACGACACTGCGATGCGCGATCACGCCTACAAGCAGGGGGCCGCGATCTACGACGCGGTGGGGGCGACCCGGACGCTGCCGACACCGCCCTATCCGTCGACGCACAACCTCGGCACCAACCGCATGTCCGAGCGGCCCGAGGACGGCGTGGTGAACAGAAACGGGCGTGCGCACGACGTGCCCAACCTCTACGTCTCCGACGGGTCGCAGTTCACGACCGGCGCGGCGGAAAACCCGACGCTGACCATCGTGGCACTCGCGATCCGTCAGGCGGAGCACATCGCCTCCGAGATGAACCAGGGCGTGCTCTGATCCCTGCGCCAATCCGACCCTCCGCAGGAGACTGCGGAGGGTCGCTTCGCGGTGCGCGGGAATGCACGGACGCGAAGCGGTCGGGCAGGCGCGTTTGAGATCCTGCCGGGACACGCTTGAACTGTTCGCGATCCAGCGCGGCGTCCGCGCCGGATCGGACTATTGCGGTTCAGTGCGCGTGTGCCGCGGGTTCGAAGAGGATCAGCTCGACCCGTTCGGTTCCGTCGACATGGGCGTCATGGCCCGGCGGGATCTCGAAGAAGTCGCCGTGCCGAATGATCGCCTCGTGCCCGGTCGCCACCATGCGCACGACCAGCGTGCCGGACAGGCAATAGCCGGTATGGTGCATCGGGCAGGTATCGGGCGACCCCAGAAGCGGTTTCTCGTCCCGCTCCCATGTCCAGCCGGGCTCGAACTTTGCGTACATTCCGGTCGACCCGGCCGATGTGCGCACGATGTCGATGCCGCCATGCTCCTTCATGTCGAGAGCCTCGTCGGGCGTCTCGAACCGTCTGGTTTCGATGCCGTCGATCATGGTCGATCTCCTTTCGCTGATGGTGTCGCGGCGCGTCAGACGCCGACGATCTCGCCCCGGATGGCTTCGAGGATGTCGCGGACCTCCGCCCGCGTCTCAGCGTCGTGGCCGTGCCGGGCGAGCGTGCCGATGATGTCGTCGGCTGCGGCCGTGTATTCGGCATCTGTCACGAGCATTCCGCGGTGCGCCTCGGTCATGCTGCGCCCGCGATAGGTGTCCGGGCCGCCGCTGCCTTCGGAGAAGTAGGCGCAGGTGTGCCGCTTGATCTCCTCCACGCGGTCGGGTCGGTCGAGATAGGGCGTGAAGCGGTGCTGGATCGTGGGATTCTCGAGGTGCGCCGCGACGATGCCATCGACCAGCGTGCGCAGACCCGCGCCACCGCCCAATCGTTCATAGAGCGTCACCCTCGAGAGCCCGCGGGCTGCAGAGTCCGTCATTGTCGGTCCTCCCTGTCCTGTGGTGGCCGCGGTGCAAACCTCGCAATGACGGGCACCGCGGCAGAGCGCTTGGGATCAGGCGGGTTGCGACTTCGCCGCCTTGATGTCCGCGGCGGTCATCGGGGTGCCGCCGATGGCCCATTCGCCGCTGGCGATTTCGCGGATGCGGACCCAGGTCGTGCCGCGCAGCGCTTCGCCCTCGACGCGCACCATGGCGTCGGTCACCTCCGAGAGCATGCGCCGCTTCTGGTCGGTGTCGAAGACACCTTCTATCAGTTCGATATCGACGAGTGGCATGGCCGATCCTCCGTGCTTGCAGGGTGCGCCAGTCCGTTCCGGCGTGGCCTCAGGCTGCCAATCGCGGCCCGCTGCGCGCCAGTTCACGGTCTGAATCGCGCAGATACAGTTTCTGAACTGGCCGTGCGGGGCGCGTGCGTGGCACCCTCGGGGGCACCCGAGACAAGGGAGGTATCGATGACGAACGCGAGCTATCGCCAGTTCTGTCCAGTCGCCATGGCCTCGGAGATCCTGTGCACCCGCTGGACGATCGTGCTCCTGCGCGAGTTGATCGCGGGCTCGACCCGGTTCAACGAGTTGCGCCGCGGCGTGCCGCGCATGTCGCCGGCACTGCTGTCCAAGCGCCTGCGCGAGCTGGAGGCGCAGGGCGTCGTGGAGCGCGAACGGTTGCGGGAGGCGCCCGAGGTCGAGGCCTATCGGCTCACCTCGTCGGGCCGCGACCTGCAGCCGGTGATCGAAGCGATCGGGATGTGGGGCCAGAAATGGGTCGAAGCCGAACCATCGCTGGAGAACCTCGATCCCGAATTGCTGATGTGGGACATGCGTCGCAACCTGGACACGGACCCGGTCCCGGACCGTCAGACGGTGATCGAGTTCACCTATCCCGAACTGCCCCCGGCGCAGCGCCGATGGTGGCTGATCGTTCAGCCCGACCGAAGCGTCGACTTGTGCAATGTCGACCCGGGCTTTGATGTCGACCTCTTCGTGCACACGGATCTTCGGACCATGACGCAGATCTGGATGGGGCTGACCACGGTCGGCCGTGCGGTCGAAGCGGACACCATGACGATGACCGGCCATTCGGCACTGGCGCGGGATATGCAGACATGGCTCGGCCTCAGCCCCTTCGCGGTGCAGCAGAAGCTGGCCGGCTAGGCTGGCGGCGGCGCTGAAGCGCAACAGGCCGGACGTGCCGCGCGGCGTGCCGGGACGGCCGACGCCGGCGTGCCGGTCGTTGCGGGGGGGCGTGTCGAAAGGAGGGCTGTCGCTTTCGCCGCGTGTCGCATCCGCTTCGATGCTCGCCCGGATAGCGCGGCTCCTGCGCGCGCGCCACTGGTCATTGTTTCGAAGTCACACCGGCTCGGCCCATTTTGTTCACGGGGAGACAACAACATTGCGCGGGTTCATCCGAATCGGAACTATTCGATTTCTTTATCCGCGCGGCACGTTTCGCGCCTGAGGTTGTCAGGGCAATATAGTTATGCAATTATTGGTATTATCACGATTGCCTATAATCGGCTGCGTATGGATTAGCATAAATTAATCGGTCGCGACATTCTACTTTTAGAGGTTTGATAATAAACATTTTTCTCATGTCATCTGGCGCTGAGAGAATGCGTCTTTTCCAAGAAAAATGTATTGAATTGGGGCGTTTAAATGGCCTTGGGTGAGCCAGTCAGCGCCTGCCGGCCCAAAGGCCACCCCGAGCAGAGGCGCTATAGAGAAAATCCGAAGGAGCGGTTCCCGGGGCGCGGTCAGCGCCCCCTTTGCGCCGTGTCCGGAATATAGACGGTGAAGGATATTTCACATGGTCGACGTTAGTTTTAATCAAAGCACGCTGAATGGATATGACGGCTTTGCCTCGGCGCTTCAGTGGCACAGCGACGGGCGGCTTTACGTCGCCGAGAGAACCGGATCGGTGAAAGTGCTCGATGTCGAGAAGACCGACTCCGGCGACTTCGACGTGACGAGCACCGATCAGATCGACCTCATCAACAACATCGTCAATCACAACGACGACGGGACCGAAGCGTCCGACGTGGGGGGCCGGCAGGTCACGGGCCTTGTTGTGGGCGACACGGCCGAGGACCCCGTGATCTACGTGTCGTCGTCTGATCCGCGCATCGGCGCTGGCGGCGGCGGCGAGGACAAGGGCCTCGACACCAATTCCGGCGTGATCTCGCGCCTGACCTACAACGACGCGACCGGGTCCTGGGACAAGGTGGACATCGTGCGCGGTCTGCCGCGCTCGGAAGAGAACCATTCCACCAACGGGCTCGAGCTGTCTGACGACGGCAGCACGCTCTATGTCGCGCAGGGCGGGCACACGAACGCCGGCGCGCCCTCCAACAACTTTGCCGGTCTGCCCGAATACGCGTATTCCGGCGCGATCCTTTCGGTGGACCTCGACCAGATCGACCAGATCGAACAGAGCGAGGGCGTGAAGGACGCCGACGGCGCGAACCCGTTCGTCTACGATCTGCCGACCCTGAACGACCCGAGCCGACCCGACGACGGGACGGCGGGGAACGAGAATCCCGACGGAACAGATGTCGATGGTCCGTGGGGCGGCAACGACGGCTTCAACATGGCCAAGCTCACCGAGGACAGCCCCGTACAGGTGTTCTCGCCGGGCTATCGCAACGCCTACGACATCCTGCAAACCGAGGACGGGCACCTCTACACCTACGACAACGGCGCCAACAACGGCTGGGGTGGTCAGGCCGTGGACGAGTCCGGCGCCCACGTGGACGATCCGTCCCAGACTGCGACGACCCTGCCGCACGAGGACGACGACTACGATCCGCAGAACTACGACAACCTGCACCGTGTGACCGAGGGCAGCTACGGCGGGCATCCGAACGCGATCCGCGCCGCGGGCGAGGACGCCGGGCTGTTGGTGACGCCCGAACAGGGCGTGAATGACAGCGAATGGCTGGAGGCCGGGGACGGCGATCTTCCCGAGGACTTCGCCGACGTCGTGCCGACGACGAACCCCGAGGAGGGCGTCTACCAGGAGGGCGGCTACGAGGACACTGCGCTCGACACCGGTTCGGGCTCGGTCAATGGCCTGGCCGAATACACCGCGAGCACGACCTGGGATGACGGCAACGGCGTTCAGGAATCGATCCAGGGCGCGCTTCTCGCCACGGACTACAACGGCGACATCTACGTGATCCCGCGCGACGAGGATGGCGTGGTCCAGACCACCACCGGGGGCAACGGCCAGACGGTGGCCGAGGGCAAGCAGGTGATCGACCTCAATGCCGGCGGCGGTCCGCTCGGCATCGACGCGCAGGGCGACGGCGAGGCGTTCGCCGGCTCCGTCTGGGTCGCCAACCTCAACAATTCCGAGATCAACATTCTCGAACCTGGCGAAGGCAGCGGCGTGTCGACCGACCGCGACAACGACGGGCTCGACAACACCGCCGATCGGTTCGCGCTTGACCCCGAGAACGGGACCGGCGCCGCCAACACGCTGTCGGGCGGAGAGGGCCTGTTTCTGCCCTTCGAATCCGGCACGATGCCGAACACCTATGGCGGGTCGGGCTTTACCGGCGCGATGACCAACGGCGAGGACGCCTTCATCGATGGCGGGCTCTATGACGCCGACAACATCATCGCCGGCGGTGCCGGGGGTGTCTTCACCATCAAGTCGGTGACGCCGGGCGACGCCTACCAGGACACCAACAAGAACAAGGCGGCGATGCAGACCGGCGTGACGCTGGACGACAGCGTCGGCACCGCGGACATCACGCTGAGCATGACCAACTGGATCCCGGACGCCACGTCCGAGGGCGGATTCCCCTCGGCCGGTCTGCAGATCGGCGCGGGCAACCAGGATGACTACCTCAAGCTGGTGCTCGGCGGGCGCGGCAACGATGGCGGTGATTTCGAAAGCGCGATCTTCGAGACCGTGATCGAAAGCGACGGCGCCGCGACCAGTACGCAGGTCACCGACAACGCTCTGCTCGATCCGACCCAGGCGGATTGGGTGCAGCTGCGCGTCTCCATCGACAAGCAGGAGGGCACCGTCACGCCGTCCTGGGCCTATGGCACCGGCAGCGTGCCGGCGACAGACGATCCCTCCACGGTCTTCACCGAAGGTGAGCCGGTGACGATTCCCGAGGGCAGCGCGCTCGCCCAGGCGATCGACGGATCGCTCGAGGTGAACGGGCAGCAGAGCGGCCTTGCCGCCGGGATCATCGCCACGTCGAACGGCGGCGCGCCGTTCCAGGCGGATTTTGACGATCTTCGGATCGCGACCACAGAGCGTGAGCCCGACAACGCCGTCACGACCGACGACCCGGACCTGTCGGACGACGGCACGGCCGGCCTCGATCGAGTGGTTTACGAGGGTGACCAGGACGTCACCGTTCCCAACGACATCGAGATCCTGAGCCTCGATGGCAACGACAACGATATCGCCGTCACCGGCGGCGACGCCGGCACGACCTTCGAGGCCGGACCAGGCGCGACCACGTTCACCGGCGGCGGCGGCGCCGACACGATCACCGGGACGGGCGAAGAGCTCGACGGCGACGAGATCACCGATTTCGAGGACGACGACACGCTTCTCGTCGAGGACGTCGACGCGGATGCGGGCCTCGCGAGTGTGACGGCAGGTTCCGCCGTGCTCGGGCTCGACACCACCGGCGACGGATCGGCGGACAGCGAGGTGACGCTGACCGGTGAGCCGTTCACGGACGGCGCCGCGCCGGAGGACTTCGATGTGGCCGTTGCCGACGGCGAGATGGCCATCACCTACGATCCCGGCCCCGGCGAGGTCGTGACCGCGATCAACGCGGGTGGCGACGCTCTCGAGCAGGATGGGATCTCCTACCAGGCGGACGAGTTCTCGACCGGCGGCGAAACATACACGGACGGGAGCGGCGGCAACGGCGAACAGCCGGTCTATGACGGGACGGTCTACGAGACCGAGCGCTACGGCGAGTTCTCCTACCAGATCCCGAACCTCGACGCGGGCACCGACTACGTGGTCGAACTGCACTTCGCCGAGATCTTCCTGACCGAAGACGATACCCCGCGCATCTTCGACGTCTCCGTCGAAGGTGAAACCGTGCGCGAGGATCTGAATATCCTGGAAGAGACAGGCGATCCGGACGTGGCGTACAAGATCACCACCGATGCCGTGAGCGTCGGCGAGAATGGCACGCTCGACGTCTCGCTCGGCCAGCCTGACAGCGACAATCCCAAGATCAGCGCCATCGTGGTGCGCGAGGCGGGCGGCACGCCGCCGCCGGCGGACACGACCGGCCCGACGGTCGAGTCGATCTCGGTCTCGCCGCCGCAGGCGGGCGACGCGAGTGCCGCGGTCACCGTGGAGTACAGCGATCCCTCGGGCGTGGCGATGTCCAGCATCGGCGCGAACGATATCGCGGTCAGCGGGCCCGGCGATACGGGGCCGGTCACGGTCGCAGACAGCACGGCGTCCGATGACGGCACGACCCTCACGGTCACCTACGAGGTCGACAATCCCGATGGCGGTGCATGGACCGACGGCAGCTATTCCGTCGAGGTCCTCGCCGGCGCGGTGAGTGACGAGGCGCCAGCCGGCAACGTCAACGCGGCGGCGAGCCAGGACTTTTCGGTCGAGACGACGACGCCGGAGCCGGAGCCCGGCCAGTCGGAATTCGTGGTCGGCATCAATGCCGGCGGCACCGAGTACGTCCGCGCAGGTGATGGCGCGGTCTTCGAGGCCGACGAGGCCGGAGATCCGCATCCGTTCTACGTGTCCGGTCAGGACGGCGACAACGCCTACTCCGATACCGCCAACCCGATCGAGGGCACGACGGACGACCCGCTCTACCAGACCGAGCGCTACGGCGATGCGGGCGAGATCGGTGACGACGACACGGGCGTCTTCTCCTACGAGTTGAAGAACCCGGACAATTCCGATCTCGCCGACGGCACCTACGAGGTCGTGCTGCACTACGCCGAGATCTTCGATCAGCCCCAGCAGGGCAACGGTCTGAGCGGTCCGGGCGGACGCGAGTTCGACATCACCATCAACCGAGAGACGATCAGCAACTACGACATCTGGGAAGAGGCCGGAGGCGGTTCGACCGCGACGCAGGTGAGCCGCACGGTCGAGGTCACCGACGGGTCCGTCGACGTGTCGTTCGCCGAAGGCGATGCCGAGAATCCCAAGATCAACGCGATCGAGCTGCGCCGCGTGAACGAGACGCCGGACGAGATCGGCGCTGTTTCGCTCGGCATCACGCCGGACGCGGACGACGTTCAGGCGTCGAACTTCGGAGCGGGGTCCTTCATTCTCGAGAACATCGGCGACAAGGAGGTCGAGCGCGTGTCGCTCGACGTGTCGGGGGCGCTCTATCCCGACAGCGTGTTCGATCCCTTCGGTATCGCCGGTGACGACGTCGGCAAGGAGCTGACCATCAACTCCGCGGGCGGAACGGGTGTCGAGGCTCCGACCACCGACAGCGCCACCACCTTCGACAGCGACACCGCGACCTATGTGGGCGCCGGCGGCGAGGACGGCTTCGAGGGCGTGATCTTGCGTTTCGACGACGAAACGGATGGTGGCTTCGAGCCGGGCGAGACCGTGACCTTCGCGGCCGACATGGATCCCAACTCCATTGCCGGCACCGACAAGGAACCGCTGGACAGCGGCAGCGACCCGATGTGGGACATCGGCGGCATCTCCGGCGCCGAGCTGATCGGGTCCGAGTTCACCGTCACCTTTGCGGACGGCACCGAGGCCACCGGCCAGGTGCACGGCACCGATACGCAGGCCGGGTCCGAAGGCGTCGCGACGCAGGTGCCGCAGGCCAAGTCGGTCGATCTGACGGTCAACGGCGTGGAGCCGGGCGCCGCGGGTGAATACGGCGATGACGGCGTCAGCATCGTGGTTCAGGGCGAAGCCGGCACGACCGCACGCGTGGTGCTGTCGACCGGCATGATCCAGCCGCAGGAGAACAACCTGAGCGGAGACTCCGCCGACCAGCTCGGCGATCAGCTCGCCGAGCTTCAGAACGCGGTGTTCCCGGCCAACAACGCGGCTCGGTTCCAGACCGTGGACGTGGAGCTTGACGGCACGCCGCAGGACATCTCGGAGATGTTCGACATCTACGATGTGCCCGACTACGACATTCCCGGCGAAGGAGAGCTTCCGCTCGCCCTGTCGGCGGCGGTGATCGACCCCGAGAACGGCGATCAGGTGCAGGGCCCGGTGACCGAACCGGTCTACCTCACCCATGCCGAGGCGCCGCAGGAAGGCGCCTATCGCCCGAACGACGATGGCGACATCGTCTTCGAGGTCGAGGATGCCGGCGCGTCCGATCAGGGCGGCTGGAGCTACGTGACCGAGAACCAGCCCGACGGGCACGAGGACTTCACCGGCAGCGGCTACTACCGCTGGACCGGCGGAGACAACTTCAACGATCCGGGCAACAGCACGCTGAGCTACGAGTTCACGCCGACGGAGGACGGCACCTACTACGTGAACCTGCGCGGCAGCCGGTTCGAGGAGGACGACCCGACCGAGAGCAACGACAGCTTCACTCGCATCCTGCAGGACGGCACGCCGCTTCAGGCGCTCGACGGCTACCAGGGCGGCCAGCAGCATGAGCCCGAATACACCGGCGACGCTTCTGAGGGCTGGCTGAAGACCTACCAGTCCGGCGGATCGGAGACCGACTGGCTCTGGGCCAACAAGAACGTGGACGACGTCGGCATCCCGGTTGCCTACGACCTCGAGGCCGGCACCACCTACACGTTCGAGATGTCGGGCCGCTCGGAGGGTCACGAGGTCGACCGCGTGCACATCGCGAAGATCGACGATCCGGCCGATCCGTCCGCCGGAGAGACCACAAATCCGGTCTCGCCGGACGAAAACGCGCCCCTGTCGCCGCAGACCCCGGTGGAGGACACCGAGGCGCCGACCGCGACGATCGAGGAGATCGCGCCGGTCTCGACGCTGGCCGACAGCCAGACGGTGTCGGTGGTCTATTCCGATGACGTGGCGCTCGACGCGGCGAGCATCGGCGCGGACGACGTGACCGTCACCGGGCCGGAGGGCACCGTCTACAATGCCGTATCGGTCGAGACGACCGATCTCGGCAACGGCGACATCGCGGCCGACTACCTCTTCGAGGCGCCCGCAGGCGGCTTCCCGGCCGGCGACTACGATGTCGACCTGCCGGCCGGCGCGGTGACCGACGCCCAGACCAAGCCGGTCGCGGCGGCGAGCGACAGCTTCACCGTGGCCGAGCCCGCGGACGACGCGGCGGCGCGGATCGAGGTCCTCACCGGAAGCGGGATCGACTCGAGCAGCTTCAGCGGCAACGCGTTCACCATCACCAACGAGAGCGGAAGCGGCCAGCAGATCGAGACGGTGACGCTCGACCTGTCCTCGGCGCTTCTTCCGGACATGGTGTTCGACCCGGAGGGCAACGCCGGCGACACGGCCGGGAAGGCCTTCACACCGGATTCGGGGGCGGCCGAGGTCGGTCTCGTGACGTCCGGAGGAGCCGAGGGCGTTCCGCCCTTCGGCGCACCGACCGGGAATGACGGCTACGAGACGCTGCAGACCACCTTCGACGACTTCGACACCGGCGAAAGCTTCGGCTTCTCCGTCGATGTCGATCCGGCCAGCATCGAGGGCGGGGCGACCACCGGCTTTGCCGGATCCGTGTCCGGCCTCGAGCTCGCCGGATCGGAGGTCACGGTGACGTTCTCGGACGGCACCACCCAGACGGGTGAGCTGTTCGCGGACAATACCGGCACCGAGGGTGAACCGAGCCAGGGCGGCAGCGAAGCCGTCGTCGGCTCCGCGCCGCTGTCGGCGGCGCCCTCGATCAGCGTTCCGGGCCGCACGGCCGACCGCGACACGGATGCCGAGGCGGACACCGCGATCGTGCCTGAGACCGAACAGGTCGTGCAGATCGACGGCGGCGAAGCGCTCGCCGGTCAGACGGTCCGCGTCCTCGTGGTCGAAGGCAGCGTCGGCACCGATGGCGTCGAGCCGCCGGAGCAGGTCTTCGACGCTCTCGGCGAATTCGGCGCGAACATGGCCGAGACCGTGACAGCCTACGATGTCCAGCTGGACGCCGAAGGGCAGGGTTCGGTCGAGGTCAGCCTGGCCGACAGTGACGACAGCGACCCCTCTGTGGGCCGCAACTACGTCACCGCCGCGGCCATCGACGCCGGCGGCGAGGTGACCGGCCTCACGGCCGAGCCGCTCGCGCTCAAGGTCGGCGAGCCGGAGAACCGCGCGCCAGAGGTCGACGGCGACGCCTCCGACCTCTCGGTGACCGGGGACGAGGACTCTCCGATCGCGGGCACCGTCGTGGCGAGCGATCCCGACGGCGATGACCTCGCTTACGCTGTGGCCGACGGCGGCGCTCCGGAGAACGGTTCCGTCGCATTCGGCGAGGATGGTTCGTTCACCTACACCGGCGATGCCGACTTCAATGGCGATGACAGCTTCACCGTGGCCGTCTCCGACGGCGAAGGTGGCAGCGACACCGCCGAGGTCGACGTGACGGTGGATGCCGTGAATGACGATCCGGTGGTCGACGAGGCGGCCTCCGACCTCTCGGTTTCGGGCGACGAGGACACTGCCATCGGCGGCGACATCGTGGCCTCGGACGTGGACGGTGACGACCTCGCCTACACGCTGGCCGGTGGCGGCGCGCCTCAGAACGGCTCCGTCGAGTTCGGTGAGGATGGTTCGTTCACCTACACCGGCGACACCGACTTCAACGGTGAGGACGGCTTTACCGTGGCCGTCAACGACGGGGACGGCGGCAGCGACACCGTCGATGTCGATGTGACGGTGGATGCTGTGGACGATGAGCCCTCGAACGTTGATCCGGTGATCGACGAGGCGGCCTCCGACCTCTCGGTTTCGGGTGACGAGGACACCGCCATCGGCGGCGACATCGTGGCCTCGGACGTGGACGGTGAAGATCTCACCTACACGGTCGCGGATGGCGGCAGCCCGGAGAACGGCGCGGTGACCTTCGCGGACGGCACGTTCACCTACACCGGCGATGCCGACTTCAACGGCGATGACAGCTTCACCGTAGCCGTCACCGACGGCGAAGGTGGCAGCGACACCGCGGAGGTCGACGTGACGGTGGATGCCGTGAACGATCCGGCGCAGATCGGCGGTGACACCAGCGGCAGCGTGACCGAGGACGAGGCCGAGGTCGCGACGGGCACGCTCACCGTGTCGGATGTCGACGACCCGGACACGTTCACCGAGCGGTCCGCAAGCCAGACCAGCCGGAGCGGCTTCGGCACCTGGACCGTCACCAGCGGCGGGGCGTGGAGCTACATGCTCGACGGATCCGAGCCGGCGGTGGATGCGCTCGACGAGGGCGACACCCTGAGTGACAGCTTCATCGTCGAAAGCGTGGACGGCACCGAGCAGACGGTCTCCATCGAGATCGAGGGCGTCACGGACGATGAGGAACCGGACCGGGTGCTGATCGGCGACGATGGTGACGACGAGCTGCAGGGCTCGAGCCGGAACAACCGCATCGAGGGCAGCGAGGGTGAAGACACGCTCGATGGTCTCGGCGGGAATGACGGCATCCTCGGCGGACCCGGTGACGACGTCCTGTCGGGCGGTGACGGCGACGATGACCTGTCGTCCGGTGCCGGAAACGACACGGCCACGGGCGGAGCCGGCGACGACTCCATCGGTGGCGGCTTCGGCGCGGACAGCCTGTCGGGCAATGCCGGCGACGACATGATCGGTGGCGGTCTCGGCGACGACACCATCGACGGTGGCGACGGTGACGACCGCATGGGTGGCGGCGACGGTGACGACAAGATCACCGGAGGACCCGGAGACGACACCATCGGCGGTTCGTTCGGGAACGACACCATCCACGGCAACGGCGGGGACGACAGCCTCGGCGGCGGCTCCGGCATGGACCGGCTCGCTGGCGGCGACGGCGACGACTCGCTCGGTGGCGGCTTCGGCAACGACGTCGTGGTCGGCAACGCGGGCGACGACTTCCTCGCCGGAGGCGGCCGCGACGACACGATTGTCGGCGCTCACGGGTCGGACCGCATCAACGGCGGTGAGGGCAGCGACTTCCTCACCGGTGGTCCCGGCTCCGACACGTTCGTCTGGCAGGACGGACCGGCTGGCGACACCGACGTCGTGACCGACTTCGAGGTTGGCGAGGACACCATGCTACTCGTCGGCGTCGACAATGCACCGGGAACCGGCCTCGCCGGCAAGGTGGACGCCCTGTCGATCGAAAATGTCAGCGACATCACGTTCAACGGGCAGCAATACAGCGGCGCCGAGCTCGAATATCAGGGTCAGACGATCCAGCTCATCGGCGTGTCCGTCAGCGAACTCGGTCTCGACGACTTCGACTTCGTCTGAGGCGTCACCGAGGCGAACACGAGACATGCGGCGGGCCGGTCTTCCGGCCCGCCGTTTCTTTTGGCGCCTGCCGGGAAGCGCCCGCCGGCGTCGCCGGATGATCTCGCGGGGGCGCAAGACCGGTGTCGAGAGAGAACGGTCTTTCGAAGCAATGGCCGCTACGGGCGGGCAGGGGGCTGAGCGGTGATCTTCGGATTACGGCGCGATCCTACTCGCGCGATCTCGATTTGGCTTTTCCGGATCGGCATCGCGGTCGACGGCGCGGACACTTGCGCAGCCAATGGCTCCGCCGCGGGATCGTCCCGCAGAAAGAGACAATTCGATCGTGGCCGCACGACCGGACCCGTGTCGTACACTGCGCCGAACCCTTACCGGGGGAGATATGTGACGGCATGCGCGTAACCGGCGGGCCGCGCAAAGCTTCAGGTTGACCGGTGGGCGAAGTTCTGGCGTCATCCCGTGAGTTATTCTTCATTGCATATTCGAGGGCGCCATGGCCGACTTCATCGGGACATCCGGGGTAGATACATTCGACGGGACCGCGGAGGCGGACTTTTTCGATCTGCTGGCCGGCAACGACACCGCCTTCGGCCTCGGTGGCGACGACACGCTCCTCGGAGGTGCGGGCAACGATGCGCTGTCGGATGGTGACGGCAACGACTCCGTCGACGGTGGCGACGGCGACGACGCGTTCCAGGGCGGCTCGGGCCAGGACACCTTCAACGGCGGAGCCGGGCGGGACACGCTCCTCTTCGATCTGAATGGGGTTCCGGCGGACGCGTATGTTGCCGAAGCCAGCCTCGTGACAGGCGAAAGCGGCGCCGTCGGGCGGCCGGACCTCCGCGATGAGCTTATCGACATCGAGGACGTGATCTTTCTCGGTGACATCGACGCCATCATCATCGGCGACGACGGTGACAATTTCCTCTGCACGGACAAGGGTGAGGACACGATCGTCGCGGGCGCGGGGAACGACACGCTGATCGGCGGCGACCTGGGCGACATCCTCCGCGGCGAGGAGGGGGACGACGAGTTCGAAGCGGGCGGCGGTGCGGACACGATCGCCGCGTCTGACGGCAATGACACGGTCGACGCAGGCGACGGCGACGATTTCATTGGCGGCGGCCTCGGCAATGACGAGATCGACGCGGGCAGTGGCAACGATATCGTCGGCGGTGGCTTCGGCGATGACAGCATCATGGGCGCCGATGGCGACGACGTGCTCGCAGGGGGCGCCGGCACCGACACCCTGACCGGCGATGCGGGCAACGACACGATGGGCGGCTCGTACGGGTCGGATACCCTGACCGGTGGCGACGGTGACGACAGCATGGGCGGCGGCTTTGGCGAGGACACGCTGGAGGCGGGCGCCGGCAACGACTCGGTCGGCGGCGGCCTGGGCAACGACCTGATCTTCGGTGGTGCGGGCAACGATTTCCTCGCCGGCGGCGGCCGCTTCGACACGATCGACGGCGGCGACGGCAACGACACGATCAACGGCGGCGAGGGCGACGACGTGATGACCGGGGGCGCCGGCGCCGATGTCTTCGTATGGACCACCAGCGAAACCGACAGCGTCGACCTTGTTCTCGATTTCACCGACGGCGCGGACCTTCTGCAGCTCACGGGCGTCGAAAACGAACCTGGCAGCGGTCTGCAAGGGCGGGTCGATGCGCTCGACATCACCGACACCATCGTGGACGGCGCCGCCGGCGTCGCCTTGAGCTACAACGACCAGACGATCCTGGTCGCCGGCGTGACGGCCGATCAACTCACGCTCGAGGACTTCGTTTTCCTCTAGACCCCGGCGTTCGGCCTGCCAGCCGCGGGCCGTCGTCTCCCGGTTATTCGGGGCCGGCAGCGACCTCGGCAGACGGCTGCGGCGCTGGTGAGCGCCGTGGCGCGCACCGGGGCAGGCCGAGCCGGCGCCTCGCACACCCGGCCGAGTCTCACTGTCGGTCTTTGCGGAGCGGCCTCACGACCGCCAGACATGCCGATGCCTGAGCGCGTCCGGCTCAGGCGGTCAGGACGACCCTGCGTCCGGCGACCTCGTGCACCTCGATCGGGGTGCCGTAGAGCGTGCCGAGCGTTGCCGGGGTGACGACCTCGGCAGGCGTGCCGTCGGCGAAGACCCGGCCGTTCTTGAGCGCGACAATCCGGTCGGCGTAGCGCGCCGCGACCGTAAGATCGTGCAGCACGATCGCGACGGCGGCACCGTCCGCCGCGCGGCGGCGCGCGACTTCCATGACCCGACGCACGTGCGAGAGATCCAGATTGTTGAGCGGCTCATCGAGCAGGAGCATCTCGGGTGTCTGTGCCAGCGTCATCGCGATCAGCGCCCGTTGCCTTTGCCCGCCGGAGACCGTGTCGAGGAAGCGGCCCGCGAGGTCGGCGATGTCGAGATCCGCGAGGCAGTCGGCGACGATGGCGCGGTCGTCGGGGCCGAGGCGCCCGCCGCAATGCGGGTAGCGCCCGAAGGCCACGAGGTCGCCGACCGTCAGGCGCGGGGCGATGCCCGCCGATTGCCGAAGGATCGCCAGACGCCGGGCCAGCGCGGGCGAAGGGATCGTGCCGATCTCCTGCCCGTCGATCAGAATCCGGCCCGCGTGCGGGCGGATCAGCCGGCCCAGCGCCGCAAGCAGAGTGGACTTGCCGGCGCCATTCGGGCCGACGAACGCCGTGATCGCGCCACCGCCGATCGCGACGTCGACCCGGTCGAGAACCGGTGTGCCGCCGATGCGCACGTCCAGACTTCGCGTTTCAATCATCGCGCATGTCCTTTCAGCACGAGAAGCAGGAAGACGACGCCGCCGATCCCTTCGATGACCACCGACACGGATGTCTGGAGGGACAGCACGCGCTCGAAGATCGTCTGGCCGCCGACGAGGATCGTCGAAGAGACGAGCGCGGCCAGCGGCAGCAGCACCGCGTGCCGCCACGTGCCCGCAACCGCGTGCACCAGCGCCGAAACCAGCAGGCCGAAGAACACGACCGGCCCGACCAGCGCGGTCGAGACCGATACCAGCACCGCGACGAGCCCCATCGTCCGCCGCGCCTCCCGGTCATGGTCGACGCCGAGCCCGATCGCCGTCTCCCGGCCGAGAGCCACCACGTCCAGCCGGTCGTGGCGAGTCCACAGAAGGGCCGTGGCAAGCGAAGTTGCCCCGGCGGCAATCCAGAGGATGTCGGCCTCCACGGCATTGAATCGGGCAAAGCTCGCGGCCTGCACCACGGCGAATTCCGACGGATCGATGAGCCGGTTGATGAGGCTCGTGAGGCTGCGAAACAGGATCCCGAAGATGATGCCGGTCAGCACGAGCCGTCCGAGGTCGTCGCTTCGCCGCATCAGCGCGGCGAACAGAGCGAGCGCCGCGCCCAGCATCAGGGTTGTTTCCATCATGAACCGGGGGATGGCGCCGAGCATCGCCACGCCGACCCCGCCGAGCCCGAAAACCAGCCCCGTCTGGATCAGCAGGTAGAGCGCATCGAAGCCCATGATCGAGGGCGTCAGGATCCGGTTTCCGGTGACCGTCTGGAATGCGACCGTCGACAGCGCGACGGCGGTGGCCACGACCAGAAGCGCCACGAGCTTCTGCCCGCGGAAGGCGAGCACGAAGCTCCAGTCCCCGCGCGCGCCGAGCGTGAGGAAGAGCCCGCAGGCCAGCGCGCAAAGGCACAACGCAATGACCACGGCACGCTCAGGCACGGGCCGGCCGCGCATGCAGAAGCCACAGGAAGATCGCGGCGCCCAGCACGCCGAGGATCGTGCCGACCGGCACTTCGTAGGGATAGCGCAGCACCCGACCAAGGATGTCGCAGGCCAGAACCAGCCCGGCCCCCAAAAGAGCCACCGTCGGCAGCGTCGAGGCGAGGTTGTCGCCCCGCAGCCGACTGACGATATTGGGCACGACGAGGCCCACGAACGGCACGAGGCCGACGGTCACCACCGTGACGGCCGTGACGACCGACACGATCGCGAGCCCGAGTGCGAGGATCCGGCGATAATCGAGCCCGAGGCCCGTGCTCGCCTCCTCGCCCATGCCCGCGATGGTGAAGCGATGCGCGTAGGCGAAGGCGAGGGCGGTCAGAAGCCCCGAGACCCAGAGAAACTCGTAGCGCCCGAGCATCACGCCCGAAAACTCGCCGTTCATCCAGACACCGATGAACTGCAGCAGGTCGCGTTCGAACGCGAGGAACGTGGTCGCCGCCCCGAGGATGCCGCCATAGACGATCCCGGTCAGCGGCACGAGAAGCGGAGCCTCCGGCGGCAGTCGGCGCACGAGCGCGAGAAAGACCGCCGTGCCGACAAGCGCAGCTACGGTCGCCCCTGTCATCTTCAGCCACAGCGGCGCACCGGGCGCGATGAGCGTGATCGCCACGAGACCCAGCGCCGCGGCCTGGCCGGTGCCCGCGGTCGACGGTTCGACGAAGCGGTTGCGGGCGAGCATCTGCATGATGACGCCGGCCACCGCGAGGCCGGCCCCGGTCAGAAGCGCCGCCGCCGTGCGCGGGGCGCGACTGACGGCGAGCAGCCACAGGCCCTCGACATCCGCCGAAAGCTGCCCGACACCCACGAACAGGCTGGCGACCGACAGCACGATGAGGCCGGCGCCCGCTGCCCGCGCCGCTGTCACGATCCGCCGGCGGACAGCGCTTCGGTCAGCGTGGCGAGCGTGTCGAGCGTCGCCTGTGCGCCGCCACCGGCGAGATAGATCCGCGCGGCGTCGAGGTAGATCACCTGGTCGCGCTGCCAGGCGGTCGTTTCGCGCACCAGCGGATTGTCGAGCGTCGCGCGCGCACCTTGGCTGTCGGAGCCGATCGCCGCACCCCGATCGATGACGAGGAGCCAATCGGGATCGACGTCGCGGATGAACTCGAACGACACCGCTTCGCCGTGGGTGGTGGTGTCGAGCCCGTCGGCGGCTTCGGCCAGGCCCGTGGCGTCGTGCAGCCACCCGAAGCGGGAGCCGGTCCCGTAGGCCGAAACCTTGGGTCCGTTGGTGAGCACGACAAGCGCATCGCCCGCGCCCTCGGCTGCCGCGCGCGCCGCGTCGATCGCCGCGTCGATTTCCGCGTTCAGCGCCGCGCCGGCGTCTTCGCGGGCGTAGAGGCTGGCGTAGGCGGTGATGCGGTCCTGCGCCTGGCCAAGGATGTCATCCCCCCAGATCGTCATGTCGATGGTCGGCGCGATCCGCGCCACTGCGTCGTGCTGCTCCGACGATCGGCCGCCGACGATCACGAGGTCCGGCGCCATCGCGTTGAGCGCTTCGAAATCAGGCTCGAACAGGGTGCCGGCGTCGCCGGCGTGGTCCGCCAGGTAATCGAGGTAAATCGTGTTGATCGAGCTCAGACCCGACACGCCGAGAGCGTCCAGCGTGTCGAGCGCGGCCATGTCGTAGACGACCGTGCGCTCGGGTTGCGACGTCACCTCGGCAGGCCCGCGCGCTGTCTGGATCTCGACCGTCTGGGCGACGGCGGGAGCGGCGAGGGCGAGTGTCGCGATCAGGGCGAAAACGCACCCTACGGCGCGCCGGCGATGCGGGGATGTGAACGAAAGCATGTGCGTTTCGTCTCCTTCGATCAGGTGGGGTTGGGAGGAGGCGGGCAAGTGGCCCGGCCCTTGCGGTCGCGCCAGAAGCGGCCGGGCGAGACCGCGAGCGAGGTCGGGGTGCGAAAGAAGCCCGGGAGGTGGCGCCGCGCGGCGCCGGACCGGACCCCGGCTGGTCGAAAGGAGCATGAAAGCCTCTTGCGCGAGATCGACGATGTTGGCTGGAGAGCACGCGCGGTCGACGGCAATCTGGCGGACAGCCCGGTTCGGGCTTGCGCCGGCCGATTACCTGAGTAATTCAGTCAGGGCAAGGCGGGATGCCGCCGCGACATCAGGAGACCGGAATGACCACAGCACACACACGCTTCGAGACGTCCAGCGCGGACCGCTATCTCGGGCAGATGGTCAAGCATTTCGCGCACAAGATCCCGGCCGCCCAGTCAGGCCGTACCGCGAGCCTCAATTTTCCGGTGGGCGACGCCGAACTGGCGGCAGACGATGGCGGGCTCGACATCGCAGTCGAAAGCGCGGACGCCGAGGCGCTCGATCAATGCAAGGCGGTCGTCGAGAACCACCTGCTGCGCTTCGCCTTCCGCGAAGAGCCGGCGCCGCTCGTCTGGTCGGACTGAGCGCGGAGAGCCGCCGCCGCTGTATGTCGCGCACCGTCCTTGATCCTGCATCGCCTGCTCTGTCGCGGCGCGCCGTGCAGTCGACCGCCCGGCCACCGGCGTAGACCGGCAGCGGTCGCCGACCTTTCATCGTACGGTTGCATCCTGCGCGTAGCATCCCGCTGCGATGAAGGAGATCCGTGATGACCGAGTTCAAGCACATGACCGCGCGCGTCGCGGTCTGGAACATCGCCGGATTTCTCCAGATCTCGGACGCGCGGGCGGCGAACCAGGTCGAAGGGCTCGCGATCCTCGACGCAGAGTTCGTCACGCTCGTCGAGGTCAAGCCGTTCTCGCACATGCAGCGACTGATCGATGGTCTCGAGGCGCGCGGATGCACCTACCGCTCCGCGATGCTGCAGCAGGCCAGCGACCTCAACATCGGGCTTCTGTTCAAGGACGGCGTCGACGTCCAGAACCTGCGCTTCATCCCGGGCTCGGATCTCGGGGATCCCGACCGCCGCAAGGCGCTTGTTGCGGACGTGCGCATCGGCCGGTTCGACTTCACGCTCATCGCGGTGCACCTGAAATCCGGGCGCGGCGGTCCCGAACAGCGTATCCGCGACGAGCAATGCAAGGTGATTGGCGCGTTCATTACCGATCTGCGCCGCCAGTCGCGCGAGGACATCCTGCTCATGGGCGATTTCAACATGATCCCGGGCGAGGACGTCTCGAACTTCCATCACCTTGGCGGCGACGACCTGATGAACTTCGTGTCGTCGTGGGATCTGCAGGATCGGTTCTCGCACATCCTTCCGGCCGGTCGGGCAAACCTGCTGGACGGGTTCGCGATCTCGCGCACGTTCTCGACGGAGTATATCCGCGGCTCGCTGCGCCTGTTCCCGATGCACTGGACGCTCGACATGGGGCGCGAGCGGTTCCGCGAAAGCGTGTCGGACCATCTGCCTTTCGTCGCGTCGTTCCGCATCGATCGCTCGCGCGACTGACGCGCGCGCGCGTCCCGTCGAACGCAAGCGTTGTGGCCGCGCGGGTCCAATGCAATATCGTCTCGCATGGGCGCGCCGATCCTCACCGTCGACAGTCTGGCCCGCGATCTGCGGGTGCTGGGCCTTCGCACGGGCGACGGCGTTTTCGTTCACGCGTCGATGCGCGCGATCGGGCCGGTGATCGGCGGTGCGCGCAGCGTGATCGAGGCGCTGCAGCAGGTTCTCGGACGCGATGGCCTGATCGGTATGCCGGGGTTCTCGGGGGATGCGAGCTTTCCGCCGCATCTCGACCGGGCCGCGATGTCGGAGCGCGAGATCGCCGAGGCGGAGCGGGCGGTTCCAGGCTTTGACCGGCGCCGCTCCGCGACACTTGGCATGGGCGTGATCGCCGAGACCTTCCGGACGTGGCCTGGAACGGAGCGCAGCGACCATCCCAACGTGTCGATCTGCCTGAACGGACGCGGCGCGGCCGAATTGACGGCGTCGCATTCAAGGGCCTGGGCGACGGGCCCGGACACGCCCCTTGGCCGGCTGTGCGATCGACCGGCGACCAAGATCCTGCTCATCGGGGTGGACTGGACCCGGTGCACCGCGCTCCACACCGCCGAAGCGCGGGCCCGCCACCGCCGGACCAAGCTGCGCCGCTTCAAGAGTGGACCGAATGATGCGGACTGGGTCGAAACTCACGATGTGGCGGACGATCTGGGCCGGCTCTTTCCCGCGGTCGGTGCCGCGTTCGAGGCGGCGGGCCGCGTCCATCGCGGGCGCGTCGGCGCGGCCGAATGCCGGCTGTGCGACTTGGCCGAACTCGTGGGATTTGCCGCCGAAGAGATTGATGCGGCGAACCGGGCGAGCGGCGATCTCCATTAATCCATCGTTGGAATTGGAGGCGCCGTCGCGGCGAATTGAGCCAGCCCCCGTTCTACGTTTCCGGCTTGCCGAGAGTGTTCCGCCGGTCGCGGATATTTGATGGCTCGGCAGATCATTCAATATTGCCAACAAGAGTTTCCGTGCGTGTCCGGTCGAGTGATCCGAAAACGCAGCTCCACCGTGCCCGCAGCGCAGAACAATGCGTGTCGAGCGATGCGTCGACTTTGAGGTTGAGACATAAAGCTATGGAAACATTGAATTTTAAGATCCCTTCGAAAGCCTCCGGACACAAGGCGTGACTGGAGCGAGCGCGGCGTGTTGGAGCGGCGCCGGTATTCCAGACGCCTCGGGGAAGAAGCGCCCATGAATTCACCGGCGAAATCGTGATTGGCGGGAAATGGCCATAAATCGGCGCTACGGCCAATGAAGCCGTAAAGCCGATGGAAAAAATCAGGAAACGCAATTTTCATGCCCGACCTTGTCGCGACCGAAACGCGGGTCAAGTCGCCGCGCAACGGCACCGATAAAGGGACCTAGTGATGTCCGAAACACCCCCAGATCTGACCCGGCCCGGCGTCTCTCGCCGCGGCTTCCTGCAAGGCAGCTCCGCCGTCGCCGGCTCGCTTGGTATGGCCGTCGGCGCGGCCGAGGCGCAACAGGCTGAGCCGAGCGCGGACGCCCGGACGATCGCGCTGACCGTGAACGGGACGCGGCGCCACGTGACGGTAGAGCCGCGCACGACCCTCGTGGAGGCGCTGCGCGATACGCTCGGCCTGACGGGCACGAAGATCGGCTGCAACCAGGGTCAGTGCGGGGCCTGCACGGTCCTGATGGGCGGCACACGTGTCAATTCGTGCCTCACGCTCGCAGTGATGGCCGAAGGCACCGAGATCGTGACGGTCGAGGGTCTGGCCGATCCGACGGGCGACCTGCACCCGATGCAGGCGGCCTTCGCCGAGAACGACGCCTTCCAGTGCGGCTACTGCACGCCCGGCCAGATCCTGTCGGCGATCGCCTGCATAGAGGAAGGCCACGCCAACGACGCGGTCGAGATCCGCGAGTACATGAGCGGGAACCTGTGCCGGTGTGGCGCCTATCCGAACATCGTGGCCGCCATAGAGCAGGTCCGTGACAGCGAGCAGGGGTGAGACGATGAGAAGCTTCAGCTATTCCAGCCCGGGTCAGATCGGCGACGCGTCCGATGCCGCGCGCGAGTCCGGCGCGCAGATCATCGCCGGCGGCACGACCATGGTCGATCTGATGAAGATCGGGGTCATCGCCCCCGATGCGCTCGTGGACATCAACGGTCTGTCCGACCTCGAGGGATACGCGGTTGCCGGCGACCGGATGCGCTTCGGCGCGCTGGCGAAGATGTCGACGGTCGCCGACGATCCCGCGGTGATCGATGCCTTCCCGGCGCTGTCGGAGTCGCTTTGGAAGGCTGCGAGCCCGCAGCTCCGGAATGTGGCGACCCTCGGTGGCAATATCCTGCAGCGCACCCGATGCCCGTACTTCCGTGACACCGCCTATGCGCAGTGCAACAAGCGCAATCCCGGGTCGGGCTGCGCCGCGCTCGAAGGCGGTGAGACGAACCTGCACGCGATCCTCGGCGGCTCCTCGGCCTGCGTGGCGATGTATCCCGGCGATTTCGCGCAGGCTCTGATCGCGTTCGATGCCGAGGTCGTGGTCAGCGGCGCCGGCGGAGAGCGCACGATCCCGTTCAGCCAGCTGCACGTGCAGCCGGGCGATAGTCCGGAGGTCGAAACCGTTCTGGAGCCGGGCGAGATCGTGACCGAGATCGTCCTGCCTGTCGTGCCCGCGATGGCGAACAGCACCTACCTCAAGGCGCGGGACCGCGAGAGCTACGCCTTCGCCTCGGCCTCGGCGGCCGTCGGCGTCGCCATGGACGGCGATACGGTCAGCGACGTGCGGATCGCACTGGGTGGTGTCGCCTCGGTGCCGTGGCGTGCGACCGATGCCGAAGACAGCCTGCGCGGTCAGCCCCTGACCGAGGAAACGGCCCGAGAGGCCGGCCGCATCGCGTTCGAGACCGCCGAAGAGCTCGAAGGCTCGGCCTACAAGATCGCGCTCGGCGCCGACGTCGTGGCCGGCGCTCTGATGCAAGTGAAATCCCGGATGGGAGGCGAATAATGGCCCAGACGATCAACACGCGCGTCACCCGCACCGATGCCCGGCGCAAGGTGACGGGCGCCGCCACCTATGCCGCGGACGAAATCCCTGCGGGCATGCTGCACGGGGCGCTGGCCTGCTCCTCGATCGCTGTCGGCACCGTCACGTCGATCAACACCAGCGTGGCCGAGGCCGAACCGGGCGTTGTCGCCGTCTACACGCACGAGACCCTGCCGGACTACAAGACGGTCAAGGGCTTCTATGCCGGCGGTCCCGGCTCGGCGTCGTTCTGGCCGATGGAGGGCACCGAGATCCGCTACGCGGGTCAGCCCGTCGCCTACGTCGTTGCCGAAACGGCGGCGGCCGCGCGACGCGGCGCGGATCTCGTCGAGGTGTCCTACGAGGAAGGCGAGTCCCGCATCCACATGACGCCGGATGACAGCTTCGTTGTCGGTGCCGGCGAGGACAGCGACGGCATGATCCTCGATCAGGGCGATTTGCAGGCTGGCCTCGACAGCGCGGCGCAGTCGGTCGACATGACGTTCACCACGCCGTTCCAGCATCACAATCCGATGGAAATGTTTGCGGCGACCGCGGAGTGGCGCGGCGACCGCCTTACCGTGTGGATGCCGTCGCAGTCTGTGCGCACGCTTCGCGCGGGCATCGCCGGCGCCTACGGTCTACCGGAGACGTCGGTGCGCGTGATCTCCTCCTTCGTGGGCGGCGCATTCGGGTCGAAGGCCGGCATCACGCCCTACACGATGTTGACGATCGCTGCCGCAAAGGGTGTGGGCGCGCCCGTACGGCTGATCGTGACGCGGCCGCAGATGTATACCGTCGCCACCTTCCGTCCGGAGAGCGAGCAGAAGTTCCGTCTCGGTGCCGATGCAGAGGGCCGTCTGACCGCGTTCGAGCACATCGAGACCGCGCAGACGTCCCAGTTCGACATGGTGGTCAACGCGGGCACGCACATTACCCGCGCGATGTATGCCTGCCCCAACATCCGGACCGAGCAGCGTCTGTCCCGCTCGGACACCAACACGGGCGGCTTCATGCGGGCGCCGAACGAAATGCAGACCTTCTGGGGTCTCGAATCCGCGATGGACGAGCTTGCGTGGAAACTCGAGATGGATCCTGTTGAGTTGCGCCGCGTGAACGATGCACGCGAGCACCCGACCGAGGGAGTTCCGTTCTCCTCCCGCTCGCTGATGGAGAGCTACGACGCCGTTGCCCAAAGCTTCGGCTGGGCCGACCGGGGCCGGGAGGTCGGCTCGATGACCGACGGAGACTGGCTCGTGGGGTACGGTTGCGCCACCGCGACCTATCCGACGAACATCCTCGCCTCGAACGCGCGGGTCCGGATGCAGGCATCGGGGAATGCGTATATCGCGCTGGCCGCACATGACGTCGGCACCGGCACCTACACGATCATGGCGCAGGTCGCCGCCGCCCGGCTCGGCGTTCCGGTCGAGGCGGTCGACGTGGTGATGGGCGAGGCATCCTTCCCTGTCGCGCCGATCTCCGGTGGCTCGACAACGGCTGCGTCCGCGGGCTCGGCGGTCCACGATGGCTGCATGAAGATCGCCCAGCAGGTCGCGACGCGGGTCTCGGCCATGTCCGAGGGGCCGCTGTCGGGCGTCGATCCGGCACAGGTCACACTGGACGACGGCACGCTGCGCGGTCCGAACGGTCAGAGCCAGAGCCTGGCGGAAGCGCTGTCGATGCTTCCCGAGGGCGAGGTGGAGGTGATCGGCGAGTTCCGTCACCCCGCGCTCACCAACGAGCTCGTGGCCGCGACGTTCAAGGGCGGATACGGCACCGCCGGGCCCGTGACGCCGGATTTCGCCATGTTCGCCTTCGGCGCCGAAATGGCTGAGGTGCACATCCACCGGTACACGCACGAGATCCGTGTGCCGCGCCTGCACGGCGCCTTTGCCGCGGGCACCTGGCTCAACCGCAAGACCGCGCACAGCCAGTTGCTGGGGGGCATGGTCTGGGGGATCGGCTCCGCCTTGCATGAGGTCACGGAAACCGACTCCGCGCGGTCACGCTTTCTCAACGCGAATATCGCGGAATACCTGATCCCGGTGAACGCCGACATCCGCGAGGTGCGGGTAGAGATGCTCGAAGAGCAGGACGACTACGTCAATCCGCTCGGCGTCAAGGGGATCGGTGAGCTTGGCATCGTCGGTACCGCGGCGGCCATCGGCAACGCGGTCTACCACGCGACAGGCACGCGGCTCACGTCGCTGCCGATCCGCATGTCCGATCTCGTGTCGACGTGACACGCGGTCGACGGGGCGGGTCGTACCCGCCCCGTCGCGGCATTTTCAGGGGCAGGGTTCGCTTTTCGGCGGCACGCGCCTGATTTGCATTCGCGGGGTCAATCCGTCGCAAAGCACTGGTCCTCGGTCGCGTCAAATGTTTGCGGGACTTACAGTGGCTTGCGCCTGATATTTCGCGCAGCCACCGCGCTATTGTTCTGGGTCGTCCGCTGAAGATCCGACACCCGTTCGCGTCTCTGTGTGTGGTCTTGCCGAGGCTGTCCGGCAGAATAGGTCGCTCATGCATGACGTTTTGGTAACAGCGCGGGGCCCGTCCGACCTTGAACGACATTATTCCGATACATTGCGGAGCTGTGCGGAACGCCGCCGGCGGCGCGTTCCGTGGCGCCTGCGCCGTCCGTCGCCGGGCTGTCGCATGAAGGCCGCCCAATCGACCACGGCGGTTCTCGTTAACGCAGGCCCGGCCCGGGCTCTGGCGTATTTCGGCCTCGCGATCAGCCCCGCAACTCTGTTCGCTGCGTGGATGATCGCGCCGTCGGGTGTTTACCTGACCGCCATTGTGCTCGCTGTTGGGTTCGCGCTCGCCGTCCGGTCGATGGCCGCGCGGTATCCGCATGATCGCCTCGGCGCCTGCAATGTCGTGACGGCCACGCGGCTCGCGCTGGCGTCGATCCTCGTGGCGACGCTGTCGGGTGACACGCTCGGCGCGCCGGACTGGATCGTGTTCGGGATCGCCGTCGCGACGCTTAGCCTCGACGGCGTGGATGGATGGCTGGCGCGCAAGCAGGATCTCTGCTCGGAATTCGGCGCCCGATTCGACATGGAGGTCGACTCCGCGCTCGCTGCGATCCTCGCGCTCTACGCCGCCGCGGCCGGGTATGGCGGGCTGGAGCTCATCGTGCTCGGCGCGTCGCGCTATCTCTTCATCGTGGCGACGGCGCTATGGCCGGCCTTGGCTGCGCCTCTGCCGCACAGCCTTGCCCGCAAGGCCGTCTGCGCGCTCCAGATCACCACGCTCGCGCTTCTGTCGTTGGGGTTCCTGCCCGACGGCATCATGCGCACGCTGTCGATCGGGGTAGCGCTCCTGGTCGCCTGGTCGTTTGCGCGGGACGTGCGCTGGCTGACCTCGACATCATGAGGACACGCCGGACCGGGTTAGCCTGCACCACTCGTCGTCGTCCGACGGTCCGGTCAGCGGGGCGCCCATGACCGGACGGCGGATCGTGGATATGGCGCTCGTCCTCGGGGCCTGCGTGCTCTTGCACCTGGCGATGGTGATGCCCTCCCACCCCGCAGGCCTCGTGCCGGCGCGGTTCGTGCGTCCCACGTGGGAGCTTCCGGTCATCCTCTTGTTGCTCGCGGCGTTTCCAAACCGGCCACTGCGAGCCCTGGTGATCGCTCTGGCGCTCGTGTTCTCGGTCCTGCGGATTGCCGACCTCGCCACCTATCTCGCGCTAAGCCGTCCCTTCGATCCGCTGCTCGACATTCACCTGCTCGTTTCGGGCTGGGAGCTTCTGGTGTCGAGCGTGGCCTACCACGAGGCACTTCTGGCGGTCGTCCTCGTGCTCGGTGCCCTGGGCGCGGCCACCTGGATGCTCTGGGCGGGGCTGTCGCGGTTGCCGCGCCTTGGCGGTCGGACGCGCGGGGCTGTGGCGGGCGTGCCGCTGATCGCCGTCCTCGTCTCCACGGCGGTGCCTGGATGGTCGGCCTTCGCGGCGACCCCAGTGGTGTCGAACCAGGTGTCGCGGATGGCGCGCAGCGTGGTCGATCTTCGGGACTTCAGCGAGGAGCTGGCCGAACGGCAGGACATCGCGCCCGCGTTCGAGGCGCTGGGCGACCGCGACGTGATCGTTGCCTTCATCGAATCCTACGGACGCTCCTTCCTCGACGATGCCGCATACACCGAGGTGTCAAACCCCCGGCTCGACGCTGTCGAGACGCGGCTCAGCGATGCGGGCTGGTCCATCCGGAGCACGTTCCTCGCCGCCCCGACCCGCGGGGGCCAAAGCTGGCTGAGCCACGGGACGTTCCTGTCCGGGCTCTGGGTGAACAACCAGAGCCGCTACGACCGGCTGATGATCTCCGATCGCGCATCGCTCAACGCGCTGTTCGGCGAGGCCGGGTGGGCCACAGGGGCGGCGATGCCTGCCATCGTCCAGGACTGGCCCGAAGCCGCTTGGTACGACTATGACACGACGCTCGACGCATCCGGGCTCGCCTATGCCGGCGAACCCTTCGAATGGGTCACGATGCCCGACCAATACACGTGGAGTGCGATGGATCGTCT
The DNA here is from genome assembly GCF_900172265.1 of Roseivivax jejudonensis. Lineage (GTDB taxonomy): Bacteria > Pseudomonadota > Alphaproteobacteria > Rhodobacterales > Rhodobacteraceae > Roseivivax > Roseivivax jejudonensis. Next base: position 462,591 of record NZ_FWFK01000002.1, on the reverse strand, counting down.
GCTTCGAGGGCCCGGTCCTGACATGATCGAGATGGCGCTCATCACCTCGCACGCGCCGTGGACCCCGCTGCCGCGGATCGTGCCGTGGGACGCGGTGGGCGATGGTGGCATCTTCGACGGGACACAGCGCGACGGGGACACGCCGCGCGAGGTCTGGTCCGATCCGGAGCGGATCCGCACACAGTATGGCCTGTCGCTGGACTACGCGCTCGAAGTCATGGGGCAATACATCGCGCGCGACGGCGAGGATGCGCTCTTCATCGTGCTCGGCGATCACCAGCCCGCGCCGCTTCTGACCGGGGAGGGGGCGTCGCCTGACGTGCCGATGCACGTCATCTCGCGCGACACGGGCCTGCTGGAGCGGCTGCCCGACGAGGTATTCTCCGACGGCATCCGCCCCGCGCCGGATCGTCCGGCGCTGTCGATGGACGCGATCTACGGCCTTATGACGTCGGTGTTCGAGGATCCGGACGTCGCCGCCAGCCGCACCAACTGAACGGAACGGCTCTGGAAGCGCCGCAGGCGATCAGCAGTAGCGTTCAGGGCCGGCCCATTGCGCGTAGCTGTAGCGGTCGCCATGCGCCCAGCCGACCGGCAGGATCGCGTCGATCCGTGCGACATCGTCCTGCGACAGCTGAAGCTCGGTGCCGCGCAGCAATTCGCGCAGGTGATCCACGTTCTTGGTGCCGGGGATCGGCAGCACGTGATCGCCACGCGAGATCACCCAGGCGATCGCGACCGCCGCGGCGGGTTCGCCCATGTCGGCGGCAAGCGCGCGGAAACGGTCGGTGATCGCGATGTTGGTACTGTAGTTCGGCTCCGTGAACCGGGGATTGGACTTGGTGAAGGTGTAGGTCGCGACCTGTTCGGGCGTGAAGGGCGCGTCCGTGAGAAAGGACCGACCGACCGGAGAGAATGCCACCAGCGTCGCGCCCAGCTCGGCGCAACTCTGAACCAGACCCAGCTCCGGCGCCCGGGTCGCGAGCGAGTATTCCGACTGCACGGCCGCGATCGGGCACTCGGAATGCGCCCGGCGCAAGGTGCTCGGCGCGATTTCCGAGAGGCCGACCGCCTTCGCCTTGCCCTTGTCGACCAGCCGCCGCAGCGTGCCCGCCACGTCCTCGATCCGGTGCGTGGGGTCGTAACGGTGAATGTAGAACAGATCGACGCAATCGACGCCAAGCCGGCGCAGGCTGTCGTCGATGCAGGTCTCGAGGTAGTCGGGATCGTTGTTGAACCGCCGCTCCGGGTCGCCGGTGTTGCCGGCCTTGGTGGCCAGCACGATCTCGTCCGCCGCGCCGGGCCGGTCGGCCAGCCACTGCCCGATGATCTCTTCGCTGCGTCCCTTGCCGTAGAGATTGGCGGTGTCGATGTGCGTGACACCTGCCTCGCGACAGAGATCGAGCACCGCGTGGCTCTGCTCGATGCTGGCATCGCCATAGGTGCCCGAGAACGACATCGCGCCGATGCCGAATTGAGACACGGCGGGGCCGTTGGCTCCGAGACGGGTCATCTTCATCGCGGCTTTCTCCTTCTGTCGAGGGGCGGGTCTCGTGGGTTCTAGCGCGATCCGCCCAGCGTGACAGATTGCGCCGTGTGCCGGATGCGGCGCGGCGGTGCACCGTCCGACCGCACCGAGCCGTGACACGCCGGAACCGGGGTCAGGCGCTCAGGCGGCCGAGGGCGAAGAGGACCTCGCTGTCTTGCGACGATAGAAGAGGCGCGCGATCGTCGCGAAGAGAAGCGGGACGAAGACCACGCCGAGGATCGTCGCCGACAGCGTTCCGCCGAGCACGCCCGAGCCGATCGCGTTGCGCCCCGCGGCACCGGCCCCCGAGGACAGGACGAGCGGCACGACCCCGAGGGAGAATGCCATCGAGGTCATGATGATGGGCCGGAACCTCTGGCGCGCGGCCTCGACCGAGGCCTCGAAGACCGGGGCGCCGGCCTCCATCCTGTCGCGCGCGAATTCCACGATCAGGATCGCGTTCTTGCCCGTCAGGCCGATCACCGTCAGCAGCCCGACCTGGAAGAAGACACCGTTCTCGTAGCCGCCGAGCCACGCGCCGACCAGCGCGCCGAGCACCCCGATCGGCATGGCCAGCATGACCGCGAAGGGGATCGCCCAGGATTCGTAAAGAGCCGCCAGCGACAGGAACACCGCCGCCAGGGACAGCGCGTAGAGAAGCGGCGCCTGGTTTCCGCTTTCGCGCTCTTCCAGCGACAGGCCGGTCCACGCCACTTCGAACCCGGCATCGAGGTTCTCCTCGACCAGTTGCATGATCTCGGTCATGGCCTCGCCCGACGTCACCCCGGGCGCCGGAGAGCCCTGGATCTGCATCGAAGGCACGCCGTTGTAGCGGTTGAGGCCCTGCGGCCCATAGCTCCAGCTGGACGATGCGAAGTTGGAAAAGGGCACAAGCTCGCCGGTGGCGTTGCGCACCCGCCAGAGCTCGAGGTCGGAGGGCTGCATGCGCGCGTCCGCCTCGGCCTGAACATAGACCTGCTTCACGCGGCCCTCGTCGACGAAATCGTTGACGTAGCGCCCCGCCCACGCAACCGAGAGAAGATCGCCGACATTCGAGGCCGACACGCCCATCGCGCCGGCCTTGCGCCAGTCGATGTCGATGTTGAACTGGGCCGCATCCTCGAGCCCGGAGGGCCGCGCCGACGCGATCCGCTCGGACTGGTTCAGCAATCCGAGAAGCTGGTTGCGGGCATTCACCAGTTCCTCGTGGCTCTGCCCGTTGCGCGCCTGAAGGTAGAAGTCGAAGCCCGAGGCGTTGCCGAGGGCCGGGACTGCCGGCGGCACGATCGGGAAGACCTGGCCGTCGACGATCTGGCTGAATGCGCCGAAGGCTCGGCCGGCGACGGCCTGCGCGCTGTCGGCGGGACCGCGATCCTTCCAGTCCTTGAGACGCACGAAGGCGAGGCCGTTGTTCTGGCCCTGGCCGCCGAAACTGAACCCGACGACGCCGTAGACCGAGGCGACGGCGCTTTCCTCGTTTTCGAGGAAATGGGTCTCGATCTGTTCGAGCGTATCGAGCGTGCGCTCCGCGGTAGCGCCCGTCGGCAGCGAGATCAGGGTGAAGAGTAGCCCCTGATCCTCTTCCGGCAGGAAACCGGTGGGCGTGCGCAGGAACAGAAAGACCACGGCCGCGCCGAGACCGAGATAGATCACGAAGATGCGGAAAGGGCGTCGCACGACATATCCGACCGTGCGCGCATAGCCGCCGAGCGTCGCGTCGAAACCGCGGTTGAACAGGCCGAAGAAGCCGCGCTTGCGCCCATGCTCCGGCTTTTTCAGAAGGATCGCACAGAGCGCTGGAGTGAGCGTCAGAGCCACCACCACCGACAGCGCCATGGCCGAGACGATGGTGATGGCGAACTGCTTGTAGATCACCCCGGTCGAGCCGGGAAAGAACGCCATCGGCACGAACACGGCTGAAAGAACCATGGCGATGCCGATCAGCGCGCCGGTGATCTGGCCCATCGATTTTCTCGTCGCCTCGCGCGGGTCGAGGCCTTCCTCTTCCATGATCCGCTCGACGTTCTCGACCACCACGATCGCGTCATCGACCAGAAGGCCGATCGCCAGCACCATCGCCAACATCGTCAGCGTATTGATCGTGAAACCCGCGGCAGCGAGCACCGCGAACGTGCCGAGGATAACCACCGGCACCGCGAGGGTCGGGATGATGGTCGCGCGGAAGTTCTGCAGGAACAGGTACATCACGAGGAAGACGAGCCCGATCGCCTCGAATAATGTCTTGACCACTTCCTTGATCGAGATCTCGACGAACGGCGTGGTGTCGAACGGAATCGTGTATTCGACCCCGTCGGGGAAGAATTCCGCGAACTCGTCGATGCGCGCCTTCACCGCCTCGGCCGTTTCCAGCGCGTTCGCACCCGGTGCGAGGCTGATCGCCATGCCCGCCGACGGGTTCTGGTTGTAGCGCGATATGGTCGAATAGTTCGCCGCCCCGATCTCCACCCGTGCCACGTCGTCGAGAAGGACGAGACCGCCGTCGGTTTCGGCCCTCAGCACGATCTGTTCGAAATCCTGCGGCGTGCGCAGCAGCGACTGGGCGGTGATCGTGGCGTTGAGCATCTGCCCGTCCACCGCCGGGCGTGCGCCGAACGATCCGGCAGAGATCTGGGTGTTCTGCTCGGCAACCTTGGCGACCACGTCGCCTGGCGTCATGTTGTAGGCGAGCATCCGTTGCGGATCGAGCCAGATGCGCATCGCGTATTGCGCGCCGAACACCTGAACGGAGCCGACACCCTCGATCCGGGACAGTTCGTCCACGAGGTTCGAAATCATGTAATCGGCAAGGTCGGTGTCGTCGTATCCGCCGTCGCGCGCGATCAGCGCGACCACCATCAGGAAGCCGGCGGAGGACTTTTCGACCTCGACGCCCTGCCGCTGCACCGTCTCGGGTAGGAGAGGGGTCGCCTGACTGAGCTTGTTCTGGACCTGCACCTGCGCGATGTCGACATCGGTCCCGGTCTCGAACGTCAGCGTGATGGAGGACGACCCGGCACTGGTCGAGGACGACGAGATGTAGCGCAGACCGTCGAGGCCGGTCATGTTCTGCTCGATGACCTGGGTGACGGTGTTGGCCACGGTCTCGGCCGACGCGCCGGGATAGCGCGCGGAGACGCTTACCGACGGCGGCGCGATCTGGGGATACTGCGCGACCGGCAGATTGAAGATCGACAGCAGGCCCACGGCCATGATGAAGATCGAGACGACCCAAGCGAAGACCGGGCGGTCGATGAAGAAGCGCGCCATTCCGGGCCCTTTCGTTCCGCCCCTCGGGGCTCAGTTCGTCTCTGTCTCGTTGCCGGCCTCGGTGCTTCGCGCTTCGGCGGCGGCGGCCGCGCCGGCGGCCTGACCCTCGGCATCGGCCTGAGCGTCCGCCGCACTGGCCGATCCGGGCTCCGAGCTCGTCGGCGTCGCCTCGTCGTCATCCGCCTCGGAGCGCGGCTGCGGATTGACGGTGGCGCCGGGCGCGGCGCCCTGGAAGCCCGCGACGATCACACGGTCGCCGTCGTCCAGCCCTTCGGACACGATCCAGTCGGATCCGTTGTTGCGCAGGATGGTCAGGCTGCGCTGTTCGACGACGTTCTCTGCGGTCACCACAAGCGATTGCGGCGTGCCGCGGCGGTCGCGCGTGACGCCCTCTTGCGGGACTGCGATGACGTCCTCGGCCGTTGCTGTCGGCATCTCGACCTCGACATACATCCCAGGCAGCAAAAGCTTGTCGGGATTGTCGAAAACGAGGCGCAGCACGACGACCCCGGTCTGCTCGTTCACGTAGGGTTCGGCACCCGCGAGCGTGCCGGTCTCCTCGAATTCCTCGCCGTCTGCGAGGCGCAGCTTGACCTGCGTCTCGGTGTCGTCGAGCGCCAGGAGCGCCTGTCCGCGACGCCAGCGCAGGAGCTCGGCGGCCGATTGGGTTACGTCCACGTACACCCGTTCGATGTTGCGGATCGTCGTCAGGGGATCGGCCTGCCCGGTGGAGACGAGCGCCCCCGGCGAGGTCTGCGACAGCCCGATCTCTCCTGTCAGTCGAGCCCGGATGTTGGTGCGGTCGAGCTCGATCTCGGCACGGCGCGCCTGTGCCTCGGCCAGTTCCAGAGCCGCCTCCGCCCCGTCGCGACCCGCGACGGCGTCGTCCAGGGCCTGCTGACTCGCCACGTTGCGGCTCTGCAATTCCTCAAGCCGGTCCGCCTCGCGCCGGGCAGCGCGCAGCTGTGCGGCAGCCTGGCTGACGCCGGCGCGCGCTTCGGCCAGCGCGGCTTCGTAGGTCGCGGCATCGATGCGATAAAGCACGTCACCCGCCTCGACCCGTCCGCCCTCGTCGAACGTGCGCTCCACGATGATGCCGGCGACCTGAGGCCTGACCTCGGCGGTCTCGTAGGCCCGCACACGGCCGGGCAGGGTGGAGGTCAGCGTCACGTCGAGACGGTTGACCTCGACGACTTCGACGGTCGGGGGCGGGCGGTCTCCGCCCTGCTGCGCGACCCCGTCCGCGGGCCAGAGGCACGCCGCCGTCAGTGCAGTCGCCAAGACCGCGGTGATCCGAATTCGCATCGTATTGCTCCCCGCCGGCAGCCCTCGGGCCGCGCGATGTGTGCATTGCACTATCGGTTTCCTCTGGCGCTGCAAGCGCGGGGACCCGACCTGTCGATCAAAATGTTAGGATGGTTTACCTGTTTGCCCAGTTCGGTGGCACGCACGGGGCCGCGAGCGATCGGTGCCGCAGCCAGTATATGACTGGTTTTGGCACCGCCGGGCGTCACACGGGCCGCGCGGCCCGTGTGGGGATGCACAGGGTCTGTGCGAGCAACCGGTGACGGGCGCCGGGCCGTCAGGCGGCGCGCAGTCCAAGCAATGCGCGCGCTTCGGCGGGGGTGGCGACACGGCGGCCATGGCTCTCGGCGATCTCTGCAGCGCGTTCGACCAGCGCAGCGTTCGAGGGCGCGAGCGTCTCGCGATCCAGCCGGATGTTGTCTTCGAGCCCCGTGCGCAAGTGGCCTCCGGCTTGGGCGGCCCAGGCGTTGACCTCGGCCTGGTGGCGTCCGATCCCCGCCGCGCACCACGGTGCGTCCGCACCGAAGAGCGTGCGCACGGTGTCCACGTAGAAGTCGAACACCCGCTTGTCGGCGGGCATCGCGTTCTTCACGCCCATGACGAACTGGACGTAGGGCGTGCCCTCCAGCTCGCCGCGATCGGCCATCAGCTTGGCCTGGTAGATGTGAGACAGATCAAAAGCTTCGATCTCGGGCTTCACGTTGTTGGCCCGCATTTCGGCGGCCAGCCATTCCACGAGGTCCGGCGGGTTCTCGTAGACCCGCGTCGGAAAGTTGTTGGAGCCCACGGACAGCGACGCCATGTCCGGCGCCAGCGGCAGCATGCCGCCGCGTGCACGCCCCGCGCCCGAGCGGCCGCCGGTCGAGAGCTGCACGATCATGCCCGGACACGCAGCTTCGATTCCCTCTTTTAGGCGGGCGAAACGTTCGGGGTCCGACGTCGGCTTGCCGTCGTCGTCGCGCACGTGACAATGGGCGATCGACGCGCCAGCCTCAAAGGCCGCGTGGGTGCTCTCGACCTGTTCGTCCACGGTGATCGGAACGGCCGGGTTGTCGGCCTTGGTGGGCACGGAGCCGGTGATGGCGACGCAGATGATGCAGGGGTCAGACATCGAGGAACACCGTTTCGTTGTCGCCCTGAAGGCGGATGTCGAAGCGATAGCGGCCGTCGCCCTCGGACCGTGCGAGCAGCGTCTCGCGCCGGGCTTCGGCCTCAATCGTGTTGAGGATCGGATCGGACGCGTTCGCCTCGGCCTCGTCGTCGAAGTAGAGCCGCGTCGCGAGCCCGATGTTCACGCCGCGCGCCGCGAGCCAGAGGCTCAGATGCGGCGCCTGCAACGTGCCAGAGCGCGCCGGCACGCGCCCGGGCTTGATCGTCTTGATCCCGAAGCTGCCGTCGGCGAACGCGGTGTGCGTACGGCCGAAGCCGGTGAAATCCGGGGACACATCGGCGACGCGCGGGTCGGCGGGATGGTTGTAGATCCCGGCCGCGTCGGCCTGCCAGACCTCCACCAGCATGTCGCGGACCGGTGCGCCGGTACCATCGGTGACGCGGCCGACGATTTCGATCCACGGCCCCGTGGCGGCGGGCCCGGCAACCGCGCGGCCCAACACCGCCGGGTGACGGTCGTGGCCCGCGACGTCTGGCAGAAGGCCGATATGGAGGAACGGGCCGGCCGTCTGGGACGGCGTCTCGATCGGGTAGGGCAAAGGCATCACGCACCCTCCGGTCTGTTTTCAAAGAACGTCTGACGCCGCCCGCGCAGAACGATGTCGAAACGGTAGGCGAGGCAGTCGAGCGGCAAGCTCGCCCCCAGATCGAGCGGCGCCATCAGCCGGTCGAGCGCCGCCGCGTCGGGGATCGTCTGGGCGATCGGATCCTGTGACCGAAGCGGATCGCCCTCGAAGTACATCTGGGTGATCAGGCGCTGCGCGAAGCCCGCACCGAAGATCGAGAAGTGGATATGCGCCATCCGCCACGAATTGGCGTAGTTGCGGAACGGGTAGGCGCCCGGTTTGACCGTACGGAACCGGTAGTAGCCGTCGCCATCGGTCAGAGCGCGCCCGCAGCCGCCGAAGTTCGGGTCGATCGGGGCGAGGTAGCGGTCGTTCACGTGCCGGTAGCGGCCGCCGGCATTGGCCTGCCAGACCTCGACGAGGGTGCCGGGGACCGGCCGACCGGATTGATCGGTCACGCGCCCGTGGACGATGATGCGCTCACCGATCGGATCGCCATCGACCGCATGGTTGCGCAGAAGATCGTGGTCGAGCGGTCCGAGATCATGATGTCCGAAGGTCGGGCCGGTCAGCTCCGACAGCGACGTCTCGACCGACAGGAGGGGCTGGCGCGGGCTGCGCGCCACCGTCGTCTTGTAGTCCGGCGTGTAGGCGGGCGGGTGACTGCGCCTGTCCCGCTCCATGAAGTCCCAGGTCACGCTCACAGTTCCACTCCCATCTCTCGGTACGTCTCCTTGGCGATCTTGAGCGCGTGGTTGGCGCGCGGCACACCGGCGTAGATCGCGACGTGCTGAAAGGCCTGCGCAACGTCCTCGGGCGTGGCGCCGGTATTGGCCGTCGCCCGCACATGCATCGCGATTTCCTCGAAATTGCCGGTCGCCGCCAGAAGCGCAAGGGTCAGCATCGACCGTTCGCGCAGGCTGATCGCGTCCGACGCCCAGACATTGCCCCAGGCGCTTTCGGTGATCAGATCCTGAAAAGGTGTGTCGAACGCGGTCTTTGCCGCCTCGGCGCGGTCGACATGCGCCGACCCGAGCACCGTGCGGCGCACCTGCATTCCGGCCTCGTGCCGATCTGTCATGTCTGTCCTCCCGGTTTCCGGACCTTATTGCAGGCCGGGACCGAGAGTAAAATTGATATTTTCCGGTCTGAATATTACCAATGGGTTATGAATATAGATGCCCGTTTCCGCCTTCGCCACGTGGCGACATTCCTCGCCATCGCGCGGACCGGTTCGGTCGGACAGGCCGCGGCCGAGCTGAAAGTGACGCAACCCGCCGTGTCCAAGACGCTGCGCGAGCTCGAGGAGATCCTCGGTGTCCCGCTCTTCGACCGGACCGGTCGGCGGGTCGTGCTGAATGCGGCGGGCACCGAGTTCCAGCGCCTGGCCGGCGCCGGCATGTCGGCTCTCGCGCAGGCACAGGACGCGGTGCGCGGGGCGGCCCGGCGCGGCCGGATCCGCGTGGGGGCCCTTCCGACCGCCGCGACGCGGCTGATGCCCGACGCGGCGCTGCGCTTTCGGGCCGCCCGGCCGAACTGCACCATGCGCGTCTCTACGGGCCCCAATTGGCTCCTGATGAACCAGCTGCGCGAGGGTGCGCTCGATCTCGTCGTCGGTCGCATGGCAGAGCCGCGCCGGATGGAGGGGCTCACGTTCCGGCAGCTCTATTCAGAACCGATCGTCGGAGCCGTGCGCTTCGACCATCCCGCGGCCGCCTTCGACGGGGCGGCGACTCTTCGGCAGTATCCGGTGATCCTGCCGCCGGCCGGGGCGGCGATCCACCAGACGGTGCGCGCCTGGCTCGTGAGCATCGGTGCGGGCGACGTCGCACCGGAGTTCGAGACGGTGGCGTCCGCGTTCGGGCAGCGCGTTCTTGCCCGGTCCGACGCGATCTGTTTCATCTCCCGCGGCGTCGTGGCCGACGCGCTCGATGCCGGGACGCTGCGCGCGCTGGACCTGTCCAACCCGCTGTTGGCCGGGCCCGTCGGCATCAGCCTGCGCGCGGGCCAGCCGCCGTCGGAGGATCTGGCCGAGCTCGTCGCCGCGCTCGACGCCGTTGCGCAGGAGCCGCGCGACTGACCGGCGCCTCGGATGACATTCCGGCGCGCTAGTCCTTCGGCACGCCTTTGGGCCGCGCCAGCCGCTTCTGCGCGGCGATGCGGAAGGGTGCGTTCGGGCCACCATAACCGGTATAGCCGGGCTCGCGTTGCACGATCTCGATGAACACGCCGCCCGGCAACGCCTGCGAGTAGAGTTGGAAAAAGCCCGCCACGCCGTCGTGATCGTATAGGATGTTTGCCTTGCGCATCCGCGCGATCACTTCGGCCGGGAGGTCCACCCGCGCCGCGAGATCGGCGTAGTAGTTCGTCGGGATCTGAAGCGCAGCGAAGTCGCGGGCCGCGAGCGCTTCTGCGGTCGCGAAGATGTCGTCAGTGGCCAACGCAATGTGCTGGACCGAGGCTCCGAACGTCTCGGCCAGGAAACTTCCGGCGAGCGTGCGGTGCGTTTCTGCCCCGTTGAGCGTGACGCGCAGGCCGCCGCCCCGGCGGCTCTCGACCGCCTGGCTTCGCACGACACCGTCCGGATCGATCACATCGACCATCGGCGCCTTCTGCATGTCGAAGAGCGCGGTATAGAACAGCGTCCAGCCCAGCATCTCGTCGTAGGACATGGTCTGCGCGATGTGATCGACGGTGGTCAGTCCGGCGTCGCTCTCGGGTTCGGTCTCGGTGACGAACTCCTGGTCCCAGACGACCTCGTGCGCGGCATCGATCAGGTGAAGGACGGATCCCGACAGGCCTCGGATCGCCGGGATCTCCATCTCGCCCGGGCCGAGCGGCTGTGCGAAGGGCGACAGGCGCAGACCCTCGGCGCGGGTCACCGCCTCGTGTGCCGACGGCACCGACAACCCGATATCGCAGACGCAGGTGCCCCGGGCGTTCCAGCTGGTCGCCGCGTGGCCCTCGGTCTCGCGGTTGATGACGAAGCGGATGTCGCCCTGCGCCCAGAGATCGAGATCCTTGTTGCGGTGCCGCGCGACGCGCGTGAAGCCAAGCGTGGCGAAGGCTCGGCCGAGCGCCTCGGCCTCCTCGCCGCGGCTCGCGAACTCCGCGAACGATACGCCTTGCGCCAAGGCGCGTGGTGGCAGCCGGGGCGGCGCGGTGTCCGGCTCCTGCCGTCGGATATCGTCCATCGTCACCACGAGGCTGCGATAGCCGTCGCGGGCGATACGCCGCGGGTCACCGCCGCGGAACTGGTCGTTGAAGATCTCCAGGCTGACCGGGCCGGCATAGCCGGTCGCCATGACCGCGCGCAGGAACCGCTCGATGTCGAGGTCGCCCTCGCCGGGCATGTTGCGGAAGTGGCGCGACCAGTAGAGCAGGTCCATTTCGATCGCTGGCGCGTCGGCGAGCTGCACGAAGAAGATGCGGTCGCCCGGGATCGCGCGGATCGACTCCGGATCGATCTTGCGTCCGAGCGAATGAAAGCTGTCGAGGATGAGCCCGATGTTCGGGTGGTCTGCGCGGCGCACGATTTCCCAGGCGTCGCGGTGGTCGTTGATATGCCGGCCCCACGCGAGCGCCTCGTAGCCCACGCGTATGCCGCGCTCCGTCGCGATGTCGCCCAAAGCGGCGAGGTCGTCGGCCGCCCGGTCTATCCCGCCGAGGCTGCGCGGATGCACCGACGAGCAGATCAGCATCATGTCGGTGCCGAGCTCGGCCATGGTGTCGAACTTGTGCCTGGCCCGGTCGAACGCCTTGGTCCGGTAGGGCTCGGGGAGGCATTCGAAATCGCGGAAGGGCTGGAACAGCGTGATGTCGAGCCCGTGATCGCGGACCATGCGCCCGACCTCGGCCGGCCCCCCGTCATGCGCGATGAAGTCCTGTTCGAAGATCTCGACCCCGTCGAAGCCGGCCTCGGCAATAGCGGCGAGCTTCTCGGTGAGGTTGCCGGCGATGGAGACGGTGGCGATGGATGTGCGCAAAATCGGAACCTGCGTGATGTCTGCCGGACGGTGGCGAGCAATCACCCGAAGGTCAAGGCGGCGACCCGGGCGCCTGGCCTCCATGGCGGGCGATGGCGCGGGGGCGGATGCAGGGCAGGGCGGACAGCTGATCGCGACGGCACAGCACCCTGCCGGGTATCGGGTCACGCGCCGCTTGAGACTGTACCAGTCGGACCGTTGACCTTCCCGACGTTTTCAGTCAGATACTCGGCCGTATTTCGCCGAGCCAATCCAAGCCAGGCGGTCCGATCTCTTCGGGACAGAGCTCCAGCGAAAGGAATTTCCATGCGTCGTACCATGACCGCGCTCGTCGCGCTGAGCACCGCGGCCGCCGCGCCCGCGCTCGCGCAGGATCAGTCGGAGGTGCTCGGCACCTATGCCGACATCGCTCACGCGAGTTACGAGGACAGCCTGATCAAGGCGCGCGCCCTTCAGGACGCCGTCGATGCGCTGATCGCGGAGCCGTCGGCCGCCGCGCTGCAAGGCGCGAAGCAGGCATGGCTGGAGGCGCGCGTGCCCTACCAGCAGACCGAGGTGTTCCGCTTCGGAAATCCGATCGTCGACGATTGGGAGGGCAAGGTGAACGCGTGGCCGCTCGACGAGGGGCTGATCGATTATGTCGACGACGCCTACGGTGGGGCGACCGATGCCAACCAGCTTGCCGCGCTCAACGTCATCGCGAATCCGACCTTCACGCTCGGCGGCGAAGAGGTCGATGCGACGGAGATCACCCCGGACCTGCTCGAGGGCCAACTGCACGAGGCGGGCGAGGTCGAGGCCAACGTGGCCACGGGCTATCACGCCATCGAGTTCCTGCTCTGGGGTCAGGATCTGAACGGCACCGACGCCGGTGCCGGCACCCGCCCCTGGACGGACTATGCCGCGGGCGACGACTGCTCCAACGGCAATTGCGACCGCCGTGGCGACTACCTCAAGGCCGCGACGGATCTCCTCGTCAGCGATCTCGAATGGATGACCGGCCAGTGGGCCGAAGAGGGCGAGGCACGCGCCGCGGTGCTTGAGGACGGCGACGCTGGCATCAACGCCATTCTGACCGGCATGGGGTCGCTGTCCTACGGCGAGCAGGCAGGCGAACGAATGAAACTCGGCGTCATGCTCAACGATCCGGAGGAAGAGCACGATTGCTTCTCGGACAACACCCACAACAGCCACTACTACGACGGGCTGGGCATCCGGAACGTCTACGTGGGTGAATACGTGCGCGTCGACGGGACCGTGGTGTCGGGCGCGTCGCTTTCCGATCTGGTGGCCGCCGCGGACAGCGAGGTCGACGCGGAACTGCGTGACCGGCTCGACGCGACGATGACCGAACTCGGCCAGATCAAGACCGCGGCCGAGGCGGGCTTCAGCTACGACATGATGCTGGCGCGCGGGAGCGATGCCGGTGAAGCGCTGATCATGAGTGCCGTCGACGCCCTGGTGAACCAGACGCGCGCGATCGAACGCGCGGTGACGGCGCTGGGTGTCGATCAGATCGCGTTCGAGGGATCCGATAGCCTGGACGATCCGAACGCGGTCTTCCAGTAACGCCGTATCGGGCCGGGGCACCGCGATGTCCCGGCCCGGACACCGCGCGCGGGCCATCCGGGCGTACACGCAATTCAGAAGATCGCGATCCGAGTCACATGTCACCGCGCGCCACCCGAGCCCCATTTCCGAGGGGATGCACGCTGGCCGCTCTCGCCGCGCTGCTGGCGGCGACACCGGCGCTCCCCGAGCCTGACAGCGTCGATCTGTCCGCACCGCATCTCGACGTCGTGCCGCGCACCGAGGCCGAGCGCGCGCGCATCGCCGACGTCGTCGCGCCGCCGGAGGATTTCTCGGAACCCGAGCCGTTCGAGACCAATCCCGCCGGTGCCGCCACCGTGCGGGCGCGCCGCACGGCCGACGCGTTCTCGCAGCCCTCGGGCAATATCCCGTTCGAGCGCGAACTCGATTTCAAGGTCGGCAACGGGCTCTTCAAGAAACTCTGGGTGTCCGCTCCGGCATCCACGCTCGCCTCTGACGGGCTCGGGCCGCTCTACAACGCGCGCTCCTGCCAGCGATGCCACCTGAAGGATGGCCGCGGCCATCCGCCGGCGGGGCCCGACGACGACGCGGTGTCGATGTTTCTGCGGGTTTCGGTTCCCGCGACGGACGACGCCCGAATGAGTGAGATCGAGGCGTTCCTGCTGTCGATCGGCGACGAGACGCCGCGCACGCGGCCGGACCCGACCTACGGTGGCCAATTGCAGGACTTCGGCGTGGCCGGACACGCCGCCGAATACCGCCTCGGCGTCCGGTACGAGGAGATTGACGTAGCGCTGTCAGACGGCGAGACCGCGACGCTTCTAGACCCTGTCTACACCGCCGAGGATCTGGGTTACGGCCCGCTTGCCGATGGCGCGATGCTGAGCCCGCGCGTTGCGCCGCAGATGATCGGCCTCGGCCTTCTGGAGGCGATACCCGCCGCCGACATTCTCGCGCGAGAGGATCCAGACGACGCGGATGGCGACGGCATATCGGGCCGCGCGCAGATCGTCTGGTCCTTCGAACACGACCGGCCGATGCTCGGCCGCTTCGGCTGGAAGGCCGGCGCACCGACGATCCGGGAGCAAAGCGCCAGCGCCTTCGCGGGGGACATCGGCATCTCCTCCCCGATCTTTCCCGACCCGTGGGGCGATTGCGCTGCGGGGCAGAGCGCTTGCCGCACCGCTCCGCATGGCGACGGCGACGCCCGCGGCACCGAGATCGACGCCGAGGGGCTTGATCTGGTGACCTTCTACAGCCGCAACCTCGCGGTCCCGGCCCGCCGGGACGCCGACGCCCCCGAAGTTCTTCGCGGCAAGGCCGTATTCCACGAGGTCGGCTGCGCGTCTTGCCACACGCCGAAACACGTGACACATCGCCTGACCGATCAGCCCGAGCAGAGCTTTCAGCTGATCTGGCCGATGACCGACCTGCTCCTGCACGACATGGGCGAGGGGCTCGCCGATGACCGGCCCGAGGGCCGTGCTTCGGGGCGCGAGTGGCGCACGGCGCCGCTCTGGGGCATCGGCCTGACCGAGACGGTGAACGGTCACATCCGGTTCCTGCATGACGGGCGCGCGCGCTCGCTGCTCGAGGCCGTCCTGTGGCATGGTGGCGAGGCCCAGCCCGCCCGCGATGCCGTCGTCGCGATGCCCAAGCCCGACCGCGATGCCCTGATCCGTTACCTGGAGAGCCTCTGATGCGCCGAGCCCTGGTCGCCACCCTTTGCCTGATCGCCGGTCCGGCGGTCGCCGGCGTCGATGCAGCGCTGGACGAGCACGTCCTGCCCGGAACGGCCCGGTTCGCCGAACGCGCCGCGGCCTTCGAGGATGCCGCGCAAGAGGATTGCAGCGCCGAGGCGCTGCGTCCGGCCTATCACGACGCTTTCGATGCCTGGCTGGGGATCGCGCATCTCGGGCTCGGCCCGTTGGAGGATGGCGGCCGCGGCCTGGCCATCGCGTTCTGGCCCGACACCCGCGGCATGGTCGATCGCACCGTGCGGCGGCTGGTGGCCGACGAGGATCCTGCGACATCGGATGCCGACGCATTCGCCGAGGTCTCGGTCGCAGGGCGCGGGCTCTTCGCGGCCGAACGGCTCCTGTTCGATGCGGACTACGCCGGTTACGCCGAGGGCGACTACACCTGCAGTCTCGTCCGCGCGGTCGCGAAGGACCTGTCGCGCATGGCCGCCGCGGTCGCATCCGAGTGGCGCGAGGATTTCGCACCGCTGATGCGCGAGGCCGGTTCCGATGGAAATACGCGATTCCTGAGCGAGCGCGAGGCGGCGCAGGCACTCTTCACGACGCTCGTCACCGGCCTCGAGTTCGTGGCCGATCGCCGGCTCGGCGTGCCGATGGGCAGCTTTGACGCGCCGCGGCCGCAGATGGCCGAAGCCCGCCGCTCGGGGCGGTCGCTGCGCAACGTGGTCGGGTATCTCGAGGCTCTGAAGGAGTTGGCCCGCACGCTGTCGGATGCGCCGATCCCGCAGACCGAGGCGGCGTTCGCTCAGGCGCTGGAGACCGCGCGCGAGCTGGAGGATCCGGTCTTTGCCGGGGTGGAGACGCCGGTCGGACGCCTGCGGGTCGAGGCGCTCCAGACCGAGGTCGACGCGATCACGCAGGCGGTGGGCTCCGAAATCGCGCCGGCGCTTGGCGTGTCGGTCGGCTTCAACTCGGCGGATGGCGACTGATGCCGTCGCGCCGCGCCTTCATCGCCGGTCTCGTCGCCGCCGCCGGATCGCCGGCATTGAGCTGGGCGGATGCCGGGGCACCGTCCTATCTTGCCGCGGCGCGCGAGGCGGACGAGACATTCGCGCTTTTCGGGCTCGACGCGGCGGGGCATGACCTGTTTCGCGTTCCGCTGCCGGGTCGCGGCCATGCCGCTGCCGCGCACCCCGATGCGCCCGAGGCGGTATTCTTCGCGCGGCGCCCGGGCCGTTTCGCCCTTGTGATCGATTGCGCGCGGGGTCGCGAGATCCGGCGTCTCCGCCCGCCCGAGGGTCGGCATTTCTACGGGCACGGCGCATTTCTCGCCGGCGGAGACATCCTCGCCACGAGTGAAAATCACATCGACAGCGGTGAGGGACGCATCGGGCTGTGGTCGCGGTCCGAGGGCTATGCCCGGATCGGAGAGATCGCATCCGGCGGGATCGGACCGCACGAAATCCGCGCCGTGTCGGACGATCTGCTCGTGGTGGCCAATGGCGGCATTCGGACCCATCCCGACAGCGGCCGCGAGAAGCTGAACCTCGAGACGATGAGTCCGAGCCTCGTCTACCTGTCGATGTCCGGGCGCATCGAAGAGGAGGTGGCGCTCGATCCCGCGCTGCATCTCAACTCGATCCGGCATCTCGCCGTGGCGCCGGACGGGCAGGTCGCCTTCGCGATGCAATGGCAGGGCGCGCCGTCCGACGGGGTGCCGCTGCTCGGCCTGCACCGCCGGGGCGGCCCGCCGGTCCTCGCCGAGGCCGGGCTGGCCGAACAGATCGCGCTGGAGGGTTATGCCGGGAGCGTCGCGGTCTCTGGCGACGGCCGGACGGTCGCGTTCACCGCCCCGCGCGGCGGCCGCCTTCATGTCTTCGATGCCGCCGGTCGGTTCCTCGCCGCGCATCGGCGCGCGGATATCTGCGGCGTGGCGCCGGGCACGGCGCTGTCGGCCGCCGGTTTCCTCGCGACCGACGGGCTTGGCGGGGTGATGGCGGCGGACACCGACGGGCTGCGCCCGCGCGCCGCGCCCGACAGGGCGTGGGACAACCATCTCGTGCGCGTGGGACAGGCCGCGGCCTGAGAGACGCGGCCGACGTCAGGCTGTGGATCCGGGCGCGAGCGTCAGGCCGGCCGCGAAGGCAGCAGGCAGAGCATCTCGTAGAGCAGGTTCGCGCCGATCAGGGCCGTATTGCCGGTCGGGTCGTAGGGCGGCGATACCTCGACGAGGTCCGCACCGACGAGCCGGAGGCCGGACAGGCCACGGATGATCTCGAGCGCCTGCATGGTCGTCAGGCCGCCCGCTTCGACCGTTCCGGTGCCCGGTGCGAAGGCCGGGTCGAGGCTGTCGATATCGAAGCTGAGATAGACCGGGGCGTCGCCGACGGTGTGGCGCACCTGTTCCATCAGGGGCGCGAGCGAGCGGTGCCAGCACTCTTCGGCCTGCACCACGGTCCAGCCTTGCTGCCGGCCCCAGTCGAAGTCGTCCGCGGCGTAGCCGGTGCCCCGCAGGCCGATCTGGAACACGCGATCGTTCTGCAGGCACTCCTCTTCCCACGCGCGGCGGAACGGGCAGCCATGCGCGACCGTCTCGCCGAACATCGCCTCGTTGATGTCCGCGTGTGCATCGACGTGAACGAGCGCGACCGGACCGTGCACTTCCGTCATCGCGCGCAGGATCGGCCAGGTGAGTGTGTGATCCCCGCCAAGGGTGAGCGGCACCGCGCCGTGCCCGAGGATGCCGCGGTAGTGGTCCGCGATGATCTCGACCGATTTCTTGAGGTCGAACGTGTTGATCGGCACATCGCCGATGTCCGCGACCTGAAGCGCGTCGAAGGGCGCAGCGCCGGTCGCCATGTTGTAAGGCCGGATCATCCGGCTCTCGTCGCGGATCTGGCGCGGCCCGAGCCGCGTGCCCGGCCGGTTCGACGTGCCGATATCCATCGGGATCCCGACGAAACAGGCGTCGAGTCCCGCGGCGGTTTCGGCGGGCGGAAGCCGCATCATGGTCGCGGGGCCGCCGAAACGCGGCATGTCGTTGCCGCCGAGCGGCTGGTTGAATCGTGTCATGCGGCCTCCGTGGCAATCATACGGGCGAGCGCGCGCATCTGGACGGTGACAGTCTCGCGCAGCGCGTCCAGTGTCATCGCATCGTCCTTCACGAACTCGATGAACATCATGTTGAGGTTGTTGAAGACGAACTGTCCCATCGCCGTTGAATCGATATCGGCGCGGACCTCGCCGCGCCGCTTCAGCACGCGGATCATCTCGGTCACCTGTGCTTCCAGTCGCGAATCGAGCGCGCTGTAGCGTTGGCCGTTCGGGGTCTCGGGTGCCTCTATCGACAGCGCCATCGCGGTGCGCCACATCTCCTTGCTCAGGTATTCCAGCGAGTGGTCGTAGTAGAAACCGATCAGCGCCATCAGCGCCGGTTCGACGCCCGGCGGCGGGGTCGCCACGATGGTCGCACCGGTTTCCAGCACCTCCTCGACCTCCATCGCGACCGCCGCGATGAGCAGATCGCCCTTGGTCCGGTAGTAGTTGTAGACCGTCCCGACCGAGACGTCCGCGCGCTCCGCCAGGTCCTCGAGCCGGACCGCGCGATAGCCCTTGGCCCGGAACATCGTCACCGCGGCGGACAGGATCCGCCGCTCGCGGTCCGCCTTCTGCCTGTCGCGTAAGCCCGCCATGCCGTGTCGCGCCGAAACCTCGAAACCAATTCAAGATTCATGTTGACTGTAAACTTGAACGCGCTCAACTTTTTTCTGCACGAGCGGCCGCAGAGCTGCCGGCTTCGCGACACAGGGAGACGCGCATGACTTCGAAAACAGCCTTTTGCCTTCTCGGGAGCACCGCGCTCGCCACGCTCGGCAGCGCGGCAGCGGCGCAGGACGAGCTCAACGCGCTGGTCTGGTGCGACCACACCGATCCCGCGCTGATCGAACCGTTCGAGGAGGCGCACGACGTGACCGTCAACCTGCGCGAATACGAGGGGACCGGCGCCGCGCTGGCGACTCTCGAACAGTCGCGCCCCGGCGATTGGGATGTGCTGGTCATCGACGGGATCGACGTGTTCCGCGCCATCGACGCCGGTATCCTGGCGCCGCTTCCGGCGGACGAACTGCCCACCGACGATTTCTTTCCCGAGGTCGTCATGGAGGACAACAACAGCCGCGACGGAGAAATCTACGCGGTGACAGAGAAGTTCGGCTACAACACCATCTCCTACAATTCGGAGGCGGTGGACGAGGCGGACATGCAGAGCCTTTCGACCGTCTGGTCCGAAAAGTACGACGGCCGCATCTCGATCTACGACTATTACCTGCCGGTGATGGGGATCGCCGCGCTGGCCGAGGGCATCGACACCGCGGCCATCGACGCGGACGCGCTCGGGCCGATCGGCGACACGCTCTCGGCGATGCGGGGCCGCGCGGCGTCCGTCGCAGGGGTCGTCGCGGCGCAGACGGCGCTCGCCACCGGCGAAGTCGACATCGTGGTGGGCGGCGGCGAATGGCTGACCGCCGTCCTGGCCGAAGAGCAACCGGCGCTGACCTGGACCATCCCCGAGGAGGGAGCCGTCCGCTGGACGCAGTCGATCGGTGTGCTCGCCGATAGCGAAAAGCCCGATCTCGCGCTCGAATTCGTCAAGTACATCGTCAGCCCGGAAGGGCAGGCGCGTCTCGCCACGTCGTCCTGCTTCTGGGGGATGCCGGCGAACGCCGGGGCGGGCGAATTCCTCGACGACGATCAGAAGGCGCGGCTGCGCTGGGACGATCAGGAGGATTACCTGGCCGCAACGCAACTCTACCCGGCGCCCGACACCGATCTCGACATCGAGATGCAGGATCTCTGGCTGAACACGCTCCAGCAGTGACCGCACGGGCCGACACGATACGGGGCTGGGGCTTCGCGGCCCCGGCCCTAGTCTGGACGGCGGCGTTCTTCGTCGTGCCGTTCGTGGTGATGGCGGCGATGAGCCTGGCCACGCTCGACGGGCGCACGCTGATCTGGGGCCTTCATCCGGACAACTACCTCGAATTGGCGAGCAAGGCGTATCTGGCGCGGGCCATCGTCGTGTCGCTCGAGATCACGCTGACGGTGACCGTGGTGTCGGTGATGCTGGCCTATCCGCTGGCCTGGATCATCGCGTTCCGTATTCCGCCGCGGTGGCAGCGGCTGGCGCTTCTGCTCGCGATCCTGCCATTCTGGACCTCCTACGTCGTGCGATCCTACGCTTGGCTGCTGGTGCTGGCGCGCGACGGCGTGGTGAACCAGGCGCTTCTCGGTATCGGGCTGATCGACGAGCCGCTCACGCTCGCCAACACGCGATTCGCGACGGTCACGGGCTTCGTGCATTTCTTCGTCATGCTGCTGACGCTCACGATCTACGCCAACCTCGTGCAACTGTCGCCGAACTACCGCAAGGCGGCGGCGGATCTGGGCGCGAACGCGTTCCAGACGTTCCGGCACGTGGTGCTGCCGCTGACACTGCCGGGGATCATGACGGGCGCGTTCCTGACCTTCGTGCTGTGTATCGGCGACTACATCACGCCGCAGATCCTCGGCGGCAACACGGAGCTGACCGTGCCGCAGGTCATCATGGTGCAACTCGGTCGGCGCGCGGATTTCCCGCTCGCCTCGGCACTGGCGGTCGTCCTCATGGGCCTTGTGACGCTCGCCTATCTCGTGATGTCGCGCTGGCTGAGGCTCGACAGGCTATGACACGCACGCTTCTGCCCCTGGTCTACGGGTCTGCCGCCTTCGTCTTTATCTACCTGCCGGTGGCGGCGCTGGTGCTGTTCTCGTTCCAGGACGGGACGTTGCCGGTGCCGCCGTTCGAAGGTCCGAGCCTCAGATGGTATGCCGACGTCCTCGCGGACGACGACCTGACGGCGGCGCTTCTGAATTCGCTCGGGGTCGCCCTCCTGTCGGCGTCGGTGGCGGTGACGCTCGGCTTCACGGCGGCCTACGGGCTGGCACGGCACCGGCTGCCCGGGACGGCGCTGCTGCGCGCGTTGCTGATCGCGCCTCTGACAGTCAGCTACCTGATCGTCGGGCTGGGGCTTCTCATCGTGCTGCAGCGGATCGGGATCGGCCTGTCGCTCTGGACGGCCGGGATCGGCCATGTGGTGATCAACCTGCCGCTCTGCTTCGCCATCATCTACGCCTCCATGGGCGCCCAGAACGTGAATGCCGAGCGGGCGGCGCGGGATCTGGGAGCACGGGAGGCGCAGGTCGTACTGCTCGTGACCGTGCCGATGCTGGCGCCGGCAATCCTCGCCGCGTTCTTCCTGTCGATCACGCTCAGCTGGGACGAGTTCATCATTGCCTTCCTGCTCACCCGGTTCGACGTCACGCTGCCGGTCGAGATCTGGTCGATGCTGCGTTCGGGCCTGTCGCCGCGGCTGAACGCGATTGGCAGCCTCGTCTTCCTTGTTTCGGTGACGGCGGTGATCCTTCTCGAACTTGTTGTTTTCCGGAGACGCTCATGACCGCGCCCGTAACCCTCGAACGGATCGGCCACAGCTTCGGCTCGCTGCGCGCGCTCGACGACATCACGCTCGATATCGCGGCGGGCGAATACATCACGCTGCTCGGGCCCTCGGGCTGCGGGAAGACGACGCTTCTGTCCGTTCTCGGGGGATTTCTCACGCCCGATGCGGGGCGCGTGTTGATCGGCGGAGAGGACATGACCCGCGTGCCGGCGGTGCGCCGCCCGACCGCAACGACCTTCCAGGACTACGCGCTGTTCCCGCACATGACCTTGCGCGACAACGTGGCCTTCGGGCTGCGGATGGCCGGGGTCGGCCGGCGCGACCGCCGCGCCCGGGCCGACCAGAAGCTCGACATGGTCGGCCTGCTGGCACAGGCCGACGCGCATCCGCATGCGTTGTCGGGCGGTCAGCGCCAGAGGGTCGCGCTTGCTCGCGCGCTGGCGGTCGAGCCGGATGTCCTGCTCCTCGACGAGCCACTCGGTGCGCTCGATCTCAAGCTGCGTCGCGCCATGCAGGACGAGCTGAAGGCGATCCAGCGCGAGGTCGGCACCACCTTCGTCCACGTGACCCATGACCAGGAGGAGGCGTTGGCGATCGCCGACCGCATCGTGGTGATGAATGCCGGCCGGATCGAGGATGCCGGCGCTCCCGCGCGCATCTACCGTCAACCCGCCAGCCTCTTCGCCGCCGAGTTCATGGGCGAGACCAACCGATTTTCCGGTCGGGGCACGGGCGGGCGGATCGAGACGCCGTTCGGGGCCGTCGATCGCCCGCCGCCCGCCGAGGGCCCGCTTACGCTCTGCCTGCGCCCCGAGGCGGTGCGCCCGCGCGAGGCTGCCGCGCAAGGATCGCTTGCAATCGGGCCGTCGCGCGTGCGCGACGCGGCGTTCTTCGGCACGCATTGCCGCGCGCATCTGACGCCGGACGCCGCGCCGGACCTTCTCCTCGTCGCGCATCTTCCGGCGGTCGATCCGCCGGCGCCGGGAGCGGTGCTCGACCTCGCCGCCGAAACCGCCGACCTCGCCGCGTTCGCCGCAACGGGATGACCCAGATGGACCACGCCCGCCCCGAGGACTGGTACGCCACGGAGAGCAAGTCCGATGGCGTCACGCTGATCCACGAGCCCTTCATCCAGCCATTCTACCGCTGCAACATGTGGCATGTGCGGGGGCGGGATCGCGACATGCTGATCGACAGCGGCATGGGCGTCCTGCCGCTGCGGGAGTGGGTGCCGCTCGTGACCGAGCGGGCACTGACGGCGGTCGCCTCGCACACCCATTTCGACCATATCGGCTGTCACCACGAATTCGCGGACCGCGTCGTCCATCGTGCCGAGGCCGACATCCTCGCCGATCCGCAAAACCGCGCGACACTGGCCGATCCCTACGTGACCGACGACATCTTCGACCGTCTGCCGCCGGCGCCCTACAGCTCCACCACCTATTCGGTGCGGGCGGCGCCGGCATCGCGACTCGTCGAGGATGGCGACGTGATCGATCTTGGCGACCGGCATTTCGAGGTCATCCACACCCCCGGGCATTCGCCGGGCGGGATCGCGCTGTGGGAAGCGGCGACCGAGACCTTGTTCTCGGGCGATATCGTTTATGACGGCCCGCTGATCGAAGACACGTACCACGCCGACGCGCGGGACTACTACGCCTCGATGACCCGTCTTCTGGATCTGCCGGTGCGGGTCGTGCATGGCGGCCATTTTCCCAGCTACGACGGCGCCCGCCACCGCGAGATCATCCGCGCGTGGCTCGACGAGAAGGACCGCGCATGATCCCGGACCGTATCCAGTTCTACATCGGTGGCGCGTGGACCGCGCCAGTGAGCCCGGCGCGGCTCAGCGTGGAGAATCCGGCCACGGAACAGGCCATCGCCTTGATCGCGCTTGGCATGGACGCCGACATCGACGCTGCGGTGGCCTCTGCCCGGGCGGCCTTCCCGGACTGGGCCGCGACGCGGCCCGCGGAGCGGCGGGCGGTTCTCGAGCGAGTGCTCGAGGTGACGCGCGCCCGGCAGGCGGATCTGGCCCGCACGATTACCGCCGAAATGGGCGCACCGGCGACGATGGCGTTCGAGGAACAGGCCGCCGTGGGCGTTTCGCATCTGGAGGGGTTTCTCGCCGCGTTCGACGAAATCCCGTGGCAGGAGCGTCTGCCGAACGGCACCGTGATCCGGCGGGAACCGATCGGGGTCTGCGGACTCATCACGCCGTGGAACTGGCCGATCAACCAGATCGCCCTCAAGGTCCTGCCGGCGATCGCGACGGGCTGCACCTGCGTCCTGAAACCGTCGGAACTGACGCCGCTGTCGGCCATGCTCTACATGGAGATCCTGGACGAGGCCGGCGTGCCGGCGGGGGTCGTGAATCTCGTGAACGGCTCGGGGCCCGTGGCGGGCGCCGCGCTGTCGCGGCACCCCGACGTCGACATGATGTCGTTCACCGGCTCGACCCGTGGCGGCACAGCCGTGAGCCGCGATGCCGCCGCCACCGTCAAACGCGTGACGCTCGAACTCGGGGGCAAGTCGCCGAACCTCGTCTTCGCCGATTGCGGGGCCGATCTCAAGGCGCGGGTGGCCGCGTCGGCGGCCGAGTGCTTTCTCAATTCCGGCCAGTCCTGCGACGCACCGACCCGGATGCTGGTCGAGCGATCGGTCTACGACACGGCCTGTGAAATCGCGGCGCGCGTGGCCGACGAGACGATCGTCGGGGATCCGACCGTCGAAGGCGACAGGATGGGACCGCTCGTGAGTGCCGCGCAATGGTCCCGCGTGCAGGGATATATCGACGGTGCCCGGACCGAGGGCGCACGCCTGATTGCCGGGGGCCCGGGCCGTCCCGAGGGTGTGAACCGCGGGCATTTCGCACGACCGACGGTGTTCGCCGACGTGACCCCCGACCACACGATCTGGCGCGAGGAGGTGTTTGGACCGGTCCTCGCCATCACGCCCTTCGCCGATGAGGCGGAGGCGGTGCGCCTCGCCAACGACACGGACTACGGTCTTGCCGCCTACCTCCAGACGGGCGATCCGGCTCGGGCCGCGCGCGTCGCTGCTGCGCTGCGGGCTGGCATGGTGCACGTGAACGGCACGCCGCAGTCCCCGGGCAGCCCGTTCGGCGGCTACTCGATGTCGGGGACGGGGCGCGAGGGCGGCCTTTTCGGCCTCGAGGAGTATCTGGAGATCAAGGCGCTGCACATGCCGGCCGGCTGGAACTGAGGACCCACCGCCGGTCAGAGCGTGTCGAGAAAGCGCAGCGTCTCGGCGATCGCCCGTTCGGTGGCGTCGCGGTCGAATTCGAGCGGGCTCAGGAACGAGATGTCCTGCTGGTCGAAGCTGTGTGTCACGCCCTCGTAGAGCGTCACCGCCACATCTGCATCGTGCGCCAGCAGGGAGCCCGCCACTTCGAGGCATTCGCGCTCGTCCACGATGGTGTCCTCCTCGACGAGGAGAAAACGGTAGCCGAGGTCAGTCGGCAGATCCGACACCGACGCGAGCGACGCCTGTCCGCAATACGGATAGTACAGGACGACGCCACGGATCCCGGCGTGGCGCCGCGCGGGCAGGGTCGCGGGCCATTCGGTCAGGAGTGGCGGCACGGTGCCCGCTTCGGACAGGACGAGAAAGTCGAGTGTGGCCCAGCCGCCATGCGACATGCCGATCAGCGCGATCCGTTCGGGATCGACGTCGTCGCGCGCGCGTAACGCCGCGAGGGCCACGGCGATGTCGGCCGCGCGTTCGGCGCCGTTCAGAAGCTGCCCCGCGCAGACGAGCCGCCACATCTGCCGGTCGTCGAGCTCGCGCGGTCCGTGGCTGTCGACATTGAGCGACAGCCAGCCCGCCTCAGCCAGCCGCGCGGCCAGACGGGCTACGTTGTCCTGCGGCCCGTCGCAGCCCGACAGCAGGAGCGCGGCGGGAAATGGCCCGTCGCCCTCGGGCCGTGTCCAGGTGAAGCCCGGTGAGAGCTGCTCCGACAGCTCGGCCGGCGACAGCGTGGTCGCCGTCCAGCCCAGCCGCCCGCGCAGCGCGTTGAGCACGAAGGCCGCGCTCAGCGCCAGGACCACGATCAGGGTCCAGAGAAGAAATCTGCGCGTCATGCCGCTCGCCCGTCCCGCACTGCGCCGCTGCCAACCCCGCCGGTTTAGACCGATCGCCCGAGCGAGGGTAGGGCGCGCGACGGGTCACGGTCATCGGTCGTATCGAGGTGTCCGGATCGGTCCGCGGACGTCCCGGCCGTTGGGATGCGGCCGGGTTTCTCGGGACGTGGATGCCCTGGGCCGATCGTCCGAAGGCCGCCGTCTTCGAGAGAGGCGGAAGCTGGTGATGCAGCGCATCGGTGCCGACTTCGATCGCAGGCGATGCGGGGACCGGTCACGATGCCTTTCTCATGCCGTCTTCTGCGGCGTCGGTGGGCACGAGCGCCTTGACGACGTCGGTCATGGAGAGGATTCCGGCCATGGTGTCGTCGCGCAGGACGCGGAAGCTCAGGTTGGTGTCGCCGTCGGCCTTGGCGATGACGTCCTCGAGCGTGGCGTTCTCGTCGACCGCGCCGGCGAGGCCGCCGGGATCCTCGGTTGTCTCGCGCATCACCGTGCGGGCGCGCAGGACGCGGGCGCGATTGATGTCGGAGATGAAGTCGACGATGTAGGGATCGTTGGGGTGCATCAGGATGTGCTGCGGCTCGCCCTGCTGCACCACCTCGCCGTCCTTCAGGATCACCAGGTGATCGGCGAGCTTGAGCGCCTCGTCGAGGTCGTGGGTGATGAAGACCACGGTCTTCTGCAACTCGCGCTGCAACTCGAGCAGCAGGTCCTGCATGTCGGTGCGGATCAGCGGATCGAGCGCCGAGAACGCCTCGTCCATCAGCATGATGTCGGAGTTCGAGGTCAGCGCCCGGGCGATGCCGACGCGCTGCTGCATGCCGCCCGAAAGCTGGTGGGGATATTGCGGGCCCTGGCCCTGCAGCCCGACGCGGTCGAGCCACTTGGTCGCCTCCGCCTCCCAGGCCGAGCGCTTTTCGCCGTCGACGATCATCGGCGTGGCGGCGTTCTCGAGCACGGTGCGGTGCGGCAGGAGCGCGAACTTCTGGAACACCATCGACATCTGCTTGCGGCGCAGCGCGCGCAGCTGTGCGTCGGAATAGTCCATGATGTTCTCGCCGGCGATGACGACCTCGCCGTCGGTCGGCTCGATCAGCCGGTTGAGGTGGCGGATCAGCGTCGACTTGCCCGAGCCCGAGAGCCCCATGACCACGGTGATCTCGCCGGCCTGCATGTCGACGTTGATGTCGCGCAGGCCGAGCACGTGGCGGTGCGCCTCGAGCAGCTCGTCCTTGTGCATGCCGGCCTTGGCATGGGTCAGCGCCGCCTGCGGGTCGTCGCCGAAGATCTTGTAGAGATTGCGGATCGAAATCTTGGGATCGGCCATGTCCGTCGCTCCTCTCAGTGCTTCTGGGCGGCGTTGACGCGCGCGAGCGCCGCCTTGGTGGAGCGGTCGAGGATGACCGCGAGCAGCACGATGCCGAGCCCCGAGATCAGGCCGACGCCGAGCTCGAGGTTGCGGATGCCGCGCAGGACCAGCACGCCGAGGCCCGGGGCCGAGACGAGCGACGCGATCACCACCATGGCGAGCGACATCATGATCGTCTGGTTCACGCCGGCCATGATGTTCGGCAGCGCCAGCGGGATCTGCACCCCGTAGAGCTTCTGGCGCTTGGTCATGCCGAAGGCGTCGGCGGCCTCGATCACCTCCTTGTCGACGAGCCGGATGCCGAGATTGGTCAGGCGGATCACCGGCACGATGGCGTAGAGGATGATGGCGATGCCGTAGAGCTTGGGCTCGGTCACCGAGAACAGGAAGATCAGCGGGATCAGGTAGACGAAGGGCGGCAGCGTCTGCAGCATGTCGAGGACGGGGATCATGCCGCCCTGGAACCTGTCGGAGCGCGACATGGCGATGCCGATGGGCACGCCGAGCGCGACGCATATGACCGCGCAGACGAAGATGATCGCCAGCGTCTGCATGGCGTAGTCGTAGTAGTCGATGAAGGCCAGCGCGGCGAAGGACCCGGCGACGAAGGCCACGAGCTTCCACGATTTCGAGATCGCTAGGACGACCAGCGCCAGGACCGGGATCATGATCCACCACGGCGTCTCCTGGAACAGCCAGAGCGCGTTCTGCAGCGCCCAGCTCAGCGGCTGGGTCAGCGGATCGAGCACGTAGGACAGCGCGTCCTTGATGTCGAGAAAGCCGCGTTCGAGCCCGCGGGTCAGCTCGCGCGACTGCGGAAACGACGCGCAGGCATCATTGAGCGCGTCCATCGACGGGAACGGCGTGTCCCAGATCGTCCGCTCGGGCGCGTTCCCGGTCTGGTTCATCAGGTCCGCCATCGACATCGGCGCCGACCCCCCGGAGCCGTCTCCGTCACACCATTGCCGCAGCCCGAGGCCGTCGAAGATCCAGTCGTATGTCGCCATGGTCCCTGATGGTCCTTTTGTTCTAGGCGGCCGGCCCGCGAAGGGCAGGCGCGCGCCTGTGCGCGCGCGCCCGGCCGCGTGTCATTCGAGGATCGCCGAGAGACGCGCCTGCGCGTCCTCGTCGATCCAGTCACGCCACAGATCCTGCTGCGTCGTCAGGAAGCGCACCGCGGTTTCCTCGGTCGACGCGGTGTTCTCCTCGCGCCACGCCAGGAGCTCGTTCATCTGGTCGTTGGTGAACTGCATCTTGCTGAGGAAATCCGTCACTTCCGGCTCGCGCTCCGCAAAGCTCTGCGTCACGACGGTGTAGACATCAGCGTTCGGATAGGCGGAGACCTCCGGGTCCGGGCAGTCGACGGTGGCATTGCATTCATGCGCCTCGGCGTCGAAGCCGCCGAGGTCGACGCGCGTCATCGGGTAGCGCCCAAGCACCGCGGTGGGCGACCAGTAGTAGCCGATCCACGGCTCCTCGCTGGAATGCGCGGATGCGATCGACGAGGCGAGCGTCTCGCCCGAGCCGTGGTTGAAGATCTCGAATCCGGCCTCCTCGAAGCCGGCCGCGCGCAGCAGGTTGTCGTTGACCGTGCGGCAGTCCCACCCCTCGGGGCAGTTGTGGAACCGGCTGTCCAGAAGGTCGGGATTGGCCAGAACGCCCTCGAGCGTCGCGAGTTCGGGATGCTCTTCGATCAGGTAGTCGGGCACGTACCACCCCTGGATGCTGCCGTCGGACAGGACTTCGGTCAGCGGCGACAGCTTTCCTTCTTCGACGAGGCGGTCGTAGACCGGGGCGGAGTTCACCCACAACTCGGTGAGCACGTCCGGCTCGTCCGTCTCCGCGACCGAGGCGAGCGCGGGCGTGATCGAGGAGGGAACGACGGTCACGTCGCACCCGTAACCCTGTCGCATCAGGAAGGTCGCGACACCGGTCACGACCGATGCGGACGCCCAGCTCATCTCGGTGATCGAGACTTCGCCGCACGATCCGTCCTCCGACGCGTCCTGGGCGAGGGCCGGCGGAGCGAAGAAGGCGGTGGTGGCTGCGGAAATCAGAAGGAGACGTCTCATGTGTCTGTCCTCGCGGTGGGTGGCAGATTGGGTCCGAGACCTACCAACTGCATCGCGGCGGCGGATTTGCCACCCGCAAGGCTCCGGAATCCGGGCGGCCGGCGCAGTGTTTTGCGCGCCGGCCGCATGAGGACTTACTGCTCGAGCACCGATGCGAGGTTCTCGCGTGCGGCATCGTCGATCCAGTTGGTCCAGGTGTCCTGATAGTTGGTCAGGAAGTAGACGGCACCTTCCTCGCCCGAGGCGGAATTTTCCTCCATCCACGCGACGATGGCGTTCATCGTGTCCACGTCGAAGGTCATTTTCGACAGGAACTCGGTCAGGTCCGGGTGCTCTTCGGAGAAGGTCGTCGTCACAGCGGTGTTCACCGGCGCGGCCGGGAAGCCCGTGCGGCCGACATCGGTCGCGTCCGGGTTCTGCGCGGCGTTGTGCGCCTCCTCGTCATAGCCGCCGAGATCGACCTTCACCATGTCGTACCGGCCGAGCGGCGCGGTCGGCGCCCAGTAGTAGCCGAACCAGGGCTCCTCGCTCTCGTAGGCCGATGCCATCGACGTGGCCAGCGTTTCGCCCGAGCCGTGGTCGAACACCTCGATGCCGGCATCGGCAACGCCGAACGCGGGCAGGATGTTGTCGTTCACGACGCGGCAGCCCCAGCCTTCCGGGCAGTTGTGGAACCGGCCGCCGACGAGATCGGGGTTCTCGAGGATACTTTCGATCGATGTCAGTTCAGGATGCTCTTCCGCGAGGTATGAGGGGATCCACCAGCCTTCGACGCCCCCGGGCTCGAGCACGGCGCCGAGCTCCTCGACGCGGCCTTCGTCCTTCAGGCGCTGATAGACCTCGCCCGTGGAGTTGGTCCAGAGCTCGGTGACGATGTCGGGCTCGCCGTTCTCGGACACCGAGGTCACGGCCGGGACGGTGTCGGACGGCACGATCGAGACGTCGCAGCCATAGCCCTGTTCCATGATGAAGTTCGCGACATTGGTCACGACGGACGCGGACGCCCAGTTCATCTCGGTGATCGAAACCTCGCCGCAGCTCTCGCCGTCCTGCGCGAGGGCCGGCGCGGCCAGAAGGGTAAGCGCTGTCGTCAGTGTCAGCTTTCGCATGGTGTCCCCTTGAATTGGTTGCACTGCCGGACCGAGGGCGGCGGTGCGCCGCGTCGCAGGCAAGGGCGGCCCAGCCTGGGCCGCGGATCGACCGTCGTGACATTGGTCCGGCGTTCGTGGAAGGCGACATAGCGGCGGATCCTTGCCGAGAAAACCCGATGTATCCGAATTTCCGGCGATTTGCCGCAAAAGTTTAAAGAAATGTCGCAAATTGACGCGGAATGGCGTCGCGTTTTCGGACCGTCCGATGCCTCGGCCCGAGGCGACTCGGGTCCGATCGTCAACCGGTTGCCCATGTCGCGCGCGCCCGTCAGGTTCGGGCGGGACACTCGCACCGGAGGAGAGGGACATGAGCTTTCTGGGCATCGATCTGGGCACGTCTGGTCTGCGCGCTCTGCTGGTCGACGGAGACGGCGTGCCGGTGGGCGCCTCCGAGCGCGCCTACGACGTGTCCCATCCGCATCCCGGCTGGAGCGAGCAGGATCCGGCCGCGTGGATTGCCGCGCTCGATGCCGCCGTCGCCGAATTGTCGGCGGCGCATCCGGCCTTCGCCGATCTCGCCGGGATCGGCGTCGCGGGGCACATGCACGGCGCCACGCTTCTCGACGAGGCGGGGGCGGTGCTCCGCCCCTGCATCCTGTGGAACGACACCCGCGCGCACGCCGAGGCGGCAGCGCTCGATGCCGATCCCGAGGTGCGGCGTCTGTCGGGCAACATCGTCTTTCCGGGGTTCACGGCGCCCAAGCTGCTGTGGGTCGCGGCGCAAGAGCCCGAGATCTTTGCCCGGACAGCGCGCGTGCTGCTGCCGGCGGCCTATCTCAACTACCACCTGACCGGTGACGCGGTCGGCGACATGTCCGACGCGGCCGGCACGTCCTGGCTGGACACAGGTGCGCGCGACTGGTCCGACGCACTTCTCGCGGCCGGCACCGTGACGCGCAGCCAGATGCCGGCACTGGTCGAAGGGTCGGAGCGCGCCGGCACCCTGCGCGCGGACATCGCGCGCCGCTGGGGCGTCGGACCGGATGTCGCCGTCGCGGGCGGCGCCGGCGACAACGCTGCCGCCGCCTGCGGAATCGGGGCGATGGCCGAAGGGCAGGGCTTCGTCTCGCTCGGGACGTCTGGGGTGCTGCTGGCCGCGCGCGATGGCTACGCACCGGCGCCCGAGACGGCGGTTCATACGTTCTGTCACGCGGTGCCGGGCCGCTGGTACCAGATGGGGGTGATGCTCGCGGCGACCGACAGTCTCAACTGGCTGGCACAGGTGACCGGGGCGACGCCCGCGGACCTGACCGCAGGACTGCGCGATCTCGAGGCGCCGGGGCGCGTGCGATTTCTGCCCTACCTCTCCGGCGAACGCACACCGCACAACGATGCCGCCATCCGCGGCAGTTTCACCGGGCTCGGCGCCGAGACCGGGCGCGACGACCTCACCCGCGCGGTGCTCGAAGGCGTGGCGTTCGGCCTGCGCGACAGTTTCGACGCGTTGCGTGACACCGGCGCCCGCATCGAGCGGCTTTGGGCAATCGGCGGCGGCACGCGGTCACGATACTGGCTGGATCTCGTTTCGACCGTGCTGGACGTTCCGCTGGACGTGCCGGAGGGCGGCGAGTTCGGAGCCGCGCTTGGCGCGGCACGGCTCGGTCTGTGCGCCGCCACCGGTGCGGCGTCGCAAGAGGTGATGCAGCCGCCGTCTTCCGGAGCGGAAATCCTGCCGCATCCCGACCTGCGAGAGGCGATGGACGAGGCGCACGCGGCCTTCCGGTCCGCCTATCCGCATATCCGCGCGGCGCAGTAACGACCTGAAGTTCTTGCGGCAAGCTGCTGTCTGGAAATAAAAAACCAACTCGCTCCCATGTATTGGGAGCAAATTTAGGCGCCGCGCGAACGAAGACGCGACGGCGATTTACCGCGATTTAAGCGTGCGTGCGCATGGTCTCGTTCGCCGGCTCCGGTTGCCGGCGTGCTCAGGAGATTCGCCATGCTGTTCACCTCCCTCCGCCTCGGCGCCGCGATGCTGTGCCTCGCGGGTCCGCTTCATGCTGCCGAGGGTACGTTGGCAATGACCGACTACGTGCGCGACCTGGTGCACGACTGGATGGCCGAACCGGAAATCCTATCCGCGATCGCGTACAGCAATGCGCGTCATGCCGATCTGACGGAGGAAGAGATCATCGCCCTCGATGCCCGGTGGCGCGGCGAGATCGGCGCAGCCGACGCGCCGACGATCGCCGCGGTCGCCGATCATGAGGCGAGCCAGCGCCTGCGCGACGCGATCGCGCAATCGCAGGGCCGGGTGACCGAAATCATCGTCATGGATCGGCGCGGTCTCAACGCCGCGATCAGCGGCATCACTTCCGACTTCTGGCAGGGAGACGAGGCGAAATTTCTCGAGACGTACGCGGCAGGCGCCGGTGCGGTGCACACCAGCGAGGTCGAGTTCGATGAGTCGACGCAGACCTACCAGCTTCAGATCTCGATGCCGCTGACTGCCGCGACCGGCGCGCTCCTGGGCGCCGTCACCGTCGGTCTCAACATCGACGCGTTCTGAACCGGCCGCTCCACCCGCACACTCCACTCATCGCAGGTCTGATCCATGCCCGGTTCCACGTCATCCTTCCGTCTTCGCTCGGTCTTCGTGAAGATCGCGTGCCTCTGCGTTCTGTCCTGCGTCATCGTCGCCACGGCCATATCGGTCGTCTATGGCCGCGGGATTCTCGAAAGCGCCCGCTCCGGACTGACCGAAGAGGCGCGCAACCTCACCGCCCTTGTCGGAGACATGTCGGCCGCTGCCGTGCGCTTCGGCAATGCCGAGCACGCCGAGGAGTTCATCGATCGCCTGATGTCCATGGAACAGAACGATGTGTCCGGCGCCATGATCCTGAGCGCGGACGGCGCGCCGATCGCCAGCCGGGGCGCCTTTTCGGAGGGGGCGGTTGAAGACCTCGCGGCCCGCGCGCTCGCGGAGGGCGCAGTGGTCGCGGACGGGCAACTCGGCTTCGCTGCGCCGATCCACTACGGCGCGATTCCGGATCCGGTCGGGGTCCTCGTTTCATTCTGGAACGACGACGCGCTCGAGGCGCGGTCGCGCGCGCTTGCCCTGCAGGCGATCGCAGTCTCTGCCCTGGTCACGCTGATCGTGCTCGGTGTCACGATCGCGCTCTACAAGCGCGTGCTCGTCGATCCGATCCGCACCGCGCGTGATGTCATCGACGGGCTCCGCCTCGGCAACCGCGAGGTCGAGGTTCCCATGAACGACCGCGCGGACGAGATCGGTGACATTGCCCGCGCGCTGGAGGATCTGCGCGTCGATCTCGACGAGGGTCGCGAGGCCGAACGTGACCGGCGTTTTCAGGGGGCGGCCTTCCGCAACTCGTCGGCGGCGATCATGCTCGTCGATACCGATCTGAACATCATGGCGGTGAACGGCCCGATGGTCGCGATCTTCCAGGCCGCGCGTGCAGCGCTCAAGGAAAGCGGCCGCATCGACTTCGACCCCGACACGCTCGTCGGCCAGAGCATCGAACGGTTCCATCCGACCTCGGATCCAATCCGCGAGCGGCTCGCCCGGCTCGGCAGCGATACGATGACCAGCCATTTCCGTCTCGGAAATCGCAGGATCGAACTGCGCGTGAACCGCGCGACCGATGCGGACGGCTCCACGATCGGCTTCGTCCTGGAATGGATGGATGTCAGCGACATCTGGTTCAAGAACGCGATGGCCGACGCGATCGAGTCTTCGCAATTGCTCTGTCAGATCGATCGCGACGGACGGATCATCCGAGGCAACGCGCTCTTCGCGAAGACGCTCAACGTCTCGCCGGACAGTCTCCGAGGCACCGATCTCTCTGCGTTCGCCGTCGGTTTCGGCCAGGATCACGCCTCGCTCTCCGCCAGCCTGGCGGCGGCGGCCGGGGGGACCCCTTTCGACGGCAACATGCATCTCAAGACGCGCGACGGTCGCGAGGTCGTCGTCGACGGGAGCCTGACCGCCGTGTCCGACCGGAATGGAAAGTTCGACCGGGTTATCCTGCTCGGCAAGGACGTCACCGAAGCGCACGAGGCGATCGCCACCGCTCGCGACGCGCGCAAGCGCGCAGAGGCCGAACGCGTCACCGTTGTCGATGCCATTCGAGTCGGGCTGAGCGCTGTCAGCGACGGCGATCTGACGACACGGATCCGCGAACCGTTCGCCAGCGAATACGAAGACCTGCGTCTCGATTTCAACGGGGCGATGGAAAAACTCGAGACCGCGTTGGTCGAGATCCTCGAGCGGGCGGCCAACATCCGCAACGAAACCGGCGATATCAGCAATACCGCCGACAGCCTGTCGAAGCGAACGGAAAGCACCGCAGCGACGCTGGAGCAGACTGCCGCGGCACTCGACATGCTGACGACCTCGGTAAAACATGCTGCCGAGGGCGCCGCGCAAGCCGACGCGGCGGCCGCGGCGGCGCGCGACAATGCCGAGGAAAGCAGCGACGTCGTGGTCGAAACAGTCGCCGCCATGGACCAGATCGCCTCGTCTTCCGACAAGATCACCTCGATCATCAAGGTCATCGACGACATCGCCTTCCAGACCAACCTCCTCGCGCTCAACGCCGGGGTCGAGGCCGCTCGCGCCGGCGATGCGGGCCGCGGATTCGCGGTCGTCGCATCCGAGGTCCGCGCGCTCGCCCAGCGATCCTCGGACGCCGCGCGCGAAATCAAGGACCTGATCGCCGAAAGCGGTTCGCAGGTGCAGAAAGGCGTCGATCTGGTCGGGCGCACGGGGCAGGCGCTCCAGCACATTGCCACGTCCGTCACCGAGATTGCCGGCCTGGTCTCGGACATCGCCGGTTCGGCGCAGCAGCAGTCGAACAACCTCGAGGAAATCAACGGGTCGGTGACCCAGCTCGACCAATCGACACAGCAGGTGGCGGCTCGGCTGGAGGAGACGACCGCCGCTTCGGAGGCCCTGCGCAACGACGCCGTGTCTCTCGTCGATACTCTGGCGCGCTTCCGCGTCGCCGAAACCGGGCTGCCCACAAGCAACGCCGCCACGGGTCGCGCGGCCTCATCCGCCCCGACCACGGGGACCGACGGGGCGCGACCGCTCCCGAAACCCGTAGCCGCCGGCGGCATCGAGAAGTGGGCAGACTTCTAAGCCGTTCCTTTAGCCGCCGTCCTGACATCGAGCCGGATACGAGATCATGAGCGACCAGAGCTCTCATCCCCGCGAGGCGCCCGCCGCGACCCGCCTTGTGGTTCAGGGCGAATACGACGTGAGCGACGATGGCCGAATCGTTTTCACGACACTGCTCGGATCCTGCGTGGCGACCTGCCTTTGCGACCCCATCGCGGGCGTGGGCGGAATGAACCATTTCCTGCTCGCCGGACGCGACGGCGAAATGGGCAACTCAGAACGCTACGGATCCTATGCGATGGAGGTTCTCATCAACGCCTTGCTCAAGCTCGGCGCGCGAAAGTCACGGCTCGAAGCCAAGCTTTTCGGCGGTGCCACGATGGGAGGGGGCATCGGCCGGATCGGCGCGGCGAATTGCGTCTTCGCGCGTGACTACCTGAACACCGAAAAGATACCCCTCGTCTCGTCAAGCCTGGGTGGTGAGCGGGCCCGGCGTCTTCGCTACCGCCCTTCCACCGGACAGGCCCAGATGCTTTTCGTCACCGATGCGATCCCGGCCGAGACCGCTCCCCCGCGTGTCGCCGTCGGCGATGTCGATCTGTTCTAGGAGACCACCATGTCCACGCCATTCATGCTTCCGGACAAGCTCGACACAGCCGCTGCGGCATCGCTCCACGACGCTCTTGCCGCGCAATCGTTAGGCCAGGTCTCTCTCGATGGCGCGCAAGTGCGCAGCTGCGGCGCGCTGTGTGCGCAAGTCCTGCTCGCGGCGCGCCGGGACGCGGACGCGCGCAGCGCCGGCTTCACGCTTCGTCCGTCGGCCGCGATGGAGGACGATCTCCGCCTGCTTGGCCTCGGTGCCGAGCTGCTGTCCGAGGGGAGCGATGCATGACCCTGAAAATACTCGCAATCGACGATTCGCGGACCATACGCGAGATGCTGCGCATGTGCCTCGCGCGCGCGGGCTTCGACGTTCATACCGCGGAGGATGGGGTGGCTGGGCTCGAGACCCTCACAGAGGTCGAGCCGGATGTCGTGATCACCGATATCAACATGCCGCGCCTCGATGGTTTCGGAGTGATCTCGGCCATCCGCGAAGACGCTGCGCGCGCGGCGCTGCCGATCCTCGTTCTGACCACGGAGAGCGCTCAGGATCTCAAGGCCCGCGCACGCGACAGCGGCGCTACCGGCTGGGTCGTCAAGCCGTTCGACGACGTCAAGCTGATCGCCGCCATCCGCCGCATCGCAGCCACGTGAGCCGCACCATGTCTTCGCTCGACGAAATCAAGCAGATGTTCTTCCTCGAATGCGACGAACTGCTCGAGGCACTGAACGATGGGCTGGCCGACATCGAGGCGCACTTGCCGACGACGCAAGGTTACGACAGCGAGATCGTCAACGCGGTCTTCCGCAACGTTCACTCCATAAAGGGCGGTGCGGCGTCCTTCGGTCTCGACGCAATTGTCCGGTTTTCGCACAGCTTCGAAACCGTTCTGGACAAGATGCGCTCGGGCCAGCTGGCACCGGACGCGGAAAGTATGCGCGTGTTGCAACGGTCTGCGGATCACCTCGCGGACCTGGTCGCGGCGGGCCGCGCGGGCGACGGGAGCGAGGGGCCGCTGAACGACGCGCTTGTGGCGCAATTGGCTCGCCTCGCCGAGGGGCAAGGTCCGGCGGATAGCGGCCGCATCGATCATCCCGGAGCGTCCGATGCAGGCGAGGACGCGCCCATCGGCGCGGATGAGCTGCTCCAACACGCGGACGCCGAAGATCTGACCTTTGCACCCCTGGCACTCTC
The DNA here is from genome assembly GCF_900172265.1 of Roseivivax jejudonensis. GTDB lineage: Bacteria > Pseudomonadota > Alphaproteobacteria > Rhodobacterales > Rhodobacteraceae > Roseivivax > Roseivivax jejudonensis. The sequence goes on along the minus strand of NZ_FWFK01000002.1, from coordinate 425,442 downwards.
GACTGACCCGCTCGATTTGCCATCCCCATCGCGCACGCGCTTCAGCATTGAGCTGCGTCCCACGGCCGAGCTCTTTGCGAACGGTCACGAACCGCTGTATCTGTTCAGGGAACTGGCCGCACTCGGCGATCTCGTGGTGACGGCCGATGCTGGCGCACTCCCTGCGTTCGCCGATCTCTCCGCGAAGCGGCCATATCTTGGCTGGCGTCTCGATCTGCTTACCGAACGCTCCGAAGATGACATCCGCGAGATTTTCGAGTTCGTTGAGACCTTGGCGGAGATCCGGATTGAAGCCGACCCGGCGGAATCGACGTCCGAGCCTGAAGCCGGTCCAGGTGGTCCTCGTCCGGAGGGGCCCGAGATCGACGAATGCTCAGCCGCGCAGGCGTCGAGGGGTGACATTGGCTCGGACCAAGAGTCCACCACAGCCGTCCCGCCCGTCGCGATCGCGAACGATGAGACACTCGGATCGACCAGCCGGCCGCAATCCGCCTTGGCGGACACAGCGTATCGGGCGCAAGAGACACCGGCCGTCGGCGCGTTGGGTGACGCAAAGGGTGGCGCCAAAAGCCCGAAATCGACGGTGCGCGTCGATCTGGACCTCGTCGACTCGCTCATCAACATCGTCGGTGAACTGGTCATCAATCAGTCGGTCCTGACGCAGAGCGTAAGCGAGTCGCATGTCGCGAACCGCGCAGACCTCGGTGCGTCGCTCGACGAGTACAAGTCCCTCGCGCTTCAGATCCAGGAAAACGTCATGTCGCTGCGAGCCCAATCGGTGAAGCAGCTCTTTCAGCGAATGGCGCGTATCGTGCGCGAGACGTCGGAGGTCGCCGGAAAGGACGTGGACTTCGAGACCGAAGGCGAGGACACCGAGATCGACAAGACGGTGATCGAGCGCCTGATAGAACCGCTCACGCATATCCTCCGGAACGCGATCGATCACGGTCTGGAGGCGACAGAGGCGCGTCGCGGCGCCGGGAAGAGCCCGACAGGCACGGTGCGCCTCAGCGCTTCGCACCGGTCGGGTCGGGTGCTGATCGAGGTCGCCGATGACGGCGCGGGGATCGACCGCCGGAGGGTGTTCGACATTGCGGCGGGCAAGGGGCTCGTGGCGCGGGATGCACAGCTTTCGGATGGTGAGATCGATCGGTTGCTGTTCCTCCCGGGGTTTTCGACGAAGGACCAGGTGACCGATCTCTCGGGGCGCGGGGTCGGCATGGATGTGGTCCAAAGCGCGATCCGAAAGCTTGGAGGCCGCGTTTCGATCACCTCGACGCCCGGACGCGGCACGACGTTCGCGATCTCGCTTCCTCTGACGCTCGCCGTTCTCGACGGCATGGTCGTCGATGTCGCGGGACAGACGATGGTGGTGCCGATCACGTCCGTGGTGGAGACGATCCGTCCGGACGGCGAGCATGTCCATCGGATGGGCGCGAGTGCCGAGGTCCTCAACGTGAGAGACAGCCTGGTGCCGATCGTCGATCTGGGTCGGGCCTTCCGTTACAGGGCGACAGGGCTCGGCCTCACCGATCTCGTGCTTCTCCTCGTGGAGACGGAGCAGGGAGAGCGCTGGGCGCTCGCGGTTGACCGGATCATCGACCAGCGGCAGGTCGTCATCAAGAGCCTGGAAGGCAATTACGGGCATGTTCCCGGGGTGGCCGCGGCCACCATCCTCGGCGACGGCAAGATCGCCCTCATCATCGATCCCGAAGAGACCGCGCGCATCGCGGAACGCGAACTCGCGCCGCTTTCGCCGCTTGTGACTGCCAACGGAGACTGAGCATGGCCGAGCCCCGAGACGACCAGAGCGCCACCGGAACCCGCGAACTGGTGTCCTTCGCCATCGGCGAGCAGGATTTCTGCATGGATATCATGCTTGTGCGCGAGATCCGCGGCTGGACGAACGTGACCATGCTGCCGCACGCGCCGTCGTATATTCTCGGCGTGATCAACCTGCGTGGCGCGGTGGTTCCGATCGTGGATCTCGCGTCGCGACTCGGTCTGATCCCGCTCGAGCCGACCCCGCGACACGTGATCATAATCGCCGTGCTCGGGGACCAGACGGTGGGGTTTCTCGTGAGCGCCGTGTCCGACATCCTCGGCATCGCCCCGTCGGAGATCAAGCCGCCGCCGCGCATGGGCTCGGATGCCACGGCCGGGTTCATCGAGGGCGTGATTGCCAGCGACGACCGCATGCTGCGTATCCTCGACATTGCGACGGTCCTTCCGCGCATTCGGCTTCCCGAGGAAGCCTGATGGCCGACGTCTCCGATCCGGTCCCCGTGACGGCGAGCGCGGGCGTCGAGTTCACCGATGCCGACTTCGATGCGGTGGCTGAGCTGCTGCGCGTCGATGCCGGCATCAGCCTCGGCCCCGAAAACCGGCAACTCGTTTACTCGCGGCTGAACCGGCATGTGCGTGGTCTCGGTCTTGTCCGGTTCCGCGACTATCTCGACCGGATCCGCGCGCCGGGGCAGGAGGCCGAGCGCTACCGCATGGTCATCGCGCTCTGCACGCATACGACGCGGTTCTTTCGCGAGGGTGAGCACTTCGACTACCTGGCGACGGAGGTGATGCCGCGCCTCTCGGCGCAGGCAAGGTCCGGCGGGCGCGTCCGCCTGTGGTCGGCGGGCTGTTCGACAGGCGAAGAGGCGTATTCGATCGCCGCGACCGTGCTCGGTGCCTTTCCAGAGGCAGCCCGGCACGACGTGCGCGTACTTGGCACGGATATCAGCGTCGAGGCGCTGGCCACCGCGCAAGAAGGGCGCTATCGCGATCCCGGGCCGACAGCCGTGCCGGACGCGCTGCGCGCCGTGATGTTCGAACCGGATCCCGAGCCGGACCACGTCGTCGTCACCGCGGCGGTCCGCAATTTGGTCACGTTCCGCTATCTGAACTTTATGGAGCCGTGGCCGCTGAGCGGCCCGTTCGACGCCATCTTCTGCCGCAACGTGGCGATCTACATGGCCGACGACACGCAGGCCCATGTCTGGGCCGGGCTCGAAGCCGTCCTCGGGCCCGAAGGCACCCTATTCATCGGCCATTCCGAGCGGCTCGGCCCGGAGTTTCGCGATCGGCTGGACCTGTGCGGTCGGACGACGTTCTGCCGCTCCACCGATCCCAGGCTTTCCTCTGCACGCAGGATGCAATGACATGTCACTCAAGCAATCATTGTCGGTCATGGTCGTGGACGACATGAGCACCAGTCGTTCACTCATATTAATGGCGCTGGAACAGATCGGCATCCGCCAGATCGATTTCTGCAAAGACGGACAGACCGCTTTGCAGAAGATTGCGGCAAGGCCCGTCCACCTCGTGATTTCGGACTACAACATGCCGGGCCTCAACGGGCTTCAGCTTCTCAAGGCACTGCGCGAGAACAAGCAGACGAGCCGGATCGGCTTCATCCTTGTCAGCGGCAAGCTGGACAAGGAGATTTTGAGCACCGGCAAGAAGCTCGGCCTCAACAACTTCATCACCAAGCCATTCGACACCCCGCAGATGAAGACCTGTCTGCAGGCGGTCGTGGGGCCCTTGTGACCGAGCGAGACAACACGTCGTCCGGCGTCCCTCTCGACGTACTGTTCTCGCGGCTGGCCGGCGAAATGCGCCAGCTCGAGCAGGACGGCTTGCGGCTCGAAGGGTGGATCAGCGGTGCGTTGCAGGAACGGGAGGAGGCCATTCCGCCAGTCTCCGCGGCACTGCAGAACCTCGATCGGCTGCTGCAGACGCTGAGCGAACTCGGAATGCTGTTCGACGGCCTCGCGCGCGAGATCGACGCGCCGCCCGACCTCGACCTCGACCGCGCGCTGTCGCAGGTCCGGCTGCGCGATCTCGTGCAGGCGCTGAGAGGCGAGCGCACGGCAGTCCCGGCACCATCGGTTGGCGAAGTCGATCTTTTCTGACGCCAAGGACCGAGACGTCGGCGTCGCGACCCATCGCGGCCGGGCCGTTCCGGTCGTCTCGCGACCGCCGCAATCGGGAATTCGGCATAAATCTGGCCACCACACGCTGCGAATCGCGGAACGCGCCGATTTTGCAGACCAAAGCGATGCAAATTCGGGTTGTGCGGCCGGATTGGTTCGGCACGTGACACAGCGCGACCCCGCGGCCGGTGCGGCCTGGATCAAATTGCGGCGGAGATGCGGCGCCCCGGAATCGTTTCGCGCGAGGCGACAATCCGGATAGCTCATTAGAGTTTTTTCCATATTTATTGCTTTATTCTCTTCAGCCGTCATCCATTGGGAAACAATAAATCCGGCTCGGGGCTGTCTAGAGAGCGAATGGGGGCCCGAACTTCGCCATGATCCGGGTGAATCCGCCGCGTTTGCGCCATTTTTATCTTTGTGCCGGTCGGGCCCGGCGCTATCACAGAACTACGCCCAACTGGGGGGCGATGACTGCCGGCCACGGGGGCGGCCGCACCGAAAAACAGATCCCTCTTGCGGGACGCGACGGTCCGGTGACCGGGCAAAGGCCCGGCTTTCGCCGACGACGGGGCTGTGCCTGTCGTCCGGATGCCCTGACGGGCGCGACCGTCCTTCCGCCGCGTGGGAGACGAGTGCAACCGAGCGCCGTGCTTCGCCACGGGCTGCCGATGGGTGGGGGTGGGCAGAGGCCTCCCGGCCCAAACCGGAAAGGGCAAAGACATGGTCGGAAAACCCGGGAATCTCGACCCGAACGCGCAGGACGATGCCGCGAACACCGCGACGGGAACGCCGGTCACGATCTCCGTCCTCGCCAACGACAGCGACCCCGAGGGCCACCCTCTCGGCGTGAGCGCGGTCGGCACGCCGTCCAACGGCTCGGTCACGCTCAACGGTGACGGCACGATCACGTACACGCCGGTTCCGGGGTTCAAAGGCGTCGATCAATTCACCTACGAGGTCGACGACGGCGAAGGCGGGCAAGACACCGCGACGGTGACAGTCACCGTGTCGAATGACGGGGATGGCAACGTGCCGCCCCACGCCGTCGACGACACGATCCAGACGGTCGCCGGCGTCGCAGTCTCGGCCGATATCCTTGCCAATGACACGGATGGCGACGGCGACATCCTTGGCGTTCTCGACTTCACGCAACCCGATCACGGCACCGTCACGCAGGAGGATCCGCTCGGGCCGATCCTCTACTCGCCCGAGCCCGGGTTCGTCGGGAACGACACGTTCAGCTATGTCGCCGACGACGGGCAGGGCGGCCGCGACACGGCGACCGTCACTGTGACGGTGGAGCCCGCGCGCGATGGTATCGTCGAAGGCACGCCGGAAGACGACCTGATTGACATCGACTATCTTGGCGACCCCGATACGCCGCCCGACCGGATCGACAACGAGGACGCTCTGCTCGACGGCGACGCGCCGAACGACGATCGCGTGCTTGCCGGCGATGGCGACGACACCGTCAATGCCGGCCGCGGTTCGGACACCGTCGAGGGCGGTGACGGTGACGACCTCGTGTCGGGGGACGGCGGCGCGGACTCGCTCATCGGCGGACAGGGGGCCGACACGCTCGATGGCGGCGATGGGGCCGACGTGATCCGCGGCGGCGCCGATGCAGACAGGATCGTCGTCGGCTCGGCCGATCAGGGCAGCGGGGACACCGTGTTCGGTGGGGCCGAGGGTGAGGATCGCGACGTGCTCGACCTTACCGGCGTGGGCGCGGGCAATTTCCGCCTGACCGACGTTCGGCCCGACGATGACGGCCCGGACCGCGAGCCCAACGGCATCGACGGGACGGTGGAGTTCCTCGATGGCGACGGGTCCGTTACGGGCCGGATGGATTTCTTCAACATCGAGGAGGTCATTCCCTGCTTCACGCCCGGCACACTGATCGCGACGCCGCAGGGCGAACGCCTGGTTGAGGATCTGCGCGAGGGCGACAGGATCATCACCCGCGACAACGGGATCCAGGAAATCCGCTGGCTCGGCCGCAAGGACCTGGTTCCGTTCGAGCTCGCGCGAAAACCGCATCTGAAGCCGATCCTGATCCAGAAGGGCGCGCTTGGGACCGGCCTGCCGACCCACGACATGCTCGTGTCGCCGAACCACCGGATGCTGGTATCGAACGACAAGACCGCCCTCTATTTCGAAGAGCGTGAGGTTCTGGCGGCGGCCAAGCACCTGACCGGGATCGAGGGCGTGGACGAGGTGACGTCGCTCGGCGTGTCGTACATCCATTTCATGTTCGACGCCCACGAGGTCGTGCTGTCGAACGGGACCTGGACCGAGAGCTTCCAGCCGGGCGACTACAGCCTGAAGGGTATCGGCAACGCGCAGCGCCAAGAGATTTTGGAGCTCTTCCCGGAGCTCGAGGAGGATCGCGGGATCCGCGCCTATGCATCGGCCCGCCGGTCACTCAAGCGGCACGAGGCGGAGCTCCTGACGAAGTAACAACAGTTATGCAGCATGCCGGATCGGGAAACCGGTTCGGCGCACCCGGGGCAGGGGCGGCTCAGCCGCCCCTGTTTCCCGTTTCGGACACACGAGAGGCCTCAATGGCCGGTTCGCGCGCGCCAGTCGGACCATTCCTCGGGCGTGTCCAGATCCGTGATCGCGTGCATCTCCGGCAGGGAAACAAGACGAACCCGCGCGGCATTCGCGTCCAGAACCGGCCGCGCCCCGGTATCTCCGTCGAGCGCCGCGAGCTCTGCGAAGCAATCTGCGGGAAACAGCACGGGATGGCCGGGCCGCCCGTCGGCGGCCGCGCCGCGCAGGATGTCGGGACGCGCCGGGTCGAAGGCCTGTACGATCGCGCCGAGGTCATCCGCCGTCAGTTCGGGCATGTCGCCCGGAACGATCATCAGCGCCTGCGTTCCCGGCCGACGTGCCGCGACGCCCGCCCGGATCGACGCCGCCATGCCGTCGTCTGCGTCGGGCACCGGAACCTCGCGCACCGGCAGACCCGACAGCGCCTCGGTGCGCCCATCGCCGGGCACCGGCACTGTCACCGCGACGTCGTCCGTGACCGCCAGGGCGACCCGGGCCTGCCGTCGGATCAGCGGCACGCCGTCGACGAGTTCGAGCAGCTTGTCGGCGCCGCGCATCCGGCGCGCGCGTCCGGCCGCCAGCAAAAGAACCGAAATAGCGGTCACTTGAGCGTCTCATCTCGTTTTTTGTTCGGCGCGCATGTGAAGGCGCTTCTGCAATCTCTTCCATCTCCCCCTGACAGCGCGCTATGGTGTTCTAGGTTGACACTTCGAGTGCAACCAATCAGTTCCGAGCATCTGCGAGATGCAGCGCCAGAAAGGCGCCCCGCCTTACACGACACACTCTCTCCGACGAAGACAGAACCCCCGATCATGCGCGCACCGACCCCGGACGACCAGGCCGAGCGTCTGGAAGAACTCGAAAGCTACGGCATTCTCGACACCGCGCCGGAGGACAGCTTCGACGAGGTTGCAGAGCTTGTGAAGCAGTTCTGCGACGTGCCCGTCGCGCTGATCAGCCTCGTGGACAGCGACCGCCAGTGGTTCAAGGCGCGTGCCGGCTTCGCGATGCCGGAGACGCCGCTCGACATGTCGATCTGCTCGCACACGATCCTGCAGGAAGAGGTGCTCGAGATTCCCGACACGCTGGCGGATCCGCGCACGGCGGACAACCCGATCTGCAAGACCGGGGCCGAGCCGGTCCGCTTCTACGCCGGGGCCCCGCTGATTTCGCGGTCGGGCTATGCGCTGGGCTCGCTTTGCGTTCTGGACGTCAAGCCGCGCATCCTTACCGACGCGCAGCGCAGCGCGCTCGAGACGATGGCGCGGCAGGTCATGCGCCAGCTCGATCTGCGGCGCGCGCTGCGCAACGAGGCGATTTTGCGCAACGAGATCGACCACCGGGTGAAGAATTCTCTGCAGACGGTCGCGTCGTTCATCCGGCTCTACACCGCACGGGCGCGCAACGAAGAGACCAAGGAAGCGTTGAACGCGATCTCGCGCCGCGTGACCGCCATCGCTCAACTCCACAACGAGCTTTACCGGACCTCCGAATTCGACATGATCCGGCTCGACACGTATCTCGGGCGGGTCTGCGACCTGCTGCGCGGACCGATGTCCAAGAACGTGTCCATCCGCGCGTCGATCGCGCCGGCGCGCGTCGACTCGCGCAAGGCTGCCACACTGGCGATGATCGTGAGCGAGTTCGCAGCAAACGCGACCAAGCACGCGTTCCCGGACAACCGCCGCGGCACGGTCGAGATCACGCTCACTCAGGAAGAGGACGAGGCGATCCGCCTCATCTGTGCCGACGACGGTATCGGCGACCAGGCGACCCATCTGCCGACCGCCGACAGCGAGATCACCTCCATCGGCATGCGCCTGATGGAAAGCGCGGCGGAACAGATCGGTGGCGAGTTGTCGCTCGTGGCGGGCGCCGATGGTTACCGGCTCGAGCTCGTCACGCCTCCGAACGTGGCCGAAGCTGGGCCTCGAGAGGTCTTATTTTCAGCCGAGTGAGGCGGTTGTTCTCGCGCGCCACGACTTCGAAGCGGAAGCCGTGGAAGCTGAAAGCCTGTCCCACAGTCGGGATCATCTGCGCCTCGTGGATCACGAGGCCCGCGACGGTGTTGGCCTCGTCGTCGGGCAGTTGGTAGTCCGTCGCGCGGTTGAAGTCGCGGATCGTCATCTGCCCGTCGATCCAGTAGTGCCCGTCTTCGGCCACGGTGATCGTGTGATCGGCGTCGGGGTCGAACTCGTCGGTGATCTCGCCGACAATCTCTTCGAGGATGTCCTCGAGCGTAATCAGGCCCTGTAGCGCGCCGTATTCGTCCACCACCAGCGCGAAGTGCGTGCGCCGGCGCAGGAACTGCCGCATCTGGTCGTCCAGCGACGTGGTGTCCGGCACGAAGTAGGGCGGCATCGCGATATCCGCGATCTTGAAGCTCTTGAGCGCCTCCATCGAGCTTTCGGCCCCTTCCATCAGCCGGTACATCGCACGCAGCAGGTCCTTGGCGTGGATCAGCCCGACGATGTTCTCGGGATCGTCCTTGAAGACCGGCAGCCGCGTGTGGCTCGATTCGAGGCATTGCTGCAGGATCTCGGACGGGTCGGCATCCGCGTTGATCATCTCGATTCCGGAGCGGTGCAGCATCACCTCCTCGACCGTGCGGTCGGCGAGGTCCAGCGCGCCCAGGATCCGGTCGCGGTCCTCCTTTTCGACCACGCCCTCGGAATGGCCGAGGTTCAATGCGCCGGCGATCTCCTCGCGCACGGCAAGGATCTGGCTGTCGGGGTCGGTCTTGACCCCGAACAGGCCGAGCACCCAGCGCACGAAGACGCGCACCGCGCCCACGACCGGCGCGAAGACGAGGATTACGACCTGGATCACCGGCGCGACGCGCGTCGCGGCCGTTTCGGGATTGGTGATGGCGTAGGTCTTCGGCAGCACCTCGGCGAAGATCAGAACCAGAAGCGTCATGATCAGCGTCGCCAGCGCAACGCCCGACTCGCCCAGAAGCCGGGTGAACAGCGCGGTCGCCAGCGACGTTGCGAGGATATTGACGAGGTTGTTGCCCAGAAGCACCGAGCCGATCAGGCTCTCGTTGTCCTCGGTGATCTTCAGCGCGCGTTCCGCACCCTTGGATCCCTTGTCGGTGGCCGCGCGCAGTTTGCCGCGCGAGGCAGCAGTCAGGGCCGTCTCGGACCCCGAGAAGAAGCCCGACAGGACAAGCAGTCCGAGAATGGCGGCGGTGGTGATCCAGAAGGCGGCGTCGAAAGCGGCGGCGTCCATGATGTCCGGAAAGTCAGGAAAGGTTCAGCCGGTTATGTGCTGCGTCGGCGGCGCATTCAAGGGCTGCGCGCGAGCGGATGATGGTCGAAGACCAGTTCGCGCAGTCGTTCCTCGAGCACGTGGGTGTAGATCTCGGTCGTCGCGACGTCTGCATGGCCGAGAAATGTCTGGATCGCGCGCAGGTCGGCGCCGTTCTCGAGGAGGTGCGTCGCGAAGGCGTGGCGCATCGTATGCGGCGTGACCTTGGCCGGCGACACGCCCGCCGCCACGGCAAGATCCTTGATGAACGCGTAGAACGCGTGTCGCGTCAGATGTCCCGAGGCTCCGCGCGAGGCGAACAGGAACGCAGAGACGGGGCGGCCCTCGGCGCGCGCGACGCCGTCCTGCCTGTCGCGTTCCTCCACCCAGGCGGCGAGCGCCGCGCGGGCCGGCGGGCTGAGTGGCACGAGCCGTTCCTTGCCGCCCTTGCCCCGCACCAGCAAAAGCCGTGGATCCCCCTTGGCGGCCGACATGGGCAACGACACGAGTTCGGTCACGCGCATCCCGGTCGCGTAGAGCACTTGCATCAGGCAGGCATTGCGCAGTCGGTCCGCCGGGGTGCGGCCCAGCGTTTCCGCCGCGGCCAGAAGGCGGTCCACCTCGTCGGTCGAGAGTGTCTTCGGCAAGCGCTTGTCGCGACCGGGCCCGGCGATCTGCAGCGCCGGGTTGTCGCCGCGCAGGCCTTCCTCGAAGGCGAACCGGTAGATCTGCTTGATCGCGGAAAGACGGCGCGCCCGCGTCGACTTGGCAAAGCCTTGGGCGTCGCAATGGACGAGATAGCCCTCCACGTCTGCGCGTTCGGCACGGATGAAGTCCGATCCGCGCCCGGCCAGCCATTCCGAGAAGTCCTGCAGGTCGCGTCCGTAGGCCAGCTGCGTGTTGGTCGCCGCGCCGCGTTCGGCCGCGGCGGCCTCGAGGAACGACGAGATCCAGCGTGCATCAGTCATCGTACGTCCTCCGACAGGATCGCGAGTTGCAGCGCCGCGCGGCGTGCCGTGTCCTCGAGCCCGAGCGCCCGCAGCGTTGCGAGCGCGTCGGTCAGATCGCCCGCGTTGCCTGCCGCGCCCGAGGAAAAGAGCGCCATGGTGCGCAGGATCGCCTCGCCCAGCCGGTCCTCCTGCGCGATGGCGATGAGGGGCCCGGCCGGCGCACGATTCTCGGCGAAGGCCGCGGCGATCGCACGGGCGTGGGGCAGGTCCGGCGAGGGGGAGGGATCGGAGCCGCGCGCCACTGCCATCAGGAACCTCAGCTCCGGCGTGTCCGTCGTGATCGTTGCAGCAGCGTCCTCGTAGCTGTCCGACAGAAGCGCCGCCTGCGCCGCGATGCGCCCCGCCGCACCGGACAGGTCGCGACGGGCGAGATCGGGCCCGAAGAGCCGCGAAAACGGCACGGCGAGGCCGCTCGCGCGCATTTCCCGCCACGCGGTCGACAGGGCCCCGGCCAGCGCATCGGGATCGGAACCGGCAAGCGCGCGATCGAGCGCCTGAACCGCCTCGACACGATCCCAGACACCGCCCGATGCCGCGGGCTCGCGCAGCGTGTAGATGCCGAGCAGGCGGTTTTCCGACAGAGCACCGGCCCGGACCAACCGCTCCGCGGCGTCGAGCTGCGCCTTCCAGCCGCGATCGCCGGAGAGGGCTGCCACGGCGAACGCGCGCGGCAGCGCGCCGGCGGGCAGCGGCTCTCCGACCGCTTCGGCCAGGGCGAATTGCAGGGCTGTCGGCGCAGGAGGTGGTGGCAGAGGCGGCGTCTCTTCGGCCATTTCCGGCGACAGGAAGCGCTCGATCAGGTCGGCGTCCCGTCCCGAAAGCTCTCCCAGCGCCCGCGCGGTCTCGAAGGTCAGCGCCGCGCGGGGCCAGTCGCCGTCACGCGCCGCGCAGAAGACGCGCGGACCGACATCGCGTGCCAGCACCGGATTGTCGTTCAGCGCCGCGCAGGGCGCGCTGGCGTCGCCGGTCAGAAGCGCCACGTCGAACCAGAGCGGGAACAGGCCCGGCCGCGCCGGTCCGGCGCGTTCGAGCAGCGCCTCCGCGGCGTCGAGCGCGCCGGTCTCCACCAGGCGCGCGACCCGGACGGCAAGGAAGTTGTTCGCGCCGGGCGGCGGATCGGCTTCGGCCAGCATCAGCGTGTTGAGCAGGGCGGCAAGGGCCGGGACGGCCGGATCTGCCTGCGAGATCAGCGACTGGAGCCGCGCCGGGTCGCTGCCCTCCCAGAGCGTGCGGGGCAGGCCCGTCACCGCCATCGGCAAGAGGCCCGCGGCTCCGGCCTCGGGTGCGCCGATCGGGCCGGTCTCGACCTCGGGGGCGCGGGCGTCGCGCACTGCCGGCGGCTCCTCGCGCTCGGGCAGGGTCGACGACGATCCGGTCGCGGTGCCGGCACGCGGCGCGATCGCGGGCTCCGACCTGTCGCGGCCGAGCCAGTCGATGGCCGACAGCGGTTCCTGCGCCGCCGCCGGTCCCGCCAGCGCGATCAGGACGGCGAGCGGCCTAGTCCACATCCAGTTCGACCGGCTGACGCATCTCTGTTTGCGGGGGCGCGAAATTGGCGCCGAAGAACGGGCCGACATAGGCGTAGCCCGTCAACAGGACGGCCCCCAGCACGACCAGGTAGAAAAGCCATTTCAGGATACGTCCCATGTGTCCGCCCGTTGTCGCCTCGGCATTTTTTCGCACTTATAACTGGCCTTTTAGGCGAGTTCACGTCATTCACGCCGGAAATTCCGAAATTGGGCAAGGGATGGCCGAGAGACTGGCAGCGACCGATCTGCGCTTGCGCAAGCCCGTCGTGCTCGTGGGCATGATGGGCGCCGGCAAGACGGCGGTGGGCCGCGCGGTCGCGCAGGCCCTGCGGGTGCCGTTCGTCGATTCGGATGCCGAGATCGAAGCAGCCGCCAACATGACCATCGCCGAGATCTTCGAGCGCGACGGCGAGCCGTTCTTCCGGCAGAAGGAAGCGCAGGTCATCGCGCGGCTGTTGTCCGGGCCCCCCGGGATCCTGTCGACCGGCGGCGGCGCCTTCCTGCAACCCGAAAACCGTGAGGCGATCGCGCGCCGCGGCGTGTCGGTGTGGCTCGAGGCCGATCTCGACCTGCTCTGGGCGCGTGTGAAGATGAAGCCGACGCGACCGCTTTTGAAGACGGCCGATCCGTTCGGCACGCTGTCGGACCTGCTCGCACGGCGCAATCCGGTCTACGCGCAGGCGGATCTCAGGGTTACGACGCGCCCCGGATACACGATCGACGACACTTCGCGGCGGGTGCTCGCCGCGCTTGCCACCCGCCCAGACGTGATGGAGCCCCCTCGATGACCCAAGCGACCGCGATCGATCCGGCGGCCGATACCGTTCACGTGCCGCTTGGTGCGCGCGCCTACGATGTCCGCATCGGGACCGGCCTGATCGACCGTGCGGGCGCCGAGATCGCAGACCTGCTGCCGCGCCCTCGCGTGGTGGTCGTGACCGACGCGACAGTGGCCGAGGCGCAACTGCCGGCGCTGGAGACGGGGCTCGCGGCGGCCGGGATTGACAGCGAGGCGCTGGTTCTGCCGGCGGGCGAGGCGACCAAGGGCTGGGCCGAGCTGACGCGGACGGTGGAATGGTTGCTCGACCGCAAGGTGGAGCGCCGCGACGTTGTCGTTGCGCTCGGCGGCGGGGTAATCGGCGATCTGGTGGGTTTCGCGGCGGCGATCCTGCGCCGCGGCGTACGCTTCGTGCAGGTGCCCACGACGCTTCTCGCGCAGGTCGACAGCTCGGTCGGCGGCAAGACCGGCATCAACACGCGCCACGGCAAGAACCTCGTCGGCGCGTTTCACCAACCCGCGCGGGTGCTGGCCGACATCGCGGCGCTCGAGACGTTGCCGGCGCGAGATTTCCGCGCGGGCTACGGCGAGGTGATGAAGTACGGGTTGCTGGGCGACGCGGCGTTCTTCGAATGGCTCGAGCGGCAGGGCCCGGCGCTCGCCGAAGGCGATACCGCGCTGCGCGCGCAGGCCGTCCGCCGGTCGGTCGAGATGAAGGCCGAGATCGTGGTCCGCGACGAAACGGAGCAGGGTGATCGCGCGCTGCTCAACCTCGGCCACACGTTCTGCCACGCGCTGGAGGCCGCGACCGGCTATTCCGATCGCCTGCTGCACGGTGAGGGCGTCGGCATTGGCTGCGCGCTGGCTTTCGCGTTGTCCGCGCGGCTGGGGCTCTGCCCGCAGGAAGACCCGAGCCGGGTCGCGGCGCACCTCTCGGCGATGGGCATGCGCGCCACATTGGCCGACATCCCCGGCGATCTGCCCGATGCCGACGCGCTTCTCGATCTGATGGGCCAGGACAAGAAGGTCGTGGACGGTCGTTTGCGCTTCGTCCTGGCACGCGGGATCGGAGATGCTTTCGTGACCGCGGATGTGCCGCGCGAGGCCGTGCATGCGTTGCTGACCGAGGCGCTCGCCGCGCGCGGCTGACCGCTCAGCCCGCCGCGCGCTCGGCCCGCGCCGCAAGGAAAACGAAGGCGGCGATCAGCACCAGCAGCGGCGAACCCGAGACCGCGCCCCAGATCGCGAAGCCGACGGCGATCGTCTGACCCACGTAAGAGGCGATGCGCGTCGCGCGTGCGCGCCCGGCGAAGATCGCGATCGTCGCCCGCAGGACCCGCCCGCCATCCATCGGGAAGGCCGGGATCATGTTGAAGAGAACCAGCCAGACGTTGATCGTCGCCAGCGGCCCAAAGAAGCCCGCCGCCGTGCCGTCGCTGGCCAGCACGTTGGCCATCTCCAGCCGCCCGAGCGCGAGGTAGATGACGCCCGCGATTACGAGGTTCACCGCCGGACCGGCCAGCGCCACGGCGATTTCCTGTCCCGGCCGCTGGGGCATGCGCGCCAGCCGCGCCACACCGCCGATCGGCAGAAGCGTGATGTCGGGTGTCGGGATGCCGAAGCGGCGCGCCATCAGCGCGTGGCCGTATTCGTGCGCGACGACGCAGGCGAACAGCGCGAGGACGAAGATCACGTTGATCGTCGCGGCGGGAGCGCCACCGGTGCCCCAGGCGCTGAACGCGATCCATGCGAGCAGCAGGAAGAACGTGATATGGACGCGAAGCTGCGATCCGAGCAGGCGACCGATGGGAAAGGACCAAGTCATGAGATGTCCCGGAAAAGAGCGGTTTCATAGGACATAGGTCCGCGCGGGCGCAGTGCGTAGGGGCGTCGTGTCGACGCGTCGCAGCGCGGCGCCCGGCGTTCGTCGGTCTGCCAGTCCCGTTCGCGGAGAGAGATGATCGCCCCGACCCAGTCGGAATCCCGGATCCGTCGGGGCCTGAAAGGTCGCGCGGATGCGAAACGCGGGCGCATCGCATCCGGGCGCGAGTCGCTCAGAACGGAATCTCGTCGTCGATATCCCGAGACGGCGCCCGCGAGGGGCCGGAGCCGCCGCCGGAATAGTCGCGGTCCGATCCGCCGCCGTAGCCGCCGCCCCCGCCGTAATCGTCCTGGTAGCCGCCGCCACCACCACCAAAGCCGCCGCCGTCACCGCCGCCGCGGCTGTCGAGAAGCGTCAGTTCGCCCCGGTAGGGGCGCAGCACGACTTCGGTCGAATAGCGGTCCTGGCCGGATTGGTCTTGCCACTTGCGCGTCTCCAGCTGGCCCTCGATGTAGACCTTGGAGCCCTTTTTCAGATACTGCTCCGCGATCCGCGCCAGCGGTTCGGAAAAGATCGCGACGGAGTGCCATTCGGTCTTCTCGCGTCGCTCGCCGGTATTGCGGTCCTTCCAGGTCTCCGAGGTCGCGATGCGCAGGTTGCACACCTTGCCGCCGTTCTGAAACGTCCGCGTCTCGGGGTCGCGCCCGAGATTTCCGACGATGATGACCTTGTTCACGGATCCGGCCATGTGACCTCTCTTCTGCGTCTCGTGTCTCGCTCTCGGCACCTGCCGATTCTGCCCGGCTGCGCCGAGGTTCGGAGGAGCCTACACCAGCCCTCCGGCCATCGGAACCGATTAACCTTAAGGAGGTGTTGAGCGCGCTCCGGCCGGTCGCGGCAGTCCGTCGCGCCGCATGCCGCGGCGCGGCAATGGACGCGGGGTGGCGTGGCTGCGGCATTCGCGTATAGTCCCGCGCACGTGCCGGGGTCACCCGGCCAGGGACAGCGAGGAACAATGCTCACCACAATGCGCTTCGCAGGCGGAGTGGCGGCGCTATGCGCGCTTCTGCCGGTTTCGGTGGCGGCCGACATCCTGTCGTCGCAGAACCGTGCGCGCCTCTTCTCGTCGCAGACCCGCGTGCTCGACGGTCGCGCCGCCCAGCAATACAACAATTCGGTCCGGCTGCAGCCGCCCGAAGTGGTCACGCCCACGAAGTGGGGACCCGAGCCCGGCGCCGCCGGCACCACGCCCGAGTGGCGCGGGCGATACCGCGGCGAATTTCTGACCGTTGCGCGCACGGCCGCGCGACGGCACGGCATCCCTGAGGATCTTTTTCTTCGGCTTGTGCAGCAGGAATCGGGCTGGAACCCGAATGCGAAGTCGCACAAGGGCGCACTCGGGCTCGCGCAGCTGATGCCGCAGACCGCGGCGCGGATGGGCGTCGATCCACACGATCCGAACCAGAATCTCGACGGCGGTGCCCGCTACCTCAAGGCGCAGTTCGACAAGTTTCGCTCGTGGCCGCTGGCGCTGGCGGCCTACAACGCGGGCCCCGGCGCGGTGGAACGCTATGACGGCGTGCCGCCGTACAAGGAAACGCAGAACTACGTGAAGATCATCTGGGGCCGCTGAGGCCCCGGACCGGCCACGGCCTCAGGCCGAAAAGCCGAGCCTGTAGAGATGGATCTCGAAGGCGGGATGCATCTCGGCGCCGACGACGTCGGGGCGGGCGTGCCGGATCAGCGAGCGCCAATAGGGCTGCACGATCACAGCGTTGGCCCGCAACATGCCCTGCAATTCGGCCATCACCTCCGCGCGCGCCTCGGGCTCGGCGATCGCGAGCGCGCGGTCCAGCGCGGCGTCGAAATCGGGGTTGGCGTAGCCGCTTTCGTTCCAGACCGCGCCGGTGCGGTACCCGAGCGCCAGCGTCTGCACCCCGAGCGGGCGGTGATTCCACTCGGTGATCGAGAGCGGAAAACTCTTCCATTCCGCCCAGAACCGTGACCCGGGCAGAACCTCCTGCGTGGCCGGTATCCCCGCGTCGAGCAGCAGCGCCTCGATGGCGGCACCTGTACGCCGCGCGACCCCGTCGTCGAGGGTGACGATGCGGTGCTCGAAATCCTGCAGGCCGGCCTGAATCACCCGCTGACGGGCGGCATCGGGATCGAACCGTGCCGGGCCCAGATCCGCGTGGTCGGGCTGGATCGGCGCGACGTGATCGTTCGCGGCGACCTCGCCGCGTCCGCCGTAGCCGAGTTCGAGACAGATCGCGTTGTCGGTGGCCAGGGTGAGGGCCTCGCGGACGCGTATGTCGGCATAGGGCGTGGCGCCCCCGACCTCGGCCTGCTGGTTTCCGCGCAGAACGACCGTGGCCGCTGTGGGGGTCTCGTAGCGCTCCCAGCCGAGGGCATCCGCGGCTTCGACGAAGCGCCCGACATTCTCGTACAGCATGTCGACGCGCTCGTTCTCGATCGCGTCGATCCAGGTCGAGGGGTCGGTGCCGAGGTCGACGAACTCGATCCTGTCGAGCGTCGCGGGCCCCCACTCGGGCAGATCCTCGCCCCACCAGCGGTGGTCCTCGGCGCGCACGAGTGCGGCGCTTTCGCCCGGGGTCACGTGTTCGGGCCGGAACGGGCCGGTGCCCACGGGATCCTCGAGCATCGTCGCGGCGTCGAAACCGGGCGGCACGACGGCCGCCGGATAATCCGCCAGCGACACGATCAGCGTTGCGTCCGGCCGGGGCAGGATCAGGCGCACGGCGCCGTCCTCGACGACGACCGACCCGGCGCGAAGCTTATTGGTCACCGGATCGACGAGCGCCGAAAGGCTGGCGGCCATCACGTTGCCCTCGACCGAGGCATCGCACCAGTATTCGAACATCCGCGCGACGTCATCGGCGGTGAAGGTCGTGCCGTCCGACCACGTGACGCCCTCGCGGACCCAAAGCGTGTAGCCGGTCGCGTCGTCGTTGGCTTCCCAGTCCGACAGAAGCATGCCGCGCAGCGAGCCGTCATTGCGATACTCGACAAGGTATTCGAGCCAGCCGCGCGTGACGTTGGCGATCTCGGACCAGTCGAAGGTGCGCGGATCCTTGAGCGGTCGCACGTCCTGCTGAATCCTCAGGGTGCCGCCGGCGCGCCGTGCCGGACGCGCGGTTTCCTGCGCGTCGGCGGGCCGCCCGGCAACCGCGTTCGCCACCGACGCGGTGACGCCGAGCGCGGTGGCATGCGTCATGAACTCGCGACGCGACAGCGTGCCCGAACCGAGTGCACGCACGAGACCGGGCAGGGCCCGATGGCCGCGGCGCAGGCTCATGCGCGCCGGACCCCGAGCGGTGCGGCGGGCGCGTCGCGCCCGGATCTCAAACGCAGCGCGCTCGGCGTGGCGCCCGTGTGCATCTGCACGAACCGGCTGAAATAGGCCGCGCTCGAAAAGCCGAGCGCGTCGGCGACCGCGCCGATCGGCGGCTCGGGTTCGGCCAGCATCTCGCGGGCGGCGTGGATCACCCGTTCGGTCAGTATCTCGGCGGCGCTGCGTCCGCATGCGGCCTTGCAGACCCGGGTCAGGTGCGTCGGCGTCACGTCGAGCATGTCGGCGTAATCCGCCATCACCCGCTCCGAGCGATGGTGCTGCACCAGTAGCTCGGCATAGCGGCGGACCAGCCTGTCGCCGGCGTTTTCTGGCGGGGAATCGAGAAGGCCGTCGCTGCGCTGCCGTTCCAGCCAGACCGCGACCAGCGTGAGGTGCGCGCCGAGCGCGTCCTGGACGTGCGGCCGGTCACGCGCGATCTCGCGCTGCATGGCCTCGATCTCGCCGGTCAGCTCGGCCTGCGCGAAGGTATCGCGCGGGCGCAGGTGCATCGGCGTGGTGGGCATCCGCGGGGCGGTGCCGGGAGGGCTCTGGATCACCTGCGCCAGCGCCTGCGCGCCCAATTCCACAGACATCAGCGTCCCGGCCGGCAGGACCACGGCGTTGTTGACGCCGAGCCCGCGTCGGACCCCGTTGACCACGATGCGGCCCTGACCCCGGGTGACCCACAGCACAAGGTCGTCGGGCCGATCGTGCAAGAGGGTCATCCGCCATGCCGACTGGCCGACGACCTGCGCGAACGGCTGGCAGCGGATGCGCCGCTGCACGGGCGCGGATTCCTGAATCCGGGAAGGCTTTCGAAGGAATGCGGGTCCGGTCATGTCAGGCGGCCTCCTCGGCCGGGCGCCAGGGCTCCCAATCGCGCATCCGTGCGCGGAACCAGGTGCGTTGGCGCTTGGCATATTGTCGGGTCTGGGTCACGGCGCCGGTGCGCGCCGCGACCAGTGTCATCTCGCCCCGGACATGGGCCACGAGTTCGCGCGCGCCGATCGCCTTGGCCGACGGGCGTGCAGGAGAGAAGTCCGGCGCGTTGGCGCGCGCCTCGTCGAGCGCGCCGCCGGCGATCATCGCGTCGAAGCGTCGGGCGATGCGCGCAGCGAGCCAGTCGCGCGGGGCATCGACGACGATCGTGTGCGCCTCCTCAGGCGGCAGGCGCGGGGGCGGCGTGTCGTCCTGCCAGGCGGCCATCCCGCGCCCGGTCATGTGCTGGACTTCCCATGCGCGCTGCACGCGCATCGGGTTGAGAGGGTCGATGCGGTCGCGCGTTTCGGGGTCGAGTTCGGCCAGCAACGCGTCGCGACCATCTTCGGCAAGGCGCGCATCGGCAAGGGCGCGGGTGGCCGTGTCCGTCTCGGGGATGTCGGCCAGTCCCTCGGTCAGCGCGGCAAAGTAGAGCCCGGTGCCGCCAACGATGATCGGGCGCTCGGGACGGTCCAGAAGCGGCGCCACGTCGCGCATCCAGCGTCCGGCGGAGTAGGGCGTGTCGCCCGGGACATGACCGTAAAGCGCGTGCGGCGCGGCGGCGAGGTCCGCCGGTCCGGGGCGCGCGGTCAGCACGCGCCAGTCCGAGAACACCTGGATCGCGTCGGCGTTGACGATCACGCCGCCTTGCCGGGTCGCGATGTCGAGCGCGAGCGCCGACTTGCCGCTGGCGGTCGGCCCGGCGATGAGGACCGGGCG
Source organism: Roseivivax jejudonensis (assembly GCF_900172265.1). Classification (GTDB taxonomy): domain Bacteria; phylum Pseudomonadota; class Alphaproteobacteria; order Rhodobacterales; family Rhodobacteraceae; genus Roseivivax; species Roseivivax jejudonensis. The sequence goes on along the minus strand of NZ_FWFK01000002.1, from coordinate 405,516 downwards.
GTCGGGGAGGATGTCGCGAAGCGGTCGCATGCGTCCCTCGATCCTGTCGGCAAACGGTCCATGCCGCCGCCGGTGGCGCGGTTCCGGCACGGATGGCGCCGGGCCGGCTTCCCATCGATCCGCCGGCCGAGCGCCGGACGCGATCGCCCCTCCCGGACGCCGTCGGGTCGAACCGTAGACCCTGCGCCGACCCGGGCGCAACACGTCCTCACGCGATTGCGCTGCACTGCGCCGACGTGGCACCGATCTGCCCGGGTGGTGGTGGCGGCCCTATACATTGCCCGCACCTTGGGCATATGGTCGGCGCGACGCGCGCGCCGGGTGCGGGCCGCGCAATCCGAAGCGGAGAAGACGACAGGACATGGCAGACGACTACGAACTGGACTTGGACGACCTGCAGCGCCGCATGGAAGGCGCCATGAGCAACCTGCGCACCGAGTTCGCCTCGCTTCGCACGGGCCGCGCATCGGCCTCGATGCTCGAACCGGTGCAGGTCGAGGCCTACGGACAGATGACGCCGATCAACCAGGTCGGAACGGTCAACGTCCCCGAGCCGCGCATGGTCACCATCAACGTCTGGGACAAGTCGATGGTCGGCAAGGTCGAAAAGGCGATCCGCGAGTCCGGCCTCGGCATCAATCCCCAGCTCAACGGCACGATCATCATGCTGCCGATCCCCGAGCTGAACGAGGAGCGCCGCCGCGAGCTGACCAAGGTCGCCGGGCAATACGCCGAGGGCGCTCGGGTCTCGATCCGCAACGTCCGGCGCGACGGGATGGAACAGATCAAGAAGAACAAGGATTCCGTCTCCGAGGACGATCAGAAGTTCTGGGAGGGCGAAGTCCAGTCGCTGACCGACACCTACATCGGCAAGGTCGACAAGGCGCTCGAGACCAAGCAAGAGGAAATCATGCAGGTCTGAGCCCGCACGCGGCACCGCCAGCACGAGACAGCCACCCGCAAGGGCACCGAAGGAGAGACCGCACATGGTCAAACCGATCCGCGACTGCGCAGGGCCGCGCCACGTGGCGATCATCATGGACGGCAATGGCCGCTGGGCACAGCGTCGCGGCCGTCCGCGCCTGTTCGGCCACCAGGCCGGCGCCCGACGGGTGCGCGAGATCGTGGAGGCCTGTCCCGACGCGGGCGTCAGCTACCTGACGATCTTCGCCTTCTCGACCGAGAACTGGAAGCGGACGCAATCCGAGGTGGCGGGGCTCATGAGCCTGTTTCGCCGCTACATCGTGCAGGAGGCGCGGGCGTTGCGCGAACGGAACGTGCGCGTGCGCTTCATCGGTGACCGCGACCGTCTCGACAAGAAGCTGAGCACGATGATGGACGAGCTCGAGGCGCTGACAGCCCATTGCACCGGCGTCAATCTGACTATCGCGCTCAATTACGGCGGCCGGGACGAGGTGGCGCGCGCCACCCGCAGGCTCGCCGAGGACGTCGCGGCCGGCCGGCTCGACCCTGCCGATATCGGCGAGGAAACGCTTCCGCGCTACCTCGACACCTGCCTTCTTCCCGATCCCGATCTCGTCATCCGCACGAGCGGCGAGGCTCGGATCTCGAACTTCCTGCTGTGGCAGTCCGCCTACGCGGAGTACGAGTTCGTCGACACCCTCTGGCCCGATTTCACCGCCGCCGAATTCGCGCGGCTGACCGAAAGATTCGGTGGCCGCGAACGCCGCTACGGTGCCGTTCCCGCATGAGCCTGCGCTCGAAGTGGGACGATCTGGGCGAACGGCTTCTATCGGCCGCGGTCATGGTGGCCGTCGGCGTCGCCGCGGTCTGGGCCGGCGGCATCGTGTTTCACGTCTTCGTCGCGCTCGTCTGCGGCGTTATGGTGTGGGAGCTGGTGTCGATGCTCGACGCCAAGCGCGACCGCTCTCCCTACGTGCTCGGCCTGACCGCGGGGGTGGCGATGATGGTCGCCTCCGAGGTGCCGCCGGCCTTCGCCCTGCCGCTGGTCCTGGCGCCCTCGATGCTGGGGCTCGGCCAGATGGAGCGGGGCGGCGTGACCTATGCCAGTTTCGCGGCGCTGATCCTGCTCGCGGGATTCGGTATGATCGTGCTCCGGGACCGCTACGGGATCGAGTGGCTGATGTGGCTCATCCTCGTCGTGGTGGCGACCGACATCGCCGGATATTTTGCCGGCCGGTTCTTCGGTGGCAAACTCCTGTGGCCGCGCGTCAGCCCCAAGAAAACGTGGGCGGGCGCGATCGGCGGCTGGGTGGCGGCGCTTCTGGTCGGGATCGGCTACGTTCTCCTGACACGGGCGGATGCCGGGCTTCTCGGTCTGTCCGTGGCGGCCTCGATGGCCAGCCAGATCGGCGATATCGCCGAAAGCGCCATCAAGCGCCGGGCCGGGGTGAAGGACAGCTCGACCCTGATCCCCGGGCACGGCGGCCTCTTCGACCGGTTCGACGGCATGCTCGGCGCATCGGTCTTCATGCTGATCGCGGCCCAGCTCGTCGGCTTCCCCCCAGGACTGCCCGGGGTGTTTCCGTGACCCTGCGGCGGGTGACGATCCTCGGCGCGACCGGATCGATCGGACAGAACACCATCGACCTCATCCGTCGCGATCCCGATGCCTACCGGGTCGTCGCCCTGACCGGCGGTCGCAATGTCGGCCAGTTGGCCGCGGATGCGGCCGAACTCGGCGCGGAGGTCGCGGTGACCTGCCACGAGAGCGAGTTGCCGGCGCTGCGCGCGGCGCTCGCGGGCTCGGGCGTGGAGGCTGCGGCCGGGCAGGGCGCCCTGATCGAGGCGGCCAGTCGCCCGGCGGACTGGGTGATGTCTGCGATCGTTGGATCTGCGGGGCTTGCGCCGGGACTTGCGGCGCTGCGCTCGGGCGCGACGCTCGCGCTCGCCAACAAGGAGAGCATGGTCTGCGCCGGGCCCCTGATGCTCGAGACCGCTCGGGCGCACGGCGCGCGCATCCTGCCCGTCGACAGCGAGCACTCGGCCGTGTTCCAGGCACTGATCGGAGAGGACATCGCCGCCGTCGAGCGTGTGATCGTTACGGCCTCCGGCGGTGCGTTCCGCGACTGGCCGGTCGAGCGGCTCGCCAGCGCGACGCCGGAGGAGGCCGCGACGCATCCGAACTGGGCGATGGGCCAGCGCATCACCATCGACAGTGCCTCGATGTTCAACAAGGCGCTGGAACTGATCGAGACGCGCGAGTTCTTCGGTCTCGCGCCGAACCAGATCGAGGCGCTCGTGCATCCCGAGAGCCTGATCCACGCTCTGGTCGGATTTGCCGACGGGGCGCTGATGGCGCATGTGGGGCCGCCCGACATGCGCCACGCCATCGGCTTTGCCCTTCACTGGCCCGAACGGCGGACGTTGCCTGTGCAGCGGCTCGACCTCGCGGCGCTCGGCCAGATGACATTCCGACCCGCCGACGAGACGCGGTGGCCGGCGCTTCGCCTCGCCCGCGAGGTAATGGAAGCGCGCGGCCTCGCCGGGGCGGTCTTCAACGCCGCGAAGGAGCAGGCGCTCGACGCATTCATCGCGCGGCAGATCGGCTTTACCCGGATGACCGATGTGGTCGCGGAGACGCTCGACAGGCTTTCCGCACGGGACGGTCTTGATGATGCCGTGATCGATCTTGATAAGGTGCTCTCGGCCGACCACGTCGCCCGGGTAACGGCGCGCGAGGTCATCGCGCAGGGCTGATAAGGGGCAGAGGTTTTGGACATCGTCACGCTGGTGCCGCAGTTCGGCGGATTGCTGTGGACGCTGCTGGCCTTCGTGGTCGCGCTCTCGGTGATCGTCGCGATCCATGAATACGGGCACTATATCGTGGGACGGTGGTCCGGCATCGATGCCGACGTCTTCTCGCTCGGGTTCGGGCCGGTCCTGCTCTCGCGCACCGACAAGCGCGGGACCAAGTGGCAGTTCGCGCTGTTTCCGCTCGGCGGCTACGTGAAGTTCCGCGGCGATGCCAACCCGTCGGGCGGCACCGACGAGTCCGCGATGGAAGGTCTCAGCGAAAGCGAGCGCCGGCGCACCATGACGGGCGCGCCGCTCTGGGCGCGCGCCGCGACGGTGGCGGCGGGGCCTGCGTTCAACTTCGTTCTCTCGATCATCATCTTCACCTCGATCTTCATGGTGCGCGGCGTGACGTCCGAGCCGCTGACCGTAGGCGAGCTGAAGCCGCTGCCGACGGTGCAGGAGTTGCAGGTCGGCGACGAAATCCTCGCGATCGAAGGGGAGGCGCTTCCGCCCTTCGACAACGAGGGCGCCTTCGACGATCTTCTCGACTCGCTGCCCGAGGAGGAGGTGCTCGACTACACGATCCGCCGCGACGGGCAGGAGATGACGGTCGCGGGGCCTTACGTCTACCTGCCGCTGGCGTCGCAGGTACTGCCGCTTACTGCGGCGTCCGAGGCCGGGCTCGAGGACGGCGACGTGATCCAAGCGATCAACGGCGAGCCGATCGTCGCATTCGAGGATCTCCGCGAGAGGGTCGAGGGCTCCGACGGGGCGGCGCTCGACCTGACCGTCTGGCGCAACGGTGAGACGCTCGACATCACGCTGGAGCCGCGTCGCATCGACGAGCCACAGGCCGACGGGTCGTTCCAGACCGTCTATCGCATCGGCATCGCCGGCGGCATGTTCTTCGAGGCGGCGACCGAGACGCCGGGCGTCGGCGAGGCGTTCATGTCGGGCGTCGGGCAGACAGGGGAAATCATCCGTGGGTCGCTGTCGGGCCTGTGGCACATGATCACCGGCGCGATCTCGACCTGCAACCTGTCCGGTCCCATCGGCATCGCCGAAACCTCCGGCGCCATGGCGAGCCAGGGCACTCAGAGCTTCATCTGGTTCATCGCGGTGCTGTCGACGGCGGTGGGCCTTCTGAACCTGTTTCCAGTGCCGGTGCTCGACGGCGGGCATCTGTGCTTCCACGCCTACGAGGCCGTGTCCGGTCGCCCGCCCTCGGACCGCGCGCTGCGCGTTCTGATGTCGATCGGCCTGACCCTCGTTCTGGGGCTGATGGTGTTCGCGCTGACAAACGACATCTTCTGCCCCTGACCGCAGCCCGACCTGCGCTCTGAGCGAATGCCGCGGGGATGCCCGCGGCGCGCCCAATTTTCGCCCCGTTCGCACGCCATGGTCCGGCGTGACCGACCAAGAAAGGACGGGGACCATGCAAACGATCGCACAAGGGGTCCGCGGACTGCGTCTCGTCTGGACGCTGAACGGGGACTGGATGCTGACCGTCTCGATCATCGCCGGCGCGCTTGCGTTCGGCGCCTGGGTCGCGGGCAGCTGAAGGCTGTCGGGCCGGCGTCGACGCGCCGGCAACACAGCCTTGAAAATGCCGCCGTTCCCTGTCGCTTGCGCTTTTGACAAGGTGCGGTGATCCCGATACTGACCTCGATTGAGGGATGGTATGACGGGATGGGCGGCATGACCCACAACGACAACGCAGGCCGCGCGAGCAGGGGCACTGCGAACCGTATTCTGAAATCGACGGTGGGGGCACTGGCCATCGGCCTTGCCGTGTCGGCGTCGGTGGTTCCGACGATCGTCGGCGCGCAGAGCTACAGCTTCACCAACGTGTCGATCCAGGGCAACGAGCGCATCGAGGCCGGCACGATCCTGAGCTATGCCGGGATCGCGCGCGGCGAGACGGTCAGCGGCGGCGAGCTCAACGCCGCCTACCAGCGGATCCAGGAAACCGGGCTCTTCGAAGAGGTCGAGATCGTTCCTCAGGGCAACACGCTGGTCATCCGCGTGGTCGAGTTCCCGACGATCAACAACATCGCGATCGAGGGCAACCGACGCATCAGCGACGAGGATCTGTCGCCGCTGCTGGGGTCCACGCCCCGCCGGGTCTTCTCGCCCAGCCAGGCCGAGGCGGACGCCGACGCGATCGCCGGCGCCTATACCCAGCAGGGTCGTGTCGCCGCGCGCGTCAATCCGCGGGTGATCCGACGGTCCGAGAACCGCGTCGACCTCGTGTTCGAGGTCTTCGAGGGTGGCGTTGCGGAGATCGAGCGCATTGGCTTCGTCGGCAACGACGAGTACTCCGACGGTCGGCTTCGCCGGGCGATCCAGACCAAGCAGGCGGGCCTCCTGCGGGCGCTCATCGGCGCTGACACCTTCATCGAGGAGCGCGTCGCCTTCGACCGCCGCGCGCTGCAGGATTTCTACGCCTCGCGCGGCTATGTCGATTTCCGGATCACGGGCGTGAACGCCGAGCTGTCGGACGAGCGCGACGCCTACTTCCTGACCTTCAACGTGGACGAAGGGCAGCAATTCCGGGCCGGACGCATCACTGTGTCGTCCGATCTGCGCGAGGTGAACACCGCGCTGTTCCGCGACGCCGTCCGCCTGCGCACAGGGCAGATCTACAATCCCGCTCTGGTCGAGCGTGACATCGCCCGTCTCGAGCGTCTGGCGATCCGCGAAGGTCTCGACTTCATTCGCGTCGAACCGCAGATCCGCCGCGACGAGCGCAACCTGGCGCTCGACGTCAACTACGTTCTGACCCGGGGCGAGCGCATCTTCGTCGAGCGCATCGACATCGAGGGCAACACCACCACGCTCGACCGCGTGGTGCGGCGCCAGTTCGACACGGTCGAGGGTGATCCGTTCAATCCGCGCGCGATCCGCGAAAGCGCGGAGCGCATCCGCGCGCTCGGCTTCTTCGCCGATGCCGAGGTCAACGCCCGCGAGGGCTCGACGCCCGAGCAGGTCATCATCGACGTGGACGTCGAAGAGCAGCCGACCGGCTCCATCAGCTTCGGCGGATCCTATTCGACCTCGAACGGTTTCGGCCTCAACCTCGGCTTCTCCGAGCGCAACTTCCTCGGCCGCGGACAGCAGCTGTCGTTCACCTTCACGACGGGCACCGACAACCAGCGCTACGCGCTGAGCTTCACCGAACCGGCGCTGCTCGGCCGTGATCTGGCTTTCGGGCTCAACCTCGACTTCTACGAAACCGAACGCGACAACGCCGAGTACAACACCACGACGGGGACGCTGTCGCCCTCGCTGACCTTCCCGATCAGCGAGAACACGGACCTGCAGGTGCGCTACACGCTCGGCTACACCAACCTGACGATCCCCGACGAAAGCGAGGTGGGCAACCTCGTGCGCGAGGAGGCCGAGCGCGGCGAGATCTTCGAAAGCTCCGTCGGCTATACGCTGTCCTACGACACGCGGCGCACCGGGCTCGATCCGACGGCGGGCGTTCTGCTGTCCTTCGGGCAGGATTTCGGCGGTCTGGGCGGCGACACCAGCTTCATCAAGACGACCGCGCGCGCCGTGGCGCAGCGGCTCGTCTGGAACGAGGAAGTGACGCTCCGCGCGACGGTCGAGGGCGGAGCGCTAGCCTACGACGGCGACGGCAGCCGCGTGACCGACCGCTTCTTCCTCGGGTCGTCGCGGATGCGCGGGTTCGAACCCGGCGGCATCGGGCCGCGCGAATTCAACGGCGCCAATGACATCGACGACCCTCTCGGCGGCAACTACTACGCCGTCGCCCGGTTCGAAGCGGAGTTCCCGCTCGGTCTGCCCGAGGAATACGGCATCTCCGGCGGCGTCTTCTATGATGTCGGCAATCTCTGGGGCCTCGACGAGACCAATTCCGACGTGCTCTACGAAGATGGCTCGTTCCGTCACGTCGTCGGTGTGTCGCTGTTCTGGACCACGCCGCTCGGACCGCTGCGCTTCAACTTCTCCGAAGCGCTGATGAAGGAAGAGCGCGACGAGGAGCAGAACTTCGAGTTTACCATCTCGACGGACTTCTGATGGCCGCGCGCGTCGGCGCATGTTTGTGGATCCTGGCTCTGGCCTGCGCGGCGCCCGCTGGCGCGCAGGACACCGGCGCGTTGCCACCCATGCGTCCTCAAACCGAGGATGCCGAGCCGCCCGCACCGCAGCCTGGCGCGCTTCTGACCATCGAGACCGAACGGCTTCTTCAGGAGAGCGCTTACGGCCAGCGGGTCCTGCGCGAGATCGAGGACGAGGGCCGGGCGATCGCTGCCGAGAGCGAGCGCATTGCCGAAGAGTTGCGCGCCGAAGAGCAGGAGCTGACCGATCGGCGGGACTCGATGGAGCCGCAGGAGTTCCGCGCCGCGGCCGAGGCGTTCAACGACAAGGTCGAGCGCCTGCGCCAGCAGCAGGACGCGAAGGCGCAGGAATTCAGCCAGCGAACCGAACAGGTGCGCCGGCGCATCGTCGCCGCCGCGCGCCCTGTGCTCCTCCAGATCATGCAGGAGGCCGGCGCGGCGGCGCTGATCGAGCGGCGGCAGGTCTATGTCTCGTCCGAGAGCGCGGACATCACCGCGCTCGCGATCGAACGGCTCGACGCGCGCATCGGTGACGGCAGCGACCTCGAGGAACCCGTCGCACCGGTGCCGTCGGACGGCGACTTCGGCGCAGATTCGGCGCCGACCGTTCCGATCCTGCCCGGGGCAGGGCCGCGCGACTGACGCCCCGCGCTTGCTGCCCGGGCCCGGCATTGCTACGGCTTTGCCCCGAACGCCGCCCGAAGGAGCCGCCATGACCGATACGCTCGCCCGCGCCGACATCCAGATGATCCAGCGGATCCTGCCGCATCGCTACCCGTTCCTGCTGGTGGACCGGGTGGAGGATATCGGCGGCACCGCGCGCGCGGTCGGGATCAAGAATGTCACGATGAACGAGCCGTATTTCCAGGGCCACTTCCCGGGCACCCCGATCATGCCGGGCGTGACGATCGTGGAGGCGATGGCGCAGACCGCGGCGGTGATGGTCGGCGTGACGATGGAACTCGCGGACAAGCAGTTGCTGATCTATTTCATGGGGATCGACGGCTGCAAATTTCGGCGCAAGGTGATCCCGGGCGACCAGCTTCGCATGACGCTCGAGACGCTACGCGGCAAGCCCGGCGGCAAGGTCTGGAAGTTCCGTGGCCATGCCGAGGTCGAGGGCGAGATGGCCTGCGAAGCCGAGTTCACGGCGATGATGGATCTGCAGGCGTGAGCGATCCGGTGATCCACCCGAGTGCCGTGGTCGAGGACGGCGCGCGGATCGGGCCGGACTGCGAGATCGGCCCGTTTTGTCATGTCGGGCCCGACGTGACGCTCGGCGCACGCTGCGTTCTGAAGAGCCATGTGGTCGTGACCGGCGAAACCGAGATCGGCGAAGACACGACGATCTTTTCCTTCGCGGTGATCGGCGAGGTCCCTCAGGATCTGAAATTCCGAGGCGAGAAGACCCGGCTCAGGGTCGGCGCGCGCAACCGGATCCGCGAGCACGTCACCATGAACGCGGGCACCGAGGGCGGTGGCGGCCTCACGCGGATCGGCGATGACGGGCTGTTCATGGCGGGCTGCCACGTTGCGCACGACGTTCAGATCGGCAACCACGTGATCCTGGTCAATAATGCCGCCATTGCCGGGCACTGCATCATCGAGGACGAGGTCATCGTCGGCGGCCTGTCGGGTGTGCACCAGTTCGTCCGCATCGGGCGCGGCGCCATTATCGGCGCCGTCAGCATGGTCACGAACGACGTGATTCCGCACGGTCTGGTGCAGGGCCCGCGCGGGCGGCTCGACGGGCTGAACCTCGTCGGGCTGAAACGCCGCGGCGTCGCGCGATCCGACATCACCGCGCTTCGCGCGGCGTTCCAGATGCTGGCGCAGGGCGAAGGCGCGTTCGCCGACCGCGCGCGGCGCCTCGGCGAGGAAACGCAGAGCGCGTACGTGCGCGAAATCGTGTCCTTCGTCCTCGCCGATACCGATCGTCACTTCCTGACTCCCGGATGAGCCGCCGATGCTGGCCCTGATCGCCGGGCGGGGCCGATTGCCGGCCGCGGTCGCCGCCGCGCAGGCCGAACGTCCTTTGGTCTGTGCGCTTGAGGGGCACGCGCCCGAGGGGCTGACGCCCGACATCACCTTTCGGATCGAGAGGCTGGGCGGCCTGATGAAACGCCTGCGCGCACGCGGGGTCGAGCGGATCTGCCTGTGCGGCGGGGTGGACCGTCCGCGCATCCGTCCGCTGTCGTTCGATCTGGCGACGCTGGCGATGCTCCCGGCGATGCGCCGCGCGCTCGCCCGTGGCGACGATGGCGCGCTCCGCGGCGCGATCGCACTGTTCGAGGCCCAGGGCTTCGCCGTCGTGGCCGCGCACGAAGCTGCGCCCGACCTGCTCCCGCCACTTGGCGTTGCGAGCCGCGCCGCGCCGGACGGCGAGGCCGAGGCGCGGACCGGTGACGAGGTGATCGCCGAGATGGGGCGCGCCGATCTCGGGCAAGCGGCCGTGATCCGCGGCAACCGCGTGATCGCGCGCGAGACCGACAGCGGCACCGACGCGATGCTGCGCGGGCTTGGCTCGGAAGCTGCGGGTGCCGTGCTCTACAAGGCGCCCAAGCCGATGCAGGACCGCCGCGCGGATCTGCCGACGATCGGGCCGGGGACGGCCGACGGCGCCATCCGCGCCGGCCTGCGCGGCATCGTCGTCGAGGCGGGCGGCGTCATCGTTCTCGACCGCACCGAGGTCGTCGGGCGGCTCGACGCCGCCGGTCTGTGGCTCTGGGTGCGCTGATGCGGGTTTTCATCACTGCCGGCGAACCTTCGGGCGACCGCCTTGGCGCCGCGCTGATGGCGGGCCTGCGCGATGCCGTGGGCGACGGCGTCACCTTCACCGGTGTCGGCGGTCCGCTGATGGAAGAGCAGGGGCTCGTGTCGCTCTTTCCGATGGACGAGATCTCGATCATGGGGATCGTCGAGATCCTGTCGGAGTATCGCGCGCTCAAGCGGCGTATCCGCGAGACCGCGGAAGCCGCGATTGCCGCGCAGCCCGATGTCGTCATCACCGTGGACCTGCCGGAATTCTCGCTCCGGGTCCTGAAGATCGTGCGCGAGCGGTCGCCGAACCTGCGGACGGTGCACTATGTCGCGCCGACGGTCTGGGCCTGGCGGCCGGGTCGCGCGGCAAAGATGGCGCCACACGTGGACCAGGTGCTCGCGCTCCTGCCGTTCGAGCCGCCGTTCATGGAAGCCGCCGGGATGGAATGCGATTTCGTGGGTCATCCCGTGGTCAGCGAGCCGGTGGCCGGGGCCGCAGACGTGGCGCGCTTCCGCCTGACGCATGGGCTCGGCGAGGCGCCGCTGGCGCTGATCCTGCCGGGCTCGCGCCGCTCCGAGGTCGCCCGGCTGGGTCCCGTCTTCGGCGAGGTGCTGGAGCAGGTACATGCGGCGCGGCCGGACCTGCGCTTCGTGGTGCCGGCGGCACCGGCCGTCGCGGCCGCGGTCGAGGCGCAGGCCGCGGACTGGCCCGGCGCGCCGGTCGTGCTCGATCCGCGCGGTCTGGGCCCGGCGGCACAACCCGAGAAGCGGGCGGCCTTTGCTGCCGCGGATGTCGCGCTCGCGGCCTCCGGCACGGTGTCGCTGGAGCTCGCGGCGGCGGCGACACCGATGGTGATCGCCTACGACATGAACTGGCTGTCGCGGCAGATCATCGGCCGGATGCTCCGCACCGACACCGTGACGCTCGTAAACCTCGTGTCGGAGACCCGCGCGGTGCCCGAGTTCATCGGCAAGGCCTGCCGCCCGGACCGGATCGCGCCCGCGCTGTTGAAGGTGCTCGACGCGCCGCAGGCGCAGGCCCGAGCGATGGAAACGACGATGCAGCGCCTCGGTCGCGACGGTCCTCCGCAGGGGCGCCGCGCCGCCGATGCGATCCTTCGCGGACTCGCACGCGCAAACCGGCGGGACTGAGGCGCCCTGCCGCTCAACCGAAAGCAGCATCCTGCCGAGATGCGGCGTGCCGTCGCGGACGGGGTGGCCATCGCGCGCGCGAGACGCTACGCCCGCGCGTAACGGCGACCGATTGCGCGAGTCGCCGGCACACGAGCAGCAAGGACCGAGCCCCCGTGCCCGACACCCCACAGGCGACCGCCGGTCGCCCGGCGACGACGCGCGTCGCGCCTTTCCAGTTCCGCGGGCGATACTTTACCGCGGTGACGCTGCGCCCGGGCAACGGCCCCGTCGACGCGGCCTTTCTCGAGGCGCTCGACGAGCATCTGCGGCAGACGCCGCAATTCTTCGAAAAGGCGCCGATGCTGATCGACCTCGAGGACGCGGGCGCGCGGCTCGGGGATGCCGATCTCTCGCGGCTTCTGCGCGAGTTGCGCGCGCGGCGGATGATGCCGTTCGGCGTGCTGCACGCGCACGGGCGGCTGGCCGAGCTTGCCGCGGAAGAAGGGCTTCTGAGCATCGACGCCGGCCAGGACGGGCCGCTCGGCAAGCCGGGGCCGCGCCGCGGCGGCAAACGCGCTCCGCTCGCGCCGGCGAACCGGCTGGTGACGACACCGGTGCGGTCGGGGCAGGTGGTCGTCGCCGATGGCGGCGACCTCACCGTGGTCGGCCCCGTGAGTTCGGGCGCCGAGCTGATCGCCGCGGGGCATATCCACGTCTACGGCCGGATGCGCGGTCGGGCGATGGCCGGTGTCCACGGCGACGAAAGCGCGCGGATCTTCTGCCGCCGGCTCGATGCCGAGCTGGTGGCGATCGCCGGGCGCTACCGCACGCCCGACAATTTCGACGACGCGGTGCGCGGCCAGCAGGTCATGGTCGCGCTCGAGGACGACAGTCTGCAGATGCACCTGCTGGACTGACGCAATTGATGAGACCGAACGGAAAGGAGAGCGCCGTGGAACAGGACAGGAAGGCGGGCAAGGTCATCGTGGTGACCTCCGGCAAGGGCGGCGTGGGCAAGACCACATCGGCTGCCGCGATCGGCGCCGCGCTGGCGCAGCGCGGTCACAAGACGGTGGTGATCGACTTCGACGTCGGCCTGCGCAACCTCGACATGATCATGGGCGTGGAGCGCCGGGTCGTGTTCGACTTCATCAACGTCATCCAGGGCGACGCCAAGCTGTCGCAGGCCCTGATCCGCGACAAGCGGATCGAGACGCTGTCGGTGCTGCCGACATCGCAGACCCGCGACAAGGACGCCCTGACCAAGGAAGGCGTCGAGTCGGTCCTGTCGGAGCTGCGCGAGAGCTTCGACTACATCATCTGCGACAGCCCGGCGGGCATCGAGCGTGGCGCGCAGCTTGCCATGCACTTTGCCGACGAGGCGGTCGTGGTGACGAACCCCGAGGTGTCGTCGGTCCGCGACAGCGACCGTGTGCTGGGCCTCCTGCAGGCCAAGACCGATCGCGCCGAGAAGGGCGAGGCGGTGAAGGCGCAGGTCCTGCTTACGCGTCACGATCAGGCGCGGATCGACACGGGCGAAATGATGACGGTCGAGGATGTGCTAGAGATCCTCGCGGTGCCGCTTCTGGGCATTGTTCCAGAAAGCAAGGCCGTGCTGCGTGCGTCGAACCTCGGGATGCCGGTCGTGCTCGACGAGCCGTCGGCTGCGAGCCGCGCCTACGAAGCCGCGGCCGCGCGGCTCGATGGCGAGGATCTCGAGGTCCGGCTGGAATCCGACCGCCCGCGCGGCTTCATGCAGCGGCTCTTCGGGCGGACGGCATGATGCGCTTCGGTTTTCCCCGCTGGACCCGCAAGCAGGATCCCTCGGCCCGAGCGGCCAAGGAACGGCTCCAGGTGCTTCTGGCGCACGAGCGCGCCGGCGGTCCGGGGCCGGACGTCTTTCCCGAGCTGCAGCGTGACATCCTCGCGGTCATAAAGCGTCACATGAAGATCGACGACGATGCGGTTGATATCCAGATGGAACGCGGCGAGGGGCAGTCGAGCCTCGAGATCAATATCGAGCTTCCCGCGGCGCGCGGCTGAGCGCCACGCGGAGTCGATCTGCGCGCCGCTCAGCGCTGATACTTGATGAACGGTGTCAGCGTCGCGATGCGGTCGTAGAGTTGGCGCGCCTCGTGGTTGAAGTCCTGCGTCAGCCAGTAGACGGACGGCGCGCCGGCCGCGTCGGCCATGCCGTAAACGGCCTCGATCAGCGCGCGCCCGAGCCCGGTGCCGCGCGCCTCGGGCATCACGAAGAGATCCTGCAGGTAGCATACGTCTTCCACCCGCCAGTTGTGGGGGTGGAAGACGACGTGCACGAGGCCGAGCAACCGGCCATCGGTCTCCGCAACCAGCGCGCGCTGCTGCGGGCGATCGGGGTCGCACAGCCGCGCGAACGTGGCGCTGTAGACTGCCTCCGACACCGTGGCCCCGTAGAAGTCGAGATACCCCGTCCAGAGTGCGCGCCATTGCGCTTCGTCGGTGTCGGCGAGGGGGCGAAGAGTGACGTCGGTCATGCAGGGTTCCCGGCTTGAGGCGATGGACTTCGAGGCGCGCGCGGTCGCCGCGCCGGACGACCATGGGCGATCGGGTCGTCCGATGCGAGCCCTTCGGCTATGATGGGACCGACCCAGACCGGGTTTCGGGATCTGTCGAGCCCAAGCACGAGGGGAGACGCGGGATGAAACCGCTGCACATCATGATCATGGCAGGCACCGCGCTTGCGGCCTGCGGCACCGAGCTGAGCGATGACGCACGCGGCGTCCGCCAGATCTCGCTCGCCGCGTCGGAGCGATGTACGTTCGTCGGTCCGGTGGAGGGCGTGAACTATTTCGGCCTGACCGCAGCGCAGGATGCCAGAAGCGCCCTCAACAAGGTGCGCAACGCCGTTGCGGCGCGGGGCGGCAACGCCTTCGTGCTGACGCAGACGCTGTCGGCCGACGACGGCACCGTCAGCAGCGCCGACGCGTACCTGTGCTGAGAAACGCGGGACGGGCCGCGCATGCAAAAAGGGCCGGACGCGGCGTCCGGCCCCTGACAATCGGTGTCCTGTCGTCGTTTACTGACCTGTGCCCTGGCTCGGCTGTGTGGGCAGCTGAGCCGGTTCGAGCTCGTCGAAGCTCGCAGTGAACCCCGAGAGCGACATGTCGGTCGTCACCTGCTCGGACGGAGCATCGGCGGGGACAATGGTGATCCGCGCCGCGGCGCCGGCGCGGAACTGGTTGAGCTGCTGCTCCGAGATGCCCGCGCGCGCCACGCACCCCTCGGCAGAGCAGGTCATGTACGGGATCTGCTGCGTCGCGCCGCCGTCGATGGCGATACCCAGCGGCTGGGTCAGCAGCGTGCGCAGCGGCACCACGAGGTTGAGCCCGGCCGCGAATTGCGAGCCTTCCGGCGGCTTGAAGAAATACGCCTCGGCAAGCGGATTGTCGTCCTGCGCAGTCAGAAGCTGGAACATCTGGCATTGTGCCTCGGTCCCGTCGGGAAAACGGATGCACTGGATCTCCCAGTCGCCGTTTTCCGAGCGCACGAAGGCTTCGGGGCGGGCCTGCTGCATCCCCTGAAGACCCACATCCGGATCTGCGCCGGGCGCGTTCTCGGCGCCCTCTGCGGCAGGCGCGTCCTGCCCGGCATCGGCGTCCGGCTCGTCCTGGGCGAACGCAGGCGCGGCGGCCAGTGCGGCGATGAGGGAAAGATGGGTCAGTCTGATCGTCATGGGCTCCTCCGAGCTCTGTCGTCACTTCGGTCGAAAGCCGCATAGCACGGCCGCACGGGAGTGTCAGGGGGCGGTTGCACAGTGCTGCGACCGCGCGCGGCCGAGGGTGTCCGACAACGAAAAAAGGAGCCGGTATCGGCTCCTTTTCTCATTCTCGCGGCACCGTTTCCCGGGCCGCTGTCTCCCTGTCGGACCGGCCGACTTTGTCATTGGTGCAGACGCTACGACGGTGATTTCTTTCGGTCAACAGGCAATATCATGCCGATCCCGGACCGCCTTGCGCAGACGAAAAAGACCGCGCCCGAAGGCGCGGCCAGTCGACAGGGAGGAAGTCGTCCGGACCCGAAGAGGACATGCGGCCCGGACAACATGATTATGGCGCGGACTCGTTAAGCAAGTATGGTCGATCTTGGACTTTTCGGCGGAGACGGACGCATGGACAACTCGATCTTCATCGGTGGCGGCGGCCCCGGATACGGCACGCCGCAGCGGCTCGCGCTCGGCTACGCAAACCGGCACGGGCTGATCGCCGGCGCGACCGGCACCGGCAAGACGGTGACCCTGCAGATCATGACCGAAGGCTTTTCCGCCGCGGGGGTGCCGGTCGTGCTGGCGGACGTGAAGGGCGACCTGTCGGGCCTGGCCGCGCCGGGCAGCGCGGATCACAAGCTTCACGGCGCGTTCTCGGAGCGGGCGGCCACCATCGGATTCGACGATTATGCCTACAGCGCGTGTCCGGTCACGTTCTGGGATCTCTTTGGCGAACAGGGGCACCCCATCCGCACGACAGTTGCCGAGATGGGCCCGCTTCTCGTCAGCCGGATGCTCGAACTGACCGAAGCGCAGGAGGGCATCGTGAACGTCGCCTTCCGCGTCGCCGACGAGGAGGGCTTGCCGCTGCTCGACCTGAAGGATCTGCAGGCAATGCTGACCTTCGTGGGCGAGAACCGCGCGGAGTTGTCGCTGCGCTACGGGAACATCGCGGTGCAGTCGGTCGGCGCGATACAGCGCCGGCTTCTTGTCCTCGAGGGGCAGGGCGGCGCGCAGCTCTTCGGAGAACCCGCGCTCGATCTCGCGGACCTGATGCGCACGGACACGACCGGGCGCGGCATGGTCAACGTGCTTGCGGCCAACAGGCTGATGTCGGCGCCGCGGCTCTACGCGACCTTCCTTCTGTGGCTCATGTCCGAGCTATTCGAGGATCTGCCCGAGGTCGGCGACCCCGAGAAGCCGCGGCTCGTGTTGTTCTTCGACGAGGCGCACCTGCTGTTCGAGGATGCGCCTCGTGCGCTGGTGGAGAAGGTGGAGCAGGTGGCGCGCCTGATCCGGTCCAAGGGCGTGGGGGTGTACTTCGTGACGCAGAATCCCGACGACGTGCCGGAGGACGTGCTCGGCCAGCTGGGAAACCGGGTTCAGCACGCGCTGCGCGCGTTCACCGCGCGCGACAAGCGCGCGCTGAAGCTGGCCGCCGAAACCTACCGCGAAAACCCGGCCTTCGATACCGAGGCCGCGATCCTCGAGGTCGGCGTGGGCGAGGCAGTGACGTCGTTTCTGCAAAAGAAGGGCGTGCCCGGAATTGTCGAACGGACGCTGATCCGGCCGCCCTCGTCGCGGCTCGGCCCGCTGTCGGCTGCCGAGCGGCGTGCCGTCATCGACGCTTCGCCGCTCGGCGCGCGCTACGATCGCGCGCTGGACCGTCCTTCGGCCTACGAGGCGTTGCGTGCGCGGGCCGAGGCTGCGGCCGCTGCGGCCGAGGCCGCGGAACGCGAGGAGGACCTCGCCGAGGCGCAGGCGCGCGAATACAGCGCCGCGCGCCGCTACTCCGGCAGCCGTGTCGACCGGCAGGGCACGCGGTCCTCCCGCGGACGCAGCGACACGCTCGGTGCGGCGCTGACCCGCGCCGTGGTCAAGGAACTGGGCGGCACCACGGGCCGGCGTCTGGTGCGCGGCGTTCTCGGCGGTCTCTTCAAGGCACGCTGAATCGGCACGAACTGGCGCGAAAGAGCGCCAACTGCCTTTTTTCGTGCAATTTTTCCGGGATTGAGCATTCATGTCGGAATGAATGCCGATCCGATCCGACTGACCCTCGACCATCTGGTCGTCGCCGCCGAAACTCTCGAAGAGGCGACGGCCCATGCCGAGGCTGCACTTGGTCAGCCGCTCGTCCCGGGAGGAAAGCACGTACGGTTCGGGACGCATAACTGTGTCGCGGGCCTGGCCGACGATCTCTACCTCGAAGCCATCGCGATCGATCCGGCAGTCCCGCCGCCGCCGATGCCGCGCTGGTTCGGGCTGGATCGCTTCCGCGGGCCGGCCCGGCTGTCGACCTGGGTCGTGCGGGTCGAGGATCTCGATGCAGCGCTGGCGGTGCTGCCGATGGCGGGCGAGGCGGTCGACATGGCGCGTGGCGCTCTGCGCTGGCGCATGGCCGTGCCAGAGGACGGCGCGCTTCCGTTCGATGGACTGTTTCCGGCGCTGATCGAGTGGCGCAGCCCGGTGCCCGCCGGCACCGCGCTCGCTTCGACCGGGCGCCGGGTGACCCGGCTCCAGATCGCGCATCCCGAGGCCGAGGCGCTGGCTGCGTTGCTCGGCCCGCATCTCGACGTGCCGCAGGCGGTGTTCGAAACGGACGACGTGCCAAGCCTGCGCGCGACGCTGGAGGCGCCGGACCACCGGCGCGTCCTCCAGTGAGCAATCCGGTCGCGGTGGCCGGAGCCCAGCTCCGGCCTGCCCGGATCGAGGATTCGGAGGCGGTGCTGGCGATCGTCAATCCGATCATCACCGACACCGCCATCACCTTCTCGTCGACGCCGCGCACGCTCGAGTCGGTCCGGAACGACATCGCCGCAAGGGGCCGTGCGTTCATCGTCGCCGAGCGGGCAGGGCGCATTGCCGGATACGCCACGTTCGCCCCGTTCCGCGGCGGGACAGGCTACGCCCGGACGATGGAGACGACCATCGCTCTGGCGCCCGGCGCCCGGGGCGACGGGCTCGGCCGTGCGCTGATGGCGGCGCTGTCGCAGGAGGCCGTCGCGACCGACGTCCAGTCCTTCATCGCGGCCGTCAGCGCGGAGAACGACCCGGCGCTGCGCTTTCACGCCTCCCTCGGATTTCAAGAGGTCGGCCGCATCCCTCAGGCCGGCTGGAAGTTCTCGCGCTGGATCGATTTGGTGCTGATGCAGAAAATGCTGGGCACCTCCGCCTGACAATGATGGGGCGCTGCCCTACACTGCGGTATCATGTCGATCTGGTCGCGCATCTCCGAGGCTGTCTCCGCGCTTGCGAGCGGCGAAAGCCTCGCCACCGTCTTCGACCGTCTCCGCGCCCCGCCGGAGCGGTCGGTGGCGTTTGCCATCGCGGTGATCGCGTTGTCGGCCAAGATGGCAAAAGCCGACGGGCTGGTGACGCGATCCGAGGTGACCGCCTTCCGGGACGTCTTCCATATCGCTCCCGAGGACGAGGCCGGCGCCGCGCGGGTGTTCAACCTCGCCCGGCAGGACGTGGCGGGGTTCGAGGATTACGCCCGGCGCATCAAGGCGATGTTCGGCGAGGATACGGGCACGCTGTGCGATCTGATGGAGGGGCTGTTCCACATCGCGATCGCCGACGGCAATTATCACCCGGCCGAGGATGCGTTCCTGTCCAAGGTGGCCGAAATCTTCGATCTCGGTGACACGCGCTTCCGCTCCCTGCGCGCGCGCTACGTGCACGACGCCGAACCCGATCCCTATACCGTGCTCGGGGTCGATCCCGGCACCCCGATCGGCGAGATCCGCAAGGTCTGGCGCGGGCTCGTGCGCGACAGCCATCCCGATCGCATGGTCGCGCGCGGGCTCCCGGAAGAGGCGGTGAAGATGTCCGAGAAACGGCTCGTGGCGATCAACCGCGCGTGGGAGGAAATCTCGGACCGCCATGCGGCCTAACCCCTGTTTCCGTCGTCCGCGCGCGCCTATGTTTCTCTCATGAAACGCACGTTTCCCCTTCTATTCGCCGCCTGGGCGACGGCCGCGGTACCGGTCTCCGGCCCGGCACTGGCTCAGGCGACCGAACCAGGATCCGAGGAGGACGGCCTGTCGCTCATGGAGCGCGGCGCGGAGCTGTTCTTTCGCGGCGTGATCGACGAGATGCAGCCGGCTTTGCGCGAATTGCGCGCGTTGGCCGAGGATCTGGGGCCCGAGCTGCGCGACTTCGTCTCGGCGATGGGGCCGGCGTTGCGCGACCTGCTGGAGGAGGTCGAGGACTGGTCGGCCTACGAAGCGCCCGAGATCCTCGACAATGGCGACATCATCATTCGCCGCAAGCCCGATGCGCCGCCGCTCGACACGACCGAGCCCGATCCGCAGGACAGCATTGAGCTCTGAGAGACCTCAGCCGATGGCGACCTCTGTTTCGGCTCCGAGCGAGTTCGCCAGCGACTTGAAGCGCGCCTCGGCCACTTCGCCGAACAGGTCGGATGCCTCCTCGGTCAGGGACAGGCGCAGGAAGCGCTCGACCGGATCCCATTCGAGGCGTGCACCGGCGGTGCTGCGTTCCGACATCCAGAGCATGGCGCCGAAGCGCAGTGCCTTCCCGAGGATCTCGGCCTGCTGCGTCTCTTCGGCGTCGATCAGACCGTTGAGGTTCTCGAACCGAGTGCCTTCGCGCTTGTTGCGGTAGCGGTGCAGCAAAGCGAGCCCGAGAAAGACGCGTTCCCAGTGCTTGAGCCCGCCGAGGTTTGCGCGCGTCGCGTTGTCGAAGCAGGTCTCGGCGCGGTAGTCGGGATGCGCGCGCCAGCTCACGTCGTGGAGCAGGCAGGCCGCCTTCACGAGGCGGAGCTTGGCCGGCGTCGCATCGGCGAAGAGCGGACGCACGAAATCGAAGAGGCGGCGGCCGAAGCCCGGCAACCGCGCGTCCTTCGCCTCGGCGGAGTAACATGCCTCGATCAACGGATCGCGGTCGCGCAGCTTCTGCGGCATCTGTTCGTAGAGCAGGCCTTCGCGGATCCCGTAACTCGATATCGCGATGTCGGCCGGCTTGAACTTCTGGACCAGTTGCTTGAGCACCTCGGCGGCATAGGGCACGAGAGACGCCCGCGAGGAGGACAGACCGCAGCGTCCGCGGAGCTCCTCCATGTCGGACTTCTCGATGAACTTTGCGGTCTCGGCAACGGCCGTCGCGTCCATCCGGTATTCGTGGAGCACGTGCAGCGGATAGGCGCGCCGTTCCATGTCGATGCGCGCGATCGCCCGCCACGAGCCCCCCACGAGGAACAGCCGGTCGCGTTGCGTGCCCATCGTCTTGGCCAGCCCGCTTATCACTTCCTTGATGTGCTTATCCCGCGCCTTCCGCCCGCCGGAGACGTCGCGCATCTTGAGCGGACCGAGCGGCGAGGTCACCCGCCGTCCGACGCGACCGCCGGAGATCTCGGCCAGTTCCATCGACGATCCGCCGATATCGCAGACAAGTCCGTAGCTGCCGGGCCACCCGAGCAGCACGCCCTGGGCCGACAGACGGGCCTCTTCCTCGCCGTCGATGACCCAGATGGTCAGGCCGGTTTCGTCGAACACCTCTTCGCGGAACGAGTCGCCGTCGGCGGCATCGCGGACCGCGGCCGTCGCGACCAGCGTCAGCGGCGCGTTCATGCCCTCGGACAGAAGCGCGAAGCGGCGCAGCGCGGCCAGCGCGCGGACCCGCCCCTCGGGGTTGAGCCGCCCGGTTTCGGACATGCCGGCGCCAAGCTCGCACATGATCTTTTCGTTGTAGAAATACGCGGGCGACCGCGCGGCCCCGTCGAACACCACCAGGCGAACCGAGTTCGACCCGATGTCGACCACGCCCACGCGTGACAGGGCGCGTGCCTCCTTATCGGCGAAGAGGGGCCGGCCGAACAGTCCCCACTCGGCGTGCTCCGCCTCTGCATCCATTCCGCTCATCCCCGAAACGACGGCCCTCCGTCCGTGTCTGGGTGTCTGGCAAGAGCACTCCGCGGGGTCAAGCGCGCGAGGTGCTACCGCTACGTCATCCGGAACGGCTAGCGGTCCGAGCCGTGGGTCAGGCTCGGCACATCCGCGGCGCCAGCCGAGCCTCTGCCCGACAGCGACGGGTTCTCCATGAAGAAGCGGTGACAGTTGAAGGCGAACTCGCCCTCCGGCACCTTTTCGCGGACGAAGGTGCCATCCGGTCCCATGACCCAGCTCTGCGCCACGTCGGCCAGGTTCGCGGCCATGATCTGGCTGACGATCTGCGCCTTCACGGTGTCGTTCTTGATCTCGACGAGATGCTCGATCCGGCGGTTGAGGTTCCGCTCCATCCAGTCCGCCGAAGACATGAATACCCGCGCCTTGGCATGCGGCAGGCCATGGCCGTTGCCGAAGCAGCAGATGCGGCTGTGCTCGAGAAACCGCCCGACGATTGATTTCACCCGGATATTGTCCGACAGGCCCTTCACGCCGGGCCGGATGCCGCAGATGCCGCGGATCACCAGGTCGATCTTCACGCCGGCCTGGCTCGCCTCGTAGAGCGCGTCGATGATATCGGGCTCGATCAGCGAGTTCATCTTGGCCCAGACCTGCGCGGGCCGGCCGGCCTGCGCGTGCTCGGCCTCGCGCTGCAGCATCTCGATCAGAGACGACTTGAGCGTGTGGGGCGAGATCGACAGGTTCTCGAGACCTTCCGGATAGGCGTAGCCCGACAGGTAGTTGAACACCTTGGCCGCGTCGCGCCCGAGCGCGGCATCGCAGGTGAAGAGCGACAGGTCGGTGTAGATCTTGGCGGTGATCGGGTGGTAGTTGCCGGTGCCCCAATGCGAGTAGGTCACCAGCTTGTTGCCCTCGCGGCGGACCACCTGTGCGATCTTGGCGTGCGTCTTCCACTCGAGAAAACCGTAGACGACATGCGCGCCCGCGCGCTCCAGCCGGCGGGACTGCCGGATGTTCGCGGCCTCGTCGAAGCGGGCCTTCAGCTCGACCAGCGCGGTGACCGACTTGCCGTCCTCGGCCGCCTCGCACAGCGCCTCGACGATCGGCGAGTTCTTGGAGGTCCGATAGAGCGTGTTCTTGATCGCGACCACGTCCGGATCCTGCGCCGCCTGCCGCAGGAAGCGGATGACCATGTCGAATGTTTCGTACGGGTGGTGCAGCAGCATGTCCTTCTGGCGGATCGCCGCGAACATGTCGCCGTCGTGGTCCTGTACGCGCTCGGGAACGCGCGGCGTGTAGGACGGCCACAGAAGGTCGGGCCGCGCGTCGAGCACCAGCTCCTTCGTGTCCACGACCCCGACCATGCCGTCTAGCTCGACGATTTCTTCCTCACGCACGTGCAGCTCGCGCATGACGATCTGCTTGAGCTTCTGCGGTGCGCCGGCCGAGATCGTCAGGCGCACCACCTCGCCGCGCCGGCGCCGTTTCAGCGCGACCTCGAACTCGCGCACGAGATCCTCGGCTTCTTCCTCGAGTTCGAGATCGCTGTCGCGCAGCACGCGGAAGCCGAAATGATCCTTCACCTCGTAGCCGGGAAACAGCGCGTCGATGTGCAGAAGCAGCAGATCCTCGAGCAGGATGAAGCGATGGCCGGCGCTGCCCGGCAGCTTCACGAAACGGTCGATCTGTTGCGGGATCGGCAGCAACGCCTGTAACCCGCTGTCCTTTCCGCGTGTCCGGTCGAGCTGAAGCGCGAGGCAGTATCCCAAGTTCGCGATGAACGGAAACGGGTGCGCCGGATCGATCGCCAGCGGCGACAGGATCGGGAACACCTGTTCGAGAAAGACTTCGCGCAGGTGCGCGCGGTCCGTGTCCGACAGGTCGGATCGCGCCACGATCACGATGCCCTCGCGCTCCATCTCGGAGCGCAGTTCGCCGAGGACGCGCTGTTGCGCGGCCATCAGGTCGCGCGCGGCGGCGTCGATCTGGGTCAGCTGCTGCGCAGGCGTCAGACCATCCGCCGCAGGCGAGGTGTTGCCCGCCTGTGTCAGCTCGCGCAGGCCGGCGACACGGACCGTGTAGAATTCATCGAGGTTCGACGCCGAGATGGACAGGAAGCGCACCCGCTCCAGCAGCGGCACGCGCGTGTTCTCCGCCTCTTCGAGGACGCGCCAGTTGAAGCCGAGCCAGCTCAGCTCGCGATTGAAGAAGCGGTCCGGGCCGGACGGGTCGAAATCGGGCAATTCGACCGCGTCGGGCAAAGGCGCCTTGAGAAAATCTGCCTTGGTCATGGTCGCCTTATTGTCTTTGGCAGTGACAGTTTCGTGACCGCCCGCGGCGGAGACGTCAGACATCTGTCGGCACCTCCTGCTCGAGGCGGCTCAGGCAGGCCTGCGCGAGCGCCCGCGTGACCTCGCGGTGCGTGGCGAGGGCGGTGCGGTCGATCTCGTCCACGAGACGTTGCGCGAACGAGAAGGACCGGCGCATGCGCGGCACGAGGTAAGGGACCACCGTCGGGCCGGGGCGTATCTGGCGATCGGCGAACAGCTTGAGCAGGATCGCGCCCAGCAACGCGTCGTCGGGCAGGGCGAGGCGCGCGAACTGCGTGCCCATCAGCCGGCTGGCAAGGTCGGGCAGTGCGAGCCCGAGCTGCGCCGGCGGCGCCGGCGCCGTCATGAGAAGGGCGTGCCCCTCGCTCAGGACGAGGTTGTGCAGGTGGAACAGCGCCGCCTCCGCGGTCCGGTCGCCGGCGATGCCGCCGATATCCTCGACGCAAACGGGTCCGGCCGCGAGGGCCGGCACGTCGGCCGACGGCAGGTCCGCCGCCGCTATGATGCGCGCACCGCTGTCGGCCTGCCAGACATTGGCGAGATGCGTCTTGCCCGATCCCCGCGGGCCCGTCAGGGCGAATTTCGATCCCGGCCAGTGCCGCCAGCCGTCGATCTGCGCCACCGCCAGCGCGTTCGCCTCGGTCACGTAGAAATCCTCGCGTCCCAGCGCGACGCGGACCGGCAGGTCGATCACGACCTGGCGCAGATCGCGCTCAAGCGGCGTCATCTCCGCCCTCCCGCGCGGTATCGGTCGACCCGAGATAGAGCCGCGACCCCTTGTATTGCGCCACGAGAAACCGCGCGATCACGCCGAGCGCGGCGGCGACAGGCACTGCGACAAGCAGTCCGACGAAACCGAACAGCGTGCCGAACACCGACATCGACAGCAGCAGCCACACCGGATGCAGACCGACCGAATCGCCCACGAGCTTGGGCGTCAGCACGTTGCCTTCGATGAGCTGGCCGGCCTGGAAGATCACGGCGACCGCGACAATCCAGATCCATTCGCCCCAGAACTGGAACAGCGCCAGGCCGATCGCCAGGACGCCGCCGACGATGGCGCCGACATACGGAATGAAGGTCAGAAGCCCCGCGATCACGCCGACCACCAGCCCGAACTGCAGGCCGACCGCCATCAGCGCCAGCGCGTAGTAGGTTCCGAGGATGACGCAGACGGTTCCCATGCCCCGGATGAACGACGACAGCGTGTCGTCGATCTCGCGCGCCAGCGACCGGATGGTCGGCGCATGCTCGCGCGGCAAGAGCTCGTCGACCCGCGCCACCATGCGGTCCCAGTCGAGCAGCAGGTACACCGCCACCACCGGAACGATGACGAAGAGCAGCAGGACCGAGATCAGAGATCGCGCGCTGGTCAGCGCCGTCTGGATCAGCTCGCCGCCCCGATCCCGGATCGTCTGTCCGAGAGAGGTCATCGTCTGGCGGAAGACGCCGTCCTCGGCCAGAACCTCGGGAAAGCGCTGCGCAAGGAAGTTCTGCAGGTTCTGGAACAGGTCCGGCGCCGTCTGCACCAGCTGCGAGGTCTGCTGCACCAGCGTCGGGATCACCAGGAGCGCTGCGACGATGAAGATCAGGATCGTGCAGACGGTGATGATCGCGGTCGCCAGAGTGCGCGACGCGCCCGCCCGCTCCAACCGGTCGGCGATGGGATCGAGGAAGTAGGCGATCGCCGCACCGACCACGAAGGGCAACAGGACGTCGCCGAGGAACCACAGCACGACCGCGAAGATCAGCGCGGCGATGCCCCAGTACTTGAGCTGGTCGCGGACGGGCAGGGTCATCGGCGCTCCGGTATCGGTCGGGTCAGGGCGGGGGTGCGGACAGCCCCTGTTGTCGCGCGTTGCCGGGGCCCGTGCAAGTCGCGCACGCGCCCTGCGGCGCCATGGCGCTGCGGTTCAGTGAAGCCGCACGCCCTGGCGCTCGAGCACGCCCTGCACCGCGCCGATATCGACCTCCTCGAACCCGCGCCGGTCCCGCACCGACAGCGCCGCGGCGACGCCTGCGCCCTGGCCGGTCACCGCGCAGCAGGCCATGTTGCGCGTCGCGGCGTGGGCGATCCGGTCGCCGCCAATGCAGCGCCCCGCGACCAGAAGGTCGCGCACCCCGCGCGGCAGCATCGCGCGGTAGGGGATCTGCATGTATCGACCTGTCGTCGGCAGGATCAGCACGCCGTAACCGTCGATGAATTCCGGGTAGATGCCGATCGAGTCGTCGAAGCGCCCCTCGTGTCGGACGTCGGCCTCGGTCATGTCGTAGAGGGCCCGGATCTTGCGGGTGTCGCGGATCCCGATCGACATGCCGAAATTCCGAAGGCGCACGCCCTCGCATCCGGGCGTGTAGTGCCGCAGCACCTCGATCGCCGCCATCGCCTGCGCGCGGCCCTCGATCTCGAACCGGGTCAGGCTGTCGGGATCGGTCCCGTCACAGCCGGCAAGATGGACGAGGTTCATGTAGGTCATCTCGCCGGTGTCGTGCACCGCGCCCCATGTCCCGCCCAGCGTCGACAGGTGCGCCGGCAGGCGGCCCTCCTTGCGGGCCTTGTCGAACGGCTTTCCGAGGAACGGCGAATACATCGCGTCCTCCTTGCCCGAGGTCTCCACCTGCCACTCGCCCGAAGACCAGTCGCCGTAGGTCTGGGGGTCCGCCGCGACGCCGGCGAGGAAGCGCGTCTTGTCGACGCCGGCAAGGTGGAACATCACGCTCGCGGCCTGCATCTCCTCGACCGGGGTCTTCGCCGTCGGCGCGCCGGCGCGGTGGGCAATGTCGGCGTCGCCGGTCGCGTCGATGACTCGCGCGGCACGGATCGCCTCGCGCCCGGCTTTCGATTCGACGATCACCCCGGCGATCCTGTCGCCCTCGAGGATGGGGGCCACGACCTGCCGGTGCAGCATCGGTCGCACGCCGGCCTCCGCCACCAGGCGATCCGCCACCAGCTTGAAGCCCTCGCTGTCGAGTTCGTAGCTCAGCGACTGGCTCTCCGGCGCTGCGGCGCCCATCGCCTTGGCGCGGTCCTCGAACTCCCGGCCGATACCGCCGGCCTCGATCGTCGCGGCGTGCCGGTACCAGGCGAAGCCCTCGACGCCGACCACCGTGATGTTGCCGCCCATGCAGCCGAAGCGCTCCAGCAGGATCACCTGCACGCCCGCGCGCGCCGCCGCCAGCGCCGCGGCCAGGCCGCCGGGCCCCGAGCCCACCACCAGCACGTCGGTCTCGGCGATCACCGGCGTGTGGCGGGCGGGTTCCTCGATCGTCTGCGGCATGCGGGCTCCGTCTTCTTTGCGGCGGCGCGGGCGCCGCGCGGGGTGCGTGTCATGAAAGTGTCACATCTCGCCCGGACCGCCGCGAAGGTCAAACCGAAGGCCCGCATTGCCTTACGGGCGGGGCTTGCCTACACCGGCGCGGCACCCTGCCCACAGACCACCCCGGGAGCCGCCATGCGCCTCAGCCGCTACTTCCTGCCCGTCCTGAAGGAAACGCCGTCGGAGGCGCAGATCGCCTCGCACCGCCTGATGCTGCGGGCCGGCATGATCAAGCAGCAATCGGCCGGGATCTACTCCTGGCTGCCACTGGGCTACCGGGTGCTGCGGCGGATCGAGCAGATCGTGCACGAGGAGCAGGCCCGTGCCGGTCACATCGCCATGCTGATGCCGACGATCCAGTCGGCCGACCTCTGGCGCGAAAGCGGTCGCTACGACGCCTACGGCCCGGAGATGCTGCGCATCCGCGACCGGCACGACCGGGACATGCTGTTCGGCCCCACCAACGAGGAGATGATCACCGACATCTTCCGCAGCCACGTGTCGTCCTACCGCGACCTGCCGATGACGCTCTACCACATCCAGTGGAAATTCCGCGACGAGGTGCGCCCGCGCTTCGGCGTCATGCGCGGCCGCGAGTTCCTGATGAAGGACGGCTACAATTTCGATCTTACCTACGAAGACGCGATGCACGCCTACAACCGCCACCTCGTGAGCTACCTGCGCACCTACGAGCGTATGGGCCTGCAGGCGATCCCGATGCGCGCCGAGAGCGGCCCGATCGGCGGCGACGACACCCACGAGTTCCTGGTCCTGGCCGAGACCGGCGAATCGGAGGTGTTCTACGACAGCGAGATCACCGAACTGACCTTCGGCGCGCGGCGCATCGACTACGACGACCACGCCCAGTGCCGCGCCGTGCTCGAGGAGTTCACGTCGCGCTATGCCCGCACCGACGACACCCACGACGAGGCCGAGTTCGAGGCCCAGGTGCCGCAGGAGCGCCGCCGGCGCGCCCGCGGCATCGAGGTCGGACAGATCTTCTACTTCGGCACGAAGTATTCCGAGCCGATGGGCGCCACCGTGGTCGACCCCGACGGCAACCGCGTTCCGGTGCACATGGGCTCGCACGGGATCG
Organism: Roseivivax jejudonensis; assembly: GCF_900172265.1. GTDB lineage: Bacteria > Pseudomonadota > Alphaproteobacteria > Rhodobacterales > Rhodobacteraceae > Roseivivax > Roseivivax jejudonensis. The sequence goes on along the minus strand of NZ_FWFK01000002.1, from coordinate 377,459 downwards.
GCGTCTCGCGCCTCCTCGGCGCGATCATCGAGGCCAGCCACGACGATCGCGGCATCATCTGGCCCGAGGGGGTCACGCCCTTCCATGTCGGGATCGTGAACCTCAAGCAGGGCGACGAGGCCGCCGATCTCGCCTGCGAACAGCTCTACGCCGCCGTGACCGAGGCGGGGCTGGAGCCGCTCTACGACGACACCGACGAGCGCGCGGGCGCCAAGTTCGCGACGATGGACCTGATCGGCCTGCCGTGGCGCATCACCGTCGGGCCGCGCGGGCTGAAGAACGGCGTTGTCGAACTGACCTCGCGCCGCACCGGCGAAAGCGAGGAGATGCCGCCCGACCAGGCCGTGACCCGTCTCGCGCAGATCTACGCCGGCAAGCTCTGACCTCGCAGGCGAGGCCCGGCGGCAAAGCGCTCGAACTCCCGCCGCATCTTCTTCTTGGTCCAAGTACTCCGGGGAGCGCGAGGGGCCGGCCCCTCGCTTGCGCCGCCTGCCTCCCGCGCCGCGGTCAGGCCGCGGCCTCGACCTCGGCCACGATGCCGTCGACGACCTGCGACAACAGGCCCTCGTCTTCGCACTCGGCCATGACGCGGATCAGCGGCTCGGTCCCGGACTTCCGGATCAGGACGCGGCCGCGCGCGCCCATCTGCGCCTCGGCGGCGCGGATCGTCTCCTGCACCGTGGCGGCGTCGAGAGGGGCGCGCCCGGGCGTGTAGCGGACGTTCTTGAGCAGTTGGGGCACCGGTTCGAAGGTCCGGGCAAGTGCCGAGGCCGGCTGTCCGGTGCGGACCATCTCGGTCAGGAACTGAAGCCCGGCCATCAGCCCGTCGCCCGTGGTGGCGTAGTCCGTCATGACGATGTGGCCGGATTGCTCGCCGCCGAGGTTCCAGCCGCCGCGCCGCATCGCTTCGACGACGTAGCGGTCGCCGACACCTGTCCGCTCGAGCTTCAGCCCCCGGTCGGTCAGATGCCGCTCGAGGCCGAGATTGGACATGACGGTCGCGACCAGCGTGCCGCCGCGCAGCCGGTCCTCCTCGGCCCAGCGGGTCGCCATCAGCGCCATCAACTGGTCACCGTCGGCCACCGTGCCGGTCTCGTCGATCAGGAGCACGCGGTCGGCGTCGCCGTCGAGGCAGATGCCGAGGTCGGCGCCGTGCGCGACCACGGTTTCGCGCGCGACACGCGGGCTCGTCGAGCCGCAATCGCGGTTGATGTTGAAGCCGTCGGGTGTCACGCCCAAGGGGATCACCTCGGCGCCGAGCTCCCACAGGACGTCCGGCGCCGTGCGGTAGGCGGCGCCGTTGGCGCAGTCGATCACCACCTTCATGCCGTCGAGCCGGATGCCGGAGGGCACGGTCGACTTCACGCGCTCCTGGTAGCGGAAGCGGCCGTCGTCGATGCGGCGCGCCCGCCCGATCTCGCTCGCAGGGGCGAGGTCGACGCCCGAGGCCACCAGCGCCTCGATCTCCGCCTCCGCGGCGTCGGAAAGCTTGAAGCCGTCGGGACCGAAGAACTTGATGCCGTTGTCCTCGGCGGGATTGTGCGAGGCCGAGATCATGATCCCGAGATCCGCGCGCATCGACGGGGTCATGGAGCCCACCGCGGGCGTCGGGACCGGGCCGAGCAGCAGAACGCTCATCCCGGTCGAGGTCAGCCCGGCGGTCAGCGCGGTCTCGAACATGTAGCCCGAGCGTCGCGTGTCCTTGCCGATCACCACACGGTGCACGCCGGCGGTGTCGCGCCTGAAATAGCGCCCCGCGGCGGCGCCGATCGCCAGCGCCGTCTCGGCGGTCATCGGGTAGCTGTTGGCGCGCCCGCGGACGCCGTCGGTTCCGAAAAGCTCACGTCCCATCTGCCTGTCCTTCGCTCACTGCCTGCCAGAGCCTCAGCGCGGCCTTGGTCTCGGCCACGTCGTGTATGCGCAGAATCTGCACGCCCTCGGCCGCTGCGGCAAGCGCAACGGCGATCGAGCCCGGCGCGCGGCGCGCGGGATCCCGCTCGCCGGAGATCACGCCGATGAAACCTTTGCGGCTGGCGCCCACGAGCACAGGGCAACCGAGCCCGTGAAAGAGCGCCGCGCCGCGCAGGAGCGCGAGGTTGTGCGCGACCGTCTTGCCGAAGCCGATGCCGGGGTCGACGACGATGCCCGTGCGTGGAATGCCCGCTTCCTCCGCCGCCGCGACGCGGGCGGCGAGCCAGTCGTAGACACCGAGGAGCACGTCATCGTAGGCCGGCGCGTCCTGCATGGTCTTCGGATCGCCCTGCGCATGCATCAGGCAGACAGGCAGGCCCGCCTGCGCGCAGAAGGCCGCGAGCGCGGGGTCGTGGGTCAGCGCCGCGACGTCGTTGACGAGCGTGGCGCCCGCTGCGACCGCGGCCTCGGCCACCACCGCCTTGCGCGTGTCGATCGAGATCGGCGGCATGTCCGTGTCGCCGTTCAGCGCCTCGAGAACGGGCACGACGCGGTCGCGCTCCGCCTCTGCCGGCACGGCATCGGACCCGGGGCGGGTGGATTCGCCGCCGATGTCCAACAGGTCCGCCCCGGCCGCGGCCATCGCGCGTCCGTGCGCCACCGCCGCGTCGCGCCCGTCATGCGCGCCACCATCGGAAAAGCTGTCGGGGGTGACGTTCAGGATGCCCATCAGCCGCGGCCCGTTCATATCGACGCCGGCCACCGGAGCGCGCGCGGCGGTCAGCGCCTGCGCCCAGTCGGCGGGCATGGCGTCGGCCGGTACGATTTCGGGCGCGGCGCCGCGGCGCAGACGTTCGGCATGGGTGAACCAGTGCGCGCCGCCGGCAAGCGCATGGGCGCCGGGCGGACGCGCTGGCCCGCGCTGGACGAGGGGTCGGAAATAGTCGCTCATGGGGCCCGAATGGGCGAGCACGCCGGACATGGCAAGCCCTCAGAGGGGCGCGCCGACCTCGAGCGCGCGCAGCGGCACCTCCGCGTCCTCCGGCAGGTCGGCTCCGGCCACGATCAGTTCGCGCGCCGCCATCTCGCCGGCGAACCATGCAGCGAGCGCGACCGCGTCGCGGGCCGGGCCCTTGGGGCCGCTGGTGGCATCGAGCACCATTTTCGACGGCGCCCAGATGCTGATCTGGCCGTTCTTCATCGCCCAGTCGAGCTCGGTCCGGGTCGCCACGACCTTGGCGCGCGGGTCGCGCGCGGCCAGCCGCCACCCGTTCTGCTCGATCGCCAGCAGGTCGATGCGCCGCTGCACCATCGGATGCTCGGCGCTCGGTACCGCGAGCGCATGCGGCCCGACGCACAGGATGAGCGGGGCACGCGCCGCCTCGAGCGTGTCGATCCAGCCGGGCAGGGCGGCGGCGTCGATGGCCGCGTTCGACAGGTAGACGACCCGCGGGTGCGGCCGCTCCTCCGCGCGTTCGGCGCCGCGCTGGCCGAGCTCGCGCCGGCCGCGCACGATCTCCACTCCGAGCGCGCCCGGGCCGCGATCGAGCTTCTCGATCCGCACGAAGGCGCGCAGCGCCTGCGGCTCGGCGAGGATGCGCTCGGCAATCCGCTCGGCCAGCGTCTCGAGCAGGTTCACGCGTTCCGCGGCAAGTTCGGCACTGATCGCCTCGGTGACCCGGTCGTAGGACAGGATGCGGTCCACGTCGTCGTCGAGCGGCCCGGTGAAGGGCAGCACTTCGACCACGACGTTGAAGTTGACGCGCTGGGTGGTGCCACGCTCGGCCTGGAAGGCGCCGATCTCGACCTCGCGGACATGGTCGCGCAGGCTGATCCTGTCGCGCGGCGCATCACCCGCGGTTGCGAGGCTGCGCTCGGCAGGGTGGGAGAAGGCGAGACGGATTTCGGAGGCCATGGCAGGGCTCGGCGCTTGCATCGTGTTGCGCGACCTTAACCATGCCGCGGCACCGGCTGCCACCCGCTTGCGGCATCGCGTCGACCGGGCGCGACGGTGCCTGCGCGCGAATTGGGCGTGGTGCCGGATGCGGCCGGCGGGACAGGCGGATCGCGGCCGGAGCCGAGATCCGCCTCGCGGCGCGGTCAGCGCATCGAGATCTGAAGCGGCTGACGATAGAAGCGATGCACGCCGATCTGTGCGGTCATCGGAAACGCGTTGGCCCAGCGGGGGCTGACCGCGACGGTGTGATAGTGGGTTGCCCCGTCGGTGAGCTCGCGCGGCGCGCCCTCCAGCATCAGACCGGCCACCTTGCCGACCTGCGTCTTGGCGCGCGCCTCGTGCATCGTCTCGGGCAGGCCGTCGCAGGTGTAGGAGAACTGGCAGGTCTGGTTCACCACGCCGCAGACGCTGTCGGGATAGCGCGGGCTGTCGACGCGGTTGAGGATGACCTCGGCCACCGCGAACTGGCCGCGCAGACTCTCGCCGCGCGCCTCGAAGTAGAGCGCCTCGGTCAGGCACTGCCAATCGCGGCCGCCGGCGTCGAACGGATGCTGCGACAGCCAGCGGGCGTCGTAGCGCAGCGACTTCACCGCGTTGTCGGGCGTGGTGACGAGACGCTGAAGATGCGCCGCGCTGGCGGCGTTCAAGGCACGTCCTTCAACGCGCATCAGGTCGGCAATGTCGTCTTCGACGGTATCGGCACGAAGCGGAAGCGCGCACACAAGGGCAGCGAGTGTCGCGAGCAGGACACGGAACATAAGCACACCTCAGAATGTTATCCCCAGGCTTGCCCCCGATCTGCGCCGGGCGCGGCAAGACGGGAGCGGGCCTAAACACGGCGGCCTTGCGAGTCCAGTTTGCGACATTCGGTTTCGGCGGTGTCTTGCCGATCGCCACAATTCACATTCAATATGTCGCGTGCGAAATTCTCAGGGGTGGCTGATCTTGTCGTCGGCCCGATCGCGCAGCGCAAGCTGCGCTGCCGCCAATCGCGCCACCGGAACGCGGAACGGCGAACAGCTGACGTAATCGATTCCCGCCGCCCGGCATACCGCGATCGAATCCGCGTTACCGCCATGCTCTCCACAGACCGATATGGTCAGGTCGTCACGGCCGGCGCGACCGCGCTGCACACCGATGCGCAGGAGCTCTCCGACGCCGTGCTCGTCGAGGACGTGAAAGGGATCCTCCGCGAAGACCCCCTTCGCGACGTAGTCGGACATGAATCGCCCGGCATCGTCGCGCGACAGGCCGTAGGTCATCTGCGTGAGGTCGTTGGTTCCGAAGCTCAGGAACTGCGCGTGGCGCGCGACCTGATCGGCCAGAAGGCAGGCGCGCGGCGTTTCGACCATCACGCCGAGGCGATAGTCGAAATCGCGGCCCCGCTCGGTCCGGACGGCGGCGGCCACGGCATCGACGCGGGTCTTCACCAACTCCACCTCGCGCGGCGTCGACACGAGCGGGATCATCACCTCGGGGACCACGGGCGCATCCTCGCGGCTCGCCTCCAGCGTGGCCTCGAAGATCGCGCGCGCTTGCATGTCGTAGATCTCGGGCACCGTCACGCCGAGGCGCACCCCGCGCATCCCGAGCATCGGATTGTATTCGCCCATCGACTCGACCCGGCGCGTCACGTCCGTCACCGGCAGTCCAAGCGCCTCTGCCAATTCGCGCATGCCGGAGCGATCGGAGGGCAGGAATTCGTGCAGCGGCGGGTCGAACAGGCGGATGCAGACCGGAAGCCCCGTCATGATGCGGAACAGCTCGATGAAATCGGCACGCTGCATCGGCAAAAGCTGTTCGAGCGCCGCGCGCCGGTCCTCGGGGCCGTCGGCGAAGATCATCTCGCGCATCACGGTCAGCCGGCCGGGTTCGAAGAACATGTGCTCGGTGCGGCAGAGCCCGATTCCGCCGGCCATGAAATTTCGCGCGGTGGTCGCGTCGGCCGGCGTGTCGGCATTGGCGCGCACGCCGATGTCGCGTTCCTCGTCCGCCCAGGTCATCAGTGTCTGGAACGAATCGTCGAGCATCGCCTCGACCATCGCCGGCGCTCCGGCGAGGATCGCGCCGGAGGTGCCGTCCACAGTGATCGTGTCGCCTTCGCGGAAAACGCGGCCGTCCTCTGCCATCAGCAGGCGTTTGCGCGGATGAAAGCCCATGCGTCCAGCGCCAACGACGCAAGGGAGGCCGAGCCCGCGGCCGATCACGGCGGCGTGGCTCGTCATGCCGCCGCGCTCGGTCAGGACGGCGACGGACGCGTGCATGCCGCGCACATCTTCTGACGCGGTTTCGCGGCGCACCAGAACGCACTTTTCGTTGCGCGCGGCCATCGCCTGCGCGTCGGTGGCGGTGAACACGATCCGGCCCGAGGCCGCGCCGGGGCTCGCGGCGACGCCGCTGCCGATCGGATCGCGATGCGCTTCGGGATCGACCTGACGGTGCAGCAATTCGGACAACGCGCGCGGCTCCACGCGCAGGAGAGCCTCCTGGCGCGAGATGATTCCGTCTTCGGCGAGCCTCACGGCCATGCGCACGCAGGCGCGGGCGGTCCCTTTCACCACGACGCCGTCGAGGATGAACAGCCGGCCGCTCTCGATGGTGAACTCCACCTGCATCTCCGCGCGCAGCCGCCGGCGCATGCGTTCGGCATGGCTCAGCAGCTCGGCAAAGGCGTCCGGGGCGAGGTCCTGAAGCGAGGCACCGCGCGCGTCACGCTCGAGATAGAGCGAGGCCGCGCCTTTCTCGAGCGCCTCGCGCCCCTGGCTCTGGCTCAGATACCGCCCCGTGATCTGCGGCAGGCCGGTCACGGGGCTGACAAGCTGCAGCACGCCGGAGCCGCATTCCCCGTGTCCGAGTCCGAGTGCCATTTCCTGCACCACGAGGCCTAGGCCGGCGTCCGCCGGTGCGCCCTTGGCCTGTCGGAGGATGCGCGCGGTCGTGCCCTCCCACGCGCGCGCCATCGAGCGCAGGACGGCGCCGAGCTGAACCGCGGGATCCTGCGGAAACGGCTCTTCGGCTTCTTCGGCATAGGCGTCGAGAAGGGCGGCCAGCCCGTCCGCATCCTCCGCTTCGATGTCCGAGAACACGTCGGGATCGAGCCGCGCCACCTCGACCGCGTAGGCATGCACGAACCGCGAATAAAGCTGGGTCGCCGCCGCGACGCCGATCTCGGCCGACAGGCGTGCGTGGGTCGCGTCATTCAGGCCGACGTTGAGCACAGCGCCCGGTCCGCCCCAGTCCGGGTCTTCGGATGACGGTCGGACGCAGAGGACCGCACCGGCAGGAAAGGCGCCGAGCAGTGCGTCGAGGTCGGGCATCCGGCCGTGCGCAATGCCGCGCACCGCATCGAACGACAGCGCGACCGTTTTCGGAACGGGCAAGTCCAGCCGAACGAGCCGCTGCAGGCACTTGGCACGGCCGCCATGGGTCGACGACCGGACCGGCGCGGTCGGCGTGATCAGTGTGACCTCTGGATCGGTCTCGGCGGGTTTCTGCGGTGCGGCGTCGTTCATCTCCGGCGCAGGATACGCCTGCGAAACGCCCGCACAAGGGCCGCTTCGAGGCAGGGGCGTGACGCTTTGGTCTCGGCCGTCCGGAGCGATCGTCTAGCCCTCGAGCCGCGTAAGATCCGCGACCTGCAGGCAGACTTGCCGGATCCGGCTGAGCAGATTGAGACGGTTGCGGCGCAGCACCTCGTTCTCGGCATTGACCTGAACGGAGTCGAAGAACGCGTCGAGGGCCGGACGCAGGCCCGCCATGGCCGCCATCGCGGTGGCGAAATCCTCGGACGCCATTGCCGGGGCGATCCGCGCCTCGGCGGCGTCCAGCGCATCGAAGAGCGCGGTTTCCTCGGGCGCGTCGGCGAACTTGCGGTCCGGGCCGAAGCTGTATTCGACGCCGTCCTTCTCCTCGGCCTGTGCCAGGATGTTGTTGGCGCGCTTGAAGCCTTGGATCAGGTTCTCGCCATCCTCGGTCTCGCGGATGTCCTGAAGCGCGCGCGCCCGCTTGACCAGCAGCGTCAGGTCGTCGGCGCCGGGCATCGCGAGGCAGGCGTCGATGACGTCGTGCCGGATGCCCTGATCGCGCAGATACACCTTCAGGCGGTCGTGGAAGAAGCCGAGGAGATCGGGCGCGAATGCCTCGATGCCCGGACCGACGAGCCCGTCCGCGCTCTCGACGACAAGCGTGTCTGACTTGCGCACCGCATCCAGCAGCCCGAGTCGCAGGTCGTTCGTCACAAGCAACCGGATCACGCCGAGTGCCGCGCGCCGCAGCGCGTAGGGGTCCTTCGAACCGGTCGGCTTCTCGTCGATCGCCCAGAACCCGGTCAGCGTGTCGATCTTGTCGGCGAGCGCGACGGCGACGGATACCGGAGCGGAGGGCACGGCGTCGGAGGGCCCGAGAGGCGAGTAGTGCTCTTCGCAGGCTGTGGCCACCGCGGCCGGGAGGCCGGCGGCCTCGCTGTAATAGCGGCCCATAAGGCCCTGAAGTTCCGGGAATTCATAGACCATTTCCGACGAAAGGTCGGCCTTCGCGACGCGCGCGGCGCGCTCCGCGAGGTCGGCGTCGGCGCCGACCACCGGGGCCAGTTCCCGTGCGAGCGCCGCGATCCGGTTGATCCGGGCCGCCTGGCTCCCGAGCTTGTTGTGGAACGTCACCGCGGCAAGGCTCTCGATCCACGGCGCCATCTTCTGCTCGACCGCGACGCGGCGGTCGTTTTCCCAGAAGAACTTGGCGTCCGACAGCCGCGCCGACAGCACTTTGTCGTTGCCGGCGAGGATCGTGGCACCGTGGTCGGCCGTCTCGCGGTTGGCGACGGTCACGAACCGTTCGATGCGGCCAGACTTCGGATTGCGCACCGAAAAGAACTTCTGGTGCTCCTTCATGGAGGTCATCAGCACCTCGGGCGGGAGGTCGAGGAACTCGGCCCCGATCTCGCCCATCAGGACGACCGGGCACTCGACAAGGCCCGCAACTTCGGCCAGGAGCCCGCGATCCTCGACCAGTTCGAGACCGCTGGCGAACGCGCGGTTCTCGGCGTCGTTGCGGATGATCTCGGCACGCTCGGCCGGATCGAGGATGACGTGCGCGCGCTTCAGCTTCGCCACGTAATCATCGAAACCGTTTACCGAAAATGCGTCCGGCGCCATGAAGCGATGGCCCTCGGTCACATCCGCGGCGGCGATCCCGTCGATCTCGAGCGGGACCACGCGGTGCCCCTCCTGATCGCTCAGGATGCACAGGATCCGGTGCAGCGGCCGCACCCAGCGAAGGCTCCCGGACCCCCAACGCATGGATTTCGGCCATGGAAAGTTGCGAACGACACGGTCGAGTACTTCGGCAATGATCGCCTCTGCGGGGCGTCCCGGCGTCTCGACCACGGCAAAGAAGAACGTCCCCTTCTTCTCCTCACGCTCGATCAGGTCCGCGCGTTGGACGCCAGCCCCGCGCAGGAAGCCTTCGACGGCCTTTTCCGGCGCGTCGGTGCGGGGGCCACGGCGTTCCTCGCGCAACGTCGGTGACGACTCGGTCAGCCCCTCGAGCGCGAGGGTGAGGCGACGCGGTGTGGCGAAGGCCGCGGCATGGGCGTAGGTGAGCCCCGCCTCGACCAGCCCGTCGGTCATCCGCGTCTGCAGATCCTCGGCCGCGCGGGCCTGCATCCGGGCCGGAATCTCCTCGGAAAAGAGTTCGATCAAGAGGTCGGGCATGCTGGGATCCACGAACGCTGGAATGTCGGTCGCGGCGGGGATACCGGCCCGCGACGGTATCGTCCAGCAGCTAGCAGAGGCCCGCTGTCATCGCTGTGCGGCGCGCGCCGTCTCCTCGGCCTTGGCCTTGGCTTTCGCCTTGGCCCGTGCCGCGAGCGTCTCCACTTCGCCGCCCGACCGCGCCGGCACGATCCGGTAGCGCGCTTCCACGAGGTTCTCGAGGGCGAAGCCGAGGACACCGACCGCGATGACCCCAAGGGCAACGCGACCGAACGGAGCGGAGCGCACCTGATCGAGCGCCGCGCCGATGCCACCGGCCTCGCTCGGGTCCGCGGTGAGCGCCGCATAACCCAAAAGAGCACCGACGATGGCAATCAGCGTACCCTGTGCCACGAAGCCCGCCATCAGGGCCGGGTCGAGCTTCCGCGTGGTCGGCGTGACGCGCATCGTGCGCTCGTATTTCCGCGCCATGCCCTTGTGGATGTAGTATATCCCGGCGCCGATGATGCCTGCGGCGATCGCCGCGGCGATCCACTTGCCGTAGGGCAATTGCATCAGGCGCGCGGTCCAGTCCTGCGCCCCGCTGTCGCCGCCGCCGCCCGAGCGGCCCATCGCGAGGCTGCCCACGGACACCCCGAGCGCGGCGTGGATCAGGCCCGTCACCACGAGGCCGCCCCGTGCGAAGAGGCCGGAAGAATCGTCGCCGCGACGCTCCAGATCCAGGGCCGCGGCAATAAAGCGCCAGACCGCATAAGCCAGCAGGCCGATCGCGATGACCCACAAGAGCGCAACGCCGAACGGCTCCGATTTCAGGTCGGCGAGGGCGCCTGTCGTTCCCTCTGCACTGCCGCCGTCGATGGCGGCGGCGAGGGCGAGGCTGCCCACGACCGTGTAGACGAGTGCGCGCGCGCTGTAGCCCGCGCGCATGACGGGGACCACCCATGCGGGTGCTTGCTGTGCCATGATCGCTCCTTGCGTCGCTCGGGAAAAGCGCGCAGGGCAGGGCTAGGGTTCCCGATCAGCTTTCGGGGCGGGGCGGACAATCCTCGCCGAGCGGCGTGCCGTCGTAGGATTTCTCGCCGCAATCGTTGATCTCGTGCCAGACGTAGCCGAAGCCGTCTTCGGTGATCGCGACCACGCGGTCGATGCCGTACTCGATATTGGCTTCGGACAGGAACACGCCGGCCCGGCCGTCCGCGATCATCTCGCCGATGGCCTCGGCGTCGAAGCACGAGAACCAGCCCGGCGCCACGCGCGGCGCGGCATCGGGATAGGCTTCGAACCGCTCGCGGGCGGCCTCGAGCGACACCTCGGTCGAGAAGCAGGCACGATAGCGGATCGGTGAGCTGTCGGCGTCGATGCCCTCGAACGTCTCGAAGGGGATCGGCTCGGCGGTGTCCTCTCCGGCGCGCATCAGCACGATCTCGGCGTCGTTCTCCGGCACGTCCTCGTAGAAGGCATAGACCTGGAGGTAATACATGGCGAGCCCGGCCGCGAGCGCCGCCGCCACCAGGAACAGGGTGAGTACCTTTCCGGTCATTCCGCGGCCAAGGCGGCGGCTGCGTCCGTCGTCACGAAGGCATCGGCGCAAGCCTTGGCCAGCGCGCGCACCCGCCCGATATAGGCCTGCCGCTCGGTCACCGAAATCACGCCGCGCGCATCGAGCAGGTTGAACAGGTGCGAGGCCTTGATGCACTGGTCATAGGCCGGATGCGCCATGACGATCCGCTGGCCCGTCTTGGGGTCTATCTCCTCGGCCTCCAGGATCCGGCGGCACTCGGCCTCGGCATCCTCGAAATGACGCAGGAGTGTGTCGGTATCCGCGACGTCGAAGTTCCAGCGCGAATATTCCCGCTCGGTCTGGCGGAACACGTCGCCGTAGCTGAGCGCGATCGGCGTCTGCGGATCGTTGAAGGGCATGTCCATCACATGATCGATGCCAAGCACGTACATCGCCAGCCGCTCCAGCCCGTAGGTCAGCTCGCCCGAGACGGGGTGGCAATCGTGGCCGCCGACCTGCTGGAAGTAGGTGAACTGCGACACTTCCATGCCGTCGCACCACACCTCCCAGCCGAGCCCCCATGCGCCGAGCGTGGGGCTTTCCCAGTCGTCTTCGACGAACCGCACGTCGTGCAGGTCCATGTCGATGCCGATCGCTTCGAGAGAGCCGAGATAGAGGTCCTGAAGGTCCGGCGGCGAGGGTTTGATCAGCACCTGGAACTGATAGTAGTGCTGAAGTCGGTTCGGGTTCTCGCCGTAGCGCCCGTCCGTCGGACGGCGTGAGGGCTGGACGTAGGCCGCGGCCCAGGGCCGGGCGCCGAGCGCGCGCAGGGTCGTCGCCGGATGGAACGTGCCGGCGCCGACTTCCATGTCGTAGGGTTGCAGGACGGCACAGCCTTTCGCGGCCCAGTAGTTCTGCAGCCGCAGGATGATCTCCTGAAAGCTCTTGGGTCTGTCGCTCGCGGCCATGGCTGTCCATCCGTCCTTCGATATCGCGGGTTGATTATGAGGCCACAGGGCCGGGGTCAATCGCGCGGCTCCCCAGATTTTGACATGCGACATTGCCACGCTCTGTTATGCGTGCTCAGGCTCATAGAACACGGCACAGAGAGGCACGAGACGCGCATGACCGGACGGCTTTGGACACTCGCAGCGGCGCTCGTATTCGCGGGCTCGATGGCGGCGGCGCAACAGGCCGCCTTCATCCAGATCGAGGCGCAGCGCTCGCTGTCGCGCGCCGAGGACCGCGTGCGGGATTACGCCAGCTATCTTTCGGATGTGAATGGCTTTTCGCTGGGCGGAGGCTGGTACGGCATCGCGCTTGGCCCATTCCCGCCCGAAGAGGCCGCGGCGCGGCTGCGTCAGCTGCGCGCGGCGGGGCAGATCCCGGGCGATTCCTATGTCGAGGAGCCCAACCGCTACCGCCAACGCTTTTTCCCTGTCGGGGCGGGCGCGGTCGTTCCGCAATCGCCCGATGCCCCGTCGGAGGCGCAGCAGGGCACGGGCGAAAGCTCAGAGAGCGCGCCCGAGGCACCGGCCCCGGCAGACGAGACCCCGCGCGAGGCGCGCGCCAGCGAGGCGCAACTGAACCGCGCCGAGCGCGAGGAATTGCAGATCGCGCTCGAATGGGCCGGCCATTACCAGGGGCCCATCGACGCGGCCTTCGGGCGCGGCACGCGGAGCGCTATGTCCGAGTGGCAGAGCGCGAACGGCGAGGAAGTGACGGGCATCCTGACCACGCGTCAGCGAGCCGCGCTGATCGGGCAATACAATGCCGTGCTCGAAGGGCTCGACCTTCAGGTCGTCGAGGACCGCGAGGCGGGCGTGCGTGTGGCGATCCCGCTCGGTGTGGTCGAGAAGGATGCGGCGTCCAGCCCGTTCGTGCGCTATGAGCCGACCGGCGATCTGCCGGCGCGCGTTCTGCTGATCTCGCAGCCCGGCGATCGCGACACGATGAACGGTCTCTACGAGATCATGCAGACGCTCGAGATCGTGCCGGAAGGCGGGGAGCGGTCGCGCCGCGCCGACGGGTTCACGCTCACCGGCCAGAGCGGGCGCATCGTGTCGCACACCGAGGCGCGGCTGACCGACGGAGCGGTCAAGGGCTTCACCCTGATCTGGCCGGTCGGCGACGAGGAGCGGCGCGCCCGGGTGCTGGACGAGATGCAGCAGAGCTTCGCGCCGGTGCCGGGCCGGGTGCTCGATCCGGCGACGGTGGCCGAGGAAGAGCAGGCGATCGATCTCGTGGCCGGTCTGCGTGTGCGCCAGCCGCGCGCCACCGCCTCGGGCTTCTACGTGGATCGCTCGGGCGCGGTGGTGACGGCGCTCGGCGCGGTCGAAGGATGCGGACGGGTCACGCTCGACGACAGCCACGAGGCGCGGGTGGCGGCGCAGGATGCCGATCTCGGTGCCGCGGTTCTGGTTCCGGTGGCGCGGCTCGCGCCGCGCCAGGTGGCGGCGTTCCGGATGGACCCGCCGCGCCTCAAGTCCGAGGTGGCGGTGTCGGGCTACAGCTTCGGCGGCGTCCTTCCGGCACCGACGCTGACCTTCGGCAGCCTCGAGGACGTGCGCGGCCTCTCGGGCGAGGAAAACCTCAAGCGGCTGGCGCTCGCCGCGGAGCCGGGCGATGCCGGCGGGCCGGTGCTCGACACCGGCGGCGGTGTTCTCGGCATGCTGCTGCCGCGCGATGCGGGCGGCCGCCAGTTGCCCGAACAGGTCAGCTTCGCGGCCGACGCGGAAGCGTTGCAGAGCCTCGTGTCCGAGGCCGGGCTCAGCGTCGGTCGCGCCGATCTGGGCGGTGAGCTGACGCCGGAGGACCTGACCCGCCGTGCCAGCGACATGACCGTTCTTGTCAGCTGCTGGGAGTGACGGGCGGAACGCCTGACGAACGACGTTGACGCGAACGACAAAGGCCACGCGGACATCCGCGTGGCCTTTTGTGAATCTGTTTCGGGAGAGCCGGGGTCAGTCCGCGCTGTCGGCCTGTTCCGCCTGTAGCTCGTCCACGTCCTTGAACTTGATCGATTCGCCGCAACCGCAGGCGTCGACCACGTTGGGGTTGCGAAACTTGAAACCGCTCTCGAGCAACGAAGTCTCGTAGTCGATTTCGGTGCCGAACAGGAACATCTGCGCCATGGGCGCGATCAGGACGCGGGCGCCGTCGCGTTCGACCACCTCGTCGTTCGATTCGGCGTCGTCGACGTAGTCCATGGTGTATTCCATACCCGCACAGCCGCCTTTCTTGACGCCGATCTTCAGCCCGTAGCGGCCGTCCTGCTCCATCAGTTTCGAGATCTGGCGGACCGCCGCGTCGGTCATGGTGACGGGGGCCTGGCCGGGAATGCCGAACATGCGCGTGCCTCCTTCTTTCCCGACAAAGTTAGTCGGTCGCTTGGCGGCGAACAAGGGGGCGAGCCGGATTGCCGCCCACAGTGACACCGGCCGGCACGTCGCGGGTGACGACCGCGCCGGCGCCGACGATGGCATCGTCGCCCACGGTAACACCCGGCAGAAGGATCGCGCCCGCGCCGAGCCACACGTCGCGGCCGATGGTAATGCCGCGCGCACTCTCCAGTTCCTGCCGACGAGCCTCCGGATCGCGTGGATGATCGGCGGTGAGGAGCTGCACGTAAGGCCCGATATCGCAACCATCGCCGATGAGGATCGGCGCGGCGTCGAGCAGGTAGCACCCGTAGTTCAGGAACACGCCGGTCCCGATATGGATGTTGTAGCCGTAATCCACATAGAACGGCGCCCGTATCGCGACCTTTTCGCCCATCGTGCCCAGCAGCGAGGACAGGATCGCCACACGCCCCGGATCGCCGAGAATCGTGACGTTGTAGTCGCGCAGCAGTGCCTGCGCGCGCTTGCGATCGGCCACGAGGCCGGCGTCGCCCGGATAGTAGAGCGCGCCGGAGGTCATCTTGTCGCGGGCGGTCTCGTCGGTCATGGCGCGGCGCCTCCGGTCGGGGTCATTCCGTGTCGGTGCCGCGGATCGCGAGGATCGCGCCGATCCCGATGACCGACAGGCCGACGACGGCGGCATTGAACGGGCTGGCATTGGCGACGATCACCGCGACGAGGGCCCAGATCACCGTGATGCCGTATTCCGGCGCACGGTGCAGGCGATACTGGACCGTCACCGCGATGGCGAGCGCCAGCACCAGCGCCACGAGCGCGGCCGGGGTGCCGGGCATGATCCCCCAGCCGGCGAGCACAAGGCCGATCGACACGCAGGACGCGGCCGTGAGCCAGCCTGCATAGACCGCCACCGGCGCGATCTGCCACCACCGGTCGGTGTCACCGGCGCGGAAAACGGCGATGATCGCCGCGATCAGCATTGCCCAGATCATCACCGTGGCGAGCGGGACCGATGCCTGCGCGACCGGCAGCCAGAACGCCCCGATGAGCAGGCTGGCGACGAGCGGCGGGCGCATCGCGGCCCAGTCGGGATCGTCGGACCGGCGCAGCGCGCCGAAGGCAGCGCCGGCCGCGAGCCAGAGATAGATCAGCCCCCAGATCGCGAACGCGTAGCCGGCCGGCTGCACCGGTGGATCGTCCTGCGGCACAGGGAATTGTCCGGGCTCGAAACCGTTGAACCCGCGCGACAGGATCGGCGCCGCGGCGAAGGCCAGCGCCGCCACGAGCGTCGCCCAGGCCCAGAGCTTCATGCGCGTTTCGGACGTCAGAGCAGCTCTCCTTCCGCGCTCAGCCGGGTCTTGCCGCCCAGCCACGGATGCAACGCGGACGGCAGCGTGACCGATCCGTCGGCTTCCTGGCCGTTCTCAAGCACGGCGATCAGGCAGCGGCCGACCGCGAGCCCCGATCCGTTCAGCGTATGCAGGAAGACCGGTTTGCCGCCGTCGGCGGGCTTCATGCGGGCGTTCATGCGCCGCGCCTGGAAATCTCCGCAGACCGAAACCGAAGAGATCTCGCGGTAATTGTCCTGTCCCGGCAGCCAGACCTCGATGTCGTGCGTCTTGCGCGCGCCGAAGCCCATGTCGCCCGTGCACAGCACGACCGTGCGGTAGGGCAATTCCAGCGCCTCGAGGATGCCCTCGGCACAGCGCGTCATGCGTTCGTGTTCCTCCAGCGAGGCATCCGGATGGGTCACGGAGACCATTTCGACCTTCTCGAACTGGTGCTGGCGCAGCATCCCGGCCGTGTCGCGCCCGGCGCTGCCGGCCTCGGACCGGAAGCACTGCGTATGCGCGACATACCGGCGGGGCAGGTACCCTTCGTCGACGGTGAGCCCGTTGACGATATTGGTCAGCGTCACCTCGGCCGTGGGCACCAGCCACCAGCCCTCGCGGGTGCGGTAGCTGTCCTCGCCGAACTTGGGCAGCTGCCCGGTGCCGAACATCATCTCGTCGCGCACGAGAACCGGCGTCCAGGTCTCGGTCAGGCCGTTCTGCGTGACATGCGTGTCGAGCATGAATTGCGCGAGCGCGCGATGGAGCCGTGCCACCGCGCCCGACAGCACGACGAACCGGCTGCCCGACAGCTTGGCCGCGGTCTCGAAATCCATGCCGTCCTGCACGCCCGGAAGCTCGTAGTGCTCCTTGGGCGCGAAGTCGAACGTGCGCGGCGTGCCCCAGCGGCGAAGCTCGACATTGTCGGTTTCGTCTGTCCCCTCCGGCACGTCGTCGAACGGCAGGTTCGGAAGGCGCATCAGCGCGTCCGTCAGTTCGGCGTCGAGATCGCGGGCCTTCGCCTGCATCTCGGTCACTGCGGCCTTCTTTTCGGACACCAGCGTGCGCAGGCGTTCGAATTCGGCTTCGTCGCCCTTGGACTTGGCGGCGCCGATCTCCTTCGCGGCCCGGTTCTGTTCGGCCTGCGCGGTTTCGGCTTCGTGGATCGCGCCGCGCCGCGCCTCGTCGAGCGCGAGCAGCGAGGGCGATGCGGCTTCGACTCCGAGCCGCCCGAGGGCGGCGTCGAAGGCGTCCGGATTGTCGCGGATCCAGCGGATGTCGTGCATCGCCTCGCTCCCTATCTCGGTGATTCCGCGCCGCTTATGCCGCAAAGCCGCGGCAAGGTGTAGGGGATCACCGAAGCCGGGCGAGCGTCCGGCGCACCCAGCCGTCGACCGGAACGGCGATGGCACCGCCGGCATCGCGGGCCGAGAGGATGGCGGCGACGCGCGGACGGTCGCCGCCGAACAGGACCGGGCCGCCTGACTGGCCGTATTCGATCGCGCAGCCGATGCGCCAGACTGCGCCGGCGCCCTGTCCGGCGCAGGCCTCCGAGCGGGTCAGCCGGTGCGGTCGGCTGCGCGTGTACCCGGCGAGCGCGAACGGCCCGGCGGGTGGCGCGTTGCCGACGGCCAGCGGCTCCAGCGCAACGTCCTGATCGAGGCGCAGGAGAGCCAGGTCATGAGCGACGTCGATGCGCCCGTCCGACACCGCATCGGGGTGAACCTCGACATCGGCCACCCGCGCAGCGCCCGCGTGGCCCTCTCCGGTCCAGCCGGCGACGAAGACCATGTCAGAGATGCGCTTGGGGCTGCCGTCGCGTTCGAGCACGCAATGCGCCGCCGTCAGCACCGCGCGCGGCGCCACGAGCGTGCCGCTGCACATGCCGCGCGTGTTGTAGCCGGCAATGTTCACCCGCCCGATCGCGTCCTGCGCGCGTGCCGCCCCCGAGGAAACTAGGACTGATACGAGGGCGAGGGCGGCTGGGACGCCGCGGAGAAGACGGATCGGCATGCGGCGGAGATAGGCGCAGCCGCCCGCTGTTCCAGCCGCGATCAGCCCGTGCCGCAGAGGGCATCGGGCCGCAGCGGCATCGGCTTGCATCGCTTCGCGCCGCGCCCTAGGTTCCGCGCAACTTTCGCGGGGCCCCGGGCCGCCGCGCATCCCACGACCCGATAGGAGCCCCTCGATGGAAGGCAGCGCGATCGCCCAGTTCGTCCCGCTCATCCTGATCTTCGCGATCATGTACTTCCTGCTGATCCGTCCGCAGCAGAAGAAGATCAAGGAGCACCAGAAGATGGTGGAAAGCCTGCGGCGCGGCGATCAGGTGGTCACGCAGGGCGGGCTTATCGGCAAGGTGGTCAAGGTCAAGGACAACAACGAGCTCGACGTCGAGCTCGCCGAGGGCGTGAAGGTCCGCGTGGTGCAGAACACCATCGCGCAGGTCCTGTCGAAGACCGAGCCCGCCAACGCCGACAAGTAAGCCGGCGACCCGGACACACGGGGCGCACGGCGGCATGATGTCGGTCGGCGCCCCCGAGCGAAGGCGGCACCCATGCTGCAGATCGACCTCTGGAAGCGCATCCTGATCTGGGCGGTGGTCGCCGCCGGCCTGATCTTCGCGGCGCCCAACCTCTTTTATGGCCGTGTGGAGGCGCACAACGACGCCGTCACCGCAATCGAGCGCGAGGGCTCGACGCAGGAGCTCGAGGCGCAGGCCGCGGGCTGGCCGTCGTTCCTGCCGTCCGGCCTCGTCAATCTGGGCCTCGACCTGCGGGGCGGCGCGCATCTTCTGGCCGAGGTCCGGGTGGAAGACGTCTACGGCGCGCGGCTCGAGGCGCTTTGGCCGTCGGTGCGGGACGCGCTGCGCCCGCTGCGGGACGAGATCGGCACGATCCGCCTGCAGGACAGCCCGCCGGACGAGCTTCGGATCGCGATATCCGATACCTCGGGGCAGGGCGCCGCGCTGCAAGCCGTGCGCGATCTCGCGGAGCCGGTCAGTTCGACGACCGCGCTGGCGCAGGGCGGGGCGCAGAACATCGACGTCAGCGCGGCCGACGGCATCCTGACGGTCACCCTGTCGGACGCCGAACGCGCGGCGACGAACGAGCGCACGCTGCGCCAGGCGCTCGAGATCATTCGTCGTCGCATCGACGAGGTCGGCACCCGTGAACCGACGATCCAGCGCCAGGGGGCGGACCGGATCCTGATCCAGGTGCCCGGCATCGGCTCGGCGCAGGAGCTGAAGGACATCATCGGCACCACCGCGCAGCTGACGTTCCAGCCCGTCGTAAGCCGCAGCGGCGATCCCGAGGCCGACCCCGGCGTCGGCGAGGAGGTGCTGCCCGCGCTCGACGAGGAAAACGTCTTCTACACGCTCGAACGCTCGCCCGTCGTGACCGGCGAACAGCTCGTCGACGCGCAGCCGTCGTTCGACCAGAATGGCCAGCCGGCGGTGAACTTCCGGTTCAACACGCAGGGCGCGCGCGCCTTTGGCGACTATACCGCGGCCAATATCGGCTCGCCCTTCGCCATCGTCCTCGACGACGAGGTGATCTCGGCTCCTGTGATCCAGAGCCACATCCCCGGCGGTTCGGGCATCATAACCGGCGACTTCACCATCGAGGAATCGACCAACCTCGCGGTCCTTCTGCGGGCCGGCGCTCTGCCCGCCGGGCTCGATTTCCTCGAAGAGCGCACGATCGGACCCGAGCTCGGCGCCGACTCGATCGCGGCGGGCCAGCTCGCGACCATGGTCGCCTTCGCGCTGGTGCTCGTGTTCATGGTGGCGAGCTACGGGCTCTTCGGGGTGTTCGCGAACGTCGCGCTGATCCTGAACATCGCGCTGCTGTTCGGGCTTCTGAGCCTGATCGGCGCCACGCTGACCCTGCCGGGCATTGCCGGGATCGTCCTGACCGTCGGCATGGCGGTCGACGCCAACGTGCTGGTCTTCGAGCGGATCCGCGAAGAGCTGAAGACGGCCAAGGGGCCGGCGCGTGCGATCGAGCGCGGCTACGAGAAGGCGCTGTCGGCGATCGTCGACGCGAACATCACCACGATCATCACCGCGATCATCCTCTTCGCCATGGGCTCCGGCCCGGTGCGGGGCTTCGCGATCACGCTCGGCTTCGGGATCTGCACCTCGGTCTTCACCGCGGTCTTCGTCACCCGACTGCTGATCGTGACATGGTTCGAGCGCCGCCGTCCGAAGACGGTCACGGTCTGAGGAGCGACCAACATGCGTCTGAAACTCGTCCCCAACGAGACCTCGATCGACTTCTTCAGCCGCTCGAAGCTCTGGCTCGGCATATCGGCCGTGCTCATCGTCGTGGCACTCGTATCGTTCTTCCTCCAGGGGCTGAACTACGGCATCGACTTCCGCGGCGGCACCACGATCCGGACGGAAAGCGCCGAGCCGGTGGATGTCGGCGCCTACCGCGACGCGCTGCAGGACCTGGAACTCGGCGACATCGTCATCTCGGAGGTGTTCGATCCCTCGTTCGGCCCCGACGAGAACGTCGCGATGGTCCGCATCGCCGCGCAGGACGAGGTCGAGGCGGTGAGCCAGGACACCATCGCCGCCGTCGAGGCCGCACTTCAGGAGGTGGCGCCGGATATCCAGTTCACCTCCGTTTCGTCGGTTGGGCCGAAGGTGTCGGGCGAGCTCATCCAGACCGCGGTCATCGCTGTGCTGCTCGCGATCGGGGCGGTGCTGGTCTACATCTGGCTGCGTTTCGAATGGCAGTTCGCCGTGGGCGCGGTCGTCGCCCTGGTGCACGACGTCGCGCTGACCATCGGCATCTTCTCGGAGCTGCAGATCCGCTTCGACCTCGCGATCATCGCGGCGCTGCTGACCATCGTCGGCTACTCGCTCAACGATACGGTGGTCGTGTTCGACCGGGTGCGAGAGAACCTCATCAAGTACAAGAAGCGGCCGCTCAGGGAGGTGCTCAACATCTCGATCAACGAGACGCTGAGCCGGACCTTGATGACCTCGGTGACGACGCTGATTGCGCTGCTGACGCTTCTCGTGCTCGGCGGCGACGTGATCCGCGGCTTCGTCTTCGCGATGACGTGGGGCGTGATCGTCGGCACGTACTCGTCGATCTTCGTGGCCTCGGCGATCCTGCACCGGCTGGGCGTCAAGCGCGACTGGTCGAAGCCCGACAACACCCAGGGCAACCAGTTCGCCAACGTCGACGCCTGATCGGTCCATCGAGCCGGACCTGTGCCGCATTCAAGCCCGTGGCGTGTTGTCGCACCGCACCATTCGGGTCGGTTCTGCGGGAGCGCGCGCGGGCCTTGCTGCGCCGTTCCGGCGAGATCGTGGGGGACTTTACCGCCGCGTGATTTATGTGGTTACTGCGGTATCTACGTGATCGGAGATCCGATCGGGACGTGAGGAGGGTGGCACATGCGCCTCAACGAGATCACCTTCAGCGACGCCGCGCCGGTCGAGGGCTACGGTCCCGGCTTCTTCCGCATCGGCGGAAAGGCGGTCGACGGCCCGCTCTGCCTGTCGCCGCGCGGCACGCAGGCCTGGGGCGGGATGCAGGACGGCGAGACGCTGCGCGCGCTGGCGCCCGACATCGACGTGCTGTTCGTCGGTACGGGCCCCGACATCGCGCATCTGCCCGCCGAGTTGCGCACCGAACTCGAGGACGCGGGCATCGGCGTCGAGGTGATGAACTCGCCCTCGGCCTGCCGGACGTACAATGTCCTGCTGTCCGAAGGGCGCCGCGTGGCGCTCGCGGTGCTGCCGGTCTGAGCACCGGCGCTGCACGAAAACGGGCGACCGGGTGGGGGCTCTGCCCCCACACCCCCGGGGTTTCGGGCAAGATGAAGGCGCGGACGCTTGTCGCCGATCCGAGCGCGGTCTAGGGCGACGGGGATGCTTGAGCTTATCGATGTGAGCGTGGCGCGCGGCAGCGTGCCGGTCCTGGAGGGTGTCAGCCTCGCGCTCGGGCCCGGCGAGGCGTTGGTTCTGCGCGGCCCCAACGGATCGGGCAAGACCACGCTTCTACGCGCGGTCGCGGGCCTGCAGCCGGCGCTGGCGGGCCGTATTGGGGGGCAGGAGAACGTCGCCTATGCCGGCCACGCCGATGGGCTGAAGGCCAGTCTGTCGGTGAGTGAAAACCTCCGGTTCTGGGCTGCGGCGTTCGGCACGCGCGACATCTCGACGGCGCTGGTGGCCTACGACCTGTCCGCGCTGGAAGTTCGCTGGGCAGGCAACCTGTCGGCCGGACAGAAGCGGCGCCTGGGGCTCGCGCGGCTTCTGGTGACCGGGCGGCCGGTCTGGGTGCTGGACGAGCCGACGGTGTCGCTCGACGCCGCGTCGGTCGCGCTTTTCGCGGCGGCGGTGCGCGCGCATCTGGCACAGGGCGGCGCCGCGCTGATCGCGACCCATATCGATCTCGGGCTTGGCGCCGAGGTGGGGGTCCTCGACGTCGCCCGCCACCGCGCGCGGTTCCCGGCCGCGTCCGGCGACGAGGCCTTCCTGTGAGGGCGCTTCTCTGGCGCGACCTCGCGCTCGCGGTGCGCGCGGGCGGCGGCTTCGGGCTCGGGCTCGCGTTCTTTCTGATCGTCACGGTGCTGGTGCCGTTCGGGGTCGGGCCCGAGACGGCGCGGCTCTCGGCGATCGCGCCGGGCATCCTGTGGATCGGGGCGCTCCTGGCCTGTCTGCTGTCGCTCGACCGGATCTTCGCGCTCGATTTCGAGGACGGGACGCTGGACCTTCTGGCCACGGCGCCGCTGCCGCTCGAGGGGATCGTCGCCGTCAAGGCGCTCGCGCACTGGATCACCACCGGCCTGCCGCTGGTGGCCGCGGCGCCGGCGCTCGGGATCTTCCTGAGCCTGCCGGGGCCCGGCTATCCCTGGCTGTTCCTGTCGCTCCTGATCGGAACGCCCGCGCTGTCGGTGATCGGCACGTTCGGCGCGGCGCTGACCGTGGGGCTGAAGCGCGGAGGGTTGCTGCTGTCGCTGCTGGTTCTGCCGCTCTACGTGCCGACGCTGATCTTCGGGGCCGAGGCGGCGCGGCGCGGCGCGGCGGGACTGCCGGTGGAGACGCCGCTGCTGCTGCTGGCCGGGGTCAGCGCCGGTGCGCTCGCGCTGCTGCCCTTTGCCGCGGCGGCGGTATTGCGGGTCTCGCTGCGCTGAGTGTGGACAATCCGCGCCCGGACATGTGATTTGGAGCGGCCGCAGATCGAAGGGTAAGACGCAGCCGATGTCGCTTTGGGAATACGCGAACCCCGTCCGGTTCATCCGGGTCACCGACCGCGTGCTGCCGGTGGTTGCCGCGAGCGCGCTCGGTTGCCTGGTGGTGGGCCTCGTCTGGGGCTTCTTCTTCACGCCGGACGACTATCGCCAGGGTTCGACGGTCAAGATCATCTACCTGCACGTTCCGGCGGCGCTGATGGCGATCAACGCGTGGCTGATGATGCTGGTCGCGTCCCTGATTTGGGTCGTGCGGCGGCACCACGTCTCGGCGCTGGCGGCGCGCGCGGCGGCGCCGGTGGGCGCCACGATGACGGTGATCGCGCTCGCCACCGGGGCGATCTGGGGCCAGCCGATGTGGGGCACGTGGTGGGCGTGGGATCCACGGCTGACGTCGTTCCTCATTCTGTTCCTGTTCTATCTCGGCTACATGGCGCTGTGGGAGGCGATCGAGAACGACGATTCCGCCGCCGATCTGACCTCGATCCTGTGTCTCGTCGGGTCGGTCTTCGCGCTGCTGTCGCGCTACGCCGTCAATTTCTGGAACCAGGGCCTCCACCAGGGCGCGTCGCTGTCGCTCGACAAGGAGGAGAACGTGGCGGACGTGTTCTATATGCCGCTGCTGGTCTGCATCGCGGGGTTCGTGCTGCTGTTCGTCGCGCTGGTGTTCCTGCGCACGCAGACCGAGATCCGGGCGCGGCGGATGCGGGCGATCCTCGCGCGGGAGCGGATGGCATGATCCCCGACCTCGGCAAGTACGCCGGCACGGTCCTGTCGGCCTATGGCGTGTCGCTGGTGCTGATCGTGGCGCTGGTTCTGGTGAGCGTGTGGCGCGCGCGCCGCGTGCGCGCCGCGCTCGACGAGGTCGAACGGCGGAGAAAGAGCGCATGAAGATCAAGCCGCTGATGATCCTGCCCCCGGCGATCTTCGCCGCCTTCGCGGCGCTCGCGTATGTCGGCATGTATCGCGAGGACCCCCAGGGTCTGCCATCGACGCGGGTGGGCCAGCCGGCGCCGGCGATCACCCCCGAACCGCTGGGCGACTATCCCCCCGTGGGGATGGAGATGCTGGCCGACGGCGAGGTGACGCTGGTGAACTTCTGGGCCAGCTGGTGCCCGCCCTGCCGCGCCGAGCATCCGCAGCTGCTGGAATATGCTGCGGAGGGGATCGACCTTGTCGGGATCAACTTCAAGGACCAGTCCAACGCCGCGCTGACCTACCTGCGCGACGAGGAGAACCCCTTCGCCGCGGTCGCCTTCGATCCGCAGGGCCGCACCGCGATCGACTGGGGGGTCACGGCGCCGCCCGAGACCTTCATCGTCGACGGCGACGGCACCGTGCTCTTGCGCTTCCAGGGGCCGCTCGTCGGCTCGGATTTCGAGCAGCGCTTCGTGCCGGCGCTCGAGGAGGCGCTCGCCGCCGGATCCTGAGCGTCGTCTAGCGCGCGCAGGTGCCGTCGCTCTGGGTCAGGCAGGCGGGATCGGCGGCGGTGCGGGTCGTGTCGTGCGCGGCATAGGCCCCGAAGACGGTCAGCAGGACGAGCACGGCGGCCTGCGCGAGGGTCAGAAGCTTCATCGAAAACCTGCTCTGGTGGTCGTGTCCCAAGCCATCTGGGGATGGCCCGTCGCAGGTGTAACGGTGATCGTCGGACGCGCCGTCACACGAGACCGTGACGGGCCGCCGCGGACGGCGGAAACCGGCCGGATGCCGCGCCCGCGGGCTGGCATCCGCCGGTCTGCCGCATCGCGCGGCACGTCGGGTGTCAGAGCAGGGTCAGCCCGATGGCGATGATCGCGCCCGAGACGAGAAGGTGCACCGTGCAGAAGCCCATGATGTCTTTTGCGCGCAGGCCCGCGATGCCGAGGATCGGCAGGGCCCAGAACGGCTGCACCATGTTGGTCCAGGCGTCGCCCCAGGCGACGGCCATCGCGGCGCGGGCTTGGTCGAGGCCGACCGACTCGGCCGCCGGCAGGATCACCGGCGCCTGCACCGCCCATTGCCCGCCGCCCGACGGCACGAAGAAGTTCACGATACCGGCCGAGAGGAAGGTGAAGAAGGGCAGCGTCGTCGCGGTGGCGAAGCCCGTCAGCCCCTGCGAGATCGACGCGGCGAGCCCGGACTCGACCATGATCGCCATGATCCCGGCGTAGAACGGGAACTGGATGACGATGCCGGCGCCGCCCTTCACGGCTTCGGACAGCGAGGCGAGAAGGTTGCGCGGCGTGCCGTGCAGCAGGATCGCCAGCGTCAGGAAGAGAAAGTTGATGACGTTGAGCTCCAGCCCGCCGCCGGTCAGGAAATGCTGCAAGAGCCAGGCCACGCCCATCGCGCCGATGAAGAGCGGCAGCACGCGGCTCGTCTCGATCCATTCGGCCGGCGTCGGATCGTCGCTCGCCGGTTGCGCCTCGCGCTCCTCGAGCAGGGCAGGGTCGACATATACGCTGTCCGCCTCGCGCGGCATCATCGCCCGGTTGATGAGCGGCACCGCGATGAACAAGGCGACCACGATGGCAAGATTATAGAACGAGAAGATCGTCTCGCCGGTCGGAATCACGCCGATCTGGTCGACGAAGGGATGCCCCTCCGTCGCGATCGACAGCGGGATCGAACCGGCGAGCCCGCCGTGCCAGATGATGAAGCCCGAATAGGCCGACGCGACCAGCAGCCGGTAGTCGACCCGGACCACGCGGGCGAGTTCCTTGGCGAACAGCGCGCCGACCACGAGGCCGAAGCCCCAGTTGATCCAGGACGCCAGCAGCGACACGAGACTGACCATGACGATGGCGCGCGCCGGGCTGTCGGCGAGGCCGGCCAGCGCGGCAAGTCCGCGGCGCACGAGCGGTGTCGAGGCCATCATGTAGCCTGTCACCAGCACGAGCAGCATCTGCATCGAGAATTGCAGGAGCGACCAGAACCCGTCACCCCACATCGCGACCACCTGCAACGGTGCGGTCCCTTCGAAGACCAGCGCGGCGAGCGCGGCCACGAGGGTCAGGACGACGACGAACACGAATGGATCCGGCAAGTATCGGTCCATCACCCGCACCAGCGGACGCGACAGGGCGTTGAGCATCAGATCCTCCCTTGGGTTGCCTGCCGCTGACCTAACGGCAGGGTGGCGGCCCGGCGACCTAAAGGCGGGGTTGCACCGTTGCAACCCAAACGGTGGCGGCAGATGGATTCAGCAGGTTCGACGCGCGAGCCAGACCGTTGCGCCGCCACACGTCGGGTCGCACGCAACGTGGCGACGGACCTCGAACCCCGCATCGCGCAGCGCGCCGCGATAGGCGGCGGGCGCGAGGCTCGCATGATAGAGCGGGGAGCCGGCGAAGGTCCCGAGCGACACGCCGAAAGCAGGGCCGCTGGTGAACATCAACGCGGCGCCGGGCGATGCGAGACCGCTCATCGCGGCGATGATGCTGCGCTGATCCTCTGGCGTCAGGTGAAACAGGCTGTGCCACGCGATGAGCCCGTCGAAGCGTCCGAGCGGGGGCAGGGCGCGCATGTCGGCCACGCGCCAGTCGTGATCCGGAAACGCGGTACGCGCGCGGTCGATCATGCCGGGCGCGCCGTCGATCCCCGTCAGTCTGCAGCCGGCGTCGATCAGGTGGGCGGCCAACGGCCGGCCGGTTCCGCAGCCGAGGTCGAGGACCGAAGCCCCACCGGCGGGCATCGTTCTGCGAAAGGCCGACAGCCAGCCGCTTTCGAACAGCGACGTGCTGCGCGCGGCTGCGAAGGCGTCCACATTCCGGTCGTAGAGGT
Source organism: Roseivivax jejudonensis (assembly GCF_900172265.1). Lineage (GTDB taxonomy): Bacteria > Pseudomonadota > Alphaproteobacteria > Rhodobacterales > Rhodobacteraceae > Roseivivax > Roseivivax jejudonensis. Next base: position 350,718 of record NZ_FWFK01000002.1, on the reverse strand, counting down.
CGATCACCCTATCGGACGGCCAAGTCGTCACGGCGCGCGCCCGCTTCGGCCGGAAAACGACAGGGGCCCGCCGGCGATGCGCCGAGGGGCCCCTGCGATGCGGTTCGCGTGCGGTGGCACGGGTGTCAGGCCGCCGCGTCTTCCTTGGCGAGGTTGCGCAGCACGTAGTGCAGCACGCCGCCATGCTTGACGTAATCCACCTCGATCGCCGTATCGATCCGGCACTTGAGAGTGATCTCGGTTTCGGATCCGTCCTCGTAGGTGATCTTGCAGGGCACTTCCGCGCCCGGCGTCACGCTGTCGAGGCCATGGATCGAGACCTTCTCCTTGCCGGTCAGCTTAAGCGAGCTGCGGGTATCGCCCCCGGTGAACTCGAATGGCACCACGCCGAAACCGACGAGGTTGGAGCGGTGGATGCGCTCGAAACTCTCGGCGATCACCGCCTTGACCCCGAGGAGTGCCGTCCCCTTGGCCGCCCAGTCGCGCGAGGAGCCCGCGCCGTACTGTTCACCGCCGAAGATCACCAGCGGCGTGCCCTGATCCTGGTACGCCATCGCGGCATCGAAGATCGAGGTCTGGTTGCCGTCGGGATCGAGCGTGTAGCCGCCCTCCACGCCGTCCAGCATCTCGTTCTTGATGCGGATGTTGGCGAAGGTCCCGCGCATCATCACTTCGTGATTGCCGCGGCGCGAGCCGTAGGAGTTGAACTCGCGGGGCGCGACCTGACGCTCCACCAGGTACTTGCCGGCCGGGGTGGTTTCCTTGAAGGACCCGGCGGGCGAGATGTGGTCGGTGGTGATCATGTCGCCGAGAATGGCGAGAACGCGCGCGTCCTCGACGTTGTGGATCTCGCCGGGCTCCTTCGACATGTTCTGGAAGTATGGCGGGTTCTGAACGTAGGTCGACGATGCCGGCCAGTCGTAGGTCTCGTCGTCGGTGGTCTCGACCGAGCGCCATTTCTCGTCGCCTTCGAAGACGTCGGCGTACTTCTCCTGGAAGCTTTCGCGCGTGACGGTCTGCTCGACCAGCGCGGCGATCTCGGCCTGGCTCGGCCAGATGTCCTTGAGATAGACGTCGTTGCCGTCCTTGTCGGTGCCGATCGGATCGTTCGCCACGTCGACGTTCATGTCGCCGGCGATGGCATAAGCGACAACGAGCGGCGGCGATGCGAGGTAGTTGGCGCGCACGTCGGGGCTGATCCGGCCCTCGAAGTTACGGTTGCCCGACAGGACCGACGTCGCGATCAGGTCATTGTCGGCGATGCACTTCGAAATCTCCGGCGCAAGCGGGCCGGAATTGCCGATGCAGGTGGTGCAGCCGTAACCGACGAGGTTGAAGCCGATCGCATCGAGATCGTCCTGCAGGCCCGAGGCTTCGAGGTACGCCGACACGACCTGCGAGCCTGGCGCCAGCGACGTCTTCACCCAGGGCTTGCGGTCGAGACCCTTTTCACGCGCCTTCTTGGCGACGAGGCCGGCGCCGATCATCACGTAGGGGTTCGAGGTGTTGGTGCACGAGGTGATCGACGCGATCACGACCGAGCCGTCATGCAGCTGGAACTCGACCTCTTCGCCGTCGATATCGGTCATCTTGACGAAGCCGCGCTTGTGGCTGCCGGTGTCGCCGGGAATCTGGACCGGCTCGGGCATGCCACCTTCGCCTTCCCAGCGGACCTCCTCCTTCGCGTCGGCATCCTTCGCGTCGCGCTGACCCTCGATGTAGGTGTGGAACGTCTTGGCCGCCTCATCGAGATTGACGTGGTCCTGCGGGCGCTTGGGGCCCGAGATGGCCGGCTTCACCGTCGCCATGTCCAGCTCGAGCGTGTCGGAAAAGACCGGCTCCGCGCCCGGCTCGCGCCACATGCCCTGCGCCTTGGCATAGGCTTCGACGAGCGCGATCCGGTCCTCGTCGCGGCCGGTGATGCGCAGGTAGCGCAGCGTCTCGTCGTCGATCGGGAAGAACGCGCAGGTGGCGCCGAATTCCGGGCTCATGTTGCCGATGGTCGCGCGGTCGGCGAGCGTCACGTTGTCCAGCCCGTCGCCGTAGAATTCGACGAACTTGCCGACGACGCCCTTCTCGCGAAGCATCTGACAGACCTTGAGCACGAGGTCGGTAGCGGTGGTGCCCTCGACCATCTCGCCGGTGAGCTTGAAGCCGATGACCTCGGGGATCAGCATCGAGATCGGCTGACCGAGCATCGCGGCCTCTGCCTCGATGCCGCCGACGCCCCAGCCGAGCACGGCCGCGCCGTTGACCATCGTCGTGTGGCTGTCGGTGCCGACCAGCGTGTCGGGATAGGCGACCTCATCGCCGTTCTGGTCGGTGTCGGTCCAGATCGTCTGCGCGAGGTATTCGAGGTTCACCTGGTGACAGATGCCGGTTCCCGGCGGCACCACGCGGAAGTTGTCGAACGCCTTCTGGCCCCACTTGAGGAATGTGTAGCGCTCGATGTTGCGCTCGTATTCGCGGTCCACGTTCATCTGGAAGGCGCGCGGATTGCCGAACTCGTCGATCATCACCGAGTGGTCGATGACGAGGTCGACGGGGTTCAGCGGGTTGATCTTCTGCGGGTCGCCGCCGAGCGCCTTGATCCCGTCGCGCATCGCCGCAAGGTCGACGACGGCCGGCACGCCGGTGAAGTCCTGCATCAGCACGCGCGCAGGGCGGTAGGCGAGTTCACGGTTGGCCTTGCCGCCGTTCGCGGCCCATTCACTGAACGCTTTCACGTCGTCGGTGACGACGGTCTTGCCATCCTCGAAGCGGAGCATGTTCTCGAGCACGACCTTGAGCGATTTCGGCAGCTTCGAGAAATCGCCGAGCCCTGCCGCTTCGGCCGCCTCGATGGAATAGTAGGCGACGGTGGACCCGCCGGCCTCGAGCAACTTGCGGGTGTTGGAGCTGTCCTGGCCTACAGTGATGGGCATGCTGCCTCCTGAAGAATGCTGGGCGATCGTGGTCGTCACCCGGGGATGTGCCCCACGGGACGGACTCGATCAAGGTCAGGCGCGTTGTATACTGTGGTATGCAGCACTGTGCAAGTGCGCCGGGAGAACGCGGTGACGAACTCTCTCAAAACCTTGAGTGGTCATTTCAGTTCCGGCTGTCTATCCATCGACAGATTGTATCGAGACGGGGTGTGCCGATGATCGGGGCCGTGCGGCTGGCTGCTGTGTTCTGGGCGGCGACGGCGATCGCCGGGGCGACCGAGGAGCATCCGGTCGTGGTGGAGCTTTTCACCTCGCAGGGATGTTCGTCCTGTCCGCCGGCCGATGCGCTCCTGAAGGAGCTGGGGACGCAGGAGGGTGTCATCCCGCTCGCGTTGCACGTCGACTACTGGGACTACATCGGCTGGAAGGACAGCTTCGCGCAGCCGCGCTTCACCGCGCGGCAGAAGGGCTATGCCCGCGCCGCGGGCCGAACCTCGGTCTACACGCCGCAGATGGTCGTCAACGGGGCCGAGGATATCGTCGGCAACCGTCCGAAGGACCTCGCCGCCGCGGTCGCGCGGCATCAGGCGCGCGAGACGCCGGTCGAGATTACGGCCGAACGTCGGGGCACCGTGCTCGACCTCGCGCTCGCCACCGACGCGCCGGTTGGCGCAACGAAGGTGTATCTCGTCCGCTACCGCGAGTCGGAATCCGTGGCGATCCATCGAGGCGAGAATGCCGGCCGCAAGATCGAGTATTCGCACATCGTGACGGACTGGGACGTCGTCGGCCATTGGGACGGGCAGGGCGCTTGGTCCGAGCAGGTCGCGATCGAGGGCGATGCCGCGGCCGTCGTGCTGGTGCAGGAGGCCGATCACGGCGAGGTGTTGGCCGCCGCCCGCTTGCGCTGACGCTTCGCCTGCCGGTCGGGCTTCCACCGTCGGTGAATCCAGAACCATTGCGCCGGATCGTCGTGAATGCGCGCCTCGAGCGCCGCCGTCGCCGCTCGCATCATCTCGACCGGGTCGCCATGCGGGATCGGTGCATCGAAGCGCGGCTCGAAGCTTTGGCCGTCGGGCTGGCGAATGCCGAAGAACGGGACCATGAGCGCACCGGTCCTGACCGCGATCTCGGCCGCCGAGGTCAGCGTCGGCGCGGGACGCCCGAGAAAGTCGATCGGCACACCGCGACCCGAATAGAGATCGAAGAGCAGCACGCCGTTGCCGCCGCCCTTGAGGTGTTTCAGAAGACCCAGCGTGCCGCGGCGGCCCTGTTCGAACACAGGGCCGGAGAGCCGGTGCATGTTGGCGGCATAGTGCGCGTTGAAATAGACATTCGACATCGGTCGGTAGAGGCCGCCGATCTGCCAGCCCCGCGCAACCAGAGCGGCGCGCGGCGCCTCGAAGTTCCCGTAGTGGCCGGTGACGAAGAGGATGGGACGGCCCGCGGCGCGGGCCGCCTCCATGTCGTCCACGCCGTGGCCGGTCAGCGGCACGTCCGCCATCCGGTCGCGCAGGCCGAGCACGTCGTAGTTTTCGATCATCGTGCGGCCGGCGTTGTCGGCCACACGGTCGGCGAGGGCGCGCGCCCGATCCCGGGGCATGTCCGGCCAGACATGTAGCAGGTTCTCGATCGCGCGGGGCCGATACCCGGCGAGCGGTGCGACCACGCCCGACACGAGCCGGCCCATCAGGCGCAGGCGCAGCGGCAACGGCAACGCGAGGCACGCGGCAATCGCGCCGCGCAGCGCGCGATCGGTCGCCCAGTCGCCCCAACTGCCGCGCGGCGCGTCGGTGCGGGCGGCGTCTTGGGAAGGGTCGGCATCGGCCAAGTCGGGCTCCCTCGCGGATCGGGTGCGAGAGATAGGCCGCGCGCCCCGGATCCACAAGCGCGGCATCCGCGCGCGCCGTCACTCGGCCGCCTCGTCCTCCGGCTCGACGAACTGGACCTCGCCGGACTCGACCAGCCGCCGGATCGCGTCGATGACCGCGCGTTGCGCGTCCTCGGCTTCTTTCGCCTTCGGCACCGGCCGGTCCGCGATCTCCTCCCGCAGGCCGCCTGCGACGCGTTTCGACATGTTGTCGAGAAGGAAATCGACCACCGGCGCCATCTCTTCGGACCGGGCGCCGGCCATGGCGGTGACGAGCGTGTCGCTTGCGACCTCCCGCGTGATCTTTGGCACATCCGCCGCGGCGATCCTTTCGGGGATGTTCACGAAGGTGAAGATCGCCTTGCGCACCGCCTCGGCAAAGGCGCTGTCCTGTTCGTCGAGCCCGGTCAGCACGTCGTCGCGGATGCGGTCGGCGGAGTAGTTCAGGATCGCGCCGACACGGTCCACCGGCGTCGCAGAGAAGGCGCGAGCAGGCTCGGCATCGATCTGCGCGGCGATCGCCAGGCCGATCCGGTCCACCGTGTCCGGCGTGATCGCCGACGTCTTGGACACGGCGTAGGTGATGCGTCGCGCAAGCGGACCGGGCAGGCGACCAAGCACCTGCGCGGCCTTCGTCACGTTGATCTTGGACATCAGGACCGCGGCGACCTCAACGCTCTCGGAGGCCACGAACTCCGCGATGCGCTCGGCCGGAAGTCCGCCGATGCGATCCCACGGATCGCCCAGCTGCCGCACGCCGGCCTCCTTGCGCAGGCGGCGCGCGGTGTGCGCGCTGATCCGGCCGTCGAGCTGATCGAGCGCGCCGGCGACATGGCCGGGAAAGGACAGGCCGACGGATTCGAGCTCGTCGGAAAACTCCTGGATCACCGCGTCGAGCGTGGCGCGATCGACATAGCGCATCGCGCCGAGCGCGTGGGTCAACTCTTCCTGCAAGGGATCGGGGAGCGACGACAGGGGGACGTCGGCGCCCTCGTTGAGGATGAACTGCACAATGATGGCGGCCTTCGCCTTGCGGGTCAGGCGGTCGGGCCGACCGGCCACGGGTCCGGGCAAGGCGGCGAGCGGGCGCGGAACGGTCATGAGCTCTTGAGCATCGCGAATTCTGTCGGATGCGGTCTCGGTATCGGAACGAGCTTAACGAAGGCTTGCAGCGTGCTCGGCCCGCGCATGAAAAAGGCGGCTCCCAAGAGCCGCCTGTCGGTGTTCGTATCGCTGGCAGATCAGCCGGTCACGGTTACGCAGGAACCGCTCTCGCGATCGTAGGTCATGCCTTCGCCGCAGGACATCGCCTGCTGCTGGCCCCAGCTGCAGCTCGCGCTGGCCGAGAGGGCCGAGGCGGCCGTGAGGGCCGCGGCGGCGAGAAGTGTCTTGATCGTCATCTTCCGTCCTCCTTGCTGCAATGGACGAAAGATAACGTCTGATGACGCAGCGTCAAAGAAACGATGGATCCTGCGGCGGCACGCCGCGCAGTCTGACCCGCCGCTGCATCATTTCACGGCTCAGTCCTCTCCGAACACCCGGGCAAAGATCGTGTCGACATGCTTGGTATGGTAGCCGAGGTCGAATTTTTCGGCGATCTCGTCCTGCGACAGGATCGCGGTCACCTCGGGATCGGCCGCGAGTTCGGTCTGGAAGTCGCGTCCTTCCTCCCAGACCTTCATCGCATTCCGCTGCACCATCGCATACGCGGCCTCCCGGCTCGCGCCCTTCTGCGTCAGCGCGAGAAGCACTCGCTGCGACATGACCAGACCTTTGTACTGGTTCATGTTGCGCATCATGTGTTCGGGATAAACCACCAGTTTCTCGACGACATTCGTCAGGCGCGCGAGCGCGAAATCAAGCGTCACGGTCGCGTCCGGGCCGATGTTTCGCTCCACCGACGAATGCGAAATATCGCGCTCGTGCCAGAGCGCGACGTTCTCCATCGCGGGCAACGCCATCGACCGGACGAGCCGTGCAAGCCCGGTCAGGTTCTCGGTGAGGACAGGGTTGCGCTTGTGCGGCATCGCCGACGAGCCCTTCTGGCCGGCAGAGAAGAACTCCTCGGCCTCGAGAACCTCGGTCCGCTGCATGTGGCGGATCTCGGTCGCGAGGTTCTCGACCGAGGACGCGATGACGCCGAGTGTCGCGAAGAACGCGGCGTGCCGGTCTCGCGGAATGACCTGGGTCGAGATTGGCTCGGGGATGAGGCCGAGCTTGTCGCACACATGCGCTTCGACCGCGGGATCGATGTTCGCAAAGGTACCGACAGCGCCGGAAATGGCCCCGGTAGCAATCTCTTGCCGGGCGATTTTCATGCGCTGAAGGTTGCGGTCCATCTCGGCGTAGAAGCGCGCGAAGGTCAGGCCCATCGTCGTCGGCTCGGCATGGATGCCGTGGCTGCGCCCGATCCGCACCGTATCCTTGTGCTCGAGCGCCCGGCGTTTCAGCGCGGCGAGAAGCGCCTCCAGGTCCGTTATCAGGATGTCGGCGGCGCGCGTGAGCTGGATGTTGAAGGTGGTGTCGAGCACATCCGACGATGTCATGCCCTGATGCACGAATCGGGCTTCGTCCGCGCCGACGATTTCGGCGAGGTGGGTGAGAAACGCGATGACGTCGTGCTTGGTCACCGCTTCGATCTCGTCGATGCGGGAGACATCGAACGCCACGCCGTCCGCCGTCCACACCGCTTCGGCGTTCTCGCGGGGGATCACCCCGAGATCGGCCTGCGCGTCGCAGGCATGCGCCTCGATCTCGAACCAGATGCGGAATTTCGTCTCCGGTGCCCAGATCGCGACCATGTCGGGGCGGGAATAACGGGGGATCATGGGAACCGGACCTCTCACAGGTTGTTGACCGAACAGCCGCGGTCATAGACTTGGTGGTATGCGCGAACAAGTGACGGTCCCTAAGCCGTGAACCGAAGAGCCGATCCCCTGGGCGCCCTCGCGCGTCTGCCGGCGGGTCTGCGTGACTTCGTGGGCACGTGGAGGTTGAGCCGCCGTATCACCGACCGTATGCACGCAATGTCCGGCCATGCAGAGGGCCGGGTCTGTTTCATTCCCGAACAGGACGCGCTGCGCTACGACGAGCAGGTGACCATGCATCTGCCTGGCCAGAAGCCGATCCCCGGCACGCGCAGCTACCTCTGGCGCGAAGGCGCGGGCAGCATCGAGATCGCGTTCGACGACGGCCGCCCGTTCCACGCCATCCCGCTGGGCCTGACCTCGCCGGAGGCGGTTCACTTGTGCGATCCTGATCGCTACGCGGTCGTCTACGATTTCGCCGATTGGCCGGTCTGGGGCGTGACGTGGGAGGTCAGCGGCCCGCGCAAGGACTACCGGATGGAAACGTTGTTCGTCCGCGAGAAAACCAACGGGAACGCGCCCGGCGCGGCCTGACCGCGACCCTCGGGACCGGCGCTAAGCCCTTGCCGGATGCCGGCGGCTCGGGCAGAACGGAACGAACCGGAACGACAAGGACCAGGAGGCTGTCCGAATGACCACCGCAACCCACCGCAACGTGCTGGCCGAGACCTTCGGCGCGACCGAAGGCGCGGGCCTGCGTCTCAAGCAGGCGGCGCTAGTCGTTCTCGGCATCGCGTTCCTCGCCGCCGCGGCGAAGATCCGCGTTCCGATGTGGCCCGTGCCGATCACGATGGGCACGTTCGCCGTGCTCACGCTCGGGGCCGCTTACGGTGCGCGGCTCGGTCTCGTGACGATCCTCGGCTATATGGCGCTCGGCGCCCTCGGTCTCAACGTGTTCGCGGGCTCCGGCGCAGAGTCGAGCGGCATCGCCTACATGATGGGTGGCACCGGCGGCTACCTCGCGGGCTACGTGGCCGCGACCGTGCTTCTGGGCGCGCTCGCCCGTCGCGGCTGGGACCGGTCGGCGCCGAAGATGGCGGGCGCGATGCTGCTCGGCAACGTCCTGATCTACGTGCCGGGCCTGATCTGGCTCGGGATGCTCTACGGCTGGGACCAGCCAATCCTGCAGTGGGGCCTGACGCCGTTCCTCGTCGGTGACGCGCTGAAGCTCGCACTGGCCGCGGTGCTGCTGCCCGCCGCCTGGAAGCTCGTCGGCCGCGCGCGCGGCTGATCCGGGCGCCACTTGATCGATGCACGGCGCGGCGGCCACGGCCTGCCGCGCCGTTTTCGTTCGGAGCACACGATGATCCTGCAACGGCATCTGCCTTACGATCCGGCCGAGCGCCCGCGTCTGCCGGGGATCCAGCCACTCTCGGAGCCCTGGATCGTGACGGATGATGCGTTTGCCGAACAGATGGCCGAACGCGCCCGCCTGATCGAGACCGACCGCGATGCCGTCCTTGCGGAACGACCCGGGGCACGGCCCGCGGTGCTCGAGGCTCTGGAGGCGATCGTCGCGGCGCTTCCCGATGGGTACAAAGTCGCTGCGGATCACGTCGTGCGTCCGGATGACAACGCCGTCGCGCTCGATCGCGACGATCCGCTCGCGACGCTGGGACGGCTCGTGCAGGAGGATGTGTGCGTGCTGGAGCGTGGTGAGGATGCCGCAGAGCACGTTCTGACCGCGGCGATGCTCTGTTTTCCCGCGCGGTGGCGCCTGTCGGAAAAGATCGGCCACCCGTTGACGACGATCCACGATCCGGTCCCGGACTACGACGGGAATATCGCACGGCGGGTGCAGCGATTGTTCGATGGGATCGGCGTGGGTCGACCGCTCTGGCGCTGCAACGAACTCTGGACGGCGGATCCTACGCTTTATCAGCCCGATCCGCCGGCGACGCGCCCGAAATGGAGCCGAGAAGCGCCGGACTATCTGCGGACGGAACGGCAGTGCCTCGTCCGGCTGCCGCAGACGCGGGCGGTCGTGTTCACGATCCACACCTACATGCTGGAGCGTGCGGACGTGCCCGGTGTCAGAGAGCGGCCAGAAGAAGCTCCGGCCGGAACGCTCCGGCCTGATTGAGCACCGTCCCTGTCGCCGAAAGCGTCAGGACATGCGCCGACAGACGGAAATCCGATCCGCGGAACGCATGCGTCGCGGCGAGGATCAGGGCGACCGGCATGCACAACGCCGCGATCGTCGCCGTGAGCGACCAGCTCGCCGCCTGCGCGCGCAGATCGGTGGTCTGCGTCGGGCTCAAGGCGGTCTCGGATTCCGGGGCTTCGGGCGCCGGCGGCTCGGGGATGCGGCGCGGAGTCACCGGCAGACGGGTGACGTTCGACACTTCAGGACCTTTCGTCGGCGCGGCGGGCGGGGCCCGGCGGCTCGACGTGTAGCTTTGCGCCGCGAGGAACTCCTCGGGAGTGAGCGCGCTGCTCGGGCTCAACCACTCGACGTGCTGCGCCTCGACCATCGGCAGGACGCGATGGACGACACCTGACAGGATTTCGGCCGCGCGGCGCCGCGACAGGCGCGAGCGGCCGGGCCGGCCGGCCAGTTCGAACACGATGCGGTTTCCGGAGACGACGGCACGCACGATAGTCGTCGCGCCCGCAGCGGCCGACCGGGAGCGCGAGATGCGCACGGCGTCCGGACCGCCGTCGAGATCGCGAAGCGCCTCGGCGGCGCCGCGCAGCATTGCGCTCAGATCCGGCCCGGCGGGGTCGGGTAGCAGCAGGGCGGCATAGGGACGTACAACGTGCGACATGGCTTCTCGACCTCGGGACCGGCCCTTTGCGGGCGCTTCTGAGATCAAGGTTAATTCGCGTTTGAGGAGAGATTGTGTCCGCCGGCGGCCGCTTCGTGCGGCGCCGGCGGTGAAACGGCATGATTCAGGACAATAACGCGAAAAACCGGCAATTAGCCGCCGATGCGCTCCGCGGCGTAGGCGATGGCACGCTGATAATTGCCGCTGTCGTTCCAAGCGGAAAGCACGTTGAAGTTGCGCGTGCCCTGTCCGAAGGGCTGACCCGGCTGCCAGCCATTACTGCGCAGCAGATTCGCGGCCGAGGCCAGCGCGTCGACGGCGTTGTAGGGGTCGGCCCGTCCGTCGCCGTTGGCATCGACGCCGAAGCGCGCCCAGTTACCGGCAAGGAACTGCATGTGGCCCAGCTCGCCCGACGGGCCGCCTTGGGTCGAGGGCGTGATGACGCCGCGGTCCACGAGCTGCAGCGCGGCGATGGCGTGGCTCTCGAACCGGGGATGGCGCCGGCAGTAGGAGGCCAGCGTCACGGCGCCGCCGACGACCGGCGTGCGTCCGAGGTAGCCGCCGAAGCTCGTCTCGAGCCCCCAGATCGTCGCCAGCACGCTTCCCGGGACGCCGTAGGTCCGCTCGAGCGAGGAGAAGAGGTTGGCGTTGCGCTGGATTCGGTTCGACACCTGGTTGATGAAGGCCTGAGCCGATCCGCCGGACCGCTTCGCGAGGAAGTTGGCCGGATCGCCGTAGGACACGCCAGATTGGCTCGAGGGCTGCGATTCGAACCGCCAGGTGATGCCCGAAAGTTGTGCGCCCTGCAGCGCCTGCATGCCGCGCTGGCCGACGCCGGCAGCGGCGGCTTCCTGGGCGAGACCCTGTTTGTAGCTTCCGAACGCGCCTTGGCTCGTGATGCATTGAGCGGACCAGGCCGCGGGTGCCGAAACGAGGGTGAGGCAAAGCGCGGTGAGTATTCGGCGCATCGAGGTCTCCTGTCTGAAAGCCGTTGGCCAACGACGGTAGCGCCGAATCGTTCCACCGTTAAGGCGGAACGCCGGCGAAGCACGCCGGCGTGACCGACTCACAGCGGCAGGAAGACCCCGATCGCCGCAACGCAGGCCGCGATGCTGACCGAAACGGCCGTTCGGCCGGGAAAGGGGGCCAGGTTCTCGTTGTCGGAGCGCAGGGCCGCGACTTCTTCAGGAGAGGCGTCTCGCAGGACTTCGGCGCGCAGGTGCCGCTCGAAAGCCTGGACGTGCGAGTCGTGGCGATGCGTGGCGCCTTGTTCGTCGGGCACCGTGCGCTGCGGCCGCACGAGACGGCGCACACGGGCGGGACGTGCGGTGCGGCGCAACGGCGCCGCCACCGTCCGACGCGGCGCGACCGGGCGCGACGGCGTCGGCTCGGGCTCCAATGCCGACAGGAACGCGGCGCGCGGCAGCGCGACGGCGGCATCGAGCCATTCCACATGCGTGGCCGGAACGCGCGCCAGCATGTACCAAACGAGTTTCGCGAGGCGGGCCTGCACGCAGGCCTGTGCCGTTTCCGCGGGATCGCGGGCGACGAGTTCCACCGTCAGGCGGTTCGATCCCCCGAGGGTACCCACCGACAGTCGGAGATCGAAGCTCTCGGTCTCGACGTGCAGGCCGGTCTGCGTGCGAACGGGCGTGCCCCCGTCGACATCGATCTCGGGCAGGCAGACCGCGATCAGGTCGGTCAGGGCATGCACGGTCAGGTGGAGGTCGGCTCCCAGGACGAGGGAGGCGCGTTCGGGCAGGACGGTTTCGGTCTGGGCAGCAATAGCGGTCATGGCTTCTGTCTCCGTGGCGCGTCTCTGATGTGTCGCGATGAGACAAAGTTGCGGGGGATTCGCGCCCTAATTGTGAAACGCAGGGTCACCCAAAGCGGCATTTTCCGCCGCAAGTGGCGCATTTTCGCGGCGGATGCCACAGTTCCGGCGCCTTTGCCCAAATTGGCCCAGATCCGTCGCATCCCGCTTGGCTCTGTCCGGGTTTCGCCACAATTGAGCCGCTGCCGTGCAGATCTGCAATTGCGGCTTTTGCAAGAGGGTCCGGCAACCGGCAGGGGTCAGGGGGGCCGAACGGAAACGGGGCGCCCCGAAAAGGAGCGCCCCGCGAATTTCTTTCGTTCCGGAAACGGTCAGCAGCTGTAGTACAGGCCGAACTCGACCGGGTGCGGCGTGTGCTCGTAGAGTTCGAGCTCTTCCATCTTCAGGTCGATGTAGCCGTCGATCTGATCCTTGGTGAAGACGTCGCCGGCCAGCAGGAAGGCGTGGTCTGCCTTCAGCGAGTCCAGTGCCTCGCGCAGCGACCCGCAGACGGTCGGGATGCCCTCGAGCTCTTCCGGCGGCAGATCGTAGAGGTTCTTGTCCATCGCCTCGCCCGGGTCGATCTTGTTCGAGATTCCGTCGAGACCAGCCATCAGCAGTGCCGCGAAGCACAGGTAGGGGTTCGCGGAGGGATCGGGGAAGCGGGCCTCGACGCGCTTGGCCTTGGGGCTCTCGGTCCACGGGATCCGGACGCAGCCCGAACGGTTCCGGGCCGAGAACGCGCGCAGAACCGGTGCCTCGAAGCCCGGGATCAGGCGCTTGTAGGAGTTCGTGGACGGGTTGGTGAAGGCGTTGAGCGTCTTGGCGTGCTTGAGGATGCCGCCGATGAACCACAGCGCTTCCTGGCTCAGGTCCGCGTACTTGTCACCCGCGAAGAGCGGCTTGCCGTCCTTCCAGATCGACATGTTGCAGTGCATGCCGGTGCCGTTGTCGCCATAGATCGGCTTGGGCATGAAGGTCGCCGACTTGCCGTAGGCCTCGGCAACGTTGTGGATGACGTACTTGTACTTCTGCAGTTGATCGCCCTGATCGGTCAGGGTCGAGAAGATCAGGCCAAGTTCGTGCTGGCACGACGCCACCTCGTGGTGGTGCTTGTCGACCTTCATGCCGATGCGCGCCATCGTCGACAGCATTTCCGAGCGCAGATCCTGCCCGTGATCGACCGGGTTCACCGGGAAGTAGCCGCCCTTCACGCCGGGGCGGTGACCGGTATTGCCCATCTCGTACTCGGTGTCGGTGTTCCACGACGCGTCGATGGCATCGACCTCGTAGGAAACCTTGTTGATGGAATTCGAGTAGCGGACGTTGTCGAAGATGAAGAACTCGGCCTCCGGGCCGAAATAGGCGGTATCACCGATGCCCGACGCCTTGAGGTAGGCCTCCGCCTTCAGCGCCGTGCCGCGCGGATCGCGCTCGTAGGGTTCGCCGGTGTCCGGCTCGACCACGGTGCAGTGCAGGCAGAGCGTCTTCTCGGCGTAGAACGGATCGATGTAGGCGCTGTCCGGATCGGGGATCAGCTTCATGTCCGAGGCCTCGATCGACTTCCAGCCGGCGATCGACGAGCCGTCGAACATGAAGCCTTCTTCGAGGAAGTCCTCGTCGACCTGATCGTGCATCAGCGTCACGTGCTGCAGCTTGCCGCGCGGATCGGTGAAGCGGATGTCGACGTAGGCGACGTCTTCGTCCTTCATCAGCTTGAGAACGTCACTCTTGCTCATCGATGGAATCCTTCTCTGTCGTAGGAAAATCTTGGTGTGATTGGTCGTTGGCGAGGCAGGGGGTCAGAGCGCCTCGGAGCCGGTTTCGCCGGTCCGGATGCGGATGGCATGCTCCACAGGCGTGACGAAGATCTTGCCGTCGCCGATCTTGTCGGTCTTCGCTGCGGCGACGATCGCGTCGATCGCGCGATCGACAAGATCGTCGTCGAGCACCACCTCGATCTTCACCTTCGGCAGGAAGTCGACCACGTATTCGGCACCGCGATAGAGTTCCGTATGCCCCTTCTGTCGCCCGAAGCCCTTCACCTCGACGACCGACAGCCCCTGGATGCCCGCCTCCTGAAGCGCTTCCTTCACCTCGTCGAGCTTGAAAGGCTTGATGATCGCCTCGATTTTCTTCATGGCGCGTGTCTCCCTCATCCGTGCCTCCGCGGTCAGACCATGTCTGCCGGAGCGTCACAATCCGACAGAAGCGGCAGTGACGGATGCACGCCAGCGTGAAATGACGGTGGGATCATTTTTTGTGCGATGCGCACAAGAAATAATCAGAATTGAATCGGGTGGTGCATGGAGCTTTTGACAGCGGCGGAAATGAGCGCGGCAGAGCGTACGGACATCGAGGCAGGGCGCGTGACCGGGGCGGAATTGATGGCGCGGGCAGGGGCCGGGACGGTGGACGCCGTACTGGCGAAGTGGCCGGATCTTGCCGCAGGTGCGCACCGCGCGGTGGTGCTGTGCGGGCCCGGCAACAACGGCGGTGACGGCTTCGTCGTCGCGCGGCTGCTCGCGGCGCGGGGCTGGACGATCGACCTGTACCTTCTCGGCCGGGCCGACGCTCTACCGCCGGATGCGCGGGCGAACCATGACCTCTGGCGCGAGCGCGGGGAGGTGCGCGCGCTCGAGGACGCGGCCATCGCGCCGCCGGCCGTGGACGGCGAAGTGCTTTGGATCGATGCGCTCTTCGGGACCGGCCTGTCCCGCCCGTTCACCCTGTCGGCAGTGGCGCGACAGCTTGGCGCCGCGGCGCGTGATCCAGAGACACGGGTCGTTGCCATCGACATGCCGAGTGGCTGGTGCAGCGACAGTGGGCGCTGGTTGGGCGATGCCGCGCCCGAGGCGCGCACGGCCGCGGACCTTACGGTGACGTTCCACCGTCGGAAGGCGGGGCACATCCTAAGCGACGGACCGACGGCCTGCGGGCAGCTCGCGCGTGTCGATATCGGGCTGGAGGCGGCCACGGCGCCGGGGGCTCGGCCGGCGCGGCTCGTCGAACCGGACACCCTCGCAGCGGTATCGAAACGGCCGGGGCACAAGTATGATCATGGTCATGCGCTGGTGCTGACGGGCGGTGCCGGGCGAACCGGCGCGGCGCGGCTGTCGGCACGCGCCGCTTTGCGCATCGGGGCGGGGCTCGTGACCCTTGGCGTGCCGGGCGCGGCGCAACTCGAAGTGGCGATGCACGAAACGGCGGTGATGCTGCGCCGGGTCGATGATGCAGAGGCGCTCGACACGGCACTCGAGGATCCCCGATTGAATTCTCTTTGCCTCGGTCCGGGCCTCGGGTCGGAGCGTGCGCACGCCCTTGTTCCCGCCGCGCTTGCATCCGGGCGCGCGACCGTTCTCGACGCGGACGCGTTGACGGCGTTTGCCGACGCGCCTGACCGGCTGTTCTCCAAGCTTCACGCGCGGTGCGTCCTGACCCCGCACATGGGCGAATTCGCGCGGCTCTTTCCCGATATCGCCGAGGATCTGAAGCGCACGCCAGAGTCGGGACCGGCCGCCTCGCGCATCGACGCCGCGCGCGCGGCGTCCGTCCGGTGCGGCGCGGTCGTTCTGCTTAAGGGGGCGGACACGGTGATCGCCGCGCCGGATGGCCGCGTTCTCGTGAACGCGGCGGTCTACGAGCGGTCGGTTCCGTGGCTCGCCACCGCCGGCGCTGGAGACACGCTCGCGGGGCTGATCGCCGGGCTGCTCGCGCGCGGGATCGCCCCGCTCGAGGCTGCCGGCACCGGCGCTTGGTTGCATGTGGAATGCGCGCGTCGGTTCGGGCCCGGCCTGATTGCCGAGGATCTGTGCGGCATGCTGCCGGGAGTGCTGCGCGAGCTCGGCGTCTGAGCCGAAGCCGGGGATCAGGCCACGGTGGCGGGGCAGGGCGCGCCGGCCGCGACCTCGAGCCCGTCGGCATAGACGATGTGCGGCGCGTCGAAGACGAGCTCGACGACGGAAACGTCGCACGTGCCGATCTCCGAGACGAACTCCCCGTCGCAGAGGCGGCGGGCGGCGACGAGCGCTTGGGCCCGTCCGAACAGCGCGCTGGCGCGCCAGTCGCGCACGAGGATTTCCTGCCGGGCAGGCATGACCAGATCGCGATCGGGCCGCGCATTGCCGAGAGAGCCTGCGCGCAGCCGGACGAGCGGCAGCGCCGCGTGCCGGTGGCGCACCTCGCGCAGCGCGACGGCGCCGGCGTCCCGGGTGATGACGCGATCGCCTGGGACGAGCACCTCGACCGGCAGCGTGCCGTCGAGCGTGAAGACCTCGGTGCCCGCGATCAGGGCGTTGTGAATGGCATCGACGGAGCCGGGCCGTGGCACACGGGCCCCCGCTCCGCGCCGGACCGTTTTCGGTTCCATGGGCGCAATCCTGCTGTTCCTGCCTCGTTTTTTCCGAAAACTACGGCAACATCGGGTTAAAGTCGTGGCTTTGTGCGCAAAGGTTCCCACGGCACGGCGCACTGCAACTGCGATGCATCACCGTGACCCGCGAGCGATGCAGCGCGTCCGGCGCGCGCGAAGGCTCGCCCGGCGCCCTATGAGTGCAGGATTTTCCGCTCGCGCTCGTCATCCCGCTTTGCTAGAGAGCGCCGCAATCGGGCACCCGCGACCCATGTGGGGCGCCCGCGCAGGTTTTCGCGGGTGTGGCGGAATTGGTAGACGCACCAGATTTAGGTTCTGGCGCCGCGAGGCGTGGGGGTTCGAGTCCCTTCACCCGCACCACGAGATGACGGAAGGACAATACGCAAGATGCAGGTCACCGAGACCCTGAACGACGGACTCAAGCGCGGCTACGCGATCAAGCTGAGCGCCGACGAACTCGATGCGAAGGTGAACGAGAAGCTCGCCGAGGCGCAGCCCTCGGTCGAGATGAAGGGCTTCCGCAAGGGCAAGGTGCCGATGGCCCTGCTGAAGAAGCAGTTCGGTCAGCGGCTTCTCGGCGAATCGATGCAGGAAGCCATCGATGGCGCAATGAGCCAGCATTTCGAGGATACCGGCGATCGCCCGGCGCTCCAGCCCGAGGTCAAGATGACCAACGAGGACTGGAAGGAAGGCGACGACGTTCATGTCGAGATGAACTATGAGAAGCTTCCCGACGTGCCCGAGATCGACCTGACCGACATCTCGGTCGAGCGGCCGGTGGCGAAGGCGTCGGACGAGGATGTCGACGAGGCGCTCAAGAACCTTGCCGAGACCGCGACCGACTACAAGGACCGGCAGGACAACGTGAAGTCCAAGGACGGCGACCAGGTCGTCATCGACTTCGTGGGCAAGGTCGACGGTGAGCCGTTCGAGGGCGGCGCCGCCGAGGATTATCCCCTTGTTCTGGGCTCCAACTCTTTCATCCCCGGCTTCGAGGAGCAGCTCGTCGGCGTGAAGACCGGCGAGGAAAAGACCGTCGAGGTCAGCTTCCCGGCCGAATACGGGGCCGAGAACCTCGCAGGCAAGGACGCGACCTTCGACGTGACAGTCAAGGCGGTGAAGAAGCCCGTCGCGGCAGAGATCGACGATGAACTGGCCAAGAAGTTCGGGGCAGAGGATCTCGAAGCGTTGAAGGGTCAGATCCGCGA
This sequence comes from Roseivivax jejudonensis, assembly GCF_900172265.1. Taxonomy (GTDB): domain Bacteria; phylum Pseudomonadota; class Alphaproteobacteria; order Rhodobacterales; family Rhodobacteraceae; genus Roseivivax; species Roseivivax jejudonensis. The sequence continues at coordinate 332,893 of NZ_FWFK01000002.1, read as the reverse complement.
ACGGCTCGAGGCTGAGTATCAGGGCGCCGCGCGCCAGGTGGTCAAGCGCCGCCTGCTCGACGTGCTCGACGAGAAGGTCCAGTTCGACCTGCCGCCGAGCCTTGTGGAGGCCGAGGCCAAGCAGATCGCGCACCAACTCCACCACGAGGAAAACCCGGACGATCACGGCCACGACCATGGCGAGATCGAACCGACCGAAGAGCACACGTCGCTGGCCGAGCGCCGCGTGCGCCTCGGGCTCCTGCTCGCCGAGATCGGCAATCAGGAAGAGGTTCAGGTCACCGATGCCGAGATGACCCAGGCGATCATGAACCAGGCGCGGCAGTATCCGGGGCAGGAGCGCCAGTTCTTCGACTTCGTGCGGCAGAACCAGCAGATGCAGCAGCAGCTGCGTGCGCCGATTTTCGAGGACAAGGTCGTGGACGTGATCCTCGAAAAGGCGCAGGTAACGGAGAACGAGCTGTCCAAGGAAGAGCTGCAGAAGCTGCTCGACGAGCTCGACGCGGTCTGATCCGCCGCGAATGATCTAGAACGACGAACGGCGGCTCGGTAATTCGAGCCGCCGTTTTCTTGTTCTCTGTTCCGTGTTTGCGCGTGTGACCGTGAGTGAGGCGCGCTCAGACCGTGGCGGTCTTGAGCGCCGCTTCCAGCCGATCGCGCTGTGCGGCCGGAAGCGTGGAGGTTATCGAGGTGACAAGGCGCAGTGCCGCGTTCTTCTCGGACTTGGTGCGGGCGGTCAGCATCTGATCGCGGCAGTAGCTGATCAGCTCTTCGAGCTTGGCGCTGTCGGCGCTCGAAACCCCGGCGTCCGGAGCGTCGGCAGCCGGCGCTGGTTCTGCGTCGGCGGCGCGCTTGGCGACCGTCGAGTCGCGCAGTTCGCGGGCTTCGGCATCGGTCATGAACACGTTGGTCTCGATGCCAGAAAACGTGCGGATCGCGTCGACGCGCTCTTGCGTGGCATCGAGAAGCGCGGCCATCGCCGGCACCTTGCCCATCGGGACAGTCTTGCCGACATAGTCGTAGGGCGCATTGCCAGACCGCTTCAGCACGCGGTTCATGACCGGATCGATCACCGTGACGATATCCGTCACGCCGGCGTCCATGGCCGATTCGAGCGAGGCGATCATCAACTCGCAGGTGGCGTGCGACACGCTGTGGCGGCCGGTGCCGCTGGTCAGGCGCTTGGTGTCAACGCAGAACCGCGTCGATTCCCACATGTGCGGGTCGCGGATCGGCGGCTCGCCGTCGAGGATGTCGGCGAAGACATCCGACAGCATGTGCGGACCCGTGGTCTGCAGCGCCCGGACGCAGGACACCACGTTGCCGTCATCGTCGAGACCGATTGCATAAGCCGGATCCAGATCGTCGAACTGGTCGCGCTCCATGCCGTCTTCGATGGTCACGTCCCAGCCGAGCCGCTCTCCGAAGACACGCGCTCTCAAGCGGAACATGTCCTCCATAACGTCTTTGAATCGGTTTTTGTTGAGTGCGTCGACGACGATGATCATGGCTAACCCCTTAATCCCATGAGTGTTTCGATATCCGACCCGGAGTGTTCAGGCCGAACGATGGGATTAACCATAGATGAATCTTGACAGGGCACTATTCGGGGAATCCCGTACAAGTGCCGTGACGTCGCGGAGTCGCAATTATTCCGGGTAGATAAGCCCGCGTGCGATGGCTCGGCCGATGGCCTGAGCGGTCGTCAGAGCGTTGAGTTTCGTCCGCGCGGAGCGCAGGTGAACCTCGACCGTACGGTGAGAGATCGACAGGATATCGCCGATGTCGCTCTGGCTCTTGCCGGCGGCGATCCATTGAAGGATCTCCACCTCGCGTGTGGAGAGCGCGTGATCGGTCAACGCGCTCATCAGCTTGTCTTCGCGCATCACCTGGTCGTGGATGTTCACCGCGTAGGTCTGGAGGTAATGGACGACCTCTTTGCGCAGCTTCATCCACTCTTCGCGCGGGAGCTTCGACGTGACGCTGAGGCTTCCGACATCGCCCAATGGACCACGGACGGGGATCGTCATTCCCACGCTTCCGATGCCGAAGTCATGGGCGTCGCGAAACACCTTGTCAAAGTTTTCGGAGGGTTCGAGGCGCGTCCAGTCGACGGGCGCAATGCTCCGCCGCGCCTCGATCAGCGTCGGGTCGATCCGGTGGAACTGGTTCTTCGCGTAGTGCGCCTGCCAATCAGGAGCGTAGGTCATGAACCCATGCAGGCGCCCGGAGATCGGATTTGCGCCAGCATAGGCCGCGTCGTCCAGCCCGTGCTGATCGCAGATCCGCTTCAGGAAATCGATCACGTGGTCCTCGCGGGTGCCGTTGGATTTGTGTTCCGTAAGGCTCATACCCTTCCACGCGATCGCGGCAAAAGTTTGCCCAGATTATTCCTTTAAGATGGTGTCACGTTTTCCTTGCCCGTTGCAAGCGAACGCAAGAACGCCATGACAGCTTCACGCTGAGATGTGTCCAAATTGGTAAAGATGCTGGCAAGCTCGCGTGTCTGCGAGGGCGTGAGCGGCGGTGTCGTGCGCTCTGCCGCATCGTCCGGGGTCTCGATTTCCAGCTTCTCGAAGAAGTGGGTGATCGAAACGTCCAGCACGCTGGCGATTCGCCACATCTGGGCGGCCGAAATCCGGTTCTGGCCGCTCTCGTATTTCTGGATCTGTTGAAACCGCACGCCGAGGCGCTCACCCAGGTCGCGCTGCGTTAGCCCGCGCGCCTGGCGCTGCGCGCGAACACGCGCACCGATACATTTATCTACTGAATTCACTGGTCTCTCGCTCTTTGGTGGTGTTAACCCGCCATAATTTGCGAAATTTTTCAAGCCAAAGGTTTGCGGCTCGCACCCGTTTGTGGGGTGACAGACTGTTCTCGTCCCCGGCAAAGTCCATGATTTTGAACGAAATCGGCCGCCCCGAGGGCGGGACGGCCGAAATTGTAGCAAAATTGATCCAGCGCTCAGCGATCGCTGTCGTCGCTCGCGGTCTCGTCGCGTGAGAGGCGAGCGTCGAGTTCGTCCTTTTCCTGGACGGCCGGTTCGTCCGACGCCTGCTCGACATCGGTCTCCAGCTCGTCGAGCTGGGCCGCGCCGATATCGTCGAACAGCTCGGAAATCTCGAATTCGGCCTGGGCCTCTTCTTCGGCCGCGACCTCCTGAATCGACTTGCCGGCCTTCTGGATCTCCGCCTCTTCGGGCGACCGTGCGACGTTCAGCGTGACCTCGACGATCACCTCGGGGTGCAGGTGCACCTCGACCTCGTGCAGGCCCAGCTCCTTGATCGGCGTGCGGATGATGACCTGCTTGCGGTCGACGTCGAAGCCGGCCTCCTTGCAGACATCGGCCGCGTCGCGCGTCGTCACGGAGCCGTAAAGGTTGCCTCCGTCGGACGCCTGGCGAATCACGATGAACTGTTCACCGCCGAGCTTGTCGCCGACCGCTTCGGCCTCCTTGCGGGACTCGAGGTTCTTCGCCTCGAGGTTCGCCTTCTCGGCTTCGAAGCGGGCGATGTTTTCCTTCGACGCGGTCAGCGCCTTGCCCTGAAGCAGAAGGAAGTTGCGCGCGTAGCCGGGTTTGACGTCGACGACGTCGCCCATCTGCCCGAGCTTGGCCACGCGTTCCAGCAGAATGACTTGCATGGTCCTCTCCTTACTTCACGGCGTAGGGGAGCAGCGCGAGAAAACGGGCGCGCTTGATCGCGCGCGACAGTTCACGCTGCTTCTTGGAGCTGACGGCGGTGATGCGCGAGGGCACGATCTTGCCGCGCTCGGACACGTAGCGCTGCAGCAGCTTGGTGTCCTTGTAATCGATCTTGGGCGCGTTCTCGCCGGAGAACGGGCAGACCTTGCGGCGGCGGAAAAACGGTTTTGCTGCCATGGGTTGGGCTCCTACTCTCTGGCGATCAGTTGCGGCGGTCGCGGCGACGGTCGTCGCGCTCGTCGCGTTTCTGCATCTGGATCGAGGGGCCTTCCTCGTGCTCGTCGACCTTGATCGTGAGCACGCGCATCACGTCGTCGTGCAGCCGCATCAGGCGCTCCATCTCCTGCACCGCCTCGGCGGGCGCGTTGGTGCGCAGGAAGGCGTAATGCCCCTTGCGGTTCTTGTTGATCTTGTAGGCCATGGTCTTTACGCCCCAGTACTCGCTGTCGACGAGCGTGCCGCCGTTGTCTGCGAGGATGGAGGAGAAGTGTTCGATCAGGCCCTCGGCCTGTGCGTTGGACAGGTCCTGACGCGAGATAAAGACATGCTCGTACAGCGGCATGCGGTCTCCGTATCATTCTGGCGCATTTCAAAGGACAGGCGATCCACCCTTCGCGCCTGCCCACGAGAGACTGCGCGGTTCACATCGGATGCGAAGGGAGCCGCCCGTATACACGCCTCGTGCCATGACGCAAGGGGCGGCGCATCACCGTCACGGGCGCGTCCATCGCGTGCCCGGATCGCGCCCGATTGTTGCCGATTTGACCCTCGATTGTTGACCGTACGGAAATCGAGGAGCCGTCCATGTCGCATGTCGCCAACGATCCGCATCGTTCGCCCGAAGAGGCGGAGGCCGAGGCTCCGGCCCACGCGCTGCATCGTGTCGTGTTTCTCGTCGTCGGGGCGGGCCTCGTCGCCGCGGCGCTGGCGCTCTGGGCCGTGCCGGCGCGCCACCCGGATTTGCCGGCGCTGATGTTGTTCAAGCTCGGGCTGACCGCGTTCATGGCGCTCGGCGGGCTGGGGCTGATCGGACTGTCGCGGGCCCGGCACTGACGTCTGTTCAATTGCTCACAGAACATGTGACGCGCCGCAGCATTGATCGGCGAGGATCGGGACGCACCTCTCTGCCAGGTTTTTGACAGCAACAGAGAGGTCTCACCATGAACCGTTTCGTCACTATCGCCGCCATCACGCTTCTGCCCGCCGGTGCCGCGCTCGCCGAGCCGGTGCCTTACACGCTCGACAGCTCGCACAGCCAGATCGTGTTCCACTACGACCATCTCGGCTTCTCCACGGGCTACGGCATGTTCTCGGGCTTCGAGGGCGAGATCATGTTCGATCAGGAAGATCCCGCCAATTCTAGCGTCGAGGTGTCGTTCCCGGTGCGCTCGATGATGACCGGGTGGGAAGCGCGCTTCGAGCACCTGATGTCGGACGACTTCTTTGGCGCAACCGAAGAGGACATGGTGACCTTCACCTCCACGGGCATCGAAGTGACCGGCGAGGATACCGCTGAGATAACCGGCGACCTGACGATGAACGGCGTCACGCAGGAGATCGTTCTGGACGCGGTCCTGAACCAGGCGGGTGAGCACCCGATGGAAGGCGAGCCGTGGGCCGGATTCTCGGCAACCACGACGCTTCTGCGGTCTGACTTCAACGTCGGCGCCTTCGCCCCCGCGGTGAGCGACGAGGTGCAGGTGGAGCTTTCGGTCGAGGCGATGCAGGCCGAAGCCAGCGAGAGCTGAGCGGCACACCAGCGCGACGGAATGACAAAGCCCCGGCAGATGCTGCCGGGGCTTTTCTTTCGGGTCGATCGTGTCGCGTTCAGCTGCCGAGGTCGGCCTCGGCTTGCGACAGGAGTTCATCGACCTTCTGCCCCGAGCGACCGCGGATTTGCGCATCGCGCACGGCGTCGGCGTTCGACAGATCACCATCGGCGACGACAACCGCCACCATGCCGAGCGTCACGTGCGGCAGGCAGATGATGGCGCTGACGCCTGGCTCCGTGACCTCGTATTCCACAGCCTCGTTGATGCGGCCCTTGATGCCCTCCTGACCGTCCGGAATCGCGCCCTCGACGGTCTGCGCATTGTGGCCGCGATCGGTCGGGACGAAGCGGATGACGTCGCCGACATCGGCCATGATCAGTTCCTGGCTGAAGGCCATGTTGCGGCCGTCCTCGGTGCGATTGAGCATCTCGACCTCGATCACCTCGGCCGCCGCCGGGGCGGCGAATGCGAGGAGTGCCGCGGCGGAAACTGCGAGCTTTTTCATGCTTTTCTCCGTTGCTCTGTGTGATGCTTCGGAAAAAAGCATGACGCCTGCCCGTTGCCAGAGGCAGCCTGTCGCAGAGTGCCCGCATGTCGCACCGGTCCCGCGCCGGACGCAAGCGGTCCGGCGCGGGTGAAGCAGGTTGCCTAGTCGGCGGAGCCGCCCTCGGACCGCTCCGCGGTCAGCGCCACGCGCACCTCGACGTCGAAACCCACCTGGCTCTCGTCTTCCATGCTCTGGCCGATCCCGTAGTTGCGCCGGTCCAGCGTCGTGGCACCGCTCATCTCGGCCGTGTCATCCGAAAGCGTCAGGTCGAAGGGCAGGGTGACCGGCACCGTCTCGCCCTTCAGGGTGAGCGTGCCTTCGGCCACGTGCCCGTCGTCGGTGCGCACGAGATTGGCCTCGAAGGTCGCCGTGGGATATTCCTCGGCCGCGAGATACGCGGGATTGGTCGCCTGATCGGTGACGGAGCCGAGCGCAAGCGAGCCGAGATTGATCCGCACGGTGACCGATCCTGCCGGTCCCGGAGTGTCGCGGGGCTCGTAGTCGATGTCGGCGGTCCAGTCGGAGAACGCGCCGCTCACCTCGTCGCCCATCTGGATGACGGCGATCGCAAGCTCGCCGTCCTGGACCACCCAATCGGACGCGACCTCGTCCAGCGCGGCCGGTTCGGCCGCCTGCGCGTCCTGCCGGAACAGGCCCGCCATGCTGCCGATCCCGAGCGCCACGGCCCAGAGCGCGACGGCCAGTACCGCCGGAAGCGCGTGCGGCTGGTGTGCGGTCGCCGGGTGTCCGGCCCGCGTGCCACCGGGCCACATGCGCCGAAGCGTGGCGTCGCGATCGACCACATGGTGCTTCAGTGCGCCGGCCACATGCAGCGCCACCGACGCGACAAGGACCCACATGAACACGAAGTGCACGGCCCATGCCGTTTCCGCCAGCGCGGTCGATTTCGGGACGAGTGGCAAGCCCTGTCCGAGCGGCCACCAGATCGGAGCGAAGCCCTCGCTCGCGGCGTGACCGATCCAGCCCGACAGCGGCACCAGAACGAGGCTGCCGTATAGCAGCCAATGCACGGTGGCGGCCGCGAGCGTCTCGGCGCGGCGCTCGGGGTGCAGCGGGGCGGGTTTCGGCTGACTCAGGGCCCAGAGGATCCGGGCGAGAGCCAGCGCGAAGATCACGATCCCAAGTGTCTTGTGCGTCGAAAAGAGCGACGTTTTCAACGCCACCTGTCCGCTCGTGTCGGTCGGCACGAAGGCGGCGATGAAGCCGAGCGCGAGATTGGCGAATATTCCGAGCGCGATCGACCAGTGAAAGAATTTCGCGACAGCGCCGTAGCGATCGGTGTCGTTCGAGACGTCGAAGTCAGTGACGGCCATGGCGAGTCCTCCGTGTTTTGACCGGCATCGGATCGGCATTCCCGACCACTGCCGTGACATAGCGAAACGGACCCTCGGCTCAATCGCGCCGAGCGCACAGGATCTGTGCCGATCCGTTGCGCCAACGCATTCAAAACGCTAAGGGACGGCTCCAGCGATGCCGGTAGAGGAGACATGCCCGCAATGAGCCGAGCCTTCGTTTTCCCTGGACAGGGTGCCCAGACCATCGGAATGGGTCGCGACCTCGCCGATGCGTACCCCGCGGCGCGCGCGGTCTACGACGAGATCGACGATGCGCTCGGGGAGAAACTCTCCGCGCTGATCTGGGACGGCGACATCGAGACATTGACCCTGACGCAGAACGCCCAGCCGGCGCTCATGGCGACATCGATCGCGGCTCTGCGCGCGCTCGAGGCCGAGGGCGTGAAGGTCACCGATGCCGCATTCGTCGCAGGGCACTCGCTCGGCGAATATTCCGCCCTCGCCGCCGCCGGCGCGCTCAGCCTGACCGATTGCGCATGGCTTCTGCGGATTCGCGGTCGCGCGATGCAGGAGGCAACGCCGGTCGGCACCGGCGCGATGGCCGCGATCCTCGGGCTCGACCTCGAGACGGTGCGCGCCGTGGCGCAGGAGGCCGCCGAGGGCGAGGTCTGCGAGGCCGCGAACGACAACGATCCCGCACAGGTCGTGGTCTCCGGCAACAAGGCCGCGGTCGAACGCGCGGTCGGCATCGCCAAGGACAAGGGCGCGAAGCGGGCGATGATGCTGCCGGTCTCTGCGCCGTTCCACTGCGCGCTGATGGAGCCTGCGGCCCGGATCATGAAAGAGGCGCTGGCGCAGGCGACGATCTCGGGTCCGAGCGTGCCGGTCGTGCCCAACGTGCGGGCAGAGGCGGTATCGGACCCCGAGACGATCCGCGAGCTGCTCGTGCAGCAGATCACCGGGGCCGTGCGCTGGCGCGAGAGTGTCGCGTGGATGGCCGGACAGGGTGTGACCGAGATCTGGGAGGTCGGCGCAGGCAAGGCGTTGTCGGGCATGGCAAAGCGCATCGATCGCAATCTCGCCACGCGCAACGTCGGCACGCCCGACGATGTCGCCGCTGCCGCGGCGGCGCAGGGCTGAGACCGTCGGCTCTCGCCCGACCCGCGGCGATACGAGTTCAGAGGGAGTGAGACAATGTTCGACCTGACCGGAAAGCGTGCATTGGTGACAGGCGCTTCGGGCGGCATCGGCGGCGCCGTGGCGCAAGCCCTGTGCGAGGCGGGCGCCGACGTGGGGCTCTCGGGCACGCGTGAGGCACCGCTCAAGGAGCTGGCCGAAACGCTCGGCGGACGCGCCCATGTCCTGCCGTGCAACCTCGGGGATCCGGATGCGATCGCGGCACTGCCGAAACAGGCGGCCGAGGCTATGGGCGGGGTGGACATCCTCGTCAACAATGCCGGGATCACCCGCGACAACCTTTTCATGCGGATGACCGACGACGAGTTCACGCAAGTCATGGACGTGAACCTGACGGCGGCCTTCCGCCTGACGCGAGGCATGCTGCGCGGCATGATGAAGTCGCGCTGGGGCCGCATCGTCAATATCTCCTCGATCGTCGGCGCGACGGGCAACCCCGGTCAGGCGAACTACGCCGCTGCGAAGGCCGGTCTCGTCGGCATGTCGAAATCGCTCGCCAAGGAAGTCGCGAGCCGCGGCGTGACCGTGAACGTCATCGCGCCGGGCTTCATCGAGACGGCGATGACCGACAAGCTCACTGAGGATCAGAAGGCGCAGCTCCTGTCGCAGATCCCGGTCGACCGGATGGGAACGCCGACCGAGATCGCGGCGGCGGTCCTCTATCTTTCGAGCGTCGAGGCGGGCTACGTGACGGGTGCGACACTCCATGTGAACGGCGGCATGGCCATGCTGTAACGAGGCCCGAAACGCTGCCGGGGAAAGCGTTTGCCATCACCGATCCATGTGCTATAGGCGCTCGCAGCTTTGGCTCCGGGACTGCATTTTCCGGGTCAATGTCCCGGACCCTCGCCCCCGGGGGACAGCGCGGGAGAGGCGCCGCCCGGTGACGGGCACGACAGGAACGGCCCGCGCCAAGGGCAAGGGAAGACAGGGCCCGAGAGGTCCGAAAGCATTGTGAGGATGACAACATGAGCGACATCGAAGATCGCGTGCGCAAGATCGTGGTCGAGCATCTCGGCGTCGAGGAAGAGAAGGTGGTCGAGAACGCCTCGTTCATCGACGACCTCGGCGCAGACAGCCTCGACACGGTCGAGCTGGTCATGGCCTTCGAAGAGGAGTTCGGGATCGAGATCCCCGACGATGCGGCCGAGACCATCCAGACCTTCGGCGACGCCGTGAAGTTCATCAAGGACGCGACCTGACGGCCTGAAAGGGCATCAGGTTCACGACCGCGCGGGGCGGATCCTGGAAACGGGATCCGCCCCGTCGCGTTTCGGGCGGTCGGTCCGGTTCGCACGGTGTCCGGTGCGCTTGTCTGAATGGCGCGACATCCTCCGGTGACAGGCTATCGCCCCACGACCGGTCAGGTGCCATGTCCGGGTCGCAGGCCGTTCCACCCGCCTTCGCGTCGGGTCACGAGGCGCTCGACCTTTCGGCATACGGATCGGAGCCGTCTCGTTCAGCGGATTCGGCGCTCATGTCCTCGGGCACCGTGTCGGCCTTGACCGCTCCGCGTTTGCCGATCGGACGGTCTCGCCCGACGGTCGTGTCGACGCTCGTGTTATGTTCGATCTCGGCGTTGAACTCTGCCCCGAGCAGCACGATGAAGGCAGAGAGCCAGAGCCAGGTCAGCAGGATGATGACCCCGCCGAGCGTGCCGTAGGTCTCGTTGTAGCTGCCGAAGTTCTGGACGTAGATCGAGAAGCCGATCGTGCCGACCATCCAAAGGATCGCCGCGACGAGCGCGCCCGGCGACACCCAGCGCCATTTCGGTTGCCGCCGCGACGGCGCGAAGCGGTAGAGCAGCGACAGCCCGAATACGACGAGGCCGAACAGGATCACCCATTTGAGCACCCGCAGAAGGATGTCGAGCCCGAAGCTCAGGCCGATAAAGCTCATGACCGCCGGAATGACGACGATCGCGTTCAGCGCGAGGGCGACGCCCACGATCAGCACGATCATCAGCGCGATGGCCCAGAGGTTCAGCATGATGATGTTGCGCTTTTCCCGTTCGCCGTAGGCGACGTTCATGCCGGCCATAAGCGTCTTTACCCCTCGCACGGAGCCGTAGAGCGCCAGCGACAACGCTAGGAGCGCCGCCAGACCGGTGGCTGTCTGGTCGCCGCCCGTCACCTCCAGCACCTGGTCCTGAATGATCCGCGCGGCATCCTGCGGCAGCAGAGACACGAGCTGTTCGAGTTGCGCGGTGAGGTCCGACGGATCGAGGACATAGCCCGCGAGCGAGATGAAGGCGGTGAAGGCAGGGAAGATCGAGAGCAGCGTATAGAATGCAACGCCGGCCGCGATGACCGAGATGTTGTGCTCCACCACGTGCTGACCGACCGATTTGAGGATGCGCCACCAGCTTCGACCGGGAATGTGACGCGGGCGTTCCGCGTGGACGGCGCCGCGATGACCCGGCACGGCGTCGCGCCGCGCGGAGGCGGTCATGCGGGCGTCGGGCGTGGTGTCGCTCATGTAACGTGGTCCTCTGTACCGTCTGCGGGTGCGAGGACCCGCCGTTGCGCGAATGGTAGTGCAGAGGAGCACACAAGGCGAATTTCAGCCGGGAATCAGGATGTATTCGTGGCAAGAACGTCGCGCAGCGCATCGGCCCGGCGCTCCAAGCGAGTGTCCGCTCGCTTCAATCGACGCGGGCCTGTTGTGGTATGTGATGCCGCGCAGGGCGCCTCGTCACTCGGCCGCTCGGGCCTTCTCCGCGCGCTTGGCCGCGTCCCACAATGCGTCCATCTCGGCCAGGTCGCTGTCGGCGGGCGTGCGGCCGTCGCGGGCCAGCGCATCCTCGATCGCCCCGAAACGCCGTGTGAACTTGGCATTCGCCGCGCGCAGCGCGCCCTCGGGGTCGATACCCATGTGACGCGCAAGGTTCGCCATGACGAAGAGCAGGTCGCCGAACTCCTCCTCGCGGTGCGCGGCGTCCTCTGCAGTGCGCAGCTCCTGCGCTTCCTCGACGATCTTGTCGATCACCTCGTCCGTTGCGGGCCAGTCGAACCCGACCCGGGCCGCGCGGTTCTGAAGCTTGACCGCGCGCGTCAGTGCCGGAAGCCCCAGCGCCATTCCATCGAGAACGCCGGCCTGTGCCTTGTCGGCCCGCTCGGCGGCCTTCACGGCCTCCCAGTCATCGACCTGCTGGGCCGCGCTCTTGGCGTTGGAGTCCGCGCCGAAAACGTGGGGGTGCCGCGCCACCATCTTGTCGGCGATCGCGTTCGCCACGTCGTCGAGGTCGAACATCCCGGCCTCGTCGGCCATCTGCGCGTGGTAGACCGACTGGAACAGCAGGTCGCCGAGCTCGCCCTTGAGCTCGCCCCAGGCCTCGCGCTCGATCGCGTCGGCGACCTCGTAGGCTTCCTCGATCGTGTAGGGCGCGATCGACGCGAAGGTCTGTTCCACGTCCCACGGGCATCCCGTTTCGGGGTCGCGCAGGCGGCGCATGATCTCGCGCAGCCGCGGCAGACCGCCGGCGGGATCGAAGATCAGGTCGTCCGACATTGCGTCCTCCGGGCTTCTGGCGTTTGCTCGCGCGCACCTGACCGCAAGCCCGAGGCCATGTCCATGCCCGTCCTGAACCGTATCGCCGCCTTTGCGCCCGACATGAGCGCCTGGCGGCGTCACCTCCACGCGAACCCCGAGCTCGGCCTCGAGTGCCACGAGACCGCCGCCTTCGTCGCGGCGCGGCTTCGCGACTTCGGCGTGGACGAGGTGCACGAAGGGCTCGCGCAGACCGGCGTCGTTGGCGTGATCCACGGACGCGGGCCCGGCCCCGTGACGGGCCTTCGCGCGGACATGGACGCGCTACCGATCCATGAGGAAACGGGCGCCGACCATTCCTCGACCATTCCGGGCCGGATGCATGCCTGTGGCCACGACGGGCACACAGCGATGCTCCTCGGGGCCGCGCGCTACCTCGCCGAGACACGGGCCTTTCCGGGCCGCGTGGTGCTGATCTTCCAGCCCGCGGAAGAGATGATCGGCGGCGCGCGCCTCATGGTCCAGGACGGGATCATGGACCGCTTCGGCATCGAGGAAGTCTATGCCATCCACACCGATCCGGGGGCCGGCGCCGGGGTCCTCTCCACGCGCCCCGGGCCCATCATGGCCGCCGTCGACGATTTCGAGATCGTGCTGACCGGACGCGGCGGCCACGCCGCGCGCCCGCACGGCACCATCGACCCGATTCCGGCGGCGCTCGGTATCGGCCAGGCGCTGCAGACAATCGTGTCGCGCAATGCGGATCCGCTGGCTCGGATCGTCGTGTCGCTCACCGTCGTCGAGGCGGGGTCCGCGACGAACGTCATCCCCGAGCGTGCGCGTCTCGCCGGCACCGTGCGGACTTTCGATGCCGCCCTGCGTGACCTTGCGGAGCGGCGCCTGCGCGAGATCGTGGCGGGGCAGGCGGCGAGCTACGGCGTCACCGCCGACATCGATTACGACCGGTCGTATCCGGCCACGGTGAACCACGTCGACCAGACGGCCTTTGCCGTCGAGGTGGCCCGCGACGTCGCGGGCGACAGCGCGGTCCGCCCCGAGGTCGCGCCGGTCATGGGGTCCGAGGACTTCTCGTACATGCTGGAGGCGCGGCCCGGCGCCTACGTGAAGCTGGGGCAGGGGGGCGGCCCGTCGGTTCACCACCCGAAGTTCGACTTCAACGACGAGGTCGCCCCGATCGGCGCGACCTTCTTGGCGCGGCTGGTCGAGCGCCGGCACGGCAGCGCCGCCTGAGCGCGGCGGGCCGCGGAGCGCACCCCTTGCATCTGCCGGCGCGGACGCCTCTACACTGGCGCCGACACGCTCAACGGAGGCCCGCGGGATGGCGCTCGAAGACGCGAAGACACAGATCGATCACGCCTTCACCCGGCCAGAAGCGCGTGGCCTTTCGTTCGAGAATGCCTTTGCGGGTGCGACGTCTTTCCTGAGGCGGCGCTACACCAAGGATCTGTCCGGCGTCGACATCGCAGTTACGGGCATTCCGTTCGATCAGGCGGTGACCAATCGGCCAGGATGCCGGTTCGGACCGCGGGCCGTGCGCGAGGCCTCGACGCTGCAGCCCTACGATCCGCCCTATGGGTGGGGCTATTCCCCGCTCGAGGCGTTCGATGTCGTCGATTACGGCGACATGGCCTTCGACTACGCCAAGGTTTCGGATGTGCCGTCGGCGATCGAGGCGCATGCACGCGGCATCCTCGAGGCCGGTTCGGCGATGCTGACGCTCGGCGGCGATCACTTCGTCACGCTGCCGCTCCTGCGTGCGCACGCCGCGCGGCACGGGCCGCTGGGCCTGATCCAGTTCGATGCCCATTCCGACAGCTGGGTCGACGACGATCCCGACCGGATCGACCACGGCACCTTCGTCTACAAGGCCGTGCGCGAGGGGCTGATCGACCCGGCGCGCTCTGTCGCGGTGGGCATTCGGACCGAGAACCCGGACACGATGGGTGTGACGATCCTCGACGCGCCCGATGTGCACCGCACCGGGCCCGACGCCATCGCCAAGCGGATCCGCGAGGTTGCGGGGCAGGGGCCGTGCTATCTGACCTTCGACATCGACGCGCTCGACCCGGCCTTCGCGCCGGGAACCGGCACGCCGGTCTGGGGCGGGCTGACGTCGGGCCAGGCGGCGATCGTCCTGCGGGAGATCGCCGGTCTCGACATCGTGGGGGGCGACGTGGTTGAGGTCTCGCCGCAATACGATACGACCGGGGCGACGGCGGTAGCTGGCGCGCATGTGGCGATGGAGATCCTCTGTCTGTGGGGATGGACGCGCCGGCGCGGCTAGCGCGGTCAGGTTTCAGCAGCGTGGCCGAGGGCCGCGCAACAAGGGAAAGTCGGCGTGCGAATGGTGTTCTGGCTCATAATCGTCGTGGTGATCGCCGGGCTGGCGTGGATCCGTTTCGCGCCCTCCGACCCGGACACCTGGCATGTCGATCCGCAAGTGACGGCGGATCAGGATCTCGCCAACGGCGTGCGCCGCCGGATCCCGGCCGGCGAGGACACGCTCGAACGGCTGCACGCCATCGTGCTCGCCACGCCGCGGACGGAACTCCTGACCGGCGGGCCGGAGGACGGGCGCGCGACATACGTCACCCGGTCCAAATGGATGGGCTTTCCCGACTACACCACGATCGAGCGCAAGGACGACGTGATCGAGCTCTGGGCGCGGGCGCGTTTCGGGCAGTCCGATCTCGGGGTGAACCGCGACCGGGTCGAGGGCTGGCTGCAACAGATCGGCACGGCCGAAGGCTGAGGCGCTAGTCCGTGCCACGAAGGGCGGCGAGGCGCGCCGCGGCCCGGCGCGGCAGCGCCGCCGCGACGCAGCCCTCGGACACTTCGCGCCACATCGGCACGTTGAGCGACATCTGGCACTGCGCCGTGAAGTCCCGGCCGCCCACGCTGAGGCAGATCACCTCGCCCAGCTCCACGCGGTCGCCGATGCTGTCGGTGCAGTAGCAGTCGAGCCCGCGTGCCGGTTCGGCCTCTCCGGCCCATGCGGGCAGAGGCAGGCTGCACAGAAGGACGAGCGCCCGGATCATCCGGTCAGGCTAGCACGCCCGCCCGCTTGACCAAAGCGCGTCGATCGGTGACAGCACCGCGCATGATCCCCGAAGAGCGCCTTGCCCAGATCGTCGACCGGTTCGAATACCTCGAAGCCTGCATGGCCGAAGGCCGCGGCGACATCGCGGCGCTCGGTCGCGAGTATGCCGAGCTGAAACCCGTGGTCGAGCGCATCGCCGAATGGCGCGCGCTGCGCACCGGTATCGCCGAGGCCGAGGCGATGCGCGAAGATCCCGAGGTGGCGGAACTGGCCGCCGAAGAACTGACGCGACTTCAGGCCGAGTTGCCGGAGGCGGAGCACGCTCTGCAGCTCGCGCTCTTGCCGCGGGATGCGGCCGATACGCGTCCGGCGATCCTCGAGATCCGCCCCGGCACCGGCGGCGAGGAGGCGGCGCTTTTCGCCGCGGATCTTCAGCGGATGTACATGCGCCATGCCGAAGCGCAGGGCTGGCGGTTCGAGGTGATCGAGGAACAGCCGACCGAAATCGGCGGTCTGCGCGAACTCGTGGCGCGGATTTCGGGCGAGAACGTGTTTGCCCGGCTGAAGTTCGAAAGCGGTGTGCATCGGGTGCAACGCGTCCCGGCGACCGAAAGCGGCGGGCGGATCCACACCTCGGCCGCGACGGTTGCCGTCCTGCCCGAGGCGGAGGCGGTGGACGTGGAGATCGATCCTGCGGACCTCCGGATCGACACGATGCGATCGTCGGGCGCCGGGGGGCAGCACGTCAATACCACCGACAGCGCGGTGCGGATCACACACGTGCCCACCGGGCTCGTCGTCACGTCGTCCGAGAAGTCGCAGCACCGCAACCGCGAGATCGCGATGAACGTTCTGCGCGCGAGGCTGTTCGACATCGAACGCCAGCGCGCCGCCGAGGCGCGTTCAGGCCTTCGCAAGACGCAGGTCGGCTCCGGCGACCGCTCCGAGCGGATCCGGACCTATAATTTCCCGCAGGGGCGGATGACCGATCACCGCATCAACCTGACGCTCTACAAGCTCGATCAGGTCATGGCCGGGGATCTGGACGAGGTGATCGACGCGCTGACCGCCGATGCGCAGGCGGCGCAACTGGCCGAGATGCAGGCGTGATCGGCCGCGATGCGCTGGCCGCGGCCGCCCGACGGTTGGAGGCGGCCGGCATTCCTGATCCCGCCCGCGATGCCCGTCGTCTGCTCGCACACGCGCTCGCAGTGCCGCCGGCACGGTTGACGCTCGCTCTCGCCGATCCGGTGCCCGAAGATGCCGCGGCGCGTTTCGAGGCGCTGGTGGACCGCCGGGCGGCGCGCGTGCCACTGAGCCACCTGACCGGCCTCCGCGCTTTCTGGGGGCGGGAGTTCCGGGTCACCGCCGACGTCCTCGATCCCCGCCCCGAAACCGAGACCCTGATCGCCGCGGCGCTCCAGGCGCCGTTTTCCCGCCTGCTCGATCTTGGCACGGGCTCGGGGTGCATCCTGTTGTCGCTCCTCGCGGAGCGGCCGACCGCCACCGGCATCGGCACCGACGTGTCCGAGGCGGCGCTCGCGATCGCGGCGGAGAACGCCGCGCGGCTCGGGCTTCGGGACCGTGCCGATCTTCGCCTCGGAAGCTGGACGGCGCAACTTTCGCCCGGCGCGCGGTTCGACCTCGTCGTCTCGAACCCGCCCTATATCGCGGCAGACGAGATGGCGGGTCTGGCGCCCGAGGTCAGGAACCACGAGCCCGCGATCGCGTTGACCGACCAGCGTGATGGGCTGACCGCCTATCGCGCCATCGCCAGGGCGGCGCCGGCGCACCTCATGCCGGGCGGGCGCCTTCTGGTGGAAATCGGCGCAACCCAGGGGGAGGCGGTGCGCGAAATCTTCGCCTCTACCGGTGTTGAAGGGATTGAAATCCTGCGCGATCTCGATGGACGGGACCGGGTCATCGCGGGAATATGGCCCCAAGACGCTGCTCGATGAGCATTTTTCGGGGTTTCGGGTTGTAAACTCGGTCGCGACATGTTTACTCATGATCAGTCGAGCCCGAGGACGGCGTGCGGTCCCGCTCGACGGTAAGCCAGACAGAGACGTGATCCGGCCGGACGGGCGCTTACTCGCCCAGAACGCAACGCCGCCGCAGATCACCCAAGCGACCAGTCACAAACAGGGCTGACACTCTCAAATGCGATCTTCCAAATCACGCTCGCGGTCCAAGTCGAACCGCAACCGGAACAACATCGGCAACGTGGTCAACCGCGTGTTCGACAGCTCCGGGCCGGACGGCAAGGTGCGCGGCACGCCGCAGCAGATCATCGACAAGTACAACCAGCTCGCGCGCGATGCGCAGTTGGCCAATGACCGCGTCGCCACCGAGAACTTCCAGCAGCATGCAGAGCATTATCTGCGTCTGCTGTCCGAGGCTCAGCGCGAACAGGATCAGCGGCGCGAGCAGCAGGAACGCGAGAACCGCGAGCGTCAGGCGCAACGCGATCGCGACCGCGCGGACAAGCAGGACGCCGACGGCCGCCAGGATGGCGGCGGGTCCGACAAGGGGCAGGGCGGCGGCCAGGACAAGAGCCAGAATGCCAATGCCCAGAGCGGCGGCCAAGACGGCAACGATCGCTCCCAGCAAAACACTCGCGGCGGCGACGACGCGCGCAGCCGAAGTGATGACGTGGTGGATTTCTCCGAAGGTGATGACGGCTCCGGCCTCGTCGAAACGCCGGAGAACGCAGCCGAGGCTCAATCCTCCGACGCACCGGCCGAAGAGGCGCCGAAGCCCAAACCACGACGGCGCGCGTCGAAGCCCAAGAAGGCTCAGAGCGACGATTCGGCGCAGCAATCCGAAGGGGACGGCGGCGACGCAACAGCCTCCGACACGACGCGCGCGGCCGAGTAGGCCGCGGCGATCTCCGTTTCAGCGGCGCGCCGCGAAGGCCCGCGCGAGGGCGCAGAATTTCTCCAGCGGTACCTGCTCGGCGCGCTCGGTCGGCTCCAGGCCGGCCTCGGCGAGCATTGTCTCGATATCCGGATGAAGGCCCTTCAATGCGGCGCGAAGCATCTTGCGGCGTTGGTTGAACGCGGCGGCGACAACGCGCTCCAGCACTTTCGGATCGGCCGGGAAACGCGGCGCGGGCAGGGCCGTCAGGTGCACCACCGCCGACGATACCTTCGGCGGCGGAGTGAACGCTCCGGGCGGCAGCGACATCACGATCCGCGCGTCGGTCCGCCACTGCGACAGAACGGCGAGCCGGCCGTAGGTCTTCGATCCCGGCGCCGCGACGATCCTCTCGGCCACCTCGCGCTGGAACATCAGTGTCAGCGATGACCAGTCAGGCGGCCATGACGCGGGTGTAAGCCAGCGCACCAGCAGCTCCGTCCCGACATTGTAAGGCAGGTTCGCCGCAACGGCGTAAGGCCGATCGAGGTGCGCCGCGGGATCGATCCGCAGCGCGTCGCCTTCGACGACCTCCAGCCGGCCGGGATAGGCCGCGGCGATCTCTTCGAGCGCAGGCAGGCAGCGAGGATCCTTCTCGACCGCGAGAACCTTGCGAGCGCCCTCGGCCAGAAGCCCGCGGGTCAGGCCGCCGGGTCCCGGTCCCACCTCGAGCACGTCGCGGTTGCCGAGATCGCCGGCCGCGCGGGCGATCTTTGCCGTCAGGTTCAGATCGAGCAGAAAATTCTGTCCCAGCGCCTTGCGCGCCGACAGGCCGTGGCGCGCGATGACCTCGCGCAGCGGCGGCAGGTCATCGATCGCCATGGCGTGCGCTCCGATTGATGAACGTCACGACGGCTCGGGGCATACGGGATGCCAGGGGTTTCAACACTGTCCGCCGGCCAGCCGCCACGCGAGGCGCAGCGCCTCGACGGTGGAGCTCGGATTTGCGACGCCCTTGCCAGCGATGTCGAGCGCGGTGCCGTGGTCGGGCGACGTCCGGATGAACGGCAGCCCAAGCGTGACGTTCACCCCGCGATCGAAATCGAGCGTCTTGATCGGGACGAGCGCCTGATCGTGGTACATGCAGATCGCCACGTCGTAGCGGGCGCGCGCCGCCGCGTGAAACAGCGTGTCGGCAGAATGCGGTCCGGTCACGTCGATATCGTCGGCCACGAGTTTCTCGATCACAGGGCCGATGATCTCAATCTCCTCGCGCCCCATCCGGCCACCTTCGCCCGCATGGGGATTAAGTCCGGCGACCGCGATCCGCGGGTGTTCGATGCGAAACAGCCGACGAAGACCGTCGTGCGTGATGCGGATGGTCCGCTCAAGCCCGTCCGTGCGCAGGTTGCGCGGCACCTCGGCGAGCGGAATGTGGATCGTGGCCGGTACCACCCGCAGCAGGTCGGAGGCGAGCATCATCACCACGCGGTCGACCCCGGCGCGATCGGCAAGATACTCGGTATGGCCGGGAAAGGCGAAGCCGGCCCCGTCGGCCAGCGCCTTCTTGTGGATGGGCAGCGTGCACATCGCCGCGGCGCGGCCTTCGCCGGCCAGTTCGATCGCGCGGTCGATCGCCGCGACGACCTTGGAGGCCTGTCCCGCCTGCGGCGCGCCGGGCACGCGCGCGCCGCCGAAGGCCATCGGCAGGACCGGCACGGCGTCTGCCGCCGCGTCGGCGGCATCGCCGATCGCCGAGATCTCCGCGATCGGCGTGCCCTCGGGCAGATGGGAGGGGTCGCCGATATAGGCAAACGGAACCGTCGCGCCGAGGATCTCCCACGCCGCAGCGGCAAGCTCGGGGCCGATGCCCGATGGCTCGCCGCAACTCATGGCGATCGGCGCGGGACTCATTCCTCGACGATGCGGGCGTTGGCGCGCAGCTCCGCGAGATAGCGTTCGGCCAGTTGCCCGACGCGCTGGTTGCGAAGTTCGAGCCCGATCTCCTCTCGCCGTTCGTCGCGTGCGTCCCGGTCGGCGATGACTTCGCGGTCGCGCGAGCACAGCATCAGCAGCATGAGCGTCTGGCCGTTGTTTCGCGTCAGCGCCGCCGATGTCTCGCCCGGATCGAGCTTCGACAGCTCGAACGCCACGTCGGTCGGAAGCTCCGCGGGGGCGGCCTGGCGCCGGTCGAGCACGCCCGCCGGCTGGCCCTGCGCGACGCCGTAGAGGTCGTCGCACCGGTCGACTTCGCTGGTGACGACTCGCGCGCGCGCCTGCGCCTCGGCCGACAGCCCGCCGGGGATGTAGTAGGCGGCGTAGTCCACCTGGGCCACTTCGGGCGCGTCGTAGCCGGTTTCCTCGAGCCCGCGCAGCTGGAACAGGGCGATGCCGTTCTGGATCGGCAGCGGATCGGTCACCTCGCCCGGCGACAGGCGCTGGATGATCGGGCGAAGGCCCGGCGGCAATTCGGTGATGTCCTGCCACGGAAGGCGACCGCCATTCTCGCGCGAGCGGGTCGCGGAATACTGCCGCGCGGCGGACGAGAATTGCGCCTCGCTCGTGTAGGTCGAGATTTCCTCGGCCACGGCGCGGGCGCGCGCGGCTTCCTGAGGCGGGGCCGGAATGATGATTTCCGACAGCAGCACGCGCAGGTTCGACCCGGTGCCGTCGCCGGCAATGGCGCGGTCGACCTCGATTTCGGCAACGTCCACCTCGGACGGGAAGCGCTGGCGCACGAAGTTGCGCCACGCCACGCCCGCGCGCACGAAGTCGCGGAAGGTCTGTTCCTCTACGCCGCCCTGCGCGAGCGCGGTGAGGAACTCCTCGCGGCTGAGATCTGCGCGACCGGCGAATTCCTCCATCCCCTCGAGGATCTCCTGCTCGGTCACCTGGATCCCGGCGCGCCGCGCTTCGGCAAGCCGCAGGCGATCGTCGACCAGGTCTTCGCGCGCGGTCTCCTCCGGGTCGCCGGGCGCATTCAGTACCTCGAGCATCCGGATCCGCTGAGACAGCTCGTAATTGGTGATCACCTGCTCGTTCACCCGGATCGCCGGGGCGAACAGGTTCTGCGCCGCGCCGGTGGAGGGCACCACGGTCAGTGCGGCGACGAGCGGCAGGAGAAGGGACAGAAGACGGGTCAGAAAGACTGGCATGTGCGGCGATACTCCTTCGCGCTGCCGCCGGTGCTGAAGCCCTTCAGCGCGACGGTCAAGCCGAAATCGGTCGATGGTTCGAGGTTGGTTGAGGAGGCGAAACGGCGCTCCGCGGTGAAGTTCGCGCTCACGCATTCGTTCTCCCAGGTGACGCCCAGACCGGCCCGGGCAAAGGTGTCCTCGACGAGGTTGTAGCGGCCGAACACCTCGCCCGACCATTCCCGGCCGAAATCGTAGGCGCCGTCGAAGCTCCATTCGGAGGTCGCGCTGTCGCGGGCCTCGGCCGCGTCCCGCGCAACGAGCAGGTAGGACGCCTCGATATCCATGCGCATGTTGGTCCAGGTCATCCGGGCCTCGGCCTTGGTCACGCGTCCCTCCGCCTGGTCGAGGAGTGACCGCGCCGAAAAGGCGATTCCCTCGTTGGTCGCGAGGTATCCGGCCAGCAGGTAGTCCGACTGTTCCTCGTCGAGGCCCGAGGAGGAGGTCAGCGCGGGATCGGCATCCTCGCGCCAGACCCGCCCGAGCGTGAATCCGGTCGACCAGCCCTCGGGCGCTGTGTGCGCAAAGCGCAGCCCCGCCGCAGACACACGGCCGCGCTCGCGCCGGTCCGCCGCGGGAAACCGCGACAGCGCGAGCAGGTTGCCCTCGTCGAACTCGACGCGCGTGCTTTCGTCGTTGGGGATGTCCGGCCGGCTGCCGCCGGTCCACGCCGTCTGGAATACCGGCTCGATCAGCGACTGGCCGCCTCCCGGCCCGTTGCGCGTCCACGGCCAGCGCAGCTCGCCCGCGATCGCGGGGGTCAGCTGCGACGCACTGCGGGCCGCCGTGTCGTCCTGCCGGATCTCGAAGCGGTCGGCCCAGAGCTGTGTCGTGAGCCCCGCGCGCAGGCCGCCGGTCAGCGTCCAGGTCCGGCGCCACGACGCCTCGACCGTGGCTCGCGCCACGTCGCGCCCGTCGACGATCATGTCCTCGTCGTCGCCGTCGAACGGCGTGTCGGAATAGCGGTAATGCCCCTGCGCCACGCTGCCCAGCCGCAATTCGCCACCCCAGAGCCCGGGGATACGCCGCTCGTACTCCGAATGCAGCACCAGCGTCGGCTGCGTGGCGTTGCGCTCCTCGTCGCGCAAGGTCTGGTAGTGGATGAACTCCGCCTCGAAATAGCTCAGCGGCGTCGTCCGGCTGAGCGTGATCGCGCTGTCGAGCCGGTCGGACCCGGAGTAGTCGTAGTCGTTCAGGTACGCCTCGTCCGAGGTGGTCTCGAGATCGAAGTCCAGCCGGAAGCGTCGCGGCAGGCGGAACGTACCCTCGGCGAAGAGGTAGGCGCGCGTCGTGTCCGACTCGAGCGTGTCCTGGCTGACGGCACCGTTCAGCTCGATCTCGCCGTAGCGGAACGCCTGGCGGTAGCGGGTCTCGAGCGTCCGCGTCACCGGCGACAGGTAGGGCGTGAAGGTCAGGTCGCGGCTTTGCCCGAGCGGCACGAAGTACGGCACCTTGATGCCGAAGCCCAACAGGGTCGAGCTGCGGATCGAAGGCGTGAGGAAGCCCTGCGCGCGCTCCAGCGTCGGGTCGGGAATGCGCAGCCGGGGAAAGTAGATCACCGGCACGTCCAGCACGCGGAACTGCGCGTCGTCGAAATAGATCTGCCGGGCGTCCTCGTCGTGGACGACCCGGCTGGCGCGGATCTGCCAGAGCGGGGTCTCGTTCGGCCCGCAGACCTGGCAGGAGGTCACGGCCACCTTGCTCATCGCGGTGTAGCGCCCGCCGACGCGCTGCGCCTCGACCGAGGCCAGTTGCAGCTGCTCGTCCAGAACGAGCCGGGCGCCGCGCAGAAGCCCGTTCTCGAACTCACGGTCGAGCTCCGCGCGATCGGCCACGAGGACATTGCCGTCGGGATCGGTGAGTCGCAGAGGCCCCTCGATCTCGAGCGCACCGGTCTCCTGGTCGTAGACGATGCGCCGCGCCTCCAGGCGTGCGCCGTCAAAGAGCGCCTCGACATTGCCGGTGGCGACGAGGCGGCTTTGGTCTTCGACGGTCACGCTGTCGGCGACGAGAAGCGCGGCGCCACCCGGCGCGTCGTCCTGTGCCGCGGCGGGCACGGCGAGGCTCATCGCCAGCGCGCAGACCCAGGCCAATCGCATCCGACGTCTCATCCGTCCTCCCGTTGCAGGATCAGCCCGAGCGCGAGCAGCAAAGACGCGACCGGTGGCACCCAGGCCGCCGGAAGCGCCGGGATCTGCCCGGTCTCGCCCAGGATCTGCGCAAAGTTGCGGATGTAGTACAGCCCGAAGCCGACGAGCACCGCCGACAGCACCGACAGGCCCGTGCGGCCGAGCCGCGAGTGCCGCATGGTGAAGCCCGCGCCCAGAAGCACCAGCGACACCAGAAAGAGCGGGCGCGCCATTTCCATCCAGAACCACACGACGTGGCGCCGTGCCGAAAACCCCGCGCGGTTGAGATCGGCGATGTAGTCGGGCAGGGCCCAGATCGCCACGGCCGAGGGCCGGCCGAAGCGGTCGCGGATGTTCTCGCGCGTCAGCGTGGTCGCGACGTCCAGCGTCTCGAACCGCTCCGCCCGCGCCTCGGCGTTGATCCCCGGCGTCAGCGGCCAGGACTTGGCGTCGCGCAGCTCCCACGCGCCGTCGCCGAGTTCCGCCGCTTCGGCAGCGATGCGGCGCACGGGCCCGACATCGCGGTCGTAGGTCACGAAGGTCACGTCGAAGAGCGTGGTCGCGTCGGCATTGGCGCGCGCCGCCTGGATCACCGTCTGCCCGCTGCTGTCGCCCTGCCGCAGCCAGAGCCCTTCGGACCCGATCGACAGCACGCCCGTGTCCCCGTTCGAGACCTGCTCGGACATCGCCTCGTAGCGCTGCGAGGTCGCCGCGACGATCGGGTTGCCCACGGCGACCGCCGCCATCCCGACCAGCAGCGCGACGATGGACGGCCCGACCAGCGCCACCAGGCCCGAGCGCCCCGCCGCCCTGGCCACCACGAGTTCCGAGGACCGCGACAATCCGAGAAACACAGCGATGGACGACAGGATCATGACCAGCGGCAGCATCTCGTAGAGCGAGGCGGGCGCGTTCAGCGCGGTCAGCAGCGCGACCCGCCCGAACGCCACCTCGCCGTCGAAGCGGCGCAGCTGCTCGACGAGGTCCAGTAGCCCGAGAAACAGGACGAACACCGTGAAAAGGCCGAGGAAGACCATCAGGAACCGGCGCGCGAAATAGAGGTGCAGAGTCACGCCGCCACCTCCGCCATGCCGCGCCGGCGCCGGAACGGCCGGCTGGCGAGATGCAGGAGCACGGCCGCGATCCCGAGCCCCACGACCGAGGGCAGATAGACCAGCGGCCAGAGCGCGCCGTTCGAGCGCACCGGAGCGGTCACCGCGCTCTCGACCAGCTTGACCAGCACGAGCAGGAAGATCGCCAGCACGATCTGCCGCCCGAGCCCGAAGCGCGAGAATCCGCCCAGCATCAGCGCGGCGTAGCCCATGACCGCCGCGACCACGGCCAGGAGCGGCTGCTGGAACCGCCCGTGCGCCTCCTCGAGCACCTCGCCGACGCTGTCGTCGGCGATATCCGCCATCTCCTCGGTCCGCAGCAGCAGGTCGGCCGTCGACATCGCGTAGGTGCGCGGCCGCCGGCTGCCGCCGCCGTCGATCAGCCCGCTGACATCGTATGTGAGGTCGGAGAAGGTGGTGGTCGACAGCCGGTCGTCCGCCGCCACGAAGGTCTGTGCGAGGCCGTTCAGCATGACCAGATTCATCGCGCCGTCCTCGCGCAGGACGTAGGCGGTGTCGGCCGTGTAGGTGACCGCGCGCCCCTCCTGCCGGCGGTCCGACAGGAACACGTCGCGCAACTGGCCGTCCTGGGTGATCTCGCGGATGAAGAAGGTCACGTCGTCCGAGGGATGCAGGAACTGGCCCTCGCGCAGAAGCTGCGCCGACACCGAACCGGCGATGTCGCCCTCGCGCTCGCGCAGCTGCTTGAGCGAGGCCGGCACGAGAACGTGACTGAGCACCAGCATCATCGCCATCACGATCACGCCGAAGATCAGCACCGGCCGCGCCAGCCGCCACGGCGAATAGCCGGTCGCCTGCACCACTGCCAGTTCGCTGTCTGAGGCGAGACGATTCGTGACGTAGGTGGTGGCGGCGAAGGCCGCCATCGGCAGGACCAGCCGGATCACGTTCGGGAGCGACAGCGCGGTGAACTCGAGAAAGATCGCCGCCGAATGGCCGTCGCCGATCAGGCGGTCGAACAGGATCACCGCGCGGTTCACCCAGTAGACCGACACGAGGACGAGCGCGAAGAAGCCGAAGAGCATCATGAAGCGCGACAGCATGTACCTGTCGAATCTCGCCACGCCCGTCTCTCCTGCACCCCGGTTCCCGTGCCGGACCCTATCCGATGCCGCCCGGGCCGGAAAGCCCGGCCCGCGGCGCACCCGACCGGCACGGCCGCACGGGCCGCGCACCCGGTCCCGTCCCGGCCTGTCCCGCATCCTCCTGCGTCACCGGCATCGCCTCCCATCCGGTCTTGGTCTCGCCGGCGACCACGCAGGACCCGCGCGCAGCTTCGCCGCCCGAACCGCCTCTTGCCGGCCGGGCGCAAGCGCGCCGGCCCAGGAGCCGGGGCGCCCGGGCGCCCCCCTGCATCCGCCGCGCGCCACGCCGGGATCTTCATCTTGCCGCAAACCCCGGGGGTCCGGGGGCAGCGCCCCCGGGTCTCTCCGCCCGCGCCGGCGTCTGGCTGCCGGGCGGCCCCGCTCTGGTCATCCCCGCGCGAAGCCGCTACGCCGGAACGAGCCCGCAACCGAAGAGAGTTCCCGCATGACCGACCTTCGCGACGTCGCCTTCCAGGAGACCGATCTTGCCGCGCTGGCCGAGGCAGCCGGCCGCATTGCCGTGCTGATCCCCGGCGACGGAACTTTGGGGCCCGCGGCGCGGCGGCTCAACCGCCTGACCAAGGGCGCGGTCGCCCGTGCGGTCGCCTCCGAGGGCTGGGCCAAGCTCGAGGAGGGCGAGGTGCTGAGCCTCGGCTTTCCCGCCGGGCTTGCCGCCGAAGGGGTCGACCTCGTTCGGTTGTCGCGCCGGCCCTCGGTCGCCGAGGCGCGCAAGGCGGGTGCCGCGATCGGGCGGATCGCCGGGCGCACCGCCGTCACGCTGCTTTGTGGCAGCACGCGCCGCCCGGCAGAGATCGCGCTCGGGCTGATCCTGCGCTCCTACGCCTTCACCGCGCGCAAGTCCGAACCGGCCACCACGCCGGAGCCCGTCGCGGTCCACGTGGCGAAGCCGGACGCCGCGCGGAGCGCCTTCGCCGCGACGCGCGCCGTGGCCGAGGGCGTCGCCTTCACCCGCGATCTGGTCAGCGAACCCTCCAACGTGCTGTCGACGACCGAGTTTGCCGCGCGCCTGGCGGCGCTGCGCGATCTGGGTCTCGAGGTCGAGGTGATCGACGAGGCCGAGATGGAGCGTCTCGGCATGGGGGCCTATCTCGC
This sequence comes from Roseivivax jejudonensis, assembly GCF_900172265.1. Taxonomy (GTDB): domain Bacteria; phylum Pseudomonadota; class Alphaproteobacteria; order Rhodobacterales; family Rhodobacteraceae; genus Roseivivax; species Roseivivax jejudonensis. Next base: position 306,298 of record NZ_FWFK01000002.1, on the reverse strand, counting down.
TGTCTCGCGCGGGTCGGTGACGCCGGCCCAACTGGTGGTGATGAAGTGGATGAACGGCGGCGACGAGCCGCCGCTCGCGCTCGTCGGCAAGGGTGTCGTCTTCGACACCGGCGGCATCTCGATCAAGCCGTCGGCCGGCATGGAGGCGATGACCATGGACATGGGCGGCGCCGGCACCGTCGCCGGCACCATGATGGCGCTCGCCAAGCGCGGGGCGAAGGCCAATGTCGTGGGGTTCGCCGGCCTCGTCGAGAACATGCCCGATGGCCAGGCGTACCGCCCGGGCGATGTGCTGACCTCGATGAAGGGCGACACGGTCGAGGTGATCTCCACCGACGCCGAGGGCCGGCTCGTGCTCGCCGATGTGCTCTGGTACGCGCAGGAGCACTATGCGCCCGCCGCCATCGTCGATCTGGCAACGCTCACGGGGGCCGCGATCATCGCGCTCGGCCACGAGAACGCGGCCTATTTCTCCACCGACGACCGGTTCGGCCGGCAGTTCGCCGCGGCCGCCGAGGCCGAGGGCGAGGGCGCTTGGCCGCTGCCCTTCGGTGCCGGCTACGCCAAGCAGATCAAGTCGGACATCGCCGACATCAAGAATACCGGCGGGCGACCCGCGGGCACGATCACCGCGGCCGAGTTCCTCAAGTGCTTCGTCAAGGACGAGGTGCCGTGGATCCACATCGACATCGCCGGTGTCGCCCTCGTCGGCAAGGATACGCTCCTGGCGCCCAAGGGCGCGACCGGCTGGGGCGTGATGGCGCTGGACCGACTGGTGCGCGACGGGTTCGAGACGGGATGAGATGGGCGCCGCGCTCTTCTACCACCTGACGCGGCGGCCGCTCGACACGGCGCTGGCGCAGCTTCTCGACAAGGCGCTGGGGGCAGGGCACCGGATCGCCGTTCGCGGCACCGACCGCGACCGGCTCGCGGCGCTCGACGCCGCGCTCTGGGCGGGCGACGAGGACGGCTTCCTGCCGCACGGCCTTGCGGGCGGGCCGCACGACACGGCGCAACCGGTGCTGCTGACCGACGCGGTCGAGACGCCGAACGGGGCGACCTGCCTGATGTCGGTCGATGGCGCGACGGTGACGGCCGCGGAGGTCGGCGCCTTCGCGCGGGTCTGCGTGCTTTTCGACGGCGCCGACACTGCGGCGACGCAGGCCGCGCGGGTGCAGTGGAAGGGGCTGACCGATGCCGGCTGCGCGGCGCAGTACTGGTCCGAGGAGTCCGGGCGCTGGGAGATGAAGGCCGAAAGCGCCGGACGATGAGGCGCCCCGCGCCCGTGGCGCCACGGGATGCGGTGCCGCCCGGACCTCACCGGCGTCGCTGAAACCGTCGGCACGGGCGCCGGCGCTATTGCTCGAGCACCAGCTCGCCGCCGGCGATCTCGATCCGCGAGAAGCGCTGAAGGTAGGTCATTCCGAGCAGCGATTGCGCCATCTCGCCCTCGGTGACCGCGGCGCGAACCCCGGACGCCGACACCGGACCGATCGCCACGCTGTCGAGCGTCACCGGCGCGGTGCGCACCTCGCCGTTCGCCGTCATCGCGCGACCGTAATAGCCGAGACCGTCGGGATCGAGCCCGGCCCGGCGCGCGTCGGCCGGGCTCAGTACCGTGGTCGAGGCGCCGGTATCGACGAGCATGCGCAGCGAGGCGCCGTTCACGTCCACATCGGCGTAGTAGTGCCCGTCCGCCGCTCGCGGAAGGACGATCCGGCCCGCCTCGGCCATGACCTGTTGCTGTGGGGCGACCGTCTGGCGAATGTCGCCCCACAGCCCGATCGCCGCGATGGTGCCGAGGAAAATCAGGACCCAGGCCGCCATCTGCTTGGCGCGCTGGCCGAGGCTTTCCCGCCCCGAGACCAGGAACCAGACGATCAGCGCGCTGCCGAGCAGGCCGAGATATCCCAGCCGCGCGATCTCGTCCCCGGTCATGGCGTCGCTCCGCGTCTCATCTTCCTGAGGTAGGCGCGCGCGGCGCCGATGGGAAGCCCGCTCAGCCCGGCGGCGTGCCGAAGCCGAAGGCGATGAGGCCGTCGGCGACGAACTGGACCGACAGCGCGGCGAGCAGCAGCCCGAAGAGCCGGGTTAGCACGGTGATGCCGATCCCGCCGAGCGCGCGCTCGATCAGGTTCGAGGCCAGGAGCAGAACGAGCGCGATCAACAGCACCGAGCTCATCACCCCCAGCACCGCGGCGGTGCCGGCGGCGTCGCCCGCGCGCCCGACCAGCAGGATGATCGTCGTGATCGCGCCCGGGCCCGCCAGCAGCGGGATCGCCATCGGGAACACCGACGGGTCGCTGTCGGGGTCGTCGTCCTCTTCCTCGGCCTCCTCGGCGGTGCTCGCGCGGCGCTTGTTGCGCCGCTCGAAGAGCATGTCGAGCGCGGTGAGAAACAGAAGGAGACCGCCCGCGATGCGGAAGGCCGGCATGGTGATGCCGACGAAATCCAGCACCGCCTCGCCGAGGAACGCGAAGAGCAGCAGCACGCCGAGCGCCACGAGGCAGGCCCGCACTGCGATCGCCCGACGCCGCGCCGGCGCCATGCCGCGGGTGAGCGCGATGAAGACCGGCGTGGTGCCGATGGGATCCATCACCACGAAAAGGGTGACGAAGGCGGAAACGAGAAACGCGCTGTCCATGTGTCCGCGCTTAGGCGGCGCGGATCGCGACGGCAAGGGGCAACCGTGCCACCCGGTGGTATCCGAAGGACCGGGGGCGCTGCCCCCGGACCCCCGGGGTTTCCGGGCAAGATGAAGGGTCGGGGGCGGCGCGGGGCGGACACGACCGTTGTGGTTGCGGTCGCGACAGGGCCGGTGCCGTGGCGGCCGCCAACAGGCCCGGGGCCCCTGTCCCGGATACGTAAAGACGGGCAAGATGAGAGGGGTGGGGGCAGCGCGCGGTGGACCGTGGTCCGCCGCATCAGGATTTGGTGGGGCGCGATCGTGTCGGGGCTGGAGGGAAGGCCGGCGGTCAGCGGGCCTCGGCGGTCTCGAGCTTTTCCAGCGCGGCCATCCAGAGCGCCTCGGCGCGGTCGAGGCCGTCCATCACCTCGGCGTATTTTCGGTTCCAGGTCTCGAGTTCGCCCACGCGATCCTCGGCGTAGAGTTCGGGATTGGCGAGTTTCGCGGCGAGCTTGTCGCGCATCTCGTTGAGCTTCTCGACCCGTGCCTCGCATTTGCGGACCTCGGAGCGCAGCGCGAGAATCGCGTCGCGCGAGGGCCGCGCCGGTTTCGGAGCCGGTGTCTCGGCGGGCTTCGCCGGCGTTGCGGCCCTTTCGGGCGTCAGCAGCATGCGGCGATAGGCGTCGAGATCGTCGTCGTAGGGGCGCACCGTGCCGTCCTTTACCAGCCACAGGCGATCGGCAACGAGCGAGAGCAGGTGCATGTCGTGGCTGACGAGGATCACGGCCCCGTCGTAGGCGTTGAGCGCCTCCATCAACGCTTCGCGGCTTTCGATGTCGAGATGGTTCGTCGGCTCGTCGAGAATGAGCATGTGGGGTGCGTCGAGCGTCGCGAGCAGGAGCGAGAGCCGTGCCTTCTGCCCGCCCGAGAGGCGGCCGACCTCGGTCTCGGCCTGGGCGGCGGCGAGGCCGAAGCCCGCGAGGCGGGCGCGCAGCTTGGCCGGCGGCGTGTCGGGCCGTTCGCGTACGAGATGCTGCAGCGGCGTTTCCTCGACCCGCAGCTCGTCCACCTGGTGCTGGGCGAAATAGCCGACCCGGAGCTTGGCGGCGGCGGTCTTGCGGCCGTCCATGAGGGCGAGGCGGTCGGACAGGAGCTTGGCCAGCGTCGACTTGCCCTGGCCGTTGCGGCCGAGCAGCGCGATGCGGTCGTCCTGATCGATGCGCAGGTTCAGCCGCGACAGCACCTGCCGGTCGCCGTAGCCGGTGGCGCCGCCCTCGATGTTGACGATGGGGGGCGACAGTTCGTCGGGCTGCGGGAACGTGAAGACGCGCTTGGCGGCGTCCTCGGGCAGGGTGATCGTGTCCATCCGCTCGATCATCTTCACGCGGGCCTGCGCCTGCTTGGCCTTCGAGGCCTTGGCGCGAAAGCGATCGACGAAGCTCTGCAGGTGGGCGCGGCGGGCCTCCTGCTTCTTGGCCTGCGCGGTGAGGTTGGCGCGCTGTTCGGCGCGCTGGCGCGCGAACTGGTCGTAAGGGCCCTGCCAGTAGGTCAGCTTGCGCTCGCTGAGATGCAGGATGCCGCCGACGGCGCGGTTGAGCAGCCCGCGGTCGTGGCTGATGACGATGACGGTGTGCGGATACCGCGCGAGGTAGCTTTCGAGCCAGAGCGCCCCCTCGAGATCGAGGTAGTTGGTCGGCTCGTCGAGCAGCAGAAGGTCGGGCTCGGCGAAGAGAACGCCGGCGAGCGCGACGCGCATGCGCCAGCCACCCGAGAAGGCCGAGCAGGGCATGCGCTGTTCGGCGTCCGAGAAGCCGAGGCCCTTGAGGATCGAGGCGGCGCGGGCCTCTGCCGACCAGGCGTCGATGTCGGCCAGGCGGGTCTGCACCTCGGCGATGCGTGCGCCATCGGTGGCGGTTTCGGCCTCGGCCATCAGTGCGGCGCGCTCTGTGTCGTTGCCGAGCACGGTGTCGAGCAGCGTCGTGTCCGAGGACGGCACCTCCTGCGCGACGCCGCCGATGCGGGCGCGCGCGGGCAGCGCGATCTCGCCGCCGTCGAGTGTCAGCTCGCCCCGGATCAGGCGGAAGAGCGTGGTCTTTCCGGTGCCGTTGGCGCCGACGAGACCGACCTTGTGGCCGGCGGGTATTGTGGCCGACGCGCCCTCGAAAAGCGGCCGGCCCTCGACGGAGTAGGAAATGGTGTCGATGCGCAACATGCGCGGCGCTCTAGCAGAGGGCGCGGGGCGCGGGAAGCGGGGGTGCGGGGGAAATGCGGCGCGCCGGTCTTGCGCGGCGCGACGGGCGCGCGCACGCAGGGGGGCAGACGGGGCGCAAAGTGGTTTTCATGACCGGGGGTGCATGCTAGGGCAGCGCCGATCCAAGCCGCCCGGAGGGTCCGCGCGGCGCCCGAAGAGGTGACACATGGCAACCGAACGCACGCTGTCGATCATCAAGCCCGATGCGACGAAGCGCAACCTGACCGGCAAGATCAACGCCAAGTTCGAGGAGGCGGGCCTGCGCATCGTGGCGCAGAAACGCATTCATCTGACCAAGGCCCAGGCCGGGATCTTCTACAAGGTTCACGCCGAGCGCCCGTTCTACGACGAACTGTGCGAGTTCATGGCCTCGGCGCCGGTCGTGGTGCAGGTGCTCGAGGGTGAAGGCGCGATTGCCAAGAATCGCGAAGTGATGGGCGCGACCAACCCCGCCGACGCGGCGCCGGGCACGATCCGCGCGGAGTTCGCCGAGTCCGTCGGGGAAAATTCGGTGCACGGGTCCGACGCGCCCGAGACGGCGGCCGAGGAAATCTCGTTCTTCTTCGCAGGTCTCGAAATCGTCGGCTGAGCCGGCGCATCGAGCCTTGCAGACGTGTTGAAGGGGGCCGCTTGGCCCCCTTTTGTCTTTTCGGTCCGCGCGGCTGCCGGGGGTCCGCCGAGATCCGTGACCCCGGGGGCCAACGGTTCATTCAGCCGCGGCCCGGATCACGTTGTGGCGGGATTCCACATGCTCGCGCAGCAGCGCCGCGTTGCGCGTGTTCGACTTGTACCCGACATCGAGAAGGTCGCCGATGATCGGCACGAGGCCGACGGCCCAGTCGACGGCCACGTTCACGCCCATTCGTGCGAGAAGCGGCGTCGGCACTTTCATCTCGTAGGCCGAGTGCAGGATGTAGGCGGCGGGGGCGAGCGCGAGCGTGTCGCCGATGCCCGGCACGAGGCCCAGAACGCCGTCCCAGCCGAAGCGGATGCGCGTTCCGGGCACGCGGAAGGCGCGGTCCATCCGGGTGGCGAGGCGTTCGATCCGCGCCACCCGTGCAAGTTCGGTTTCGGGTGTTACCTCGCGCATCACGCGCGCTGCGGTCCGACGCGAGCGATCACCCAGACCGCGTGCACGATGCCGGGAATGTAACCGAGCAGCGTGAGCAGGATGTTGATCCAGAAATGCTTGCCGATCCCCACCTGCAGGAACACGCCGAGCGGCGGCAGGATGATCGACAGGATGATGCGGACAAGGTCCATGGCGGGTCTCCTGAAGCGTGACAGTCTATTCGGCGGTAAACGCCGTGCCCGGCCCCGGCGTTCCGCGGTTTCAGCCGAGCTCAACCGAGGGGCGCGCGGATGCCGAGGTCGTCGAGAAACCGCGCCAGCGCCGCGGGCAGTGAGTCGGGGCCCGCCGCGTGTTCGGCCAGAAGCGCGTCGTACCGCGCGCGCAGGGCGGCCTTTTCGTCGCCCTTGCAGTCGTTCCAGGGCCGACCCTGAAGCGCCATGTGAAGCGCGTAGAAGGGAATGAAGTGCGGCCGGGCGCCGGCCGACAACATCCGGGCATACGCCGCATCGGCGCCGAGCGCGTGAAGCGTTTCGGCGTCGTCGACGCCGGCGGCCCGGAGAAGCGCGGCCTGCGCCGGGCCGATCCCGCGGATCGCGGTCAGCGGGGTTCCGGCCGCGGGATCAGGCGGCACGGGCCAGACCCGCGGCGAACCCCGCGAGCGCGTCGAGCGCGTCGGCCAGGGCATCGTCGTCGACCGTCAGCGCGACGCGGACATGCCCCGCGGCGGCACTGCCGAAACTCTCGCCCGGCATGACGGCGATCGCGTGGCGCTCCAGCAGCTCGTGCGCGAACGACAGCCCGGAGCGGCCGGTCGCGCGAATGTCGAGCATCAGGTACATCGCGCCCTGCGCGGGCAGCACGCCGATATCCCGCGCGGTCAGGTGCCGGATTGCCAGCGCGCGCCGCCGCCGGAAGGGCTCGGCGATCCGGGCCTCGAGATCGGTGCCCGCGCGCAGCGCGGCGCGCGCCGCCTCCTGGATGAAGCCGGGGACGCCGTAGGTGGTCACGGTGGCGAGTTCGCGCAGACGTGCGATCGCGTCGTCCGGTCCCACGACCCACCCGATGCGGCTGCCGGTCATCGCGTGGCCCTTGGACATGGAGCCGATGACGAGCGTGCGCGCGGCCATGCCGGGAAGCGCGCGGGGGCTCAGATGCGTGCCCTCCCAGATCTGGGTGTCATAGACCTCGTCGGAGATCACCCAAAGGTCGTGCGCGGCAGCGACCGCGGCGATGTCGTCGAGCGTGGCACGGGGATAGACGGCTCCGGTCGGATTGTTGGGCGTGTTCACGAGCAGGGTGCGGGCGCCGTGCGCGGCCGCGTCGAGCGCGGCGCGCGTTGGCAGGAAGCCGTCCTCGGCGCGTGTGGCCACCGCCCGGGGGCGCGCGCCGACGGCCCGGATCGTGCCGGGATACGTCGCGTAGTAGGGATCGACGTGCAGCGAGATATCGCCCGGATCGCACAAGGCCATGTGAGCGGCGAAGAGCCCGGCCTGACCACCCGGCACGATCAGCACGTTGTCGCGCGCGGTCGCCACGCCGGTGCGCGCGCTGACCCGTGCCGCAACAGCCTCGCGCAGCTCGGGCATGCCGGGGCCGGGGGCATACCCCGTCAGACCGGCACGCGCGGCGTCGTTCATCGCGTCGAGGATGAGACCGTCCGTCGGCGTATCGTGTTCGCCGATGGTCAGATCGGTTACCGGGGCCCCCGCGGTGCGAAGCGCCCGCGCCCGGGCATGGATCTCCCATCCGTCGGCGCCGCCCTCGTTCAAGCCGGTGATGCGGGTCGACAGCTCGGGCATGACGGATCTCCTGCGCGGATGGGCGGCGGCCCTCGTTAGACCCGGTTGGCCGGCGGGGCTCAAGCGGGTTCGGGGCCGGGATCGAGCGTGGACTGAACTTTGCGCGGCAGGCCCGCGCGCACGATGCGGTAGGACGTGTGCAGCCGGTCGCGCAGTTCGTCGTCTTCGGCCACGCCCCACGGCACGAGAACCCAGCTGCGGTGGAAGTAGGGGGCGCGTTCGGCGCGGCCGAGCTCGATCAGGAAGGCCGCGTCCTCAACGCTCGGCGTCTTGACCGAAACGCCGGTGTTGGCGACGCCGATGCATGCGAACATCTTGCTGCCGACCTTCCACGCGTCATGCCCGCCGCCCCAGGGGTCGGAGCATTCGGCGCCCGGCAAAGCCCGGCAGATACGATCGACATCGTTGCGGGTCATGGGCCGAAGTGTCCGCCACCGGATCGGTCCGATCAAGCGTGTTCGCCGTTTTGCTGGCCTGCGGAGCCGGGATATGGTACCGATCGTCCATGAGCACCGCACGCAACATCATTTGCTGCATTCCCTGCTGAACCATCCGGCGGGCGCTCTTTTCGTTTTCTCCAGAAGTCGAACTTGCTAAAGCCCGCCGCGAGCGACGAGGCCTGCCTGCGAGGACGTCATGGAGATCCGCCTTCACAATACCAAGACCCGCCGCAAGGAGGTCTTTGCGCCGATCGATCCCGACAACGTGCGCATGTATGTCTGCGGGCCCACCGTCTATGACCGGGCGCACCTCGGCAACGCGCGTCCCGTGGTGGTGTTCGACGTGCTCTACCGGCTTCTGCGGCATGTCTACGGCGCCGATCACGTGACCTACGTGCGCAACTTCACCGACGTCGACGACAAGATCAACGCGCGTGCCGAGGTGACCGGGCGCAGCATCGGCGCGATCACCGAAGAGACGATCGCGTGGTTCCTTGAGGACATGGGCGCACTCGGCGCGCTGGAGCCGACCCACGCGCCTCGCGCCACCCGGTACATCGACGAGATGATCGCGATGATCGAGGGCTTGATCGCCCACGGCCATGCCTACGCGGCCGAAGGTCACGTGCTGTTCTCGGTCGCGAGCTATGACGCCTACGGCGCACTGTCGGGGCGCTCGGTCGAGGACATGATCGCCGGCGCCCGCGTCGAGGTCGCGCCCTACAAGCGCGATCCGATGGACTTCGTCCTCTGGAAGCCGTCCGAGCCCGGCTTGCCGGGGTGGGAGAGCCCCTGGGGTCGCGGTCGCCCGGGCTGGCACATCGAATGCTCGGCAATGGCCGGCGCGCTTCTTGGCGACAGCTTCGACATCCACGGCGGCGGCAACGACCTGATGTTTCCGCACCACGAGAACGAGATCGCGCAATCGGCCTGCGCGCATCCCGACGGCGATTTCGCGCGTATTTGGATGCACAACGAGATGCTGCAGGTCGAGGGCAAGAAGATGTCGAAGTCGCTCGGCAACTTCTTCACGGTTCGCGATCTGCTGGATGAGGGCATCCCCGGCGAGGTGGTCCGGCTCGTTCTGCTGAGCGCGCATTACCGAAAGCCCATGGACTGGACGGCGGCCAAGCGGAAGGAGGCGGAGGCGCATCTGCGCAAGTGGTACGCACGGGCCGCGTCCGGCCAGGACGGCGCGGCCCCGCACGACGGCGTCGTCGCGGCCCTGACCGACGACCTCAACACCGCGGGCGCGATTTCCGAGATCCACCAGCTCGCGCTTGACGGGGATGCCTCGACACTTCGCGCAACGCTGCAATTCCTCGGCCTGATGGGACGGGACGTTCCGGACTGGGCGGTGACGCCTGCCGCCGACCTGTCCGATTGGGAGGACCGGCTCGCGTCCGAACGGGCGCGGGCCATGGACACCAAGGACTTCGCCGAGGTCGATCGCCTGAAGGCACTCCTGACGAGTGCGGGGGTCGAGGTGCGCATGTCGAAAGCCGGGGTGGAACTGATCCCGGGACCCGACTTCGATGCCGCGAAGCTGGAGGAGGACGCGTGATGGCCCCGACATCGACCGCGTTCCGCAGGCTATGCGTGCCTATGGCCACGCTCCCCCGCTTGCGTTCAGATCCGCTCTCGGAGGCATGTCATGCGTGAACGGCTGTATCTCTACGACACCACGCTGCGTGACGGGCAGCAGACGCAGGGTGTCCAGTTCTCGGTCGCCGAGAAGCAGAAGATCGCCAAGGCGCTCGACGCGCTCGGCGTCGATTACATCGAGGGCGGCTGGCCGGGCGCGAACCCCACCGACAGCGGCTTCTTCGATACCGTCGCGCCGACCCGGGCCACCATGGCCGCGTTCGGCATGACCAAGCGCGCCGGCCGCTCGGCCGAGAACGACGACGTGCTCGCCGCGGTCCTGAACGCGCGCACGGCGGCCGTCTGCCTCGTCGGCAAGACGCATGATTTCCACGTCACCGCCGCGCTCGGCATCGGGCTGGAGGAAAACGTCGAGAATATCCGCGCCTCGGTGGCCCATTGCGTCGCCGAAGGGCGCGAGGCGATCTTCGATGCCGAGCATTTCTTCGACGGCTACGCTGCCAATCCGGACTACGCGCTGGACTGCCTCCGGGCCGCGCGCGACGCCGGCGCGCGCTGGATGGTGCTGTGCGACACGAACGGCGGCACGCTGCCCGACCGGATCGCCGAGGTGGTGCGCGCGGTGATCGCGGCCGGCATCCCTGGCGAGCGATTGGGGATCCATACGCACAACGACACGGAGACGGCGGTGGCCGGGTCGCTCGCCGCGGTCGAGGCCGGAGCGCGCCAGATCCAGGGCACGCTGAACGGTCTCGGCGAGCGGTGTGGCAACGCGAACCTCGTGTCGCTGCTGCCGACGCTGCTGCTGAAGGAGCCCTTCGCGAGCCTGTACGAGACCGGCGTGACCGACGACGCGTTGTCGACGCTGACGCAGGTGAGCCGGATGCTCGACGACGTGCTGAACCGAGTGCCGCTGAAACAGTTGCCCTATGTCGGCGCCTCGGCCTTCGCGCACAAGGCGGGGCTGCATGCCAGTGCCATCCTCAAGGATCCCACCACCTACGAGCATGTCGCGCCCGAGCGCGTCGGCAACGCGCGCTTCATCCCGATGTCGAACCAGGCGGGGCAGTCCAATCTGCGCCGCCGGCTGATGGAGGCCGGGATCGAGGTCTCTCCCGGCGACCCGGCGCTCGCCCGCATCCTCGAGACGGTGAAGTCGCGCGAGGCCGAGGGTTATGCCTACGACACGGCACAGGCCTCGTTCGAGCTTCTCGCTCGCGCCGAGCTGGGCCAGGCGGCCGAGTTCTTCGAGGTCAAGCGCTACCGGGTCACCGTCGAGCGGCGGAAGAACAAGTACGATCGTATGGTGTCGCTGTCCGAGGCGGTCGTGGTGGTCAAGATCAACGGAGAGAAGCGCCTGTCCGTGTCTGAAAGCATGGACGAGACCGGCGCCGACCGCGGGCCGCTGAACGCGCTGGCCAAGGCTCTGGCCAAGGACCTGGGGCCGTACCAGGAGATCATCGACGACATGCGGCTCGTCGATTTCAAGGTCCGCATCACCCAAGGAGGGACCGAAGCGGTGACCCGTGTCATCATCGACAGCGCGGACGGGCAGGGACGGCGCTGGTCCACGGTCGGCGTCTCGGCCAACATCGTCGATGCGAGCTTCGAGGCGCTGCTCGACGCCGTGCGCTGGAAACTCGCCCGCGACGCGGGGCAGGTCGCCGCCGCCGCGGAGTGACGCGCGCGCTGGGCCGGACGAACGGATCGCGCAGGGCGGCGCGCGGCGCATCGTCGTCGCGGTGTGATCCCGGGCGCATCGGATTGCTCCAGCGTCGAACGCGGCCGCGTCGGGTACGGAAGGTCCTGCCATGCCTCCTCCGGGCGGCCCCGCTGGCGTGCCAAAGGAGCAATGCCGTTGCCCTCGTGGACTTTCCCTGCGCCGCTGCGCGGATTAGGTGCCCTCCATGCAGTTCGACGATGATCTGAACGCCTGTGCCATGCTGGTGGAGCAGGGCGACCCCGACCGGTTCCGCGCCGTCATGGCGGTTCCGGTCGCGAGGCGGGCCGTGCTGTTTCCGATCTACGCGGCCAATGTCGAGATCGCCCGCGCGCCGTGGGTGACCGAGGAGCCGCTGATCGCGGAGATGCGGCTGCAATGGTGGGCCGACGCCCTGGACGAGATCGCCGCGCGCGGCGTGGTCCGGCGGCACGAGGTGGTGACGCCGCTCGCCCATGTTCTCGATCCCGAGGGCGCGCGGCTGCTCTCGGCCTCGGTCGAGGCGCACCGCGCCGACGCGCATCGGGAGGACGTGGGCGAGATCGAAACGCTCGACGCCTACCTCGCGGCAACCGGCGGCGGGCTCCTGTGGGCCGCGGCGCGCGCGCTCGGCTCGTCATCCGAGGCGCGGACGCGCGCGGCCGGCTTGCGGCTCGCGCGCGCCAACTGGTGCCTCGGCGCCGCGTCGCTGGCGCGGCGCGGGCGGCGTCCATTTCCCGACATGTCGGACGCCGCGGTCGGACAGGTGATCGCAGCGTGGCGTGACGACCGCAGTGGGCTCGAGACGCGCCCCGATCGCCCCGCGCGGCAGGCGGAACTCGCCGCGTGGCGGGCCGACGGCGTCCTGCGCGAGGCTGCCGCGTCCCCGGGCCGCGTCCTCGACGGCACGCTGGGCGGGGCCGAGGCAGGCAAGCGGTTCACACTGGCGCTCCGCGCCGCCGGTATCGGCCGCGCGGTCTGAACGCTCACTCCGCCGGGCGCTCGCGCGGGCGCAGCGCCAGCCACAGGAGCGCCGCGCCTGCAAGGCAGAGGAGCGGCGCCATCGCCAGGTTGACGGCCGTCCACCCGGCCTCGGCCGTGCCGCCGGCGCAGTTCATCAACCCGCCGGACGCCAGCGACGCCACCGTCACGCCGCCGAACACGATCAGGTCGTTCATGCCCTGAACGCGGCCGCGCTCCTCGGGGCCGTGCGCCGAGGCGAGCATCGAGGTCGCCCCGATGAACCCGAAGTTCCAGCCGATCCCCAGAAGCACGAGCGCCGCGAAGAAGTTGGTCAGCGCGACCCCTGCCAGCCCGATCGCGCCCGCGCCGGCCAGAAGCGCCAGGCCGATGCCGACGATGCGCTCGGCGCCGTAGCGCGCGACCAGGTGCCCCGTGAAGAAGGACGGCACGTACATCGCCAGGACATGCGCGCTCACCACGTCGGCGGCCGCGTTCTGCGAAAAACCGCACCCGACCACGGCCAGCGGCGTCGAGGTCATCATCAGGTTCATCAGCGCGTAGGACACCATGGCGCAGATCACCGCGACCGCGATCCGCGGCGTGGCGAGCAATTCGCGCACGGAGCGGCCCCGCGGGCTGCCCTCCTCGGGCCTGGGCGGGCGCGGAATGTCGAGAAACAGGAACAGCGTCGCCCCGACGACGTTCACCCCGATCACGGCCAGGTAGGTGCCGAGGAACGGGATGACGTAGGCCTCGCTTGTCAGCTTCACGAGCTGCGGCCCGATCAGCGCCGCCGCGAGCCCGCCGGCCAGCACGTAGGAAATCGCCTTCGGCCGGAAGCTGTCGTCCGCGGTGTCGGTGGCGGCGAAGCGGTAGAAATTGTGCGCCGACATGTACGTCCCGGTCAGCAGACTGCCGACAAGGAAGAGACCGAAGGACGCCTCGATCAGGCCCCACGCGCCGATCGCGCCGCCGGCCGCGCCGGCCGCCGCGCCAGTGAAGAAACCCGCGCGCCGCCCGAACCGCTGCATCAGCGTCGACATCAGCGGCGCCGACAGCATCGAGCCGCCGACGATCAGCGAGATCGGCAGCGTGGCAAAGCAGGGGTTCGGGCTGAGCGACTGGCCGGCCAGACCGGCGACGATGAACAGCATCGGCATCTGCGCGCCGAGGATCGCCTGCGCAAGCACCAGGACGGTCACGTTGCGCCGCGCGCGGGAACTCGGCAGATCGCTCATGCCCCTTGCGTAAGCGGCGCCGCGGGCAAGGGCAAGGCGCGCCGGGCATGGGCATCCGCCGTCGCGCGCGGTATCAGAGCCCCGTGATCGACCCTCGCTCCCGCCCTGTCGTCGTGTTCGGCGACACGTCCGAGGCGCGGACGCTCGCCGCGTCCCGCGCGACCGGCGTCGTGCGCTGGCGGGACGACGTCGCCGTCGGGGCCGGGCCGTGCGGCGCGGCGGCGCGTCACGCGACCCTCGGCGCAGCGCTGCGGCAGGCCGAGGCGGCGGCGCTCGTCATCGCGCTGCATCCGTTCGACACGGCCGGCATCGCCGCAGCGCGGGCCGCGGCCGGATCCGCCGGCCTGCCGTGCCTGACCCTGCTGCGTCCGCCCTGGCCCCGGGCGCCCGGAGAGCAGCGCGTCACCGTCCGCAACGCGGCCGCGCTCGCGCGCGTGATCCCGCCCGGGGCGCGCGTCTTCGCGGCGACCGGGCGCGAGGATCTCGCCGCGTTGCGCCGCCTCGACGCGCGGCTCTGGCTTCGGCTCGTCGCGCCTGGGGCCCGGGTCGCCGGCGCGCGGATCGCGCGGGGTGCGCCGCCCTTCACCGTCGACAGCGAGATGCGCCTCTTCCGCCGGATCCGGCCCGACTGGCTGGTCCTGCGCAATGCCGGCGGACCGGGCGCGCGGCCGAAACTCGACGCCGCCCGCGCGCTCGGCATCCGCGTCGCGATGATCGCACGTCCGCCGCGCCCGTGCGGCGCGCTCGCCACGACCCCCGAGGAGGCCTGCCGATGGATCGACCGCATCACCCCGTCGCCGGCCGGATAATCGTCTCCGACGCCTGCGTCTCCGAGGGCGCGGAGTGGCTGGCGCGTGCCGAGCCGCGCTTCGCGGCGGCGTTGGCAGAAACCGGGCCGTTGCCGCTCCGGCGCGCGCCGGACGGGTTCGAACATCTGCTGAACGCGATCGTGAGCCAGCAGGTCTCGGTGGCCTCCGCCCGTGCCATCCGCGGCCGGCTCGCGGCCGCGGGGATGACCACGCCCGAGGCGATCCGCGCCACCGATGCCGACGGCCTCCGGGCGCTCGGTCTGTCGCGGCAGAAGGCGACCTACGCGCGCGCGCTCGCGGAGGCCGAGATCGATTTCGCCGCGCTCCGGGATGCGCCCACGGACGTGGTCGTCGCCACCCTGACCTCGGTCAAGGGCATCGGCGTCTGGACCGCCGAGATCTACGCGATGTTCTCGCTCGGCCGGGCCGACGTCTTCGCGCCCGGCGACCTGGCCCTGCAGGAGGGCGCACGTCTTCTCTTCGCGCTGCCCGGGCGCCCGAAGGAACGGGCGCTGCGCGACATGGCGACCGCCTGGAGCCCGTGGAGATCGGTTGCGGCCCGTGCGCTCTGGGCCTACTACCACGTCGCAAAGGACAGGGAGGGTGTCGCATGACCCGCGTTCTGCAAGCCGGCCGTCGGCCGCCCGTATCGGGCGACACCCGCTCCGCGGTGGTGTTCCTGCACGGTTACGGCGCCAACGGCGCCGATCTTCTCGGCCTGGCGGAGCCGCTGGGCGAACACCTGCCGGACACGCTCTTCGTGGCGCCCGACGCGCCCGAGACCTGCGCCGTCAATCCGATGGGCCTGCAATGGTTCCCGATCCCCTGGATCGACGGATCGAGCCAGGAAGAGGCCGAGGCCGGCATGCGCGCCGCGGCGACCGATCTCGACGCCTTCCTCGACGCGTTCATGGTCGACGAGGATCTCCTGCCGGAACAGGTGGCACTGTTCGGCTTCTCGCAGGGCACGATGATGGCGCTGCACGTGGCGCCGCGCCGCGAGGATCCGGTGGCCGGGGTGGTCGCCTTCTCGGGCCGGGTGCTCAGCCCCGACCTGCTCGAGGACGAGACGCGGAGCCGCTTTCCGGTCCTGCTGGTCCATGGCGATCAGGACGACGTGGTGCCGCCGCACTCGATGCCCGAGGCCGCCGAGGCGCTGCAGACCGCCGGCTGGCAGGAGGTCTTCGCCCACGTCATGAAGGGCACCGGTCACGGCATCGCGCCCGACGGTCTGTCCGTGGCACTGGCCTTCCTGCGCGACAAGTGCGGGTTTTGACCGGCGCGCCCTGACGTCTGGCGGCGCGACGGTCGCCCGGCGCGCGCGCGCGCCGTCCTTCATCTTGCCGAAAACCCCGGGGGTCCGGGGGCAGAGCCCCCGGCGCGTGCCGCACGGGGGCCGCGCGGGTCCGGGCCCCGCCGTCCGCGGCGGAGTGCCGCGCGGTCAGTCACTTGCCCACGCTGTCATCCACGTGTTGCAATGACCCACTATCCCGACCCGTGACACCGTATATTGCGGGACTTGTCGGAATCGGATCGCGATATATAGTGATGTCAGGCTGGGGCGGGGTTCCCCGCTCTGGTGCTTCGGAAGGCGGGCAGTCAGGGCAGGGACCGAGTCGCAGATGGACGGAGATTTCAGGACACATTTCGTGCGCGAGCCGGGAGCGCTGAAACGCAACCCGGCGCTCGTGTTGAACGCGGACTACCGTCCGCTGTCGTATTATCCCTTGTCGCTCTGGCCGTGGCAGGAGGCGGTAAAGGCATCGTTCCTCGACCGGGTCGACATCATCGCCGAATACGACGAGGTGGTCCGAAGCCCCTCGATGACGCTCAGGATACCGAGCGTGGTGGTGCTCAAGGATTTCGTCAAACCGCAGAAGCGCGTGGCCTTCACGCGCTTCAATCTTTTTCTGAGGGACGAATTCCGCTGCCAGTATTGCGGTTCGACCGGCGATCTGACCTTCGATCACGTGGTCCCGCGGGCGAGCGGCGGCATCACGAGCTGGGAAAACGTGGTCGCGGCCTGTGCGCCGTGCAACCTGCGCAAGGGCTCCAAGAGCCTGCGCCAGTCCGGCCTGTCGCTGCGCAAGCCGCCGCGCCAGCCCGGCGCGGAGGAGCTGCGCAACATGGGTCGGCGTTTTCCGCCGAACCACCTCCACCACAGCTGGCTCGATTTCCTCTACTGGGACGCCGAACTGGAGCAGTGAGCGCGATCAAGGCCGGGGCCGCAGGCCGGCCCAGGCCACGCCGGCGCTCAGCGCCGACAGGGCCGCGCAGGTCCACGCGACGGCGATGAATCCCGCATCCGTCGCCGCCCTGTGGGCCGCGCCATCGGCTGCCGCGCCGAAGCTCGCCGGCCCGCCCGACGCGGCGTAGACCGCCCCGGCCAGCGCGCCCGCCACGGCGACCGCGATCAGCCCTGCCACCCGCGTCACCGCGTTGTTCACGCCCGAGGCCGTGCCGCTTTGCGCATCGTCGACCGCGCCCATGACCGCGGTCGACAGCGGCGCGACGACGAAGGCCATGCCCAGGCCGGCCAGCGCCATCGCCGGAACGACCGCGAACCAGTAGCTCTGGAGCGGCACGCTGGCCGCCAGAAGACCGTAGGCCAGCGCCACCAGCGCCGAGCCGCCGGCGATGGGCGCGCGCGGCCCGATCCGGTCCGCCAACCGCCCCACGCGTGGCGACAGCGCCGAGATGAAGACCGACAGCGGCGCGAAGGCGGCGGATGCCGCCAGAGGAGAGACGCCCCATGCCGCGATCAGCGTCATCGGCAGGTAGAACAGCATCGCCGTCAGCGCGAAATACAGGAAGAAGGACAGAAGGTTCGCCGCCGCGAAGACCGGGCTGCGGAACAGGCCGAGCGGCACCATCGGCGCCGTCACCCGTGCCTGCGCGGCGATGAAGATCGCGAAGACGACGAGCCCGGCCGCGGCCAGACCCCACCGGATGCCGCCGGTGCCGCCCTCGTGCTCGGCTCCCGACAGGCCCCACGCGAGCAAAAGGAGCCCGAGCGTCGCCAGTCCCGCGCCGACAAGGTCGATCGGGCGATCCTCGGTCCGGCCTTCCTGCGCGTGGCGCCACAGCAGCCAGAGCGCGATCCCGCCCAGCGGCAGGTTCACCGCGAAGATCCAGCGCCACGCGGTATCGCCGAACGCGCTGAGCACCGCGCCGCCGACCACCGGGCCGAGTGCCGTGGTGAGCGCCGAGGCCGCGGCCCAGGTGCCGATCGCCGCGCCGCGCTCCTCGCGCGGGTAGGCGCGGCTGATGAGCGCGAGAGAGCCTGGCACCATCAGCGCCGCACCGATGCCCTGAACCGCGCGCGCGGCGATGAGCAACCCGGCGGTCGGCGCCGCGGCGCACACCATCGACGCTGCGACGAAGAGCGCGATCCCGGCGCCGAAGACGCGCGCCACGCCGAACCGGTCGCCGAGCGCGCCCCCCACGAGGATCAGCGAGGACAGCGTCAGCAGGTAGGCGTTCGCCATCCACTGCGCCTGCCCGAGCGTGGCCGACAACGTCTCGCGCATGGCGGGCAGGGCGATCGCCACCACCGACCCGTCGATGAAGCCGAGCGCGGAGGCCAGGATCGCGGCAACCAGCAGGTATGGCCGCGCGCGTTCGGTGCACAACCCGGAATCGAAAACGGGCCGCCGTGCGGAGACGGAGGCCCGATCGGGTCGGTCTGCGGTGTCGGGGCCCGTCATCGCGCGGGCCTCCGTCGGCTCAGCTCGGCTGCTGCTCGGCCTTCTGGGCCGGTGCCGCCTGCTGCGGGGCGGAACCCTTGCCGCGCGAGGACAGCGGATCGTCCTGACGCTGCACGGAGCCCTCGAAATGCGCGCCGCTTTCGATCGCGATGGTCTTGTGGATGATGTCGCCCTCGACGCGCGCGGTCGCGGTGAGGCGCACCTTCAGGCCGCGCACGCGGCCCACGATGCGGCCGTTGACCACCACATCGTCGGCGATGCACTCGCCCTTGATGGTCGCGGTCTCGCCGACGGTCAGAAGATGGGCGCGGATGTCGCCCTCGACCGTGCCTTCGACCTGAATGTCGCCGGTGGTCTTCACGTTGCCGGTGATGTGCAGATCGCTCGAGAGCACCGACGCCGCCGGCTTGGCCTTCGGTGCAGCGGGCTTGAAGTCGGAGGACTGGCGCGGTGCCGCGGCCTGCGGATCGGCGGGCGCCGGCTTGCTGTCCTCCGGCTTGGTCGCCGGTTCGTTGATCTTGCTCTTAGAAAACATCGTTCGCAGCCTTGATGTAGGTCATTGGGTTGACGGCCCTGCCGCCGACACGGACCTCGTAGTGCAGGTGCGTGCCGGTCGAACGTCCAGTGTTCCCCATAGCAGCAATCTTTTGCCCACGCGAGACCCTTTGCCCGACCTCGACATACAGTTGCGAGTTGTGTGCGTAGCGCGTTTCGATCCCGAATTCGTGCTTGATTTTGACCAGCCGGCCATAGCCCGACTGCCAGCCCGCATGCACCACGACGCCGTCCGCGGTCGCATAGATCGCGGTGCCGTGCGCGGCGGCGAAATCGGCGCCCTCGTGCATCCGGCCCCAGCGGCGGCCGAAGCCAGAGGTGAAGCGGAACGGATCCTTCAGCGGCGAGGCGAAGGGCACCTTCTGCGCGGCGATCCGGTAGAGGTTCAGCCGGTCCATCTGGTTGAGGATCTCGTTGGCGCGGCTCGCGTCAGCGCCCAGATCCTCGCCGCGGGTCGAGAACGACAGCGGCGTCAGCGGGCCGCCCTGGCCCGAATAGCCACGACGCACCTCGTCGAGGATGTCGTCGGGATCCATGCCGGCAGCCTCGAACATCTTGTCCAGCGGCTTCACCGACACGGTCATCGCCTCTTCGAGCTGACGGAAGATCAAGTCGTTCTTCTCTTCCATCAGGCGGATCTCGGTCGCCATTTCGTCGGCGCGGAGGAGCGCGTCCTGCGCGTCCGCGACGACCTGGTCGCGCTCTTCGGCGGTGCTGGCCAGCGCGGCGGTCAGGAAATCGAGCGTGCTGTCGTCGCCCGAGGCGGCGAGGGCGGCGCCGCCTTCCTCGACCTGGCGGCGAAGCGCGGCGTACTGGTCGCGGACCGCCTCTCGCTCTTTCATCGTCGCGCCGAGCGTGGCCTGGACGACGTCGAGCCCGGTTTCCAGTTCGCGGCGGCGGGACTCGCTCTCGAGCAGCTGAGACTGCATCGCGGAGACTTCGGCCAGTGCCGAGTTGAAGCGTGCCTGAGCGGCGAGAGCCTCGGCCGCGCGGGCGTCACGTTCGGCGGCGACGGCGTTCAGGCGGTGCTGAAAGGTGACCTGGTCGCGCTGCGCCTGTTCCCGGTAGGAGCCGGCGCCGATCGAGTCCATGAGAAGGATCGCCGTGGCGACGATGGCCCAACCGACCACGGCGGTGGCCCCGGCAAATGCGATGGCCTGCGTTTCTGGTCGAAGGCGGATGAAGCGAGTGTCTGTTTCGGAGCGGAGGAACAGGCGGCGTTCCGGAAATGTGCGCTCGAGGAGCGCATGTGTCTTGATCGCGAAGCGCGTTCTCACGTGTTCGTCCCTCTGTCCCGTTTCGCCCGTCCCACATTTGGTGCTCGGCGTCCCGTCCGGTCCCGGCACCTTAGGTTACAGGGGTTACCCAGCCGTGATTTTGGTTGCAACATTTTGAGGCATCACGGTCCTCCGACCGGGCCGGATCATGCCGAAGCGGCAAAAATCCGCCGATTCCAGCGCCTTTGCCAAGCGTCAGCCGCCTGTTTCCGCAGCAAGCGGCCAGTAGAAGTCCGGCGCGAGGCCGGCTTCGGCCCGCTTTTCCTCGTTGAAGGGCGGCTTCAGCGCGCCCTTGAAATAGCGCCTGACCAGCGCGTGAAAGTGCGGCAGCGGATCGATTTCGTGCCGGCCGCAGAGGAAATGATACCACTTGGAGCCATAGGCGACGTGACCGACTTCCTCGGCATAGATCGTTTCCAGCGCTGCAACGGCATCGGTGGCCCCGGCCTTGCGGAAGATCTCGATCATGCCCGGGGTCACGTCGAGGCCGCGCGCCTCGAGGACCATCGGCACCACGGCCAGCCGGCCGAAGAAGTCCTCGGCCGTGTCCTCGGCGGCGCGCCACATGCCGGCATGGGCCGGCAGGGCGCCGTAGCTGCTTCCCGCCGCCTCAAGACAGTCCGCCATCAGGTTGAAATGTTTTGATTCCTCGTCTGCGGCCTTGACCCAGTCGTCGTGAAACCCGGCTGGCATCGGGGTGTCCGCGAAGCGCGCGATGATGTCCCAGTGCAGGTCGACCGCGTTCAGTTCGATATGCGCGACCGCGTGCAGGAGCGCGATCCGCCCCTGCGGACTGCCGGGCTTGCGCTTGGGCACGTCGCGGGGATCGCGCAGTTCGGGGCTTTCCGGTCGCGCCGGGCGCAGCGGCGGAACCGCTCGGCCAAGAGGGATCTCCTCGCCGGCCGCACGCGCGGACTGCCAGCGGGCGGCGTGCGCGCGACTGCGCGCGGTCTTGTCGCGAGGATCGGCCGTGGTCAGCACGTCCACGGCCATTTCGGTCAGTGTCTGCGTCATGGGGCGGCTCCGCATCCGGTGGGTTGCGGCCTGTGTCGCAGGGCCGGACCCGGATCGCCAGTGCTCGCGCCGATCCGGGGTCCGGTTGCAGGATCACATCGCCTTTACGGCGTCCAGAACCTCCTCGGCGTGGCCAGGCACCTTCACCTTCGGCCATGTCCTGGCGATCGTGCCGTCGCCGGCGATCAGGAACGTCGACCGCTCGATCCCCATGAAGGTCTTGCCGTACATGCTCTTTTCCTTCCACACGCCGTAGCGCTCGCAGACGTCGCCCTCGGCATCGGACAGAAGCGGCACGGTGAGCGACTTTTTCGCCATGAACTTGTCGTGGCTCTCGATCGTGTCCTTGGAGATCCCGAAGACCTTGGCGCCGGCGGCTTCGAACTCGGGCAGGAGCGCGGTGAACGCCTCGTTTTCCTTGGTGCAGCCCGACGTGTCATCGCGCGGATAAAAGAACAGGACCACCGGTGCGGGGCGAAGTTCAGACAGCGTGACCTCGCCGCCTCCAGTCACGGGCAGGGTAAAATCGGGCGCGGTGTCGGCGGTATCGAGCATGTGAGGGGCTCCCTGGCGATTTGACTTTTGACCTTGCACGCATTCCGTGACCATCAGGACATGCGCGCGGTGCGTGCGCAGAGGATAACGCGGGAGCGCCGGACCGCCAGTGCAGAGCGATGGCCCAGAGCAAAGCGGACGCCGCCGGCGATGGCCGATCCGTCTCGCGACCGTCCTCGTGCTTCTCGCGACGGCAGCGATCCTTGCGGCGGGCGCGCTGGTGGGGCGCCCGCTCATGGTTCCCGACTGGGCATCCGAGCGGATCGAAACGCGGGTCGCGGACCTCGTGCCCGGCGCGACCATCGAGTTCGACGACCTCCGCTTGGTGATCGGCGATGCCGGTCTGGTCCGGGTGCGAATGGACAACGCCGCACTGCGCGCGCCGGACGGCGCCCCTATTGCCGCGCTGTCCGAACTTGAGATCGCCGCCGAGGCGATGCCGCTTCTGTCCGGGGACGTGGTGCTGCGGTCGGCGCGCGTATCGGGGGCGTTCCTCAGTGCACAGCGCGACGCCGACGGCCGGCTGGGCATCGGGCTGGGTATCGTCGGCGGGGATCGCCCGAGCGTGCCGGAGGTCGTGGCGCGCATCGACGCGGCTCTCGGCGATCCCCGACTTGCCTCGCTCGACCGCGTGTCGCTCGACGGGCTCACGATCCGCCTGATCGATCGCCGTCTCGGTCGCGAGGCGCTGGCCGAGAATGGCCAGATCTCGGTGCAGCGCGACGCCGGAACGCTGCGCCTGTCGGGGAGCGCGTCGCTTCTCGGCGAGGGCGACACGCCCGCGCGCTTCGCCCTCAATGCCGAGAGCGGGATCGGCGATGCCGACTTGTCCTTCGGCCTGTCGCTCGATGGCTTGCCGGCCGAGGACATTGCCGGGCAGAGCCCCGCGCTTGCGTGGCTCGAGGCGCTGCGCGCGCCGATCTCGGGTAGCCTTCGGGGCTGGACGGATGCCGACGGCGCGGTCGGCGGCCTTGACGCGACGCTGCGGATCGGGCCGGGTGTGCTGCAGCCGACCGAGGCGGCGCGGCCGCTGCGCTTCGAAAGTGCGCAGACCTATTTCTCGTTCGCGCCGGAGACCGGGCGCATCGACTTCTCCGAGATTTCGGTCGACAGCGCGGCCGGCCGCGGCCGCGCCACCGGGCGCGCCACGCTGAGGCCTGGGGCGGATGGCCGGCCGGAGGCAATCACCGGGCAATTCGCGCTGTCCGAGGTGCGCACGAATCCCGGGGATCTGTTCGCCGCGCCGCTCGAGATCGGAGCCGCCGAGGTCGACGTGAAGCTGGAACTCGCGCCGTTCCGGGTGGAGATCGGCCGGCTTTCGGTGACGGAGCCCGCGCCTGCGCTGCGGGGCCGCGGGCATGTCGCAGCGGGCGCAGATGGCTGGGCAGTCAGCGTGGATGCTTTTGCCGACCGTCTGCCACCCGAGACGCTGGTGGCCTACTGGCCCACCGGGATCGCGCCCGGGACGCGCAGCTGGGTGTCCGAGCGGGTGGTCGGCGGCGTGGCGCGCGACGCGATCCTTGGCCTGCGATGGCAGCCGGGCGACCGCCCGTCGCTCTACGTCGATGCCGGTTTCGAGGACGCGACCGTCCGCTTCGCCGATACGCTGCCACCGGTGGAGGCTGCCGAGGGCAGGCTCATGATCGCCGAGGACAGGCTGTCCGCGCGGGTTGATGCGGGCCGGCTTTCGCCGCCGGAGGGCGGGCCTATCGACATAGCCGGCAGCAGTTTCGTGATCCCGGACACGCGGCAGAAGCCGGCGACGGGCGAGTTGCGCCTTGCGGCCGCAGCCCCGGCGCGCGCCGCTCTGTCATTTCTCGACCTGCCGCCGCTGTCGCTTTTGCAGAAGGCTGGCCGCACACCCGATCTGGCGACCGGGCAGGTGCAGGTCACGGGCACGCTGACCCGGCCACTGGCAAGCGGCGTCACGTTCGCGGACACCGCGCTCGATCTCTCGGGAACGCTGAGCGACGTGGAAACCACGCGTGCGGTCCCCGACCGGCGCATCGCGGCGGACACGCTCGATCTGTCGGTGACGAACACGGAGGTGAGTCTCGCCGGCGACCTGACCTTCGACGGCGTGCCCTTCGACGGGAGCTGGACCCTGCCCATCGGGGAAGCAGGCGGCAGCGGTGCCCGGATCGCGGGCACCGCGCGTCTTAGCGCGTCGGCGGCTCAGGCGCTCGGGGTGGCGTTGCCACAGGGGCTCATCTCAGGCGAGGGACCGGCGCGGGTAGAGGTGGCGCTGCCACCCGGAGGCCCGCCGCAATTCCGGCTGACCTCCTCTCTTTCGGGCATCGGCATGGCGATCCCGCAAATCGGTTGGTCCCTCGCGCGCGGCACGCAGGGAACGCTCGACATCGCTGGCCGGCTCGGCGAGGCGCCCCGGATCGACACGCTGCGCCTAGACGCCGGGGGGCTTAGGACGGCCGGGCGCATCGACCTGCGACCCGGTGGCGGGCTCGATGCGGTGCGGCTCGATCGCGTCCGGATCGGCAACTGGCTCGACGCGCCGGTGACGCTTGTCGGTCGCGGCGCAGGCGCGGCGCCCGAGGTGCGGGTGCGCGGGGGCCGGCTCGACCTGCGCGGCGTGTCCCCGTCTGGCGGCGGAGGCGGCGGCGGCTCCGGCGGCGGTACCCCTCTCGACGTGCAACTCGACCAACTCACCATCGCCGAGGGCATCGCGCTGCGCGGCTTCGCCGGGCGGTTCGCCGCCCGGGGCGGTGGGCTCGACGGAGGGTTCACCGCCGAGATGTCGGGCACCGGCGCCCCGGTCCGCGGACAGCTCCTGCCGCAGAACGGCGGCACGGGCCTCCGCCTCCTGTCCGAGGATGCCGGCGATGTTCTGGAATCGACGGGTATCCTCAAGACCGTTGCCGGCGGGCGGCTCGTGCTCAACCTCACGCCCGAAGGCCGTCCGGGCACCTACGACGGGGCGGTCACCGTCACCGACGCACGATTGCGCGATGCGCCAGCCATCGGGGCGCTGCTCGATGCGATCTCGATCGTCGGGATCATCGACCAGCTCGAAGGCCCGGGGATCTACTTTCAGGACGTCGAGGCGCGGTTCCGTCTGAGTCCCGAGCGGGTGACGCTGACGCAATCGAGCGCCGTCGGCCCGTCGATGGGCGTGTCGATGGACGGCACGGTCGATCTGCGCTCGGGCTCCATCGACCTGCAGGGGGTGCTGTCGCCGGTCTACGTCCTGAACTCGATCGGCTCGATCTTCACCCGGCGCGGCGAGGGGCTGCTCGGGTTCAACTTCACCATCGGCGGGTCGTCGTCGGCGCCGCGGGTTGCGGTCAATCCGCTTTCGGTGTTCACCCCCGGCATGTTCCGCGAGATTTTTCGCCGACCGCCGCCGGTGCCCGAATGAGCCTGCACATCGACGCCTTCGACTTCGACCTGCCGGAGGATCTGATCGCGACGCGCCCCGCGCGCCCGCGCTCGTCGGCGCGGCTGCTTGTGGCCGAGGGTGATCGGATCACCGACGCGGTCGTGCGCGATCTCGGCGATTGGCTTCGGCCCGGCGACCGGCTCGTGCTCAACGACACGAAGGTCATTCCGGCGCGGCTGTCGGGCACGCGGGCCCGCACCGGTGCCGAGGGCCGGACCGAGGCGCGGGTCGAAGTGACCCTGCTGGAGCCGCGCACCGACGGCACGTGGGCGGCGCTGGTCAAACCGCTCAAGAAGGTGCGCGACGGCGAGACGATCCGGTTTTCCGACGCGCTTTCGGCGGTGCTCGAGTCGCGCGGCGACGGGCAGGGCGTGCTGCGGTTCAACCTCGAGGGGGAGGCATTCGACACCGCGCTCGCCGAGGCCGGTGCAATGCCGCTGCCGCCTTATATCGCGGGACGTCGCGCCGCCGATGCGCGCGATCGCGAGGATTACCAGACGGTATGGGCGGCGCGGCCGGGCGCCGTCGCGGCGCCGACGGCGTCGCTGCATTTCGACGATGCGCTGCTGGCCGACCTGTCCGCGCGTGGTATCGCCTTCAGCCACGTCACGCTGCATATCGGCGCCGGCACTTTCCTGCCGGTAAAGGTCGAGGACGTCACCACCCACCGGATGCACGCCGAGTGGGGCGAGGTGTCCGAGCGCGCCGCGGACGAGATCGCCGCCACCCGTGCCGCCGGCGGGCGCATCATTCCCGTGGGCACGACCGCCCTGCGCCTGATCGAGACGGCGGCCCGCGATACCGGCAACGTCCGGCCCTGGACCGGCGAGACCGACATCTTCATCTATCCCGGTTTCGCGTTCCGCGCGACGGACGCGCTGATGACCAACTTCCACCTGCCGCGCTCGACGCTGATGATGCTGGTCTCCGCCCTGATGGGGGCCGAGCGCATCCGCGCGATCTACGCCCACGCCGTCGCGGAGCGCTACCGCTTCTTCTCATACGGCGACGCCTCTCTGCTGGTGCCGGGAGACGCGTAAAATCGACAGCGTGTCGGTCGCAAAGCGTATGGACGCGCCGCGAGGCCGGATGTAGCGGAAGGCCGAGCCGAGTCTCGGCCGGGCCGCAGGTGTCGCGATGGTTAACGTTTTTCTGAGTTCTTGGCCGCTCTTCTTCGGCATCCTTTTGTTGATGGTCGGCAACGGCCTGCAGGGCTCTTTGATGGGCGTGCGCGGCGGCGCGGCGGGGTTCTCGCCCTTCGTGATGTCGGTGGTGATCTCGGCCTATTTCCTCGGCTTCATGATCGCCTCGCGGATCACGCCCGAACTGATCCGGCGGGTGGGGCATGTCCGCGTCTTCGCGGCGCTCGGATCGCTCATTTCCGGCGCGCTCATCGTCTTTCCGATCATCGAGCATCCGTCTGTCTGGATCGCCATGCGCGTGCTGCTCGGTTTCGCGTTCTGCGGCGTTTACGTGACCTCGGAGAGCTGGATCAACAACGCGGCGAGCAACGACACCCGCGGGCAGTCGATGTCGCTCTACATGATCACGCAGATGGTCGGGATCATCGCGGCGCAGGCGCTTCTCGTGGTGCCGGATCCGTCCGGCTTCCTCTTGTTCATCATTCCCTCGGTTCTCGTCTCGATTTCCTTCGCGCCGATCCTTCTGGCGATTTCGCCGACGCCGGCCTTCGAGTCGACGAAGCCGATGAACATCCTCAAGCTGTTCCACACCTCGCCACTCGGGTTTGTCGGCATGTCGCTGATGGGCGCGGTTTTCGCGCTGCAGTTCGGCATGTCGGCGGTGTTCGCCACCGTGGCGGGGCTGACGCTGCAGCAGACCTCCATCTTCGTCGCGGCATTCTATGTCGGTGCGCTCATTTGCCAGTATCCGCTCGGCTGGCTGTCCGACCGGATGGACCGGCGCGTGCTGATCGCGGCGGTTGCCTGCGCGGGTGGGGTCGCTGGCCTCGCCGGGCTTGTGCTGTCCGACAGCTTCGTGGTTCTGGTCGGGGTCGCGGCGGTGATCGGGGGATCGGCCAACCCGCTCTATTCCTTGCTCATCGCCTACGTGAACGATTTTCTCGATGTCGAGGACATGGCCAGCGCCTCGGCGGGGCTGATGTTCGTGAACGGCGTCGGCGCCGTCGTCGGGCCGATCGTGACCGGCTGGCTGATGGGCGTTCTGGGCGCGCGTGGCTACTTCGTGCCGATCGCTGTGCCGATGCTGGCGTTGACCGGCTACGCGCTCTGGCGGATGACGCGGCGCCCGGCGCCGTCGGTCGACGAGACCGGGGCCTACACGTATTTCGCACCGACCGGCACGGTGGTGGCGATGGAATACGCACAAGAGGCCGCTATCGAGGCGGCAGAGGCCGAAACCGATGCCGAGTCGCTCGCGTCCGAGCGGGAGCCGGACACGGCCGCGTGATGCCCAAGCCCCTGTTTGGGGGTGAAATTATGGGGTCGCGGGAAACGGCCGTCCCGGAGTGTCGGAGAAAGGTGACGCATCGGAAACCCGTGAGCGGGTGACATGATTTGTGACTGTCGTTTCACGATCATGCGGGCTTTACTCGACGAATTGCGACGCGACCGGTGCGAGGAGGAGAGCAGTGCCCGGACCCGATGATATTCTGACGTTCTGGCTCGACGAGGTCGGGCCTGAAGGTTGGTACAAGCAAGACGCGGCGCTCGACGGCGAGATCCGCGACCGCTTTTCCGAGACACTCGAAGGCGCGATGCAGGGACGCTATGCGCTCTGGCTGACCTATCCGTCGGGTGCGCTCGCCTATATCGTTCTGCTCGATCAATTCTCGCGCAACATCTTCCGGGACGATCCGCGAGCCTTCGCGGCCGACCGGGTCGCGCTCGCCGCCTCGAAGCAGGCGGTGCATCGTGGCTGGGACATGAAAATCGACGAGCCCGCGCGGCAGTTCTTTTACCTGCCAATGATGCATGCCGAGAACCTCTGCGATCAGGAGCGGTGCGTCCGCCTCATCAAGGAGCGGATGCCGCAGAACGGCGCGCCGAATCTCCTGCATGCCCGCGCACACCGCGAGGTCGTGCGCCGGTTCGGCCGCTTCCCGCATCGCAACGCGGTGCTGGGCCGGGCGACCACCGAGGAGGAAGCGCGCTTTCTCGAGGAGGGCGGCTATGGCCGGGTCGTGCGCGAGGTGCAGGAACCTGCCTGACGCGCTCTCGGCCTGCAAGCCGCCAGCTCTCGCTGCGTCAACTCAGAGCCGGTTCAGCACCGCGCGCACCTTGGGCCACAGCCACTCGATGAGCGACGGGGCGCCGCGCGTGATGACCTGCGCGACGCGCCGCTCGAACGTGTCCTCGGTCACGCCGTAGCTGCGCCAGCTGCCGCCGTCGGCGGCCAGGTTCTGGTTCGGCGGCTGGAAGCGATCGATCGCCTTCGCAAAACGCGCCTCGGGCGTCTCGGCGGCCTCGAACTCCTCCCAGAGCGCGCGCATCTCGGTGGCCTGTGCCGCGGGCAGCAGCCCGAAGATCCGGTCGGCCGCGGCCGCCTCGCTCTCCGCCAGCGCGCCGGCGTCGCCGTCCGCAAAGATCGGCGCGTCGCCCGCGTCGATTTCAACGAGATCGTGCAAGAGCAGCATCCGCACCACTCGGTCGCGGTCCACCGGCGCCTCGGCGTGATCGGACAGGATCAGCGCGTAAAGCGCGACGTGCCAGGAATGCTCGGCGGAGTTTTCGGCCCGGGCGCCGCCTAGCGCGTGGGTCGCCCGCTCCACGCCTTTGAGCCGGTCCGCTTCGGCCAGGAACGCCATGCGGCGGTCCAGCGCATCGCTCACGCCGACGGCTCGTTCGATGGGGGTGTCGGCGCGTCGGTCACCGTGCCGGGGTCGGCCTGCCGCACGCGGTCGACAAGGAAGTTGCGGGCGCGACGCTCGGCGAGACGGACGCGCACCGCGGTCAGGAACGCCTCCTCGAGCGTGGTCGAGGCCGCGGCGAGCACTTCGGCCACCTCCATGAAGAGGCGTTCTTCGCCGAGCTTGTCCTGCGCCTCGAGCACGTCCCGCGCGAGGCCGTCGGCCAGTTCCTCGATATAGCCGCCCTGCGCCATGTCAGCGCGTGCTCTCGGTCAGGCGCCGCTTCACGTAATCGCTGACCGTCGAGATCATCGTCTCCATGTGCGGGCCTTCGAAGAAATGGCCCGAACCCTCGATCTCTTCGTGGCTGATCGTGATGCCCTTCTGCTCCTTCAGCTTGCCGACGAGCGCGGTGGTGTCGGCCGGCGGCGCCACGCGGTCCGCGGTACCGTTGATGATGAGGCCCGAGGACGGGCAGGGCGCAAGGAACGAGAAATCGTACATGTTTGCGGGCGGGGAGGCCGAGATGAATCCGGTGATCTCGGGCCGGCGCATCAGAAGCTGCATGCCGATCCACGCGCCGAAGGAAAAGCCGGCAACCCAGCAATGTTTCGAGTTGGCGTTCATCGACTGCAGGTAGTCGAGCGCCGATGCCGCGTCCGACAGCTCGCCCACACCCTGGTCGTACTCGCCCTGGCTGCGGCCCACGCCGCGGAAGTTGAAGCGCAGGACGGTAAAGCCCATCTGGTGAAAGGCATAATGAAGGTTGTAGACCACCTTGTTGTTCATCGTCCCGCCGAATTGGGGATGCGGATGCAGCACGATGGCGATGGGGGCGTCGCGGTCCTTCTGCGGGTGATAGCGTCCTTCGAGGCGGCCTTCGGGGCCGGGGAAAATCACCTCGGGCATGGTCGGAGCGGCTCCTTCGCGTCGCGATGCGTGGCGACGGATTGTTGACTCGATCCGTCAGCCTCTTTAGAACTATTCTAAATCCTCCGGCGGGCGGCCGGGCGGCGTCCGAGGCAGATACGCATTTGCCCCGGCAAGGTCAATTACCGCCGCGAGATCCGCGGCGGAACGCGGCGGCGCGGTTTGGAGTGGAGGCAGCGGGATGAAGCTCAGCACGAAGGGTAGGTACGCGATGGTCGCGCTCGTCGATCTCGCGCTGCAGCCGCCCGATACGCTGGTGACGCTAGGCGACATCTCTCGCCGTCAGGACGTTTCTCTGCCGTACCTGGAGCAGCTGTTCGTCAAGCTTCGGAGGGCGAAACTCGTGGCCTCCGTGCGCGGTCCGGGCGGAGGGTATCGCCTCGCGCGGCCGTCTTCGGAGATCCGCGTCGCGGATGTGCTCGCCGCGGTCGACGAAACGGTGGACGCCATGCACAAGGGCGCCGGTGCCTCTGGCGGGACGTCTGGATCCAAGGCGCAATCGCTGTCCAATCGCCTATGGCAGGGCCTTTCGGCGCATGTCTACGTCTTCCTGCATCAGACGCGGCTGTCGGACGTGGCGAGCAATGCGCTGGTGCCGTGCCCGGCCGTCCCGGCGATCTTCGACGTGGTGGACGAGGCATGATCCGGCACGCGGCGCATTATAATCGCAGCGCATGCGGATCGATGGCACGTGCGCCGGCCGCGAGGGCAGGGGCGCGATGGTAAGCCGGACCTATCTCGACTGGAACGCGACGGCCCCGCTCAGGCCCGAGGCACGGGCGGCGATGCTCGAGGCGATGGACGCGGCCGGCAATCCGTCCTCGGTTCATGCCGAGGGACGTGCGGCCAAGCGCATCGTGGAGACGGCGCGCGCACAAGTCGCGGCGGCCTTCGGGGCCGACGGCGCCGACGTGGTCTTCGTTTCGGGTGCGACAGAAGCGGCGGCGCTGGCCTGCGCCGGGCGCGGGCTGGTGGGCGCTGCGATCGAACACGACGCGGTGGCGGCCTGGATCGACCCGGCGCTGCCGGTCGACCGCAGCGGCCATGTCAGCGTCGATGACCCGGGCCGCACCGCCCTGCAGGCGGCCAATTCCGAGACGGGGATCGTGCAGGACCTGCCTCAGGGCCTTGCCGTCGTGGATGCGACGCAGGCGCTCGGCAAGCTGCCGCTCGCGTTCAACTGGATGGGCGCGGGGATGGCGCTCGTCTCCGCGCACAAGATCGGCGGACCGAAGGGGATCGGCGCGCTCGTCATGCGTCGGGGCACCGACCTCGCCGCGCAGATCCGCGGCGGCGGGCAGGAGATGGGTCGGCGGTCCGGCACGGAGAACGTGATCGGGATCGCGGGCTTCGGCGCCGCGGCGGAGGCTGCGGCGCGCGATCTCGACGCCGGGACGTGGTCGCAGGTCGAAAAACTTAGAAACATTCTAGAAGAGAGCATTGCAGCCCGGGCCCCCGAGACTATTTTTGTTGGGAATGGCGGACGGCGCCTGCCGAACACGAGTTGCTTCGCGGTGCCCGGCTGGAAGGGTGAGACGCAGGTGATGCAGATGGACCTTGCCGGGTTCGCGATCAGCGCGGGAAGCGCCTGCTCCAGCGGGAAGGTGCGCGAGAGCCGCGTGCTCGGCGCCATGGGCCACGATGCGGCGACTGCCGCGGGGGCGATCCGCGTGAGCCTCGGGCCCGACACGGTCGAGGACGATGTGCTTCGCTTCGCTGCGGCATGGGGCAAGCAATACGAGAAGTTTCGCGCGAAGGCCGCCTGACGCGGACATCGCGAGCAACGTCCGGGCCGACGAGGATCGCGGCCCGGAACGAAGATCGAAAGACAGCGCCGCGTTGCGGCGCACCGCTTACGGGCCGCCGTCGCGGCGAATGGAACACGCGCCGCGCCGGCGCCAGACGAGCAAGGTCGCGACCTGCGGCCGGGCGATCAGGAGAGGACGACATGGCAGCTCTGGACCAGACCGAAGTCAAAGAGGGCGTCGACCAGGAAACCGTCGACAAGGTCCGCAATCTCGGCGGCAAGTACAAATACGGCTGGGAAACCGAGATCGAGATGGACTACGCGCCGAAGGGCCTGTCGCCCGACATCGTGCGCCTGATCTCGGAAAAGAACGAAGAGCCCGAGTGGATGACGGAGTGGCGGCTCAGCGCCTACGAGCGCTGGCTGCAGAAGGCCGAACCCGACTGGGCTATGCTGCAGATCCCGCAGATCGACTTCCAGGAACAGTACTACTACGCGCGTCCCAAGAGCATGGCAGAGAAGCCGAAGTCGCTCGATGACGTCGATCCCAAGCTGCTCGAGACATACGAGAAGCTCGGCATCCCGCTGAAGGAGCAGATGATCCTCGCGGGTGTCGAAGGCGCCGATGCCGCGCCCGCCGAGGCGCGCACCGGTGGCGGCGAAGAGCGCCGCGTGGCCGTGGACGCGGTGTTCGACAGCGTGTCGGTCGGCACCACCTTCCAGAAGGAGCTGGAGCAGGCGGGCGTCATTTTCTGCTCGATCTCCGAGGCGATCCGCGACCATCCCGAGCTGGTACAGAAGTATCTTGGTTCGGTCGTGCCGGTCAGCGACAACTACTACGCCACGCTGAACTCGGCGGTGTTCTCGGACGGGTCGTTCGTTTACGTGCCGCCGGGCGTTCGCTGCCCGATGGAGCTGTCGACCTATTTCCGGATCAACGCCGAGAATACCGGCCAGTTCGAACGGACGCTGATCATCGCCGACAAGGGCGCCTACGTGTCCTACCTTGAGGGCTGCACCGCGCCCCAGCGCGACACCGCACAGCTTCACGCGGCGGTGGTCGAGATCATCGCCGAGGAAGACGCGGAGGTGAAGTATTCGACGGTGCAGAACTGGTTCCCCGGCGACGAGGAAGGTCGCGGCGGGATCTACAACTTCGTCACCAAGCGCGCGGATTGCCGTGGCGACCGGTCGAAGGTGATGTGGACGCAGGTCGAGACGGGCTCTTCGGTGACGTGGAAGTATCCGTCCTGCATCCTCCGCGGCGACGACAGCCAGGGCGAGTTCTACTCGATCGCGATCACCAACAACCATCAGCAAGCCGATACCGGCACGAAGATGGTGCACCTTGGCAAGAACACCCGCTCGCGGATCGTGTCGAAGGGCATCTCGGCCGGACAGGCGCAGAATACCTATCGCGGCCTCGTTTCGATGCATCCCAAGGCGAAGAATTCGCGCAACTACACCCAGTGCGACTCGCTCCTGATCGGCGACAAGTGCGGGGCACACACGGTCCCGTATATCGAGGTGAAGAACAACTCGAGCCGGGTCGAGCACGAGGCCACGACCTCCAAGGTCGACGACGACCAGATGTTCTATTGCCGCCAGCGTGGCCTCGACGAAGAAGAGGCCGTGGCGCTGATCGTCAACGGCTTCGCCAAGGAGGTGCTGCAGGCCCTGCCGATGGAGTTCGCGATGGAAGCGCAGCAGCTCGTGGCGATCTCTCTCGAGGGCTCGGTGGGCTGACGCCGCCATGATGTCGCCGCGCGACACGCTTCGATCGGCGCAGCGACCGGGGTCGCGGCTCCTTGCCGCGCCCGGTCCTGCTCCGGGCGTGTCGCGTCTCCTGCCGGTTGATCCGTGCGATGCAGGTGGAGCAACGCCATGAAACCCGCGATGCTGATCCAGGCAGCCCTGACGGGCATCTTTTGTGTCGTGTTCTCGGTCGCCGTGGCCGTCCTGACCGATGCGCTGTCGTTCGGCACGGTCCTGTTGCTCAGTTTCGTCTCGGGCGCGGGCGGATCGCTCTTTGCCCAGACAGTCCTGCGCGGGCGCCGGCCGACACGTGGGGCCATCCCATGATCGTTACGACGACGCATAGCATCGAAGGTCACCGGATCACCGACTACCGAGATGTCGTCGTCGGCGAGGCGATCATGGGGGCGAACGTGTTTCGCGACTTCTTCGCGCAGGTCACGGACATCGTCGGCGGCCGGTCGGGCGCCTACGAGGCCAAGCTGCGGGACGCGCGCGAGGCGGCGTTCGAGGCGCTGCGCGACGAGGCCCGACGCGTCGGCGGCAACGCCGTCGTCGGGATCGATATCGATTACGAAGTCGTGGGGGACTCCATGCTCATGGTGTCCGTCTCGGGCACGGCGGTGGTGATCGAATGACCAGCGGAATCCATGGCAGAGGCGCCGGCCAATGTCCGGAGCGCCGGATCCTCGCGGCTCGCTGCGAACCGGGCGAAGCATGATGTCAGTGCGTGCCGAAACCACAGAACGCGACGCGGCCCCGGTCCGGCCCGAGCTGACTCTGCCGGAGGCGGAGGCGGCGCTCCTGAGGGCGGAATACGAGCGCGCCGGCGTGATCCTCGAATACGGCTCGGGCGGCTCCACCGTGCTGGCTGCCGAACTTTCCGGTCGAACGGTCACGACGGTCGAGTCGGATGGCCACTGGGCGGACATGATGCGTGCGTGGTTCGACGCCCACCCGCCGGCCGAACACAGCACGGTCGACATCGTGCATGTCGACATCGGGCCCACGCGCGATTGGGGGCACCCGGTCGACGACAGCGGCTGGCGCGACTTCTCGCGCTATCCGCTCGAGGTCTGGGACCGACCCGGGTTTCGCACGCCCGACGTCGTCCTGGTCGATGGGCGGTTCCGCCTGGGATGTGCGCTCGCGACGGCGTTCCTGACCGATCGCCCGGTGACGCTGCTCTTCGACGACTACGGGCCGCGCACGCACTACCACCGCATCGAGCCGTTTCTCGGTGCCCCGAAGATGACCGGCCGCATGGCCCGGTTCGAAATCACCCCGCAGCCCGTGCCGCCGGCCCGGTTGCTGCGGATCATCCAGATGATGCAGCGGCCCTGACGGGCGACCTGCGCAAGACAGCCGAAAGAGGACACACATGCTCGAGATCAAGAACCTGCACGTCAAACTCGAGGAAGAGGACAAGGCGATCCTGAAGGGCGTCGACCTGACCGTCGAGGCCGGCAAGGTCCACGCGATCATGGGCCCCAACGGCTCCGGCAAATCGACGCTGAGCTATGTCCTGTCCGGTCGGGACGGCTACGAGGTGACCGACGGCTCCGCGACGCTCGAAGGCGAGGACGTCCTCGGGCTCGAACCCGAGGAGCGCGCGGCCGCCGGCCTGTTCCTCGCGTTCCAGTACCCCGTCGAGATTCCCGGCGTGGGCAACATGACATTCCTGCGCTCGGCGGTGAACGCGCAGCGCAAGGCCCGTGGCCAAGAGGAAATGTCCTCGAGTGATTTCCTAAAGGAAATCAGGGCGAAGGCGAAGGATCTTCAGATCGGTCAGGAGATGCTGAAGCGTCCGGTGAACGTCGGCTTCTCGGGCGGTGAGAAGAAGCGCAACGAGATCCTGCAGATGGCGATGCTCGAGCCGCGGCTGTGCATTCTCGACGAGACCGATTCCGGGCTCGACGTCGACGCGATGAAGCTGGTGGCCGAGGGCGTCAACGCGCTGCGCTCGCCCGATCGCGGCTTCCTCGTCATCACGCACTACCAGCGGCTTCTCGACCACATCGTGCCGGATGTCGTGCACATCATGTCGAACGGCCGGATCGTGAAGACCGGCGGGCCCGAGCTGGCACGCGAGGTCGAGGCGAACGGGTATGCCGACTTCAAGGAGACGGTGTAATGGCGCTTCTCAAACCAAAGGCACCCGAACCGCGTGCGCTCGAGATCGCCGAGGCCCGGATCGACGCGCTCACGCTGCCCGAGGGCGGCTGGGCCGAGCCCGCGCGCCGGGACGCGCTGGCACGGTTGCGCGCCGACGGCCTGCCCATCCGCCGCGACGAATACTGGAAATACACCAAGCCGGACACGCTGACCGCGCCGGAGGCGCCGGAGGCAGCGACGTTCGATGCGGGCGAGCCGCCGGTCTTCGACGCGTTCGACCGCTTGAAGATCGTGTTCGTCGACGGCGTGTTCGACGCCGAAGCGTCCGACGACCTTGCCCTCGAGGGTGTGGAGATCGAACGTCTGGCGGACAGCCGCGCTGACATTCACTGGGCCAAGGACGTCTACGGCCAGCTCGAGGCGCGGGGTCAGTCGCCGGTGAAGCGTCCGCTCGCCACGCTCAACACGGCGTTCGCGTCCGACGGCATCCTGGTGCGCGTGACGGGCAAGCCCTCGAAGCCGCTGAGCCTGATTTATCACCACGAGGCAACGCGTTCCGACGCGATCCTTCATCACGTCGTGAAGGTCGAGGAGGGCGCCGAGGTCACGCTTCTGGAAAGCGGACCGGCCGCCGCGCGGTTCAACAAGTGCATGGAAGTCGAGGTCGCCGATACCGGCACGTTCCGTCACATCCGGGCCCAAGGCCGCGACCATGAGCGGCGTGCCGTGACGCACATCTTCGGTCGGCTCGGCCGGGAATCGGTGTTCCAGTCCTTCACGCTCACGGCGAACGGCGTGCTCACACGCAACGAGGTCGTGCTCGAGCTGACCGGCGACAATGCGATCGCGCATGTCGCGGGCGCCTGCATGGGCGACGGCGACTTTCACCACGACGACACCGTCTTCATCACGCATGATGCGGTGAACTGCGAAAGCCGGCAAGTCTTCAAGAAGGTCCTGCGCAACGGCGCGGTCGGCGTGTTCCAGGGCAAGATTCTGGTCGAGCCCGGCGCGCAGAAAACCGATGGCTACCAGATTTCGCAGTCGCTGCTGCTCGATGACGACAGCACGTTCCAGGCGAAGCCGGAGCTCGAGATCTACGCCGACGACGTGGCGTGCTCGCACGGGTCGACCTCGGGCGCGATCGACGAAGAGGCGCTGTTCTACCTGCGCTCTCGAGGCATCGGTGAGGCCGAGGCGACCAACTATCTGACGCTCGCCTTCCTCGCAGAGGCGGTTCAGGAGATCGCCGACGAGGATCTGCAGGCAGAGATCGTCGAGCGCATCTCCGCCTGGCTGTTCCGCCGGCAGGCTCGCTGAGGACGGCTTGGCGGTCACGACAGATATCGCGGCCACCTACCGGGGGCCGGGTGCGGTTATGCGGCGCCTTCTCGCCATGGGCCAGCGCGAGGATCGCGCGCTCGCCATGGCGATGGGTGCATGTTTCTTGACGTTTCTGTCGTCGCTGCCGCGCCTCGCGCGCGAGGCGCATCTGACAGAGACCAGCCTCGACCAGATGCTGGGCGGGGCACTGATGGGCTGGATCTTCATCGCGCCGCTCGGGCTCTATGCCATCGCCGCGCTCAGCCACCTCGTCGCCAAGGCGGTCGGCGGGCGCGGTGACTGGTATGGCGCGCGTCTCGCGCTGTTCTGGAGCTTTCTTGCCTCGACGCCGCTCATCCTGTTGAACGGTCTCGTCGCGGGCCTGGTGGGGCCGGGCGCGGGCCTCACGTTGGTCGGTGTCGCCTGGTGCGCCATCTTCGCGTGGTTCTGGCTGCGAAGCCTCAAGATCGCCGAGGAGGGCGCATGACGGTCAACGGGTTTCTCTCGCTCGCCTGGCAGAGCGTGGTCGCGCCGCGCGAGGTCGCCCGGATGCTGCTGTCGCTGCGACTGTCGGGCGACGTCGTCGGCACGGGGTTCGCGCTTGTCGTGGTGCTCCAGACCGCGTTGGTGACGCTGTCGGCACAGATCGTGCCGCCCGATCCGTCCATCGCGCCGCTCCTGAGCCAGCCGTTCCTTTTTGCGGCGGGCCTCGCGGTCGTGCTGGTGATCCTGACGCTGGCGCTGACATGGGCGGGGCGCGGCCTCGGTGGCGTGGCGCGACTTCGCGACGTGGGTCTGCTTGTTGTCTGGG
The DNA here is from genome assembly GCF_900172265.1 of Roseivivax jejudonensis. Classification (GTDB taxonomy): domain Bacteria; phylum Pseudomonadota; class Alphaproteobacteria; order Rhodobacterales; family Rhodobacteraceae; genus Roseivivax; species Roseivivax jejudonensis. The sequence goes on along the minus strand of NZ_FWFK01000002.1, from coordinate 268,781 downwards.
TCCAGGGACTCGATGTCCTGGTGCAGGTGCTCCTGACGATCCTCGCGCCGCTGGTGCCGCCGATCGCGGCGCTGGTGTCGCTGGCCGCGACCGGGGTGGGCCTCTGGATTCTTCTCAATTTCCTCGCCGAGGCGCAGGGCTTCGAGGGTGTCGGCAAGGCCGCGCTCGCCCTGCTCGTGGCGGTCACGGGGCTCGCACTCGGGCTTGCGCTGATCGTCACGCTGTCCGGCGCAACCGTGGAGGCGGTGTGACATGTACGACGTGAACGAGGTCCGGCGCGACTTTCCGATCCTGTCGCGCGAGGTGAACGGCAAGCCGCTGGTCTATCTCGACAACGGCGCGTCCGCGCAAAAACCGCAGGTGGTGATCGACGCGGTCACGCGCGCCTACGCCGAGGAATATTCGAACGTTCACAGGGGCCTGCACTACCTTTCGAACCTCGCTACCGAGAAGTACGAGGCGGTGCGCGGCATCGTTGCGCGTTTCCTCGGGGCGGCGCACGAGGACGAGATCGTTTTGAACACCGGCACGACCGAGGGCATCAACCTCGTCGCCTACGGCTGGGCCATGCCGCGGATGCAGGAGGGTGACGAGATCGTCCTGTCCACGATGGAGCATCACGCGAACATCGTGCCGTGGCACTTCCTGCGCGAACGGCAGGGGATCAAGCTCGTCTGGGTCGATCCGGAACTCGATGGCTCGCTCGATCCGCAAAAGGTGATCGACGCGATCGGGCCCAAGACCAAGCTGGTCGCGATCACCCAGCTGTCCAACGTCCTGGGCACCGTGGTGGACGTGAAGACAATATCCCAGGCCGCGCGCGAAAAGGGCGTTGCGGTTCTCGTGGACGGCAGCCAATCTGCCGTGCACATGCCTGTCGACGTCACCGATCTCGGTGTCGATTTCTTCGCGGTGACCGGTCACAAACTCTATGGCCCGAGCGGCTCGGGTGCGATCTACATCGCGCGCGAGCGGATGGCCGAGATGCGGCCCTTCATGGGTGGCGGTGACATGATCCGCGAGGTGCACAAGGACGAGGTCACCTGGAACGACCCGCCGATGAAGTTCGAGGCCGGGACGCCCGGCATCGTCCAGACCATCGGGCTCGGTGTCGCGCTCGAGTACATGATGGACCTCGGCATGGAGAACATCGCCGCGCACGAGGCTCAGGTCGCCGCATACGCGCGCACACGGCTCGACGGGATGAACTGGTTGCAGGTTCAGGGCAAGGCTCCGGGCAAGGCCGCGATCTTCTCGTTTTCGCTCGACGGCGCGGCCCACGCGCACGACATCTCGACAATTCTCGACAAGAAGGGCGTCGCGGTCCGCGCCGGCCATCACTGCGCCGGACCGCTGATGGATCACCTCGGGGTGTCGGCGACCTGTCGCGCCTCCTTCGGCCTCTACAACACCGAGGCCGAGGTGGACGTTCTGGTGGAGGCGCTCGAACTGGCGCACGAGCTCTTCGCCTGAGGCTGGCCCTTCACCATGACGGCTGGTAGCGTCCCGCGCAGTAACACGGACAACGCGCGGGGCCCCTCCACATGACAGCCGTCACCGAAGCGGACGAGATTTCCGCAATCGCCTTCGGCTTCATGGGGTCGAAGGCGCTTTTCGTTGCGCTGGACCACGAGATCTTCACGCACCTGTCGAACGGTGACGCCGATGTCGATGATATCGCGTCGAAAACCGGCCTTCATCGCGATCGGGTCGAGACCCTGCTGACGGCGCTGGCCGGGCTCGGGCTGCTGACCGTGGAGGACGGGCGCTTCGCGAACGCGCCGGGGGCCGAGGCTTTTCTCGTGCGCGGCGCCAAGTACGATTTCGGCGACTACCTGAGGCTTCAGGTCGGGCGGCAGATGTATGGCCTGATCCATCAATTGGGCGCGGCGATCTCCGGCAACATGCCGGCCGGGGCGACGGCCTCATACGAGGAATGGTTTTCGGACGCTGCCGAGGCGCGGCTCTACTCGGAAAGCCAGCATGCCGGTTCGCTCGGTCCCGCGCGTCAGCTGACCCGAAAGGTCGATCTGACCGGAGCGCGCCGCCTGCTCGATGTGGGCGGTGGCACAGGCGCGTTCGCGATCACGCTGTGCCAGTCCTTCCCGGACCTGACAGCGACGGTGGTGGACTTTCCGAACGTCTCGGCACTCGGCCGCGCGTATGCGGCCGATGCCGGTCTTGCGGATCGCATCGCCTTCGTCGACGGCAATGCGCTCGCGGCCGACTGGCCGGACGGGCAGGACATCGTGCTGATGTCCTATCTGCTTTCGGGCGTCCCCGGCGACGATCACGCCCGTCTCCTCGAACGCGCGTACGCGCATCTCGCGCCCGGCGGGCGCCTTCTGGTGCACGATTTCGTGGTCTCGGCGGATCGGTCCGGCCCGCGGCTGGCGGCGCTCTGGCAACTGCAGCACACCGCCTTCACGCCCGAGGCGCGCTCGCTCGACTCCGACGGGCTCGGGCGCCTGCTCGAAGCGGCGGGGTTCGTCGAGGTCGAAGTGATGGAGATGATCCCGGAGATGACGAAACTGGCCGTCGCGCGCCGTCCGACCTAGCGCATCCGGCATTTTGCGGCACCCCGGCCGCCAGGGCCGAGGTGCCGCGCCCGCACGCGGAGAGAGGCGAGACCCGAGGGGTGGCGGGTCACACTAGGGGCTTTTCACCCGCGCACGAGAAACTGTTACAGCGGTGCCGATCTCTTGGCTGGCGGACCGGCCCATCGGGACACTCGGGCTCTTAATCCGACCGAATCATCCTTCCCGTCCCAACAATATCAAAGCGTGATTCGAAAAACAGTTTTGACATGTAATCAGAACATGGAAACACTACCATGAGGCGAAACATATGTCGCGAAAAAAGTGTGTCCGCGCACGCGCTTTGTGATCCGGCCCGGAGCAGCGTCACCCGAACCGGGTTGCGTCCGCAACGTGCAGCGTTTACTCACCGCTCCAAGGCACCCGTAGCTCAGCTGGATAGAGCGCTGCCCTCCGAAGGCAGAGGCCAAAGGTTCGAATCCTTTCGGGTGCGCCATTTCCCGCATCGCAATGTAGACGGAGACTGGCCGCGCGCCCGGAAAAGTCTTGCTCTTTGCCGTCATGCGCTGGATGGCTCTTGAGGTCATGAAGACCCCGCGAAGCGCCCAGACGCCGAAAAAGCTCGATGACGCCGCCCGCGCGGCCTGGCTGGCCTATGTCGCCGGCAAGACGCAGGACGAGATCGCGCGACTCCTCGGGGTCTCGCGGCAATCGGCGCAGCGGCTGGTGTCGCAGGCAATGCAGGCGGGCCTGGTCAAGGTGCGCATCGATCACCCGATCTCGACCTGCCTCGATCTGTCCGCACGGCTGCAGGACCGCTTCGGGCTCGCGCTGTGCGAGGTCGTGCCCGCGCTGTCGTCCGAGGCCGAGGCAGGTCAGGCCGTCGCTCATCGCCTCGCCGACCTGATCGAGGACCGCCTGTCGGCCGAGGCGCCGGTCACGCTCGGCATCGGCACCGGCCGGACCCTGCGCGCAGCTGTCGAGCACCTGCCGCGGATCGATTGCCCGCAGCATCGCATCGTGTCACTCACCGGCAACGTCGCGCCCGACGGGTCCACGTCGTATTACAACGTGCTGTTCACGCTGGGCGAAAAGGTGACCGCTCAGACGTTCCCGCTTCCGGTTCCGGTGATTGCCTCCACGCAGAGCGAACGCGATGCTCTGCTCGGCCAGTCCACGCTCGCGCCGGCGCTGCGTCTCGCGCACGGGGCCCAGTTCCGGATCATGGGAATCGGTACGATGGATTCGGCGGCGCCGATTCTGCGCGACGGGTTCGTCGACGATGCCACGCTCACACGGGTGCGCGGCAAGGGAGCGGTGGGCGAGATCTTCGGCTTTCCCTTCGACGGCGAGGGCGCACTGATCGACGACGAGGTGACCGGGCGGGTCTGTTCCGTCGCACTGACGACCGAGTCCGCGGTCGAGCGTATCGCCGCCGCCCATGGCCGGTCGAAGGTGCCCGCGCTGCGTGCCGCGATCGCCGGGCGACTCATCTCCGGCCTCATCACCGACGAGAACACGGCGGCATCCCTGCTCGGGCCCTGAGCGCCGCCGCGCGCAATCTTTCTTGATTTTCCAGACCGTTGCGGCGCGGCTTCAGGCACGGCCGATCTTTGCTATTGACCTTCGATCGCGGAAAGTGAGTAAATGCCCGAGAGCAGAGCAATTGCTCGAAAGGGAGGACTCATGACGACTTTGACCCGCGCCCTTCTGGGCGCCACAGCGCTGTGCACGGCCGCCGGCCTCGCGGCAGCGCAGGACGATTCCGTGACCTTGACGATCGCCACCGTGAACAATGGCGACATGATCCGGATGCAGGGCCTCACCGGCGATTTCAACGAACAGCACCCGAACATCGAACTTGAATGGGTCACGCTCGAAGAGAACGTGCTGCGCCAGCGCGTGACGCAGGATGTCGCGACATCGGGCGGGCAGTTCGACGTGATGACGATCGGCACCTACGAGGTCCCGATCTGGGGCGAGCAGGGCTGGCTCGTGCCGCTCGAGGGCATGCCCGAGGACTGGAACCCTGAAGACTTCCTGCCTTCGATCGCAGACGGCCTGTCGGTCGATGGCACGCTCTACGCCGCGCCGTTCTACGGTGAAAGCTCGATGGTGATGTATCGCACCGACCTCATGGAAGAGGCCGGGCTCGAGATGCCCGAAGAGCCGACCTGGGCGGATATCGAGGACGCTGCCGCGGCGATGACCGACAAGGACAACGAGATCTACGGCATCTGCCTGCGCGGCAAGCCGGGCTGGGGCGAAAACATGGCCTTCCTCACGGCGATGTCGAACTCGTTCGGCGCGCGCTGGTTCAATGAGGATTGGCAGCCGCAGTTCGACAGCGAGGCGTGGAACGAGACCTTCACCACCTATCTCGACCTGATGAACAACTACGGGCCGCCGGGCGCGGCCTCGAACGGCTTCAACGAGAACCTCGCTCTGTTCCAGCAGGGCAAGTGCGGCATGTGGATCGACGCGACGGTCGCGGCGTCCTTCGTGACCAACCCCGACGAAAGCCAGGTGGCCGACAGCGTCGGCTTCGCGCTCGCACCCAACAAGGACGGGGTGGAGAAGAAGGGCAACTGGCTCTGGGCATGGTCGCTCGGCATCCCGTCCGGCACCGACGCCGAGGACGCGGCCAAGACCTTCATCGCTTGGGCGACGGGGCGGGGCTACACCGAGCTCGTGGCCGAGACCGAAGGCTGGGCCAACGTTCCGCCGGGCACGCGCACGTCGCTCTACGAGAACGAGGAGTACCTCGCCGCAGCGCCCTTCGCCGAGACGACGCTCCAGTCGATCGAGGCCGCCGACCCGACCAACCCGACGGTCGATCCGGTGCCCTATACCGGCGTGCAGTTCGTGGCGATCCCCGAGTTCCAGGGCATCGGCACCGCGGTGGGTCAGGCTCTGTCTGCAGCGCTCGCCGGCCAGACCGATGCCGAACAGGCGCTCGAGCAGGCGCAGCAGATCACCACGCGCGAGATGACGCGGGCGGGATACATCCAGTAACCCGCCTCCTCCCGGAAGGCCGGGGCAGCCAGTGCGCCTGACTGCCCCGGCCGACCCCCGCATCGTCCGATAAGGTTCGCCATGGCCACGCAGCACTCGCGCGCCGCCGCGCGCGTCATGATCGCGCCATCCGTCATCCTGCTTCTGGCGTGGATGCTGGTGCCGCTCCTGATGACGCTCTACTTCTCGTTCCTGCGCTACAACCTGCTGATGCCGGGCGCGAACCCCTTCGTGGGCTTCGAGAACTACACCTACTTCCTGTCCGACCCCGCGTTCCAGACGGCCATCGTGAACACGCTGCTGCTCGTGGGCGGCGTTCTCGTCATCACCGTGGTGGGCGGAATAGCGGTCGCAACCCTCCTCGATCAGCCGATGTGGGGAACCGGCCTCGTGCGGATCATGGTGATCTCGCCCTTCTTCGTGATGCCCACGGTGTCCGCGCTGGTCTGGAAGAACATGTTCATGAATCCGGTGAACGGGCTCTTCGCCTGGATCGCCGACGTGCTCGGGATGGCGGCGTTCGACTTCCTGACGCAGGCCCCGCTCGCCTCGATCATCGGGATCGTGAGCTGGCAATGGCTGCCCTTCGCCACGCTGATCCTGCTGACGGCGATGCAGTCGCTCGACAGCGAACAGCTCGAAGCTGCCGAGATGGACGGCGCCTCGGCCTGGGCGCGCTTCTGGCACATCAAGCTGCCGCACCTCGCGCGGGCGATCACCGTCGTCGTTCTGATCCAGACGATCTTCCTGCTGTCCATTTTCGCCGAGATCCTGGTGACCACCAATGGCGGGCCCGGCACGGCGTCGACCAACCTGACCTACCTCGTTTACGCCGAAAGCCTCCTGCGCTTCGACGTTGGAACCGGCTCGGCCGGGGGTGTCGTCGCCATCATCCTCGCCAACATCGTCGCGATCTTCCTGATGCGGATGATCGGCAAGAACCTCGATGCGTGAGGCCCGACCGATGACCGACCCTGCCGCCCGCGCGCCATCCTCCGATTGCGCCCCCGGCTTCTTCTTGGCGGAAATACTCCCGCCGGAGGCATCCGACACCGCCACGGGCGCCCCACGTCCGACCCGGCGCACACGCCGCCCGAATGCGAGGACCTGACCCATGGCCCGTGCCGTCCCGACCCGCGTCAAGGCCCGCAACACGGCCATCGCGTGGATCATCGCGATCCTGATCTTCTTCCCGATCCTCTGGACCGTGCTGACCAGCTTCAAGACCGAGGCGACGGCGATCGCCGACCCGCCGGTCTTCGTCAACTTCCAGTGGACGCTCGAGAACTACGTGACGGTGCAGGAGCGGTCGAACTACTTCCGGCACTTCCTGAACTCGGTCGTGATCTCCGTGGGCTCCACGCTGATCGGTCTCGCGATCGCGATCCCGGCGGCCTGGGCGATGGCTTTCGTGCCCGGCAGGCAGACCAAGAACGTGCTGATGTGGATGCTCTCCACCAAGATGCTGCCGCCGGTGGGCGTGCTGGTGCCGCTCTATCTGATCTTCCGCGACTGGGGTCTGCTCGACACCCGCGTCGGCCTGATCTTCGTGCTGACGATGATCAACCTGCCGATCATCGTGTGGATGCTCTACACCTATTTCCGCGAGATCCCGGGCGACATCCTCGAAGCCGCGCGGATGGACGGGGCGACGCTGCGCTCCGAGGTCACCTACGTGCTCCTGCCGATGGCCGTGCCCGGCATCGCCTCGACCCTCCTGCTCAATATCATCCTCGCGTGGAACGAGGCGTTCTGGACGCTGAACCTGACCGCGGCCAACGCCGCGCCGCTCACCGCCTTCATCGCGAGCTATTCGTCGCCCGAGGGGCTCTTCTACGCCAAGCTCTCGGCCGCCTCGACGATGGCCATCGCGCCGATCCTCATCATGGGCTGGTTCAGCCAGAAGCAGCTCGTCCGTGGCCTCACCTTCGGCGCCGTCAAGTAAGGAACGCAACGCATGGGACGCATCACGCTCGACAAGGTGCAGAAGAGCTTCGGCGACGTGGAGGTCATCCCGCCGCTGGATCTCGAGATCGAGGACGGCGAATTCGTGGTCTTCGTCGGCCCCTCCGGCTGCGGCAAGTCCACGCTGCTTCGGCTGATCGCGGGGCTCGAGGACGTCACCGGCGGGGACATCACCATCGACGGCACGCCGGCCACCGACCTGCCGCCGGCAAAGCGCCGGCTGGCGATGGTGTTCCAGTCCTACGCGCTCTATCCCCACATGAGCGTGCGCAAGAACATCGCGTTCCCGATGAAGATGGCCGGCATCCCGCAGGACGAGCAGGCCAGGCGGATCGACAACGCCGCCCGGGTCCTGAACCTGACCGACTATCTCGACCGTCGGCCCGGCCAGCTGTCGGGCGGCCAGCGCCAGCGCGTCGCCATCGGCCGCGCCATCGTGCGCGAACCGGCGGCGTTCCTGTTCGACGAGCCGCTGTCCAACCTCGACGCTGCGCTGCGCGTGGGCATGCGGCTCGAGATCTCCGAGTTGCACAAGCGCCTGGCCACGACGATGATCTACGTCACCCACGACCAGGTCGAGGCGATGACCATGGCCGACAAGATCGTGGTGCTGCGCGCGGGCCATATCGAGCAGGTGGGCTCGCCCCTCGAGCTCTACCGTACCCCGCGCAACCTCTTCGTCGCCGGGTTCATCGGCTCGCCCCGGATGAACTTCATCGACGGCGAGGATGCGAGCAGCCGTGGTGCCCACACGATCGGCGTGCGCCCCGAGCACCTTGCCGTGTCTGACAGCGACGGCGTCTGGAGGGGAACCGTCGGGGTGGCCGAGCACCTCGGTTCCGACACGTTCTTCCACGTTCATTTCGACGGCCGGGACGAGCCGATCACGGTCCGGGCGACCGGCGAGGTCGCGCTTAAGCACGGCGATACCGTCTGGCTCACCCCGGACGAGGACCGCATCCACCGCTTCGATCAGCAGGGTCTCAGGATCTGATGCGACTGGAGGGCAAGACCGCGCTCATCACCGGGGCGGCCCGGGGCATCGGCCGTGCCTTCGCCGAGGCATACGTGCGCGAGGGCGCGCGCGTCGCGATCGCGGACATCGACATCGCCCGGGCCGAGTCGACCGCGGCCGAGATCGGCGGGGCCGCAATCGCCGTCGCGCTCGATGTCACCGACCAGGAGTCGATCGATCGCGCCGTGGACGACACGGTCGCGCGGCTCGGCCACATCGACATCCTGATCAACAACGCCGCGCTCTTCACAGCCGCGCCGATCGCCGAGATCGACCGCGCGGACTATGTCCGCACCTTCGACGTGAACGTGGCGGGCACGCTCTTCACCCTGCAGGCGGTCGCGCGCCACATGGTCGCGCGCGGGCAGGGCGGCCGGATCATCAACATGGCCAGCCAGGCCGGCCGGCGCGGCGAACCGCTCGTCGCGGTCTATTGCGCGACGAAGGCGGCGGTCATTTCGCTCACGCAGTCCGCGGGGCTGAACCTGATCCCGCACGGCATCAACGTGAACGCGATCGCGCCCGGCGTGGTCGACGGCGAACACTGGGACGGCGTCGATGCGTTCTTCGCGAAATACGAAGGCAAGGCGCCCGGCCAGAAGAAACGCGAGGTCGGAGAGGCCGTGCCGTTCGGTCGCATGGGCGTGGCCGAGGACCTCACCGGCATGGCGGTGTTTCTCGCCACCGACGAGGCGCGGTACATCGTGGCGCAAACCTACAACGTGGACGGCGGACAGTGGATGAGCTGATGGCGACGCACCTTTCCCTTGCGACCCTCGACGACCTTCCCGAGCCTGTCGGCCGGCCGGGCTATGCGCGCGCAGACCTCTCGGCCGGCATCGTGCATTTTGGCGTCGGGAACTTTCACCGCGCGCACCAGATCGCCTATCTCGACCGGCTGTTCTCGACCGGACGGGGCCGCGAATTTGCCGTCGTTGGCGCCGGCGTCATGGCCGGCGATGCCGCCGCGCGCGACACGCTCGCGGCGCAGGACTGGCTGTCGACGCTGGTCGAACAATCGGCCGAGGCCTCCGCCGCGCGCGTCACCGGCGTGATGATCGATTACCTGCCGGCAGCCGACCAGGTGGCGATCTGCGCCCGCATGGCCGAGCCCGATATCAGAATCGTGTCGCTGACGATCACCGAGGGCGGATATTTCCTCGATGCAGAGGGCCATTTCGACGGTGCGCACCCGGCAATGACGACCGACGCGGCCGCGCCTGATGCGCCGGCGACCGTGTTCGGCATGATCCTGAAGGCGCTGCGGCTACGTCGCGACGCGGGCCTTCCGCCGTTCACCGTGATGTCCTGTGACAACATCCCTCACAATGGACGCGTGACCCGTGACACGCTTTGCGGGCTCGCCGCGATGTCCGACGCCGACTTCGCCGACTGGGTGCGGACGTCGGTGGCGATGCCCAACGGCATGGTCGACCGCATCACTCCCGCGACATCGGAGCGCGAGCGCCGGATGCTCCGCGACGATCACGGCGTCGCCGATGGCTGGCCCGTCTTCGCCGAGGATTTCATCCAGTGGGTGCTGGAGGACGACTTCCCCCAGGGCCGGCCACCGCTCGAGGACGTCGGGGTCGAGTTCGTCGACGACGTGACCCCGTTCGAGGCGATGAAGATCCGGATCCTCAACGGAGGGCACGCGCTCATCGCCTACCCGGCGGGCCTGCTCGGGGTCCATTTCGTGCACGAGGCGATGGAGACCGACCTCGTCGCGCGCTTCCTCGACAAAGTGGAGCGCGAGGAGATCCTGCCCGGAGTGCCACCGGTGCCGAACACAGACACCGCCGTCTATCTCGAGACGATCAAGTCGCGTTTCGCCAACCCCAAGATCGGCGACACGGTGCGGCGGCTCTGCTTCGACGGATCGAACCGGCAACCGAAATTCATCCTGCCTTCGCTGGCAGACGCGCTCGAACGGGGCGGTCCGGTCGATGGGCTGGCGCTTGCCTGCGCGCTCTGGTGCCGATACTGCGCCGGGACAACCGACGCCGGCGCGGAGATCGCCGCGAACGATCCCGCATGGGACACGCTCCGCCCGGTCGCGCTCGACGCGCGGACCCGGCCCGAGGTCTGGCTCGACCAGCGCGCGATCTACGGGGCGCTCGGTCAAGATCCGCGGTTGCGCGCACGGTTCGCCGCATGGCTCGACCGGCTCTGGTCCGATGGTACCGAGGCGACGCTGCGCGCCTACCTGGAGGATTGAGCGATCGCCGCATGCGGCCCCTCGCTGGTGATCTTCGACTGCGACGGCGTGCTCGTCGACAGCGAACCGATTGCCGTCGCCGTCCTGTCGGAAACCATGCGGGCCGCCGGCCTCTCGCTCACGCTCGAGGATGTGTACGCGCGGTTTCTCGGCCGGTCGCTCGGCGCGATCCGCACCGACCTCGCCGAAGCCGACGGTCTGGTGCTGACCGATCCGCAGCTCGCGGCGATGCGCCTGCGACTCGCCGAACGTTTCATGGCAGAGCTACGGCCGATCGCCGGGGTGGCGGATGCGGTGCAGGCGATCGGCGCCCCCGTCTGCGTGGCGTCCTCCAGCCAGCCGGAGCGGCTCGCTCTCGCGCTCGGCGTCACCGGCCTCGCACCACTTTTCGGCGGACGGGTGTTCAGCGCGACCGAGGTGGCGGCCGGCAAGCCCGCGCCCGATCTCTTCCTGCATGCGGCCGCGCGCATGAACGCGAACCCGGCCGCTGCTGTGGTTGTCGAGGACAGTCCGGCCGGTGTCCGCGCGGCACGCGCCGCAGGCATGTCGGTGATCGGCTTCGCCGGCGGCGGGCACGCCGGCCCGGCGCAATTGTCGCGGACGCTGGCCGCGCTCGGGCCCGACGCGCTGATCGACGACATGTCCGCGCTCGGTCCGGCCATCACCGAGCTGACGGGGCGTTGAAACCGTGTCCCGCCCGAGACCTCTGCACCCGTTGCGGTGCTGGCGCACGGGATCATGCGGTGCCATGATCTCCGCATGACCGACCGCCCCTTCGCCCGACCCGCACCGCCGTGCCGTCCCGCCTGACCGAGGGGCCGCTCTATTGCGGCGTCGATGCCGGCACCGCGAGCGTGCGCGCCGGGATCTTCGACGCGTCGGGGGCGATGCTGTCGCGGGCGGTCTGCCCGGTCGCCGTTCACGATCTGCCCGGACGACGGGCCGAGGCCGCCTCGACCGAGATCTGGCAAGCGGCCGCGCGCGCCGTCCGTGAGGCCCGCGCGATCGCGGACGTGCCGGCCGCCGCCGTGGCCGGGCTCGCCTTCGACGCGACCTGTTCGCTGGTCCTCGCCGACACGACGGGCGCTCCGCTGGCGCTCGGGCCCGAGGGGCGCGACGTCATCCTGTGGTACGACCACCGCGCGACGGAGGAAGCCGCGCTCTGCACCGCGACGGCGCATCCGGTGCTGGAAACGCTCGGCGGGGCGATGTCGCCCGAGATGCAGACGCCGAAGCTCCTCTGGCTGAAGCGCCGGCGCCCCGATCTCTGGGCGCGTCTCGGTGGCGCGTGGGACCTGACCGACTGGCTGGGGCACATGGCCACGGGGCAGGGCGCACGCTCGCGCAACACGCTCGCCGCCAAGTGGGCGCATGTCGCGCCCGCCGACGCGATCCCGCCGGATTTTCTCGCCGCGCTCGATCTCGCCGACATGCCGGCGCGGGCCGGGCTGGGGCAGGGCGTGATCGCGCCGGGCGCACGGCTCGGCGCATTGCGCGCCAGCGCCGCCGAGGCGCTGGACCTTGCGCCCGGGATACCGGTCGCCGCCGGGTTGGTCGACGCCTTCGCCGGCGCGCTCGCGATGTTGGGCGGTCTCGACACCCGGGCTCGCACGCGCAGCGCGGCGCTCGTCGCCGGCACGTCGAGTTGTATCATGGTGATCGGTGACGCGCATTGGCGCGCCAAGGGCGTCTGGGGGCCATATGCCGACGCGATCCTGCCCGGCCGTGTCGTGCACGAGGGCGGGCAGTCGGCCACGGGCGCGCTGCTCGACGATGTGCTCGCGCGCTGTCCCGGGCTCGACCATGTGGGGGCGCAGGCTCTCGCCGAGGCGGGTCTTGCCGCCGAGGGCCCGGGCTTCGGCGGAGAGATCGACGTGCTGCCGGACGTGAACGGCAACCGTACGCCCTTCGCCGATCCGGATCTGGGCGCGATCTTCTGCGGCATCACGCTCGATCGTTCGCCCGAAGGCACCGCACGTCTGTACTGGCGCGCGGCGGTCGGCAGTGCGCTCGGGCTGCGTCAGATCGTCGAGCATCTGCGCGCCGCCGGCCCGCCGATCGAGGCGCTGTACGTCACCGGTGGGCACGCGCGGTCGGCGCTGCTGATGCAGCTTCTCGCCGATGCCACCGGCTGCGACGTGCGCGTCGCCGAGGGATGCGACGGCGTCCTCCTCGGAGCGGCGATCGCCGCCGCGGCACCGGGACGCGACCTTGCCGCCACCGCGCAGGCCATGCAGCCCTCGTGGCGTCGGTTCACGCCCCGAGCCGCCGCCGCGCGCCGGCTCGCGCTCGACAACACGGTCTTTCTCCGGCTGCAGTCCGAACGTGCCGCCATCGGTGCGCTCAAGCGCGGCTGACCGGCTCAGCCGATCGTTCGCGCGATCCACGCGGCGATCATGAGGTCGAGATGCGCGCCTCCGCCGTTCTTGAACACGGTCACGTCCTCCGGCCCCTGCCGCCCGATGTCCGGATCGGCGACGAGCGCGCGCAGATCGGCGCGCACGTGGTCGGCGTCGATGACGCCCTCGGCGATCGGAATCGCGAGCTCGCCGATATGGCCAAGCACCGTCTCGCGGCTGTCGACGAACAGCCGCCCGCCGGCGATCAGCGCGTCGTCCGCCTCCCGCATGTCCGCGCGGAACGCGCCGATCAGGTCCACGTGCGTGCCGGGCCGGATCCACGCGCCGCGCAGCACCGGCGTGCGCGCCATGGTCGCCGTCGCGACGATATCCGCGGCGCCCGCGGCCGCCTCCAGGTCGGTCGCGACACCGAGCTCGGCCGCGCCCCCGGCCGCCGCGGCCGCCACGAGCGCCTCTGCCTGCTCGGGCCGGCGCGCCCAGACCTCGATCCGCTCGAGATCCGGAAACAGCGCCGGGTAGGCCTCGATCAAACTGGCGGCGACCGCGCCGGCTCCCACGATCAGGAGCCGCCGGCTTTCGGGCCGCGCCAGAAGCGTCGCGCCGAGAACCGAATCCGCCGCCGTCTTCAGGCGCGTGACCAGCGCGCTGTCGATCACCGCCGAAAGGGCGCCGGTCTCCGGATCGAAGACGAACATCGCGCCCTGCACGCTCGGCCGTCCCGCGGCGGGATTGTCCGGACGCACCGTCACCGATTTCACGCCGAAGCCAAGTCCCGGCACGTGCGCCGCGCGCGTCAGGAGCGTTGCCTCCGCCGGCCCGAGGAACAGGTCGCCGATCTCCGGCGCGGCGCCGCGATGGCCGGCGCGAAGCGCCTCGACGGCATCGTGCCAGTTCAGTTCCGCGGCCGCGTCCGCGGTGACGAATGTCGGGGTCATGGCAGGCTCCCTCGCTGTGCCCCGCAACGCTAGTGCCCCGCGCGCCCTCCCGAAAGCGGTGTTGCGCCCCCGGTCTCGACACCGCCGCGCGGGCGCTATACGTCGCCATCCGCAGCGTCAGCAGAAAGGGTTTCCAATGCGCTCGATCCGTGCCGGTCTCCTCGCACTGATCGCCGGCGTCGCGCTCGTCGCGTGCGGGCCCACCTATCGCGATGGGCCGCCGGCGCCCGAGGCGGGCGAGATCGCCGCGCTCGCCACGGCGATTCGGGATCTGGGCCCAGACGTGGCGCCAGACGAGGCGCAGGCCGCCGCCCGCATCGCCTACCTGCATCCGCTCGAACTCGCCGAGCGTTACCGGATCACCGACCCGCCGATCGTGCACAACATGAAGGTCAACGCCGGGACGCGTCCGCGTGGCCTGTGCTGGCACTGGGCCGAGGATCTCGAACGCCGCCTCGCGCGCGAGGGTTTCGCGACGCTCGAACTGCACCGCGCCATCGCCAACCACGACAAGCCGCTGCGGATCGAACATTCCACGGTGATCGTGTCGCGCGCCGGCGCCACGATGGCCAGCGGGATCGTGCTCGACCCGTGGCGCTGGGGCGGCCGCCTCTACTGGGGGGCGGTGACCGAGGATCCCGATTACGAATGGTGGCCCCGCGGCGAGGTCTTCGCGTGGAAGCGCGCGCGCGAGGGCCGGGATGCCTCCGATCCTTCGGCCGAGCCGCTTCCGGGGCTCTGAGAGCCCGCGCGGGGGGCACGGCACGCGCGGCGTGGCGCTGCGGCCCGGCCCCTCTCTTCATCTTGCCCCGAAACCCCGGGGAGCGCGAGGGGCTGGCCCCTCGCCGCCGACCGGCCGGACCGGGTGCGGCCTCAGTGCATGAGCCGCCCCATCGCGCCGGCCACGTCGGCCATCCGCGCCGAGAAGCCCCATTCGTTGTCGTACCATGCCAGCACGCGCACCATCCGGCGGCCCACGACCTTGGTCTGGTCGGGGGCGAAGATCGCGCTCGCCGTGGTGTGGTTGAAGTCGACCGACACCTTCGGCTCTTCGTCGTAGGACAGCACCATGCCCATGTGGCCCTGCGCTGCCTCGCGGACGATCTCGTTCACGTCTGCCAGGCTCACGTCGCGGCCGGCCCGGAACGTCAGGTCCACAGCCGACACGTTGGGGGTCGGCACCCGCATCGCGGTGCCGTCGAGCTTGCCGGCCAGGTTGGGCAGCACGTCTCCGAGCGCGCGCGCCGCGCCGGTCGAGGTCGGGATCATCGCCATCGCCGCGGCCCGCGCGCGATAGAGATCGGCGTGCCGGCGGTCCAGTGTCGGCTGGTCCCCGGTATAGGAGTGGATTGTCGTCATTATCCCTTCTTCGATCCCGATCGCGTCGTCGAGGACCTTGGCGACGGGCGCGAGGCAGTTGGTGGTGCACGACCCGTTCGACACCAGCCGGTCGGTCTCGACCAGGCTGCGGTGATTGACGCCGTAGACGATCGTGCGATCGACGTTCCTCGCGGGCGCCGAGATCAGCACGCGCTTGGCGCCCCGCTCGAGATGCACGCCCGCGCGGTCACCGTCGTTGAGCTGCCCGGTGCATTCGAGCACCACGTCGCATCCGGACCAGTCGAGCGCCGCAGGGTCGTAGTCCGACATCACCCGGATCGGCCCGCCGCCAAGGTCGAGGGTGTCGCCCTCGACCGACACACGGCCGCCAAAGCGCCCGTGCACACTGTCGTAACGCAGCAGATGCGCATGGGTCTCGATGTCGCCGGGCGCGTTGATCCTGACGACGGCGACGTCGTTTCGCGCGCTCTCGGCAATATGGGCGAGCGTGCAGCGGCCGATGCGGCCGAATCCGTTGATCCCGAGCGTGACGGTCATGGCGGGTCCTCGACTGTATGCAATCGTCCACCGCTTAGCCCGCGGGCCGCCGG
Source organism: Roseivivax jejudonensis (assembly GCF_900172265.1). Lineage (GTDB taxonomy): Bacteria > Pseudomonadota > Alphaproteobacteria > Rhodobacterales > Rhodobacteraceae > Roseivivax > Roseivivax jejudonensis. The sequence goes on along the minus strand of NZ_FWFK01000002.1, from coordinate 252,805 downwards.
GCCGGAAGCGAAAAATCGTTGTATTGGCATATGTTAGCGATAAAAGCGTGGCCGTCGCGCGTGGTGGCGCTAACGTCCCGCTGCGCCCCGACACACAGACACATCGACACGCCGCGACGGAGACATCCGATGCCCGACCTCGCCGTTCTCGTCGGCCGCGTTCTGATCGCGGCGCTGTTTCTCGCCGGCGCGATCCAGAAGGCGCTCGATCCCGCGCCCACCGCGGCGCTCCTTGCCGGGCGCGGCCTGCCTGAGATCCTGCTCTGGCCGGCACTCGCCTTCAATCTCGCCGCCGGCCTCGCGCTCGTCGCGGGGGTCCGTGTGCCAGCCGTCGCAACGCTCCTGGCGGCCTACTGCGCGGTGACCAGCGTGTTTCATTTCGTTCCGGACGATCCCTGGCAGATGAGCATCCTCGTCAAGAACTGGGCGATCGCCGGGGGTTGCCTGTGCCTCGCCGCGCACGGGCCGGGTCGCTTCGCGGTGTCGCGCTTGCACCGGTCCGCCGCGTCGCTAGGGTCGGTCGGGGCGGCATCAGACGGGGACCGGCGCGCATGAGCGGACTTCTGGCATTACTCGACGACGTCACGGCCATCGCCAAGGTCGCGGCGACCTCCGTCGATGACGTCGCGGCGCAGGCGTTGAAGGCGGGCTCGAAAGCCGCCGGGGCGGTGGTCGACGACGCCGCGGTCACCCCGAAATACGTCACCGGATTTCCGCCCGCGCGCGAATTGCCCATCATCTGGAAGATCGCTCGCGGTTCGCTGTTCAACAAGCTCGTGTTCCTGCTGCCGGCCGGTCTGCTGCTGTCGGCTTTCGCGCCGTGGCTCATCCCGCCGCTTCTCATGCTGGGCGGCGGCTACCTGTGTTTCGAGGGCGCCGAGAAGCTCTACCACGCGCTCTTCCACCACCATGACGCCGACGCGCGCCCGCCCGAAACGCAGAATCTCAGCGACCAGCATCTCGAGGAAAAGAAGGTCGCAGGCGCGATCAAGACCGATTTCATCCTGTCGGCCGAGATCATGACCATCGCGCTTGCGGCGATTCCCGAAAGCGGGTTCTGGATGGAAGCCGCCACGCTCGCGGCCGTCGCGGTCCTCATCACCGCCGCGGTCTACGGCGCCGTCGCGCTTCTCGTGAAGATGGACGATATCGGCCTCTGGCTGGCGCAGACGGGCCGCACTGGCGCGGGCCGCGGTCTCGGGCGCGGCATCGTCAAGGCGATGCCGCGCGTGATGACGACGCTGTCGGTCGTGGGCACCGCCGCGATGCTCTGGGTCGGCGGCTCGATCATCGTGCACGGTCTCGCCCAGATGGGCTGGCACGGGCCCGAAGAGGTCATCCACGCCATCGCGGTCGCCGTGGCCGGCGCCACGCCGGAGGGGATGCACGGCACTGTGGAATGGGCCGTCACCGCCCTCTGCGACGGTCTGCTCGGCATCGCGCTCGGTGCCGCGCTCATCCCCATCGGCACACGGTTCGTTGCCCCGGTCTGGACCGCGCTGTTCGGCGACCGCAAGGCCGCCTGAGCCGGCACGGCACCAGCACCGGCGAGTCGCGCCCGGGCTGCACTCCCCTTCTTCTTGGCCGAAATACTCCGGGGAGCGCGAGGGGCTGGCCCCCCGCTCCCGTCCGCGACGCCATCGCGCCGCGACCGTCGGCGCCCCTCAGCCCGAATTCGCCGGCAGGAGCTTGACGATCTCACCGTTGCGAAAGTCGGTGATCGCGAGCAGGCCGCCATCGTCGTCGACGGTGATGTCGCGCACGCGGCCGAGGTCCATCTGCAGCCGTTCCTCGGCAGCGACGCGCCCGTCCTGCAATTCGAGCCGGACGATGCCGCCGGGCGCGAGGGAGCCGATGAAGACGTCGCCCTGCCAGTCTGGGAAGGCGTCACCGTCGTACATCGTCATGCCGCCCGGCGCGATCACCGGGTCCCAGAAATAGACCGGCTGTTCCATGCCCTCACGCTGCGCTTCGCCCGAGCCGATGGGCCCACCGCTGTATTGCTCGCCGTAGGAGATCACCGGCCAGCCGTAGTTCGCGCCGGGTTCGATCTCGTTGAGTTCGTCGCCGCCGGCAGGGCCGTGTTCGATCGTCCAGAGCGTGCCGTCGACGACCATCGCGCCCTGGATGTTGCGGTGCCCCCAGGACCAGATCGAGTCCACCGCACCGTCCTGGCCGACGAACGGGTTGTCCGACGGCACAGCGCCGTCGCGCGTAAGGCGGATCGTCTTGCCGTAGGTCTTGTCGAGATCCTGCGCATAGACCCGTGTGCGCTGCGAGGAGTGCTCGCCCGTGGTGATGAAGACGTGGCCGGCATCGTCGAGCTCCACCCGGCTGCCGTAATGCTTCGGCACGGTGGAGCCCGGTTCCTGCACGAAGATCTCGGTCACGCCCTCGAGCGCGGTCATGTCTTCGCTCAGCGTCGCGTAGGCGGCGGCCGTTGCGGATTCGCCACCGCCCAGGGGTTTGGCGTAAGTCAGGTAGATCCGCCGGCTCGTCTCGAAATCGGGGGCGAGCGTCACGTCGAGCAGCCCGCCCTGGTCCTGGGCCAGAACCTCGGGCACGTTCGAGATGGGCTCGCCGAGAGTGCCGTCCTCGGCCACGACGCGCAGCCGTCCGGGCCGCTCGGTCACCAGATAGCCGGCGTCGCCGGGGAGCACCTCGATGCCCCAGGGATGCACGAGCCCGTCGGCGACGACGCTGGTTTCGATGGCGATGCCCGAGTCCTCGAGCGGGGCGCGGAACTGCCACTCGTAGGCGGGCTGGAGATCGGTGTTCCTGGACCCACGCTCGAAGTCCTGCGCGGTCGCGCAGGCGGCGGTCAGCGTGGATGTTCCGGCAAGCAGGATGGCGAAGCGGCGCATGGTGATATCCTCCGAAAACTGCCCGGGAGGTAGGCGGGCGATCTGTCGCAGCACATCACAACCGTATCAGGCGCGGCGTCCGGTGCGGCGGCATCGACCGCGGCGGTCGCGGGCTTACGGCGCGGGTCGGTCCGCGTCGTCCGGGGCGGCGTCGCTCGCCGGCGCGTCGTCGCTGACGAAGGTCATGCCGGGCCGCGCCTCGGCGCGCTTGTATCCCGCGGTTCCGATCGTCTCGGCGATGGCGTCTGCGTCGCCCTCGAGGTCCAGCGCCTCCTTGAGGTCGCGCACGAAGGCAAAGGGGCGCCGGCGCACGATGTCCATGTCGCATATGAGGGCAGGGACATCCGCCTGGCCGACGAGGTATTGCAGCGCCGGCACCCAGCGCAGCGACGCGTGCATGATCTGGTCGATGCCGCCGGTCTCGGTCTCCGACCGCTGGACGATGGACTTGCCGGTGCCCACCGGGTTGCGCACGCACAGCAGGATGACGGGGTCGCGCAGAAGGCGGCAGAGCTCGGGCACGTGCTCGACCGCGTGCGGGATCTTGAATCCCCAGCGCGTGTAGTCGGCGTTCCGCGCGGCGACGAGCGTGGTGAAGTCCGGCCGGTTCGCCAGGGGGCGCAGCATCTGGTCGCGCGGCGGGATCGCGCGGCGCATGTCCACGTCCTCGAAGTTGCGGTGCTGAAGCCGCTCACCCAGGAAGTAGCCCTGATCGAACAGCGTGTAGGCGACGACCGACGTCATGCCGCGCGCCGCCCCGCAACAGACGAGCGTCTCGCGCCCGAGCCTCTCGGCCAGCAGCCCCGGATTCACGACGAGCGTCACGCGCTTGTATTCGTACGACGCGTCGCCGCCGGCCGGTGGCGACAGCACGCTGCCGGCACTCGCCGGAGCGGCCAGCCGGCCCAGCAGGCGCCGGGCGCCGGCGACCATGCGCGCGGTTGGCCCGGGCCCCGATTTCGGCGCGGTGGGCATCGCCGTTTGACCTCAGAGCAGGGCGGTCACGCGCGCGGCGACCGCCTCGGCGGTGATGCCGAAATGCGCAAAGAGTTCCTCTGCAGGGGCTGACGAGCCGAAGCTGTCCATCCCGACGAAGCCCGCCTTCTTCTCGCGCCCCCGCTCGCCGCACAGCCAGCGATCCCAGCCGAAGCCGCAGGCGGCCTCGACGCCGACGCGGACCGGGCCGGCCGGAAGCACCTTGCGACGGTAGCTTTCGTCCTGCTCGGCGAAAAGCTCCCAGCAGGGCATGGAGACGACGCGCGTGCCGATTCCCTCGGCCTGCAGCCTGTCGCGTGCGGCGAGCGCGACGGAGACCTCGGAACCGGTCGCGAGCAGGATCGCCTGGCGCTTGCCCTCGGCCTCGGCGAGGACATAGGCGCCCTGCGCGGTCAGGTTCTTGGTCTTGTGTGCGGTGCGCACGGTCGGCAGGCCCTGGCGGGTGAGCGACAGGACCGACGGGGTTTCGTGCGCGGTGAGCGCCAGTTCCCAGGCCTCCGCGGTCTCCACCACGTCGGCGGGGCGGAATACCCGCATGTTCGGCGTCGCGCGGCTGATGGCGAGATGCTCGATCGGCTGGTGGGTCGGACCGTCCTCGCCGAGGCCGATCGAATCGTGGGTCATCACGAATACGGTCGGAACTTCCTGCAGCGCAGCAAGGCGCATCGCCGGGCGGGCATAGTCGGTGAAGCACATGAACGTGCCGCCGTAGGGCCGGATGCCCCCGTGCAGCGCCATGCCGTTCATCGCGGCCGCCATGCCGTGCTCGCGGATGCCGTAGTAGATGTAACGGCCCTTGCGCTCCTCGATGTCGAACACGCCCAGATCGGCCGTCTTGGTGTTGTTCGAGCCAGTCAGGTCGGCGGACCCGCCGAGGGTTTCGGGCGCGATCGGATTCACGACTTCGAGCACCATCTCGGAGGCTTTGCGCGTCGCGACCTTCGGCTGGGTTTCGGAGACCTGTTTCTTGAGCGCCTTGATCGTGGCCGACAGCTTCTTGGGCGCATCGCCCGCGAAGGTGCGGCGGAACTCGGCCTGGCGCGCGGCGGATGCGGCGGCGAGCCGCTCTTCCCACGCGGTGCGGTCTTCGGCGCCGCGACGGCCATAGCCTTCCCAGCGCTCCTTGATCTCGGTCGGGATCTCGAACGGGCCGTAGCCCCAGCCGTAGCCTTCCTTGGCATCGATCAGCTGCTGGCCGTCGGTCAGCGCGCCGTGCCCCTTGGAGGTGTCCTGCGCCGCGTGGCCAAGCGCGATATGCGTCTTGCAGGCGATCATCGACGGGCGGGGGTCGCTCTTGGCTGCCGTGATCGCCGCGTCGATCTCTTCGGGATCGTGGCCGTCGATCTCCTGCACGTGCCAGCCGGCGGCGGCAAAGCGCGCCGGCTGATCGACCCGGTCGGCGATATCGACGCTGCCGTCGATGGTGATCGCGTTGTTGTCCCAGAACACGATGAGCCGGCCGAGCTGCTGGCGTCCGGCCAGCGCGATCGCCTCGTGGCTCACGCCTTCCATGAGGCAGCCGTCGCCGGCGATAACCCAGGTATGGTGATCGACGAGCTTCTTGCCGAACCGCGCGCGCAGGCTCTCCTCGGCGATGGCGAAACCGACCGACATCGCGAGCCCCTGGCCCAGCGGGCCGGTGGTGACCTCGATCCCGCGGGCGAGCGTGTTCTCGGGGTGGCCCGCCGTCTGCGATCCGAGCTGGCGGAAGTTGCGGATCTCCTCGAGCGTGATCTCGGGATCACCGGTCAGGTAGAGCAGCGAATAGAGCAGCATCGATCCGTGCCCGGCGGACAGGATGAAGCGGTCGCGGTCCGGCCAGTCCGGGTGGGCCGCGTCGTACTTCATGTGTTTCGACCACAGCACGGTCGCGACGTCGGCCATGCCCATCGGCATGCCCGAATGGCCCGAATTCGCGGCCGCGACCGCATCGAGCGTCAGCGTGCGGATGGCCGCGGCGGTCATCCAGTGATCGGGGGCGCGGCTGCGCAGCGTCTCGATATCCACCTCGCGCGGTCCTTCTCGCGATTTCATCCTGTCGCGACGCTCATATCAGGGCGGGACCGAAGTTCAAGCTCGGCCCACAAGGCCTTGACAGGCCAGCAGGAGCACTCTTGCATCGGGGCGCGCCCGACGTCACGGCCGCGCAACCGCGATTCGCCGGTCGGTCAACGGGCCAATGTGGCGGACGACACGCACGGGCCGGGGCCGCCCGCAGAACGAGAGGCAGAGAGATGAGCGATATCGACGAGCTTCAGGGCCGCATCGCCGCCGCGCTGGAGCGGATCGGAAAGGGGGTCGGGCAGCTCGACCGTCCAACGCCGCCGCCCGCCGCGCCCGAGGCCGATCCCGCGGAACTGGAGGATCTGCGCGCCGCGCTCGAAGACGAGCGTCTCGCCAACGCCCAGCTCGAGGAGCGCGTGCGCGGCATCCGTGACAAGCAGGAGCGACAGGTCGCCGAACTGCGCGAACAGGTGGCGGCGAGCCGGGAGGCGCTGGCGCAGCTCGATGGCGAGCTCGGCCGTCTGCGCCGGGCCAACGACATGCTGCGGGATACGAACGAGGAACTGAGCCGCGCCGTCGCCGAGAACGTGGGCGAGCCGCACCTGATCAACAAGGCGATGCTGGCGGAGCTCGAGTCGATCCGTGCCGCGCGGGCGACCGACAAGGCCGAGGGCGCCGCGCTGCTCGCGGCGCTGGAGCCGCTTCTGACCGAGGCCGCCGAAGGGACCGCGGCCGAGACCGGCGCCGAAACCGAGGAGGACGCCTGATGCCCGAGGTCGACATCCATATCGGGGGGCGCAGCTTCACCGTGGCCTGCCAGGACGGCGAGGAAGCCTATCTTCACTCGGCTGCCGCCATGCTGGACGGTGAGGCGCAGGTCCTGGTGAACCAGCTCGGCCGTGTGCCCGAGGCTCGGATGCTGCTGATGGCTGGACTGATGCTCGCCGACAAGACCGCCGGCATGGAAGAGCGTGCCGAGGCGGCCGAAGAGAAAGTCGCGGCACTCAACGCCGAGCTCGTTGCTCTGAAAGACGCCGCGCCGCCCGAGCCCGAGCGTATCGAGGTGCCGGTCGTTCCCGCCGAAATGACCGATGCACTGGCCGAACTTGCAGCGCGGGCCGAGGCCCTTGCCGAAGAGGTCGAGGAAAAGACTCGCGACTAGTATTGGCGCCGAGGCAGCGCGCGCCCTGCGGCGGGATGCGGGCGGCTCATGTAGCGTAAAACGAAAAAGGACGTGCCGATCGCCTCGGCACGTCCCTTGCTCAAAGCGGTCTTTCGGTCTCAGCCGTTCGCTTCGCGGATCTTTTCGGCGGCGTCCTTGTCATAGGCGACGCCTTCCTTCTCGAACAGCTGATCGAGCTCGCCCGACAACGTCATCTCGGTGATGATGTCGCAGCCACCCACGAACTCGCCCTTGACGTAGAGCTGCGGGATCGTCGGCCAGTCGGAATAATCCTTGATGCCCTGGCGGATCGTCTCGTCGGCGAGCACGTTCACGTCGGCGTATTCCACGCCCATGTAGTTGAGAACGCCCGCCACGCGCGAGGAGAACCCGCATTGCGGCATGGTCTTGGTGCCCTTCATGTAGAGCACCACGTCATTGGCCTTCACGGTTTCCTCGATCCGGCTGTGCGCGTCGGTGGTGGTCATCTCTGCCTCCGGTCTCTGGGGCTGGCGCCCCGTGATCTGTGTGTGGCCGCTACGTCGCGGCCCGGGTCATTCCGGCGCCTTGGTGGTGAGCGCAAGCGCGTGGAGTTCGCCTTGCGAGCCGTCCATCTTGCCCTTCAGCGCGGAGTAGACGGCGCGCTGCTGCTGCACCCGGTTCTGGCCGCGAAAGCTCTCGTCGATGACCTCGGCGGCATAGTGATTGCCGTCTCCGGCTAGGTCCGTGATCGTGATCCGGGCGTCGGGAAACGCCTCGCGGATCAGCGCCTCGATCTCTGTCGCCTCGATGGCCATGTGCGGCGTGACTCCCTGCTGTCCTCGAAGCCGGAATGTATGCGAGCGTCCGGCGGGGAACAAGGGAGCGCTCAGGCGGCGAGTTCGACCCAGACCGGCACGTGATCCGAGGGTTTCTCGCACCCGCGCTCCTCGCGGTCGATGCCGACATCCGTCATCAGGTCCGCAGCTTGTGGCGTGAGAAGAACGTGGTCGATCCGGATGCCGTTGTCCCGGTTCCAAGCGCCGCCCTGGTAGTCCCAGAACGAATAGTGCCCGGGGCCGCGGACCCGGGCGCGGAACGCTTCGGTGAAGCCGAGGTTCAGGACGCGCCGAAAGGCCGCGCGACTGTCGGGCAGGAACAGGGCATCCTCGGCCCAGGCGTCCGGGCGCTTCGCGTCCTCGGGCTGGGGTATGACGTTGTAGTCGCCCGCCATGAGCGCCGGCATCTCGGCGGCGAGAAGATCGCGCGCCCGCGCCTCCATCCGGGCCATCCAGTCGAGCTTGTAGCCATACTTTCCGTTGCGCTCGGGACGACCCTCGGAATCGAAGCTCACGGGGTTGCCGTTCGGCAGATAGAGCCCACAGAGGCGCACGGCGTGGGCGTCCCCTGTCACCGTCGCCTCGATCCAGCGCGCCTGTTCGTCGTCGTCGTCCCCCGGCAGACCGCGCACTACGTCCTCGAGCGGATGTTTCGACAGGATCGCGACACCGTTGAAGCTTTTCTGGCCGTGCGTCTCGACGTTGTAGCCCTTGTCCTCGATCGCCTCGCGCGGAAACGCCTCGTCGACGGACTTGATCTCCTGCAGCAGGACCACGTCCGGTTCGGCCCGGTCGAGCCAGTCCAGAAGCGTCTGAATACGCGCCTTGACGCCGTTGATGTTGAAGGTCGCGATCTTCATGGCTGGATCCGTCTGAGATGGGCGCCGGGAAACCGGCCTCGACGCAACATCCTCAACATCGCGTCGTGGCGCAACGATCCGTGGCTGAACGTGGCGCCGATGATCTCCAGTGCCTTTTGCGAATAAGCCGGCTCGCGGTCCCGCAGATGCGGGATCAGGAAGAAGGGCAGCGCGTTGAGATCGCTGCGGGTCGACCAGAAATACCGCTCAAGGTTCTGGGTCACGCAGAAATCCGGCTTTACCATGTCGAGCACGTCGCGGTGCAGGAAACGTGCACGGCAATGCACCGTCACCTCGAAGATGCGTGACAAGAGCGGCATCAGACCTGCGTGGAGCTGGTTCCGAAGACGAGGAGCGTGCGCCGGACAAGCGGCTTGCGGTTCAGCACGACCTCTATCGTGCCCTCGTTGCCCGCGGGCTTCAGTCCATTTCCGTAGCGCGTCGTGTCGGGATTCGGCGGAAGGACCGAGGCGATCTCCGACGGTTGCGCGCTCAACTTCACGCCGAGGTCGCCCGTGAATTTCCGTTCCGCCAGCCCGTCGCGCCAGCCCAGAACCTCCGGCAGAAGGTCATCGAGGCCGAGCTCGTGTAGGAGCGGGGGCATCATCTTGAATTGCCCGTGGATGTTCCAATGGCTGTCGGTTCGGTGGAAGTCGGAGCGCGTCAGCATATCGCCACCCCATATGAACGGCGCATCAAGCTGTTCGCGCACCGCCGCGCCAATCGAATAGACGTCGCGCAGCGGGTAATCCTCGGCCACGGTCACCTGCTTGTCCGGCGGAAAGAGGTGGGCGAAGCCTATCCCACGCTCGGCGCACAATGCGCGACGGCTTCGGAGATTCTGCGCGAAGGCATCCCGCGCTTCCGCGGTCAGCGGGTGCTTGCCCTGAGCCTGCTCGTATAGCTTGTGCCCGCCCTGAAAGATGAACAGCGTCCCGTTGCGTCCGATGAGAACGTCATTCTCGACCTCCAGCCCGGCCGTGCGCGTCGCCTTAAGCCTTGATAACACCGAATCCCCCATTCCGATCACGTGTGTGACACGGGCGGGGCGTCGCGCACTCCGCTCGTATCGGCAAGCCGTTAGCGAAGTGTTCTGACGTCGTGGTAACGTAGCGGATTTCGTGTGATTTAGATGAAAGTGGCCGCATCGGCACGTTCGCGAAGCGGCCGATCAGCTTCGCCCGGACCACGAATGTGGCGGCCCGTCACGTCACCGCGCGGGCCGTTCCGACCTCACATCGCGAAGCTGGTGCCGCAGCCGCAGGAACTCGCCACATTCGGGTTTTCGATGACGAAGCGCGCGCCGATCAGCTCTTCGGTGAAGTCGATGACGGCGTTTTCCAGGAACGGCAGCGAGACTTCGTCGATGATCACCTTCTGGCCCTGGCCCTCGAGCACGAGGTCGCCGTCTTCGGGGGCGTCGAGGCGGATATCGTACTGGAACCCCGAACAGCCGCCGCCTTCGACGGCGACTCGCAGCGCGGTGCCATCCTTCGCGGCGCCGATCTCGGCGAGCCGGGCGAAGGCGCGGTCGGTGACTTTGGGCGGCAGGTGCATCTGGCGAAGCTCCGGGATCTTTCGGGTCATGCGACATGTCGGTGCGGCGGTCGTCCGGGCAGGACCCGGCGGGGCGGCACGGCCAAGCGGTACCAGCGGTTCCCCTTCACCGCAAAACCCAATATATGGACCGCGCGACCCGGTCACAAGAACGGCCCTTCGAACGTCAGGACCCGATCTCATGCGCGCGCCTCATGCCTGCGACCCGGCCCGTTCGCGCGGCCGCCTTCACTCGGAGGAGGAAAGCGCCTTCCGCTCCTGCTATCAGCGCGACCGGGACAGGATCATCCACGCCTCCGCCTTTCGGCGGCTCAAGCACAAGACGCAGGTCTTCGTCGAGCACGAGGGCGACTTCTTCCGGACGCGGCTCACGCATTCGATCGAGGTGGCGCAGGTGGCGCGCACGATCTCGAACGCGCTGGGGCTCGATACCGATCTGACCGAGGCGGTGGCGCTGGCGCACGACCTCGGGCACACGCCGTTCGGCCACACCGGCGAGGATGCGCTCGACGCGCTCATGGCGCCGCATGGCGGCTTCGATCACAACGCGCAGACCATCCGCATCGTCACCCGGCTCGAGCGGCACTACGCCGAATTCGACGGTCTCAACCTTACGTGGGAGACCCTCGAGGGCATCGCCAAGCACAACGGCCCCGTCGCCCCGCCGCTGCCGTATGCCCTTGCTGAATACGAGGCCCGCCAGTCGCTGGAACTCGACACCCATGCGAGCGCGGAGGCGCAGGTCGCGGCCCTTGCCGACGACATCGCCTACAACAACCACGATCTGCACGACGGGCTGCGTGCGGGCCTGTTCACCGAAGGCGACATCGCCGACCTGCCGGTGGTGCGCGACTGCTACGCCGAGGTCGACCGCCTCTATCCGCAGACCGATACGTCGCGCCGACGGCACGAGGCGTTGCGCCGGGTCTTCGGCGCAATGGTGGCCGACGTGATCGACACCGCGCGCGTCGCGCTCGACACGGCGGAGCCGCGCGACGCGTATGCGCTGCGCCGCCTCGGGCACCCGGTGATCGCTTTCTCTTCGGGCATGACGGCCGCGATCACAGAGATCCGCGCCTTCCTGTTTCACCAGATGTACCGTGCGCCGTCGGTGATGGCGCAGCGGGCCCGCGTGACCGAGGTCGTTGAGGAGCTGTTCCCTATCTACATGGCGCGGCCCGACCTTTTGCCGGGCCGCTGGCAGCCCGAGATCCGGGCCGCGACCGACGAGACGACGCGCGCCCGCCTCGTGGCCGACTACATCGCCGGGATGACCGATCGCTACGCGCTGCAGAGCCACGCGCGCCTGACCGGACGCGACGTGCTGGCCGACGCCACCTGACCCCGCACCGGGCCGGGCGCCCCCCGCCCACCGGGACTCGCCACGGCGGACGACCGTGCTAAACCACGCTCAGCCCGCGCGTGACAGGAGACGACACATATGGCCACCCCCGCCGATCCGGGTCTTGCCCCGCTTCTGGGTTTTGCGCTCGTGGGCGCGCTCGGCGTCGGGGCGCAGTGGCTGGCGTGGCGGCTTCGTATGCCGGCGATCGTTCTGATGCTGCTCGCGGGTCTGATCGTCGGGCCGGGGCTGGGGTTGCTCGATCCCTCTCGGGACTTCGGTGATCTTCTGCAGCCGATGGTCGCGATCGCGGTGGCGATCATCCTCTTCGAAGGCGGGCTGAGCCTCGACATCCACGGGCTGCGCGATGCCGCCTCGGGCGTGCGGCGCCTCGTTGTCCTCGGCGCGCCGCTCGGCTGGATCGCGTCGGCCGCGGCACTGCATTGGGGCGCGGGCTTGACGTGGGAGACGTCGGCGGTGTTCGGCGGCATAATGATCGTCACCGGCCCCACGGTGATCGCGCCGCTGCTGCGGCAGGCGCGGCTGCGCCGCCGGCCCGCCGCGCTTTTGCAATGGGAGGCGATCGTCAACGATCCCGTGGGTGCGCTCGCCGCGGTTCTCGCCTTCGAGGTCGTGCTGGTCCTGCGCACGGCGACCGGCGCCGGGGCTGCGGCGGCCGATCTGCTCATCGGGATCGCGACGGCGACGGTCCTTGGCCTCGTTGCGGGTTGGGGCCTTGCGCGCGCCTTCGCGCGGGGCAGGGTGCCGGAATACATGAAGGTGCCGGTCCTCTTCGCCGCGGTTCTGGCGGTCTTCGCGGCGTCGGATCACGTTCTGCACGAATCCGGCCTGCTCGCCGTGACGCTCATGGGCCTCTGGATCGCGAACGTGGAGCTGCCCTCGTATGTCGAGCTGCGCCGCTTCAAGGAGCATGCGACCGTGCTGCTGGTGTCGGGCGTGTTCATCCTGTTGGCGGCGAACATGGACCGCGCGACCCTGGCGAGCCTAGATCTGCGCGCGCTTCTCTTCGTGCTTGCCGTGGTCTTCCTCGCGCGGCCGCTCGCCGTACTGCTGTCGCTGGCTTTTTCCGACGTGCCGTGGGCCGAGCGGCTGCTGGTGGCCTTTACCGGGCCGCGCGGCGTGGTGCTGGTCGCGGTGGCGGGCCTCTTCGGAGAGCGGCTGGCCGAGCTCGGCGTGCCGGATGGCGAGGCGATGGCGCCGCTCGCCTTCGCGCTCGTCGGCGCGACGGTGGTGCTGCACGGCTTCGCGCTCGCGCCGATGGCCCGCGCGCTCGGCCTGACGGCCGCGGACCGGCCCGGCGTCTTGATTGTCGGCGGGTCGCGCTGGTCGGTGGCGCTTGCCTCGGCGCTGTCCAAGCTCGATCTGCCGGTGATGATCGCGGATCCGAACCACGCCCACCTGCGCGCGGCGCGAGAAGCGGGCATCGAGACCTTCTTCGGCGACGTGCTCTCGGAGGAGGCCGAGCACCGGCTCGACCTCGTGCGCTACGAACAGGTGGTCGCCGCGACCGACAACGACGCCTACAACACGCTGGTCACCACCGACCTCGCGCCGGAGTTCGGCCGTGAGAACGTCTACCAGTTGCGTCGAACGAAAGACACGTCACGCCGCCACGCGCTGCCGGCGACGCTCGGCGGGCGCGCCATCGCGGCTGACGAGACATTCGACGAGGCGCAGGCGCGGCTGCGCGACGGCTGGGAGTTCCGGGCCACCACCTTGTCCGAGGAGTTCGGGCTGGAGGATTGGCGCACCCGAAATCCCGACGCGGTCCCCGTCGCGACACTGAGCGAGGGCGGCGCCCTGCGCTTTCTGGGGCCCGAAGACGCGCCCGAGGATCGCGCCGGCCTGCGGCTGGTCTCGCTGTCGCCGCGGCGCGAGGAGCGGCGCACCGGATGAGCGGGTGACGGCGCCGCGTTGACGCTTCGTCCGCGCGTGGATAGACGAGCGCCGACATATCCGGGACACCCAAGATGAACCTCTTCACCGATATCGGCGCGCTCGTCCACGGCGCGATCGGAACGCTGACCGACGAGGGCACGCTGCCCGCGGGGCTCGACCTCGGGCCGGTGACCGTCGAGCCGCCGCGCGATCCCGCGCATGGCGACATGGCCACGAACGCGGCGATGGTGCTGGCCAAACCGTCCGGACAGAAGCCGCGCGACATCGCCGAGGCGCTGGCCCCGAAGCTCGCGGCCGATCCGCGCGTCGCGTCGGCCGAGGTTGCGGGACCGGGCTTCATCAACCTGCGCCTGTCCGACGTCGTCTGGCAGGAGGTCGCCCGTACTGTGCTGACCGAAGGCGCGGACTACGGCCGCTCCGGGCTGGGGCAGGGCAAGGCGGTGAACGTGGAATACGTCTCGGCCAACCCGACCGGACCACTGCATGTCGGCCACACGCGCGGCGCCGTGTTCGGCGACGCGCTCGCCGCGCTCCTGGCCTATGCCGGCTACTCGGTCACGCGCGAGTACTACATCAACGACGGCGGTGCCCAGGTCGATACGCTCGCGCGGTCCGTCTACCTTCGCTACCTCGAGGCGCATGGCCACCAGGTCGAGTTCGCCGACGGCACGTATCCCGGCGAATACCTGATCTCCGTGGGCGAGGCCCTGAAGGCGAAGGTCGGCGATGCCTATGTCGAGGCGCCCGAGGCCGAGTGGCTCGAGCCCGTCCGCGATTTCGCGACCGCCGCGATGATGGACCTCATTCGCGGCGATCTTTCGCTTCTCGGCGTCGAGATGGATCGCTTCTTCTCCGAAAAGTCGCTCTACGGTACCGGCCGGATCGAAGAGGCGATCGAGACGCTGCGCGCAAAGGACCTGATCTATCGCGGAACGCTGGAGCCGCCCAAGGGCAAGACGCCCGAGGACTGGGAGCCGCGCGAGCAGACGCTGTTCCGCTCGACCGCGCACGGCGACGACGTAGACCGCCCGATCATGAAGTCGGACGGCGGTTGGACCTATTTCGCTCCCGACATCGCGTATCACTGGGACAAGGTCGGCCGGGGTTACGATCTGCTGATCGACGTGTTCGGCGCCGATCACGGCGGCTACGTCAAGCGGATGAAGGCTGCGGTTTCGGCTCTGTCTGACGGCCGCGTGCCACTCGACATCAAGCTGTGCCAACTGGTGAAGCTCTACAAGAACGGCGAGCCGTTCAAGATGTCCAAGCGGGCAGGGACCTTCGTGACCCTGCGCGACGTGGTCGAGCAGGTGGGCCCGGACGTCACCCGTTTCGTGATGCTGACCCGCAAGAACGACGCGCCGCTCGACTTCGATTTCGACAAGGTGCTGGAGCAGTCGAAGGACAACCCGGTCTTCTACGTGCAATACGCGCACGCACGGGTGCATTCCGTTCTGCGCAAGGCGCGCGAGGCCGGGATCCACGTCGACGATCCGGTGCTCGCCAACGCCGATTTGTCCGGTACAGATCATCCGGCCGAGCTCGACGTGGCCCGGAAACTCGCCGAATGGCCGCGACTCGTGGAGATCGCGGCGCGAACGTCGGAGCCGCACCGCGTGGCGTTCTACCTCTACGAACTGGCCTCGTCGCTCCACACGCTGTGGAACCGCGGCAACGACGAAACGGCACTGCGCTTCCTGCAGGAGGACGATCCGGACACGAGCCGCTCGAAAATCGCTTTGGCGCGGGCCGTCTCGGTTGTCATCTCGGCCGGTTTGGGTATCTTGGGTGTCACGCCGGCAGAAGAAATGCGCTGACAAAACAACGCGCCGCCGGTGACTTGGCAGAGCAGGTGACCGGCGGCGGGCCAGATCCGCCAAAAAGGCCGGCAAAGGGCAGTGATGGCGGACAATGACCTTTCGGGTCCGGAGGCGGATCCGGGCTTTCTCGCGACAATGCAGGCACGACTCGCCCGGTGGACGAACTACGCCGGGGCGGCGATGTCGCTCGGCCTCGTGATCGGAATCGGCGTGTGGGGCACCAAGATCATCCTGCGCGACGTGGGCGACATTCCCGTTGTCCTGGCGGCCGAGGGGCCGATGCGCATGGCGCCCGAACGCCCCGGCGGGCGGCCCGCGGATCACCAGGGACTGTCGGTGAACGCCGTGGCCGGCACGGGCACCGCGTCGAAACCCGCAGACACCCTGCGACTCGCACCGTCGGAGCCGGACCTGACGGAAGAGGACGTGGCCTTCGCCGAGATCGCGCCGCCGCCGGCGCCCTCCGGTGCAGTGGCGCCCGGGCCGCTTCCGACGCTGGCCGAACTGACGGCGAGCTCGGACGATCCGGAGACGGCGATCCGGGCGCTGGCCGATCAGTTGGCCGAAGGCGCTGCGCCGTTGTCCGATCTCTCCGAGGACACCGTGGCGGAGGCCGAGACGGCGGAGGCGACGCCCGAGGAGCGCGAGGCCGCGGCCATCGACCGTGTCGTCGCCGAGGCTCTTGGCGCCGTTGATCCGGCCGAGCCGGAATTCCGCGTCATCCCCGCGAGCGTTCCCGGCGTCTCCACGTCGCGCCGGCCGGCGCTGCGGCCGGTCGCGCTCGCGAACCGGATCGCCGCGGCGGCGCCGCCGAGTGCGCCAGACACGCGCGAGATCGCGGCGGACCAGATCGCCGAAGGCACGCGGCTCGTGCAGTTCGGCGCCTTCGACAGCCCCGAGACCGCGCGCGAGGAATGGAGCAGGCTGGCCGGGCGCTTCAGCGAGTATCTCGACGGCCACGACCGGGTTATCGAGCGTGCCTCGTCGGGTGGCAAGATCTTCTACCGGCTGCGGGCACACGGCTTTGACTCCCTTTCGGACGCGCGCCGCTTCTGCGCGGCCTTTGTCGCCGGCAACGCGGACTGTATCCCGGTCGTCGCGCGATGACGTTCGGCGCCGCCATCCTCGGCTGCGCCGGGCCGAGGCTGTCGGGCGCCGAAACACGTTTTTTCCGTGATGCTGATCCGTTCGGCTTCATCCTGTTCGCGCGGAACATCGAAGACGGCGCGCAACTGCGTGCACTGACCGGGGAACTGCGCGAAAGCGTCGGACGCGACGCCCCGATCTTTATCGACCAGGAGGGAGGGCGCGTGCAGCGCCTGCGCCCGCCGCTCGCACGCGACTGGCCGGCGCCGCTCGACCATGTACGGCAGTATCGGGCCCATGCCGGGCGCGCGATGTACCTGCGCTACCGCGTCATCGCGGCGGAACTGCGCAGCTACGGCATCGACGGCAACTGTGCGCCGATGCTTGACGTGGCGCGCCCCGATACGCATCGGTTCCTGCGAAACCGCTGCTACGGCGAAACCGCGGACCTGGTGATCGAGATCGGCCGCGCCGTGGCGCAGGCGCATCTCGACGGCGGGGTGCTGCCGGTGATCAAGCATATGCCCGGCCACGGTCTCGCGCAGCTCGACAGCCACCTGGCGCTCCCGCGGATCGAGGCCGGGCTCGATACGCTGGAGGACACCGATTTTGCGGCGTTCCGGCCGTTCTCCGACCAACCGCTCGGCATGACCGCGCACCTCGTGTTCGAGGCGCTCGACACGGCGCCGGCTACCGTGTCGAAAACGATGATCGCGCTCATCCGCGACCGGCTCGGCTTCGACGGCTTCCTGATGACCGACGACATTTCGATGGAGGCACTTTCGGGAACAGTGCGCGAGCGCGGCGCGGCCTCGATCGCCGCAGGGTGTGATGCGGTGCTGCATTGCAACGGCGACATGACCGAAATGCTGGGCCTGATGCGGGCTGTCGGAGAGATGACGGACGCGGCGCAAACCCGGGCCGAGGCCGCGCTTGCCGCCCGCCGTCCGGCACCGGACGTTGACATCGCCGACCTCGCGGCGCAGCTTGAGGCGCTTCCCACGGAACGTCCTGCCTGAGGCCATGAGCGACGACACCGAGCCGCAGATCGCGCATATGAGCGTTGCCGAGCGCCTCGATGCCGAGGCGCTGATCGTCGACGTGGACGGCTTCGAGGGGCCGCTCGACCTTCTTCTGACGCTGTCGCGGACGCAGAAGGTCGATCTGCGCAAGATCTCCGTGCTCGACCTCGCCCGGCAATACCTCGCCTTCGTGGAACAGGCGAAGGCGCTCAGGATCGAGCTGGCAGCGGATTATCTCGTCATGGCCGCGTGGCTCGCGTTCCTGAAGTCGCGGCTCCTGCTGCCCCCCGATCCGGAGGAAGAGGGGCCCTCGGGCGAGGAAATGGCCGCGCACCTGGCGTTCCAGCTCGAGCGTCTGCAGGCCATGCGCGAACGCGCCGCGCAGCTGATGGCGCGCGACCGGCTCGGCCGCGATGTCTTTGCCCGCGGCTTGCCCGAGCGGATCGAGCGGGTGAAGCGGGTCAGCTACACCGCCAATCTTCTCGACCTGATGCAGGCCTATGCCCGCATCCGCACCCGGGACGAGTTCCGCCCCTTCGTGATGGACCGGGATCGCGTCTGGACGATGGAGCAGGCGCTTGACCGGATGCGGGGCATGATCGGCTTCGCGGGCACGTGGACGGACATCTCCGCCTACCTGCCCGACGGATGGCACGACGATCCGGTGAAGCGGCGTTCGGCCACGGCGGCGACCTTTGCCGCATCGCTCGAATTGGTGAAGGAGGGGCGCGTTCACATACGTCAGTCGGAGACGTTTGCTCCCATCGAGATCCGGCGCACGGACGGCCGCTCATGAGCAACGACACCGACGCGCCTGAGCCGGAAGAACCGGACACCGCAGCGCCGCGCGAGAGCCTGTTCGACGCGCCGGTGATGGCCGAGCAGGAGCGAATGGTCGAGGCGATGCTGTTCGCCGCGAGCGAACCGGTCACCGTCAAGGAGCTCGAAGCGCGGATGCCGCATGGCTGCGACGCAGCCGAGGCGCTGGTGCATCTGCGCCGGCGCTACGAGGGCCGTGGCGTGCATGTCGTACGCGTCGGCGATTCCTGGGCGATCCGGACGGCGCCCGATCTCGGCTTTCTCATGCGCGCCGAGACCGAGGAAACCCGGAAGCTCAGCCGTGCGGCGATCGAGACGCTGGCGATCATCGCCTATCATCAACCGGTGACCCGTGCCGAGATCGAGGAGATCCGAGGCGTGTCGGTGTCGCGGGGCACCGTGGACCAGCTGCTGGAGATGGAGTGGATCCGCTTCGGGCGGCGCAAGATGACGCCGGGCCGGCCGGTCACCTTCGTGGTGACCGAGACATTCCTCGACCATTTCGGGCTCGAGAGTGCGCGCGATCTGCCGGGACTGAAAGAACTGCGCGCGGCGGGCCTGCTCGAAAGCCGTCCGCCGCCCGGGGACGCGCCCCAGGCGGGCGAGGGCGACGTCGACGCGGACGAGGCGAGCGATGCCGGCCAGAGCGAATTGTTCGAGGATTGACGGGCGCGGCGCGCGGGCATGCGCCCAACATTGCGCACAATTACAGCCTATGCTCCGCGCGGAGCAGACATGAGGAGGCGGCGATGAACGCCAACCAGATCATCAGCATGATCGGCCGCATGGTCATGCGGCGCCTTATATCGAGAGGCGTCAACGCCGGGATCGACACCGCCTTCGGCAAGGGCAAGGCGCCGAAGGACATGACTCCCGAAGAGCGGCAGCAGGCCCGATCCGCCAAGAAGACCAGCCGGCAGGCAAAGCGGGCGATGCGCGTCGCGCGGCGTGCCGGACGTCTCTAGACCCGGCACTCGGAACAGGGCGACGACCCCGGCCACGCGCGCCGGGATCATCGCAGTGGTCTCAGTAGGTGTCAGCGCAGCACTTGCACGATGCGGCGCGTCTCGGGGTCCACGACCACCGTCTGCTCGTTCACGTTGAGATAGGAGTACCCCGCTTCGGGCACTTCGTAGACCTCGACCGTCTCGGGCACGCCGGCGCCAACCGCAACTTCGCCGTTCAGATAGACCGGCTCCACCGGGTTCTCGCGCACATAGGTCACCGTCTCTTCCTCGACCGCGCCGGACGCGCCGGTCGCTGCGCCGAGCACCGCGCCCGCGGCAACCGCTGCGGGCCCCCCAACGAGAAGCGAGCCCGCGGCCGCGCCCCAGGTGGCGCCAGCCGCGCCGCCGACACCGGCATTGCCCTCTTCGTAGGTCACCGTCTCGATCTCGACCGTCGACGGCGCCTCATAAAGCACGACCGGTTCGTTCTCGACCGGCGTGGTCAGGTAGGCCGAGTACGCCCAGCCGGTCGCGCCGTCATAGGTGACCTCGCACCATTCCCCGCCCTCGAGGCAACCGGCGACGTCCACGGCCGTGTCGGCCGGGATCACGCCTTGCGCGGCGTATTGGGGCCCGGGGCCGGCGCGGAAGTTGAGGTCGGTCGTGGTCGAGGCGGTCATCTGCGCGGCCAGCGGGGTGGCGAGGATGCCGGCAACGGCCGTAGACAGAACGATGATTCTGGTTTTCATGGTCTTTCTCCTTTCGCGTTCAGGGCGCCCACACCGGGGGCGTCGTGGCGAAAGAAGTCGGTACGGCGTCGGTCCGTTCCGGCGGAGTCCGACCATGTTTCAGGGAATGCGCAAAGAGACGTCCGCGCGTGAGCGCGCATGGGCGGATTGACGCCGGTTCCCAGTCAAAACAGGATCTTACGCTCGAAAATGCTTCGAGAGCTTGAGCCCCTGACCCTGGTAGTTCGACGCGATCCCGGCGCCGTATAGCGTGCGCGGTACAGCGTCCATGCGCTCGAACACCAGCCGGCCGACGACCTGCCCGTGCTCGAGAACGAAGGGTGCCTCGTGACAGCGGACCTCCAGAACCCCGCGCGATCCCGTTCCGCCGGCCCCTGCATGACCGAAGCCCGGATCGAAGAAACCGGCGTAGTGCACGCGGAACTCTCCGACCATCGCGAGGTAGGGGGCCATTTCCGCCGCGTAGCCCGGCGGAATGTGCACGGCCTCTCGGCTTACGAGAATGTAGAATGCGTCGGGATCGAGGATGATGCGCCGGTCCTCGGTGCGGATCTCTTCCCAGAACTCGGCAGGGTCGTAGTGGCCGATCCGGTCGAGATCTATGACGCCCGTATGGGGTTTTGCGCGGTAGCCGACCAGACCTCCGGGCCCGGCCGTGAGATCGACCGAGAAACCGAGGCCGTCGCCGATCACGGCCTTTCCGTTGACCAGAGTCTCGGCTTCGTTAAGCGCGGTCAGTTCCGCATCGTCGAGAACCGAGCGCCCGGAGCGGAAGCGGATCTGGTTCAGCCGCATCCCGGGCCGGACAAGGACCGAGAAGGAGCGGGGGCAAATCTCGGCATAAAGCTGGCCATCGTAGCCGGCGACGATGCGGTCGAACTCGGTGCCGCCATCCGTGATCGTGCGGGTCAGCAGGTCCAGCCGCCCGGTCGACGACTTGGCATTCGCGACAGCGCTGATCTCGGGCGGGAGCGCGACCCGCTCCATAAGCGGCACGAGGTAGACGCAGCCTTTCTCGAGCACCGCGCCTTCGGACAGGTCGATCCGGTGCATCTCGAATTCGGAGAGCCGGTCCGCGACGCTGCGTCCGGCACCGGCGAGGAACGAGGCGCGCACGCGGTGGGCCACCTGTCCGAGCCGCAGATCGAGGCTCGCCGGCTGGATCTGGCCCTCGGCCAGTGGCGCATCCGACGACACCGCTTCGGCGTCGAAGAGCGCCTCGATCTGTTGGCTGGCAAGAACCCCGGTCACGCCACGGCTCCGGCGCAGCGCGCGCGATCGGATCCCGCGGCACGCGGCCGACGCGGGTCGTAGAAAATCGGATGGCGGGGTGATTTGGTCGGGCTAGCAGGACTCGAACCTGCGACCTTCCGTCCCCCAGACGGACGCGCTACCAGGCTGCGCCATAGCCCGAATTGGTGAGCGGTGTCATACAGGGTTTGCGCGGCGTCGCAACCCCTCCGCCGGGGAAATTTGGGGGGCCTCTCGCTCATGGCTCAATGTTCGAGATGCGCGCGCAGGCGCTTGGCCAGCGGCGCGATCTGCGCCGCCTGCGCAGGCGTCAGCCGGGCGATCCGGGCGACATGAAAGAGCGGACCTGGCGGGGGCTCGGCGTGGTCGTCCTCAGGCGGCGGGCCGGGGCTTGCGCCGGCAAGCGCAGGCTCGGCCGCCTCGGCCTCCTCGGTCGTCGGCACCGTCGGCAGAGGCTCCTCGTCTACTGCCGGGGCCGTGTCGTCGTCGGCCGCGTCGCCATCGTCGGTTTCGGGCAACGTGGTCAGCGGCTCTTCGACAAGGGGCTCGACCGTGTCTGCGCCGGCGGCATCCTCCTCGGGCTCCGGCTCGGACATGCCGATGCTCTCGGCCACAACCGGGTCTGCCTCGGCCGATGCCGCATCCTCCTGCGGCTCAGGTCCGACCCCGGCATCGCGAAGCCGGTCGGCAAGAGTCTGGCTGAGAAAGGACGGAACAGGGCTCTCGGCTTCGGGGAACAACTCGCCCTGCGATACGTCCTCGTCGGTGCGCGGGGCCTCCATGTCGGAGTCCTCCGCTTCGTCGATCTCGTCCACGGTCTCGTCGGGCTCGGCCAGAGGCTCGGGCATCTCCGGGTCCTGTGCAAGCTCGCTTGGACTCTCTGTCAGGCCCGTCTCGACGGCTTCGGCCGGAAAGCCCGGCTCCGGCTCGACTCCCTCCGCGGTCGCGTCTTCGGTGAGGTCAGGGTCGCGGACGTCGGGCGTGTCCCCGATGTCGGTTTCGGCGGGCTCCTCCTCGGCCAGAGTCGGGGGGCCGGCATCTTCGGCCGGCTCGGCAGTGTCGAGCGGCTCGCCGACCGGATCGAGGGAGGTCGGCTCGGCCGGTGCGTCCATCGGCGTTTCGGCCGGTACATCGTCGTCCCCGAGCCACCACGTGGCCGGGTCTTCCGACGCTGCGATGCTGTCGGCGTCGTCCGGCGTCGTGCCGGCATCGACCGGTGCCGGGACGTCTGCCTCATCCGCGATCGTTTCGGGTGCGTCCGGGCCGGCGGCCGTCTCCTCCGCCGCGTCCTCGGATACGGGCACCTCGGCATCGCGCGCCGTCGCGCGCTTCTGCGGGGCGAAGGGCACGACGTGACCACTATGCTCCTCGGGGACCGCGTCCGCGATGAACCCGGCCGAGGCGACCTCTTCGTCGTGGCTCTCGTCGGTCGGGCGGTCGGCCGTATCGTCGGTGTGGGGCGTGTCGGCGATGCGTGCAAGCGGCTCGTCCGCCTCCGGCAGGGCGGGTTCGGCCTCGATCGCCGTCATGTCCACGGGCTGCGACAGCGCAGAGACGGACTTCACGCCCTTTTCCGACAGCATCTTCTGCACGCCCTTGATGGTCATGCCGTCATCGTGGAGGAGCTTCTTGATGCCGCCGAGAAGCTCCATGTCCGACGGCCGATAATAGCGCCGTCCACCCGCGCGCTTGACCGGTTTGACCTGCGTGAACTTGCTTTCCCAGAAGCGCAGGACGTGCGCCGGGGTGTCGAGCCACTCCGCGACCTCGCTGATCGTGCGGAAGGCGTCGGGTGACTTCGCCATTCGTGTCCTCAGGCCTTGTTGCCGGCCGCCACGCGCTCTTTCATCAAGTGCGACGGGCGGAAGGTAAGCACCCGGCGCGGCTGGATCGGAACCTCTTCGCCGGTCTTCGGATTGCGACCGACACGCGCCGCCTTGTCCCGCACGGAGAACGTGCCGAAGGACGAGATCTTGACCTGCTGGCCGGCGACGAGCGCGTCCGACATGTGCGTCAAAACCGATTCCACGAGCTCGGCGCTTTCGTTGCGCGACAGGCCGACTTCACGGAAGACGGCCTCGCTCAGGTCCATGCGCGTCAACGTTTTTTCGCCCATCCTACCCTCCCGGATTTGCGACGAGACTGGCCCCGAGGCTTTTCCGAGTCAATATCAACGGGTTGTGAAAGGACTTTTAAGTCGCCGTCTGCAAGCGGATTCGGGCGTTCGAGACGCCTACCAGCGCAGAACGACCGAGCCCCAGGCCAGACCGCCGCCGATCGCTTCCGTGACGATGAGATCGCCCTGCTTGATCTGGCCGCGCGCGCGGCCGACGGACAGGGCAAGGGGGATAGAGGCGGCCGAGGTATTGCCGTGATCCTGAACGGTCACAACGACCCTGTCCATGCCGAGTCCGAGCTTCTTCGCGGTGCCCTGGATGATCCGGATATTTGCCTGGTGCGGCACCACCCAGTCGACCTCGTCGCTGCCGACACCGGCGCGTTCGAGCGCGGTCTCAGCGGTCTGGGCCAGCTTTTCGACCGCATGACGAAAGACTTCGCGCCCCTGCATGCGCAGATGCCCGGTCGAGTTCGTGGATACTCCGCCATCCACGTAGAGAATGTCGCGGTGGCGGCCGTCGGAATTGAGGTCGGTGGCGAGAATACCGCGATCGTCGGACGTGCCGTCGCCCTCCTGAGCCTCGAGAACGACCGCCCCGGCGCCGTCCCCGAAGAGGACGCAGGTCGCGCGGTCACTCCAGTCCATGATGCGGCTGAACGTCTCTGCGCCGATGACCAGGACGCGCCGCGCCTGGCCGGAAGAGATCATCGCGCCGGCATTGGCGAGCGCGTAAACGAAGCCCGCGCAGACCGCCTGAACGTCGAAGGCGAAGCCCTTGGTCATGCCGAGTTCGGCCTGAACGATCGTCGCTGCCGCAGGGAAGGTCAGGTCCGGGGTCGACGTGGCGAGAATGATGGCGTCGATCTCGGACGGGTCACGACCGGCGTCGGCCAACGCGGCGCGGGCAGCGCGCGTGGCGAGGTCGGAGGTGGTCTGTCCTTCGGCCGCGAAATGCCGCCGTTCGATGCCGGATCGCGAGCGGATCCATTCATCCGTGGTGTCGAGGGTCTTCTCGAACTCGGTGTTCTCCACGATCCGCTCGGGGAGGTAGTGGCCGCATCCGGTGACGACCGCGCGCGTGGTCATGCGTGTGTTCCGTCCTTCGCGGCATCCTCGTTGGCGTGGGCCGCAGCGGCATCCTGTGCCTGCTCGGCGGCGGATGCAACCCGCGCTGCCAGACGGTCGGAGAAGCCCGACTGCGCCAGCCGGAAGGCAAGCTTGACCGCCGCCGACACGCCGGTCGAGTCGGCAGAGCCGTGCGACTTCACGACCGTGCCGTTGAGGCCGAGAAAGACGCCGCCGTTCACGCGACGCGGATCGATCCGTTTTTTCAGCCGCCGCAGCGAGGTGAGCGCCAGCACCGAGGCGATGCGCGACAGCGGCGAGTAGGCGAACGCCTCCCGCAAGAGGTCCCCGATCAGGCTTGCCGTGCCTTCGCCGGTCTTGAGCGCGATGTTGCCGGTGAAGCCGTCCGTGACGATCACGTCGGCGCGATCGCCCGGAATGTCGCCGCCTTCGACGAAGCCGACGAAGTCGAAATGCGAATCCTGCGCGGTCGAGGCGATGAGATCGTGCGCCGCGCGCATCTCGGGGCGACCCTTGTGCTCTTCGGTGCCGACATTGAGAAGGCCGACGCGCGGCCGGTCGAGCGCGAGGCCGTTGCGGGCGTAGGACGCTCCCATCAGCGCATATTGCAGCAGATCCTCGGCATCGGCCCGCACATCGGCGCCGACATCGAGCATGACGTTGAAGTCCTGCGGATTGCGCGAGGGCCAGAGCACCGCGATCGCGGGGCGGTTTACGCCCGGCAGCTTGCGCAGCCGCACCATGGCAAGCGCCATCAGCGCGCCGGTGTTGCCGCAGCTCACCGCAACGGTGGCTTCCTTGTTGCGAACCGATTCGAGCGCGGACCACATCGAGGTGTCCTGTCCGCGCCGCATCACCTGGCTGGGCTTGTCGTCCATCGTGACGACATCCGGCGCATTGCGGAACTCGCATCGCCCGTCGAGGTATCGCGCGTAGAGCCGCTTGGCCGCGAGGCGGCGCAACTCGTCCGCGTCACCGTGCAGGATGAAGCGGATGTCCGGGTTCTTGCGCGCCGATTTGGCGATGCCCGCGATCACGGCCGACGGGCCGCGGTCTCCGCCCATGGCGTCGACCGAGATCACCACCTCGCCTTGGCCCGCCTCGGAGATTTCCGGCTGGGAACTCATGGCAACGGGCCTATCCGGCGGGGATCAGTTCAGGCGGCGTCGTCGTCGAGATCGATCTCGTCGGTCTGCGCGATCACTTCACGTTCGGCATAGTGGCCGCAGGACGCACAGATGTGGTGCGGACGCTTGAGCTCGCCGCAATTGTCGCACTCGTTGCGGTTCGCGGCCACCAGCCCGTCATGGGCCCGGCGGTTGTTGCGGCGCGACTTCGATACTTTGTTCTGTTGGACGGCCATGTCTCAACCTCGGTGCTTGCTGTCTGCGGGCAGGATCGCGGCGCACCCGGCGCCCGGAGCCCTCGTGAATGTCGGAAATCACCGCGCACATAGTGCCCCGAGAGGGGCGGTGACAACCCTGAATCTCCCGTGAAGGCGCGAACATACGCGCGAATTCGCAAAAGACAAGCGGATAGTCCGGTGCGCGAGGGCGCGCGTCAGTCCTGCGTGTCGTCGTTCATCCGGTCGCGCAGGGCGGCGAGGCCGGCGAACGGCTTGACGTCGGCGTCGGTGATCGGTGCCGCGCCCTCGGGCTCGGCGGTCGCGCCGGCGAACTCGGCCTCGGGGCTGCGCGGATAATCCGGGATCTCCAGCATCAGCGCTTCGCGCATGACGGTCTCGGGCGCGATCTCGGCGCCGAGGGCCTCGACGGTGTCGTCCTCGGGCATCTCCACCTCGGACCCGGCCTCGGGCGTCTCCATCCGGGCCTCGGGGCGAAACTCGCGCCGCACGACCGTGTCGATCCGTGTGGTCACCGGGGCCAGCGTCACGACGCAATCCTGAACGAGCGTCGCGCCGAGTTGCCCCTCGAGCCGGAACCCCTGTGCTCCTGCGGGCACGATCTCTCCGGAAAACGACAGCTTGCGCACACCGCGCAGACCCAGTGACTCGGCCAGTGCGGCGCGTCCATCGGCGTCCGGGACAACGGAAAACGCGGTTCTGCGGCTCGGTGACAGGTCGGCGGTGCGGAACGGGCCGGGTGATGCGGTCATGGGCGGAACGGCCCCCCTCGACTTGATTGCTTGTCTCGTGGCGTATATCGGCAATAAAAGTCGGAAAAGACCGATGACAAGGGGCGAACGATGACGGGCAGGGCTGTGACATCAGGCGCGCGCGGCGTGATGCTTGCGGCGATCGCGGCCGCGGCGCTGACCGGCTGCACCGCGCAGTTCCGCGATCACGGCTACACGCCGCCCGAGTCCGACCTCGCGCGGATCGTGCCGGGCGTGGACACGCGCGCGACAGTCGAGGACCTGGTCGGCGTGCCGACATCGCAGGGCATCCTGAACAACGACGGCTACTACTGGGTCTCGAGCCGGATGCGCACCTTCGCGTGGCAGCGGCCGCAGGTGGTCCAGCGCGAGGTCGTCGCGATCTCCTTCGACCAGGCCGGGATCGTGCGCGGCATCGAACGCTACGGGCTCGAGGACGGGCGGGTCGTTCCGCTGACGCGCCGGGTCACGGACAATGCCGGTGGCGACATCGGGTTCATCCGGCGGCTCTTCGGCAACATCGGACGCCTGCAGGCCGCGGACTTCCTCGGCTCGAACTGAACGCGCCGCCGGGGCGGCGTCGGCCCTGTCATGCCGGTGTCGCGAAGGCGTCGCAGACTGCCCGCCAGGGCAGGACAATCGAGGCAGACCTCATGCTGAACCTCGTCAAGGGGCGCTACCGCGTGCGCGTGGCCGAGAGCGCCGCGGACATCGCCGCCGCGCAGCGCCTGCGTCATCTGTGCTTTCGCGGCCGCGACGACGGGCTCGATCGCGATCGCTTCGATCCTCTCTGCGTGCATGTTCTGGTCGAGGAGCGGGCGGGGGAGCGGCTGGTTGGGTGTTTCCGGCTCCTGCCGCTGGCCGGCGGGTCGGAGATCGGGCGCTCCTACGCCGCGCAATTCTACAACCTCGCCGGGCTCGAGACCTTCGACGGGCCGATGCTCGAGCTCGGGCGCTTCTGCATCCACCCCGAAGTTCGCGACGCCGACGTGCTGCGCGTGGCCTGGGGGGCGATGACCGATTACGTCGACCGGTCGGGCACGCAGATGCTCTTTGGCTGCGCGTCGTTCGCCGGAACCGACTGGCGCGCGCATCTCGACGCCTTCGCGATGCTGCGCGCGCGCCATCTCGGGCCCGTGCGCTGGCTGCCGAAGATCAAGGCGCCCACCGTCGTCCGCTTCGCGCAGCGGCTGCGGCGCGCGCCCGATGCCAAGAAGGCGACGCTCGGCATGCCGCCGCTGCTCCGGACCTACCTGATGATGGGCGGCTGGGTCAGCGACCACGCCGTCGTCGATCCGGACCTGAACACGCTGCACGTCTTCACCGGGGTGGAGATCGGCCGCATCCCGCCAGCGCGCAAGAGGCTCCTGCGGGCGGTCGCGGGGTAGCGCGGTCGTCCCGCCGAGGGCGCATGGCCCGGACACCCGGGGCGCTGCCCCGGACCCCGGAGTATTTCGGCCAAGAAGAAGGACCGGGTCGGGAACTGGCGAGCAGGGATGCGCGGCGCGTGTCCGGTGTCGGAAGCGGGGCGGGGTGGGCATGCGGGCCTGCGGACGGGACGCGGGCGTTGACGGGACGCGCGGCGCGGGATAGCGGCGGCGCATGGCCCAGCCCCCGCTCCTGCAGCTCTCCGATGTCTCGCTCACCTTCGGCGGTGAGCCGGTCTTCGACGCGCTTTCCCTGGTCGTGCAGCCCGGCGACCGCGTCGCGCTCGTGGGGCGCAACGGCTCTGGCAAATCGACGCTGATGCGGGTCATGGCGGGGCTCGTCGAGCCCGATCGCGGGGGGCGCGTGGTGCCGCCCGGGGCGACGATCGGCTATATGGAGCAGGATCCGGATCTGTCGGGCCACGACACGCTGGGCGATTTTGCCACCGCCACGCTGGGGCCCGGCGAGACGTACCGGGTCGAGGCGGCCTCCGAGGGGTTGGCCTTCGATCTGGAGACGCCGGTCGCGGCGGCGTCGGGCGGCGAACGGCGGCGCGCAGCGCTGGCGCGGCTGATGGCCGAGGATCCGGACCTGATGCTGCTCGACGAGCCGACCAACCATCTCGACATCACGGCGATCGGCTGGCTCGAACGCGAGCTCGCGGCGACGCGCAAGGCGTTCGTGCTGATCTCTCACGACCGGCGGTTCCTGTCGGACCTGACACGCGCGACGCTCTGGATCGACCGCGGGGCGGTGCGCCGGAACGAGGAGGGGTTCGCCTCGTTCGAGGCATGGCGCGACAAGGTCTGGCAGGAAGAGGATCAGCAGCGCCACAAGATGGACCGCAAGATTCGGGCCGAGGCGCGGTGGGCGGTCGAAGGCATCAGCGCGCGGCGCAAGCGCAACCAGGGCCGGGTGCGGGCGCTGGAGGCGCTGCGCGCCGAGCGCGCGGCGATGATCCGGCGCCAGGGCACCGCGGCGATGGAGCTCGCCTCGGGGCCGGCCTCGGGCAAGAAGGTGATCGAGGCCGAGGGGCTGTCCAAGGGTTTCGGCGACCGCGCGATCGTCCGCGACTTCTCCTTGCGGGTGCTGCGGGGCGATCGCGTCGCCTTCGTGGGGCCGAACGGCGTGGGCAAGACGACCTTGATCAAGATGCTGACGGGCGAGATCGCGCCGGATGCCGGGCGGGTGACGCTCGGCACCAACCTCGTGCCGGCGGTGTTCGACCAGGCGCGGGCGCGGCTCGATCCGGACATGACGCTCTGGGAGAGCCTGACCGGCGACCCGGAGATGCGGGTCTCGGGAAAGGCGGACCAGGTGCTTGTGCGAGGACAGCCAAAGCACGTGGTCGCGTATTTGAAGGAGTTCCTGTTCGACGAGCGGCAGGCGCGGGCACCGGTGCGCTCGCTCTCGGGCGGCGAGAAGGCGCGGCTTCTGCTGGCCAAGATCATGGCGGCCGAATCGAACCTCCTGGTGCTCGACGAGCCGACCAACGATCTCGACATCGAGACGCTGGATCTCCTGCAGGACCTGATCGGCGAGTACGACGGCACGGTGCTCTTGATCAGCCACGACCGGGATTTTCTCGACCGCACGGCGACCACGACGGTGGCGATGGAGGGCGACGGCCGGGCCGTCGTCTATGCCGGCGGATGGTCGGACTATCGCAGTCAGCGCGCGGCCTCCGAGGCGCCGGCGCAGGCCGCCGCGCCGAAGCGGGCGGCGTCGAAGCAGAAGGCATCCGGCGGCGGCGCGAAGGCCGGCCGAGGGTCGGCCGGTCTCAGCTTCACCGAGAAGCACCGTCTGGAGGAATTGCCGGCGGTGATCGAGCGGCTGGAGGCGGAGATCGCCAAGCTCAACGCGCTGCTGACCGATCCCGGGCTCTATGACCGGGAGCCGGTCAAGTTCCGCAAGGCGACCGAGGCGCTGGCCGAACGCGAGGCGAAGCTCACCGCGGCCGAAGAGGAATGGCTGGCGCTGGCGGAAAAGGCAGAGGCCTCCTGAGACATTCCCGACCGCCGGGCGCTCGGGCGATCACTCCGGCAGAGCCTCGAGATAGGCCGCGACGGCCTCGCGGTCGGCCGCGGGCAACTGCGCGAAGTTCTCCACGACCGCGACCATGTGGCCGCCCGCGGTGTCGTAGTCCGGCGTGAAGCCCGATTCGAGGTAGTAGGCGATATCGCTTTTCGACCAGTCGAGGTCGGCGGGCCGCAGCGAGGGGATCCGGCCGTCGCCCGAGGGGTTTTCGGCCCCTGCGAGCCAGCGATCGGTGTCGAGGGCCCCGAGCGCGCCGCGCGGCGTGTGGCACTCGCCGCAATGCGCCAATGCCTCGACAAGTTGGCGGCCGCGTTCCAGCTCCGGCGTGTCGGCGGGCCGGATCCAGTCCTCCGACAGGTAGAGTGTCTTCCAGAGGCCGACGCCACGCCGGATGTTGTACGGGAAACCGACCTCGTGCGTCTCGGACGGCGTCGCGTCCTGCGGCAGCGTCTGCCAGAAGGCCCAGAGATCGGCGACGGTTGCGGGTTCGAGCCGGACATAGGCGGTGTAGGGGAAGGCGGGGTAGTAATGCGCGCCGCCGGGCGAGACGCCGCGCGTGACCGCGCTCGCGAACTCCGCAAGGCTCCAGTCGCCGATGCCGGCCTCGGGGTGTGGCGACACGTTGGGCGCCACGAAGGTTCCGAAGTCGGAGGCGAACCGCTGGCCGCCGGAGAGAACGCGCTTGGCCTCGCCCTCGGCGTCCGGCGCATGGTGGCAGGAGGCGCAGCCGGCGGCGACGAAGACCTGTTCGCCCGCCTCCGCGTCGCCGTCCAGATCCTCGTACAACGCGGCGTCCGCGGGCGTCGCCCGCGTGAGCCAGAGCCCGACGCCCCCCGCGAGGAGGAGCGCGGCCAGCGCGGCACCGACGGTCCGCCGCATCAATCGTTCGATTCGCGATACTCGTCGTGGCAACTGGAGCAGGCGTCGCCGACCGGGCCGAGCGCCGGACCGAGCGCCTCGCGCCCGTCGCCGGCCACCGCCTGCAGATCGCTGGCGGCAGTTCCGAAGGCGGCCCACTTGTCGCCGACGTCGCCGGTGTTCTCCCAGATCGCGGGCAGGGCGCGCGTGCCCTCGACCGCCTCGTTCGACGAGCCTTCGGGGAAGAGAACCAGCGGGTTGATCCCGCTCACCGCGACGAGGTTGTCGGCCGCTGTCTGCGCCATCTCCGCCTCGTACTCCGTTTCGCCCTTGGCCATGTCGCCAATGATGCCGAGGTTGATCGCCATGATGCGGAACATGCCCTGACGGGCCTTGATGTGGCCCTCGAAATCCTGCGCGACGGCAGGGCTCGCGAGGGCGAGCACGAGGGCGGCGGCGGCACTGGTGCGGATCATGTGTGGCTCCGTAGCTGGGATCAGAACACGTGGCTCAGGACTTTCACGCTACGGACGATGCGTAACGGCGCAATGATTTGCGCCGTCATGCCGGGTTCGGCGACGTGGCGGGGCCCGGGCGCCGCGTGCGGATCAAAAGGCTGAAATTTTTTTAAAACAGCGCGTTGTGGCCCGTAGCTCGCGCATTCGGCGAGCTACGGGTACTCATATGCTTCACCTGAACGTGAATGTGCCGCGCCGCTGGTCAGCCCCGCCCGCGGTCGACGAAGCGCGGGAGCATGGCGGAGAAATCGCGGCCCGCGCCGTTCTCCTCCTCGACGAAGCGGCGGTAGAGGTCCGCCGCGGCGGCCCCGAGCGGGGTGTCCGCGTCGGCCTCTTCGGCGGCCTGCATGGCCAGCCGCAGGTCCTTCAGCATCAAATCGGCGGCGAAGCCGGGCGTGTAGTCGTTGTCGGCCGGCGATGTCGGCCCGACGCCGGGCGCGGGGCAATAGGTGTTCATCGACCACGAGGACCCCGATGACGTCGAAACCACGTCGAACATCGCCTGCCGGTCGAGGCCGAGCTTGTCGGCGAGCGCGAAGGCTTCGCAGGTGCCGATCATGGTGATGCCGAGGATCATGTTGTTGCAGATCTTCGCCGCCTGGCCGTTGCCGGACGGACCGCAATGCACGGCCTTCTTGCCCATGATGTCAAAGAGCGGCTTTGCCTTTTCGAAGCCCGCGGCATCGCCGCCGACCATGAAGGTCAGCGTGCCGGCCTCTGCGCCGCCGACACCGCCGGAGACGGGCGCGTCGAGCGCCGACAGGCCCGCGGCCAGCGCCTGCTCACCGACCTTGCGGGCACTGGCCACGTCCACGGTCGAGCAGTCGAGAAACACCGCGTCGGCCGTCATCGCGGGCACGATCTCGTCCGCGACGCGGCGCAGGATGTCGCCGTTCGGCAGCATCGTGATCGCGACCTCGACGCCCGCGACGGCCTCCGACGCGCTGGCGGCCATCGTCACGCCGTCGACGCTGACGCCCGCGGTGTCGAAGCCGGTGACCTCGTGTCCGGCCGTCGCAAGGTTGCGGGCCATCGGCCCGCCCATGTTCCCGAGCCCGATGAACGCGATCTTCATGTGTCAGTCTCCCAGTCGTGAAAGTCGAGGCTCACCTCGCGCACGGGCTGCAGCATCGCGGCGACATCGGCGAGCGGCAGTGTGTCCAGCTCGTGCCGCCAGCGGGGCGTGCGGTCCTTGTCGATGATCTGCGCGCGCACCCCTTCGAGGAAGTCCGCCTTGTCGAGCGCGCGATGGGTGAACCGATACTCGAAATCGAGCGATTTGCGGATGTCGGCGGAGCCGAGCTTCAGCCGGTGAATGATGTCGAGCGTCACGCCCATCGACAACGGCGAGGACCGCTCGATCACCGGGAGCGTTTCGGCCGCGAAGGCGCTGTCGTCGGTGCGCAGCGCGTTCACGATGTCGCGGAGGCTCTCGCCGCCGAAGAGCGCGTCGATGTCGCCGCGCTGCGCCGGCAGGGACGCTTCGGGCGCCGGCTCGGCCCATTCGGTCACGCTGTCCGGCTGGCCGGTTTCGGCCAGTCGGGCCTTCAGCGCCTCCCAGCGGTCCTCGGGCACATAGAATTCGGCAAAGCCGGTCTGGATGGCATCGCCGGCGCTCAGGCGCGCGCCGGTGAGGCCCAGATATTCGCCGAGCCGGCCCTCGCAGCGCGCCAGCAGGTAGCTGCCGCCGACATCTGGCACGAGCCCGATGGCGCATTCCGGCATCGCGATCTTCGAGCTGTCGCCGACCACGCGGTGCGAGCCATGACAGCCCAGGCCGACGCCGCCACCCATCGTGAAGCCCTGCAGGAAGGAGAACACGGCCTTCGGATACTCCGCGATCATCGCATTCATCCGGTATTCGTCGCGCCAGAAGAGCCGCACCGCGTCGCCGTTTCCGGCCTGCGCTTCGCGGTAGACACGCGCGACGTCGCCGCCCGCGCAGAAGGCCCGCTCGCCCTCGGCGTCGAGGATCACGAGGTCGATCTCCGGATCGCTCCGCCAATCCAGAAGCGTCTGCGTGATCTCGAGGCACATCTCGTGATCGAGCGCGTTCAGCGCCTCGGGCCGCGTCAGGGTGATCCGGCCGGCACGGCCGTCCTTGCGGATCGTCAGGTGGCTCATGCCGCCTCCAGCATCTTGCGCGCCACGATCAGGCGCATGATCTCGTTCGTGCCCTCGAGGATCTGGTGCACCCGCAGGTCGCGGACGATCTTCTCGATCCCGTAGTCGGCGAGATAACCGTACCCGCCGTGAAGCTGTAGGCACTGGTCCGCCACGCGGCTTCCGGCCTCGGTCACGAATTTCTTGGCCATCGCGCAGCGCTTCGTCGCGTCGTGCGCGCCGGTGTCGTAAGCCCAGGCCGCCTGCCGCAGGAAGACACGGGCGGCCTCCAGTTCGATCTCCATGTCGGCGAGACGGAATTGCAGTGCCTGGAATTGGTCGATCGGCTGTCCGAAGGCCTTGCGCTCGCGCATGTAGGCGAGCGTCGCGTCCAGCGCGGCCTGGGCCGCCCCGAGCGAACACGCCGCGATGTTCAGCCGGCCGCCGTCGAGCCCGGCCATGGCGTAGCGGAACCCGCGGCCCTCTTCGCCGAGGAGGTTCTCGGCCGGCACCTCGCAGCCGTCGAACTGCACCTGCCGGGTGGGCTGCGCACGCCATCCCATCTTGTCTTCGAGCCCACCAAAGGTCAGGCCGTCGGTGCCGTCGTTCACGAGCATCGCCGAGATCCCGTCGGCGCCGTCGCCGCCCGAGCGGCACATAACGATGTAGGTGTCGGAATACCCGCCGCCGGAGATGAAGGCCTTGGTTCCGGTGAGTTGCCAGCCGGAATTCGTCCGTTCGGCGCGAGTGCGCAACGCCGCGGCGTCCGACCCGGATCCCGGCTCCGTCAGGCAGTAGGACAGCACCGTGTCCATCGACAGCGCGGGCGGCAGGACACGCTCTCGCATCTCTTCGGACCCGTAGCGGTCGATCATCGCCGCGCACATGTTGTGGATCGACAAGAAGGCCGCAACCGACGGGCAGGCCATCGACAGCGCCTCGAACACGAGCGTGCCGTCCAATCGGCCGAGGCCGGCGCCGCCCGACGCTTCGGACACGAACAATCCGCCGAAGCCGAGCTCGGCGAGCTGCGGCCAGAGTGCGCGGGGGATGGTGCCGTCCTTTTCCCACGCCAAAGCGTGCGGCGCGATCTCGGCCGCGCCGAAGTCACGCGCCATGTCGAAGATGGCGTCTTGTTCCTCCGTCAGACTGAAATCCATCTGTAAGCATCCTCCCTCGGCATCGCGGCTCCGATCTCCCTCAAAGGCTTGTCTCAGGCGGAGGCAGCGTTCGCAAGCGCGTCACGCCCGAGACGTGCCTCCTTCGCGCCAGGGGTGTGCATGTCCGTCCGGAAACATGCCGTGAAGGCGGCTCGTCCCGCATGGGCGCCTTTCCGCCAGAACCGGCGACTCGGCGCCGTGAACGGGAACGGTCCGGTCGCCAGGGCGGTTCGCTGCACAATCCCGGCGCGGTGCCGCGTCGGACCCGAGTTTGAAAGGAGAAGACCATGAAACGCACCACGTCCATCCTGGCCTTGGCCGGCGCGCTTGCCGGCGCCGGCACCATCGCGACGGCGCAACAGAGCGGAGAGATCCTCTGCAGCGACTACCTTCTGCTCGACGACCAGCAGCAAGGCATGATCGCGCTCGAACTGGTCGAGACGGAGGGCGGTCTCGCCACCACGACCGAAGTCGAGGGCGGCGTCGCGGTCGGCACCGTCGAAGGCCTCATCACGGCGTGCGAGGCCAACCCGAACCTCACGACGGCCGAGATCGCCGAGCAGATCTTCAATGACGACGAAAGCGGTGGCGTGCCGCCGGGTGAAGCCGAGGTCGAGGCGTCGAACGCGCCGGAAGAAGACCCCGATACTGACACGACCGACATCGATGGCTCCGACGATCCCGCGGTGGACGGAGCCGCGGGCGGAACCGGCACGGACGTCGACAGCGACACGGACGTCGATGCGGGCGCTGACGTCGACGGCACTGCAGGCGGCGGCGCCGGACCCGACTCCGATGGCGCCGACTCGGACACCGATGCGGGTGGCGATGCAGACGCCGGTGGCGACACGGATGGCGGTGACAGTGACGGCGGCGACAGCGACGGTGGCGATAGCGACGGCGGCGATGGCGGCGATGGTGGTGATGGCGGCGACAGCGACAGCTGACGCAACGTCGGCGCGCCGGACCCGAGTGGGACCGGCGCGCTCACCAATTATCACGTGCGCGAGAGGATCGCGTACGACAGGAACGAAAGCTCGTCTGTCCCGGTTGTTTACCCAATACGATGCGCAGCCGGCGCGTCGAAGCAGAGACAGACTACGGAGAGAACAAAATGACCCGTTCGAAACTCGCACTCGTCCTCGCAGGCACCGTTGCCCTCGGCGGCACGTCCGCCCTGGCGCAAGACGCCATGTCCGAAGACGTCAGCTGCGCGGACCTGCGCCTGATGGACTCGGAAGAGCAGGTGGAGATGTTCGGTGACGAGATGAACATCGCGGCAATCAATCAGTACTGCGCCGAGAACCCGGACGGCCTCGCAACCGACGCGATGGCCGAGGCGCCGGACGAAGAGGACGCGCTTGAAGAGCAGAGCACGTTCAGTGATGGCGACATCGGCGGCGGCACCGTCGCAAGCGATCCGGTCGGTGAGCCGGGCGCGGTCGTCGGCAGCGAAGGCTCCGACGTGACCGGTGGCGCAGGCCAGCCGAACCCGACCACGCCCAGCAACGGCACCGCAGCGTCGCCCGAGAGCGAGCTAGAAGGCCCCGACACGGGCGATTGATCCGGTCCAATAGATTTAACGAGTAAAGGCGGGGCCATTGCCCCGCCTTTTTTCTGCGGCGCGACTTTGTCGCACCGTCAATCATTTAGTCCATGGCCTTGAAGTTGAACTCGCCACCATCCTTGATGCCCGAAGGCCAGCGCGCGGTCACCGTCTTCGTCTTGGTGTAGAACTTGAAGCTGTCCGGGCCGTGCTGGTTCAGGTCACCGAAGGCCGATTTCTTCCATCCGCCGAACGTGTGATAGGCGAGCGGAACCGGGATCGGCACGTTCACCCCGATCATGCCCACGTTTACGCGGTTGGCGAAGTTGCGGGCGGCGTCGCCGTCACGTGTGAAAATCGCGGTTCCGTTGCCCATCTCGTGATCCATCGCGAGCTTGAGGGCTTCTTCGTAGGAGCCGGCCCGAACAGTGGTCAGGACCGGTCCGAAGATCTCTTGCTGATAGATGTCCATGTCCGGGGTCGCGCGATCGAACAGATGCGGCCCGACGAAGAAGCCGTCCTCGTAGCCCTGTAGCTTGAAATCCCGTCCGTCGACCACGAGCTCTGCGCCCTGATCGATGCCGGACTGCACAAGGCCGAGGATCTTCTCCTTGGCGGCGGCGGTCACCACGGGGCCGAAATCCACATCGTCGCCAGCGGTGTAGGGGCCGACTTTCAGCTTTTCGATGCGCGGCTTGAGCTTGTCGATGAGCCGGTCCGCGGTCTCGTCGCCGACGGGCACTGCGACCGAGATCGCCATGCACCGCTCGCCCGCCGCGCCGTACCCGGCGCCAACGAGAGCGTCGGCGGCCTGGTCCATGTCGGCGTCGGGCATGACGATCATGTGGTTCTTCGCACCGCCGAAGCACTGCACGCGCTTGCCGTTGGAACAGCCGCGGCCGTAGATGTACTCGGCGATCGGGGTCGAGCCAACGAAGCCGACGCTGGCGATGCCCGGATGATCGAGGATGGCGTCGACGGCCTCCTTGTCGCCGTTCACCACTTGCAGGATGCCCTTGGGCAGCCCGGCTTCTTCCATAAGCTCGGCGAGCAGGAGCGGGCACGACGGATCGCGTTCCGACGGCTTGAGGATGAAGGCGTTGCCGCAGGCGATCGCCGGCGCGAACATCCACATCGGGATCATGGCCGGGAAGTTGAACGGCGTGATGCCGGCCGAAACCCCGAGCGGCTGTCGCATCGAGTACATGTCGATGCCCGGGCCGGCGCTGTCGGTGAATTCGCCCTTCAGCAGTTCCGGCGCCCCGATGCAGTATTCGACGACCTCGAGGCCGCGCTGCACATCGCCCTTGGCGTCGGGGAAGGTCTTGCCGTGCTCGCGGCTGATCGCCTCGGCGAGCTTGTCCATGTTCTCGTTCAGCAGGTGGACGAATTTCATCATCACCCGCGCGCGGCGCTGCGGGTTGACCGCTCCCCAGGCGGGCTGCGCCGCCGTGGCGATCTCGACCGCCTTGTTCAGCTCTTCGGCCGAGGCGAGCGGCGCCTTGGCCTGCACCTCGCCGGTGGCGGGGTTGTAGATGTCGGCGAACCGGCCGGACGTGCCTTTGACATGTTCGCCGTTCAGGTAATGGGTCAGTTCCTGCATGAGACTCCTCCTTGGGATCTGGCGGGACCATAGGCTTGCAGAAATGCGGGATACAGGGGCAATATCTCAAAAAGGCTTTGCGAAAATCGAGTGACGAGGTTCCGTCGCCCAAACTCCGACCTGCGGGTTGGTCGCAGGATCGCAGGCCCGGAGCGCGTCGGGAAAGCAAACGATGACCGATTGGGACGACCTGCGCATCTTCCTCGCCACCGCGCGGGGAGAGAGCCTCTCGGCTGCGGGCCGGGCGCTGCGGATGGATCCCGCGACGGTCGGGCGCCGCGTGGCGCGTCTCGAACAGGATCTCGGCGCGCCGCTCTTCGCCAAGAGCCCGCAAGGGTACGCGCTGACGGAGGCGGGGGATCGGCTCCTGCGGCACGCCGAGACGGCGGAGGCCGCCATGCAGGCGGCCGGCGAGGCGGTGGCAGGCACGACGGAAGGGCTTTCGGGACAGGTTCGCATCGGCGCCCCGGACGGGTGCGCCAACTTCCTCCTGCCGCAGGTCTGTGCCGCGATCGCGGCGGACAACCCGGCGCTCGAACTGCAGATCGTCGCGCTGCCGCGGGTCGTGAACCTGTCAAAGCGCGAGGCGGACATGGCGATCGCGGTCTCGCCGCCCACGGCGGGGCGGCTCGCGGTGCAGAAGATCACGGAATACCGGCTGCACCTGGCCGCGACCCGCGCCTACCTGGCCGAGCACGGCCCCGTGGCGACGCTCGAGGATCTGCGCGGGCACCGGATCGTCGGCTACATCCCCGACATGATCTTCGACAAGGAACTGGACTACCTTGCCGATCTCGGGCTGTCGACGGTCCGGCTCGGCTCCAACTCGGTGGCGGTGCAGTTCCAGTGGTTGCGGCAGGGTGCCGGGATCGGCATCGTGCATGACTTCGCTCTGCCTGCAGCGCCCGATCTCGTTCGCGTGCTGCCCGACACGATCGCGCTGACGCGCGCGTTCTACCTCGTCCGCCACGCGGATGACCGGCGCCTGCCGCGCATGAACCGCTTCGCGGAGACGCTGGTTGGCGGACTCCGCCGCGAGGTCGCGCGCCTCGAAGGTAGCGCTTGACAGAAGCGGCCCGCCACAGGGACGCTGCCGGTACGGGCGAGGAACATGGGAGGCCCTTCGATGCAGGTTCAACACATCCTGAAGAGCAAAGCCGACGATGGGGTCGTGTCGGTGACACCCGGAACGACCCTGCTGGAGGCTGCGCGGATCCTCGCGGAACGACGCATCGGTACGGTCGTGGTGTCGGCGGACGGTGTCACCGCGCAGGGCATCCTGTCGGAGCGCGATATCGTGCGCTGCCTGTCGGTGACCGGGCCCAGTTGCCTCAGTGAGCCGGTCGAGACCCACATGACGCGCGAGCTTCAGACCTGCGACCGGTACGAGGCAGCGGACGCCGTTCTGTCCCGCATGACCGAGGGCCGGTTCCGTCACCTGCCGGTGGTCGAGGACGGCAAGATGGTCGGTCTTATCACGATCGGCGACGCGGTGAAGGCGCGCCTGACCGAGCTGGCGATGGAGAAGGACGCGCTCGAGGGCATGATCACCAGCAACTGGTGATACGGTTGCGCCCCCTCTTGAAATCGCTCGCGCAATATCGTTGCGTGCGGCGACGGCCAAGAGGGAGGCGCGACGATGACGACCGGACTCTATCCCGGAACGTTCGATCCGATCACGCTCGGGCATATCGACATCATCCGCCGCGCCGCGATCCTCGTCGATCGCCTGGTGATCGGCGTCGCGATCAATCGCGACAAGGGCCCGCTCTTCGATCTCGACGAGCGCGTCACGATGATCGAAGCCGAGTGCAAGACGCTGAGCGAGGAAACCGGCACCGAGATCGTCGTGCACCCGTTCGAGAACCTGCTCATCGATTGTGCCCGCGACGTCGGGGCGCAAATCATCGTGCGGGGTCTGCGGGCCGTGGCCGATTTCGAGTACGAATTCCAGATGGTCGGCATGAACCGTGCACTCGATCAGTCGATCGAGACTGTGTTTCTCATGGCCGAGGCCCGGCATCAGGCGATCGCCTCCAAGCTGGTGAAGGAGATCGCCCGGCTGGGGGGCGACGTGTCGAACTTCGTCACGCCACCGGTGCGCGACGCGCTGGAGCGCCGCTTCGCCGCTCAGCCGTAAACGGCGCGGCGGGCGGTCTCGCGTTCGGCCCCGGCGATGTCGAGGTCGAGACGGGTGTCGAGGGGCAGGGCGCGCAGTTCGTTGTAGGTGCGGCGATAGGCGCCGTGTTTGCGCAGGCGGGTCGTCAGGGTGTCTAGAAGGCTCATGGCTTCCTCCTGTGAGCGGTAACCGTTTCACCACTCAACTTGGCCATGCTGCGCCGCAGCACAATCACGGAAGTGCGGATGCCGCCATGCATGGTTTGCAAGGCGCAATCGCCCTCGGCATCGTTTGCGGTGCGGAAGGTCCTGACATGAAATGAAAATGGCGCGGAGGGAAGCCTCCGCGCCTTTGGCCGATCTTGTGGAGGCGCCAGCCCGAGGAGCGTTTGCCGTCAGCCGAGCTTGCCCATCACGACGGCAGTGTCGGCCATCCGGTTCGAGAAGCCCCATTCGTTGTCGTACCAGCTCAGGACACGGACGAAATTGCCGTCCATTACCTTGGTCTGGTCGGTGGCAAAGATCGAGGAATGGGAATCGTGGTTGAAGTCCTGGCTGACCAGTTTGTGGTCCGTGACGCCGAGGATGCCCTTCAGCGGGCCCGAGGCCGCCGCGGCCTTGATCGCCTCGTTGATCTCTTCGGCCGAGGTGTCGCGCGACGCCTCGAACGTGAAGTCCACGACCGACACGTTCGGCGTCGGCACCCGGATCGCGACACCGTCGAGCTTGCCGTTCAGGTCGGGCATGACAAGGCCCACGGCCTTGGCTGCCCCGGTCGATGTCGGGATCATCGACAGCGCCGCCGCGCGCGCGCGGTAGAGATCCTTATGCATCGTATCGAGTGTCGGCTGATCGCCGGTGTAGGAGTGGATCGTGGTCATGAAGCCGCGCGTGATCCCGATGGAATCGTGCAGGACCTTGGCGACTGGGGCGAGGCAATTCGTCGTGCACGACGCGTTCGACACGACCTTGTCGTCGGCTC
This sequence comes from Roseivivax jejudonensis, assembly GCF_900172265.1. Taxonomy (GTDB): domain Bacteria; phylum Pseudomonadota; class Alphaproteobacteria; order Rhodobacterales; family Rhodobacteraceae; genus Roseivivax; species Roseivivax jejudonensis. Next base: position 211,915 of record NZ_FWFK01000002.1, on the reverse strand, counting down.
CGAGCATGTCGTGGTTCACCCCGTAGACGATCGTCTTGTCCGCATCCGCCCCGGGGGCCGAGATCAGGACGCGGGTCGATCCGTTCTCGAGATGCACCGCGGCCTTGTCGCGGGCGGTGAAGATGCCCGTGCATTCCAGCGCGACATCGACATCCGACCAGGGCAGGTCCTTCGGTTCACGAATGGCGGTAACCTTGATCGGCCCGTGGCCCACGTCGATCGTGTCGCCGTCGACCTTCACTTCGGCCGGGAAGCGCCCGTGAACGCTGTCGTATTGCAGCAGGTGGGCGTTGGTTTCGACCGGGCCGAGATCGTTGATCGCGACCACCTCGATATCGGTGCGGCCCGACTCCACGATGCTGCGCAGCACGTTGCGGCCGATGCGGCCGAACCCGTTGATGGCGACCTTGGTGGTCATGGCATGTCTCCTTGGCTCCGGTGGACTCTGGTTCTGTTGGTTCGTTACCGCTAACAATCGTCTTCTGGCTACAGGCGCGCGCGGCGCCAAGTCAAGGTGGGCCCGGACGCCCCCGGATCAACGCCAGACCGCGATCCAGTCGATCAGCGCCAGCGACCGGCGCGCGAGAAACGTCAGGTGTTCGGACTGCCACAGAACCATGTCGGCCACGATCGCGGTGAGCACCGCGAGACCGAGGAAAAGGGCGATACCGTTGGTCATTCGGGCGCGCTCCTGTCCGGGCTGGATCGGCGGAAAACGGATCGCGACAGACATGGCAGAGCGCATGCGGGCTGTCCATGTTCACCGTCTCAGACCCGCGCGAAGGCAAACCGCGACAGCGCGCGATAGGGTTCGCCGGGAAACAGGTCGACCTGCGCACGCATGCCCTGGTTCGCCGCGTCGACCCACGCCTGCGGTTCGAGCGCGAGGCCCCCGCGCGCGCCGTAATTGCGCCCGCCGAGCCCGCGAGCGCCCGTGATGTCGAGGCCGCCGCCGTCGTAGACCTGCATCCCCGGCTCGGAGGTTTCGATCCGCATCTCCACGCCGCCGGCGCGCAGCGTCAGCACGTCGCGCGGCGCGCGGCGGATCTCCGCGAGGCAATAATTGTGATCGACGCCCCACGGAGGTGTGGCCGGCTCTCGCAGGTCGAAGCCGGTGTCCGCGACCGAGATCGGCGGCCCGTCGGGGATCTTGCGGGCATCGACCGGCTGAAACGTCTCGGCGGCGATCTCCAGCAGATGGTCGTCGATCGTCTCGGCCCCGGAGAGGTTGAAGTAGCAGTGCGGCGCGAAGGCGCAGAGCGTCGGCGCATCGGTCGTGGCCGTGATCTCCACCGTCAGCGTGCCGCCCTCGATCGTGTAGCGGACCTGCACCTCCAGCGCGCCGGGAAACCCCATGTGACCGTCCGGCAGGGTGTCGGCCAGAACCGCGTGAGCGGGGCCCGTCTCCTCGATCCGCCAGACGCGGCGACCGGCGCCGTCCGAGCCGCCGTGCAAGGTCTGCATGCCACGTTCGTTGAGGTCGAACCGGCAGGTCTCGCCGGCGATCTCGGCCGTGCCTTCGGCGATGCGGTTGGCGACCCGGCCGACGATGGCGCCCATGTAGGGCATCTCGCGCGCGTAATCCGCGGCATCGTCGAAACCGAGAACGAGCGGATGCGCGACGCCGGCCAGACGCAGATCGCGAATGGAGGCGCCGTAAGTGAGGATCCGCGCCTCGAGCGCGTCGCTCGCGATCCCGATCTCGTGGATCTCGCGCCCCTCGGGCGTTTGGCCGACGAGCTGTCCTGTCATGCGATGTTTCCTCCTGCCGATGCGGGCGCCCGCGCGGGTCAGCGGTGGGCCACTGGCCCACCCTGAGTATCGGATCGGCGGCGCCGGCGCGATGGGCGCCGACTCAGATGATCCCGTAGGACGCGATCGCCCGCGCGAGGTGGCGGTATCCGGCGACGTTGGCGCCCTGACGGTAATCCGGCGCGTCGGCTGACCCGGCCTCGTCAAGGACGGTGCGGTGAATGTCCGACATGATGTCGCGCAGGTTCCGGTCCACGTCTTCGCGTGTCAGGAAACGGCCCTGCGCGTTCTGGCTCATCTCGAGGCCGGACACCGCGACGCCCCCGGCGTTCGCCGCCTTGCCCGGACCCTGCAGCAGGCCGGCGCGATCGAGGACGGAGATCGCACTGGAGGTCAGCGGCATGTTCGCGCCCTCGGCGAGGAGCGACGCGCCGCCATCGACGAGCGCCTTGGCAGCGTCCTCGTCCATCTCGTTCTGCGTCGCGCAGGGCAGGGCGATGTCCGCCTCCATTCCCCACGGAAGCGTGTCCTCGTGCCATTGAAGCCCCAGCGCGGCCGGCGGCGTGGCGATATCCTCGCCTGCGGCCTTGCGCTCCATCACCCATTCGACGCCCTCGCGCGAGAAGCCGTCGGGCGCGTGGAGCGTGCCGGACGTGTCCGACAGCGTGACCACGCGCGCGCCCTCGTCGATCGCCTTGAGCGCGGCATGGGTCGACACGTTGCCCTTGCCCGAAATCGCGATCCGCTTGCCGGCGATCTCCTCTCCGCGATGCGCGAGCATCGCGCAGACGAAATAGACGAGGCCGAAGCCCGTTGCCTCGGTCCTCAGGGCCGAACCGCCGAACGCCTCGCCCTTTCCGGTCAACGCGCCGTTGAACACGCCCTGCTGGCGCTTGTAGGCGCCGAAGAGCCAGCCGATCTCGCGTTGACCCACATTGATGTCGCCGGCGGGAACGTCGAGGTCCGGACCGATGAACGGCGCGAGGTGGGCCATGAAGGCCTGCGAGAAGCGCATGATCTCTGCCGGCGAGCGGCCGGAGGGATCGAAGTCCGCGCCGCCCTTTGCGCCGCCGAGTGGCAGGCCGGTCAGGGCGTTCTTGAAGCACTGCTCGAAGGCGAGAAACTTCAGGACCGACGGCGACACCGACGGGTGGAAGCGGATACCGCCCTTGTATGGCCCGATCGCGTTCGACATCTGCACGCGCCAGCCGCGGTTGACCTGCGTCGCGCCGTCGTCGCCTTCCCAGACGACACGGAACTGAACCATGAGGTCAGGCTCCGTCAGCCGCTCGAGTACCCGGGCGTCGGTATAGCCGGAATGCGCCTTCTCGACAGTCAGGACGTCGCGCGCGACCTCCTCGACGGCCTGCAGGAATTCGTCCTCGCCGGAATTGCGGGCGCGCACCGCCTCCATGAAGCTTTCGACCAGCGCGTCGCGTCGATCCATCTCGGTCTCCTCAATCGGGTTCCGCGGTCAACGCGCGGGCGGCCGGACAGGTCCGATCAGGATCGCGCGATGTAGCGGTCGCGGCGATGATTGATGGTGATGATGACGTTCAGGATCACCGCGCCGAGCAGCGACCACGCAACGATTTCCCACCGGAACAGAAACAGCGCGAGCGCGAAGACGCAGAGATCGAAGGCGAGTTGCACGTTGCCGGCCTTGATCCCGCGCGTGTCCTGCAGCCACAGCGCGACAATGCCGACACCGCCCAGCGTGGCGCCGTGCCGGAAGAGCCCGAGCAGACCCATCCCGGCGCACAAACCGAAGAGCGCCGCGCCAACGGCCGGGTGCAGCGGCTCCACCCGCAGCACGTAGGGCATGAGGTCGGCCATCACCGACATGGTCGTGACCGCAACGAAGTTCTTGATTGTGAAGCGCCAGCCCATCTGCCGGATCGCAAGCCAGTAGAACGGCAGGTTCAGCACGAAGAACGCGATGCCGAAGCTGATCCCGGTCGGGTAAGACACCACGAGTGCGAGGCCCGCGATCTGGCCGGTAATCAGCTCGGACGCGCGCAGGAACTGGATCGACAGCGCGACGAGCGTGCAGCCGATGAGCATGCCCTGCACGTCTTCGGACAGGGTGTGGCGATCGGGCGGCGGCGTGTCGAGAATGATCATGGGACGCGTTCTGGATCGTGCGCACCGGATTGCAAGGGCCGACCCGGCGTCGCGGCGCCGGCATCGGCAGGCGCCGCGCGCCGATGCTCAAACGTGGGGCGTTTTCCGCGGGATCGGCTCAGCCTCCGGCCCGCGCACCGCCGAGCGCCTTGTCGAGATTCGCATCGATCTTCTCGAGAAAGCCGGTCGTGGTGAGCCAGCCCTGCTCGGGCCCCACCAGAAGCGCCAGGTCCTTGGTCATGTGCCCCGCCTCCACGGTGTCGACGACGACCCGTTCGAGCGTTTCGGCGAACTCGGTGAGAGCCGCGTTGCCGTCGAGCGTGGCGCGGTGGCGCAGCCCGCCGGTCCAGGCGAAGATCGAGGCGACGGAGTTCGTCGATGTCGCCTCGCCCCGCTGGTGCTGCCTGTAGTGTCGCGTGACCGTTCCGTGCGCGGCCTCGGCCTCGACGATCTGCCCGTCGGGGGTCATCAGCTGCGAGGTCATCAACCCCAGAGACCCGAAGCCCTGCGCGACGGTGTCCGACTGCACGTCGCCGTCGTAGTTCTTGGTGGCCCAGACGAAGCCGCCGTTCCACTTCATTGCGCAGGCGACCATATCGTCGATCAGGCGGTGCTGGTAGCCGATCCCCTTGGCCTCGAACGCCTCCGCGAATTCGGCGTCGTAAATCTCCTGGAAGATCTCCATGAAACGGCCGTCGTAGGCCTTCAGGATCGTGTTCTTCGTGGACAGGTAGACCGGCCAGCCGAGCTTGAGCCCGTAATTGAACGAGGCGCGGGCGAAGTCGCGGATCGAGTCGTCGAGGTTGTACATGCCCATGAACACGCCGGACGACGGCGCATCGTACACCTCCTTTTCGATCACCGTGCCGTCCTCGCCCACGAACTTCATGGTCAGCGAACCCTTGCCGGGAAAATGGAAATCCGTCGCGCGGTACTGGTCGCCGAAGGCGTGGCGGCCGATCACGATGGGCCGGGTCCACCCGGGCACGAGGCGCGGAACGTTGCGGCAGATGATCGGCGCCCGGAACACCACACCGCCGAGGATGTTGCGGATCGTCCCGTTGGGCGAGCGCCACATCTTCTTGAGCCCGAACTCCTCGACCCGCGCCTCGTCGGGCGTGATCGTGGCGCACTTCACCGCGACGCCGATTTCACGTGTCTTTTCGGCTGCTTCGACGGTGATCTTGTCGTCGGTCCGGTCGCGCTCCTCGATCCCGAGGTCGTAGTAGAGCAGGTCGATGTCGAGATACGGCAGGATCAGCTTCTGCTTGATGATGTCCCACATGATGCGGGTCATCTCGTCTCCGTCCATCTCGACGACGGGATTGTCGACCTTGATCTTCGACATCGGGCGCGGCTCCGTTTCTGGCTGCGTGGGCGTACCGGCGCTCTATCGCATGTCCCGGGTGAAGAAAATATGTGTATGCCGTTGCATACCAAAATGCCCGGACCGAAGTGCCGCAGGTGCGCGCTGCCCGGGCGCTGTGACCGTTCCATGAGCGCTGCCGGTCTCGCGGCTCAGGCCGAGGCAGGCACTGTATGGCTCATGTGCCGCATCTGCAGCATCAGGATCAACGCGATCGCGGCCTCGACGGACATGGCCGCGGCGAGCGGCAACGGCGTGCCGTCGAACATCAGCCCGACCGGAATCGCGAGCAGGACCGCTGCGACCGTGGCGATCGCGCCGATCAGGCTTGCGGCGAGGCCCGCGATATGGCCGAGCGGCTCCATCGCCAGCGCGTTGAGATTGCCGATGCACAGCCCGGCCATGAAGAAGACCGTCCCCTGCCATGCCACGAAGGCCGCGAAATAGAGCGTCTCGGGCAGGGGGGCGAGGCTGAGCGCCACCATCGTGCCCGACATCGCAAGCTGCACGGCCAGGATCGCCGTAACGATCCGGCGCATGCCGACACGCACCACGATCACGGCGTTGAGGAAGCTGGCAGACCCGGCGCAGATCGCGACGGCGCCGAACCAGAACGGAAACTCGTCGCCCCGGCCGAAGGTGACGTCATAGACCGGCTGCACGGTGGACAGCATCGAGAACATCATGCCGAAGGTCAGCGCCTGCACCACGATCGACAGCCGCACCATCGGATAGCTCGCCATCTCGCGCGCCGCCGCGGCGATGGCGCCCGGACGGAAGGGTCGGCGCATCTCGGGCGGGTGGGTTTCCGGCAGCCGCACCCACATCCACAGCGCCGAGATCACCGAGAACAGCACGAAGGCGCCAAAGACCCCGCGCCAGCCGGCGAACGCGATGATCAGCGCGCCGAGGCTTGGCGCCAGCGCCGGTACGAGTGTGAAGACGATCATTACGAAGGACATGATGCGCGCCATTTCGCGCCCCGACACGAGGTCGCGGATGATCGCCAGCGCCACGACCCGCGGCCCCGCCGCGCCCAAGCCCTGCACGAGCCGCGCGGCGAGCAGAACCTCGAGCGTCTGCGCCTGCGCCGCGATGGCAGCCGCGACGCAATAGAGCGCAGCGCCGCCGAGGACCATCGGTTTGCGCCCGTAGGCATCTGACAGAGGTCCGGTAAAGAAGGTGCCGACGCCCATGCCGAGGACGAAGACGGTCAGGATGAGTTGCGCCGCGTTCACATTGTCCGGCGTCAGCGCTTCGGCAATCTCCGGCAGGGCCGGCAGCATCGAGTCGATGGAAAAGGCGATTGTCGCGAACATCATCGCTATGAGTGCGACGAGTTCGGTGCGGCGAATGGGGAGCGAGGACATGCGGACGGGACTTTCGGTCTTGTCCGAACGACGTAGACCTCCGTTCAACGATCCGCCAGCCGCGCGCCCGACCTGTGCGCTGCGTCTGGCCTGTGCGCATGCGCGCAGACCTTTTGCGGAACCGAAAGATGGCGCGCCGTCAGCGACTTACGCAACGCGGATCTTCCTGGCCGTGGCCGATGCAGCCCGGCCATGCACCGACGACATGACGGGTGGGCTCAGGTTTCCGCGCCGGCGCGCAGCTCCGCGATGACCTTGAGCCAGAGTTCGGGCGGCTGGGCCCCCGGCACGGCGTGCTTGCCGGCGACGATGAAGGTCGGCACGCTCTGCACGCCCATTTCGCGCGCAGCACGGTCGCGTTCGGCAATCTCGTCGCGGTCAGCGTCCGAGGCCAGCAGGCGCTGGATCACTGCGGCGTCGAGCTCGATGCCGTCGGCGATGTCGGCCAGCGTTTCGCGATCGCCGATGTCGCGACCATCCTTGAAATAGGCCCGAAAGAGCGCAGAGACCGCGGCGGTCTGCCGTCCCTCGATTCCCGCCCAGTGGATCAGGCGATGCGCATCGAGCGTGTTGGGCGTGCGGTCGATCCGGTCGAGCGCGAGGTCGAGCCCGGCGGCCTCCGCCTGTTCGACCACGGGTCGGTAGGCCTCGAGCGCGCCGTCGCGGCCACCGAACTTGGCCTCGAGATATTCCCGGCGATCCATGCCGCCGTCGGGCATCTCGGGATTGAGCTGGAACGGGTGCCATTCGATCTCGAACGGGTGATCCGGCGTCTGCTCCAGCGCACGATCGAGCTGCGCCTTGCCGATGTAGCACCACGGGCAGATCGGGTCGGACAGGATGTCGAGCTTGACCAAGAGCGCTCTCCTTTGTCGCGTTTCGGAATGTGTAGCAAAGCCGCGCCGCAGATGCACGCCGGCGGCTCAGTGCCGCGCGAGGAGGGCTGGCAGCTGCCGGCGCAAGAGCTTGCCGTTGGCGCTGCGGGGCAGGGCCTCGGCGCGGAGCCAGAGCCGCGGACACTTGTAGCGGGCCAGCCGCTCGGCCGCGAACGCGTCGAGTTCGGACGCCGGAATGTCGTCCGGACCGGTCCAGAACGCGGCGATCACCCGAGTGTCGGCCTTCACCTCGACCTCGGTCACGCCGATTTCGGCGATGCCCGGATGGGCGAGCAGCGCATCCTCGACTTCGTGCGGCGCGACCCGCAGTCCGCCGGCGTTCATCAGGTCGTCGCTGCGCCCGAGGAAGGTGACATGGCCGTCCGCATCCATGGATCCGCGGTCTCCGGTCACGAACCAGTCGCCGCGCATCTTCTCGGCGGTCGCCTCCGGATCGTCGACATAGCCGAGCATCAAACCCGGATCGGACCGGTCCACCGCGATGTCGCCGGCCACGCCGAGCGCGACCGGCCCGTCGGGACCGAGGATCGCCACGCGTCGGCCGGGCTGCGGCCGTCCGAGCGTGCCCGGCGGCGCGGGCGCGCCCGGCGCGGCCGAGATGAAGGTCGAGCATTCGGACATGCCGTAAGCTTCGAAGATCTGGGTGCCGGTCGTCTCCTCCCAGGCGTGTCGCAGCGGGGCCGGCATCTTTTCGCCCGCCGAGAGGCCGTGGCGCAGCTTCGGCACCGTGAACGGCGCGGCGCGCAGCACCTGACGATAGAGTCCCGGCGCCGCGGCAAAGAGCGTCGCTTCGTGCCGCCGCAGCAAGAGCGGCAGCTGAGCTGGAGACACGCCGGAGGCCGGCACGAGAGCGGTGGCACCGACGCTCCACGGGTCGAGAAGGCCGGTCCCGAGCGTGAAGGTCCAGTTGAAGGCGCCGGCATGAAGCAGCCGGTCCGCGGGCCCGAGCCCGTACCAGCCGTCGATCATCATGCGCCGCGCCCAGATCGCGCGATGGGCATGGCCGACGGCCCGTGGCCGCCCGGAGGTCCCCGAGGTCATCACGATGTAGCCCAGGCGCTCGGGATCGCCCATGTCCCACTCGGCCGGCGGCAGATCCCGCCAGCCCCGCATCGCGTCGGTTCCGAAGACCGGACGAGACGTGTCCGGGCAGGCGATATCCGGCGCGCGCAGGATCGCCGCGGGCGCGAGGTGAGCGATGACGCGCGCGACCTCGGGCGCCGTCAGTTGCGCCGAGGTCGGGACCGGGACGAGACCCGCCGCGATTGCGCCGAGATAGGCGAGGGGAAAATCGACGTTGTTGCCGAGTCGCATGAGCACCCGGTCGCCGGGCGCAAGGCCGGCCGCCCGCAGGCCCGTCGCGGTGCCGCGCACGGCGGCGGTCAGCCGCGCATAGCTCCAGCGTTCGGCGCCGGTCGGCGCCAGCACCGCCAGCGCGATCCGGTCGGGATCGGGATCGCCCGCGGTCAGCACGTGATGCGCGAGGTTGAACGGCGCGGGACAGGGCGCCGGGCGCCCGGCATCGAAGATCGCGGTCATGGCAGCGAGTTATCCGCGCCCGCGCCCGCCTTGCAAGGTGGCGGGCCGCGCCCTAAGACGCTTGGTCATGTCCGGTCAGGATCCCAAGAGCCTCATCCGCATCGCCCGCGAGGCGGGCCCGTCGGAAGAGGGCGAGCCGCTCAACCTCGGCGAACGCGTGCGCGAGTTGCGCAAGGCGCGCGACTGGACGCTGGAACAGGCGGCCCGGCAGGCGGGGCTCGCGCGCTCGACGCTGTCGAAGATCGAGAACGGGCAGATGTCGCCCACCTACGACGCGCTGAAGAAGCTCGCCACGGGGCTCGAGATCTCGGTGCCGCAGCTCTTTACCCCGCCAACGCGCGACAAGGTGAACGGGCGGCTGTCGATCACCAAGGACGGCTCCGGCGTGCCGCAGGCGACGGCCACCTACGAGCACACGCTGCTGGCCGAGACGCTGAGCAAGAAGCAGATGCTGCCCTACCGCGCGCGCGTCCGCGCTCGGTCGATGGCCGAGTTCGACGGCTGGGTGCGCCATGACGGAGAGGAATTCCTCTACGTGCTGACCGGCGTGATCCGGCTCTACACCGAGTTCTACGAGCCGATCGAGATGCGCCGCGGCGACAGCGCCTATTACGACGCCACGATGGGCCATAACGTCATCTCGGTCAGCGAGGATGATGCCACGATCCTGTGGGTCACCTCGCTGGCCTGACCTGCGCCGTCTCGAGCGATCCACGGGAATGGTCGGAGGGGCGCTGCCCCTCTTGGCCGCTGCGCGGCCAATTCACCCCGGAGTATTCTGCGCCAAGAAGAAGCCGGGGCAGGGCCGGCCTGCGGGCGCGAGGTCCGGTCAGTCCGGCTCGTACCACCAGACGTCGGGGTGGAAGTTGATGAAGTCGCCGTAGATCGGCAGGTCGTCGGGGAAGTGCAGGTTGGCGTCGTGGGCGATCCGGCTTTCGCGGAACTGGTAGATCGGGATGACGTAGCGGCCGGTGGTGAGCACGCGGTCGAGCGCCTTGGCCGCGGTCACGAAATCGGCGCGCGATTCGGAGGTGAGGATCGCGTCGATCATCGCGTCGACCGCCGGCGACTGAACGCCCATCCAGTTGAGCGAGCCCTGCGCTTCGGCGGCGGCCGAGCCCCAGTAGAGCTTCTGTTCGTTGCCGGGGCTGAGCGACAGGCCGCGCGTGTAGAAGGTCATGTCGAAATCGAAGGCATCGGTGCGTTCCTCGAACTGAGCGCGGTCGACGCGGGCCACGCGCACATCGATGCCCATGCGCTCGAGCGCCGGGAGGAACAGGTCGACGATGGTACCGACCTCGGCCTCCGGCGTCGATTGCGGCAGAAGGATCTCGAAGCCGAAGGGCTCGCCCGAGGGCGTGGTCATCCGGCCTTCCTCGATGGTGAAGCCCGCTTCTTCCATCAGGCGCATGGCGGTGCGCAGGTTGCGCCGGTTCGCCGCCGACCCGTCGCCCTGCGGCAGGGCGTAGGCGTCGAGCGCCCCGGGCACGAGCGCGTCCACGTGCGGCTGGAGCAGCCGGCGCACGCCCTCGTCCGCCGGCCCGTCCGCCATCGCGAGCAGCGAGTTGGAAAAATACGAGGTGATCCGCGGCTGGCGTCCGCCGGTCAGCGTCTCGTTGATGAACTCGAAGTTGAAGGCGTGGATCATCGCCGCGCGCACGCGCCAGTCCGAGAAAGCCGAGCGGCGGGTGTTCATCACGAAACCGGTCATGCCGGTGGGCCGCTCGTGCGGGATCTCGGACTTGACGATGTCGCCGGAGCGCACGGCCGGGAAATCGTACTGCGTCGCCCATTTCTCGGCGTTGGTCTCGCGGATCGACGTGATCTGGCCGGCCTTGAACGCCTCGAAGAGCACCTGCGCGTCGGCGTAAAACTCCATGCGGATCGTGTCGAGATTGGCCTGGCCGCGCATGAACGGCAGGTCGCTGCCCCAGTAATCGGGATTGCGGCTGAGTTCGACGAAGCGGCCGGCCTCGTAGTCGCTCACCACGTAGGGCGCTGTGCCGATGGGAATGGTGTCGAGGCCCGAGCGGGTGAAGTCCTTGTCCGCCCACTGCGCCTTTTTCAGGATCGGGCGCATGCCGATCAGCAACGCCAGTTCACGGTTGTCCGTTGCGAAGGTGAAGCGCACCGACCGGGGGCCGGTCTGCTCCATCGTCTCGACGAGGTTCCAGGTGCCGAGATAGCGCGGATGCCCCTCGGTCCCGAGGGTCTCGTACGACCACATCACGTCCTCGATCGTGACCGGCGTGCCGTCGGAGAACGCGGCCTCCTCGCGCAGGGTGAACTCCGCCCAGGAGCGATCCTCGGCGACCTCTATCGATTCGGCGAGCAGGCCGTAGAGCGTGAAGGGTTCGTCGTAGCTGCGCCCCATCAGGCTCTCGTAGCCGAGAAAGCGCCATTGCCACGGCACAACGCCCTTCAGGATGTGGGGGTTGAGGCTGTCGAAGCTGCCGACCTCGCCGACGACGATCCGGCCGCCCTTGGGCGCGTCCGGATTGGCGTAGGGCAGCGACACAAAATCGGGTGGCAGCGCGGGCTCGCCATACATAGCGATGCCATGGCGCGGTTCGGCGGCCGCATCCGATCCGGCCAGGGCGAACGAGAGAGCGGCGGCGCCGATGGCGATCGCACGGAAAATCCGGGGGTCCATGATGGCGACATTCCTTCTCTGCCCGTGTCTGCCTGACCCCGTTTCTAAGCGCGGCAGGGAGCGACATCAAACTTTTAGCTTGGCTTCCTGAGGTAGAGGGGCTATGTAAGACGTACTGCTCGATAGGTTTCTTGCCTGTATGAAACCTGCCTCAATAACTGAACGCCGGCCTTGTGCCGGCGTTTTTTTTGTGCCGATTTCTGGTGCGCGGGTCGACGGCCCGCAGGCTTGCACTCTTTCGCACTTGCGGCAACTCTCGCCGCGACCGCGAAACGGAGGCACCTCATGTCGCTCAAGGGAAAGACCGCCATCATCACCGGATCGAATTCCGGGATCGGGCTCGGCGTCGCGCACGAACTGGCCCGGGCCGGGGCGGACGTCGTGCTGAACTCGTTCACCGACCGCGAGGAGGATCACCAGATCGCCAAGGATCTCGGCGCCGAGCACGGCGTGACCGCGCGCTACGTCAAGGGCGATTTGTCGAAGCCCGAGGAGGCGCGCGGCCTGATCGAAACGGTCGGAGCCTGTGACATCCTCGTGAACAATGCCGGGATCCAGCACGTTGCGCCGATCCAGGATTTCCCGACCGAGAAATGGGACCAGATCATCGCGATCATGCTGTCTGCCGCGTTTCACACCACCGCCGCGGCGCTGCCGCTGATGCGCAAGGCCGGTTGGGGCCGGGTCGTCAACATCGCGTCGGCGCACGGGCTGACGGCATCGCCCTACAAGGTCGCCTACGTGTCAGCCAAGCATGGCGTCGTCGGCATGACCAAGGTGGTCGCGCTCGAGACCGCGAAGGAGCCGATCACGGTCAACGCGATCTGCCCGGGCTACGTGAAGACGCCCCTCGTCGAGGCACAGATCCCCGACACGGCCAAGGAATACGACATGAGCGAAGAGGAGGCGGTCGAGCAGGTGATTCTCGCGCGCCAGCCCTCCAAGGAGTTCGCGACGACCGAGCAGATCGGCGGGACCGCCGTATTCCTGTGCTCGGACGCGGCAGCGCAGATCACAGGCACGACGATCAGCGTCGATGGCGGCTGGACGGCGCTCTGACCAGGCTGCGGCCACCGGGGTGCGGGGGCCGGCCCGGCCGCTGCTGGCCAAGCGGCGCGTCGGCGGCTAGGTAAGCGGAACATCGCGCAGGCCAGCCCCCGCGCGCCGACCGCCAGCCCGGAGCCCCGATGCCGCCCGACGCCAGCCAGTCCGACGATGACCGCGCCCTCGCCGCCGGCGAGCGGCGCTCGGGGCTGCGTACGATCCGGCGCGTGGCCCCCTATCTCTGGCCAGACGGTCAGCCCTGGGTGAAGCGGCGGGTCGTCGTCGCGCTGTCGTTGCTGGTGATCGCCAAGATCATCGCGGTGGGCACGCCGCTGTTCTACAAGGCCGCGGTCGATGCGCTGACCGAGGGCGAGATCACGCCCGCCTGGGCGCTCGGGGCCGGGGCGGTCGCCCTGACGGTGGCCTACGGCATGGCCCGGCTCATGAACACGGGGTTCCAGCAGCTGCGCGACGCGGTGTTTTCGCGCGTCGGGCAGCGCGCCCTGCGGACCATCGCGCTCGAGACTTTCCGCCACATCCACCGGCTCAGCCTGCGCTACCACCTGACACGGCGCACCGGGGGGCTCAGCCGTATCATCGAGCGCGGCGTGAAGGGCGTCGAGTTCCTGTTGCGCTTCCTTCTGTTCTCGATCGGGCCGCTGGTTCTGGAGTTGGTGCTGATCGCGGGTGTCCTCTTCGTGCTGTTCGATCCGTGGTACCTCGTGGTCGTGACGGCGACGATCGCGGCATATGTGGGGTTCACCTTCAAGGTCACCGAGTGGCGGGTCCGCCTGCGGCGCCGGATGAACGATCAGGACACCGACGCGAACCAGAAGGCGATCGATTCGCTGCTGAATTTCGAGACCGTGAAGTATTTCGGCGCCGAGGCGCGCGAGGCGGCGCGCTACGACATGGCGATGCGGGGCTACGAGCGGGCGGCGATCCAGACGCAGGTGTCGCTCGCCGCGCTCAATTTCGGGCAGGCGCTCATCATCACCTCGGGGCTCGTCGGTGTCATGGTGATGGCCGCGCGGGGCGTCGCGGCGGGCACGCTGACCGTCGGCGACTTCGTGATGGTCAACGCGTACATGATCCAGATCACCATGCCGCTGAACTTCCTCGGCACGGTCTACCGCGAGATCCGCCAGAGCCTCGTCGACATGGGCCAGATGTTCGACCTGCTGGAGCAGCCGGCGGAGGTCGCCGACAAGCCGGGCGCGCCGGCGCTGCGGGTGAGCGACGGCGTCGTCGAGTTCGACGCGATCCGCTTCGGCTACGACAGCGATCGGGCGATCCTGAAGGGCGTATCGCTGACCGTCGGGGCGGGCGAGAGCGTCGCGCTCGTCGGGCCGTCCGGATCGGGGAAGTCGACGATCGGGCGGCTGCTCTTCCGGTTCTACGACGTCTCCGACGGCGCGATCCGCATCGACGGGCAGGACATCCGCGACGTGACGCAGGAGAGCCTGCATTCCGCGATCGGCGTGGTGCCGCAGGACACGGTGCTGTTCAACGACACGATCCGCTACAACATTGCCTACGGTCGCGAGAACGCGACGCAGGAAGAGATCGAGGCGGCGGCGCGGGCGGCGCAGATCCACGATTTCGTGGCGTCGCTGCCAGACGGCTACGACACGCAGGTGGGCGAACGCGGGCTCAAGCTGTCGGGTGGCGAGAAGCAGCGCGTTGGCATCGCCCGGACGCTTCTGAAGGACCCGCCGATCCTGCTTCTGGACGAGGCGACCTCCGCGCTCGACACCGACACCGAGCAGGAGATCCAGGGCGCGCTGGCCCGCGCCGCCGAGGGCCGGTCCGTCCTTACCATTGCGCACCGGCTGTCGACCATCGCGGATGCCGACCGGATCGTGGTGCTGGAGGCTGGCGTCGTGGTCGAAGAGGGCACCCATACCGAGCTTCTCGCGCGGCGCGGCCGGTATGCCGGGCTCTGGGCGCGGCAGGCGGCGGAACGCGAGGATGCAGCGTGAGCCGCAAGGACTATCCCGAAACGCCCGACGGACGCTACTTCGTGGCCAAGGGGCGGCTCTGGCGCAAGACCGACCCGCGGCTCGACGACAGCGAACGCCGGGCGGCGATCAAGGCGCTGATGCAGGCCCGGCGCGCGGTCGGGCAGGCCACGGAGGCGGCCGCTGAACGGGAGGCGCGCGACGCGGTCGATGCGGCCAAGCGGCGCCTCGGAGAGCGCGGCCCGGTCTGGTGGAGCGACGGCGCGCCGGACGAGGGCGGCAAGCACCCGAAGAACACAGGCTACGCCGATTGGTGGGAGGCGCTCGACCCCGCTGCGCGCGCGGCGGCCGGCGGCTAGCGCGCGCCGCGCAGCGTCACGATCAGCGCAGCGACGAGGATCAGGCCCGCGCCCGCCAGCGCCCAGCGGTCGGGCAGGGTCGCAAACAGCAGAACGTCGAAGAGCAGGGCCCAGACAAGACCCGAATACTCGACCGGGGCCAGCGCCGCCACCGGCGCGCGGGCGATCGCCTCCGTTCCCGCGATGGCCGCGAAGCCACCGAGAAGGCCCGTCGCCAGCAGCGACACCCAGGCACCACCTTCGGGCATCACCCATCCGAATGGCAGCGACAGCAGCGCACAGAGCGCCGAAATCGCCGCCATGCTGGCCGCGATCGCCGCCGGCGCCTCGGTCCGGGTCATGTCGCGCACCAGCACGCGCACGACCGCCATCGTGAGCGCGAAGCCGAGCCCCGCCGCGATGCCGATTGCGGCGCCGGGGCCGGGCAGGACAAGTGCGCCGTGCAGCATTGCCGCCGTTCCGGCGAGCGCGACGGCCAGCGCCACGAGCGCCGCAGCGCCCACGCGCTCTCGCAGCACCATCGCGGCGAGCGGCACCGACAGGACCGGTGCGAGGTACGAAAGCGCCTTGGCGCTGGTCACTGGCAGCGCGGCCAGAGAGATGAAGGACAACGTGATCGAGACCGCGCCGAGAAGCCCGCGCAAGAGGTGCGCGGCCGGCCGTTCGGTGGTCAGCCCGGCGCGCAGGCCATGGCGCCAGCGAAGCCAGAGAAGGATCGGCAAGAGCGCCAGCGCCGACCGGACGAACACGATCTGGCCGACCGGCACCGTCTGGCTCGCTTCGCGGACAGCAGCCGACATCGCCGTCAGCAGAAAGACCGCGAGCAGGCGCAGGCCGACGCCATCGAGCACGCTGCCGGAGAGGTTTCGGGTCCGATGCATGTCCAGCTGATAGCGCTAACGCCGGCGGCATGCAATCGTGGGGTCACGCGCACAAGACCGACTCGAGCGAGGCTCGCGACGCCGCGGTGCGCGGCAGCGTTGGCACGGGATCACGAAACGGTGCCACCTTGGGCATGACATGACCACGTTTGCGCGGTATCGCCACGGCCCGGAACGGACGAATGGGACAGTCATGGGTCGACGCCTCGCCTTCATCGCCACGCTTTTCGCCCTCGAGGCCGTGCTGATCGTGCTGGTCTTCCAGGTGCTGGCCTCGGTCGAGTGTCGGCTGACCGATATCGAAGGCGCCTGCCGGGCGCTGCGGGGTGCGCTGGTGCGCGCGATCAGTCTCGGCTCGGGCGTTGCGGTGCTGCTTTGGGCCAAGCCGGACCTGCGCCACCGCTTCGTCGGAGCCTCGGGCAAGGTCGTGGCGCGCCGGTGGGTGTGGCCGCTCCTGCACGGCATCGGCGTGCTCGCCATCTTCGCCCCGCTTCTGACGGTGACACCGGCGACGATCCACGACGGCTTCGCGCGCGTGTTCGCGGGCCTGCTCGGCGGCGGTCTCCTCGCCGCCGTCGCCGGACTGCTTTGGGTGATGCCGGCACGCGCATGGCGCGACTGGCTGCGCCGCGACGGGACGTCGATCCTTGGTGTCTGCGTGCTCGCGTTGCTGATTCCCGATCTCGCGGCGCTGCTCGCCCCGCTCTGGGCGCTCGATCCGCTGGTCGAGGGCACGTTCGGTGCGACGGCCGGCCTCCTGCGCCTGATCGCGCCTGCGGTGAACGTCGATCCGGGCATGGCGACGATCGGGCTCGACGGTTTCGCGGTGATCGTCGCAAGCCAATGCTCGGGCATCGAGGGCTTCGCGTTGCTGACCGGTTTTCTCGCCATCTACGCGGTGATCTTTCGCGATATCATCCGCTGGGGGCGGTTCTGGCTGGTGGTCTGGCCGCTGGGCCTGTTGCTGTCATGGGCGCTCAACGTCGTGCGGATCGCGGCGCTGATCCTGATCGGCGCGCACGTGTCGCCGGAGCTCGCGGTCAACGGTTTTCACAGTTTCGCCGGCTGGTTCTACTTCACCATCCTCGCGCTCGGCGTGATCGCGGGCGTACAGGCGGTGCCGTGGCTGCACCGCGATCCGAGGCCGCGCGGCAGCGATGAGGGCACGATGCGCGAGGATTGGGCCGTTGCCCGGATCCTGCCGTTCATCGTCTGCATGCTCTCGGGGATCATCGTGCACATGGCGTTCACCGCGCCGGCAGTGGGCTATCCGTTGCAGGCCGCGGCGATCGCGGCGGCTCTGTGGTACGTGCGGCGTCCCTTGATGGCCATCGACTGGCGGATCGACCCTGTCGCCCTGGCGGCTGGCATCGGGGTCGGGGCGGTCTGGCTGATCACGGCGGGCCCCGGCGGCGATATCGGAATCGGGGCGCTGTCGGGCGCGGCGCTCGCGCTCTGGATCGCGGCACGCGTCATCGGCACCGGCCTCCTGGTGCCGGTGGTCGAGGAAGCGTTCTTTCGCGGATACGTGCTGACCCGTCTCGATCCCGGGACAGGGTGGGGCCGTGCCGGCGCCGTCGCCGCCTCGGCCGGTCTGTTTGCGGCGCTCCACGGGCGGCCTGTGGCCGCCGGTGTCGCCGGTCTGGTCTTCGCGCTCGTCATGCTGCGACAGGGCCGGCTGTCCGACGCCATCGTCGCCCATGCGAGCGCGAACCTCGTGATCGCGGGCGCGGCGCTGCTGTCGGGCGACTGGTCGCTGATCTGAGCCCCGCGCCGGATCCGCTCAGGCGGACTTGCGCCGGCGGTTGATCTCGTAGGCGAGCGCCAGAGCCGCCGCGACGGCGGCGAGCGTCAGCAGGCCGGTCGATGCGTCGATTTCCGGCACGGCGTTGGCTTCGCGCCCGGAGGTACGACCACCGACGGCACCATCGACCCAGCTGCGGAACCACGAATACCAGCCGCCCGCGGACTGCGCATGGGCCGGTGCGGTGAACATCGCGTAAACGGCGACGGCGCTAAGCGCTTTGTAAAATGTGTTGAGCATCTGTCACGTCCCTAATCCAACCATGGGGACACTAGCGATTTCAGGCGGCTGCGCCAAGGTTTAGTCGCATTTGATGAGAAACGACGGACAATCTCCGCGGCATGCAGGCATTGTCGCCGACAGCCCGCCCGGACGGCCCGCGGCCGGGCTCACTCGGCGGCGCGCAGCGGCGGAATTGTGTCCGTCGATTCGAGGCGCGGACCGGCATCCTCGTCGTCCCAGATGATCGTCGGGGCCGGAAGGTCGCGGGCGCGGGCGGTCACCGCCCAATCCTGCGCGGCGCGGCTGGCCCGGCCGAGCGACAGTGCCGACAGCGCGCGGCCGATCCACGTTGCGTAGGTCGCGACCCACACGCGCGCGGCCAGCATGGCCGGCGTGAAGACAAGCGTCAGGACCGTCGCGATGCCGAGGCCGAACACCACGGCAGTCGCCAGCTGTTTCCACCAGAGCGCGGTCGGGCTGTCGATCGTATAGCCGCCGCCGAAGAAATCGAGGCTGAGCCCGAACATCATCGGCGCGAGGCCCGCCATCGTCGTGATCGTGGTCAGAAGGACAGGGCGGATCCGGTCCTCGGCCGTGCGCACCACCGCCTCGTCGCGCGGCATGTAGCGTTCGTATTCCTGGTAGGTGTCGATCAGCACGATGTTGTTGTTCACCACGATCCCGGCCAGCGCGACGATGCCGGTGCCTGTCATGATGATCGAAAAGGTCTGCCCCATGACGAGCATGCCGATCAGCACGCCGGCGGTCGACAGGACGACGGCAAGCAGCACGAGACCGGCGTTGTAGATCGAATTGAACTGCGCGAGCAGAATGATGAACATCAGGCCGAGCGCGGCACCGAAAGCCTGACCGAGGAACGCCGTGCTCTCGGCCTGATCCTCCTGATCGCCCGTCCATTCCCAGCCGATGCCGGCCGGCAGGTCCTGCGCCTCGAGCCATTCGGTCAGGACGGCGATCCGCTCGTTCGCGTTCACAGGCTCGACCGAGAGCGCGCCGGCGCGGAGGTCCGCGCCGAGCGAGCCAGGCGTTACCCCCTCGGCGGCCGAGACGATCGTGTAGCTGCCGTCCGGGCCCTCGATGCGCGGCCCGCCGCCTCCGTCGCCCCCGGACGCAAGGCGCAGGGTCGCGGCGATCGCGCCGTCCGCGTCCACCGCCTTGGCGAGACCGGGGGCCACGTCCGCCTTCACGTCGAAATGCCGTTTCTGGTCGACACGATTGATCTCCGCCAGCGTATCGACCGGCCGGCGGGTCACGAAGTTCGACAGTGGCACCAGACCGTCCGACGTGCGCACCCGAAGTGTGTCGAGCGTCGAGAGAAGCCGATCCTCTTCGGGCAGCCTCACCCGGATGTCGATCTCCTCGTCCGAGGTGTCGACCCGCATGGTGTCGAGGAGAATGCCGCGCGTCACCAACTGCACCATCGCGCCCACGGTTGCGACGTCGGCGCCGTAGCGTCCGGCCTTTTCCACGTCCACGTCGATCTGCCAGTCGATGCCGGGCAGGGGCCGCGTGTCCTCCACCAGCCGCAGGCCCGGAATGTCGTCGAAGCGCGCGCGTGCCGCGGTCGTTACGGCAAGCAGATCATCCCAGTTCTGGCCGGTGATCCGCAGGTGCAGCGGCTTCGCGGCGGCCGGGCCCTGCGCGAGGTTCAGGATTTCGGTCTCGATCCCAGGGATCGTATCGAGCTGGTCGGTCAGCTCGGCGATCACCACGTCGCCGTCGAGCGCCGGATCGCCGATCCGGTCCTCCCACGGGATCGTCTCGAACTGGACCTGCCCGATCGTGTCCTTCGGCGCTTCCGCGCCGCCGGTGTTGTTGTCGAGCCCGCTTTCGCCGGCAAAGGCGAACGCCGACAGCACGCCCGGATGGGCCAACACGATGTCCTCGGCCCGCCGGACCAGTGCGTCCTTCTCCTCGAGGCTCAGATTGCCGCGGGCGCGGACGTAGACGAGGGCGAATTCCGGCTCGCTCTCGACGAAGAACTCCACTCCGTTCTGATTCTCGCCGTAGTAGATGAACGTCGTCCCGACGAAGACGAAGATCGCGCCGGCGGCCACGATGGGCCCGAGCGGATTCTTTGCGATCAGCGCGATGAACCGGCCGAATGGCGAACGACGGTAGCCCGACTTGATCCGGTCCTCGCCGGCGCCGCCGGTCAGCCGACGCCGCAGCGCGGACGCACCGCGCCCGATCCGGCCGAAGAACGCAGCGAGCGCCAGGACGAGGAACATCCCGCCCACAAGCGCGAAGGCCAAGAGGATCAGCCCGCCCAGCAGCAGAATGAATATCCCGGCGAAGGTGGGCACGACGGATCCCCAGATGTCACCCGAGTCGATGCCCGCGTAGGTGCCGGAGGCGAGCTGCAACAGCAGCGGGATGCCCGCCGCGCCGGCCCCGATCGCGATGATGCAGACCGGCAAGAGCGCGAGGTTCAGAAGGAACGGAAGCCGCGAGATCGCACCGGTCATTCCGGAGAGCCACCGCTCCAGCCGGCCGACGACACCGCCCATCACCGGCAGGTAGACAAGCGCGACAATCAACGACGCCGACAGCACGAAAATCAGCGTCACCGGCAGCATGCCCATGAACTCGCCCGGAACGCCGGGCCAGAACAGCATCGGCAGAAAGGCGCACAGCGTCGTCGCGGTCGAGGACACGACCGGCCAGAACATGCGCTTGGCCGCGTCGGTATAGGCGTGCATGGGTCCGACGCCCTCGGCGATGCGCTTGTCGGCGTACTCGACGACCACGATCGCGCCGTCGACCAGCATGCCGACAGCGAGGATCAGTCCGAACATCACGATGTTCGAGATCGACACACCCATCAGCGCGAGGAACGCGAAGCACAGCAGGAACGAGGTCGGGATCGCGAACCCGACAAGCAGCGCCGGCCGGAGGCCGAGCGCGGCCAGCACCACGATCATCACCAGCGCCACGGCCGTCAGAACAGAGCCCTGCAACTGGCTGATCATGGAGGCGACTTGCCGCGACTGGTCGTTCGACGTGCCGATGGTCACCGCCGCCTGCAGCTCTTCCGGCCAGTCGGCCTCGGCCTCCGCGACCAGCCGCTCGACCTCGTCGACGGTGTCGATCAGGTTGTAACCCTTGCGCTTCACCACCTGCAGGGCGAGCGAGCGTTCGCCGTTGAAGCGCGACGTTCCGGTACGGTCCTCGAAGGTCAGGTTAATCGTGGCGAGATCGCCGAGCGTGACGACGCGGTCCCCGTTCACCTTGACCGGCAGGTCGTAGACATCGCGCGCCTCGTCGAACGAGGACGGGATCTTGACCGCAAAGGCGCCCTGCGCGGTCTCGACCTCGCCGGCCGCGATCAACTGGTTGTTGTTCTGGACGACGTTGATCAGCTCGGCCGCTGTGACGTTGTAGCTCTCGAGCCGGAGCGGGTCGATCAGCACCTCGAGCATCTCGTCGCGATTGCCGGCGATACCGGCCTGCAGCACCGCGTCGAGCCCCTCGATCCTGTCCTGCAGATCCTTGGCGACACGCGCCATCGTGCGCTCCGGCACGGGGCCGGTCAGGTTGACCACGACAATCGGAAACTCCGAGAAATTGATCTCGTTGATCGAGTATTGTTCGGCGCCCTCGGGAAACTGGGCCTCGGCGCGCGTCATGGCGTCGCGCACGTCGGCCATGACCTTGGTCTTGTCCCAGCCGAACTCGAATTCGAGCGCGAGGCCGGCATAGTTCTCGGCCGCGGTGCCCGACATCTCCTTCAGCCCGTCGAGATCCTGCATCTCGGTTTCCATCGGACGCACGAGAAGCTGCTCGGAATCCTCGGCGCTGATGCCGGGGAACGGAACGGACACGAACAACGCCGGGATCTCGATGTCCGGCTCGCCTTCCTTCGGCAGCGCGATATAGGCCGTTGTGCCGACGACAAGCGACAGCACGATGAAGGCCAGAACCATCCGCGCCCGGCTGGCCGCCCAGTCGACGATCCCGGTCACTGGATGATGTCCTCGAACGAGGGCGCCACCGCGACGCCGTCGGTGACGTATTCCTGTCCCAGCGTGATGATGTCTGCGGTCTCGGGCAGGCCCAGCACCCAGAGCCCCTCGGGCGTGTCGCGCACGATCTCGACCGGCGCGAAGCGGGCCGTCGAGCCGTCGCCGACCAGCCGCACGCCGAGCGCGCCGTCGTCGTCGAGCGTGAGCGCCGATTGCGGCACCAGATGCGCCGCGACGCCGTCGCTCGCGATGCGGATCTCGGCCGTCTGGCCCGCCGACAGCGCGAGGTCGTCATTCTCCACGAGGATCTCGACACGGAACGTCCGCGTCGTTTCGTCGGCACGGCGCGACACGAAAGTGACCTCGCCCTGCACCTCGCCGCCTTCGGTCAGGCGCGCCGCGGCCGGCGCGCCGACGGCGACGCGGGCGACGGCGGTTTCGGGAACGAAGCCCACGAGCTTGATCGGGTCGAGTTGCAGAACCGTCGCGCAGGGATCGCCGCCCATGCCGCCGGCCTGCATCAGCGCGCCGAGTTCCGCCGTGTCGGTTTCGAGCAGGCCGTCGAACGGTGCGCGCACGGTCAGCTTCTCGATCTCGTCCTCCGCGCGTGCGACCGCCGCCTCTGCCGAGCGGATGCGCGCGGCAGAGCTTTCGAGCCCGGATCGCGCGGCCTCGAGCCCGGCCTTCGCGCTGGACACTGCGGCCTCGGCGGCGCGCACGGCGGCCCGCGTCTGCGCCACACGCGTCTCCGACGCGTAGCCCGAGCCAGACAGCGCGTTTGCGGCGGTCGCATTGATCTCCGCCTCCTCCAGCGCAGCTTCGGCCTCGGCCACGCGGGCCTCGGCCTCGGGCACACGCGCCTCGGCTTCGGGCACGCTCGCCTGCGCCTCGGCAAGCGCCGCGCGCGCCTCCTCGAGCGTGATGCGCCGGGTTCCGGGGTCGAGCTCGCAAAGGACATCGCCCTCGGACACGAAGGTGCCGCGCCGCAGCGGGTCCGACACGATCTTGCCCGTCGTCTCGACCATCACGTCGACTTCGCGCAGCGCCTCGGTCTTGCCGCGGACGAGGACGGCGCTGTCGATATCCTGCGCGACGCTGCGCATGGCCATGACACGCACGGCGTCGGTGCCATCGGCAGCGGGTTCATCGGGCGTGGGGTCGGTGGTTTCGGCGGTGTCGGTCTCCGGTGACGCCGCCGTGTCGGCAGGCGCGTTCTCGGTCGGCGCAGGATCGGCCGTCACCGGGGCGAGCGTCGCGACCACCCGGTCGCGCTCGATCACGAGAAGATAGAGTAAGCCGGCGACGAGCGCGGCGAGGAGAAGCGGAAATACGCGCATCGAATTCTTCCTGTCCGCCTCCGCACTTGCCGCGAACCCGTCGCGGAACGCAAGAACATTCCCGGTGCTGGAACCATATGGCACGAAAAAACTGAACTCGGTAGTTCAGATTGGGGCCTGTTGCGCAGACTTCAAGGCGGGATTGCGAAAATCGCACGCTTGCGGCGGAAACCGGCGCGCGCGGCGCCTGCTTGGCAGGCAAGTCCCGGTCCGATAAGGGAGCGGCAACGGCAGCGTCCGGCAGGACAGGAAAGGGGGCGCGGGTGAGCAATCCCGACAGTTTCATCGACGAGGTGAGCGAGGAGGTCCGGCGCGACCGCCTCTATGGCTATCTGCGCCGCTACGGCTGGATCGCCGTCCTGATCGTCATCGGCATCGTCGGCGGTGCGGCGTGGCGCGAATGGAGCGCCGCGCAGGAAACGGAGCGCGCCCGCGCGTTCGGCACTGCGGTGCTGGAAGCCCTGGAGGCCGAGACACCGGCGGCGCGCGCGGCCGATCTCGCCGCGATCGAGGCGCCGGAGGGATCCGCCGCGGCGATCCTCGCCATGCTGCGCGCGGCGGAGCAGGCCGCGGCCGAGGACGCCGATCCCGCGGTGGTCGCCGAGACGCTGAACGCCGTCGGCGACATGCAGGCCGAGGCGGTCTACCGCCAGATCGCGAGCTACAAGGCGCTGACCCGCGAAGGCGTCTCGGCCGAGGAGCGGCGCATCGGCTTCGAGGCGATGGCGCAGGGCGGGCCGCTGCAACTGATGGCCGAGGAGCAGCTGGCGCTACTCGACATCGAGGCAGGTGACACCGAGGCCGCGATCGAGCGGCTGCAGACGATCCGTCAGGATTCCGCGGCCAGCCAAGGCTTGCGCCTGCGCGCATCGCAGTTGATTGTGGCGCTCGGCGGCTCGATCGAGGACGGCGCCTGAACGCCGGATCCGGGCAATCCGCCGGCCGGGCCGAACGCCGGTCGACGCGACGGGCAGGAACAGGGACGCGGAAGGTGAACGTGGACGGGTCGAAGGTTCTGAGGCTGGCGGCGCTGGCGGGTATCGCGGCGCTCGCCGCCTGCGGCGAGCGCGAAGTCATCCTGCCGGGCGAACGGCTGGGCATCCGCGAGGTGCTCGACACCCGCGACGGCGACCCCGGGGCGCCGGTCAACCGTGCTGCGCCCGCGGCCCTGCCGGCGCCCGTTCAGAACGGCGCTTGGACGCAGAGCCCGGTCAGCCCGCACATCCGGACCGATCACGCGGCCCTGTCGTCGGCGCCGCAGCGGATCTGGAGCGTCGACATCGGGCAAGGCGATGTGAAGCGCCAGCGCCTGAACGCCGATCCGGTGACTGACGGCGCGCGCGTCTATACGCTGTCCTCGGATTTCGTCGTCTCGGCCGTGTCGACGAACGGCGCGGTGCTGTGGCAACGGCAGATCGTCCCGGCGCGCGACGCCGCGTTCCAGGCACAGGGCGGCGGCCTCGCGCTCGGCGGCGGACTTCTGTTCGTGGCTTCCGGCTTCGGCGAGCTCGTGGCGCTCGATCCGGCGCAGGGCGGCGAGGTGTGGCGGCAGGACCTGCAGGACACCGCGACCGGCGCGCCGAGCTTCCGCGACGGGCTCGTCTACATCACGTCGGGTGATTCCGTCGGCTGGGCGATCGAGGCGCGCGACGGCCGCGTGCGCTGGCGCGTCGACGGCGTGCCGGATGTCGGCAACGTGGCCGGAGCGCCGGCGCCGGCCATCGGCCCCGAGCGCGTGGTGTTCGCCTTCGGCGACGGCACCGTCCAGTCTCGCTTCCGCCAGGGCGGCGACACGGTCTGGAGCGAGATCATCGCCGGGTCGCGCCGCGGGCGCGTGCTGGCGCGCATCGACGACGTCACCGGCGATCCGACCCTGGCCGGCGACACGGTCTATATCGGCACGCACTCGGGCCGCTTCACCGCGCGCGACCAGGCCACCGGCGAGGCGCGCTGGACCGTCGAGAAGGGCGCGCTGGACCGGCCGGCCGTGGTCGGCAATTCCGTCTACTTCGTCAGCGATCTAAATGAGCTCGTGCGGCTTGATCGGGCCACCGGCGCGCAGATCTGGGCCGTGGACCTGCCCGGCTGGCGGCCTGTCGCCCGGCCGGCGCGCCGGCGCGACCAGTCGGTCGCGAACCACGGGCCCGTCCTCGCCGGCGGTCTGTTGTGGGTGGCCTCTACGGACGGGGCGCTGCGCGGCTTCGCCCCGACGGACGGGCGTCTCGCGGCGCAGGTACCGGTCGACGGCGGCGCCACGACCGAACCGATCGTTGCGGGCGGCACGCTGTATGTCGTGACGGGTGACGGCGCGCTGGCGGCCTATCGCTAGCGCGGTCGGGCAGGGCTTCTTTCCATCGGCGGCACGATAGGGTAACGGGGCGCTTCGCAGCGACCCGGAGCCTTCATCCATGTCCTTCACCCTCGCCATCGTCGGCCGACCCAACGTGGGCAAGTCGACGCTGTTCAACCGGCTCGTCGGAAAGCGGCTCGCGCTCGTCGACGACCAGCCGGGCGTGACGCGCGACCTGCGCGAGGGCGAGGGGCGCCTGGGCGACCTGAACTTCACCGTGATCGACACCGCGGGGCTCGAGGATGCGACCGACGACAGCCTGCCCGGCCGTATGCGGCGACTGACCGAGCGGGCGGTCGACATGGCCGACGTGTGCCTGTTTCTCGTCGACGCGCGCACCGGGATCACGCCGACCGACGAGATTTTCGCCGAGATCCTTCGCAAGCGCGCCGATCACGTGCTTCTGGCCGCGAACAAGGCCGAGGGACGGACCGGCGAGGCCGGCGCGCTCGAGGCGTGGGGTCTGGGCCTCGGCGAGCCGATCGCGCTTTCGGCCGAGCACGGCGAGGGGCTCTCGGATCTCTACGCGGCGCTGCTGCCGCTGTCGGAGGGCTTTGCCGCCGCCGCCGAGCGCGCGCCCGAGGAACCCGAGCTGTCCCTGCCGGTGTCCGAAGAGGCCGACGAGGCCGCGCCGGCGCCCACGCTCGACAAGCCGCTCCAGATCGCGGTCGTGGGCCGGCCGAACGCGGGCAAGTCCACACTCATCAACGCGCTGCTGGGCGAAGATCGGCTTCTGACCGGGCCCGAAGCGGGGATCACGCGCGACGCGATTTCGGTGACGATGGACTGGGACGGGGTGCCGACGCGGATCTTCGACACCGCGGGGATGCGCAAGAAGGCCAAGGTCCAGGAAAAGCTCGAGAAGATGTCGGTCGCCGACGGGCTGCGGGCGGTCAAGTTCGCCGAGGTCGTGGTCGTCCTGCTGGACGCGGCGATTCCGTTCGAAAGCCAGGACCTGCGCATCGCCGACCTTGCCGAGCGTGAGGGCCGCGCGGTGGTCGTTGCGGTCAACAAGTGGGATCTCGAGGAGGACAAGGGCGCCAAGCTCGCGCAGCTGCGCGAGGCCTTCGACCGGCTGCTGCCGCAGCTTCGGGGCGCGCCGCTGGTGACGGTGTCGGCCCGGACCGGGCGCGGGCTCGACCGGCTGCGCGGCGCGGTGATGCGCGCCCACGACGTCTGGAACCGCCGGGTGCCGACGGCGCAGCTCAACCGCTGGCTGGGCGACATGGTCGAGGCGCATCCGCCGCCGGCGCCGGGCGGGCGCCGGATCAAGCTGCGCTACATGACCCAGGCGAAGACGCGTCCGCCGCATTTCGTGGTGATGTGCTCGCATCCCGACAAGATGCAGGACGCTTACACGCGGTATCTCGTCAACGGTCTGCGATCGGATTTCGACATGCCGGGCACGCCGATCCGGCTGGTGATGCGCGGGCAGGGCGCGCGCAACCCGTATCGCGGGCGACGCGAGAAGAACGCCGGCGCGCTGAAGAAACACCTCGACAAGCGCCGGGACTGACCCGGCCCGCCGGCGGCGCGCGCCGGGGGCTCTGCCCCCGGACCCCCGGGGTATCCGGCAAGATGAAGGATCGCGCGGCGCGCCGTCAGTCGAAGGCGAGCTCGTTGTAGCCGGTCGCGGGATCGTGCGGGCGGTGGAACCGCTGCCCCGCGGCCAGGGCGAGCACGAGCTCGGCGGTGGTGCGGATGCGCGCGCCGGTCAGCAGGTGGCCTCCGGTCATCGTGCCGGCGGAATCCGAAACCGCGAGGTGGAGATGCGGGCCGTCGGCCGAGACCGTGCCCGAGAGCGCGACGATCTCGAGCGGGCCCGCGACCTCGATGGCGTCGTCGCGGCCGGCGGGACGAAGGCGCGCGAGCTCGAGCGAGCCGACGGCGGCGGCGAGAAAGCCCGCGGCCTCGGGTTCGGCGGCGAAGGCCGACTCGATCGCGCCGCGGAGATCCGCGCCGGGCGGCAGACGCAGCGCGAGAAAGCGCGTCGCTGTGGCGGGCCAGTCGGTCGCGATCATGCCGCCGCCGCTCCGCCGGCGCGGGCCAGCATGCCGTAGAGGTCGCGCGGATCGTCGGGATCGGCGAGAAGATCGAGCGGCTCGAAAAAGGGCGTGCCGCGGATCGCCTGCTGAACGAAACGCAGCGCCGAGAAATCCTCGATCGCGAAGCCGACGCTGTCGAAGAGGGTGATCTCTGAGGCGGACCGGCGGCCGGGCGCGGCGCCGGCGAAGACCTGCCAGAGCTCGGTGACCGGGTGGTCGGGATCGAGCTGCTGGATCTCGCCCTCGATGCGGGTCTGTTCGGGATATTCCACGAAGATCGAGGCGCGCCCGAGAATGGCGGGCGCGAGTTCGGTCTTGCCGGGGCAGTCGCCGCCGATCGCGTTGATGTGCACTCCGGCGCCGACCATGTTGTCCGACAGGATCGTGGCGTACTGCTTGTCGGCGGTGCAGGTGGTGATGATGTCCGCGCCCTCGACCGCGTCCTGCGCGCTGGTGCAGCGCACGATCGCGAGTCCGCTGCCGGCGAGGTTGCGCGCGCATTTCTCTGTCGCGGCGCCGTCGATGTCCCACAGCCGCACCGTGTCGATGCCGACGAGCGCCTGCATCGCGCGGCTCTGGAATTCGGCCTGTGCGCCGTTGCCGATCATCGCCATGGTGCGTGCGCCTTCCGGCGCCAGGTGGCGCGCGGCGAGGGCGGACATCGCCGCCGTGCGCAGCGCGGTGAGGAGCGTCATCTCGGTCAGGAGAACGGGGTATCCCGTCGCCACGTCGGCCAGGAGCCCGAAGGCCGTGACTGTCTGCAGGCCCGCGCGCGTGTTGCGGGGGTGGCCGTTGACGTACTTGAAGCCGTAGGCCTCGCCATCCGAAGTCGGCATCAGCTCGATCACCCCGACGGGCGAGTGCGAGGCCACGCGCGGCGTCTTGTCGAAGCGCTCCCAGCGGCGGAAATCCTCCTCGATGTGCCCGGTCAGGCTGCGGATCACCGCGTCGAGCCCGAGGTGATGCACGAGCCGCATCATGTTGGCGACCGAAACGAAGGGCACCAGCGCCTTGTCGGAGGGATCGGGAGCGGAGGAGAGCATGGCGGGCCTCAGAGGATGCGGGGGGTCGGGCGGTCGAAGACGCGGCGACCGAAGGCCGAGGCGGCGAGATCGACCATCAGCTGCGCGGTGCGGCCGCGTTCGTCGAGCATGGGATTGAGTTCCACGAGGTCGAGCGAGGTCAGTAGTCCAGAATCGTGCAGGATCTCCATCGCGAGATGCGCCTCACGCACCGTGGCGCCGCCCGGTACCGTCGTGCCGACCGCGGGCGCGACCGCCGGGTCGAGGAAATCGACGTCGAGCGACACGTGAAGATCGCCGCCGGCGGCCTCGACCGCGGCGAGAAAGGCGCGCAGGGGCGCCACGATGCCGTTTTCGTCGATGTCGCGCATGTCGTGGCGGCGGATGCCCGTCGCCTCGAGCGCGGCGCGCTCGGGGCCGTCGACCGAGCGCAGCCCGATGATGCAGACCTGCGCCTCGGGGATCGGGTGCGGCACGTCGGGAAAGCCCGGGAACCCGCCGCGCCCGGTCAGGTAGGCCAGAGGCGTGCCGTGGAGATTGCCGCTGTCGGTCGTGTCGCAGGTGTGGAAGTCGGAATGGGCGTCGAGCCACAGCACGAAGAGCGGGCGACCGCGCCGCGCCGCGTGGGCCGCGGCGCCGTGCACCGTCCCGAGCGACAGCGCATGGTCGCCGCCGAGGAAGATCGCCGCGCCCTCGGCCAGCGCCTCCTGCGCGGCCCGGGACAGGGCCTGCGTCCACCCGATCGTTTCCGGCAGGGCGAAGAGACGTTCGGTGTCGGGCGCCTCGACCGGGTCGGGGGTGACGTTGCCGAGGTCGTGCACGTCGTGGCCGAGATCGGCCAGCGCGCCCGGCAGGCGGGCCGTGCGATAGGCGTCGGGGCCCATCAGGCAGCCGGCGCGGCGCTTGCCCGAATCGACCGGTGCGCCGACGAGAAGGATCCTGCGGTGGCTCATCGAGACCTCGCTGACTGCGACTTGTTTGCCCGGAGTATGCGGCGCTTCGGCTCATGGTCCAGTGGACATTGCGGCCGAAACGGGTGAGCCTTCGTCGAAACGCAGGCGCGAGGTTCCGAAATGGACGACACCGATCACCGGCTGATCGCCGCGCTGAGGCGCGACGCGCGGGCCTCCCTGTCGGAGCTTGGCGCGGCGCTCGGGCTGTCGCGCACGACGGTGCGGGCGCGGATCGACAAGCTGCGCGCCTCGGGCGACATCCTGGGCTTCACGGTTGTTCTGAAGGAGGACGCCGGTCGCGATGCCGTTCGCGCGCTCATGATGCTGGGGATCGAGGGGCGTGGCACGGACCGGATCCTGCGCCAGCTGGGCGGGTTTCCCGAGGTGCGAGCACTGCACGCCACGAACGGACGCTGGGACGTGATCGCCGAGCTCGGCACCGACAGCCTCGAGGCGCTCGATGGCGTACTGTCGCGGATCCGCCGGCTCGACGGTGTGGCGACGTCGGAGACGTCACTGCTGCTGTCGACGAAGAAGAGCGCGCAGGGCCGCCTCGGCGGGTGAGGCGGGCCGACTCAGTCCCGGCGTGCTGCGCGCCAGGCCGCGAGCCAGAGCACGACGAGGCCTAGCGACAGGATGGCGTTCCAGCCGGCCATCGATACGCCGGCCAGTTGCCAGGCGATCTCGTCGCAGCGCACGAGTGGGGCGGTCATGATCTGGTCCATCAGCTGATCTGTGGACAGCCCGTCGATCCCGGTCGACGAGCAGGAGGCCGGTCCCTCCCACCAGCCGCGTTCGACCCCGGTGTGAAAGATCCCGATGCCGGCGGTCGTCAGCGCCGCGAGGGCACCGAACGCGATGATCAGCGGTGTCGCCACCACCAGTGCAACCGGCCCGGCCAGCGCGGCAGCAACGTGCGGGTAGCGCTGCCAGTAACACAGTTTGCAGGGCGGCATGTCGCCAATGTACTGAAACGCCAACGCACCGAGGAGGAGCGCCGCGGAGCCGGCGGAGGCGAGCAGGATCAGGGGCTTGGGGCGCATGGTGAAAGCTCCGGTCGCGGCGGTCACAGGTAGCGGACCAACAGGAAGCCGCCGACGAGGACCACGCAAAAGATCGTGAAGACGAGGCCGAGACGACGCTCGATGAAGTCGCGGATCGGCGCGCCGAAGATGCGCAGGAGCGCGGCGACCACGAAAAAGCGCAGCGCCCGCGCGACGAGTGCGCTTGCGACGAAGGGCAGGAGCGGCATCGCCGCCCAGCCCGACATGATTGTGATGACCTTGAACGGGAACGGCGTGACCCCGGCGACCAGCACCGCCCAGATCCCGAGCTCCTGGAACCGTGCGTTGAAGGCCACCATCTTGTCGCCCTTGCCGAGCGCCTCGAGCACCGGCGCGCCGATCTGGTCGTAGAAATGGAAGCCGATGGCGTATCCCGCGACACCGCCGGCCACCGACGCGGCGGTCGCCACGAGCGCGATGCGCCACGCCGCGTGTGGCCGCGCCAGGATCATAGGGATCATCAGCACGTCCGGCGGAATCGGGAAGACCGAGCTTTCGATGAAGGCGACGAAGGCGAGGACCCACATCGCGTGGCGATGCTCCGCGTAGGAGATCGTGCGGTCGTACAGCGTCTGGAGCATCCGGGTCTCGTCGGGAAGTGGCAGGCCGGGCCGGGCCGAACCGTGGTCGGATCCGTTGACCACGCCGTGCGGTGCCGGTCAACATACCGCGTGCCGCTCGCGCATGGACACTGGACGCGCCCCGGTTGAAAGGCTAGGACCGAAAACCGGGCCCAAGTGGCGGAACGGTAGACGCAGGGGATTCAAAATCCCCCGCCGCAAGGCGTGTGGGTTCGATTCCCACCTTGGGCACCACCGGCCTCATGCGATCCGAAGGCGCGCGGCGGCGTGGCTGTGCGACCTGAGCCGGGTCGGGCATGTCGCCGCACCGCGTCCGCGTCCGCCCCCCGGGCGGGTGCAGACGGCGGCAACGCACCGACGCGCGCGGGCCGCACCGGGCGCGGCGACAGACCGGTCGGCATGTCGTTGACATTCCTGCCATCCGGGGACACGGACGCCGGACCTTTCGGAAAGACGACTTCTCTTGGCGCGTATCATCCACCTTCACGTCGGCATGCCCAAATGCGCGACAACGACAGTACAGGACGTTCTCGCGGAGAACGCGGACTGGCTGGCCGAGCACGGGGTCGCCTACGAGCGGCACGCCGATGACTGGACCGAGGGCGAGGGCAACGCCGCGGTGCTCGGCTCTCACCTCCTGCACAACCAGCAGGCGAAGGCCCGCCGGCTCCTGAACTTTTTCCTGCGCGGCGACGGCGACGTGATCCTCAGCAGCGAGGTGTTGATCGCGTGTGCCCGTGCGCGTCACTTCCAGTGGTTCGTTGACGAGGTGGCGAAGCGTGGGTTCCGGCTGCACGTGATCGTCTACCTGCGGCGGCAGGACATCTGGATCGAATCGGACTTCAAGCAGCACGTGAAGAGCCAGAATCTCTGGACCGGCACGCTGGACGACCTGATCGAGAGCCGGATCGAGCGGCGCACGCTCGACTATCACTGGGTCATGCGCAACTGGGCGCGGTTCGTTGGACGCGAGAACGTGTCGGTGGTTCCGCTGAACCGCGGCCAGGATCCGCTCTATCCGGCGCGCCGGTTCTTCGAACTGCTCGAGGTGCCGCCGCCGCCGGACGAGCGGGTGAGCACAGAGCCGCGCAACGTCAGCCCGCCGGCCGGGCTGATCGAGGCGGCGCGCTTCGTCAAGCGCGCGGCGCTGCGCGAGGGGCTGGACGCGGAAGCGGCGACGTTCCGCGTCACGCAATTCATCGAGGACGCGCTTCGCAAGGGTGTTGTGCCGACCCGGCGTTACCTACTCGACGCCGACACGCGGCGCGAACTGCTGTCGCGGTACGAGCGCTCGAACGCGCGGCTCGCGCGCGAATTCCTCGATGGCACGCCGCCCTTCGATCCCTTCGAGGAGGAGGCGGAGGCCGAGCCCGGGATGTCCCTGACCGAGGAGGCCGCAGACCTCCTGGCGACCTTGGCAAACGGGGCGCTGCGCGATCCGGATGCCGCGGACGCGCCGCAGCAGGTGCGCCGGCCGCTGTGGCACCGCATGACCGGCTCGATGATCCGCCGCAAGTAGCGTCCGATGCCTAGTCGGCGACGAGGCGCGTAATTCCCACCGAGGCGGCGCGCGCCAGCTCGGGATCGAGCGACATCGGGATGTATTCGCCGCGCCGCCACAGCTGCCCCAGATCGTCGTAGTGACGCGACAGGAAGTGCCCCGACTGTCCGGTCGAATTGATGAAGACGGACGAGTCCGGGTCGGCGAAATCGTAGACGCCGCGATATCCCGCGCCGTGGACGTTGCGGAACGGGTCGGGATCGCGGCCCGAGGTGCGCCCGCGCAACAGCGTGTGGTCGCCGCCGCTCGTCGATTGCCGGATGTTCACGAAATACCGCAGCACCGGCACCTCGCCGAGCACAGGGTGGTCATGGGTGGCCTGGTGCGCGTCGCCCCAGCGCAGCGACCCGAGTTGGGTGCCGTAGGTCTCATCGATCCACACCAGCGCGTCGTCGAGCGCGAGGCGCGCGATGTCGGTGCAGGTCTCCTCGCGGGCAGACCGCACGACGTCGCACCATACCGCCGCCCCGTCAACGTCGCGGAAGACCCGCTCGATGAAGAGCGGCTCGACGTGGTCGTACTCGTCGGCAAGGGGTCCGAGCTCGTCGCGGATCAGCCGGTCCTGAAGCGCCCGCAGCCAAGCGGCGTAGATAAGCGGTTCCGGCAGGTGCTCGTTCATCTCGCCGTTCCAGTCGGCCAAGAGGTTCAGCGCCTCGGCGCGGCGCCGGTCGGGCGTGCCTTCGGGGGCGGCTTCGCCGGTGAACCACAAGTCGGCCCCGATCAACGGAAGGAGAGTGCGCGCGGCGGGAGAAACCGTGTCGAGCTGCGCCTCGATGAAGCTGTCGCGGGTGTGCACCTCGCGGCCCTGCATCATCGATTGCCAGCGCATCACGCGCTGGCTGTCGCCCCACTCAAAGCTCATGTGGCGCGGAAAATCGCGGTCGATCACCTTGTTGTTCGTGTTGCCGACGATCCCGCCCGCCGGTGCAACGAATTCGGGGTTTTCTGCGAAGGGCAGGCGGCCCTGCCAGCGATTGTTCTCGATCCACCCGGGGCTCGGCAGGCGGCCCTTGCTCTGATGGTTTGCGTTGCGGCGCGGCATGACGCCCACGGTCTTCATCGCGACAGTTTCGTCATCGATCAGCGTGAGGTTCTGGCTCGGCGCGACGAACATGTCGGATAGCTCGATCGCGCTGTCGACGTTTTCGGCGCTCATCAGCCCGACCGCCGCGCTCATCGACGTGTCGCGCCCGGACAGCGCGGTCCAGGCGAGCGACATCACGTGCCCCGGCGGCGTGATCGCGCCCAGGTCGTAGACCGAACCCGGGAGCACCGGACCGTTCTCGGTCCAGCGCAGGGTGACGGTGATCGGCTGGTCGTCCGCGATCTCGATGATCGAGCGCCGGGTCTCGAACTCGGCCCATCCATCGGGCGTGCGGTAGCGTTGCGGATCCTCGGGGTCGAGCTCTTCGAGATGCAGATCCTGATCGTCGAGATAGGACGACGTGATCGCCCAGCCGAGCCGTTCGGACCGGCCGACCATGATCGCGGGAATTCCCGGGATCGTGCCGCCGATCACGCCACCGGAGGACAGTTGCAGCCGGGCGAGGTACCAGATCGACGGCGCGGTCAACTGAAGGTGCGGGTCGCCGGCCAGGAGCGTGCTGCCCGATGCCGAGCGGTCGGGCGCTGCGGCCCACGCGTTCGACGCGCCGGCGAGGCCGCGTTCGGGCAGCGGGCTGAGGAATGCCCTGCGCGCCTCGGAGGGCGCGCGCGCGGCGTGCCGCGACGCGCCGGGGGCCAGGGCCGCGTACTCGGGCAGTGCCGCAACGCCGTCGCCGGGAATGTCGGGCAGGATGTCGGCGAGCCGGTCGGCGTCGTCGAGCGCAAGCGACGTGCGTGCGCGCAGAACTTCTTCGGACAGGTGGCCGGAGAGCTGCAGCGCCATGACCTTGATGACGGCGAGCGAGTCAGCCGGCTGCCAGGGCGGCAGGCGCGCGTCGAACAGGAAGAATTCTGGTGCGCCACGCCCAAGCGAACGGGCGTTGATCTCGTCGATGCGGGCGTTCACCCCCGCGGCGTAGGCATCGAGCGCATCGAGCGTCTCGGGCGTCTGATGCTCCACGCTCGCGCGGGCGAGGTTGTAGAGGTCGAGCCGCCGGATCAGCGTGTCGGTTTCGACCGTGCGACGGCCGAACAGTTCCGACAGGCGGCCCTGCGCGGTGCGGCGCAGAATCATCATCTGCCACAGCCTGTCCTGCGCGTGGGCGTAGCCCAGCCCGAAGAACGCGTCGCGATCGGCGCGGGCAAAGATGTGGGGGACGTTCGAATTGTCCCGGACGATCTCCACGTCGGCGGTGATCTCCGGCACCGTCAGCGTCTTCGCATAGTCCGGCAGCGACCGGCTCGCGAGGTAGTAGACGAGAGCGACGGCGAGAACCGTCAGCAGGATCGCTGCCGAGGCGAGCCTCACCAGCCAGCGAAAGACCAGCCGCATGCCGCGTTCACCTCTCTTGCCGTTCCGTGCCTGTGCTGTCCGTCGGACCTAACCCGGCCGGCGCGCCCTTGCCAAGCCGTTGCGGCCCCTGCCACAACACGATCCGAAGAGATCGCGAGGGAGAGACGGACATGGCGAAAGTGGCGTTCCTGGGGCTGGGGGTGATGGGCTATCCCATGGCCGGGCATCTCGCGAAGGCGGGACACGAGGTGACGGTCTACAACCGCACCGAGGCCAAGGCCAAGGACTGGGTCGCGCAAAACGCCGGAGCGCACGCCGCCACCCCGCGCGAGGCCGCGAGCGGCAGCGCGTTCGTGATGGCCTGCGTGGGCAACGACGACGACCTGCGCGCGGTCTGTCTCGGGGAGGACGGCGCGCTGGCCGGCATGGAGGACGGCGCGATCTTCGTCGATCACACCACCGTATCGGCCGAGGTCACACATGAATTGCACGCGGCCTTTGCCGAAAAGGGCGCCGGCTTCGTCGACGCGCCGATCTCGGGCGGTCAGGCCGGTGCCGAGAACGGGCAATTGTCGATCATGTGCGGCGGCGATGCCGCGCATTACGATGCGGCCGAGCCGATCATGTCCATCTACGCCAAGCTCTGCCGCCGGATCGGCGAAAGCGGCGCCGGCCAGACCACCAAGATGTGCAACCAGATCGCCATTGCCGGACTCGTGCAGGGGTTGTCAGAAGCGCTCCACATGGCCGAGAAGGCCGGCCTCGACGGCCGGGCCGTGGTCGAGGTCATTAGCCAGGGCGCCGCGGGGTCGTGGCAGATGCAGAACCGCTACGAGACGATGCTGGACGACAAGTGGGAGCACGGTTTCGCGGTGGACTGGATGCGCAAGGACCTCGGCATCTGCCTGTCGGCGGCCGATCGCGTCGGCGCGTCGCTGCCGGTGACGGCGCTGGTCGACCAGTTCTACAAGGATGTGCAGAAAATGGGCGGCGGTCGTTGGGACACATCCAGCCTGTTCGCGCGGCTGCGCAAGCTCGGCTGACCGGGATCGACAAACATCAAGCGTGCGGGACAGGTATCGGGATTTCCTGGGAAAACTGTATCGAGCGCCCGGCTTCGACCGGGCGGCGAACGAGGATGCGACGACCCGGACCTGGCGCTCGCCGGACACGCGATTTCCCATTGTGTTTGGCCGCTAACGCGGGCTAAGGTCACCGTCAGGCCGCGCCATCCGTCCGAGTTGCGCATGGCCTCTCGAGTTTCGCTGGCGTTCGGCCCGGAGAAAGCGACCCTTTCCCGCCCCTCGCCAGACCGATCCGGCTCCGCTTTCGGGGCCAGCAGACCCGCCCGGACCGCGCGATCGCGACGGGCATGAAACGGGCGCGAACGCAGGCTCCGGACGGTGCCGCGGCTCGCGTCGGAGAAGAACCGCGATGACGCCCGCGACGACACAGCGACAAAGGACCGACCGGCCCAGAGCCCGGTGCGTTCCTGTCGCCGACAGATTGCCGCGCATCGCCCTGACAAGACATGCAGACCGCGCCATCCACCCGCCAGGGCCGGGGGGCGTCGTCGCGTGCACACGGATTACATGGCAAAGAAGATGCTCATCGACGCCACCCACGCGGAGGAAACCCGCGTCGTGGTGGTGGACGGCAACAAGGTCGAGGAATTCGACTTCGAATCCGAGAACAAGCGGCAACTTGCGGGGAACATCTACCTCGCAAAGGTGACGCGGGTCGAACCGTCGCTTCAGGCGGCGTTCGTCGATTACGGCGGCAACCGGCACGGCTTCCTCGCCTTCTCGGAAATTCATCCGGATTACTACCAGATCCCCGTCGCCGACCGTCAGGCGCTGATGGAGGAAGAGGAGCGGCAGGCCCGCGCCGAGGAAGAGGACGAAAAGCCCAAGCGAACCTCGCGCTCGCGGCGGTCGTCGTCCAAGGCGCAGGCCGCGAAGGCTGACGATCAGGTCGCGTCGAAGGATCCCGACACGATCTCCGGGATGGAAACGATTGATCTCGGCGATGGCGAGGGCGAAGACGACGGCGGTGCCGACACCACCGTGGCCGAAGCCGACGAGACCGGCGAAGGCCTGTCGCCGATGGAGACGGTGCCGGAAACGCCCGTCGAGGAGCCGACCGACGACGCCGCGTCCGGCGATGCCGACGCGTCCGCAGAAACGGAGGACGACGCGCCGTCCGAGCCGACCCGCGCCCAGGACGACAGCATCGAGTCCGTCGCCGACGACGATACCGAGGAGGACATCCGCCCGCCGCGCAAGCCGCGGCCGCGGAAGTACAAGATCCAGGAGGTCATCAAGGTCCGGCAGATCCTGCTGGTGCAGGTCGTCAAGGAAGAGCGCGGCAACAAGGGTGCGGCGCTGACCACCTACCTGTCGCTCGCCGGGCGCTACTGCGTTCTGATGCCGAACACCGCACGAGGCGGCGGCATCTCGCGCAAGATCACCAATGCCGCCGACCGCTCCAAGCTCAAGGAGATCGCGACGTCGATCGACGTGCCGCGCGGTGCGGGGCTCATCATCCGGACGGCCGGCGCAAAGCGGACCAAGACCGAGATCAAGCGCGACTACGAGTATCTGCAGCGCCTGTGGGAGCAGATCCGCGAACTGACGCTCAAGTCGATCGCGCCCGCCAAGATCTACGAGGAAGGCGACCTGATCAAACGGTCGATCCGCGACCTCTACAATCGCGACATCGACGAGGTCTTCGTGGAGGGCGACCGCGGCTACCGCATCGCCAAGGACTTCATGAAGATGATCATGCCGTCCCACGCGAAGAACGTGAAACACTACGCCGACCCGATGCCGCTCTTCGCGCGCTATCAGGTCGAAAGCTACCTGTCCTCGATGTTCAACCCGACGGTTCAGCTGAAGTCGGGCGGCTACATCGTGATCGGCGTGACAGAGGCGTTGGTGGCGATCGACGTGAACTCCGGCCGCGCCACCAAGGAGGGCTCGATCGAGGAGACGGCGCTCAAGACCAACCTCGAGGCCGCCGAGGAGGTGGCCCGCCAGTTGCGTCTGCGCGACCTTGCCGGCCTGATCGTGATCGACTTCATCGACATGGACGAGCGCAAGAACAACGCGTCGGTCGAGAAGAAGCTGAAGGAAAAGCTGAAGACCGACCGCGCGCGGATCCAGGTGGGCCGCATCTCGGGCTTCGGCCTTCTGGAGATGAGCCGGCAGCGCCTGCGTCCAGGCATGATCGAGGCGACGACGCAGCCGTGCCCGTCCTGCCATGGCACCGGCCTGATCCGTTCGGACGACAACATGGCGCTGCAGGTGCTGCGCCAGATCGAGGAAGAGGGCGTGCGCAACCGCTCTCGCGAGGTGCTGGTCAAGTGCCCTGTGGGCATCGCGAACTTCCTCATCAATCAGAAGCGCGAGCACATTGCTGGTATCGAGCTGCGCTATGGCATGGCCGTTCGGGTCGAGGGCGACACCGCGCTGGTGAGCCCCGACTTCTCGATGGAAAAGTTCAAGACAGCGACCCGCTCTGTGCCCGAAGTGGCGGCACCGGTGGTCGTGGGCGATGCCGCGATCATGGACGCAATCGACTCCGACGTGCCTGACGAGGTCGACGAGGAGGAGGCCCCCGAAGCGCCCGGCGCGGATACCGACTCCGAGGTCTCGGCCGAGGCCGACACCCAGGACGAGGCGCCGAAGCCCAAAAAGCGCCGTCGCCGCCGGCGGCGCAAGTCCAAGTCCGCCAATGGCGAAACTCAATCGGCCGAGTCGCAGGACACCGGAACCTTGGACGCGTCCGACGAGGATGACGACAGCGCACCGGCCAAGCCGAAGGCGAAGCCCGCTGCTGCGAAGAAGGCCGCCGATACGGAGGATGCCGAGGCGGCCGAGCCCGCCGATGCGGCGGCAGCGGAGGACGCGACGGACGTCGAGGCGTCCGAAGACGCGGCGCCGAAGCCGAAGAAGAAGCCCACGCGCAGCCGGTCGCGCAGCCGCTCTTCGGCGTCGAAGAAAGCATCGGAAGACGCTGCGAAGGCCGAAGAATCGGCTGAGACCGATGCCGCGCCGGCAGCGGCGGCCGCCGCGACCGCGGCCGAGGTGGCAACGCCGGAGCCTGACGCCCCGGCCGACGCGCCGGAGCCGACGCCCGCACCGGCCGAAGCCGCGGCGACGCAGGCCGAAGTCGAGACCGATGCTCCTACCGAGCCGGGCGACGCACCGACGACCGAAACCCAGTCCGGCAACGGCGCCGCCGTCGCAACGGAGGAGCGTGCCGGCACGGAGGACGGCTCGTCCGCGGACGACAACTCGGAGGCCGACGAGGCGCGCAAGCCCAAGAAACGTGGCTGGTGGTCGCTCGGTCTCTGAGCGCCCGACCAAGATACAGCGACACGATCAAGCGCCCCGCGACCCCGTCGCGGGGCGTCTGCGTATCTGCCGGCTCAGGCCTTGCGGATCGTCCAGATCATGCGGGCGCCGTCCTCTCGGCTGTCCTCCAGCGCGTGGCCGGACTCCGTGCAGAAGTGCGGCATGTCCACGATCGCGGCCGGGTCGTCCGTCGTGACCACGAGGATCTCGCCCGCGGCAAGCGCCGAAAGACGTTTGCGCGCCTTGAGAACGGGCAGGGGGCAGAGCAGGCCGGTGGCATCGAGTTCACGTGTCATGCGCGAAGGGCTAGGGCGATTATGTCAGCTTGTCCACGCTCCTGTGACCGGTAGAGCCGTGACGCGCCGCCACGGATGACCTAAGCCTTGGCCATGTTCGGAATCGAGATCATCGATGCGGGTCTGCTGCCCGGCATGTTCGTGGCGCTGACCGCGGGCGTGATCTCCTTTCTCAGCCCGTGCGTCCTGCCGATCGTGCCACCCTATCTCGCCTTCATGTCCGGCGTGTCGGTGACCGAGATGCGCGCCGGCGGCTCGGCGCGCGCCAAGGCCGGGATCGCCGCGCTGTTCTTCGTTCTCGGACTGTCGACCGTGTTCATCCTCCTGGGGTTCACCGCGTCGGCCTTCGGCGCGTTCTTCCTGCAGAACCAGATCTGGCTGGCGCGGGCCGCGGGCGTCGTGGTGATCGTGTTCGGCCTGCATTTCCTCGGGGTCTTCCGGATCCCGTTCCTCGACCGGGAGGCGCGGATCGACGCCGGCGAAAGCGGCGGCTCCGCCTTCGGCGCCTACCTTCTGGGCTTGGCCTTCGCCTTCGGCTGGACGCCCTGCATAGGTCCACAGCTCGGCGCGATCCTGTCGCTCGCGGCATCGGAGGCCAACGTCGCGCGCGGCACCGTTCTTCTGGGGGTCTATGCGGCGGGCCTCGGCATACCGTTCCTGCTCGCAGCATTCTTCCTCAGCCGCGCGATGGGCGTGATGAACCGTATCAAGCGGCACATGAAGACGATCGAGCGGGTCATGGGCCTGTTGCTCGTCGGGGTCGGGCTCGCGCTTCTGACCGGGGCGTTCTCCGCCTTCTCGTTCTGGCTGCTCGAGACGTTCCCTGCGCTGGCGATGCTGGGCTGAGCGGCGCACGCCGGATTTTCGCCCTGCTTGGCGCCTTAAACTGGCCGGCTTGCCGGGCTACGATCCGGCGATGACCGAGACGACACCGGACAGCGAAAAGACTGCGCAGGAGGTGCGGCGGCGCCGGGTGTTCTACATCCCGGGCTACGACCCGATCCATCCCCGGCGCTATCGCGAGCTCTATCGCCGCGAGGGCGCGGCGCAGGCCGGGATCTCCGGATACGCGCTCGCGCTTCGGCCGCGCAACGGCGGCGGGCGCTACGGTTGGCATGTCGAGACCGATATCGCCGGCGCGCGCACTGCTGCGGAGATCGAGGTTCTGGTCTGGTCGGACATCGTGCGCGACAGCATGTCGAACAGCATCCCCGGCACCTACCTGCAGCTCGTCCGGACGGCGTGGATCTACATCGCCTCGGGCGCGCTGCGCCGCTTGATGCTGCTGCGCAAGGGCCCAGTGATCGCCGCGCTCTATCCGGTTGGGATGCTGTTGCTGCAGCTTTGCGTGGCGCTGGGTCTCCTTTGGGCAGCGGTCGCGGTCGCTGGCGCGCTCCTCGGCCCTGTCTCGGGCGTTCTCGCCCGGATCGTCGGCTACGGCGCCGGGGGGGCGGCGGCGGTCGCCGCGCTGCGCTGGTTCCGGGCGAAGGACAACCGATTGTTCGCCTACTACCTGATGCACGACTACGCCTATTCGGCGAGTTGCCGGGGGGCGAACCCGCCCGCGCTCGAGGCGCGGATGGCCGTATTCGGCGCCGAGATCGCTGCCGCGCTGGCCGATGACGTGGACGAGGTGCTGATCGTGGGCCATTCGTCCGGCGCGCATCTCGCTGTGTCGATCCTCGCCGACCTGATCCGCGCGGGCCGCGCGCCGGCCAACGGTCCGCGCCTCGCCTTCCTCTCGCTCGGGCAGGTGGTGCCGATGGTGTCGTTCCTGCCCGGGGCTCATCGCCTGCGGGCGGATCTGCATTTCCTCTCGACGCGCGACGAGATCACGTGGGTCGACGTGACGGCGCCCGGCGACGGCTGCGCCTTCGCGCTCTGCGACCCGGTCGCGGTGTCGGGCGTCGCGCCGGAGCGCAAGCGCTGGCCTTTGGTCTTCTCGGCGCAGTTCACACGCTCGCTCAGCCCCGAGCTGTGGCGGAGCCTGCGCTGGCGCTTCTTCCGGCTGCACTTCCAGTATCTCTGCGCGTTCGATCGCCCGCTGGACTACGACTATTTCCAGATCACCGCTGGCCCGCTCAGCCTCGGGACACGCTATGCCGACCGGCCGCCGTCGGCGAGCCGGATCGACGTGCCGGTGTCCAAGTTCACCTCGATGGCGGCATGAGCGACGCCGACCGGCCGCGCCCGCCGAAGCCGCCATCGCGCGCCGAACGAGTGTCGCTCTGGCGGTATGCGC
The DNA here is from genome assembly GCF_900172265.1 of Roseivivax jejudonensis. Classification (GTDB taxonomy): domain Bacteria; phylum Pseudomonadota; class Alphaproteobacteria; order Rhodobacterales; family Rhodobacteraceae; genus Roseivivax; species Roseivivax jejudonensis. The sequence continues at coordinate 169,751 of NZ_FWFK01000002.1, read as the reverse complement.
GGCTCTTTCGCGCCGATATCCTGTCGGCGCAGCCAGAGCGTCTCTATCGCGCGAAAATGGCCGAGTTCCGAACGCCGTTCTTCCGTTCCTTCATGGTTAACGAGCCCGCGCTGATCCGCACGGTGCTGAAGGAGCGGCCCCGCGACTTTCCGAAATCCGACAGGATCGGCGAGGGGCTGCGCCCACTTCTGGGCAACAGCGTGTTCCTGACCAATGGCGCGCTGTGGGAACGGCAGCGCCGGATCATCGACCCGGCCTTTGAGGGCGGGCGGTTGCGCGACACATGGCCGGCAATGTGGGCGGCGGCCGAGGCCGCGGCAGAGCGGCTGGCCGACCGGGCCGCGGCCGGCGCGGAGGTGGAGATCGAGGCCGAGGCCAGCCATGCCGCCGCCGACGTCATCTTTCGCACGCTGTTCTCGATCCCGATCGAGGATCATCTGGCGCAGGCCGTGTTCACCGAGTTCCGCGCCTATCAGCGCAGCCAGCCGATCCTGAACCTTGCCGCCTTCATTCCTTTGCCGCGCGCCATCCCGCGGTTCTTCCGGCGCGACACGAAGCGCGCCGCGCGCCGGATCCGGGCCCGGATCACCGAGCTGACCGCGCGCCGGATGGCCGAGATCCGGGCCGGCACGGCGCCCGACGATCTCGCGACGAAGATCATGACCACGGCCGATCCCGAAACCGGCGAGACCTTCACCACCGAAGAGATGGTCGACCAGGTCGCGATCTTCTTTCTTGCGGGGCACGAGACCTCGGCCTCGGCGCTGTCCTGGGCGCTCTACCTCCTCGCCACCCATCCCGAGTGGCAGGCCAAGGTGGCGGCCGAGGCTACGGCGGTCACCGGCGCCCCGGACGATCTCGGCCGGCTGCGCATTGCGCGCGACGTCTTTCGCGAGGCGCTGCGTCTCTATCCGCCGGTGCCGATGATGGTGCGGCAGGCGGCCTGCCCGGAGCGGTTCCGGGACCGCGCCGTGCCGCGCGGCGCGCAGATCGTGCTGAGCCCGTGGCACCTGCATCGCAACGACCGGCACTGGCCTGACCCCGACGGGTTCGATCCCGCGCGCTGGTCGACCGACGCCGGACGGGCCGCGGCGCGTTATGCGTTCATCCCGTTCTCAGGCGGGGCACGGGTCTGTCCTGGGGCGGGATTCGCGATGGCGGAGGGACCCCTCCTGCTGGCGCGGATCCTGCGCGACATCACCGTCGCGCCCGTTCCGGGCAAGGTCCCGGCGCCGGTCGCGCACCTCACGGTGCGGGCGCGCGACGGGATCCACCTGCGCCTCGGGCCACGAAAGGGCGGCGAACCGCGCCGTTAGCGTTAAAGCCCGCGCGCCGCTCTATCCTCGCGCCGGGGCATGTCGTAGACCCGGTATCGACAGGATCATTGCCGAGGAAAGAGGTCGCACACATGGCCAAGGACACCGCCCAGCACGCCGAGATGGCTCGCCGCATGGAGACCGGGACCGGCTTCATCGCCGCGCTCGACCAGTCTGGCGGATCGACGCCGAAGGCGCTGCGGCTCTACGGCGTCGAAGAAGACGCCTATGACGGCGAAGAGGAGATGTTCGCGCTGATCCACGAGATGCGGGCACGCATCATAACCGCGCCGGACTTCACCAGCGAAAAGGTGTTGGGAGCCATCCTGTTCGAACGCACCATGCGCGGCGAGATCGAGGGACGCCCGACGGCGGATCTTCTGTGGAACAGCCGCGGCGTGGTGCCCTTTCTCAAGATCGACAAGGGGCTGGAGGACAAGGCCAACGGCGTTCAACTGATGAAGCCGATGCCGGGGCTGGAGACACTGCTCGACGAGGCGCGGGGCTTCGGCATCTTCGGCACGAAGGAGCGCTCGGTCATTCACGAGGCGAACGCGGACGGCATTCGCGGCATCGTCGACCAGCAGATCGAGGTCGGCCGCACCGTCTGCGGCAAGGGGCTCGTGCCGATCCTGGAGCCCGAGGTGGATATCCACTCCGACACCAAGGCAGAGGCCGAGGTCATGCTGCGCGATGCGCTCGCCGCGGCACTCGACACGCTGCCCGACGACGAGACGGTGATGCTGAAGCTCACGATTCCATCGGAGCCGGGCCTCTACGATGCGCTTGCGGATCACCCGCGTGTGCTGCGGGTCGTCGCATTGTCGGGCGGATACTCGACCGACGAGGCCTGCGAGCGGTTGTCGAAGAACCCCAAGATGATCGCCAGCTTCAGCCGCGCGCTCACCGAAGGGCTGTCCCGCCAGCAATCGGACGACGAGTTCAACGCGGCGCTCGGCGGCAACATCGACAAGATCTACCGCGCCTCGGCCTGACGGCGCCGGCGCACGAAAAAGGGCCGGTGCGGTCGCACCGGCCCTTTCGCGATTTCGCAACGAGGTAGCTCAGCCCTCGTAACGCTCCATGTTTTCAAGCTCTTCGCGGGTCATGTTGGTGTAGACGCGGACGTCGTCACCTTCGGTCGCACGCATGACCTGAAGCTCGTCCATCGCGAGGGCCACCTGGCGCTCGCCAAGACCGAGGAACCCGCCGACACCGACGACGATGCGCTCGATCCCGTCGCCACCGACAGCTTCTTCGATGTCGCCGATGCGCTCGTTGTTGGTGTTGAAGAGCGCCGTATCCGTCAGCTCGTCACGCTCGACATCGGTCGCCGCGACGGCCTCGTAGCCGTCAATCTGCATGTCGGTGCCCGAACCGCCTTCGGCATCGGCCGACTGCATGTCTTCCGTTTCGGTGCCCGACTGCTCGGCATCGGCCGACTGCATGTCCTCGGTCTCGGTGCCCGACTGCTCGGCGTCCGCCGACTGCATGTCTTCGGTCTCGGTGCCGGACTGCTCGGCGTCCGCCGACTGCATGTCCTCGGTCTCGGTGCCCGACTGCTCGGCGTTCGCCGACTGCATGTCCTCGGTCTCGGTGCCGGACTGCTCGGCATCAGCCGTTTGCATGTCCTCGTCCTGCGATCCGCCGGACTGGTTTGAAGAGCCCTGCTGCGTCGACGAGTCTTCGGAGGCGTCACCCGACTGCGCGGTCTGCATCGTGATCTGCGGCTCGCCGGACTGCGTGAATTCGACCTGCGGCTCACCGGTCATGTTGAATTCGATGTTCGGCTCGGAAGACTCGTAGTTCACGGTCGGCGTGCCGGCGCTTTCGAACGTGACATTGCCGGAGTTGCCGCCCTCGGCGGAGCTGTCCGACCCGTCGCCCGATTGCGATGCCGTCTGGCGCACGGTCACCTGCGGTTCGGCCTGGGTTACCGCGACTTCGGCGTTCTCGATTGGCTGCAGCTCTTGTGCCTCGCCCTCGGCATAGGTGCTGCCGGACTGCGAGTCCTCGACCTGCACGCCTTCGCCGGTCGCATCCTCGTTGTCCACCACGCGGAGGTCGAGGTTCACCTGCGGCGCGGCCTGCTGCAGCGACACGGTCGGCTCACCTTGCTGAACGTCGACCTGCGGCTCGGCGTCCGCGACGTTCACGTTCGGATCCGGCATGGTGATGGTGATCTCGGGCGCCGGCTGGTCGATGCGCACGGTCGGCTGCGCCATTTCGAGCGACACGGTCGCCTGCGGCTGGCGCACGGTGATTTCCGGCTGCTGCTGCTGGACGGTGACGTCGGGCTCTGCGTTCTCGACGGTCACCTCGGCGGCGCCTTGCTCGACGTCGACCTGCGGCGCCTCGCGCTCGAGGCGCACGATGCCCTCGACGACACGCTCTTCGTCGATCTGCACGGTGGTCTGCTCGCGCTCGGCCACGGTGGCGTCGGCGCTGGCCTCGGCGTCCGCTTCGGCGGTCGCGCTGTCGCTGGCCTCGGCGCTGTCGGTGTCGGTCTCGGACTGCATGTCCTCGAGCTGCGCGAGCTGCGTGGCGCAGGCCTCGGCTTCACCGTTTTCCACGGTTGTCTGCAGTTCGTCCTCGGACATGGGCGCGTCCTGCGGCAGGCCGTCCTCGATCATCGCGGACAGCTCGTCGCAGGGCTGGTCCGACGATTGCGCGAAGGCCGGCGCGGCAGCGACCGGAAGGGTGAGCGCGGTGCTCACGAGAAGGCGTGTGAAGATGCTCATTGGGTCTTGGTCCTCTGTCTCTTTCACGAATGGGCGATTGGCTGAGGGCCTGGACAGCGAACGGGTGGTGCCCGGCGATGTTCCGCCGGCGACCCGCGAGAATAAGCAGAAAATGTCCGTTTTACCGCGCGTTGCAGCGTGTTCCGCGTCCGGATTTCCTTCGTGCCGCGGTGCGGCACGATTGGATTCGGCGCCTCACATCAGCGCTGTAACGGGCATGTGAAGAGCCGCGATTTCGTTCCATGGATTTTTTCGCCGGACACGCGAAAAAACTGGCGCGAATTCGCTGCAGGCCCCGCGACCGAATGGCCGCGGGGCCGGGTTCCAGTCGTGCAGGATCAGGCCGCCGCGGCCGGCGCGGACTTTGCCAGGCCCTGGTCGAGATCCCGGATCAGGTCGTCCGCGTCCTCGATCCCGATCGAGATCCGCACCACGTCCGGCGCGGCGCCCGCCGCCTTCTGCTGCTCGGGTGTGAGCTGGCGATGCGTGGTCGAGGCCGAGTGGATGATGAGCGAGCGCGTATCGCCAAGGTTGGCCACGTGGCTGAACAACTCGAGGCTGTCCACGAGCTTCACGCACGAGTCGTAGCCGCCCTTGAGCGTCACGGTGAAAAGCCCGCCCGCGCCCTTCGGACAGATCCGTGCCACCCGGTCATGCCAAGGCGACGACGGCAGGCCCGCATAGGTTACCGCGGACACGGCGTCATGCTTTTCGAGCCAGCTCGCGATCTTCTCGGCGTTCTCGACGTGTTTCTGCATCCGCAGGCTCAGCGTCTCGATCCCGAGAAGGGTGTAATGCGCGGCCTGCGGGTTCAGCGTCATGCCGAGGTCGCGCAACCCGACAGCGATCCCGTGGAACGTGAAGGCGAGCGGGCCGAAGGTCTCGTGAAAGGTCAGCCCGTGATAGGCGGGTTCAGGCTCCGACAGCGACGGGAACTTGCCCGAGGCCGACCAGTCGAACTTGCCCGAGTCGACCACGACACCGCCGGTGACAGTGCCGTTTCCGGTCAGGAACTTGGTCAGCGAGTGGACCACAAGCGTCGCGCCGTGTTCGATCGGGCGGCAGAGATACGGCGTGGCCGAGGTGTTGTCGACGATGAGGGGCAACCCGGCATTGTCCGCGATGGCCGAGATCGCATCGAGGTCGGTGATATAGCCGCCCGGATTGGCGATGGACTCGCAGAAGATCGCGCGCGTGTCATCGTCGATCGCGTCGCGCACCGCGTCCGTATCGTCGAAATCGACGAACTTGGCCGACCATCCGAAGCGCCGGATCGTGTGGCTGAACTGTGTCACCGTTCCGCCGTAGAGCCGGGTGGAAACGACGACATTGCACCCGGGCGCCATCAGCGGAAACAGCGCCATGATCTGCGCGCCGTGGCCCGACGAGCAGCAGACCGCGCCGGCGCCGCCTTCGAGCGTGGCCATGCGCTCCTGCAGGACGGCGACCGTGGGATTGGTCAGCCGCGAGTAAATGAAGCCCACTTCCTGCAGGTTGAACAGTGCGGCGGCATGTTCGGCATCGCGAAAGACATAGGCGGTGGTCTGGTAGATCGGCGTCTGGCGGGCGCCGGTGGCGGGGTCAGGCCGGCTCCCGGCATGCACCTGCAGCGTATCGAAGCCATATTGCGGCGTGTCGGTCATTCTGTCCTCCCTGAAATCCGTTCGGCGCCGACGCTAGCGACAGGGATGCGACTCGTCCATCGGAGGATGGGCGCGACGATCCCGCGCCCTGTGCGCCGGACCGTGGCCGGCTCCCGGGCGCTTGCGGGCCGTTTCGTCAGGCAGCGGCAGGGGCGGAGCGGGCCCTGGGCGGGCACGCGATCACACCCGCGACCGGCCCGGCGCTAGCGGGTCCAGAAGCCTTCGCGCTTCAGCTTGTTTCGGATCGCCTGCTCCTTGCGGGGCAGATCGTCCTGGTCGAAGAGCGCGCGCACCTTCCGACCGCGTCCGTGATAGATCATGTGGCGGAACGGCTCGTAGGCCTTCAGCACCTTCTTGACCTTGTTGGGCGCCGCGATCCGCTCGAGCATCTCGACCGCGCGATCGTCCTCGCGGGCGTAGAGCAGCGGCAGCGTGCGGTAATGACAGCTCGTGCGTCCGTCGAGCCATCCCTGTTCGAGCGTGTCGCGGCCGCCGCCGAGACCATGAATGACGAGTGGCAGAGCCACCTGGTCGAGCCAGGGATCGAGGCTCTGGCAGACGAGTTCGGGCGGTGGAGTGTCCCGTATCGCCAGTGCCGTGTCGAGGAACCGTTGGGCGAAGAGCGCGGGATCGCGGTGAAAGAAGAAGCCGGCGTTGAAGTAGAGGTAGCGCCGCCAGTATTCGTCGGGCCAGGCCCGATCGAGCGAGCTGTCGAAATCGAGCCCGAAGCTGTCGTAGAGCGATTTCCAGATGCGGGTGTAGCCGGGCCCGTAGAGTTCGATCACCGGCCACGTCCCTTCGCGGCGCAGCGACGCCGTCGGACGATCGAAGTCGAACGGCACGGCATCGAGATCGTCGAGCAGGAGCGTATCGGTGTCGAAGAACACGAACGGCGCGTCGCCGGGCAGGGCGAAAAGCGCCTCGATCTTGTTGCCGTAGGGATAGCCGGCGCCGAAATGGCGGCTCTCGAAAGAAACGATGGTCGCGCCGAGCTCTTCGAGGAGCCCGCGCACCGGTGGCGATATGCGGGGATCTCCCGGCCAGAGCGGTCCGGGCTGCGGTTCGGCCACGACCAGGTTGAAGCGCGGCCCGGTGATCGTCTCGGCCAGCGACAACGCGAAGAGCGCCGCCTCGTATTCCAGCCGCCCTGCCTGGGCGACGACGAGTAAGTTCACGCGGGGCGGGCGGTCGGGATGGTCCGTCATGCTCGGCTGCTCGGGCTTTTTGCCGCGCAGTATGACGGACCCGCGCCGCCCCCGCGAGGGATTTTCCGCGCCAAAAGCGTGCGCGTGTCTTGCGGGATCCGACAGGCGTCCGCCCCGCGAGTGCGGACGCCGCTGTCCGGCCCGTCAGATCTCGATCGCGGTGAGCACCTCGGGCTCGATCACATCGACGCCGGGCAGCCCGGACTTGAGGGCGTCGGCCGACTGCTCCAGCAGCGGGAAGGTCTTGTAATGGCAAGGGATCACGGTCTTGAAGTCGAAGTAGGTCTTCGCCGCGTAGGCCGCGCGCGCCATGTCCATCGTGAAGTGTCCGCCGGCACAAAGGATACCGATATCCGGCTGGTGGAGCGCCTGGAACACGCCCATGTCGGCCGTCACGTCAGTGTCGCCCGAGACGTAGATCACGTGACCTTCGGCGGCGATCATGAAGCCGGCCTCGGAGCCGCAGGAGACCGGGCCGTGCGGCCCCGGCATGGTCGATGAATGGGTGGCGTGCACCATCGTCACCTTTGCGGGGCCGACCTCGACCGTACCGCCTTTGTTGAAGCCGACCGTCTCGAGGCCTTCGTTCTGCTCCCAGTGCTGCATCAGGTCGAACATCCCGATGACCGGCACCGACAACTCTTTCGCGAGGCTGACCACCTCGCTGGCATGGTCGAAATGACCGTGCGTGAGCAGGATGTGCGTCGCGCCTTTCGTGGCCTCGTCCTTGCGATCCTCGGGGAAGGACGGATTACCGTCGAGCCACGGGTCGAGCAGAATGACCGCGTCGCCGATCTCGAGGCGGAAGGAGGAATGGCCGAGCCAGATAATCTTCATGGGATGTCTCCTCGTTTCGTCACCGCGGAGCTTAGGGCGGCCGGTATATGGGTCGAGTGGTCGCACCCGTTCCGCCGCCGTTGGGCGCCGGCACAACGACCTCACGCGCGGGTGGTGCCGCTCCTCCAGCGCGCGCTAGGTAACGGACCGAGGCAAGGGACCGGCCGCGATGGACTGGACGCAGGCGATCGATGGATATTGCGAGCGGCTGGGCCCGGGGCTCTGGGCCGAGCCGGTCAACGCGATCACCAATTTCGCCTTCGTCATCGCGGCACTGTGGGTGTGGCCGGTCACCCGCGGGTTGCCGAAGGCACGCATCCTCGCCGTCATTCTTCTCCTGATCGGGATTGGCTCGGGTCTTTTCCATACGTTTGCCGTCGCGTGGGCGGCGACGCTCGACGTCTTGCCGATCGTCGCCTTCATCGTCGTCTATATCTACGCGGCGCACCGCGATTTCTGGGGGCAGGTGCGGCTCGTGGCCGGGGGGCTCACGCTCGCCTCGGTGCCGGCGATGATGGCGGTCTCGCAGGTCCTGCCGTTTCGCGCGGCGCTCGGCGGATCGGCGGGATACGTGCCCGTGCCGCTGCTTATCTTCCTTCATGCCGCTCTTTTGGCGCGGCGGGCGCCGGTTACGGCGCGCGGGCTTGCCGCAGGCGCCGCGCTTCTGTGCGTGTCGATCGGCTTTCGCACCCTCGACGCGCCGCTCTGCAGCGCCGTGCCCATCGGCACGCATTTCATGTGGCACGTCCTGAACGCGACCATGCTCGGCTGGATGATCCTGGTCTACCGCGCCCATGTCCTTGCGGGCGACCCGGCGCGGCGCTAAACGCGGGCGCTGACAGAGTTCCCGACGGAGGCCCCATGTCCGAGATCGACACAGCGACCGCCGCGCGCGTGGCCCAGCTCGCGCGCATCCGCGTCGACGACGACGCTCTGCCCGCGCTGGCCGAGGAGTTCGGCGCGATCCTCGGTTTCATCGAGCAGCTGCAGGAAGTTGACGTCGAGGGCGTGGAGCCGATGGTGTCCGTCACGCCGATGCGTCTCAAGCGGCGCGCCGACGAGGTGACCGACGGCGGCATGGCCGACACCGTGCTGTCGAACGCGCCGGATGCGCGCGAGGGCTTCTTCGCCGTGCCGAAGGTGGTGGAATGAGCGAGCTTCCCAAACTGACCATCGCAGCAGCGCGCGATGCGCTGCGCGCCGGCGAAGTGACGAGCGCGGAGCTGACCGAGGCGTGCCTCTCCGCGATCGACGGGGCGGATGCGCTCGGTGCCTTCGTTCACAAGACGCCCGACCGGGCGCGCGAGATGGCCGCCGCCGCGGATGAACGGCTCAAGGCCGGCGACGCGCCCGATCTCTGCGGCATCCCTCTGGGGATCAAGGATCTGTTCTGCACGAAGGGCGTGGCGAGCCAGGCTGCAAGCCGGATCCTCGAGGGGTTCTCGCCCGAATACGAGTCGACTGTCACGACGCAACTCTTCGCGGCCGGCGCGGTGATGCTCGGGAAACTCAACATGGACGAGTTCGCCATGGGCTCGTCGAACGAGACGAGCACCTACGGCAACGCGGTGAACCCGTGGCGCCGCGGCAACGACACCGCGCAACTGACGCCCGGCGGATCGTCGGGCGGGTCGGCCGCGGCGGTCGCGGCGGATCTCTGCCTCGGTGCGACGGGCACCGACACCGGCGGGTCGATCCGTCAGCCCGCCGCCTTCACCGGGATCACCGGGCTGAAGCCGACCTACGGGCGCTGCTCGCGCTGGGGTATCATCGCGTTCGCCTCCTCGCTCGATCAGGCCGGCCCCATGGCCAAGGACGTGCGCGACGCCGCCATCCTCCTGAGCGCGATGGCCGGGCATGATCCGAAGGACTCGACGTCCGCCGACCTGCCGGTGCCTGACTTCGAGTCGATGCTCACCGGCGACGTGCGCGGCAAGACCATCGGGATCCCGCGCGAGTACCGGATGGACGGCATGCCCGACGAAATCGAGAGCCTCTGGGCCGAGGGCCGCAAGATGCTCGAGGACGCCGGCGCGACGATCGTCGATATCTCGCTGCCGCACACGAAATACGCTCTGCCCACCTATTACGTGATTGCGCCGGCCGAAGCGTCGTCGAACCTCGCGCGCTACGATGGCGTGCGCTACGGCCACCGCGCCAAGCTCGCGCAGGGCGACGGCATCGTGGACATGTACGAGAAAACCCGGGCCGAGGGCTTCGGCCCCGAGGTACAGCGCCGCGTGATGGTCGGCACATACGTGCTGTCGGCTGGGTTCTACGACGCGTACTACAACCGCGCCCGGAAGGTTCGCACCCTCATCAAGAAGGACTTCGAGGATGTCTTCGAACAGGGCGTTGACGCGATCCTGACTCCGGCGACGCCGTCCGCGGCTTTCGGCCTCGGCGAAATGGCCGAGGCGGATCCGGTCCAGATGTACCTAAACGATATTTTTACCGTGACCGTGAACCTCGCGGGCCTTCCGGGCATTTCCGTTCCAACGGGGCAGGACCGGACCGGCCTGCCGCTCGGGCTCCAGCTCATCGGCAAGCCGTGGGAAGAGGCCGAGTTGCTGAACACTGCCTACGCACTGGAACGTGCTTCGGGCTTCGTGGCAAAGCCGGAGAAATGGTGGTAATGCGGCGAACGATTTCTCACGGGGGTACTGCCATGCGGTTTGTTCTTCTCTCGACGGCAACGGCGCTCGCGCTTGCCGCCTGCGCGCCGAGCGTTCCCAACGACGCGGGCGTGGGCTTTGACAGCTACGATGAGAACCGCCGCGCGCGGGTCGATTCCGAACTCGCCACGTCGCTGCGTCCGGATGTCGGCATGACCCAGCCCGCGGGGAATCCGCCGCAATCGGCGGGCGACGCGTCCGGACAGGGCGGCGGCGACGACATCGCGGCGATGGCCGCGGCGGCGCTCGACCGCGATCCCGATGCGCCCGCCTCTGGCGCCGGCGCGGCCGGAGCGGCGCCGGGCGCGGTCACGAATTCCGCAGGTATCTCGAACGAGAACAACTTCGATGCCGTGTCGAGCCGCCGCTCGATCGAGGAAGATGCCGCGCGCGTTGCGCAGAACACCGCACAGTATCAGCAGATCGCCCCCGAACCGTTGCCGCAGCGCCCGTCCGGCCAGACTGCCAACGTGGTCGAATATGCGCTGACCACCACCAACCAGGTGGGGCAGCCGATCTACAGCCGGTCGCCCTTCGCATCGAAGGCTCGCGAGCAGCGCAACTGCACCGCGTACGCGTCCGCGGACCTCGCACAGGAAGCATTCCTCGAGTCCGGCGGTCCCGAGCGCGACCGCGAGGGTCTGGATGCCGACGGCGACGGCTTTGCCTGCGGCTGGTCGCCCGCGCCGTTCCGGCGCGCGCGCGGCTGAGGCCCGTCGATCGACCGAGCCCCAACCACGGGGCGCGGCGCGACAACGCGCGCCCCGATCTCGTGATCCTGCATTACACCGCGATGCGCGCGTCGACCGATGCGCTTGCGCGACTCTGCGATTCGGGCGCCGAGGTGTCGGCGCATTACGTTATCGAACCCGGTGGGCAGGTGTGGTCCCTCGTGCCCGAAGAGCGCCGCGCCTGGCACGCGGGCAAGAGTGCTTGGGGCGCGGTGCGCGACGTGAACTCCCGCTCGATCGGCATTGAACTCGTCAATACCGGACGACAGCCGTTTCCCGAGCCGCAGATGCATGCGCTCGAGTCGCTGCTCGACGCGGTGCGCGACCGCTGGAGCGTCCCGCCCGAACGGGTGATCGGGCATTCCGACATCGCGATCGGCCGCAAGGTCGACCCCGGCCCGCGGTTCGACTGGCGCCGCCTGGCGCGACGCGGCCACGCGGTCTGGCCAGACCAGGCGACACCGGGCGATTTCGAAGAGGATGCGCGGCGCGCGGGCTATGTCTGGGAGGCGGGTCAAGAGGATGCGCTCCTCGCGGCGGTTCGGCTGCGCCTGCGGCCGTGGGCGACCGGCCCACTCGGCGCGGTCGACCGCGCGCTGGTGGCCGGGCTCGCCCGGGACTGGCCGGTGGCGGCGGAGCCCGCTCAGTCGACCTCGTAAGGCAGGACCTCGCGGCGGTCGGGGGTGATCGTCAGTCGCCGTTCGAGCGGCGGCACCGATCGCTGGTGGCAGGCCTTCCGCTCGCAGATCCGGCAGGAGATCCCGATCGGCTCGAACACGTCGGCACGGGTCAGGTCGAGCCCGTCCGCATAGATCAGCGCGCCCGCATGCGCGACCTCGCAGCCAAGCGCGATCGCGTATCGGCGCACCGGCGCGCCGTAGTGGCCGCCGGGCTTCGACACGTCGCGTGAGAGGCTGATATAGCGCACGCCATCCGGCGTTTCGGCCAGCTGTCGGAGGAACCGGCCCGGCGTCTCGAAGGCGCGATGCACGTTCCAGAGCGGACAGGCGCCGCCGAAACGGGCGAATTGCAGCCGGGTCGCCGAATGGCGCTTGGTGATCGTGCCGGCCTGATCGACCCGGACAAAGAAGAACGGGATCCCCTTCGCGCCCGGCCGCTGCAGCGTCGACAGGCGGTGCGCCACCTGTTCGATCGAGGCGCCGAAGGCGAGGGCCAGACGCTCCAGGTCGTGGCGCATCTCCTGCGCGGCGGCCAGAAAGGCGCTGTAGGGCATCATCGCCGCGCCGGCAAAGTAGTTGGCCAGCCCGATCTGCGCGATCGCGCGGGCGGCATCCGAACGGAAGCGCGCGAGGTCGAGCGTGGCCTCAATCAGCTTGCCGTGCTCGATCAGGGCGAGCTGGAGAAGGCACTGGAACGTCTGGGTTTCCGCCGGCGCGCGCGCCGACAGGACAAGCTGGCGTGCTTCGGGGTCGTAGACCCGAAGCGTTCCGGTATCGGCCAGAGTGACCTCGATACCCCGCGCGGCGAGATCGGCCGTCGCCGCCGCATAGAGCGACGATGACCCGGCGGCACGCGTGGCATACCGCTCGGCCGCGCGGTCGACGGCATCGATGTAGTTGTCGCAATAATGGAAGAAGTCGCGCACCTCTTCCCAGGGCGAGGGCTGCAGCTGCGTGCCCTCGCGCCCCAGCGCTTCGTCGAGCGAGGCGAGCCGCTCGTGCGTCTCGCGGTAGGCGCGGTGCAAGGCGAGGAACGCGCGCGCGATGGCTGGCGCGTTGGCGGCAGTCAGACGGAGATCCGGCAGGGCCGGCGTTTCGGTGAAGACCGGATCGGCCAGCGCCTCGCGCATGTCGGTGACGAGGCGCTCGGAGTCTCCGGGTCCGAGTTCGGTCACGTCGAAGCCGAAGTGCTGCGCCAGCGCGAGCAGGACGGTGGAGGACACCGGCCGGTTGTTGTTCTCCATCTGGTTCAGATACGGGAGCGACACGCCGAGCTTGGTCGCAAAGTCCTTTTGCGTGAGCGACAAGCGGCCGCGCAGATCGCGCAGCTTGGCCCCGGCATAGAGTTTCTGAACGGGCATCACGGCGCCTTTGCGAAGTCTCGCGGCGTTCTTTGCAAATTTCTGCGGCGCTGCCTAGCAAAAGGCAACTGGCGCCGCCTGCAACTCGGACGGGTCAGGTTGCGCCGGCCCGCTCCAGCTGGCGATCGCGCAGAACCACGAGCGTGATCGCCGCGATGCCGCAGATGCCCGTCGCGAATTGCAGCCACAGAAGCGGCCATGGCCCGGTGCCCGGCGCGAGAAGCACGCCCGCAAGCGCCGAGAGCGCTGCACCGCCGCCGATCATGATCGCGCCGGCCAGCCCGGACGCGGTGCCGGCGAGACGCGGGCGCACCGACAGCGCGCCGGCGGTCGCGTTCGGGATCGTCATGCCGTTGCCGAGCCCGACAAAGCACATGAACCCGAAGAAGGTGAGCGCGGACCCCAGCCCCGCCGCGAAGACCAGCATCGACGCGGCGACGCCGACGGCATTGATCGTGGCGCCCATGGCCACCATGCGGTTGACGCCCACGGTCGCGGAAAACCGGCCCGACGCCCAGTTGCCGATGACGTAGCCCACGGCCGGCGCGCCGAAGTAGATGCCGAGGGTCGAGGGGTCCAGCCCGAAGACCTCCGAGCCCACGAACGGAGCGCCGCCGAGGTAGGAGAAGAACGCGCCCGAGGAGAAGGCCGCCGCCAGCGCGTAACCCCAGAACCGCGGCGCGGTCAGAAGCTCGGGATACTCGCGGAACTGCTGGCCGAGCGTGAGCGGGGAGGGCGCCGCCGTCTCGCCCAGGTCGCGCCATGCCAGCCAGAAGAGCAGGGCACCGCCGCCCAGCATGAACCAGAAGTTCGCCTTCCAGCCGAAGGCTTCGTCGAGCACGCCGCCGATCGCCGGCGCGATCATCGGCACGAGCGCCATGCCCATCGTCACGTAGCCGATCATCGACGCCGCGCGGTCCTGGCTGACCATGTCGCGCACCACGGCCCGCCCGAGGACCATGCCGGTCACCACCGTCGCCTGAAGCATGCGGAACGCGAGGAAGGTCCAGATATCGGGCGCGAGGATGCAGCCGAACGTCGCGATGATGAATATCCCGAGACCCCAAAGGATGACCGGACGCCGTCCGAGCTTGTCGGATACCGGGCCAAGGAAGATCTGCAGGCCTGCGTTGACTCCGAGATAGACGGCGACCGAAAGCTGCACGAGCCGGTACTCGGTCTCGAAATGCTCCACCATCGCCGGCAGGCTCGGCAGGAACACGTTCATCGTCAGCGCCGCGAGACCCGACAGCAGGACGAGCGTGAGGATGTGCGGGGGTGTGGTGCGGTCGAGAAAGACGACCCTGGGCGCGTCGGACATGAGTTGGGTCTAGGGCAGCGCGTGGCGCTGGCCAAGCGTGAAGCGATGATTTGCAGGTTTGCGGGTTATCGGAGGCGGGCTATGCCGGGTTTGCAAATTTGCCCGAAACGGCTTGTGACGTGTCATGCGCCCTGTATGGTCGCCCCGCGACGGAGCGACAGAGGGAGCGGACGCATGAAGGACATCCTGCAGGAGCTCGAGGACCGCCGCGCCGAGGCGCGGCTCGGCGGCGGCCAGAAGCGGATCGACGCGCAGCACGCCAAGGGCAAGCTCACAGCGCGCGAGCGGATCGAGCTTTTGCTCGACGAGGGCTCCTTCGAGGAGTTCGACATGTTCGTCGCGCATCGCTGCACCGATTTCGGCATGGAAAAGCAGCGTCCTTACGGCGACGGCGTGGTCACCGGGTGGGGCACGATCAACGGCCGCATGGTCTATGTCTTCAGCCAGGACTTCACCGTGTTCGGCGGATCGCTGAGCGAGACGCACGCCCAGAAGATCTGCAAGATCATGGACATGGCAATGCAGAACGGCGCGCCCGTGATCGGCCTGAACGACTCGGGCGGCGCCCGGATACAGGAAGGCGTGGCGAGCCTCGCGGGCTATGCCGAGGTATTCCAGCGCAACATTATGGCGTCCGGCGTGATCCCGCAGATCTCGGTGATCATGGGCCCGTGCGCGGGTGGCGCGGTCTATTCGCCTGCGATGACGGACTTCATCTTCATGGTGAAGGACAGCTCGTACATGTTCGTTACCGGTCCCGACGTGGTCAAGACCGTGACGAACGAGGTGGTGACGGCCGAGGAACTGGGCGGCGCCACCACCCATACGCGCAAGTCGTCCGTCGCCGACGGCGCGTTCGAGAACGACGTGGAGGCGCTGGCCGAGGTGCGGCGTCTGGTCGACTTCCTGCCGCTGTCGAACCGCGAGAAGCCGCCGGTGCGCCCGTTCTTCGACGAACCCGGGCGGCAGGAGGCGAGCCTCGACACGCTCATCCCCGAGAACGCCAACACGCCCTACGACATGAAGGAGCTGATCGAGAAGGTCGCCGACGAAGGCGACTTCTACGAGATCCAGGCCGAGTTCGCGAAGAACATGGTCACCGGCTTCATCCGTCTCGAGGGGCAGACCGTCGGAGTGGTGGCGAACCAGCCGATGGTGCTCGCCGGGTGTCTCGACATCGATTCGAGCCGCAAGGCCGCGCGTTTCGTGCGCTTCTGCGATGCGTTCGAGATCCCGATCCTGACCTTCGTGGACGTGCCCGGTTTCCTGCCGGGGACGGGCCAGGAATACGGTGGGGTCATCAAGCATGGGGCCAAGCTCCTCTTCGCCTATGGCGAGGCGACGGTGCCGAAGGTGACCGTCATCACCCGCAAGGCGTATGGCGGGGCCTATGACGTGATGGCCTCCAAGCACCTGCGCGGCGATTTCAACTACGCTTGGCCGACGGCGGAGATCGCCGTGATGGGTGCGAAGGGCGCGACCGAGATCCTCTATCGCGCCGAGCTTGG
Organism: Roseivivax jejudonensis; assembly: GCF_900172265.1. GTDB lineage: Bacteria > Pseudomonadota > Alphaproteobacteria > Rhodobacterales > Rhodobacteraceae > Roseivivax > Roseivivax jejudonensis. Next base: position 153,733 of record NZ_FWFK01000002.1, on the reverse strand, counting down.
CGACGCCGAGAAGATCGCCGCCCGCACGCAGGAATACGAGGACCGGTTCGCCAACCCCTTCGTCGCGGCCGAAAAGGGCTTCATCGACGAGGTTATCCAGCCGCGATCGACCAGGCGCCGGGTCAGCCGTGCCTTTGCGGCGCTTCGGGGCAAGAAGCTGTCGAACCCCTGGAAAAAGCACGACAACATCCCGCTGTGACAGACGCCGCCGCTACAGATCCGGGTGATTGGGGCCCGGCGCCGGTGCGCCGACACGGCTGGTTCGTCGCGCAGCGCGGGCCGCGGCTCGTGCATGCACGCCACTGGCCGCCGCGCTTCGACGTCTGTGCCGAGACCCGGTTCCCGATCGCCGATGCGCGGCGTCTCGCCCGTGCGGTGCGTCAGGATCTGTGGCGTCACTTGCAAGACTTGCGCGGTTTCTCACCTGTGGTAGTGCTTACGCGAAGTGATGATTGTCTGTGCATTCGCGCCGGTGGACGCGTGATGACGCGGCATCCGGCGAATGGCAGGCATCAAGAGATCGAAACGCTTCTGACGGCACGGGCGCATCGGGCGCGCTGGCTGTCTTGGGCGCAGAGACCGGGCAGGGGCCGATGATTCGGTTGACGTCCGGACGAGACCACGAGGTAGCGGGCCAGACCCGCGCTTGCGCAGCCCCGGCGGGAGGAGCCCTGAAAAGGGGCCGGGGCTGCCCCTGGTGGACAGCGATGACCCTGACATTGGGATCCGGCATCGGCTTGGCGCAGGCGCTATCCGCACAGGAGGCGCTTGCGGCCGTCCACGACCTGCCGTCCGGTCTTCGCGCGCAGCTTCTGGAGGTGCGCCGCGACGAGGGCGAGCCCGAGCGCTGGCGGTTCGTGGCGCCGGACCTCCCGGGACTGGTGGAAGACCTGCCGCGACTGTCGCGCGATCTCGATGCGCTTTGCGCCGACGTCGTCCTGCCGACTCTCGATGCCGCCGAAGACGGCGTCCCGGAGCGGGTTGTCATCAGTCTTTCGGCGGAACCGACCGAGTTCGGAGCCGCGCGGCCCGGCATCGTTCAGGTGTTCGAGGCGTATTCGATTTCGGGCGATTCCTGCATCTGGGAGGCGTTCTAATGAATCCACAAGATCTGGTGTTTCGGCGTGCGCGACATACCCATATTGCGACTTTCGCGGCACATGCGGCGCGTCGCCACAGGGCAGCATGTGCAAGTCCCGGAAATTCCGATAGTTTGGGGGGTGGTCGCAGAAACGTGACTACTACATCCCTTCGGAGGTGGTGCCCGAAATCGGGTGCAACACGCCTTTGGAACACTGACAGGAGACGAGAATGTCCCACACGGTTAAGCTCATCGCCCTCTTCGGCTTCGTCGCCGCTCTGTCCGCATGTGGCGGCCAGCAGGAGGAAGAAGTCGTGGTTGTCGAGCCCGAGCCGATCACCACGGAGCCGGTCTACACCGGCAAGTACAAGTAATCGGATCGAGGGACGGATCGGACCACGATCCGTCCCGACCCCGGGCCCTCCGCACGCCGTCCGATCACCGGAGGCGGGCCCATGCTGAAGCATCGCGGATTCCCGAGCCGTCTTCCCGGCTCCGACTACCAGTTCACAATCCGTCGCGCGAACCCGAAGGGGGCTACGCCGTTGACCCGGCGGGAGCGCTATGCCGACCGTCGCCCACCGGACCGGCGGGCCGACACCGCGTTTCTCGCCGCCCTTTGGCACCATTTCGGCGATGAGCCGTTCGAACGCGGCAATCTCGACGCCGGGCGCCTGTCGTGGCTTCTGGGCCGCGAGGTCAAGCCGGCCGAGGATCCGTTCGACCCCGAATCCTACGATGCGTTGCTGGTGATCGATGAGCCGGTGGCGCGCGCAAGCTTTCCCGAAGCGTTCGATCCGGAGTTCTGGGCATGATGCTGCCGATCAACCGCGGCTTTGGGCAGGAACGGGCCGATACCCGCGCGGCGTGCATCGGGCGCTTGGAACGGCGTCAACCCTCTGTCAGCGTTCGGGTGTCCCAAGCTGGGTCAACCGCGCGACGGATCTGCACACCTCGATCCGCGGCGCACCGTAACCCTTCCCCTTCCGGGCGGTCCGGGCAATCCCCTGACCGGCCGCCCGGATTTTTCCCGTTCCACCGTGGCGTGTGTCGGCTTTGCCTCCGGCAGTTCGGCGCCTATTTCGGCACGAGCCGGCGGAGTGTCGCTCAAACTCGCGTGAATGCGGGGTTTTCTTGGAACAGGAAACGACGGAAGACGGTTTCTCGCGCGTACGCTTATAACGCGAAATCGGAATGTAGGGAGTTTCTGAGATGCTCAAGATCGCCAAGCTTACCACCGTCGTCGGTGTCCTCGGCGCCAGCCTCGCCGCGTGCGAGAGCTCTGACCTGCCGCGCGCCGCGACCGGTGCCGGCGCAGGCTATCTCGTCGACCGCGCCACGGGCGGTGACGGCACCGTCGGCGCCGCGGTCGGCGCAGCCGGCGGCGTTGTCTGCGACGACGTCACGCCGCAGCTGTGCAACTGATCTGATCCGCACGCGGGCCGTCACGGCCCGCCGCGGAGACGTAATGAGAGGCCATCGGGGCACATCGCTCCGGTGGCCTTTTGTCGTGTCGGGGGCTGGCGTCGGGCCGGCGCCGTGGCGGGACGCGAAAACAAGAAACCTCACGAGAAAGGGACGGAGATGTTCGACAAGATCCTGATCGCGAACCGGGGCGAGATCGCCTGCCGGGTCATGAAGACCGCGCGCGCGATGGGCATCAGGACGGTGGCGGTCTATTCCGATGCCGACAAGAGCGCGCTGCATGTCGCAATGGCCGACGAAGCGGTGCGGATCGGACCGGCCCCTGCGAACCAGTCCTACATCGTGATCGACAACGTGATGGCGGCGATCCGCGACACCGGCGCGCAGGCAGTGCATCCCGGCTACGGTTTCCTGTCCGAAAACCCGAAATTCGCCGAGGCGCTCGAGGCCGCCGGCGTGGCCTTCATCGGCCCGCCGAAAGGCGCGATCGAGGCGATGGGCGACAAGATCACCTCCAAGAAGATTGCCCAAGAGGCCGGTGTGTCGACCGTGCCCGGCTACATGGGCCTGATCGAGGATGCCGAGGAGGCCGTGAAGATCTCTGCCGAGATCGGCTACCCGGTCATGATCAAGGCGAGCGCCGGCGGCGGCGGCAAGGGCATGCGCATCGCCTGGACCGATGACGAGGCGCGCGAGGGTTTCCAGTCGTCCAAGAACGAGGCGGCTAGCAGCTTCGGCGACGACCGCATCTTCATCGAAAAGTTCGTCACCCAGCCGCGTCATATCGAGATCCAGGTGCTGGCCGATGCGCATGGCAACTGCATCTACCTGGGCGAGCGCGAATGCTCGATCCAGCGCCGGAACCAGAAGGTGATCGAGGAGGCCCCTTCGCCGTTTCTCGACGCCGAGACGCGAAAAAAGATGGGCGAACAGGCCTGCGCGCTGGCCAAGGCCGTGGGCTACACCAGCGCCGGCACGGTCGAGTTCATCGTCGACGGGGACAAGAACTTCTACTTCCTCGAGATGAACACCCGCCTGCAGGTGGAGCATCCGGTGACGGAGCTGATCACCGGCATCGACCTGGTGGAGCAGATGATCCGCGTCGCCAATGGCGAGGCGCTGACGATCACGCAGGACGACGTGAAGCTGAACGGCTGGGCGATCGAAAGCCGGCTCTACGCCGAGGATCCGTATCGCAACTTCCTGCCATCGATCGGCCGCCTGACCCGGTATCGCCCGCCGGCCGAGCTCGACATCGAGGCCGCGGTGGTGCGCAACGACACCGGCGTCTTCGAGGGCGGCGAGATTTCGATGTATTACGACCCGATGATCGCGAAGCTCTGCACGTGGGGTCCCACGCGCGGCGACGCGATCGAAGGCATGCGCAACGCGCTCGACGGGTTCGAGGTCGAGGGAATCGGCCACAACCTGCCGTTCCTGTCGGCGGTGATGGATCACCCGAAGTTCGTGTCGGGCGACATCACGACCGCCTTCATCGCCGAGGAATATCCCGACGGGTTCGGCGGCGTGACGCTCGACGAAGCCGCGCTGCGCCGCATCGCTGCGGCGGCGGCCGCGATGAACCGCGTCGCGGAAATCCGGCGCGCGCGCATTTCGGGAACGCTCGACAACCACGAACGCAAGGTGGGCGATGCCTGGAACGTGGCGGTGCAGGGCGTCGATTTCGACATGACCGTCGCCGCCGATCGCGATGGCGCGACCGTGCGGTTCGCCGACGGCAAGGAGCATCGCGTCACCGGCGACTGGACGCCCGGGGATCAGCTCGCACGGATGGACGTGGACGGCGCGCCGCTCGTCCTGAAGGTCGGCAAGATCTCGGGCGGTTTCCGGATCCGGACGCGCGGCGCAGACCTCAGGGTTCACGTGCGCACCCCGCGGCAGGCCGAGCTGGCCCGCCAGATGCCGGAAAAGGAGCCGCCCGACACCTCCAAGATGCTGCTGTGCCCGATGCCGGGTCTGGTGGTGAAGCTTCACGTCGCCGAGGGCGCCGAGGTGCAGGAGGGACAGGCGCTTGTGACCGTCGAGGCGATGAAGATGGAGAACATCCTGCGCGCCGAGAAAAAGGCGCGCGTGTCCAAGATCAACGCGGGCGAGGGCGACAGCCTTGCCGTCGACGACGTGATCATGGAATTCGAGTAACGTCATGACCGACGTCGCCACCAATGCCGATCCGCGCTTTGCCGCCGCTCTCGTCGGGGCGGCGGTTGCGTCGGTCGGCTGGTTCGTGGCGGGCCTGCGCGAACGCGGGCGCGAGCGGCGTCACCGCCGCGTGCGACAGGAGGATCTGCAGGTCGCACTGCGCGCCGAGATCCAGCACTACGTGGACATTCTCGGCAATCCCGCCTTCGACCTCAACGAGGCGTGGCGCGAGATGGTCGAGGTGATGGAGCGCGACCCCGACTACGTTCCGCTGATTCCGACCGAGCGCAACGACACTGTGTTCCAGGCCATGATCGCGGAGGTCCACCTGCTGCCGGAGCACGCGATTCAGCCGGTCGTGCGGTACTACAACCAGGTGTTCGCGATCGAGGCGATGATCGCCGACCTGCGTGCGGACGCGTTCGGCCGCGTGAGCCAGTCACAGCGGATCAAGATGTACACGGATTACATCTCATTGAAGCTCGAGGCGTTGGAGATGGGTCGCACGGCTCTGTCCGCGCTCGACCACAGCCTGGCACGCATGCGCAGCGCGCGCGGATTCAGTAGCCGGGCCGGGGCCCGGTCTGACCAGCGATAGGAGGCGGCGATTTCGGTGCGTTCGACATATCGCGTTCCTTCATGGGCATCCCGGGCCGTCCGGGCCTGCCATGCCCAAGATATACGCACGCCCGCTGCCGAAATCAACGCGCCACGCGGTCAGCCCGGCTCCATGCGGCTGTCGCGCACCTCCTGCTGGCGGGCCGGCAGCTTGTCGATCGATCGCGTCAACTCCCGCACGGACCACGGAAACGGCTTGCGCAGGATGCGGCTGCCGTCCTTGGCAATCAGCACCAGCATGAACTCGCGCGGTCGCAGCGCTTCGCGGATTGCCGTGCGCGCGGCGGGGTCGGTGTCGGTAATGACAACAACGTCCCGTTCGAGCAGCGCGTCGGCGCGTTCGGTGATGTACTGCATCTGCTGGACGTATCGAGGATCGGCCGGATTGTCGGCGAATACGACCACCGGGCGCTTGATCCAGCGGAACTCTTCGAGCGTCCGGCCCTCGGCCGGAACGATAAGCTCGTCGCTCGCCGATCCGTCGGCCGCGCTGCCGGTCTGCGCGGGGAGGGCGGCCGCGGTGAAGAGCGCGATTGCGAGGGTTGTCAGCATCTTGGTCATCACCCCGCATATAGGCTTTCGGGTGCCGCTTGGGTATCGTGTTGCGGCAACGCGCCACGAAATTGTCAGAACGCCGCGCGGCGCCGCCGCGATCGACGCCGATCCAGTGCATTTTAACGTTAACGACGTCCTCACGCACCGCCCGCCATCCTCCCGAGCGCATCAGCCGGGAGCCCGACATGAACGTCGTTCTGCACCTCGGGGCGCATCGCAGTGCCTCGACCTCGTTCCAGTGCTACGCCCGCTCCGTCGCGGCCCCGCTGGCGGCCCGTGGGGTGACGGTGTGGGATCCGCGGCGCACGCGCACCGGGCTGCTTCACAATGTCGCCGCGCGCACGGCCCGTCCGCGCGACGTCGGCCGGGTGCGCCTTGCCAGCGCGGCGGAGGCGGCGCGCGGAACCCGCTGCCTCGTCGTCAGCGACGAGAACATGATCGGCACGCCGCGCGCATGCCTGCGGGCGCGCAGGCTCTATCCCGATATCGGGGAGCGGATGGCGCGCCTTGGCGCGGCGTTCCGGCCGACCCGCGCGGTATTGCAGATCCGCGCGCAGGACAGCTGGTGGACCTCGCTGCTCGCCTATCTCGTGACCCGTTCCGCGCCGCCGCCGGATCCCGTGGCGCTCGCCGCGATCGTCGCGGCGCGGCGCAGCTGGCGCGACGTGGTGACGGACCTCGCCTGCGCGCTGCCGGACACCGCGATCGTCGTGACCCCGTTCGAACGCTTCGCCGATGCGCCCGACGCGCTGATGGCCGCGCTCACCGCCGATCCGGTCCCGCCGCGCGCCGCGCCGGGCGCGTTCCGGGCCAACCGTGCGCCGTCGTCTGCCGTGCTCGCGGCAGACCTTTCGGACGCCGGCCACCCGGCCGCGCCCTGCCTGCGGGACGGCCGCTGGGCGCCGATCCCGGACGCGGCCGCGGCGTCCATGCGCGAGGCCTATCGCGACGATCTCTATTGGTTGCGCGCGGGTGCCGACGGCCTCGCGCGGTATGTGGAGGATGCCGATCCGGCCCGCGCGGCGCAGACCGCGACGTCGGCGGCGGACAGAAGAGGACAAGACGATGCCGGTGACCAAGACCGACTGGAAGGCTCTGGCTGAGAAAGAGCTCAAGGGCCGCTCGATCGATGACCTGACATGGAAAACGCTGGAGGGGATCGACATCCAGCCCCTCTACACCGCGGAGGATATCGAGGGTCTGCCGCATCTGGGCTCCATGCCGGGGCTGGAACCGTTCACCCGCGGCGTGAAGGCCACGATGTATGCCGGCCGCCCCTGGACGATCCGCCAGTACGCGGGCTTCTCCACGGCAGAGGAGTCCAACCGCTTCTACCGCAGCGCGCTCGACGCGGGACAGCAGGGCGTTTCGGTGGCCTTCGACCTCGCCACGCATCGCGGCTACGACAGCGACCACCCGCGCGTCGTCGGCGACGTCGGCAAGGCGGGCGTCGCCATCGACTCGGTCGAGGACATGAAGGTCCTGTTCGACGGCATCCCGCTCGACCAGGTGTCGGTCTCGATGACCATGAACGGTGCGGTGATCCCGGTCCTCGCCAGCTTCATCGTCACCGGCGAGGAACAGGGCCACGACGCGTCGGTGCTCTCGGGAACCATCCAGAACGACATCCTCAAGGAGTTCATGGTCCGCAACACCTACATCTATCCGCCCGAACCCTCGATGCGGATCATCGCGGACATCATCGAGTACACCTCGAACGAGATGCCGCGCTTCAACTCCATCTCGATCTCGGGCTACCACATGCAGGAGGCCGGCGCGAACCTCGTGCAGGAACTCGCCTACACCCTCGCCGACGGCAAGGAATACGTCGAGACCGCCGTCGCGCGCGGCATGGACATCGACCGCTTCGCCGGCCGGCTGTCCTTCTTCTTTGCCATCGGCAAGAACTTCTTCATGGAAGCGGCCAAGCTCCGGGCGGCGCGGATGCTCTGGCACAGGATCATGACCGATCTCGGCGCGCAGAACCCGCGCTCCAAGATGCTGCGCACCCATTGCCAGACCTCCGGCGTGTCCCTGTCCGAGCAGGATCCCTACAACAATGTCATCCGCACCGCCTACGAGGCTATGTCGGCCGTTCTCGGCGGCACCCAGTCGCTGCACACCAACGCCCTCGACGAGGCGATCGCGCTGCCCACCGATTTCTCGGCCCGGATCGCGCGCAACACCCAGCTGATCCTGCAGGAGGAAACCGGCGTCACCAACGTCGTCGATCCTCTCGCCGGCTCCTACTACGTCGAGAAACTCACCCACGACCTTGCCGAAAAGGCATGGGACCTGATCGAAGAGGTCGACGGCATGGGCGGCATGACCAAGGCCGTGGCCTCGGGCATGCCCAAGCTCCGGATCGAGGAGGCCGCGGCGACCCGCCAGGCGATGATCGACCGCGGCGAGGACGTCATCGTCGGGGTCAACAAGTACCGCCGCGCCAAGGAGGACGATCTCGACATCCGTGACATCGACAACTCGGTGGTGCGCGACAGCCAGGTCGCGGCGCTGAAACGCATCCGCGAGACCCGCGACCAGCCGGCCTGCGACGCGGCGCTGGCCGAACTGGAGCGTGTCGCCCGCGAGGACGGAAACCTGCTCGCCGCCGCGGTCGAGGCCGCGCGGGCGCGCGCAACGGTCGGAGAGATATCGATGGCGATGGAAAAGGTGTTCGGCCGTCACCGGGCCGAGGTGAAGACGCTCGCCGGGGTCTACGGCGCCGCATACGAGGGCGACGAGGGCTTCGCCGCGATCCAGAAGGCGGTCGAGGAGTTTGCCGAGGAGGAAGGCCGCCGCCCCCGGATGCTGGTGGTCAAGATGGGCCAGGACGGCCACGACCGCGGCGCCAAGGTCATCGCGACCGCCTTCGCCGATATCGGCTTCGACGTGGACGTGGGCCCGCTCTTCCAGACGCCCGAGGAGGCCGCGCAGGACGCCGTCGACAACGACGTCCACGTCATCGGCATCTCGTCGCAGGCCGCCGGGCACAAGACGCTCGCACCGCAGTTGATCGAGGCGCTGCGCGCCCAGGGCGCCGAGGACATCCTTGTGATCTGCGGCGGGGTGATCCCGCAGCAGGATTACGCCTTCCTCCAGAAGGCCGGCGTCAAGGCGATTTTCGGGCCGGGCACCAACATCCCCGAGGCCGCGCAGGACATCCTCCGCCTCATCCGCGAGGCGCGCGTCGCCGCCTGAGCGCGGCGCTGTGCAAGACGGCCGCCTGAGCGCGGCGCTGTGCAAGACGGCCGCCTGAGCGCGGCGCTGTGCAAGACGGCCGCCTGAGCGCGGCGCGGTGCAAGACGGCCGCCTGAGCGCGGCGCAGCTGCCGCCGACACCTGTGGGCGCCGCCGGCCGGCACTTCATCTTGCCGGAAAACCCCGGGAGTGAATTGGCCGCAGGCCAAGAGAGGGCCGCGCCCTCTCGTCGGACCGAGCCGCGCCCCGCGCGGGCCGGGCCAGACACGTGCGGGCGCCCAAGGCGCCCGCGCTGCCGGATCCGGAACGGATCAGGGAATGATGCGGGTGTACTTGGTGCCTTCGACGGTCGCGCCCGCGCGCAGGCCGGACTGGCCGAAGATCACCGCGATGACCGGCGAGGTGGAGGTCAGCGTTTCGGCCGCCAGTGTCTCGCCGCCCTCGGGGATCGCGTATTCCACGTTGGCGCCCGCGGTCCAGCCGGGCGAGCGGCGGAAGTTCGTCAGCGCGCTCTCGGTCATGAAGAACAGGACGTGCGCATATTGCTGTGCGCCGATCTGCAGGCCGGCCGAGGCGCGGGTGGTGGAGTAGTAGTCGACCGTTGCGCCGTTGACCCGCAACGCGCCGCGCCCGTAGGCGCCGCCGAGCCCGAGTCCCGCCTCGGTCACCAGCGGCATCACCAGAATGCCGGTCGACTTGTCGCGCAGTTGCTGGGTGCCGGGATATTGCCGGTAGAGCGCGGCAAGCGTCGCGTCGACCCGAGCATCGATGCGCTGGGGCCCCGTGCTGCCCACGCCGTTGTTGCACGCTGCCAGCGCGAGTGCCGCGCCGACGCCCAGGACGAGCCCGCGCCGTGTGATGTTGCCCATGAATGTACCGCTCCGCTCCGCCGTGTGTCTGACTGCCTCGTGCCCGGCGATTTCCTGCCGGTTGCCCGTGGAAGGTACCCGGTCTTCGGCGGATTGTCACCTCTGGTTGGGGCCGTTGAGCGGGACACCGCTACCCGTTGAGAAGCCGCGCGGCCGCCGGGGCGAAGTAGGTCAGCACGCCGTCGCAGCCCGCGCGCTTGAAGGCGGTCAGACTCTCGAGCATGACCCGGTCGCCGTCGAGCCAGCCGTTGGCGGCCGCGCCGGCCAGCATCGCGTATTCGCCCGAGACCTGGTAGGCGAAGGTGGGCGCGCCGAAGGCGTCCTTCACCCGCCGGCAGATGTCGAGATAGGCCATCCCGGGCTTCACCATGACCATGTCCGCCCCTTCCGAAAGATCGCGCGCCACGAGCCGAAGCGCCTCGTCGCCGTTCGCCGGATCCATCTGGTAGGTGGTCTTGTCGCCCTTCAGCGCGCCCGAGGCGCCCACCGCGTCGCGAAACGGCCCGTAGAAGGCCGAGGCGTATTTCGCGGCGTAGCTCAGGAGCGCCACGTTGCGATGCCCTTCGGCCTCGAGCGCGGCGCGGATCGCGCCGATGCGCCCGTCCATCATGTCCGACGGCCCGATGATGTCCGCGCCCGCCGCGGCCTGGCTCAGCGCCTGCCGGACCAGGGCCTCCACCGTCTCGTCGTTGACGACGTAGCCGTCCGCGTCGCGCACGAAGCCGTCCTGTCCGTCGATGTTGTACGGATCGAGCGCCACGTCTGTCATCACCGCGATGTCGATCCCGGCCTCGCGGATCGCCCGGGTCGCGCGGTTCGAGAGGTTGTCGGGGTTCCACGCCTCGGCGCAGTCCTTCGTCTTTTTCGCCGGATCGGTGTAGGGGAACAGGCAGATCGCCGGGATGCCGAGGCTCGCGGCCTCGCGCGCTGCGGCCACCACCCGGTCGACCGACAGCCGCGCGACACCGGGCATCGACGCAATGTCCTCGCTGAGGTTGTCGCCGTCGCGGACGAAGACCGGCCAGATGAAGTCCGACGGCGCGAGGCTGCCCTCGCGCACCAGCGCGCGCATCGGCGCAGAGGCGCGGGTGCGGCGGAAGCGGGTCGCGGGGAAGGGCGCTTGAACGGGCTGCATGGCGAAAGTCCTCTGGGTGTCGATCCGCGCCGGACGATGGGTGTGCGGGCGCGTGGGCGCAAGCCCCGGGCGCTTCCCGCGTGCCCCTTTCGCCCCGGCGCGGGGCAAATCCGGTCCGCAGGGCGCGGCATTCTTGTCTTCCCGCGGCGCATCGGCCAAGGCTCGTCGGACAAGGCGTCGTCCGGGCGCGGCGGGACCGGGCGACAGGAAAGACAGCGGAGCCGGCGTGGACTGGTACGATACGATCTTCGAAGTGATCGACATGCGATCCTTCTCCAATCTCTGGTTCTGGATCGCCCTTGCCGTGATGTGGTCGACCGCGAGCCATTGGGTTCTCGGCGTTCCCTTCGACATGGTCGGACGCGCGGGACGACTCGGCGGGGTGGCCGAGCGCGATCTCGAGGATCTCGTGCGCATCAACGTGAACCGCATCCTGCTGATCGCCGAAGAGGCCGGTCTGATCCTCGTGATCGTCGGCTCGTTCGTCCTGACCACGCTGGCCGTGCTCGGCTTCGGCTTCTGGCTCGAGATCGCGCAGGCGCTCTTTTTGCTCGGCATGCCGATGTCGCTCGTGGCGCTCCTGTCGGTGCGCACGGCGGCGCGTCTGCGCGCGCAGGCGGCGAGCGGCCGCGATCTGCGGCGCATGCTGGCGCGGCATCGCGTCGCGGTCCAGGCCATCGGGATCCTGTCGGTGCTTGTCACCACGATGTGGGGCATGTTCATGAACATGACGGTAGGCCCGTTCGGCAGTTGACGCAGCCCGGGCCATGGCCCAAATGACGCGGGCCATGGCTGCCCAGACCTCCCAGAAATCTCATGTCACCAAGGGCGGCGCGCCCGAGGGTTTCGATGCCACGCTCGTGCTCGACGAGGCGCGCGACGGCCCGGTGATCCACGTCGCGCGCGACGACAAGCGGCTCGCGCAGATGCGCGATGCGCTCGCGTTCTTCGCGCCCGACATGCCGGTGCTGCATTTTCCCGGATGGGACTGTCTGCCCTACGATCGCGTGTCACCCAATGCCGACATCTCGGCGGCGCGGATGGCGACGCTGGCCGCGCTGGTGCACGGCGCGCCTCGCCGCTTCGTGCTTCTGACGACGCTCAACGCGGCGACGCAGCGCATTCCCGCGCGCGATGTGCTGCGCGAGGCGGCATTCGTCGCCGACGTGGGCGGGCGCATCGACGAGGATGCGCTGCGCAGCTTCCTCGTGCGGATGGGCTTTTCGCAGGCGCCGACCGTGCTGGAGCCCGGCGACTACGCGATCCGCGGCGGGATCATCGACGTCTACCCGCCGGGCGAGGGCGGCCCGGTCCGGCTCGACCTGTTTGGCGACGTGCTCGACGGGGCGCGCCGCTTCGACCCTGGCAGCCAGCGCACGACCGAAACGCTCGACCGTGTCGAGCTGGCGCCCGTGTCGGAGGTGATCCTCGACGAGGCGGCGATCCGCCGCTTCCGGCAGTCCTACCGGATCGAGTTCGGCGCCGCCGGATCCGACGACCCGCTCTACGAGGCGGTCAGCGCAGGGCGCAAGCATCAGGGCATGGAGCACTGGCTGCCGTTCTTCCACGAACGGCTCGAGACGCTCTTCGATTACCTGCCCGGCGCCCCGGTCACCTGCGACGACCAGACCCGCCCGCAGCACATCGCGCGCTGGGAGTCGATCGTCGATCAGTACGAAACGCGCGTACACGCGATGAAGGACCGCAAGTCCGACACCGTGTACAAGCCGTGCCCGCCCGAAAACCTCTATCTCGACGAGGCCGCGTGGGACGCGGCCGTGGCGGATCGGCGCGTGGTGCGCTTCCACCCGCTCGAACAGGCCAGCGGGCCTGGCGTGACCGACGCTGGCGGACGCATCGGGAAATCGTTCTCGCTCGAGCGCCAGCAGGAAAACGTGAACCTCTTCAGCGCGCTCGCCGATCATGTTCGCGCGAAGCTCGAAGCCGGTCCGGTGGTCGTCGCGTCGTATTCCGAAGGCGCGCGCGAGCGGCTCGAAGGACTGATCTCGGACGAGGGCCTGAGCGAAGCCATCCCGATCACGGACGGCACGCGCATCGGCAAGCGCGGGCTGCACCTCGCGGTGTGGGCGCTCGAGCACGGCTTCGAGGGCCCGTTCGGCGACCGCCGCCTGACCGTGATCTCCGAGCAGGACGTCCTGGGCGACCGGCTGATCCGCCAGCCGAAGAAACGGCGGCGGGCCGAGAACTTCCTGACCGAGGTCCAGGCGCTGAGCCCCGGCGACCTGGTGGTGCACGTCGACCACGGGATCGGACGCTTCAAGGGGATGGAGGTCATCACCGCGGCCAGCGCGGCGCACGAGTGCCTGCTCCTCGAGTACGCCGAGGGCGCACGGCTCTACATGCCGGTCGAGAACATCGAGCTGCTGTCGAAGTACGGTCACGAAGAGGGGCTTCTCGACAAGCTCGGCGGCGGCGCATGGCAGGCCAAGAAGGCACGGCTCAAGGAACGCATCCGCGAGATGGCCGACCGGCTCATCCGGATCGCCGCGGAACGCGCGCTGCGCAAGGCGCCGATCATGGACCCGCCGCCCGGCGCGTGGGACGCGTTCTCGGCGCGGTTCCCCTACGAGGAAACCGACGACCAGCTTCGCGCCATCGAGGACGTGATGGCCGACCTGCAATCAGGGCATCCGATGGATCGCCTGATCGTGGGCGATGTCGGTTTCGGCAAGACCGAAGTGGCGATGCGCGCGGCCTTTGTCGCGGCCATGTCGGGCGTGCAGGTGGCCGTGATCGCGCCGACGACACTGCTTGCGCGGCAGCATATCAAGAGCTTCGCCGAGCGGTTCCGAGGCTTCCCGCTCGAGGTGCGCAGCCTGTCCCGGTTCGTCGGGCAGAAAGAGGCGCACCAGACCCGCGAGGGGCTGTCGAAGGGCACGGTCGATATCGTCGTGGGCACCCACGCCTTGCTGTCGAAGAACGTGCGCTTCAACAATCTCGGCCTGCTGATCGTCGACGAGGAGCAGCATTTCGGGGTGAGTCACAAGGAGCGGCTGAAGGCGCTTCGCTCGGACGTGCACGTCCTGACGCTGACAGCGACGCCGATTCCGCGCACGCTGCAAATGTCGCTGACCGGCGTGCGCGACCTGTCGATCATCGGCACGCCGCCGGTCGATCGCCTGTCGATCCGCACCTACGTGTCCGAGTTCGACCCGGTGACGATCCGCGAGGCGCTTCTGCGCGAGCATTATCGCGGCGGGCAGAGCTTCTATGTCTGTCCGCGGATCAAGGACCTGCCGGAGCTCGAGGAGTTTCTGAAAGAGCAGTTGCCCGAGCTGAGCTACGTCGTGGCGCACGGCCAGATGGCGGCGGGCGAGCTCGATGATCGCATGAACGCGTTCTACGACGGCAAGTACGACGTGCTGCTGGCGACGACGATCGTCGAGTCCGGGCTCGACATTCCGTCGGCCAACACGATGGTCGTGCACCGCGCCGACATGTTCGGCCTGTCGCAACTCTACCAGATCCGCGGCCGGGTCGGACGGTCCAAGGCGCGGGCCTATGCCTACCTGACGACGAAGCCGCGGGCGAAACTGACGGCCACGGCCGAAAAGCGGCTGCGCGTTCTAGGCTCGCTCGACACGCTCGGAGCCGGATTCACGCTCGCCTCGCAGGATCTCGATATCCGCGGCGCGGGCAACCTTCTCGGCGAAGAGCAGTCCGGCCAGATGCACGAGGTCGGCTACGAACTTTACCAGTCGATGCTGGAAGAGGCGATCGCCAAGATCCGCGCCGGAGAGACCGACGGCCTGCCGGATGTCGGCAGCGATCAATGGGCGCCGCAGATCAATCTGGGCGTGCCGGTCCTGATCCCCGAGGATTACGTTCCCGATCTCGACGTGCGGCTCGGCCTCTACCGCCGTTTGTCCGAACTGACGACCAAGGTGGAACTGGAAGGCTTCGCCGCCGAGCTGATCGACCGCTTCGGCAAGCTGCCGAAAGAGGTGAACACGCTGCTCCTGGTGGTGAGGATCAAAGCCATGTGCAAGCGGGCCGGGATCGCCAAGCTCGACGGCGGGCCGAAGGGCGCGACGATCCAGTTCCACAACGACAAGTTCGCCTCGCCGCAGGGCCTCGTCGAGTTCATCAAGGCCCAGGACGGGCTGGCCAAGGTCAAGGACAACAAGATCGTCGTCCGCCGCGACTGGAAGCGGGACCGCGACAAGATCCAGGGTGCGTTCGCGATCGCCCGGGATCTGGCCGAGAAGGTCAAGGCGGAAAAGAAGGCCGCGAAGGCAGAGGCTTGACGGCCTGACTTCAGGCGGTGGGCGAAGTCCGAGCCGCGCGTCCGGCGGACCGGGCGTGCGGCGTTCTTCCATTATCCCTCAGGCGCGCCGCCGACGGCGTCCGCCCCGGCCGCCTGCGGCAGCGCCGGGCTCGGCCGGCGGGCGGTTGTGCTGGATCCAGGCCGCTCCGGAGGGATCGTTGTCGGTCAGGAAGTTCGCGGCACGGATGGCCGTCATCTCGGCCCCGGGCCGTGCCTGCGTCGAGCCGAGGTTGAACATCTGGCAGAACGCCTCGTCGTCCAGTCCGTCGGGCAGGATGACGCCCGCCGCCTCGAACTCGGCCCGTTTCGCAGCGATCTTCGCCGGCGACAGCGGCAGGGCGCAGGGGTTCATGATGGCCGAGGTCATGCCCGACGCCATTGCCATCGGCAGGAACGCGGTGTTGATACCGTGCCGGTGCGGCAGACCGAACGAGATGTTCGAGGCGCCG
The DNA here is from genome assembly GCF_900172265.1 of Roseivivax jejudonensis. Classification (GTDB taxonomy): domain Bacteria; phylum Pseudomonadota; class Alphaproteobacteria; order Rhodobacterales; family Rhodobacteraceae; genus Roseivivax; species Roseivivax jejudonensis. The sequence goes on along the minus strand of NZ_FWFK01000002.1, from coordinate 137,953 downwards.
CAGGTCGTGTTCACGCCAAGCTCGTCGCGCAGGCGGCGCACCAGCGCGAAGACCTGCAGCCCGGCCGTTGCCATCGCGCCGACCGGCATGACCAGCGGATCGACCACGATGTCGTGCGCCGCGATCCCGTGGTCGGCGGCGCGCTCCACGATCTTCTTGGCCACCGCAAAGCGGACCTCGGGATCCTCCGAAATGCCGCTGTCGTCGTTGGAGATCGCCACGACCGGCACGTCGTATTTCTTCACGAGCGGCAGGATCCGCTCCAGCCGCTCTTCCTCGCCGGTCACCGAGTTGACGAGCGGGCGCCCCGCGCAGACCTCGAGCCCGGCCTCGAGTGCCGCAGGCACCGAGCTGTCGATGCAGAGCGGCACGTCCACGAGACCCTGGACCAGTTCGATCATCTGGCGCATCAGCGGCGGCTCGGTCTCGTTGGGGTTGGGGTTGGAGTTGTAGACCACGCCGGCGTTCACATCGAGAACCGTCGCCCCGCATGCGACCTGCGCCAGCGCGTCCCGTTCCACCGTCGAGAAATCGCCGGCCTCGAGCTCGGCGGCGAGCGCCTTTCGGCCGGTCGGGTTGATCCGCTCGCCGATCACGCAGAAGGGCTGATCGAAGCCGATGATCGCGGTCTGGGTCGCGGAATGCAGAAGGGTGCGGGTCATTGCGGGGCTCCGGTCTTGAAACGGGTCTCGAGAAGGGGATCGAGCGCGGGGTCTGAAAAATCCGAGATCGAAGCGTGGGCGCCGGCTTCGATCAGGCGGTCGTGCGGCAGCGAAGAGCGCAGGCCGACGACGAAGGCGCTTGCGCCGCGCGCCGCGCGCAGGCCCGACGGGCTGTCCTCGAAGGCCATGGCGTCCTCGGGGCGCACGCCGAGCGTCTCCATCGCGACGCGGTAGGGCGTCGGATCGGGCTTGGCGCGGGCACATTCGTCGCCGACCACCAGCGCCTCGAACCGATCGGTCGCGCCGATCGCGCCCAGCATCGCCAGCGCGTTGGCGCGCGGCGCGTTCGTCACCACCGCCATGCGCGCGCCGGCGGCCTCGGCCCGGTCGAGCAGCGCCCCGAGCCCGGGCATCGGATCGACCCGGGCGGGCAGGCGGGCGCGGAACCGCGCTTCCTTTTCCTCGGACAGCGCCTGCGGATCCTCCTGCGGGAAATCGCGCGAGAAGATCTCGGCGTTCTGCCGGCCGTGGATCTGCTTGAGGTAGTAGGTCTGATCGATGTGGCGGCCGCGCTCGGCATAAAGCTCGATGAAGACCGCCACGTGGAGCGGATCGGAGTGCAGAAGCGTGCCGTCGAGATCGAAGAGAAGTGCAGGCGGCATGTCCGGGGCTCAGACGCCGCCGCGCTGCGCCGCGCGCGCCGCGTCGTCGCCGCGCATCTGCGCCAGCCACGTGGCCGTCGCCGCGATGCCGCCGAGCGGAAACAGGTGCAGCCCGGCGATGTTCGGCCGGGGCGCCGCCGCGATCTCGGCCGCGAGCGCTGTCGGCTCGAACGGCTTGACCAGCTTGGTCACATCCGCCGCGCGGCGCTGCAGCACGCGCAGCGACGGGCCGACGCCGCAGGTCACGGCAAACCGCACGAGAGTCTGCAGCTTGGCCGGTCCGGCGAGGCCGAGATGAATCGGCATGGTGATGCCCGCGTCGCGCAGGCGGTCGGCCCAGGCGATGAGCGGTTCGCTTTCGAAGGCGAATTGCGTGACGATCCCCATCTCCGCGTCCGACCGCTCGGCGAACGCCTGTTTCCAGCGCAGCGCCTCCATCACCGCGGCGTCGCCGCCGTCGGGGTCGATGTCGCGGTTACCCTCGGGGTGACCGGCGACGTGCAGCCGAGTGAAGCCGTGCTTGTCGTAGAGCCCGGTCTCAAGCAGCTGCATCGACGAATGGAATGCGCCGTGCGGGGTCGCGACACCGCCGGCAAGCAGGAGAGCTTCGCTCACCCCGGCGTCGTCGCGGTAGCGGCGGATCCAGTCATCCAGAGTCGCCGTGTCGGCGATGATGCGGGCGGGGAAGTGCGGCATGACGGTGTAGCCGTCCGCCGAGAGGCGGGCCGCTGCGGCGACCATGTCCTCGATCGAGGTGCCGTCGATATGGGCGATGTAGACGCGGGTGCCGCGCGGCAGGAGCGAAGGGAGGTCCTCGACCTTCGCCAGGGTGCGCGGCATCACCTCGACCGACGCGGTCGCGGCCATGGCGGCAAGTGCCGCGTCGGAACCGGGGCGCGGCCGGCCTGCGGCGCGACGCGAAAAGGGCAGGAGGGTCATCGCACGTCTCCGGTCGAGGGCATCAGGCGTGGCCGCCGTTCCGCGCGAGATCCGCGAGGCGGCCGATATCGAAGGCGGCGGCGAGGCGCGCGGCCTCGGCCTCTGCCACGGCGTCGTCGTCGGTCCCGACGGCGACGTAGGGCGCGGCGCGGCGCCATTCGGACAGGTAGGCGTCGGTGCCGGCAGCGCCGGAGGCCATCGCGGCCCGGTCGATCGCCTGTTCGAACCGCTCCGGCAGGGGGCGCTTGACCGCCTTGCGGCCGCGGCCGACGATGATCTGCGCCGGAATGTCGCGCCAGTAGACGATGGTGACGTCGGGCATGGACCGTTCTCCTGAATTGACGACGAGCCTATGCCGGGCGCCGGCATCCGACGCGCCCGTTTCCGACCATCGCGACGCTGCCCGCGACCCGACGCGCGCCGTCCGCGCCCCATGCCATCAGGCTTGCGCGCGTCGGGGCCGGGGCGTATCGTGACCTCAAGTTGACATCGGAAAGGCGCACGAGATCATGGCGCCAAAGCGTCCCGGAGGTGCGGGCGCTTTCCCGAAACCGGTCGAGAGCACTGCACCCGCGAAGCCCGACCCGAGCGAGCTGTATGCCGCTCTGGATCTGGGAACAAACAGCTGTCGGATGCTGATTGCCCAGCCGAAGGGCAGTCAGTTCCACGTGGTGGACAGCTTCTCCAAATCCGTGCAGCTCGGCCACGGGCTCGAGCGGACGGGCCGCCTGTCGCGTGCGTCGATGGGCCGGACCGTCGCGGCTCTGCGCGTGTGCCAGCAGAAGATCAAGCGCCACGGCGTGAAGCGGATGCGCCTCGTCGCGACGGAGGCCTGCCGCCGCGCTCAGAACGCGCGCACCTTCATCAAGCACGTGGAGCGGGAGACCGGGCTGTCGCTCGAGATCATCCAGCCGGAGGAGGAGGCCCGCCTTGCGGTGATCTCCTGCGCGCCGCTGGTGTCGACCCGCACCGAACAGCTCCTCGTCGTCGATATCGGCGGCGGCTCGACCGAGCTCGTCTGGATCGACCTCTCGTCGGTGCCGAACCGCGACCGGCCGCGCGCGATCATGCGCCTGCATGCCGGGTTCCACACCGTGGAAAGCCCGTTCCCGGCGGCCAAGGTGGTGGATTGGATCTCGGTTCCGCTCGGCGTCGCGACGCTGCGCGATCAGTTCTCCGACGTGGAGGACGACGCGGCCCGCTACGCGCTGATGTCGTGGTTCTTCGAGGAAAACCTCGCCGAATTCGCGCCATACAAGGACGAGCAGGAGCGCGAAGGCTTCCAGATCGTCGGAACGTCCGGCACCGTCACGACGGTCGCGGCCTCGCATCTGGGGCTGAAACGCTACGACCGCACGAAGGTCGATGGCTTGCGAATGACTTCGGACCAGATCGAGGCGGTGATCCGCAAATACCTCGAGATGGGTCCGGTCGGTCGCCGGCGCGACCCGCGCATCGGGCAGGACCGGCAGGCATTGATCATGTCCGGTGCGGCTATCCTGCAGGCGTTGTTGCGCTGCTGGCCGACGGATCGCCTGTCGGTGGCGGATCGGGGTCTGCGCGAAGGATTGCTCTACGCGCAGATGTCGGCCGAGGGCGTGCTGGAGGACGGCCCGTTCTGAACGAACGGCGTGGCATCCCGCAGGACGGCGACCCGTAGGGCAAGGGGCTGCCTCCCGATGCGTCAGGTGAAATCGAGGACGACGTCGCCCGCCAAAGTCTCGGTCAGCGATGCCACGGGCTGCCCATCGACCAAAAGCTCGGCGTCGGGTCCGGCCTGAGTCAGCACGGTGCCGGCGGGCGCGATGCCGCTCATCTCGATCACGTCGCCCGCGGCCGCGTCGTAGTCGGTGATGACATCCGCTGCGCCGTCCAACCCGTCGGACCGAAAGAAGAAAATGTCCGCGCCGGTCCCGCCGGTGAGCGTATCGGCACCGCTCCCGCCGAAGAGCCAATCGTCGTCCAGATCGCCGTCGAGCGCGTCGTCGCCGGCCTCTCCGAACAGGCGGTCGGCATCTTCGCTGCCAAAGAGCGTGTCGTCGCCGACCCCGCTGCGGATCGTGTCCGCGCCGGCATTGCCGAGCAACACATCGGCCAGCGCGGCCCCGATGATCGCATCGTTCCCGGCATTGCCGGCGATGATGTTGTCGAACCCGGCCGCGGCTTCGATCGTGTCGTCGCCGGCCGTTCCGTTGATGTTCGTGGTCAGCAGACCCGGCGCGCCGGTGAAGGACAGGACCGAGGCGACCTGTGCCGCCGTGACGGCGCCGGCGGACCCGACGATCGTCGCCACCGGGATCTCGTCGATGCTCACGGTAATGGTGCCGCTCTGGCTCTGGGCCAGGTTGATCGTGTTGTCGGTGACGTTCTTGATCAGAAGGCTGTCCTGGTAGGTCATCGCGCGCAGGACCCGGCCCGCGTCGAAATCGGCGATCGTGTCGTAGCCGTCGCCGAGGATCGCCGCGTTGATGACGAACGTGTCGTCGCCGTTGCCGCCGATCAGGAGGTTGTCGCCCCGATCGCCCGCAATCGTGTCGTCACCGCTGCCGCCGATCACGGTGTCGTCGTCCTGCGAGCCGTAGAGCTCGTCATCGCCGTTCGCGCCGAGCACCGTATCCTTGCCCGGGCCGCCGAGCAGCAAGTCGCCGAGCCCGCGCCCCAGAATGTAGTCGTCTCCGGCGTTGCCGGCGATCGCGTTGAACTCGCCCGCCGTGCCGATGATGTCTTCGTTGTCGCTGGTTCCGTTGATCCGTGCCATGAAAGCCCCCAAGGCAGATGAAAGCAGGTCCGTGACCTTGCGTGCCGGAGAACTCCGGCCGCGATGTCCTGTCGTGTTTGCGGGTGTGTCACGCCCGATGTCGCAGCGCCGCCCCCGCGACGGCAGCCGGATACAGACGGGCCGCGCGGGAACGACGCACGCCCCGTCAATCGGCCCGAACGCTTAACAAATCGTTGAGTCCGGAGGAGTGCGGCGCACTTTGCCGGGACACGCGGCCGGTTCCCCGCGCCGCGGGCCTCTGCTATGAGGCCTCGAAACCGCAGGAGGCGCTCGTGGCGGGCAAGAAATCGTCGGGTCGCGGCCAGCGCGACCTCAAGGTCAAGGTCAAGACCGCACGCGGGCGCAAGCTGTCATCGACACGCTGGCTGCAGCGTCAGCTGAACGATCCCTACGTCAAGCGCGCGCAGGCCGAGGGCTATCGCGGCCGCGCAGCGTTCAAGATCCTCGAACTGGATGAGAAATATCGGTTTCTCGTCCCCGGAGCCCGTGTGGTCGATCTCGGCTGCGCGCCCGGCGGATGGTGCCAGGTGGCGGTCGCGCGAACCAACGCGCTTGGCGAGAAGTCCGGCAAGGCGCAGGGTCGGGTGATCGGTGTGGACCTGCAGGAGGTCGAGCCGATCGCCGGGGCCGAACTGCACCAGCTCGACTTCATGGAGGACGGCGCCGACGACAAGGTGAAGGCGTGGCTGAGCGGCCGCGCCGACGTTGTCATGTCGGACATGGCGGCATCGTCGTCGGGCCACAAGCAGACCGATCACCTGCGGATCGTCGCGCTGTGCGAGGCGGCGGCAGAACTGGCCTTCGACGTGCTTGAAGAAGGCGGAACCTTCGTCGCGAAGGTGCTGGCCGGCGGTGCGGAAACCGGGCTTCAGACCCTGCTCAAGCAACGCTTCGACACCGTGGCCAACGTGAAGCCGCCGGCGTCGCGCGCGGATTCGTCCGAAAAATTCGTTGTGGCGCGGGGCTTCAGGGGCCGGTCGGAGGCCGACGCGCCGGACGATCCGGACGGGGCGGCGGCGTGAGCGACGCGAGCGCGCGATCGAGGAAGGCGCGGGCCTCGTCGGGCCGCGGCGCGCGGTCGGTCGGCCGAGGGGTGACCGCGGCGGCATGCGCCCGGGCATGGAGCGCGAAGAGCCGGCTTCGCGCGCGGCGGCGCCGCGTTTCGTCCTCGCTGTCGCTCATCGCCGGCCGCTCTCCGTGCTTCGGTGCACTTCTTGATTGCAAGGATCTCCGCCGATGCGGGTGACAGCGTGCCGGAACCGGGGCGCTTTCGCGGCGCTGTGCCTCGCGCTCGGCCTTATGGCCTGCGGCCGGGCAGGGCCCGACGCCGACGCGCCCGCGCCCGTGGCGGGTTTGCGCGACCCGTCGGCGCCGGTTGGCGCGCAGGTCGACGCTGACCAGGGCCGGCTGATCGGGCGCTGGGTGGTCGTGGAGGGAGCGGGCGTTCCGCCGGGCGCCCCTGTCGAGTTCGCGCCGGGCCGCATGAGGATCGCAGGCCAAGCCTATGACCTGGTTGAAACCGGACCCGGCCGGTTTGCCGTCGGTGGCCGGCCGCTCTGGGTGCATTGGCTCGACGCGGATACCCGCACGGTCGCGCTCGGCGATCCCGGCGGAGGGTGGGCCTTCGTGCTGGACCGGACGGGACAACCCGGCGAACGGCTGGTCGCGGCGGAGGAGATCCTCGACTGGTACGGCTACGATCTCGCGGCGCTGCGCGGGGTCGGCGCCGCGACCGCCGCGAGCTCGATCGAGAGCGCTGCGCGCACCTCGGCTGCGGCAGGCGCGGCCTCGACCGCGTCGCGGGCCAGCGCAAACCGCAGGTAGAGCCCGTCGATAAGCGCGGCGAGCCGTACCGCGATGCCCGCCGCCGCTTCCGCTCCGGCCAGCGGTCGCAGATCGTGCACGAGGTTGGAATGCAGCCGCCTGTGGTAGAGCGCGAGAAGCCGCGCGGCTTCTGTCGAGCGCTGTGCGAGGACGTAGAAGTTCAGCCACGCGGCCACGGCGCCGTCGCGGAAATGGCTTTCGGCGAAATTGGCCTCGATCACCGCGTCGAGCCGTTCGGCCGGGCCGTCGGCGGCGGCGAGCGCCGCGCGTACCTGGAGCCCGTAGTCGCGCAGGATCCACCGCATCGCGGCGAGGAACAGCGCCTCCTTGTCGCCGAAATAATGAAACGCCAGACCGGGCGACACGCCGGCGCGCTTGGCGATCTGGCCGACCGTGACGTTGAGCGTTCCCTGCGCCCCGATCTCGCGGATCGTCGCGGCGATCAGGTCGCGCCGACGCTCGATCTCTTTTGCCATGGCGTTGGAAACCTTGAAAACTTAGCGGTTGCAGGGATGAGCTTACCGGGCCATTAATTGACTCGTCAATCAATAATCGGACGCGGAGCCTTGGGCCGCCGGCGCGGCGCGCACTCCGTGCGGACGAGGAGACGCCGTGCTTGAATTGCTGACAGAGTACAAGATCCCGGTGGGAACGGGGGCGGAAATCGTCTTCGACGCAATCCGCACCTACGGCGGCTGGCTTCTCGATGCGCTCGCGCGGGCCATGGAAGCGCTGATCGACAGTGTGCTGTGGGCGATGGAGACGCCGCACCCGTTCTTCGTCATCGCGGTCTTCGTGGCGATCGCCTATGCGCTGCAGCGCAGCTGGAAGGTCGCGCTCTTCGTGGCGCTCGGGTTCCTCTTCATCCTCAACCAGGATTACTGGGAAGAGACGCTGGAAAGCCTGACGCTGGTCCTGGCCGCCTGTGTGGTGTGCATGGGCATCGGCGTGCCGATCGGCATTGCGGCCGCGCACCGGCCGCGCCTCTACACGGCGATCCGGCCGGTCCTCGACCTGATGCAGACGCTGCCCACCTTCGTCTACCTGATCCCGGCCATCGTGTTCTTCGGCATCGGCATGGTGCCGGGGCTGATGGCGACGGTCATCTTCGTCGTACCGGCGCCGATCCGCCTGACCTATCTCGGCGTGTCGTCGACGCCGCAGCCACTGCTCGAGGCGGCGCGGGCCTTCGGCGCGACCGACAGCCAGGTGCTGTGGAAGGTCGAATTGCCGAGCGCCTTTCCGCAGATCATGGCCGGGCTCAACCAGACCATCATGCTGTCGTTGTCGATGGTGGTGATCGCTGCGCTGGTGGGCGCGGACGGCCTCGGCGTGCCCGTGGTGCGGGCGCTCAACCAGGTGAACACCGCGCTCGGCTTCGAGAGCGGGTTCGTCATCGTGGTGGTCGCCATCATGCTCGACCGGATGCTGAACGTGGGAGGCCGCAAATGAGCACCGCGGTGAAAATCGACAACGTTTCCATCGTTTTCGGGAACGCCCCTCAGGAAGCACTTCCGCTGATGGACGAAGGCCTCGACCGCCCGACGATCCAGCAGCGTACGGACCAGGTGCTGGGCGTGCACGATTGTTCTGTCGATGTCGCCGAGGGCGAGATCGTCGTGCTCATGGGGCTGTCGGGCTCGGGCAAGTCGACCCTTCTGCGCGCGGTGAACGGGCTGAACCCGGTCGTGCGCGGCAAGGTCGAGGTCAATGCCGGTGGGCACATGATCGACGTCACCAATGCGTCCGACGAGGACCTGCGCTGGGTGCGGCTCAACCGTGTGGCGATGGTCTTCCAGCAATTCGGCCTGCTGCCGTGGCGCACCGTGCGCGAGAATGTGGGGCTGGGGCTGGAACTCGGCGGCATGTCGAGGACCGACCGTACAGAGCGTGTCGACCGGCAGCTCGGCCTCGTCGGGCTCGACGGGTGGGGCGACCGCAAGGTGGCCGAGCTTTCGGGCGGCATGCAGCAACGGGTGGGCTTGGCGCGCGCCTTTGCGACCGATGCGCCGATCCTGCTGATGGACGAGCCGTTCTCGGCCCTCGATCCGTTGATCCGCACCAAGCTGCAGGACGAGTTGCTGGAACTGCAGCGCGAGATGAGGAAGACGATCCTGTTCGTCAGTCACGACCTCGACGAGGCCTTCAAGATCGGCAATCGGATCGCGATCATGGAAGGCGGGCGCATCGTGCAATGCGGTCGACCCGAAGAGATTTATGCATATCCGTCAGATGACTACGTAGCGGAGTTCGTTGCGCACATGAACCCGCTCGGCGTTCTGTGTGCCCGCGACGTCATGGAGCCCGTGACCGGCGCAACGCCCCAAATCACCGTGCCCGACGATTGCCCGGTGACCGAGGTCATGGAGAAACTCGCGAATGGTGCAGATCTAGTTGGAGTGACGCGCGGCGACACGCTCGCCGGTCAGGTCAGCGCCACCGGACTCGTGCGCCGGCTCGCATCGCCGGGCGGCTGACCGCGGCGGGTATCGCTCCTCGGGAAAGCGCGACACCAAGCCGGAAGCGTATGCGAAAGGTTTTCAATGCAGGCCGTCGACAGGACGGCAATATGGCGCGAGATCAACGCCCTGCACAAAATGCCTCACCCGGAAGGTCAAGATCAGTTGAGCGAGGTGAAGCTTACCGAACCGAGGTCGATGCCCATCCCGTCCGACACGGTGTTCTGCGCCGTGCGCAGAAGCTTGGACGTGTTCGGATCCAGCATCTGAAGGCCGTTCTCCAGTACGCTCGGCGGGGTGTAGCACAGCGCCAGCGCCAGCGCGCCGCCGCAGAGGATCGGCGTGCTCGCGCCGCGGCGTTCGCGTCGGCGCACCAGAACGCGCGACAGGTGCCACAGGACCATCACCGCGCTGATCGCGAGCATCGCGCCAAGGCCCGCCATCACCGCGTATTGCGCGTCCGACGACAGGTTGCCCTGGGCAAGACTGTCGCGAAGGAAGGCCTGGTTGCGGGCCACGCTTGCGGTCACGTAGATCCACACGAAGCCGAACACGCTCCAGACCAACGGAGACCGGTTGCGGGACTTTGCGGCACCGGAGCTCTGTCCGGTGCGCGCGTAATGCGGATCAAGCCGACGCACCCGTGCGTCGAAGTCCTGCCGCGTCTGCTTTCGGATCGAGTATCTCATGAGAGAAACTATCCTTAAGCATTGTGGCGCCATAGTGGTCAGTAGCGGGCTGCTTCGGGCCCGAAGACCCGCATTTTATGTGAAATTGCGGCGAAGCGCGCCACGATCAGGTGCGCTTCGCCACAAATTCTGCGCGAATTACGCATCGGCGACGACAACCGTTACTGCAGCGCGTCGAGGATGCGGGCCCAGCTGCGAATCCCCCGGTGAAAGCTGTCGACGTCATACTTCTCGTTCGGCGAATGGATCTGGTCATCCGACTGTGCGAACCCGATCAGCATCGCATCCATGCCCAGGATCGTCTTGAAGTGACCGGCAACCGGGATCGAGCCGCCGGCGCCGACGAATGCCGCCTCGCCAGGCCATTCGGCGCTCAGGGCCTGCCGCGCCCGCTCGAACGCAGGATGGTCGGTCGACATGACCGAGGCGGGTGATGCCCCGTGGCCGTGGAACGTCACCTTGCAATCGTCAGGCACCTGGGCGCGCACCCAGTCGCGAAAGCTCTCGCGGATCGCGTGGGGGTCCTGCGACCCGACGAGCCGGAAGCTCACCTTGGCCGATGCGCGCGCCGGCAGCACCGTTTTGAAGCCCGCGCCGGTATAGCCGCCGTGGATGCCGTTGATTTCGGCCGTCGGGCGCGACCAGATCTGTTCGAGCGGGGTACGGTCGCGTTCGCCGGCGGGCGCCGAAAGGCCGACACCGCCAAGAAATGCCGCGGCGTCGAAGCCGAGACCGTCCCACTGGCTGCGCAGGGCCGGGTCGAGGTCCGGCACGCCGTCGTAGAACCCCGGGACCGCGACGCGGCCGTCATCGTCGTGCAGCGCGCCGAGGATTCGCGTGAGCACCCGGATCGGGTTCATCGCCGCGCCGCCGAAGAACCCCGAGTGAAGGTCTTTCGTCGGCCCCTGGATCTCGATCTCCTCTCCCAGCAGACCGCGCAGCATGGTGACGATGCCAGGCGTCTTTGCGTCGAACAGGCCTGTGTCGCAGATAAGAGCGATATCCGCCTGCAATTCCTCGGCATTCTCATGGAGGAACGGCACGAGGGAGGGCGACCCGGACTCTTCTTCACCCTCGAAGAAGAAGGTGATGTGGCAGGGCATGCGCCCATGCTCCGCGTGAAAGGCGCGGCACGCCTCGACGAAGGTCATCAACTGGCCCTTGTCGTCGGAGGCACCGCGCGCGCGGATCACCTGGCCGTGCTCGGTGTTCTCGATCGCGGGGTCGAACGGATCGCGGTCCCACAGCTCGAGCGGGTCGACCGGCTGCACGTCGTAATGCCCGTAGAACAGGACGTGCGGACCGTCGCCCTCGACATGACCGACGACCATCGGGTGGCCCGGCGTGTCGCGCAACGAGGCATCCACCCCGATCGAGGCGAGATCCGCAACCAGCCACTCCGCCGCGCTCCGGCAGGCATCGCGATAGGCTGGATCGGTCGAGATCGACGGGATCCGGAGCAATTCGAACAGCCGCTCGGTCGCGGCGGGCAGGTCGGCATCGATTCGGGCAAGCACGGCGTCGGTCGACATGCGGAAAATCCTTTCAGGCCGGAGAAGTCGCGCCGACGGTAGCAAGGCCCCGCGCAGTGTCCAGCGGGGCAGGGCGCTGCCGCGCTCCGCCTCGTCAGCGACGAATCCTCCAGAGTGCCGTCGCGGCAGCGGCCACGGGTTTCCGAAAGGCGCGGCGCGGGTATGACATAGGTCAATGATGCGACCTTCGGTCATCGGTTAGGCGGTTGTTCGGATACGGTGTGCTCTATATGCACGACATACCCGGAAGAAACGCCCGAAACGGCGGGCGGTGCCGGACCGGAGGCGGGCGGCACGACGACAGAAGTGGGAGACGCGGCGTGGACTACAACGCGCAACTGGACCAGGCCATCGACCGACTCCACGAAGAGGGCCGGTACCGGACGTTCATCGACATCGAACGCAAGCGCGGCCATTTTCCCCATGCAACATGGCGCAAGCCCGACGGGTCGGAAACGCCGATCACCGTGTGGTGCGGCAACGACTACCTCGGCATGGGTCAGCATCCGGCGGTGCTCGAGGCAATGCACGAGGCCGTGGATGCCACCGGCGCCGGCTCGGGGGGCACCCGCAACATCTCCGGCACCACGGTCTATCACAAACGACTGGAGTCCGAGCTGGCCGATCTTCACGGCAAGGAGGCGGCGCTGCTGTTCACCTCCGCCTACATCGCGAACGACGCGACGCTCTCGACCCTGCCGAAGCTCTTTCCCGGTCTCATCATCTATTCCGACGCGCTGAACCACGCCTCGATGATCGAGGGCGTTCGCCGCAACGGCGGCGCCAAGCGCATCTTTCGTCACAACGATGTCGCGCATCTGCGTGAATTGCTGGAAGCCGACGACCCCGCCGCGCCGAAGCTCATCGCCTTCGAGTCCGTCTATTCGATGGACGGCGATTTCGGCCCGATCGAGGCGATCTGCGATCTCGCGGACGAATTCGGCGCGCTGACCTATATCGACGAGGTGCACGCCGTCGGCATGTACGGCCCTCGTGGCGGCGGTGTGGCCGAGCGCGATCGCCTGATGCACCGTCTCGACATCATCAATGGTACGCTGGCCAAGGCCTACGGCGTCATGGGCGGCTATATCGCGGCATCGGCCCGGATGTGCGACGCGATCCGGTCCTACGCGCCGGGCTTCATCTTCACCACCTCGCTGCCGCCCGCGGTCGCGGCTGGGGCCGCCGCCTCGGTCGCGCATTTGAAACAGGACCGGGCCCTTCGCGAGCGGCATCAGACGCAGGCCACCATCCTCAAGACCCGGCTTAAGGCGATGGGCCTGCCGCTGATCGATCACGGCAGTCACATCGTTCCCGTCATCGTCGGCGATCCGGTCCACACCAAGCAGCTGTCGGACATGCTGCTGGACGGCTACGGCATCTACGTCCAGCCGATCAATTTCCCGACGGTGCCGCGCGGAACCGAGCGGCTGCGCTTCACGCCGTCGCCGGTACACGGCCCCCGGGAAATCGACCATCTCGTTAACGCGATGGACGAGCTTTGGTCGCATTGTGCGCTGAATCGCGCCGAACTCTCCGCCTGAGCGTCAAAATCCTGTCGGATCACGCATGCTATGTTAATGTCGGGTCAATAAGGAGCGCGACTCGGCCATGACGTAGGGTCGGGGATACGCGCCTGGCGCAGGCACGGGACAATCGACGGTGATTTCAGGGCAACCGCAATGACTTGGCGGATGACTTCTCCGCAGAACGAGGCCGATACCGCGGGCGGATCGCCACGCGGCTTCGACGATTTTGATCTGCGCCTGGGCGACGTCATGCGTGGCGAGCGTGCGACGATGGGCAAGTCGTTGCTCGACGTCCAGCGCGAGCTGCGGATCAAGGCCTCCTACATCGCCGCGATCGAGAACTGCGATCCGTCCGCCTTCGACACGCCGGGCTTTATCGCCGGCTACGTGCGCTCCTACGCCCGGTACCTCGGGATGGATCCGGACGAGACGTTCCAGGCGTTCTGTGCCGAAAGCGGGTTTTCGGTCGCCCACGGCATGTCGGCCGAGGCGTCGGTGGTCAAACGTCCCATGGAGCGTCCGGCCGAACCGGCGGCTAAGGCTGCCTCGCGCGATCCGTTCAAGCAGCCCGCGCTGCCCTTCGCGCCCGCCAATGATGGCCTCTTTGCGCGGATCGAGCCCGGGGCCATCGGCTCCATGCTCGTTCTTGTCGCGCTGATCGGCGGCATCGGCTACGGCGGCTGGACCGTCCTGCAGGAGATCCAGCGCGTGCAGGTCACGCCGGTCGACCAGACGCCGATCGTCCTGTCGGATCTCGATCCAGTCGCCGCCGCCCGCCCGGCCGCGCCCGAGGACGAGGCCGAGGCGGTCGAGAGCGCGGGGGTTTTCTCGCCGCCCTCGAACGAGGCGCTCGACCGACTTTACCGTCCGCAGGCGCTCGACGTTCCGGTCCTCGTCGCGCGCGACGCCCCGATCTCCACGCTCGATCCCGCCCGCGTCGGCGCCTTCGCCGGCCTCGGTCGTGACGACATGCCGAACGTGCAGACCGCCAACAATGCGACGTCGGCGATCGAGGCCACGCTGGCCGAGGTGCTCGGCGGCGAGGGCAGCAACACGCCGGTCACGGGCCCGCGAGAGGGCGTGACGCTCATCGCCGTCCGACCGTCCTGGGTGCGCGTGACCGATGCCGAAGGCGCGATGCTCTACGAAGGGATCCTCAACGCAGGCGACACCTGGGCGCCCGCGCCCGGCGCCGAGGCGCCGCAATTGCGCGCCGGCGAATCCGGCGCGATCTACATCGCCGTCGCGGGCCGGACCTACGGCCCGGTCGGCCCCCGCGGGGCCGTCACTTCCGGCGTCACCCTCGCCGAGGAAGCGGTGACCGAGCGCTTCGCGGTGGCTGCACCGGCGACCGATGACGATCTTGCCCGCGTCGTGGCGGAACTGAACCTCGATCGCCCCGCGCCGTCGCCGGTGACCACGCCGCGCGCGCTCGCCGCCGCCGCACCGGCACAGCCCGAGCCCGCGCTCCCCGGGCCGAAAGTGCTCGAGGACGGCGCGCCCGGCGTCACCGTGCTGGCCACCGCCGAAACCTGGGTGCGCGTGCGCGACGCCGCCGGGGCCACCATCTTCGAAAGCATGATGCAGCCCGGCGACACCTACAACGTGCCCGCGACCGAGCAGGCGCCCACGATCCGCACCGGCAATGCCGGCGCGGTGTACTTCGCGGTCAACGGCCGCACGTTCGGGCCCTATGGCGGCGTCGGCCAGATCGAGGACAACCTCGCGCTGTCCGTGGCCGGCGTGACGCAGGAGATGTCGCCGGCCGATCCGAGCCAGAACGCGGTGCTGGGCAAGGTCGTGGCCGAGCTCAACCCGTCGCCCGACGCCCGCGCGCCCTCCGCCGACGGCGCCGGGTCGCAGGAGTGACGGTCGCGCCGGTTGAAGCGGTGCGCGCCAACGGCTAGCTAACGTGGCAGAACGGCGCCCGGTCCGGGCCCCGCGTTCGCGACGCTCGACGGAGGATCCATGAGCCTCAACCACGTCCGCCCCTGGCGCAACATCTATCGCCGCAGCGCACGACGCATCATGGTCGGCTCGGTGCCGGTCGGTGGCGACGCGCCGATTTCGGTGCAGACGATGACGAACACCGACACGACCGATGTCCGGGCCACGGTCGATCAGATCCAGCGCGCTGCGGAGGCCGGGGCCGACATCGTCCGCGTCTCTGTGCCCGACGAGGATTCCTCCCGCGCGCTCAAGGAGATCGTGCGCGAAAGCCCGGTCCCGATCGTCGCCGATATCCACTTCCACTACCGCCGCGGCATCGAGGCGGCCGAGGCCGGCGCCGCCTGCCTGCGCATCAATCCCGGCAACATCGGCTCCGAGGATCGCGTGCGCGAGGTCATCGCCGCGGCGCGCGACCACGGTTGCTCCATGCGGATCGGCGTCAACGCCGGCAGCCTCGAACGCCACCTTCTCGAGAAATACGGTGAGCCCTGTCCGGAGGCGATGGTGGAATCGGGGTTCGAACATATCCGGATCCTGCAGGACAACGATTTCCACGAGTTCAAGATCTCGGTGAAGGCCTCCGACGTCTTCCTTGCCGCCGCCGCCTACCAGGGCATCGCCGAGGCGACGGACGCGCCGATCCATCTCGGCATTACCGAGGCCGGTGGACTGACCTCGGGCACGATCAAGTCTGCGATCGGCCTCGGCAATCTTCTGTGGATGGGCATCGGCGACACGATCCGCGTCTCGCTCTCCGCCGATCCGGTCGAAGAGGTCAAGGTCGGCTACGAGATCCTCAAGTCGCTGGGCCTGCGCCATCGCGGCGTGAACATCATCTCCTGCCCGTCCTGCGCGCGGCAGGGCTTCGACGTCATCAAGACGGTCGAGATCCTCGAGGACCGGCTCGCCCACATCACCACGCCGATGTCGCTCTCGATCATCGGTTGCGTGGTGAACGGCCCGGGCGAGGCGCTGATGACCGATGTCGGATTCACCGGCGGCGGTGCCGGACGCGGCATGGTCTATCTCGCCGGCCAGAAATCGCACGCCATGTCGAACGACGAAATGATCGACCACATCGTCGAGCAGGTCGAAAAGAAGGCTGCCGAGATCGACTCCGCCGAAGCGGCCGCGACCGAAGCCGCCGAATGATCGACCGCCGGCGCGACGCGCCCCGGTCGCATCTTCATCTTGCCGGAAAACCCCGGGGGTCCGGGGGCAGCGCCCCCGGTCCCGTCGACGCCACGTGGGCGCCGCGGCCGTTCAGCGCGCGTTTACCCGCACGCTCTGATGCTGCAGGACCGCCGGGCCGTAGGTGGTCAGGAAGGCGACGTCGGTCGCGTCCCGGCCGACGCTGATCCGGGCGAGGTCCCACGGCACGGTCATGCCGCTCGGATCGATCAGGTGCCAGGCGCCGTCGAGCCAGACCTCGACCACCGCGTGGAAGTCGGGCGGCGTCACGTTGAGCCCGTACGCCGACACGAAGCGCGCAGGGATCGTGCCCGCCCGCAGAAGCGTGATCAGCATGTGCGCGAAGTCGCGGCAGACGCCCTGACGCGTGACGAAGGTCTCGAGCGCGGAGGTCTCCGGCGTCGACGCGCCCGGCACGTAGGTCAGGTTGGACGCCACGAAATCCCGCATTGCGGCGACCTTGGCGCCGCCGCTGAACGCGCCGAATTCCTGCGCCACGAAGCTCAGGAACTTGTCCGACGGGCAGTAGCGCGACGGAAAGAGGTACTTGACCACCTCGGACGGCAGGTCGGCCGGGGCCGACGCCGGCAGGCCGGCGATGTCGGGCGTCTTGCGCGCGATCTCGACCTCGGCGTGGTAGCGGCACACCAGCGTGCCCTCCGGCCGGCACCAGATCCGGGTGCCGACGCCATCCTGCGCCGGCCCTTCCCAGGTCTCGAGCGATCCGAAGTCGAGCGTTTCGACCGGAACGCTCTGGTCCGGCATCTGCGCCGCCCGCAACTGCAACAGGCAGTCGGTCGGCGCGGACAGCGCGTAGTCGAGGGCGATGTCGATCACGAGGGTCATGGAGGCTCCGGCGTCTGATGCGGCACGCCGCGCGCGGCCGCTCGGGCCCTACTCGCTCAGGTAGCGCTCCAGCGCAATGGCCGGCATGTGCCCGCGGATCAGCTTGTCGGCCATCGCGTAGGACGGCACCTGGTCAAGCGTCAGTCGCGCCATCAGCGCGGCATCCTCGGGATCCGACACGTCGATCAGCGTCGCCGCGACGCCGAGCCGTGCGGCAAGCGTATCGAGCTCGTCGCGCGCGGTGGCGCAGGCCGGGCAGTCCGGGCCGACGAACAGCGCGATTTCGGCCGGCTGGTCCGCGGCGCCGAGGGCCGGGCGGTCGCGCGCGAAGAGGCGCGCGGCCTCCGCCTCGATCCGGGCGAGGTCGGAGGCGATCTCGTCGGCGTACATCTCCTGCGCGATCGTGCGCGACATGCGCGCCGTCGGCCCGAGCGCCGGCGCGACGATCTCGGGCGAGGCCCGCAGGAGCTCGCGCATTTCTTCCGTCCACGCGGCGCGTTCCGTCAGCGCGCGCGGCACGCCCTCGGCCGCCGCGCCGACGCCCGGAAGCGCCGCGACGGCCAGCAGCAGGGTGCGAAAGGTCATCCGGCCTCGCGCGCGTCGGCGACGATCTGGCGCATCTGGTCGAGCGTCACGTAACCACGCACCAGCTCTTCGCCCATCACGAAGGTCGGCGTGCCGTTGATCTGCAGCTCTTGCGCCAGCGCGCGCACCGATTGCAGCTCCTCGGTCACCGCATCGCTCTCCATCTCGGCGAAGATCGCGTCGGCATCGAGACCGAGCGTGTTGGCGAGCCGTTCCAGCGCGGTCTCGTTCGGCTCGTTCGACATCGCCATCAGTGCATCGTGCACCGACTTGTAGGCGTCGTCGCCGGCCACGTTCTGCGTCGCGACGGCAAAACGCGACGACAGCAGAGACGCTTCGCCGAGGATCGGGAATTCCTTGAGAACCAGGCGGATGTTGCCGTCACTCTCGACCAGCTGCTCGACCTCTTCCTTGGCGCGGCGGCAGTAGCCGCAGCGGTAGTCCATGAACTCGACGACTGTGATGTCGCCGTCGGGATTGCCGCCCACCCAGGAATACCCGTCGTCGAAAATGGCCTCGGCGTTGGCGGCGATCAGCTCGGAATCGGCTTCGGCCTGTTCCGCCGCCTGCTGCGCCTCGAGCGCGTCGACCGCTTCGAGGATGACCTGCGGGTTCTCCATCAGGAACTCCCGGACCTCTGTGCGGAAGGCTTCGCGCTCGGAGTCGGTCATGTCGGTGATGTCGAACGCGACCGCCGGCGTGGCGGTGGCAAGCGCGAGCGCCGCGGCGGCGGTGCGGATCGGGGTCATGGATCACTCCTCTCGGGGGGTGGAAAACGGGTCCGGCCGCAGCGCGGCGTCGCGCGCGAGCATAGGCGGCGACGCCCCGAAAGCTCAACCCGAAGGCCGTCCGCGCGGGGCCGCGGTCGCCGCTTTGTGAAGCGGCGCGCCCTGCGGCCGGGCAACGCGCGAAAGCCCGCCGATGCCGCGAACGTGACGATGATCGCGCCGCCGGAGTCGTGCTAGGCTTTGTCGGTGACACAGCGCGGATCAAGGCGCGGCACGAGGCAGGAGCAGAGATTATGGGAAGCATGATGACGGTTGTCGCGCTGGTCGCGGCGCTGGCGACGGCAATGTGGGCGGCGGCACCGGCCACGGTCGTTCCCCACGTGGACACCGAGACGCAGCAGCAGACACCCTCCGAGGGGTGAAAGCCGGCGCGATCCGCTGTAGGATGCGCAAAACGGCACGAGGCTCGGGCAGGGCGATGAGACGAATACTGGCGGCGGCGGCGCTGATTTGCGCGGGCATCGGCATGTCCGGCGCGCAGGCGCAGGATCTGGGCGCGCTTGCGCGGATCGATCCGGAAAACAGCCACGTGCGCGACGGCCGGCTGGGGCAGGGCGCGGAGATCCGGCTGTCTCTCAGCCAGGGCGTGCCTTGGCGGCTCTTCACGCTCGACGACCCGCGCCGGCTGGTGATCGATTTCCGAGAGGTCGACTGGGGCGCCACCGACCCGGCATCGCTTCTGAGCGGTGAACAGGTGCAGTCGCTCCGGATCGGGGCTTTCCGTGCCGGCTGGTCGCGCCTCGTCGCTGATCTCGCGAGCCCGATGGAGGTGCGCGAGGCCGGGCTCGAAATCGCGCGCGACAGCGGCGCCGCGGTGCTCAGGATCGTGCTCTCGGAGACCGATGCCAAGACGTTCGCGGCCTCCGCGGGCGCGCCGCGCGATCGCCGCTTCGACCTGCCCGAGCCCGCGCGCGTGACGGCTTCCCCGCCCAAGGACGGGATGCTGCGGGTCATGCTCGATCCGGGCCACGGTGGAATCGACCCGGGGGCCGAGCATGGTGGCGCGACAGAGGCCGACCTGATGCTGCTCTTCGCGCGCGAATTGGAAGAAATCCTCATGCGTGCCGGGCAGTTCGAGGTCGAACTGACCCGCAAGGGTGACATCTTCATGTCGCTCGAGGCACGCGTCGCCGCCGCCCACCGCGCCGGGGCCGAGGTGTTCGTCTCGCTCCACGCCGACGCGATCGAGGAAGGCGTCGCGCGCGGCGCCAGCGTCTACACGCTGGCCGACGACGCCGAGGACAGCGCCAGCCGCGCGCTGGTCGAGCGGCACGAGCGTGGCGAGCTTCTGGCCGGGCTGGACCTGTCCGGTGCCGACGATCGCGTGGCCGATGTCCTGATGGATCTCGCCCGGCTCGACACCGGCCCGCGCAGTCGCGCCCTGGCCGAGGCACTGGTCGCGGGAATTGACGAAGGTGGAGGCGCCGTTCACAAGCGTCCGATGCGCGAGGCTGGCTTTTCGGTCCTGAAGGCCGCGGACATCCCGTCCGTTCTTCTTGAACTGGGGTTCCTGTCCACCGACGAGGAGCTTCGCAACATGCAGGATCCCGAATGGCGGCGCCGGATGGCAGAGGGCATACGCGACGGGCTCGCCGCCTGGGCGGAATCGGACGAGGCGCGGTCGGGTCTGCGGTTGCGCTGACGAGCGGCGGACCACCGCCCCCGCGCGTTGCGCGGACGAGAACGTGTTTTGACTGGCGGCGGTGAAGCGTTTATCGCGCCTTCACTTGTTTCGTGGGAGCCTGTGCCATGTTGCGCTTCGTGATGTCCTTTTTCGGCGCCATCTTCTCGATGGTCACGCTTGGCGTGGGCATGGTCGCGTTGTCGATCGGCGCGGTGTTCTGGATCTACGGCCAGGACCTGCCGAGCCACGAAAGCCTCGCGCAGTACACTCCGCCCACGATCTCGCGCATCTATTCGGTCGAGGGGAAGATCATCGACGAATTCGCGCAGGAACGCCGGCTGTTCACGCCGGCGCGCGAAATACCCGATCTCGTGAAACAGGCGTTCATCTCGGCCGAGGACAAGAACTTCTACCAGCACCAGGGATACGACGCGCGCGGCATCGTCGCCGCGGCTGTCGACGCGGTGCGCTCGCGCGGGCAGGATGTGCGCGGCGCTTCCACGATCACCCAGCAGGTGATGAAGAACTTCCTGCTTGGCGGCGACCGGCGCGCGGAACGCAAGATCAAGGAGATCATTCTCGCCACCCGGCTCGAGGAAACGCTGTCGAAGGACAAGATCCTCGAGCTCTACCTCAACGAGATCTTCCTGGGGCAGAACTCCTACGGCGTGACCGCCGCCGCCCAGACGTATTTCAACAAGACGTTGAGCCAGATCGAGGTGCATGAGGCCGCCTTCCTCGCGTCGCTGCCGAAGGCGCCGTCGAATTACCATCCGGTGCGGAACCACGACCGCGTCATGGCCCGCCGCGACTTCGTCCTGCGCGAGATGTTCGAGAACGGCTACATCACCGAAGCCGCCTATCAGACGGCGCTCGACGAGCCCTTGCGCACGGTGCAGGGCGGCGATTTCGAACCCTTCCAGGCGAGCCTGCCGCCGCGCGGCTATTTCACCGACGAGATCCGCCGCCAGCTGTCCGAGGATTTCGGAGAAGGCGAGTTCTTCTCAGGCGGCTTCTCCGTGCGCGCCACGCTCGATCCCGAGATGCAGACCGAGGCCGAGCGCGCGCTGCGCGAGGCGCTCGAGGATTACGACCGCTCGCGCGGGGTCTGGCGCGGCACCGGAGAGACGATCGCGGCCGACCGGCTGGGGACCGAGGCCGACTGGCGCGCGGCGCTGTCGGACACCAACGCGCCCCGCGACATCGATCTCGAGAACCCGTGGCATCCGGCCGTGGTGCTCGAGGTCGGGCAGAGCGACGCGCGCATCGGTATCGAGGGCGTCGAGGAGGATGCCGACGGCCACTGGATCCCGGCGGCCGATGTGACCTGGGCCCGCAAATGGAACCGGG
This sequence comes from Roseivivax jejudonensis, assembly GCF_900172265.1. Taxonomy (GTDB): domain Bacteria; phylum Pseudomonadota; class Alphaproteobacteria; order Rhodobacterales; family Rhodobacteraceae; genus Roseivivax; species Roseivivax jejudonensis. The sequence goes on along the minus strand of NZ_FWFK01000002.1, from coordinate 116,544 downwards.
AGACCGAGCGGCTTGAAAGCCGCGCGCAGGTGGCCGGCGATCTTCTGTCCGTCGGTGACGTCGTGATGGTGCGCAAGATGACGTCCGACAGCGACGGCAGCTTCATCCGCTGGACGCTGCGGCAGGTGCCCGTGGTCGAGGGAGCGTTCATGGCGATGGACGTGAACACCGGCCGCGTTCTGGCGATGCAGGGCGGTTTCTCCTACCAGCACTCCGTGTTCAACCGTGCCACGCAGGCCAAGCGGCAGCCGGGCTCGTCCTTCAAACCGTTCGTCTACGCCGCGGCGCTCGATTCCGGCTATTCGCCGGCGACGATCGTCGTGGACGCCCCGATCGAGATCAACACGCCACAGGGCGTCTGGCGGCCCAAGAACGCGTCGAACCAGTATTACGGGCCGACCCCGCTGCGCACCGGGATCGAGCGGTCGCGCAACCTGATGACGATCCGCCTCGCGCAGGAAATCGGCATGTCCACCGTCGCGCGCTACGCCGAACGCTTCGGCGTCTACGACGACATGGGCCTGCACCTCGCCAACGCGCTCGGATCCGAGGAATCGACCGTCTACAAGATGGTCGCTGCCTACGCGATGTTCGCTAACGGCGGAGAGCGCGTGGAACCGACGCTCGTGGATCGGATCCAGGACCGCTATGGCAACACCGTGTACCGTCACGACAAGCGCGACTGCGTCGATTGCGCCGATCGCAACGTCACCCCGGGCGCCGGGCCGCGGATCGTGTCGAACCGCGAGCGGATCATGGACCCGGTCACGGCTTATCAGCTGACCTCCATGATGCGCGGCGTGGTCGAGCGCGGCACCGCCGCCGGCGCCGTCGACCTGGGCGTGCCGACCGCGGGCAAGACGGGCACGACCAACGACGCAAAGGACGTCTGGTTCATCGGCTTCACCTCGAACATCGTGGCCGGCTGCTACATCGGCTATGACCAGCCGCGGACGCTTGGTCAGGGCGCGTACGGCGCGTCGATGTGTGGCCCGGTCTTCCAGTCCTTCATGCAGAAGGCCGTGGCGAAATACGGCGGCGGCGAGTTCCGCGTGCCGGAGGCCTGCCAGTTCATCAATATCGATCGCTTCTCCGGGGCCCGCCTCGGCGGCGGTGCATCGGGATCGAACGTCGTCTCGGAATGCTTCCGCGCAGGCGAGGAGCCGATCTTCGGCATCCAGATGGACGGCGGCTGGGCCATGGGCTCGGGCTTCGACATCATCCAGCCGGACGGCCGCACCAAGCAGGTCACGACCTCGACTGGACGCAAGGCGGTGGTCGGTCCGAAGGCGAGCTTCGGCACCATGTCCTCGGGCGGTCTCTACTGAGCCTCTCGCCAACCGCCGGGGCGCGCCGTCCGGCTGGGCGGCGCGGCTGCGACGGTTGTCCGACTTGAGGGCCGACGCGGCCTGCGCTATCACGCGCGCCAATCCTACGAACGAGCGGGAAACACCATGCGGGCCGAGGCCGAAAACACAGTCGCGCGGATCGAGAAGTCGCTGGACCTCCTGGGCCAGAGGCTCGACTGGGAAACCGCCGAGCACCGGCTGGAAGAGTTCAACGCCCGCGTCGAGGATCCGGACCTCTGGAACGATCCCGCGGCAGCGCAGAAACTCATGCGCGATCGTCAGATGCTGGTCGACCAAATGGAAACCTATCGATCGATCAAGCAGGACCTCGCGGACCAGAAAGAGCTGATCGAAATGGGCGAGGCCGAGGGCGACGAGGAGATCGTCTCCGAGGCGGAGGGTGCGCTGAAGTCGCTGGCCGAGACGGCCGCGACCAAGGAACTCGAGGCGCTGCTCGACGGCGAGGCCGACGGCAACGACACCTTCCTCGAGATCAATGCCGGGGCCGGCGGCACCGAGGCCTGCGACTGGGCGCAGATGCTGCAGCGGATGTATGTCCGCTGGGCCGAGTCCAAGGGATACGATGTCGAGCTGCAATCGGAGGAACCGGGATCGGAGGCAGGCATCAAGTCCTGCGCCTACAAGATCTCGGGGCCGAACGCCTATGGCTGGCTCAAGACGGAGTCAGGCGTCCACCGGCTCGTCCGGATCTCGCCCTTTGGCAAGGGCACTCGCGAGACGTCGTTCGCGAGCGTCTGGGTCTACCCGGTGGTCGACGACAACATCGAGATCGAGGTGAACCCGGCCGATATCCGCGTCGATACCTTCCGATCGTCCGGCGCCGGCGGGCAGCACGTGAACACCACCGACTCGGCCGTACGGATCACCCACCACCCGACCGGGATCGTGGTCACGAGCTCCGAGAAATCGCAGCACCAGAACCGCGACATCGCGATGAAGGCCCTGAAATCAAGGCTCTACCAGATGGAGCTGGACCGGCGGCACGCAGAGATCAATGCCCAGCACGAGGCCAAGGGCGAAGCGGGATGGGGCAACCAGATCCGCTCCTACGTGCTCCAGCCGTACCAGATGGTGAAGGATCTCCGCACCAGCGTGGAGACGTCCGACACCTCGGGGGTTCTCGACGGCGCGCTCGATCCGTTCATGGCCGCGACGCTCGCGCTCAAGGTTTCGGGCAAGGCGCGCGCGGACGCGCGCGAGGACTGACGGCGCCAGCCGTCGGTCAGAGGCGGCCGCGCAGCCGGTCGGGCAGGGCGTCCGACATCACGATGCCGCCCGTTCGCGCGGTCGCGAAGATCTCGTGCCGTGCGCTTCCGAGGAACTCGTAGACGATCTGCAGCCGGCTCGGATCGGAGTGCGGCGGACCGAGTGCCTCTCCGAACCACAGGTCAGGGTCGTCGGTGAACCGGCGCAGGCGCATGTAGGTCACGTCGTTTCCGTCGCGCCGCGACGTGATCGCAAACGCGCCGCCGCTCTCGTGGAGGACCAGGCCACGGAATTCGCGGTCGCGCGACGCGCGCACGGCATCGGTTCGGGGCGTGAAGCCGCGAACGAAGACGTGCCCGTCTCGGCGATAGATCAGCACGAGGCCGCTGCGATACCGGTCCTCGAGCGCGGCGTCCCGGTGGGTGGAGCGATAGAATCCGCTCGGCATATCCGCCTCCGACAGCCCCGGGGCGGCGGCGGAGAAAAAGCCCGAAAGCTCCGAATGGCAGAATGGCACCGCCGATGAGGAAATCACATCGGCCACCGGCTCGAGCAGGATCCGGGCATCGACCCGGAAATGACGGCAGATCCGCCACAGCACGTCCGGCCGGGGAAAGCTCTCTCCGGCGCGGTAGCGATTGAATTGCGTCCGGTTGATCCCGAGCTCGCGGCAGAGTGCGGATATGGACGGCGCGCTGCGAGAGAGCACCCTGAGGTTCTCGCCGAGCCTGTGCCGCAACTCTGCCGGTGTCGGATCGGGAAGGGTCTCCATTCGGTGCGCTTGCCTCGCTGAACTCGGGTTCGTGCCGCCGCCATCGGGGGATGACGAACCGGCACACCGCGCCGGCCATGACGATGGTAGCGTCAGGACGAAGCGCAATTGCAAGCAGGTCGACATGCGCGTCGCGATCGGCGCCAGCCAACCGCATGATCGCAGACACAAAATTAAAACGGGCGTTGAGTCACCAATTCCCGGTCTCGCCGCTCAGGGGAACAGTCGCGGCATGAAGTGAGTGCTTGATAGCGCTCACTCGAATCACGCTGAATTCACGCGGAAATTGGTGTATGGTTGATGCCGATTTACTTCTGCACGCTACGCGAGAGTGCAGCGACACCCGTACGCGCCACCTCGACGAGCCCGAGCGGACGCATCAGGTCGGCAAAGGCATCCACTTTCTCCGGCGTTCCGGTGATCTGGAACACGAAGCTTGTCAGCGTCGAGTCCACCGCCTGCGCCCGGAAAATGTCTGCCAGCCGAAGCGCCTCCACCCGTTTGTCGCCGGTTCCCTCGACCTTCAGCAGCGCCAGTTCCCGTTCGACCGAGCGGCCCTCGACGGTCAGGTCGTGCACGTCGTGCACGGGCACCATCCGGCCGAGCTGCGCCTTGATCTGCTCGATCACCTGCGGCGTGCCGGTGGTGACGATGGTGATGCGCGAGCGGTGCCCCTCGTGATCGACCTCGGCCACCGTCAGGCTTTCGATGTTGTAGCCGCGCCCCGAGAAGAGCCCGATCACCCGGGCCAGGACGCCCGCCTCGTTGTCGACCAGCACGGCCAGCGTGTGCGTCTCGATCTCTTCCGAGAAGCTGGGCCGGAGGTTGTAGGCCGAGTGCTTGGTCGAGCCCTTCTTGATATTGAGTGCGGTCATGTCCCTATCCTCGTGCTCGGGCGGCTTGCCGGCCCGGTTCGGGCCGGCGCCCGGTGTCGTTCCAGTGCGCGATCCGGGGACGTCCCCCGGGGTCGCGCGGCGCCGTTACACCAGCACCGCGCCGCCTTCCTTGATCGCGTCCTGCGTCGACGCTTCGCCCAGCAGCATCTTGTTGTGCGGCTCGCCCGAGGGGATCATCGGGAAGCAGTTCTCGTGCTTCTCGACGAGGCAGTCGAAGATCACCGGCCCGTCATAGGCCAGCATCTCCTCAATGGCGTCATCCAGGTCGGCGGGATCGGAGCATTGGATGCCCTTCGCCCCGAATGCCTCGGCGAGTTTCACGAAGTCGGGCAGCGCCTCGGACCACGAATGCGAATAGCGTTCGCCGTGCAGCAGCTCCTGCCACTGGCGCACCATGCCCAGCCGCTCGTTGTTCATGATGAACTGCTTGACCGGCAGGCGGTACTGCACCGCGGTGCCCATCTCCTGCATGTTCATCAGCCACGACGCCTCGCCCGCGACGTTGATGACCAGCGCGTCGGGATGCGCGATCTGCACGCCGATCGACGCCGGGAAGCCGTAGCCCATCGTGCCGAGCCCACCCGAGGTCATCCAGCGGTTCGGATCCTCGAAGCCGAGATACTGCGCCGCCCACATCTGGTGCTGGCCGACCTCGGTGCAGATGTAGCGATCGCGTCCCTTCGTCAGCGCCTCCAGCCGGGCCAGCGCGTGTTGCGGCTTGATCGTCTTGGGCGACGGCTTGAACGACAGGCAGTCGGTCTTTTTCCAATCCTCGATCTGGGCCCACCAGCGCTGGATCGCGTCGCGGTTCACCTTGCGCCCGCGCGCCTTCCAGACCTTCAGCACGTCCTCGAGAACGTGGGCGACATCGCCGATGATCGGAAACTCGGTCTGCACGACCTTGTTGATCGAAGACGGATCCACATCGATATGCGCCTTGCGCGAGCGCGGGCTGAACGCATCGAGCCGGCCCGTGATCCGGTCGTCGAAGCGCGCGCCGACGTTGATCATCAGATCGCAGCCATGCATCGCGAGGTTGGCCTCGTAGAGACCGTGCATGCCGAGCATGCCGAGCCAGTTGCGCCCGGATGCGGGATAGGCGCCGAGCCCCATCAATGTCGACGTGATCGGGATCCCCGTCGCCTCGACCAGTTCGCGCAGCAACTGGCTCGCCGCCGGGCCGGAATTGATGACGCCGCCACCGGTGTAGAAGACCGGCCGCTCGGCGGTCTCGATCGCCTCGACCAACCCGGTGATCATGTCCATGTCGCCCTTGACCTTCGGCTGGTAGCGGTCGGTCTTGGCGCGGGCCTTGGGCTGGTACTCGGCGCTGGCGAATTGCACGTCCTTAGGAATGTCGACGAGCACCGGGCCCGGCCGGCCGTTCGTGGCGACGTGGAACGCCTCGTGGATCGTCGCCGACAGCGAATGCGTGTCCTTCACCAGCCAGTTATGCTTGGTGCAGGGGCGGGTGATGCCGACGGTGTCCGCCTCCTGGAAGCCGTCCGAGCCGATCATGAAGGTCGGAACCTGGCCCGTCAGGACGATCAGCGGGATCGAGTCCATCAGCGCGTCGGTGATGCCCGTCACCGCGTTCGTGGCCCCCGGGCCGCTCGTCACCAGCACGACGCCGGGCTTGCCGGTCGCGCGGGCATAGCCCTCGGCCGCGTGCACCGCGCCCTGTTCATGCCGAACGAGAATGTGGCGGATGTCGTTCTGCTGGAAAATCTCGTCGTAGATCGGAAGCACGGCGCCGCCGGGGTAGCCGAACACCACCTCCACGCCCTGATCCCTCAGGGCCTGCACCACCATCTTCGCTCCGGTCATCGCCTTGGTCATGTCTCCAGCTCCAAAATCAGGCGTGTCTCGCGCACAAAAAAGCCCCCGACGGTCGATCCGGGGGCGCATGGGAAACCGTTATGGCGTCCGTTACCGGCCCATGCGCCTCAATCCTACGATAAGTACGACTAGATCCGTCATTTCGGCGGTCCCGTGTTCGCGTTGCGTCATTGGCATTTACGCCGCGCGGCCCGCGGCGTCAACCAGTGTCGGCCGAGAAAAGTGACGCCAGAGACGCGTATTTCTTTCCATTTGTTGCGTGCGACTGCATCGGCCGGAACGATTTTGCAAATTGAGAGCCGTTGTGGCCCGACCGTGCGACAAACACACGCAAAGGTGAGCCTCCCGCGCTGGCGCGCGGCGCCCCGGCGGCACAGGTGCCGCGTGACACCGACAGGAGAGACGCCGATGCCGACCCGCCGCCATGTCCTGACACTTGCAGCCGCCGGCGTTGCCGCGCCCGCAATCCTGCGCGCGCAATCGGACGGGGTGCCGGCTGCGGATCGCGCCGCCGAGCTCGACCAACTGCACGCCCTCATCGTGCGTCGCGACGGAGAGGAAGTGCTGGCCGAACGATATGGCGGGCGAGGGCTCGACGCGGTGGCGAACGTCAAGTCGGTGTCAAAGACGCTGCTCGCGCTGCTGACCGGCGTGGCGATCGACCGCGGCGTTCTCGAGGGCGTGAACCAGCCGGTGGTGCCGCTCCTCGAACGCGGCGCCTTCGGCGACGCGCGTGACGACATCACCGTCGGGGATCTCCTGTCGATGCGCGCCGGGCTCGAGAGCGTCTCCGGCGGCAGTTACGGTGAATGGGTGTCGTCGGGCGACTGGGTGGGCTTCGCGCTGGAGCGCGACCTCGTGGCCGATCCGGGGGGCCGCTTCATCTACTCCACCGGAGGCTGGCACCTGCTGGGCGTGGCGCTGTCGAACGCGGCCGACCGTTCGCTACTGTCGCTCGCGCGCGACTGGCTCGGCGCGCCGCTCGGCGTGGATTTCGCGCCGTGGGTCGCCGACCCACAGGGCAATTACCTCGGCGGCAACGACATGGGCATCAGCCCGCGCGGGCTGTCGCGGATCGGGCAGATGGTCCTCGACGGGGGCCGGTGGAACGACACGCAGGTCGTGGCCGAGAGCTGGATCGCGCGCAGCTGGGAGCCCAACGCACGATCGCCGTTCTCTGGAGACAGCTACGGATACGGCTGGTTTCTGACGCAGTTGTCCGGCACGCCGGTCCGCTACGGTCGCGGCTATGGCGGGCAGGTGCTCGCCGTCGCGCCGGAGGCTGCCACGGTGATCGCCATCACTTCGGATCCGACACAGCCCGCCCGCTCGGGCGGCTATTTCGGCGACCTCAAGGGCCTGATGGAGACGGTTCTGGCCTGAACCGCGCTCAGGCCCTGCGCCGGCGCCGGCCGCCCTCGCGCCCGCCCGCGGCGCCGAACGCGACATCGGGCAGAGTGACCACGCGCAGCAGTTCGGGGCAGGGCTCGCTCGCGTGCGGGATCGCGTTCGCGGCCACGAAATGCTCCTGGAACCGTGGGGCGAGGGCGGTCTCTACCTTGGTGATGCGCCCGACGATTGCCTCGACCTCCGCGCGTGCCGCTCGCGAGCACAAGGCGATGCGCGCGCCGGTGCCCGCCGCGTTGCCGGCGCTTGTCACCGCGTCCGGCGCCACATCGGGGATCATGCCCAGAACGAGCGCGTGCAGGGGCGAGATATGCGCGCCGAAGGCTCCGGCCAGCACGACGCGGTCCACGCGATCGACGCCCATTTCGTCCATCAGGAGCCGCGCGCCGGCATAGAGCGCCGACTTCGCGAGCTGGATCGCGCGCACGTCGTTCTGCGTCACGCGGATCGGCGCGCCGCCGGTCGCGCTGCCGTCATGGAGCACGTACTCCCATGTCCTGCCGTCTGCGCGAACCCGGTCGCTGCCGGTCGCCTCGGGGCTTCCGATCAGCCCGCTCGCATCCATGACGCCGGCTTGGCGCATCTCGGCGACCGCCTCGACGATGCCCGAGCCGCAGATGCCGGTGATGCCGGTGCCCGCGATCGCCGCCGCGAAGCCCGGATCGTCCGACCAGAGCGGGCAGCCGATGACACGCACCCTCGCGATCTTGGTTTCGGTATCGATCCGCACCGCCTCGATGGCGCCGGGCGCGGCGCGCTGGCCGCAGGTGATCTGCGCGCCCTCGAACGCCGGGCCGGTGGGCGACGAACAGGCCAGCACGCGGTCCCGGTTGCCCAGGAGGATCTCCGCGTTGGTCCCGACATCGACGACCAGCGACAGGTCGTCGCGCAGGTCGAGCCGCTGCGCCAGCGCGACCGCCGCGGCATCGGCGCCGACATGCCCGGCGATGCAGGGCAGGACGTAGATCCGAGCGGCGTCGGGCAGCGCCCCAAGGTCGAGATCGCGTGCGCTCAGCGTCAGGCTGTCCGAAACCGCCAGCGCGAACGGCGCCTGACCGAGCGGCACCGGATCGAGCCCGAGCAGCAGGTGATGCATCACCGGGTTGCAGACAATCGTGGCCTCCAGGATCCGCTCCGGGGCCACACCGGCGTCGGCGGCAACCTCCGCGACCAGCGTGCCCAGCGCCGTGCGCACGGCCAAAGTCATCTCCGCCGCGCCGCCCGGTGTCATCATCGCGTAGGACACGCGGCTCATCAGATCCTCGCCGAACCGGATCTGCGGGTTCATCGCCCCGGCCGAGGCGACCACCGAACCCGACGCGAGATCCGTCAGGTGCGCGGCGATCGTGGTCGAACCAAGATCGATCGCGAGCCCGAAGATCCCGTCAGCGAGAAGCCCGGGCCGGATCTCGGTCAAGCGCGCCGGGCCGCCGCGATGATCGGCGAAGACCGCGCAGGTGACCCGGCCGCCCCCGGCCTCGAGCGCCGCGGGCACCGCCGCCAGCATCGGCAGATCGGCCTCGAGCGTCCCGACGGCCCATTCGTTGGCGAGGGCCGCCGACAACCGCTCGAACGCACCCTCGGGCGCGTGCATGTCGGCGGGCGCGACCTCGACCATCATCAGCCGCGTGGCGGGATCCGTTTCGACGGGATGGGTGTCCGCGTCCTTGCGCACCACCTGGCGATGGACCTGGCTTTCGGGCGGGACGTCGATCACCGCGTCCGACAGGATCTGCGCCTGGCAGCCCAGGCGGCGCCCGGCCGCGAGCCCGCGTTTCGCATCGTACCGCGCCTCGACGGCATTCTGTTCCGACAACGCCTCGGGCCCGGCGGTGATGCCATGCTTGGCAAAGGTGCCGGACATCGGCGCCACCTGGCACTTGGAGCAGATGCCGCGCCCGCCGCAGACGGAGTCGAGATCGACACCCAGCATGCGCGCCGCGGAGAGCACCGTCGTCCCGGAGGGCACGCGCCCGCGCCGACCGGACGGGGTAAAGACGACAAGGGGATCCTGGGCCATGTCCTGCCTGTCACGAGACCTGTTTGCGCAGCTAGCCCACCCGCGCGCCGTCCTGCCCGATCCGGCGCGACGCTTTCCTGCCTGAATGAGACACGGTGCCGACGGCTCGGACAATGGCGACGGCCGAATTCCGGGGCCGCTTCACGGTGCGCCGCCCGCGCCGGCGGACGAGCCCGGCCCGGTGCGCGGGTCAGTCGCCGTCGAGCCAGCGCAGGATCTCGCCCCGGTTGCCGTCGAGGTCCGGGGCAGGGGCGCGCGCGGTCCGATCCTCGGCATCGGTCATCTTGATCGGGTTGCCGGCGGCCTTGAACGCCTGCCGCCCGTTCCGGTCGAGCACATCGACGACCATGTTGCGCGCCACGATCTGCGGGTCGCGCATCACGTCGTCGACCGATTGGATCGGCGCGTTGGGGATCCCGGCGGCGGTCAGCTTGGCGATCCAGTGCGCGCGCGTCTGGTCGAGCGTCACCGCCTCGATCAGCCGTTTGAGAAGCCGCACGTTCTCGACGCGGTCGGCGTTGCTGCCAAAGCGCGGGTCGTCGGCGATCGGCAGGCTCAGCGCCACGCAGAGCTTTTCGAACAGGACGTCGTTGCCCGCGGCGATCACGAAGAGCCCGTCGGAGGCGTGAAAGGTCTCGAACGGCGCGATCGACGGATGCCGCGCGCCGGACGGCGCCGGCGCCTTGCCGGTGACCGACGCGATGGCGATCGCGTGCTCGAGGATCGCCAGCTGGCAGTCCAGCATAGAGATGTCGATCTTGCGCCCTGTGTCCGTGCGCTGCCGGTCGTAGAGCGCGGCCAGCACACCCTGCGTAAGGTACATGCCCGCCGCGATGTCGCCGATCGAGGCGCCGACGCGCACCGGGTCCCGGTCCGCCTCGCCGGTGATCGACATGACGCCGCCACGGGCCTGAGCGACCATGTCGTAGGATGGCCGCCTGGCGTCCGGTCCGGTATGGCCGAAGCCGGACACCGCGCCGTAGATCAGGCGCGGATGTTTCCTGTGCAGTGTCTCCCAGCCGTAGTCCAGCCGCTCCATCACGCCGGGGCGGAAGTTCTCGAGAAGCACGTCCGCCCGCGCCACGAGCCGCTCGAACGTGGCGCGGTCGCTGTCGGCCTTGAGGTCGAGCGCGATCGAGGCCTTGCCGTGGTTGATGGCGGCGAAATACGCGCTCTTGCCGTTCTTGAAGGGCGGGAAGGTGCGGGTGTCGTCGCCGGTGCCGGGCCGCTCGACCTTGATGATCCGCGCGCCGAGATCGGCAAGCGTCATCGACGCGAACGGGCCCGCCAACACGTGGGTAAGGTCGAGCACGACAAGACCGGCGAGGGGCAGGGGCATAAGCGTCTCCGCTGGGCCGTTTCGAGGCTCAGGTGAACGCGCATCGTCCATGCGGCGCAAGCGACATTTCTGCAACGCGGCGGAGCGGTCACACGGGTGCGCCGGTGGCGCCCCGGGCCCGCGGAGACATGCGCGCTTTGGGGCTTTCCCCTGCGGCGCATACATGCGATGGGGACGCGCCAACCGATCCCCTCCAAAGGAGTGCCGCTCATGGAGATTCGCGAGGCGCTGACCTTCGACGATGTCCTGCTCGTTCCCGCTGAGAGCCGCGTGCTGCCCTCGACCGCAGACACCCGCACGCGGGTCACGAAATCCATCGCGCTGAACATTCCGTTGCTGTCCTCCGCGATGGACACGGTGACCGAGGCGCGGATGGCCATCACCATGGCGCAGGCGGGCGGCATCGGCGTCATTCACCGGAACCTCGACGTCGAGCAGCAGGCCCGCGAGGTGCGCCGGGTCAAACGCTTCGAGAGCGGGATCGTCTACAACCCGATCACCCTGACCCAGAACCAGACGCTTGCGGATGCGCGCGCGCTCACCGAGCGCTACGGCTTCACCGGCTTTCCGGTCGTCGACGAGGGGCGCCGGGTCGTCGGGATCGTGACAAACCGGGACATGCGCTTCGCCACGTCGGACGAAACGCCGGTCCACGCCATGATGACGAAGGACAACCTCGCCATCCTGGCCGAGCCCGCCGACCGCGACGAGGCCAAGAACCTGATGAAGGCGCGCCGGATCGAAAAGCTTCTCGTGACCGACGCGCAGGGTCGGCTGACCGGCCTGCTGACGCTCAAGGACACCGAGCAGGCGGTCCTGAACCCGACGGCGTGCAAGGACGAACTCGGCCGGCTGCGTGTGGCCGCGGCCTCCACCGTGGGCGATGCGGGCTTCGAGCGCTCCGCGGCGCTGGTCGATGCCGGCGTAGACCTGATCGTGATCGACACCGCGCACGGCCACAGCGAGGGCGTCTCGCGTGCGGTCGAGCGTGCCAAGCAGCTGTCGAACGAGGTTCAGGTCATCGCGGGCAACGTCGCCACCGCCGAGGCGACACGCGCGCTGATCGGCGCGGGCGCGGATGCGGTCAAGGTCGGGATCGGCCCGGGCTCGATCTGCACGACGCGCATGGTGGCCGGCGTGGGGATGCCGCAGCTTACCGCGATCATGGATTGTACCGCGGCCGCCGGCGACGTTCCGATCATCGCCGATGGCGGCATCAAGTATTCCGGTGATTTCGCGAAGGCGATCGCCGCCGGCGCCTCCTGCGCCATGGTCGGCAGCATGATCGCCGGGACCGACGAAAGCCCGGGCGAGGTCATTCTGTTCCAGGGCCGGTCGTTCAAGGCGTATCGCGGCATGGGTTCGCTCAGCGCGATGGCGAGCGGATCGGCCGACCGCTATTTCCAGAAGGATGCGGCCTCGGACAAGCTCGTGCCCGAGGGGATCGAAGGGCAGGTGCCCTACAAGGGCTCGGCGACCGCGGTCCTCCACCAGCTTGTCGGCGGTCTGCGCGCGGCGATGGGCTACACCGGCTGCGCCACCGTGGACGAGATGCGCGCCAACTGCGATTTCGTGCGGATCACCAATGCCGGCCTGCGCGAAAGCCACGTGCACGACGTCGCCATCACCCGCGAAAGCCCGAACTATCGCGTCGGCTGACTGATCTTTGCGCCGGGACTCCGGCGCAAACCCAGCGTCAGCGCCGCGCGCAGTCGCGGCAGAGCGCAGCCGTCGGCACCGCCGCGAGCCTTTCGCGCGCGATCGTGTCGCCGCATGTCTGGCAGGTGCCGTAAGTGCCCTCCGCGATCCGCGCCAGCGCCGCGTCTATCGCGCGAAGTTCCGTCTCGTCCGAGCGCCCCAACGCCTCCAGCACCTCGTCGCCCTCGCGCTCGGTGGCACGATCCTCTGCGTCGGGGTTCGGCGTCTCGTCGAGCGCGCTCTCGATACGGCCGAGCGCAGCGACAAGCTCCGCGCGGCGGCGGCGCAGCGTCGCCTCGGCGTCTGCGAGAATCCGGTCGGTCATTGGCGGTCCTTTCGTTTCGTGAGCCGTCTTCGGGTCACCCTGCCATCCCGGGCACATGCCGGCTTTGCGCCAGATCAAGGCGTTGCCGCGGGCGCGGCGCTCTGGGAAAAGCCTTCGAAACGGCAGTGACGGAGACCGGGCATGACGCCAGACGCAAGGGTGCAGACCGCGGCCGAGATCCTCGACCGGATCGCCGCGGGCGAGGTCGCCGAACGCGCGTTGACGACATGGGCGCGCGGTGCGCGGTTCGCCGGGTCGAAGGACCGCGCGGCGGTGCGCGATCACGTCTTCGACGCGTTGCGGCGGTGGCGGTCGGCCAGCGCGGCCGGCGGCGGCGCCTCGGGCCGGCACATCATGCTCGGCCTCCTGCGGCTCGACGATGCGGATCCCGACACGCTCTTTACCGGCACGCGGCACGGTCCGGCGCCGCTGACCGAAGAGGAGCGGTCCGGAGGGGCCGGCCCCGAGGGTCACGACCTATGGGATCTGCCGGACTGGCTCTGTGCCAGGCTCGACGCGGCCTACGGCGCGGAGGCCGAAGCCGTCGCGACGGCGCTGCGGGTGCGCGCGCCGGTCACGCTGCGCGTCAACACGCTAAAGGCCGATGTCACGAGCGCCGTGCGGGCGCTCGCGGACGAGGGGATCGAGACAGCTCCGAACCCGCTCGCGCCATGCGCGCTCACGGTGACAGCGAATGCGCGCCGGGTCGCGCAGTGCACCGCTTATGGCGACGGCCGGGTCGAGCTGCAGGACGCGGCGAGTCAGGCCGTGGTCGATCTTCTCCCGCTGGCGCCGGGCGCGCGCGTTCTCGACCTCTGCGCGGGGGGCGGCGGCAAGGCTCTCGCCATCGCCGCGCGCCTCGGCGGCGGCCCGGTCGAGGCGTGGGACGCCGATCCGGGGCGGATGCGCGATCTGCCCCCGCGCGCGAACCGCGCCGGCGCCGACATCCGGATCCTCCGAGCGCCGCAGGACGCGTATGACCTCGTTCTCACCGATGTGCCATGTTCGGGCAGCGGCGCGTGGCGGCGCACGCCCGAGGAGAAATGGCGGCTGTCACCCGAACGTCTGGTGCAACTGCAGGCAATACAGGACGGGATTCTCGACCGCGCCGCGGATCTGCTCGCGCCCGGCGGGACGCTGGCCTATGCCACATGCTCGATCCTGCCCAACGAGAACGATGCGCGCATCGACGCCTTTCTCGACCGTCGCCCCGGCTGGCGTAGTGTCCTGCGCCGCCAGTTCCTGCCCGGACCGGATGGGGACGGTTTCTTTACAGCACACTTGATGCACGCATGACGCGACTGTAGCCTCTGCAACCGCGCTTTACCGAAAATTAGGGGGCGCCGGCCACGCTGCGGACCATCAGGGGCGACGCGCCGAGTGCGAGGGACGAGTGACGAATGATGGAAGCGGAGCTAAGCTTCGCGGGCCGTGAGGCCGGCCGGCCAACGCGGCACGCTCTCTGGGCGCTCGCGCTCGTCTTCGGCATTCTCTGCTTCGTGCTCTCCGCCGTGACGCCCGGATCCGCGATCTCCGTGGCGTTGATCGGCGCCGGGGCCGTTTTCACGGGCGCTGGCGCGGTCCTCGGCGTCCGAAAGACAGCGCGCGGTCGCACGACGCCGTTGGCATCGGCGGATGTTGCGAGCGTTCTGGACGGCGACCCGTTTCCCAGTGTGCTCTGCTCCGACGACCTCGTCGTGCGCTACGCCAACCCCGCGGCGCGGCGCGATCTCTGCGCCGACCCGGGGGGCAGCCTTGTCGATTGCCTGCGGGAACGACTGGCGCATCCCGCGGCCCTGCTGCAGCGGTTGAGCGACTCGACGGCGAAGACCGGCAGCGCCGCCGAGGACGTGGTCTTGGGTGACTCGGCGGTCCGCGTCGCCGCGCGCGCGGCCGGTCCCGGCCTGACGCTCTGGCGGATCGAAGAGGTGGTCGCCGCGCCGTCGGGCGATGCCGGCGTTGCGGCGCTGTCGGTCGGGCGTCGCGGTGCCATCCTCGCGATGAACGGATCGGCGCGCGTGCTTCTTGGCCGGCGCGTCCGGGCTCTGTCGGACCTTGTCGGGCGTGACACGGTCGACAACGGCGCGGTGCACGAAATTGCCACGGCGGACGGCCGGCAGCGGATCGAGTTCCGGTGCCTGTCGGCCGGTCCGGGACGCACGGAGATCGCGCTCCTGCCCGCACCCGAGGCCGGAACCATGCCGTCGACGGTGTTCGAAACGCTGCCGATCGCGCTCGTGACTGTCGCACGTGACGGCGCCATCCTCGCCGCGAACCGCGAGGCCCGGTCGCTGCTCGCGCTCGACTGCCACGAGGGCGCGCGCCTCGGCACGTTGCTCGAGGGGCTGGGCCGCCCGATCGCCGAATGGATCGCGGACGCGGCCGAGGGACGCGGACTGAACCGTCCGGAATTTCTCCGCCTCAGTCGCGCGCACCGCGAGACGTTCCTTCAGGTCGCGCTGACACGGACCTCGGGCGGCGACCTGCTCGCCGTGATGACGGACGCAACCGAACTCAAGACGCTCGAGGCGCAATTCGTCCAGAGCCAGAAGATGCAGGCCATCGGTCAGCTCGCGGGCGGTGTCGCCCACGACTTCAACAATCTTCTGACTGCAATATCAGGGCACTGCGACCTTCTCTTGCTGCGGCACTTCAGGGGTGATCCCGCCTACGACGATCTTCTCCAGATCAACCAGAACGCCAATCGCGCCGCCGCTCTGGTCGGCCAGCTCCTGGCGTTCTCGCGCAAGCAATCGATGAAGCCCGAACTGCTCGATTTGCGCGAGACGCTGTCCGACCTCACGCACCTGCTCAACCGCCTCGTGGGCGAGCGGATTTCGCTGGAGCTGCGGCACGAGCCCGCGCTGCCAGCGATCCGCGGCGATCAAAGGCAGCTCGAACAGGTGATGATGAACCTCGTGGTGAACGCGCGCGACGCGATGCCCGACGGCGGGCGGATCCTCGTCGAGACCGAGCGGCTGACACTCGACAGCCCGTTGAAACGCGACCGCGCCGAGGTCGAACCCGGCGACTACGTCGTGGTCAAGGTCACCGACACCGGCACCGGTATCGCGCCCGACAAGGTTCGCAAGGTGTTCGAACCGTTCTACACGACCAAGCGCAGCGGCGAGGGCACCGGACTGGGCCTGTCCACTGTCTACGGCATCGTCAAGCAGACCGGCGGCTTCATCTTCCTCGACAGCGAATTGGGCGTCGGCACGACGTTTCGCCTCATCTTCCCCGCCCAGAGCGGCGTGACGAACGCCGCAGCGGTGCCGGCGCGGCCCGCCGCACGCGCGCAGGCCGGTCCGCCCGTGACCGGCGGTGTCGTGCTGCTCGTTGAGGACGAGTCGCCCGTCCGCGCCTTCGCGGCACGCGGCCTCCGGTTGAAAGGGTTCACCGTGCTGGAGGCCGAGAACGGCGAATGCGCTCTGGAGATGCTCGATGATCCGGGCCTCGAGATCGACCTGATCGTGTCCGACATGATCATGCCCGGCCGCGACGGTCCGACCTGGGTCCGCGAGGCACGTAAGGCGCGGCCCGATGTGGGGGTGATCTTCATGTCCGGCTACGCGACCGATGCGCTTGGGGCCAGCGCCGGCGACATGTCGAATGTCTCCTTCCTGCAGAAGCCGTTTTCGCTCAACAAGTTGGCAGAGGTCGTTCAGGATGGCCTGGCCGAGGCAAGCGCCCTGCGAACGACGAAATCCGAGGATCCGGACGCCGACGGCGCGAGCGGGATCCGGACCGGCGGCTAAAGCCCGTTACGCATGCCCACCCAGCGGGAGGTAAGCGACACGCTCTCCGGCCCGGCGCGCGTCATCCCGTGGCGGGCGAACGACCAGCGCGTCCGCCGCCTGCAGCACACTCAGGAGCGCACTGTCCTGACGATCGAACACGTGCAGCACACCGTCCTCGAGCCGCGCGCGCATGTAATGTTCGCGCGGTCCGTTTTCGGACAGGTCGTGTGCCAGAGGCGCCGCCTGGCGCGGCGCCGGGGCGGCGCCCAGGCCCAGCATTGCCCGGACCACCGGCGCGACGAAGACATGCCCGCACACCATCGCCGAAACCGGGTTGCCCGGCAGGCCGATCATCGCGGCTTCGCCGAGCCGGCCGGCCATCAAGGGTTTTCCCGGCCGCATCGCGACCTTGTAGAACGCCCGATCGAGCCCACGGGCCGCGGCCGCCTGCGCCACCAGGTCGTGATCGCCGACCGATGCGCCTCCCACCGTCAGGACGAGATCCGCATCGTCGACGAGACCCAGAACGGTGTCGAGAGCAGCTGTCGTGTCGCGCGCGATCGGCAGCAGGCGCGGGTCCGCTCCGAGATCCTGCAGCAGCGCGTGCAACCCGAACGTGTTGGAGGCGACGATCTGGTCCGGCCCCGGGGCGTCGCCTGGCATGACCAGTTCGTCCCCGGTCGCGATGATCGCAACGCGCGGGCGCCGCGCGACACGCACCGTGCCGGCATTCATCGCCGCCAGTAGCGCGAGATCCTGTGGCCCGATCCGGCGCGGCGCCGGCACGCGGAACCCGGCGCGGAAATCGCCGCCCGACGGGCGGATATGCGTCGCGGCATCGTCGCTGTCGAGCACGATGGAGTCGCCCTCGGCGGTCACGTCCTCCTGGATCGCGATACGCGTCGTGCCCTCGGGCACCGGCGCCCCGGTGAAGATCCGCACCGCTTCGCCGCGACCGACGCCACGGGCAAAGCGGTGGCCGGCGGCGCTTTCGCCGATCACGCGCAACCGGTCGCCCGCCGCGCCGTCCGCGATCGCGTATCCATCCATCGCCGACGCGGCAAAGGGTGGCTGGTCGCGTGACGCGACCACATCCTCGCGCAAGATGCGTCCGCCGGCCATGCGCAGCGGCACGTCTTCTGTCTCGGTCGGCCGCGCCAGATCGAAGAGGGCATCGAGCGCCGCCGCCACCGGGATCATGGCGCCTCGTACCGGCCGGATTTCCCGCCGTCCTTGAGCCGGAGCGACACGCCCCCGATCTCCATGCCGCGATCGACCGCCTTGGCCATGTCGTAGACGGTAAGCGCCGCGGTCGACACCGCGGTCAGCGCCTCCATTTCGACGCCGGTCTGGCCTGTCGTCTTGACCGTGGCCTCGATCCGCAGGCCCGGCAATTCGCTGTCGGGCACGAGATCGACCGAAACCTTCGTGACGGGCAGCGGATGACAGAGCGGGATCAGGTCGGACGTGCGCTTGGCGCCCATGATCCCGGCGAGCCGCGCCACACCGATGACATCGCCCTTGTCGGCCCGTCCTTCGACAATCATTTCAAGCGTTTCCGGCGACATCCTGACCCAGCCTGCCGCCACGGCGATGCGCGCGGTCGTCGCCTTTTCGGAGACGTCGACCATCTGCGCGCGGCCCTCGGCATCGAAATGCGTGAACCCGGCCATGGCTCAGGCTGGCACCGGATCGGCGAGGATGCGCGCGGTTGCCGCCTCGACGTTTTCCTCGCGCATCAGCGCCTCGCCGATGAGGAAGCTGCGCGCGCCGGCCTCGGCCATCGCCTTGAGGTCCTCGGTGCTGTGCAGCCCCGATTCCGAGACGAGAAGCCGGTCATCGGGCACATGCGCCGCCAGCGATCGGGTCACGTCAAGCGAGGTCTCGAAGGTATTGAGATCGCGGTTGTTCACCCCGATCAACGGCGACTTCAGCGCCAGCGCGCGGTCGAGTTCCGCGCGGTCGTGCACCTCGATCAGGACGTCCATCCCCCACTCCATCGCGCAGGCCTCGAGCTCGGCCGCCTGACCATCGTCGAGTGCCGCCATGATCAGCAGGATCGCGTCCGCATGCAGCGAACGTGCCTCGACCACCTGGTAGGGGTCGAACATGAAGTCCTTGCGCAGCGTGGGAAGCATCGTGGCGCCGCGCGCCTGGCTCAGGTAGGGCTTCGCGCCCTTGAAGAACGCCATGTCGGTCAAGACCGACAGGCAGGTGGCGCCGCCGCGTTCGTATGCTGTGGCGAGGACTGCCGGGTCGAAGTCGGCGCGGATGAGACCCTTGGACGGAGAGGCCTTCTTGATCTCGGCGATGAGCCCGTAGCCGTTGGTCTGCGCCCGGCGCAGGCTGTCGACGAAGGGCCGGACAGGATCGGCGTTGCGTGCCGCGCCCTCGATGAGGTCCAGCGGCATCGTCGCCTTGTCCGATGCAATCTCGGTGAGTTTGTGGGCCTTGATCTTGTCCAGAATGGTCTCTGTCATGTCCTCATCCAGTTGATTTCTCTCTCGCCACGGGCCTTAAGCCAGTCGTTGACGCGCGAAAAGGGGCGGGAGCCGAAGAAGCCCCGCCGCGCCGACAGCGGCGATGGGTGTGCACTCTCAAGGATAAGGTGATCGCTGCCGGTTATGAAGGGGCGATAGCGCTGTGCCTGCGCGCCCCAGAGGACAAAGGCCCGTGGCGCCTGCGAAAGTTCCTGTACCACGTCGCGGGCCAACGCGGTCCAGCCGAGATTGGCATGTCCGCCGGCCGCGCCCGCCGGAACGGTCAGCGCCGTGTTGAGCAGCAAGACCCCCTCGCGGGCCCAGCCGCGCAGGTCGCCGTCCGTTGGCGCCGTGCCAAGATCGGCGGCCATCTCCTTGAAAATGTTTCCCAGGGACCGGGGCAGGGGCCGCAAGCCCGGCGCCACCGAAAAGGCGAAGCCGTGCGCATGGCCGGGCGTGGGATAGGGATCCTGGCCGAGGATCAGAACGCGCACGTCCTCTGGCGGGAGTGCGTTCAGCGCGGCGAAGACCTCCGCGCGCGGCGGCAGGATCGTCCGCTGCTCGGCGTCGAGGGCGGCCTCGATTGCCGGCAGGTCGCGCGTGAAGAACGGAAGATGCGCCCAGGCCGGTGGCGGGGTCAGGGTCACGCCGAGGTCAGACGCGCCAGCGCCTCAACCCGCGCCTTCGCGGCGCCGGAATCGATGCTCTCGGCCGCCATTGCGACCCCGGTCATGAGGTCGTTCGCCCGGCCCGCCACGCGCAGGGCCGCGGCAGCGTTCAGCAGCACCGCGTCGCGATAAGCCGACGGCTCTCCGTCGAGCAAAGCGCGGAACGCTGCGCCGTTCTCTTGCGGCGTCCCCCCCAGGATCGACTCGAAGGGATGCTCGGGCAGGCCGGCCTCTTCGGGATGAACCTCGAACTCCGTGACTTCGTCCGCATCGAGCGCCGCCACCCAGCTGACCCCGGCGATCGACAGCTCGTCGGTACCGTCGCCACCATGAACCAGCCAGGCGCGCGCGGCGCCGAGCGCGCGCAGCGTTTCCGCCATCGGCCGGATCAGCAGGCGCGAGAAGGCGCCGGTCAGCTGGTAGGAGACGCCGGCAGGGTTCGTGAGCGGCCCGAGGATGTTGAAGATCGTCCGTGTGCCGAGCTCCATGCGCGACGGGCCCACATGCGCCATCGCCGGGTGGTGCATCGGCGCCATCATGAACGCGATTCCCGCCTCGGACAGGATGCCCGATACCCGGTCGGCCGGAACCATGACGTTCACGCCCATCTGGGTCAGCGCGTCAGCCGAGCCCGATTTCGACGACAGGTTGCGGTTGCCGTGCTTGGCCACCGGGACACCGGCGCCCGCGACCACGAAGGCGGTAGCCGTCGAGATGTTGAGCGTTCCCTTCCCGTCGCCGCCGGTCCCGACGATGTCCATCGCGTCGGCGGGGGCCTTCACCTTGTGGCATTTCGCGCGCATCACCGCGGCGGCCGCGGCATATTCCTCGACCGTCTCGCCCCGCGTTCGCAATGCCATCAGAAGCCCGCCGATCTGGCTCGGCGTGGCTTCGCCCTCGAACAATATGGAAAAGGCGCGGGTGGCCTCGTCGCGGGTCAGCGGACGGTCGGCGGCGGCGCCGATCAGGGGTTTCAGCGCGTCGCTCATCAGACGGCCGGGCAGGTCGGAGAGGTTGGGGTCATGCGTGTCCGGTCGGTCGGGAAAATCCGGTGGCTCTGGGGCCGCAGGCGGGCCGGCGGGCGTGTCGGGGGCTGGCCGCGACGAGCCACGTCGGGCTATACATGCGGCGAGCGGCGAGGGCGCGTCAAGAGGCGGGCCGGCGCGGCGATCGCAGCCCTGCGAACGAGGCTGCGACCGCGTCGCCGAGGACGGGTGAGCAGAAGAGGATCGTCTCATGGCCAAGGGCTTTCTGTCGGGCGCGGCGCTGGGTCTCGTGGCCTCGGTGGCCGCGGCGGGTGCGCTGTCCGTGGTGGTCGGGTTCCCCGAGGGACATCGTCCGATGGCCGGTGCACCGGACACCGGGACGACGCCGTCGCCGGGCGTCGGCAGGGAGACGTCCGACGACCGTGCAGAGGCCCCGGGCGAAGCGCCCGCCGAAGGTGTCGCGGCCGACACGGCGGGCACGGACGCGCCAGCCGAGACGACGACAGAGACATCGCAGACCGCTGCACCGCCCCCCGAACCCGAGGTCGCCGTAGCCCCCGAGACAGAGACGCAGACCGACGCTGACGCGGACACCAATGGTGCGGAGACGACGGCCGAAGCATCGGTCGATCCCGCAGAGTCCGAGGATACGCCCGAAGACGCGGAAACCACCGAACCGGCAGTCGACGCCGAAAACGCGACCGCTTCGGATACAAATCCTGAACCGCGCGAGCCAGCCCGCAGGCCCGGCGACGAGGCTCCGGTCGCGGTATCCGAAGAGGCCGCGCGGCTCGATGCGCCCGCATCCGAGGAGCGCGCGGCGCCGGCCGTTGACGCGGCATCGCCCGCGGCACGCCCCGAGGCGGCGCAGGACAGCGACGCGCTCGCGGCGCCGGATGCCCCTGATGAGGCGGGCGAGGTGGCCGTCGCCGACGACGCGCCAGTAGCGCCTCCGCCGCCGTCCGACGGCCCGGCCGCCCCGGCCCGCGAGGCGCTGCCCGACATCGCCACCGAACCCGCGCAGCCGCCGGCGCCGGACGTTCCGAGCGAGGAGAGCGGGCTTGTGGCCGAGATTCCCGATGACGGGGCCACGCCCGACGAACGCATCGCCGCGCTGCCGCAGACCGACGGCGCGGACACGCCGGAGGCCGACCAGAGTGACTCCGATACGGCCACGGAAGACGCCCCCGCGACCGACGACGCGGCAGAGGATACCGCCGATGCCGCGACTGAGGATGAGACGGACGGCGGCCCGGCCATCGGCGAGCGCGCCGGCAGCTTCACCCAGCGCGAAAACGCGGTGCCCGTCCGGCGCCCGGGGGCGGAGCCCGAGGCCGCGGCGTCGGACACCGGCACGGCGGAGGACGCCGATGCACCGCCGATCCAGCGCTATGCCGCGCCCGCGGTCGAGGCCGGCGATCGGCCGCTTCTCTCTGTCGTGCTGATCGACGATGGCGCCGGGCCGCTCGGCCCCGACGCGCTCGACGCGTTCCCGTTCCCCGTCACCTTCGCGGTGGATCCCGGGCTGCCCGATGTCGAAGAGCGCATGTCGGGCTACCGCGCGCGCGGCTTCGAGGTCATGGCGCTGGCCGGCATGCCCGAGGCCGGAACGCCCGCCGATGCCGAAGTGGCCATCGAGGCGGCGCTCAGCGCGCTGCCCGAGGCCGTGGGCGTTCTCGAACGGCCGGGCTCGACGCTGCAAGGCTCGCGCGCCGTGTCCGACCAGGTCGCGGAGATCCTGTCGTCGAGCGGGCACGGCCTCCTGATGGCGCCGGACGGGCTCAACACCGGACAGCAGCTCGCAGCCCGCGCCGGCGTGCCGTCGGCCACGATCTTCCGCGATTTCGACGGCGAGGGGCAGGACCCGACGGTGCAGCGCCGCTTTCTGGACCAGGCCGCGTTCCGGGCCGGGCAGGAGGGCGCGGTGGTGATGCTGGGCCGGCTGCGCGCCGATACGATTTCGGCGCTGCTGCTGTGGTCGCTTCAGGACCGGGCCGACGAAGTGGCTCTCGTGCCGGCGTCGCAGGTCCTGCGCCGGGGCGCATCGGGCTAGCTCAGGCCTCCGCCCAGCGGTCGAGCGTCGTCGCGAGATCGCCGTAGCCGGTGAACCGGCGTTCGAACCGCAGGCCCAGGCGATCTGCGCAGGCTCGGGCGCGCTCCGTCAGGGTCGCGTCTGCGGTCTGTGCGAGGTAAATTACGCGGTCGTAGTGCCCGAAATACATGTCGCGTAGTTCCGGGTGCCGGTCGAGCCCGAGCGGCTCGATCACGAACGCCTCGAATTGACGCGCGAGGAAGTCGGTCAGGTAGAATGCCGTCATCTCGTCGCGCGTGTCGAACGCCGACAAGCCGTCGAAAAAGGCATAGCAGTGCGGCCCAGGCACCATCTCGACCCCAAGCGCGTCACAGCGCGCCGCGAGACGCCCCCCGGTGCCGCAATCGGCGTAGACCACGAAGATGCGCTCGTAAGCGTCGCGATGCCGGTGCACCGCGGCTTCGACCGCGTCCGGGATCGCGTCTGGCGTGTTGTGAAGGATGGCGGGCAGGCAGGCGAGATCGAGGTGGTGCCAGCCGTTTGCATGGCGCAGCGCGAGGATCTCTCGCGCAAGCGCTCCGCATGCGATCAGCAGGAGCCGGCCACTGCGTTCGGGCGCCCGTCCGGAAACGGTCAGCGAGATGTCGTCGGGAGCGGTGTCGCTCACCGCCGACCTGTCAGGCCTGGCGGTCGTCGTAGGGGACGTGCCCGAGGCCCCAGCGCAGCACCAGCGCCACGACGATGAGGATCGGCAGGATCGTCATCGCTCCGAACGCGCTGAGCGCCCAGATCGTCAGGGCGGCCATCGACATCGCGAACAGCACGAGCAGGGCAAAAAAGGTCACGGGCATGAACGTCTCCTCTCTTGTGCCAAAATATGGGCCGGTTACCGGCACAAGAAAAGCCCCGTTCCCGAAAGGTGGCGGTTTGACGCTACGGCAGATGCCCGCCCTCAGCCGAGCGCCATCGAATTGTGCTTGCGCGTCATCATGGCCTTCGCTGTCTCGACCGCGACGGCGGCGTCGCGGCAATAGGCGTCCGCGCCGATGGCACGACCGAATTCCTCGTTGAGGGGCGCACCGCCCACCAGCACGATGTAGTCGTCGCGGATACCCTCCTGGACCATCGTGTCGATCACCGTCTTCATGTACGGCATGGTCGTGGTCAGGAGCGCCGACATGCCGAGGATGTCGGGCTTCTCGGTCTCCAGCGCCTCGAGATACTTCTCGACCGGGTTGTTGATACCGATGTCGATGACCTCGAAGCCCGCGCCCTCCATCATCATCGACACGAGGTTCTTGCCGATGTCGTGGATGTCGCCCTTGACCGTGCCGATGACCATGCGGCCCACTGTCGGCGCATCGGTCTCTGCGAGGAGCGGCTTTAGGATCGCCATGCCGGCCTTCATCGCGTTGGCCGAGAGCAGGACCTCGGGCACGAACAGGATCCCGTCGCGGAAATCGCGGCCGACGATCGTCATGCCGGCGACGAGCGCCTCGGTCAGGATCGTGTAGGGCGCCCATCCCCGGTCCAGCAGGATGTGCACGCCTTCCTCGATCTCTTCCTTGAGACCGTCGTACAGGTCGTCGTGCATCTGCGGCACGAGCTCCTCGTCGGGCAGCTCGGACAGGATCAGATCATCTTCCGCATCGGCCATCGTCGGGTCCTCCGCCCTAACACACGCTTGGTCGCCAATCGCATACCTTCGCCCACAATCCTCGGACCCGGCCCTGTGAAAGCGCTGTTTTGCGACTTCGCAGGCGGATAATGCGACGGCCGTTCTGAATATTCCGTTGCCGTGTCCGCCATGCCATTGTCGATGTTCTCTTTATGTTCCATATTCGGGGCATGACACGGCATCTCAACCCGGTCGAACGCGACAGTCGCCGCGGACGCGGCGCCGCCTCCTGCGATTCCGGTCGGTTCGAACGGCACGCGCGCGAGCTGACCCACGACGGCTGGGACATCCCCGAGGAGACCGCTCTGCTGCGCACGGACGTGCGGGAGGAGCGCCCACGCAGCCTCATCAACTACGTGCGCTCGCCCGACATCCCGTTCGATCGCACGATCAATCCCTACCGGGGATGCGAACACGGCTGCATCTACTGCTTCGCCCGGCCGACCCATGCCTACCTGAACCTGTCGCCCGGGCTCGATTTCGAGACGAAGCTGATCGCGCGCCCGCATGCCGCCGAGGTTCTGGCGCGCGAACTGCGCGCGCCGCGCTACCGGGTCGCCCCGATCGCCATCGGCACGAACACCGATCCCTATCAGCCGATCGAGCGCGACCGGGGCATCATGCGTCAGATCCTCGAAGTGCTGCGCGCATTCCGCCATCCGGTCGGGATCGTCACCAAGGGCACGCTCATCGAGCGCGACATCGACATCCTCGCACCGATGGCGGCAGAGGGACTTGTCCGCGTCGGGCTGTCGGTCACGACGCTCGACGCGCAGCTGGCGCGGCGCCTGGAGCCGCGCGCGCCCGCGCCTGCGCGACGCCTCGCGGCCATCGGCCGGCTGAGCGCGGCGGGCATCCCGGTGCGGCTGATGGTGTCGCCCGTGGTGCCCGCGCTCACCGACCCGGAGATGGAGCGCATCATGGAGGCGGGGGCCGCCGCGGGCGCCGACGCGGCGAGCTGGATCATGCTGCGTCTCCCGCGCGAGGTCGCGCCGCTCTGGCGCGACTGGCTGGAGGAGTACTATCCCGATCGCGCCGGACGCATCATGAACCGCCTGCGCGAAATGCACCGCGGCAAGGATTACGACAGCGCATGGCACCGCCGGATGCGGGGCGAGGGACCGTACGCGGAGGTCATCGGCCACCGGTTCAAGATCGCCGCGCGCCGTCTCGGCCTCGATCGGCCGACCGCACCGCTCCAAGCGGGATTGTTTCGCGTCCCGCCGCAAAAGGGCGATCAGCTCGCATTGTTTTAGCCGGCGACACCGGCGGAATGTCGTTTCGCTCCGGCGGGTTGCGGTCCCGTGCGCGGCCGAAATGTCCGAGGGAGAGCCCGCACTTGCAAGATTGTTAGCCAATTTTCTGAAACAGCGACGCGTCGTGTCGCGTGACTGCCGTGCGAATTCAATTCAGATCCACTTGGAGGCTCCATGGCTGCCACCCCGCAATCTCTCAGCATGTTCGAGGACGGACTCGCCTCGGCCGAGGCCATCTATTCGGTCGACTTCGCGTCGCTCAACAATTCCGGCGTAACCGGGACCGCGCTCCTTACGCTCGCGCCCGAGAACGATGACGGCGAACAGATCCTGTCGGTCTCCATTGCCGTGGACGGCATGGAGTCGTCGGTCGGCGTGCCCCAGCACATCCACGGCCTGTTCGAAGGCGGCGACCCGGCCAACGGCGCTGCGGATTCGATGACGCCCGATATCTCCGCCGACACGGACGGCGACGGCTTCGTCGAGGTCATTGAAGGCGTTCCGAACTACGGCGACGTGATCCTGACGCTCGTCGACGAGGACGGCAACGCGCCGATGACCAACGCCGACGGCAGCTTTACCTACAGCTATTCCTTCGACGTGAACAACGACGAGGACTTCGGCAGCCCGGTCACGATGACCGACTACGAGGGTGACGACGTTCTGCCGCTGCCGTTCCGCGAGATCGTGCTGCACGGCGTGACTGTCCCCGAGGGCTCGGGCGACGGCACCGAAGGCGAAGTCAACGGGGCCGGCGGCTTCATCCCGATCCTTCCGGCAGCCGCGGGCGAGATCGAGGAGACCACGCTCGAAGAAGCGATGGAGATCTTCAACGACCAGCAGGCGGTGCTCGGCACGACGGCGACCGCCGACGCCGGCGGTGACACGCTCACCGGCACCGAGGGCAACGACGACCTGACCGGCGGCGCCGGCACGGACGTGATCGACGCGCTGGCCGGCGATGACATGGTGTCGGGCGGTGACGACGACACGAACGCCGAGAACGATGCCGATGATGGCGCGGCCGGCTCCCTCGAGCTGTCGGACTACGACAACGGCTATGCCGGCGGTGACGGCGACGACACGCTCGAAGGCGGTGTCGGCGACGACATCATCAGCGGCGACGACGACAGCCGCGTGTCCGACGCAGCCGGCAACATGTTCGATGTCGACGCCGATGGCGACGACATGATCTCGGGTGGCGCAGGAAACGACGAGATCCACGTCGGGACCTGGGCCGACAGTGACGACGGCTTCGACAACACCCATACCGGCAGCGGCAACGACACCGCGTCGGGTGGCGAGGGTGACGACATCCTCGTAGGCGACATGGGCGACGACGTGCTGGCCGGCGAAAGCGGCAACGACACGATCCTCGACGCCGATAGCGACAACACCCGCAACAACGCCGACAACGGCGCGTCGGGCGCGCTGCCGCTTTCGGAATACGACAACGGCTATGCCGGCGGCGCGGGCGATGACATGATTTCCGGTTCGGCCGGCGACGACATCATCACCGGTGACGACGACACCCGTGTCTCGGCGGCGGCCGGGATCGACTTCAATGCCGGGGCCGACGGGTCCGACACGATCATGGGCGGCGACGGCAACGACGAAATCCACACCGGCACCTGGATCGACGGTGACGACGTGGATGACGACACTGCCAACACCCAGACCGGCATGGCCGGAGACGAAGCCTACGGCGAAGGCGGGAACGACATCCTGCGCGGTGCCGGCGGTGACGACCTCCTGTCCGGTGGCGACGGTGACGACAACATCGGCGGCGCTGCGGGTGACGACTTCCTGGCCGGTAACGACGGCAACGACCTGCTCTTCGCCGGCGACGGCAACGACGAGCTGGCCGGTGGTGCCGGGACCGACACCGTGCGCGGCGAAGCCGGCAACGACAACATCGGCGGCGGTGCCGGCAACGACAGCATCGAGGGCGGCGACGGCAACGATATCGTCGGCGCGGGTTCGGGCAATGACATCGTCTACGGCAATGCCGGAAACGATTTCATGAACGGCGGCCTCGGTGACGACCTCGTTCTCAGCGGTACGGGCGACGACACCGCCGGCGGCGGTCAGGGTGACGACATCGTGACCGGCGGCATGGGCGACGACTCGCTCGGCGGCGGCTTCAACGACGACTCCATCGAAGGCGGCGCGGGCGACGACCTGATCGGCGGCGGCACCGGGATGGACACCGTCTTTGCCGGGGTTGGCGACGACTTCGTGGCCGGCGGCGCCGGCGCGGACGAGCTGCACGGTCAGGCGGGTTCCGATACCGTCAACGGTGGTCTCGGTGACGACATGCTCTGGGGCAACGAGGGCGAGGACCTCTTCGTCTTCAACCTCATCAACTCGGGCGAGACCGACACGATCATGGACTTCGAGGACGGTGCGGACCTGATCCAGGCGCGCGGCGTGACCTTCGACGATGCCACGGTCACCGACAGCTCGACCGAAGACATGATGTCCGCCACCGTCACCATCGACGGCCACGACATCGTGCTTCAGGGCGTCGATGCGGCCGACATCGGATCCGAGGATTTCATCTTCGTGTGACGGCAGGGTCTCCGGCGGGGCGCGGCCCCGCCGGGCTCCGAAGGCCTACGAGCAGGCAAGACAGGGCCCATGCCGGAGCGATCCGGCATGGGCCTTTTTCACGAAGCGCCGGTGGGCATGAAGGCTCGGGACATCGCGCGGCCGTCCGGCGCCGCGACAGAGCGAGCCCGCGCAGAGGGGAGCCGTGCGCCGCGGCGCCGCCCCCGTAAACCCGCATCCGTCAAACGCGGGAATTGTGGGGGGCCGCACCCGGTTGGGCGTTACCGCTCCGGCAGAAGGCCTCGCGGCGAGAAGCGCAGCACCAGAAGCAGCACCAGCCCCATTGTCAGCAGGCGCATGTGCTGCACGCTGCCGAGCAGGTGCGACTTCAGCGGCCCGTCCGCGAGCCCGGAAGTCACGAGGCCCATCAACGCCTGGCCCATCGGCTCCACCTGCACCCACAGGAACCAGATCAGGAATCCGCCGAGCACCGCGCCGTAATTGTTGCCGGATCCGCCGACGATCACCATGACCCAGATCAGGAAGGTGTAGCGCAGCGGCTGGTAGGAGGACGGGGTGAGCTGGCCGTCGAGCGTGGTCATCATCGCGCCGGCGACGCCGCAGATCGCCGAGCCGAGCACGAAGACCTGCAGGTGGCGGCGCGTCACGTCCTTGCCCATCGCGCGGGCGGCAGTCTCGTTGTCGCGGATCGCGCGCATCATCCGGCCCCAGGGCGAGTTCAGAGCGAGCTGCGCGAGCACCAGCACGATCACCAGCACCGCCGCGAACAGAAGCCCGTATCCCGCCTTCACGTAAAGCGTGGAGGCCGTCGTCGGATCGAGCCCGAAACCGGCCGCGCGCTCGACGAAGCCCGGATCGCGCTGCAGGTCGACCTCGTAGGGCACCGGGCGCGGCAGGCCGATCACGTTCTTCACCCCGCGCGCCAGCCAGTCCTCGTTCTTCAGCACGGCGATGACGATCTCCGCGATGCCGAGCGTCGCGATCGCCAGGTAGTCCGACCGCAGCCCCAGCGCGGTCTTGCCGATGATCCATGCCGCCCCCGCGGCGAGCGCGCCGCCCACCGGCCAGGCGAACAGCACCGGCAGCCCGAGCCCGCCGAGATACCCCGTCGAGGCGGCGTTGACGCTCTCGACCGCGTCGACCGCCGGGCCGAGCACCGCGCGGTAGATCGCGAAGCCCGCGATCAGGAGCGCCGCCACGGCCCAGCCGCGCCACCGGCGCGCGACCCGGCGCCACGCCAGGACCGCCGCCACCAGCGCGCCCGCGCCGATCGCGAGCCCGGCGAGAATGCGCGCGCCGCCCGCCGCCCAGGCGTCTCCGACCGGCGGCATCGACACCAGCACCACCGACAGCCCGCCCAGCGCGACGAAGCCCATGACCCCTACGTTGAACAGCCCGGCAAAGCCCCATTGCAGGTTGACCCCCAGCGACATGACCGCCGACACGAGGCCCATGTTGAGGATCAGAAGCGCCGAGTTCCAGCTCTGCACGATCCCGGTCCCAACGATCAGGACCGCGACCAGCGCGAACATCAGCGGCGTGCGAAGTGTCGGGCTCATACCGATTTCCCCCTGAAGAGGCCGGTGGGCCGGAACAGCAGCACCACCACCAGGATCATGAAGCTCACCGCGAACTTGTAGTCGGTGGCCATCAACTGGACGAGCCCGTCGGGCGCGAGACTGTCGGGCAGGACGTAGCCCAGAACCTTCTTCCAGGCATAGGTGATCGCCACCTCCGAAAAGGCGATCACGTAGCCGCCGGCGATCGCGCCGAGCGGGGAGCCCAGGCCGCCGACGATGGCCGCGGCGAAGATCGGCAGCAGGAGCTGGAAATAGGTGAAGGGCATGAAGCTCTTGTCGAGCCCGTAGAGCACGCCCGCGATGGTCGCCAGCGCCGCCACGATCAGCCACGTCACCCGCACCACCCGTTCGGGGTCGATCCCCGACAGCAGCGCGAGGTCCTCGTTGTCGGAGAACGCCCGCATCGACTTGCCCGTGCGCGTGCGCGTCAGAAACCAGAAGAGGAGAGCCACCACGATCACCGCCGTCACCACCGTGATCGCCTGCGTGCCGCGGATCACCAGGGGCTCGGCCAGCCCCGTCCACTCGCGGAACTGGCGCGCGTTCACGAGGTACCGCGCACCATCGGCGAAGGTGCGGTTTTCGGGCCCGATCACCAGGCGCGTCAGCCCGTTGTAGACGAACATCACGCCCATCGACACGATCACGAGGATCACCGGCACCGCCTTCTGCACCCGGTAGAACCGGAAGACGAGCCGGTCGGTCGCCAGGAGCAGAAGGGCGCAGCCGACGATCCCGAACGGAATCGCCAGGAGCGCCGTAGGCAGCGGCCCGAGGCTCACGCCGAGCGATTGCAGCCCCCACGTCACCAGGATCGCCACCATCGTTCCGAAGGCCATGGTGTCGCCGTGGGCGAAGTTCGAGAACCGCAGGATGCCGTAGACCAGCGTCACCCCGAGCGCGCCCAGCGCCAACTGGCTGCCATAGGCGATCGCCGGGATCAGCACGAAATTCGACAGCGCCACGAACGCGTTCAGCATATCCATCACGACGCTCCCGGACCGGGGACGATCGGAGAGAGCCGCGCGGACTCGCCCGTCGGGCTGCAATCGGGGCGCTCCGGCAGACCGCCGAGGCTCAGACGCGTGCAGGAGAAGCCGGCGCGGTACGTGCGCGCGCCCGTGTCGTCGAACAGCGTCCACGCGCCGAACGGCCCGTCGGTCGTCATCACGCTGCGCCACGCGGCAAGCTGGGCCGGCTTCGGCAGCGGCGCGCCACCGGAGATCCGGCAGGCATAGAAGGTGGCGCCGTCCGGCGTCCGCAGGCGCGCGTGCCGGCACGACGAGCCGGTGGCGATCGCCGAGCCGTAGAGCCATAGCAGACAGTCACCGACCCTGGCGGGCGGCTCCGCCAGGTCCGTCTCGACCGCGGCGATCTCGCAGTGCCAGACCATCAGATCGCCGCGCGTCACATCCTCCGCGGCAAGCGGGCCCGCCATAACCAGGCCCGCCGTCGCGCAGGCCCGGACGGACGCCTTCGGTGTCGCACCCATCCTCATCCCCCCAGGAAACTCCGCCGCACCTCGTCGTCGGCCAGAAGCTCGCGCCCGGTTCCGGTATGCGCGTTGCGCCCCTGCACCAGCACGTAGCCCTTGTCGGCGATCTCCAGCGCCTGCCGGGCGTTCTGCTCCACCATCAGCACCGGCAGGCCGGACCGCGCCACCTCGATGATCCGGTCGAAGAGCTCGTCCATCACGATCGGCGACACGCCCGCCGTCGGCTCGTCGAGCATCAGGACCTTGGGGCGCGTCATCAGCGCGCGCCCAACCGCCACCTGCTGGCGCTGGCCGCCGGACAACTCGCCCGCGGGCTGGCGCCGCTTCTCCTTCAGGATCGGGAAAAGATCGTAGACCTGCGCCATCGTGCCGGAGATGTCGTCGCGCCGGATGAAGGCGCCCATCTCAAGGTTTTCCTCGACGCTCAGCGAGGTGAAGATGTTCGAGGTCTGCGGCACGAAGCCCATGCCCTTCTTCACCCGGTCCTGCGGCGTCAGGCGGGTGATGTCCTCGCCGTCGAGCCGCACCGCGCCCTCGCGCAGGTCGAGCATCCCGAACACCGCCTTCATCGCGGTCGACTTGCCGGCGCCGTTCGGCCCGACGATCACCGCGATCTCGCCGCGCTCCACGGCGATGGTGCAGCCGTGCAGGATGTCCGCGCCGCGGCCGTAGCCGCCGGTCATCGCGTCGCCGATCAGGAACGGGCCCTCGGGCGCCGGCGTCACGTCGCCCGACCGCCCCTTGGGATAGTAGCTGCCGCGTCCGGTCGGGTTGGTGATCGACCGGTCGCGATTGCCGCGGTCGTCGTGCAGCGGATCGCTCATTCCCGGCCCCCCGCTTCTTCTTGGCGGAAATACTCCGTGGGGTGCAGGGAGCGGAGCTCCCGCCGGCCCGACCGCGCCGCCATCACGCGCTCTCCTTGTTCTTGAGCCCGGTGCCGAGATACGCCTCGATCACCCGCTCGTCGGACTTGATCTGCTCGATGGTGCCTTCGGCGAGCACCTTGCCCTCGGCCATGACGATGACCGGGTCGCAGAGGCGGCCGATGAAATCCATGTCGTGCTCGATCATGCAGAACGTGTAGCCGCGCTCGGCGTTGAGCCGCAGGATCGCGTCGCCGATCGTGTTCAGAAGCGTGCGGTTCACGCCGGCCCCGACCTCGTCGAGAAACACGATCTTTGCATCGACCATCATCGTCCGGCCAAGCTCCAGGAGCTTCTTCTGTCCGCCCGAGAGGTTGCCGGCGCGCTCGTCCCGAAGATGCGAGATCGTCAGGAAGTCGAGCACCTCGTCGGCCTTGCGCCGCAGCGCGTCCTCCTCCTCGCGGATCCGGGCGCGACCGAACCACGCGTTCCACAGGGTTTCGCCCGATTGCGCCGGCGGCACCATCATCAGGTTCTCGCGGCAGGTCATCGACGAGAACTCGTGCGCGATCTGGAAGGTCCGCAGCAGCCCCTTGTGAAACAGCGCGTGCGGCGGCAGGCCGGTCACGTCCTCGCCGTCCATCATCACGCGGCCCGAGGTCGGGGGCAGGGCGCCGGCGATCACGTTGAACAGCGTCGTCTTGCCGGCGCCGTTCGGCCCGACGAGCCCGGTGATCGAGCCGTCGGCGATTTCGAGCGTGGCGCCGTCGACGGCACGGAATCCGCCGAAATGGCGGTGCAGCTTCTCCACCCGGATCACGCGGTCATCCCCTTGTCAGCGCGGCGCCTTCGCGGGCGCGCGTCGTTCGTTCGTGTCGCCGCATCGGCGAACGGGCCGATCGCGCGGCCCGGATATGCGGAACGGCCGCACTTCTGTACGGCCGTCCCCCGGAGTGCAAGTCCGACTTAGCGGAACTCGACGGTCTCGAACGCGCCGTCGGTGATCGTGTAGTAGCGGTAGGTGCCCGCGGCCTCGCCGGGGCCGATCAGCTCCACGTCGGTCGCGCCGACATAGTCGATGTCGCCGCCCTCGGCGAGGATCTCGAGCGCGCGGCCGAGCTGGCCGGGCAGGATCTCTTCTCCGGGCTCGTTGGCCACGTTCATCACGTTGGCCGCCGCGGCCTCGGAGGTGGCCTCGCCGCCCGCCGCCATCGCGAGGATCAGCAGCGCCGCCGCATCGTAGCTCTCGCGGGTGTAGGAGCCGGCCGGATCGAAGTCGGCCCGTTCGTTCACCAGCGCCGCGAACGCGTCCGCGCCTTCGCCCTGCGACCACGGCACCGCGCCGTAGGAGCCCTCGAGCACGCCGCCCAGATCTTCGAGCAGCGCCTCGGAGAACATCCCGTCGCCCATCATGAAGGTCGAGAACGCGCCGGTGTCAGCCGCCGCCTGGATCAGGCCGCGGCCGCCGGAATCTGCATATCCCAGCACAACCAGCACTTCGCCGCCGGCCGAGGCGAGCGCGCCGATCTCGGCGGAGTAGTCGGCCTTGTTGTCCTCGTGCGGCGCGGTCAGCGTGATCTCTCCGCCGGCCTCCTCGAAGGCCGCGACGAAGCTGTCCGACAGGCCCTTGCCGTAGTCGTTGTTGGTGTAGGTAACCGCGACCGAGCTCACGCCCTGGTCCTCGAGAATGCCGGCCAGAACCTCGCCCTGGCGCGCGTCGGAGGGCGCGGTGCGGAAGAACAGCCCGTCATCCTCGGCCGTCGACAGGCCCGGCGACGTCGCCGACGGCGAGATCATCGGCACGCCGTTCGGCACCGCGACGTTCGACAGGACCGCACCGGTCACGCCCGAGCAGTCCGCGCCCATGATCGCCACGACGCCGTCGGTGGTCACCAGACGCTCCGCCGCAGCGGTGGCTGCGGCGCTGTCGACGCAGGTCGAGTCCGCGGTGACCGGGGTGATCGTGGTGCCGTCCATGAACGCGCCGCTGTCGTTCACCTCGGCGATGGCGAGTTCGGCGGAGGCGCCCATCGCCGGCGTCAGGCTCTCGATCGGTCCGGTGAAGCCGAGGATGATCCCGATCTTCACGTCCTCGCTCTGCGCGTGGGCTCCGCCCGCGGCCAGCGCCGCCGCGGCGGTGGCCATCATGAGCTTTTTCATAATGTGGTCTCCCTGTTTGGACGTCTGGTCCTGCGCCGGAGCGTAGGATCGGGCCGCGCGAAAAGTAAAGAGGCGCCGCGCCGGCCCCCGCGCCGCCAGACGCACGAAGATCGCCCGCCAAGGCGCTGATTGCGCGGAGTTTGGCACGGCGCGCCCGGCGTTCCCCCGGCGCTGCCGGCGCGTCAGGCCTGCTCGCGCGACCCGTGGCTGCCGCGTTCGCGGTAGGGCGTGGTGTCATAATGCGCGCGATAGCACTTCGAGAAGTGCGACGGGCTCGCGAAGCCACAGGCCAGCGCCACGGTGATGACGCTCATGTCGGTCTGCATCAGGAGGTTGCGCGCCTTCTGCAGGCGCAGCTCCATGTAGTAGCGCTTGGGAGAGCGATTGAGGTAGCGCCGGAACAGCCGTTCGAGCTGGCGCGTCGACATTCCGACCTGGGTGGCCAGCGTCGCCGGGCTGATCGGCTCCTCGATATGCGCCTCCATCCGGTGGATGACCTCGGCGAGCTTGGGGTGGCGCACGCCGATCCGCGTCGGAACCGACAGCCGCTGGGTGTCCTGGTCGGTGCGGATCGACGAATAGATCAGCTGGTCGGCCACGGCATTGGCGAGCTCGGGCCCGTGGTGATCCGCGATCAGGTAGAGCATCAG
The DNA here is from genome assembly GCF_900172265.1 of Roseivivax jejudonensis. Lineage (GTDB taxonomy): Bacteria > Pseudomonadota > Alphaproteobacteria > Rhodobacterales > Rhodobacteraceae > Roseivivax > Roseivivax jejudonensis. Next base: position 81,513 of record NZ_FWFK01000002.1, on the reverse strand, counting down.
GTCGATCGTCGCCGTGCCGCCCGCGGCGCTGACCACGTTGCCGTCGATCGCGAAGACCGACTTGGTCAGCTGCACCTCGTCGAACTCCTCGGCGAAGCTGTCGTGGTTCTCCCAGTGAATGGTCGCGCGCTTGCCGTCGAGCAGGCCCGCCTCCGCGAGGACCTGCGTCCCGGTGCAGAGCGCGCCCAGGACCGGGCCGTGGCGCATCTCGCGCCGCAGCCAGCCCAGCAGGCGCTTGCTCAGCGCCTCGCGCACGCGCAGGCCGGAGCAGACCATGACCGTGTCGCCCCGGTTGATCTCGGGCAGATCGCCGTCGAGAGTGAACTCCGTGCCGGCCGAACAGCGTGCCGTGCCCCCGCCGTCGCCGGCCGTCACCCAGGTATAAAGCGTGCGCCCGGACATGCGATTGGCGATCCGGAGCGCCTCCACCGCCGAGGCGAAGCTCAATAGCGTGAAGTCGGCCAGAAGCACGAACACGAACCGGCGCGGCTTTGCCGTCTCTCCGGTGACTGACGAGGCCGCGTACTGCGCCATCCTCACACCTCTTGAACAGGTCCGAAGCACGTCCGGATAGCAGGGCAGAGTCCAGAACTGAGGCCCCGCGTCAAGCGCCCCCGGCGTTTTCTTCGCTGGCCAGCGGCGGGCCGCTTCGGTTATAGACCTCGGGCACTGTCGCGGCCCCGTCGGCACGCACCCGCGACGCGCGAACCGAAAGACGGAGAGACACGATGAGCGAGTGGACGAAATCGGCCTGGCGCAACAAGCCGCGGGTGCAGATGCCGGACTATACCGATGCAGATGCGCTGCACACGGTTGAAGCCCGGCTTGCCCAGTATCCGCCACTGGTCTTCGCCGGCGAGGCCCGCACGCTCAAGCGTCAGCTCGGCGCCGCCGGGCGCGGAGAGGCGTTCCTGCTGCAGGGCGGCGACTGCGCCGAGGCCTTCGACCAGTTCTCCGCCGACGGCATTCGCGACACCTTCAAGGTGATGCTGCAGATGGCGATGGTGCTGACCTACGGCGCCAAGGTCCCGGTGGTGAAGGTCGGCCGCATGGCCGGGCAGTTCGCCAAGCCGCGCTCGGCCCCGACCGAGGTGCGCGGCGGACATGAGCTTCCGTCCTACCGCGGCGACATCATCAACGAGCTCGACTTCACGCCCGCGGCGCGCAGTCCCGATCCGCAGAAGATGCTGCAGGCCTACACCCAGGCCGCGGCGACGCTGAACCTCCTGCGCGCGTTCTCGACCGGCGGCTACGCCGACGTGCACCAGGTGCATGCCTGGACGCTCGGGTTCACCGAGAGCGAGAAGGCCGCGAAGTACCGCGACCTCGCCAACCGGATCTCGGACACGCTCGACTTCATGAAGGCCGCAGGGCTCGAGAGCGACACCAACCACAACCTGCGGACGGTCGAGTTCTTCACCAGCCACGAAAGCCTGCTGCTCGAATACGAGGAGGCGCTCTGCCGGCTGGATTCGACCTCCGGCAAGTGGCTGGCGGGCTCGGGGCACATGATCTGGATCGGCGACCGCACGCGCCAGCCCGACGGCGCGCATGTCGAGTTCGCGCGCGGCGTCCTGAACCCGGTTGGCCTGAAATGCGGCCCGTCGCTGACGCCCGAGGATCTCAAGACGCTGATGGCGCGGCTCAACCCCGAGAACGAGGCCGGCAAGCTCACCCTGATCGCCCGCTTCGGCGCCGGAAAGGCGGCCGAGCACTTGCCGCGCCTCATTCAGGCGGTGCGCGAGGAAGGCGCCAACGTCACCTGGGTCTGCGATCCGATGCACGGCAACACGATCAAGTCCGCCTCGGGCTACAAGACCCGCCCGTTCGACGCGGTACTGCGCGAGGTGCGCGACTTCTTCGCGGTGCACAAGGCCGAGGGCACCGTCCCGGGCGGCGTGCATTTCGAGATGACCGGCCAGGACGTCACCGAATGCACCGGTGGCGTGCACGCCGTGTCGGACGAGAGCCTGTCCGACCGCTACCACACGGCGTGCGACCCGCGGCTCAACGCGACGCAGTCGCTGGAGCTCGCGTTCCTCGTCGCCGAGGAACTGACCGCCCACCGCGAGGCGCTGAACGCGGCGACGGGCTGAGACGGGCGGGGCGTGACCGGCGAGGGGCGCTGCCCCTCGCGCTCCCCGGAGTATTTGACCCAAGAAGAAGACCAGGGGCAAAGCTTTGCGGGCATCGCGCGCCGGGCCGCCCCCGGGGTGGCCCGGCGCGCGGCGCGGTCAGGCGGCCTCGGTGCCGAAATCCTCGGGTGACAGGAGCGCGAGCTGGTCGCGCGCCCAGGCCTCGGTGTTGTATTTCATCACCAGGCGGCGCAGCTCCTGCATGCGGGCGCGGCGTTCCTCCTGCGGCATGTCGAGCGCGAGGTCGATCGCGTGATCCATGTTCTTGTGCGAATAGGGATTGGTCAGGATCGCCGAGCTGAGCTCCATCGCCGCGCCGGCGAACTCTGACAGCACGAGGACGCCGTCGCCGTCCGACCGGGCCGCGACGAATTCCTTGCACACGAGGTTCATCCCGTCGGCGAGCGGGGTGATCCACGCCACGTCCGCGGCGCGATAATAGGCGACGAGCTCGGTGAAGGGGATCGCGTTCGAGATCAGCGACACCGGCGTACGGTCGAAGGTGGCGAAGCGTCCGTTGATGCGGCCGGCGATCTGCTCGATCTCGGACTGGATTTCGGCGTAGGCCGTCATGTTGCGGTTGGCCGAGACCGAGATGTGCAGAAGCTTGAGTTCCTGCGCGAGATCGGGGCGCCGTTCGAGCAGCCGCTCGAAGGTCAGGAGCTGTTCGGCCCCGCCCTTGGTGTAGTCGGTGCGGCCCACCGACAGGATCAGTCGGCGGCTCGCCATGGCGGTGAGCACCTCGTCCTTGCGCGCGTCGGTCTCTTCGCGGTCGGCCACCGAGGTTATGTAGTCGGTGTCGACCCCGACCGGCGTGGTGCCCAACCGGACCACACGGTCCTCGGTGTGGATCTCGCGCGGGACGGTGCGGTCCGACAGCGCCGAGCCCTCGGAGATGAAATCCGGATCGACCGGCTGCCGCGGCACCTGGCCCACGTCGCGCAAGCTGCGCACGACCGACACGAAGTTGGCGGCGTAGCGCGGAATGTGGAAGCCGACCACGTCGCAGGACAGCAGCGAATCGACGATCTCGCCGCGCCAGGGCAACACGTTGAACATGTCCGCGGCGGGAAACGGCGTGTGGTGGAAGAACGAAATCTTGACGTCCGACCGCATCTGCCGCAGATAGCCGGGCACGAGCCAGAGATTGTAGTCGTGCACCCAGACGGCTGCGCCCTTCGCGGCCTCGGCGGCGGCGGCCTCGGCGAATGCCCAGTTCACCTCCTTGAAGGTCGGCCAGTCGACCGGGTCGTAATTGTACTTCTCCTTGAAGCCGTGAAGGATCGGCCAGAACGCCTCCTTCGAGGTCACGTGGTAGAACGAGGACACCTGCGCCTTGGTCAGGGGCAGGCGCGACACGGTGTATTTGCCGAAGCTGTCCTCGATCTCGATCACCCGCTCGAAGCCGGGATCGGACGGGGTCTCGGCCTCTTTCCAGGCGACCCAGGCGGCGTTCTCGACGCGTCCGAAGAAGGACTTGAGCGTCGGCACGATGCCGTTGGGGCTCTTGTTTTCCTTGAAGACGGTCTGGCCGTTCTCGACCACCTCCTCGTAGGGCTGGCGGTGATAGACGATGACGAGTTCGCTGCTCATGGGAACCTCTCTCCTTCCGGGAGCGGATGCAGGGACAGGGCCGCGACGGCCTCGAGAATGCCGGCCGCGCCGATGGCCGTGGCGCGATGCACGTGGGGCAGGCCCTCGAGACGGTCGAGAAGCGCGGGCTCCGCGCCGCCGACCGCGACGGCCGGCAGCCCGGATTCCAGCATCGATGCGTCGTTGAGGGTGTCGCCCGCGGCGAGCACGCGGCGGTCGTCGATCCCCTGGTGATCGACGAAGCGGCGGAGCGAGGGACCCTTCGACACGCCGCGCGGCAGCACGTCGAAGAAGCGGTTGTCCGAGATCAGCGCGTCGAGCCCCATGTCGCGAACGCGCGTGATCGCGCTGTCGTCGAAGGCGTGCGGGTCGAGATCGAAGCTCACGCGGTAGCGGAATTCCGTCGGCTGCAGGGTCAGGCCGGGATGTCCGTCGAGCGCATCGCGCACGCGCGGGCCGGCATCGCCCCACGCCGCCTCGATCTCGGCTTCGAGCTCGGGGATCGGCGTCACGCGGCCGCCGTCGATGCGGGCGATCGTCGTGCCCACATCGCCGATCGCGTATTCCGGCCACGGCACGCCGCCCTCGCAGAGCTCGGCGATGAAGCCGGGATCGCGCCCGGTGACGAAGACGAGCCCGATCGTGTCGCGGTTCGCCTCGATCCAGTCGTAGAGCCGGCGGCGGTCGTCCTCGCTGCCGCCGAGGAAGGTCCCGTCGAGATCGGTCGCGAGAACGAACTGCTTGTCCTTGAGGGGTCGGGTCACGTCAGGCCTCTGGCATGGTGGCGGGGTGGACGAGCTCGATCTCGAGCGCGCGCGGCTCGGATTCGATCGGGCGCGCCCAGAGATCGGTGAAGGTCTGGTCGAGATCGGCCCCGTCGTAGAGGATGGTGTGGACTGCCTCGCAGATGGGCATCGACACGCCGATCCGGCGGGCGAGCTCGACCACGGATGCCGCCGAGATCTCGCCCTCTACGACAACGTTCTTGCCTTCGAAGCATTCCGCGCGGGTCTTGCCCTCGCCGAGCTGCACGCCGAGACTCATGTTGCGCGATGTCATGGACGAGCAGGTCAGCGTCAGGTCGCCGGCCCCCGACAGGCCGGTGACGGTTTCCCTTTTGCCGCCAAGCGCTTCGGCAAGGACCTTCATCTCGTCGATGCCGCGGGTGATGAGCGCGGCGCGGGTGTTCTCGGCAAAGCCGGCGCCGGTCATCATCCCGCAGGCGATGGCGATCACGTTCTTCACCGCGCCGCCGACCTCGACGCCCACGAGGTCGTCGGACATGTAGGGCCGGAACGAGTTCGAGGACATCGACACCGACAGCCGCGCGGCCGGGCTCTTGTCGGGTTCGAGCCGGTCGGTGTAGCGGAACTCGAAGGCGATGGTCGCGGCGGTCGGGTGGCCGAGCGCCGTCTCCTTGGCGAAGGTCGGGCCGGAGAGCGCGCCGACCGGATGGCCCGGCAGTTCCTCCTCCACGAGATGCGACAGCAGGTAGCCGGTATGCCGCTCGATCCCCTTGCAGCACAGCGCCAGCGGTACGCCCGGGGCGAGGTGGGGGCGCAGCGCGGCGCACATCTCGCGCAGCGACGACGACGGCGTGACGATGAGCACCGCCTCGGCGCCGTCGAGCGCGTAGGCGAGCTCGGACGTGGGCTCGATGCCGTCGGGCAGGGGCGTGTCCGGCAGGTAATCCGGGTTCATGCCCGTGCGGCGCATTTTCTCCGCAAGCTCCTCGCGTCGGCCCCAGAGCCGCACCTCGCGTCCGGCCGCGGCCGCGACCGAGGCGAGCGCGGTGCCCCAGGAGCCCATGCCGAGGACCGCGAGACGCGCGTAGGGACGTGCGTAGACGATGCCGGGACGGGCGGGTTCGGGATGTCGTTCGGGGAGTTTCAGGGTCGGTCCATCCATCGAGAGGCTGCAGGATCGGCATGGTGCCGGCGCACCGATGCACCTGTCTGAGCCTAGGCGCAGACGGCTCCAAGTCCACCGCTGATGCGAAGGAACGCCACGCGACCGTGATTGCCCGGTTTTTGGGCGCTCCGCGCGCCCGGCGACTGCCGAATGAGCAGAGAGCGGGGTCAATTCTTGCGAATTGAACATCTGGGCGACAATCTTAAGTTGAATGCAGGGTCGGCGCACATCCGCCATTGCTATGGCTCGTTAGAGATAAGGCATTGATAAATATCAACTTCGATATCTTCCCGCTGGCGGGAACCGAATGCCGCGTGGCAGCATTTTTGACATGTCGACGGCCCCTCATATCCTCAGTGCGCTGCCGCAGCGCGGCGACCGACCGAACCGTCACAAGGAGCAATGGACTCAGATGACCGACGCCACCCAGCAGACCCCGCGCCGCGTGCGCACGGCAATCTTCCCCGTCGCCGGACTCGGCACGCGGTTCCTGCCGGCCACGAAGTCGACGCCGAAGGAACTGCTGCCCGTGCTCGACCAGCCGCTGATCCAGTTCGCGATCGACGAGGCCCGCGCCGCCGGGATCGAGCGGATGGTCTTTGTCAGCCACCCGTCCAAGTCGGCGATCGAGCGCTACGTGACCGAAGACGCCGCGCTCGAATCCACCCTGCGCGACAAGGGCAAGGACACGCTGGCCGACATGCTGCACGACAACGCGCTGTGCGACGGCGAGCGTCAGGTTGCCTTCGTCATGCAGCCTGAACCGCTCGGCCTCGGCCATGCGGTGCTCTGTGCCGCGGACGAGGCTTTGCCGGGGCCGGTGGCGGTCATCCTGCCCGATGACCTCATCCTCGGTGAGCCGGGCTGCATCGCCGAGATGATTGCAGCCTACGATGGCGGGAAGGCCGGACACATGGTGGCGACCATGCAGGTCGACGAGGACGCGGTGTCCAACTACGGGATCCTGTCGGTCACAGGCCGTGACGGTCCGCTGATCCTCGCGGACGGCATGGTCGAAAAGCCCGATCCAGCAGACGCGCCGTCGCGGCAGGCGGTCGTCGGGCGCTACGTGCTGGACGCGTCGATCTTCGACGATCTGCGCGGGCTGCCCGCCGGCGCCGGCGGCGAGATCCAGCTGACAGACGCCATCGCCAAGGGAGCCCAGAGCGTCGGCATGTGCGGCTTCCGCTTCTCCGGCGCGCGCTACGATTGTGGCTCGAAGGCTGGCATGCTGCAGGCGACCATCGCCTATGCCGGCCAGCGTCCGGAATTCCGCGCGACGCTCGCCGATCTGGCGCCGAAGCCCGTCGCTGCGGAGTGATGTTCGCGCGTGTCGGTGCGCCCGTGCGCGCAGCGGCATGCGCAACGGTCAGTCGTTCGACACCACCAGGCGAAGATGCGCTGGCCGCGCCGGTGTCCGGTCGCGCGCTTCTGCATTGACCGGACTTGGGCGATAGGGCGCGCGATCCTCTGCGAATCCCGAGGACATCGGATCCGTGGCCGTGCCGCTCGGGACCTCCACCGCGCGCACGGTCAGATCGACAAGGTTGAAGCGGCGCGGCACGCGCCCGATCCGCCCCACGCTGACCAACCCGCCGAGGGCGCGGTCGATCTCGCCACTCTCGGAACGCAGCGGCATCAGTAGGAGATGGGCCGACAAGTCCGGCCGCCCGAGCGACGTGGCCGCTTGCAGGTCGGCGCACAGCGCCGCGTTCTGCGCGAATGCCCTGCAGATGCCGTCGCCGAGCGGATCGCGGCTGTCCGGCATCAGGAACGCGCTCAGGGGCAAGCCCGCAACCTCCATTCCCATCAGGTCCGACAGGTGCGCACCGGCCACGCGCAACCGCGCCACGCGCGGCGCCGCACGCTCGGCCAGAAAGGCGTATTCCAGCGCGTCCTGGATGCCGCGCGGGTCCACATCGTTGCGAAACGGAATGCCGCCCGCCTCGGATGCAAGCGCGTGCCAGTAGCTTTCGATCAGGGTCAGCGGACGCAGACGGCGCGCGCGTTCATGCTCGGTCATCGGCACCACCCGCGACGGGAACTTGCTGTGATCGGACATCCTGCGGCCTCCGGTCCGGCCGGAAGGGCGGGGATGATCGCGCCATCCTCCAGCCTTGCCGGCATTTCCTAACTTTCCCTTAACATACCGGTATTCGCCGCAAATGCGCCTCAATTCCGTCTCAAAGGTTAACGCTGCCCGGGGCTTGGCCCCTGGCGGGCGCGCGTCTTGCCTTGATCGTCGCGCTCGCGTAGGTCGCCCCTGCGGTGCCTTCGCGGGCCGCGCGGAGGGCGGATTTCCATGACCCAGTCGATGACCGGATATGCCAGCGTTCAAGGCGCCGGAGCGGGCGCAAGCTGGCTGTGGGAGATCCGCAGCGTCAATTCCAAGGGTCTCGATCTGCGGCTGCGTCTGCCGGATTGGCTCCCGGGGCTCGACCCGGCCGTGCGCGCGGCCCTGAAGGATCGTGTCGCGCGCGGATCGGTCTCCGTGTCGCTGCGGGTGACGGCCGACGATGGTGCCTCGACCCCGAGGCTCGATCCCTTGGCGCTGGATGCGGTGCTGGACGCCGTCGCGCAGGTCGAGGCGGCGGCGCAGGAAAGGGGCGTCGACCTCGCCCCGGCCACCGCGGCGCAGGTGGTGGCGTTGCGCGGCGTGCTCGAGGCGGGCGCGGCGGCGCCGGACCCGGATGCGCTGGCGCGCGCCGTTCTGGCCGATCTGCCCGGCCTGATCGACGCCTTCGTGTCCATGCGGACCGACGAAGGCGCGGCCATCGCCACGATCCTTTCGGCGCAACTCGACGAGGTCGCGCGCCTGACCGACGCCGCGCGCGTCGCGGCGGCGGACCGCGCCGGCGAACAGAAGACGCGGCTGGCCGAGGCGCTCGCCCGAGTAACCGACCACGCCGACGGCGCGGACCCGGACCGCGTCGCGCAGGAGCTCGCCCTGATCGCGGTCAAGGCGGACGTGACCGAGGAAATCGACCGGCTCGGTGCGCATGTCGCGGCCGCGCGCGGGCTGCTCGGCGCGGACGCCCCGATGGGCCGGCGGTTCGATTTCCTGATGCAGGAGTTCAACCGCGAGGCCAACACGCTGTGTTCCAAGGCCGGGTCGACCGCCCTGACCGAGATCGGCCTCGCGCTGAAGGTCGTGATCGACCAGATGCGCGAGCAGGTCCAGAACGTGGAGTGACGCGTATGGAGACCCGCCGCGGCCTCTTGATCATCCTCTCGTCGCCTTCCGGCGCGGGCAAGTCGACGCTCGCCAAGCGCCTGCGCGTGTGGGATCCGACGATCGAGTTCTCCGTCTCGGCCACCACGCGGCCCCCGCGCGAGGGAGAGGTCGACGGCCAGGATTACCGCTTCGTCGACGACGCCGCCTTTCGCCGCATGGTCCAGAACGACCAGATGCTCGAACACGCGCACGTCTTCGGCAATTTCTACGGCTCGCCTCGGGCGCCGGTGGAACAGGCGATCAATGCCGGGCGCGACGTGCTGTTCGACATCGACTGGCAGGGCGCTCAGCAGCTTCAGAATTCGCCGCTCAACCTGCACACGCTGTCGATCTTCCTCCTGCCGCCGTCGATCGCCGAGCTGAAGCGCCGGCTGGTGGACCGTGGCAAGGATTCCGAGGCCACGATACGCAAGCGTATGGAAAAAAGCTGGGACGAGATCAGCCACTGGGGCGGCTATGATTTCGTGCTGGTCAACGCCGATCTCGACGAGACTGAGGCGCGGCTGAAATCCATAGTGACGGCGGCGCGGCTGCGCCGCAGCCAGCAACCGGGGCTGACGCAGCACGTGCGCGCGCTCCAGTCGGAATTCGAGGAGGGGTTGCGATGACGCTCTACGCACTCGGAGACAAGCGCCCGGACGTGGCCGATGACGCATGGGTCGCGCCGGGCAGCCACGTGATCGGGCACGTGATCCTCGGCGCGCGCGCATCGGTCTGGTTCGGTGCCACGCTGCGCGGTGACAACGAGCCGATCACGATCGGCGACGGCACGAACCTGCAGGAAAATACCGTCTGTCACACGGATATGGGGTTCCCCCTGACGATCGGAACGAACTGCACGATCGGGCACAAGGCGATGCTTCATGGCTGCACGATCGGCGACAACAGCCTGATCGGCATGGGCGCCACCGTCCTGAACGGCGCGCGCATCGGGCGGAACTGCCTGATCGGCGCGGGCGCGCTGGTAACCGAGGGAAAGGAGATCCCCGACGGCAGCCTGGTCATGGGCATGCCGGCCAAGATCGTGCGCGAGCTCGATGCCGCCGCCATCCAGGCGCTCCAAGCCTCGGCGCTTCACTACCAGGACAACGCGGCGCGCTTCCGGGACGGCCTGCGCCCGCTGTGACGACGGGCCGGCCACGGTCTGGCCGGACGTGATCGAGAAAGAGACAAGACGATGAACAAGCCCTCCGACCCGACCGTGAAGCGCACGCTGATGCGGCCCGGCCCGCTCCTGCGCGGCGCGTCCGCCCCCGTGGTGACGCCGATCATGCCGTCGGTGGTCTACGCGAGCGACACGCCGGATTCGCTCGATGCGCAATACGAGGGCCGGGCGCAGGGTCACACCTATGCGCGCGAGGGGCACCCGAACGCCGATATCCTCGCCCGGCGCATCGACGCGCTGGAAGGCGTGGAAGGTGGCATCGTGACCGGTTCGGGCATGGCGGCGGTCACCGCGGCGCTGATGGGCCTCTTGTCGGCCGGCGATCACGTCCTCGGGGGCGACCAGCTCTACGGCAGGTCGCTGCGACTGATGCGCGAGGATCTGCCGCGGTTCGGCGTTGAGACGAGCCTCGCCGATCCCACCGATCTCGACGCCTTCGCGGCGGCGGTCCGGCCCGAAACGCGGATGGTGCTGATCGAGGTGGTGTCCAACCCGACGCTGCGGATCGCCGATCTCGACGGCATCGCCGCGCTCTGTCGTGATCGCGGGATCCTGCTGGCGGTCGACAACACCTTCACCACACCGGCCGGGATCACGCCGGCGGATCACGGCGCCGACATCGTCATCCACTCGGTGACCAAGCTTTTGGCCGGACATTCCGACGTGACGCTGGGCTGGGTCTGGGCGCGCAGCCCCGAGCAGCGCAAGGCGATCTACGATTTCGCCGTGACCACCGGGCTGACGCCCAGCCCGTTCGATTGCTGGCTGGCCGAGCGCGGGCTCGCCACTTTTGCGTTGCGCTACGCCGCGGCGCAGGACAATGCGGCGGCGCTCGCTGCGCACCTTGCGGGACGCGACGGCGTCGCGCGCGTGCTCTATCCCACCCGGGATGATCACCCCGACGCGCGCCGGGCGCAGGCGGTTCTGCGGGGGCAGGGCGGTCACATGGTGACCTTCGACCTCGACGGCGGTCGCAGCGCGGCCAACGCTTTTGCCAAGGGCGCGGAAGGGCTCGCCTTCGCGCCGACGCTGGGGGACGTGGGCACGACGCTGTCGCATCCCGCGTCATCCTCGCACCGCGCGCTCACGCCCGAGGGCCGGGCCGCGATCGGGATCTCCGAGGGCACGTTCCGGATCTCGGTCGGGCTCGAGGACCGGGCGGCGCTGCTGGCCGCGATCGACGCCGGGCTCGCCGCGGCGAAAGCCGTCGGCTGAGGCGGACCGCGCCATGGTCGCAGGCCCCGGCAGCATCGTTGCCGCGATCCCGATGCCGGCGCTCCTGATCGCGCGCGACGAACGCATCATCGCCGCGAACGCCGAGGCGGTCGCACTGCTCGGCGCGACGATCGAGGGGCGCCACTTCATCACCGTTCTGCGCCAGCCCCAGACGCTCGAGGCGGTCGAGGGCGCCCTGCGGACGGGCGCGCCCTCGCAAGCGGTCTACCTGTCGAACGACGGGCGTCAGGACACCAGCTTTCGCGTCACCGCGCGCCAGGTCGACGAGGGCGGGACGACCGGCGTCATCGTCTGCTTCGAGGACGAGACCCACCGCGCGCAGGCCGAGCAGATGCGCCGGGATTTCGTGGCCAATGTCAGCCACGAGCTGAAGACGCCGCTCACCGCGCTGATCGGTTTCATCGACACGCTGCGTGGACCGGCGCGCGAGGACCCGAATGCGCGCGACCGCTTTCTCGGGATCATGGAATCCGAGGCCAACCGCATGAACCGGCTGGTCAGCGACTTGCTGTCGCTCAGCCGGGTCGAGGCCGAGGAGCGGGTGCGCCCCACCGCGCGGCTCGACCTCGCCGCCCTCATCCGCGCCACGGTGCGCTCGCTCGAGCCCGTGGCGGCCGAGGCCGGCGTGACCGTTGCGCTGGAACTGAGCTCCGGCACGACGGAGATCGTTGGCGATACCGACCAGCTGCGGCAGGTGCTGGTCAACCTCATCGAGAACGCGATCAAGTATTCGGGCGAGGGCACGACAACCCGCGTGGCCCTGACCGGCCCGTCCTACGAGCCCCGGGTGCGCGGGCAGGGCGTTCGCATCCGCGTCGCCGACAGCGGGCCCGGGATCGACCCGGTGCACATCCCGCGCCTGACGGAACGCTTCTACCGGATCGACACGCACCGATCCCGCGAGCGGGGCGGCACGGGTCTGGGTCTTGCCATCGTCAAGCACATCGTCAACCGCCATCGCGGCCGGCTTCTGGTCGACTCGACGCCTGGCGAGGGCTCGGAGTTCACCGTCGTCCTGCCGACGGGATGACCGACGCGGGACGCCTAGTCGGCGATCGGCGCGGCCGGAGACCTTGACCGCTTCGGGTGGTAGCCACGGCGGCGCCAGAGGCGCTTTGCCATGATGAACGCGCGGGCCTCGTCCTCGGTGACCGGCGCCCAGGTATCGCCGCCCGACACGAATCCGGCCTCCTCCAACGTCGCGCCGAGCCGGGGAAAGTCGATCTCGGCCATGGTCATGTGCGTTGGCGCGCGGCCCTCGGGCACCCAGGCGCGGCCGATCGCGTCGGCGAGCGTGACCTCCGCACCGGCGAAGGCCTCGATATGCGTGCGGATATGGTGCGTGGACTTCGACATCCGGCGCACCACGATGGCGACCTTCTGCCCGGGATCGCCGCAGAACGCGTAGAGATGCAGGGCCGAGCCCTCGGCGGCCACGATGCGCCGCGCGGCCTTGTAGCGCGCGATCTGGGTTTGCAGGTCGTGCCGCTCGGGGCGGAAGATCTCGTATCCCTCCGCCGCGAGGCGCTCTTCCAGCCGCGACTCGAAAAGCAGCCCGCCCCGGTTCGGGCCGAGGCCCGCGCGACTGACATAGAGCTTTTCCGGCCCCTCCGGAGCCGTGTCCGCACCGAACCGGGCGAAGGCCGCGCGGAACCTCTCCGTTCCCCGGATCGCCGATCCGAGTCCAAAGGCCTGTCCCGGCACCACGAGTCGCGCGACCTCGGTCGGGCGACTGACGATGCGGATCGGCAGATCCGTTACCAACTGATGCAGGAAGGCGCCGTGAAAGTCCCGCGGCCCCTCGGTTTCGGCGTCGAACTTCGCGTAGAACACGATGCCTTCGACCGGCTCGGGCAGGTGATCGAGCGCCCAGAGGCGGGTGACGCTCTCAACCAGGAAATGCCCGAAATGCGCATAGAGCAGCCCACCCCAGAGCCACGTGCCCGGCAGACTCTCTGGCGGCGTGGCCGGCGGCTTCGGCGGCGCCGTGATGCGACGCACACCGCGCCATGTCGCGGCCTCGGGGCAGGGCGCGCCCTCGGCCGTCAGGACCCCGGCGTGAAACCGCATTTCCGAGATGGTGTCGGGCGGCACGACCACCGCACCGTCCAGCACCTGCAGGCTGTCGGACCACCCGCCCTCGGGACGCGGCGAATCCTCGGGGCGACCGGCATCGGGCGTCGTCCGCTCGCACGTCCAGACCAGGCGCGTCGACAGGTCCGACCGCTTGGCGAGGCCGGCGCGTTTCAGCGCGGACTTGCAGGCCTTGACGCCCTCCTGGCCGTAGGCGCCGGGGTGGAACTCGACCACGACGGCGCGAAAGCGCGACAGGTCTATGTGCGGCAGCAGGTCGATCTCGCCGCCCACGATGTCCATCAAAAGTACGGTGGGGCGAAACGCGGCGGCGACGGCCTCGAACTCCTCCACCGGCACGTCGCCCCGGCGATCCGCGTCGCGCGGCACGAGGCCGGATGCCACATGGCCGGAGAGTGAGCTCTTGCCGGCACGGAACGTCGCGCTTTCCGGGCGGTCGGGCCCAGCGCCCAGCGCTGCATGACGCACCGTGACGCGATCCTCGAGGCCGTTGGCGGCATAGAGGGCGCGCGCCGCCGGCACGAGGTCCGGATTGGCCTCGAAGGCGAGCACAGCCTCCGCCCCGGTATTGAGCGCGATCGCCGCGCCTACCGCGCCGATCCCGGCCCCCAGTTCCAGCACGCGGTCCTCGGGGCGCACGACGGCGAGCGCACCGCTCACTTCCTCCCGCTCGTAGCGCCCGGAATTGAGCCGTGTGATACGCCGTTCGGTCAGGAACGGGGACGCGGGCACGGCAACGCCGTGAAACCGCGCGGCGATGTCGCGCGGCGCGGTCGGTGCGTCGGACAGGGCGGAGGACATGCGCGAATTGGCCTCTGAGGGGAAACGATCCGCGCGGACTGTATCTCGAATCCGGGCAAAAGTGAGGCGCTTCATCTGACGGCGTTTGGACAAGTACCGGATATCCCGAGGATGACGTCGGGGAGGGCCGGTGTGCTTCATAAAACTGTTACGCAACCGTCACAAAAGGATTGTCCGCGCGATCTAGCGAGACGCCAAGGCCATCGGGGGATGGTCCCGACGATTCATGTCAAACAGGAGTTCTCCATGAAATCCGTTACGCTCACCGTATCCGCGCTGGCGATCGCCGCTGCGGCTCCGGCCTTTGCCCAGTCGCGCGAGAACGTTCAGGTCGCCGGTTCGTCGACCGTGCTGCCCTACGCGTCGATCGTGGCCGAAGCCTTCGGCGAAAACACCGACTTCCCGACCCCCGTTGTCGAGTCGGGCGGCTCGTCGGCAGGTCTCGCGCGCTTCTGCGAAGGCGTTGGTGAGAACACCATCGACATCGCGAACGCATCGCGCGCCATCCGCGACGGCGAAGTCGAGACCTGCGCCGAGAACGGCGTGGACGAGATCATCGAAGTGCGCATCGGCTATGACGGCATCGTCTTCGCCAGCCAGCAGTCGGGCCCCGAGTTCGGCGCGTTCGAACCCTCCGACTGGTACTCGGCGCTGGCTGCCGAGATCCCGCAGGACGGCGAAATGGCTGCGAACCCGAACTCGACCTGGGCCGACGTGAACGGCGACCTTCCGGAGGTCGAGATCTCGGCCTTCATCCCGGGCACCAAGCACGGCACCCGTGAAGTCTTCGAAGAAAACGTCCTGCTGCAGGGCTGCGAAGACACCGGCGCCTACGACCAGATGGTCGAGATGGGCATGTCCGAGGACGACGCAGAAGCGGCGTGCATGGCTGTCCGCACCGACGGCGCGTCGGTCGACATCGACGGCGACTACACCGAGACGCTCGCGCGCATCGAATCCAACCCCGATGGCATCGGCGTGTTCGGCCTGGCGTTCTACGAGAACAACACCGACACCCTGAAGGTCGCCACCATGGGCGGCGTCGAGCCCTCGACCGAGACCATCGCGTCGGGCGAGTACCCGGTGTCGCGCCCGCTGTTCTTCTACATCAAGAAGGCACATATCGGCGTGATCCCCGGCCTGAAGGAATACGCGTCCTTCTTCGTCTCCGACGAGATCGCAGGCCCGGGCGGCCCGCTCGCCAACTACGGCCTCGTGCCCGATCCGGAGCTGGCCGATACCCAGCAGAAGATCGAAAACGAGACGACCATGAGCGAAGAGCAGTCGTAAGCGGCTGAACTTCCGGGAGGCGGCTCTGTCCGCCTCCCATCCCTTTTAGGGTCTTTCTTTCAGTCATTTTTCCTGGTTCCGAAATGGTGGAGTGGGGGCGCTCATGTCGACAACCTTGGTGGTTCTGATCGTGCTTGCGCTCGGTGCGGCCGGCTATGTGCTGGGCCGCGGCCGGGCGCTGCGCGAAGTGAACGGCGACCAGCGCCGGCTGCACTCCCTGCCGTCGTATTACGGCACGAACGTCGCGATGAAGACGGTCGTGCCCGCGATGCTCTTGATGGGGATCTGGCTCCTCGCGCAGCCGCTGATCGTCGAGACCTCGGTGCGCGGCGACCTGCAGGACGAGGCCGAGCGCCAGAATCGCTCGGTATCGCTGATGATGTCGGACGTGCGCCGCGTGGCGAACGGCCTCGACGTCGCCGTATCGCAGGGCGTCATGACCCGCGAGCGGGCCTCGAACATGCGCACCGAGTTCACCGATGTGCGCGAGCGGCTCGGGCAGGCGGGCGTCGCGCTCGGCTCCGATGTGACGTCGGCGGTGTTGCGGGCCGCTCAGCGCTACCGCGCGATCAGCGGCCGCGCCGACCTTCTGCGCACCGGTGTGGTGCTGGCGCTGGCGCTGGCGGGGCTTGCGTTCGGGCTGCGCAACAGCACGGCGGGCTACCGCGCGCGCAACGTCGTCGAATCCGGCATCAAGATCCTGCTGATCCTGGCCGCCTGCATCGCCATCCTGACCACGATCGGCATCGTGCTCAGCCTCGTGTTCAACACGATCGAGTTCTTCCGCCTCTACCCCGCGAGCGAGTTCTTCTTCTCGACCACGTGGTCACCGTCCTTTGGCGGCGGGTCCGAGCTCGGGATCATTCCGCTGCTGTGGGGCACGCTCTACATCTCGGTGATCGCTCTGATCGTCGCGGTGCCGATCGGCCTTTTCGCGGCAATCTACCTGTCGGAATACGCCTCCAAACGGACCCGCGCCATCGCCAAGCCGGCGATCGAGATCCTCGCCGGCATCCCGACCATCGTCTACGGCCTCTTCGCTCTGCTCACCATCGGGCCGCTCCTGCTGCGGGTCTTCGGCGACCAGACGGTCGGCTGGATGGACGCCGGAACCGCCGTGATGACCGCGGGCCTCGCGATGGGGATCATGCTGATCCCGTTCGTGTCCTCGCTGTCGGACGACATCATCAACGCCGTGCCCCAGTCGATGCGCGACGGCTCCTACGGCCTCGGCGCGACGCAGTCCGAAACGATCCGCCAGGTGATCCTGCCGGCGGCGCTTCCAGGCATCGTGGGCGCGATCCTTCTCGCGGCCTCGCGCGCCATCGGCGAGACGATGATCGTCGTTCTCGGCGCCGGCGCGGCCGCGCGTCTCAGCCTCAATCCGTTCGAAGCGATGACGACCGTGACCGCCAAGATCGTCAGCCAGCTGACCGGTGACAGTGACTTCCGCTCCGCCGAAGCGCTCGTCGCCTTCGCGCTCGGCATGACCCTCTTCGTGGTCACGCTCGCGCTGAACGTCGCCGCCCTCTACATCGTTCGCAAGTACCGGGAGCAGTACGAATGACCGACGCCACCGCAAGTGCCGCCCCGGACGCCGCGCCCCGCCGCGGGAAGTCGATCGTCACGCAAGACACCAACACGCGAAAGCGCAACGCGGCCGAGAAGCGGTTCCAGACCTATGGCATGATCGCCATCGGCATCGGCGTGTTCTTCCTCGTGGCGCTCACGTGGTCGATCCTGCGCTCCGGGCTGCCCGCCTTCACCGAAACCGCCGTGACGGTCGAGTTCAATCTCAGCCAGGAACAGTTCGACGAGGCCGAAAGCCAGGTCCTCAAGACCGCCGCATACGAGGGCTTCTTCGTTCGCGCGCTGCAGGCGCAGCTCAACGAGGAAGGCGCCGGCGACGTGCAGGTCGAGGAAGATGCCGTCGGTCGCATCATGGGCAACGTCGGCAGCCAGATCCGCGAGTTCTACCGCGCCAACCAGGATCAGCTGGGTCAGGAGGTGAGCTTCACCGTTCCGGCCTCGAGCCGCGTCGACCGGTACCTGAACGGCGCGCTCAGCCGCGAGGACCTGACCAACAGCCGTTTCCTCGAGCCCGAGGACCTCGACATCGTCGACCGGCTCGTGGACAGCGGCGTCATGGCCAACGCCTTCGACTGGACCTTCATAACCGGAACCGACTCGGGCGTGGACAACCCCGGCGGCGCGGGCATCGGCGCTTCGGTCATCGGTTCGTTCTTCATGATGTTCGTGGTGCTTGTGCTGGCGCTCCCGATCGGGGTGGCGGCATCCATTTACCTCGAAGAGTTCGCGCCGCAGAACAAGTTCACCGACCTCATCGAGGTGAACATCTCGAACCTCGCGGCGGTGCCGTCGATCGTGTTCGGCATCCTCGGTCTCGCGGTGTTCATCCAGTTCGCGCACCTGCCGCAATCGGCGCCGCTGGTGGGTGGCCTCGTTCTGACGCTGATGACGCTGCCGACCATCATCATCTCGACGCGCGCCTCGCTGAAATCGGTGCCGCCGTCGATCCGCGCCGCCGCGCTCGGCGTCGGCGCCTCGCAGATGCAGGCGGTATTCCATCATGTGCTGCCGCTCGCCGCACCGGGCATCCTGACCGGCACGATCATCGGCCTCGCGCAGGCGCTCGGCGAAACCGCGCCCTTGCTGCTTATCGGCATGGTCGGCTTCGTCGCGCGGCAATACCCCGACGGGCTCGCCTCGGGTCTTCTCGATCCCAACTCGGCGATGCCGGCGCAGATCTACACCTGGGCGGCGCGCGCCGACCCGGCCTTCTACGAAAAGGCCTGGGGCGGTATCATCGTGCTGCTGGTGTTCCTTCTATTCATGAACGCACTGGCGATTTTCCTGCGGCGCAAGTTCGAGCGCAGGTGGTAAGGAGTCACCCAATGTACGACGCAGATCAAAACCGGACGGAGAACCGCGTGGGTCAGGCAGACATCAAGATCGCTGCAAAGAACGTTCAAGTCTATTACGGCGAGACCCATGCGATCAAGGATGTGTCTGTCGACATCGAGGACCGGCTGGTCACCGCCTTCATCGGCCCGTCGGGCTGCGGCAAGTCGACCTTCCTGCGCTGTCTCAACCGGATGAACGACACGATCCCGATCTGCCGGGTCGAGGGCGACATCCACATCGACAACGAAGACATCTACGACAAGCGCGTGGATCCGGTTCAGCTGCGTGCCAAGGTCGGCATGGTGTTCCAGAAGCCGAACCCGTTCCCGAAATCGATCTACGACAACGTCGCCTACGGCCCGAAGATTCACGGCCTCGCCAAGAACAAGTCCGAGCTCGACGATATCGTGGAGCGCGCCCTGCGCCGCGGCGCCATCTGGGACGAGGTGAAGGACCGGCTGGACGCGCCGGGCACCGGCCTGTCCGGCGGTCAGCAGCAGCGCCTGTGCATCGCCCGAGCCGTTGCGACCGAACCCGAGGTCCTGCTGATGGACGAGCCGTGCTCGGCGCTCGATCCGATCGCAACCAGCCAGGTCGAGGAACTGATCGACGAGCTCAAGCAGAACTACTCGGTGGTCATCGTCACCCACTCGATGCAGCAGGCCGCCCGCGTGAGCCAGAAGACCGCGTTCTTCCACCTGGGCAACCTCGTCGAGTACGACGAGACCGAGAAGATCTTCACGAACCCGCAGGACAGCCGCACCGAAAGCTACATCACCGGCCGGATCGGCTGATACGAGGACCCAAATGGCCAGCCAACTCAGTCAACACATCGTCTCGGCCTTCGACCGGGACCTCGAGGGCATCCAGGCGCACATCATGAAGATGGGCGGCCTCGTCGAGGCCGCGATCCGCGACTCCGCAAAGAGCCTCGAGAGCCGCGACGAGGAACTCGCCGAAGAGGTCCGCCGCCGCGACGCCTCGATCGACGAACTCGACACGCTGGTCAACGAGGAGGCCGCGCGCGTGATCGCGTTGCGCGCGCCGACGGCGACCGACCTCCGCGTCGCCCTGTCGGTCCTGCGGATGTCAAACAACCTCGAACGCATCGGCGACCTGGCCAAGAACATGGCCAAGCGCACGGGCGTGCTCGTGCAGTTGCAGCCGATCGACGGTGCCGCCGCCAGCCTGCGGCGCATGGCGCGCGAGGTCGAGCTGATGCTCAAGGACGCGCTCGACAGCTATATCCAGCGCGATCCCGAACTGGCGCGCGACGTGATCGAACGCGACCGCGACGTCGACCAGATGTACAACACCGCGTTCCGCGAGTTCCTCACCTTCATGCTGGAGGACCCGCGCAACATCACCGCCTGCATGCACCTGCACTTCATCGCCAAGAACATCGAGCGGATGGGCGACCACGTGACGGGCATCTCCGAACAGGTCGTCTTCCTCGTCGAGGGCGCGATGCCCGAGCAAAAACGCCCCAAGGCCGACGCCACCTCGACCGACCCGCGGTTTTCGCCAGAAGCCGGCGAGGGGGAGGACTGATCCATGCCCGCCGATCAGCCGATCGTTCTTGTCGTCGAGGACGAGGAAGCGCAGCGCGAGGTCCTGGGCTACAATCTGGAGGCCGAGGGCTTTCGCGTGGCCAAGGCGGCCAACGGTGAGGAAGCGCTCCTGCTGGTGTCCGAGGAGAACCCGGACATCATCGTGCTCGACTGGATGCTGCCGAAGACGAGCGGTATCGAGGTCTGCCGCCAGCTGAAGACCAAGCCCGAAACGCGTGGCGTGCCGGTCATCATGCTCTCGGCCCGCTCCGAGGAGGTCGACAAGGTGCGCGGGCTCGAAACCGGCGCGGACGACTACGTGGTCAAGCCCTATTCGGTGATCGAGCTGATGGCCCGCGTGCGGGCGCAGCTGCGCCGCACGCGCCCCGCCTCGGCCGGCGTGCGCCTCGAATACGAGGATATCGTTCTCGACAGCGAAACGCACCGCGTGGTGCGCGACGGTCAGGCGCTGAAGCTCGGGCCGACCGAGTTCCGGCTGCTGTCCACCTTCATGGAAAAGCCCGGCCGCGTGTGGTCCCGCGAACAGCTGCTCGACCGTGTCTGGGGCCGCGACATCTATGTCGACACCCGGACCGTGGACGTCCATATCGGGCGTCTGCGCAAGGCCTTGTGCCAGCACGGCGGCCCGGACCCGCTCCGGACGGTGCGCGGCGCGGGCTACGCGCTCGGGTGAGCGACACACCCGAAGACCATGATCTCGCGCTGCTTGTCGACCTGCATCTGGCCGGGGCGCGCCAGGGCCCCGGCAGCGCCGAGGACACCGCCCGCGCGATCGCGCTGTCGGGCCTCGCGGGCAGATCCGGGCTGCGGATCGCCGATATCGGCTGTGGCACAGGCGCCGCGACGCTCGACCTGGCGCGCCAGCTCGACGCGCACGTCACGGCGGTCGACCTGCTGCCGGACTTCCTTTCGGCCCTGACCGACCGGGCGCGCGACGCCGGTCTCTCCGACAGGATCGACACGGTCGAGGCGTCGATGGACGCGCTGCCCCTGGCCGAGGGCGGCTTCGACGCGATCTGGTCCGAGGGCGCGATCTACACGATGGGCTTCGAGGCCGGTCTGACCGCGTGGCAGCGCTTCCTCGCGCCCGGCGGGATCCTCGCTGTGTCCGAACTCACCTGGCTCACCACCGACCGCCCGGCCGAGCTGCAGCGTCACTGGGACGAGGCCTATCCCGGCATCGCAACCGCCGGGACGAAGATCTCGCAGATCGAGGCGGCGGGCCTCGTGCCGCTCGGGTACTTTCCGCTGCCGGTCTCGTCGTGGATCGACACCTATTACGGCCCGCTCGCGTCCCGCTTCGACGCGTTCCTCGCACGCCATCCGGGCGACCCGAGGGCGCGGCAGATCGTCGAGGCGGAGCGCCACGAGATCGCGCTGTTCGAACGCCACGCCCGGCACGTCAGCTACGGCTTCTACATCGCGCGACTGCACGGTCCCTGACTGCGGCCGGGGCGCGCGCGGCGGGCAGGCACGCTGCGGCGCAGAAAAATGGTCTTGCGCGACCGGCCGACGGGCATACCTTCGTCGCGGACACAGCGAACCGGCGGGACGTCATGACCAAACGCATCAACCTCGCGCTGCAGGGCGGGGGCGCGCACGGCGCCTTCACCTGGGGCGTGCTCGACCGCATCCTCGAAGAAGACGACATCGAGATCGCCGCGATCTCCGGCACCTCGGCCGGCGCCCTGAACGGCGCGGCGCTGAAATCCGGCATGATCCGCAACGGCCGCGAGGGCGCCAAGGAAATGCTGGACTGGGTCTGGACCGAGGTCGGTCGCCTCGACAGCCTGAGCCTGCCGGAATGGATGAACGCGTGGCTGCCCGATCCCGGCATCCTCAGCCTCGCGGTGGAGTATTCCCCGGCCTTCGCGGCGGGCGACGGGCTGACCCGCGCCCTGTCGCCCTATGCCTGGGGCCCGCTTTACCAGAACCCGGTGCAACCCATCGCCGAGCGGCTCGATTTCGGCGAGGTCTGCGCCGCGGGCGGTCCCGACCTCTACATCTGCGCCACGGCGGTGCGCGACGGCAAGGTCCGGGTCTTCTCGGGCGAACACATCACGACCGAGGCGATCCTCGCCTCCGCCTGCCTGCCGACGGTGTTCCAGGCGGTCTACGCGACCTGTCCGCTCAGCGGCGAGCGCGAGGCGTTCTGGGATGGTGGCTATACAGGCAATCCGGCGCTCTTCCCGCTGTTCCAGCCCGAGCTGCCGGACGACGTGCTGATCGTGAACATCAACCCGCTGGAGGTCGATCGCCTGCCGGTCACGCCGCAGGAGATCCAGAACCGGATCAACGAGATCAGCTTCAATTCCTCGCTCCTGCGCGAATTGCGCGCGATCGAGTTCGTGCAGCGCCTGATCTCCGCCGGATCGGTGGCCGAGGGCGCGATGAAGCGCGTCCTCGTGCACATGGTCTCCGACGACGAGCTGATGAACCGCCTGTCGGTCGCCACGAAGCTCGTGCCGATCTCGACCGTCATCCTGCAGCTCA
Source organism: Roseivivax jejudonensis (assembly GCF_900172265.1). Taxonomy (GTDB): domain Bacteria; phylum Pseudomonadota; class Alphaproteobacteria; order Rhodobacterales; family Rhodobacteraceae; genus Roseivivax; species Roseivivax jejudonensis. The sequence continues at coordinate 59,064 of NZ_FWFK01000002.1, read as the reverse complement.
AGGAGGCCGGACGCCGAGCCGCCGGCGACTTTCTCTATCACCACAGGGACGATATCGGCGTCCGGCAATCGGCCGACCTGGTGAAGATGTTCAACTGACCGGCGCCGGGCGTCCGGGGCAGGGGGCTCGGCCCCGCGCCCCGGGTCACGCCCGCGTGAGAGCCGTCGACGTTGATCGGCGTCCGGCTAGGTCCGAGCGGACATCGACAGACCAGAAAGGATCCGAGATGATCAGATCGCTCAGCCTCGTCGCGATGCTCGCGACGCTCGGCGCCTGCACGGCGGGCGGCATGGCGACCACGTCGGCGAACGCTCCGGTCACGCCCAGCGGCTGCGACCTCGACGTTCCGAACCGTCCGCCCGGCGTCAACTGCGACGACGACGACGGGATCTGATCCCGTCGCCCGGCGCTCGCCCGCCGGTCACTCGGCCGCGCGGGCGGGGCTGTGCACCACCGGCGGGGCCGAGGGATCGCGCTCGTTGGGATAGACGAGACCCGCCGAGATCACGAGCTTCGCCGCGTCCTCGAGGCTCATCTCGAGCTCGATCACGTCTTCCTTCGGGAAGAACAGCAGGAATCCCGATGTCGGGTTCGGCGTGGTCGGCACGAAGACCGAGATCAGCCCGCCGCCGGTCACCGCGCGCCGCGCCACCTCGCCGCGCGTCTCCGTCGAGATGAAGCCGATGGCCCAGATCCCTTTGCGCGGATACTCGATCAGGCAGGCCTTCTCGAAGCTCCGCTCGGATTGCACGAACACCGTCTCGGCGATCTGCTTCACGCCGTTGTAGACCGACCGCACGATCGGCAGCTGCGCGACCAGCCCCTCGGCCCAGCGGATCAGCGACCGCCCGATGATACCCTTGGCGATCCAGCCGACCAGCACCGTGAAGCCGAGAAAGAAGATCACCCCGATGCCGCGCAGGTTGATCCCGATATATTGTTCGGGATCGAGCCTCTGCGGCACGAGCGGAAGCACGAATCCGTCGATCCAGCCGATCACCGTCCAGATCAGCCACACCGTCAGCCCGACCGGCGCGATCACGACGATCCCGGTCAGGAAGCTGGCGCGCAGCCGGGCGAGCATCCCCGGACGGCGCGGCTGGGGGTCGAAGGGCGTGGTCATCGCGGCGGACCGATCCGTGCAAGGCGTCGTTTACCGCAAATTAGGCGGCGCCTCGGCGCGATACAATGGCATGCCGCCGTATCCGGATCATTCCGCGGGCAGGCTGACCATTTCGGCGGCAATCCGGGCGGCGAGCGCGGCGTTGGCGAGGACGAGCGCGACATTGGCATCGAGCGAGCGGCCCTCGGTCAGCTCGTAGATCCGCTGCAGCAGGTACGGCGTCAGATCCTTGCCGTGGATGCCGTGATCCTCCGCGTCCTGCATCGCGCGCCCGATCACCGGCGTCATCTCCGCCCGCGGGATCTCCGCCTCTTCGGGGATCGGGTTCGTCACGAGCTGTCCGCCAGGCAGGCCCAGCCGCCGCCGCATCCGGTGCGCCCGTGCGATCGCGCCCGGTTCGTCCATCCGCAACGGCGCCCGCAACCCCGCCGAGCGCGACCAGAACGCCGGCAGCGCGTCCTGCCCGTAGGCGATGACGGGCACGCCGAGCGTTTCCAGCACCTCGAGCGTCTTCGGCAGATCGAGGATCGCCTTGGCGCCCGCCGCGACCACGGTCACCGGGGTCTGCGACAGCTCCTGCAGGTCCGCGGAGACGTCGAAGCTCTGCTCTGCGCCGCGATGCACGCCGCCGATGCCCCCCGTGGCGAAGACCTCGATCCCGGCCATCGCCGCGGCGATCATCGTCGCCGCGACCGTCGTGGCGCCGGTACCGCCTTCGGCCATGCACACCGCGAGATCGGCACGGCTGAGCTTGGCCACTCCGCGCGCCTGCGCCAGCGCCTCGATCTGCGCATCCTCGAGGCCCGCGCGCAGCGTCCCGCCCAGGACCGCCACGGTCGCCGGCTCGGCGCCACCCTCGCGCACCACCGCCTCTATGCGCCGGGCGATCTCGAGGTTCTGCGGCCACGGCATGCCGTGGGTGATGATCGTGGATTCCAGCGCGACGACGGGCCGGCCGTCGGCCAGCGCTGCCGCGACCGCGGGCGAGGGGGTGACAAGGCTCATGACGGGGTGTCTCCGGAAATGTGGGCGGCGGCGGCGGCCTGCGCGCGGGCGAGCGCGGTCTCGCGGTCGGCACCGCCGCGCTCGGCCACGATATGCGCGGCCATGAACGTGTCGCCCGCGCCGGTCACCCGGGTCACGAGCACTTCGGGCGGACGGCGGCGGACGGTGGCGCGGCCGTCGGAATCGCAGCTCTCCGCGGCGCCGTCGGTTACCAGCGCACGCGCCGCGCCACGCGCGACGAGCGCGGCGGCGGCCGTCTGCGCATCCTCGAAGGGCGTGCCGCACAACAGCGCCGCCTCCTCGCGGTTGACGTAGAGCGTGCCGCGACCGGCCCGCAGGAACGGCAGCAGCCGCTCGGCCTTGCCCGGCGAGGCCGGCGCAACCCGCAGGTCCGCGGCGCGGAACGCGGGATCTCCCGCGATCTCCTCGAGAAGCGCGGCGGTCAGGTTGCCGTCGAGCGCCACCAGCCCGGCATAGGGCGTCGCCGCGTCGGCGATTGCGCCGTCGCGCAGCGGCCGCAGGATCTTGGCGCCGGCCTCCTCGAGCGAATGCGCGTCGGCGATCGCCGCGATCAGGCCGTTCGCGCCCTCGACCGCCATGTAGCGGTCCGTGCGCAGATCTTCGGAGCGATAGAGATGCGCGGTCTCGAGCCCCATGCGCGCGCATTCCGCCACCAGGCGGTCGCCCTCTGCATCCCGGCCCACCGCCGACAGGAGCGCCGGACGCAGGCCCAGATGCGCCAGCGTCATCGCGATGTTGAGCGCGACGCCGCCGGGCAGCGTGACAATGCGCCCCGGCACGTCCGCCCCCTTGGCCATGTGGCTGGGCGAGCGGCCGATCACGTCCCACAGGACGGAACCGATGCAAAGGATCTCGGGGCGGCGGGCGGCATCCATGCCGGACTCTTGGCCGAGGCCCGCGCGCGGCGCAAGCGCCCCGCAGCGCGATCCGCCGCGGCACCGCGCGCGTCCCTCTCTGGTGCCCGGCAATCCGCGCGGCCGCGCGGTCTCCGCCCCGCCGATCCGCTCCTGCAGGCGGCCGATCTCTCCGCGACAACCCCGATCTTCCGTCTGCCGGGTCGTCGCCCGTGCCTCGCCGTCGGCGATCCGGCCGGCGCCGGCCCGGTCGACCGATCGCCCGAAGCGCGCGGCTGCGTCTGCCGCGGCACGGGACCGGCCCCGAACACGCGAACGACCCCGCCTTCTTCTTGGCCCAAATACTCCCGCCGGAGGCGTCCCGAACCCGCCACGCGCGCCGGCGCCGAACCCGCTTGCGCCCTGCGTCCGCGACAGGTATACGCGCGCCACTTCAACTCCGCAGGCGGGGCAGGGCGGACCGGGACAGACATCCCCGGGCGTCCACCGGTTGGGCCGACAGGTCCATGCGCTCCGCCGAGGCTCGAAACCGGAAAGGATACGGACGCATGGCTCTTCCCGAGTTCTCCATGCGCCAGCTGCTCGAGGCTGGCGTTCACTTCGGCCACCAGACGCAGCGCTGGAACCCCCGCATGGGCGAGTTCATCTACGGCGCGCGCAACGGCATCCACATCGTCGACCTGACGCAGACCGTGCCGATGCTCGACGCGGCGCTCAACGTCATCCGCGAGACGGTCGCCAAGAACGGCCGCGTGCTCTTCGTCGGCACCAAGCGGCAGGCGCAGCAGCCGATCGCCGAGGCGGCCGAGAAATGCGCGCAGTACTACATGAATCACCGCTGGCTCGGCGGCACGCTCACGAACTGGCAGACCGTCTCGCAGTCGATCCAGCGCCTCAAGTCGATCGACGAGCAGATGGAGCAGGGCGCCGAGGGCCTGACCAAGAAAGAGCGCCTCGGCATGGAGCGCGAGCAGGCCAAGCTGCAGGCGTCGCTCGGCGGCATCCGCGAGATGGGCGGCGTGCCCGACCTGCTCTTCGTCATCGACGTCAAGAAAGAGCAGCTCGCCGTGGCCGAAGCCAAGAAGCTCGGCATCCCGGTCGTGGCGGTGGTCGACACCAACTGCTCGCCCGAGGGCGTGGACTACATCATCCCCGGCAACGACGACGCCGCCCGGGCCATTTCGCTCTACTGCGATCTCGCCAGCCGCGCCGCGCTCGACGGCATGTCGGCGCAGCTCGAGGGTGCGGGCGTGGATCTCGGAGCGCTCGAAGAGGCGCCGGCCGAGGATCTCGAAGGCACCGCCGAGGCTCCGGCGACCGGCGAGACCGCCTGAGAAGGCTGTCGCAAAAGCGACACGCCCCCGTGACATGAGGGCAGGGCCGTCGGTCCGGCCCACCCCAGGAGCGAAGATGAGGAGAGCGTGATGGCGATCACTGCTGCACAGGTGAAAGAGCTGCGCGAGATGACCGGCGCAGGCATGATGGACGCCAAGAAGGCGCTGACCGAGAACGACGGCGACATGACCGCCGCCGTCGACTGGCTGCGCACCAAGGGCCTCGCCAAGGCCGCCAAGAAGGCCGGCCGCACCGCGGCCGAAGGTCTCGTGGCGGTCGAGGTGTCGGGCGGCACCGGCGTCGCGGTCGAGGTCAACGCCGAGACCGACTTCGTCGCCAAGAACGCCGAGTTCCAGTCGATGGTCGCCGACATCGCCAAGAAGGCGCTCGAGGTCGACGACACCGACGCTCTGGCCACTGCCGACATGGGCGGCAAATCGGTGAGCGACGCGATTACCGACAAGATCGCCAAGATCGGCGAGAACATGTCGCTGCGCCGGATGGCCAAGATCAAGGGCGAAAGCGTCGCGACCTACGTGCACAATGCGGCCGCAGACGGCATGGGCCAGATCGGCGTGCTGGTGGCGATGACCGGCGACAACGCGGGCTTCGGCCGGCAGGTCGCGATGCACATCGCCGCGGCAAGCCCGGCCTCGCTGTCCGAGGCCGATCTCGATCCCGCGATCCTCGAGAAGGAGCGCCAGATCCAGATCGACATCGCGCGTGAATCCGGCAAGCCCGACAACGTCATCGAGAAGATGATCGAGGGCCGCATGAAGAAGTATCTCTCCGAGATCACGCTGCTCGGCCAGGCCTTCGTCGTCGATCCAGACAAGACCGTTGCCGAAGCCGCGAAGGATGCCGGCGTCGAGATCACCGGTTTCGTGCGCCTTGCCGTGGGCGAGGGCATCGAGAAGGAGAAAGAGGATTTCGCGGCCGAGGTCGCGAAGGCAGCCCAGGGCTGACCGACCTCTCCGTGAGCAAATGGAAAGCCGTCCCGTTCGGGGCGGCTTTTTTTCATCTCGAGACGTTTACGCCGGACGCGGCAGCAGCACGAGACCAGGCGCGAACCCGACCAGCTCCCGCGCGACATTGGGGATGAAAACGGAAGCTGGCCGGGCGTGCGGTCGGCCCGCTGGAATATAGCGAGCCGAACCGCCAGAGGCGTAGCCTGGTTGGTCGGAGGGCCTCGAAAATGCAAGGATCCAACCGGTGTCCCTAACCTTGCGGTCATCACTCACGGAACGTTTACAAATTGGCAATTTCTCGCCGACAGGGAAAGTAAGGATTTCCTGACCCTACGTCAGATTTCTCGAGATGCCTTTGAATTCACGGAGTTTTCACGGTGGCCGGAACTTAGAAATCGAGGACGTACATCTGGTTCTGGAACGCCGCTTTCATCACCGCCTGCGCGGTCGTGTCGACGTTCAGCGCTTCGCGCGCGAGGCGCAAATGCTTCTCCACCGTGGCCTGTGTCAGTCCCATGATCTGCGCGATGTCTGCCGTCGTCTTGCCGTTGCCGACCCATTCCAGCGTCTCCCGCTGGCGCCGGGTGAGCGCCTGGTTGGGCTGGTTGTAGGGGAGGGTCAGGATCTTGAGGTGCACGACGTTGTTCATCAGCACGATGTCGTTGCCGTGACGCTCCCACAACGCGTCGACAGCGTCCTGCCGAAAGCCCGACTTCGCCGTCAGTGCGATCGCGCCCTTCGCCCGGTTGGACACCGACCGGAAGCTGATCGAGTAGCCGGCCGTCACGCCATGCGCCTGGTTGAACTCGATGACCTGCTGCTCGTCCTGGGTCAGCGTGCCGGACCCGATCATCTGTTGCAGGACGCTCCACGAACACGCGCCGTCATGGTCGAGCGACCAGCGCACCATCGGCGCGTGGTGATACAGGCGTCCGCCCACGAAGGCGTCCGTATAGGCCGGATCGTGGTTCGACAGCATGACGAAGTCGTTGGGATCGCCGAGCGAGGTCGCGGTCTTGAAGCGCGTGAAGCCGTAGAGCAGCCGATCGAATCCGAAATCTGCCATCCGCGCGCAATGCATGGCCCAGAGCGTCTCGATACTGTCTGCATTGGTCAGCGCGATAAGGTGGTCGCGGTCGCACATCGTCATCGAAAAACACCTGAATGAGCCAAGTCATTTTTGCGCGCGCGGCGCCGATCCGGACCAATGGATAGCGGCCCGGATGAACGGCTGTCCAGCTTTGACGTGACTCAACGTCAGGTACAAAGGCAGTAAGATCGCCGTTGCGCATCGGATCGCCAGGCGCGCGCTGTCTCGATCACTCGCGGGGCAATGCTGCACGATCGATCAAGCGTGCTCCGCAAGGCGCTGAGGTTCCACGAGGTCTTCGGTACGATGGGCCTCGCTGCGCATACGCACTATATTTACATAATACTGATTATACGATTTACGGACGCAGGCTGGCCGCGCCACCCTGTCACTGGTTTGAACCGCGTCTATCGGGTATGCCTGCTGCGTCAGGATGCGCGAGGACGTCCCATGTCGGTTCAAGGCTATAGCACCACCGCACGGCTCTTTCACTGGCTCGTCGCCGCTGCCGTGCTTCTGATGATCCCCATCGGTTTCATCATGATCCGCGACGGTGTCCCGCGCAGCATCAGTTCGACGCTCTTCATCCTGCACAAGAACGGCGGCGTCATTGTCTTTCTCATCGTGGTGGCGCGCCTGCTCTACCGTTGGCGCCATCCCGCGCCGCCGCTTCCCGATGAGGTGCCCGGCTGGCAGCGTGCCGCTTCGGTTATCAGCCACGCCGCGCTCTACGTGATGCTGGTGGCGATGCCGGTGCTCGGCTACGTCCGCGTCCGTGCCGGCGGCTTCCCGATCGAATGGCTCGACGCGCTGAACGCGCCGACGCTGGTGCCGGAGAACGAGGCGCTCGCGGAGACGGCCAAGACGCTGCACTACTACGGTGCGCTTGTCATCGTGGCGCTCATCGCCGTCCACGTCTCGGCGGCAATCTATCACGCCAAGATCCGGCGCGACGGCGTCTTCTTCCGCATGTGGCCGCCCTTCGGGCGCGCTCAGTAAGGCAGACCCACGTAATTCTGCGCCATCGTCGCGCGCGCCGACGGTATCGTGATGAGCTGGCGCAGCTCGCTTTCCTGCATCCGCTGGTCGAATTCGGATTGGTCGGGAAAGCGATGCAGCATCGACGTCATCCACCACGAGAACCGCATCGCCGCCCAGACGCGCATCAGCGCGGTTTCCGAGTAGCGCTCGACGCCCTCGGCATCGCCGTCGCGGTACCAGCGCCTCAGCGCCTCGAAGAGGTAATGCACGTCCCCGAACGCAAGGTTCAGCCCCTTCGCGCCGGTCGGCGGCACGATATGCGCCGCGTCTCCCAAGAGGAACAGCCGACCGTGCGCCATCGGCTCGCACACGAAGGAGCGCAGGGGCGCGATCGACTTCTCGACCGACGGCCCGGTCTCCATGCTCACGGCCACCTCGTCCGGCAGCCGCAGGCGCAGCTCGTCCCAGAACGCGTCATCACTCCAGGATCGAGGATCCTCGTCCACCGGGACCTGGATGTAGTAGCGTGACAGCCGCGCATTGCGCATAGACGCGAGCGCGAAGCCGCGAGGATGGTTCGCGTAGATCAGTTCGTCCGCCGCCGGCGCCGTCTCCGACAGGATCCCCAGCCAGCCGAACGGATACACCCGTTCGAACTCCTGCCGCGCGCTCTCGGGGATCGTCTGGCGCGACACGCCGTGGTAGCCGTCGCAGCCGGCGATCCAGTCGCAGTCGATCCTGCGCGTTTTGCCGTCTTTTCGGTACGTTACGTACGGTTTTTCACCCGTTACGTCATGAGGCGTGACATCCTCCGCCTCGTGCACGTGAACCGCGCCGATCGCGTCCTGCGCTGCATAGAGATCCTTGGTCACCTCGGTCTGGCCGTAGACCGTCACCTGTCCATTCACCATGTCGCGGAACGACACGTGGAACATGCCCGCCTGCGTGGACAGGAAACACCCGTCATGCGGCAGCCCTTCGGACCGCAGGCGCTTGTCGACACCGGCCCGATGCAGTAGCGCGACCGACCCGCTCTCGAGCACGCCGGCCCGGATCCGCGACAAGACGTAGTCGCGCGACCGGCGCTCGAGCAGCACCGTTTCGATGCCCTCGCGATTCAGAAGCTGCGACAGAAGCAGGCCGGACGGTCCGCCGCCGATGATCGCCACCTGGGTCCGCACGGTGATCCTCCATTTCCGCGTGACCCCGAAGATTAGAACGTCAGACCCGCTGAAACATGGACAGATCCGGTCGGCACTGGCATTTTCGAAACATGACCGTCCCTGATCCGATCCCGGCCTATGCGCTCTATGGCGAGCGCAGCGACGAGCCCGATCTGCTACATGCCGAAACCATCGTCGATCGCGCCGCACGCCATGATTGGCGCATCGCGCCGCACCGGCACGTCGCGCTCAGCCAGATCTTCGCGCTGACGGCCGGCACCGCGCGGATGAGCGTCGAGGGCGAAGAGGTGGCGCTCGCCCTGCCCGCGCTGGTCTTCATGCCGCGTGGCGCGGTTCACGGCTTCGTCTTTTCGCAGGGGACCGAGGGTCACGTGATCACCCTGCCCGACCGTGCCTTTCCCGAGCAGCTCGGGCGCGAGAGCCCGCTCGCCGCGCGCCTGTCACGCTGGTTCGTTGCGCCGCTCGATGCCGACACCGCGCATGCGGTTCGGCTCGTGGCCGACGAACACGGCGCACGGCACGCGTTTCGGGAGGCCGCGTTGCGCGGCGCGGCGGCCCTGCTGTGCGCACGTGTGGCACGCCATGCGCCGCAAGACTCGGCGCAGACGCACAGCCGTGCGGCCATGCACCTCGACCGCTACGATGCGCTGATCCGGACGCATCTGAGGGAGCGCTGGCGCATCGCGGACTACGCGCAGGCGCTCAACCTGACGCCGCAACAATTGACCCGCGTCACGCAGGCGCAACGCGGCATGTCGGCTTCGGCCTATCTCGAGGCTCAGGTCTTTCGCGAAGCGCGGCGCCTGCTCGCCTATACCCGGATGAGCGTGTCGGAAATCGGCTATCGCCTGGGCTTCGACGACCCGGCGTATTTCTCGCGCGCGTTCCGGCGCAACACGGGCCGGACGCCAAGCCGGTATCGCGAGGATGTGGACGCGCCCTGACGAGCAGGACGCGTCCGGCTAATTAGCCTCAGAAGAATGCCTGCAAGCCGGTCTGCGCCCGCCCGAGGATCAGCGCGTGCACGTCATGAGTGCCCTCGTAGGTGTTCACCGTCTCGAGGTTGACCATGTGGCGGATCACCTGGAACTCGCCCGAGATACCGTTGCCGCCGTGCATGTCGCGGGCCATGCGCGCGATGTCGAGCGCCTTGCCGCAATTGTTGCGCTTGAGGATCGAGATCATTTCGGGCGCACCCTTGGCCTCGTCCATCAGGCGCCCGACGCGCAGGCAGCCCTGCAGTCCCAGCGCGATCTCGGTCTGCATGTCCGCGAGCTTCTTCTGGAACAGCTGCGTCTGCGCGATCGGGCGTCCGAACTGCTTGCGGTCGAGCCCGTAGGCGCGCGCCGCGTGCCAGCAGAACTCGGCCGAGCCCATCACGCCCCACGAGATGCCGTAGCGGGCCCGGTTGAGACACCCGAACGGCCCCTTGAGGCCCTGCACGTGCGGCAGGAGCGCGTCTTCGCCCACCTCGACACCGTCCATCACGATTTCGCCGGTGACGGAGGCGCGCAAGCTGAGCTTGTTGCCGATTTTCGGCGCCGACAGCCCCTTCATGCCCTTCTCGAGCACGAAGCCGCGGATCTTGCCGTCATGCGCGTCGGACTTTGCCCACACGACGAAGACATCGGCGATGGGCGAGTTCGAGATCCACATCTTGGAGCCGGTGAGACGGTATCCGCTATCGGTCTTCTCGGCCCTGGTCTTCATTGCCGCGGGGTCGGAGCCGGCATCGGGTTCGGTCAGGCCGAAACAGCCGATCCATTCGCCCGACGACAGCTTCGGCAGGTACTTCTTGCGCTGCTCTTCCGAGCCGTAGGCATAGATCGGATACATCACGAGGCTCGACTGCACCGACATCATCGAGCGATAGCCGGAATCGACGCGCTCGATCTCGCGCGCCACGAGACCGTACGACACGTAAGAGCCGCCCAGCCCGCCGTATTCTTCGGGCACGGTCACGCCGAGCAGGCCCATCTCGCCCATTTCGCGGAAGATTTCGGGCTCGACCGTCTCGTCCTCGAAGGCCGGGCCGACGCGGGTCTGCAGTTTCTCCTGAGCGTAGGCGCGCGCGCTCTCGGCGATCATGCGCTCGTCTTCCTCGAGCTGGTCGCTCAGCCGGAACGGATCCTCCCAGTCGAAGCCGCCGAGGTCCGGTGCATCCTTGGCCTTCAGGGCCGGTTTGTTGGGGCTCATGTCGTTCATGACGGTCCTCCTGATCGATTTTCCGCAATATAGCTTGCACCACGCGCATGCCAAAGCGACCATATCGCAAGAAAGCATGAGGTTTATGCAAGTGTCATCGCTCTCACGCCGCATGATCCCGCCGCTTGGCGCGCTGCGCGCGCTGGAGGCGCTGGACCGCCTCGGATCGGCCACGGCCGTCGCGCGCGAGCTCGACCTCAGCCAAAGCGCCGTCAGCCGGCAGATCCGCACGCTGGAGGAGGGTCTTGGCGTCGCGCTCGTCAAGCGACAGGGCCGGAGGCTGGAGCTCCTCCCGGCCGCGCACGACTATGCCGTGACCGTTCGCGCGAGCCTCGAGCGGATCGCGCAGGCCTCCCTCGCGCTGCGGATCCCCGCGCGCGCCGGCAGCCTGGAGCTGGCGATGCTGCCAACCTTCGGGATGCGTTGGCTGATCCCGCGCCTGCCCGATTTCGCGCGCCGCCATCCCGACGTGACGGTCAACCTCGCCACGCGGATCCGGCCCTGCGATTTCGCAGTCGATCCCTTCGACGCGGCGATCGAGTTCGGCGGCGCCACGCCGCGGTCCGGGACACGGCGGTTGCGCCTGCGGCCCGAGCGGATGCTGCCCGTCTGCGCGCCGGCGCTGGCCCCGGGTGACCGCGCGGCGCCCGGCGCGCTTGCCGATCTGCCGCTTCTGCAGATGGACACGCGCCCCGATGCGTGGCGCGACTGGTTCGCGGCGCAGGGCGTGGCCGTGACCGCCCCCGGCGCCGGCACCAGCTTCGACCAGTTCGCTGCCATGCGTGTCGGGGCCGAAGCCGGGCTCGGCGTGGCGCTCCTGCCGGATTACCTCGTGGAAACGGAACTGGCCGACGGTCGTCTGGTCCGGGCGGTGGACGTGGCGCCGGTCACGCTCGGCGCCTATCACCTCGTCTGGCCGGACGACCGGGGCCAGAGTCCGGCGCTCGTGCGCTTCCGTGACTGGCTCGCCGGGCAGGCGGAGGACGAAGACGATCCCCTGCCCCGCTGAGGGTCAGTCCGGAAGGTCGAAGATCTGGCCGGGATAGATCAGGTCGGGGTCGCGGATCTGATCGGAATTGGCCTCGTAGACTTTCACGTAACGGATGCCCTCGCCGTAGCGCGCGCGGGCGATGGCCCAAAGCGTGTTGCCCGGCTGGACGGTCACGGCCGTCACGCGCTCGGCGCCTTCCGGCAGCGCGGCGCGCAGGGCCTCGCCGCTTTCGCGCAGAAACGGGCTTTCGGCCCGCGCCACCACCTGCCCCGCCGCGTCGAGCCGGTCGACCCGCAAGGTGTACGCGCCCGGCTCCACGTCGGCGAGGTCGACCGACCACTGGCCCGCCGCGGTGACGTTCGCGGCGGTCACCGGCCGGTTGTCGAGGTAGACCCGGACCGATCCCGGCCGATCGCCGGCACGGCCGGACAGGTCGACCGCACCGGCGGCGGAATAGCTGATCGTGTCGATCGATACGGCATCGCCGCGGCCGGGATGCGGCGCCAGTTCGCGCGTTGCCGGCTGGATCAGGCGCACGCCATCGGCATCGGACAGTAGGATCGCCGCCTGCTGCGGCGCGGGCGCCGGCGCGGTATCGGCCCCGGGCGCGATGTCGGTGGCCGGCGCCCCGGCTGAGCCGATGTCGGGCGTGGGCGCATCCGGCTGGACCGCCGCAACGGCCGTGGCGGGCGCGCGCTCCGGCGATGGGCCGGGGCCGATCACGACCTCCTCAGGCGCGCGCACTGTCGAGCCGTCGTCGAGCATCGCGAGCGTCAGCGTCCGCGGGGTCGTACGCTCCGGCAGCGACAGGAAGGCGACGAACCCGCCGCTCTGGTCCGCGGTCGCCGTGCCGACCCGGGTGTCACCGAGATCGAGCAGGACCTCTGCCCCGGGCGCGGCGCGTCCCGCGATCAGCGCCGTGCCGTCGGGCTCGACCCGCACAAGGTCGAAGCGCGGCGGCGTTACCTGCGGTGCCGGTTCGGGCGGGGCCTCGGCGCTCGGCGCGGGCCGCGCGTCGCGCGCCTCCGGCGCAGGTCCCGCAGGCGCGCCGGGTTGCAGCGCGGCGATGTCTTCGGGGCGGTCCGACTGCGCGCTCGGGGCGGGGGCCGACGCGGCCCCGCCGACATCGCGCGCCCCGTCGCTCCGCTCGGGCGCACCGTCGGGCAAAGACGCCATAGCTTGTTCGCGTTGGGCCGCGGTGTTGAGGTCGCGCACGGCGTCCTCCTGCCCGCCGGCAACCGGCGCGCCACCCTCGGACACGGGCCCGCCGGCGATGGTCTGAACGGGCGCACCGTCCACCGTTTCGGGCGTCGAAGCCGCGGGCGGGCGAGCGTCCGCGCGGACCGGCCCGGTTTTGCCAGGCGCCGCCGGGGGCGGCTCCGCCGTCTGCCGCGCGCTGCCAACCGCGTTCCCCTCCGTCGACATCGGCGCGGGCGTGGGCGCGGGCTGCGAAGCTTCGGTATCGCGCGCCGCGTTCGTCGGAGATGAGGGTGGCGGGTCACTGTCCGCACTCGTCGCCGATAAGGATGCCGCGTCGCTGTCCGCGGGCAACGCTGGGTCAGGGCCGGCAGACGGGTCCGCCGTGGCATTGATCGCGCGCGCCGGGCTCTCCGCGTTGGTCGTGCTGTCGGCGTCAGGTCCGGCGGGATCGATCTGGCTTGCGGCGTACAAACCGAGCGCGACCACAACGCACGCCGCGGCGCCGCCGAGCATCATGCCCGCAGTTCCGCCGGCCCACGCGTATCTGCTCATCCTGTCCATCCCCTCAGCCGGGCCCGGATTGCCCGGTAACCCCGCGGTTGCGCGAGCATAGCAATGCCAGTATCGGCGGTCAAAACAAAGGCCTGGAGGCGCCCTTCCCATGACCGACCTGTCCGTCTGCGTCTATTGCGGCGCACGCGCCGGCACCGACCCTGCCTGGATGGCCACGGCCGAGGCGACGGGCCGCGCCATCGGCGACAACGGCTGGCGTCTCGTCTACGGTGCCGGGGACGTGGGGCTGATGGGCGCCGTGGCCCGGGCCGCGCAATCCGCGGGCGCGGACACGTTCGGCGTGATCCCTCAGCACCTGCTCGCGATGGAGGTCGGCAAGCGCGACCTCGCCCGCTTCGTGGTCACCGAGACGATGCACGAGCGCAAGAAGGTCATGCTCATGAACGCCGATGCGATCGTCGTCCTTCCCGGCGGCGCGGGATCGCTCGACGAATTCTTCGAAGCGCTGACATGGCGCCAGCTCGGGCTGCACGCGAAGCCGATTTTCCTGCTCGACGTCAACGGCTTCTGGGCACCTCTGCAGGCGCTGCTCGAGCATGTGGTCGACACCGGCTTCGCCTCTCGCGGGCTTGTCGACAGCGTTCAGTCCTGCACGTCGGTGGAAGATCTGACCGCCGCCCTGCGCCGCGTGGCGTCGGCTGACAGCCGCGCCCCGGAATAAAGCGCAAGCGCCGTCCAGATCAGCGCGAAGGCCAGTGCCTGCGACAGGCCGAAGGGTTCGCGAAAGACCAGCGTGGCGCACAGGAACTGTAGCGTCGGATTGAGATACTGCATCAAGCCGACGGTGCTGAGCGCGATCCGCTGCGAGGCAAAGCTGAACAGGATCAGCGGCAGCGCCGTCAGCGGCCCCGACAGCATCAGCAACCCCGACAGCGCGAGATCGTGCCCGAAGGTGCCGCCGCCCTGCCCCAGATGTACGAACGCCAGCCAGCCAAGCGCCAGCGGCGCGAGGATTGCCACCTCGGTCGTGACGGACACGACCGCGCCGATTGTCAGACGTTTCTTGGCCAGCCCGTAGATCCCGAACGTCATCGCAAGCACAAGCGACACGTAGGGCACCTGCCCTTCGCGCACGGCCAGGACCGTGACCGCGACGGCGGCCAGCGCAACGGCCACGATCTCCGTCCGTGTCAGCCGCTCCCCGAACGCGACGACACCCAGCAGTACCGCAACGAGCGGGAAGATGTAGTAGCCGAGGCTGGCTTCCGTCGCGCGAGCGATCTGGATCGAGTAGATGAACAGGAACCAATTCGACGAAATCGCCAGTGCCGACACCGTCAGGCGGCGCCGCAACTCGGACGAGCGCAACGTGGCCTCGACCTCTGCGATGCGGCCCCGCAAGAACAGCAGGCTGGCAAAAAAGGCAAGCGACCACAACGTCCTGTGGGCCAGAACTTCAAGTGGTGGAATAGACGCGAGAAGCTTGTAGTAGAGCGGCGAGAGCCCCCAGATGGTGCAGGCTCCGATCATCGCGAGGAGCCCGGCGCGGGCGTCTGTCATGCCGGCTCTCCCGGGTCGTGATGGCGCGGCGCCGCCAATCGGCGCGCAGGCGCATCTCTACGGGTCGTGTCGCCGGAGGCAAGGGGTGGCATCCGCGGCGACCATCGCCGCCGCGGACGCTTGGATCACACGGATTCCAGTTCGCGGCGCAGGTTCGCCTCGATCTGATCCAGCGGATGGTTGGTGAGGTTCTTGTCGACCTCGGCCACGACGCGCCACGACACCTCCTTGTGGAGCTTGTCGCGCAGGGCGCCGAGCACCTGCGGCGCAGCGCACAGGACGATGCGCTCGAACTTGTGCTTCTCGGCCTGCTTGAAGAGGATCCCCGCCAGATCGTCGGCAAAGCGTTCCTTGGCCAATTCGTGCCAGTCGGTGTCTTCCACCGCCGACATCTGCTGAACGCCGCTATCCTGCATCCGGCCGGGCTTGTTGGCCGATTGGGCGACGTCCTTGGGATTGTCCTGCTCTTCTTCGCGGACGACCACGAAGTTCGGATTCTCGGCGTCGGTTTCGTTGCGGATGAACAGCGCCTTTTCGCTGTCCGCGATCAGCACCCAGGTGTCGCGCGTGAGCGTGGACATCAGACGTCCTCCTTGTCGCCGGAGCCGTCCTGATCCTGCGCGAGCGGGCGCGTCGTGCCGGCCGAGCCCTCGTCGTGACGCTTTTCTTCGTCACGCGTGCCGACCTTGCGCTGCAGTTCACCGCCGGCGCGGTTGGCGTGGTCCGGGCTCTTCGGCAGATCTTCGGGCTTCTGGCCGAGAACGTCCTCGGTTTCGCGGTGCCCGTCCTTTGATCTCTGGCGCTCTGCCATGATGGCCTCCTTCATTGACGTGTCATGAAGCAAATGCGGCCGGACGCCGCGGCGTTCCCGCCTTTTCCATCTTGCCGTCCCGGAAACGAAAACCCCCGCGAGCCGAAGCTGCGGGGGCATCCGAATTTGCGCGATGGGTGCTGGCGATCAGGCCTTGGAGAGCCGCTCCGCCACGTTCTCCCAGTTCACGAGGTTGTCGAGGAAGTTCTGCAGGTACGCCGGGCGCTTGTTGCGGAAATCGATGTAGTAGGAATGCTCCCACACATCGACACCGAGGAGCGCGGTCTGGTCGAAGCACAGCGGGTTCACGCCGTTCTCGGTCTTGGTGACCTTGAGGCTGCCGTCCTTGTCCTTGACGAGCCACGCCCAGCCCGAACCGAACTGGCCGGCGCCGGCGGCGGAAAACTCTTCCTTGAACTTGTCGACCGATCCGAAGGCCTCGGTCAGCGCACTCTCCAGCTCGCCCGGAATGCCCTTCTGCTCGGGGCTCATCATTTCCCAGAACTGGTTGTGGTTCCAGTACTGCGAGGCGTTGTTGAAGATGCCGGACTGGGCCACCGCGTTCGGGTCGTAGGTGCCCTTGATGATTTCCTCGACCGGCTTGTTCTCCCACTCGGTGCCGGAGATCGCCTTGTTGCCGTTGTCGACATAGGCCTTGTGGTGGATGTCGTGGTGAAACTCGAGCGTCTCCGCCGACATGCCCTTCGGGGCGAGCGCGTCGTGGGCATAGGGAAGGTCGGGAAGTTCGAAAGCCATGACTGTCCTCGTGATTGGATGAAAATTTGATCGACTACGCCGAAAGTGATCCACGGTCACATGGGGTCAAGACCGCCGATCACAGGCGCGTCACGTGTCGTGAAATCAACGCGCCTCCCTGCGGCAGGTTCCCCGGCCGGTGAAGCGGTTGGCGTAGCCCGCCGGCGTGGCAGATATGGTCATCTGCAACGACCCTTTCTGCAGGGTCGCACGATAGATGAACCGGCCGACATAGTTGCCGCGCCCGTCGTTCGCGCGCAAGTCCCAGGCAAAGGTGATCCGCCGCGCGTTGTCCGCGACGATCTGCGCCTGCGTCGGGCCGCCGTTGAAGGTCAGGATCACCGGGTCGGACACCACCGCGGTGTCCGCGCCCTCCTCGTAGCCGACGAACAGGATCTCCGGGATCCAGTTGCCGGAGCCGAACTGGGTCAGTTCGCACAGGAGCGTCTCCGCCGCCTGCCCTTTCGCCGCGGCAAGGACGAGCGGCAGCGCGAGCAGGACGGACTTCATTGGACGAACCCTTCTTCCAAGACTGCCGGCGGACTATCGCGGTCCGCGCGGCAGGCCGCAACCCGGTGCGTCGCCGTTGGCGCCGCGACCGGGCCGCCTTGTCCTAGAAGTGATCGACCGCGCCCTCCGGGTGCGCCGCGTGCGACAACAGCGCGAAAACGTAGTCGGCGACAGAACGGAAGCACATCACCCGCAGTGTGCCGTCATTCGCGATCCAGAACGCCGCGGCCGCCTGCGCCAGACGTGAGCGCCGGACCATGCCCGCCGGGAACGCCTCGGGCCGCACGTCCGCGGGCGTGAGCTTGGCCAGGGTCTCGCGCAGCGAGGTCTCCGCGCCGGTGAGCACGAAGATCGCGCGCGCATCCGACATGTCGACGACAAGCGCATGCTCGTCGGCCGTCGCCTCGGCAAGCCGGGCGGCGAGGTCCGCCGCATCCTCGTAGGCGCAGAACAGCATCATCTCGTCCGGCGACATCCACGCCAGGGCGCGTCCGCCTTCCTCGACGATGCCGAGCGTGTCCGGCACCTCCAGCCCGGTCGCGTCCGCGACCGGCTGGGCGATGGTGTCGAGCGCGCCGCGCAGGGTAATCATGCCGGAGAGCCCCGCCTCCGCGACGGTCACGCGGCCCTCGTAGCGGGCCCCGGTCTTGGGCGACATGGCATCAAACATTCTGCTTCTCCCCTTCCGGATCGAAGAATACGGTGGAGACGATGCGGGCGCGCATGGTGCCTCCGGTCGTCCCGTCTTCGACGCGGGTGAAATCGATCTCTTCGCCCATGCGGTCCGGCCCGTCCTTCACGAGGCCCATCGCGATCCCCCGCTTGAGGGTCGGCGAGTAGTAAGTGGAGGTGACACGGCCCTGTGTGTTGCGCTGACCGTTGGCGTTGCGCCCATCGGCGATGGCATACGCCCCGTCCGGCAACACCGCGCCGTCGAGCGTCTCGAGGCCCACGAGCTTCCAGCGATCGGCAGAGGCCATGTGCGACCGCGCCTGCGCGCGCTTGCCGATGTAGTCCTCCTTCTTCTTCGAAATCGCCCAGTCGAGCCCGAGATCCTGCGGGATCACCGTTCCATCGGTCTCGTCGCCGATCATGATGAAGCCCTTTTCGGCCCGCATGACGTGCAAAGCCTCGGTTCCGTATGGCGTTACGCCGAACTCTTCACCTGCCTCGAGCAGCATGTCCCACAGCGCCCGTCCCCGGTTCGCGGGCACCGCGACCTCGAAGCTGAGTTCACCCGAGAACGAGATCCGGAACACCCGGGCCGGGATCCCGGCCAGCGTGCCGTCGCTCCAGCGCATGAAGGGCAGCGCCTCGGCCGACACGTCCATCCCGCCGAGCTTTTCCAGCACGGCGCGGGACTTCGGCCCGACGACGGCGATCTGCGCGTATTGCTCCGTCGCGTTGACGGTCCAGACCTTCCAGTCCCACCACTCGGTCTGGAGCCATTCCTCCATGTGACCGTGGATCCGGTCCGCGCCGCCCGTGGTCGTATGGACGAGGAACGTGTCCTCGGAGAGCCGCGCGACCACGCCGTCGTCCATCAGGAAGCCGTTCTCCGAACACATCAGGCCGTAGCGGCAGGCACCGACCTTCAGCGACGACATCATGTTGGTGTAGAGCATGTCGAGGAAACGGGCGGCATCCGGACCCTTCACGATGATCTTGCCAAGCGTCGACGCGTCGAGCAGGCCGAGGCCTCCGCGCGTGGCCGTGATTTCACGGGTGACGGCATCGTGCTTGGTCTCGCCCGACCTGGGGAAGCAGTAGGGCCGGCGCCAATGGCCGACCGGCTCCCAGGCCGCGCCCTGCCCGTCGTGCCAGTCGTGAAGCGGAGTCTTGCGGATCGGCTGGAACAGCTCGCCGCGCGCCTCGCCGGCGATGGCGGAGAGGGAAATCGGGGTATAGGGCGGACGGAACGTCGTCGTGCCGACCTGCGGAATATCCTCTCCCAGAGCCTGAGACAGAACGGCGAGACCGTTGATGTTGCTCAGTTTCCCCTGATCTGTTGCCATTCCGAGCGTGGTGTAGCGCTTGGCGTGCTCGACGCTTTCGAAGCCTTCCTGCGCGGCGAGCGCCACATCCGACACCTTCACGTCGTTCTGGAAGTCGAGCCATGCCTTTCGCCGCAGCGCGGGCTTGGCCGCCGCGGGCATCATCCAGACCGGCGCCAGCGGCGCCTCGTCGCGGGACGCGGCCCGCGGCATCTCGCTGGCGGTGCCGCCGCCGCCGGCGACGGCCGTGCCGCCCTCCCACGCGTCCGACAGCGCCTCGGCGAGCCCAAGATGCCCGTTGGCGGCGCCGACCGCACGCACCATCGCGTCTCCGTCCTGATCGCGCGGCGCCCGGGCACCGTCGGGACGGAACATCGCCTCGGTCGCGTCCCAGGTGAGCTTGCCCCCGGCATGGGACCACAGGTGCACGACCGGCGACCAGCCGCCCGACATCGCGACGCAGTCGCAGGGGATCATGTCGAGCACCCCGCCTTCGCCCGACTGGCGGCAGATGGCGACACCGGTCACCCGCTTGCCGCCCTTGACCTTGGCGATGCCGCGGCCGGCCAGCACGCGGATGCCCCGCGCGCGCACCGCATCCGCGAGGGCCCCGCCGCCGCCGTCGCGCGCATCGAGGATCGCGGGCACTTCCAGCCCGGCGTCATGCAGCGCAAGCGCCGTGCGGTAGGCGTCGTCGTTGTTGGTGGCGATCACCGTGCGCTGGCCAGTCGCGACGCCGTAGTTCACGACGTAGTCGCGCACCGCCGAGGCGAGCATCACGCCCGGGACGTCGTTTCCGGCAAAGGCCAGCGGCCGTTCGATCGCACCTGTGGCCGTCACGATCCGGCGCGCGCGGATCCGCCACAGACGGTGCCGCGGCGCCTCGGATCCCGGAACATGATCGGCCACGCGCTCGTAGGCGAGCGCATAGCCGTGATCGTACACGCCCGACCCCATCGTCCGCGTGCGGATCCGCACGTTGTCCATGGCCTTCAGAGCCGCGAGCGTCGCCGTCACCCAGGCCTCCGGCGCCATGCCGTCGATTTCGCCGCCATCGACGACGGCGCGCCCGCCCCAGTGCGGATCCTGCTCGATCAGCAGGACCTCCGCACCGGCCTCGCCCGCCGCCTTCGCGGCGGCCAGTCCGGCGACCCCGCCGCCGACCACCAGCACGTCGGTGTGGATGTAGAAATGCTCGTAGCGATCGGGATCGCGCGCGTCGGCCGCGGGCGCCCGTCCGAGCCCCGCCGAGCGGCGGATGAACGGCTCGTAGACATGTTTCCAGAACGGACGCGGATACATGAACATCTTGTAGTAGAAGCCCGCCGGCAGGAACCGCGAGAGCCAGGCGTTCACCGCCCCCACATCCGCCTCCAGCGTCGGCCAGTGGTTCTGGGAGGACAGCGCCGCGTCCTCGAAGAGCTCGGTGACCGTGGCGCGCTGGTTCGGCTCGAACCGGTCGCCGGTCCCCAGCCCAAGGAGCGCGTTCGGCTCTTCGGCGCCGCTGGCGACGACGCCGCGCGGCCGGTGATACTTGAAGCTGCGGCCCATCAGCATCCGGTCGTTGGCGAGCAGCGCCGAGGCGAGCGTGTCGCCGGCATGGCCCCGCAGATAGGTGCCGTTGAACGTGAAGCGGACCGAGGTCGAGCGGTCTATCAGGCGGCCGCCGGAGGACAGGCGATGGCTCATTGTGCGGGACCTTGCGATGGCGGAGACGGCGGATGCCTCCGGCGGGAGTATTTGGGCCAAGAAGAAGATCAGGCGGTGTCGGC
The DNA here is from genome assembly GCF_900172265.1 of Roseivivax jejudonensis. GTDB lineage: Bacteria > Pseudomonadota > Alphaproteobacteria > Rhodobacterales > Rhodobacteraceae > Roseivivax > Roseivivax jejudonensis. The sequence goes on along the minus strand of NZ_FWFK01000002.1, from coordinate 38,191 downwards.
GTCGGAGGCGTGCACGATCTCGGGCGGGGGCGCGGTGACCTGTGCGGGATAGGTGCCCAGCACTTCCATCGTCATCGTGTCGCGCGCGGCGTGGAACCACTTGCCGCAACCATGGGCGTGGCGCCACCGTTCGAGATGCAGTCCCCGCGGATTGCGACGCAGGAAGAGATACGCCTCGAAATCGCTGTCGGAGCTGTCCGGGCCGTGGCGGCGCAGATGCGCCTCGCCGCCGGGCGCGAGTTCGGTCTCGTCCGCGGCGACGCCGCAATAGGGACAGGTGAGGATCAGCATGGAAACGCCCCTTTCGACACGAAAAATCCCGGCCGCGCGCAAGGCGCGACCGGGACGATTGCAGGGTCGGGACGCGGCGTCGCCGTCAGGAACGACGGCCGCGTGACGGCACCGCAGGTGCCGAGATCAGTTGCCGCTTTCGGCGTCGGCGCCGGCAGATGCACCGCCGCCATCGGCCGACGCGCCGGCCGCGGCGTCGCCGCCGGCGGCATCGGATGCGCCGCCACCCTCGGCGGACGCGGCTGCGCCGGCGCCCTCGTCGTCGCCGCCGGCAGAGCCTTCGGCCGCGGCGTCCCCGCCATCGACCGAGATGGAGACGTCACCGCCACCGGACGCGGCTTCGCCGCCGCCCTCCGGCGCACTGCCGCCCCAGAACAGGAACGCGAGAATGCCCACGGCCACGACGAGGCCGCCGACGATGAACGCGAGCACGCCGGTGCCGCCGCTGCCGCGGCGTTCGACATGCGTCTCGCGCGTGTGGGTGTTCGGGGTCGTGTTGGGGTCGGACATGACGTTCTCCGCACAATGACTTGAGTTGGCGAAGAAACGCCGACCGCGGCGCGAAAGGTTCCGCGCCCGCCTGCGGGTCGGCAGAAGGCTGCCGGCACTGCCCCCCCGGTGGTCATCAGTGCGCGACCCCCGCCGCGACGCTCTCGTCGATGAACCTCCCCTCGCGGAACCGGTTCATGCAGAACTCGGCGGCGAGCGGTCCCGGCTCGCCCCGTGCCACCATCTCGGCCGTGGCCCAGCCCGAGCCCGGGATGGCCTTGAACCCGCCCGTGCCCCAGCCGCAGTTGATGAAGCAGTTGCCGAGCGGCGTCTTAGAGATGATCGGCGAGCGATCGCCGGTCATGTCCACGATGCCGCCCCACTGGCGCAGCATCTTGAGCCGCGAGATCATCGGAAAGGTCTCGATCAGCGCGCGCACGGTCTCCTCGATATGGTGGAAGGAGCCGCGCTGGGTGTAGTTGTTGTAGCCGTCGGCGCCGCCGCCGATCACCATCTCGCCCTTGTCGGACTGGCTCATGTAGCCGTGCACGGTGTTGGCCATGACCACCACGTCCATGCAGGGCTTGATCGGTTCGGACACCAGCGCCTGAAGCGCCACGCTCTCGATCGGCAGGCGAAAGCCCGCCATCTCGGCGAGGTGCCCGGAATGGCCCGCGACGACGATGCAGAGCTTGCCGCAGTCGATGGCGCCCTGCGAGGTCTCGACGCCGGACACCTGCCCGTTCTCGGAGCGCACGCCGGTCACTTCGCATTTCTGAATGATGTCCATGCCCATGTCCGAGCAGGCGCGCGCGTAGCCCCAGGCGACCGCGTCGTGGCGGGCCGTGCCGGCGCGCGGCTGCCACAGCGCGCCGAGGACCGGGTAGCGCGGACCCCTGAGCTCGATGATCGGGCACAGTTCCTTGACCCGCTCGGGCGAGATGAATTGCGTGTCGACGCCCTGCAGCGCGTTGGCGTGCGCGGTGCGCCGGTAGCCGCGCACCTCGTGCTCGGTCTGGGCGAGCATCATCACGCCGCGCGGGGAATACATGACGTTGTAGTTGAGATCCTGGCTCATCGTTTCGTAGAGCGAGCGGGCCTTTTCGTAGATCGCGGCCGAGGGATCCTGCAGGTAGTTGGAGCGGATGATCGTGGTGTTCCGCCCGGTATTGCCGCCGCCCAGCCATCCCTTCTCGAGGATCGCGACGTTGCGGATGCCGTGGTTCTTGCCGAGGTAGTAGGCGGTCGCGAGACCGTGCCCGCCGGCACCGACGATCACGACGTCGTAGCGCTTCTTCGGGCTCGCCTTGCGCCACGCGCGCTCCCACCCGGTGTGGCCGCGCAGCGCCTCGCGGGCGATGGCAAAAGCGGAATAATGCTTCATGTGGCGCCTCGATTCTGGGGGATTCCCTTGCCGGCCTGTTTGCACCCTTCGTGGCGGTGCTGCCTCGGTCGCAACCGTCACTCTGCGACGGATTCGCGACATGCGGACGAGGCAGATCGCCTCAGGCCACCATGGGCATTTGCCCTTTCGGCGCGCGCGAATGCGGCATACCTAGGCACAGGGCCACGATAGGGACGCGATGACGGGTTTTCTGATCCTGACGGGAGCGCTGGCGGCGCTGGTGGCGGCGCTGCTCGTGTTGGCACTCTTGCGCGGGCGACGCGACACGCGGGCAGGCGAGGCGTTCGACCTGCAGGTCTATCGCGATCAGCTGACCGAGGTGGAGCGCGACGCCGCACGCGGCACGATCGGGCCCGAGGAGGCGGAGCGGCTGCGCACAGAGGTCTCGCGGCGCCTTCTGGCGGCGGATGCGCGCGCTCGCGCGGCGCAGGACGGGGGCGGCCAGCCGGCTACGCTCGGGCTGGCGACAGCGGCGGTGATCGGGCTTCTGCTGATCGGCGGCGGCTACGGCCTCTATCTCAGCCTCGGCGCGCCGGGATACGGCGATCTTGGGCTGCGCACGCGCATCGCGCAGGCCGAGGCCGCCCGCGCCGAACGCCCGACCCAGGAAGAGGCCGAGGCGCAGGTGCCCGAGTCCGCCCCGCAGGAGCCGCCGAACGCCGAATACGCCGCGCTGGTGCAGCGGTTGCGCGGTGCGGTCGCGGAGCGACCGGACGACCTGCAGGGGTTCCGGCTCCTGGCCCGGTCCGAGGCCGCGCTCGGCAATTTCGACGCGGCCTGGCGCGCGCAGGAGCGGATCGTCACGCTGAAGGGCGATGACGCGACCGCGGCGGATTATGCCGACCTGGGCGACATGATGGTGCTGGCCGCGGGCGGCTACGTGTCGCCGGAGGCGGAGGCCGCGTTTTCCGAGGCGCTCGAGCGCGATCCGTCGAACGGTGCGGCGCGCTACTATGCCGGGTTGTCCTACGCCCAGACCGGCCGGCCCGACCGCGCCTTCCGCATCTGGGACACGCTCCTGCGCAACAGCCGCGCGGACGACCCGTGGGTGCCGCCGGTGATGAGCCAGATCCAGTCCGTCGCGTCGCGCGCCGGCGTGAACGATTACGTGCCGCCCGAACTGCCCGGCGGTGACTCCATCACCCCGCCCGGCCCCACGGAAGAGCAGATGCGCGCGGCCGAGGGCATGGACCCCGCCGCGCGCGACGAGATGATCCGTGGCATGGTCTCCCAGTTGTCCGACCGGCTCGCGACGCAGGGTGGCTCCGCCGCCGAATGGGCCCGGCTCATCACCTCACTGGTCAGGATCGGCGAGCGGGAGCGGGCCGCGACGATCTACGCGGAGGCGCAGCAGGTCTTCGCGCGGGATCAGGCCGGGCTCGAGCGCATCGAGGCCGCGGCCGAAAGCGTGGGGCTCGGGCAATGATCCACGACGAGATCGAGACCTTCGTGGCGGCCCTGCCCCGCAACGCCGCCGTGGCCGGACTCGACCTTGGCGAGCGGACCATCGGGGTCGCGGTGTCGGACCGCCGGCGCAGCGTCGCCTCGCCGCTCGAGACGATCCGCCGCAAGAAGTTCACCGCCGACGCGGAGCGGCTCGTTCAGATTCTCTCCGCGCGGGAGATCGCTGGCGTGATCCTTGGCCTGCCGCGCAACATGGACGGCAGCGAGGGCCCGCGATGCCAGTCGACCCGGGCCTTCGCGCGCAATTTCTCGCGGCTCTGGACCGGTCCGATCGGGTTCTGGGACGAGCGACTCTCGACCGTGGCGGCCGAACGCGCGCTGCTCGAGGCCGACACGTCGCGGGCCCGCCGCGCGCAGGTCATCGATCACGTGGCTGCGGCCGTGATCCTGCAAGGCGCGCTCGACCGCCTTATCCATCTCGACGGCATCGACCCGGAGGCGACATGAACGACGACGTCTGGTCCCGGAAGGAAGTGCAGAGCCCCTGCATCAAGGTTTGCGTGATCGAACCCGAATCGCGCCTGTGCACCGGCTGCCTGCGCTCGATCGACGAGATCGCGACCTGGAGCATGATGAGCCAAGAGGAGCGCAGCGCCGTCATGGCAGAGCTGCCGTCGCGGACCGATCGGCTGACCCGCCGGCGCGGCGGCCGCGCGGCGCGGCGGGCCGCGCGCCAGCGCGAATGACCGCTCGGCCGGTGTCGACCAGCCGCACGTGATCGGTCCCGAAGGCTGGGGCCGCCCCGCTCACGCGGGTGACGCAAGAAATATACACGCCGTGTCGCAGATGCGCATCGACGGCGTCCGGACCTATGGGCATGATGACGCCGTCGATCTGAACGGGGCTCGCGCCCGGGGCCGTGTCACCCGCCAGCGAAGACCTCTGCCTCGGGCCCGGCGGTCAGGGATAGCGCGACCACGACGTCTGACGGTGCGTCGCCCCTCTCGGCGGCGGCCGGGCCAGGTCTCTCAGTCTGGCCGGCCGCCGCCTCGGGCGCCGTTGCATCTCCGACCGGGACCGCGTCGTCGGTCCCCCCGGACACCGTGCTGCTGTCCTGCGCCCTGTCGGGCGCGTCCGTTCCGTCCGCGATGTCGTCGCCCTCGTCGCGAGCGACGACCGGCGCGGCGAGCAGGAACGGGAGCAGGGACAGCCACAGGGACATCGGCCAAGCTCCGGTCGGATTCGCGCCTCAGTCTTTGCCAGAAATCCAAGATGTTGTCTAAAACAACCTGACAGGCGTCCACATATGGAAATCAGTGCACCTGCATAGCGTGTATTGTCGCCGTGAAGCGACCAAATGCGGGTGGAAAATGCGGCAGAAGATCAGGCCGCGTCACGCTCCGCGCCCACTGCCGCGAGCGCCACGTCCAGACTCTCCGCCCCGGCATCGGGCCGAGTTCCGAGCTCTGACAGCGCGCGTCGCCACGCCCGGGCGCCCGGGCGCCCCGCAAACAGGCCCATCATGTGCCGCGTGACCTGGTGCGGTCGGCCGCCGGCGGCAACGTGGCGTTCCAGATAGGGCCGCATCGCCGCGACGATCTCTACCGGGTCCGGCGCGGGCCGATCCGCCCCGAAGATCCGCGCATCGGCCTCGGCGAGGATGTCCCACGGGCGCTGATACGCGGCGCGCCCGATCATCACGCCGAAGACTCCCCGCGCGAGGAACGCCTCCGCGTCCGCGAGCGTGCCGATCCCCCCGTTGATCGAGATCGCAAGCTCGGGAAACGCAGCGCCCATCTCCTCCACGAGATCGTGGTCGAGCGGCGGCACGTTGCGATTTTCCTTGGGCGACAGGCCCTGAAGCCACGCCTTTCGGGCGTGCACGATGGCGCGGTCTGCGCCCGCCTCCCGGATCCGTGACAGAAATTCGGGCAGTATCGCGCGCGGCTCCTGCTCCTCGACCCCGATCCGGCATTTCACCGTCACCGGTATCTCGACCGCCTCCCGCATCGCAGCGACGCAGCGCGCGACCAGATCGGGCGAGCGCATCAGAACGGCGCCGAACGTGCCAGATTGCACGCGGTCCGACGGGCAACCGACGTTGAGGTTGATCTCGGCATAGCCCCGCGCCGCGCCAAGGCGCGCGGCTTCGGCCAGTTCGGCGGGATCCGATCCGCCGAGTTGCAGCGCGACGGGGTACTCTTCGGGCGAGAAATCCAGAAGGTGCAAGGCGCCCCCTCGGACAAGCGCCGGAGCGGTCACCATCTCCGTGTAGAGCAACGCGTTGCGCGACAGTTGCCGGTGAAACACGCGACAATGCCGATCGGTCCAGTCGATCATCGGCGCCACGGACAGCCGTGCCGCCGTTGCAACGGCCTGTGCGGGGTCCGGGACTCCGGGCATGTGCGAGTCTGGGCGGTGCATGGACATGACGCGGACGAGTTGCTGTGTCGTGAAAGCGGCCGGATATCATGCCAGCGGCCGCGCGCCAAGCCGGCCAAGCCTGCCTGCGGCCCGCGTTCCGGTGGGTGTGGCGCCACACGCACCAGCTCTTTCTGCTTTCTCGGGGTCATGCCGCGCCAGCGTAGCCTGCCACGCCCGGATCGCGTCGTCGATATCGGCGCGCGTGAGGCGCGCACCGCCGGGACGCGCGCTGGCGGACGCCGCGCGGAACAGCGCGTTCCGGGCTGCGCCGGCGGCGAGTGAAGCGAGATCCGCGCCAGACATGCCCTCGGTATCGGCGGCGACCGCCCGCAGATCGACCGCGCGCCAAGGGCCGTCCGGCCAGGTGATGCGCGAGGATCGCGGCCCGCGCGGCGCTATCGGGCATCGGACAGGCGACGGTGACATCGATGCGGCCGGACCGGAGCAGCGCGGGATCGAGCCCCTCGACGCTGTGAGCCGTGACCGCCACGACACCGCCATCCTCGAGCCGGTCAATCCCGTCGACGAGATATCGAATGCATTCCGGATGCCGCGGCGCGAGCGAGTCGATCGCGTCAAAGACCAGGAGCGTTCCGGCGTCTTGCCGCGCGGCGTCAAAACGATCTGCGATCATCTGCGCCGCGTCCGTGGCGTCGAGCGCAAGGAAGTCCGCCGGCGTGACGGTGACACGCCGCAGGCCGGCCTCCTTGGACAGCGCGTTGATGAGCAGCGTCTTGCCGCAGCCGGGCGGACCGACGAGCAGGATGCCCCGCGCCGGACGTGCGCCGAGCCGGCGGCCGAGTTCGGGCGTTCGGCGCGGCCGCAGCACCGCGCGGTCGAGCGCCGCTTTTGCCACGTCGAGGCCCCGCAGGTCGGCCCAGGGCATCGCTGCCGGCTCGGCGCCTCCTGCGACGCTGTGAGGACGAATGTCGGACAGCGCCTGGTCCACGTCCGCTTGGGTCAGGACGATGTCGTCCACGGCCGACCGAGCTTCGGCGTATTCCGCGCAGCATACCCGATCGAACGCCGCGAGCGCGGCATCGCGCAGCAGCTGCATGATCTCCCCGGCCGTGAAGCCATCGGTCGCATCCGTCAGCGCCTCGAGGTCGAGGTCCGGATCGCATTGCGTGTCGCACAGGCCGGCGACCAGAATGTCGCGCCGGTGGCGGCGGCCCGGCGGGGCGAGGACGATCTCGCGTTGGAACCGACCGGGGCGTCGCAGAGCCGGATCGAGCCGCGCGGGGTCCGACGTGGTCGCGAGCACAACGACGCGGGCGTCCGGAGCGAGGCCGTCGATCAGGGTGATGAGCTCCGCCGCCGCCGCGCGACGGCGTCGGCCGCTGGTCGCAAGCGCGTCGATCTCCTCGATCAGGAGGATCGCCGGTGCATGGGCAATCGCCGCGTCGAAGACCGTGCGAAGCATCGCGCCGCCGTCGCCGAACGGGGCGTCACCGATCTCGGTCGCGGGCAGGCTCAGGAATCGCGCGCCGGCGCGTGCTGCGAGGCTGCGCGCCATGCGGATCCGGCCGCTGCCGCTTGCTCCGCTCAGCAGCCATCCCCGAGGCTGGACCAGGCCCAGCCGCGCCGCGGCCTCGGGCCGCAACAGAGGCCCTGCCACGCTCTGCATGGCCTCGGCGACGTGGGCGCGCACCCCCCAACGCCGCTCGTCGTCCGGGTCCGGCGTTTCTGCCACCACGCAGCGCGCCGCGTCCCCGACAAGGCCGGCGTTGGCGGGGCGGCAGGCGGCTACCTCCGCGCGCAGCGTCCCGCCAGCCGGGGTCGCGAGGGTCAGGACGTCGCCGTCGCTCAATGCCATGTCGACGAGGCTGTCGCGCAACGAGCCGGGGTCTGGCGCGCCGGCTGCTTCGAAGCGCAATGCGACGCTCGACAGTGGCCGCAGCTCTGCCGGATCGACAGTCACGGAGTCGCCGTCCACAACGCCCGCGTTCGTCGCGATATCGCCGTCGAGGAGAACGGCGTCATCGGCCATTGTCGCGGCGATCACCCGTCCGTACGTGACCGATGCGCCCGCGATACGGACCGTATCACCCGGTTGCAGGCGCCCGAGCGTCAGCGCGGCGCGCCCCAGACCGACAAGGCCGCGACCGGGTCGCGAGAGGCAGGTCGCGCGAAGGGTTTGGGCCTTCGCCCCGGATTCCGTCGTGGGCTGTGCGGTCCCCCGCGTCATCGAGCAGCTGGCGGAAGATCGGCCGCCACGTGCAGGATTCCATTGCGAAGCGTGACCGACAGATCCTCGGGCAAGATTGCGTCCGGGAAGGCGATTGCGCCGCGCGCGCGGCGCTCGGGCCGCACGACCTCCACGATCAGGGTGCCGTGGCGCGCGGACAGCCGGATATCACCGGCCCGAACGCCGGGCAATTCGGCACAGGCCGACCACCTACCGCGATCGACAAGGACGGACGCCGCGATCGGGTCCGGTCCGGGCCGGGTTTTCGGACGCCTCGGCCAACTATCATCGTGTCCAATGCCGGACCTACCATGCGCGCGAGGCTGAATGGCCTCGCGCACGGCCTCTTCGGCGGAAATCCGGTCGAGCACGACAGACAGCGGTTGGCCCAACGCCCAGAGCGGTGGACCGGTCGCACCACTTGCCGCGGGCGTCGCGGGAGGGCCGAGGCTCGTCATGCGCGTGCCCTGCCGGTGGCAAAACCGCTGCGCGGCGATGCGGTCGGCCATGGCCCGGCCACACTGACGGAATCCCGGCCCGCGCCACACGACCACGCCCGAAAGACGGCAGCCAGTGCCGTGCACACCGCTCGCATGGAATGACTGGAAACAGGGGCCAAGAGCACAATCCTCGCACGTCGAACGCCGCAGAACGCTAGCGCGATTCGGCTTCCTCTCTGGTTAATCCGCTCTCTCCGCGCGCCGTGATGGATGCCGCAGGCGATCTGGCGGGACGCGCTCCGCCTGCGCGGAAGCCGCCCTGTCAGGCCGTCGCGAAGAGCGGCGTCGACGCCGCGATGGCCCAGGCAAGCGCGACGCCCTGCCCCAGCGCGGCGCCGTCGCGGCGACCCCGCATGCCCGCCCAACGGGCGATGGAGCCGTGTACGAGCACGAACAGCACAAGGACCGGCAATATGGTGAACAGAAGCCCGACGCTCGTCGGCCGGAGCGCCATCGCCGCGCCGAGCGCGAGCAGCAGCGGCAGGCGCAACAGGAGCCGCGCCGGAATTCCGCGCCCCTCCACGAGCGCCCGGTCGGCAAGACCGACGACGAGCGTCGCGGGCAGGAGAGCGACCATCAGCGGCAGACGCGGCCCGGCCGGCACGAAGGCCGCCCCGTAGCGGTCGAGCGCGAGGCCGAAGACCCCGAGACCCCACAGGATGACGAAACCGGCAGCCGCCACGTCCGGCCACCCGAGGCGCAGCCGAGGCCGCAGGATCGCAAGCGCGCCGGTCCCCCACAGAAACAGGCCGAGCGCCAGCCCGCCAAAGCCGGCGGACCCGCCGACCGGTAGCGCGCTCATCGCCGCGAGCGCCGCCACCGGCGCGGGCAGGGCCGCGGCCATCGCCGCGCGCCGCAGCGGCGCCGGCGCGCCGTCGCGCGCACCGCGCGGAAGCATCGCCGTCAACGGCCAGGCCAATGCCAGGATCGCAGCCAGCAACACCGCGATCCACGGGCCGGTCCGCGCGAGATCCGGCACGGGGCCGAACCAGTCCGCAACCGCGCGCAGCGTCGCCGGCGACCAGAGCACGCCCACATGCCCGACGCGTGGCGCGACGACCGCGCGGCGCTCCACGGCCCCGTCCCGCGCGACATCGCCCGGCGCCACGGGCTCGACCTGCGCCACCGCGGTGCGCGCCACCTCGCGCAGCCGTGTCTCGCGCGCACCGGACACGACGAGAAGCCGTTGCGGATGCGTGGGGCTCAGCCGATCGGAATACATGGAGATCGCCGCGACCCCGGTCACCCCGTCGAGGTCAGCCGCGGCGCGGACGATCACGTCGGTCGCCATCGAGTGTCCGACCAGCGCCACCGGCGCGATCCCCGTGCGCGCCCGTGCGGCCTCTGCGATCGCGCGGGTCTGGCGCACGAGATCGGCGGTCGTCCCGGTCAGACGCGTGATGTCGGGCGACAACCGTCCGGGGTGGCGGCCGTGCCCGGGATAGTCGAAGGCCACAACGACGTGACCCGCGCGCGCGAGGGTCAGCGAGATCGCCTCCATCATCTGCCGCGACCCCGCGAAGCCGTGCGAGACGAGCACGAGCTGTCCCCCGGACCCGGGCGCGCGGTAGATCGTCGCCGGCGTGCCGTCGAGCCGCACCGCGTCGCGGTCGATCCCGGCGCGCGCCTGCTCCAGCTGCCAGATCGACAGGAGTGCCAGCACGGCAGCCAGCGCGGCGGTCACGGCCTTGATGTGGCGACGGATCATGCCGGCCAATATCGTCCCGAACCGGCACCGGTCCAGCGCCGCTGCGGACGCAGGGCCCCCTGCCCGATCAGCCGCCCGGCTCCGCGCCGCCTGCGACCGGTGAAACAGTCAGACACGGCAAAACAGTGCGCAAGAATGCACGCCTGCGATTCGCCTTCCTTATTTCATCATTATTATCAATTACTTAATCGCGCATCCGCGCCGAAAAACGCCAATGCGTGCGCAAACCGTAAAAGCATGCGCAGGCTTATACTGAACTTCTCCCCTGCTCTGCGCCATGCGCAGACACGAAAAAACCCGCGCCGAAGCGCGGGTTCATTCAAGGGTCTGGAGCTTATGATGCGGCTAGCCGATCGCTGTCTGGAACGGCTTGTCCGGCCGGAACATCGTCTCGTAGCCCTCATGGGTGAACGGCGTGGCGATCTGGTTCATCTGCGTTTTTGCCACCCAGTTATCCGTGAAGTGCTGCCAACTCAGGGTTTCGCACCCGGCTTCGACGGCCCTCGCGGTCGTCTCGATAACCATGTTGATGAGCAGCCCCCACCGGAAGGCAGCGGCAGTGGCGAGCCGGTGATAGAACTCATGGCTGACGATCTCATCTTCAACGGCCAGACCGTTCTTCAAGGCGTAGCTGCCCACGATCTCGTGGACGACTTCGTAATTGTTCGGAAGGTCGATTTTTTCGAAATGAAGGTAGGTCACCTTGGAATAGACCTGATCCAGCGACCTGACGTGAGGGGCGAGCTCGGGAACGCCCGACATGATCAGCATCAGCGGCCAATCATGCGACTTCAGCAGGGTCTTGAAGCTGTCGAGGATGGTCTCGCGGTCGTTGTCCGACTTACCCGCGAAGATGTGCTGCGCCTCGTCGTAGTAGACTCCGATGATGCCCTGGGCCCGGGCCTGGAACGCGACGCGCTCCCAGATCTCGCTCTGTGTCAGCCGCGCTCTCTCGGAGAGGGAGTAGCCCATCGCCTTCAAGGTCTTGCGTCCGAGGTCCTTCCAGCCGCCCTTCCGGTCAAGAAGACAATGGACAACGCGTGCCGGCTTTCCGTCGGGCAGCGGAAGCTCGTCCCCATTGAACTCGTCGAGCATCTTGGTGATTTCCCGGGTTTTGCCGGTCCCACTCAGGCCCGTGACGACGAGGATTTCGGCCTCGAACCGGGCGGACCCCCGCAGCCTACCGACGTGCCGACTGAGGAGATCACTGAACGACTTGCGGAGCGTGCTCCCGCGGTCGAGCGGATAGTGAAGGCCGTTGTTGGCGTTCGCGGCCTGGGCGACGGCTTCGTTTAGGAACGAACTCACAGCATGCTCTCCTTGATTGGCTTGAAACTTGCCTGCCCCGACTTGGAGGGCTTCTTGTCCCCGATGCCCTGATCAGGCGCACCAGATTTCTTAACCTTGAAGACGTGATTGCCCGAGGAGCGATCCGTTACCTGGCCAGGCGGCGCGGTCGGCCCCGTGATACCGGTCGGACGCATCTCCACCTGCGCGAGCCGGTCAGCCCGCCGCCTGAGCTTGTCCATGGTCTGGTAATTCGAGGGATCGCGCGAGTCCGGGAAGAAACCCGACTCCTGTGCGAAGCGCTTCCGCACTTCATGAAGGTGGCGATCATGAAGTTCCTGCGCCTTCGGATCACGCCGACAGGCTGCTTCCATGACTTCGATGGCTTCCTCGAGGGTCAGATCCTGCAGAGCGGTCATTCTGAGGTCGACCTCGATGACCTTGTCATGCTTTTCAGCTGTGACGTATGCCTTCCGAAGATCATCCGGATCCATGTGGATCGTGACACGCTTCGACGTGCCCCCGGCATACCGCTGGAGTTCGGTCGAATTGAACGGGAGGTAGAACGCCAGCACGCCTTCGGACGTTGTGCTGGCCTGCGTCTTCACGCCGAGGTGCAGACAGCGTCGCATTTGCGAAGGCGCGTCGATTCCCCCATAAACGGAGACGGCTTCCTCGAGCTTTTCCCAAGGCGTGGCATTGAACATGCCTGTGCCACGGTGCTCGCTATGCGAGTAGTCGTCGACGAGGAAGCGGGTAATAATCCCGTAAAGCTGATCACGTGTGAGTTTCGCGGACTTTTTCGGCTCGTAGCCCTCAAGTTCTCCGGGCCGGCTGCCGGTGTATCCCGGGAGGAAATTCAGGACCTGCCACTGCATGGTTCCGAACGCCCGCTCAACGCAGGGCTTGTCGGTCGCATGGTAGGCGCGGCCGAGTTCGACCACTGTCCCCATGCCTAGCTGGCTGGCGTAAATCGCGCCGTTGCGCGTTGCGCTGCCATTATCTGCCGTTGCCATTGCGATATGGACCGCCGGCGCCGGATCCCGCTTGCACTCGTAACGAACCTTTTCCCGGGTCTTGTCCCGCGTCGCCATGCGCAGCAGAGCCTGGCTGTGATCGGCATCGGCCGTCTCGGCGATGATCGATGCGAGCGGGAGGTGCGTCGCCACGTCGAACATCGCGTGAAGCCACAGTCTCCGGATTTCGTTTTCTGCCAGGTCCTCATCGACCTCATTCGGGTTGATGACGCGCGACCTGACTGCACCGCTGTCATCCGTGAAGATCGACAAATAGACTTGATCAATCTCGGCCTTTTCGCCGTACATCAAGGCTCGGACGTCGGTCGACCCTGCTCCCTTGAGGTTCGTCGCATGCCGCACTCCGCTTCGACCGATCGCCTTAACCACCTCGGACATCGCCTTGATACGGGCACGAATTGTGGTGATCGACGGAAACTTGAAGCCGTCGGCGATCTGCTCGGGGGGGACATGGAAAACCGGCTTTGCGTCCTCGACTAGCGTTGCCAGCGTCGGCTTCTCGACCCGGTTCCACTGCTCGATAATGTAGTCGATGAAGCGCTCCTGGAGGTAGCTGAGGCGCTCAGCTGGCCGTCCCTTCAAATGATCTCGATCGATCAGGGCAACCGGGTTCCGACCATAGCGATGGTAATTCTGCCGATACCGCGCAAGCGTGCGTCCCTGCGGGCACTGGAAAAGCCGCTTGAACTTTCCCCCACGTGCGGCCTCAATGAACTTCCTGCCCTTCGACAGCTCGGTCGCGCGGTTCAGTAGAGTGGAGCGGAGTGCGCCCTTCTCGCTGATGCTCCGTTGCGTCAAGCGCAAACCTTCGGCTTCGAGTTCGTCCATCGCCGTGACGATCGCGAGGCGAGCTCTCACCGTGTCCTGCTGCTCCGGTGACAATTGCTCGAAGATTTCCAAGCCGCCGGTGAACTTGACCAATGCCTCGCGCACCTCGGCGTCCGCTGGCTTGATGACCTCGCAGACCCGTTCCTTGATGGCGCTGTCGACGCGGGCATAAGAGAGAGTGAGGCACTCGCCATCTTCTACGCCTTCCACGGCGTAGCCGTACTCTTCGCGGCCGGTGACCAGCCAGTGACGCCCCTCCAGAACAAGGCGTGATCCCGAAGGAACCTTATAGAGGGGCGTGCTTGTCACGCGTTCAACTCGATGCGGGAGTGGACGCCAATCACAGCATGCCAGTCTGCCCGCAGGATCCGACGACCGAGGAGCCTCAAAGCAGCGCCGAAGGCACGCGGTGAGCGCAGGTCGCTCTTTTTGATGAGATCCTGAAGCAGCCAGTAATTGGTCGTCCGTGCGGCCTCTTCGAGCCGCTCATCGGCGTCAGCGTCCTCCTCCGCGGATGCTTCCCAGATCCGGCGCAGATTGTCGCGGTAAGCTCTCGTAAAGTGGTCACCGTTCACGACGATGGCCTCGTCCGCGAAATCCTCAGGGATCGCGTTGAAGATGTCCTCGATCTCGTCTTGCGTCTTGCGCTTGGAAAGGCTGTCGCCGTTCCGGACAAATACCGCGCGCCGAAGCCCGTCGTCGAAGGTCAATCTCATGTCGAAGTGATGGGACCGGCGCTTTTGGCTCGTGCGGCACCAGTAGCGCACCGGCGGGAGCTGGACTTCCAAGCCGAAAACGCTCGGGTCCAACAGCGCATCGAGGGCGACAGCGAACTCGGACTTGCTCTCGAAATGGAAGACCTTCGGGACCCCGTTTGTCGCCGGCAGCGCGAACGTCGCCGAGACACGGCTCGAGACGGTGCTGCGGGTCATCGGGTTCCGGCAACCGTCGTACGGCAGAACCCCATGGATAGGGGCGACTTGAAGCGCCGGCTTCTTTCCCGTCGGGTGGCGGCCCGTTTCCTCGTCCAGGAAATAGGACATGACTTCCTCCTTCCCGGACCGCACGCGCTCCGGGGTAGCGATTTCCTTCACAGGACCTGGGATCGCGCTTGTCCGGACCGTTCTCGGCCTCTACCGTGACAAGTGTTACTGGGGCGATCAGGCCCTTTACTCATGGGCGCGCCGGTATGGCGCGCCTTTTTTCTTTCGTCATTGCGTCAGCCGAAGTCTGCCGGCCGCCCACGATAGGTCTTCGCAGTCCGTGAAAATCCAAAAGAAGAACTTCGCAGGCCTTGTTGATTCTGGGGCAAGAGGAGTCAATCATCTGTTTTTGTTGCGAAAAAATGAGAGACTGACGATCTCGCGTGGACCTCTTTGACGAGACTACGCCCGCGCCTCACGGCGCTGTGATCGCCCTCCCTTCGTTTGGTGGCGATCCGAACGTCAAACCTGTATCCGCGATTCAAAGAATGATGGCCGGGAGGGTCAGCTTCGGCGACGGACGTTCAGTCCTCGCCTGCTTAGACGACGACGCGATGACCTGACCGAACGAAGTGCGACAAACCACCTGACAGGAGAGAACCTTGCCCCACCTTTCGGCAGCGCAAACCGATACCGACAGCATCAATCGATACTACGCGGAGTGCGAAGCCAGCGGCGAACCTTACGTTCTCTGTCTTTATAGGCGGACGCAGGCCGACGTCCGGTTCGATTACATCAGCCTTGGCGTGGAGCAGACCAAGGCTCTCGACTAGCACGCCGAGGAGATCCGTGGCGCCGTCGACGAGATCTACAACAAATACCCGCACAAGTGGGCCGTCCCCGCGAAGGGGCCGAAGCTGATCGAGATGCGTGATCTTGCCCGAGAAGATGCGGAAGCAGCTGCCGCCGAACTTCATGCCTACTTGTCGAGGTTACTCAGCCAGTCCACGGATTCCGCCTGATAGGCACCAGCGCTCCTAGGTCAATCTGAGCGCTGGGCTCCGGTTTCGCGTAGACAAAGAGTGGGAATGACAACAGTCCGCCTGCGGACATTCGCACGAACCCCGCCAGCGAATTCGTGCGGACGTTCAGCGCGGTCTGAAGGCCATGACGCGCGCGGGCGGCATTATTACGTCTTTGGAGCGTATACAGCTTTCTCATGGCGGCTGCGCCTTCCGCCACCCGCTTGCGCCACGGAATATCTCGCTAGATCGAGGACATCGAGCTCAAGTCTGGCGAGTTAAAAGGATGGCAGGCAACTTCCTCCTTTTGTGCCCGCGATCCTTTCCTACCTGCCAGATCCAGCATCGCCTTTACCGGCCATCCAGCGCTCATATTTGTGGATAGCCTTCTCGAGCAGGCCACCACGGATTCGCGCTTCTTTTGCTCGGGCGCAGGACGGCCGAGGGGGAAAAGGTGGCGGAGGAGCTTCGTGCCACAGGCGCCGCCGCCCATTTTCTCGCGACGGACCTGCGGGACCCGGCCGCCTCAAGCAAGGCGGTGGAGGCCGCAATCGAGATTTTCGGCCGGCTGGATGTCGTGATCAACAATGCGGGCGTCCTGATACAGGGCACCGCCGAGGACACGTCGGATGCCGACTGGGACCACATCATGGATGTCAATCTCGGAGCAGTGTTCCGGCTGTCGCGCGCGGCCATACCGGCGCTCAGGGCGCACCGCGGCTGCATCGTCAACATCGCGTCAGACTGGGCGCTGACCGGGGCGCGCGGCGCGGTGGCTTACGCGGTCTCGAAGGCCGCGGTCGCACAGCTGACGAGATGCATGGCCCTCGATCGCGCCGCCGACGGGATCCGCGTGAACGCGGTCTGTCCCGGAGACACGGACACGCAGATGTTGACCGCCGGTCTGAGCGGCACGGCGCGCGCCGAGGCACTCGCGGTATTCGGCGCATCGGTCCCATTGGGTCGCGTCGCCACGCCAGTCGACATCGCGCGCGTGACGGCGTTTCTCGCGTCGGAGGGGGCTGCCTACATGACAGGGGCGCTGGTGCCGGTCGATGGCGGCGCGACCGCCGGTTGAGAACGATCGACGGCGGCGGTGCGGCCACTGAGGGAACCAGCCGGAACTTTTGGACCTGATAGAACAAGCTCTTGCAGCAATCCAAGGCCCGCACAGATCGCTTCATGCCTTCAGGCGGCGCTTTTCCGGTTCGGCGAGGCGCCGGATGATGTGATCGGTGACATGCTCCGCGTCCTCGCCGACGCCCAGGAACCGGCCGGAGCCCCAGGTGTGCAGCCAGCCGAGGCCCAGGAAATACATCCCCGCGACGTCGCAGACCCCGCGGCGATGGACGGGGCGGCCGGTGTCGTCGAGGCACCCCACCCGCAGCCAGTCGTAGTTCGGCCGGAACCCGATGCACCACAGGATCGAGGTGATCCCCTCGGCGCGCGCGTCGATCTCGGTGATTTCGCGCTCCGGACGCCAGACCGTCTCGAACGGCTCGGCCGCCGGCGCGTCGATCCCCTGTTGGGCGATGTAGGCGTCGATCATGTCGCGAATGCCAAGGTAGCTCTTGTCTGCATCGTCGAGATTGCGCTCGAGATCCGGGGCGAAGCGGATCGTCGTGCCCTCCATGCCCGTGACCGAGCCGTAGAGCTGTAGCCCGTCGCGGGCGAAGGCGCGCAGGTCGATCTCGTGTCCCCCGTCGCGCCCCGACATGTAGTGGTTGGTCTTGGCCTCCGTCGCCTTCGGGTCGGGCTGCTCCGCGATGGTGCGGTCGTAATAGCCCATTTCGAACAGCCAGTCGGTGGCGTCCCGGCCCCGGTAGAGGCGCGGGCTGCGCGGCGCGGGCCCCACCGCCAAGGCCACGTCGCGGCCCGCGATGCGCAAATCCTCCATCAGCTGCACGCCGGACTGGCCCGTGCCCACCACAAGACAGCGGCCCGGGGGCACATCCTCGGGCCGGGCGTAGTCGCGGGTGTGGAGCTGCGCGATGGACGGGTCGAGATCGGCGGCATAGGGCGGCGTCACGGGCCGGTCATAGCCGCCCGAGGCGACGATCACATGATCGGCCGACCAGAGCCCCGCATCGGTATCGACCTCGTAGACCCCATCGTCGCGGCGCGCCACGCGCGTGACCGTGACGTCCTCGCGGAGCGGCGCGTCGAAGCTGTCGGCGAAGGCCTCGACATAGTCGACGATCTCGTCCTTCAGCATGAAGCCATGGGGATCGTCGCCCCGGTAGGGATGCCCCGGCAGGCGGCACTGCCAGTTCGGGGTGACGAGGCAGAAGCTGTCCCAGCGCTGGTTCTTCCACGCATGGAACCGCTCGTTGCGCTCAAGCACCACGTGGTCGACCCCGGCGCGGCACAGGTACCACGACGCGGACATCCCGGCCTGCCCCGCGCCGATGACGACGACCGGCCGGTGGGTGCGCGCCGCCTCGGGCGCCTTCAGGTCATGGACAGGCATTTGATCGTCTCCTCCGGGGAAAACTCCGCCGCGCGGGCGGTCAGGCGCGCGGCCTGCGCGTCGGCGGATGTGCAGCGGAAGCCGTATTTCGCCTCGACCCGCTGCGCGGCCAGGTCGAGCCCGGCGAGGCTGCGATCCATGAAGTCGCGCAGCGGATAGCTCGTGCCGGCGCTCAGATAGGTCCGAATCGCGGTCGAGGGGGAATAACAGGTCTCCTCCGACCCGTCGGGCCAGCGGATGCGGAAATCGACTTCAGGCATGGGCAGGCTCCTGTGCCGCGGCAAGACCGAGATAGGGCGCGGCCGCGTGATCCCAGAGCGTGGCCCGCGCGCTCCCCGCGAGAAGCGTCACGGCGCTACCGTCGACGATCCGGCCAATGGCGGCGGCGGCGATGTCGCGGGCGGCGAAGCGCGCGCAGATCTCAGCCGCGTCCTCTGGTCTGGTCGCCAGAAGGAAGCCGAAGCTCGGAAAGGTGACCAGCCACCGCGCCAGCTCCGTGCCCGGCGGGAGGACGATGGCGTCGGTGTCGATCTCGATCCCCACGCCCGAGCATTCGGCCAGCATCACCGCCGTGCCCGCGATGCCGCCCTGGCTGATATCCTTGCCGGCTCGGACAAGCCCGGCCTCGGCCAGCTCCGGCAAGAGCGCAAGATCGCCGCGGAGCCGGTCGTGGGGGGCATCTAGGAAGGCCGGGAAGGTGTCGGCGGCGCCCGGATAGCATCCGCGCAGATCCGTCGCCGCGATCAGGACGTCGCCCGGCGCCGCGTCGAAGCTGGTGATCAGCGATTTTGCCCGCCCCCAGATCGACGCCGCCAGTTGCGGCCGGTCGGTGCGCAGGTTCGAATGGCCGCCGACGATGGGGACGCCGTAGGCCGCGCTGGCCTCCGCCATGCCGCGCAGGATCTCGGCGGCGGTGGCGGCATCCGGCGCCCAGAGCGCGTTGGTCAGCGCCGTCGCCCGCCCGCCCATCGCGGCGATGTCCGAGACGTTGACCATGACCGCGCACCATCCCGCGAACCAAGGCGCCTCGGCCACGAAGTCGTTCATGAACCCCTCGGTCGCCATCAGCTGCCAGCCGTCGCCGTCGCGCAGGGCGGCGGCGTCGTCGCCCGGGCGGCCGGGACTGTACTGCCCCAGTCCCAGCGCGCCGCAGACCGCGTCGATGTCGCGCTTCCCGGTCACGTTGGGATGCGCGGCCAACGTCGCGGCCAGGGCCGCGAGATCGGTCATGCCGCGCGCTTCCGGGTCAGCGCCATCCATCCCCGCGCCGGATCGACGATCGGCGGGTAGGCGGCGAGGTCGGCGCGCATCTTCATGTGCGGATGACCGTGCAGGTCCTGCGCCCCCAGCGACTGCCAATGCAGCTTTTCGAAGAGCGCCACGTTCTGCGCCTGGACATAGGCCAGGAACAGCTTCGCCCCCCGCGCATGCGCCGTGCCCACCGCCAGCCTGATCAGCTCGGCCCCGAGCCGCCCCACGCGGCGGTAGCCCTGCGCGACGGCAAGGCGCGAGCCCCACCAGACGTTCGGGTCGGTTTCGTGGATGCGCACGGTGCCCACCACCTCGTCGGCCTCGGAGGCCATGGTCGAGATCGCCACCAGCGGCAGCGCCACCTTGTCCACCGCGTCGCGGTCGTGATCGGGAAAGATGCCCTGCTCGGTCACGAAGGTGCGGTGCCGCAGCGAGGCCGCGCCGCCGATTTCCCAGGCTTGCGTCGCCTGGCGGATCAGGAATTCCGGCGTGACGAAGGCTTGGGGCTTCTCGATGATCATGCGATGGCCCTTTCCCTCGGCGCGAACTTCTCGAAGGCCGAGAGCGCCGAGCACGCGCCGCAGCGCCCGCATCCGGCCTTGATGTCGCCCGCGCTCATGCCGTTCTCGCGGATCATCCGCGCGAGCGACGGCAGTACGGAATGCATGAAGGCCGGCGTTGGCGCGGGGTGGCTTTCCAGCGGCGTGCCCGAGACCGGCACGAAGGGCACGACGAAGGGGTAGACGCCCATCGCCGTCAGCTTTTCTGAAATTTCGAGGATGGCCTCCGCCGTGTCGCCCAGCCCCGCAAGGATGTAGGTCGAGACCTGGCCCCAGCCGAAGACCTCGACCGCGGCGGCGAAGCTGTCGAAGTACTTCTCCAGCGGCACCTGCGCCTTGCCGGGCATGATCTCGGCCCGCAGCCCGGGCGTCACGACCTCGAGATGCATGCCGAGGCTGTCGATCCCGGCATCCTTCATGCGGCGGTGCCACGCGTCATCCTCGGGCGGCTCGCACTGGCCCTGCAACGGCAGGTCGACGGCGGCGCGGATGGCCTCGGCGCTCTCGGCCAGCACCTTGGCCCCGCGATCCTTACCCGCAGGCGTGCCGGTGGTCATCACCATGTGCTTGACGCCGTCCAGACGCACGGCGGCCGCGGCGACCTCGGCCAGCTGCGCGGGCGACTTGTGGGCGATGGTGCGCCCGGCGGCGAGGCTCTGGCCGATGGCGCAGAACTTGCAGGTCTTCTTGCGGCTCTCGTAGCGGATGCAGGTCTGCAGCACGGTCGTGGCGAGCACGTCCTTTGCGTGCAGTTGCGCGATGTGGCCGTAGGGGACGCCGTCGGCGGTGGCGAGATCGAGGAAACTGGCGCGCTTCGGAAAGCTCACATCGGCGACGAACGCGCCGTCCTTGGTCACGCGCGCACGGCCCGATTCGTCGGGCGCGTCCACGAGGTAGGGGCTGTCGAAGGCGGCATGGGTGTGGACCGGGATCATGAAGGTCATCCCGTCGATGGTCACCGCCTTGTGGTCGGTCGGCCCCGCGCCGCCGCGGCGGCTGTCGGCGCCGGCGCGCGGGTCGATCATGCGCATGCCGCGGGTCTGCAGGTCGGTGATGATGCTGCCTGTCTCTGGCACGGGATCAGTCCTCCAGCGGGATCGATTGGAACGGGGTCTCGGGCGCGGTGACGCGCCGATTGGCGGCAGGTGTCGGGTCGTGGCGCAACGAGAGAAGCTCGGGCCGGGAGTAGTGGCCGACCGAATCCATCATCCGCTTGCGCTTGGTCACGAGGCCCATGTCGAGATCGGCGTAGAGGATGCCCTCGCCCTCAGTCAGCGGCGGCGCGGCGTGGCGGCCCTCGGGGGTGATGATGCAGGTCATGCAGCCACCCCGCAGGCCGTTCTGCAGGGCCTCGTCGGGGGTCACGCTCGCGATCTGCTCCCCGGTCAGCCAGCCGGTCGCATTGACTACGAAGCAGCCCGATTCCAGCGCGTGGTGGCGCATCGTCACCTCGATCTGCTCGGCGAAGATCGGCCCGACCAGACTGCCGGGGAACTGCGCCGCGTGGATCTCCTCGTGCTGGGTCATCAGCGCGTAGCGGGCGAGCGGGTTGTAATGCTCCCAGCAGGCCAGAGCGCCCAGGCGCCCGACGCGGGTGTCGACCACCTGCAACCCGGCGCCGTCGCCCTGCCCCCAGACCATGCGCTCGTGATAGGTCGGCGTGATCTTGCGCCGTTTCAGCCGCAGCGTGCCGCAGGCATCGAAGATCAGTTGCGCGTTGTAGAGCGAGCCGTGGTCGCGTTCGTTCACCCCCAGCACCACGACGACGCCGTGATGCGCGGCGCGTTCGGCCACGCGGCGGGTCTCGTCCGAGGGGACCGTCACGGCCTCTTCGTAGAGCGCGAGATGCGGCCTGCCCTGCTGGACGGGCGGCAGAACGAACGAGAAGTAGGGGTAGTAGGGAACGAAGGTTTCCGGAAAGACGATCAGGTCCGCGCCGTTGCCAGCGGCCTCGTCGATGGCGTCGAGAACCCGGGCAAGGGTCGCCTCGCGGCTGGTCAGATCGGGAGCGATCTGCACGGCGGCGGCTTTGACGATGCGCGACATGGGACCTCCGGTTTGGTGCCGGGACCAAGGACGGCCCCGGCAAGGGCGATCAGACCGTCCAGGTGTCGACGATCACGGCGTTGTCGCGGACATGGATCAGCTTCAGATCCAGCACGTCCTGCGGCGCGATGGGGATGATGCCCTCCAGGAGCGACGGCTCGCCGTGGCCGTAAAGCGCTTGCAGCGCGAACCGGCAGGCATAGACCTTGCCGCCCTCGGACATGAATTTCTTGAGGTTGTCGGCGAAGTTCTGATGGCCCGGAAAGGCCGCGTCGCCCAGCGTCGGGAACCCGCGCTGGATGCCCAGGGTCACGCCGGGGCCGTAAAGCAGGATCGAGGTCTCGAACCCCTTGCGGTTGAGGCGGATGGCGTTGAGGATGTTCACGAGCCCGATGGAGCCCTCGAAGGCCACGGTATGGAAGGTCACGAGAGCCTTCTGGCCCTCTTCGGCCTTCACGTCCTCGAAGACCTTGTCCTCGTAATCGACGAAGAAATCTCCGTCCTTGTGCTTTTCCATGGTGACTGCGGGCATGCGCTTCCTCCGGGTGTTGGACAACTTCCGTGTCATGATGTTCTCCGACGGTGGAAGCGGAAAAGACTGCAATCAATATTCAAATCAATTATACATACAATTATTTGGGATAGATTTACTGCCTGCCCGATTTTCAACCGAATTTCGACTCGAAACGGCACAGAACTTCGCAGCGCAAAAGTCTGCACTAGGATCCGGCCGCAAAAATCCATACAAACCGCTTCAATCTCCGGGAATCGCCGGTATCCTGTCGCCATGCATCCCTGGACTCCCTCCCTGCGCCGCGACGGCCCCGCCCGCTATCTTCAACTGGCCGACGCGATCGCGGAGGGCATCGCCGACGGCGTTTTGGGCCTCGGCGACCGACTGCCGCCGCAGCGCCGTCTCGCCGACCGGCTGGGCATAGACTTCACCACCGTCTCGCGAGGCTATGCCGAGGCACAGCGGCGCGGGCTGGTCACGAGCCATGTCGGCCGCGGCACCTTCGTCGCCCGCGACCGGACGCATGACGACGCGCGCGAGACCCGGCGCCGCGCCGATGTAGACCTGACCATGAACCTGCCGCCGGAACCGCAGGACCCCAACCTGCTGGCCCGGATGCAGGACGGGCTGCAGGCGGTGTCGTCGAACCTGATCGACCTCTTGCGCTACCAGTCGGTGACGGGCGGGCAGATCGACAAGGAGGCCGCGTCGACCTGGCTGTCGCTGCGCGGCCTCGTGCCGTCGCTCGACCGGATCGCCGTCACGCCCGGGGCGCATCCCACCATGCTGGCCATCCTCATGAGCCTCGCCGCGCCCGGCGACTGCCTGCTCTGCGAGGACGTGACCTATCCTGGCTTACGCGCCATCGCCGGGCGGCTGGGCCTGCGCGTGATCGGCCTGCCCGGCGACCGCGAGGGGATCTGTCCGGGCGCCCTGTCGGAGGCCATCCACCGCCACGCCCCCAAGGCGCTCTACCTCAACCCGACTCTGCAGAACCCGACGACGCGGACCATCACGCCCGCGCGGCGCGAACGCATCGCCGAGATCATCACCGCCCATCATCTGCCGCTGATCGAGGACGACGCCTACGGCTTCATCCCTCCGCATCCGCCCGCGCCGCTGGCGGCCTTCGCCCCCGACCTCGTCTGGCATATCGGCGGGCTCGCCAAGTGCATCGGGGCGGGCCTAAGGCTCGCCTACACCGTCGCGCCCAGCAGCCACGCCGCGCGCGACCTCGCCCACCAGCTCAAGACCATCTCGGTGATGCCCTCGCCGCTAATGATGGCGCTCGCCACCCGCTGGATCACCGACGGTACGGCCGACCGCATCCGCCGCTTCGTGCGCGAGGAAACGCTGGCGCGACAGGCGATCGCGGCCAAGGTGCTGACCGGCGCCACCTACGAGTCCGAACCCCACGCCTTCAACGTCTGGATGGAACTGCCCGAGGGCCTGAGCCGTGCGGACGTGATCGGCCGCATGGCGGGCACCGGCGTGGGCATCATGCCGGCAGATGCCTTCACCGTGACGGGCGAGCCCTCGGAAAGCCTGCGCGTCTGTCTCGGGGGACAGATCTCGCGCAGCGAACTGCATGACGCCCTGGGACTGCTGGCCTATATCACGTCAACGCCGCCCGGGACCTGACCGGGTGCGACACTCGCAGCCCCCCGGAACCGGCACACGCGCCGTCCGGGATCGGCCTTTTCCCGTCCGAAACATCTCATTTTCCCCGATCTTCTCGGCGGCGAAATCGATGAAGGCACGGGTGGCGGCGGGCAGGTTCCGGCGCGACGCGTAGAGGGCGTAGAGGGCTCTGTTGCGCAAAGCCGGCGGTGGACGGAATGCCGCTTTCCCCGGACGGATTTATCCTACGGCCTCTGTCATCGGGATGCCGAGCGCAGTGAAGCCATTGAGCACAGCGATGCGGACATGCAGTTCCGCGACCTGACGGTCGAAGTCTCGAGCCATCAGGCCCTGACCCAGCAGCTTCACACAATGCATCTTTGTCTCGACGCGGCTCCGGCGGTGGTATCCGCTCCATCGTCTCCAGAGCGCTCGACCAAGATATTTTGAGGCCCGCAGCGCCTCGTTGCGGGTGACGGCGCCAGCGCTTGAGGGCTTCCAGGGCTTGGCGTTCCGGCGTGGCGGTATGACGGCGTGAGCGCCCCGCTCCGCAATCACCTCCTGGCACTTGCGGGTGTCGTAAGCACCGTCGGCCGTCACGGACCCTATCTCTTCATGGGCCGGGATCTGGGCGAGCAGCTCTGGCAGCATGGGCGCGTCGCCAATGTGGCTCCCCGTGATCTCGACGGCCCGAACCTCCAGCGTTTGCTCATCGATCCCGAGGTGGATCTTGCGCCATTACCAGGACCTGCGTTGCAGCACTTGCTGGGTTCTTTTCGCGGGCATACCCATCTCGGACGGTCACATGGGGTCTGTCCGCAGTGAAGCAGCGACCGCATTGGCTGATCACCTGCGACGATGCGTCAGGCTCATCAGCCGCGCCTGCCGGTCGAAGGGTTCTTCCGCTACCCGTGGCCCCGCCTGTCCATCCATCATTCGCTGGACCATCACCGCAGCGAGTCCCGCAAAAATGACGCCGCCCATTGCCTGCCCGATCAGCACCCCCTCGGCGCCGAACATTGCGCCGCCCGCCAGCACGAGGGGCGCCGTCCCCAGCGTGTGCCGCCCCCAGTTGATCCAGGTGGAGCGGAAGGGATGGCCCATGTTGTTGAACGCGGCGTTGGCGACGAAGATCACCCCGTTGAAGAAGAACGCCAGCGCCAGCGGGCCGCAGAACAGCACCAGAAGGTCGCGCGTCACCGCCTCGGCCCCGAACAGCGCGATGATGGGTCCGCGCAGGGCAAAGAGGATCGCGGTCATCGCCACCGTGAAGAGCCCGCAAAACAGCAGCCCGTCGCGCCAGGCCTGCCGCACCCGATCCATCCGACCGGCTCCGAAGTTCTGGCCGATCACCGGCCCGATGGCGCCCGACAGCGCGAAGATTACGCCAAAGGCCAGCGGCGTCATCCGGCCCACGATGGCCATGCCCGCCACCGCCGCCTCGCCGAAGCTGGCCATGGCTCGCGTCACGATGGCCTGTCCCAACGGCGTGGCAAGTTGGGTCAGGATCGCCGGGCCGGCGATGGTCACGATGGGCACGAATGCGACCGACATCTCGCGGATGCCGGGTCGCACCAGCCCGCCGTGGTGGCGAAAGATCGGGATCAGCGCGGTTCCCGCGATCACCAGCCGCGCCGCAACGCTGGCCAGAGCCGCGCCCGTCAGGTCGAGCCCCAGGCCAAAGATCAGGATCGGGTCGAGCACCGCGTTGACCAGCGCGCCCCAGATCGTTGCCATCATCGCGCGGCGCGCATCGCCATGCGCGCGCAGGATCGCGCCGCCCACCATGCCGACGATCAGGAACGGCAGGCTGGGCACGATGATCTGGAGGTAGTGAACGGCAAGGTCGAGCGTCTCTCCCGAGGCGCCCATGAGGGACGCCAGCGAGGCAAGATTCAGCCAGACCGCTGCCGCGAAAACCGTGCCGAAGACGACTCCCCAGACCAGCGCCGCGGCGGCCTGCGCGCGTGCCAACTCCGCGTCGCCCTGTCCCATTGCGCGGGCCACCAGCGCGCCCGCCGCGATGGCCATGCCGATGCCAAAGGAGGTGGTGAAGAACAGGATCGCACCCGCATAGCCCACCGCCGCGGCCAGTTCCGCGTTTCCCAGCATCGCGATGAACACCATGTCGATGAAGTCGACCGCAAAGACCGCCATCAAACCGACGGAAGAGGTCAGCGCCATCACCGTGATGTGGCGAAATAGGTTGCCCTCGAGAAAAACGGCGCGCGCTTCGGCCATCGGGCCTCAGGGGTTGGTTTCTGATCGATCCGCCCCGCGCTTGCGACGAAGGGCTGAACCTCCGGTTCCGGCGCATGGGGTCGTTTGCCGAAACGCGCTGAACTATCCAGGAGTTGAGGTCAGATGACGAGGAAAGTGAAGGGAAAAACACCGAACAGGCCGTAGAGCCCCAGCCGTGCGCCGGGCGAGAAGGATCGCCCGCGTATAAAGACAAACACGCAGAGGACACCAAGCGCGGCCTCGAATGCCAACGCCGCCGGCAGATTCAAATGATACCAGTCGGTTCCGATCGGATGGCTATTCGGTCCGAACACATGGTGTCCGTAGCCGGCAAAGAGGTCGCCCAGCCAGTGGCCGAGTGACAATGCCATAGCGATCAGCGCGAACATGCGCTGCCTCGTCACCGCGAAAGCGATCGCACCGGCCAGCAACGTCCAGCCGATCTGGGGAACAAGATCGTGGCTGAACGTCATCTGGGTCACGTTGGTGGCGAGTGTTGGCCCATCCGCACCGGTCGGTTCCATGGTTTCGATGCCAAGCGCCACGAAGGTGAACATCGCGATGTCGATAAGGAATGCGCTGACGAAAAGAAGCCACCAAGGCATGGCTGGGGCCGCGCGTTTCGCAACCAGTGTCGTTGCCGCGTGCCCGAGGATCATCGGGCGGCCTCTTCGCCGCGCTTCATTATGTCCGACACGGGTCGAACCAAGACGACAAGGTCACTCACCTTGCCCGCGGCATCCAGGCGGATGCTGTCCATGCCGTTGAAGGCCGCATCGCCGACGCGATACCGAAACTCCTGCGCATGGCTCTTGTCACCGACAAATTCCCTAGCGCATTCGAAGTTCTCGAAAAAGCCGAACGACTGCCGCAAGCTGGCTAAGGTGGCCTCCTCGCCGAGCTGCGCCATCGCGCCTCGGGGGTGTTCGGTCGTGCTCATGGATGGGGCCTTTCATATAGGCTTTGACAGGATGATCCTGCATTATCGTGCGCGCTCAAGTTGTTGCGCGCCGTCCGGGATAGCGCGGATGTGGCCATTACTGCTCCGGGCACGGCATCCCGGCGGCTGTCCAGATCGCCATATCCTCCAGATGCGCCTGCAAGTTGCCGGGGGCCGGGTCGCGGCCCGCGCCGGGCTCGAAGCTCCATGTGATGAAACCGATCAACTCGGCATCGTGCAGGATGTGGTCGATCAGCCCGGCCGCGTCGCGTCCGCCATTACGCGCCGGATCGCGCATCTGGGCGCAGATCTCGGCGCTGCTGCGGTCGGTCCATTGGAATTCGACCGGCGCCAGTCGCCAGTCCATGCCGGTATGCGGCGCGGCATGGTGCGTGGTATTAGGCCGGGTCGAGGTCTGGTGGCACGCGTTGCACGACAGCGTCTCGGCCCCGATCCGGCTTTCACCGGCGTTGATCGCCATGCCGTGGATGCGGTCCGGAGTCTCTGCCGTGCCCCAGAGGGGAACGTTGTCCGCCCCCACATGGCAGTTGAGGCAGCGGGGGTGCGACAACACCGTGTGGATATTGTCCCAGGCAGCCAGCCCGTCCTTGGTCGGGACGGTCCCGACCTCCGGCAGCGCGGACAGGTCGAGGCTGTGTTCATACTCGGCAAAGGCAAGGGTTCCGAGCGCGAGACTGGTCGCGACGATCAGGGGAAAGCGCAAAGTCGGTCTCATGCGAAGTCCACCGATTTGTTGAAGGGCATCTCGCGCAGGCGTTGGCCGGTTGCGGCGAAGATCGCGTCGGCAAGCGCCGGGGCCGCAGGTGCGGTGGCCGGTTCGCCCAGTCCGCGCACCTGTTCGGCGCGCTCCAGAAGCCTTGTATGAAACAGCGGCGTCTGGTGCAGGCGCATCCCCTCGAAGGCATGGAAGTTGGTCTGCTGCACGGCATGGTTCTCGTAAGTCAGCTCGCAATTCATCGCGTGGCCAAGGCCGAAAATAGCGGCCCCAGTCAATTGTGCCTCGGCGTTGACGGGGTCGAGGACGGTGCCGCAGTCGGCGGCGATCCAGACCTCGTCTATGCGGATGCCCCTTTCGGTCACGGTCACGTCGATGACCTCGGCCACCGGAACGCCATGGGTATGGGCGAAAGCGATGCCCCTCCCGCGCCCCGGCCCGATGTCCACGCCCGCCCAGTTCGACATCTCGCCGACCGCTTCAAGCACGAGGCGCGAGTTGGCGTCGGCTATCAGACGCAGTCGTTCCTCCAGCGGGTCGGACCCGGCGGCATGGATCAATTCGGACAGGAAACTTTCGTGGAAGAAGCTGTTGGAGCAGGCACCGGGCGACCGCCACGATCCAACGGGCACCAGCGGCGGTGCAGCATAGCCCGTCACCCGATAGTTGGGGATGGCATACGGTTGGTCGTAGGCACCCCAGACCAGCGCCGTGTCAGGCCCCGGCGGAATGCTTGCGATGCGCCCGAACCAAGACGAGATCAGCGATGGGCTGACGCTGTCGAGGTCGTAGGCCAGCACGCGGCCATCCGACACGGCGCCCCGGCCAACGGCCATGTGCAGCGGCCGGGGGTAGTCATGGGTCATGTCCTCTTCCCGGCTCCAGGTGGTCTTGATCGGCGTGCCGGGCATGGTGGCGGCGATCTGGATCGCCTGCACCACGTAATCGTGGTCGAGCCTGCGGCCGAAGCTGCCACCCGCGGGCAGGACATGGACGGTGACTTGTGAAGGAACCAGGCCGGTCAGCGCGACCGCCGCGTCGCGCACCACGGCGGGAATCTGCGTCGCGGTCCAGATCTGCACCCTATCCGCCTCGACCAGTACCGTGGCGCTGAGCGGCTCGAGCGCGGCGTGGGCGAGGAAAGGCGATCGGTATTCCGCCTCGATCACTGTGGCGCCGTCCAACGCCGCCTTGATATCGCCGTCGTCGCGCAGGCGGCTGTTGCGGAACTCGTCGGTGCGGGCATCCGCCAGCACCTGCCACATTGCGGCGGAGCTGGCGGGATAGGCGGGGGGCAGCCACTCGACGTCGAGCGCCTGCGCCGCCTGAAACGCGAACCAGGTGTTTTCGGCGATAACCGCCAGCCCTTCGTTTACCTCGACGACCGACCGCACCCCTTGCATGGAAAGGGCCGTCTCGGCGTCATAACCCGCCATTGTTCCGCCACGTCCCGGATTGGCGCGCACGGTGGCGTGGAGCATGCCGGGCAGGACCACGTCGATGCCGTAGCCTTGCGTCCCGGTCGATTTTGCGACGATGTCGAGCCGTTGGTAGGGCTTGCCCAAACGCGTCCATTCGGAGGCGGGGCGTAGCGTCACATCCAGTACGGTATCCATGGCCGCCGCCTCGGCCGAAAGCTCGGTATAGGGAATGCGCGTGCCGTCAGGCAGCACGACTTGCCCGTCCTCCGTCCGCAGGTGCGACCTCGGCACGCCCGTGCGCGCCGCAGCGGCGGCCTTGAGAGTCTCGCGGGCGGTCGCGCCGGCAAGGCGAAGGGTTTCGTGCAGGTCGGCGACAGACGTCGATCCGCCGGTGAACTGCGAACTGGTCAGCCGCGCGACCTGTCCCATCAGGTCGCGCACCGTGCTTGCGACGAAACCATGGTTCCAGGCCGGAAAAGGAAGGCTATCTGCGGCGACGGCGGCGTTGAAATAAGCCTGATGTGGCTGTCCGGGGTCGAGCGTCGTAGTGCTTGGGTCGATATCCAGTTCCTCGGCGATCAGCATGGCCTGGGTCGAGGCGATGCCCTGGCCCACATCGGCGCGCGGCACGATCAGGGTGATCCCGTCCGGCGTGATCTTGACGAAGGGCGTCAGGGCAGCCTGGCCTTCGGGCAGACCCTTCAGCAAGGGGTTGGAGGTCGGGCGGCTGACGAAGTAAGCCCCGAAGGCGACCCCGCCGAGAATCGTGGCCGATCCGATCAGGAAAGTACGGCGGGCAATGGTGCTGGCGCGACCCATGGCTCAGGCCTCTCGCATCACGCTGGCCGCAGCGTGGACGGCGGCGCGGATGCGCGGATAGGTGCCGCAGCGGCACAGGTTGCCCGACATTGCGGCGTCGATATCTTCGTCGGTCGGTTCAGGGTTGCGCGCCAGGAGATCGGCGGCCTGCATGATCTGCCCCGATTGGCAGTATCCGCATTGCGGCACCTGGTGTTGGATCCAGGCCTCTTGCACTGCATGCAGCACGTCTGGCGTGCCCAGCCCTTCGATCGTCGTTATCTCACCCCAGACATCGGCCAAGGCCACCTGACAGGACCGCACCGCCAAACCATCAATATGGACAGTGCAGGCCCCGCATTGTGCAATGCCGCAGCCATATTTGACGCTGGTGATATTCAGACCGTCCCGCAGCGCCCAGAGCAAAGGCATGTCATCTGGCAGGTCAACCGTGTGACTGGAGCCGTTTATCGTAAGGTCCATAGCTTTCTCCAGTCGGCTAGTGGATGAAATTTAGCGTTTCATTCCTCATGCTAAGCCCAACAGCGCAGGACGGCGACATGCATATTAGGTCAGGCACATGCAGATCGGGTCAGGCGCCATTCAGGGGTAGTCCTGCCCGCCCGCCCGTGGCATCGAGGCGAGGCATTTGAAAGCTCGCGCACATGGATAACTCACAGACCTATCCCCTTTTCATGGCGACCGACGTGGTGTGCCGGATCCTTGGCGTGGACCCACAGGTGATGCTCGAGACCTCCGGCCTTGGCGCGCTTCCCTACGGACGAAGCGAGCTGCGCGGGACGGCGAAGCAGTATTTTGACTGCTGGAACACGATGGAGGTGTTGTCGCCGCGCCCTGACTATGTGCCACACCTCGGTGTTGCGATCTCGCGCGGACCTGTGATCCCGGTTTTTTTCACGTTGTCCTGCGCGCCCGACACGGAAACGGGGCTGTTGCGCTTGGCGCAATTCAAGTCGCTGCTCGGCCCGACGCTGATGCGCGTGTTCTGGGATGGCGGGCTGTTGCGACTGGAATTCGACAGCGTTGACGCCCGCGTGCCGATGCCGCCGAACCTCGGTGCCCTCCACCTGGTCACCGTGGTGGAGAACATTCGCGGCGCGACCGCCCATCCGGTCTGCGCTGTCGCAGCCGGTTTCGACGGGTCGGAAGAGGATCGGCATATGATCGCCGGTCATCTCGGAGTCATGCCAGAGCGGTCGCAGGCCGCATACGTGGCCTTTGCGCCCGAGGATGCCAAGCGCCGGTTCGTCTCCGAGAACCCTGCCCTCTGGGCCGATATCGAGGCCGACCTCAGCCTTCAGCTGGCGGCACAGAACAATCGTTGGCCCGTCGCCGATCGGGTCCGGGGAGCCTTGATCGATCTGATGCCCTCGGGCCGCAAAGGAGCCGAAGATGTGGCCCTGGCCCTGGGGATCAGCCGCAGCACGCTCCAGCGGCGATTGCACGAGGAAGGGACGTCGTATCAGGTGCTCCTCGACGCCACGCGGCGCGACATGGCGATCCGATATCTCACCAAGTCCACCCTGCGCGTCGACGAGATTGCAAGCATCCTAGCCTACCGTGACGCCAACAGCTTTTCGAGAAGCTTCCGCACGTGGACGGGCTTTTCGCCAACTGAATTCCGGGAGGCGAATGACCGGAATTTCACTTAGAGAGTAACCGAAGAAATCCGTCACTACGAGGATCATCTCGAAAATTTTTTTCCGCCCGACGGTTGGTGTCGCGCTCATTACAATTCTATCCTACCATGCACTGACACCGTGTCAGGAGCCAGTTCCGCTTACACGCGACGAGGATTTCTGCGTCGGGCGGGGCATTCATGATCCAACCATTTAATAAATCGAGGCTGTCTGAAAAACAGAAGTGGGCCCGTTGCTATGTGATTGCGGACCGCTTTAAGCTTTTGCATAGTGCGACCATTTCGCAATAAGAAATACCATATTCCAAACTTGAGGCGCCGATGAATGAAAGCTCTATTTGTTCCTTGAGTGGGCGCTGTGTCTTAAATTATCTCCATAGCGGGTTCTTAGTTACCGCCGAGAGGCACTTAATGAATAGGGCGGCATTTTTTCAATAAGTAAATTTCCGCAATACATCCACCTTAATTTAATTATATAGTAAATAAGAATACGAGAAGCGGGGCGGGATTGCAATACGCCAAATGCCAATCAAGCGGATCCGAACTGAAGCCCCGCAAAGCCTGACCTGAAATGAATAGAATTGAACGAAATTACATCTCGCAACGTCAGCAATCCTCCTTTAGCGTTGAGATATCAGCCAACGAACCAATAGGATAACATAAATGAATCACTATAATCTGGCCGCGTTCGCTGGGATTTTCTCGGTGCTTGCAGTGCTGGCACTCGCTACATCGAATCTCGTCAATTGCAGGGGATAGCTTGTCGGGGTATCAGATGAACTGGAGATCGAAGGTCAAGCGCGTGCCGGTTCAGTAGCTGCTTTTGAACAAATTGTGTGTGAAAGATCGGCTGAAAGGGTTAGCCAAATTGACGTGCCAACTGTATACCCTGTTTTCATCGAGGAACTTGGGATGGCTACCCGAGTGATCGTTATCCCGCCTAACGACGATAACTTGTTTCCGCGTTTTAAGGTTGCGCAGTTGCGTCACGACGATGGAGACAACATCGTCTTTTAAAGAGTTGGGTTTATAGCACCGGCGGTCCATCGTGACAGCCGGTGTTGCTTTTGCAAGTCTATGCTTTCTACATGATTAAAAGCTCTTTCCCCTGGATCTATAAGAATACACGATAAAATTTGATCGCGCCCCAGACCGCCACACGACGCCGGGTCCAGAACAGGTAGAGCATCACCGCCGCTGCAGAACCGATGATCGTGTCGCTGAGCCATAGGCCGAACCAGCCATCGGGCGCGGGGCCGCCGAACATCTGCAGATCGGGCAGGACAGGATGGTCAGAGCACGGAGGATCGTGGGGCCCTTCAGGAGCGTGATCGTCCGTTTCACATTCAGAATCATACAGCGGACCTTCCCATCGGCTTCAGCAGACGTCCCTGAACAGAGATGAAATCGGATCGCGCTGTGAGAATGATGAGGGCGAGATACGCCTCCGGTCCGACGCAGCGGTCTGCATGTGGCACGTCTGACGGCCGATACCAGCTTGACCCTGAGGCCCGGATCGGGTCGCGGTCCGGCTCTGACAACTGCCAATGCTGCATCCGACCCATGATCACGAACGTCCAGTATCCACTGATGTGGGTGTGCGGCAGGATTTGTTAGGTCTCTGGGTCGCAGAGCGGCGTCGCGTGAGACGACAGGCCGGTGCCGGGGCCGCCGCAGATCGCTTAGCCCTGGATGCTCGGGACGGAAACGGCGCGAGCGGTATCTCTTCGACCGGCACACGGATCGGTTCATCCGGCAGTTTCGAGGCTTGCGCCAGGGCAGTTCTGGCAAGTCCGACGAACTGGAAAACGGCAGGGATGGCTGCTGCCCTCAGGGATGCGAGCAGTTTCGGCAAAATTGTTCCCATTCCTGTCAGGAGAGAGAAGTTTTGCTTTCGATCTCATGCCACTGAAAAACGGCCTGCATCGCGACAATGGACAGCGCGATGGCCAGCAGGACGCGCGGAATGTGACCCAAGAGCCAGATCGCGCGTGTGAAGCCCGCATTCTCCGTCGTGACCGTGCCGAAGATGCTCAAGACGCCGTAGAGGGCTGAGCCCGCAGCTTCCTCCGCCGTGAAGGTCGCGGCCCCGAGCCGCAGGTTCAGCGGCATGTGGAAGACGAGCGTGATGAGGCAGGTCGCGATCCAGAAGGCCAGTGCCCTCCGCCAGAGCCGCCAACGCGCGGGATCGTCTTTGTCGAGAGCCGCGGACCGGATCAGGCCATAGAGCGTCATCAGGAGCAGCGGCATGATCGTTAGCAGGAAGCGCAGCCATTGCGTGAAGAAGGCAGCGATGTAATCTTCTGGGCCGAGGCTCAGCCAATAGGCGCCCATCGACAGGCCGATGAAGAGATTTCCTCCGGCAAAGGCCGCTGCGGAGAATATCGTGAGTATGTGGAGTTTGCGGCGGTCTTCGGCGGTCATGGCCTGTTGTCCTGAGGTGTCATGGAATTACTGCGTCACGCGAAGGGCACGCTGTCGTCGAGGGTGAGCGCAGAACCGCGATGTAGCAACTTGCATATCGGACCGGCGGCTTGCATTTCGTCCCGGGCGTCTTGCGTGAAGGGTGGGCGCCGGACAGAGTGACGGCCAATGCCCTGTGGACACGGTGAAAGCGCTTGGAAAGCCACGAAAGACACGCGACCTATTCGACTTCCGTGCTGTTCGGCGCCGTCTCGCGATTGTTTGGAGTGACGCCGCTCGATCTGGTGCAGCGGGCCGGGTTGCCCGCACGCATCGCCACAGGCCACGGCGTGCGCGTCACGGCAGATGAGTTCTTCGCGCTATGGGATGCCGGGCTGGCCACCAGCAATCGGGACGACCTGCTTGAGTTTCTTGGAACGGCGATTGCCGCGGGTGCGGCGGCTCCTGTCTTCTTCGCGCTTTCTTGCGCACCCGACCTCACGACGGGGCTCAAGCGCTTTGCGCGCTATAAGCACGCCTTTGGTCCCGTTCTGATGTCGGTTCGGGAGACGCCCGGACGCCTTCAACTCAGACTGGCCCATCCCGACACGAGGAAGCAGCTTTCCGCCAGCATGGCGACCACGATCCTGATCGTCATCAATGAGAAGGCGAGCGCCATGACAGCGCGGCGCATCGTGCCCGTTTCCGTGCGCCTACCCGTCGGCGAACCGGAGAGACAAAGCCTCGCCGCCGCTTTCGGTACGGCGGTCGAGATAGGCGACCCCGAACTGATCTACCGGGAACTCGACACGGCGCTGCCACTCATTTCCGAGAACGAAAGCCTCTGGCGGGCCTTCGAGGCGGATCTCGAGGCGGAGGCGGTGCTCGCGAACCACGCCGTGCCTTTCGTCGATCGTGTTCGGGCCTGCCTCAAGGAGGCGATCAGCGACCGAGACCCCTCCATCGCCTATGTATGCGAGCGACTGGGCCGGAGCCGTACCGGACTTTTGCGCGAGCTGGCGTCAGAGGGAGCAACCTTCCAGAATCTCCTCAACGAGACGCGGGAGACGCTGACGATGCGCTACCTGACGATGAGCGATATCCCGGTCAAACAGATCGCCAACATGCTGGCCTACCGCGACGCGAATGCCTTCCACCGCGCATTTCGTTCATGGACGGGTCGAACGCCGGGTGAGGTGCGCAAGGCGGCGCAGAAAGTGGACGTTCCGAGATATTGAGCCCCAGATTGAATTGGCTTGGACGTTCCGAGCGGCTTCAATTTATGCTGGGTCCATAGAACTCGACTGGACCACCAACCGTTTTCCAATAGCGGAAACCGCCCGGCATATGTCCGACGTTGGTAATTCCGGCCTCGACGGCAATCTCGACCGCGAGGGTAGACCGTTCGCCAACAGCACAATAGAGAACCACAGGCTTCCTCTCAGCAACTTGCCGAAGCTCGCCTGAGGCCCCGCAAAAGGCTGCGAATTTGTCATAGGGCATATGGAGGGACCCCGGTATCACGCCATCGCGACGGCGCTCGCTCTCTTCCCTCAGATCGACCAACCGAAATTCTGTCGCGGGCCAATTCATCAGGATATCCTCCGCTGGATGCGCCCGCACCCGTGCCTGAGCATCCATTCGCAAACCGAGCCTGAGATTTTCCGGCACGGCGACGTCCATCATTTTCGGGTTTGGCAAGTTGAGGCTATTCATGAGCTCCGCGTATTCCTCGGCTGAGCCCACCTGAAGCCGCGGGTTATGCGCTTTCTCCTCCCCAATCGTGGTTACTGTATCGCCTTTGTAATCATGTGCCGGAAAAACCAGGGTCTGTTCCGGCAACTTCAGGAGCCGATCAAAAAGGGAGTGGTATTGATCGTATGGGTCACCGTTCTGAAAGTCTGTTCGGCCCGTGCCGCGGATCAACAAGGTGTCGCCCGTGAAGACGCGATCATTCATGAGAAAACTGTAGCTCTCGCTTGTGTGGCCCGGCGTGTGCAAGGCGGTCAGGGACAAACCCTCGATACCGATCTTCTCATTGTCTCCGACCCGCATCGAGACGAAGTCGGCCGGCGATTGCTCACCCATGACGGTGACGCACCGGGTAGCGTCCCGCAGCCGTCCCATGGCGCTGACGTGGTCGGCGTGGATGTGGGTGTCGATCACCTTGACCAACCGAAGGTCGAGTTCCTCGAGGAGTTTGAGATATCGACCGGTTTGTTCGAGCACAGGATCGATCAACAGCGCCTCGCCTCCCGTGCGACTCGCGATCAGGTAAGTGTATGTGCTTGAACTACTGTCGAATAATTGTCGAAAAAGCATGGCAGATCTTTCTTGAATTGATGCCGCTTATGCTGAGAGAAGCGTCCTGTGAAAAAGTTGGTCCGCAACCCAACTAAACGCCCTCCAAGCGTGAACCGTCAGCGTTCTGCCTCCACCTTGGCCGTCCAATCCAGAATGTGTTGGAGGTAGGTCTCGACATTGTCCTCCCAGGAGTAATGCGCTGCGTCGGGAATGACGGCGAACTTACTGTTCGGGAGGAGCTCGCTCAGCCGCTTCGAATTGCTCATTGCCACGAACGTATCAAATTCGCCGTGGAGCACGAAAACGGGCGTCTGGATCGAGGGGTAGGCATGCATCAATCTCGGGACGGTGCTCGGGTAACTCGCGAGGAAACCGATCTGGCCGCGCAATTTGCCCGGGCCAATGGATCCATCGCTGAAATCCTCGAGCACCTCCTTCGGCGGCTGTTCCTTGCGGAATCCGATCCCGTTCGCAGCCTTGGCATAGAAGCGACCGCCAAGTGAGCGAAACAGAACGCCGAACAAGCGTGAGTTTACGAGCAACCGGAAAATCAACTCGCCTTCGACGGGTGAGATCACCCCAGCGTCGCCTCCGACGACCGACGCGATCCGGCCGGGATTGTCGGCCATGAACCGAAGGATGGCTGGCGTACCGATATCGGGTCCGACGAAATGCGGGTGGGAAAGCTCGAAGTGATCCAGGATCGCTCCCAAGAAGGCCCCATGCTGATCGACGGTCACCACATCGGAAGCTGCATCGGATCCTCCATGGTTGGGCAAGTCCACCGCGACGAGATCGAACCGCTCGGCCAAGCGACCCCACATATTCCTGTAGGTCAAAACGCTCATGGGCTGGGGCGACGTCATCAACATCTGGGACGCACCGGGCTTGCGAGCCGCGGCGTACCGGATGCGATGACCACCCACGACCGCGAAATCGAAATTCATCTTCATATGTTTGGTCTTTGTCCGTTGTTTCCCACGCATCCTTCGCAGAGCGTCATTCGGTCGCCTGTGGCGCCATTTTAAGTTTCTTGAATCATTGCGACGTTCGTGGACCCTCGGGCCGCTCGACGGTCCCCATTCATCCCTTGATGCGAAGTCCTGAACATGATGGCAACATGCAGTTCGTTCCAATTTCTTGCAGTTCGTCTCAACGGTCTTGCGGTGCTTTAAAAACCTAGGGTCAGGACTCGTTAACCCTCATAGCCAGAAGATGACGGCTGCAGCGAGCGCGATGGCGGAGAGGAAGACCTTGGGGCAGCGGTCGTAGCGGGTTGCCACCCGACACCAGTCCTTCAGACGACCGAACATGATCTCGATGCGGTTGCGCCGTTTGTAGCGGCGCTTGTCATAACGGACGGCTTTGCCGCGGGAGGTTCTACCGGGAATGAAGGGCTTCCCGGAACCAGTCGGTGTCGTAGCCCCGGTCGGCGATCAGCCACTCGACCGCCGGCAGGGACCCCCACAACGCTCGCGCGCCGATGTAGTCGCTCACCTGGCCGGCGGTGATGAAGAGACGGATCGGACGCCTGACCTGCTCCCCTGAAACCTCCCCACTCTGAGGTTAGTCTGTTCCTCGACAGAGGAGATGAACGATGAAGCGCAGCAGGTTCAGCGAAGAACAGATCATTGGCATCCTGAAGGAGCACCAGGCCGGGCTGAGCGCGGCGGAGCTCTGTCGGAAGCACGGCGTGAGCGAGCCGACGTTTTACAAGTGGC
>NZ_FWFK01000013.1:2500-7168 GCF_900172265.1 Roseivivax jejudonensis | reverse complement strand
CTCGCGGAGAGCCTTCGGGACCCGGAGATCAGGACACAGGCGCTGGACGTCCTGCGCGGATTGATCGACCGGATCGTCGTGCAGCCTTCCGAGACGGGTGAGGACGTGACGATCGAATTGGAGGGAGTACTTACGGCGTTGCTGGGCGCGGCCCAGCCGGGTGCGCTTGCAGGTGCCGATACGAGTTCGCTTGAGGTGGTTGCGGGAGCAGGATTTGAACCTGCGACCTTCAGGTTATGAGCCTGACGAGCTACCGGACTGCTCCATCCCGCGCCATTTGGGCGATTTGTTTGCCCAGGCTCCGCGCCGTTTGAGTGGTGGTGCGGAGGGTATTTTGTGTCATCGTTTCGAGAGATACGTGCGTGTCTTACTAGGTTTGGCGGCGACCTACTCTCCCACGTCTTGAGACGCAGTACCATTGGCGCGACGGCACTTAACGGCCGGGTTCGGAATGGAGCCGGGTGTTTTGCTCGTGCTATGACCACCAAACCGAGAAAGACACGACGCGCATCCGCGCGGCGTGTCTTTCTGGGTGGCCGGAAGCGGTTTTGCGAAGCAAAAGCGCGTGGCCACACCTCAGACATGCCAGGTGCGGATACGCTTACCAACATGCGCCGTTCGACGCATCGCTGTCCTGATCTTGTTTCACAAGGGGTATGCTTTTCGACCAGATGACAGGTGAGCCTGTCTGTTTCTGGATCGAACCAAGCCTGTCGGGCCATTAGTACTGGTCAGCTGAGCGTGTTGCCACGCTTACACCTCCAGCCTATCGACGTGGTCGTCTACCACGGCCCTCGGGGAGACCTTGTTTTGAGGGGGGCTTCCCGCTTAGATGCCTTCAGCGGTTATCCTGTCCGATCATAGCTACCCTGCACTGCTGCTGGCGCAACAACAGGTCCACCAGTGGATCGTTCAACCCGGTCCTCTCGTACTAGGGTCAACTCCTCTCAAGTCTCCTACACCCACGGCAGATAGGGACCGAACTGTCTCACGACGTTCTAAACCCAGCTCACGTACCTCTTTAAACGGCGAACAGCCGTACCCTTGGGACCTGCTCCAGCCCCAGGATGAGATGAGCCGACATCGAGGTGCCAAACACTGCCGTCGATATGGACTCTTGGGCAGTATCAGCCTGTTATCCCCGGCGTACCTTTTATCCGTTGAGCGATGGCCCTCCCACTTGGGACCACCGGATCACTATGGCCGTCTTTCGACTCTGCTCGACTTGTCAGTCTTGCAGTCAGGCTGGCTTCTGCCATTGCACTCAACGAGCGATTTCCGACCGCTCTGAGCCAACCTTCGCGCGCCTCCGTTACGCTTTAGGAGGCGACCGCCCCAGTCAAACTACCCGCCACAGAGGGTCCCGGAACCGGATGACGGTTCGCGGTTAGACACCAAGCGAGGCAAGGGTGGTATCTCAAGGGTGGCTCCACCACGACTGGCGTCATGGTTTCAAAGCCTACCACCTATCCTGCACATGCCTGGCCTGGTGCCAGTCTGAAGCTGTAGTAAAGGTGCACGGGGTCTTTCCGTCTAACCGCGGGTAGCCGGCATCTTGACCGGCAATTCAATTTCGCTGAGTCGACGTTGGAGACAGCGGGGAAGTCGTTACGCCATTCGTGCAGGTCGGAACTTACCCGACAAGGAATTTCGCTACCTTAGGACCGTTATAGTTACGGCCGCCGTTTACCTGGGCTTCAATTCGGAGCTTGCACCCCTCCTTTTAACCTTCAGGCACCGGGCAGGCGTCAGACCCTATACGTCGCCTTACGGCTTCGCAGAGCCCTGTGTTTTTAGTAAACAGTCGCCACCCCCTGGTTTGTGCCCCCGCCCATCATAGGGCGGGCCTCCTTCTCGCGAACTTACGGAGGTATTTTGCCGAGTTCCTTCAACGTCGTTCTCTCAAGCGCCTTGGTATTCTCTACCAGTCCACCTGTGTCGGTTTCGGGTACGGTCCGAAGGAGGGCTATTTCCAGGGACTGCCGCGTACATGCCCCAATCCGATAAGGGACATGCGGTTCGGTCAATCCGTCACCATCTCCTGGCCCAGGAATATTAACCTGGTTCCCATCGACTACGCCTTTCGGCCTCGCCTTAGGGGCCGGCTTACCCTGCTCAGATTAGCTTTAAGCAGGAACCCTTGGACTTTCGGCGGGAGTGTCTCTCACACTCCTTGTCGCTACTCATGTCATCATTCTCGCTGGTGATCGCTCCACCGGTCAACCTTACGGTCCGGCTTCTCAGCAAGCCTCGCGTCTCCAATATGCCCGAAGGCATGAAGGAGACATGAGACTATATCACACCACGCTCCGCTACCACGCTCTCGCGTCCTCAGCTTCGGCTCATGGCTTGAGCCCCGTTACATCTTCGCCGCAGGACAACTTGTTTAGACCAGTGAGCTGTTACGCTATCTTTAAAGGATGGCTGCTTCTAAGCCAACCTCCTGGTTGTTTTGGTCGTCCCACCTGCTTTCCCACTTAGCCATGAATTGGGGGCCTTAGCTGGAGGTCAGGGTTGTTTCCCTCTCCACGACGGACGTTAGCATCCGCCGTGTGTCTGCCATCTAGTACTCCCGGGTATTCGGAGTTTGGTTAGGATCAGTAAGCCTGTGGGGCCCCATTACCCATCCAGTGCTCTACCCCCCGGGGTATTCGGATGACGCTCTACCTAAATAGATTTCGCGGAGAACCAGCTATCTCCGAGTTTGATTGGCCTTTCACCCCTAGGCACAACTCATCCCGAC
Source organism: Roseivivax jejudonensis (assembly GCF_900172265.1). Classification (GTDB taxonomy): domain Bacteria; phylum Pseudomonadota; class Alphaproteobacteria; order Rhodobacterales; family Rhodobacteraceae; genus Roseivivax; species Roseivivax jejudonensis. The sequence continues at coordinate 4,425 of NZ_FWFK01000013.1, read as the reverse complement.
CTTTTTCAACAGGTGTGGGTTCGGACCTCCAGTACGTGTTACCGTACCTTCATCCTGGTCATGCCTAGATCACTCGGTTTCGGGTCTGATCCATCCAACTCATTCGCCCTATTAAGACTCGCTTTCGCTGCGCCTACACCTAACGGCTTAAGCTTGCTGGATAGACCAAGTCGATGACCCATTATACAAAAGGTACGCCGTCACAAGACTGGACACTTATGACGATCTTCGCGCAGCAAAGATCGGCAGGTGGGCGGCAGGTCATTGCCAGCAATGACCGAGAGCCCACACCCCTCCATTCCAGGAGGTGATCAGACAGGAACCTACCGCAGCGGCACCGACACCCGGAACTGCACCGTCTCGATGCCCGGATTGTCGTCGTAAAGGCCGGCATTGGAGCGATGATCGTAGCTGACGGCGTAACGCCAGCCGTTCATCGCCTCGTAACCCAGCTCGATCCCCGACCGGAATTGCACCGGACCGCCGAGGTCGAAGCCGTCGCCTTCCATGTAGTAGCCCGGCATCGCGTGCAACTCGACATAGTACGGAGAATATCCGAACTGCCAGTCCCACGTCATGCCCGCCCCGAGCCAGGTGCCCACGCCGTCGCCGGCCGAGAGGCCCAGCGTGGTCCCGAAGGGACCGAAGCGTGTGCTTGGATCGTAGCGCAGGTAGACCTCGGTGCCCTCGTCCGCACGCCGTTCGACCACCGTCCCGGCCGAGACGGCCAAGCGGGAGACGTCGTTCGTGCGGGTCAGGCACCCATCCACGCCACAATGGTTGAGCCCCATGTCGGTGAGGCCCGCCACCAGCAGCAATGCTGCAAAAGTTCCATCGGCCATTATTACTGCCCTACCACTTCGTTACTTGAGGGCGTTTTGCCTGCCCTTCGGTTTCGATGATAGAGCCAAATGGCCTCAGATCGTCATAAGAGTCCAGTCAAGCTCCGACTGATTGTAGGCGCTCGGTTTCAGGTACTGTTTCACTCCCCTCGTCGGGGTGCTTTTCACCTTTCCCTCACGGTACTGGTTCGCTATCGGTCAGTAAGGAGTACTTAGCCTTCGGGGGTGGTCCCCCGATCTTCAGACAGGATTACACGTGTCCCGCCCTACTTGATACGTCCCATCACGCTTCCCGTACGGGGCTGTCACCCGCTCTGGCACACCTTTCCAGGTGTTTCCGGTCACGCTCAAGGTTCGGCTGGTCCGCGTTCGCTCGCCACTACTAACGGAGTCTCTATTGATGTCCTTTCCTCCGGGTACTTAGATGTTTCAGTTCCCCGGGTTTGCTCTCAAAACCCTATATATTCAGATAATGAGTACCTGGTCATGCCTGCTGTTAGCTGCCCGAAGGCAATAACAACAAACATTCAGGTGGGTTGCCCCATTCGGAGATCCATGGATCAAAGCCTATTCTCGGCTCCCCATGGCTTATCGCAGAGTATCACGTCCTTCATCGCCTCTTACTGCCAAGGCATCCACCAAACGCCCTTCTCGCGCTTGATTCGATCCAGAAAGAGACAGGCCGATCAGGTGCGCCACTCGAGCGCATCGCCCTATCGCGGAACGACGCTGGTTCGTCGCCGTCCCTCTATCCTGGATCAAAAAGCATACTATCCCGCGCTCCTCAGTGTGCTACCGCCCATTCGGCTACTTGAGCACGATTAGGCGCAACACCTTCAGAGCACTTGGTTAGTGTACTTGACTTGGACAACGATTGCCCGTTTCGAACCGCGATACGGGTATGAACGCCTTTAACTCAGCAAGCGTCCTGCCCGCCGCCTCCCCGAAGGAAGGAACGGCCGAGATCATCCGCACACTCGCGGCGATCAGGCAATGTTGATTTTGTATCTCTCTTTACGATGTCATCGGCGTCACGTCCGAAGACGTGACGGTGTCGTCCCGATTGGACGGGCAAACACTTCT
>NZ_FWFK01000017.1 GCF_900172265.1 Roseivivax jejudonensis | reverse complement strand
ATGGGCTTGCCTGGCGCGATGTAGTGCCACTCGACATGGCGCTCCTCCTGCCACTTCAGGATGGCGTTCGAGGTCAGTTCAGTTCCGTTGTCGCTGACCACCATGCAGGGATAGCCGCGGGCCTCGGCGATACGGTCCAGTTCCCGGGCGACGCGGACGCCGGAGATCGAGGTGTCGACGACCGCAGCCAGGCATTCCCGGCTGAAGTCGTCGATGACGCACAACACCCGGAACCGCCGCCCGCAGGACAAAGCGTCGGATACGAAGTCGAGGCTCCAGCGCTGGTTCGGTCCCTGCGGGATCGCCATCGGGGCCCGCGTGCCGAGCGCACGCTTCCGGCCGCCGCGTTTGCGCACCGTGAGCCGCTCCTCGCGATAGATGCGGTAGAGCTTCTTCCAGTTCACCTCCCAGCCTTCCCGCTTGAGCAGGATGTGCAGGCGGCGGTATCCAAACCGCCGCCGCTCGGACGACAGTTCGCGCAGGCGTCGTCGCAGCGCCCCGTCGTCGCCCCGCGTCGAGCGATACCGGTAGACACGCGGATCGATCCCGACGAGCCGGCAGGCGCGCCTTTGGGAATAGCCCTTCTCGATGATGGCCCAGTTCACGGCAGATCTCCTCGAACTGGGCCTCAGAAGTTTTTTCCGAGCATCTCGCGCAGCGTCGAGACATCGAGCATCGACTCGGCCAGCAGCTTCTTCAACTTGGCGTTCTCCTCCTCGAGCGCCTTCAGCCGCTTCGCGTCCGACACTTCCAGGCCGCCGAACTTTGAGCGCCACTTGTAAAACGTCGGCTCGCTCACGCCGTGCTTCCGACAGAGCTCCGCCGCGCTCAGCCCGGCCTGGTGCTCCTTCAGGATGCCAATGATCTGTTCTTCGCTGAACCTGCTGCGCTTCATCGT
>NZ_FWFK01000001.1 GCF_900172265.1 Roseivivax jejudonensis | reverse complement strand
GCCACTTGTAAAACGTCGGCTCGCTCACGCCGTGCTTCCGACAGAGCTCCGCCGCGCTCAGCCCGGCCTGGTGCTCCTTCAGGATGCCAATGATCTGTTCTTCGCTGAACCTGCTGCGCTTCATCGTTCATCTCCTCTGTCGAGGAACAGACTAACCTCAGAGTGGGGAGGTTTCAGGGGAGCAGGTCAAGACCTGCGAAGGACATGGACCCGGTAGAATCGCATGGCGAGGAAGTTCTATGCGTTCGCCGTGATCAAAATCTAAAAACGGCAAACGGGCGCCCGCGTTACCACGTTCGGACAGCCTGCGGCCTCGGCTTGTTCGGTAAGCAATGATCGGTGGCGGCGCGAAACCGTGCCTCAATTCGTCGCCCAGGAGCGCAAATTTATTTTTATTCGGTGGTCAGCGGGCCCGGCCACTCACGCACCGGTCTTTGGTAGGCATCGCGATGCAATATGTTTTCACATTGTGGTCTTGGACCGCGTCACGCAGCGAGCCCGCTGCCGTTTTCAGCGAGTCGCCTCATGCGGTCAATGTATGACTCGGTTGTGCGTAGCTTCGCGATCTCAGCTTCGAGGTGCTTGCATATCGGGATGAATTTTGCGCCGTCGGGTCGCTCGGCAACGAGGTGAGCCATAATCATCAGAGCATTTTCGAGGCGGTCGATCGAACCTGACATGGTTCCTCCAGTTGTTGGTGCCTGGAGGGACTTCGGTTCGTGGATCGCCCCAATCACCCCGGTTTGATTGCCGGTTTGAGCGCACCTGAGGGTTCAGTGGCTGAGCCTTTCGGGACTTGTTCTGTGTGGCAGTTTGTGGGGCAAAACCGCGGACCACATAAGCAAAACCCCCGGAAACGCCTGGTTTCCGGGGGTTTTGGCTTGACATCTGGTGCCGGTGATAGGACTCGAACCTACGACCCCATCATTACGAATGACGTGCTCTACCAGCTGAGCTACACCGGCGCCGGAGTGAGGCGGCTCTTAGCACCGGCGTCGGGAAGGGAAAAGGGGGGAATTCGCCTTTTCCTGCAAGGCCGGTGCGGGGGCCGGCAGGCGCTAGCGCGACGCCCGCGCGCTGTCGTCCCGCGGCCGGTCGCCGGACGTGCCGTCGGCCGGCGGCGCGGGGTCTTCCGCTCTGCCCTCGAGATCCGCCGTGGTGGGCTCCGTCGTGGCCGGGGCCCGGATGTCGTCCTCGCCGACAAGCAGCGGGAGCATCTCGGCGCCGACGGGACCGGAGACCTCGGCCTGCGGGGGACGGCGCCAGGACAGCGTGTCGAACGCCTCGCAATGGGTGCAGACCGGCGTCCACTCCGCATGGATGTTGTTGCAGTTGTCGCAGACCCAGGCGGGGCCGCGCGGTGCGGTCAGCGCGCGGGCGAGCCAGCCGCGCACCACCTTGTCCGACGCGCCCTCGCCGCGCTCGATCGCTGCCATGATCGACAGGACGCGCGCGTCCGGGTCGGTTTCGGCCAGGTTGCCGACGGCGCGCCGGGCGCCGGGGAAGTCCTCGGCCGCGAGGTGCAGTTCGGCGTTCAGGAGCTTCGTTTCGCGATGGTCCGGCTTGATCGAAACAAGCTGGCGGAATCGCTTCAGCCGGTCGGCCGGGCTTTCCTCGGGCTCGATCTCGGCGAAGGCGGCGGCAAGGTCCGGGTGCGGCTCCTGCTCCCATGCCTTCTTGAGGATGCGGGTCGCGTTCTTCTTGCGGCCATCCGCGATCATGCTGCGCGCGGCCATCGCCGCCGCGGGCACGAGGTCGGGCGAGCCCTTGTTGGCCGCGATGGCGGCCTCGCGCGCCTCGATGGTCTTGCCGGTATCGAGGACGTCCTTTGCCTCGGACAAAGCAAGGACCGCATCCCGGCGGCGGTGCACGTCGCGCGGCAACGCCCCGTGCTTGAGCTTGGCGTTGAGCGTCTTGCGCGCGCCGGCCCAGTCGTGCTTGCCCGCCTGCAGGCGCAGCAGGACATCCTGCACTTCCTCGTGCTTCGGCTTCAGCGCGAAGGCGCGCTCGGCCAGTTGCAGCGCGGTCTCGGTGTCGCCTTCGGCCAGCCGCTGGTGCATGATGCCGCGGATCCCGACGAAGCGCGTGCGGTCGTGCGCGAGCAGCTTCTTGTAGGTCGCCTCGGCCTTCTTGCGGTCGCCCTGTAGCTCTGCGGCCTGCGCCACGATCAGGTCGGTCACTTCGGGGCGCCTGAGGTAGCGGTCGGCCTTCTGCGCCTTGGCCTGCGCCAGCCGGCCGTCTCCGGCCGCCAGCGCGGTCATCCCGTCGGCCAGCGCCTCGAACCCCTTCTTTTCGCGGTTGCGATCGAAGTAGCGCGAGATCGCGGTATCGTCGCCGTTGATGAACTTCAGTACCGCGACCAGAAGCGACACGAGCTTGAAGACGATATAGAGCGCGACCACGAGCAGGATCAGTGCCAGCACCGATTGCAGCGGGCCGAAGGTGTACTCGGTGCCCGCGACGGTGACCATCACGCCGCCGGTCGATTCCATGAGGTAGCCGGCGCCGAGGGTCAGCGCCGCGACGGCCGCGACGAAGAAGACGATCTTGATGAGAGACCAAAGCATGAGCGGCGCCCCTTATTCGTTGTTCAGTTGCTGCACGACGCCTTCGGCGGCGGCGAGCGCCTCGGCCCGGATGCGGGCCCGTTCGGTCCATTCGGACATCGCTTCTTGCGCAGGCTCGGGCAGGGTCGCGATCTCGTCGAGCGCGGTGGACAGGTCACCCGCGTTCACGGCGGCCTCGACCCGGCTGAGGATCGCGTCGGGGCTGTCGCCATCGCGCGGCGTGACGGAGCGCGCGTTGAGCTGGCGGGCCATGAACGCCGAGAGCCGGTTGCCGTCGCCCTCGGTCCCGGCGCCGGCGGCCCGGGCCGCCGCGAGCCCGTCGCGCGCGGCTTCGGGATAGGTCTCGGTCAGCGCGGCACGGGTGGGCACGCCCTCTTCTGCGGCGACGCTGAGAGCCTCGGGGATCTCCATGCCGTCAGCCAGGGGGGCGAGTGCGTCGGCATAGGGATCGCCGGTGCGTACCGCGGTCAGAAGATCGCCCGCGGCCGCGCGCAGCTGCGAAAGCTCCGCCTGCCGCTCGGCCTCTGCCTCGGCGCTGCGGGCGGCCTCGACCATCGCCTGCAGTTCGGCGCGTTGCGCCTCGATCTGCGACTGCTGTTCTGCGAAGGCCTCTTCCATGGCGGCCTGCCGCTCGGCGCTGGCCTCCTCGAAGACGGCGCTCTGATCCTCGACGCGCGATTGCAGCTCCTGCAGCTCGCGCTCGTAGGCGGCGACCGTCTCGGGTGAGACGGCATCTTCCATCGGGGCCTTCTCGATCGCCGTGACGCGTTCGGCGAGGGTGCCGGCATCCTCGTTCATGGCGCTCAGGCCCGCCGACAGGCCCTCGATCTCGGCGCCGAGTTCCTCGACCCGCCGGGTGAGGGCGGTGAGGTCGGTGCCGATCGTGCCGGTCCGGTCCACGAGGTCGGCCACGGAATCCTGCACGCTGGTCAGGTCGATGTCGGACAGGCCGGTCTCGATGCCGTCGATCCGTGTGCCGAGCGACTCGAGCCCGCCCTCTGTCTCGGCGAGGGCGGCCCGGGTTTCGTCCTCGAACGCGCCGCTCTGGTTGGAGAAGGGCCAGCCGTTCGGACCCAGATACTGCGACAGGGCAAAGCCGGCGATGGCCGCGACGATGCCGCCGAGGACCATCGGGAAAAAACCGCCGCGCCGTTCGACCACGCGCTCGGGCCCCGCGGCGCCGGCCGCGGTCGCCGTGGCGGCGCCGACCGGTCCGCCGGACCCGCCACCGGACGTGTTCGGACCGGATCCGATCGTGTCGGTGCTTTCGCTGCTTTCGGCCGGAGCGGCGGGAAGCTCGTCCTGCGCCGATGGCCCGTCTTCGACCGGGGCGACGGAATGGTCGCCGGTCGCGAGCGTCGCGCTCTCGCCGGTCGCTGCCGCGTCCTCGTCGTCGGGCGAGGGGGCCATGCCGTCGTCATCAGCGCGGTTCTCGGCAAACGAGGGGCGCGTTCCGTCTTGGGCAGCATCGGGATCGGAGGCGATCCCGGCTTCGGCCTCGCTGGCCGTGTCGGGGCCGTCTGCCGGGTTGGCCTCGGACATGGTGGCGTCGGCCGGGTCCGGTTCGGCCGCGTCCGCTGCCGGGGTTTCGGATCCCTCGGGCGCGGCGTCCGCCTGCGTCTCGGTGTCCGGTTTCGGCGCGTCGCCCGTTTCGTCCTTCGGCTTGTCCGCGTCTGCCACGTCCGCAATCCCCCTTCGAATCCTTCGGGCGCGGTCGCGCCTCAATGTCGTGAAGACCTTACTCGGCCCCTCCGCCTGCCTCAAGCATCGCGGCCTCTTGCAGGAGCGCAGCGACTGCGTCGGCCATCGCGGCGGCGTCGGGCGCCTCCGCGACGTGCATTCGAAGGGGGGCCAGCGGCTCGAGCGCGTCGGCAACCCGGTTGCTCATCGCTGCGACGAGGAGCGGCGCCCGGATCGGCGCGGCTCGGGCGAGAAGGCGCGCCGTGCGCGGCGAGAAGACCGGCGCGATGACCGGTGCCGTCGCGTCGAGCGCGGCACGCGCCTCGGTCGAGAGCGGGCAGGCGGGCTGATCGTAGACGATGGCGGCACCGGCGGTCAGCCCCTCGGCCCGGAGCCGCCCGACGAGATCGCCGCGCGTCACCCGTCCGCGCAGGTGCAGGATCGGCTTGTCCGGACGCTTGGCCAGAAGATGCGTCAGCAGCGTTTCCACGGTGCCGCCGGCCGAGACCGGCTCCAGCCCCGCATCGCGCGCGGCCGCCGCGGTGGCATCCCCGACCGCGAAGGCATGCGCGCCCGGCGGCCCACCGGCGCCGGCATAGGCCTGGACCGCGTGCGCGGAGGTGAAGACAAGAAGCGTATCGGGCGGGATCTCCGGCAGGTGCGGCCGATGCACGATGGAGATCAGCGGGCTGACGACCGGCACGAAACCGTCCAGATGTCGCGCGCGCAGACGCTCGAGGAACCGCGCCGAGCCGGCCTCGGGGCGAGTGAGCAGAAGCGGAACGGGGGCGCTCATGGTCGCGCGCGTCGCATTGTCGTGCGCCTTCGGTCAGAGCCGGCGGGATTGCCGGCCGAGCCTGCCTTTGCTAACGCCAAGGCTGTTCTTGCGCAACGGAAACTCCGCCCGCATGCCCCGCACCCTTCTCGGGATCGAATCGAGCTGCGACGACACCGCGGCGGCCGTCGTTCGCGGACGATCGGTGCTGTCGTCCGTGGTGGCCGGGCAGGGCGGGCTGCACGCGGCCTATGGCGGCGTGGTCCCCGAGATCGCGGCCCGCGCCCATGCCGAGACTCTCGACGATGTCGTGCGCCGTGCGCTGGCCGAAGCCGGTTGCGGTCTCGCCGATCTCGACGGCGTCGCGGTCACCGCGGGGCCCGGGCTGATTGGTGGCGTGCTGGCCGGCGTGATGACCGCCAAGGCGATCGCCGCGGGGACGGGCCTGCCCCTCGTCGGCGTGAACCACCTGGCGGGCCACGCGCTGACGCCCCGCCTGACCGACGACCTGGGCTATCCGTACCTGATGCTGCTGGTGTCGGGCGGGCATTGCCAGTTTCTCGTGGTCCACGGCCCCGATGCGTTCGATCGGCTGGGTGGCACGATCGACGACGCGCCGGGCGAGGCGTTCGACAAGGTCGCGCGGCTCCTCGGGCTGCCGCAGCCCGGCGGACCGTCGGTCGAGGCGGCGGCGCGCGGCGGCGACCCGGCCCGCTTCGCCTTTCCGCGGCCGCTCCTCGACCGGCCGGGCTGCGACCTGTCGTTTTCCGGGCTGAAGACCGCCGTGCTCCGCGAGCGCGATCGACTTGTCGCCGCGCAGAGGGGCCTCTGGCGGCAGGACCGCGCCGATCTCTGCGCCGGATTCCAGATCGCGGTCCGCGACGTTCTGGCCGAAAAGGCGCGCCGCGCGATCGCGATCTACCTCGGGTCGCGGCCATCGGCGCCCGCGCTCGCGGTGGCCGGCGGCGTCGCTGCCAACGGGCCGTTGCGAGCTGCGCTTTTCTCGGTCGCCGACGCGGCGGGCCTCGCCTTCTGCGCCCCGCCGCTCGCGCTCTGCACCGACAACGCCGCGATGATCGCCTACGCCGGAGGTGAGCTCATGGCGCTCGGCCGGCGCGATGCGCTCGACCTTGCAGCCCGCCCGCGCTGGCCGCTCGATACCGGCGCGGCCCCGATGCTGGGCCACGGGCGCCGCGGCGCCAAGGCCTGAGTCCCGAACCCGATCACAACGGAGATCCCACATGCTCGTCGCCCTCATCGCCCGTGACAAACCCGATGCGCTCGAGATCCGCATGGCCAACCGCGAGGCACACCTCGCCTATGTCGAGCAGACGGGCGTCGTGGCGCAGGCCGGGCCGCTGATCGAGAACGGCGCCATGGCAGGATCCCTCGTCATCCTAGATGTTCCCGACCTCGCGGCGGCCGAGGCCTGGGCGGCCGACGACCCCTATGCGCGCGCCGGGCTTTTCGCGCGGGTCGAACTCGTCGAGTGGAAGAAGGTGATCGGCTGATGCGCTACTGGCTCTTCAAGTCCGAACCCTCGACCTGGTCCTGGGACGATCAGCGCGCCAAGGGCGATGCCGGAGAGGAATGGGACGGCGTGCGCAACTACCAGGCGCGCAACATGATGCGCGAGATGAAGATCGGCGACCGGGGCTTCTTCTACCATTCGCAGACCGAGAAGGCGGTGGTCGGGACGGTCGAGGTGATCGCAGAGGCGCATCCCGACTCGACCACCGATGACGCGCGCTGGGAGTGTGTGGACATCAAGGCACTCGAAACCGCGCCGGAGGCGGTCACGCTCGACACGATCAAGACGACGCCGGGACTGGAGGAGATGGTTCTGGTGAAAAACTCGCGCCTGTCGGTGCAGCCGGTGACCGAAGAGGAATGGCGGATCGTCCGGTCGCTCGCCGGGCTGTCCGAGGACTGAAGGACCGCGCCCGTGCCAACGCGTCGAAGCCCCCCGCTGTGCGGGGAGCTTCGACTTCACTCACCTAATGTGGCGCGCCGGTGCGTCGCCGGGCCGGTCATTCGGTCGGGCGCGCATCGCCACGACCGGGAGACCGGGTCTCGGATCCTGCCCGCGCGCCGCTCCCACACGGCGCGCAATGCAGGCGGCCGTCGCGTTCGCACGCGAGGGTGTGCGGACGCGGAAACGGCCTGTTGTGATCCATTCCGTGATCAGTCGACGGGTGATGATGTCCGGATGACGCCACCCCACGGTCGGGTGGTCACCGGTCGCCGGTCCGGGATTTTATCCCTTGGCGATCAGTCCCGTAGCCTTCTGGCGTCGCGGCTGTGTATAGCGCGAAAGCAAATGCCGCGCCAGCGTCATATGATTCCAATCCAATCATTGTTTTGCATCATGGATTGTGCGGATCATCGACCTGCGCGTCCGTGATCTGCAGTCACGCACCGACAGTCCCGCGGGTCAGCGCGGTGACGCGTCGGACCGGGCAAAGGACGTGGCGGTCGCGTCGCGCCGGTCGTCGACGGTCAGGCGTAAACCGAGTCTTTCCCGAAGTGCTTCACCAGCATGTAGTAGACCACGGCGCGGTACTTGTTGCGCTCGGACCGGCCGTAGGTCTCGATCACCGACTGGATCGCATCGTCTAGCTCGGGCCCATCGCTGAGGCCCAGCTTCTTGATCAGGAAGTTCTGCTTCACGGTCTCGAGCTCGCCCGGCTGGCTCGCCGCGACGGTCGCGGAATCCGCGTTGTAGATCGACGGGCCGCAGCCGATCGTCACCTTGGTCAGAAGGTCCATGTCCGGGGTCATCCCGCACTTGTTACGCAGGTCATCGGCGTAGGTCTGGATCAGGTCGTCGCGCTTGCTCATGTGCTGTCTCCCCTTGAGGACGCAGGATTGAGGCCCGCATCGGGCGCGAGACCGCGTTCACGTTACCGCGAGATGCCGCCGGGACAACATGTAAGTTGCGCGCATGAAAAAAGGGCGCGCCGTGCGGCGCGCCCTCGAAAGTGCCATGTGAGGCCGGATCAGTTGCCCGAGGACTCTTCCTCGGTATCCGTTTCGGCTTCGGCGTCGCCGCTCTCCATGTCGGCACCGGATTCGGTGTCGCTGGAGGCGCCGTCTTCCATGCCGCCGCTTTCGCTTGCGGCGTCGCCACCGGATGCGTCAGTGCCTGCGGATTCGGACTCGGTATCACCCGATGCCGCCGCGCCAGCCGTCGAACCGGATTCCATGTCGCTGGTGCCGCCTTCGACGTCACCGCCGCCCATGAGCTCGGACATCATCATGTCGTCCGGCAGCGGCTCGATTTCCGACTCGTCGTATTCCGGCTGCTGCTCGAGCGTCTCTTGGTCCGTGTCGAGCATGAAGCCCTGCGGCTCCTGGCTCATCTGGAAGTCGGTGGCCGGAAGCGCGACGGTGTACTCGCCAAGACCGAGGAACCCACCGATGCCGATCACCATTTCGGCGCCATCGCCGCGATCGATCACGTAGTCGATTTCACCGATGCGCTCGTCCTCGGGCCCGAACACGGGCGTGCCGACCACGTCGCCGACCGTCATTTCCTCGATCGAGGTGAACTCCATCTCGCCTTCCGCGGCGGCGTCACCCTCTTCGGTCTCGCCTTCCACGGCCTGCTCGGCTTCGTTCATCTCTTCGTTGGCTTCAGCCGCGGCCTCTTCGCCGGCATTCTCGGCGGCCTGGCCAGCGTCCTCGGCCGCATCGGCGGTCGCGTCGGCGGCGTCCTCTGCGGTCTGCTCGGCCGCTTCGCCTGCTTCCTGCGCCGCTTCGCCGGCTTCCTGTGCCGCGTCGCCGGCTTCTTCGGCGGCTTGCTCCGCCGAGTTCTCGACGGCGCCGTCGGCGTCGTCCTGTGCGGTGGCTGCGCCTGCGAGAAGCGCTGCGGTCGCCGCGCTCATCATGAGTGCCTTGAGTTTCATAGCGTCGTACCTCCTTGGTCACGCACTGTGTCTGCCCAAGAAAGTGACAGGGCCGCGCGGTGGTTTCCGCACGGCCCGGATTTGATTTGGAGCGGCCATTTCCCGCCGCTCACGGCCCTGTGAATAGGCGGGTTCCCGCCTATCGAGCCGTCAGTACCGGTAATGCTCTGGCTTGAACGGGCCCTCGGGAGTGACGCCGATATAGGCGGCCTGCTCGGGCGAGAGCTCGGTCAGGCGCGCGCCGATCTTCTCGAGGTGCAGCCGCGCGACCTTCTCGTCGAGGTGCTTGGGCAGGACGTAGACCTCGTTCTTGTACTGATCGCCCTTGGTCCAGAGCTCGATCTGCGCCAGCACCTGGTTGGTGAACGACGCCGACATCACGAAGGACGGGTGCCCGGTGGCGTTGCCGAGGTTCAGAAGACGGCCCTCGGACAACAGGATGATGCGGTTGCCCGAGGGCATCTCGATCATGTCCACCTGGTCCTTGATGTTGGTCCACTTGTGGTTCTTCAGGCTGGCGACCTGGATCTCGTTGTCGAAGTGGCCGATGTTTCCGACGATCGCCATGTCCTTCATCTCGCGCATGTGGTCGATGCGGATGACGTCCTTGTTGCCGGTCGTGGTGATGAAGATGTCGGCGCTGTCGACCACGTCCTCGAGGCGCACCACCTCGAAGCCGTCCATCGCCGCCTGCAGCGCGCAGATCGGATCGCTCTCGGTGACCTTGACCCGCGCGCCGGCGCCCGACAGCGACGCGGCCGAGCCCTTGCCCACGTCGCCGTAGCCGCAGACCACCGCGACCTTGCCGGCCATCATCGTGTCGGTGGCGCGGCGGATGCCGTCGACGAGGCTTTCCTTGCAGCCGTACTTGTTATCGAACTTCGACTTGGTGACGCTGTCGTTCACGTTGATCGCCGGGAACGGCAGACGGCCTTCGCGCATGAGGCCGTAGAGCCGGTTCACGCCGGTGGTGGTTTCCTCCGACACGCCCTTGATCGCGTCGCGCTGCTGGGTGAACCAGCCCGGCGAGGCGGCGAGCCGCTTGCGGATCTGGGCGAAGAGGAACTCCTCTTCCTCGGATCCGGGATCCGAGATCAGATCCTCCTCGCCGGCCTCGACCCGCGCGCCGAGCAGCACGTACATCGTCGCGTCCCCGCCGTCGTCGAGGATCAGGTTGCAGGTGCCGCCCTCGCCGCCGAACTGGAAGATGCGATCGGTGTAGGACCAGTATTCCTCGAGCGTCTCGCCCTTGACCGCGAAGACCGGCGTGCCGCCTTCGGCGATTACCGCCGCGGCGTGGTCCTGCGTCGAGAAGATGTTGCACGACGCCCAGCGCACGTCTGCGCCCAGCGCCTTCAGCGTCTCGATCAGAACCGCGGTCTGCACTGTCATGTGCAGCGATCCGGCGATCTTCGCCCCCTTGAGCGGCTGGCTCGGGCCGTATTCCTCGCGCGTGGCCATGAGGCCCGGCATCTCCGTTTCGGCGATGTCGAGCTCCTTGCGGCCATAGGCGGCCAGATCGATGTCCTTGACGACGAAATCCTTGGCCATGAGGGGCCCTCCATGCTGCGCGTTCGAATTCGCGGATGCGATTAGCACCGCGGTGATGTATCGGCAATGAAGCGTGGCGCCGCAGACCCGCCACGCGCAGATCGACGCAGGCCACGGACCGCCCATGCCCAAACCGACACGCGCCTGGCAACGGATGCTTTCGGGCCGCCGGCTCGATTTGCTCGACCCGACGCCGGTGGATATCGAGATCGAGGATATCGCCCACGGCCTCGCCTTCGTGGCGCGGTGGAACGGCCAGACGCGGGGCGACTACGCGTATTCGGTGGCCGAGCATTCGCTTTTGGTCGAGACGATCCATGCGCGCCTGTGCCCCGGCGCGCCCGCCCGCTGGCACCTGGCTGCGCTGCTCCACGACGCGCCGGAATACGTCATCGGTGACATGATCTCTCCGGTCAAGGCGGCGGTCGGGCCGGATTACGGCGCGCTGGACGACCGGCTGACCGCGGCGATCCACCTGCGGTTCGGACTGCCGGCCGAACTTCCGAAAACCGTGAAGCGGCAGATCAAGCGGGCCGACAGGGTGTCGGCCTGGATGGAAGCGGTGGAGATTGCCGGATTTTCGGAAAGCGAAGCCGACCGGTTCTTCGGCAGGCCGGACCCTTCGCTGACCGAGGGACTGTCGATCCGGCTGCGCCCGCCGCGCGACGTTCGCGAGGAATTCACCTCGCGCCACGCGGCACTGATGCACAAGTTGTGATCGGCGCGGATGCGCCTAGCGCGGCGAGCGCTTGGCGAGGATCCGCTGCAGCGTGCGGCGGTGCATGTTCAGCCGCCGCGCGGTTTCCGACACGTTGCGATCGCAGAGCTCATAGACCCGCTGGATGTGCTCCCAACGCACGCGATCGGCCGACATCGGGTTCTCCGGAGGGGGCGGCATCTCCTCTCCGTCGGACAGGAGCGCGCTGATGATGTCGTTGGCGTCCGCAGGTTTCGACAGGTAGTCGGTCGCGCCGATCTTTACTGCAGCGACCGCTGTCGCGATCGCGCCATATCCGGTGAGGACGACGACACGCCCGTCGGGCCGCTTCTCGCGCAGCACTTCCACGACATCCAGACCGTTGCCGTCCTCGAGCCGCAGGTCCACGACCGCGTAGGCGGGGGGGCGTGCCGTCGCGATCGCGCGGCCGCCGGCGACGGAGTCCGCCGTCTCCACGGCGAAGCCGCGCTTTTCCATCGCCTTGGCGAGTCGCCTCAGGAACGCTTCGTCGTCGTCGACGAGCAGCAGCGTCCGGTCTTCACCCAGTTCCGGAAGCTCGCTCTGCGACACGCGGGGATCTCCACCAATATCCTTCATGGCCGTAAATTTAGGCGACCTTGAGGGGTGGTCAATTCCTCATGCCGTATCGAGAAAGCAGCCGACGCGTTCGGCCATGTCCTCGGCGCTTGCGTCGCGGCGGAAGAAGTCGACGACGCCGTGCTCCGGAAGGACGAGATACGTGAAGGTGGTGTGATCGACGAGGTAATACTCGTCGTCGGTTTCCGGCACGTTGTAGTAGACGCGGTAGGCGTCGGCGGCGGCCTTCACCTGCGCCTCGGACCCGGTGAGACCCAGAAGGTCGGGATGCATCGCATCGGTGAACTCGGCCATCGCCTCCGGCGTGTCGCGGGCGGGATCCACGGTAATGAAGACCGGCTGAACATCGGCGCCGCTCTCGGCGAGGATCTCGGTCGCGTCGACGTTGCGCACGTTGTCGAGCGGGCAGACATCCGGGCACCACGTGTACCCGAAGTAGACGAGCGACGGTTGTGTGAACACGTCGGCATCCGTCACGGTGTCTCCGGTTTCGGACACGAGCTCGAACGGGCCGCCGATCTCGCCCATGCCGCCGGCGACGTTGCCCTGCCGGCACTCCGCGAACGCCTCCGCATCGCCGCGCATCTGCGAGAAAAGGACCGTGCCGGCCACGACACCGAGGATGGCCGTGCCGGCCGCGATTGCCGAGAGTGCGCCAAGACTTCGCATCCAGCCGCTCCGCCGTTGCCGAAAGGTGTCGCGAGACCTATCAACTCCGATGTCGGGGTAAAGAGGGCAAAGACGCACATGTCCGAGAGTTCGGCGGTCCCGAGCCCGGAGCCCGGGCTTCTCGATCCGGCGCGACGGCGGAATTCGATCCGGCTGCGCACGATGATCCTGCTGCGCTGGTTCGCCATCGCCGGCCAGGTCGTGGCGATCCTGCTGGCGCAACGGCTCTACGACCTGCAGCTCGAGACCGGATTGTGCTTTCTCGCGATAGGCGTGTCGGTGGCCGGCAACCTCGTGGCAATGCTCGTCTTTCCCGAGACGAAGCGGCTGTCGGAGCAGGAAAACTTCCTGATGGTCGTCTTCGACGTGCTGCAGCTGTGCTTCCTGCTGTTCCTGACCGGGGGGCTGCACAACCCGTTCTCGCTGCTCGTGCTTGCGCCCGTCACCGTGTCCGCGGCGGTGCTGCGGCTGCGCTCGACGATCCTGCTCAATGTCATCGCCTTCGTTCTGGTGACGCTGCTGGTGTTCTGGCACCTGCCGCTGGTGACGTCCGAAGGCGAGGTCCTGCGGATCCCCGACCTGTTCGTGTTCGGCCAGTGGATCGCGATCTCCATCGCGCTGGTCTTCATCTCGATCTACGCGCGGCGGCTGACGACCGAGATGAACGCGATGCAGGACGCGCTCGCCGCGACGCAGATGGCGCTGGCCCGCGCGCAGAAGCTCAACGACCTTGGCGGGATCGTCGCGGCGGCCGCGCACGAGTTGGGCACGCCGCTGGCGACGATCAAGCTGACGTCGGCCGAACTGGCCGAGGAGCTGGACGACCGCCCGGAGCTTCGGGAGGACGCAGAGCTGATCCGCCAACAGGCCGATCGCTGCCGCGACATCCTGCGCCGCATGGGGCAGGCGGGTACCGACGACCTCCAGACGCGGCAGGCGCCGCTGGAAGAGGTTATCCGGGAGTCGGCCGAACCCCATATGACGCGCGGCAAGGATATCCATATCGAGCCCGCGGGCGACGGCGCGCTGCCGCAGCCGCAGATCCTGCGGCGGCCCGAGATCATCCACGGGCTGCGCAACCTCGTGCAGAACGCGGTCGATTTCGCGCGCGCCAATGTCTGGATCGAGGCGTTGTGGAGCGACGACTTCATCACTGTACGCATCCTCGATGACGGCCGCGGCTTTCCGCCGCAGCTGATCGGGCGGATCGGCGATCCGTTCGTGCGCTCGCGCCGCGGCGTGTCGGATCGGCGCATCCGGCCGGAATACGAGGGCATGGGGCTCGGGCTCTTCATCGCCAAGACGTTGCTGGAGCGGACGGGCGCCGAACTGAGCTTTGCCAACGGATCGGAGGCAGGCATGGCGCCCACGGTCGGGCACAACCGGCGGGGCGCGGTCGTCGAGGTCGTCTGGCCGCGCCGGCGCATCGTGTCCGAGCGCGGGCGGCACTCGGGCCAGATCGACGCGGCGGGCTGACGCGGCGCGCCGCGCGCGGAGCGTTCGGATCGCGTGCGCCGGCTCCCGTTAACCGGGCATTTACCTTTGTTCGCGCAGTCATGGACGAACGTGTGGTCGTTGTGGCCGTGCGCCTGTCCAGCCCTCGCTTGTACCGACCCACACCATGCCCGATCATCTTGTGTTGGCCGCGCTTCTCGGTGTCTCGCTTGCGGGGCTCGCCCTCGCAATTCCGCTCGCTGCCTCGCTCCGCAGTTGGCGGTCGACCCGATCGGCGCCGGTGCAGGAGCCGCTGTTCCTGCTGCGCGGGACGCGTGTGGTGGATGCCAGCGTCGGCGGCGCGCGCTTGCTCGCGCGGCTCGACCACCCGAGCGGCGCCGACGGAGATGGTGCGCCCTGGTCCGACCTCGCGACATTGCTGCGGCCCGTTTTCCCGGGCCTTCCCGCCGACCCTCCGGCACCGGACAGCCGTGTCGCCTCTGCGGACGACCCTGGCCTCGTCCTGTGCGCGGGTAGCCATGGACGCGCCCTCGGCATTTCGGTGACCGGCGGATGCGCGGCGGCGATCGATGCGGTCCTGACGCGGATGGAGCGCGCGGCGTTGCACGAGGGGCTGGATCGTGCGCCCTACCCGATATGGCGCACGGATGCGGAGGGCCATGTCACGTGGTCCAACGCGCGCTTCAGGGCGCTGTCGGCCCTCTGCGGGACGGATTCGCTCTTTCCGGAGAAGCCGGAGCGCGCGGCGCAGCGACAGTCGCGGCGCGCGTCGCTCCGCCGGCCGCCGGCCGGAGGGCCGTGCTGGTTCGAGCTGACGTCGCAGCGCGCGCAGGACGGCTGGTTGCATTACGCGATCGAGATCGATGCCGTGGTCGAGGCCGAGGCGGCGCAGCGCAACTTCGTGCAGACGCTCGCGAAGACGTTCTCGCACCTGCCGACCGGCCTCGCCATCTTCGACCGGTCCCAAGCGCTCGTGTTGTTCAATCCCGCGCTGTGCGACCTGTCAGGCCTGTCGCCGGAACAGCTGGCCCATCGTCCGGACGTGATGTCGTTCTTCGACATGTTGCGCGAACGGCAGGTGATGCCGGAGCCGCGGGATTACGGGTCGTGGCGGAACGAGATGGCGGCGTTGATCCGCGCGGCGCGCGAGGACGGGTTCGCCGACACGTGGTCTCTGCCCTCCGGCCTGACCTACCGGATCACCGGCCGACCGCATCCCGACGGCGCGGTCGCGTTCCTGATCGACGATATCAGCGACGAGGTGTCCCTGACCCGGCGCTTCCGGCGCGAGCTGGAACTGGCGCAATCGGTGATCGACGCGTTCGACGACGCGATCGCGGTCTTCACCGCGGGCGGACTGCTCGCCTTCTGCAATGCCGGTTACCGGACGCTGTGGAACAGTGACCCGGACAGCGACGTCAGCTACACCACGATGATCGAGGCGACGCGGCTCTGGCAGGCGACCTGCGCTCCGACTCCGGTCTGGGGCGACCTTCGCGCCTTCGTCGGCCAACATGGCGAACGCGCGGGATGGGACGCCGAGGTCCGACGCCTCGACGGCCTGTCGCTGCAGTGCCGGATCGAGCCGATACACGGCGGCGCGACGCTGGTGCGGTTCGTCGTTCCGGCCGATGAGAAGTTGACGCCTCTTCCGGTGCCGCGCGAAGCCTGAATGCCGGTTGCGGCGTCGCGTGCGCCGCGCCATCCTCCAGCGCATGACGGCCAGCGCCCCCGATCTTCGCCTTCCCCTGTTTCTGCCCGACCCGGACGCCACGGCCGCCGTCGCAACGGCGCTGGGCGCACGGCTCGAACCGGGCGACACGATCCTGCTGGAGGGCGGACTCGGCGCGGGAAAGACCCATTTCGCCCGCGCGCTGATACAGTCCCGCCTGGTAATGCCCGAGGACGTGCCGTCGCCGACCTTCACGCTCGTGCAGGTCTACGAAACGGGGTCCGGTGAGATCTGGCACGCGGATCTCTACCGACTCTCCGGTCCGGAGGAGGTGATAGAGCTGGGCCTCGATGCTGCCTTCGACACGGCCATCTGCCTTGTGGAGTGGCCGGACCGGCTCGGAGACATGGCGCCAGCCGACGCTTTGCGCTTGACGCTCGAGCCGGAGGCGGAGGGCGATGGCCGCGTCCTGCATGCCCGCTGGAGCGCGGCGCGCTGGGCGGACCGGCTCTCGGGGGTGCTCGCGTGACGAGAATTCTTCAGGACACAGGGTGGCGCGACGCGGACGCGCAGCCGCTGGCGGGCGATGCGTCGAGCCGTCGATACACGCGACTGTCGCGAGAGGGCGCGCGCGCGATCCTGATGGAGGACCCGGACGGCGACGTGACGCGCTTTGCCCGGTTGGCAGAGTGGCTGCGCGGCATCGGGCTCAGCGCGCCGGAGATCCTCGGCATTGACGCCGATGCCGGCACGATGCTGCTCGAGGATCTGGGCGACGACCTTTTCGCACGCCTCGCCTCCACCGACCCGGGCAGGGAAGAAGACCTCTACCGCGTGGCCGCTGACGTTCTCGTGACGCTGCATTCGGTCGATCCGCCCGAGGGGCTCCTACGCGCAGATCCCGCCTTCCTTGCCGCTCAGACCGATCTCGCTTTCGACTGGTACCTCGCCCGGGCCGGTGCGCCGGACCAGGGTCTGAAGGCCGAGGTCGCCGCCGTGTTCGAGACGATCCTCGAGCGGCACGCGCCCGAGCCGCGGGTGTGCGTCCTGCGCGATTACCACGCCGAGAACATGATCTGGCTGCCGGCGCGCGAGGGCGCGGCGCGCGCCGGGCTTCTCGACTTCCAGGACGCTGTTATCGGCCATCCGGCCTACGACCTCGTGTCGTTGATCGAGGACGCGCGCCGCGACGTGGCGCCGGCGGCGGCGGCGGCGGCGCGCTCGTACTACCTGTCGCACTCGGGTGAGACGCCGGAGGCGTTCGGTGCCGCCTATGCCGCTCTTGGCGCCCAGCGCAATCTGAGGATCCTCGGTGTCTTCGCGCGGCTTGCGGCGACGCGCGGAAAGCCCGGCTACATCGACCTGATTCCACGTGTGTGGCGGCACCTGAAGACCGATCTCGCGCATCCCGCGCTGGCGCCTCTGGTGCCGCTTCTGACGCGCCTGCCGGCCCCCGAGCCCGCATGCCTCGACCGCCTGAGACCGACATGCCCGACTCCCTGATGATCTTTGCCGCGGGCTTCGGCACGCGGATGGGCGCGCTGACCGCCGACCGGCCGAAGCCGCTGATCACGGTGGCCGGGCGTAGCCTGCTCGACCGCACGCTGGACCTGGCGCGCGATCACGGCATTCCGCAGATCGTGGTGAACGCGCATTACCGTGCCAACCAGATCGTGGCGCACCTCGCGGGCTCCGAGGTCGCCGTGGCGGTGGAGACTCCCGACATCCTAGACACCGGCGGCGGGCTTCGCGCGGCGCTGCCGATGCTGGGCGACGGCCCGGTCTTCACCTCAAACAGCGACGCGGTGTGGCGCGGCCCCAACCCGTTCGAGGTTCTGGCCGGGATGTGGCGGCCGGCGGAGATGGACGCGCTCCTGCTGACGGTGCCGGTGGACCATGCCGTCGGGCGCCAGGAGGATGGCGACTTCTCCATGGCGCAGGACGGTCGCCTGACTCGTGGTGGCGCGCTGGTCTATACCGGTGTGCAAATCCTGAAGACCGACAGGCTGTTCGACATTCCCGATCCAGTGTTCTCGCTCAATGTCGTGTGGAACCGGATCGCCGCCGAAGGGCGGCTTTTCGGAGCGTCCTACAAGGGCGCGTGGTGCGATGTGGGCCACCCCGAGGGAATCGCGCTGGCCGAGACGATGCTGGAGGCGGCATGATCTTCGACAGCGATGGCGGCCCGCGCGTCTTTGCCGTGCCGCCGGGCGCGGATTTTGCCCGCGCCGTCGTCGACGGGTTGCGCACGCGCATGAAGGGCCACCCGCCCGAGGCGATGGCCCGCGCCGAGCTGTTCGTGAACACGCGCCGGATGGAACGCCGAATCGCCGGGATCTTCGGCGAGGGGCCGGCCGGGTTCCTTCCTCGCATGAGGCTGTTGGCAGAGCCGGGGGATCCCGAGATCTCGGCAGCGCTCGCCGCACCGGTGCCGCCGCTGCGCCGGCGGCTGGAGCTGACCGCGTTGGTGTCGCGCCTGCTCGAGGCCACACCGGACCTTGCGCCGCGTGCGGCGCTTTTCGACCTCGCCGACAGTCTTGCCGCGCTGATGGAGGAAATGCAGATCGAAGGCGTGTCCCCGGACACGGTGGCGGCGCTCGACGTGTCGGACCAGTCCGGCCACTGGGCGCGCGCCCTGCAGTTCCTCGCAATCGTGCAGCGGTACTTCGAAGCCGACGCCGAGCCGGATTCCGCCGCGCTTCAGGTGCGCAGCGTCGAGGCGCGAATCGCCCGCTGGAAGGCGGCGCCGCCGGCGCATCCCGTCATCGTGGCCGGATCGACCGCTTCGCGCGGGACCACGCTGCGGCTGATGGCGGCGGTGGCGCGCCTGCCGCAGGGGGCACTGATCCTGCCGGGCGTCGATACCGACCTGCCACGCCATGTCTGGGACCAGCTGACTGACGGTCTGCCTCGGGCGGACCACACCCAGCCCGGAGAGGACCACCCGCAGTTCCGGTTCGCCCGTCTGTTCGAGGCGCTGGGTCTCACGCCGCAGGACGTGGCCCAATGGAGCGATGCGACGGCGCCGGCGCCGCGGCGCAATCGACTCGTGTCGCTCGCACTGCGCCCCGCGCCGGTGACCGACCAGTGGCTGAGCGAGGGGCCGGGCCTGGGCGATCTGAAGGCCGCAACCGATACCGTCACGCTTCTCGAGGCAGAGACGCGGCGGGAGGAGGCGCGCGCCATCGCGCTGCGTCTGCGCGACGCGGCAGAGGCGGGGACGCGCGCGGCGCTCGTCACGCCCGACCGGATGCTGACGCGTCAGGTCACGGCTGCGCTCGGCCGGTGGGGCATCGTGCCCGACGACAGCGCGGGTATTCCCGGCCAGCTGACGCCGCCGGGCCGGCTCCTGCGCCATGTCGCGGCGCTGGCGACCGGGCCCCTGTCGGCCGAGGCGCTGATCACGGTTCTGAAGCATCCGCTGTGCCATGCCGGCGACCGTGCGGAGGCGCACGGGCTTCATCGACAACGGCTGGAGCTGTTCCTGCGCGGCGAGCGTCAGCGTGAAGACCCGGATCCCGCGCCGGTGCCCTTTCCGGAGGCCGGCGACCTCACGCGGTTCGGAGCGGCGTTCGGCGCCGAGGCGTGGGCCGCATGGGTCTCCGCATGCTTCTGCCGCACGCCGCGGGCGGGCACCTGGCCGCTTGCAGCGCATGTCGCGGATCACGTCGCAAGGACCGAGGCGATCGTGGCCGGCTCTGCGGCGACCGATCCCTCCGAGCTCTGGGCGCGTGAGGCCGGGCGCGCGACGCGGGCCGCGATCGACGAGCTGATCGCCGAAGCGGCGCATGGTGCCGATCTGTCGGCGCGTGACTATGCCGATCTGTTCGACGCGATCCTGCGCCGCGTCGAGGTGCGCAATCCCGACGAGGTTCATCCCCTGATCCGCATCTGGGGAACGATCGAGGCACGGGTCGGCGGCGCCGACCTCGTGATCCTCGGCGCGCTCAACGACGGATCATGGCCCGAATTGCCCGCACCGGATCCGTGGCTCAACCGCCGTATGCGGGCGGATGCGGGTCTGCTTCTGCCCGAACGGCGGGTCGGATTGTCGGCCCACGACTTCCAACAGGCGGTGGCGGGCGCAGAGGTCTGGCTGACCCGCGCGAAGAAATCCGACGATGCCGAAACCGTGCCGTCGCGCTGGCTGAACCGGTTGACCAATCTGATGGCGGGGCTCGAGACGCAGGATGGCCCGGCCGCACTGGAGGCGATGCGGGCGCGCGGCGATCACTGGCTCGGTTTGGCGCGCGCGCTCGATGCGCCGATCGCGGCGCCCCCGGCGCAGCGTCCCTCGCCCGTTCCCCCCGTCGAGACACGCCCCATGCGCCTGAGCGTGACGCGGATCAAGACGCTGATCCGGGATCCCTACGCAATCTATGCCGGTCACGTCCTTCGGCTGCGTCCGATCGCGCCGTTGCAGCGCGCGCCGGACGCGCTCTTGCGCGGGATCGTCCTGCACGAGGTGCTGCATCGCTACGTGGCCGCAACCGCCTCGGATTCGACCCTGTTTCGGCCCGAAGCGCTGATGGAGCGCGTGCGCTCGCGCCTGTCCGAGCTTCCGTTTCCGACGGTGCGCGCGCTCTGGGCGGCGCGCATGGAGCGGATCGCGCCGGGCTTCGTCACCGACGAGGTCGTGCGACAGGACCGCGCAGCGGTGCATCCCGACCGGCTGGAGATCAAGGGCGAGGTGACGTTGCCCGGGACCGGCTTCAGGCTGACCGGCGAGGCCGACCGTATCGACATCGACGCGCGGGGCGGCGCGTGGATCTACGACTACAAGACAGGCCAGCCGCCGAGCAGCGCGCGCGAACGCTATTTCGACAAGCAGCTTCTGCTTGAGGCCGGGATGGCCCTGCGCGGCGGCTTCGGCGATGTCAGCCCGCGGCATGTCGCCCACCTGGCCTATATCGGGCTCGGCACCGGGGCGGGCGAGGCCCCGCTCGATCTTGAGGAGGCGCCCCCCGCGCAGATCTGGGCCGAGTTCGAGGCCCTGATCGCGGCGATGCTCGACCCCGATCACGGCTTCACGGCGCGCCGCGCCGTCGGGAAGGACACGGATTCGGGCGACTACGATCACCTGTCGCGGCTGGGCGAATGGGAAGTGACCGACCCGGCGGTCAAGGAGACGCTGAGATGAGGGACGCGGCCACCCAGCGGCAGGTCGACGCGGCCCGCCCCGGCGTCTCGACATGGCTCGCCGCCAATGCCGGGTCCGGAAAGACGCGCGTGCTGACCGACCGGGTGGCGCGGCTGCTGCTCGACGGGACCGCGCCCGAGAACATCCTGTGCCTGACCTACACCAAGGCGGCGGCGAGCGAGATGCAGAACCGCCTGTTCAAGCGCCTCGGCGCCTGGGCGATGCTGCCGGACGATCGGCTGGTCGCGGAGCTGCGGCACATGGGGGTCGAACGCGACCTCGGGCGCGTGTTCCTGCAGCAGGCGCGCACGCTATTTGCACGCGCGATCGAGACGCCGGGCGGCCTGCGCATCCAGACGATCCACTCGTTCTGCGCCTCGCTTCTTCGCCGCTTCCCGCTGGAGGCACGGGTCAGCCCCCAATTCCGCGAGATGGAGGACCGCTCGGCCGAGATCCTGCGCGCGGACTTGCTCGATGCGCTGGCAAGCGGGCCGGACGCGGAGGTGGTCACCGGCCTCGCGCGTCACTTTACCGGGTCCGACGAGGATCTCGATGCCCTCTTGCGCGCCGTGGTCGGCGCGAAAGACGCGTTTCTGCCGCCGCGATCACCGGATGAGATCCGCGCGCGCTACGACGTGCCGGAGGGGCTGACACCCGAGGACCTGCTGGCCGACGTCATCCTTGGCGGCGAGGTCGCGCTGCTCGACCGCGTGATCGCGGCGATGCGGACGCATGGCGGATCGACGGATCAGCGCAACGCCGACCGCCTGTCTGCGCTGGACCTGTCCGACCCGTCGTCGCTGGAGACGCTGGAAGCCGTTTTCCTGACCGGGCCGGGGGCGAAGGTGCCGTTCGCGGCCAAGCCCGGGACCGTGCCGACCAAGGGCTGCCAGAAGAAAGCCGGTCTCGACGACGCGATGCCGCAGATCGATGCGCTGATGCTGCGGCTGGAGGCGGCGATGCCGCGTCGGCTCGCCCTTGCCGCAGCGACGCGGGACACCGCGCTCCATCGCTTCGCGCAGACGTTCCTGCCGGACTATGAAGCGGCAAAGGAGGCCCGCGGCTGGCTCGACTTCGACGACCTGATCGACCGGACGAACGCGCTCCTGTCCGATCCGGCCGTCGCGGACTGGGTGCTCTATCGCCTCGACGGCGGCATCGACCACATCCTCGTGGACGAGGCACAGGACACCAGCCCGCGCCAATGGCAGGTGATCGAACGGCTCGCGCGGGAGTTCACGGCCGGCGCCGGCGCGCGGGCGGAGACCCCGCGCACGATCTTCGTCGTGGGGGACAAGAAGCAGTCGATCTATTCCTTCCAGGGCGCCGACCCGCGCGAGTTCGACCGCATGTGCGACGAGTTCGGGCACCGGTTGGAGACCACCGGAACGCCGCTCGCGCGGATGACGCTGGCGCATTCGTTCCGGTCTTCTGCCCCGATCCTCGACGTGGTGGACCGGACCTTCGAGGACCGGCCGGGCAGCGGTTTCGTGCCGGACGAGAGCCACATCGCCTTCAAGTCCGAGATGCCGGGGCGCGTCGATCTCTGGCCCCATGTTCCGAATGCGGAGACCCCGGAAGAGCCCGCGTGGTACGAGCCGGTGGACCGCGTGAGCCCGACGCACCACGACAAGATTCTGGCCGCGCGCGTGGCCGAGGGCATCGCAGGAATGATCGAGCGGGACACGCTGCCGGTGGAGACGCCTCATGGCCTAGCCCAACGGCCGGTGCGGCCGGGCGACATCCTGATCCTCGTGCGCGGCCGCGGCACCGTGTTTCGCGAAACGATCCGCGCGTGCAAGGCGCGCGGGCTGCCGGTGGCTGGGGCCGACCGGCTCAAGGTCACGGCGGAGCTCGCGGTCAAGGACATCGCCGCCACGCTATCGTTCCTGTCTGTGCAGGAGGACGACCTGTCGCTGGCCGCCGCGTTGCGCTCGCCTTTCTTCGGGTGGTCGGAACAGGACCTGTTCACGCTGGCACAGGGTCGAATGGGCCGGCTATGGGAAGCGCTGCGGCGAAACCGGGAGGCGTATCCTGCCACGCTGGCGATCCTAGATGACCTGCGTGCGGAGGCCGACTTCCTGCGTCCCTACGACCTCATCGAGCGCCTTTTGATCCGGCACGAGGGGCGACGGCGGCTTCTCGGCCGTCTCGGACCCGAGGCGGAGGACGGGATCGATGCCCTGCTCGGGCAGGCACTGGCCTACGAGGAGGCCTCGGTTCCGTCGCTGACGGGCTTTTTGCAGTGGCTGCAGACCGACGACCTCGAGATCAAGCGCAGCCCCGAAAGCGCGGGCGACAGAATCCGCGTGATGACCGTGCACGGTGCCAAGGGGCTCGAGGCGCCGGTGGTGATCCTGCCTGATGCGCGTGCCCCGCAGACCGCGCTGCGCGATCCGCTGCTGCACGATGCCGATGCGAGCTACTGGAAGCTTTCCGGGCCGAAGCCGCCGCCGCAGAGCGCGGCCGAGGATGCCGCGAAGGATCGCGAGGCGGCCGAGCGTGATCGCCTGCTCTATGTCGCGATGACGCGGGCCGAGCGCTGGCTGATCGTCGCGGCCGCCGGAAAGCTCGGTGCGCGCGGCGACGACTGGTACGGCCAGGTCCGCGAGGGGATGGAGCGGGCCGGCGCGGCACCGCACGCCTTCGACTTCGGGCCGGCGGGATCGGGCGAGGGGCTTCGGATCGGCGACACGTGGGATCACCTGCCGCGGACGGATCCGCCCCGGGCCGAGCCCGCGCTTCCGGAGTTGCCCGAGCGCTACCGAGACGCACCGCCGCAACCGGTGGTGCCCGTCGCGCCGCGCAGCCCGTCGGATCTTGGCGGGGCCAAGGCCCTGCCCGGCGCCGGTGACCACACCGAGGTCGCGCTGGCGCGGGGCACCGCGTTGCACCTCCTGCTCGAGACGCTGCCCCTGGTGCCGCAGGGAGAGCGCCGGGCGGCGGCCGCGCGCCTTCTGCCGGATCGGACCGCGGACCTTGCCGCGCTCGTCGCGGAGGCCGAGGCGGTCCTTGCGGCGCCGGATCTTGCGCCCCTGTTCGGGTCCGAGGCGCTGGTCGAGGTCCCGTTGACGGCGGACGTTCCGAGGCTCGGGCGATTGACCGGCGTGATCGACCGGCTGATCGTGACGCCGGAGCGGGTGCTGGCGGTCGATTTCAAATCGAACCGCACCGTGCCGGCCGCGCCGGACCAGGTGCCCGAGGGGTTGCTTCGCCAGATGGGCGCCTATGCGGCGATGCTCGGCGCGATATATCCCGATCGCCCGGTCGAGGTGGCGCTTCTGTGGACGGCCACGGCGCAGCTGATGCCCCTGCCGCACGAGATGGTGAGTGCTGCCTGTGTCCGTGCTACCGGATCTTGACGGAGGCCGGGGGCGTCCATAGCTTTGCCGCCCGACGATGCCGGCGGGCGAGCCGCCGACTCATGTCCCCTCAGAGGATCAGGAGAGCTGCCATGTCCACCGTTGCCGTCACCGACGCAACTTTCGACGACGAAGTGAAGAACGCCGACGTGCCCGTCGTCGTCGATTTCTGGGCCGAATGGTGCGGCCCGTGCAAGCAGATCGGCCCCGCGCTCGAGGAACTCGCCGCCGAATACGACGGCAAGATCAAGGTCGCGAAGGTCGATGTCGATCAGAACCCCGACACCGCGGCGGCGATGGGCGTGCGGGGCATCCCGGCGCTGTTCATCTTCAAGGATGGCCAGGTCGTTTCGAACCGTGCTGGCGCGGCGCCCAAGGCGGCGCTGAAGGGCTGGATCGACGAATCGATCTGATCGACCCGTTTCCGGGTGACGATGCGCCGGCGCGCCGCGGATCCGCGGCGCGCCGGTTTGCGTTCGACGACCCCGGTCAGAGGATCGGCTTCCACGACAGGGTGGGATGCCCGGACCGCGCCGTGCCGCGATCGGCGCGCAGTTTCTCGGCATAGCCTGTCAGCGCCCCGGCGATCATCCAGGTGAGCGGCGTGAGCGTCGCGTTCGGCAGCATGTCGAACAGGTTGAACGCGAGGATCAGCGTCAGCGGCGCGATGCAGCGTGCGGCGGCGCCATCGCCGCGCATGGCGGTTTCACGCCACAACAGCAGGATCGGCAGCGCCAGCAGCCCGAACTCCGCCAGAAAGCCGACCCAGCCGTAGACCCCGATTGTGATGATCCAGCGCCCGTCGGCGACCGTCTCGATCTCTCCGGTATAGGCGTCGTGGCGGTGATTGCGGCCCCACGTCCCCCAGCCGAACAGCGGCTTGTAGTCCGCCCGGTCGAGAAGCTGCGCCTCCTGATCGAAGCGGAAACCGATTGATTGCGCGCGGTCGGGATCGATCGCCTCGGCCTGGGCAAGGATCTTCTCCTCGGGCACGAGGCCCACGCCCTTCATCATCGGGTATCCGAGGGCGAGCACCGCGACAACGAGCGCCACGTTGATCTGAATGACCGGGCCGAAGATCAGGATCAGCGGCACGAGCGCGGCCCCGAGAACGAGCGCGCCAAGCGACTTGGCCAGCAGCAGCACCCCGCCAAGCCAGAGCGCGGCGATGGCGTAAGCCGGACGGCGATCGGGTGCGCCGATCCGGAACAGCGCGGCCGCCGAACTCAGTGCCATCAGGCAGAAGAATGCGGTCCAGAGCCCGTGGTAGAGGAACACCATCGGCCGGTAGCCCCCGAAGCGTACGGTCTGACCGAACGAATGCTGGTAGAAGCCGTAGATCCAGTTGTTGAGCTGCGGCGACAACCGGATCTCGACCAGCATCAGGAGCGAGTAGACCATGCCGCCGATCACAAGCGTCCGCAAAAGCTCGATCTGCGCGGCTTCCGAGGCCAGAAGCCGCCGCGCGAGAAGGAACGGCACGAGGATCAGGGCCTGCCCGATCGGCAGCGTTATCATGTCCTTCAGGCCGAGCCCCGGAATCATCGATGCCCCGAAGGTCAGCGGCTCGGCATTGCCCATGACGGTGAAGATCGGCGAGAACACAAAGACCAGAACCAGCAGGCGGGCCAGCGCGCTCTCGGGCAGGAGCGGCTGCGGCGCGCCGCGTGTCCAGAACAGCGCGACGAGCGCCGAGAAGGCCGGAAGGTTGTGCTTGTCGAGCGCCGGCAGCAGCGGAAAGTCGAACCCGGCCGGCGGTTCGGGCAAAAACATATAGCCCATGACCAGCGACAGGATCATGGCGCGCGAGGCCGACAGCCGCTGAAACAGGATCAGCGTCAGCAGCGGCCATGCGACCAGCGCGAGGGTGGCCAGGATATTCGGCATCGCGCCGGAGCGGTCCTCTCGATTGCCTACGGCGCCGCTGCGGCGCCGTCGTCGGTTACAGGTGTTGTGGCGCCTCTCGTGCCGTCAACTCTGCCGCGGCGTCGCGGTCAGACAGGAACTCGATGCCTGCCGGATCGATCTCTTCGGGCGTCACCCCGGGAAGATAGCACACCAGCCGCGCACCCGTCTCGGTCGCGAGGCGGACCTCGGTCTCGTCGTAGTCCGGATCATAGCTGAGGCGGAGCGCGCTGGCGTCCGGCGGCGGTGTGCCCGACGGATAGACGATCACGAGGGTGTCGCTGCCGGGGCGGAAGTCGTCGAAGCAGGGCTCTTCGGTGCCGGCGAGCGGCAGGACGATCTCGGGTCCGGTGTCGGTCTCCGCGGTGTCGTCCGCGGCAATGTCCTCGTCGATCATGCCGGGGGGCAGAGTGCCGAGCGCAAGACCGCTGGCAAACGCCGCACCGATTGTCGTCAGTGCCGTCAGCATACCGTAGCTCTCCGTGAGGCCGCGCCCGTGGACCGGGCGTCATCCTTGCCGGCGAGGATACGGATCGAATCGGATTTGAATGTGGCGCAGCGTGGCGAAACTGTGGCCGCGGCCTCAGCCGTCGCCGCCGCGCCACCATCGCGTGAACCGGCGCCTGCGGCGCGAGAGGCCGTCTCCCGCGCTCTCGAAGCTGTCGCCGACATCCTCCAGCATCGGGTCGATGCGGTTGCGGCGAAACCGGAGCACCCGCACCGTGATGGCCCACACGACGGCCAGCAGGATGACAAGGATCACGATCGCCTTCCACGGGATCACGCGAACGTCCGGCCCGTCGACCACGCGCAGCGACATCGCGTTCGGGAAGACCGACAGGAACTCGATGCGCCAGCCGTAGTGCGTGACTGCGACCCATGTCGGGTCATCGGCGGTCGAGCGGAGGTCCGACGCGATCGCCTGGACGTTCGCGCTGTCGAACTTGAAGTAGGGTGGCCACCCCCAGCCGGTATCCTCGTTGCGATAGACCATCACGTCGCCATCGGCGCGCCGCGTCTGCACGAAGAAGACATCGCGGTTGTTCACGGCGGTGTCGGTGCCGTCGGCGCCGGTCCAGAACCAGCGGTTGGCGCCGAAGTCGATGCGGCGTTCGTAGGTGTCGGTGATGCGCGCCACGTCGTTGCGGGGCAGCGTGTAATGCAGGAAGCCGAGGACCAGTGCCCAGAACAGGATGATCGCCGTCCACTTCAGGTATCGCATCGCCGCCTCCTCGCACCGCTCGCCTCGAAATAGTCGAGATGGCGTCGCGCGGAAAGGGCGGTGCGCCCGGCGCCTACCCGGTCGCGTCGATCCGGGCGACCAGCTTTCGCAGACGGGCCTGCAGTTCGAGCGCCTCGCCGCGATCCAGCCCGGTGGCCGCGAAGATGCGGTCGGGCACGTGCCGGGCGTCCGCCTCGAGCGCCGCGCCGTCGTCGGTCAGGGATACGAGCACGCGCCGCTCGTCGGCCGGGTCACGCACCCGCATCACCCGGCCCTGTGTCTCGAGCCGCTTCAGAAGCGGCGTCACGGTGTTGGTCTCGAGCTTCAGGCGACGGCCGATCTCGCCCACGCTTTGCGCCCCGTTCGCCCAGAGCGTGCGCATCACGAGGTATTGCGGATAGGTCAGCTCGAGCGGCGCCAGAAGCGGCTTGTAGAGCCGCCCGAAGGCGTGCTGTGCCGCGTAGAGATCGAAGCACAGGAGTTCGTCGAGGGCCGGATCCGTCTGGTTCTCGGTCATATCTCTCGAATAGACGCCGCCCGGACACCTCGCAAGACTCATGCCGATCAACGCGCGATTGCGTCGCGACGGGCCTCCCGGGCTGTGATAGGCGTCGGCCATGAACACCGCACCCGACAGACTGCCCGCGATCGTCGCCTTCCTGCAGGACGCCGCCGGGCTCAAGGATACGCTGCGTAGCGGCCACACCACCGCTGGACGGCGCGAAAGCGTGGCGGATCACACATGGCGGCTCTGCCTCCTCGCGCTGCTTCTGGAGCGCGACATGGACGCAAATCTGCTGCAGGTGCTGAAGCTCTGTCTCGTCCACGATCTCGGCGAGGCGATGTCGGGCGACGTGCCCGCGCCCGAACAGCACGCCGATGACGGCCGCGCGGCGCGCGAGCGGGCGGATTTCGCGACCCTGGCGTCGAGCCTGCCGGAGGATCTGCGCGCGGGACTAATGGCCCTGCACGACGAGTACGAGGCCGGCGAGACCGCAGAGGCGCGGATGGCCAAGGGGCTCGACAAGATCGAGACCGTGCTGCAGCACGTCGCGGGTCGGAACCCCGAGGATTTCGATTACGCGTTCAATCTCGATTACGCGCGCCACCGCACCGACACGACGCGTTTGCTCCGTGCGTTGCGCGCGCTGGCCGACGAGGCGACGCGCGAACGAATGCGCTAGGCCCGCGTCTTGGCGCTGGCGCCGCTTCGCGCCTCGGATCGGCCGCTCTTGCTCGGACCACGGTGCGACCGGCGGCGCAAGATCGGAACGACCCCCGGCACGACGGCGGCGATGAATACCAGCCCGAAGGCGACCGATGCCGCCAGCCCCGCCGAAGCCGAGAAGCCGGCGACCGGAAACAGCGCGGCCGCCGCGCCCTCGCGCAGGCCCCACCCCGAGATCGACACCGGAATCAGCATCGTCAGCAGGATCGGCGGCACCAGTCCGCAGATCGCCACGAGCGACAGGTCGGTGCCGGTCGCGCGCGCGCAGAACGCGAACGCCGCGAGGTTGCACGCCGTGGTCGCGAGGCTCAGCACGATCTGCCACGGCAGAACGCGCGGCGCGAGGATCGAGGCCGAGATCGCGTACCACAGGTCGTCCAGCGCACGTCGCTGCGGCCCGGGCAACAGCCCGGTCAGCCAGAACACGAGCGGAACGCAGAGCCCGCCGAGCATCACCGGCACGAGGATCGAGCGCAGCCAGAACGGCCAGGTGAGCCCGCCGGGCAACACGAAGGTGATGACGAAGGTCGCGCACATGGTCGCGAAGACCACGGCCTGCCCGCCAAGGCGTTCGAACACCACCGCCTGGCTCGCGCGGAGAAGCCCGGCCTGATGGCGGGCCCGGACCGCCCGACCGGCGTCGCCGACCATGCCACCCGGCAATGACTGGTTCACGATCTGGGCGAGGTAGTACTCGGACACCGCCTTGCCGAACGAAAAGCGCTGGCCCAGCTGGCTGGCGGTGATCTTCCAGCGCAGCGCCGAAAAGATCGTCTGCGCGCTGATCGCCAGCCATGCGGCCGCGAGCCAGCCGATATCGGCGCGCGCGAGAATGCGCAGCGCCTCCTGACCGTCGACCGCGCGCCACAGCACGGCCAGCAGCGTCAGGGTCACCGCGATCTGCGCCAATCGCATTTGCGTGCGCGTGAGGCGCACAGGCCATGCCATGTCGTCGGGCCCTCGTTTGTTTCGTGTCGGGCCCGCGGCTCGGGCTCCCGAAGGAACCGGCCCGGACACGCGTGTTGATATGGGCCGGGGCGTC
The DNA here is from genome assembly GCF_900172265.1 of Roseivivax jejudonensis. Classification (GTDB taxonomy): domain Bacteria; phylum Pseudomonadota; class Alphaproteobacteria; order Rhodobacterales; family Rhodobacteraceae; genus Roseivivax; species Roseivivax jejudonensis. The sequence goes on along the minus strand of NZ_FWFK01000001.1, from coordinate 1,008,054 downwards.
CTGCTCGGCAACGCCGCGTCGGCGGTCCGGAGCGACGTGTCGCACCGTCCCGGACGCGCGTCTATCGCGGCGTGACGCGGCGTCCTAGGGGGTGACGGCGATTTCCCGCGCAATCGCGCGTCCGTGATCGGCGGAAAGCCACAGGTCGTATTCGCGGGCGTGAACCTGTGCCGCGCAGCAGCATTGGCCTCCGAACCCGAATTGATTGGCTGCCGCCACGAGGACCCAAGTGACTGCCCACATTCCGCAAAGCCGCTTCGCCCCGGCCGAGGTCGTGACGCGACCGCAGCCCGGCACGGCGCCGACCGACCGGCGCCCGCTCTGGACCGTCATCGCGCTGACGGCCGCCCTGACCGGCCTCATCATGGCCGGCTACGTGCTGACGATCGGCACGTGGACCGTTTGGGCGGTGGTCGCCATGGCGCTCATCACGCTCACGACGCTGACGCTGTCGCTTGGCGCGGCCACCGCCGTCGTCGGGCTGATCTTTCCGGCGCCGCGGGCGCCGCGGCCAATGCCCGACTGGCAGCCCAGTTCGCGCACGGCGATCCTGCTCACGCTGTGCGGAGAGCCGCCGCGTGGACCTGCCGCGATGTTGGCGGAACTGGCGGCGGACCTGCAGCGCGCAGGGCTGGATCGCTTCGTCGACATCTTCGTGATCTCGGACACCCGCGACGACAAGGCGAAAGCCGAGGCAGAGGCACTCGCTCCGCTGATCGGCAGCGGCGCGATCACCTACCGCCGCCGTCAGGAAAATGTCGGCCGCAAGCCCGGTAACATCTCCGATTGGCTCGACCGCTGGGGCGGCGACTACGACTTCATGCTGCCGCTCGACGCGGACAGCCGCATGAGCGCGCGCCGGATCCGCCACCTGATCCACCGGATGGAGCGGTCGCCGTCGACCGGTCTTCTGCAGTCGGGCATGCGTCTTTTGCCGGCTGAAACCCGGTTCGGCCAGCTTCAGCGCAGCGCGCAGCGGATCATGGGCCCGACCTTCCTGCAGGGGTTCTCGGCCTGGACGGGCGATGCCGGCAACTACTGGGGGCACAACGCGCTGATCCGCGTGCGCGCGTTTCGTGACGCCGTGCCGCTGCCCAAGCTGTCGGGCGTGGCACCGTTCGGCGGCGACGTGCTCAGCCACGACTTCGTCGAGGCGGCATGGATGCGCCGCGCCGGGTGGCGGATCGAGATCGACGCCGACACGCGCGCATCGGCCGAAGACGGGCCGCAGACGCTTGCGGAGTATCACAAGCGCGACCGCCGCTGGTGTCAGGGCAATCTCCAGCACCTTCGCCTGATCGCGGCGCCGGGGCTGCACCCGTTGTCACGGCTGCACATGGCCGTTGGAGTCATGGGATACCTGTCCGCGCCGCTCTGGCTTGCGACTTTGTTGCTGCTGGCGACCGGCGCCGTGCCGATGGCGGCGGGCTGGATGCTGCTGGCGGTCGCGACGCTTCTGGCGGCGCCGAAGCTCTGCGGCGTGGCGCGCCTGATGCGGCAGGCGCGCGGCCTGCGCACAAAGGGCGTGGTGCTGCGCGCCGCGGCGCTCGAGACGGTACTGTCGTCGATCCTTGCGCCGATCGTGATGGTGAACCACGTCGTCGACGTGGCCCAGGTGTTCGCGGGGCGTGACTGCGGCTGGAAGCGCCCGGGCGGCGCGTCGCTCCGACTGCCGACCGGCGGGCTGGAGGCGCTGGCGGGTACAGGCATCATCGCGCTGGTCGCAGCGACGAACCCGAGCGCGGTCGTCTGGGTCCTGCCGGTCGCGCTTCCGCTGGTCTTCGCGCCGCTCTTCATCCGCTTCATGGAGGCGCCTTGCGCGTGCCTGATGGCGCGCGCCTGATCCCTGCCGGCCCGCGCTGGGCGTGACATCTCCGTCACGTTCGCGTGGGCCCGATTGCCGCGGATCGCGGCGCGTGCATTCTCGGCGGCATTCCGCAACAGAGATCCACGCGCATGCTCGACGCCGCCGCCCGCCGACTGATCGATCCGCCGCTCAACACGGCCGGGCGATGGCTGGCGCGCACGGGCGCGACCCCGGACATGGTGACGCTCGCCGGTCTCTGTCTCGGTCTCGCGTGTGCGGTTGCGGTCGCATTGGGCGCCTTCGCGCTTGCGCTCGTGTTGCTGATATTGTCGCGGCTGGCCGACGGACTCGACGGGGCGGTGGCGCGTGCCACGCGACCCTCCGACTATGGCGGTTACCTCGATATCGTCAGCGATTTCCTGTTCTACGGGGCCGTGCCGTTCGGGTTCGTCCTTGTCGATCCGGGCGCGAATGCCGTGGCCGGAGCGTTCCTGCTCTGGTCGTTCTACTTCAACGGCGCGAGCTTTCTGGGCTACGCCATCCTGGCCGAACGGCACGATCTGCGGACCGCGGCACAGGGCGTCAAATCCCTCTACTATTCGAACGGGCTGCTCGAGGGGACTGAAACCATCCTGTTCTTCGTCCTTCTGTGCATTCTGCCCGGCTACTTTCCGCAATTGGCGTGGGCGTTCGGAACGCTATGCTTCGCCTCCGGCGCGCTGCGCCTCTGGGGTGCGCGCGCCGCCTTTCGATCCGAGGAGTGACCATGATCCGATCCGCCCTGACCGCCCTTCTGATCGCCGCACCGGGCCTCGCGGCGGCGCAGGTCGATCCCGCCGACTGGGAGGCCGTTCTGGACGAGGCCGACGGACAGACGGTGTACTGGCACGCGTGGGGCGGATCGACGGCGACCAACGACTTCATCGCATGGGTCGGGAACGAGGTGGCGTCGCGCCACGGCGTGACGCTCGAGCACGTGAAGCTCGCCGATACCGCCGACGCGGTAACGCGCGTTCTGTCCGAGCGGCAAGCGGGCGAGGACGACGACGGCGCGGTCGACCTCATCTGGATCAACGGCCCGAACTTCGCGTCGATGAAGCAGCAGGATCTGCTGTTCGGGCCCTTCGCCGAAGACCTTCCGAACTGGCAGTACGTGGACGTCGACGGCAAGACGGTCCAAACCGATTTCACCGTGCCCACAGAGGGCTACGAGGCGCCATGGGCGATGGCGCAGGTTGTGTTCATGCACGATACCGAAGACCTGCCCGAGCCGCTCCCGACCGCAGAGGCGATCCTCGATTGGGCCGAGGCCAATCCCGGACGCTTCACCTATCCGCAGCCGCCGGATTTCCTCGGCACCACGTTCCTGAAGCAGATCCTGATCGAGTTGACGGACGACAGCGAGACGCTGATGCAGCCGGCGGACGAGGCCGACTACGAGGCGGTGGTCGAGCCGCTGTGGGCCTATCTCGATGCCCTGACGCCGCACCTCTGGCGCTCGGGTCGCGCCTACCCGCAAAGCGGGCCGGACCAGCTGGCTCTCATGGCCGATGACGAGATCGACCTCGCGATCTCGTTCAGCCCGGGCGAGGCCTCGACCGCGATCGCCGATTTCCGCCTTCCCGACACGGTGCGGACCTTCGTGCTGGAGGATGGCACGCTGGGCAACGCAAGCTTCGTGGCGATCCCCTACAATTCAGGCTCGAAGGCGGGGGCCATGGTCGTCGCGAACTTCCTGATGTCGCCGGACGCGCAGGTGCGCGCGCAGGATCCCGACGTCCTGGGCTACGGCACGGTCCTCGACGTCGCGGAACTGCCCGAAGAGCACCGCACCGGGTTCGAAAACCTGGACCTCGGCATCGCGACCCTGTCTCCGCAGGAGCTTGGCGACGTCCAGCCGGAGCCGCATCCTTCGTGGATGACGCGCATCGCCGACACCTGGGCAGAGCGCTACGGCGCCGGCCAGTAGGGCGTGCCGCCAAGCCGCCTGCCGCTCGGGTTGCGCCTGCTGCCGGCGCTGACGCTCCTGGCGATGCTCGGCCCGGTGGCGGCGGGCCTTGCCGGAACGGTGCTGCCGGCATTCGGTGTTTTTCCGGCCGCCGGGCTGACGACACCGTCGCTCGCGCCGTTTCGTGATCTGGCGGACTGGCCGGGCGTTGTGGCCGCGGCGCGTCTGTCGGTGACGACCGGCTTTCTCTCGACCCTCGCCGCGCTCGGCATCGTCACGTTGTTCCTGGCCGGTTGGTCGGGCACGCGGGCGTTCCGCGTGCTCGAACGGTTGCTGTCGCCGCTCTTGTCGGTACCGCACGCAGCGACGGCCTTCGGACTCGCCTTTCTGATCGCGCCGTCGGGGTGGCTGGCGCGGCTGCTGTCGCCATGGGCGACGGGGTGGGACCGTCCGCCCGACGTCGCACTGACACAGGATCCCTGGGGTCTCGCGCTGGCGGCGGGACTGACGGTCAAGGAGATGCCGTTTCTCCTGCTGATGGCGCTTGCCGCGCTCGGGCAGGTCGACGCGGGCCGGCGGATGCGCGTGGCCGCCGCGCTGGGCCATGGCCGCACGACAGGGTGGCTGAAGGCAGTGTTTCCGGCGGTCTACGCGCAGATCCGGCTGCCGGTCTACGTCGTCCTCGCCTATGCGATGTCGGTCGTGGATGTGGCGCTGATCCTCGGGCCGTCGACGCCGCCGACCCTGTCGGTGCAGATCGTGCGACTGATGAGCGATCCAGACCTCGCAATGCGGCTCACGGCCGCGGCGGCGGCGCTGTTGCAGCTGGCGCTCGTCGCGGCGGCTCTCGCGGTCTGGCGGGCGGGCGAGTTCGCCGTTGCCGCGCTCGGTCGGCGCTGGATCGTCTCGGGACGGCGCAACGCGGCGGCGGATGCGGGCCTGCGACCGCTGGCGCTGATCGCCGCGGGGGGCTCGGCCCTCGTCGTGTTGCTGGGGCTTTTGACCCTCGCGATCTGGAGCGTCGCGGGTTTCTGGAGCTTTCCGGATCCGCTCCCGTCGGGAGTGTCGGGCCGGGCATGGTCGCGCTTCGCCGCGACAGGCGGCGCGACGATGGCGGACACGGCGTTGATCGCCGCCGTCGCCACGGCCATCGCGCTCGCTCTGGTGATCGGGTGTCTCGAGGCCGAACACCGACGCCGGCGCGCGCTGTCGCCGCGCGGGCTGTGGCTGATCTACCTGCCGCTTCTCGTACCGCAGACGGCGTTTCTGCCGGGGCTGCAGACCCTGTTGCTGACCCTCGGGCTGAAGAGCGGTCTCGGCCCGGTGATCCTCGCGCATGTCGTGTTCGTCCTGCCCTACGTGTTCCTGTCGCTCGGCGATCCGTGGCGCGCGTGGGAGCCGCGGTTCGCCACCGTCGCGGCGGCGCTCGGCACGGCGCCGGGCGGGGTGCTGTGGCGGGTGCGGCTGCCGATGCTGCTGCGGCCCATCCTGACCGCGGCGGCGGTGGGCATGGCGGTCAGCGTGGGACAGTACCTGCCGACGCTCATCGTCGGCGGCGGCCGGGTCGAGACACTGACGACGGAGGCGGTCGCGCTGGCATCGGGCGGCGACCGGCGGGCGATCGGCGTGTACGGCCTTGCCCAGACGGGGGCGGTGATCCTGCCGTTCGCGCTGGCGCTGCTTTTGCCGGCGTGGCTGTTCCGCAATCGGCGAGGACTGGCATGAGCGAGGGACTGAGGCTCGACGGTGTGTGCATCCTCAAGGATGGCGTGCCGCTGATCGAGGTGGACGCGACGGTTCCGCCGGGCGACGTGCTGACGGTGATGGGCCCATCGGGGGTCGGCAAGTCGACGCTCCTCGCGTTCCTGACCGGCACGTTGCCCCGGGGCTTCGCCGGTATGGGCCGGATCATCCTGAACGGCGAGGACGTGACCGACCGACCCGCGCACCAGAGACGGCTGGGCATCCTGTTCCAGGACGACCTGCTGTTCCCGCACCTGTCGGTCGGTGAGAACGCGGCCTTCGGCCTTGCTCCCGGCGGCAGCCGCGCCGACCGCGCCGCGCGCGTGTCCGAGGCGTTGGCCGATGTCGGGCTCTCGGAGTTCGAGGCACGCGATCCCGCCACCCTGTCGGGCGGCCAGAAGGCGCGGGTGTCGCTCGTGCGGATGCTGCTGTCCGAGCCGCGCGCGCTTCTCCTCGACGAGGCGTTCTCGGGGCTCGATGCGGCGCTGCGCGCGCAGATCCGCGGGCTCGTCTTCGACCGGGCGCGGGCGCGGGCGCTGCCCGTCCTGATGGTCACCCACGACGCCGAGGATGCGCGCGCGGCGGGCGGTCCGGTCTTCGAGATGGAGGCGTGGCGCCCGTCGGCCTCCTGACGTTGCCCGTTTCGGAGGCATCCCGACGCCGTCATCGGGCCGCGCCACGACTGGATTCCGCACCATGTCTCAGCCGCGTCAGAAAATGACGCTTTTGGCTCAGCATGGGAGGGAGCGCATGTCCAAAGGAGGGGCACGATCACCGCCTCGAAAGGTGCGAACATGCTTCGCGACGCCGACGTTCTCTCCCTTCTCCTGCAGCGCCGCCCCGGATATTCGCTGGCGCGCGACTTCTACACAGATCCCGGTCTCTTCGAGGTCGACATGGCCCGGATCTGGTACCGCGACTGGCTGATGACGGCGGTGAGCGCCGAGCTTCCGAAGACCGGGAATTACGTCACCCGCCAGATCGGCGCCTACTCGGTGATCGTGGTGCGCGGCGCCGACGGCGTGGCCCGTGCGTTCCACAATTCCTGCCGCCATCGCGGCAGCCGCATCTGTTCGGCCGCCAAGGGCACGAATCCCAAGCTTGTCTGTCCCTATCACCAGTGGACCTACGAGCTCGATGGCCGGCTGCTCTGGGCGCGCGACATGGGCCCGGATTTCGACGCGTCGCAGCACGGCCTGAAGCCGGTGCACTGCGAGGAGACCGGCGGGCTGATCCTGATCTGCCTGGCCGAGACGCCGCCGGACATCCGCCCGTTCGCCGAGGCCGCGGCGGCCTATGCCGGGCCGCACGGCCTGTCGGAGTGCAAGGTCGCTCACCAGTCGACGATCGTGGAGCGCGGAAACTGGAAACTGGTGATGGAGAACAACCGCGAGTGCTATCACTGCGCGGGAAGCCATCCATCGCTCTGCCGCACCTTCCCGGAGGATCCCAAGGTGTTCGGCACGAACCCCGCGGACCAGGCGCCGGTACTGCGCAATCACATCGCGAAATGCGAGGAGGCCGGGATGCCGTCGCGCTTCCTCGCGGCGCCGGACGCGCAGTGGCGCTTCATCCGGATCCCGTTCCTCGGGACCGCCTGCTCGTACACGATGGACGGCAAGCCGGCGGTGTCGCGCCGCGTGGGCCGCGTGCCGTTCGACGACGCGGGATCGTGCCTCGCCTACCACTACCCCTCGAGCTGGAACCACTTCCTGTCGGACCAGGGCCTCGTGTTCCGCATGAGCCCGATCTCGGCCACCGAGACCGAGGTGACGACCACCTGGCTGGTGCACCGCGACGCGGTCGAGGGCGTGGACTACGACCTCGACCGGCTGACCGAGGTCTGGACCCACACCAACGACGAGGATCGCGCCATCGTCGAGGAGAACCAGCGCGGCGTCGCCTCGCCCGCCTACGAGCCCGGCCCCTACTCGCCCCAGCACGAAGCGGGCGTGATCCAGTTCGTCGACTGGTACGCGCGGACGCTGCAGGAGCGGCTGACCGGCCGGGCCATGATGGCCGCCGAGTGAGCCTGGACGACACGGACAGACCACGGGGAGGGACGCGATGATCCCGATGCCGCGCGAGGACGCGCCGCTCTGGCAGGACAGCGAGGCGCTCGAATGCGTCGCGACCGTGCCCGAGGCGCCGGATGTGATGACATTCGCCCTGCGGCCGCCCTCGGGCGCGCGATTCCATTTCCGCGCCGGGCAGTTCGTGACGCTGGACCTGCCGGTGCCGGGCGGCAACGTGCAGCGCACGTTCACCATCTCGTCGTCCCCGGCGACATCGGCGTTCATCACGGTGACGGTGAAGGCGCAGCCCGACAGCGTCGCGGTGCGCTGGATGATCGACCACCTGCGCCCGGGCATGCGCATCCGCGCCTACGGCCCGGCGGGGCATTTCCATCTGCCGCCGCAGCCCGACGGGCGCTACCTGTTCATCTCTGGCGGCTCGGGGGTGACGCCGATGATGTCGATGGCCTCGTTCCTGTGGGAACGCGGAGAGGATCCCGACATCGCGTTCATCCACTGCGCGCGCTCGCCCAACAACATCATCTTCCGCCAGAAGCTCGAATACATGGCGAGCCGGGTGTCGGGGCTGAAGCTGCACTTCGTCGTCGGCCGCGACGACCCCTACACCGTCTGGACGGGGTATCGCGGGCGGCTGACCTCGCTGATGCTGGGCCTGATGGTGCCGGACTACCTCGACCGCGAGGTCTATTGCTGCGGGCCCGAGAGCTTCATGGAGGGCGTGCGCGAGATGCTCATCGCGCTCGGCTACGACATGGAGCGCTACCACCAGGAGAGCTTTGCCGCGCCGGCCGAGAGCCGCGCCGAGCTCACCGAGTTCGACGACGTGGTGCCCGACGAGACCGCGACCGCATCGGTCGTGTTCTCGCGTGCCGGCGTCACCGCCGATTGCTTCGAGACCGACACGGTGCTGGGCGTGGCGCGGGGCGCGGGCCTCAACATCCCGTCGGGCTGCACGTTCGGGCTGTGCGGCACCTGCAAGATCCGCAAGCGCGCGGGCGAGGTGCACATGGTCCACAACGGCGGCATCAGCGAAGAGGATATCGCCGAGGGCTACATCCTCGCCTGCTGCTCGCGCCCGATCGGGACCGTCGAGGTCGAGGTCTGACCAGGCTGTCGCGTGGGCGGAGGCGGACGGAGCGAGGGGCGCCGCCCCTCGCGCTCCCCGGAGTATTTCGCGCCAAGAAGAAGGGGCCGGCCACCCCGGCGCGCCCGGCCGGGGCGGTGACGCTCCGCCGCGGTTGAGGGCGGACGCCGCCAGCGCTAGATACCCCTCGTCCCGCCGGGCGACCGCAGAGCCCGGACCAAGCCTCGGAGGGCGTTCCCGGTGATATTCGGCCCGATCCTGTTCCTGCGCGCGGTGCATGACGCGCATGTCGACCTCGCCGCGCTTTCGTGCCGTCCGACCGGGGAGCCGGCCGGCACACTGGAGACCGATACGGGTGTGGCACCGGCGCGGGCGCTGATGGATGTCGGGGGGTTCACGCTCTGGCGGCACGATTTCACGCTGCCGACCGGGGGGCGGCCGGGCTACCGCTTCGACGGGGCGCGCCACGTTGTGGCGACCGATTACGGCGATGTCCGTCTCGGGTTCGTGTCGTGCAACGGCGAGGAGCACGGCGACCTCGATCGCGCGCCGGACGAGCGCAACGTGATGTGGCGGCGGCTGGCCGAGGCGCATGCGGCGTCGCCGTATCACGTGCTCCTGCACGGGGGCGACCAGGTCTATGCCGACGAGGCGACGCTGGGGCACCGGCTGAGCGAGGGCTGGCCGGACGCGGTGCCGGACGCCGCCGACCCTGCGGCGATGGAGGATCTCGCGCGGCACCTGCGGGAGCGGTTCTTCGAGCGCTATGCCGCCACGTACGCGGCGCCGGGGTTCGGCCCGCTGGCCGCGGAGGTGCCGTCGCTGATGATGTGGGACGACCACGACATCTGCGACGGCTGGGGCTCGCTCGGCGCGGTCGAGGAGACGGCGGTGGGGCAGACGCTGTTCGCCGCCGCACGCGAGGCGTTCCTGCTCTACCAGCACGCGGCCGTCGCGGCGGACGTGCCGGCGCTGTTCCTCGATCCGTCGGGCCGGTCGCTCGGCTGGCGCCGGGACCTGCCGGGGGTCAGCATCGTCGCGCCGGACCTGCGCTCGGAGCGCACGCGCACGCGGGTCATGGGGCCGGAGGGGTGGGCCGCGTTCGAGCGCGCCTGCAGCGATCCGGCCGAGCGGGTGGTAATTGTCTCCTCGGTGCCGCTGCTGGGGCCGCGCCTGTCGCTGATCGAGCGGGCGATGCGGCTGACGCGGAGGATGGAGCGCTACGAGGACGATCTGCGCGACCAGTGGCAAAGCTACGCCCATCGCGGGGAATGGACGCGCATGCTGCGCGCCGTGCTGGACCTCGAGGCGGCCGGACATCGGGTGGTGGCGCTGTCGGGCGAGATCCACCTGGCGATGCGGGCGGAGTTGCGGGCGGATGCGACGCCGATGCACCAGCTGGTGGCGTCGGGCATCACCCATCGGGCCCCGCCCAAGCTCTGGGCGCTGGCGCTCGGGACGCTGGCGCGGCTGGGCGAGGCGCCGATCCCCGATCACCCGATCCGGATCCGGCCGCTGCCGGGGCAGCGCTACAACTACACCGCCGAGCGCAACTACCTGACGCTGGCGCGCGCGGGCGCGGAGTGGCGCGCGGCGTGGAGCCTCGAAGACAGCGGCGACACGCCTTGGCTGACGGTCTGACCGGTTCGCCGCTCGACATCGCGGCGACGCTCGGGGGCGACGGCGCGGGGCTCGTGCGCGGGCTGTGGCGGGTGCCGGCAGCGGACGGGCTCGTGCTGGTCCGGGTGGACCTGTCGGTCGCGGCCTTCGACGAGGCGGCCTTCGACACGTTCGGGGTGGCGCGGCCGGCCCGGCTGGCGCGCGCGGTGGCCGGGCGGCGGCTGGACTATCTCTCGGGACGGATCGCGGCGCGCGGTGCGCTGGCGCAACTCGGGCTCCAATGGCGGGACATCGGCGCCGACACGACCGGCATGCCGCTCTGGCCCGAGGCCCTCGCGGGGTCGATCAGCCACGCCGACGGGACCGCGGTGGCCGCGCTGTCGACGCACCACGCGCGCGTCGGCGTCGATCTCGAGCCCGTGGCGGAAGGCGCGGCCCTGGAGGCGCTGCGCGAGGAGACACTGGACGCGGCCGAGCGCGAACGGCTCGTCACGGCGCATGACGCGACTCTGGGGTTCTCGGCCAAGGAATCGCTCTACAAGGCGCTGTTCCCGGATGTGCGGGAGGTCTTCGGCTACGACGCGGCGGCGGTGGGCACGCCCGGCGCGGCGGAGGTCGATCTGGTCCTGCGACGGGATCTCGGCGCCGGGTACGCGGCCGGGCGGCGCTTTGCCGTGCACTGGCGATCGGCGGAGGGCCGCGTGCTGACGTGGCTTGCCGAGGGCGGGCGCCGAGGCGGCTTGCGGGCGCGCCCGTAGGCCCGCACACTCGGGCCGAGGCAGCAGGCGACGGAGACGATCATGCAGGTTTCGAGACGATGGATCACGCTCGCGGGCGGGGCGGCATTCCTGAGCGCGTGCGGCGGGCCGGGCGCGCGGCCGGGTCTGCCGGCGGCGGATCCGGCGCTGCAGCCGGTGGCGAACCCCGGCTGGGATGCGTGGGTCGCGGCGTTCCGCCCGCGGGCGCGCGATGCGGGCATTCCGGAGGCGGCGCTGGCCGCGGGCTTCGGCACGGCGGGCTACCTGCCGGGCGTGGTGGAGCGCGACCGGGCGCAGACCGAATTCACCCGCACGCTCGAGGATTACCTCGCCATCGTCGCCAACGAGGAGAAGGTGGCGGAGGGGCGCCGGCGCGCGCGGGCGCAGGCGGGCCTTCTGTCCGAGATCGAGGCGCGCTACGGCGTGCCGGCCGAGGTCGTCGCCGCGGTCTGGGGGATGGAGAGCAATTACGGCACGCGGCGCGGCGACATTCCGGTCGTGTCGGCGACTTCGACGCTGGCCTATGACGGGCGCCGCGGCGCGTTCTTCGAAAGCCAGCTGCTCGCGGCGCTGCGGATCCTCGCGCGGGGCGACACCAGCGCACCGCGGCTCGTGGGATCCTGGGCGGGGGCGATGGGGCACACCCAGTTCATCCCGACCACCTACCAGTCCTACGCCGTGGATTTCCGCGGCGACGGGCGGCGCGACATCTGGTCGGAGGATCCGACCGACGGGCTGGCCTCGGCGGCGGCGTACCTGTCGGCCTCGGGCTGGCGCCGCGGTGAGCCCTGGGGCCAGGAGATCACGGCGTCCGATCCGGGACAGGGCGGGACCGTGATCGCGCCGCAGCCCGGAGGGCCGCGGTTCCGGGTCTACCGCAACTTCGACGTCATCAAGCGCTACAACAACTCGACGAACTACGCGATCGGTGTGGGGCACCTGTCGGACCGGATCGCGGGGGCGGGGCCGCTGCGCGGCGGGTTCCCGCCCGACCGCTACGGCCTGACGCGTGCCGACCGCCAGTTGCTGCAGCGCCGGCTGAGCGCGCGGGGCTTCGACGCCGGCACGCCCGACGGGGTGATCGGCTCGCGCACCGAGGAGGCGATCTCGGCCTACCAGCGCAGCGCCGGCCTGCCGGTCACGGGCACGCCGTCGACGGACCTCCTGGCGCGGTTGCGCTGAGCGGGCGCCGCGGCGCGCGTGCAGAGGGCGGAGTGGGGGCTCTGCCCCCACGCCCCCGGGGTTTCCGGGCAAGATGAAGGGAACGACCGCGGCGCGCCGTGACGGGCCGCGCGGCGCTCAGCCGAGGAAGACTCGGCCCGGCGGGTAGCGCACGCGGGCGGCGGCGTGCGTGGCGAGGAAGAAGCCGAGCGTCAGCGGCCCGACCCGGCCGAGGAACATCACCGCCATCACCACGCAGCGGCCGAGCGTGTCGAGCTCGGGCGTGGCGCCCATGGTCAGCCCGACGGTGCCGAAGGCCGAACAGATCTCGAAGACGAGGCGCAGGAACGGGCCATCATGGGTGGTGGAGACCACGAAGATCGCCACCAGCACGATCAGCATCGACACCACGGTGAGGGCGAGGACCTTCATCACCTCATCGACGCCGAGCGAGCGGCCGAAGAGGTGCAGTTCGCTGGAGCGTCGGAAGAACGCGATGGTGCCGAGCAGCAGCACCGCGAAGGTGGTCACCTTGATGCCGCCCGCGGTCGACGTGGAGCCGGCGCCGATGAGCATGAGGGTCATCGTCATCAGCGCCGTGGCGTCCTCCATCTCGCCGGTGACGATGGTGTTGAAGCCCGCGGTGCGCGGGGTCACCGCCTGGAACCAGCTGATGGTCACCCGTTCCCACCAGTTGGGGTAGGCGCCGAGGGTCTGCGGGTTGGTCCATTCCAGCACGGCGAAGGTGGGCCAGGACCACAGGATCAGCGCCAGGGTGAAGGTCAGCATGATCTTGGAGTGCAGCGTGATCGCGCGCCAGCGCCGCTTCGTGTAGAGGTCGTTCAGCACCACGAAGCCGAGCCCGCCGGTGATGAAAAGCAGCGGCACGACGAGGTTCACGATCGGGCTCACTGCGTAGGTCATCAGGCTCGTGGGCCAGAGCGAGAACCCGGCATTGTTGAACGCCGACACGGCGTGGAAGAGCGCGGCCCAGAGCCCCTCGGCCCAGCCGTGATCGGGGACGAAAACGAAGGCGAGCAGCACCGCCCCCGCCAGCTCGCAGCCAAGCGCGACCGAGAAGAGCGTCTTCACCAGCTGCAGCAGATCGCCGATCGAGCTCTGGTTGAGGTCCTCGCGCAGCATCAGTCGCTGGCCCAGGCCCACGGGCACCCCGAGCGAGGCCAGCACGAAGACCGCGAAGGTCACCAGTCCGAGCCCGCCCAGCTGCATCAGCACCAGCAGCACGGCCTGGCCGAAGAGCGTGAAGTCCGTGCCGGTGTCGACGACGGTGAGCCCGGTCACCGTGACCGCCGAGGTCGAGGTGAAAAGCGCGTCGAGCGGCCCGACCGCACCGGTCTGGGCCCACGGCGTCATCAGGAGGACGCCGCCGGTGAGCACGACCACGAGGTAGAAGCTCGCCAAGAGCGCCGGTGGCGAGAGCTTCAGCACGCGGCGGCGCAGGCCCGCGCGGATGCCGATGAACGCCATGCCGGTCAGAGGCTGGCGGCGAAGGCGCGCAGATCGCCGCGCTTGCCGAGCAGAAGAAGCAGATCGTCGCTCTGGAACTTGCAGCCCTGGCCGTCCATGCCGATGAACTCCGTCCCGCGCATGACGCCGACGCAGCGCAGGTTGTAGTCCGACTTGTGCGGCAGATCGTCGAGCGTCTTGCCCTCGAGGCTTTCGGGGATACGGAAGTTCACGACGTAGAAGCCGTTGCCGAGGCTGATATAGTCTCTGATGAGCGGGTTGTGCAGGACCTGCGCGACGTGCTGGCCGACCTCGACCTCGGGATGGACGATGCGGTCCACGCCGATGCGTGACAGGATGCGGTGATGGGTCTTGGTGCGGGCCTTGGCCCAGACGGTCTCGACGCCCGCGAGCTTGACGTTCATCGCGGCAAGGATCGAGGCCTCGAGGTCGGAGCCCATGGCGATCAGCGCGACGTCGCAGTCGCCGAGGCCGGCCTCCTTGACCGCCTTGTCGTCGCGCGCATCGACGATCATCGCCTCCGCGATCTCGTCCGCGTGGGCGGTGACCCGGTCCTTGTTGATATCGATTCCGACGACCTCGTTGCCGAAGCGGGTGAGCTCGCGGGCGACGGTGGAGCCGAAGTTTCCAAGCCCGATCACCCCGAAGGTGCGTGCCTTCTCCGCCATGGCGGTGTCCTCTCGTTCAGACGACGGGGAGGTAATCCGGCGGGCCGCGGCGGCAAGCGCGGGCATGCGGAGCTTGCTGTTGCAGAGCTCCGCGCTTTCGTGTTTCACGTTTGCAAGATTGTTGCGCCGTCGCCCGGCGCAGACGGCGCCGCCGACACGGCGCGGGAGGGGGGAGAGACGTGCACGGGACGATCAGGATACTCGACTCGGTCAACGAGGTCGTGGGGCGTGTCGTGGCGTGTCTCGCCATCGTCTTCGCCGCCATCACCGTCTACGACGTCATCATGCGCTACGGGTTCAACGCGCCCACGCGCTGGGCCTTCGACGTCTCCAAGCAGCTTTACGGGTTCTACTTCATCCTGCTCGGCGGTTATGCGCTCCGCCACCAGAGCCACGTGCGCGTGGACCTGGTGACGGAGCGCTTCGGCGAGGGGCTGCGCCGGGTGGTGGAGATCGCGGGCTACGTGATCTTCTTCTTTCCCTTCGCGTGGGTCTTCTTCACGCGCTCGTGGGAGTTCGCCGCGCGCAGCGTCGCACAGGGCGAGACGACCTACGGGGCGGTGCAGCTTCCCGTCTATCCGCTCAAGATCGCGATGACCGTCGCGGCGGCGCTGCTGCTGTGGCAGGGCGTGGTCGAGGTTCTGAAGCTCCTGGCGGGGACCTACTACTGGCGGGACGCAGACCTCGTGGAGGAGTCGCATCATGGGTCCTGAACTGATCGCACTGGTGATGTTCGGGCTCCTGCTCGTCGGGCTGTTCATGGGGCACCCGCTGGCCTTCGTGCTGGGCGGGACGGCCGTGCTTGGGGCGCTGATCGCGGGCAAGCCGATGGTCCTCGGGATCGTGGTGAACCGGATCTTCGGCGACGTTCTCGACAATTACACGCTGATCGCCATTCCGCTTTTCGTGCTGATGGCGCAGTTCCTGTCGAACTCGGGCGTGACCGACAAGATGTTCGAAAGCCTGCGTCTTCTGATGTCGAACGTGCGCGGTGGCCTCGCGCTCGCGGTGGTGTTCATCTCGATCCTGCTGGCGGCGACGACCGGCATCATCGGCGCGTCGATCACGGTGATGGGCGTGATGGCGCTGCAGCCGATGCTGCGCTACGGCTACGCCCAGTCGCTGACGGCGGGGGTGATCGCCGCGTCGGGCTGTCTCGGGATCCTGATCCCGCCGTCGATCATGCTGATCCTGATGGCCTCGTACTCGCCGCTGTCGGTGGGCGAGCTGTTCGCCGGCTCGATGATCCCCGGCGTCCTGCTGGGCCTGCTTTATGCCGGCTACGTGGCGCTGATCTCGCGGCTCCGGCCCGACATGGCGCCGCTGGTCGAGGCGGACGAGCAGATCCCGCGCGGCCAGCTCCTGCGCATGCTGGCGATCGAGGCGGTGCCGCCGCTGGTGCTGATCCTCGGCATCCTGGGGTCGCTTCTTGCCGGGATCGCGACGGCGACCGAGGCGTCGGCGATCGGCGCGATCCTCGCGCTCCTGATCGTGATCGTGCGCGGGAGGTTCACACTGCCGTCGTTCTACCAGGCGCTGCTCGACACCGGGAAGACGTCGGCGATGATCCTGTTCATCGTGGTGGGCGCGACCGCGTTCACCGGCGTGTTCAACATCACCGGCGGCCTGCGTGCCACGCAGGAGCTGATCCGCGCGCTCGAGTTCGAGCCGTGGCTCCTGATCGCGGTGATGATGTTCATCGTCTTCATACTCGGCGCGTTTCTCGATTGGACCGGCATCGTGCTGCTGTCTTTCCCGATCTTCCTGCCGATCGTGCAGGAGATCGAGGGGATCAGCCTGCTGTGGTTCGTGTGCCTGATGGCGGTGGTGCTGCAGACGTCGTTCCTGACACCACCGTTCGGTTACGCGCTGTTCTATCTGCGCGCGATCGCCCCGCGCGAGGTCAAGACCGGCAACATCATCGTCGGTGTGCTGCCGTTCATCGCGCTCATCGTGGGTATGGCGCTGCTCATGGCGGCGTTCCCGGGTCTCGTGACCTGGCTTCCCGCAACGATCTACCCGTCATCCGCATCCAGTTAGGGAGGAAGACCATGACGCAACTGAAATCAATGGCGCTCGGCGCCGCGGTCGTGGCGAGCTTCGGCTCGGCCGCGCTCGCGCAGGAACAGTGGACGATGACCACCACCTGGCCGTCGTCGCTGGAACTGATCGAGACGGACCGGCACTTCGTCGACCTCGTCAACAAGCTTGCCGGTGACGAGCTTCAGATCGAGTTCTACGAGGGCGGGTCGCTCGTTCCCTCGGGCGAGGTGTTCGGCGCCGTCGAGAGCGGCACCGTGCAGGCCGGCGCCGACTGGCCGGGCTACTGGGCCGGACGCGACGCCGCGTTCTCGCCGCTGGCGACCACCGCGTCGCTGTTCAACGCGGTCGACTACGTGAACTGGATCCAGGAATGGGGCGGCGCCGAGATCTACAACGAGATCTACGGCCAGTTCGGCATGGTCTACCTGCCCTACGGCGTGACCAACAACGAGTCCGGCTTCCGCACCAACGAGCCGATCGTGTCGCTCGACGATCTGCAGGGCAAGCGCCTGCGCCTGTCGGGCCTCGAGCAGGGGCGCCTGCTGGAGCAGCTCGGCGGGAACCAGGTGTCGATGGCCGGCGGCGAGATCTACCAGGCGCTCGAGCGCGGGGTGATCGACGGGGCCGAGTTCTCGACCCCGAACGTCGACTGGTCGGGCGGCTTCCAGCAGGTCACCAGCGCCTGGGCGACCCCGGGCTGGCACCAGTCCGCGTCGGTTTTCGGCGTGATGATCAACCAGCAATCCTGGGACGCGCTGTCGGCGGAGACGCAGGAGAAACTGCAGATCGCCGCTGATGCGACGCTTCTGTGGTCGCTTGCCTTCACCGAGAAGCGCGCGACCGAGGCCTACCAGAAGTTCCAGGACGCGGGCATCGAGATCACGCGCTACGACGACGAGACGCTCAACGAGGTGCAGGAGATGGCCAACGAGGTCATCACCACGACTGCGTGCGAGAACGAGAACTCGGCCAAGGTCTATCTGTCGATGCTGACATATCTCGAGGACTACGCGCGCTGGCGCGATGCGTCGGCGCCGTTCAACCTCGGCCGGACGCCGAACGGGCCGGACATCGAGGCGATCCGCGAGTGCGCGCCGGCGGAGTGATCCGACCGACCTGATGCGACAGGGGGCTCCGCCGCGGTGGAGCCCTTTTTCGTTCGAGAGTGCAAGGCGCGCGGATGATCCGTCAGATGCTACTTCAGCGGACCGGTCTGCCAGAGCTGCACCTTCAGCCCGCCATGCGGCACCGGGGGGCCTGGCCGGGCGAAGGGCAGTTTCGTCGCCGTGACGAGCGCCTTTTCCGAGGTCACGAGGCCGACGCGCCAGCCGCGGAAGCGGGTGCGCAGCGTTTCGCCCAAGGCGCCGTAGATGCCGAACAGGAGCTTCTTGTTGCCGATCCGCGCGCCGTAGGGCGGATTGACGATGACCAGCCCGGGCGGCCCGTCGGGGGGCGCTGCGTCGCTGACCGCGTGACAGTCGAGGGTGCAGAGCGACGCAACGCCGGCGCGTTCCGCGTTGGCCGCGGCGGCGCGGACCGCGCCTTGGTCGCGGTCGGACCCGAAACAGCGCGGGCCGGCGGGCAGGGTATCGATATCCGTTCCGGATTTCATCGCGGCAAAGGCATCCGCATCGAAGCTGGCGAGATTTTCGAAGGCAAACCGGCGCGATCGTCCGGGGCTGAGACCCGCCGCGATCTCCGCGGCTTCCAGAAGGAAAGTGCCCGAGCCGCACATCGGATCCACGACCGGTTCGGATCCGTCGTAGCCGCAGGCGCGCAGGAACAGCGCCGCCAGCGTCTCGCGCATGGGCGCCTTGCCGACGGCCTGCTTGAAGCCGCGCTTGTGCAGGGGCTCGCCGCTGGAATCGAGACTGAAGGTTACAAGGTCGTCCTCGATCCGGGTCTTGAGCACTGTGTGCGCGTCCCGATCCACAGGGAGTCCCGCGGCCTCCAGGGCGCCCTCGATGCGCTGCTGTGCGGCGCCGGCGTGATAGATCCTGGAGCGCTTGCAGGTCGCCTCGACGCGGACGGGGGTGCCGGGGATCAGCGTGTCGGTCCACGGAAACTTCCGCGCCCGCTTGTCGAGCTGGGCGAGATGCGGCGCCGGGAACCCGCCGATCCGCACCAGAACCCGGGCCGCGCCCCGCAGATCGAGGTTGGCGCGCCAGACGTCGGGCCAGCCGCCCGTGACGGTGACGCCCCCGGCGCCGGGCGCGGCATCCGTGAACCCGGCCGCGCGCGCCTCGTCCGCGAGGAGCGATTCGAGACCCGGGGCGCAGACGAGAAAGATCTTGAGGCTCAAATGCGGCCCCGCGCGGAGAGCATGACGGCGATCGGGCGGGTCATCTCGATCTCGGCCAGGACGATCACCAGGCTGGCGGTCAGCGGGACCGCGAGGATCGCGCCCGCGATGCCCCAGAGCGCGCCCCAGAACGCGAGGGCGAGGAGAACGACGGCCGGCGACAGGTTGAACGTGCGGCCCATCAGCCGCGGCTCCAGCACCGCGCCCACGTAGACCTGCGCGATCGTCAGCGTGGCGAGCGCCAGCGCGGCAAAGCCGAACGAGGCCGACTGCACGAGACTCAGGAGCACAGGGAACAGCACGCCGATCAGCGAGCCGAAGTACGGGACGTAGTTGAGAAAGCCGATCAGGACCGCCCAGAACACGGCGAACTCGATCCCGATCACCCACATGATGCCGTAGGACACGACAGCAAGAACGACGTTCACGAAGGTCTTCACCAGAAGGTAGTCGCTGATCCGCGAATTGATCCGATCAACGAGTTCCACCGCCTTGCGTCCGCGATCGAACCCGCCGAGCGCGATCGAGACCTTGTCGGCAAAGAGAACGCGTTCGGCAAAGAAGAAGGCCGCATAGAGCACGACGAGGAACAGTGTCGTTCCGATGCCGCGGATCTGGTTGGCCAGCTGGCCGAGGTAGCTGGCCACGTCGATCCGGCCCAGCGTGTTGTCGCGCAGGATCGCCCAGTTCGGTTCGTCCTCGACACCGACGAGCGTGGCCCCTCGCGCGACGAGCCTGTCGAGGTTCTCCTCGTAGCCGGGGATGGCCTCGGCGACGCGCCCGAAATTGACGACCAGCATGGCGAAGAGCGCCACGATCCCGGCGGTGAACGCGACCAGCACGATCACCCGCAGCGCCCAGAGCGGCAGGACCTTGATGACCGGCACGCGCTTGAGCGCGCTCGCCGCCGCCGACAGCACATAGAGCGACACGATCGCCACGAGAACGGGCAGGAGGATCGGTTTGCCCATCCAGAAGAGCCAACCGAGCATGATGGCGAGCGCGGTGCCGTAAGTGATGGGGGCGAGTCGCATGCTGCGCCGACGTTAGAGTGCACCTGCGCCGGACGCGAGAGGCCCCGCGCCGGTTCTCTCTCCGGGTCCGACGATTTGTCGGCGCTGCCCGCCGAATGGGCCGGTCCCGCTGGCCCACGCTCGCTTTGGGCGATGTCCGACAGCGCCGAAAAACCGTGCAGAGATTGCACTTCCAAAATGCCGACAAATATACTAGGGAACTAGAGCCGCTCGGACCGACGCCGTGCGGCGGGACCCCGCGGGGTCCGACGTGAAAGGCCCGAAAGATGACCGCTACACCCGCACTTCTGCCCGTTCCGTCCCGCCAGCGCCCCGAGACCGAATACCTGCCGGAGGCCGACCGCGGTCTGCTGGACATGCTGCGCCGGACCGCCGCGCGCTGCCGCGCCGCGCCGCGCGAGGATCTCTTTCGCGCCTGCGCGCTGCTCGGGGCCGACCCGTCCTCGTCGGCCCCGACCTATGCCGAGGCGCTGTTCCGGACGCTCGACCAGGGAATTGACCGTCCTGCCAACATCTTCAAGCCGGGATGCCCCGGCCTGAGCTTCGACGAGCGGTGGCTGATCGCGCTGATATCAGCGTTCCGCCGCGGCGACGAGGCCAGTGCAACTTTCCTCACCGAGCGGCGTTTGGCGAAGGCGTCGCGCCGGTCGATCGGCTTCCTCGCGAGAGGGCTGGCGCGAGGGCTTGATTCAGTTTAGAACTATTCTAAATTACAGCCGTGTCCGGCGGAACAAAGGAGAGTGTCATGCCCGAGACTGCAATGAATTTGAGCCCGACGGCGCGCGAAGCGATTGCCGATGCGCTCAACCAGGCGGTCGCCGAAACGGTGGTGACCACGATGCTGGCGCAGAATTTCCACTGGAACGTCAAAGGCATGGCGTTCGGGCCGCTGCACGACCTGTTCCAGAAGATCTACGAGGATCATTTCGAAGGGCAGGACGACCTGGCCGAGCGCATCCGCGCGCTCGACATGCACGCCGAAGGGCAGCTGGCCAAGATGCTGCAGCGCTCCAAGGTCGGTGAACAGGACGGCACGCAGTCCGACAAGGATATGATCCGGCTCCTGATGGAAGCCGAGG
Source organism: Roseivivax jejudonensis (assembly GCF_900172265.1). Taxonomy (GTDB): domain Bacteria; phylum Pseudomonadota; class Alphaproteobacteria; order Rhodobacterales; family Rhodobacteraceae; genus Roseivivax; species Roseivivax jejudonensis. The sequence continues at coordinate 987,283 of NZ_FWFK01000001.1, read as the reverse complement.
AGCAGATCGCCGCCACCCTGTCGGGTCTCGAGGCAGTGTCCGGCGACAACGGCGATACGCTGACCGAGGATCTTGCGATCGAGCGGGGCCGCGTGCACGAGAAGTTCGCCTGGATGCTCCGCGCCCACCTGCAGTGATTTACGCAGCGAAGGGGGGCTTTACGCCTTTCTTCGCGCACTTCTTCAGGTAGGCCGCGCGCCAATGGGCGTATTTGCCCATGTCGTTCTGCTGATGAACCAGCAGCGTCACGAAAGCCTCGCGTTCCGCGGGGCTTTTCGTTTTCTTGAGGATCTTTTTCTGGGTCTTGGTCATCGAGCACCCGATGCAATGCCCTTCGCGGCGAAACTTGCAAACGTCGATGCACGGGCTCGGAAGTTTCTTGGTCATGCCTGTCCTGCCTGGTCGTGTCGGTGGGAATGGAGTGGGCGGTGGGTCGCGCTGATCGTTCGGATGCGGAACCCCGCGCAACGTGTCGATGCCGCCCCTCGACGCACCCGGCGTTGCACGGTTGGCCGGCGAGGAGCGGCGCACTGCTCGACATGGTGGTCCGCTGGCGACGTCATCCGCCACCGGCCGGCGCCTGTCATTTCGTCAGGATCAACTTGCCCTGTCGGGTGATGCGCAGGGTGTAGATCTGCGCGCCGAGGCGGATCTGCGCGAGAGCGCCGCCGCCGGTCAGGATCTCCGCGTCGTGCTGGGGCACTTCGCTGGCGGTTTCGGTATCGATGCGGCGGGTCAGCATGCGCGGTCTCCGATTGCGGCGCGCCAGACAAGGCGGTCGATGAGCGATTCGAGGCCGAACACGCCGAGCGGCTCGGCATCCGTGACGAAACCGGGCCGTTCGGTGCGGGCCACCGCGATATCGCGCGGCAGGTCAGGCGAAAGGGCACGGGTCATGGGCCGTCCTCCTGTTGGGTCGATGCGAGGCTTCCCCACTGGCCTGTCGCCCGGGGTGGCTGGGCTAAAGCTGACCAAATCCGTCGGACAAGTCAATCCGAGTTTTTCAGTCAGACTTTGTCCAGCCATGCGCGATGCCGGTCACGGCACGACGTTGTGCGCCGGTCCGTAGGGGAACCCGGTGATGTTCTCCGCGCCGTCCTCGGTGATGACCAGGATATCGTGCTCGCGATAGCCGCCCGCGCCGGGCTCGCCGTGCGGGATCGTCAGCATCGGCTCCATCGACACGACCATTCCGGGCGCCAGCGTCGTGTCCACGTCCTCTCGCAGTTCAAGCCCGGCCTCGCGCCCGTAATAGTGCGACAGGATGCCAAAGCTGTGGCCGTAGCCGAAGGTGCGGTAGCGCAGGAGATTCCGGTCTTCGAGGAACGCGTTGAGCGCCTCCGTCACACCGGCGCAGGTTGCGCCGGGCCTCAAGAGCGACATGCCGTATTCGTGCGTGGCGACATTCGCCTCCCACACCGCGCGGGACGCGTCGTCGACGGAGCCGACGAACAGGGTGCGTTCCAGGGCGGTGTAGTAGCCCGAGATCATCGGAAAGGTGTTGAGGCTGAGGATGTCTCCCGTCTCTAGACACCGTGCCGTGACCGGGTTGTGCGCCCCGTCGGTGTTCAGGCCGGACTGGAACCACACCCACGTGTCGCGATACTCGGCGTCCGGAAAACGGTCGGCAATCGCGATCTCCATCGCGTCGCGCCCGGCCATGGCGATGTCGATCTCGCGCGCGCCGGGCGCGATCGCGTCGCGGATGGCCTCCCCGCCCAGGTCCGCGACGGCGGCGCCGGCGCGGATCAACGCGATCTCGGCCGGCGACTTGATCATCCGCTGACGCATCGTCGCGTCGTGGATCTCGATCATCTCCGCCGGGGCGAAGGCATCCGCGATGGCGCGCCGCGCCTCGAGCGTCACGTGATCCCCTTCGATTCCGAGGGTGCATCCGCGCCCGGCGATGCGCGCCGCGACACGCCAGAAATTCCCACGCTGCCAGTCGGTGTAGGTGATCGCGTCGCCGTGGCAGCGGCGCCAGGGCTGGCCGGCGTCGATGCCGGCGCCGATTGTGACGCAGTCGCCCGGCGTGACGACGACGCCGTAGGACCGGCCGAAGGCGCAGTAGAGAAAGCCGGAGTAGTAGGCGACGGCGGCCATGGATGTCAGCAGGCAGGCGTCGATGCCGCGGTCGTCCATGATGCGGCGCAGGCCGGCCAATCGTGCATCGTATTCGTCCGGAGCGAACGGGAGCGGCGCCTTGGCGCCATTGTGGAGGCGGTAGGCGTCGGGGCGGTTCATGCATGTCCCTCAGAGTCGCCGGGAACATGCGGGGCCGGCACCTGCCTCCCCCGCGCGGCCCGCGGCAAGGATGCGTCCGGGCGTGCAGGACGGGCAGGGGCAGGAAAGGAGCGACGCCATCGCTCCGGCCCATGCCGATCTAGGCGGAGCGCGGCAGCCTTGGCAAGCCGCGTCGCGCGATGCTGCGGGTTCAGTCGAGCAGGGTGGCGATCATCCGGCTGTCGGGATCGGTCAGCCCCTCGATCACGTCGAAATGGTGCCGGCCCTCGTCGACGACGTGACCGCAGCTCCACGCCTCGGCGAGCCAGCGGGCCTGGTCGAGGAAGGCCGGGCGTTCGTCACCCCCGACCCAGACGGTGACCGGTGTCTTGGGCGGGTCCATGAACAGCGGGCTCTCGGCCTCCGCCTCGTCCGGCTCCAGTCCGAGATCCGCGTTCATCGACGTGTCCATGAGAGGCCGAAGATCGGACAGGGGCGAGATCGGCATGACGTGTTCGATCCGTGCGGCCACGTCTTCGGGCAGGACGCCGGGCGCCAGCATCCGGGCGACGAGGTGGCCGCCGGCGGAATGTCCGGCCAGCCGGATCGGCAGGTCGGGAAGCTCTCGGGCGGCGGCGGCTATGGCGCTCGCCACCTGTCGGGTGATGTCGGAGATCCGCGCGCGCGGGCACAGATCGTAGGACGGCATCGCCACGGCCCAATGCCGCTGCACCGCACCCTCGGCCAGGTGCGAGAAATCGCCCCGCCCGAAGCGCCGCCAGTAACCGCCATGCACGAAGATCAGAAGACCGTCGCGGCGTCCGACCGGCGTGAACAAATCCAGCACCTGCCGCGTTCCATGACCGTACATGAGACCGAGCCGTGCACGATTGGCGGCGCCCATTCTCTTGCGGAACGATTCCGCTTCGGCGGCCCAGCGGGGCGGATAATCGGCCGCTCCGGGAATGTGACCGGCGTTGTCGTAGGCGTCGTCCAATGTCATCGCTTTCCTCTTGTCGGGGCGAACAGTACGGAGTGAGGTCAGAGTTACCAGATGCACGGCGCGCGGCATCCCAATTTTTGAAAGGTTTGTGACATGCTCGACAAGACCACCGACCTGGCCGAAATGCTCGACGACCCGAGCCTTCTCGAGCCTCGCGCCTTCGTTGGCGGACAGTGGATCCGCGGCGACGACGGCACCTTCGACGTGACCAACCCGGCGCGCGGCGACGTGATCGCCGAGATGTCGGATCTCAGCCGGCCGCAGATCGCCGACGCGATCGACCAGGCCCACCAGGCGCAGAAGGACTGGGCCCGCTGGACCGGCAAGGAGCGCGCGCAGGTCCTGCGCAAGTGGTTCGACCTGATGATGGCGCACCAGCGCGACCTCGGAAAGATCATGACCGCCGAGCAGGGCAAACCGCTGAAGGAAGCGATGGGCGAGGTCGCCTACGGCGCGTCCTTCGTCGAGTTCTACGCCGAGGAGGCCAAGCGCGTTCTGGGCGAGCAGATCCCCGGACACGCGCGCGACAAGCGGATCCTCGTCATGAAGCAGCCGATCGGCGTCGCCGCGTCGATCACGCCATGGAACTTCCCGAACGCGATGATCACCCGCAAGGCCGGGCCGGCGCTGGCGGCCGGCTGTTCGTTCGTTGCGCGCCCGGCGAAGGAGACGCCGCTGTCGGCGACCGCGATCGCCGTTCTGGCCGAGCGCGCGGGCATCCCCTCGGGCGTGTTCAACGTCGTTACGTCGTCGTCCTCCTCCGAGGTCGGCAAGGAGTTCTGCGAGAACCCGAAGGTCGCGAAGATCACGTTCACCGGGTCGACCGAGGTCGGCCGTATCCTGCTGCGGCAGGCGGCGGACCAGGTCAAAAAATGCTCGATGGAGCTGGGCGGCAACGCGCCCTTTATCGTGTTCGATGACGCCGACGTGGACGCCGCCGTCGAGGGCGCCATCGCCTGCAAGTTCCGCAACAACGGTCAGACCTGCGTTTGCGCCAACCGCCTGTATATCCAGGACGGCATCTACGACGAGTTCGCGGAGAAGCTGAAGGCGGCAGTCGAAAAGCTGAAGCTCGGTGACGGTCTCGCCGAGGATGACGTGGATCTCGGCCCGATGATCACGCGCGACGCCATCGACAAGGTGCAGGAGCATATCCGCGACGCCAAGTCGAAGGGCGGCAAGGTGATCCTAGGCTCCGACCAGCACGATGCCGAAGGCAACTTCTTCAAGCCGGCCATCGTGACGGGCGCGACGCAGGACATGGCGTTCGCCACCGAAGAGACGTTCGGCCCGCTTGCCCCGCTCTTCCGGTTCACGGACGAGGACGAGGTCGTCGAGATGGCGAACGACACGATCTTCGGCCTCGCGTCGTATTTCTACGCCAAGGATCTGAGCCGCGTCTGGCACGTCGCCGAGGCGCTGGAATACGGCATCGTCGGCGTGAACACCGGCCTCATCTCGACCGAGGTCGCGCCGTTCGGCGGGGTCAAGCAATCCGGCCTCGGCCGCGAAGGCAGCCACCACGGCATCGACGAGTACTTAGAGATGAAATACGTCTGCCTGACGCTCTGAACCCGATCTTCGGCCGGACAGGATCGTGCCCGCCCGGCCGGCACGATGTGTGCGACGCGGTAAACCGCGCGGCATAGCAGTCCGTGGCTTGTCCGCGACGGTGTCTCGCGCACGGCCTTTCGGAACGGCACCTCGCCGCGCCGCGTTGGCCTTCTCGGATGTCAGGAGGCCCGCTGATGACAGAGTTCACCCCGCACTCCACCATCACCTTGTCCTTTCGCCATTTCGACGACATCGAGAACGTCTCGGCCGCGATCCACGAGGATATCTCGTCGGCCGCGCGCTGCGGTTCGAGCCTGTTCGTCTGCTGCGACGAGACCGCGGGGGTCGATCGGCTGACGCCGACGGATGACGGGAACTGGGGCAACCACGCGCATTTCAACCTCGGCGATTTCATCGACCTTCCGGACGGGCCGGACGGCGAGATGGACATCGAGGGGCTCGACTGCGACGGCGCGTGGCTGTGGATCACCGGCTCGCATTCGCTGAAGCGCGGCAAGTACAAGCCCGAAAAGCACGACCCCGAAACCGGGCTCGCCAAGATGGCGAAGATCAAGCGCGATCCGAACCGGTATTTCCTCGCGCGGGTGCCGCTGGCCAAGCGCCCTGACGGCATGGCGCCGGTGGGGCGCGACGGCGACCGGCGCGCGGCATGGATCGAGCTTCGCAAGAAATCGTCGAAGCTTCTTGGCTGGCTGGAAGACGACCCCCATCTGGGGCCCACACTTTCGGTGCCGTCCAAGGAGAACGGCTTCGACATCGAAGGCATGGTCGGCCGCGGCAATCGCGTCTGGCTCGGCCTGCGCGGGCCGGTTCTGCGGGACCAGGCGGTCATCCTCGAATTCGAGATGAAGGTCGGGAAAGACGGCCACCTGAAACCGCGCAAGATCGAGAACGGGCGCCGCTATCGCAAGCACCTCGTTCCCGCAGGCGGCGAGGGCATCCGCGATCTTGAGGTGTGGGGCGACGACCTGCTGATTCTGACCGGCCCGGTAACGGCCGGCGACGGGCGCGCGGACATTCTGCGCTGGCGCGGGTTCATGGGCGCGCGCCGGTCCGGCATGGTGCCGCCAGAGCAGGTAGAGCAGGTGACCGAGATGCCGTATCGCGGACCGGTCGACCATCCGGAGGGCCTCGTGATGTGGCCCGAGGTCGACGGCGGCGTTCTCGTTCTCTACGACGCACCCGCGAAGGAGCGGCTACCTGCACCGGAAACGATCATTGGTGACATCTGGACGCTTGGCTGAGTAGCGGGCGCAAGGCGGATCGGGCTGCGACCTGCGAAAACGCCCCGGCGATGGCCGGGGCGTTCGACAATGTCTTCAAGCTGACGATCAGTTGACGCTCTTGGCGTCGACCACGTCCTTGGCGGTGCCGTTTCCATCAGCCTTCTCGATCGCGATCCGGCGGGGCTTCAGAGCCTCGGGGATCTCGCGCACGAGGTCGATGTGCAGCATGCCGTCCGCATGGCTGGCACCGACGACCCGCACGTGATCGGCCAGATGGAAGCGGCGCTCGAACGCGCGCGTGGCGATCCCGCGGTGGAGATACCGGCGATCGCCGTCTTCCTCGGCCTTCTGCGCGGAGACGACGAGGGCATGGTCCTTCACCTCGACCGAGAGGTCGGACTCGGAGAAGCCGGCGACGGCGATCGAGATGCGATACGCGTCGTCCGCGGTCTTTTCGATATTGTAGGGCGGGTAGGTCGGCTGGCTCACGTCACTGGCCAGCACGCGGTCCATCATGTCGGCGATCTGATCGAAGCCGACCGTGGCCCGATAGAGCGGTGCGAAGTCGAAGCTACGCATGGGTTATCCTCCGTTGAGCGATACCATATGTGAACGCCTTTTCCGTTCGGAAACAGGCGCTTGGAATCACGGAACCCGATCGCGGCGTTCCGCATCGGAGAATTTGGGAAGCGGCCCGGCCGCTGTCAAGGGCTCCGCTCGGGGCGCACGAAGCGGGCGCCGGAGGCACCGGCGCGCCCTTCGCCCACGCGCAGTCGCTTGATGCCCGTCGTGCTCGCGGGCGCGGGCACGTCGCGGTCGAGCGCGGCCTGCAAAGGCGCGATCCGGCCGGCCACGCGCGGACCGAACGCGCGCACGCCGTCGCCGGCCGACACCACCGACAGGATGCGCATGCGCCGGCCCTGACGGGCGAAGACCGGGGCGCCCGAGGAGCCGAAGGTCACGTCGCAATCGAAACCGAGGACTTCGTGTGTAAAACGTTGCCGGATCCGGCACGTGCCCTGCCGCGACGGCGCGTCGAGCCGTCCGCGCCCGTAGGACACCACGCTCAGCGCGTCGCCGCGCGCCTCGTCCGTGAGGACGAGGAACGGATCGGCATCCGTGGTCGAGATCGGCGCGTCGAGTCGGCCGAGCGCGACATCGAGGCCGACGCTCTCGGTCCGCTCCAGCGCGCCGCGGTCGGTCCGGTAGCGTTCGGGCATGACCCAGCCCGCGAGCTGCCGTTCGGAAACGGCGCGCCCGTGGCTGAGCCCGGCGCGGAACCGGACCGGGGCGTCGGCATCAAGACCGTGCAGGCAATGAGCCGCCGTCAGCACGACATCGGCCGCGATCAGCGTCGCGGTGCATGTTCCGTGCGGCATGTCGAGCCGGCCGACTGCCTCCCACCCCAAAAGCTCCGACCGGCGGTCGAGTGCGTCGAGCCCGGCCTGGGCCAGTGCCGTGCCGGGACAGGCCAGCGCGACGGCGAGCGCCAGGGCGCGGATCACGGGCGGACGAACTTCGCGCCGGTCTCGACCCGCGCACCCGCCTGCACCGACCGGGTTCCGGGCAGGGCGGCCTCGGCACGCACCCGGTCGAGCTCGCTGCGCAAACGCTCCACCGGGCCGTCGAGGCCGATGCCGAGCGACACCGCGTCGCCCTGTGCCTCGGCCTTGGCCGACACCACCGACACGATGCGTGGCGTGCCGGAGGCAAAGGAGAAGACGGGCGACCCGGACGAGCCGAAGTCGACGCTGCATGACATGACCACGACGCCATCCTGCCGCGAGATCACCTCGCACATTTCCTGCAGGCTGGGCGCCTCCGACCGGTCATGGGCATAGGAGACGACGCCGATCTGGTCCCCCGCGTCGGGCCGGCGGTCGGTCTCGAACGGAATGATCGTGGTGTTGTTGATCGGGTGCTGCAGCTCGAGCAGCGCCACGTCGTGGCGCACCCGTTCGGAATTCGCCGGCGCGGCGTAGACGAAATCCGGCAGGTGCACGGCGCGACGCACCCAGCGGTAGGCGGCGGCGCGGCCGTTGCGCCAGCCGGCGCGGAACTGCATCCGCTCGGCCGGGACGCGCGCCCCGGTGTCGGAATCGTAAAGGCAGTGAGCGGCCGTCAGGACGAGATGCGGCGCCACCAGCGCGCCGGTGCAGAAGGCGCGGCCCTCGATCTCGATTCGGCCGACCGCGTCCCAGTCGCCGCCCTCTTCCGACGAACCGAGAGACAAAAGGCCCGCGGCGCTGGCGCCCGCTGGCAAGAGAAGGCTGAGGCAGAGGGCGAGTAGTCCTGCGCGCAAGTCGAAACTCCTGTTGGCTTGGCCCACAGAAGTAGCTTCGGTCTGGGGCGAAAATGCGGCGCGCAGAGGGAGCCTCGGTGCTCAGTCGGGGGCCGGAAGCGCCGGCGGCCGCGGCCCTCCCCAGGCCCAGTCGAGAAGCTCCACGGTGTGCACGACCGGCACCTCGGTGCCGGCGCCGATCTGCATCATGCAGCCGATATTGCCCGCGGCGATGATCTCGGGGCGCTTGGCTTCGAGGGTGCGGACCTTGCGGTCCTTCAGCTGGGCCGAGATCTCCGGCTGCATCAGGTTGTAGGTGCCCGCGGAGCCGCAGCACAGGTGGCTGTCGGCCGGCTCGACCACCTCGAAGCCCGCGCGCTTCAGCAGGTCCTTGGGGTGGCTCTTGATCTGTTGGCCGTGCTGCAGCGAGCAGGCGGCGTGGTAGGCCACACGCAGGCCGTGCCCCTCGGGCCGCGGCGGCGCGAAGACGCCGTGCCCGGCCGGCGCGTCGGTGCCGGCGATCCCCTCCGCCGCCTCGTTGCCGGTCTCGGTCTCGGCCTCGCGAACCAGTTCGGCCAGAAGCTCGCTCACGTCCACGGCGATGCCGGACACCCGCGCGGCGTCCGCGGCAAGCGGTTCCGTGCGGAACATGTGTCCGTAGTCCTTGACCGTCGTGCCGCAGCCCGAGGTGTTGATGACGATCGCGTCGAGCCCGTCGCCGTCCATCTCGCGGGTCCAGGCGCGGATGTTGCGTGCGGCCGTGCCGTGGGCTTCGTCGGTCTTGCCCATGTGATGGGTCAGCGCCCCGCAGCAGCCTTGCCCGTCGGCCACGACCACCTCGCAGCCGAGCCGGGTCAGAAGCCGGATCGTCGCGTCGTTGATGTCGGTGTTGAGCGCGCGCTGCGCGCAGCCGGTCATCAGCGCGACGCGCCGGCGGCGCCGGCCCTCGGCCGGAAAGGTCTGCGGGTCGTCGTTGCGGCTGACCGGCGGGATCGTCGCGGGCGCCATGTCGAGCATCGCGCGCAGGCGCCTGTCGGGCACCAGGGCGCGGAACGGACGGCCGATCTTCGCGCCCAGAAGCGCGACCCGGAACCGGCCGGGATAGGGCAGGATCCGCGCCAGCACCCAGCGCAGCGCGCGGTCCTGCCACGGCCGTTCGTAATGCTCCTCGATATAGGTGCGGGCATGATCGACGAGGTGCATGTAATGCACCCCGGACGGGCAGGTCGTCATGCAGGCGAGGCAGGACAGGCAGCGGTCGATGTGGCGGACGGTCTTCTCGTCCGGCACGCGCTCGTTCTCGAGCATGTCCTTGATGAGGTAGATGCGCCCGCGCGGCGAATCGAGCTCGTCGCCCAGCACCTGGTAGGTCGGGCAGGTGGCGGTGCAGAAGCCGCAATGCACGCAGGCGCGCAGGATCTCGTTGGACCGCGCGGTATCGGGATCGCGAAGCTGGGCGTCGGTGAATGTGGTCTGCATCGGGTCCTGGCGGTGGTCGGTGTTTCGGAAGGCTCGGGCCGTGATCAGGCCATGAGCCCGGGATTGAGGACGCCCCGCGGGTCGAAGCGCTGCCGCAGCCCGTCGGACAGGGCCGCGACCGGCGCAGGCTCCGGCTGGAAGACCGGCAGCGCGGCGCGCGTGGCCTCGTCGCCGCGCATAAGAGTGGCATGACCGGCGAAGGGGCCGATCCGCGCACGCAGGTCGGTGCCCGCGGGCACGCGCGCCCAGATCAGCCCGCCACCCCAATCGAAGACGAGGCCCTCGGCGTCCGCCGCCCGTGCGATCGCCGGCGCGTCCGACGGTTTGACGGAGATGCGCCAGACATCGCCGGGCGCGTCGTGGAACGCCGCGACATCGCGCACCGCCGCCCAGGGCCCGGCCTCCCGGCCCTCGTGGCGGTCGATCCGGGCGGTGCCGAACGCCTCGAGAAGCGCGCGAAGACGCTCTGCGCGATACGCGACCGAGTCGTCGAACCCCTCGATCCGCAGGAGCGTCTCGGCGGTGCCGTCGGACCCGTCCGGCAGGTGTGCGGCCCCCGTGACCTCGAACGGCGAGCCCAGCGCCGCGGACATCGCCGCGACCGCCCGCTCGGTCGAGAGACCCGCAAAACTCAACGTCGCCGACATTTCCGGCGCCGGAAGAACCTTGAGCGCGACCTCGGTCAGAACGCCGAGCGTCCCGTGGCTTCCGGCCATCAGCTTCACGAGGTCGTAGCCGGTCACGTTCTTCATCACTCGCCCGCCATTCTTGACCACCGCGCCGGTGCCGTCGACGAACCGCACCCCCAGCATGTGATCGCGGCACGCGCCGGCCTGGATGCGGCGGGGTCCCGAGGCGTTCGCCGCCACGACACCGCCGATGGTCGGCGTGCCCTCGCGTCCGAGCAGTCCGCGGCAGTCGATCGGCTCGAAGGCGAGCCGCTGTCCCTCGGCGGAGAGCGCCGCCTCGATCTCCGCAACCGGTGTGCCGGCCTTGGCGACCAGGGTCAGCGCGCCCGGTTCGTAGAGCGCGATCCCCGTGAGCGCGCCGGTTTCGAGCACCTCGCCGGTCACAGGGCGCCCGATGCCGCGGGTGCCGCCGCCCCGGATGACCAGCGGCCCGCTGGCCTCCGCCACCAGCGCGCTCAGTTCCTCTTCGCTCGTCGGTCGCATGCCGCTTCCTGCTTCTTCTTGGCGAAAATACTCCGGGGTCCGGGGCGGAGCCCCGGTCACTCCGCCGCCAGCCGGGCCGTCCGCCGGGCCTCCGAGACCTGCAGCGGAAACACCTTCGCCGGGTTCAGCAGCCACGCCGGGTCGAAGACGTCTTTCACCGCCATCTGCGCCTCGAGATCGGCGGGCGCGTACTGGTCGGCCATCAGGTCGCGCTTCTCGACGCCGACGCCGTGTTCGCCGGTCAGGCAGCCGCCGACCTCGACGCAGAGCCGCAGGATGTCGGCGCCAAGGCCCTCGGCCTTCTCGAGCTCGCCGGGCGTGTTGGCGTTGAACAGGATCAGCGGGTGCATGTTGCCGTCGCCCGCGTGAAAGACATTGGCGACCTCGAGCCCGTACTCGGCGGCCAGCGAGCCGATCCGCGTCAGTACCCTGGGCAGTTCCGACACCGGGATCGTCCCGTCGAGGCAGATGTAGTCGTTGATCTGGCCCATCGCGCCGAACGCCGATTTGCGGCCGAGCCAGATGCGGCCCGCCTCGTCGGCGTCGGCCGCCTCGCGAAGCTCCACCGGGTCGTGGCCGCGGGCGATCTGCTTGATCAGCCCGAGCTGATGGTCGATCTCCGCGTCCGAGCCCTCGACCTCCACGATCAGGAGCGCCTCGCAATCAGGATAGCCGGCCTTGGCGAAGGCCTCGCAGGCACGGATGCACGGGCGGTCCATGAACTCGATCGCCACGGGCAGGACGCCCGCCTTGATGATGTCGGACACGCAGGCGCCGGCAACCTCGTTGGAGGAAAAGCCCATGAGCACCGGACGGGCGCCCTCGGGTTTGGGCAGGATGCGAAGCGTCGCCTCCGTCACGATGCCGAGCTGGCCCTCGGAGCCGCAGACGAGACCCAGCAGATCGTAGCCGGCCGCGTCGAGATGCGCGCCGCCCAGCTCGAGCACGGTGCCGTCCATGGTGACCATGGTGACACCGAGCAGGTTGTTGGTCGTCACGCCGTATTTCAGGCAATGCGCGCCGCCCGAGTTCATCGCGATGTTGCCGGCGATGGCGCAGGCCAGCTGCGACGACGGATCGGGCGCGTAAAAGAAGCCGTCCTCTTCGACGGCACCGGTGACCGACAGGTTGGTGCGGCCGGTTTCGACCCGGATGACCCGGTTGTTGTAGTCGGTCTCCAGCACCTCGGTCATGCGCGCGACGCCAAGGATCACGCTGTCGGCCGTCGGCAGGGCGCCGCCCGCCAGCGAGGTGCCCGCGCCGCGCGGCACGACCGGGACGCCCTCTGCATGGCAGAGCCGCAGCACGGCGGCGACCTCCTCGGTCGAGCCGGGCAGGACGACGGCGAGCGGCGGACACCGGTACGCGGTCAGCGCGTCGCATTCGTAGGCGCGCGTCTCGGCGATGTCCGAGATCACGGCATCGGCGGGCAACAGGCGCTCGAGCTTGGACACGATGTCCGCTTTTCGGCCGATCAGGACGGCGTCAGGGTCCGGCATCTGCATGGGTCGTCTCCTCCGGTTGCCCGGATGGTAGGCGCTCCGGTCGGGCTTGACTAGGTGCGGCACATGCGGCGTCGGCGCGCGCGGCCGGCCCAGGCGGGGGCCGAAACGGGCGAACGTCGCCGCATACGTCACGCACGACGCGCTCGCCCGTCCCAAGAGGCGCACCCCTGCCTCTTGCGCGCATCCTGCCTTTGGCGCAGCTATGCCGACATGACATGGATCAAGATCGTGCATCTTCTGTGCGTGATGGGGTGGATGACCTCCATTTTCGCGGTGCCGCGCGCCCTCATCTACTGGAAGCGCGAGCATGCGCGACTGGGTGAGTTCGGGCCGCTCGGGGATCTGACCATCCGGCTCTACCGGTTCTCCGCGGGCCTCGGCGTGATCGCGATCCTCACGGGGCTGTGGCTCGGGGGGCTTCTGGCGATGCCCGGCTGGGTCTGGCTCAAGCTCGGGCTCGTCCTCGCGCTCGTGGCGCATTACGGCTGGACCGGGCTGATGGTGCTGCGCGCGCGTCGCGGCCGGTTCGACGAAAGCGACCGCTTCCTTCGCATCTTCAACGAGATCAGCGTTCTGGGCGTGCTGGCGGTGCTCTGGGTCGTCGTGGCCAAGCCGTTCTGAGGCGCGGCGATGACCCTTCTGGATCGCATTGCGCTGTTCTCGACACTGGACCTCGTGGCGGTGGCGCTGCTCTTCGCCGTCTGGATCGCGCTTACCGTCGTGGTGGAGCATCCGCCGGCGTCGCGCCCGTCGGTTTCGGTCCTGATGGCGGAGTTCCGGCGCGAATGGATGCGGCAGTTCGTGACCCGCGATCCGCGTATCTTCGACAGCCAGATCGTCGCCAATCTCCGGCAGGGCACGGCATTCTTCGCCTCGGCAGCGATGATCGCCATCGGTGGCGGTTTCGCCCTGATCGGCAATGCCGAACTGCTGTCGGGGGTCGTGCAGGACATCACCGCCGACGACGCGCCGACGGCGGTGTGGGAGATCAAGATCCTGCTGATGGTGCTCTTCGCGGCCAACGCGTTCCTGAAGTTCGTCTGGTCGCATCGCCTGTTCGGGTACTGCTCGGTGCTGATGGCGGCGGTGCCGAACGACCCGGCCGATCCGCTGGCCTTTCCGCGCGCTGCGCAGGCGGGCGAGATCAACGTGACCGCCGCTCGCAGCTACAATCGCGGCCTCCGCTCGGTCTATCTTGGCATCGCGGCGTCGGCGTGGCTCCTGGGGGCGTCGGCACTTCTGGCCGCGACGGCGATCACGGTCATCGTCATCCTGCGGCGCGAATTCGTGTCGGCGTCGCGCGAGGTGCTGCTGCGGTCGCCGGCGGGGCCGGCCACGCCGGATGCGACACGCAAAGGTGACGGCCCGCGCGGTCGCTGACCCAAGGCCAACGGTTGCCGCGCCGCCCGCTTCCGTGAAACGTGCTCGGGACAGCAGGGGGAACGTGATGAAAGCGATGCTTGCAGCGGTCGCATGGGCCGCGACGGCCACGACGCTCGCGGCGGACAGCCCCGAGGTCCGTGACATGACCATGGAGAAGACCGGGATGTCGTGGCGTGTGTCGGTGACGCTGGCACACCCCGATACCGGCTGGGATCACTATGCCGACGCCTGGCGCGTCGAGACGGCCGACGGCACCGTCCTAGGCACGCGGGAGCTTTTGCATCCGCACGAGACCGAGCAGCCGTTCACCCGCTCGCTCGGGTCGGTCATGGTGCCCGATGGCGCGCGCGAGATCTTCGTGCGGGCCCGGTGCACCGTTCATGGCTGGAACGAGGAGGCGATCGCCTTCCCGGTCACGTCCGACCGCTGAGCCGACGCAACGGTGCGCGCCGGGCCCGCGCGCCGATCGCGACGTCCGTATGCGACCCTGCGTCACCTCCCGGATCTTGCGATTGGACTCCGCTCCCGGTCCGAAAGTTGCGCCGGAAATGCGCGCAAATCCGCTCTTGCAAAAATGCATGGAGATACCGGTTTGCATCGCTTGCCGCCCGGGGTCACGGTTTCGACATGTCGGCGCCGAACAAGAGCGCCGGACAACAACGCATCACGGGAGGTCACTCGATGACACTTATCCGCACCACGCTGGCGGCCGGCGCAGCCGTGCTCGCGCTGAGCGCGGCGGCTTCGGCGCAGACGCTAATCTATTGCTCCGAAGGCTCGCCCGAGGGGTTCGACCCTGCGCTCTACACGGCCGGCACGACCTTCGACGCCTCGTCGCGCCAGATCTACAACAAGCTCGTGGAGTTCGAGCGCGGCACCACCGACATCGTGCCCGGCCTCGCCGAAAGCTGGGAAGTGTCCGAGGACGGCACCTCCTACACCTTCACGCTCCGCCAGGGCGTGCAGTTTCACTCGAACGACCAGTTCACGCCCAGCCGCGAGTTCAACGCGGACGACGTGATCTTCTCGTTCGATCGCCAGGGCAACGAAGAGAACCCCTACAACGGGTACTCGGGCGGCACCTGGGAGTACTTCAACGCCATGTCGATGCCCGACCTGATCGAGAGCATCGAGAAGGTCGACGACTACACCGTGCGCTTCAACCTGACCCGGCCCGAAGCGCCGTTCATCGCCAACATGGCGATGGATTTCGCGTCGATCCTTTCGAAGGAATACGCCGACCAGCTGCAGGAAGCCGGCACGCCAGAGATGCTGAACCAGGCACCGATCGGCACCGGTCCGTTCTCCTTCGTCGGCTACCAGAAGGATGCGGTGATCCGCTACAGCGCCAACCAGGACTACTGGAAGGGCGCCGCGCCGATCGACAACCTCGTCTTCGCCATCACGCCCGACGCGAGCGTCCGCTACCAGAAGCTGCAGGCGGGCGAGTGCCACGTCATGCCGTATCCGAACCCGGCGGACCTCGACGCGATGGAGTCGGACGAGAACGTCAACCTGATGAGCCAGGAAGGCCTGAACGTCGGCTATCTCGCATACAACACGCAGGTTGAGCCGTTCGACCAGGTCGAGGTGCGCAAGGCCCTCAACATGGCCATCGACAAGCAGGCGATCATCGACGTGGTGTTCCAGGGCGCGGGTACCGCGGCCAAGAACCCGATCCCGCCGACGATCTGGTCCTACAACGACGAGGTCGAGGACGATCCCTACGACCCCGAGGCCGCGCGCCAGATGCTCGAAGAGGCCGGCGTGACCGACCTGTCGATGGAGATCTGGGCGATGCCGGTGCAGCGTCCCTACAACCCGAACGCGCGCCGCATGGCCGAACTGCTGCAGGAAGACTTCAGCCAGGTCGGCGTCGACGTTGAGATCGTGTCCTACGAGTGGGGCGAGTATCTCGAGCGCTCGAAGGCCGAGGACCGCGAAGGCGCCGTGCTGCTCGGCTGGACCGGCGACAACGGCGACCCGGACAACTTCCTCGCCGTGCTGCTGGGATGTGATTCGGTCGGCGGATCGAACCGCGCGCAGTGGTGCCACGAGCCGTTCCAGGAGCTGATCGAGGAAGCCAAGGTGACCTCCGAGCAATCCGAACGTGCCGAGCTCTACCGGGAGGCGCAGGTCGTCTTCAAGGAGCAGGCGCCGTGGGCGACCATCGCGCACTCCGTGGTGTTCGAGCCGATCCGGCCCGAAGTCCAGGACTACAAGATCGACCCGTTCGGCGGTCACATCTTCTACGGCGTGAGCCTCGCCGAGTGATCGGCTGACACAACAGAGCGGCCGGGGTGCGCGACGCCCCGGCCGCTCGTCGTTTCGGCGGACCGGCGCGCATCGCCTTGCCGCCTGCCCGAGCCGCCGCTAAGGGACCGCGCCCATGACAGATCGCTATTCAGAGCATCGCGCACTGGCGCGCGACCTCGGCGTCGAGGCGCTCGCGCTCGTGCCCGGCCCGAACTTCGAGCGGCTCTACGACGCGCATTTCTCCACATCCGAACGCCCGACGCTCGTGGTGATCCCGACCGAGGGCGCGCCTGCCGCCATCGTGCCGAACCTGGAGCTGAGTTCCTGGGCCGCGCTGGAGTTCGAGGGCGAGGTCTTCGACTGGCGCGATCAGGACGGCTATGCCGACGCCTTCGCGGCACTGGCCCGCCACCTGCCGATGGCCAGCCTCGCGGTCGAAGGGCAGGTGATGCGCGTGTTCGTGCATCACGCGCTCGTCGCGGCGTATCCGGGCCTTGCCGTCCACGATGCCGAGAGTGCGATCAGCGGTCTGCGCCTCGTCAAGACGGATGCCGAGATCGCCGCCCTCGAAGAGGCGATCCGGATCTCGGAGACCGCGCTGGGCGAGGTTCTGGAGACTGTGCGTGTCGGCACCACCGAAAAGGACGTGGAGCGCCGGCTGGTGGCCGCGCTCTTTGCGCACGGCGCGGAAGGCAGCGCGTTCGGCCCGCTCGTCGCGTCCGGCGCGCACTCGGCAAACGCCCACGCCATCGCCCGCGACGAGGCGATCGAGGACGGTGACGCGCTCCTGATCGATTTCGGCGCGCGTTGGGGCGGCTTCGCGGCCGACATCACGCGCACCTTTTTCGTCGGGTCCGCCTCCGACGAGGCGCACGAGGTTTACGAGACGGTGCGTGCCGCCAATGCGCGGGGTCACGAGGTCGCCCGCGCCGGCGTGACCGCGCACGAGATCGACGATGCCGTGATCGGTGTTCTCGAAGCGTCCCGCTTCGCCGACCGGATCCGCACCAAGACCGGCCACGGGCTCGGCCGGGAGGTGCACGAGGCGCCCTACATCATGCGCGGCAACCACGCCGCCGTGCCGGCCGGCGCCGTCTTCACCAACGAGCCCGGCCTGTATGCGGCGGGGCGTTTCGGTGTCAGGATCGAGGACGACATTCTCGTGACCGAGACCGGGAACCGCTCGCTCACCACCTTTCCACGCGAATTGAGGATCCTCGGCTGATGCTGCGCTTCGTCCTCTCCCGGCTGCTGACCTTCGTGCCGACCTTCATCGGTGTCACGATCGTGTCGTTTGCCTTCATCCGGCTCCTGCCCGGCGACCCGATCACGCTCCTTGCGGGCGAGCGCGGGATCGGCGAGGAACGCTACAACGAACTCGCCGCCCAGTTCGGCTTCGACCAGCCGATGTGGCGGCAGTATCTCGACTACCTGTTCGGGATCTTCCAGGGGGATCTGGGCACGTCCTTCGTGACCAAGCGCCCGGTCCTCGACGAGTTCCTCGCGCTGTTTCCGGCGACGCTGGAGCTGTCGATCTGCGCGATCCTCCTCGCGGTCCTCCTCGGGATCCCGGCGGGCGTGATCGCCGCGGTCAATCGCGGGAAGTTCTTCGATCAGGCGCTGATGACGACGGCGCTCGTCGGATACTCGATGCCGATCTTCTGGTGGGCCCTGCTGCTCATCATCGTGTTTTCCTCCGGGCTCGGCTGGACGCCGGTGTCGGGCCGAATGTCGCTGATGTATTTCATCGAGGGGCCGACCGGTTTCATGCTCATCGACTCGCTTCTGTCGGGGCAGGAAGGGGCCTTCCGTTCGGCGCTCGCGCACCTGATCCTGCCGACGATCGTTCTCGCGACGATCCCGCTTGCGGTGATCGCGCGGCAGACGCGCTCGGCCATGCTCGAGGTCCTGGGCGAGGATTACGTGCGCACCGCCCGCGCCAAGGGTCTCGCCCCGCTCCGGGTCAACGGTCTGCACGCGCTGCGGAACGCGATGATCCCGGTGGTCACGGTGATCGGTCTGTCGGTCGGCACGCTGCTGGCCGGCGCGATCCTGACCGAGACGATCTTCTCCTGGCCCGGGATCGGCAAGTGGATGGTCGATTCGATCTTCCGCCGCGACTACCAGGCGGTGCAGGGCGGCCTGCTCATCATCGCGGTGATCGTGATGATCGTGAACCTGACGGTCGACATCCTCTACGGCGCCATCAACCCAAAGATCCGGAATCGCTGATCCATGTCCGATGCCAGCTCCGCCACGGCGCGCACCATCGCCCAGGCCCCGCCAAGCCCCTTCCGCGACTTCTGGAACGCGTTCCGCGAGAACCGCGGCGCAGTGGCCGGCCTCTTGGTGTTCCTGCTCTTTCTGCTGATCGCCATTTTCGCGCCGATCATCTCGCCCTACCCGCCGGACGCGCAGTTCCGGAACTCGCTTCTCGTGCCGCCGGTCTGGGCCGAGGGCGGGGAGTGGCAGTTCCCGCTCGGCACGGACCCGCTGGGGCGCGACATGCTCTCGCGGCTCATCCATGGCGCCCGGTTCTCGTTCTTCATCGGCCTGGTCGTCGTCACGGTGGCCACGTTCTTCGGCGTGGTGATCGGCGTCATCGCCGGCTTTTCGCCGCGCTGGCTCGACACGATCATCATGCGGATCATGGACATCGTGCTGTCCTTTCCGTCGCTGCTGATGGCGCTGGTGCTGGTGGCGATCCTCGGGCCGTCGCTCCTCAACGCGATGGTGGCGATCGCGATCGTACTACAGCCGCACTTCGTGCGCCTGACGCGCGCCGCCGTGATCTCCGAGCGCACACGCGATTACGTCACGGCCGCGCGCGTGGCCGGGGCCGGCAAGCTGCGGATCATGTTCCGCACCGTGCTGCCCAACTGCCTCGCGCCGATCATCGTGCAGGCGGCGCTGTCGTTCTCCACCGCGATCCTCGACGCGGCGGCGCTGGGCTTCCTCGGGATGGGGGCGCAGCCGCCGACGCCGGAATGGGGCACCATGCTGGCCGAGGCGCGCGAGTTCATCCTGCGGGCATGGTGGGTGGTGACGTTCCCGGGCCTGTGCATCCTCGTCACGGTCTTGGCGATCAACCTGATGGGCGACGGTCTGCGTGACGCGCTCGATCCGAAACTGAAGCGGAGCTGAGACGATGCCTCTTCTCGAAATCCGCAACCTGTCCGTCGATTTCTCGACCACCTCCGGCAGCTTTCGCGCCGTCGACGGAGTCGATATCACCGTTGAGCCCGGCGACCTCATGGCGATCGTCGGCGAAAGCGGATCGGGCAAGTCGGTGTCGATGCTCGCGGTCATGGGCCTGCTGCCGTGGACGGCGACGGTGACCGCCGACCGCATGGCGTTCAACGGCCATGATCTGCGCGGCATGACCCCCAAGCAGCGTCGCCGCATCATCGGCCGCGACATGTCGATGATCTTTCAGGAGCCGATGTCGTCGCTCAACCCGTGTTTCACCGTCGGCTTCCAGATCAAGGAAAGCCTGAAGAAACACACCGACCTCGACCGCGCCGGTCGCCAACGGCGCGCGATCGAGCTGATGCAGCTCGTCGGCATCCCGGCGCCCGAAAAGCGCCTGACCGCGTTTCCGCACCAGCTGTCCGGGGGGATGAGCCAGCGGGCGATGATCGCCATGGCGCTTGCCTGCGAACCGAAGCTGCTGATCGCGGACGAGCCGACCACCGCGCTCGACGTGACGATCCAGGCGCAGATCCTGGAGCTGCTGACCGGCCTGCAGGAGCGGACGGGCATGGCGCTCATCCTCATCACCCACGACATGGGCGTGGTCGCCGAGACCGTGAACCGCGTGCAGGTCCAGTACGCCGGCCAGAAGGTCGAGGAGCAGGAGGTCGGCGCGCTTTTCGACGATCCGCACCATCCCTACACCGCCGCGCTCCTGGCGGCGCTGCCTGAACGCGCGACCGAACGGCGCCTGCCGACGATCCCGGGCGTCGTACCGGGACAGTTCGACCGGCCGGAGGGATGCCTGTTCTCGCCGCGCTGCCGCTTCGCCGACGCGCGCTGCAAGGCGGTGGAGCCGGTCCAGGCCAGCCGCGAGATGGGCCTCGCGCTCTGTCACTACCCGCTCTCGCACGGAGAGCCGACCAACCGGGAGAAGGCGTCATGAGCGAGGCCATCCTCACCGCCGAGGCGCTGCAGCGACACTACGAGGTCGGCGGCGGCATGTTCTCGAGCCCAGCGACCGTTCGCGCGCTGGACGGCGCGTCCTTCGCGCTGACGCCCGGCAAGACGCTGGCCGTCGTGGGCGAATCCGGCTGCGGCAAGTCCACGCTCGCCCGCGTGGTGACGATGATCGAGCCGCCCTCGGGCGGCACGCTGGCGATCGAGGGCCGCGAGGTCGGGCCGGGCGGCGCCGCGTCCGACCGCGACCTGCGCGCCATGGTCCAGATCGTGTTCCAGGATCCCTATGGCTCGCTCAACCCGCGTCAGACCATCGGCCAGACGCTGATGGAGCCGCTGAAGCTGAACCGCCCCGAGGTGTCCGCCGAGGAGCGCGAGCGGCGCGCGCGCGACATGCTGCGGATGGTCGGCCTGCGCGACGAGCATTTCGACCGCTACCCGCACATGTTCTCGGGCGGCCAGCGCCAGCGCGTCGCGGTCGGCCGCGCCCTGATGCTCGAGCCCAAGATCCTCGTTCTCGACGAGCCGGTCTCGGCGCTCGACCTCTCGATCCAGAGCCAGGTGCTGAACCTCTTGATCGACCTGCAGGAGAAGTTCCAGCTCGCCTATCTCTTCATCAGCCATGACCTGTCGGTGGTGCGCCACCTCGCCGACGAGGTGATGGTGATGTATCTGGGCCGCCCGGTGGAAATGGGGCCGAAGGACGATGTCTTCGCCCATCCGCGCCATCCCTATACACGCGCGCTCCTGTCGGCGACCCCTGTGGCCGACCCGCGGCACGAGAAGAACCGCATCAAGCTCGAGGGCGAATTGCCGTCGCCGATGAACGTGCCGCCGGGCTGTCCGTTCAATCCACGCTGCTGGCGCGCGAGCGAGACCTGCCGCGAAAGCTTTCCGCCGTACGAGGGAGCGCGGCACCGTTTCGCCTGCTACCACCCGATCGAGGACTAGGGCCGCCCGGTTTCGGGCTTGCAACCGACCCGCGTTCGGCCCACATCTCGGCCCCGATCGAAGAAGGGGATCCGCGATGAGCGCACAGAAGTCGATCCTGACGGGGATCAAGCCGACCGGGCAGGTCCATATCGGCAACTACGCCGGCATGATCCGCCCGACGCTCGACCTCATGGCCTCGAACGCGGGCGGCGAGAACTTTCTGTTCATCGCCAACTACCACGCACTGAACTCGATCGGGAACGCCGATGAAATCCGGCGCTATACGCATGAGATCGCGGCCTGTTTCCTGTCGCTCGGGCTCGATCTCGAGCACACGAACTTCTACCGGCAATCCGATGTGCCGGAGGTGTTTGAGCTGACGCAGGTTCTGTCTTCGGTGACGCCGAAGGGCCTGATGAACCGCGCACATGCCTACAAGGCGGCGGTCGACGCCAACGCCGAAAAGCCGTCGGCCCAGCCGGACGACGGCGTGAACATGGGACTCTATACCTACCCGATCCTGATGTCGGCCGACATCCTGCTCTTCGATGGCGGGATCGTCCCGGTGGGCCGCGACCAGATCCAGCACGTGGAGTTCGCGCGCGACATCGCGGGCTACTTCAACCGCCGCTACGACACCGAGTTCTTCACCTTGCCGGAACACTCCGTGCAGGAGAACCTCGAGGCGATCGTCGGCCTCGACGGTCGGAAGATGTCCAAGAGCTACGGCAACACCATTCCGCTCTTCATCGATCCCAAAACGCGTCGCAAGATGATCAACAAGATCGTCACCGACAGCAAGCTGCCCGAAGAGCCGAAGGAGCCCGACGGGAACACGGTCTACGAACTCTACGCCGCGCTGGCCGAGCCGGCGGAGGTCGCGCATCTGCGCGCGCGCTTCGAAGAGTGCGGCATGGGCTACGGCGACGCCAAGCGCATCCTTGCCGACAAGCTCGACGAACTGTTCGAGGTGCCCGCCGCGCGCTTTGCCGAGTACATGGCCGATCCCGGTGCGCTGGAGGCGATGATGGCCGAGGCGGCGCGCGGTGCCAAGGAGAAGGCCGCCGCCAAGATTGCCGGCCTGCGCGAGATCGTCGGAACTTGAGCGACGCGCCTGCTTGGCGCGTGCGAGAGGCTCTGCCTCTCGCGCTCTCCGGAGTATTTCACCAAGAAGAAGGGGGTGCGGTCAGCCCGGCGCGCCGTGGTCGAGGCGGTCCGCGAAGTGTGCCAAGAGCTTGTGCTTGAGCACCTTGCCCGAGGGTGCGGCAGGCAGGGTGTCCACGACGAGGATGTGCGTGGGGCGCTTGTAGGCCGAGAGGCGCGCGGACGCGAAGCTGCGCAGTTCCTCGGGGTCCGGGGCCGGCGCGGCGCATTGCACGAAGGCGAGAATGTCCTCGGAGCCGGCGCGCGGGCGGCCGATCACGGCGGATTGCACCACTTGGGGATGGTCGTTGAGCGCGGCCTCGACCTCGGGCGGGTAGACGTTGAAGCCGCCGCGAATGATGAGCTCCTTCGCGCGGCCGACGATGTGCAGCCGACCCTCGGCATCGATCCGGCCGAGGTCCCCTGTGTGCAGCCAGCCGTCGCGGAGCGCCGCGGCTGTGGCGTCGGGATTGCGGAAATATCCCTTCATCACGTGCGGTCCCCGGGTCAGGACCTCGCCGGTGCCGGGCTCGGCGCCCAGGCTGTCATCGATGGCGACCTCCACGCCCGGCAGCGGCGGGCCGACGCTGGTGTCGGGCGAGCCGATCGGGTTGCGGGTGCCCGAGGATCCGGCGGTGCTCTCGGTCATGCCGTAGCCGTTCTGCAGCGGAAGGCCGTAGAACGCCTCGGCCTTGCGCTTCCACGCCGGATCGAGCGGCGCCGCGCCGGAGGAGACGTAGCGCAACGCCGCGTCTTCGAGCCGGGCGTGCCCGTGTTCGGCGGCATGGGCCATCAGCAGCGCGTGCATCTGCGGTACGGCCGGCAGGACGGTGATGCCGGCGCGCAGCGCGTCGTGGAGCGCGGCAGGCCGGAAGCGCGCGGCAAGCTCGATCGCCGTGCCGGCATGGGCCCCGGCCATGAGCATAGAGGCGAGGCCGAAGACGTGGGTGATCGGCAAGGCGCCATAGATCCTGTCGGCCGGGGTCATCGCGCGCAGCTCGGCCGAGGCGCGGGCGGCGAATCCGAGATTGGCGTGGGTCAGCATGACGCCCTTCGGGTCGCCCGTGGTGCCCGTGGTGTAGAGCAGGACCGCGACGTCCTCGGCCCCCGGCTCCGCGCTGCCGCCGCGGGCCATTGCGTGAAGCGCGCCGGCACCGGTGGGATGGGACGCCGCACGCGCGGCGGCGGCGTGGGCGGCTGCCTCCGGGGAGACGTGGCTCGTGTAGAGGACGAGCGCGGGATCGGCATGTGCGCTGATGCGGTCGAGTTCCGGGCTGGTCATGCGCGCGTTGACGGGCACCGCGATGGCGCCGATGCGGCTCGCGCCGAAGATCGCGGCGGCGGCGGCGAGGCAGTTCTCGGCAACGATCAGGACGCGGTCGGTGGCGGCGAGACCGGCGGCCTGCATGTGCTCCGCCATCTCGTGCGAGAGAGCGGCATACGTCGCCCAGGATACGACCCGGCCGTCGGTATCGACGATGGCCGCCGCCTCAGGCCGCGACGCTGCATTTCTGTCGAGCATCTCGTGTATGCGTTCGGTATTCACGTTTTTGATCCTCCGATGCTTCGACGTCGGTCGTCTCAG
Organism: Roseivivax jejudonensis; assembly: GCF_900172265.1. GTDB lineage: Bacteria > Pseudomonadota > Alphaproteobacteria > Rhodobacterales > Rhodobacteraceae > Roseivivax > Roseivivax jejudonensis. Next base: position 963,367 of record NZ_FWFK01000001.1, on the reverse strand, counting down.
CCAGTCCGGTCGGGCACGCGCTTGAAAACGCCAGTGGCGCTGGCGACCAGCGTGCCGGTGTCCGCGCGAAGCTCGCCCGCGATGAAGAGCAGCGACCGCCCGCCGCCGGTGATCCGGCCCACGGCGGTCACCCGTTCACCCGCGCGGGCCGGCGTGAGGAACTGGGTCGTGAGCGAGACCGTGAGAAACGGCGCGCGCCCGGCGGGATCGACCGTGAGCGATCCGGTGGCGCCCATGGCGCTGTCGAGCAGAAGCGAGGCGATGCCGCCGTGCAGGACATCGTGGCGGTTGGTGTGCGCCTCGGTCACGTCGAGCCAGCAGCGCGCGCTCTCGGGGTCGCCCACGTCGATGACGTAGCCGAGCGCGCGTTGTGCGCCGGTCTCGTCGGCGATCACGCTCATGCCGCGGCGAGGCGGATGAAGCGCTCGAGATGCCAGTCGGCGTCGCCGAAGCGGTGATCGATCATCGTCAGGCGCTTGGCGAGGTGACCGAGCGCATATTCCATCGTCATGCCGATACCGCCGTGCATCTGGATCGACTCCTCGACCACGAGCTTCGCGGTGCGGCCGACGAGATTCTTGGCGGCGCTGACATGGCGCTCGCGGTCGGTGCGCGGTGCCTCGAGATGACCGGCGAGATTGATCACAGCCGAGCGCGCCTGCTCGATCTCGATCAAGAGGTCCGCCATGCGGTGCTGGAGCGCCTGGAACTTGCCGATGGGCTGCCCGAACTGCCGCCGCTGCTGCAGGTAGCCGACGGTCAGGTCCTTGATCGCGTCCATAAGACCGACCGCCTCGGCGCATTGCGCACAGATGGCGCGGGCCTGCGCGGTTTCGAGCGCTGCGTGGGCATCGCCCTCCGGTCCGATGCGGGCATCGGCGGGCAGCGTCACGTCGGTCAGTGCGAGTTCCGCCGCGCGGCCCCCACCATTCATCGGGTAGTCGCGGATCTCGAGCCCGTCGGCGTCGAGGGGCACGAGAAACAGCGAGATGCCGGCCGCGTCGCGCCGGTCGCCGGAGGTGCGCGCGCTGACCACCGCGTGCGAGGCGGCGGAGGCGGCCATCACGAGACTCTTGCGACCAGACAGCGTGTAGCCGTCGTCGGTCGCGGTTGCCTGCGTCTCGACATGGGCGAGGTCGTAGCGGCTGCCGGGCTCGCCGTGGGCGAGGGTCAGGATCGTCCCGCCGGCGACGATCTCCTCGATCAGCGCCTTCTGCGCGTCGGAGCCGAGCGCGGCGATCAGGCCGCCGGCGAGGATCCCGCTTTCGATCAGCGGCTCGAACGCGCCGACGCGGCCCATTTCCTCGAACACGACGCTCAGGTCGAAGCCGGTGCCGCCGAACCCGCCGTCGTCTTCGGAAAACAGCGCGCCGGATACGCCCATCTCGGACAGGCCCTGCCACAGCGTGTCGCTGTGCCCGGATCCGGCCTCGGTCGCCTTGTGCAGAAGCTCGGGCGTGACGGTGTCGGAGAGGTAGCGCCGCAGGCTGTCCTGCAGCATCTGCCTCTCGTCGGTCAATTCGAAATTCATTCGGTATTCTCCGGGTATCGCGGGATCACAGCTCGAGGATGGCCTTGGTGATGATGCCGCGCTGGACCTCGTTCGACCCGCCGTAGATCGAGAGTTTGCGGTTGTTGAAGTAGCTCTGCACCGCCGGCAGCGCGTAGTCCGGCCCGACGGGTTCGACGTTGGAGCCGTCCTCGAGCGCTTCGGACACGAAGGGAAGGGCGTAGGGGCCCACGGCGCGGCGGGTCAGGTGATTGATCTCCTGGCGGATCACCGTGCCCTTGATCTTGAGCATGGAGCTTTCGGGCCCGGGCGCCTGGCCGGCGGCCGCTGCGGCGACGACCCGCAGGTTGGTGGTGGCCATCGCCATCAGGTCGATCTCGACCTGCGCGACCTTGGCGGCGAAGAGCGGGTTCTCGATCAGCGGCTTGCCGTCCTGCATCTCGAGCCCGGCGATCCGCTTGAGCGAGGCCAGCGCGGCGGTCGAGAAGCCGACGCCGGCGATGTTGGTGCGCTCGTGGGTCAGCAGGTACTTGGCGTAGGTCCAGCCCTTGTTCTCCTCACCGACGAGGTTCTCGGCGGGGACCTTCACGTTGTCGAACCAGACCTCGTTCACCTCGGCTTCGCCGTCGATCAGCACGATCGGCCGGACCGACACGCCGGGGCTGTCCATGTCGATCAGCAGGAACGAGATTCCCTCCTGCGGCTTGCCCTCCTTCGAGGTGCGCACGAGGCAGAAGATCATGTTGGCGTGCTGGCCGAGCGTGGTCCACGTCTTCTGGCCGTTGACGATGTAGTGGTCGCCGTCCCGCTCCGCGCTGCATTTGAGTGACGCGAGGTCCGATCCGGCCCCGGGCTCGGAATAGCCCTGGCACCACCAGTCCGACCCGTCGAGGATGCGCGGCAGGTAATGCGCCTTCTGCTCGTCGGAGCCGAACTTCATCAGCACCGGGCCGAGCATGTTGATGCCGAAGGGAACGATCCGCGGGGCGTTCGCCCGCGTGGTTTCCATCTCGAAGATGTGGCGCTCGACGGCGTCCCACCCGGTGCCGCCGTGCTCCTTGGGCCAGGTCACGCCAAGCCAGCCCTTGTCATGAAGGATGGCGTGCCATTCCTCGTAGTCGGCCTTGGTCAGGCGCTTGCCGGAAGCGACCTTGTCGGACAGACGCTTGGGGAGTTTCTCGTCGAGAAAGCTCCGCACCTCGTCGCGAAACGCCTTCTGATCATCGGTGTAGGCGAGGTCCATCGCTTGCTCCTCTCTTGTGTGCCGTCGCTGGCGCGATCAGCTGTAGATCTCGAACAGGCCCGCGGCCCCCTGGCCGCCGCCCACGCACATGGTCACGACGCCCCACTTCGCGCCGCGGCGGCGGCCCTCCATCATCAGGTGGCCGGTCATCCGCGCACCGGTCATGCCGAAGGGGTGACCCACGGCGATGGAGCCGCCGTCGACGTTCAGGATGTCGTTGTCGATGCCGAGCGCGTCACGGCAATAGAGCGCCTGGCTCGCGAAGGCCTCGTTCAGCTCCCACAGGTCGATGTCGGAGACCTTCAGCCCGGCGCGCTCCAGCAGGCGCGGCACGGCGTAGACGGGGCCGATGCCCATCTCGTCGGGCTCGCAGCCGGCGACGGCAAAGCCGGCGAAGCGGCCGAGCGGCGCCAGGCCCGCGCGCGCAGCCTCGTCGGCGTCCATCATCACGAGCGCGGCGGCGCCGTCGGATAGCTGCGAGGCGTTGCCGGCGGTGATGTACTTGCCTTCGCCGCGCACGGGCTGGAGCTTTTGCAGGCCGTCGAGCGTGGTCGACGGGCGGTTGCACTCGTCCTGCGCGATGGTGACCTCCTCGTGGGTCACCTCTCCGGTTTCCTTGTTCTTGACCGCCTTTGTCACGGTCATCGGCACGATCTCGTCGTCGAAGCGTCCGGCCTCCTGCGCGGCGGCGGTCCGCATCTGGGACTGGTAGCCCAGTTCGTCCTGCGCCTGCCGAGAGATCCCGTAGCGTTCGGCGACGATGTCGGCGGTGTCGATCATCGGCAGGTAAAGGTCCGGCTTGTGCTCCATGATCCAGTCGCTCGGCGACTCGTCGGGTGGCGGCTGCACGCCCGAGATGGATTCGACGCCGCCGACAAGCACCGCGCGTGCACCCTCGGCGCCGATCATGTGCCCGCCCATCGCGATGGCCTGCAGGCCCGAGGCGCAGAAGCGATTGACCGTGGTTCCCGCCACGGTGACGGGAAGCCCGGCGCGGATCACCGCCTGCCGGGCGATGTTGCGGCCCGTCACGCCCTGCGGATAGCCGCAGCCCCAGATCGAATCCTCGATCAGCGCGGGGTCCAGCCCCGCACGCTCGACCGCGGCGGCGGCGGTGTGACCGACGAGATCGGTGCCGTGGGTGATGTTGAAGGTGCCGCGCGCCGCCTTGCCGATGGCGGTGCGGGCGACGGAGACGAGGACGGCGTCTTTCATGGCGGTCTCCTCAGGCCCGGTCGTTCAGGCTGTCGAAATTGCGGTTGTCCGAGACCAGCGTCTCGAGAAGCGGGGCCGGCGCCCAGAAGAACGGATCGTTCGCCTCCCAGGCACGGATGTCGCCGAGCAGGCCGTCGAGGCCCTGCATGTCGGCCCATTTCATCGGTCCGCCGCGATAGCGCGGAAAGCCGTATCCGAAGAGCTTGACCGCATCCACGTCCAGCGGCCGTCGGGCGATGCCCTCCCCCACGACGCGGGCGCCCTCGTTGACCATCGCGGCCATGTACCGCCGCACGATCTCGTCGTCGGTGACCTCGCGCGGGGTGATGCCGGCGTCCTCACGGGCCTTGGCGATCAGCGTCTCGACCTCTGGGTCCGGTGTGCCGCCGCGCGCGCCGTCCTCGTAAATGTAGTAGCCGCGCCCGGTTTTCTGGCCGAGCCGGCCGAGGTGATAGAGCTCATCCGCCCATGTCGGAACGACATCGCGCCGATCGCGGGTCGCGGCCTTCCGCTCGCGCGTCATGAAGCCGATGTCGAGGCCGGCGAGGTCCGCCACCGCGAAGGGCCCCATGGCGAAGCCGAACTCGGTCAGTGCGCGGTCGATCTGAAACGGCGACGCGCCCATCAGGACCAGACGGTCTGCCGCGCCCCGATAGTGCGACAGCATCCGGTTGCCGATGAAGCCGTCGCAGACGCCGGCCCGCACGGCGATCTTGCGCAGGCGCTTGGCCAGCGCGAAGGCCGTGGCGGTGACGTCTGCCGCGGTTTGGTCGGCGACGACGACCTCCAGGAGCTTCATCACGTGCGCGGGCGAGAAGAAGTGAAGCCCGATCACATCGGCGGGCCGTTTCGTGGCCGCCGCGATCTCGTTCACGTCGAGGTAGGAGGTGTTCGTCGCGAGAATCGCGCCCGGTTTCATCACCGCGTCGAGCGCTTCGAAGACCTCGCGCTTCACCTCCATCGACTCGAACACCGCCTCGATGGCGAGGTCGGCGTCCGACAGGGCCGCGTGATCGGTGCCTGTCGCGAAGGCGTCCGAGAGGATCTCGTCGCGCTTGTCCTCGGCGAGCTTGCCGCGCTTGACGGCGCCGGCGAGGTTCTTCTCGATCGTCGCACGGGCTTTGTCGGCGGCGGCCGTGTCGCGCTCGATCAGCGTCACGCGCAGGCCCGACAGCAACGCCGCGGTCGCGATGCCCGCGCCCATCGTGCCGCCGCCGATCACGCCGACATGACCGACCTCGCGCGGCGACACACCGTCGATCTCGGGCAGCTGCGACACCTTGCGCTCGAGGAAGAAGGCATGGATCAGCCCCTCGCGCTGCGGTGTCTCCATCAGTTCGTTGAAGAGCCGGCGCTCTTCGGCCAGCCCGGCCTCGAGATCATGTTCCGACGCTGCGATTACCGCGCGCATCGCGTGTTGTGGTGCGACGAGACCGCGGGCCCGTTTCTCGAGCGTGGCTTCGGTCGCCGCCACTGCCTCGGCGTCCGCCGTCGGGCGCGGCAACGCGCCGACCGGGCGTCGCTCGGCCCCGTCGGAAAGCAGGTCGGTCGCGAAGGCAATGCCGGCCGAGGGCGCGTCGCCGTCACCGATCCGATCGATCAGCCCGGAGGCCAGCGCGTCGTCGGGGCCGATTGGCACGCCGCTGGTGATCATCTCGAGCGCCTTCGCCATGCCGGTCAGGCGCGGCGTCCGCTGCGTGCCGCCGGCCCCGGGCAGGATGCCCAGCGTGACTTCCGGCAGGCCGAGCTTCGTTCCCGGCAGCGCAACGCGGTAGTGGCATCCGAGCGCGACCTCCAGACCGCCGCCGAGCGCGGCGCCGTGGATCGCGGCGACCACCGGTTTGGTGCAGTCCTCGATCCGGTTCACCACCTCTGGCAACCACGGATCCTGCGGCGGCTTGCCGAACTCGGAGATATCGGCGCCCCCGAGAAACAGCCGGCCGGCGCCGAGCAGGACCGCGATGCGCGCGTCGTCTTCCTCGAACCGCTCGATCGCGGCGACGAGGCCCTGCCGCACGGCATGGCCGAGCGCGTTCACCGGCGGGTTGTCGATGGTGATGAGGGCGATCTCGCCCTCCGTTTCGTAGCGGACGGGTTCGGTCATCGGATCTCCGCTTGGGTTGGTTTCGTCATGTCGTGTCTGTTCCTCATCCGCGCATGGCGATGGCCGAGCTCTGGCCCAGCATCCGTTCCAGCCCCTGCACCGTGTGAGCGAGCTTCGGTCCGACCTCGGTGCGGATCCGCTCCTGGCTCAGGTCCTTCGGCATCGCGCCGCAGGAAAAGACCACGGGCTCGTTCAGGTCGTGGGCGTGAAACGGCTTGGACACCGCCGCGATGTTCGGAGTGTAGTACGCCTCGGGCGGCGCGACGACGAATCCGCCCGTCACCAGCTGCGCGTAGGCTGTCTTGCGGATCTCCGCGCCGCGGCCCTCTGCGAGCCGCTCGTCGGCGGCGACGACCTCGTCGAAGGCGTCGTCGGGCAGCGCGGCGAGCATTGCGTGCCCCGATGACGTGCCGCCGAGCGGCAGACGGTGCCCCACCTCGAGCCAGAGGGAGGCGACGTCGCGCGGGCGCCACGTCTTCACGATCAGAAGCTTCGCGCCGTCGCGCACGAGGATCAGGGACAGAGTGCCGGTTTCGTCGGCGAGCCGCTGCATCGGGCCGCCGGCCAGTTCCATGAACGACAGCGACGACGCCGCGACGTTGCCGAGCGCCATCAGCGCGGGCCCGGGCCGATAGCGGTCGCCGCGCCGCGTGTGCGAAAGGTAGCCCAGCGATTGCAGCGTGAAGGTCAGCCGCGAGACCGTGGATTTCGGCAGGCCGGTCCGGGCCGCGATCTCCGCGTTGCCCAGCCCGTCGTCCGAGGGCCGGAACGCGCGCAGCACGGCGAGCCCGCGCGCGAGCGTGGTGGCAAAGCGGCGATCGGTTTCGGGCGCGTCGGTCATCACATCGACCCCGGAATGAGCAGCGACAGGATCGGGAACGCCATGATCAGGATCAGGACGATCACGTCCACCGAAAGAAAGCGCAGGATGCCCGAGAAGATCCGGTCGATCCCGACCTCCCGGCCCACGACGCCTGCGATGACGAAGACGTTGAGCCCGACCGGCGGGGTGATGAGGCCGATCTCGAGAAGCTTGATGACCACGACGCCGAACCAGATCAGATCGAAGCCGTAGGTCTCGACCAGCGGCACCATCAGCGGCAGCGTCAGCACCATGATCCCGATCGGATCGAGGAACATCCCCAGCACGAGGTAGATGAGGGCAATGGCCGTCAGCAGGAGCACCGGGGACAGCTCCGCCGCCTGCACCGCGCCGACGATGTCGCCCGCGACGCCGGTGAGCGCGATGAACGCCACGAAGATCTTGGCCGCCGCGGCAATGAGAAAGATCGCGGTCGTCTGCAGGCAGGTTTCGCGCACCGCGGCCCAGAGCCCGCGCAGGCTCAGCCGCCGCTGAAGGAAGCCGATCAGGACGGCCGCGCTCACGCAGATGGCGGCGGCCTCGGTCGCGGTGAAGATCCCGCCATAGATGCCGCCGACGATGATCACGAAGAGCAGCACCGCCGGCCATGCGCCGAGCGCGGCCTCGCGCTTTTCCGCGAAGCTGATCGCGTCGGTGTAGCGCGGCGCCGCGGCGGGATCGCGCGAGACCCAGACGAAGATCACGAGCAGGAACCCGGCGAGCGACAGGATCCCGGGCAGGATGCCGGCGAGAAAGAGCGCCGAGATCGAGGTCTCGGTGAAGATGCCGTAGATGATGAAGAGGACCGACGGCGGGATCAGCGACCCGAGCGTGCCGCCCGCTGCGACCGAGGCGGTCGCCAGCCGCTTGTCGTACCCCATGCGCAGCATTTCGGGCGCGCAGATCCGGCCCATGGTCGAGGCACAGGCGATGGATGAGCCGGTGATCGCGGAAAAGCCTCCGCAGCCCACAACCGACGCCATCGCGACGCCGCCGGGCACCGGCGCCAGCCAGACCCGCGCGGCGTGGTAGATGCGCGTCGTGATCTCGGCCCGGTAGGCGATGTGCCCGAGCGCAACGAAGAGCGGGATCATCGACAGGTCGTAGCTGTGGATCAGGTCGAACGAGTTGGAGAAGACGAGGCTCGTGGTCGGCCGGATCGCCCGCTCGAGCATCAGGTCGCCGGTGCGCGTGGCGAAGATGAGCAGCGTCCCGAGGCTGGCCACGCCGGCCAGCGCGAAGGCGATGGGCACGCGCAGCGCCAGAAGCACGATGACGGCGGCGAAGGCGCCGTAGCCGATGACGGCGGGATCCATCTCAGACCTCCTCGACGCGGTGAACGGGCTCGGCCGCAGGGATCGGCTCGCCCCGCCGCCAGTGGCCCAGGTCGGTGGCCAGCATCAGCGCCAGCCGCACCCAGCACAGCGTGATCCCGAACAGGAAGATCACCCGCCCGGGCCAGCGCGGCAGGTTCAGGTCGCCGAAGAAATAACCGCCCTCGGCGATCGCCCCGTAGGCCTCGCGCCAGCCCGCGTAGATCAAAGGCAGGAGCCCGAGCAGCCCGACGATCGTGCCGAAGATCAAAAGGGCGTCCTGCGCGCGGCTCGGAAGCCTGTTCGACACGACCTCGACCGCGATGTGAGCGCGGTTCGCCGTCACCGCGGCGGCCGGCAGCACGATCGCCGCGACCATCAGCTCGCGCACCATGACGATGGCGTCGGGAATGCTGCTGTTGGCGAAGGTCCGCAGACCCACCTGCGCGGTAATCAGGAGACCCAGGCCGATCACCGCGACCGCCGCGAGATCGAGCAACAGCTTTTCGAGGCGATGAAGCATCGCGCATCCGTTCATTCGAAGGAAAAGGGCCGGCCCGCCGTCATCCCTCGGCGGGCCGGATGCGGATCAGCTGTTCTCCCAGGGATAGCCCTGTTCGTCGCGGATCTGCGTATACTTGTCGATGAGCCCGCGATACTCCTCGAGCAGCGCGTCACCGTCGAGCCCAGCCGCGGCGGCGCGCTCCTTCCATTCGTCGATGAACTGTTCGGAGGTCTCGACGAGCTTGGCGCGCTCCTCTTCGGGAAGCTCGACGACCTCGACGCCGGCCTCGCGCATGGTCTCGATCGCGGCCTCGTTGTCGGCGGTGATGAGTCGTCCAAGCTCGTCCGCCATGCCTTCGCCGGCCTGTTGCAGCGCGTCCTGAACGCTTGCGTCGAGGCCGTCATAGACGTCCTTGTTCATGAACACGCCGAGCGCGCCGACCTGGCCCCAGTTCATCAGTGTGTAGCTGTCGATGACCTCTTGCTGTTTCAGCGCCGCCATCGCGTAGCTGTAGCCCTGAGAGCAGTCGATCAGGCCGGTGTCGAGGCCCTGGTAGGCGTCGTAGATCGACATCGGCACCATGTTGGCACCGAATTCGCGGAACGTGTCGCCGTAGGCGCCGACGCCGCGGACCTTCAGCCCGGCGATGTCGTCAGTGGTGCGGATTGTCGCGCCCGAGCAGCCGATATGCACGGCGGACGTGGTGAACGTCCCCAGGTACACGAGGTTCTGCTGTGCGAAGTTCTCCCGGATCGCCTCGGAGTTCCGGATCAGCTCGTCGGTCGCTTTCATGCCGACCCACGCATCGGGGTTGCGCAAGGGCAGGTCGGCGATGTTGTAGGCGACCATCTCCTGCGGGAAGTAGACCGCGATGATCGTGCCGAGGTCGGCGACGCCGTCGGCGATGCCCGAGAGGGCCGCGTTCGCCTTGAACAGCGCGCCACCCCACTGGATGTCGAGGCTCAAATCGCCACCCGAGAGCTCTTCGGCCGTGTCTACGAACCATTGCAGCGCCTCGGCGCGTGCGCCGCGGTTCGGGCCGGCTTCGCCGACGAAGAGCGACTGCGCCGGGGCGGCGGTGGTGAGCGCGAGGGCCGCTGCGGCCCCGAGCAGAATACGTTTCATGATCTCCTCCCAATTTCACTATGCAGAACATAATTCCGCTTAGTGGTTTTAAGCTACGGTGATTCTGACGGACCCGCAACTGTTGTGGAGGCGGCCGGCGCCACCGGCGGCCGCCCGCGCATCCGCGCTGCGGGCCAGTCCTGCCGAAGGATCGCCGGAGGGGCGGTCGCGTGGCGCGATCAGCGCCCGGTTCGGCCGAGGACGGCGCCGATCGTGCGGGCCACGAGTCGCAGATCCGTGCCGAGGGAGATGCGGGACAGGTAGTCGACATCCATCCGAACGCGCGACTCGTAGCTCACGTCGTTGCGGCCCGACACTTGCCATAGCCCTGTGATTCCGGGTTTGAGCGCGAGGTAGGCCGTCCGGTTGCGGCCGTACCGGCAGAGTTCCGCACGCACCACGGGTCGTGGCCCGACAAAGCTCATCTCGCCCCGCAGCACGTTCCAGATCTGCGGCAGTTCGTCGAGACTGGTGGCGCGCAGCACGGCCCCGAGGCGTGTGACGCGCGGGTCGCGCTCGAGCTTGAAGTCGCGTGCCCATTCCAGCGCTGCCGCCGGGTTTGCGGCAAGATGCGCGGACAACCGGGCCTCGGCGTCCACGACCATCGTGCGGATCTTCCAGCAGCGAAAGGTGCGGCCCCGCCGCCCGATGCGGCGATGCCCGAAGAATCCAGGGCCGCCATCCGCCCGCGTCATCACCCAGAGCGCGCCGATGATCGGCAGGACGATCGGCAGGAGCAGGAGCGCGAGCGCGATGTCCGCGGCGCGCTTGCCGTATCGCGCATAGGCGCCCCGCGCCGATCGCCGAAGGCCGGCCCGGATCGCCGGGGCCGGGTCGTGGCCAGCGCTGGCGGCCTGAGCCGTTTCGAACGAAATCGCGGCTTGTGCTGTCACGGCCCGGTCCCTCGCGGTTGACGTGATGTCGCGTTCTCGCAGGGCGGCCGCAGCCTCGGGGTCGGACCCGTTCAGCGCGACACGCCACCCCGACGATCGCGCTCACGCTGCAGCGATAGACTTAACAAATGGTTGCGCGGCGGAATATTCGGCGTATGCGCGGCGGAACCGGCGCTCCCCGGCGTGTCTTGCGTTCCGGCATGGGCGGCGCAAGCATCTGGGAACCCACGATGAAGGACACGACATGACAGACCCCGGAGACCGTCCATCGACGCATGACGCCTCGGAGGATCCGCGCAACCGCGACATCCGGATCTATGTGAACGGCGAGATCGTGCACCGCGACGACGCGAAGGTGTCGGTCTATGATTCGGGCTTCATGCTCGGGGACGGCATCTGGGAGGGCATGCGCCTGCATCACGGGCGCTGGGCGTTCTTCGACGATCACATGGACCGATTCTTCGAAGGCTGCCGGGCGATCGAACTCGATCCCGGCATGGATCGCCACGATCTGCTCGAAGCGCTCACCCGCACGGCCGAGGCGAATGGAATGACGACCGACGTGCATTGCAGGTTGATGCTGACCCGCGGGGTCAAGTCGAAGCCATTCCAGCATCCCAAGCTGTCGCGGACGGGCCCGACGCTCGTCATCATCCTCGAGCATTCGCGCCCGGCCGAGGCGCTGCAGGCCGCCGGGATCCGGCTCGCCACGGTGCCGCAGGTGCGGGGCCTACCGACGAGCCAGGATCCGAAGCTGAACAGCCATTCCAAGCTCAACTGCATCATCGCGTGCCTGCAGGCCGAGCAGGCGGGCGCCGACGAGGCGCTGATGCTCGACCCGCATGGCTTCGTGAACACCACGAACGCGTGCAACTTCTTCATCGTCCGCCGAGGCGCGGTTTGGACGTCGACGGGGGATTACTGCATGAACGGCGTGACACGCGCCAAGGTGATCGATCTGTGCCGCGACGCCGGAATCCCGGTCCTCGAGCGGAACTACGCGCTGGTCGAGACCTACGGCGCCGACGAGGCCTTCCTCACCGGAAGCTTCGGCGGCCTGACCCCGGTGGCCGAGATCGACGGCCGCGCGATCGGTTCTGGCGACAGGCCGATCATGACCCGCCTGCAATCGCTCTACGCCGACCTCGTGCAGCGCGAAACGACCGCGTGACGGCGCGCGCCCGGCGCTGGAACGACTGAGGCCCGGCCATGTTTGGGCCGGGTCATGGACGAGGCCCTACGCCTCTCTGGAGCGCAGGCTCCGGGTGGGTCATCCGTCGCCGTGCAAAGATCTGTTCATCTCTGCTTTGGCGCACCTCATGCGGCGATCCAGTTTCGAGATCGGGCCTTTCCAAGCATACTTGCCTGACGATTGCGTCGTGTACTTCGCGCTCGCTCTGCATTGTATAAGATTCACGTATGCCGTCGATTTTCGCCGCCAGATCATCGGCTGGCGCAAGCGTTTCAACTGGATACGAGGGACATTCGACTGACAGAGCGCGTTTGCGGGAGAATCGGGAAAGCCGGTCGTAGGCCGCACGAAAGCTCTTCTTCGAGTCTTTTGAGACGCATCTTTCCAGGCTCGAGATGCCATTGCCAATGGTCCGATGCGCATTTGCCAATGTGTCGACCATTTCTGCCGCATCGGTGTGATCATCGACACCGGCAATGGCGGCGAAAAGTATGGCGTTGAGCTCTTGCAGTTTCGCGGAATGCACGACCTGCATGTTGGATTGACTGACTTCGAGTGTGCAGTGGTGAAGTTGCTGAGACACCTCGACCATCGCCCGGCCTTCGCTACCCAGCTTGCTGGATACCAAGGTCGCATTGATGCCCAGATGCAGCATGGCTTCGTTCAGACTCGACATTTGTTCGGTCGACGACGCACCGGTTCTGTAAAGCGCTGTGAGTCTCTCCATTTGCGGCGCCAGATGATCTTTTTGTTCGGCTACCTGACCGACACCGTTCGCAATGAAGCGTATATTCTCAGCGGCGACCTCGAGACTGGCGACCAGCTTGGCATCTGCAAGCGCGGAAACGCTGTCATGGGCGCGGTCGATCAGCGATGAAATGCTTGTCAGCTTGGGCAAGGCATCCCCGACGGCAGATCGAAGCTCGCTCGTCGTTGCGGCGAACTGTGCAGATGCGATCTTGAAAATCACTGCCTGTGTGGTCCTGTCGGACGAAATTGCCGTGTCGAGCATGACGTTTATGTGCTCGAGACGCTGACGCGAGGCGTCGCCGCATTGCAGGTGGCCGACGACGGCGTTGAGATCGTTGCGAAGATGCCTGCTGGTTTCGAGAACGGAGTCCAGGGCGGTCTCTATCCCGGAGCGATCGGAAAAGGCAGTGACCAATTTCTGAACCTCGTGCCGGCAGGCGGTAAGCGCGCGGACCGTGGCGCACAACTCGTCGATCTGGGTCCGAACGCCTGAAAGCTGGGCGTCTGCCTGGTGCAACCCGTTCTCGACCGCTCTAGCGGCCGCGTCGGCGCGATCCACGATTGGTCTCACCTGTTCCGCGAAGCTCGCCAGTGATACGTCCGCGCCCTTGACGCTCTTGCTGATGACCTGTGCGTTCATGGCGATCATCGAAGCCAGACGCATGTTTCTATCCTGCGCGTTCAGGGACTCGCCAATCTCCTTGGCTTGCTCCTTCAATTTGTCTGCGACCTTTTCGAGAAAATCGTATTGCGCCCCGATGCGATCCAGGTAGCTGACCGCGTCGCTGACCGCAGTGCACAGCTCTTCCAGCCCGTCCGGCGCCGCCACTTCCCGGATCTGCGTTATGGCTTGAGCAATGGCTTGTATCTCGGACAGTTGATCGAACACCGACATCGATGTGGTTTCGAAGACCTCCTCAATCGAACCGGTGATGTCGGCGACGGTTCTTTGCAACGAAGCACATGCGCGTTCGATATCGTTCATGGCAACGCCTCTGCAGGGCGATGCGCGGCGATTTCCGCCGCCATGGAACTTAGCGGCCTTATCCGTCTAGCGGCGCCCAGGTTCGCGGCCTCTCCGGGCATGCCCCAAACCACCGAGGTGGCTTCATCCTGGGCGATGGTGTCGGCGCCGGCGTTTCGCATTTCCAGCAGGCCCCGCGCGCCGTCGTCTCCCATGCCGGTGAGGAGGACGCCGAGGGCAGCATAGCCAGCGGAGATTGCCGTCGAGCGAAAGAGGACATCGACCGACGGGCGGTGACGGCAGACGTAAGGGCCGCTCACGAGCTCGACCCGGTACCCCTGTCCTTGCCGTTTCACCAGCAGATGCTGGTCCCCCGGTGCGATCAGCACGGTGCCGGGCAGGACGCGCTCGCCGTGCACGGCCTCGCGGACTTCGACCCTGCAGAGCCCGTTCAGCCGTTTCGCGAAGGCTGCGGTGAACTTTTCCGGCATGTGCAGGACGATCAGGATCGGCGGCGTCGATGCGGGCAATTCTGGAAGCAGGGACGACAGTGCTTCGGTGCCTCCCGTGGAGGCGCCGATCGCGACCAAGGCCGGCAGGTTGCGAGGATACGGCGCGTTCGCGCGCGGGCCGGGCAAGATCGCGTCAGCCGTCAGTTTCGCATCTGGCTTCAACAGCGCGGGTCCTGGCGGGTGGCCCGGTTTTTCAGTGCGGCTTGGCGTGGCTACCCGCCCGGTCTGCGCGGCGGCGCGCACGGCGTCGGTCAAGCGGATCTGCGCCTCGTGGCGCAAGGCCGCCGTTCCCATTCGAGGTTTGCCGATCACATCGCAGGCCCCGAGTTCCAGCGCGCGCATGGCCGCCTTGGAATTGGCGTCGGTGTGGCTGGAGCAGATCAGTACGGGTATCGGATGCTGTTTCATGATCTTGGACAGGAAGGTCAGCCCGCTCATGCGCGGCAATTCCAGATCGAGGATGATGACATCTGGAACCCCCCTGCGGAGGAGTTCGGCAGCCTCGAACGGATCGGCAGCCGTCGCGCGCACGTTGATGCCGGGATCGTCGGACAGCAGTGATGAGAGCGCCCGTCGCGCCGCCGCGCTGTCGTCGACAATGATGACATCTATTCTGCGCATCAGTCGCCTCCGTCGTTTCGGAAGACGCCAGGGGCCACCTGAAGAAGGCCTGGTTGCCGGACCATCATCGACTCCGAATGGCCGACAATGAGATAGCCGTGCCTGCGCAAATGGGTGGAAATGCGTCTGATGACGCGCGCCTGGACCTCGGGTTCGAAATAGATCAGAACGTTGCGAAGGAAGATGAGATCGAGCCCGCGGTCGATATCGTAGTGGTCGTCCATGAGATTGAGCTCGGCGAACCGCACGCGGGCGCGCAACTCGGGCACGATCCGGGCCCGCTCGGAGACGCTCTCGCGACCGGACATCAGGTAGGCATCACGCATCTGTCGGGGAACCGGGGCAAGCTCGGACGAGCAATAGATCGCCTTTCTGGCCGTATCGATCACGCGCCGCGAGATGTCCGTGCCCATGATGGCCCAGTCGAGTCGTGGGTCCTTGCGGGCGTATTCGGCAAGCACCATGGCGGCCGACCACGCCTCGGCCCCGGTAGAGGAGGCGGCACTCCAGACCTTGTAACGCACGGACTGACCAGGCGCGGCGCGGTTAAGGGCCTCCGGGACAAGGCGTTCCGCAACAATGCGATAGTGCGCCTGCTCTCGGAAGAAATCTGTCTTGTTCGTCGTCATGAGATCGATGATCTCGGGCAGTTCCGCCTTCAGTGCATCCGGTGCGCTGAACAGGTTGCCCAGATAAGTGTCGAGGTCGGGCATGTTGAGGGTCACGAGGCGCCGCCGCAGGCGCGACTCGATCATCAGGTCTTTCGACACGGGCAGCTTGATCCCGGTGGCGTTGTGCACGAGCTTGCGGAACTGCTCGAGATGCAGTTTGCCGGAGGACGTGAGCGGTTTGTTCATGTCAGCAAGTCTGACCAGCAGCCGCGAAATGCGCGAATTCGCCGGCGAATAGACCCTCGACATCGAGCACGGTCACGAAGGCGTCGCCACGACGCCCGATCCCGGCAACCATTCTTTCATGCCAGCGCAGCAGTTCGGCCTCGGTCAGCGGGGCGCTTCCGGCATCGTCCAGTTGGGTGACCTCGGTGACGTGGTCGACACGCAATCCGACATTCTGCCGCTGCTGTTCGGGCCGGTCTATCCGGAGGACAATGATCCGCGTGCGGTCGGTGTCCTCTGCATCCGCCTGGCCCAGCAGGCGACGCAGATCGACCACCGGCACGGAGCAGCCGCGCCGGTCGATCAGACCGAGAAGATGCTTCGGTGTGCGCGGCAACGGCGAGATATTGCGGGCATCGAGGATCTCAACGACGGGGCTCACGGGCAGAGCGAAGCGTGCCTTGCCAATCTCGAATGTCACGACGGTCTCTTCGGCTTGCATGCGTAACCCCTTCAGATCCCGCGGCGCGGGGCCGCTCAGGCCGCGGCACCGGTCTTGCGGACGAATTGCGCGTCGAGCTCGTCCTCGTCCACGGACATGTCGAAATTGAACCCGGCGGTCTGTTTGGCCGCACGCACGTTCGGCGCAGCCACACGCGCCGAGGTATTCACGGGGCTTGCTACCCCGCCCGCAGCCAAGCGGAAAAAGGACATCGCCCCGCGCAGCGTTTCGGCCTGAGCCGAGAGTTCTTCCGCGGTCGACGACATCTGTTCGGCGGCCGAGGTGTTTTCCTGGGTGACCTTGTCGAGCTGCTGGATCGCGGAGTTGACCTGATTGGCGCCCGTGGCGAGTTCCTGGCTGGCACCGCTGATCTGGCTGACCAGTTCGGCGGTTTTCTCGATGTCGGGGACGAGCCCTTCGAGCATCTGACCCGCTTCCTCAGCGGCCTTGACCGTGTCCGAAGACAGACCGCTGATCTCGCCCGCCGCGGTCTGGCTGCGCTCGGCCAGCTTGCGTACTTCCGAGGCGACCACGGCGAACCCGCGCCCATGCTCTCCCGCGCGGGCGGCCTCGACGGCTGCGTTGAGGGCCAGCAGATCGGTCTGGCGGGCGATTTCCTGCACGACGAGGATGCGTTCGGCGATCGTCTTCATCGCGTCCACGGCTTCGGCGACAGCACGGCCGCTTTCGCGCGCATCGGCCGCCGATTTGAGGGCCATGCTCTCCGTCGTGCTGGCGTTTTCCGCTGTCTGCTTGATGTTGGCGGTCATCTGCTCCATCGAGCTCGATGCTTCTTCGGTCGACGAGGCCTGCTCGGTGGCGCCCTGGCTAAGCTGTTCGGAGGTCGAGGCCATTTCCCCGGCACCGGAGGCCACGTTCGTCGATCCGATCGACACCTCGCCGACGGTTCCGCGCAGTTTCTCGACCATGCCGTTCAGGGTTCGGATGAGGTCGGTCACCTCGTCATTGCCACGCAACGTAGCGGTTTCCGTCAGATCGCCCGATGCGACCTTCTGGGCCAGCGCGATGCCGCGCTGCAGGCCGCGTGAGATCGTCATGATGATCCAGAGCGCGGCCACCGCGCCGATGGCGACCATCGCGACCGTCAGCACGATCGCGAGCAGGCGCGAACTGGCGTAATTCGCATTCGACCGGGCATCCGCCGCCGCCAGGCCTTCGCGGTTGAGCGCGATGATCGCATCGAGGTTTTCCTCCATCGTTTCCCACAAGTCCTGGCCCTGTCCGCTGAGCAGCCGAAACGCGCCTGTGGTATTTCCGCTGTCCGCGAGCGAGAGCGCGCGTTCGTTGATCTCGATCAGATCCTGCCAGGCCGCCTGCCCGGCAGTCAGCAGCGCGCGCCCTTCCTCGGTCGACAGCGCATTGAGGTCGGCAAATGTCTGCTCGGCGCGCGAGCGGGCATCATTCATGCGCGATCGGACCTCGGCCTTCAGCGCGGGGCTGTCGGCGAGTACGAGTTCGCGCACGTCACGCTGGATCCTCAGCTGCCCGGCGGTGAAATGCTCGGCCAGGCGGACCTTCTCGGCCTCGACTTTCGTGATCTCGGTGAGATTGGCGCTCATCCGCCCGAGGGAATTGAGGCTGGAAATCATGCCGATCGCGGCAAGGGCGATAAGGACGATGAAGGTCGCGGCAAGTTTCAACTTAAACGTGAAACGCATTGGGCTTGCTCCGGTTCGGTGGCTGGGACCGCGCCGGGCGCGGCGTGCATGTTCGGCCGACCGTTCTGGGCCAACAGGAACCCATGGAAAATCGTAGCGAGGTTGGGGATCGTCACGAAGTCGCCGTTGGACAGCCCCACGGCCGCGACGTAGCGGGGTGGCCAGCGTGTTCCGACTGGGGGGATATCCTCCAACTCGTCAGCTTCGATCCGCGTGACGTCGTGAACGCTGTCGGCGATGATGCCGACGACGATTTCACCCTCTTCGAGCGGCAGTTCGAGCACGAGGATGCGGCGGTCTTTCTGTTCGTGCGTCCGAGGCATGCGCAAAGGCACGCGCAGATCCGCGAGAGGCACGACCGATCCGCGCACATTCAGGATGCTACCCACGAATTCATCGGCACCCGGAACGCGGGTTATGCTTGCGGGTTCGAGCACCTCTCGCAACTGAGCGGCGGGTACAGCGAGGACCTCACCGCTGACCTGGAAGGTCACGACATCGGTATTGGATATGCCGTTCTTTTCTTGGCGTGATGTCATGCCGCGTCCTTGCCGGTGTCAGCTTCGATCCGGCCACGAGCGACGAGCTGCGGCACATCGAGAATGAGGGCGACGTTGCCATCGCCGAGGATCGTGGCGCCCGAGAACATCTTGAGCGCGGCGTGAAGCGGAGACAGTTGCTTGATGACGGTCTGGTTCGAGCCGATGATGCGATCGACGACGAGGCCGACCCGGCTCTCGCTGCTTGTGGCGATGACGACTTTCTGATGCCGATCCGGGGGACCATCACTGTCCAGCAGTTGGCGCAGGCGCAGGAACGGTACGAGGCTGTCGCGAATATCGAGAAAAGCGTTGCCGGTTTCGTCGCGGCAGAGAGCGTCGGGAAGCTCGACGATCTCGTCGACCGCCGCGAGCGGGATGACGAACCGTTCGCCGGAAACCTCGATCAACAGTCCATCGATGATCGCCAGCGTCAGGGGCAGGCGGAGTGTGATCGATGTGCCGTGGCCGGGCTCGCTCTCGACCTCGATAGAACCGCGCAGCGCGTCGATGGTTTCGCGCACGACGTCCATTCCGACACCGCGGCCGGAAAGCTCCGTTACCTCGTCGGCGGTGGAAAAGCCCGGGGCGAAGATCAGGCCGGGGATCGCGTGGTCCGGCAGGTCGGCGATGTCCTGCACCAAGCCACGTTCGAGTGCGCGGTTCCGAATGGCCTGGCGGTCGAGGCCGCGACCGTCATCGGTCAGAGAGATCAGCACTTCGGCACCGGCGTGCCGGGCCGTCAGAGTGACTGTTCCGGCCTCGGGTTTGCCCATCGCCTTGCGTTGTGCGGGCATTTCGAGGCCATGATCGACCGCGTTGCGAATAATGTGCATCAGGGGTTCGGTCAGGCGTTCGACGACGGTCTTGTCGAGTTCGGTTTCCTCGCCCGAGGTCTTGAACCGGATCGATTTGCCGGTCTTGGCGGTCAGGTCATGGATCAGCCGCCGGAACCGGCCAGTGATCGAGCCAATCTGGGTCATGCGGATCGACATTGTTGTGTCGCGCATTGCGGTGGTCAGGCGCTGGATATCCTCTGCCACAGAAACGAGGTTCGGCTCGCCCGAGCGGGAGGCCAGTTCCACCAGCCGGGCCTCGGCGATGACAAGTTCGCCCACGCGGTCCATCATGTCGTCCAAGCGTTCGGAGGGCACACGCATCAGGCCCCCCGGTTTTGCGGATGTCTTGAGATCGGGACGCGCGGCCTGTGCGGGCCGGGGCGTTCCCGCGGCGCCGGCCTCCGGCGGCGCAGTGACCGGCTCGGTTTCGTCTCTCGAGATGTCCAGAACGAGCCCGTCCTCATGAAAGAGGAAAGCGCCGCGGATATCGTCCTCGGCGACGGACGCGTCGATCGACATTTCCCAGCCGACATAAAGTTGAGCAGGGTCCAGCGTGGCGAAATCCGGGAGGTTGTCGAACAAGGGACGGATATTCGTGGCCCCCATGTCCCGTAGTTCGTTCAGCACGAGGTCCGGTCGCCCTCCGAGCAAGAGAGTGTCCGGCGGCAGATAGAACCGGACGGTCCAGGGCGAAGTCCTTGAATCTGCAGCTTGTTGAAGGTGTCCGGAGAGGCGCTCGAGGATGGCGCGGCCTTCGGCAATGTCGCCACCGACGAGCAGCGATGCGACGTGATCACTGGCCGCAAGGCTGATCTTCACGAGACCGGGGTCGATCGCCGTTTCGCCGGACCGCACACTTTCGAACGCGGTCTCGAAATCATGCAGGAAGCTGGCGATATCCTCGCGCCCGAACATGGAACCTGTACCCTTCAGCGTGTGCAGGTCACGGAAGACGCCGTCGATCAGGTCACGGTTCGCGGGCGCCTCTTGCAGCGCAAGCAGCTTTTCTTCGAGCGCCTCGACGAGACTGTCGGCCTCGGCGCGGAACATCTTGAGCGACTCGTCGTCCATCATGCGCCGACCACCTTTCCGACGACGCTGAGCAGTTGGGCCTGGTCGAATGGCTTGGTCATCCAGCCGATGGCCCCTGCGGCGCGGGCGCGCTGCTTGATGCTGTCCTCGCTTTCGGTGGACAGAAACACCACGGGTATGCCGCGGTTCTCCGGACGTGAGCGAAAGGCCTCGCAAAAGGAAACGCCGTCCAGGCGCGGCATGTTCTGATCCGTGATCACGGCTCGAAAGGAGGTTCGGCGCGTCGCCTCGAGCGCCTCCTGCCCATCCTGCGCGGTCTCCACCGCGTAGCCGGCGGTTTTGAGCGTGCTTGCAATCATGTTTCGAACAGAAGGCGAGTCATCCACCACCAAAATTGGGCGCATCATGTTCCGGATCCTTTTTGCGTCACGACCGATCGGGCAGCGGAATGACCTCGTCGAACGCGAGGGCGCGCCACAGGCGCTGAACCCCGGGCGCACTCAAGATTTCTTCGGGAACATCGACGCCAGAGCGGAATGCAGCGGCAACGAGCTGAACGCCCGCCGTGTCGACCGGCAACGGATCGGGAAATTCATGAGTTTGGCTCTGAAGCGCGCGCTTGAGGGATCCCGCCTCTCCAATGACAAGGCCGGTCAAAGCTTGATCGTCAGACACGTCTCCGAACTCCACTACACGAATTTCATTGCCGGAGACGTACTGCGATCCTTCTAATGGCGGATTAAAATGGAGAGACCACAAAGCCTCTATTATTGCCGAAATTCTCGAAAAAACCTATCGAGCATCGCGCACGTCCGCTCTTGGCAAAAGGCCGCCCTGGTCAGGGATCTTCATTCAACCGAGGCTGGACCGCGGCGGATGCGCCGGCGCGGTGCATCGGTGCAGTGAGGCGCGACCCGCGCTGTGTTTCAATGCGCGAAGCGGATCGTCGATTACGGTGACCTTGGCGGCACCGGCTGTCGGAGCCATGTCGCCGAGCGCGGACTTCACCCGAGTCGATGCGGCGCCTGACGCGCCTCCGACCGTTCCCTCGCAGCTCATGCCGCATCTCGCAGTGGATCGCCCTCGCCGCGACGATGTGGATGCAGGGTTGCGCTGGTACAGCGACTGTATGACCGGTCTCGCGGGAGCCTCGCGCACCATGTGATACTCCGCTCGGATATGCTCCGGGCGATCAAGTGGGTCGTCTCACGGGGAAGTTCTGGAAAAACGCCAGCCACCTCAGATAGCCAAGCATACTTGGACTCTCGGGGTCGCTATGGTGCCCAGGAGAGGCATTGAACATCAATATCGTGTAGCCTCATCCAGTCTCGCGCTTCTCGCAACATCCTGATACGGCGGCGTGTACCCCTTTCGTTCGGCCTCAATCCGTGTCATGCTGTGGCATATGTTGGGGTGGATTGAAGGGTGGGCGGAACGTGCGCGCGCTGCACAGGCTCTCAGCTGCAGAAGTAAAGAACGCTAGGCCAGGAAAGCATGCCGATGGCGGTGGTCTTTGGTTGCACAAACGTGATGATGGCGGCGCACAGTGGTTTCTGCGCGTTACCGTCCACGGCCGGCGCCGCGAGATGGGCCTCGGCCGGCTGTCCGACGTCTCGCTCAAGGAAGCGCGGCTGGAAGCTGAGCGCTGGCGGGCGATTGCTCGCGAGGGGAAAGATCCGATCAAGGAGCGAGACCGTCTGAAACGAAAGGCCGCCCGATCCGACAACACGCTCCGCACTCTGGCGACCGATGCATTTGAGGCGCGCAAGGCGGAACTGCGCGGGGACGGTAAAGCCGGTCGTTGGTTCTCCCCGCTTGAGCTTCACGTCCTGCCGAAGCTCGGTCGGGTGCCTGTAGAGGAGATCAGCCAGCAGGACATCAAGTCGGCGCTGTCGCCCATCTGGCACAGCAAGGCTGACACGGCCCGAAAAGCGATGAACCGGCTGAGCATTGTGATGAAACACGCCGCCGCGCTCGGGCTCGACGTGGATCTGCAGGCTACCGAAAAAGCAAAAGCGCTTCTCGGCAAGAGTCGGCACAAGCCGCAGAACATCGCTTCAATGGACTGGCGCGAGGTGCCTGCGTTCTACGAGACCCTGCACGAGCCGACCGTAACGCACTTGGCGCTTCGACTGCTGATCCTGACCGGCGCGAGGTCAAAGCCAATCCGTTTTCTGAGCCTCAACCAGATAGACGGCAGCGTGTGGACGATACCGGCGGAGCTGATGAAGGGCCGCGAGGGCAAGACTGGCGACTTCCGCGTGCCGCTGTCCACTGAAGCTCTGGCCGTCATCGAGTTGGCAAAACCGCATACGCGAGACGGGTACCTCTTCCCGAGCGCGCGGAAAGGCGTCATCTCGGACGCAACCATGTCCCGCCTTATGGAGCGCCGCGAATTGGCAGAGCGGCCGCACGGTTTTCGTAGCAGCTTGCGCACCTGGCTGTCCGAGACGACCGACGCACCGCACGAGGTCGCGGAGACCGTGATGGCGCATACGACCGGCAGCGCGGTTGAACGTGCATATCGGCGGACGGACTTCCTGGAGCAGCGGCACGTCTTGATGGAGCGGTGGGCAGACCACGTAACAGGCAAAGGCGCCGGAAAAGTTGTCGAATTTGGCCGTCAAGCCATTGGCGACGGAGAGCGGCGATGACCAAAAACGGTTCAAAAGGCGAGTTTGGAACCGGGATCACGGCTAAACCGGTGATACTATACGACATTGGAACGGATGAAGGCCGCGAAGCAGTGCATTCCGCTTTTCTCGAGTGGCAGAAGCAGGTGGCGACGCACGGCGGTGCATTCGCCGCAGTTGTGAATCCAATCAAAGAGACTTGCACCGGTATACTGACCGACGCAGAGCCGGGCCCGGAACCACCTCATTCGAAAGAGGACTTCGCACGAACAATCTGCGAGGCTCTGTGGAATGCATTTGACCGCATTTCAGAGAACGATGCTGATAACGCAGCTCATTTCGCCTTCCACGCTGGTATCATGTGGGCAGAGGCAAACATGAAGTGGCAATTTGAGAAAGACGTGCTGGACCGCTGGAAAGCCAAGAAGTCTCTGGCGTACCGAAACGAAGGGCGTGATCAGCACAACAAGGAGCGCAAGCTGGAAGCAGCGCAATGGCAGGCTTTAGCCATTGAAATTGCGAAAGAAACTGAGATGACCGGCAACAAGCAAGCTGCTTGGGTTGCCAACGCCCTGCAGCGACGGCATGGAATTCGGCGAAATCCGAAAACGGTTGCGAAAGCTTTGAGAAAATAGTGGCGCGCGCACGTTCGAGTGCGCGCCACATCACCGATTATTGTCAGCCCATCGCAATTAAGCCGAGGGCTGAGCAATGCAACAAATCGACCAGCTGATCCGTGACCGTGAGGCCGCTGCTATGTTGGGCGCCTCTGTCTCCACGTTTTGGCGTCGCGTGCAGGATGGCACAATCTCTCGTCTGCTCAAGATTGGCGGCATGAGCCGCTGGAAGCGAAGCGAGATTCTGGCAGTCATCGACGCCGCCGCCGCTAATCGCGAAGCCGCATAAGAAAAACCCCCGCAAACCCTTCCGGGCCTGCTGGGGGCGCATTTCTTATCGGCGTGACAACTGAAAGATAGCGTAAGCGGCCCGGTCCTTCAACTCAAAAGGACCACCCATGAAGACTGAAACTGCAATTCCACCGAAAAACGCGCGCCGCATCTGGCGTGTCGCCGACTTGCCGAAAGACCGGCGCCCGGTGGCTTACGAGATCCGCAACACGGATGGCTCGGTGCGCGTGTGCCTGCTGTCCAAGCGCAAGCGCCAGATCATGGATCTGTTGATCGATGCTCCGGTGTATTGCGCGAGCCCGGTGCGGATTTCGGACATCGTGCACGTGCTGAAGCGCGAAACCGGCGTCGAGATCCACACGGATTATTACGCCGGTGATCCCAACACCGGAGCGGGTGCATACGGAACCTATACGCTTGTTTCGCGGGTCCACCGCGTTACCAGCCAGCAGGTGGCAGCATGACCCGACGCCTTCAGATTGACCGCCTCCGCAAGCGCCACGGCCTGCCCGAACCGACCGCCCGCGTCATCGCCGGGCTCGCATTCGGAGGGCGTGGCTGATGCCCTTGTTCACCAAGATCAGGAAGAATGACCGCGAAGAGATCCGCATCATGCGGAATGACTTCAAAGGTCACGATATGATCAACGTCCGCGTCTTTTACGACGCGGGCGGCGAGATGAAGCCTGGCAAGCAGGGCATCGCGTTCAAGGCGGAGCTTCTGTCGGACTTCCTCGAAGTCCTCACCGAAGTGCGGAACATGCCGCCCGAGTGCGGAGGGCAGCAGCAGTGACGACCCTCGCAATCATCTCGAAAGGCAAGGACGAGGAGGTGCGCGTGACCCTGGAGCAATTCCGGGGTCGCCAGCGCATCGACGTTCGCACCTGGTTCCGGGGTGAGGACGGCAAGATGCACCCGACCAAGCAGGGGTGCTTCATCCGTCCGCGGCATCTTCCGGAGTTCTGCGCCGGCCTCAACAAGGCGCTGCATGCTTTGTCCGAGAAGCGGAGGGCATGGTGATGGAAGCCCGCAAGCTTCATTTCTCAGGTCCGCCAGCGGATGCCATGGCGAGGCTTCACAGCGCGGGCTTTAGTCTCTTGCCGCTTGGCGCAGGTGACGACGGCAAGAGCCCGTTGGTGAAGTTCGGCGCGACCGACAGGCTTCCTTTAAAGCGGGTTCTGGCACCCATGCATCGAACGGGATCGGCTTGCTTCGGGATCCGTCTCGACGGCCTGGCGGTGATCGATTGCGACACCGACGACCCGGGGCTCGTCGAAGCCATGGAGGCGCGTTTTGGCGCGTCTTCCGTACATGTCAGAACGCCACGCGGTCGCCATCTCTACTACAGGGCGGAGGGTGGTGCGTTTCCAAACCTGCGCAAGGAAGGACTGCCAGTCGATATCAAGCGCGGTGCGACAAGCTACGTGGCGGGTCCCGGCTCGGTACGACCAGACGGTGGGAGATACGAACCCGCCAAGGGAGCACTCGGTCTCGATGATCTGCCTGCGCTGCGTCAATCGACCGGCGGCGCTGCGTCGAAGGGCGCTAGCTCGCGCATACCGTCAAAGCCAATCGGCTCACGTATCGAGACCGGTGGACGCAACTACACGCTCACGCTCGCCGCCATCCAGATGGTCGAGTCCGTGGACGACACCGACGAGTTGTTCGGCAACCTGCAGTTCCTCCGTGATGACGAATGCGAAGATCCGGCGACGGTGCCGGACAGGGAGCTGCGCAAGATTGCCGAGTGGGCATGGTCGAAACGGCTGGAAGGCAACGTCTTCATGGGGCGAAACAGCGAATTCAGGATCAACCGGCAAGCGCTCGATGCATTGCAGGTTCTACCGAACTCGGTGGACGCAATCGCCCTCTTTGTGACGCTTCAAGCGGTTCACGGTCATACGCCCGGCAAGACCTTCGCATTGAACCACGCAGCGATGAGAGCGGCCGGGCATATCGATTTGTCTCGCGAGCGCTTCAACGCAGCGAGAACCGCGCTCGCGCGTGTCGGGCTTCTGGAAACCGCCTGCAAGCATCGCGCAGGGCATCACGCTAGAAGCTACCGGCTCTGCAGGCTCCACCCCGCAATGTTTTACGCGAGCAATGTCTCCCGGCTTCGCTTGGCCTCGGGGGGAGCGGGGAAAGAAGGGGAGGAGGTTTAATGTTTACATATGTTGACGGAATCCCGTCAGGCCAGCTTCTCCGGGCGCCGGCCGACCGTAACAACGGAGCGAATACGGCGACGCGCAACGCCGACGGCAAGTTCGCTCCCGGCAATCCGGGCCGCCCGCGCGGCGCACGGCATCGGATCACGAGAGCTGTCGAGGAACTGCTGGAGGGCGAAGCCGAGGGCATCACCCGCAAGGCTGTCGAGATGGCGCTGGAGGGTGACACGACAGCCATGCGCCTCTGCCTGGAGCGGATCGCTCCCGCCAAGAAGGACGCCCCGGTCAGCTTTGACCTACCCGACATGAAGACCGCCGAAGACGCCACCAAGGCGGCGCAAGCGGTCCTGAAGGCTGTGTCCGAGGGCGAGCTGACCCCAAGCGAAGCGGCAAGCGTGATGGCGCTGGTTGAGACCTACCGGCGGGCCCTTGAGACCGAAGAACTCGAACGCCGCGTGGCGGCACTGGAGAGCAGGACATGAACAGGTTGAGCAAACGCGTCGAGGATCTGGAGCGCAAGACACCGGACACCGTCGAGCCCCCGAGGATCGAGCGCGTCATCATCGGGCAAAACGAAGCCGGCGAGTGGATTGAAAAGCGGATCGTGGAAGAGGGGCAGGAGAAATGAGCAGGCTTTCCCAACGCATCGACAGGCTGGAGACGACGCGCGGTGCCGTGACGGTTGTGGGTGTGGCTCCCGACCAGTGGCCTGAAGGCCAGCGCAAGGCAGCTGTTGAGCGGCTGGCGCGGGCGCGAGGCATCACGGGTGACATCGACGTCTTGGCAATTGGCCAGAGATGGCCCGCGATCACCGAGGCCACGATCCTTCACGTTGGCGACTTCGGCGAGGTGCTGGATCACGTGGCTAAGCATGGCCGTCGCATCGGCGAGCGGAGGGCGGCATGACCCCTGCGGAGTGGCTCGTATATGAAAATCAGGGCGCAACTCGCAATCAGCCGCTTTCACCGCGCCTGGTAGATGCGCTGTCGTTCCTTCCTGAGCTTGGCGTGCAGATGCGCGTGTTCTCGGGCGGACAGCCGGGCATCGGGTCTGGCGGGCAGCGTGTGGGCTCGACGCGGCACGATCACGGCAACGCGGCGGACGTGTTTTTCTATCGCGACGGTCGCCGTCTGAATTGGGCCAACGAAGCGGACCGGCCAGTTTTCGAGCAAATCGTGAGGCAGGCTCGACAGCGCGGCGTTACCGGCTTCGGAGCCGGTGAAGGCTACATGCGGCCGGGCTCGATGCACATCGGTTTCGGTAGTGAGGCGGTTTGGGGTGCGGGAGGCTCTGGCGCCAACGCTCCAGGCTGGCTTCGAACGGCATATTCCGGCGGTGCCGGCACGCCTCAGGCCCCCGCATCCTCTCAAAACCGGCCGTCCCGCGTGGGCAACGATAGCGGCGACACGCTGGCAGCGGCGACACCGCCAGCATCCCTTTTGGAGATCCCCGACATGGACACGAACAAACCGCTGGCCGGCGGCCTTCTGGGCAACTGGCTCACCCCCGACCGTCGAGACCGCGCCGTGCTGGCGCTGGAAGGCATGACGCTCAACCCAAATCGGGGGCTGATGATGGCCGCTGCGGATGGGTTGGAGGACCGTCGCAAGACACGCCGAGAAAGCGACCGGGCGCGTGAGGCCCGGAAGCAGGCCAACCGGACAATCCAGTATCTCAACGCTCAGGGCGAATATGGCCGGCAGCTCGCGGCTGCGGTTTCGACTGGGGCGCTAGAGGCCGGGGAGGCAATCAAGCTGGCAATGACGCCGGCGAAGGACAACAGAACGTCTGCAATCCAGAACTACGAGTACGCGCGAAGCCAGGGCTACACTGGCAGCTTCGAGGACTTTCAGGGCGGTGGCTCTGGCACCCCGACGCCATATTCCGACGCCGCCAAGCTCCGCGCGGATCTGGACGCGGGTTACATCACGCAAGAGCAGTATGACGCGCAGATTGCACGAGCGGACCAGGGCGACGAGAGCGCGCCAGAGGCCAGTATCCGGCGCATCATGGACGCTTACGATGTAGACCGGCGCACGGCGACCGGGATCGTGGACGGCACGCTGCGCGTGAGCCGCGACCCGGTGGATGACACCGTGATCGTGACTGACCTTGCGACGCGTGAGAGCTACCGGCCGGGGATGCCTGAGGACACCGCTCCGCCGGCGCAGGACACACAGCCCCGAGCAGAGCCTGGGGGCGGCAATCAACTTTCGTTCCCCGGCAGTCCCGGAGCTGACGCATCCGATGCCTTCGGGTTCGAGGGCATGTTGAAGGGCAGCGCAAACGCGGTGTCGGACTTCATCGGGCTTGGGGCGCCTTTCGAGGACGTGCGCGAGACGCAATCGGACTTCGACGTGCTTTCCGAAAGCCTCATCAACGATGTGGCGAGCGCCTACGAACGGCAACCGCCCTCCTGGCTATTGCAGAACATCCGCGAACTGACCCCGCAGGCCGGCGGTTTCCAGGGTGCAGGTTCGGCGCAGTCGAAGCTCGGGGCACTTCGCCGCAACTTCGAGAATGAACTGAACATAACCAACGAGCAGCTTGGACGCCGATTGAGCCCGGCGGAGCGGCAAAAGCTTCTGTCGCGCAAGACGGGCCTGGAGGCCGCAATCCAGAAGGTGGACAGCTACCTCGGCCGGTTCGGAGGAGGTGAGAGCAACGAGACCCAATCGGGCGTTTCTTGGAGTGTGGTGGAATGACGACGCTGAACATCGAGGGCCGCCGCGTCCAGGTAGACGACAGCTTCAAGAGCCTCAGCCCGGAAGAGCAGGAGCGCACCGTCGAGGAAATCGCGCAATCGCTTCGGATCAAGGCAGGCAGCGCGGCAAACCGTGGCTTCATGCCGAACGTCAACCAGGGCATCGCCGAGAGCGTTGGCGGATTGGTGGACTTCATCAACCCGTTTGACCGGCCGCATGGCCTCAACCCCTTCTCAGGCGGCACAGGATCGGCGCAGACCGCTATTGAGCGGGGCATGGACGCTATCGGCACCAATCGCGCCCAGGGAGCGCCACAGACGCTTGTGGAGAGCTTCGGACGTGGGACCGGGCAGGCAGCCGGCGCGGCTATTCCTGCAGGCGCTACAGTGCGCGTGATGAGCGGTGCGGGCGGTTTGATCGGCAACATCGCGGACGATGCAGCGGCGACGCTGAACACGCCGGGCGGGCTTCTCACGGAAATGGTGGCCGGTGGCAGTGCACAGACTGCGGAGAGCGCCGCAGAGGCCGCAGGAGCGCCGGAATGGGTTTCGCAGTCGGCTGCCATTGCCGGGGGCATGGGCGCCGCTGCGGTGCCCTACGCTGCCCGCATGACGCCATCCGCTATCGGAGCCCGCCAGCTTGGACGGGCCGTGCGGTCCGCAGCCATTCCTTACACCGAGAGCGGAGCGCGAGAGGTCGCCCGGACACGCGTTCAGGAACTCGCTGGCGGTCCTGCCCGGGGCGAAGAACTGGCGCGCGAGATTGCGAACGGTTCGGAAATCGGGCTGACCCCGGCGCAGATCACCCAGGATCCGAACCTGTTGGCGCTCGAGCAGACGGCCGCGCGGCAATCGCCCGAACTGCGGGAGCGGCTCAACGCCCGCATGGACGGCACCACCGAGGCGGCTGCGGGCAACCTTCGCGACATGGGCGGCGACGTGACCGAGGCGCAAGCGTTTTTCGCAACCCGTCGCCAGCAGGCCCGAGACCGGATTGACGGTTTCGTGCGTCGTGCAACGAATGACGCGGTGCGGCCGGTGGCGCAGCGGAGTGAGGCTGAAAACAGCGCGCGTGTATCCGAGCAGATCCGAACGGCAGAGCAGCGCGCAGACGCTGAGGAAGCGCAGTTGTGGGACGCCGTGCCCCGGGGCGTGCAAGTCTCGACCGGCAATGCGCGCCGCGTGGCAAACGAGCTTATCCAGGCGACGCCGAGAGCGCAGCAGAACGACATTCCGCGTGTTGTGCGTGACCTTCTCGGAGAGGGCAGCAACAGCGGCTTTGCCGAGAACGAGACGGTTGGCGAAATGCACGGGCTCTATTCCGAGCTACGCCGCGTGGCCCGCTCGGCGATGGCCGGCAACGACCAGAACCGCAACATGGCCCGGATTGCCAACAACGTGGCGGATGCGATCCTCGATGACCTGGGCGCGCGCGGCGGTGGCGGTGAGGTTGGCCGGGCGATCAACGAAGCCCGTGCGTATAGCGCTGCGAAGCACGAGATTTTCGACCGTGGCACCGTGGGGCGCCTTCTGAAACGGACGCTCGACGGCGACGAGCAGATCAACCCGGATCTGACCTTGGAGCGATCCGTGGGCCGTGGCGGCACGTCCGGGCGGCTTGGCATGGAGGAAATCACCCGGGCGGCCGACACCGACGCCACGCAAGAGGGCATCGAGGACTATCTGCGCTCGCGGTTCGACCGGGCGGCGTTCAAGTCCGATGGTGCGTTCAGCGAGACCGGCGCCCGCAACTTCATGCGGGACAATCGCGAGACGCTGGACCGGGTGCCCTACCTTCGCGACACTCTGGACGAGGCCGTGCGTACTCAGAGTCGCGCAGCATCGGCGCAGGCCCGTGGCAATCGCGCCCGGAGCGACATGGACAACCCGTCGCGATCCTCAACAGCGGCATTCGAGACCGCAGCACCGGAGAACGCCGTTGACCAGGTATTCAAGGCGCGCAGGCCAAGTGTCGAGGCCCGGGGACTTGCGGCCACGGCGCGCAAGGACACGTCTGGGCAGGCTCTTGACGGTCTTAGGGGTTCTCTTGCTGATTACGTGATCCGGCGTTCTGGCGGTGACGAGCTTTCCGGCCGGAAGATGCGGGAGTTTCTGCGCGTCCCTGAGAACCGCGCGGCTCTGGCGCAGGTGTTCAAGCCGGAGGAACTCCGTCGCTTCGATCAGGTGGCAACGGAGCTGGTGAAGGCCGACACGGCACGGAAGCCGACGCGGGACATTGGCGCCGTGTCCAACCGCTCCCCCAATCGCCTGATTGAATACGTCGCACGCGTTGTGGCGGCTCGCCAGGGCGCAAAGGCCGGCGGAGGCGGTGGAGGGTCCATCCAGACCGCGCAGATGGCGTCCGGGCGCGTGAAGCAGCTTCTCGGCAACCTGCAGAACGACAAGGCCGAGCAGTTGTTGATCGACGCAATCGAGGATCCGGAACTGTTCCGGCTTCTCCTGACCGATCCCGGCCAGATCAAGCTGAAGGCTCAGCAGGTTAACCGGCTGGTGCCCTACTTCACCGGAGGGCTGGCAACCCGGCCGGAGGAACGCGAGGCAGCACAATGACCGAGGCAGATAATATCTACAACTTCAATGGCGCTGGCACGGCGCGCATGATCGACCATGCCTTGGAGATGCCGGACATCAGCACGGACGAAGAATTTGCTCACTATGCCCGCGAGCTTGTCCGATGCTCAGAAGGGCAAACGGCGGAAACTCCATTGGAGGCGCGAGCCATGACGGCGGCGATCCTGTGCAAGATGCAGGCTTATGACCGGCTCATAGAGGCTTTCGACCGGATGGACGCGGGGGAGATATAAGGCGCTGTGCGGTGCCTGTGGATAGAGTGTGCATGTGGGCATCACGGCAAGGTGCCGTGGCCCATGTCAGCGACAACATCTCGTGCCGAGATACTTCCCCGAGCGCGTTGCCAGCGTTGTGGAGCGCGCTCGGCGCAAGATATGCGGATAATCTGGGAGCCCGACGCCAACGCTCTGATAGGCGCACGCTCGCGTTCGCAAGACGTTACGAAAATCGGATGGTCACACTCTCGTCTTAGAATGTAACGCGTTTCGCCACGCTGGTCTCAGATACGCCCCCAGCAGCTGGAGGAGCCCGCAACATGGCAGACCCAAGCCTATACAAACTCGACGAAGCCGGCATGGCGATTGCTGCCAGGCACTTCGCTAGGCTTCCGCAGATCCGCTCGGACGCAGAATTCGCCGACGTTACACGCCAAGTCGTCCGCATTAGCGACCAGCAGTCCCGCCATACGCCGGTAGAAGCGCGCGCGCTGGTTGTCGCCATGATGCAGCGGCTGATCGAGTACGGCGAAGTGACTGCGGCCCCTGCGCAGAGGCTCGCAGTCTAAGCCAGGATTGGTTACTCGGTTGCCTCGGCCGGTTCGTCGGTTAAAGACGTCTCGTCTTCACCACCAACCAATCAGGCAAAAAGGACAACGAACAAGACGCCCGTTGAAGGCGTGAAGCTCTGTTTAAAAGGGCATTTTACGGTAGATTTTCAACGCTCTGTTGTATGAGAACTGGCCGTAAGCTATGTAAAAAATCTGAACGTTTGGAAAACCCTTGCGCTGCCACATGATGAGCAAATTCACTTGAGAAGTCTCGTTTGGAATAAGTCGGAGAAACGAAAACGTCAGTCAGGAGCATAGTTTTTGTCACTTTGGCTGCTGCTGCCTTAAGCACACCAAGTACTGCCCAAGTGAACACTGTAGTTACTGACGGCTCGCAAGCTTTCGCCGAAGGCATTCTGGTCGATTACATTGTCCAAGTGAATGGTCAAGCCATCTGTCGGAACCCACTGGTCATCGGGAAGTACATTTCGTGCGATTCATCGGTCGTAGCAAATGGCATGCGCTGGAATTCCACTAGTAGAAAAAGGGTTTGGATTGAAACAAACGGCGTTTTGGGTGGTATGTCAATCTACGCGCGCGGCCGCGTGTTGTGCTCCGACCCAGTGTCCTCGAATAAGTATCGCGGCACTTTGAGCTATGTGTATTGCCAATGAAAACCGGTAGAAACTGGAAGACCGCAAGAGCAAGTGCAATGCTCGCAATAGCTATCATTGTCGGAATGGTTGGTTCCGCCACTGCTGATTGCGAGGTTTGGGCGTATGAAGATACGAGCGCAGCTGGACAGGCTAGGGCGCAGATATTTGCCACCTCCGACCTGAAGGAAAGAGACGCTCTGGTTGCAGAAGCAGCCGGTATTGCTCGCAGGCAAGCTGATGCAAACGCCTTGGACTATGTAGACGTTTTCCTGACCCGTCCCGAAGACGGGACGAACCGTGAAGACCACATGTCTCTAACGACTACAGTCTGGATGCGTTTTAATCCCGGCGGCACGCCGATCATCAATACTTTGATGGTCGCTGATGCTACCGATGCTGGGGCGAACGTCTCGATGGAGTACGGAATGATCACTGGCGAACGCAGCGAGCTTTCGAAGGAGGAGATTGAGGCGATTGAGCAATCTTCGCCGCCGGGTGTTAGCGGAAGATGTCAGTGAAGACCGTGCAACAGGTTATAAAGGTGGCTCGTCGGATGCCAAGCGGTAGGTGACTGCTCATTACATTCGTGTCCACATCTGTTGACGTTGCGATTTTAGTTTTCAACAGGAGCTTAGGTTTTTTCGGCACGTCACCGTTGCAGTCAGATGGTTCATTTTAGTTGTCATCGGGCTTTGGAAGTGCCCGTGGCCCGTCTGGGCCACTTATGTAGCCCGCCAAGGAAGTTGTGTCGGCAGCTAGGGCTAATGCAAAGATCCCGACTTTCATCGCGCCTTTGGCCCACCTAGTTACCGCGTCAAGAACATCTTCGTGCTGGCGGTCCAATACGACAAACTCGCTGCAAAAGTCCGCGTATATGCACTTTACGCGTCTGCGTATCTGGTCATCTGTAGCATCGTGGCATTCACGCATTGTGCGTGACAGAGCATTCAGCTCTAGAATCATCACCTTTCGTTGTAGAGAGGGCAGGCCTGAATTCGAAACAAACTCTATCAGTTCATCTGTCGTAGCCAAGAATCCTGATCGATCCAGAGGCTGAGTAAAATCGAGCTTTGCTTCAGAGACTGCATCTCCGGAACTTTCTAGAAGGTCCGCGGTCGCTTGTGCGCGAGAAGTTTTTTTAAACTCGTCAACGGTTTCTTTTGAGCAAGCAGTTAAAAAGCGGCCCTTCGCTTCTTGGATGAATTCTAGTCTCCTCCTTATTCTGTCTTCTCTTATCGAGAGGTGTGATACTAGGTGAATGGCGTCATCGAACAAAGAAAGGATACGCAGCTTTGCATCAATGGGCGGCAGCTCTTCGATCAATCCAGTGAATGCTTGATTTAGCTTTTCCTTTGCGTCCTTCGCCGAAATTTCTCGGTAAAGCTCAGCAATATAGTAGAGGACATTTGCATCTGGGTCTTGCTCAAGGCTCAATACACTCTCCAACACTGTCTTTGTTGACCTAGAAGTTAGGCACCGCCATTCCGTCGTCGCAGGCGGGCTTCAAATCAGTAGGCGGATACAACGAGAGCCCAGCCCAGGCTATCTTGCAAGCGGTCCCAAGCGTGCCTCGTAGGTTACGCCTCCTTGCGCACCGCAACGCCGACGCCCTCGGCAACCTGTCCGTCTTCCAAGAACTGGATGCCCCGCCCTTCGAGGGCGCGGCGTAGGGCTTCCGCGCTCTTATGCTGCAACCCGCTTTTCCCGGTTTCGAAGCGGCTCACCGTCGTGAAGGAGAGGCCCGCCTCTTCTGCCAATTCGCGCACGCCTAGCTTCACCGCTGCTCGCGCCATTCTCAACTGCTCCGGCGTCATTCGACATCCCTGTATGCTTTTTCGCTAACAGGGTATTGACTATGCGCTAACCCTGTAGCTATTTCTACTACACGGTAGTCGAAGCGACAACCTCAGGAGGACGACATGACGACAGCAATTCAGCAGATGTACCACGAGTGGAAACAGCTCCGCGCAAGCGCTCACGGCACCTCGGAGGAGGACTGCGACGCTGCTGTGGAAGAGATGATGCGCATCGAGGACGCGATGCTGGAGATCCCGAGCCAGAGCGCGGCTGACTTCGCGGCGAAGGTGCTGGCCTATACGTCGCACGGCGACTTTGGCCTCACCGGTGATGGCATCGGCCAGATCCTCGGCGAGGCGTGCAATCTCATCGGAGAGCCGGTGCCCGGCTTCGACGGTAAGGCTTCGGGGCGCCTGCCTTGGTACGAGATGCAGGCCGCAGAGACGCGCATGGAGCGCTTCTGTGAGATTGTGGGCGCAGAGCCGCCGGCAACGCTTCTGGACGCCGAGGGCGCCCCTACGGACGAACTGATGGACTTCGTGCGCGAGCAGGAGCTTTCGCTGGACTGGCTCTTCCTGGGCGATGTGACGCCGCTCCTGCGGGCCTACAGGACGACCCATGCACAACGGTCTCCGGCAGCCCTGCGTGAGCGTGTGGATCTGCTGGCTGCTGCGGCGGGCATCGAGCCCGTCGGGATCGAGATTGCCGATGGCGAAGCGGTGCTGACAGACGACCTGATCGCGTTCTGCGATGAGGCCAACGGCAGCTTGGACTGGCTGCTGACCGGTGACGTTGGGGAACTCCTACGGTCCCACCGAGCTTTTTCCGAGCAGCGGAAGCCGTTCATGAAAGCGACCCGAAACCTGTCGGACAACGAGAAGAAGGCGCTCGTCTTCACCCTCCGGCTCATTGTTGAAGGCACTGACGTGGATGACGCCATGCAGACATTCACCCGCGTCGTGGAGGAGCAGGGGGCCGCATGAGTGACTTCGGAGGGCGCGAGCACCCCAGCGCCCTCCGCTCCCCTAAATAGGGTAACGTTGCATGAACATGATCGCTCGCGATTACGAGCAGAACAGGTCCTGGTCGGACCAGTTCATTCCCCAGATCAAGCACATCGTCGGGGCGCACCTGTTGCAGGCTGCGCCCGATGCCTTGGATATGCGGCAGGCGACGGACTTGCTGATGCTCGACGGCAAGGACCTTCGCATTGCTGCGCGCGTGCGCCGGCCGGGCTACGCAGAGCGCTTCCCGCACCAGTTCACGATCCGGTCGGGGCTGCCGTCAGGTGGAGAAACGGAGCTGTCCAAAATCGTCAATGGACATGGCGATTGGATGTTCTATGGCCACGCGAACGAGTGGGGAGGTATCGACAGGTGGTGGCTGATCGACTTGCGGGCGTTCCGGGCGGCGCTGATCCGTCGGGGAGAACGGCCGATCCAGACTGGAGAGGTTGCCAACCCAGACGGTACAAGGTTCCGCTGGTTCGACCTCCGATCATTTCCACAGTATCCACCTATCACTGTATGCACTGGCTAGACCCGATTTCTCAGTGGCTTGCCTCATAGCCCTCGAAATACGACGCGGCGGCTTAACGTGTTTCTGCACCGGAAACGTTTCGTCGGTACGGCGATAACCATCTACAGTTAGGCCATGCTTAATGGAAATTATCCAAGCATTTTCAGAAAGCCTTGACCCGCGTCACCGCGCACATGCTACCTCTTGGCTTGTGACGAAAAAAGAGGGACTGGAATTGAAAAAGATTGCGTTTGGGATGGTTTGTGCGCTGCTGACAGTTGGCACGCCGGTAATGTCTGCTCCGGCGAACGTCGGGCAACTTTCCCTTTCGGTGGAGACCGTTAACCATGGCGGCGGGTGCCGCAAGGATTCGCCCGCTGGCCAATGCTGCCATGCAGGATCCGAACCGTATCACTGCCACTGAATAAACTCGTGCTGGCGGCGCATTGTCGCCGGCACATGCCCGCGGCCGATCATTCCGGTGGGTCTTGCGAGGACTCTTTGCGTATTTCGTTGAGGGGCTCCAGCAACACTCTCGCGTCTACATCGAAATAGCGGCATATGCGCGCCAGCACGTGGGGCCCGGGCCAAGCTTGCGAGGCCATATACCTGTTGAGCTGAGTTCGGTTCACCGGGATGTCTCGGGCTACTTGAGACACGTTTCCGTCCTGCTGCTCGTCAATCAACTGCCGCAGGTTCGCGCCGAATATCCCTTGGATATCAATCGGATCATTCATCGATCCGCACCCAAGGCGCACAATCGCATGGTGCGATGGGTCCCGCGGCTCATTCTTAATGGCTCTGAGGCTTCAGGTGTATTCGACATCTCGCCTCTACCTATCGGGGTGGACGCAGTTTTCGAATTCCGAGCTTGCAATAATCCATTGCATTCCAAGGTGTACGGATCAAGAGCGCGGCCTAACTTTTGCCTTGTTCCGTGAGAGGCCCGCGTTTTTCTGGGGGGTGGAACCGGGGCCAGGCTACCGCGATTACGGCCGGTCTGGCTCCACATCCACCGGTTCCGAGTGCGGATAGAGGCTCGCGCGTGACGCGTCGAGCCGGATCATTGCTGCCCGCGCTCTCAGCGTAGAGCCATACAGCAGCATGTACTCCGCCAACGCCCGCTCAAGCTCAACTATGCGTCTGCGGCACCCACACGCCATGCGTTCCTCATCCACCTTGCTCGCGGGACTCACTGTGCAGATTAGGAGTTAATGCCGGGTTAACGATGCGTGTCGGATTGACCCTCGGTTTGTTCGAACGCAGCGCAGACCTGTGCAGCAGCCGATTGGCTTGCCAGTATGCGCCTGCCGTACCGCGCGGGCATTTCGGGCGAGTTCCACCGTCCAGCGACCATGATGCTCGACAGGTCGCAGCCTAGCCTGAACGCGTCTTGTACGCCGCCTATGCGCGTGCTGTGAGCGCTGACGTCTCGCCGGCCGGTGCGCCGCTTCATGATCCTGGAGACAGTCGCCGGATCGAGGGGCGTGCGCTGCGCTCCCTTTTGCGATTTCGTCAGGATCGGCTCGTCCATGCCAAGAGCAGCCAGCTTGATCCAGGCGAGAACCGCTTCGGTCCCTCGACGGGACAGGTAGGCGTACGCGCCTTCGCCGTACTGATCCGTCTTTGACCGGGCGACAAAAAGCAGGCTCGATCCATCGCTCTGCGTTTCCAGGTCACGCACCCGGAAGGCTGTGATTTCAGCCGACCGACACCAGCTGTCGCTTGCGATCCACAGCAAGGCCTTGTCGCGCATTTCGATCCGCGAGGTGCCGAGCCTCTCGATGGTGGCCAGAACCTCCGGCTTCGACAGCGGCGCGGCCTGCCGGATATGCGCGCCATATGTTCGCTTCACCGCTTTGAGCGCCAGTTCCACCAGCCGATGCTTGCACGGCGACGGCGTGAAGGACGCTCGGTGCATCTCGTTGATGGCCCAAAGGCGCAAGCCGATGGTCGTGGGCCGGACCTTCCCACCGAGGTAGTCGATGTACGCGGCGACTGTGCCGGCGCTGACGGGCGGCGTCGGGTCATGGCCGCTCTCCGCGCACCACTCGCGAAACATCGCGACCATTTGGACGTAGTTCCGGCGCGTCGTGGGCGCGAAGGCCTCCTCCGAGCGTCGCTTATACTCCTCGATCAGGCGCGCACGCTCGCTTTCAGGCCCGCGCGTAATCTCGGAGATGGTTGCCAGGTGGATCTTTTCGAGTTCAGCGCGTCCAGACATCGTGCTCACCTCCGCTGAGAGATGCTGAGAGCTTACCCCGACTCCTCCCAGTTTGTCTTCGCGGCGGCGTCCTCCCTAAAGCGAACACTATCAGGACTGGCGCAGACGCAGGCAGCGTCAGAGCGGGGAGACCCTCCATCCCTGAAGTCTCTCTTGTGCAACTCCCACCAGGAATTAGGACCGCCGCATTTGATCGGGCGGAGCTGACGGCTAGCGTCTTTGACCGGGAGACCCGACCTGCGCGTCAAGGGGTGAGCAGCGCTCCAACCTTGCGGTTTGCTGCAGCGCGATGCTCGCGTAGGGACGGGTCTCCCAGCTGTGGAAAGAAACGGCATTCACTGGCTTTCGAAATCATGCTCGGCCAAGTCGATGACGCGCCAAGAGCCGAACGCATATCAACACGGCACAAACTGTCATCCAAAGAAAGTTTGATATGGTCGAGATGACAATTTTACCGGAAAGAGACGGATCGAGACTTATCGCCGAACGGTGTTCGTTCATTTCCCACGGGGTCGGGCGGATGAAGACGAATAGACCCGCAAGACACATCATTCCAAAAGACGCCAAAAGCATCTTTGAAAGGAACCTACCAGTACTCTGCGAGGCATCTGTAGGTCTGATTTCGCCATTCGCCTTTTTCTTCCACCATCTCCCGAACGCGAGAGCGTAAAAAACTGCTGATGCTGCTACAATGAATGCGTAGTCTGAGCAGAAGTTTTTGGCGACCCCCTCATCGTACAGCAACGTGAGATCATGGTAGTCAATGCGAAGCTTTCTGAAGCTCTGCGAGAGGGCGAAGGCGATTTCCTCAACCTTCGTTCCATCGATAAGATTTGCTCCAATGACCGGGAGGAAAATGGAGGCGGCTATGAAAGCAGTCGTAACGTTCACGTGCTCGGTTTCCGCTTTCACATTTCCTGTCGATATCGCCTGCTCGAAACGGGAAATTCCTAGCGACACCAGTCTGCATTCTTTGACGCCTGAGCGAGGCCCGCACGCATCAGTGGCTCGCGCACGTCTTCGCCGTCACGCCCGAACAGGATGCCCAGGTCTCGGCCGTAGCCGCCACCCCCGCGTTCGATGATGCAGAGGTTTCCGGGCATCAGAGACTGCAACATCTCGGTCGCCGCAGCTCCAACCTCAGCTTCGTAGCCGCACTCGGCCTGGTACGTCTCAGGGGTATCGAAGGGCGCGTTCCCGACGCCAGTGAGGCGGGCGTTTGGACCATCCAGCCGAACGGTGTCGCCATCCACGATCATGGCGGCAGTGACAGCGATGATCGCTATGCAGTTCATGGGGTCGGGACTTTCTTCGGTCGACGTAGGCTTTCGGATGTGCCGTAGGTCGTAGATTGCATTAACAGGAAACCGCTTGTGTAGTCGATATTCTGATTGCGGGGCCGCAGAAAAGCCTCACAGCAGCGTGTCTCCAGCGCGATAGGGATTTATGCCCCATACGCTAATCTGCAGGTAATTTATAGCCGGCGGCATTATCAATCCTCATTCTCGGAGGTAGCGTCGAGCTTTCTGTAATATTCAAGCAGCTCAGGATCCTTCTTGAAAAGTTGAGCTACAAAAACCCGCCGCCAAAAATCATCATCAAATTGCTCAGCTATAGCGTCGGAGGCCAAAAGTACGTCCAATTCGTGGCACATCAAGGTAGTTACAGCCGCAGCCCGATAATAAATACTTTGCGCAACTTTCGGATCGAGGGGGTTGCGTGAAGCTATGATGTCGTCTGCCGCATCCCGAAACTCCGTGTCGCAAGTGTTAATTGCTACGATTAACGAAGACATACGCTCCAAGCGCCTATCATCTCGCTCGGCCCAGAACTGCCAAAAAACCAGAAGGCCGCTTAGTCCAGCAATTGTCAAAACGATCCGCTCGATTGCTAGAAGCGCCGGCCCTTGCGCCTTAATCCACATCCAGACGGATCTGAACATTTTTGATTGTTCTCCTGAAGAGGATCAAATCACAATCTTCGTAGCGTAGCGCCCTTCAGTCTAAACTCCAAGATACGCTTCATCCCTTGACCGACTTTTTGCAAGGTCTGTTCGGTTTTCTCATGTCCGGTCCAATATGAGGTTCGCGGCCTCTATGAGGTCGTTAGGGCGGCTGCCCCAGATTGATGGGCCGCGCCCCTTGGCGGCAATCAAACACCAGGCGGGCAAGCTTCGGGTCGTCGTCGCCTCAGTTCGCTCTGAAGGGCAAGAAGGTGGACAAGGGCGTTACCAACGTCCGGAACACCAAGTCACGGCACTGGCGGCGCTGGCTCAGGCCGCAGCATCGTTGTCTTGTTCCGTTAACGGCGTTCTCGGAGCCAAGCCGGAACGCTGAGGGAAGATATGAGCCGGTCTGGTTCGCGCTCGATGAGACGCGGCCGATTGCCTTCTTCGCTGGGATCTTCGTGCCAGGCTGGACGTCTGTGCGAAAGATGAAGGAAGGCGAGGTAACGGCGGACCTGTACGGGTTTCTTGCGACCGAGCCGAACGCCGAGGTCGCGAACGTTCACCCGACGGCGATGCCGGTCACCCTGACAACGACGGTTGAGCGAGAAGCTTGGCTGGCTGCGTCTCGGGGTGACGCTCAAAGGCTTCAACGGCCGCTCGCTGATAGTTCGCTCATTTCGCTACCGAGTTGACGTGCAAGGTTCGCGTTGCGGTTTAAACTTTACAATCGACGTCTTCGCTACTACCTTACTCACACGGCCGGGACTCCCGGCCGCTTTGATTCGGAAGGAAGTTTGCGTCTCGCACAGTGGAAAACCATGCTTGATATTTCTATCGAAGTTATCAGAACTTTAATCGGCGTGTCCTCTGGTGTCCTCGCACTTGCATTTGCGTTTATAACAATACGAACCCTTGTATGGGGTCGTGACGCGTATGAAGCCAATCGACGCATTACTCCAACCGATATTTGGTCTGTTTGGAGTGGTCGGCTGAGGTCTGACGTTGAAGATATTGACGGTCGTGCAAGCCACGGCGTAGCGATCAATCTCAAGACTGGAAAATTGGAAGAGCAGAGACGGCTAAGCACAGAAGCCATCGATGATGTGATCGGGCGCCGCGCGATTTAATGCACGATTACCTTGGTTGGGTTCCGACGGTAACCGGAAATCTGTCCTTCACAACAATTGGCACAGGTTCTTTTCCCAATAGGTGTGTGCGGAAAGATATTGGCCGAACAGTCTTCGTGCTGCAGCGGCGTGATCTTTTGGATGTACTGGTCCCTTATTCCGAAGGCACGGACGTAGCAAAATTCTTCCGAGAGTTTCTCGCCAATCACCTGATCGGCATAAGTGGTAACTTCTGGTTCGTTCTTGAGCTATCAGTTTCTGATGATGGTGAAGAGAGCTCGGGAACTGTCTTTGTCGTTCCACAAGCAAAGAACTCGGACTTGATCCAGCGCTTAAAGGCGTGGTTCAAATCGGATGACGACAGCTTCAACGAAAGACTCAAAAGAGATACAAGAGAATCCGCTTGCTGGGCGGTTGCGGTAAGCATTGAAAGGCCCGGGAAGAGTGGCGTTTCAATGCTCTCGGACGTCGGTCGCGTAGACGGCTTCGGAGCGCACTTGGAGTATGTCTTGGCGAATCAAGCTTTCTATTTCTTGAAAGACATTTGTCATGTTCATCAGCACCATCACCAAACACACGACGCTATCACGAAGCTTGTGCCGACAGCGGGTTATGAGGCTGGTGCTGAGCGCTGGGTCGATGAAACTTTGTTTTCCCTATACCGAGCGATTATAAGATTTAAGCGTTACAAGAATGAGAAAGCCCTTTTTAGGGCAGCAGGTATATTGGCATACGCTCAATCATTTTATCGCGCATATGGCGAGAGAAGTCCAAGTGCGAAAATGTTTCATGTCGATGAGCTTGAGAAGTCGCTGGAGGTGTCTCGCGAGCAAATCAAACACTTCGACCAAAAGCGATACACAAGCATCGAAACATTCAGGAACTTTTTCTTCGCGCTGGCGGGGTTGTTTACGGCGGCTGTATTCTATGCTCGCCTCGATGGATCTGCAGAATTCGAGGTGCATTCCGGCCTGATTGATGTCGCGACATTCGTTGCGTCAGAGCCAATTAGGGCAATTGGATATACTCTCCTGCTTTCTTGTTTCTGGGTCATGTTTACTCACAAGACAGATCCCGCAGACTTTGTCGTGGTTCGAACAGTTAACAGGCTTCTGCAGGGATTCAGGTTGAGGTGGAATACAATTTTCAATCTGGCAATAACCATAGCCTTTGGTTTGGTGGCGTACTTGTTTATGAAGTAGGCGTTAGGCCTGTTACTCACGATGCTTAGATTTATACCGTCGGCGAGCAAATAAGGTGACCCGAGGGTTCTCGGCCTAAAATCGCTGAGGCCCGATGATCATGGTGAGCTTCTACAGGCCCTAGTCATCCGACCACAGGAGTGCAAAAGCGTAACGGTCACCGTGCGCAGCAGGGTGGATCAAAGGGTGTATAGAGCTTTGCGCGATTGATAAAATCTGTTCTTAACCAACCCGTTAAGCGGGTTGATTGGTGCCCAGGAGAGGACTCGAACCTCCACGTCCATACGGACACCAGCACCTGAAGCTGGCGCGTCTACCATTCCGCCACCTGGGCACGGGAGCGTGCCGGGGCGTTTAGACCCGGGCCAGAACAGTGTCAACGGCGATTTTGCCGGCATCGGGTCCGCGCGGCGCATGGTGCGGCGCGGCGGCGGCTTGTCCGGGCGGACCGGCGCCGATACATAGCGGGTCAACGCAGGCGCCAGACGAAAGTGAGACCGAGATGCCCTACGCGAAGCTCGTCACCATCTACGGCGGATCCGGCTTCATCGGGCGCTACATCGCGCGTCGCATGGCGCAGCTGGGCTGGCGCGTCCGCGTGGCCGTGCGCCGCCCCAACGATGCGATCTGGGTGCGCCCCTACGGCGTGGTCGGCCAGGTCGAGCCGGTCTTCTGCAACATCCGCGACGACGAAAGCGTGCGCGACGTGATGCGCGGCGCGGACGCTGTGGTGAACTGCGTCGGGCTGCTTGCCGAGGTCGGCAAGAACACCTTCGAGGCGGTGCAGACCGGCGGCGCGGAGCGCGTTGCGCGGATCGCGACCGAGCTCGGGGTTCCGAACCTCGTTCAGATTTCGGCCATCGGCGCGGACGACTCGGCGCGAAGCGCCTACGCGCGGACAAAGGCCGCCGGCGAACGGGCGGTGCGCGAGGCCTATCCGAACGCGGTGATCCTGCGGCCCTCGATCGTCTTCGGACCCGAGGACGAGTTCTTCAACCGGTTCGCCGGGATGGCGAAGATGGGGCCGATCCTGCCCGTCGTCGGGGCCGGTACCCGGTTCCAGCCGGTCTATGTCGATGACGTCGCGGCAGCGGCCGTGAAGGGCATCCGCGGCGAGGCCGAACCGGGAACCTACGAACTGGGCGGGCCGGACGTGAACACGTTCC
This sequence comes from Roseivivax jejudonensis, assembly GCF_900172265.1. Taxonomy (GTDB): domain Bacteria; phylum Pseudomonadota; class Alphaproteobacteria; order Rhodobacterales; family Rhodobacteraceae; genus Roseivivax; species Roseivivax jejudonensis. The sequence goes on along the minus strand of NZ_FWFK01000001.1, from coordinate 919,726 downwards.
GCGAGCTGATGGTCTACATGCTGAGCGTGATTCGGCGCCGCAAGCTGATCGTGAACATCCCGTTCTGGATCGCCTCGATGATGGGCGGGGCGTTCGGCCTGCTCCAGCGGATGAGCTTCGACCTCATCTCGGCGCCGTTGACCGCGGATCAGGTGGCGAACCTGCGCCGCGACAACGTGGTATCGGGCGATGCCAAGACCTTCGCGGATCTCGGGATCGAGCCGATGTCGCTCGAGGCGGTCGTGCCGGACTATCTGTGGCGGTTCCGCCCGTCCGGCCAGTATTCCGACATCAAGGAATCGGCCCAGTACCTGCGCGACAACCGCAACTGACACGCTGACGGACGGGCGCGTGCGTCAGTCGTCGGGCGAGAGGCGCGCGAACAGGTCGGCGTTCCTGCAATACTCGGGCGGGGCCGGTTGTGGCGCGGCCATCTTGGCGAGCCAGCTTTCGCAGGCATAGGGCTGGCTGCATCCGGCGCAGGCCAGGACCGCGTCGTTGATCTCGGGGATCTGAACGTCTCCGCGCAGCGCGCGTTCCTCGAGGTCGATGCCCAGCGTGTCGGACATGCGGTCCACCAGCGCGGCGTGGCGTTTCAATACATCGCGGCTCAGCATGGTCGGCATCCTCCGGTCGATCTGACGAGGCGGAGCATGCCGGGCCGGGGTCGCGCGCGCCTTGATCTGGGTCAAGGCGCCCGAACGGCACGGTCAGAGGCGCGCGGCGGTCCGGCGCACCACGTCGATCCGGGCCGAGTTCGGCGGATGGGTCCCGAGGAAGCGGTTTCCGGGATCCGGAATTCGGGTGAAGAACCGCGCGCCGTTGATCGGATCGTAGCCGGACCGTTTCGTGATGATCGTGCCGAGCTGGTCGGCCTCCAGCTCGAATTCCTTGGAGTAGCTGCGCGCGCCGACCGCGGCGCCGAAGCGCTCGGCGGATCGCACGGCTTCTTCGCCTGCGCCGGTCATCGCGGCGAGACCCGAGAACACGACCGCGCCGACCGCCGCGTTCTGCTGGCTCCGCGCGAGATGGCCGAGGATGTGGTGCGAGGCCTCGTGTCCCATGACGAAGGCGAGTTCGTCCGCATTCTCGACCGACGCGATGAGCGCGAGGTTGAACGCGAGGATCGGCCGCCCGGCGCGGTCGACGGTCTGGAACGCGTTCGGCGGCTGCCCGGGCCGGTCATCGACGACGATGATGAAGTTGCAGTTCTGCTGCGGGGACACGCGGCGGCACTCGGCCTCGGCGAGTGGTTCCACCGTGCGCGTCACCTCGACGAAGGTGCGCGCCGCCGCCTGTGCGCGGGCATCCGTCGGCGGACCGGCGGCGGTGCGGGTCTCGGGCCGTGGTGCGCTCTGCGGAGAGCTACCTCCCGGGCTCTGCTGCACGTAGATCGGCGCACAGGCTGCGAGGAGGGCGAAGAGAAAGGGCAGGATCCAGCGCATGGGCGGCTCCGTCGTCGCGAAGGCTATAGCTTCCAGACCTATTCCCCGCTCTGGTGCGGGGCCACACCTTTTTGATCACGTCTTGGCGCATGCGTCCGCGCGGCTACGTCATATGCCATGACGCGCGCTCTGACCGTGATCTACAACGACACCTGCCCGATCTGCGCCCGCGAGGTCGCCGGCTACAAGCGGATGACCGCGGACGATCCCGACATCGGCTATCGCGGCCTTTCGGAGGGCGAGCTGTCCGACTTCGGGTTGACGAAACGGGATGCAGCGCGCCGCTTTCACGTGTTGGAGGACGGCACGCTCTACGATGGCGTTCCGGCCTTTACCCGCGTGTGGCGGCGAATCCCACGCCTGCGCTGGCTGGCCCGCGTGATCGAAACGCCGGGCGTGCGCCAGGTGGCGGACATTCTCTATGACTACGCAGCGGCGCCGGCGCTCTTTGCCCTGCATCGCCGGCGCGAGAGGCTAGGCAAGGCCGTGCACCGCGGCTAGGCTCGGGACATGTTCAGTGTAGAGCACGATTTCGACGCCACCGTCGTCACCCTCGTCGACGAAGGCGCGGCGCCCCTGCAGGAAGACGTGATCGTCAACTCCTTCGAGGAGTGCATCACCGTCGAGCAATACGATCCGCGCACCGACAGCGTGAGCCGAATCACCCTGTCGATCAGCCAGATGCGCGACCTCGCCGCGGCGATCCAACTGCCCGAGGGCGTCTATTCGCGCACGAAGTCCCGCTGATCCGGACCGGAACCGCGCGGCCTGTCGTTGAATTGGCGCGCCGCGACGGTGGGCCGGAAGCGCTTGAAACCCAAGCGCCGATTGCCGAAGTAGCGGCACAGGGGTTTCAAGGATGATTTGGCATGCCGCACCGCAACGACGCCGCACTCGACTTCCTGCTGACCCGGCGGTCGCGGCCGGCCAAGACGCTGAGGGCGCCCGCGCCCGATGACGAAAGCCTGCGCGAAATGCTGACCGCCGCGGCGCGATCGCCCGATCATGGCAAGCTGGAGCCCTGGCGATTCCTCGTGCTGCGCGAACCGGCGCTGGCACGGCTGGCCGAAGCGGCGCTCGACCGCGCCGAGACGCTCAAGCTCGGGGCGGAGCAGGCGGCCAAGGGCCGCGCGCAATTCGCCGACAGCCCGCTCTGCGTCGCGGTGGTCGAGATCCAGCGCGAATCGGCCAAGATCCCGCCGATCGAACAGACCTATTCCGCCGGCGCGGTCTGCCTCGCGCTGTTGAACGCGGCGCTGGCGGCCGGATGGGGCGCCAACTGGCTGTCGGGGTGGGTGGCGCATGACCGGGGCTTCGTTGCCGGGCATCTCGGCCTCGAGGCGAACGAGCGCATCGCCGGGTTCGTGCATATCGGAACCGAGGGATCGGTGCCGCCCGAGCGTCCGCGCCCCGACATCGAGGCGATCACCACCTGGGTCGAGGCATGATCGTCGGCGCGTTCCTGCGCTCTCTGGGCCAGCTGGCGGAGGATCGGCGCTTTCGCCGCGTTCTCTACCTCGGTCTCGCGCTGACGGTCGCGCTTCTCTTCGTGTTCTATGCCGCGTTCCTGTGGCTCGTGGGCTGGCTATCGCCCGAGACGCTGACCCTGCCGCTCATCGGCGAGGTCCGGTGGATCGACGATCTGCTGAGCGCCGGGTCGATCCTGCTGATGCTCCTGATGTCGATCTTTCTGATGGTGCCGGTCGCGTCGGCCATCACCTCGATGTTTCTCGACGAGGTCGCGCAGGCGGTGGAGGACCGGCACTACCCGGCGCTGCCACCGGCCGGGCGCGTGCCGTTCACCGACCAGGTGCGCGACACGCTGGGCTTTCTCGGTGTCCTGATCGCGGCGAACCTCGCCGCCTTCGTGATCTACCTGATGCTGCCGCCGCTCTCGCCACTGATCTTCTGGGCGATGAACGGCTACCTCCTCGGTCGGGAATACTACACGCTGGCCGCGATCCGGCGCGTCGGACGAGAGAAGGCGATGATCCTGCGCCGGCGCCATGGCGGCGTCATCTGGGTCGCGGGGATCCTGATGGCGCTGCCGCTATCGGTTCCGGTGGTGAACCTGCTGGTGCCGATCCTCGGCGCCGCGACCTTCACCCACCTGTTTCACGGACTTCAGGCCCGGGCCCCATCCGGTTGAAGAAATCGATGTCGCGGACGCTGATGACCCCCGACACGATGATGCCCGCCACGATCACCCACAGCACGGCCGCGACGACGGTCGTGATCCAGGCCTTGCGCCCGAGATTGTGCACCTCGGGCGAGGCCGAGTGCGTTCCCGGAACGACCTCCCCGGCGTCGCCCTGGGTGGTGAGCCGGATCGGAATGGCGATCAGGAAGATCAGGAACCAGAAGACCGCGTAGAGAACGATGGCCGAGGCGATGGACATCAGACCTGCTCCAGCTCGACGAGGCACCCGTTGAAATCCTTCGGGTGCAGGAACAGCACCGGCTTGCCATGCGCGCCGATCTTCGGCTCGCCTGAGCCCAGCACGCGGGCGCCCTGCGACTTCAACCGGTCGCGCGCGACCAGGATGTCGTCCACCTCGTAGCAGACGTGATGAATCCCGCCGGAGGGATTCTTGTCGAGAAAGCCGCGAATCGGGCTGTCCTCACCCAGCGGGTAGAGCAGCTCGATCTTGGTGTTGGGCAGCTCGATGAAGACGACGGTCACGCCGTGATCGGGCTCGTCCTGCGGCGCGCCGACCGACGCCCCGAGCGTGTCGCGATATTGCGCCGCGGCCGCCTCGAGATCGGGCACCGCGATGGCAACATGGTTCAGCCGGCCGATCATGATGGGTCTCCTCGTCCTCGCGCCGCAATGGCGGGGATATGCACCGCCGCGCGCGTCAGGTGCAAGCGTCCGCCCTGCGGCCATTAACCGCCCATTCACGACCGGCGCCCACAATAGGGATCATGTTGGTTCATAACGAACGCAAGAGGAGGCCAGAATGGACAGCCCGACGGACACTTTCGCATCCCTGCGTCCGACCGCCCGGCGGCCGCTGCTCGGGCTGACGGTGCTGCTGGTCGAGGACAGCCGCTACGCCAGCGACGCGCTGCGTCTCATCTGCGTGCGCTCGGGCGCCCGGCTGCGTCGCGCCGACTGCCTGCGGTCGGCCCGCCGGCATCTTTCGGTCTATCGCCCGTGCGTGGCGATCATCGACATGGGCCTGCCCGACGGGTCCGGCGCCGAGCTGATCGCCGAACTCGCCGCGGCGGTGCCGCGGGTGCCGGTCCTCCTGGGGATCAGCGGCGACCCGGCGGCCGAGGCGGCCGCACGAGACGCCGGCGTTGACGGCTTTCTCGGGAAACCGCTGGACGGCGTGGCGGCGATCCAGGCGCAGATCCTCGCGCATCTGCCGGCCGACCGGCGGCCGACGGGGCCGCGGCACGCCGATGCCGGACGCGTCGATCCGGATCCGCTCGCCTATTTCGACGATATCGCTCACGCGGCGACCGTGCTCGGCGCCGCGCCGGACCGTGGGCGTACCGACTATGCCGCCCGCTTCCTGCTCGGGGTGGCGCGCAGCGCCGGGGACACCCGCCTCGCCGAGCGCGCGGCCCGGCTCGTGGACGCGGAGGCGCGCGGCGAGCCTGTGGAAGAGATGCGGCGGGGCCTGTCGGCGCTCGTGGCCGAGCGCATGCGCGACGCCGTTCCGGTCTGATCCTGGCGGCGGGGCCGCGTGGCGCACTGGTGGAGCGAGGGGCGCTGCCCCTCGCGCTCCCCGGAGTATTTCGACCAAGAAGAAGATGGGGCGGCTGGTACGGGCCGGCCCCACGCCGTTCGGACAGCGGAGCGTTTGCAGGCGCTGACGCCTCGGCGGGTCGCCCGCCCGGAGTCCGGCCGGGGCGGCCGGCGGACCTTTTGGCCCGATGGCCTGACGGGGCGGTGGCGGGAGGGTTATTCCTCAGGCATCACGCGCAGGCGCAGCTCCATAAGCTGCTCGGGCGCGGGTTCGGACGGGGCGGCCATCATCAGGTCCTCGGCGCGCTGGTTCATCGGGAACATGATGACCTCGCGGATATTCTCCTCGTCGGCGAGCAGCATGACGATACGGTCGATCCCGGCCGCGCAGCCGCCGTGCGGCGGCGCGCCGAAGCGGAACGCGCCGACCATCCCGCCGAAGCGGCGACGCACCTCTTCCTCTCCGTAGCCGGCAAGCTCGAAGGCCTTGAACATCAGGTCGAGCCTGTGGTTCCGGATCGCGCCGGAAACGAGTTCGTAGCCGTTGCAGGCGAGGTCGTACTGGTAGCCCTTGACCTGCAGCGGGTCGCCGTCGAGCGCCGCGATCCCCCCCTGCGGCATCGAGAAGGGGTTGTGGGAGAAGTCGATGTCGCCGCTTTCCTCGTCGGCCTCGTACATCGGGAAATCGACAATCCAGGCGAAGGCGAAGCGGTCGGTGTCGGTCAGGCCGAGTTCGTCGCCGATCGTGACGCGGGCGCGGGCGGCGACGCGCTCGAAGCTCGCCGGCTTGCCGCCGAGAAAGAACGCCGCGTCGCCGACGCCGAGGTCGAGTTGCTGACGGATCGCCTCGGTGCGCTCGGGGCCGATGTTCTTGGCCAGGGGGCCAGCCGCCTCGATCTCTCCGTCCTTGTCGCGCCAGAAGATGTAGCCCATACCCGGCAGCCCTTCCTTCTGGGCGAAGGCGTTCATGCGGTCGCAGAACTTGCGGCTGCCGCCGCCAGGCGCGGGGATGGCGCGGATCTCGGTGCCGTCCTGTTCCAGGAGCTTGGCGAAGATCGCGAAGCCGGAGCCGCGGAAATGGTCGGACACCACCTGCATGCGGATCGGGTTGCGCAGGTCGGGTTTGTCCGTTCCGTACCATAGAGCGGCGTCGGCGTACGAAATCTGCGGCCAGTCGGCGTCGACCTTGCGGCCGCCGCCGAACTCCTCGAACACGCCCTGGATCACCGGCTGTATCGTGTCGAAGATGTCCTGCTGCTCGACGAAGCTCATCTCCATGTCGAGCTGGTAGAAGTCGGTGGGCGAGCGGTCGGCGCGCGGATCCTCGTCGCGGAAGCAGGGCGCGATCTGGAAGTAGCGGTCGAACCCCGAAACCATGATCAGCTGCTTGAACTGCTGCGGGGCCTGCGGCAGCGCGTAGAACTTGCCGGGGTGCAGACGCGAGGGCACGAGGAAGTCGCGGGCGCCCTCGGGCGACGACGCGGTGATGATCGGCGTCTGGTATTCACGGAAGTCCTGGTCCCACATCCGCTTGCGCAGGCTTTGCACGACGTCCGAGCGCAGGGTCATGTTGCGCTGCATCGCCTCGCGCCGCAGGTCGAGGTAGCGGTAGCGCAGGCGGGTTTCCTCCGGGTATTCCTGATCGCCGAAGACGATGAGCGGCAGCTCCTCGGCGGCGCCCAGCACTTCGACGTCGCGGATGTAGACCTCGATCTCGCCGGTGGGCAGGCGCGGGTTCACGAGGCTTTCGTCGCGGGCCTTCACCACGCCGTCGATGCGCACGCACCATTCCGAGCGGATCCGCTCGACCTCGGCGAAGACCGGGCTGTCGGGGTCGCAGAGCACCTGCGTGATGCCGTAATGGTCGCGCAGGTCGACGAAGAGCACGCCACCGTGGTCGCGGATGCGGTGGACCCATCCGGCGAGGCGCACCTCCTGCCCGACATGGTCGCGGCGGAGATCGGCACAGGTGTGGCTGCGATAGGCGTGCATGTCGGATCTGCCTTTCGGATTGGCGCGAAGTCAGGCGCCGATACACAGGCGATGCAGTCCGAAGTCAAGCGAAGGTCCGTGCGATTTGTCGCATGTGTAAGTTTGCCCTAACATCCTGTGAGACCGGCGGGGTCCGTAGTGTCAAGCTGAATGAAGGGGGTGGCAATGTGGGAATCTGTCGTGGACCGCATGCTGCGGCGCTTGGTGGTCCTGGGCGAACTGACCGTGGAATGGCCGGACGGATCGGTGACGCGATACGGCCGGCCGGAGCAATTCGCCGCGCGGGCGCGCATCGCCGACCGGGCGATGGCGCGGGCGCTGTGCCTGTCGCCGGTGCTCGCGCTGGGCGAGGGATACATGGATGGGCGCATCGAGGTCGCCGACAACGAGCTTTTCGATCTCGTGGCGCTTCTGGTGCGCAACCGCGAGCGCGGCGGGGCGATGCCGAAATGGGTGAGCGCGGTACAGGCGTGGCGCAATATGGCCAAGACCTTCGCGCTGCGAAACACGCCGGGCAGCGCGCGGCGCAACGTGGCGCATCACTATGATATCTCCGACGACCTCTACCGGCTCTTCCTCGACCGCGACATGCAGTACTCCTGCGCTTATTTCGAGCGGCCGGACATGACGCTGGACGAGGCGCAGGAGGCCAAGAAGCACCATATCGCCCGCAAGCTCCGGATCGAGCCGGGGATGCGCGTTCTCGATATCGGCTGCGGCTGGGGCGGCATGGCGCTGACGCTGGCGCGCGACTACGGCGCGCACGTGACGGGAGTGACGCTGTCGTCGAACCAGCATCGCACGGCGCAGGCGCGCGCGGCCGAGCAGGGCGTGTCGGAGCGCACGGACTTCCGGCTTCAGGATTATCGTGACGTGACCGAGCGGTTCGACCGGATCGTGAGCGTCGGCATGCTCGAGCATGTCGGGCCGCCGCAGTTCCCGACCTACTTCGACAAGGTCGGCGAACTTCTGGACGAGGACGGCATCGCGCTCATCCACACGATCGGGCTGACCGGTCCGCCGTCACCGACCTCGCCGTGGATCCTGAAATACATCTTCCCGGGCGGATACGTTCCGGCCTTGTCGGACCTCGCCGGTCCGCTGGAGAATGCCGGGCTCTGGACCGCGGACATCGAGGTGCTGCGCGGCCACTACGGTCCGACACTGCATCACTGGCGCGAGCGGTTCGAGTCGAACCTGCCCCGCGTGCTCGAGATGTACGACGAGCGCTTCGTGCGGATGTGGCGGTTCTACCTTGCTGCCTGCGAGACGGCGTTCGAGGAACAGCACCAGGCGGTCTACCAGCTTCAGCTGTCGAAGAAGCAGTACGCGGTGCCGCGGACGCGCGGCTACCTCTATGCCGACGCTGCCGCACGCGGGCGGAGCTGGGCGCAGGCGGCGCAGTAGCGCTCAGATCGGATCGGCGTCGGGGGCGAGTGTCAGCGCGAAGACGCAGGCATCGGCCCCGGCGGCGCAGCACTGCGTTTCGCGGCATTCGAAATCGCGGTGCACGAGCCGCTGGAACATGTGCTCGAAGAACGCCGCCTGGAAGTGGCAGCTGGGTTGGTCGGAGCGGATCTGCATCGCGAGCGGGTTCTTGAACACGAGAAATCGCCCGGTCGTCTGGATCGAGAAGACGCCGGATCCCGCGAAGGCCCGGGCATTCTGGCGGGCGGAGCGGCCGACGAGCCACGCCGCGACCGGCCAGGGCATGTTCTCGAGGAGGAGCCGGGCGCGCGCACTGACCCGGTCCGTGACCACGGCCTCGGCGGCGACGCGGCCGGCGCGGTCCATCAATTCGGGCCAAAGCACCGGCCAGGCGTCGTGCACGCTCGCATGGAGCCGCGCGACCTTGCCCTCCGGCACGGAATCGTCGGCCGGCGGGGCGGCGGAGAAGCCGGCTTCGGCGAAGACCTTGTCGCGCGCGCCGGTGCCGAACACGTCGTCGAGGATCTGATGCAGCGGCAGCACGAAGGCCGCGCTCATCATTCCGGCGGAATGATGGGTCCAGAACAGCCCTGTGGACGTCGAGGTCATCGTATCCCTTCGGTGCCCGGTTCGGCGCATCGCTGGCGGGCCGCACGCCGCGACGGAGGGATGCCCCCGCGGGCCGGCCATGCGCCGCATCGCGGCTATCATACCCGCGACGCGTGGAATGTCTCAAAATATATACACTCAAGGTGTCAGAAAAAAATGACATATCGTGGCGCCGGCATGTCGGCGACGGACGGTCGTCGCGAGGGGTTGAACCCCATCAAGCCTTGTCTATAACCCACGCCAATTTGCGCGGACCCCAGGCGCTGCAGCGAGGATCCCGATGCCCAAGAGAACCGACATCTCGTCCATCATGATCATCGGGGCGGGACCGATCATCATCGGCCAGGCCTGCGAATTCGACTATTCCGGCGCGCAGGCGTGCAAGGCGCTGCGCGAGGAGGGCTACCGGGTCATCCTCGTGAACTCGAACCCGGCGACGATCATGACCGATCCCGGGTTGGCTGACGCCACCTATATCGAGCCGATCACGCCCGACACGGTCGCCAAGATCATCGAGACCGAGCGGCCCGACGCGCTCTTGCCGACGATGGGCGGACAGACCGGGCTGAACACCGCGCTGAAGCTCGAGGAGATGGGCGTACTGGAGCGGTTCGGCGTCGAGATGATCGGCGCGAACCGCGAGGCGATCGAGATGGCCGAGGACCGGGCGCTCTTCCGCGAGGCGATGGACCGGATCGGACTGGAAAACCCGAAAGCCACGATCGTGACGGCGCCCAAGGCCGAGCGCGGCGGGGTCGACCTGAAGGCCGGGGTGCAGATCGCGCTCTCCGAGCTCGAGCATATCGGCCTGCCGGCGATCATCCGGCCGGCCTTCACCCTCGGCGGCACGGGCGGCGGCGTGGCCTACAACCGCGAGGATTTCGAGTACTACTGCCGCTCGGGCATGGACGCCTCGCCCACCGGCCAGATCCTGATCGACGAGTCGCTGCTGGGCTGGAAGGAATTCGAGATGGAGGTCGTGCGCGACCGCGCCGACAACGCCATCATCGTCTGCGCCATCGAGAACGTCGATCCGATGGGCGTGCACACGGGCGATTCGATCACCGTGGCACCGGCGCTGACACTGACCGACAAGGAATACCAGATCATGCGCAACGGCTCGATCGCCGTGCTGCGCGAGATCGGCGTGGAGACCGGCGGGTCGAACGTGCAGTGGGCGGTGAACCCCGACGACGGCCGCATGGTCGTGATCGAGATGAACCCGCGGGTGTCGCGATCCTCCGCGCTGGCATCGAAGGCGACAGGTTTCCCGATCGCCAAGATCGCCGCGAAGCTGGCGGTGGGCTACACGCTCGACGAACTCGACAACGACATCACCAAGGTCACGCCCGCGTCGTTCGAGCCGACCATCGACTACGTCGTCACCAAGATCCCGCGCTTTGCGTTCGAGAAGTTTCCGGGCGCCGAGCCGGTGCTGACCACCGCGATGAAGTCTGTGGGCGAGGCGATGGCGATCGGCCGGACCATCCACGAATCGCTGCAGAAGGCGCTGGCTTCGATGGAGACCGGTCTGTCGGGCTTCGACGAGATCGAGATCCCGGGGATCGGCGAGGGCGCGGATCATGCCGCGGTGGTCAAGGCATTGTCGACCCCGACGCCCGACCGGATGCGGCTGGTGGCGCAGGCCATGCGGCACGGGTTGTCGGACGACGACATCTTCGCGGTCACGAAATTCGATCCGTGGTTCCTCGCCCGGATCCGCGAGATCGTGGATGCGGAGGCCGGCGTGCGCGCCGATGGCCTGCCCAACGATGCCGAGGGACTGCGCGCGCTCAAGATGATGGGCTTTTCCGACATGCGGCTGGCGGCGCTCACCGGTCTCGACGAGCACGAGGTGCGCGCGCGGCGCCACGCGCAGGGCGTGACGGCCGTGTTCAAGCGCATCGATACCTGCGCGGCGGAGTTCGAGGCGCAGACGCCCTACATGTATTCGACCTACGAGGCACCGATGATGGGCGAGGTCGAGTGCGAGGCGCGGCCGTCCGCCGCCAAGAAGGTGGTGATCCTCGGCGGCGGGCCGAACCGGATCGGCCAGGGCATCGAGTTCGACTATTGTTGCTGTCACGCCTGTTTCGCGCTGACCGGCGCGGGCTACGAGACCATCATGGTCAATTGCAATCCCGAGACGGTGTCGACGGACTACGACACCTCGGACAGGCTCTACTTCGAGCCGCTGACCTTCGAGCACGTGATGGAGATCCTGCGCGTCGAGCAGGAGCGCGGCACGCTGCACGGCGTGATCGTGCAGTTCGGCGGGCAGACGCCGCTGAAGCTCGCCAACGATCTCGACGCCGCAGGGATCCCGATCCTCGGAACGACGCCCGACGCGATCGACCGCGCGGAGGATCGCGAGCGGTTCCAGGACCTCGTGAACAAGCTTGGCCTGCGCCAGCCCAAGAACGGCATCGCGTCGTCCGAAGCGCAGGCCATCGGCATCGCCGAGGAGATCGGCTTTCCGCTGGTGATCCGGCCCTCCTACGTGCTCGGCGGGCGCGCGATGGAGATCGTCCGCGACGCCCAGCACCTCGAGCGCTACATCCGCGACGCGGTGGTGGTGTCGGGCAAGAACCCGGTCCTGCTCGACAGCTACCTCGCCGGCGCAGTGGAGCTCGACGTCGACGCGCTCTGCGACGGGACATCGGTGCATGTCGCGGGCATCATGCAGCATATCGAGGAGGCCGGCGTGCATTCCGGCGACAGCGCCTGTTCGCTGCCGCCCTACTCGCTTCCGGGCGAGATCGTCGAGGAGGTCAAACGACAGGCGGAGGCGCTGGCGCTCGAACTCGGCGTCGTCGGGCTGATGAACGTGCAGTTCGCGGTGAAGGACGGCGTCGTCTACCTCATCGAGGTGAACCCGCGGGCCTCGCGCACGGTGCCGTTCGTCGCCAAGGCCACCGACAGCGCCATCGCGTCGATCGCCGCGCGGGTGATGGCGGGCGAGCCGCTGTCGTCCTTCCCGCTGCGCGCGCCGTACCCGGCAGACACCGACTACGACACGGTGCTGCCGCTGGCGGACCCGATGACGCTGGCCGATCCGGACATGCCGTGGTTCTCGGTCAAGGAGGCGGTGCTGCCCTTCGCGCGCTTCCCCGGCGTCGATACCGTGCTCGGGCCCGAGATGCGCTCGACCGGCGAGGTGATGGGGTGGGACCGGTCGTTTCCGCGTGCCTTCCTCAAGGCGCAGATGGGCGCCGGCACGCACCTGCCCGAGGCGGGCGCGGTGTTCCTGTCGATCAAGGACGCGGACAAGGGACCGCTCCTGGCCGAGGTGGCGGGGCTGCTGCACGAGCTCGGCTTCACCATCGTCGCGACCGCCGGCACCGCGTGGTTCGTGCGCGACCAGGGCCTGCCCTGCGAGATCGTCAAGAAGGTCTACGAGGGCCGGCCCAACATTGTCGACCGCCTGAAGGATGGCGACATCCAGCTGGTGCTGAACACCACCGAGGGCGCCGCGGCGCTGTCGGACAGCCGCGAGATCCGCTCGGTCGCGCTCTACGACAAGATCCCGTATTTCACCACGCTCGCCGGTGCGCATGCCGCGGCGCTCGCCATGAAGGCGCGGGGCGAGGGTGAGCTGGTGGTGAAGGCGCTGCAGGGCTGAGCGCGGCGCCCGGCGGCGGCGGCGGACCGGGGGCGCTGCCCCCGGACCCCCGGGGTTTGTCGGCAAGATGAAGAGCGCGGCGGGGCGCGCCGCCCCGGTGGATGCGCGGGTCGCGGCCTGTGCGCTTTCGTCCGGCGGCGCTTCGCGATATGCGGGAGGCGATCGTGACAGGCGGAGGCGGCGACATGGCGGGTCCGGTGGTTCTGACCATCCTCGACGGCTGGGGGCTGTCGGAAACGCGCGACGCCAACGCGCCCGCACTGGCCGATACGCCGGTGATGGACCGGCTGATGGCGGAGTGTCCGCACGCGACGCTGGTCACGCACGGGCCCGATGTCGGGCTGCCGAGCGGCCAGATGGGCAATTCCGAGGTCGGCCACACCAATATCGGCGCGGGCCGCGTCGTGGCGATGGATCTCGGGCAGATCGACCTGGCGATCGAGGACGGATCGTTCTTCGAGAACGCGGCGATCCGCGGGTTCGCCGGGACGGTCGCCGAGGCCGGCGGCCGCGCGCATCTGTTCGGGGTGGTGTCGGACGGCGGGGTGCACGGGCATCTCGAGCACATCGTCGCGGCGGCGCGGATGCTGTGCGACCGCGGACTCGAGGTGCTTGTCCACGCGATCACCGACGGGCGGGACGTGGCGCCGAAATCCGCCGAGACCTTCGTGAGGGTGCTGGAGGCGAAGTTGCCCGAGGGTGCGTGGATCGTCACGGTGATCGGGCGCTACTATGCCATGGACCGCGACACGCGGTGGGATCGCGTCAAAACGGCCTTCGACGCGATCGCCGCGGGCGCGGGGCGTGCCGCCGAGAGCGCCGAGGCGGCCGTCGCGCGCGCCTACGAGAACGGGACGACCGACGAGTTCGTGCCGGCCACCGTGATCGGCGACTATGCCGGGATCACCGAGGGCGACGGGCTCTTCTGCCTCAATTTCCGGGCCGACCGCGCGCGCGAGATCCTCGCGGCGCTGGGCGCGCCGGAGTTCGACGGCTTCGCGCGGACGCGTCCGCCGCTGTCGGCGCTGCTGGGCATGGTCGAGTATTCCGATGCGCATGCGGGCTACATGACCACCGCCTATCCCAAGCGCGAGATCGTCAACACGCTGGGCGCGTGGGTCGCGGCTCACGGGCTTCGCCAGTTCCGACTCGCGGAAACCGAGAAATATCCGCACGTGACCTTCTTTCTCAACGGCGGCAAGGAACCCCCCGAGGCGGGCGAGTATCGTGTTATGCCGAAGTCGCCGGACGTGGCGACCTACGATCTCCGGCCCGAGATGAGCGCGCCGGAGGTGACCGAGCGGCTGGTGGAGGCGATCGGTGCGGGATACGACCTGATCGTCGTGAATTACGCCAATCCCGACATGGTCGGGCATACCGGCGACCTCGAGGCGGCGAAGGCCGCCTGCGCCGCGGTCGATCAGGGGCTCGGGCAGGCGCTCGAGGCGCTCGAGGCGGCGGGCGGGGCGATGATCGTGACCGCCGATCACGGCAATTGCGATGTGATGGTCGACCCCGAGACGGGCGGGCCGCACACCGCGCACACGCTCAACCCGGTGCCGGTTATCCTGGTTGGCGGTCCCGCGGGGGCGCGGCTCGAGGGCGGGCGGCTGGCCGATCTCGCGCCGACGCTCCTGGAGCTGATGGGGCTTCCGCAGCCCGAGGAGATGACCGGCCGGAGCCTCATCCGCACATGATGACGCGGCGCGCGATCGCGGCGGCCCTCATCGGGCTGTGCGGGCTGGCCGGGCCCGCCGCGGCGCAGGCGCCGGGCGAGGCGGCGCGCGCGGCGGCCGAAGCGATCGCGGCAGCGCAGGCGCGGCTCGAGGCGGCGGAGGGTGCGCGCGACCGCGTCGCAGCGCTCACCGCGACGGTGCGTGCCTTCGAGGCGGGTCTTGCGGGAATCCGCGACGGCCTGCGCGCGGCCAGCCTGCGCGAGGCGGAGCTGTCGGCCCGGCTCGACGCCCGCGAGACGGAGGTGGCGCAGCTTCTGGGCGTGTTGCAGAGCCTCGGCGCGTCGGAAGCGCCGCAGCGGCTATTGCATCCGGACGGGCCGCTCGGCGCGGCGCGGTCGGGCATGCTGGTGGCGTCGGTGACGCCGGCGCTGGCGCAGCGGGCGCAGGTCCTGCGCCGCGATCTGGAGGACGTGGCGACAATCCGCGCGCTGCAGCAGGAGGCCGAGGCGACGCTGCGCGAGGGACTGGCCGGGGTGCAGGCGGCGCGCGCCGACCTGAGCCGGGCGATCGCCGACCGCACCGATCTGCCGCGCCGGTTCACCGAGGATCCGGTGAAGACCGCGCTGCTGATCGCGGCGTCCGAAACGCTCGACAGCTTTGCCGCGGGCCTGTCGGAGATTCCGGCCGGGCCGGAGGGCCGCTCGACGGGCGATATCGGCGACCGGAAGGGTGCGCTGCCACTGCCGGTGTCGGGCACCGTGCTGCGCGGCGCGGGCGAGGCCGACGCGGCGGGCGTGGCACGGCCGGGCATCGTCGTGGCGACCCAACCGCAGGCGCTGGTGACCGTGCCGGTGCCGGCGACGCTGCGCTATCGCGGGCCGCTGCTGGATTACGGGCTCGTGTCGATCCTCGAGCCGCAGCCGGACCTGCTCTTCGTGTTCGCCGGGCTCGGCACCGTGTTCGGCGAGATCGGTCAGGTTCTGCCGGCCGGCGCGCCGGTCGGCCTGATGTCCGGCCGGCCGCCGTCACCATCCGGTGATGGGGCTTTATCTCCGGCGTCCGAGACGCTTTACATTGAGGTCAGAGAAGGCGCCGGACCCGTCGACCCGCTGACGTGGTTCGCAACCGACAAGGGATGACATCCGAATGAAACGTTTCCTCATGGCCGCGCTTGCCGGCACGCTCGCCGGTGCCGTCGCGACGACCCAGTTCGTCGGCCCGCTGCTCGCGCAGGAGAGCGAGAACAACACCTCGATCTACGAGCAGCTGGACCTGTTCGGCGACATCTTCGAGCGGATCCGCGCGCAGTACGTGGAGGACGTGGACGAGGAGGAGCTGATCGAGGCGGCGATCAACGGCATGCTGACGTCGCTCGATCCGCATTCGAGCTATCTCTCGCCGGACGACGCGCAGGCGATGCGTGTGCAGACGCGCGGCGAATTCGGCGGGCTCGGCATCGAGGTGACGCAGGAGGACGGCTTCGTGAAGGTGGTCTCGCCGATCGACGAGACTCCGGCGGCCGAGGCCGGGATCGAGGCGGGCGACTTCATCACCCATGTGGACGGCGAATCCGTGCTCGGTCTCACGCTCGACGAGGCGGTCGAGCTGATGCGCGGGCCGGTGGGCTCCGAGATCATCATCACCGTGGTGCGCGAGGGCGAGGACGAGCCGTTCGACGTGTCGATCGTGCGCGACACCATCACGCTGACCGCGGTGCGCGCGCGCACAGAGGGCGACACCGTGGTTCTGCGGGTGACGACCTTCAACGACCAGACCTATCCGAACCTCGAAGAGAGCCTGGCCGAGCAGGTCGAGGCCGCCGGCGGGCTCGACAGCGTGAACGGCGTCGTGCTCGACCTGCGCAACAATCCCGGGGGCCTGCTGACGCAGGCGATCCGGGTCGCCGACGCGTTCCTCGACGCCGGTGAGATCGTGTCGACCCGGTCGCGCGATCCGCAGGACGGCGAACGCTTCAACGCCGAGGCGGGCGACCTGGCCGAGGGCAAGCCGATGGTGGTGCTGATCAACGGTGGCTCGGCATCCGCGTCGGAGATCGTTGCCGGCGCGCTGCAGGACCATCGCCGCGCGATCGTCGTCGGGACCAAGAGCTTCGGCAAGGGCTCGGTGCAGACGGTCATGCCGCTGCGCGGGGACGGCGCGATGCGCCTGACCACGGCGCGCTACTACACGCCTTCGGGCCGGTCGATCCAGGCGCTGGGCGTGTCGCCCGACATCATCGTGGCGCAGCCCCGCATCGACGAAGAGACCGCCGAGGAGGCCGCGGACGACGCCAGCGGCCTGCCGACCCGGTCGGAGGCGGACCTTCGCGGCGCGCTCGACAACGACTCGCTGTCCGAGGACGAGATCCGTCAGATCGAGGAGGACCGCGAGCGGGCCGAGCAGGCGGCGGCGCTGCGCGAGGAAGACTACCAGCTCGCCTATGCGATCGACATCCTGAAGGGCCTGTCGGCGCTCGGGCCCGAGGTCGCGCGGGCGGCGATGGAAGCGCGCGCCAACGACCAGTGACTGCGGCGGTGGGGCCGTCCCGAGAGGGGCACGCCCCGCGCCACACGCCGGCACCGTCAAGCCAAGGACCGACATGACCCCCGAAGAGATCGCGGCGCTGCCCTACCGTCCCTGTGTCGGCGTGATGATGGTCAACGCGGCGGGCGAGGTGTTCGTCGGGCAGCGGTCGGACACGCCGGAGCCGGCCTGGCAGATGCCGCAGGGCGGCATCGATCCCGGTGAGACGCCGCAGGTGGCGGCGCTGCGCGAACTGCGCGAGGAGACCGGCGTGACGCCGGACCTCGTGTCGGTCGAGGCGGAAACCGACGACTGGATCGCCTACGACCTTCCGCACGACCTCGTGCCGCGGATCTGGAAGGGCCGGTTCCGCGGGCAGGAGCAGAAGTGGTTTCTCATGCGGTTTCGCGGGCGGGACGAGCAGATCGACATCGCCGCCGAGCATGAAGAGTTTTCGGCCTGGCGCTGGCTTCCGATCGACGAGGTCGAGGCGGCGATCGTTCCCTTCAAGCGCGCGGTCTACGCGCAGGTGGTCGCGGCGTTTCGCGATCGACTTGCGGCGGGCTAGGCGGCCGGGCGGCTTTCACAAATCATCGGATGAGGTGACGCGCTGCGGGCGGCCGAGTGTCGGGGCGCGCGCGTCGCGCCAGGACGACCCGGCGCGACGCAACACCATGTGCGGCGCTCAGCGCAGGCGTTCGAGGATCGCGAGCGAGGCGTAGCCGTCGGGTGCGAGCCCCTCGTCACGCTGGAAGGCGCGCAGCGCGGCAACCGTGCGCGGGCCAATGCGCCCGTCCACCCCCTGCGTGTCGTAGCCCGCGCGGGTGAGGCGGGTCTGCAGCTCGCGCCGTTCGTCGCTGGTGAGCCCGCGCGCGTCATCGGGCCATGCCCCGGAAAAGGTGGCGCCGCCGGCGATGCGATCGCCGAGGTGCCCGACGCCCATCGCGTAGGCGTCCGACGGGTTGTAGCGGCGGATGACGTCGAAGTTCTTGAACGTCAGAAAGGCCGGTCCGCGTGCGCCGGCCGGCAAGAAGAGCCGGGCCGCGCCGAAATCGCGCACCGGCGCGCCGTCGAGCCCGGTCACGCCGAGACCGGCCCAGTCCGAGGGCATGCGGCGCGTGTCGCCATCGGCAAGATCGAAGTCGAAGCCGGGCGCGAGCGAAACCTCGACGCCCCAGGGCATGCCCGCGACCCAACCGTGATGAGCGAGGTAGGCCGCCGTGGAGGCGAGCGCGTCGGTCGGATCGTCCGACCAGATGTCGCGCCGCCCGTCGCCGGTGAAGTCGACCGCGAGCGCCTTGAACGAGGTCGGCATGAACTGGGTGTGGCCCATGGCGCCGGCCCAGCTCCCGGTCATCCGGTCGGGCGTGGTGTCGCCGGCCGCGAGGATTTCCAGCGCGGCGATCAGCTGATTCTCGAAGAAGCTGGCGCGCCGTCCATCGTAGGCGAGCGTCGCCAGGGCGCTGACGATGGGCGTGTCGCCACGGTAGGTGCCGTAGGCGGTCTCCATGCCCCAGACGGCGAGCACGACGCGCGTGTCGACGCCGTAGTGGGACTCGATCCGCGCGAGGGTGTCACCATGCTCGGCGAGCGCCTTGCGGCCGTTGTCGACCCGGCTGTCGGAGACCGCGCTGTCGAGATACTGCCAGATTGTCTTGGTGAACTCGGCCTGGTTGCCGTCCCGCTGCACCACGTCGGGCAGGTAGCGGGCGCTGGCGGCAGCGGCATCGAAGGTCGCGGCCGGGATGCCGGCGGCAAGCGCGCGCGGCCGGAAGTCCGCTATCCAGGCGCGGAACGCGGCCTGGGCACGGGCCTCGGCCGGGTCGGCCAGGGTCAGCGCGGCGCGGGTCACGGCGTCAGCGGGCCGTGTCTGCGGTCGCGGAGAGCGGTCGACGCTGCCGGCGTGAAGACTGGTGGCGAGGAGGCCGGACGCAAGCGCGCCCGCGGCAAGTCGCGCGATCATGGCTGGTTCCTGTCGGTCTGCTCGTTTTTCAGCAGCCTAGCGGATTCCGGCCGATCTCGAAAGATATCCCTCACGGCCGCGCGGCCTTCCGCTGACGCAAGGTCGTCCGACTTCCGGGGATGCCCGGGCCCGCCGGCCCTCAGCGCCGCGCGGTGCGCTTGCGCTTGGCTGCCGTTGCGGCGTCTTTCTTCTTTGCGCGCATGAGCTTGCGGCGCGCGGGCGGCTTGCCGCCGGGTTTTCCGCCCGGTTTGCCGCGCCGTTGGCGCGTCCCGCGACCCTCGGGCATTTCGGCATCCTCGAGCGTGACCAGCTCGAGCCCGATGCCGCCGGTGATCGGCGCGGCCTCGACCAGCTTCACCGTCGCGCGCTGGCCCGGCATGACGATGGTGCCGGTGTCGGCCCCCATGAGCGTTCCGGCGTCGCGGTCGAAATGAAAGAACTCGCGCCCGAGGTTGCGGATCGGGATGAGCCCGTCGGCACCGGTTTCGTCGAGCTTCACGAAAACGCCGAACTTCGCCACGCCGGAGATGCGGCCGGAGAACGTCGCGCCGACCCGGTCCGACAGGTAGGCGGCGAGATAGCGGTCGGTCGTGTCGCGCTCGGCCGTCATCGAGCGGCGCTCGGTCTCGGAGATATGCGTCGCGGTGGCGTCGAGCCGCTCGATCTCGTCTTCGTCGAGGCCGGAGCCGTCCCAGCCATACGCGGTAACGAGTGCGCGATGCACCACGAGGTCGGCGTAACGCCGGATCGGCGAGGTAAAGTGCGCGTAGTTCTGCAGCGCGAGGCCGAAATGGCCGAAATTCTTCGGGCTGTAATAGGCCTGCGTCATGGCGCGGAGCGTCGCGAGATTGATCAGCTCGCTTTCGTCGCGGCCGGCGGCCTCGTGCAGAAGGCGGTTGAGATGCGCGGTCTGCAGCACCTGCCCGCGCGCGAGGGTCAGACCAGCGGCGTCCGCGGTGTCGCGCAGGCTCTCGAGCTTGTCCTGCGGCGGCTCCTCGTGCACGCGGAAGAGAAGCGGTGTCTTCTTCTCGATCAGCTTGTCGGCGGCGGCGACGTTGGCGAGGATCATGAATTCCTCGATCAGCCGGTGCGCGTCGAGCCGTTCGGTGAAGTTGACCGACGTCACCGTGCCCTCGGGCGACAGCTGGATGCGCCGCTCAGGTAGGTCGAGGTCGAGCGGCTGCCGCTCGTCACGGGCGTGGCGCAGCGCCGCGTAGGCGGCGTAGAGCGGGCGGATCACCGGATCGAGCAGCGGGCCGGTCTTGTCGTCCGGGGCGCCGTCCATCGCCGCCTGCGCCTGTGCATAGGTCAGCGATGCCGGAGAGCGCATCAGCCCGCGAACGAACCGTGCGGACCGCTTGCGCCCGGCCGCGTCGATGACGATGCGCGCGGCGATGCAGGCGCGCGGCACGCCCTCGTGCAGCGAGCAGAGATCGCCGGACAGCCGATCCGGCAGCATCGGCACGACCCGATCGGGGAAGTAGCTGGAATTGCCACGCCGGCGAGCCTCGCGGTCGAGCGCGGAGCCCGGAGTGACGTAGTGGGCGACATCGGCGATGGCGACCCAGATGACGTGGCCGCCCTCGTTCTTCGGGTCGTCGTCTGGTTCGGCGAACACGGCATCGTCGTGATCGCGCGCGTCCGACGGGTCGATCGTGACGAGTGGCAGTTCGCGCAGGTCCTCGCGGCCCTTGAGGCCCGCAGGTTTCATGCGGTCGGCCTCGCGCAGGACATCCTCGGGAAAGTCGTCCGGGATGCCGTGCTGGTGAATGGCGATGAGCGAGACCGCCTTGGGTTCCGACGGATCGCCGATGCGGGCGGTGACACGTGCGCGGGGCAGGCCCATGCGGCCCTTCGGCCCGGCCTGTTCGGCCTCGACCAGTTCGCCATCCTTCGCGCCGCCGGTGGCGTCCGCCGCGACGGTCCATTCGGTCATCGCGCCCTTGTCGATCGGGGCGATGCGGCCGCCTTCGGTGTCCTTGCGAAAGATCCCGACGACCTTGCGCGGATTGGCCCCGATGCGCCGGATCACCCGCGCCTCGTACTGGTAGCCCTCGCCGTGCACGGCCGTGAGCCGGGCGAGCACGCGGTCGCCTTCGCCGAGCGCGGGATCGGTCGCGCGCGTGATGACGAGAACCGCCGGTTCGACCCCGGCGCCATGCCATTCCAGCGGCTGGGCGAAAAGGTCGCCATCGGTGCCCGGCGCCTTGATCTGCAGCACCGACACGGGCGGCAGGCGGTCGGGGTCGCGATAGGTCTTCTTGCGCTTCTCGAGATGACCCTCGGCCTCGAGCTCCTTCAGCAGGCGCTTGAGGTCGATCCGGTCCGCCCCCTTGATGCCGAACGCCTTCGCGATGTCACGCTTGGCGGTCTGGGTGGGGTTGTCGGAGATCCAGTCGAGGATCTGCGCCTTGGTCGGAAGCTGGCTCATTCGCGCGAGGTAGCACGCGGGGTGGGGGGCGTCACGTGGGGGATGCGGGGAGACGCGAAAATCAATCGTGCCACGCCCCGGTGCGACTTTGCGCGGGCTGCCCGTCGCGGCTCAGCCGGCGAAGTAGTCCCGCAGGATTCGGGCATAGACCGCCTTCAGCGCCCGCACCTCGCCTTCGGGCACGCGTTCGTCGACCGCGTGCATGCCGCGCCCGACGAGGCCGAACTCCACCACCGGGCAGTGGTCCTTGACGAAACGCGCGTCGGAGGTGCCGCCGGTGGTTGAGAGCACGGGACGGATGCCGGTCTCGGCCGCGACGGCGTTCGCCACCAGCTCCGACAGCGGTCCCGGCGGAGTCAGGAACGCCTCGCCCGAGAGCTTGATCTCGACCTCCGTTCGCGTGCCGAACTCCGCATCGGCACGGGTGGCCTCCGCCTCGATCCACTCGGTCAGCGACGCGCCGCTATGCCGGTCGTTGAAGCGGATGTTCACGCTGCCGCGTGTGTCGGCCGGAATGACGTTGGTGGCCGGGTTGCCCGTGTCGATGGTCACGATCGCCAGCGTCGACGGATCGAAGTGATCGGTACCGTCGTCCAGACTATGCGAGGCGAGCCGATCCATCAGTCGGGCCATCGCCGGCAGCGGGTTCACCGCGCGGTGGGGGTAGGCGGCGTGGCCCTGCACGCCGCGCACGGTCAGATGCGCGGTCAGAGAGCCGCGGCGGCCGATCTTGATCATCTCGCCGAAGGTCTCGGGGCAGGTCGGCTCGCCGACGAGGCAGGCGCTCATACGCTCGCCCGCCGAAGCCATCCAGTCGAGCAGCGCGCGGGTCCCGTCGACGGAGGGACCTTCCTCGTCGCCAGTGATGGTGAGGACGATTGCGCCGTCGGGGGGCGTGTCGCGCACGCAGTCGACCGCCGCCGCGACGAAGGCGGCGACGGCGGATTTCATGTCGACCGCCCCGCGGCCCCAGATCTCGCCATCGTGCAGATCGGCGCCGAACGGATCGTGCGTCCACGCCGCCGGATCGCCCGGCGGCACCACGTCCGTGTGCCCGTTGAAGCCGAAGGTGCGGGCATGGCCGCGGGTGCCCCAGCGGGCAAAGAGGTTCGGCACGCCGGCGCGGTCGACGCGGGTGCACTCGAACCCGGCGGCTGACAGAGCGTCGGCCAGAAGCGACAGCGCGCCGCCCTCCTCGGGCGTGACCGAGGGGCAGCGGATCAGCGCGCGGGTCAGCGCGACAGGGTCGGTGGGGTCCATCTGCAGGGCTCCGGCGGCGGTGGGATGGCCCGGGCGTAGCGCCTCGTGGCGGCGGGGGCAAATGTGTCCCAAATAGCGCAACCGCGGTCTTACATATTATGCCCTCCGGCCGCGGCGGTTCGCGGGAGGCCGCCACTCGTGTTAACACATTCGCAATAAAGAAGATCCCGAGGCAGGGAAGCAGTTCCGCATCAGACGCGCCGCAACGTCGGGCCAGACCCGGCGACCGGATGCGTGTGCCCCGACCGTGCGCGGCCCGGGGGCTGCTGGCCGTGCCTCGGACAATGATACGGTGAGGCAGGCATGGTTCGGGCACGCGAGCTCCCGATAGATATTGGTGCGTCCTCGCTGGAAATGGCGGAGGCGATCTTCGGCGCGGGTGCGCGCGTGGTGAGCGCGAGCTATTCCGGCGACTACCGCTCTTCGGGCATCTATTCGAACGGCGACTCGCTCGCGCCCGGGGTGACCCCCGGCGATTCGGGTCTGATCCTGTCGACCGGTCGCGCGGAGGACTTCACCAACTCGAACGGGCAGTCGAACCAGGATACCGATACCTCCACCAACACCTGGGGCCAGTCGGGCAATTCGACCTTCAATGCCGCCGCCGGCACATGGACCTACGACGCCTCGTATCTCGACGTGGATTTCGTGCCGGATGGCAACGTGATGACGATGCAGTTCGTCTTCGCATCCGAGGAATACCCGGAGTATCAGACAGGTATTTACCAGGATTTCGTCGGCGTCTGGATCAACGGCCAGCAGGTCCAGCTGGAAATCGGTGACGGTGATGCCGACCCGAACAACCTGAACGACGAGACCAACCTCAACCTCTACAACGACAACACCTCGGACCAGTACAATACCGAGATGGACGGCTTCACCGTCACCATGACGATGACCATTCCGGTCACGGCGGGGCAGGTGAACTCGATCCGCATCGGCATCGCCGACGTGTCGGATTCGAACTACGACTCGAACCTGCTGATCGCGGCGGACAGCGTGCAGACGGCGTTGGTCGCGCAGGCCGACAGCGTCGAGATCTATCCGAACGGGCAAGCCGATGTCGACGTTCTGGCCAACGACGAGAACGCAACCGGCGGGTCCCTGACGATCACGCACATCAACGGCGTGGCGGTGTCGGCAGGCGACACGGTGACGCTCGCGACCGGCCAGCAGGTGACGCTCAACGCCGACGGCACGCTGGGCGTTCTGGGCGACGGCGACGTCGAGACGGTGAACTTCACCTACAAGGTCGAAAGCTCGACCGGCGGCAGCGATACCGGCTTCGTCACCGTGGGGTCGGTGCCGTGCTTCGTGGCCGGCACGCGCATCGCCACCGATACCGGGCCGCGCCTCGTCGAGGCACTGCGGCCAGGCGATCGGGTGCGCACCCGCGACCACGGCTTTCAGCCGCTGCGCTGGATCGGTGTCCGCACGCTCGCGGCCGAGGGTGACTTCGCCCCCGTGGAGATCGCGGCCAATACCTTCGGCCGGCACGCCAAGCTTCGGGTGTCACCGCTGCATCGCGTGTTGCTCGCCGCGCCCGGGGCCGAGCTGCTGTTCGGTGAAGCGGAGGTCCTGATCGCGGCCAAGCACCTTGTCGACGGCGCGTCGGTCCGGCGCGTGGAGGGCGGTGAGGTCACCTACGTGCACCTGATGTTCGACCGCCACGAAATCGTCTATTCCAACGGACTTCCGACCGAGAGCTTCTTGCCAGGGCCGCGCGTGCGGGACCTGTTCGAGGCCGACACGCTGGGCGAGATCTGCGCCGTGTTCCCCGAGCTCGACCCGCTGACCGGAGAGGGCTACGGTCCCGCGGCGCGGCGGATCCTCGACGGGCGCGAGGCGCGCGCGCTGATCCTCGCCGCATGAGCTGGATCGCGGTGACTGGCGGCGACGTCGCCTGGACTTGCCCGCGCGCCTTTCCCGAGGGCGCCGGGCCGCGTCACGCTCTGCTGACGCGCGGGTCGCTGGTGGTCGAGACGCGGCTGTCGCCGGAGGCGCGGCCGCAGATGCTCCTGGGATACGAGCGGCGGCACCCGTGGTCCGGCCGCATCTCGCTGCAGGCGGTGCCGGGGGGCGGTGTCGTCCTCGTGATGGTGCAGGGCGAGGAGGTGTTCCACACGGTCCTGCCGCCGCTGAGCGACGGGCGGCTGGACGTCCTGCGTCTGACCTACGCGTGGGACGCCCCGGCGCGCTGGGGGCGGCTTTCGGTGGAGCGGCCCGAAGAGGACGGCGTGCGTAGCGTCGAGACGCCCCCGCCGCCGCCGCTGATGCTCGAGGACATCTACACGATGATCCATCGCCCGCAGCTCTGCGAGCGCGATGCGGATGTCGTGTTCTTCGCGGCGTCCTCGGCGGTGGAGCCGGTCGGTCCGGTCCCGACGCTCACCGGTCCGATGCCGGTGGAAACCGAAACCGGAGTCGTTCCCGTCTCGGACCTCGGGGCAGGGATGCACGTGTGCACCCGCGACAACGGCGTGCAGCGCGTGGTCGGCCGGATCGAGCGCGTCGTGCCCGCGCTCGGGTCGTTCCGGCCCGTGCGCCTGCGCGCGCCGTATCTCGGGCTGCAGCGCGATCTCGTCGTGGCGCCGCAGCAGCGCTTGCTGATCGGCGGCTCGGAGGTCGAATACCTCTTCGGGCGCGAAACGGTGCTGATCCCGGCGGCCGCGCTGGCCAACGGGTTCACCGGCACGGCGATGCAGGAGCATCTCTTCGTGCGCTATCACCAACTGGTGCTGCCGCGGCATGACGCCCTCAGGGTCGTGGGCGCGGACCTCGAGAGCCTTTATCTCGGCCGATTGCGGCGCCGGCGCGAGGAGCTGGCCGCCACGCTCCTTTCAGAGTGGGATCCGGCGAGCCTGCCCGAGCATTTCCGCGCCGGGCATCAGGTGCTGCGCCCTTTCGAGGCGATCACGCTGGCCGAGGCGCGCGCGGCCTGACCCCTCAGGCGCGCCCGCCCTTGCTCGTCGGTTCGTCGAAGAACGGCGTCACCTGCGCCACGATTACAGAGTTCTCGTCGAGCGCGCGGGTCATCAGCGCCTCTTCCTCCGCGTCGATCTCGTGCCCCTCGGCGCGGCGCTCCTCGATCGTCCCGTACCCTGTGACGTCGAGCGGGGCCATGTCGGCCTGCTTGAGGATCGCCACCGTCTCGCGCACCGCCTCGGCCTCGTCGACGCCAGAGGCGTAGCACATCAGCGCCGCGCCGGTGGCGGACGCGGGCAGACCGTCGCCGGACTTGCGCCCGACCTCGACCAGAAGCGTGAAGACCTGTTGCGTGCGCGGAGACTTGGCCATGCGCGCGCCATGCCGCGGCCGGCGCGCGCTGTCAATCGTCCCGGCGGCTCAGCGCTTGACCGCGCGCCAGGCGCCGATCAGCAGGCAGGCGCCGATCAGGCCGACGACGAACTGCGCGATCCAGGTGCCGGCGGCAAAGATTCCCACGATGCCGAGCAGGAAGTTGGCGACGACCGCGCCGAGGATGCCCAGCAGGATGTTGAGAAAGATACCCGTATCGGCCTTCATGATCATGCTGGCCACCCAGCCGGCGAGCCCGCCGACGATGATCGCCGAAAGCCATCCAAGTCCGGTCATGTCCGTTCTCCCGTTCGTTTCAGAGCTTGAGTGTCAGGCGCTGACCTCGACCGTCAGCGCGGTTGCATAGATGCCCATCATCAGAACGCTCTCGATCCCGATGCGACCGGGGCCCTCGCGTTGCCGCAGGATCAGGCCCGCCAGCAGCACGGCGGTCATCAGAAGACCCGTGCCCAGCCAGTAGACGTCGTTCCCCTCCACCGCGTGGAAGATCGAGCCGTCGCGATAGGCGATGTCCCCGGCAACGAGGAACAGCGTGTCGAAGGTGTTGCCGCCGATGATGCCCCCCACGGCGAGCTGCAGCGCGCCGCGTCGCACGGCCACGAGGGTCGTGACGAATTCCGGCAGCGATGTCACCACGGCCGTGATCAGCGAGCCGACGAGCGAGGATGACAGCGAAAAGCGTTCGATGAACTGCCCGCCCGCCTGGCTGATGACCCAGCCGCCGGCGCCCATGATTGCGACGAGGCCGACGAACTGCAGCGCCGGACCCTTCACCGACCGATCCGGCTCGTCGTCGTCCTCGGGCTGGTCGCGCCGGGTGTCGGAGGTGCGCACCGGGCGCCACATCGGGTTTTCCTTCACCGAGGACGACAGCTGCACCCCGGCGAGATAGGCCACGAACATGGCGATCGACACCGGGTGCACGCCGAAATAGGCCACATCCGGCCCCGACAGCGCGCAGAGCGGCAGGCTCAGAAGGATGATCAGCATCACCGCCTGGAACAGGTTCGCAGGCTCGGCCGCGGCGTGTTCGAGGTTGGCGCGCTTGTGCAGCAGATCCGCGATGGCGAGAAACAGCGTCTGCGCGGCGATGCCGCCCACCGCGTTGGAAAAGGCGTAGGAGGCATCGCCCGACAACGCCGCATCGACCGACACCACGACCCCGGCCAGCGACGTCGCCGCGCCGAGCACGAGGCCCCCGGCCATCGCCTCCCCGAGTTTCGTGCGGTCGGCGATCACGTCGGCGAGCGCGGTCGCGCGGATCGACGCCAGCACGACGGCGGCCCCCGCGAGCCCGAAGACCGCGAAGAGGATCGGAATGGAAAGACCTGTCAGCATGACCCCCCGCGGCCGGTATACCCGGGCTCAACGGCGCGGCGCGGATTTTGTTTCCTTTGCATGTGTTCCGCGCCGGAGATCGCGGCCGGCGCGGAGCGCAGGCGCGCCGGATCAGTCGCGCAGAAGCTCGTTGATCCCGACCTTGGAGCGGGTCTGGGCGTCGACGCGCTTCACGATCACCGCGCAGTAGAGATTGAGGTCGTTCTTGGTGCGCATCGATCCCGAGACCACGACCGAGTAGGGCGGCACCTCGCCCATCATCACCTCGCCGGTTTCGCGGTCGACGATCTTGGTCGACTTGCCGATATACACGCCCATGCCGAGGACCGCGCCCTCGCGCACGATGCATCCCTCGACCACTTCCGAACGCGCGCCGATGAAGCAGTTGTCCTCGATGATCGTCGGCTCGGCCTGCAGCGGCTCCAGCACGCCGCCGATGCCGACGCCGCCCGACAGGTGCACGTTCTTGCCGATCTGCGCGCAGGAGCCCACCGTGGCCCAGGTATCGACCATCGTGCCCTCGTCGACATAGGCACCGAGATTGACGAAGGACGGCATCAGCACGACGCCCTTGGCGATATGCGCCGACCTGCGGACGACCGCGTTCGGCACCGCGCGGAAGCCCGCCTCGCGCCAGCGGTTCTCGCCCCAGCCGGCGAACTTGCTGTCGACCTTGTCGAACCAGCCGCCACCCTGCGGGCCGCCCGGCTGCATCTCCATGTCCTTGATGCGGAAGCCCAGAAGCACCGCCTTCTTGGCCCATTGATTGACCACCCAGTCGCTGCCCTCGGGCTTTTCGGCGACGCGGATTTCGCCGCGGTCGAGCGCGTCGAGCGTCGCCTCGATCGCCTCGCGTGTCTCGCCGCCGGTCGCGGGGGTGATCTCGGCGCGCGCCTCCCAGGCGGCGTCGATCGCGGTCTCGAGGGCCTTGGTGTCCATCGCTCGTGTCTCTCCGGTCTGACGCTGTCGCCCGGCGTCTTAGCGAAGCCCGGCGGGCGAGGGAAGGCCGCGCGCCGATGGCCGCTGGCGCCCGGTCCCCCGACGGGCTAGCTCTGGGCGAAGCAGAGCGGAGATCCGATGACCGACGACCGAAACAGCCTCTTCCGGCACGCCGACAGCGACTACGAGACCGCCCGGCAGGTGCCCGACACCCCGCAGACGCGCTCGCCTGCCTACCGCCTCGCCTTCGCCGACGAGGACTTCCTGCTGCGGCGCGAGCTGCGCTCCGTGCGGCTGCAGCTCGAACTGATGAAGTTCGACCTCCTGCTCGACGAGGAGGGCATCCGCTCGACCGTCGTGCTGTTCGGCGGCGCCCGCATCCGCCGGCCCGAGGAGAAGGCCGAGGCGCGCACCCCCGCGCTGGCCGAGATGAGCCGCTTCTACGAGGAGGCGCGCGCCTTTTCCCGCGCAATGACCGAAAAGTCGGTCGCCTCGGGCGGCGGCGAATTCGTGATCGCAACCGGCGGCGGCCCGGGCGTGATGGAGGCCGGCAACCGCGGCGCGCACGAGGCCGGCGGCCGCTCGCTGGGCCTCAACATCGTGCTGCCGCACGAACAGGCGCCGAACGCGTTTGTGACGCCGGAGCTGGCGTTCAACTTCCACTATTTCGCCATCCGCAAAATGCACTTCCTGATGCGGGCCCGCGCCGTCTGCGCGTTTCCCGGCGGCTTCGGCACGCTGGACGAGCTGTTCGAGACATTGACGCTGATCCAGACCGGCCGCATGAAACAGGTTCCGGTGCTGCTCTTCGGCCGGGAGTTCTGGGAGAAGGTGGTCAACTGGGATGTGCTCGTCGAGGCGGGCACCATCGCTGCCGCGGATCTCGAACTCTTCCGCTACGTCGAAAGCGCCGACGAGGCCTGCGAGATCATCGAGAGCTGGGCGCCCCGCGGCGCGCGCGAGACCATACCCGACCGCTGATCCCCCGGGCCGTCGGCCTGCTTTGCTCCGCGACACCCGCCCGCCGCGGCCACGCTGCGGCATGAGAACGATATGGCCCCTTCATCTTGCCGGTAAACCCCGGGGAGCGCGAGGGGCTGGCCCCTCGCTCCGCCGTCTGTCACCCAGACCATCACCCGGGCCGGAGCATCCGTCCCGGGCAGGGTCGGGCGTGTCAGACGCTGGCGGTCTCGCGGGGGTCGTGGGCCTCGTCCTCGGCGCGCTCCACCCAGCGCAGGATGACCTCGCGCGCCAGCGGCTCGTCGAGCGTGGAGATCGCGCGGCGCAGGTCCTTGAGCGCGGTGGCCATCTCGATCTCCGACAGGAAGCCTTCCTGCGCGCGCAGGATCTTGGGGTGCGGGGTGGTCAGCATGTCCGAGGAGATCAGCAGCTCCTCGTGGAGCTTTTCGCCGGGGCGCAGGCCGGTGATCTTGATCTCGATGTCGCCGTCGGGATTGTCGGCGTCCTTCACGCTGTGGCCGGCACCCTCGATCATCTGGCGCGCGAGCTTCTTGATCGGCACCGGCTTGCCCATGTCGAGCACGAAGACGTCGCTGCCGCGCGAGAACGATCCGGCCAGCAGCACGAGCCGCGCAGCCTCGGAGATCGTCATGAAGTAGCGGGTGACGTTGGGGTCGGTCAGGGTGACCGGGCCGCCGCGCTCGATCTGCTCCTCGAAGAGCGGGATCACGGACCCCGACGAGCCGAGCACGTTGCCGAAGCGGACCATGGAGAAGCGGGTGTGCTCGGACCGCGTGGCGAGGTCCTGGATGACCAGTTCGGCGAGCCGTTTCGACGCGCCCATCACGTTGGTGGGGCGCACCGCCTTGTCCGAGGACACGAGGATGAAGCGCTCGACGCCCGCGTCGCGCGCGGCCTCGCCCACGACCTTCGTGCCGATGACGTTGTTGCGCAGGCCGGGCAGCGCGTTGCATTCCACGAGCGGCACGTGCTTGTAGGCCGCGGCGTGCAGGATCACGTCGATGCCGTTCTCGTCGATCACGCGGCGCACCGTCTCGTCGTCGAGAACCGTGCCGAGGACCGGCACGATCTTCAGCCCGCCACTGATCTCGCGCAGTTCCTTCTCGACGGTGTAGAGCGCGTGCTCGGAATGATCGAGCAGTACCACGCAATGCGGCTTGCAGGCGATCAACTGGCGGCAGAGCTCCGAGCCGATGGAGCCGCCGGCGCCGGTGACGAGGATCCGCCGCCCGGAATAGGCATGGCTCACGCCCGGAAGCTCGCTCTCGAGCTGGTTGCGGCCCAGAAGTTCGTCGAGCGACACCGGGACGGCGCGCTTGCGCAGCTCGCCCTTCCCGACAAGCTCGGCGAAGGACGGCAGCGCATGAACCTCGCAGCCCACCTGCCGCAAGCCGTGGGCGATGCGCGCGAGTTTCGGCTGGCTGATCGAGGGCATCGCGAGGATCACCCGGTCGATCTGCTTGTCCGCCACGAGGCTCTTGATCTTGGAGGGGGCGTAGACCGGC
The DNA here is from genome assembly GCF_900172265.1 of Roseivivax jejudonensis. Taxonomy (GTDB): domain Bacteria; phylum Pseudomonadota; class Alphaproteobacteria; order Rhodobacterales; family Rhodobacteraceae; genus Roseivivax; species Roseivivax jejudonensis. The sequence goes on along the minus strand of NZ_FWFK01000001.1, from coordinate 888,999 downwards.
AGGCCGCCGATCCGCAGGGTCTGCAGCGTCGGGTTGTCGTCGACGAAGGCGATGGGGAACGCGTCGTAATCGTTCTTGAGCGCCGCGACGAGCTGCTGCCCGGTGCGGCCGGCGCCGTAGATGAGCAGACGCAGATGCGCGTTGCCGCGGCGGTAGATCTCCAGGAGCCACTGGCGCAGCAGGATCCGCCACGCGGCGCCAAAGACGAGGAACAGGAACGAGAAGATCACGAACACCTCGATCGGCACCGGCCGGCCGGCGGCAATGTCGATCGCGGCGCCTGCAGCTCCGACAAGCAGGGCGAACACCGCCGTGAGGACGATTCCGCGCGTCTCGTAGGCATTGAGCTTGATCCGGGGCAGGCCCATCAGCGTCGCCAGACCCGCGGCGATCACCAGCATCGCCGCGGTTACCGGCGCCACCGAGGCGAAGGTGTCGGCGTTGAGCCTGACGCGGCCGTTGAGCGCCAACGCCAGGGTCAGCGCCACCACGGCGACGCACAGGTCGAGCGCGAGAAAGATCGCAGCCTTGTGCCGACGGCTGAGCGATGTGACGAAGCGAAGCAGCACCGGGGATCTGGGCGCTTTCAGGGTTCCGACTTTCGCCATCAGGTAATTCGCACCTATTCCTGCCCCTCGACCCGCGTTTCCCGCCGGTCCCGGATCGAACAGTGCGTGACGAAGTCGCGCAGATCGCCGGTTTTCACATTCGCTATACGCGCGGGATCGCGCGAGGGACAAGCGTACAGTGCTGCAACTGCGAATGAAATGCCCGACATGAGCGAAACCCTGCCGGGTTGTCGGCGCGTTCCTGCACAAATTTTAGGCACACGCGCTTCGACGCCGTCCGGCTTTCGGCCTTTTCCGTGTGCCCGCGCTGGGATACATGGCGCGCAACGGGCGGCGCGCGGACTGTTGCGGCGCCGCCAGCCGCGATCAAGGAGAGACACGACATGGGTTACAAGGTCGTCGTCGTCGGCGCCACGGGCAACGTGGGCCGCGAAATGCTGAACATCCTCGCCGAACGGGCTTTCCCGGTCGACGAGATCGCCGCGCTCGCCTCGCGTCGGTCGCTCGGGACCGAGGTGAGCTTCGGCGACCGCACGCTGAAGACGCAGGATCTCGACGCGTTCGACTTCACGGGATGGGACATGGCATTGTTCGCGATCGGCTCCGACGCGACCAAGACGTATGCGCCGAAGGCCGCCGCGGCGGGCTGTGTCGTGATCGACAACTCGTCGCTCTACCGCTACGACCCGGACGTTCCGCTGGTGGTGCCGGAGGTGAACCCCGACGCCGTCGAGGGGTACGCTAAGAAGAACATCATCGCGAACCCGAACTGCTCCACCGCGCAGATGGTCGTTGCGCTGAAGCCGCTGCACGACCGTGCGAAGATCAAGCGGGTGGTCGTGTCGACCTACCAGGCGACTTCGGGCGCGGGGAAGGAAGGGGTCGACGAGCTCTGGGACCAGACGAAGTCGATCTACAACCCGACCGACGAGGTGAAACCCTCGAAGTTCCAAAAGCAGATCGCCTTCAACGTCATTCCGCATATCGACGTCTTCATGGAAGACGGCTCGACCAAGGAAGAGTGGAAGATGGTCGTCGAGACGAAGAAGATCGTCGATCCGTCCATAAAGGTCACCGCGACCTGCGTGCGCGTACCGGTCTTCGTCGGTCACTCGGAATCGATCAACATCGAGTTCGAGGAGTTCCTCGACGAGGACGAGGCGCGCGACATCCTGCGCGAGGCCCCGGGGATCATGGTGATCGACAAGCGCGAGGACGGCGGCTACGTGACGCCGATCGAGTGCGTCGGCGACTTTGCCACCTTCATCAGCCGCATCCGCCAGGACTCGACGATCGAGAACGGCCTGAACATCTGGTGCGTGTCGGACAACCTCCGCAAGGGGGCTGCGCTCAACGCGGTGCAGATCGCCGAGACGCTGGGAAATCGCGTTCTCAAGAAGGCATGATCGGGCGTTCGGTCGGCTGATCGGCCACACCGGGGGACGATCCGGCAGGCTCAAAAGACATTGTTTCCGGGCGGCGTCCGCTCGCCCGGAAAATGCCGCGGCGGTGCCCCGGCGCCGCGTGGATCTGGCCCAATCGGCGCCGAACCCGGGGCGTAGGGTGTCGTTGCGGGCCGAACGGAGCCGCAGCGGCCAGAAGGCGCATTCACCCGACCTGGAGTGCGCCATGAAGATCGATCTCGCCGATATTGCCCGCGGCCGCCGGCTTGCCGCCGTCACCGCCCGGGACCTCTCCCTCACACCGCGCCATGCGCGACCGGTCCGCGCGCCGCGCTGGCGGTCCGTTCTGCGCCGGCTCGCGCGGCGGCTGACGGGCTGAGGCATTCCCGTCATTCCGGTTCGATCAGCACGATGTCGTCCTCTTCGTCGTCGACGTCTCCTCGTGGCGCATGACCGTGTCGGACCGCGGGCCGGGTCCGTCCGGGTCCGGGAAACGGGGTCCCGAAGCGGCGCATGAGGCTGCGATAGGCGTGGCCCACGTCGGACGCCTTGCAGAGGCGGGCGCCGCCCGGGAGATCGTGAAGCGCGAGGCCACCGCCCGCCTCGCGCAGCGTGACGTCATGCGCGGCGAGCCGGGATTGCAGCTCGGACCACGAGCGCGCCTCGCCGAAATCGCGGGCGAGGAGGCTCCGCAAGGCGCCGACGAGCTGCTCATCCGCCCGGTTGGGCGTTTTCGCGGGCCCGGCCACGCGGCGAAGCTCCGCGTCGAGCGCGCGGCGAATGATCTGATCGAGGCTGACGTCGCGCGCGCGGGCCAGCCGCCGGGCGGCTGAGACCAGAGCGGCGGGCATCGTGACGGTGACGGTCGTGCATTCCATGCCCGGCATTTCGGCGCACGGACCTGAAGACCGCGTTAACCGGGTCACATTTCGCCACGAAAGCGGCCTGCTCCCGTCATCGTGACTGCGCGGTGGCCGGGCAATCTGCACCCTCGTTGGAAAACACGACCCACGAGGCAGAGCATGACCGACGACACGACCCTCCCCGGCAAGCTCGACAGCGAGACCCGCTGTCAGCTCCGGCGCTTTCTCCGTCCGCTCCTCGATGCCGCGCCGGACTGGCCCGGCCTGGCCCGGACGCTCGCCGCGCGCGGCTACACGCTCGGGTTCCGCGACGGGCGGCTCCTGGTCATCGACGCGATGAGCGGGCGGCCGATCTGCACGGGAAGCGATCTCGACCGTCCGCTGGCGGCGCTGGCGCGGCGATTGGGCCGGCCGCGGCTGCGGGCGACGGCGGACGGCCATTCGGCCGCGCTCGCCGCACGCTGAGCGGTCACACCGGCAGGAAGCGGCCGTCCTCGGCGTCGTAATACTCGAGATCGCCCTCGCCGATCTCGGTCCACAGGCCGTGCAGGCTCAGCCGCCCGCCTTCGACCGCCTCGCGCACGAAGGGGAAGGTCATCAGGTTCTCGAGGCTCACGAGAACGGCCTCCTGTTCGAGGGCGCGCGGCTGCGCGTCCTCGGACAGTTCGCGCGCCATGACACGCTCGTAGCCGGGTCGCAGCAGGTCCATCCAGCGGCCGACGAAGCTGGTCTTTTCCTCGAGCTGCGGCGCGCGGCCGGCGCACATGTCGAGGCAGCCCTGCACACCGCCGCAGCGGGAATGGCCGACGATGATCAGGTGCGCGACCCGCAGGGCGGTCACCGCGAATTCGACCGCCGCCGAGGTGCCGTGCTGGGCGCCGTCGGGTTCGTAGGGCGGCACGAGGTTGGCGATGTTGCGGTGAATGAAGAATTCGCCGGTATCCGCCCCGAAGATCGAGGTGACGTGCACCCGGCTGTCGCAGCACGAGATCACCATGGCCTTGGGCCGCTGACCCTCGGTCGCGAGGCGCTGGTACCAGGCGGCATTCTCTGCGTGGGTGGTCGCTTTCCATCCGTGGTAGCGCTGCGCGAGCAGGGCCGGGAGGGGTTTCGCGTGCTGCATGGGGTCTCCGTTCCAGACGTCGCAGAGCGGGATAGCGCCGATTCCCGGCGGTTTCGAGGGAAAAGGCGCCGAGCCGGAAAGCAAACCGAAAGGCTTGTGCACGATGGTCCGGCCCGGGTGATCCGGGGCGATAGGAAGGAGAGCGGCATGATCCGTCAACAGCTCATGATTCCGGAAGAGCGGGTGGCGCTCGACCTCGACCAGCTGAGCGTCGTGTGCGCCGGCTTCGACCCCGACGCGCCGGAGGCGTGCCTGGCCGCCGCGCTGGAGCAGCTCGCGCTGGACCTCGCGGCAGTCGAGGCGGCGTGGCGCGGCGACGACGCCCGTGGCATGGCGCGCGCCCTGCAGGACGTCGAGGCGTGCGCCGGCGCGCTCGGCATGGTCAAGCTCGCGGCGGTGGCAGGGGCGGTGCGCGACACGTTGTCGGCGGGGGATGGCGTGGCGCTGGCGGCGACCCTCGCCCGGCTCCTGCGGGTCGGAGAACGCTCGCTCGTCGCGGTCTGGGAGACCGGGGCCCTGATCGGATGATGCGACCTGCCGCTTGCGGCCGGTGGAGGGCTTGCGGATCCCGCAGCGCGCAATAGGCTCCGGCGCGATGCCGCGTGATGAGCGGCCTGATCTCCAGACCCGATCCCGATACCGGAGCGACCATGCCCCTGACCTTCGCCGCCCATTCCGAGTCCGCGCTTCCGCTGCATCTGATCGAGGCGGGCGGCGTGGACGCCTGGCTCGATGGTCAGCCCGACCGAATCCGAGCCTGGGTCGGAGCGTCCACCTTCACCGGCGCCCAGGGCACCGCGCTGATCCTGCCCGGGGAGGACGGAACGCCGATCGGCGCGCTGGGCGGCTACGGCAGCGCGGCGAGCCGTGCGCGCACGCGCTTTCCGCTGGCCGCAATCGCGGCGCAGTTGCCCGAAGGACCGTGGCAGGTGGCCTCGGGACTGCCGGACGCGGCGGCGGAGATCGAAGCGCTCGGCTGGCTCCTGTCGGGTTACACCTTCGACCGGTACCGCGCGCAGTCGGCTCCGGTGGCGCGACTCGTCGCGCCCGACGGCGTCGACGCCGCACGGCTCGAGACGCTGGCCGCGGCCGAGGCGCTGACCCGCGATCTGGTCAACACCCCGGCCGCCGACATGGGGCCCGAGGCTCTGGAAGCCGCTGCGCGCAGCCTGGCCGAGGCGCGGGGCGCGACGATCGAGGTGACAACGGGCGACGCCCTGCTCGCAGCGAACTTCCCGATGATCCACGCGGTCGGCCGGGCCGCCGACCAGGATCCGCGGCTGATCGACATGCGCTGGGGATCCGAGGGCCCGGCGGTGACGCTCGTGGGGAAAGGCGTGTGCTTCGACACCGGCGGCCTCAACCTGAAGCCGGCCGGGTCGATGGGCCTGATGAAGAAGGACATGGGCGGCGCGGCCAATGTCCTGGGGCTCGCTCAGGCGATCATGGCGCTGGGCCTCAAGGTCCGGCTGCGCGTGCTGATCCCGGCTGTCGAGAACTCGGTATCGGACGAGAGTTTCCGCCCGCAGGACATCCTGACCTCGCGCAAGGGGCTGACCGTCGAGATCAACAACACCGACGCCGAGGGGCGGCTCGTGCTGGCCGATGCGCTCGCGCTCGCCGACGAGGAGACGCCGGACCTGATCGTGTCGATGGCGACCCTGACGGGCGCCGCGCGCGTTGCGCTCGGCGCCGATATCGCGCCGTTCTACGCGACCGAGGACCGGATCGCGGCGGCGTTCGAGGCGGCGGCCGGCCCGGCGGCGGATCCGGTGTGGCGGCTGCCCTTCCACACCCCCTACGAAGAGATGATCGAACCCGGCATCGCCGATCTCGACAACGCGCCGAAGGGCGGCTTCGCGGGGTCGATCACCGCCGCGCTGTTCCTGCGCCGCTTCGTCACCGACACGCCCGCCTACGCCCATTTCGACATCTTCTCGTGGCAGCAATCGGCCGCGCCCGGGCGCACGAAGGGCGGGCTCGGGCAGGGGCCGCGCACGATCCTCGGCGCGCTGCCGGATCTCCTGGGGCTCTGATGGATCGCCGGCTCACGCCCGCGAACGCGCATGTCGCGGCGACCCGCCTGCGCGGAACCGTGGAGGCACCGCGCTTCACCGACGGCACGCCGGCGCGGGTGGTTGCCGGCGTGTGCGATCTCTGCGCGGCGCCCGGGGGCGCGCGGGACCGGCAGCTTCTGCGCGGCGCTGCCGTCACGGTCTACGAACGCCGTTCGGGCTGGGCCTTCGTCGAGGCCGCTGCGGACGGATACGTCGGGTACGTGACCGAGGCGGCGCTGGGGGATGGGCCCGCGCCGACGCACCGGGTGTGCGTGCGGCAGACCCATTCCTACCCGGACCCGGACATGAAGACGCGGGAGATCATGGCGCTCAGCATCGGCGCCGGACTTGCCGTTCGCGGACAGGACGACCGCTTTGCAGAGACGGACGCGGGCCATGTCCCGCTCAAGCATCTCGCACCGCTCGACGCGCCCGAGGCCGACCCTGTCGCCGTGGCCGCGCGCCTCGTCGGTACGCCCTACCTCTGGGGCGGGAACTCGGCCTTCGGCATCGATTGTTCGGGGCTCGTGCAGATCGCGCTCTGGGCCTGCGGCCGGGACGCGCCGGGCGACAGCGACCTGCAGGAGGCGATGAGGGGCGACACGCTCGACGACGGCGATCCGCTTCGACGCGGGGATCTGCTCTTCTGGCGCGGTCATGTGGCGTGGGTTTCCGACGACCGCACGCTGCTGCACGCAAACGCCCACGCGATGGCCGTGGCGTACGAGCCGATCGACGCCGCGATCGACCGGATCGCGGCGCAGGGCGACGGGCCGGTGACGCGCCGGCTTCGCCCCGCGGGCTGAGCCCGGTCAGTTCTGCTGGACGAGCTTTCCGGGATTGAGGATCCCCTTCGGATCGAGCGCGCGCTTGATCGTGCCCATCACCGCCCAGGCGGGCCCGTGCTCTTCTTCCATGTAGCGCATCTTGCCCGAGCCGATGCCGTGCTCTCCGGTGACGGTGCCACCGAAGGACAGCGCGAGGCGGTTGATCCGGTGCGCGAGATCCTTCGCGCGGGCCAGTTCCTCGGAATTGTCCGGCTCGATGAGGATCAGCATGTGGAAGTTGCCGTCGCCGACATGCCCGACCAGGGGCGCGAGAAGGCCGGCCTCGTCCGCCGCCTCCTGCGCGGCGGCGATGCATTCGGCAAGCGCCGAGATCGGCACGCAGACATCGGTGACCATGCTGTCGGCGCCGGGGCGCAGCGCCTTGCCGGCATAATAGGCGTTGTGCCGCGCGTCCCACAGGCGGCTGCGGTCCTCGGGCCGGCTCGCCCAGGCGAAATCCGCGGCGCCCTGTGCCTCGGCGATCTCGCGGAACTGCGCGACCTGCTCCTCCACGCCGGCGGGCGAGCCGTGAAATTCCAGGAAGAGATGCGGCGCCTCGGCGAGACCGAGATCGGGGTTGTAGGCCGCCATGCCGCGCATCTGCACCGCGTCGAGCAGTTCGACCCGGGCGAGGGGGATGCCCATCTGGATCGCGAGGATCACCGTGTCGACCGCTGCGGCGACGCTCGGGAAGGCCGCCGTCGCCGCCGAGATCTGCTCGGGGATGCCGTGGAGGCGCAGGGTCAGTCGGGTGATGATGCCCAGCGTGCCCTCGGACCCGACGAAGAGGTGCGTGAGGTCGTAGCCCGCCGAGGACTTCTTGGCCCGTGTCCCGGTCTCGATCACAGTGCCGTCGGCCAGCACGACCTCGAGGCCGAGCACGGTTTCGCGCATCGTGCCGTAGCGCACGGCGTTGGTGCCGGACGCCCGTGTCGCGGCCATGCCGCCCAGCGTGGCGTCGGCGCCCGGATCGACGGTGAACATGAGCCCGCTCGCGCGCAGCGCCTCGTTCAGTGCCTTGCGGGTCACGCCGGGTTCGACCGTCACGTCGAGATCGGCCTCGTGGACTTCGAGGATCCTGCTCATTCGGCCGAGGTCGATGCTGATCCCGCCGCGCAGCGGGATCACGTGCCCTTCGAGGGATGTGCCGACGCCGAACGGCACGACCGGGCAGTCCGACGCGGCGCAGATGCGGACGATCTCGGACACTTCGGCGGTGGTTTCGGGGAAAGCCACGGCCTCGGGCAGGGCGGGTGCGGAATAGGCTTCGTCGCGGCCGTGCATCTCGCGCACCGAGGCGCCGGTCGACAGGCGGTCACCGAGGAGCGCGCGCAGGCGCGCGATCGTGTCGCTTCGGTCTGTCATCGCGCTCGGTCCTCCCCGTCGGTTCGCGACCGGTCTCTACCACTCCGCCCGCCGGTGCGACAGGCCCGCGCGCATCGCGCGCGTGTGAGCGGAAAACCGTTTGCGGGGGCTCGGCGCTGACCTATCCTGCGGGCGCCTTTCCAGCATCATTTTGCCCGGTTCGAGGATCCATGCGCGCCATTTTCATTTCCCTCTTCGTCTTCGGTCTCTGCCTTGTCGGCGGCGCGCGCGAGGGCGCCGCAGCGGACCCCGGCCGGATATTCGTCTTCGGTCACTCGCTCGTGCACCACCCCGACGAGCCGCGCACGAACGTGCCCTACTGGCTGGGTCGGCTCGGCGCGGCCGACGGGCGGGAGATCACGCTCGACGGTCGGTGGAGCTCGCTGGCCGAGGCCGCGTTTCATCCCATCGAACCGCAATGGTTCGTCGACGGGATTACCGAGAGCGACGCCGAAGAGCTGTCGGCCTACGACACGATCGTGGTGTCGCCGATCAACTGGGCGCAGGGGCAGGCGATCGACGCCGACTACTGGCACATCGACGGCAACCCGCGGGATGCGGCGCTGGCGCTGCTCGACCGGATCGCCGCCGAAACCCCCGGCGCACCGCTCTTTCTCTACGAGGGCTGGGCCGACATGGAGCAGTACGGCTTTCCGCCCCGGGCACGCGGACTGCGCCGCTATCACGCCTACAACCAGGGCGACTACCACGCATGGTTCGAGGAGCTTCTGTCAGAGATGCGGGCCGAACGGCCCGAGGCGCGGATCGGCCTGATCCCGGCGGGCCCGATCCTGTCGGAGATCATGACCGGACCGCTGTCCGATCTGGGCCCGGAGGTGTTCTACCTCGATGATGCGCCGCACGGGACCGAGGAGACGTACCTCCTCGCCGCGGCAGTGACCTACGCGGTGCTCTACGACACGGCGCCGCCCGAGAGCGTGGAACTGCCGGACACGATCGCCGAAGAGCTTCGGGCGGCATGGCCCGAGATCGCGGCCCTGATCCGCGATCGCGTGCAGGCCTTCGGTGCGCGCGACTTCGGATCCGCCGGGCCCGCGGCCGAAGCGCCGGACGTGGAACAGGCGGCCGCATCTGACGCCGCGGCGCCCACGGACGAGGACGCGGCAGCGGCCGACACACAGCCCGAGACCGAGGCGGCCGAGGCCGCCCAAGCGCAGGAAAGCACGAACGCGGAGGCGTCGGCGACGGATCTTGCCGCGATCGCGCCCGCCGACCGGCCGCTGCCGGAGCGCCGCGACATCGCGCTGCCGCCGCGCGGAGCGCGACCGGCGGACGAGCCTGCGCTGGCATTCGGGCTCTACGAAATCGCCGACTGGTCAACGCAGCACCCTTTCGTCGACCTGATGAAGACCGCCCGTCCGTGGATCGGCCACCTTCCCGGCCAATGGGGCGGCGTCGAGGTGGCCGAGCTTCGCGCGGGCGGTCATCTCGATGCGCATGGCTGGCCGCTTCGCGTGCCCGAGGGGGTCGAGAAGATCGAGGCGCTGATCCTGACCGACCAGCCGGAGGCGGCAGAGCACCTGCGCGGCAGCTATGTCGTGCGATACGACGGCAGGGGCGAGATCCGCCTGTCGGGGCGGGCGCAACGTGTGAACTACGCGCCGGGCGAAGCGCGCTTTCACTACGCGCCGGGCGAGGGGCCGGTGGGAATCGGGATCGTCGCGACCGACCCGCAGGATCCGATCCGCAACATTTCGGTCGTGCAAGAGGAGAACCTGCCGCTGCACGAGGCAGGGGCGCTGTTCAATCCGCTCTGGCTCGACCGGATCGGCGACGCGCGCGCGCTGCGGTTCATGGATTGGATGGCGACGAACGACTCCGTGATCTCGCGCTGGGAGGATCGACCGCGCGTCGACGACTACACCTGGGCCGAATGGGGCGTGCCGCTGCCGGTTATGATCGCGCTGGCCAACCGCGTGCGCGCCGATCCGTGGTTCACCCTGCCGCACGCCGCCGACGACGCCTACGTCCGCGCGTTCGGGGAGGCCGTGCGCGACGGGCTCCATCCCGAGCTGAAATCCTATGTCGAGTATTCCAACGAGGTCTGGAACTTCCAGTTCGCGCAGTCGAAATGGGCCGAGTCGCGCGCGGCCGAGATGTGGGGCGAAAGCGGGACGGGCTGGGTCCAGTATTACGGGCTGCGCGCCGCGCAGGTCATGGACATCTGGACCGAGGTCTTCGGCGACGCGGCGGCGGAGCGGCTCGTTCGGGTGGTCGCCGTACATACCGGCTGGCCCGGGCTCGAGCAGCACGTGCTGCGCTCGCCGCTGGCCTTCCTGACCCTCGGGCGCATGCCGCAGGAGAGTTTCGACGCCTACGCGGTGACGGGGTATTTCAGCCACGATCACGGCGATGCCGAGACCGTCGCGGCGATCCGCGACTGGCTCGATCGGGCCGAGGCCGCGGCGCGCGCCGCCGGAGAGGCCGAGGGGCTGAGCCGGGTCGCGCTGCGCGAATACGTGGCGGAGCACAGGTTCGACCGCGCCTTCGCGGCGATGGAGACGCTCGTCCGCGAGACCGGGCTGCGGACCATGACCGAGGAATACTGGCCCTATCACGGTGCCGTCGCGCGCGAGGCCGAGCTCGACTTCATCATGTACGAGGGCGGAAGCCACGTCAGTTCCGGAATGGCGGACATCGACGACGACCGGCTGACGGACTTTCTGATCGCGTTCAACTACTCGCCCGAGATCGCCGGGATCTACCGCGATGCGCTCGACGGCTGGAGCGCGGCGGGCGGCCGCCTCTTCAACGCGTTCGTCGATGTCGCGCCGCCGTCGAAATGGGGCAGCTGGGGCGCGTTGCGGCACCTGCTCGATGCCAATCCGCGATGGGATGTGCTCATGGCGCACAATGCCAGCGCGCCGGTCGAGTGGGAGGACCGCGCGCCGGGCACCTTTGCCGGCGGCGTGACGCGCCACGCGTTCGGGGAGGACGCGGAGGTACGTGGAACGCCGGCGGCGGATGTGCTTCTCGGCGGGCCGGGAGCCGACATCCTGATTTCGGGCGGCGGCGGCGACGCGCTTCACGGCGGTCCGGGCCGCGACCGGGCGGTATTGCCCGGCGTCCGCGGGGACTGGCGCTTCGCCGAGGACGGGCCCCGGCTTCTCGCTTCACGCGGAGGAGAGACGGTGTCGCTCGTCGCGGTGGAGGAGATGGTCTTTGCCGACGCGCCCGACGACGTGGTGCCGACGAACTGAGCGCCGCGCTCAGCGCGCGTCGACCGTTCGCGCGATCTCGCCGACGAGTTGCGCCGCGCAGCGGTCGAGCGCGAACTGCGTTTCCACCTGTTCCCGGCCTGCCGCGGCAAGGCGGCACGCGTAGTCCGGCTGTCCGGCGAAGTCCCGGATGGCGCGGGCGAGCGCGCCGGGATTGTCCGGCGGCACGAGGATCCCGGTGCGACCGTCCCTGATGATGTCCCGGGCCCCGCCCGCATCGACCGCGATCGCGGGAACGCCGAAGGCCATCGCTTCCATCAGCCCACGTTCGAGCGGCGCGCGACCGCTGGCAAGGACCATCGCGTCGGCGTCGAGGAACTGGGCCCGAAGCGCCGCATCGTCGAGCGCGCCAAGAAGCCGCACGTGATCGCGCAGGTGCAGTTGCTTGATGTGGGCCTCGAGCGCGCGGCGAAAGCCGCTTCCGCCCTCGGGGTCCTCGCCGGCGATCTCCAGCCTGACATCGACCCCCATGTCCAGAAGCTGACGCACCGCCGAGACGAGATCGTGATGCCGGCTCTCGGGCACGAGATCGCCGCACGCGAAAAGCCGCATCGGACGCCCGTGGCGCACCGGCGAATACGGTGTGTCCCGTTGCAGGGCGCCGGTGTCGAGGCCGACCGGCAGCACCAGCCGCCGCTCTGGCAGCGCGGCGCCGAGCCTGTCTTCGGCCTCGGCCATGAGCGCGCTGGTGGCGAAGGTGGCAAAGGCCGCCTCGGCCCACTTGATCGGCTGGCCGGCGCGATCGTCGGTCAGTGGCCTGTGCAGCGCCAGCGAGTAGGACGGCCCGTCCATCCGAGCGGCGAGCGCCGCGATCAGCGCGGCGCGTCCGCCGCTCTGGACGTGGACATGCGCCAGATCGTCGGCCGTCGCCGTCTCGGCCAGGCGCCATGCAGCGGCGAGCGCCACGGCCAGATCGGCGGCAAGGCGCGGGCCGCCCAGGAGCGTCGACAGCGGAAGCCCGCGCCGCGCGAGGTATGCCGCGCCGCGCGCTGCGGCCACGGGATCGACGCGCGAGAGGTACCGCGTGCGCGCTGCCGCCGCGGGGCCCCAGTCGCGGGCGATTGCCGAGGCCTGCGGCATGCGTGTCGACAATACCCGGACCTCGTGGCCCATCCGCTCCAGCGCCTTGACCTCGCGCCAGAAAAAGATGTCACTTTGGCCCGGAAATTCGGGCACGAGATATCCGATCCGCAAGGGTCGGGTCACGACCACCGCCTATTCGATTTGATGCAGGATGTGCAGCGTCCCAGGATGCGGCGAGACTTCATGATTTTTCATCGCTTGGCCACACTCGGCTGGCATGACCCGCGCGTGTGCCGGACCGAAAGTCGACGAGTGTGACCGGATTGAACCACCCCGCAGATGATGTGCCGCCGGCGCTTGCCGTGATCGTCCCGGCCTCGAACGAGGAGCGGCTGATCGCCCGTTGCCTGTCGGCGGTCGCGGAGTCCGAGCCGGTGCCGGGCGGGGTCGAGGTTGTGGTGGTGGCCAACGGCTGTCGCGACGCAACCGTCGCGCGCGCCGAGGCGATGCAGCCGGCGTTCGAGGCGCGCGGCTGGTCCCTGAGCGTCATCGACCGCGCCGAGGGCGGCAAGCTGCCTGCGCTCAATGCCGGGGACGCGGCGGTGCGCGCGCCGATCCGGGTCTATCTCGACGCCGACGTGGAGGTGACGCCGGCGCTGCTGCCGCAACTGGCCGAGGCGCTGGACACCGTCGCGCCGCGATATGCCTCGGGCACCCTGCGGATGGTCGCGCCCGCCAGCGCGGCAAGCCGCGCCTATGCGCGGATCTGGGCGCAGGTGCCGTTCATGGCGACCGGCGTGCCCGGCTGCGGTCTTTTCGCGGTGAACGCCGCCGGGCGGGCGCGCTGGGACGCGTTTCCCGACATCGTGTCGGACGACACCTTCGTCCGCCTGCACTTCGCCCCGGGCGAGCGGATCGCCGTTCCGGCGGCCTATCGCTGGCCGGTGGTGTCGGGCTGGCCGGCGCTGGTGCGCGTGCGGCGACGGCAGGACCGCGGCGTCGAAGAGATCGCGCGACGCTACCCTGCCCTCTTGGCCAATGACGACAAGCCGGCCTTCCCGGCCGCGCGCAAGCTTCGGCTCGCGCTGCGCGATCCGGTGGGCTTCGCCGTCTATTCCGGGGTCGCGCTGGCCGTCCGGTTCGGACCTGCCGGTGCCGGGGCGGGCTGGAGCCGCGGCCGATGAGGATGGCGCTGCTGGAGCGGTTCCGCGGCGCGTCGTTGACGGCGCGCGCCCTGCGGTCCTCGATGCTGACGGTCGGCGGGTTCGGCTCGATGCAGGCGCTGCGCCTGCTGTCCAACCTGGTTCTGACGCGGCTCCTGTTTCCCGAGGCGTTCGGCCTTATGGCGCTGGTGCTGGTGTTCCTCACGGGGCTCGCCATGTTCTCGGATGTCGGCGTGACGCCTGCGATCCTGCAGTCGAAGCGCGGCGACGATCCCGATTTTCTCGATACGGCCTGGACGATCCAGGTGGGGCGCGGGATCTGCCTCGCCGCGTTCGCGGCGGCGCTCGCCTGGCCGATGGCGCAGATCTATGCCGAGCCGCAGCTTGTACAGCTTCTGCCCGTGGCGGGCCTGACGCTGTTGATCGCCGGGTTCAATCCCACACGGCTCGACACGGCCGGACGACATCTGATGCTCGGGCGTGTCACCGTCATCGAGATCGCGAGCCAGGTCGCCGGGCTGATCGTGGCAATCGCCTTCGCGTTGATCTTCCGCTCGGTCTGGGCGCTCGTCGCGTCGAACCTCGTGACGGCGTTGGCCAAGCTCGTGCTTCTGGATCTGTTCCTGCCGGGCGCGCGCAACCGGTTCCGGCTCGAGCGGCCGGCGGCGCGCGAGCTGGTAAGCTTTGGCAAGTGGATCTTTCTCGCGACCGTGTGCGGCTTCATCTCGCACCAGGCCGACAAGCTCCTGATCGGGCGATACCTGCCGCTCGATGTCTTCGGCGTCTACAACATCGGCTATTTCCTCGCGTCGTTTCCGATGCTGCTCGGGCTGATGGTGGTCGGCCGCGTCCTGATCCCGATCTACCGCGAGGCGCCGCCGGCCGAGAGCCGGGAGAACTTCGCGAAGCTGCGCCGGATGCGGACGCTGGTCACCGGCGCGCTGCTGATGCTGTCGGCGCTGGCCGCGTGCCTCGGGGTGTGGCTTGTCGAGCTGCTCTACGATCCGCGCTACCATCTGGCCGGTGCCGTTGTCGTCGTTCTCGCGCTGACGCAGATCCCGCAGATCATCGGCCTGACATACGATCAGGCGGCGCTGGCGGCCGGCGATTCGCGGCGCTTCTTCGTGCTGTCGCTCGCCAAGGCCGTGTTCATGGTCGCCGGCCTGCTGATCGGGCTCGAGGCGGGCGGGCTGCTCGGGGCGCTGATCGGGCAAGGCGTGGCGCAGATCATGATCTATCCCGTGGTCACATGGCTCGCGCGGCGGTCGGGCGTGTGGGATCCGCTGCACGACGCGGGCGGCTGTATCCTCGGCGCGCTGATCGTGGCGCTGGCGCTTGCGCTGAACGGCACTGCGATCGCGGATCTGGCCAGCGGCTAAGAATGACGCCGCATTGCAGCAATCTGGCGACAACCGCCGAACAAACTGGTATCGTGTCACAAATTGGACGAAGTCATTAGAATCGCGGTCCGTCCGGGGCGGTCAGCGGGCCATGATCCAGATTTTGCCGCATTTCACGCGCATTCCGGGTCTAGGGCTCCGCCTCATGGACCGAGGGTGAGTGGGTATGAGCGACACGAGTGACGGCGCGCGGACGGCCGAGACAGATATCGCAATCGTCGGAATGGCGGCCCATTTGCCGGGCTCTGACAGCGTGGCCGCGTATTGGCGCAATCTGCGCGACGGCATCTCGTCGATTCGCCGGCTCTCCGAGGACGAGCTGATCGCGGCTGGGGAACGCCCCGGTCTCATGCGTCACCGCGACTACGTGCCGTTCGCCGCGCCGCTCGACGGGTTCGAGATGTTCGATTCCGAGTTCTTCGGCCTGTCGCCCAAGGACGCGGCGATCATGGACCCCCAGCACCGCCGCTTTCTCGAGACCGCGTGGGAGGCGCTGGAGAGCGCCGGTCATGTGCCCGAGGGCTTCGACGGGCGCATCGGCGTGTTCGCCGGCTGTGGGATGGGATCGTATTTCTATTTCAACGTCTGCTCGAATCCCGACCTGGTGGAGCGGACGGGCATGTTCCTGTTGCGCCATACGGGCAACGACAAGGATTTCATGACGACCCGGCTCAGCCACGTGCTGAACCTTACCGGGCCGTCGATCAATCTTCAGACGGCGTGTTCGACCTCTCTCGTGGCGACGCATTACGCGGTGCAGGCGCTGCTCAACGGCGAGTGCGACATGGCGCTGGCCGGCGGCGTGACGATCGAGCTGCCGCAGGGCCGCGGCTATCTCTACAAGGAGAACGAGATCCTGTCGCCCGACGGGGCCTGCCACGCGTTCGACCACCGCGCGCAGGGCACCGTGTTCGGCTCGGGCGCGGGCGTGGTGGCGTTGCGCCGCCTTGCCGACGCTCAGGCGGACGGCGACCATATCTGGGCGGTCATCAAGGGCAGCGCGGTCAACAATGACGGCGCGGCCAAGGCCGGCTACCTCGCGCCATCTGTCGACGGACAGGCCCAGGCGGTGGCCGAAGCGCTGGCCGTGGCGGGCGTGAGCGCCGAGACGGTGGGCTACGTCGAATGCCACGGCACGGGCACCTATCTCGGCGATCCGATCGAGGTGTCGGCGTTGACGCAGGCCTTCCGCGAGACCAGCGATGCCGTCGGCACCTGCCGCATCGGGTCGGTAAAGACCAATATCGGCCATCTCGACACCGCCGCGGGCGTCGCGTCGCTCATCAAGGCGTCGCTCGCGCTGCACAATCGCCAGATGCCACCGTCGCTCGGGTTCGAGGCGCCGAACCCGGCGATCGACTTCGAGGGCTCGCCGTTCCGCGTCAATGACCGCCTGACGGACTGGGTCGCGGACGGGCCGCGTCGGGCCTGCGTCAACTCGCTCGGCGTGGGCGGGACGAACGCGCACGTGGTGCTGGAAGAGGCGCCGGTGCGACCCGCCTCGGAAGAGGGGGCGTTCCCGTTTCAGATCCTCACGCTGTCGGGACGGTCGAAGGCCGCGCTCGACGCCAATGCCGCGCGGCTGGCCGGGCATCTCAGGTCCAGCCCCGAGCAGCCGCTGGCCGATATCGCCTGGACCCTGAAGGAGGGGCGGCGGGCGTTCGAGCGGCGGCGCATCGTCGTGGCGGAAACGCATGCCGAGGCGGCCGAACTGCTGGAGGCCGGCGATCCGCGCCGGGTGCACGACCACCAGGCGCTCGATGCGCCGGACGTGGCGTTCCTGTTTCCGGGCGGCGGCGCGCAATATGCCGGCATGGCGCGCGATCTCTACGAGACCGAGCCGGTCTTTGCCGAATGGATGGATCGCGGCCTCGATCATCTCGCGACGCTGACGGGGTCGGATCCGCGCGCCGATCTCTTTCCCGAGGGCGACCGCGCGGCCGCCGAAGCGCGGCTGCTGCGGCCGTCGGTGCAGCTTCCGCTGATCCTGGTCGTCGAGGTGGCTTTGGCCGAACTCTGGCAGAGCTGGGGCGTGCGTCCGGCCGCGCTGGCCGGTCACTCCATGGGCGAAAACGCGGCGGCCTGCGTCGCCGGCGTCATGTCGTTCGAGGATTGCATCGGCCTCGTGCATCTGCGCGGCACGCTGTTCGACCGCGTGCCCGAGGGCGGGATGCTGTCGGTCGCGCTGCCGGCCGAGACGCTGCGCGCACGGCTGCCCAAGGATCTCGATCTCGGGGCGGAGAACGCGCCCGGGCTGTCCGTCGCCTCCGGACCGAAAGCGGCGCTGGACCGCCTCGAGGCCGAGCTTGCCGCGGAGGAGATCGAGTGCCGGAGGATCGCGATCGACATCGCCGCGCACAGCCGGATGCTCGAACCGATACTCGACGAATTCCGGTCGTATCTTCAGAATATTCAACTTTCACCGCCGGCCATTCCGCTCACTTCGAACCGGACCGGAACTTGGATGACCGACGCCGAGGCGACGTCACCCGACTACTGGGTCGAACACCTGCGCGGCACGGTGCATTTCGCCGATTGCGTCGGTGCGCTCGCGTCGGACAACCGCGTTCTGCTCGAGGTCGGGCCGGGCAAGGCGCTGTCCTCGCTCGCGCGCCAGCATGGCAACGTGACCGCGAACGCGGTGCTGTCGAGCCTGCGCCACCCCGACGAGGACATCGCGGACGACCGCTACTTCCTCGAGGTGCTGGGCCGGCTCTGGGCGCTTGGCTACGAGGCCGACTGGGCGCAGGTCTGGGGCGAGGGCCGGCGCAACCGCGTCGTACTGCCCACCTACGCCTTCCAGCGCAGCCCGTATTTCATCGCGCCGGGCGAGGCGCGCGCCGAGGGCGAGGAGGTCTTCCTGCCCCGGATCGACGACGTGGCGCAGTGGGGCTGGGCTCCGGTGTGGCGCCCGCGCGGGGCCGCCGTCGAGGTCGACGTGACCCACGGGCTCGGCGACGCCGAGCCGCAGACCTGGCTGATGTTCATGGACGAGGCCGGCGTCGCGGCGGAGGCGACCGCGCGCCTGCGCGGCGCGGGCCACACGGTGATCGAGGTGTCGCCGGGCGACATGTTCACCCGCCTGTCGGACACCCGTTACCTGATCGCACCGGAACGCGGGCGCGAAGGCTACGACCTGCTGATTCAGGATCTCGTCCGGCAGGGGCACGTACCGACGCGCATTGCGCATTTCTGGCTGCTGACCTCCGGCACGGATCACCGCCCGGGATCGAGTTTCTTTCACCGGCTGCAGGAGCAGGGCTTTTATGCGCTCCTGTTCCTGGCACAGGCGATCGCCGACGAGGCGCTGCCGAAGCCGCTGCCGATCACCATCGTCACGAACGGTGCCGCGCGGGTGCGCGACGAGGTGCTGAGCGATCCGGCCAAGGCGACGATCGCGGGCCCGGCGCGGGTGATCCCGCGCGAGCTTCCCGGCGTGCATGTCTCGACCCTCGACGTTGCGCTGCCGCCCCGGAAGCGCCGCAGTACGGCGGAGCGCGGGGCGCTCGTCACCGGGATCCTGGAAGAGCTGTTGTCGGAGCCTGGCGATCGCATCGCCGCGCTGCGCGACGGCCGCCGTTTCGAATGCGCGATGAAGCCGCGGGCGCTTCCCGAGGCGCCGCTGCCGGATGCGGGAGTGGTGCTGCTGACCGGCGGTTTCGGCGGGATCGGCCTGACGCTTGCGCGCGCGTTTGCCGCGCGGGGGGCCAAGATCGCGCTCGTCGCCCGCGGCGCTTTGCCCGCGCGGGAGGACTGGGATCTCTACCTCAAGCGGCACGCGCCGCAGGATCGAATCGCGCGCCGCATCCGCGCGGTCGAGACGCTAGAAGCCGCGGGCGCAGAGGTTCTGTGCCTCGCGGCCGACGTCTGCAACGAGGACGAGATGCGTGCCGCGCTGACCGAGATCGAGTCGCGGCTGGGGCCCGTCGAGGCCGTGATCCACGGCGCCGGCGTGATCGCAGACGCGCCGCTCCTGTCGAAGAGCCCGGCGAGCGTCGAGGACGTGTTCACGCCGAAGATCCACGGGACAGACGTGCTCGGCCGGCTGTTCCCGGACGGGTCGCTGAACTGGATGGCGCTGTTTTCGTCCTCGTCCACCGTGACGGCGCCGGCCGGGCAGGTCGATTACGTCGCGGCGAACGAGTATCTCAACGCCTTTGCCCGGGCACGGGCCGGCGGGCGCACGCGCGTGGTCGCGCTCAACTGGGGCATCTGGTCGGAGGTCGGCATGGCGGCCGAGGCGGTGGCCGCGCGCACGGGCGAGGTTGAGCCCGCCCCCAGGGCGGACACCGGCCTGCCGCTTCTGGGCACGGCGAGCTTTGACCGGGAGGGCCGACGCACGTTCGACACGCGGGTGTCCGAAGCCGACTGGATCATCGACGAACATCGCACCGCGGCAGGCGAGGCGCTGCTTCCCGGGACGGGATCGCTCACGCTCGCGGCGCACGCGATGGCGGCGCAGGGAGAAGGTGCGGCGTTCGAGTTGCGCGACCTGACGTTCCTTCGCGCCGTGGCCGTGCCCGCGGGCGGAGCGCGGGACGTGCGCGTGCGCCTGACCCGGAATGAGGCCGGCTATGGCTTCGAGCTGTTGGCCGACGCCACAGCCGGCGGGAAGACCGGGTTCGTGCCGGCGGCGCAGGGTTTCATCGCGCTGGGCCACCGGCCCGCGCCGCGCCGGATCGACGTCGCCGCGCTGTGGTCGCGGCTCGGCCCGGCGCAGGAAAGCGCGGAGGGCCGCAAGCTCGTCACCGGGCAGGAGGTGCACCTGTCGTTCGGTCCGCGCTGGCGCGTGCTGGATCGCCGCGCGCACCGCGACGGCGAAGGCGTGGCCGAACTGTCGCTGCCGCGAGAGGCGCGCGAGGACGGCTGCGTGCTGCATCCCGCGCTCCTCGATATCGCGACGGGCTGGGCGATGGAGCTGATTGCCGGGTATCGCCCGACGCATCTGTGGGTTCCGGTGTCCTACGGACGCGTGCGCGTCCACGCGCCGCTGGGCGAACGGATCGTGAGCCACGTACGCAATGCCGGCGACAACCGCGCCGACGGCGAGAGCGCGCGGTTCGACGTGACGCTGGCGGCGCCGGACGGAACCGTTCTTGTGGAGATCGAGGGCTTCACGATCCGTCGGCTCGACGACGCGGCCCGGCTCGCGGCGCCGCAGAAGGTGACCGCGGCGGAGATCGAGACCGAGGCGGGTGCCGGCCTTCAGCCGCTGTCGCCGGCCGAAGAGCGGCTGGCCCACAACCTGGAACAGGGGATCCGGCCCGAGGAGGGCGCGGACGCCTTCGCGCGCGCCATGGCCGCCGGACCGAGCCAGGTGGTGGTGTCGTCGATGGACCTCGATGCGCTGACCCGTCAGGCGGGCCAGAGCGTGGAGGCGCGCGGCGCCGGCCAGACCTTCGAGCGCCCCGAACTCGACAGCGACTACGCCGCGCCGGAGACCGAGATCGAGAAGACGCTCGCCGGCTACTGGGAGGAGCTTCTTGGCGTGTCCCGCGTCGGCGTCGAGGACAGCTTCTTCGATCTCGGCGGGCACAGCCTGATCGCGGTCCGGCTGTTCGCGATGATCCGCAAGGCATATCGCGTCGATTTCCCGATCTCGATCCTGTTCGAGGCGCCCACGATCCGGGCCTGCGCCGCGCTGATCGAGGAGCGGACCGGCGGCGCGGGCGAAACGCCGGCCCAGACCCGGCCGGAACGGCGGTTCAAGCACATCGTCGCGATGCACGACGGAGAGGGCGGGGCGCAGACGCCGTTCTTCCTCGTCGCCGGGATGTTCGGCAATGTGCTCAACCTGCGCCACCTCGCGCACCTGCTCGGGGCCGACCGGCCGTTCTACGGGCTGCAGGCCAAGGGGCTCTATGGTGACGAGGCGCCGCACGCGACGCTGGCCGAGGCGGCGAGCGACTACATCGCCGAGATGAAGCAGGTTCAGCCTCGGGGCCCCTACCTCGTCGGCGGCTTCTCGGGCGGCGGTATCACCGCCTACGAGATCGCCCACCAGCTCGAGTCGATGGACGACCAGGTGGCGCTTGTCGTCCTCCTCGACACGCCGTTGCCGCAGCGCACCCCGTTGAGCGGACGCGACCGGGCGTTGATCCAGCTGCACGAGCTGCGCCGCAAGGGGCTGAGCTACCCGGTGACGTGGGCGCGCAACCGAATCGCGTGGGAGATCGAGAAGCGCCGCGCGCGGGACGGCACGGCAGCGGAAACAGCATTCCACAACGCCGAGATCGAGGCTGCCTTTCTCGGCGCAGTCGGCGCGTACGAGATGCGGCCGTGGGACGGGCGCGTCGCGCTGTTCCGGCCGCCGCTGCGCGGGTACTGGACGGTGTCGGGCGGCCGACTGGTCGATCACCAGCGCGCCTATCTCTACCCGGACAACGACTGGGGCCGGTTCGTCCCGGGCGTCGAGGTGCACGAGGTGCCCGGCGACCACGATTCGATGGTGCTTGAACCCAATGTGCGGGTGCTCGCGGCGAAGCTGCGCGCGGCGATCGCGCGGGCAGAGGCCGTCGACGCCGAACGCGGAACCGTTCTTCCATTCCGCGTGGCCGAGGCGGCGGAGTGACAGACATGCGCGACCCCCGCCTCCTGACCGTCGTCCTGAACTGGCGCACGCCGGACATGACCCTGCGTGCGACGCGCGCCGTGGCCACGGCGATGTCGGGTCTCGACGGCGAAATCGTGGTGGTCGACAACGATTCCGGCGACGGGTCGGAAGCGGCGCTGCGCACAGGCGTGGCCGAGGCGGACTGGCCGGTGCCGGTTCGGGTGATCCAGAGCGGGCACAACGGCGGCTTTGGCGCGGGCATGAACGCGGGGATTCGCGCGGGGCGCGCCGACGACCAAGCGCCGGATTATGTCTACATCCTCAATTCGGATGCCTTTCCGGCGCCGAATGCGGTGCGCATTCTCCTCGACCGGCTGGAGGGCCATCCCGAGGCCGGGATCGCCGGAAGCTACATCCACGGGCCGGAGGGCGACCCCCACATCACGTCGTTCCGCTTCCCCTCCGTGGCGTCCGAGTTCGAGGGCGCGGCGCGGATCGGCCTCATCTCGCGCGTTTTCGCGCGGCAGCGCGTGCCGATGGACGTTCCCGAGGCGACGCGGCGGGTCGACTGGCTCGCCGGGGCGTCGATGATGATGCGCCGGTCGGTGCTCGACGACGTCGGGCTCTTCGACGAAAGCTTCTTTCTCTACTACGAGGAAACCGACCTGTGTCGTCGGGTGCGCGCGGCGGGCCACGAGGTCCACTACGTGCGCGAGAGCGCCGTGGAGCATATCGGCTCGGTCTCGACCGGCATGAAGACCTGGAGCCGGGTGCCGGATTACTGGTTCGCGAGCCGGTGGCATTATTTCGAGACGGCCGGAGGGCGGTGGCACGCCGCCGCCGCGACCACGGCGCATCTCGCCGGCGGCGTGTTGCACAGGCTCAAGCAGACGATAAAGCGACAACCGCCGGCGGATCCGCCGGGATTTCTGCGCACGCTGGTGCGCCATGACCTGCGACGCCTGTTTCGGCCCGGCGATACTGCTCGCCCTGCCGCGCGTCCGCAGGCAGCGGAGTGAGAGACATGAGTGCATTCACCGCCGTCCTCTGGGGCAACGATACGCTGACCGTGGAGTGTGGCCGCAAGCTGGTCGCGCGTGGGCATCTGATCGTTGCGGTGGTCACCCGGTCCGACGCCGTGGCGGACTGGGCGCGCGAGGCGCAGCTTGCCGTGTTCGCGCCGAAGGACGCGGCCAAGGCACTTCCGGCCTGCGACTGGCTGTTGAGCGTGGCCAACCTCGACGTGATACCGGACACCGCGCTGGCGGTTCCGGCCCGTGGCGCCGTGAACTTTCACGACGGCCCGCTGCCGCGGCATGCCGGGCTCAACGCGCCGGTCTGGGCGCTGATCGAGGGCGAGGCCCGGCACGGCATCACCTGGCACGTGATCGAGGGCGGCGTGGACGAAGGCGACATCCTCGCCGCGCAGGCTGTGGAGATCGGGCCGCGCGACACCGCCCTCACGCTGAACATGAAGTGTTTCGAGGCCGCGTTTGCGTCCTTCGATACGCTGCTGGCACAACTGGAAACCGGCGCGCCGGAGCGCACCCCGCAGGACCTGTCGCGCCGCACCTATCACGCCAAGGCCGATCGGCCGGAGGGACAGGGTGTCCTCGACCCCGCACGGCCGGCCGACGATCTGGCACGTCTGTGCCGCGCGCTGGATCACGGCGGCTACTGGAACCCGCTCTGCGTGCCGAAGCTCCGCCTTTCCGGAGCCGTTCTGGCAGTGACGGCGGCCGAGGCCGTTGCGGGTGACGGCGCACCCGGCACGGTGCTTCGCCATGATGGCGATCGGGCGGTCATCGCCTGCGGTCGCGGCGCCCTGTCGGTGTCGGTCGCCACGCTCGAGGGCGCTGATGCGGAACTCGACGCCGTGCTTCCGGTGAATGCGGTCGTGGCCGGCCCCCGCGCCGACGAAACGGATGTGGCGCGGTACGACGGGTTCTGGCGCGCGCGGCTGTCGCGCATGGTGCCGGCCGTGGTGCACGGCGCCGGCACGGGCGCGGGCGAGCTGATCGCGCTTCCGCTGCCGCGACTGCCGCACGAGGTCGTGGCCGCGCTGGCGCAATTCGGCGCCGAGGGCGCAACGCCCTCGCTGGCCTTTCGCGACGCCGAGATCGCGGCACTGGCCGAGGACGGGCTGGTTGCCGGCTGGGTGCCGCTCGAGGTGACCGGGGCCGGGACGCTGACCGACATCGCCGCCGGCCTCGCCGACGCGCGCGGCGCGATCGCGGATCGCGGCGGCTTCGCGCGTGATCTGCGGTTGCGGGATCCCGCGCTGCGCGCCCTCGCCACGCCGGCGATCGGTCTGTCCGAGGGCGCGGGCGCGGTGCCCGGCGCGGCGATCACCGTCGAGCTGACGGAGGCTGGAGCAACGCTGCATGCCGATACCGGCCGGGTCGATGCCGCCTTCGCGCAAATGATCGCCGCGCGGCTCGTCGCGCTGGCCGAGACGGAGCGCGACGCGCCTCTGCCAATCATGCCCGAGAGCGAACGCGGCTTTGTTCTCGAGGCGGTGAACGAAACCGAGACGCCCGTCGCGCCCGAAACCATGCACGCGCTGTTCGAGCAGCAGGTGGCGCGCACGCCGGATGCTACGGCGCTCGTGTTCGAGGACACCCGCATCAGCTACGCCGCGCTCGACGCGCGGGCGAATGCGGCGGCGCATGTCCTGCGCGACATGGGTGTCGGTCGGGACGTCGTCGTCGGGCTGTGCTGCCGGCGCGGGCCGGACCTCGTCGTCGCGGCATACGCGATACTGAAGGCCGGCGGCGCCTACCTGCCGCTCGATCCGGCCTATCCGGCCGACCGCCTGCGCCATTACCTGTCGGACAGCGGCGCGCGGGTCGTCGTCACCGAATCCGCGCTCGCCGGAACCTTGCCGGAGACGGACGCGGACACGCTCGTCCTCGACACCGATCCACGGCTCGCCGCCGCGCCGACGCAGGCGCCGGCGCCCCGGTCCGGCCCGGACGATCTCGCGTACCTGATCTACACCTCCGGCTCGACCGGGGTGCCCAAGGGCGTGATGATCGAACACCGCAACGTCGCGAACTTCTACGCCGGGATGGACGCGCACGTGCAGGAGCCCGGCGGCGCCTGGCTCGCCGTGACATCGTTGAGCTTCGACATCTCGGTGCTCGAACTCTTCTACGCGACCGCGCGCGGCTACACCGTCGTGCTAAGCTCGGACGCCGATCGCGGCATGATCTCGGGCGGACGGCTCGGTCGCGGCGGAATGGAGTTCTCGCTCTACTACTGGGGCAACGACGACGGGGTCGGCCCGGACAAGTACCGTACGCTTCTCGAGGGCGCGCGCTTTGCAGACGAGAACGGGTTCGTGGCGGTCTGGACGCCGGAGCGGCACTTTCACGCCTTCGGTGGTCCTTACCCGAACCCGTCGGTCACCGGTGCCGCCGTCGCCGGAATGACGAAAAAGATCGGCGTGCGCGCCGGATCCTGCGTCGCGCCGCTGCATCACCCCGCGCGCATCGCCGAGGAATGGGCGGTCATCGACAACCTCACGAACGGTCGCGCGGGCCTCGCCATCGCGTCCGGCTGGCAGCCGGACGACTTCGTCCTGCGCCCCGAGAACACGCCGCCCGCCAACAAGCCCGCGATGATCTCGACGATCGATGTCCTGCGCCGGCTCTGGCGCGGCGAGGCGGTGGCATTCCCGAAGCAGGACGGCACACCGCAAGAGGTTGTGACACAGCCACGGCCGGTGTCGAAGGAGCTGCCGGTCTGGGTCACCACCGCGGGCAATCCCGAGACCTGGAAGGAAGCCGGGCGGCTGGGCGCCAACGTCCTGACGCATCTCCTCGGGCAATCGGTCGACGAGGTGAAGGAGAAGATCGCGCTCTATCACGATGCGCTGCGCGAGGCCGGCCACGATCCGTCGGAGCGCAGTGTGACGCTGATGCTGCACACCTACCTCGCCGAGACGCGCGAGGCCGCGCGCGAGGTCGCGCGCGAGCCGATGAAGGATTACCTGCGCTCGGCGGCGGGCCTCATCAAGCAATATGCTTGGGCGTTTCCCGCCTTCAAGAAGCCCAAGGGCGTCGAAAACCCGATGCAGCTGGACCTCGGGTCGCTGTCCGAGGACGAGCTGGAGGGGATCCTCGACTTCGCGTTCGAACGGTACTTCAACGAAAGCGGCCTGTTTGGCACCGTGGACGATGCCGTCGCCCGCGCCGAGGAGTTGCGCGGGATCGGCGTGACCGAGATCGCCTGCCTGATCGATTACGGCATCGCGCCGGATACGATCCTCGACGGGCTGCGGCCGTTGGCCGAGGTGGTTGCGCGAGCCAACGCCGATGCGGAGCCCGCGCGCGACGATTTCTCGATCGCCGCGCAGATCGTCCGGCACAAGGTGACCCACCTGCAATGCACGCCGTCGATGGCGCGCATGATCGCGATGAACGACGAGGCGCGGTTTGCACTGTCGCGCGTGCGGCACCTTTTCTTCGGCGGCGAGCCTCTGCCGGGGGCCATGGTCGCCGATTTCGAGTCGATCACACGGGCGCGCATCTCCAACATGTACGGGCCGACCGAAACGACGATCTGGTCGTCGGTGGAGCCGGCCCAGCCCGGACCGGGCGTCGTCAACATCGGCCGGCCGATCGCCAACACGCAGCTCTATGTCCTCGACACGGACCGCGCGCCGGTGCCCGTCGGCGTGGCGGGCGAATTGTGGATCGGCGGTGCGGGGGTCACCCGCGGCTACTGGAACCGGCCCGAGCTGACCGCGGAACGGTTCGTCGACAACCCGTTCCACGGCGGGCGGATGTATCGCACGGGCGATCTCGTTCGGCGTCGCGCGGACGGCCGGATCGATTTCGTCGGCCGCGTCGATACGCAGGTCAAGATCCGCGGCCACCGCATCGAACTCGGAGAGATCGAGGCCGCGCTCGAGAGCCAGCCGGGCGTGCAGCAGGCCGTCGTGCTCGCCCGCGAGGATCGGCCGGGCGACACGCGGCTGGTCGGGTACTACACCGGAGCGCCGCAGGCCGACGTGGCGCTGCGGGAAGCGCTGTCGCGGATGCTGCCGAAGATCATGGTGCCACGCCGGTTCATCAGGCTCGACGCGTTTCCGTTGACGCCGAACAAGAAGGTCGATCGTGGCGCGCTGCCCGCGCCGGAACTCGCGCGCTCGGCACGGTCGGCCCCGGCCGCCGAACAGCGGCCGGCCATGAGCCGCGCCGGCACCGTCGTTCCGGCGGCCAGCGCTTCCGCCGTGCAGGCCCGCGTGGCGTCGGTCTGGACGCGCGTCCTGGGCGTGGCGACACCCGGCGCGCGGGACAGCTTCTTCGATCTCGGCGGTCATTCCCTGCTCGCGGTGCAGGCGCATCGCGCCATCCGTGAAGAGCTGGGCGTTCCCGACCTCTCGATCACGGATATCTTCCGCTTCCCGGTGTTGTCGGACCTCGCTGCGCGGGTGGCCGAACTGTCGGGGAGCGTGGTGAGCGAGGCGGCCGGGGCCACTCCGGTCAACGCCAACGAGCGGGCGCAGACGCGCAGCGATGCGATGGCCCGCCGGCGCGAAATGCGGGCCCGCCGACGCGCCTGACCCGAAGCGGAAAGTACCGAGAGAGCCCACGGGCGGTCATGCCGATGTCGTGACCGCCCGTGCGTCTGAGAAACGCGCTGTTTCCGTCAATCGCGGTTTATAACGTGGCAAGAAAGCGGCCGCGGCGATAAGTTTGAGGCAGGATGGGGGCAGGGTTGCCGCGAAACGCGCTTCAATGCCCCGATCCGCGCATCGGGGGCACCTTTGCGAGAGTGACGACATGAGCCAGTTTCAGTCCCTGTCCGAGGTCTTCGCGGCGCTGCGGCGTCGCGCGTTCCTCATCGTGCTCGTGTTCGTGCTGGGCTGCGCAGCGTCGGTGTTCATCGCGTCGCAGCAGGGCAAGCTGTTCGAGGCCACCGCGGTGGTGCAGATCGAGGACGCGCGCGTCACCGAGGATATGACCGACTCGATGACGGCGCAGGCCACGGGGCGCGAAGCAAGCCGCCGCGTTCGCCTGATCGAGCAGCGGCTGATGGCCCGCGACAACCTGATCGAGATCCTCGACACCTTCGATCTCTTTCCCGACGCGGTTTCGTTCAGCGAACGGGTATTCATGTTGCGCTCCGCGATCACGCTCGACGAGCTGCGCGGCAATGCGCAGCCGTGGCAGACCGATGTCGTGCCCTCGGGGCTCAGCATCACCGTCCGCCTCGACGATCCCGAGGACGCGGCGGCCGTCGCGAACGAGTTGATGGGCTCGGTGATCGCGCAGGCCCGCAGCCGCAGCGCCACGCGCACCGCCGAGACATTGTCGTTCTTCGATGCCGAAGCCGCGCGCGTCGCGACCGAGATCTCCGAGGCAGAGAACGAGATTGCCGATTTCAAGCGAGAGAACTCCGACGCGCTTCCCGAGGGGCTCGAGGCGCTGCGGACACAACTCGCCGCGCTGCGCGACCAGCTCCTGACGCTCGACCGCGAGATCCTGGCGCTCGAGAACAACGCGGCGCGTCTGCGCGCCGCCAGCCAGGAGCGGCAGGTCGATCTTCTGAACGAGCAGAAGGGCCTGATCGAGGCGCGCATCGACCGGATCGAGGCGGACATCGCCCGCGCGCCCGAGATCGAACGGACGCTCGCCGGGCTCGAGCGCGAGCTCGACCAGTTGCAGGAGCGGTATTCCGTTGTCGGACGCCGCCGCGCCGACGCCGAGATGGCGCAGGTCCTGCTCGAGCGCGAGGCATCGGACCGGTACGAGGTGCTGGAAACGGCGCTGCCGCCGGAAACCTCGATCTCGCGCAGCAAGCGCAAGGTCGCGGCGGCCGGCGGCGTGGCAAGCCTGTTCCTCGCGCTCGGGCTGGCGCTGCTTCTCGAGATCGCGCGTCCGGTGATCCGCACGCCGGCGCAAATGGAGCACCAGCTTGGTATCGTCCCGGTCGTGTCCATTCCCACCGTCCGGTCGCGCCGCGATCACAGCCGGCGTCGCTGGCTCTGGACCGGTGGGCTGCTGGCGCTGGTGTTCGCGGTGATCGCAGCCCTGCGTGCGGTGAGCGCCGGGCTCGGCGATGCGGGCCTGATCGAGCGGCTGCTGCCGGGGCGCACCGAATTCTGAGCGCCCTGCGCGGGCCTCAGTAAGCGTATTTCTTTTCGTTGATGCCTTCGGCGCGATTCAGCACCACGCCGAGAAGCGGCGTGTCGGCACCGAGGCGCTGTTCCGCCTCGCGCACGTCGCTTTGCGCGCTGACGCCACCGCCCACCACCAGCAGGACGGCGTCGAAATGCGGCCGGAGGGCGAGCACGTCATCGCCCGAAAGCGCCGGCGGCAGGTCGAACAGCATGACGTCGGGCTTGAGTCTCGCCTCGATCATGTCGAGCGCGATGGCCGTCTTCGGATCCTGCAGGAGCTCTGCCGCGAACGGTTCAGGCGTGCCGTTGAAGCCGAAGGCGATGCTGCGCCCTGCGTGAAAGTCGTTCGGCCCCAGCCGGAGCAGGTGCTGCTCGGGAAGGGTCTTGCCGCGCAGCATGTCGCCGATCGATTTGGGTGATTTGATCCCGAACACCCGGTGCAGTTCCGGCCGCCGCATGTCGAGATCGAGCACCACGCTGCGAAGATCCGCCTGGCGCGACAGCGAGATCGCGAGATTGGCGAGGGTGAAAGTCTTGCCACAGCCCGGCGTGGGCGAGGTCACCGCGACGCGCCGCCACTGACGATCCGACAAGGCCCGCAGGATCCGCGTCCGCAGGACGTCGAAGGACACGTGTGCGGGATCGCTGCGGCTGGCGCTGATGATGCGGTTGCGCTCGAGCGCGCGGTCATCGACCGCGAAGCTTGGCATGCTGGCCCAGAGCCGCTCGGGGTCGTCGGCAGCCGGAAGGGTCTGACGCGCCGTATCCTGCGCATCGTGCGCCACCGCCCGCGTGGTTGCATGGGCCGGTGCGTGCGCGGCGTCAGCGGTCGAAGGCGCAGGCGTCTCGATCGCGCCCGGACTTGCGGCCTCCGGCGCCTTGGCCACGGCCGGCGCGGGGTCGGGATCGGCCGCGCGCCGCTCGGCGGTGCGCCGGTCCGTTTCTCCGCGGTCGAACTCGCGCCGATCGTCGGTGCGGCGCTCGGCCTCCCGGCGTTCCAGGCGTTCCGCGCGTGTTTCGAGCGGCGGAACGGGGCGCAGATCGTCGTCTTCAGTGCGCTCCGGCGTGCGGCCGCGGCGGCGGCGAAACTTCGGTCGGTCGGCCATGGTCAGCCCCGCGCGCGCCGTGAAGGCCGGCGTCCGGTGAACTCGTGAGCGTCATGCGACATGGCAGAGAGATCCGTATTGCTTCCCCGCAATTCAACATCAAATGTCGTCAAAAATGCGGCTCATTAACGGGGATTGTCGATCCCCGAGGCGCTCAAAAGCCGAACAGGCCAGCATCGTCGATCGCTGCGCGCAAAAACGCCTCGCGATCCGACACCGGCTGCCAGCCCAGCAGGTCCTTGGGTTTCGTATTGTCGAAGCGCGACAGGTGCGCGCGACTGATCCAGTCGGCGCGCGACGGACGGATCACGTCGCGCCGCCCGAGCGCACGTCGCTTCAGCGTCGCCTTGACCGCATCCGCCGCCCAGAAGGCGGTCAGGTTTCCGGTGGAAACGCGGATCCGTGCGCCCAGACGCTCGTGAATCGCGCGGAAATAGCCTTGCGCCGTCAGCATCGGCTCGCCCACGAGGTTGAAATCCTCGCCCAGGGCCACATCGCTTTCGGCCATGCGGATCAGGCCGTCCGCCACGTCGTCGTTCAGGACGAAGGGCAGGATGTTGTCGCCGCGGCCCCAGATCCGCACGGCGCCGGCCCCGTGCCAGCGGCCGATGCCCCAGTGCTGCAGCGGCCCGCCCGGCCCGACGACGATGCCTGGCCGCGCGATGGTCAGCGGCAGGCCCCTCTCGCGATGCATCTGCATGAGGCGGCGTTCGCACTCGGCCTTGGACCGGGCATAGAGATTGCGGTCGGTCATGTCGTTTGGGAAGCCCTTTGCCTCGGTGATGCGGCCGAAGCGGTCCGACATGTCGTAGCTCGCGATCGTGCCGGTATAGACCAGCCGGTCGACCCCGGCTTCCAGCGCGGCCTCGGCGATGGTGACCGCCGGGGCGACGTCGTTGTCCAGGCAGTCCTGCCAGTTCGTGCCAAGCGCGCGGGCGAGGTTGTAGACGTGGCGGATGCCGTCCATCGCCTGAACGAGCGCGGCGCGATCCTTCAGGGACGCGCCGACGGTCTCGACGGAATCGGGCAGATCCGGGAACGGGCCGTGGCGACCGCGCGACAGCACGCGTACGTCGGTGCCGCGGGCCACGAGCGCGCGGGTCAGGGCGCGCCCGATGAAGCCGGTTCCGCCGATCACGAGCGCGGTCGGCCGCGGCGCGCGCGTCGCCACCGCCGGTGCCTTCGGGATAAGCGTGTCCGTCGGCAAAAGCGCGAGCGCGTCATCGAGCGCCTGCATCGCCTGTACGGCGTTGTCGGCGTCGTAGCGCTCATCGGGCGCGGAGCCGTAGATCGCCGCGCACATGCCACGAAAGCTCTGTGCGTAGGGTGAGCGCATGTTGAGCGAGCGCACCTGGATCGCGGCGTTGGTGAGTCCCTCCCGGGCATGGCCGCGCGCCAGCGCGATCTGGCGGCGCAAAGGGTTCAGCACGAGGTCGGAGGCGTTCTCTCGCTCCACCACCAGCGTGTCGGCGGCATAGTCGAGCCGCGCGCGCCCCGACGAGCCGCGCAGTGTCACCGAGCGGTCGTCCACCGTCTCGACCATGCTCAGGCTCAACGTCACGTCGACATCGCCGGCCCGTGCGAGGATCCGGAAGCTCTGCGGCCGGGGGTCGTCGCCGGGCAGCATGACCGGCTTCGAGGCGTCGGCGGCGATGACGTCGAGCGGGCCGAACAGGTCGACCGCGAACGCCGCAAGGTGCGGTCCGATCTCCAGAAGCAGGTTCTTCGGTTCGCGCAGGAGCCAGAGGTTGTACGGCCCAGAGCGCAGCGGCGCGAGGGGCAGCGCCCACGTGATCTCGGCCGCCGATACGCGACCGAGGTCGCCCGAGGCGACCAGCGCCTTCAACCGCGAGTAGGATGGCAGACCGAGGAAGTTGTGACCGGGACGGAAGTGCCGCCCCGCACGGTGCGCCGCATCGCGCAGCTGTCGCGTTTCGTCGGCGCTCAGCGCCGCCGGCTTCTCGATCAGAACGTCGAGCCCGGCCTCGAGGCATTGCAGCCCGAGCGCGAGATGGCTGTCGGGTGGGGTCAGAATGTGAACCGCATCGCAGGTTCCGCTGTCGATCAGGGCCGCGAG
Organism: Roseivivax jejudonensis; assembly: GCF_900172265.1. GTDB lineage: Bacteria > Pseudomonadota > Alphaproteobacteria > Rhodobacterales > Rhodobacteraceae > Roseivivax > Roseivivax jejudonensis. Next base: position 857,099 of record NZ_FWFK01000001.1, on the reverse strand, counting down.
GCTGTCGTAGGCGGGCACGCCGCGGGGCTCGGCCAGCGCGCGGGCGGCGGCACCGGACGTGTCGCAGACGGCGGCGAGGTTTGCGCCGTCGGTCGCCGCGATGGCGTCCGCATGCCAGGTTGCAATGTATCCGGCGCCGATCAGGCCGATGCGGGTAGGGGTCATGGTGTGATCTCGCTTACTTGTATTCGATCAGCCGCATCGGGGCGCGGCGCATGCGGCGCAGGTGAAATCGCGCCATGCCGATCAGGTTCGGAAACTTCGACAGGGTCAGCAGCAGGCCGAGCCGGCGGGCGGCGTCCGGCGCGATCCCGTCGCGCCGCAGGCCGGCAGTGCTCTTCGACCAGTTCAGCGGGTAGGCCAGCACCAGCACCGCAGCCACCCACGGCGCAACCACGAGGGCCGCGCCGACCGCGAGCGGCAGGGCGAGCGCGTAGACCACAACGCGCCTCCGCTCCGTGACGAAGGTGTCGGGGTGCAGGTGCCCGACCTGAGCGAAGCCGTGGCCGGTCCGTTCCGCGCGGCGCCACCACTGGCCGAACCGGGTCATCGCGGCGTCGTGGCGGGTCATCTCCCGGGGGAGCCGTTCGAGCCGCCAGCCGGCCTTGCGGAGGCGGGCGCAGAACTCGTCGTCCTCTGCGGCGATGACGGTCGGGTCGAAGCCGTCGATGGCGCGGAAGGCCGCCGCCCGAACAAGCATGTCGCCGCCGCAGGCGCGGATCTCGCCCGCCGGGCGCCGCCATTCCCAGTGACACAGGTGGTTGTACACGCTCGACTCCGGCGCGGTCTCGGCGCGCCAGCCGGTGACGAGGCCAAGCTCCGGCGCGGCGTCGAGCCGGTCTGCGCCGTCGGCGATCCAGCCGGCCACGATCGCACAATCGCCGTCGATGAACTGCAGGTAGTCGGGCGGGTCGGGCGACTCGAGCAGGTGCCACGCTCCGGCATTGCGGGCGCGTGCCGCGGTGAAGGGCACCGACATGTCGAGCGTCACGACATCGGCCCCCGCCGCGCGCGCGGCCTCGACGCTGTCGTCGGTGGAGCCCGAATCGACGTAGACGAGGCGCCGGGCCTGCCCCTTTGCCGAAGCGAGGGCGGCACGCAGGCGCGCGCCCTCGTTGCGCCCGATGAGCACGAGATCGACCACGCTCATGCGGTGGGCTCCGGCCGCTTGGCGGGCGGCGCCGCCGGCGTCGGCCCGCCCGCGTAGGCGGCGAAGAGCGTGGCGAGGCGCCGCGCCTCGATTCCCGCGTCGTAGCCGGCGCGGACCTTGGCCTGACCGGCCGCCCCCAACCGGGCCCGGACCTCGGGGTCTTGCAGGAGCGCGTCGATCGCCGCGGTGAGGGCGGTGCCGTCCCCGGGCGGCACGAGCCGGCCATGCACGCCGTCTTCGACAAGCTCGGGAACGCCGGCGATGCGTGTGGTGACCACCGGGACGGCAGCGGCGAGCGCCTCCATCAGGACGACCGGCACGCCCTCGGCGAAGCTCGGCAGCACGAGAAGGTCGGTTTCGCCGAGCGCGCGTGCGACCTCGTCCTGCCCCTGGTAGCCGAGGAAGCGGCAGCGCGCCGCGATGCCCAGATCGCGCGCCCGCGCCTCGAGCGCCGCGCGCTCCGGCCCATCGCCGATGAGATCGAGCGCAAGCTCGGGATGTGCGGGCGCGAGCGCGGCCACCGCGTCGAGCAGGAGCGGCACGCCCTTCACCCCCGCGAGCCGCCCGACGAACAGGAGGCGGGTGCCGGGCGCGGTGGCTTGGCGGGCGGCGTAACGATCGGGGTCCACGCCGCAATGGATCACGTGCAGCCGCGGCCACGTCTCGGTCGGGGCGAAGCACATGAGCTGCGAGCGCGCGAAATCCGAGATGCACGAAACGAAGCGGGCGCGCCGCGCCTTTTCGTCGATCCGCCAATGCTCGGGAGCGAAGAAGATGTCCGGCCCGTGGATCGTGAAGCTGTAGGGCAGACCAGACAGGGCCGAGGCGAGCATCGCGACGGTGCAGGATGACTTGGCGATGTGATTGTGCAGGTGGCTGACGCCCCGATCCGACAGGTGGGCGGCCAGAACCGCGGCTTCCGCGAAGTAGATGAGGTTGTAAAGCCGTCCGCGCAGTCCGGTCGGCGCGGTTTGCCAGGCCAGCCCGAGAGCTGCCAGGTAGCGGCGCGGCGCGCGCATCCAGCGCAGGTGCGCGGCGAGCAGCGTTGCGGGCCGGCGCGCGGCCTCCAGCACGTGGAAGGTGGCGGATTGTTCGGCGCGCTGCTCGGGGCCGACGAGGTGCTCGGGCCCGGTGCGGCGTACCGAACAGGTCAGGACGTCGTGCCCCACGGCGCGCAGCCCCGCCACCTCGCGCTGAATGAACGTGTCCGACGCGCGGGGATATTCCCCTGTGAGGTAGGCCAGTCGCGGACGCGTCATTGCGCGCCCCCCGCCGCAGCGGCGAACCGGGCGGCGAAGGTGCCCCGGTCGCGATCCGGAAGTGCGGACCGCAGCCGGTCGTTGGGCCAGAGAAACGGCGCCATGCGCGCACGCAGCGCCGCCTCGCGCAGAAGGCCCGGACGCCCCTGCCAGCCGCGCAGCGCCCGCGCGACGGGGACAAGCGTCGGCCAGGGCAGCGGCAGGACCGCGCGCGGCCAGCCCGTCTCCCGCATCGCGTCGAGAAACCGGGCCCGGTCGGGCAGATCGTCGTCCAGAAGGTTCAGGATGCCGTCCCCGGCGCGTCCCTCCGCCGCGTCGACGAGCGCGCGGGCCGCGCGGGCGCGGTCGACCAGCGGCACCACGCCGCCCCTTCCCAAGCGGATCAGGACCGGACCGAGCCCGACACCGAGATGCGCGTTCCAGAGCCGGCCGGGGCCGTAGACGGCCCCGGCGCGCAGGATCGTCAGGGCGATTCCTGCTGCGGACGTGCGCGTGCTGACCACCGCCTCCTGCCGGATTTTCGCGGCGGCGTAGGCGTCGGCGGCGTGCTCCGGCGGCGCGACGGGGCTGGTCTCGTCGATCCGGGTTCCGGGGGCTACGGCCATCGTGTCGTAGACCGCAACGGAGCCGACGAGCACGAGTCGCGGCACACCGGCGGCGGCCATCGCGTCCAGCAGCGCATCGGTCGCGCCGATCGTGTCTCGCTCGTGTGCGGCGGCGTCTCCGCCAAGGTGCGCCGCGGCGTGGATCACCGCCGTCGCACCCTCGAGCATGGGAACGAGATCCGCGCCCGGTGCGGCAAGATCGCAGACGTGGACGTCGGCCTCCGAACGGTCCGGAGCCGGGCGGCGGACGAGGCCGGCGGCGGACAGCCCGCGCGCCTGCGCCTCTGAAAGGATCGCCCGGCCGAGAAACCCGTTTGCGCCGGTGACGACGATCCGGGTCGCGTCGTTGCCGTTCACTTCGCCCACGGCATCGGCTCCATCGCGGTGCAGGTCGTGGTCATCCGCTGCGCGCCCGCCGTTTCGCCGGAATTCTGGATCGCGAGCGTCACCTCGGTCAGATGCAGCGCGTAGTCGCCGCCGAGGCGGCTCGGGCGACCGGCGGCGATGGCCTCCAGCATTTCGGCCGGGCCGAGGAGGAAGTTCATCGACGCCGCCCCCCAGCGCCCGACCTTGGGGTGGGTTTCGCGGCCAAGGCGGATCCGGCGGCCGACCGGCAATTCGATGAGCCGGCGCCGCAGGGTCACGCGACGGCGAAAGCGCACCGGCGCGCTGTTGTCCCAGGCCGCGTTGCATTCGAGGATACCGCCGTCGCCGATGACCCGGATCCGGTGATCGTGCGGGGCGACGATCGAGCAGGTGAGCCGCACCACCGGCCCGGTCTCGAAAAAGAGGGTCGCGACGGACAGGTCCGGCGCCATGGGCCCGGTGCCCTCCTTGTCCGGAACGGTCTCGGACGACGCGGCGACCACGGTACGAACCGGGCCGAACCACGCAATCAGCCACGACAGGTAGTACCCGGCATGTTCCAGCGTGCAGCCCGTGCGGAACTCGTCCTCGAACGGCCAGGGCGCGCCGCTTTCGGAGATCCACTTGCGATAGGCGGCCTGCGGCACGAACCCGTCGTCGAGCTCGGCGTAGACGGCGCGGGGTGTGCCGGCGACCCCGCAGCGGATCGCGTGGCCGAGGGTTTGCGCCGCTTCCCCAAGGACCGAGCAGGGCGCCGAGCCCAGCTGCAGTCCCGCTGTGGCGGCGCGCGCGGCAAGGTCGCGCGCCTCGTCGAGATCGGGGGCCAGCGGTTTTTCCGAGTAGACGTGCCGGCCCTTCGACAGGCAGGCGGCGGTGATATCGAAATGCGCGGCCGGGTTCGTGAGGTTGAGCACCAGACCGTCCGCCGGCGTGGACGCCAGCGCATCATCGAGGCTGCGCGCCGCGGGCAGGCTCCAATGGGCGGCGAACGCTGCAAGTCGAGCCGGATCGTGGTCCCAAACCGCGGCGAGCCGAATCTCGGGATGGAGTGCCAACGCGCGGGCGTAGAGATCGGCCACGAACCCGCAGCCGATCATCGTGATCGTGCCGCCGCTCATGGCTTCGGTGCCGCGCGGTGCGCGGCGTATGGGCGCCGCTGCCGGCCCATGCGCATTCCGTCCCGATTCGATTTCGGCCCGCCCTCGACGGGCTCAGACCATCAAAACATGGCTCAAATACGACGTGTCACGATCGGTGGAAACAATCCCGTGCCGCAGCGGCGCATCGTTGGGCAAAGCGATGCAGCCGCGTGCCATCCGCGCGGATCCGCGAGCGGATGGCCTCGCTTTGCGGCGAAACTGTGCTAGACCACAGCGGGGGCTGGCCACATTTCGAGCCGGGATCGCTGTCATGGAATACATCGTGAAGGCCTGTCGCGTGCGGATCACCGTGCCGGACTGGACGACGTTGTCGTCGGTCGTGTCGCGCCGTCTGGCTGCCGGCGAGGGGTTCGCTCTCGCGACGCTGAACCTCGATCATCTCGTGAAACTCGCACGCTCCGATCGGTTCCGCGCGGCCTATGCCGCGCAAGACCTCGTGACCGCGGACGGCAACCCGATCGTCTGGACGGCGCGACTGGCCGGGCGTCCGGTGGATCTCGTTCCGGGTGCCGACCTGATCGTGCCGCTGTCGCGGCTGGCGGCGCGCCACGCCGTCGGGGTCGCGCTCGTGGGCAGCACCGCCTCGGCGCTCGACGCTGCCGCGGCGCATCTGGAGAGCATCGTTCCGGGGCTGCGCGTGGTGGCGCGCATCGCGCCGCCGATGGGCTTCGATCCCGAAGGCGCGGGGGCCGAGGCGGTGTTCGCCGAACTCGAGGCCTCGGGCGCCGGGATGTGCTTCGTCGCGCTGGGCGCGCCGAAGCAGGAGATCTTTGCCGCAGTCGGGCGGCGCCGCCTTCCGGGCATGGGGTTCGCCGCGATCGGCGCTGGGCTCGATTTCTTCGCCGGCACGCAGGCGCGGGCACCGCTCTGGGTGCGCCGCGTGGCGCTCGAATGGGCATGGCGCGCAGCGTCGCACCCGCGGCGCTTGGTACCGCGCTACGCCGCATGTGCCGCGCTCCTGCCGCGACTCGCCTTGGGTGCGCTGCGCCAGCGTCTCGGCGCGCGCCCGGCCTGATCCCGGCCGGCCGCCGTGCGGCGCCCTGCCGCGCCGTCAGACCCCGTCCGCTTGCCCCTGCCGCGCGGACACCCCATATGCCGCGCCAGACCAATGGAAGGATGGCGCATGGCAGAGGACAGCTTTCCGGGCTGGCACGGCACGACGATCATCGGCGTGCGCAAGGGCGGCCGCGTGGTCGTCGCGGGTGACGGGCAGGTCAGCCTCGGGCAGACCGTCATCAAGGGCTCGGCGCGCAAGGTGCGCCGGCTCTCGCCGGGCGGGTCGGACGTGGTTGCCGGCTTTGCCGGGTCGACCGCCGACGCGTTCGCGCTGCTGGAGCGGCTCGAACAGAAACTCGAGGCGACCCCCGGCCAGCTGCAGCGCGCCTGCGTCGAGCTGGCCAAGGACTGGCGCACCGACAAGTACCTGCAGAAGCTCGAAGCGATGCTGATCGTGACCGACGGCGCCCAGCTTTACGTGGTGACCGGCGCGGGCGACGTGCTGGAGCCCGAGGACGGGATCGCGGCCATCGGATCGGGCGGCAACTACGCTCTGGCCGCCGCGCGCGCGATGATCGACGGTGAGCATGACGCCGAGGCGATCGCGCGCCGCGCGATGGAGATCGCCGCCAGCATCTGCGTCTACACGAACGGCAACCTCACGGTCGAGACGCTGGAGGGCTGAGGCCCGCGCCCAGCGACGCGACCGGATCGAAGGATTTCCCACATGACAGACCTGACCCCGCGCGAGATCGTCTCCGAGCTCGACCGGTTCATCATCGGCCAGAAGGACGCCAAGCGCGCCGTGGCCGTCGCGCTGCGCAACCGCTGGCGCCGCAAGCAGCTTTCGGACGACATCCGCGATGAAGTCTACCCGAAGAACATCCTGATGATCGGGCCCACCGGTGTCGGCAAGACCGAGATCTCGCGCCGGCTCGCCAAGCTGGCGCGCGCGCCTTTCGTCAAGGTCGAGGCCACGAAGTTCACCGAGGTCGGCTATGTCGGCCGCGACGTCGAGCAGATCGTGCGCGATCTCATGGACGCGGCGATGACGATGACCCGCGAGCAGATGCGCGAGGACGTCAAGGCGAGCGCGCATCAGGCGGCCGAGGACCGGGTGATCGCCGCGATCGCCGGTGAGGACGCGCGCGATGCCACGCGCGAGATGTTCCGCAAGAAGCTCAAGGCGGGCGAGCTCGACGACACGATGATCGATCTCGAGCTGAAGGAGAACGCGCCGTCGCTGCCGATGATGGAGATTCCCGGCCAGCCAGGCCAGGGCATGGGCGGGATGAACCTCGGCGATCTCTTCGGCAAGGCCTTCGGCGGGCGAACCACGCGCAAGCGGCTCTCGGTCGCCGAAAGCTACGACGTGCTGATCCAGGAAGAGGCCGACAAGCTGCTCGACGACGAGGCGGTCAAGACCTCGGCCCTGGACGCGGTCGAGCAGAACGGGATCGTGTTTCTCGACGAGATCGACAAGGTCTGCGCCAAGTCCGACGCGCGCGGTGGCGACGTGAGCCGCGAAGGCGTGCAGCGCGATCTGCTGCCGCTGATCGAGGGCACGACCGTATCGACGAAGCACGGCCCGGTGCGAACCGACCATATCCTGTTCATCGCGTCGGGCGCGTTCCACGTTGCCAAGCCGTCGGACCTCCTGCCCGAGCTGCAGGGCCGCCTGCCGATCCGGGTCAACCTACGCGATCTGACCGAGGGCGACTTCGTCCGGATCCTGACCGAAACCGACAACGCGCTGACCCGGCAGTACACCGCGCTGATGGCGACCGAGCACGTGACCGTCGAGTTCACCGAGGCGGGCATCGCCGCGCTCGCCCGTATCGCCGCCGAGGTCAACGCGTCGGTCGAGAACATCGGCGCGCGCCGGCTCTACACGGTGATGGAGCGGGTGTTCGAGGAGCTGTCTTTCGTCGCGCCCGACCATGCCGGCGACACGGTGACCGTCGACGACGACTTCGTCGAAAAGCATCTCGGCGATCTCAGCCGGTCAACCGACCTGAGCCGTTACGTGCTGTAAGCGCTAGCGGGCGGCGCGGTGACCGGTGCGCTTTCGCGCGCTCAGTCATCACTATGCGAAGGGGCGCGTCGCGATCGCGGCGCGCCCTTTTGTTCGACGGTTCGTGAGGTGTGCGACCGGGGCCGTGCTCAGTCTTCGGACGCCTCGGCGGCAAGGTGCGTCTCTCCGCGTGCGCGGGCGAGGGCGATCTGGCGTTGGCGCTCGCGAAAGCGGGCCTTGTCCTCGGCGCTCGTCTCGGCGGCGCAGTGGTGACACGCGACGCCTTCCTCGTAGTCCGGGTGCTGGCGATCCTCGGGCCGGATCGGGCGGCGGCAGGCGTGGCACAGGATGTGCGGTCCTTCGCGCAGCCCGTGGCCGACCGACACGCGGCCGTCGAAGACGAAGCATTCGCCCTGCCAGGCGCTTTCGGCCTCGGGGACCTCTTCGAGGTATTTCAGGATTCCACCCTCGAGGTGGTAGACCTCTTCGACCCCCTGCGACAGGAGCCAGTTCGTCGATTTCTCGCACCGGATGCCGCCGGTGCAGAACATCGCGATCTTGCGGTTGTGGAAGCGGTCGCGATTGGCGGCCCACCAGGCCGGAAAGTCGCGAAAGCTGTCGGTGCCGGGATCGATCGCGCCCTCGAAGGTGCCGATGGCGACCTCGTAGGCATTGCGGGTGTCGATCACGGCAACCTCGGGATCGCGGATGAATTCGGTCCACTGGGACGGCGACACGTAATGGCCGGTGGCCGCGCGGGGATCGACCCCGGGTTGGCCCATCGTGACGATCTCGCGCTTCAACCGGACCTTCAGCCGCGCAAAGGGCCGCTCGGTCGCGGTGGAAAGTTTCGGCTCCAGATCGGCACAGCCCGGCAGCCCGCGCAGATGCGCCAGAAGCGCCGCGATCCCCTCGCCGGGGCCGGCGACGGTGCCGTTCAGCCCTTCGGTCGCCAGCAGAAGCGTGCCGGTGACGCCGCCGTCGCGCGCCACGGCCTCGATGCCCGGCGCAAGAGCGGCAGGGTCGTCGAAGGGCGTGAAGCGGTAGAGCGCGGCAACGGTGAACATGGCCGCGAGATACGAGCGGCCGGACGCGCGATCAAGGCCCGGGGTTGCGGGTCGACGCGGCGCCGCTAGGCTCTGCCGTCACGAGGCGACGTCCGCAGGAGGAGAACCGGCCATGCAGGCACTGATCGTGATCGACGTGCAGATGGATTTCTGCGAGGGCGGCGCGCTGGCGGTGCCCGGCGGATCGGAAGTGGTTGAGTCGATCAACGCGCTGATGCCCGAGGCCGGGGCCGTCGTTCTGACTCAGGACTGGCATCCCGATGGTCACTCCTCCTTCGCGTCGCAGCACTCCGGCAAGGCGCCGCTCGAGACCGTCGAGATGGACTACGGCACTCAGGTGCTCTGGCCCGACCACTGCATCATCGGCTCCGAGGGCGCGGCCTTTCATCCGGACCTCGACACGGCGCGCGCCGACATGGTGATCCGCAAGGGCTTTCGCCGCGACATCGACAGCTATTCGGCTTTTTTCGAGAATGACCACGCAACGCCGACGGGCCTCGCCGGCTACCTGCGCGAGCGCGGGATCAAAGAGCTCACGTTCGTCGGTCTGGCCTATGATTTCTGCGTCGCCTGGTCGGCGCTCGACGCGGCCAAGCTGGGGTTTCGCGTGCATGTCCGTGAGGCGCTCTGCCGGGCGATCGACGCGGATGGATCGGCGGCCGAGGCGCGCGCGCGGATGGAGTCCGCAGGCGTCACCCTCGGCTGAGGTGCGGCGGCCGCGGCTTGCCTTGGCCGCCCGGGGGCTGCTTTAAGCGTCGGGAAGCTGACGGAGGGTGCCTTGGTCGACATCGCCACGCGGGTCTGGAATCACAAGTGGAAGATCGATCCGATCGTCCGCTCGCTGATCGATACGGACTTCTACAAGTTGCTGATGTGCCAGTCGGTTTTCCGCAACCGGCCCGACACGCAGGTGACCTTCAGCCTGATCAACCGCAGCACGCACATTCCATTGGCCAAGCTGATCGACGAGGGCGAGCTGCGCGAGCAGCTCGACCATATCCGGTCGCTTTCGCTGACGCGGGGCGAGTCGACCTGGCTGCGCGGCAACACGTTCTACGGCAAGCGGCAGATGTTCCGGCCCGACTTCATGGAATGGTTCGAGGCGTTGCGGCTGCCGCCCTACACGCTCGAACGCGTGGGCGACCAGTACGAGCTGACCTTCGAGGGCGCCTGGCCCGAGGTCATGCTTTGGGAGATCCCGGCGCTTGCCGTCCTGATGGAGCTGCGCGGGCGCGCCGTCCTGCACGACTTGGGGCGCTTCGAGCTGCAGGTGCTCTATGCCCGGGCGATGACCAAGCTCTGGGAGAAGATCGAGCGGTTGCGCGCGCTCGACGGGCTCAAGATCGCCGATTTCGGCACGCGCCGGCGGCATTCCTTTCTCTGGCAGGACTGGTGTGTGCGCGCGATGAGCGAAGGTCTCGGCGCATCGTTCACGGGCACATCGAACTGCCTGATCGCCAAGAACCGGGACCTGGAGGCGATCGGCACCAACGCGCACGAGTTGCCGATGGTCTATGCGGCGCTGGCTGAAGACGACGCCGCGCTGGCGCGCGCGCCATACGACGTGCTGGCCGACTGGCACGAGGAGCATGACGGCAACCTTCGCATGATCTTGCCCGACACCTATGGCACGGAGGGCTTTCTCGAACGTGCGCCCGACTGGCTGGCCGGCTGGACCGGGATCCGCATAGATTCCGGCGACCCCGTAAAGGGCGCGGAAACCGCGATCCAGTGGTGGAAGTCGCGCGGCGAAGATCCGCGCGAGAAGCTGGTGATCTTCTCGGACGGGCTCGATGTCGAGCGAATAGAGGCGCTGCAGAAGCAGTTTGCCGGCCGGGTGCGGACCTCCTTCGGCTGGGGCACGCTGCTGACCAACGACTTCAGGGGGCTGGCCGAGGGCGATCGGCTCGCGCCGTTCAGCCTTGTGTGCAAGGCCGTCGCGGCGAACGGCCAGCCGACGGTGAAGCTTTCGGACAACCCGGAGAAGGCGATGGGCCCGGCCGACGAAATCGAGCGCTACAAGCGCGTATTCGGCGTCGGCGCCCAAGAGCGATTCGCGGTCGAAGTCTGAGCAGGGCTCCGCCGTCGCGGAGGGCGTCACCGATTTTTCACTGGAAACCTTGGGCTTGCGCTCCAAACCCCTAGGGGAGCGCAACCAGGGAGGTCGCCTTGCAGGAACTCGATCGCCACAGTCTCGAGGGCAGCCGCGCTGTCGCCGGGACCCGCCGTGACGTGAGGCATGATCCGGGCGGGACGCTGCGAGGCCGACGCCGCCTCGTGCTCGTGCTGAACCTCGCGACCATCGCGGCCCTGTTCGCCGGGATGACGGCCCTCCTGTCGGTGGGCGGACTTCTCTGGCTCGAAATCGCGATGCTCGCAGCCTACGCGATTACGCTGCCCTGGCTGTCGATCGGGCTGTGGAACAGCCTGATCGGCCTCGCCCTCGATATTCGGCATGGCGCGCGGGCCGCCGCGGTGGTGACGCCGGCGCTCGATCGCGCGCGTCGGGGCGGCCCCATCGCCGCGCGGACCGCGGTGGTCATGCCGCTGCGCAACGAGGATCCGGACGCGTCCATCGCGCGGCTGCGCCGGCTGGAGACGGAGCTCGGCGCGACGCCCTGGGCCGACCGGTTCTCCTACCACGTTCTGAGCGACACAGATCGCGACGACGTGGCCGCACGCGAAGAGGCGCTTGTGGCCACGTGGCAGGCGGCGCGGCCGGGCGCCGCCATCCGCTATCGCCGGAGGAGCGACAACGTCGGCTACAAGGCCGGCAACATCGCCGAGTTCCTGCACCGGGTCACCGGCATCGATTTCTTTCTGCCCCTCGATGCGGACAGCGAGATGGGCGCCGATGCGGTTCTGCGGCTTGTCCGGGTGATGCAGGCGAGCCCCGAGATCGGGATGCTGCAATCGCTGGTGACCGGTCTCCCGGCGCGCACGTTCTTTACCCGCGCGTTCCAGTTCGGCATGCGCCACGGCATGCGCTCCTACACGCTGGGCTCCGCGTGGTGGCAGGGCGATTGCGGTCCCAACTGGGGCCACAACATCCTGATCCGCGCCGAGCCGTTTCGGCGGCATTGCATGCTGCCGGTGCTTCCGGGCTCCGGGCCGCTGTCGGGGCACATCCTCAGCCACGACCAGGTCGAGGCGGTGCTGATGCGGCGGGCGGGCTACGAGGTCCGCGTGCTGGCCGAGGAAGGCGACAGCCGCGAGGAGAATCCGCCGAGCCTGCCTGACTTCATCCGTCGCGAGTTGCGCTGGACGGCCGGCAACATGCAGTATTTCCGCCTGCTCGGGCTGCCAGGTCTGAAGCCCGTATCGCGGCTGCAGCTTCTGCTGGCGATCCAGATGTACGCGGCCGCACCGGCGTGGATCGCGTTCATCATCACCGGCGCGGCGCTGGCGGCAGTGCCGGGTCAGGTGGGAGCGGTCCCGCTCTGGATGGGGCTCGGCTTCTTCGCGCTGATCATGACGCTGAACCTCGCGCCCAAGATCATGGGCGTGGCGCAGGTCCTCGCCAATCCCGAGCGCACGACGGCCTATGGCGGCGCCTCGCGGCTACTGGCGGGGCTCGCGGTCGAAATCGTGTTCTCCATGCTGGTCGCGCCCATCGTCGCGGTGTCGATCACGCGGTTCCTGATCGGGCTTCCGTTCGGGCGCAAGGTCGGCTGGGCCGCGCAACAGCGCGCGCGCGACCGGCTGGAATGGCACGAGGCGGCAAACGTGCTGTGGCCGCAGACGCTGCTCGGGCTCGCGCTGGCGGCGTGGCTCTGGACGTTCCTGCCGGCGGTTCTGGCCTTCGCGGCGCCGATCCTGATCGCCTTCATCGGGGCGATCCCGCTGGCGGTATGGTCGACCCGGCCCGCGCTGTCGGAGTGGTCGCTGTCGACCGGGCTGTTCGACATCCCCGAGGACCGCGCCGCGCCTCGCGACCTGCCCCTGCGCGCGGCCGCTTGACCACGACCGGCCGGCTCGCTTCGCGCGGATCGGCCGGCAGGACCGGCGTGCGGCTTTGACGCTTTTCTCCGTTCCGTCGGGCGGTTAAGACGACCGGGCAGGAGGCACGCGAGATGGGCGAGATCAAGCCGCAGCCGGGGATCATGGAGATCGAGCTCTACCAGGGTGGCAAGTCCGCCGTGGAGGGCGTGACGAACGTCGTGAAGCTGTCGTCGAACGAAAACCCGTTCGGCCCCAGCCCGGCGGCTCAAGAGGCGGTGCGCCGCGTCCTGCACGAGATGCACCGATATCCGGTGACCGACCACGCCGCGCTTCGCCATGCCATCGCCGAGGTGCACGGCCTCGACGCGCGCCGCATCATCTGCGGCGTCGGGTCCGACGAGATCATCCATTTCCTGTGCCAGGCCTATGCCGGGCCGGGAGACGAGGTGATCCACACCGAGCACGGCTTCGGGATGTACAAGATCAGCGCGCGCGCCGCCGGCGCCACGCCCGTCGAAGTGCCGGAAAAGGAACGCGTGACCGATATCGACGCGATCCTCGCGGCGGCGACGGAGCGCACGCGCCTCGTCTTTCTCGCCAATCCGAACAATCCGACCGGGACGATGATCGGTCTCGCCGAGATCGAGCGTCTGGCCGAGGAGTTGCCCGACGGGGCGATCCTCGTTCTCGACGGGGCCTATGCCGAGTTCGTGGAGGGATACGACGGCGGTGCCGCCCTGGTCGAGACGCGCGGTGACGTGGTGATGACGCGCACCTTCTCCAAGCTCTACGGCCTTGGGGGCATGCGCGTCGGCTGGGGCTACGGGCCGCAGCAGATCATCGACGTGCTCAACCGGATCCGGGGGCCGTTCAACCTCTCGGCCCCGGCGCTGGCGGCGGCCGAGGCTTCGATCCGCGACAGCGAGTTCGTGGAAAAATGCCGCAGCGAGAATGCGCGGCTCCGGACATGGCTCGCCGAGGCGCTGATGGAGCATGGCGTGCCGTCCGACACCTCCTGCGCCAATTTCATCCTCGCGCGGTTCGCGGACGCCGAGGAGGCCGAGGCCTGCGATCTCTACCTGCAGAAGCAGGGCCTGATCGTGCGGCGCGTCGGTACCTACAAGCTGCCCGCGGCGCTGCGCATCTCGATCGGCGACGAAGCGTCGTGCCGCCGTGTCGCGCACGCGGTCGGACTCTTCAAGGCGGGGGCGCGATGAGCGACACGGCGGTCTACGGAAAGGTCGCGCTGATCGGCCTCGGTCTCATCGCGTCCTCGATGTTCTGGGCGACGCGACGTGCGGGGCTCGCGGATCACGTGGCCGGCTACGCGCGGTCCGAGGAGACACGCGAGACCGCGCGCCGGATCGGGCTCTGCCACGAGGTCTGCGACAGCGCAGAAGAGGTGGTGGCCGACGCCGACCTCGTCGTTCTGGCGGTGCCTGTCGGCGCGATGGGGGCGGTGGCGCAGGCCATCGGCCCGCACCTGAAACCGGGGGCGACGGTGACCGACGTGGGGTCGGTCAAGCGACGGGTGATCGACGACGTGGGCCCGCACCTGCCCGAGGGCGTGCATTTCGTGCCCGGGCACCCCCTCGCCGGGACAGAGCATTCGGGGCCCGAATCCGGCTTCGCCACCCTTTTCGAGAACCGCTGGTGCCTGCTGGTGCCGGAGGCCGGGACCGATCCCATGGCGGTCGCGCGGCTGCGTCGCTACTGGGAAGGGATGGGCGCCCTTGTCGAGGAGATGGAGCCGGATCATCACGATCTGGTCCTCGCCGTCACGTCGCATACTCCGCACCTCATCGCCTACACGATGGTCGGTGTGGCCGACGATCTGCGTCGCGTGACGGACAGCGAAGTCATCAAGTATTCCGCTGCAGGCTTTCGCGATTTCACCCGCATCGCCGCGTCCGACCCGACGATGTGGCGCGACGTGTTCCTGACGAACAAGGACGCGACGCTCGAGATTCTGGGGCGCTTCACCGAAGAACTCTTTGCGCTGCAGCGCGCGATCCGGACCGGCAACGGCGACGCGCTCTTCGACTATTTCACGCGCACCCGCGCGATCCGGCGGGGCATCATCGAAGCGGGCCAGGATACGGACGCGCCGGATTTCGGCCGCGCGCGGGTGGAACGATGAGACCGCTGATCCTGGGTCTTGCCATGCTGATCGCGGCGCCGTCCTTTGCCGCGCCCGATGTCTCGCCCCGTCCGGTCGCCCGCCCGCAGGTCGATGCGGCGGCGCCCGATGCGGCGGCGCCCGAACCCGTGACGGAGGAGGCGCAGACCTACGTGCGGCCGCGTGCTCGGCCGGACAGCGTGATCGAGGATGCGATCGCCGCGAAGCTGGTGGCGCGGTGGACGCAGCTCGACCCGGTGCCGCGCGCGGATCCGGTCGACGAATTCCCCGGCTACGAGGGGCAGGACCTTCGCGCGTTCGCGGCCGCGACACCGCAGGCCGTCCCGCGCGCCCTGCGCCCCATCGCGCGCAGCCGCGCCTTCGTGCAGCGGGTCATGGCCCGGCAGGCGGAGCGGCGGCGTGGATCCATTTGCGGCGATCCGGCGATCCAGGGCGAGGCGGTCGGCTACGTGCCCGGGCGCATCGCCGCCTGCGGCATCCGCGACGGTGTCCGCGTGCGCAGTGTCTCCGGCGTCGCGCTCAGCCAGCAGGCGATGATCGACTGTCCCACCGCGCGGGCGCTGAAGGCGTGGGTCGATCGCGGGCTGAAGCCGGCCGTCGGTCAGGTCGGCGGCGGCGTTTCCGAGCTGCGTGTCGCGGCGCATTACGCGTGCCGGACGCGCAACAACCAGCCGGGTGCCAAGGTGTCCGAGCACGGCAAGGGGCGGGCGATCGACATCTCCGCGATCCGGCTGCGCGACGGCACCAACCTGACCGTGCAGGGTGGTTACTATTCCGACAACCAGGGTCCTATCCTGCGGCGTGCCTACCGCGCGGCTTGCGGAATCTTCGGCACCACGCTCGGGCCCGATTCCGACCGTTTCCACCAGGATCATTTCCATTTCGACACGGCGCGGTATCGCAGCGGCAGCTACTGCCGCTGACCGGCCGGTTGGTCAGATCGGATCACCCTTGGCGTTGACGTAGGTCACCCCGGGCTGCTTGGCCGCACGCTTGTATCCGGGTTCGGCGATGCCCGCCTTGATCGCGTCGAGATCGCCCTCGAGCTTCAGAAGCTTGGCGAAATCGCGCAGGAACCGCCCCGGGCGCCGCTGGACCGAATCCATGTCGACGAGGATCGAGGGCAGGTCCGACGCGCTCATCAGGTGCTCCATCGCCGTTACGGACCGCAGCGCGTTGCGGTAGCCGGTGGCAAGCCCGTCGGAGAGCCCGCTTTCGCGGGTGGCCACCGAAGCGCAGGTCGCCAGCGGATTGCGGACGCAGAGCACGACGACCGGGTTGCGCAGGAGCGCGGGCAGCTGCTCGATATAGTGCAGGGCGCGGGGCAGCTTGAACCCCCACCTGTCATGCGCGGCGTTGCGCTCCGCGATCAGGTCGATCAGCACGCGCCGCTCGGTCAGAGGCTTTGGGAACAGCTTGGGGTCGGGAAGCGCCTTGGTGAAGCCGACATCCTCGAAATTGCGCGGCTGTATCTTGTCGCCGAGGAAATAGCCGAGCTCGAAGAGCGTGTAGGACACCACCGAGGTCATGCCGCGCGGGGCGCCGGTCACGACAAGCGTTTCACGCCCGACGACGCGGTCGAGCGCGCCGGGATTGATGACCAACATCGACTCCAGAAACGTGTGATCGGTCATGCCGCCCCGGTGGATTGCCTGGTGTCCGCTTACGGGGGCGCCCCGGCCGCCTGCAAGGCCCTACTCTCCCGGGATACCGGCCCCGGCGTGGCTGTTCGGGGTGCCGGTCGCGTGGCGCGCCTTGATCATGTCGGACGTCTCGCGCGAGCCGTCGTGGCTCCAGCCCGGCGGGGCGACCGCGTACATCAGCCGCTGCCGCGCGGTCAGGCCAGGCTGCGTCACGTCGCGAAAGATCGCCACCCACTCGTGAAACGCCACGCGGATGGGATTGAACGTGCCGAGATTGCGGACGAGGCCGTAATCCACACGCTCGTCGTCGCATTCGGGCACGAAGGTGCCGAAAAGGCGATCCCAGACGATGAACACGCCCGCGTAGTTCGCATCGAGATATCGCGGATTGCGGCCGTGATGCACCCGATGGTGAGAGGGCGTGTTCATCACCGCCTCGAACCAGCGCGGCAGCCTGCCGATCGCCTCCGTATGGATCCAGAACTGGTAGATCAGGTTCAGTCCGCCGCAGAACAGCACCATCGCGGGATGAAAGCCCAGCAGGATCAGCGGCGCGCGCACCACCATCATGAAGGTGAAGGTCCCGGTCCAGGTCTGCCGCAGGGCGGTCGTCAGGTTGTAGTGCTGGCTGGAGTGATGGTTCACGTGGCTGGCCCAGACCCAGCGGATCCGATGGCCGAAGCGATGCACCCAGTAGTAGCGCAGGTCGTCGAGCACGAAGCACAGCGCGACCACCCAAACCGACGTGCCGAGATCGAGCGGCGTGATCGCCCAGAGCGCCATGAAGAAGCCGTAGGCGACGAAGCCGAGCACGATGCCCGAGGCGACATTGCCGGCACCCATCACGAGCGAGGTGAGCGCATCGCGCGTTTCGTAGCGCCCGCCGCGGCGCTGGGTGACGATCCAGACCAGCTCGATCAGGATGAGCGCAATGAAGACCGGCACGGCCCAGGATACGACATCGGGGTAGGACATATCGGCGCTCATGCGGCGTCTCCGGTCAGAGTGGTCCAACGCGCCGCCTCGTCGTCGTCGAGCGACAGTCGGATGCGCGGCGCGGAATAGTCGGGAAGGCGTATGACGAGGCCGCGGGCGTCGCGCGACACCCGGGCTCCTGTAAGCAGGCGCGCGGTCGTGTCGGCGCCGAAGCTCCAGACGAGACCCGGCCCCTTGCGCGTGGTGACGAGCGCAGCGTGCCTGTCGGTGGCGAGCGTGACCTCGCCCGGCGAAAGCTGCGGGAATTCGCGCAGCCAGGCGGCGCGGGCCGCCGCCTCATCCTCGAACACGCTGCGCGACGACAGGCCGAAAAGATGCGTCAGGATCGCGATGCCCGCGATCCCGCACACGACGAGCGCGATGAGCACTTCGAGCGGCATCCTGTCCTCCCTCGAGGCGCGATACTGAAAACTCGGGCGCGCGCTGTCAAAGCCGGAACGCCTCGGCCGTGATTCGTGCCGCAGCGTCGCGATCTCCGGGCCCGACAGGCGGCTCTCAAGGTGCGGCAAGCGTCGGAACGAAGGTCATTTTCGGGCCGGATTGTGGCGAATATGAATGATAACAGTAGTAGATGACATCATTTGCAACTGAGTATATCGGGATTTTTTCGAAGAAACAGAGGCTTGCGCTTGATGGTAGCGTTGGATTCCAGTCGCGCGCGACCAAAATGGATGAGATTGCTCAAGGATTGAAGGAAATTCAGGGGCACATTCCATTTCTGCCCTCTAAATTTTCGCTCTCTGCGGACTGAAAAATGCTAATGTGAATTCAAGGGCAATCAGGATTTAGGGGTAATCTGAATGCGTATCCGAACATGATAACTTAGCGGTTCGACATTCGCCTGCTTAGCTGTCCGGATGAAAGCATCGCGGATGGCTGGCGAATAGTCGAACCCGACTCAACGGCAATCTGATCAATTCGGCTTGCGGCTCAATTCCGCGAGGCGGGATCGGTACGCCATTTCTTGAGTGCGGCGGAATGAAAACTCGGTCCGGCGCGTGTCCCGCGCCGGTGTCGGTATATTTTTTGTTTCAGGAGGCTGACATGCCCAGCCAAGAGATCGAAGTCACACCGTATATCGGCTCGCTCGTCGAGGCGGATCTTCTCCAGAACGGACGAACGCTGGTTCTGAGCGGGTTCGGCGCATCGCGCACCGGGACGCTCGCGGACGATGATGGCACGTTGTCGACGCGCGACGACGACAGTTCGACATTCGACGGAGACACGATCACCTATATCGGAGGCGGTACCGCCCAGGCAGGGCTTGAGGTGCCGCTGACCGGACTTGTCGTGCCACTTGGAGACGAGGTCGAGGTCGCGGTCTTCGAAGCCGATGGCCAGATCTTCTTCCACTATCCTGACGGTCCGTCGAGCGGAATTGGCGCAATCCTTCTCACTCTCGACATTTCGGCGGACAAGGATATCGAGGTCTTTGCCAATCCGTTCGCGGGGACGCCGGGACTCGATGATTACCAGGGTGACGGATTCGACAACACGATGTCGGGACTCGCGTCTGCGGATACCATTGCCGGTGGCGCCGGCAATGACACGATTTCCGGCGACGGCGGCGCCGACATGCTCAGCGGCGAGGATGGAGACGACTCGATCGTCGGCGGCTCCGGGAATGACGTCCTCGACGGTGGCGCGGGCGACGACCTGATCGCCGGTGGCGACGGCGAGGACACCGTGATCGCCGGCTCGGCCTTCGACGATGCACTGGTCGGTACCACAGCCGGCGGAGTCACACTGACGACGGAGACCGGCACCGACACGATCTCGGGTGTCGAGATGTTCGAGTTCACCGATGGCACGGTGACGCTCGACGACCTGCTCGACGGCAATGGGCCCGGCTCCGGAGATGGCTCGGGCGGCGGTGACGATGGCTCGGGCGGCGGCGATGACGGCTCCGGCGGTAGCGATGACGGCTCGGGCGGAGGCGATGACGGCTCCGGCGGCGGTGGCGATGACGGCTCCGGCGGCGGTGGCGATGACGGTTCCGGTGGGGGCGATGACGGCTCGGGTGGAGGCGATGACGGCTCCGGCGGTAGCGATGACGGCTCGGGCGGAGGCGATGACGGCTCGGGTGGAGGCGATCACGGCTCGGGCGGTGGCGATGACGGCTCCGGCGGCGGTGATGATGACGGCTCGGGCGGAGGCGATGATGGCTCCGGTGGGAGCGATGATGGCTCCGGCGGCGGTGACGATGGCGACGCCACGGGCGCCGGCCGTCGCGGCATCGGAACTTCTGACGACGATGTGCTGATCGGCACGCCGTTCCGCGACAGACTCGACGGGCTGGGCGGCGACGACAGCATCGTCGGTCTCGGGGACGATGACGACCTTCTGGGCGGCACCGGCGACGATACGATCGAAGGCCGGGACGGTGACGACAATATCGCCGCGTCCGATGGCGACGACCGGGTGATCGGCGGAGGTGGCGCCGACAGCATCGGCGGTGGGCTCGGCCGGGATCTTCTCGACGGAAACGACGGGGACGACACGATCGGCGGCGGCGAAGGCCACGACACGGTCGACGGCGGCACCGGGCACGACGTGCTGGCCGGTGGCTCGGGCGACGACAGGATCGTCGGCGGCTCCGGCGACGACACCGCCGGGGGGTCCTTCGGCCAGGACACCGTGATCGGCAACGGCGGCGACGATTCGCTCGGCGGCGGCAGCGGCACCGACCGTCTCGAGGGCGGCGCTGGCGACGACTCGCTGGGCGGCGGTCTCGGCGACGACACGGTGACGGGCGGCGAGGGCGACGACTTCGTCGCCGGCGGCGGACGCGACGACGTGCTGTCCGGCGGGGCCGGGAGCGACGTCCTGAACGGCGGCGAGGGCAACGACATGCTCATCGGCGGGACCGGTGCCGACACCTTCGTCTGGCGCGAGGGGGTTGCCGGCGAGACCGACGTGATCTCCGATTTCGAGGACGGCCTGGACACGATCCGGCTGCGGGGCGTCGAGAACGCGCCGGGATCGGGGCTCGAGGGTCGGGTCGACGCTCTCGACATGACCGACAGGGTCTTCGACGGACAGGATGCGGTCGAACTGACCTATCAGGGTCAATCGATCATCGTCGTGGGGGTGACGCAGGCGGCGCTGACGACAGACGATTTCGATTTCGTCTGACGCGCGCGCTGCGTCATGGGTGCCCCGGTAATGTCAGGCTCTTGGGGCGGGGCACCCAATTCTGGCGGCGGTTTCCTCGGAAGCCGCCGTCAGTTCGTTTCGGTGCCGATCAATGTGCGCAGCATCTGCTTGGCGACATCGGAGTCCCACTCGGCATCGCCCTGCAACCGGGCGATCTCCTCGCCCTCGGGGTTGAGGATGACGGTGATCGGCAGGCCGAGGACCGCCATTTCGCGGGCAAGCGCCGATGACGGGTCGCGCAACGTCGGAAGGTTGTCGACGCCGATCTCGTCGAAGAAGTCCGTCATCGCCGGTTTCGGGCTGCGCCCCGTGGCGATGGTCACGACCTCGAACGCGTCGCCGCCCAGTTCCCGCTGAAGCTCGGAGAGCATCGGCATCTCCTTGCGGCAGGGCGCGCACCACGTTGCCCAGAAGTTCACCAGCGCCCACTTTCCCTTGTACTCTGCAAGCGACGCGGGCTCTCCGTCGAAGGTCTCGAACGCGGCGGCGCCCGCGGGCTGCGGCGTTTCGTGGAAATTGAGCTTCTTCATGTCGCCGGTGGCGAGATCCCTGGCCGCGTCGATGTCGGCCGCGGCCGGAATTGCCAGGAGCGACAGCGCGGTATAGAGCGCGATGACCCGTTTCATTAAGCCTCCGAAGGGTGACGACATGGCCGAGACGACCTCGAACCAGATGTGGGGCGGACGCTTCGCCGACAAGCCCGACGCGATCATGGAGGCGATCAATGCCTCGATCGGGTTCGACCAGCGGCTCGCGGCACAGGACATCGCGGGCTCGAGGGCCCACGCGGCGATGCTGGCCGCGACGGGCATCGTGGAGGCTAGCGACGCCGAGGCGATGAGGGAAGGCTTGCTCACCGTCTTGTCAGAGATCGAAGGCGGCACGTTCACGTTTTCCACCGCGCTGGAGGACATCCACATGAACGTCGAGGCGCGGCTGAAGGAGATCGTCGGACCTGCGGCCGGTCGGCTGCACACCGCGCGATCGCGCAACGACCAGGTGGCGACGGATTTCCGCCTCTGGGTTCGCGACCAGCTCGATGCCGCGGAGGCGCAGCTCCTCGCGCTCGTCCGAGCGCTCCTCGCGCAGGCCGAGACCGGCGCGGACTGGGTGATGCCGGGATTCACCCATCTGCAGACGGCGCAGCCGGTGACATGGGGGCATCACATGATGGCCTATGTCGAGATGTTCGGCCGCGACCTGAGCCGCGTGCGCGACGCAAGGGCGCGGATGAACGAATGTCCGCTGGGGGCCGCCGCGCTGGCCGGCACCGGCTTTCCGATCGACCGCGACATGACTGCGGCGGCGCTCGGGTTCGACCGGCCCTGCGCCAACTCGCTCGACGCGGTGTCGGACCGCGATTTCGCGCTCGAGTTCCTGTCGGTCGCGTCGATCAGCGCGATGCACCTGTCGCGCTTTGCCGAGGAGCTGGTGATCTGGTCGTCGGCGCAGTTCCGCTTCGTCGTGCTGTCGGACCGGTTCTCGACCGGCTCGTCGATCATGCCGCAGAAAAAGAACCCCGACGCCGCCGAGCTGATCCGAGCCAAGATCGGCCGCATCTTCGGTGCGCAGGTGGCGCTGATGACGGTGATGAAGGGCCTGCCGCTCGCCTACTCCAAGGACATGCAGGAGGACAAGGAGCAGGTCTTCGACGCGGCGGACAACTGGCTTCTGTCGCTGGCGGCGATGGACGGCATGGTGCGCGACATGGCGGCGAACGCGCCCGCGCTCGAGGCCGCGGCGGCGAGCGGGTTCTCGACCGCGACGGACCTCGCCGACTGGCTGGTGCGCGTGGCCGGGCTGCCCTTCCGCGAGGCGCACCACGTCACCGGCAGCCTCGTGGCCGTGGCCGAGGCACGCGGCTGTGACTTGCCCGACCTTGCGCTGGAGGACATGAAGGAGGTGCACGGCGCGATCACCGAGGACGTGTTCGACGTGCTGGGCGTGCGGAATTCGGTCGCGAGCCGGACGAGCTACGGCGGGACCGCGCCCGATCAGGTGCGCGCGCAGATCGCGCGGTGGAAGGAGATCCTCGGATGAGACGCTGGCTGATCCTCGCCTTCGCCGCCCTGGCCGCCTGCGGGGCGGACGGCGCGCCGGAGCCGCCGGAGCCGCGCCCGGCGGAGCGGGCCGACCCGGTCGCGGTGGCCGGCGAGGCCGGGTTCGGCGGCGGGGCGTGATGACGATGCGGGGCGCTCTCGTCCTGACCGCCGTGGCGCTCGGCCTCGCGGCCTGCGGCCCGGGCCCCGACGGGCCGTCGATCTCGGACCGCGAGGCAAAGATCGACCGGTATTTCGGCCGCGACGACGCCCCGGCCCTGCGCCGGCAGCGCGAGGCCCGCGACGGTCCGCTGTTCCCGGACGGGGACGGCCGGACACAGACCACCGGCTATGTCGAGCTCGGCGGCGGATCGGACGGCGTGACCGGCGGCGGCGGCGTGATCTTCCGCCGCGGCAACGTCACCTTCGGGGTCAGCCGTTGAGACGGCTGCAGCCGGTCTGGCTGGCACTCGCGCTGTGGGGCGCGGTCCACCCGATGTACTGGTTCGTCACGTACCTTTCGGGCAACGGCTGGTCGCTCGGCGCGCTGATCGACGCGTGGTACGTGAACGCTTCGACGACGGGGCTGGTGTGGGACCTGACGATCGCGGCGATCGCGCTGACGCTCTGGATCTGCGCCGAGGCGGTGACCCGCCGCGACTGGACGTCGCTCGTGGCGGTGCCGGCGATCTACTGTATCGGCGTCAGCTGCGGTCTCCCGCTCTATCTCTGGCTGCGGGGGCGGCGGAGCGTAGGCTGAGGCGGCCCGCCCGGCGCGACCGACCTGGCCGCCCGGCCACGCCCCCCGGGGCGCTGCCCCGGACCCCGGGGTTTGCGGCAAGATGAAGGGTGGAGCGTCGCGCCCGGCTCGGCTAGAGGGGCGCGGAAGCCCGGGGGACGCGATGGACCACTTTCTGTACCGCAACGGCGCGCTGCACGCCGAGGACGTGCCGCTCGAGGAGATCGCCGCCGCCGTCGGAACGCCGGCCTACGTCTACTCGACCGCGACCCTGGAGCGGCATTTCCGGCTGTTCGACGAGGCGCTGGAGGGACTGCCGCACCTCGTGTGCTACGCGATGAAGGCGGCGTCGAACCAGGCGATCCTCGCCACGCTGGCGCGGCTCGGCGCCGGGATGGACGTGGTGTCGGGCGGAGAGTACGCGCGGGCCCGGGCCGCCGGCGTGCCGGGATCGCGCATCGTGTTCGCGGGCGTCGGCAAGACCGAGGCGGAGATCGCCCAGGCGCTGGCCGGCGGCGTGCGGCAGTTCAACGTCGAGAGCGAGCCGGAGCTGGCCGCGATCAGCCGGGTCGCGGTGGCCGGGGGCCATCGTGCGCCGGTGACGATCCGGGTCAATCCCGACGTCGACGCGAGGACGCATGCGAAGATCGCGACCGGCAAGTCGGAGAACAAGTTCGGGGTGCCGATCTCGCGGGCGCGGGAGGTGTACGCGGAGGCGGCGCGGCTGCCGGGGATCGAGGTCGTCGGACTCGACGTGCATATCGGGTCGCAGCTGACCGAGCTCGCGCCGTTCGAGGCCGCCTATCGCAAGGTCGCGGCGCTGACGGAGACGCTGCGCGGCGACGGGCACGACATCCGCCGTCTCGATCTGGGCGGGGGGCTCGGCATCCCGTACCGGAACGTCAACGACGCGCCGCCGCTGCCGTTCGACTACGGCGCGCTGATCCGGCGCACGGTGGGGCACCTTGGCTGCGAGATCGAGATCGAGCCGGGGCGGCTCATCGCCGGGAACGCGGGAATCCTGTTGTCGCGCGTGATCTACGTGAAGGCGGGCGAGGGCCGGCAGTTCCTGATTCTCGACGCCGCGATGAACGATCTCATCCGCCCGGCGATGTACGATGCCTGGCACGACATCGTGCCTGTGGTTGAGCCGGATCCGGGCGCGCCGCGCGTCGATTACGACGTGGTCGGCCCGGTCTGCGAGAGCGGCGACACGTTCGCGCGGGCGCGGCCGTTGCCGCCGCTGAGGGCCGGGGACCTCGTCGCGTTCCGCTCGGCCGGGGCGTACGGCGCGGTGATGGCGAGCGAGTACAACACCCGGCCGCTGGTGCCGGAGGTGCTGGTGAAGGACGATCACCATGCCGTCATTCGCGCGCGCCCGACCTTTGACGAGATCATTTCACGCGATACCATCCCGGAATGGCTGCGACAGGAGTGATCCGGCGGCCCTGACCCCCTAGGGACGCGGCCCGCCGTCCCGAACACGGGAGACCGCATGGTCGACGACACACGCCGCCCCGCCGCCGAACCCGACGCGCCTCGTGCCGCTTCCGATATCCTGCGCCGCGTGAAGCGACCGCTGGCGCTGACCCGCCTCGGGATGGGGGCGGAACGTGTGGTGCGCGCATATTGGCCGCTCTGGTCGGTGCTGTTCGTGACGTTGGCGGCGCTGATGATGGGCCTGCACGAGATGGTGTCGGTGGGGGTCGTCTGGCTGGTCGGCGCGGCGGCGCTGGCCGCGGCGCTCTGGGCGCTGTGGCGGGGCATGCGCCTGTTCTCCTGGCCAACGCGGGAGGGTGCGCTGGCCCGGCTCGATGCGACCATGCCGGGTCATCCGATCCGCGGCGCGCTCGACCGGCAGGCGGTCGGTGACCGCGATGGCGCCTCGGCGGCGCTCTGGTCCGCGTACCAGGCGCGGATGCGCGAGCGGCTCAGCGAGGCCCGCGGCGTGCGGCCGGACCTGCGGGTGGCCGAGGCCGACCCCTTCGCGCTGCGCTACGTCGCGCTCCTTGCGCTGTGCATTGCGCTTTTGTTCGGCTCGGTGCTGCGCGTTCAGTCGGTCACGGGCATGGGGCCGGGGGGTGGCAGCGAGCTTGCAACCGGTCCGACCTGGGAGGGCTGGATCGAGCCGCCGGCCTACACCCGGCGGCCGGCACTGTATCTCAACGACATTTCCGCGGCCGAGGTCGAGGTGCCGGAGGGCGCCCGCGTGACGTTGCGCATGTATGGTGAAGCGGGCGCGCTGAGCGTGACCGAGACGGTGTCGGGACGCCCGTTCGAACAGAGCGCGGAGGAGGCGCAGAACACCGCGCAGGCCTTCGAGATCGCGCGATCGGGGCGGGTCGCGGTCGAGGGCCCCGGGGGGCGGGCCTGGGACGTTCTGATGCAGGCCGACGCCGCGCCGACCGTGGCACGCGCCGGTCTCTTCGAGACGACGTGGGACGGCGAGGCGTCGCTCGCCTTTTCCGCCGAGGACGATTACGGCGTCGCATCGGGCACGGCCACTATGACGCTGGCGCTCGAGGAGGTCGACCGCCGCTATGGCCTCGAGACCGCGCCCGAGGAGCGGCCCGCGATCGAGGTGGCGCTGCCGATGCCGATCGCCGGGGATCGGTCGGATTTCGAGGAAGCGCTTGTCGACAACTTCTCGCAGCATCCGTGGGCCAATCTGCCGGTGGAGATCTCGCTGAGCGTGACCGATGACGCCGGCCAGACCGGAACGTCGGAGGCCGAGGTGCTGACATTGCCGGGGCGGCGGTTTTTCGATCCGATGGCGGCCACGGTGATCGAGCAGCGGCGCGCGCTTCTCTGGTCCCGCGAGAACGCAGCGGACGTGGCACGTGTGCTGCGGGCGGTGGCGCACCGGCCCGACGACGTGTTCCGGCAAGCCAAGCACTATCTGCGGATGCGCACGATCCGCACCAATCTCGAGTCCTACGCCGAGGACGGCCTGACGACGGAGGAGCGTGACGAGATTTCAGCGGCGATGTGGGATTTCGCGGTGCTCCTGGAGGACGGGGACCTCGACGACGCCCGCGAGCGGCTAGCGCGCGCGCAGGAGCGGCTGAACGAGGCGATGCGCAACGGGGCCTCGGAGCAGGAGATCGCCGAGCTGATGCAGGAGCTCCGGCAGGCAACGGACGATTACATGCGCCAGCTGGCCCAACAGGCGCAGCGGGAGAGCGAGCAGAACCCGGACATGCCGCAGAACCCCGCGGAGAACATGATGCAGATGTCGCAGAGCGACCTGCAGGAGATGATGGACCGCATCCAGGAGCTGATGGAGCAGGGCCGCATGGCCGAGGCGCAGCAGGCGCTGGAAGAGCTCCAGCAGATGATGGAGAACATGCGGGTCACCCAGGGCCAGGGTCAGGGGCAGCAGAGCCCCGGCGAGCAGGCAATGGACGACCTTGCCGACACGCTGCGCGAACAGCAGGACCTGTCCGATCAGGCCTTCCGCGACCTGCAGGAGCAGTTCAATCCGGGCCAGCAGCGGCAGGGTGAACAGGGTCAGCAGGGTCAGCAACAGGGCCAGCAGCAGGGTCAGCAGGGGCAGGGCCAGCAGCAGGGCCGCGGCCAGGGTCAGCAGAACCAGCAGGGCCAGGGGCAAGGCCAGGGCCAGGCGCAGAACCAGCAAGGCCAGGGCCAGGGCGGCGAGCAGTCGCTTGAGGAGAACCTCGCCGACCGGCAGGGCGCGCTTCGCCAGGAACTGAACCGGCAGCGTCAGAACCTTCCCGGCGGCGGCAGCGAGGCCGGCGACCGTGCCGCCGAGGCGCTGGACCGGGCCGAGGGCGCGATGGATGGTGCCGAACGCGCCCTGCGCGAGGAGGACCTTGCCGGCGCGATCGACCGCCAGTCCGAGGCGATGGAAGCGCTGCGCGAGGGCATGCGCAACCTTGGCGAGGCGATGGCCGAACAGCAGGGCCAGCAGCCGGGCCAGCAGGGCCAGCAGGGCATGGCGCGGGGCGAGGATCCGGGCCAGCAGCGCGATCCGCTGGGCCGCGACACGGGGTCCAACGGCCAGATCGGCACCAACGAGACGATGCTGCAGGGCGAAGATGTCTATCGCCGGGCGCGGGAGCTTCTCGACGAGATCCGCCGCCGCTCGGGCGAGGGCGAGCGCCCGGACGAGGAACTCGAATATCTCGAACGGCTGTTGGAGCGGTTCTGAGCGCTCTTGCGCCGCGGGATGTTCGCAAAGTCCCATCGCGCGGTCGCGGCGCATCTGGCGCGGAACCAGCGCACGCCTAGCCTCACCGTGACGTGCAGGGCGGCGACGCAGTTCGCCGACCGTTCGGTCGGCGAATTGGTCTTGCATCGCCGGGCCGGATTTGCACTCATCGATCCGGGGACGTGACGTTGGCCAGAGGGGCTGGCACATGACCCCGTTCCGGGCCGCGATGGAGCGCGGCGCGCAAAAGGTCGCCGCAAGGTGCGACAGGGGAGGATATCATGAAGATCACGCGTAGAACGCTTCTGGCGGCCGCCGCGCTCGCCGGGATGGCCGGCACCGCTTCGGCGCAGGAGGTGACACTGCGGATGCACCAGTTTCTGCCGCTGCAGGCCAACGTGCCGCAGCATATCCTCGAAGTGTGGAAGGAGCGGGTCGAGGAGCAGTCCGAGGGCCGCATCGCGGTTCAGCACTATCCCTCGATGCAGCTGGGCGGCACGCCGCCGCAACTCGTCGACCAGGTGATCGACGGCGTGGCCGACGTGATCTGGACCGTTGCCGGCTACACGCCTGGCCGATTCCCGCGTGCCGAGGTGTTCGAACTGCCGTTCACCGTGTCCGACGCGGAACCGGCGTCGAAGGCGTACTGGACGCTGGCCGAAGAGACGATGTTCGAAAACGACTTCTCGGACTTCAAGGTGTTGGCCACCTGGGTGCACGGACCGGGCGTGATCCATTCCAGCGAACCGATCGAGACCGTGGACGACCTCAACGGGGTGAAGCTGCGCGCGCCGACGCGTACCACGAACATGATGTTCGAACGGCTCGGCGCGACGCCGGTCGGCATGCCGGTGCCCGCGATCCCGGAGGCGCTGTCCAAGGGCGTGGTTGACGGCGCGGTGATCCCCTGGGAGGTCACGAGCGCACTGCGCATCCCCGAGCTGGTCCAGAACCACACCGAGTTCGGGCCCGAGATGCTCTATACCACGTCGTTCATCTTCGCGATGAACCGCAACACCTACGACAGCCTGCCCGATGACCTGAAGCAGGTGATCGACGACAATTCGGGGCTCGAGTTCTCGGGCTTTGCCGGCAAGACCATGCAATCCTACGACACCCCGGCGCGCGAGGCGGCCGTCGAGGCCGGCAACAACATCATCACGCTGTCCGAGGAGCAGGTGGCGGAATGGGATGAAGCGGCCGCGCCGACAATCGACGCGTGGATCGCCGAAATGGACGAACGCGGGCTGGACGGTCAGGGTCTTTACGATCGCGCGAACGAACTGATCGAGGAATACTCGGCAGAGTGACAGGGGCCGCCGGGGCCGGCTCGGCCGGTCCCGCCGCCCGACGGGAGGGCCGGACATGCTCAGCTTCGTCACCGGCCTCGCCCGGGTCATGGCGCAGATCGGCGGGCTCGTCCTGACCGGTCTCGTCGTACTGACCTGTCTCAGCGTTCTGGGCCGCGGGCTGAACACGCTGGGCCACTCCGACGCCCTAACGAGCATCGCGCCCGGCCTGGCCGCAGCGCTCGTCGGCTCCGGTGTCGGGCCGATCAACGGCGATTTCGAGATCGTCGAGGCTGGCGTCGCGTTTGCAATCTTCGCCTTTCTGCCGGTGTGCCAGCTCTACTCTGCGCATGCGACGGTCGACATCTTCACGCAGGCGCTGCCCCAGCGCGGCAACCGCTGGATCCTGGCGTTCTGGGAATGCGTCCTGACGGCCACGCTCGCGCTGATCGCGTGGCGGCTCTATCTCGGGATGAGCGACAAGATGCGCTACGGCGAGACGACGTTCCTCCTGCAATTTCCGATCTGGTGGGCCTATGCGGCCAGTCTCGCGGGCGCCGTCGCGGCGGTGATCATCGGTCTGTACTGTGCCTACGCCCGCCTGCGCGGCGCAGTGACTGGCACGACGCCGCTGCCGGGCCACCTGGAGGCCGACCATTGAGCACGCTCGAGCTGGGCTACGCGTCCTTTCCGATCCTGCTGCTGATGATCTTTCTGCGCGCGCCCATCGGGCTCGCCATGCTGCTGTGCGGAATGGGCGGTCTGTGGCTCGCCATCGGCACGCCTTCGATGTTCCTGTCGAAGCTCAAGACCGAAGCCTACACCACGTTCTCGAGCTATTCGCTGACCATCGTGCCGATGTTCCTGCTGATGGGGCAGTTCGCGACGCTGTCCGGCATGTCGACGTCGCTCTTCAAGGCCGCCGAGGCGTGGCTCGGGCATCGCAAGGGCGGTGTGGCGATGGCGGCGGTCGGCGCGTGCGCGGGCTTCGGCGCCATCTGCGGCTCATCGCTCGCGACGGCGGCGACGATGAGCCGGGTCGCGCTGCCGGAACTGCGCCGCTACGGCTATTCCGGAGGGTTCTCGACCGCCACGCTGGCGGCGGGCGGCACGCTCGGCATCCTGATTCCGCCGTCGGTGATCCTCGTGATCTACGCGATCCTCACCGAACAGAACATCGCCAAGCTGTTCCTCGCCGCGTTCATTCCCGGCGTGCTCGCGGCGGTGGGCTATGTCATCGCCATCTCGATCTACGTGCGGCTCTATCCCGACCGCGCGGGCACGCGTGAGCCGCAGCCCTATGCCGAACGCTGGGCGGCGCTGGCGCGCGTCTGGCCGGTGCTGCTCGTGTTCCTTCTGGTCGTGGGCGGTATCTACCTCGGGTGGTTCACGCCGACGGAGGGGGCCGCGGTCGGCGCCGCGGGCACGGGCATCGCCGCCCTGCTGTCGGGGAACCTCAGCTGGCGCGTGTTCCGCGAAAGCATCATCGCGACGGCGACCGCGACCGCGATGATCTTCTTCATCGTGCTCGGGGCGGGCTTCTACAATTCCTTTCTCGCGCTCAGCCAGGTGCCGCAGGAACTGTCGGCCTGGGTGGTCGGGCAGGGGTTCAGTCCGTGGACCGTCCTGACGCTGATTCTCCTGTTCTACCTCGCCTTCGGCTGCCTGATGGACAGCCTGTCGATGATCCTGCTGACGATCCCGATCTTCTTTCCCGTGATCTCGGTTCTCGATTTCGGCATGTCGCCGGAGAACATGGCGATCTGGTTCGGGATCCTCGTCCTGATCGTGGTCGAGGTCGGGCTCATCACGCCGCCGGTGGGAATGAACCTTTTCATCATCAATTCGATGGATCGCGCGACCCCGATGACCGAAACCTACCGTGCGGTGCTCTGGTTCGTCGGGTCGGACATCCTGCGTGTCATTCTGCTCGTGCTGTTTCCGGTCATCACGCTCTTTCCGATAATGTAAGGGCGGGTTTACAGCGGACCGCGTCTCGAAATCGGACACAATAAATGTTCGATATAGTTTTCCGTGCTAATAGTCGTGCGGAGGAGCAATCGAATGCAGATTTCCGACGCAGTGGCAGTGGTTTCGGGTGGGGCAAGCGGCCTCGGCCGCGCGACGGTGCGGCATCTCGCGGCCCGCGGGGCCCGCGTCGCGGTTATCGACCGCGATGCTGAGGCGGCAGAGGCCGCGGCGCTCGAGGTCGGGGGCGTCGCGCTGTCCGCCGATGTCACGGACTCCGCGGCCGTGGGCAGCGCGATCGATGCCGCGGCAAAGGCGCTGGGCGCGACGCCGCGAATCGCGGTGAACTGCGCCGGCATCGCGCCTGCGGCGCGGATCGTCGGACGTGACGGCGAATTGTCGGTCGACCTGTTCGCGCAGGTCGTCGGCGTCAACCTGATCGGCAGCTTCACCGTCATGAGCCATGCCGCGCGCGTGATGTCGGCCCTCGATCCGCTCGATACGGGCGAGCGTGGGGTGATCATCAACACGGCGTCAATCGCGTTCGAGGAGGGGCAGATCGGGCAATGTGCCTATGCCGCGTCGAAGGGTGGCGTGGCGGCGATGGGCCTTCCTGCGGCGCGCGAGTTGGCACGCCACGGGATCCGGGTGATATCGATCGCGCCGGGGCTGTTTCACACCCCGATGATGGAAGGACTGCCGCCCGAAACGACCGAGGCGATCGCCGGAACGATTCCGTTTCCGTCGCGGCTCGGCGACCCGGACGAATTCGCGCATCTCGTCGGAAGTATCGTCGAGAATGCGTATCTCAACGGCACGACGGTCCGGCTCGACGGGGCCGTTCGTCTGCCGCCGCGATAGGAGCGGAAGGTCTGAGTGCGGCTCTCGTGCATAAGTCGGTGCTGCGCCGCGGCGCACCAGTCTTGCCCGGTGGGGCCGAAACGGTCATGATTCAACCCAGTGAGTGACATGGGTCATATGGATTCACACAACAAGAACGCGCCGATTGCAGTGGAGCCCGAGGCGGACGCTGTCATCGACGACGCGATTCTTCATCAGTTCGTCGGCTACCACATGAGGCGTGCCGCCAACCTGCTTCAGGCGGACATGGCACGCACGCTCAAGGAAATCGATCTGCGCATGATCACCATGTCGGTGCTCGTCGTGGTGGTGGACAACCCCGGTCTGCGGCAATCGCAGCTGGCCGACGCGCTGGCGATCGAGCGGCCGAACCTCGTGTCCATCCTCGACGAACTGGAAAGCCGCAACCTCGTGCTGCGCACGCGCGTGCCGACGGATCGGCGCGCCTACGCCCTCACGCCAACGGCGGCCGGGCGCACGCTGGCGCAACGTGCGCTGGCCCTGACGACCGAGCACGAAGATCGCGTTCTTGCCGGGATCACGCCCGAGGAGCGTTCGACGCTCGTGTCCCTCATGCAGCGGATCGGCAGCGCCTCCGGCGACGCCTGAGGCGACGCGTCAGTCTGCGGGATCGATCCGGCCGCGCATCGCCTTGACCTGGCCGCGCGCCTTCTTGGCCTCGATGCGCTTGCGTTTCTGTCCGGCGGACGGCTTCGTCGGGATCCGGCGTTTCGGTTTTTCCAGCGCCTTCGCGACAAGTTCCGACAGGCGCGTGCGGGCGATGTCGCGGTTGCGCGCCTGGCTGCGGGTCTCGTCGACCTGGATCACCACCGCGCCGTCCTTCGTCCACCGCCGGCCGGCAAGGCGGCGCAGCCGTGACTTCACCGGGCCCGGAAGGTTGGGCGAGCGTTCGGCCTCGAACCGCAGCTCCACAGCCGACGCGACCTTGTTCACGTTCTGCCCGCCCGGCCCGGAGGCGCGGACGAACTGCTCGGTCATCTCCCAATCCTCGAGTGTGATCTGCGGGCTGATACGAAGGCTCATGCACTACGTGGTAGTCCGCACCGACGGTGCTGGCCAGTCCCGCAGATTTCGCTTTACCCGACTCGCGCCGTGCCGCATGTTAACGGCCATCACATTGGACACGATGACCGGGAGTGCGGTATGACGTTCCATTGCGACCGTGGCGCGCTGAAGGCGGGCCCCTGGGCAGATCCGCCTCGACCCGTCGCCGAGCGCATGGCGGCATCGCTGTCGCGGTTTCTCTTGCGCGGGATCGCCGCGGCCTACGATACGCCGCGCAGCGCCGTGCCCGACCGCGCCGGCGCGGTGCTCGTGCAGGTGAGTTTTCGCGTGACGGAGGCCACCGATGACTTCCTCGCCCGGATGGACGACACCGCCCCGTTCCTGAGCGAGGTTCCGGGCCTCGTCTGGAAGGTCTGGGCCTTCGACGCCGACACGCGACGCGGTCGTGGCACCTACCTGTTCGACCGGCGCGATGCAGCCGAAGGCTACCTCGACTACGTGCTGCCGCACGGTATGTCCGAGCAGTTCGGCATCCACGAGATCGAGACCGAGATCCTGCCCGTTCTCACAGGGCCTTCGGCCGTCACGCACGCGACGCTCTGGCGCTAGCGCGCGCCCGGGTGGGCAACGGGTCGAATGCCATGAACAAAAAGGGCCGCCCGGAGCATGGGCGACCCTTCGAGAACTAGGAGGCGGGGTCGGTTAGACCTTCGCCAATGCGGACCATCCTCCGCCAGGGGCTGCCCTAGGCGGCGATCCTCCACACTGTTCCGACACCTCTCTCCAATGCTTCTCTCGACACTGGATCACCTCCTTTCTGCTGATGGAAACGTACAAGGAGGGTGGCACGGATATCCTTTGCGTCAAATGAAAAAACCGGGGTCAGGCCGCCTGTGGCCGCGACAGTGCCCACGATGCAATCACACGGAACGGAACGAGCGCCACGAGCGCGAGCGACAGCTTCACCAGCCAGTCCGCCACCGCAAGGGACACCCAGAGCGGAACCGCCGGGCCGACACCCAGAAGCGGCAGCATTTCCCCGGCCCAGGAGACGTCGTTTGTCGGCTCCAGCAGGGTCAGCGCGCCCGAGAACGCGACGGTGAAGAAAATCGCGGTATCCACGGTCGATCCGACGAGGGTCGAGGCCAGCGGCGCGCGCCACCAGCGGCCCTCGCGCAGACGGTCGAAGATCGACACGTCGAGGAGCTGCGCCGTCAGGAACGCGAGGCCCGAACCGATGGCGATGCGCAGCGTCACGAGCGGGCCGAAGTCGCCCTGGATCTGCGTGCCCACGAACGAGCAGGCGACGCCGACGAGAAAGCCCGCCAGCACGACCTTGCGCGCCGGGCCCGGCCCGTAGACGCGATTCATCAGGTCGGTCACGAGGAAGGCGATCGGATAGGTGAAGGCGCCCCAGGTCAGCCACTGCCCGAGCAGGAACTGAACGAGGATGTTCGAGGCGACGACGACGGCCGCCATGGCAAGGATGCCGGGGATGTGAGCGCGGGTCATGAGCGGACTTCCCGTTTTTGCAAGGTTGCGGGGACTTGGCTCCGGCACCGGCCGGAACGCCGCGCGCATAGCGGCCGCGGGACGGCAAGGCAAGGGCCGATCCGCGGGCTCAGTCGCGGGGCAGGCGGTACTCGACGATCTCGGTGCGCTGGAGCGGGTTGAAGTTGTCGTCCGACACCATCGTCAGGCGCAGCCGTCCGGACGCGTCGCGCCAGACCGCGAGTCCTTCGAGGTTGTCGTGCTGGAAGATCGCGCTCCGCAGCAGCTCCGTCTCGTTGTCCGGGGCACCGGGGCCGAGCGTGAACCGCCGCACCCGGCTGCGGAAGCCGAAGCCGGTAAAGGCGCGTTCGAGCAGGTAGAGCCGCCCGTCCGGGCCGATATCCGCGCCCACGGGGCGAAAGCCGCCGCGACGCGGGATCTCGGCGATGACGCGCCAGCGCCCGCCGGCATAGCGCCAGAGCGGGAAGGGGCGCGTGGCCTCTCCGGTGGTCTCGGGCACCGCGTAGAGGCTGCCCTGCGCATCGACGGCCAGTGCCTCGAGCCCCGAATTGACGTGCATCTCCTCGAACGCGGGCGGCCGGGGCAGGGGGCTCGCCACGCCCTCGGCATCGAGCCGCAGCACGCGGTGATGTCCCTCGAACGACACGAAGCGGTGGCTGCCGCGGATCGCGAGCCCCTCGGCGTCCGCGGCTTCTCCGCGGATCGGCCGACCATCCGCCATCTGCAGGGTGAGAAGCGGGCCGTGCGCGATCGCCGTGATCGTGCCCTGCGCGTCGCGCTCCAGCGTGCCGTCGACCATCCGGCCCCGGTCGCTGATGGCGACGAAGCCACTGCCGTCCGCGCTGACCTCGATCGCGGAGAACCCGCCGAATGCGCGGTCGTCTCCCGTCCACGCCGTCTCGGACACCAGCTCCGCGCCGCCGGGCGGGCCGGCGGAGCAACTGATCGCGAGCAGGAGGAGAAGGCCGGCGCTCAGCGCGCGGCGAGGACGCCGGAACATTGCGCGGGCAGATCCGCGAGCATGAGCTCGCCTCTGGGTTCCGGGGGCGGTGCAGCCGGGTCCGGGGGCGGCGGATCCAGGATGTTGTCGACCCATTGCTGTGCCTCGGCGCACCCGTCTCCGGGCGGCGGCGGCCGCTGGCTCTCGCACGCGGTCGCACCGGGCGGGCAGGCCAGCCGCACGTGGAAGTGATAATGGTGGCCGCCGAGCGGGCGGATTTTGTTGAGCCAGGATCGGTCGCCGGTCTCGTCGTTGCACATCTGCACCTTCGCGCCGGGGAAGATGAAGATCCGGTCCGTTCGCGGATCCTCGGCGGCGGCCTTGATGATCTCGTGCTGCGCGCGGCTCCAGCGGCTGTTCACGAAGGCGCCGGCGGACCGCCGGAACGAGGTCGCGGACAGGTTTTCGCGCTCCGTGCGGCTGAGATCGAGGCGATCGGGCTGCACCAGCCAGATATCGGCGTCGAGGCCGATCTGGTGGCTCACGTGCCCGGTCAGCATCGGACCGCCCTTCGGCTGCGAGAGATCCCCGATATAGAGCCCTTCGCCGCCCGGCTGTGCCGCGGCGACGCGGCTCAGATCCTGCAGGAAATCGATCAGGATCGGCTGGCCCCAGTTGCGGTTGCGGCTCAGCCGCATCGCCTGCCAGGTGGAACCGGTTTCGGCCAGCTGCACGTTCCCGGCGGCGCACCCCTCGGAATAGTACCCGAACGGCTCGGGCCGCTGCGCCGACGCGGTCGCCTCGGTGCCGAAGAGCTGCCGCGCGCTGCGTGACGAGATCACCGCCGAGACCGGGGTCGGCTCGGCCCGCGGGGCGTCCGAGAACGCGGCGTCCCGGCTCGTGCTGCCGCCGCAGGCGGCGAGCGCCAGCGCCAGCG
The DNA here is from genome assembly GCF_900172265.1 of Roseivivax jejudonensis. Taxonomy (GTDB): domain Bacteria; phylum Pseudomonadota; class Alphaproteobacteria; order Rhodobacterales; family Rhodobacteraceae; genus Roseivivax; species Roseivivax jejudonensis. The sequence continues at coordinate 821,123 of NZ_FWFK01000001.1, read as the reverse complement.
CGGCGGTCGTGATGTGGCGGATCATGCTGCTCGATCTCCGTCCGGTTTGACCCAGACTAGCAGCAAGAGCCCCACCGCGAAAAGCAGGATCAGCGGCGAGACGCCCACTTGCTGCGATCCGCTGGCCCAGGTTGCCAACGCGATGAGCGCCGGCGCGAGGAATGATGTCGCCTTGCCGGCCAGCGCATAGAGACCGAACGCCTCGGTCATGCGCTCGGCGCGCGCCTGCCGCACCATCATCGTGCGTGACGCCGATTGCAGCGCACCGCCGGCGGCGCCGATCGTGGCACCGAAGACGTAGAACGCGATGTCGGGCGCCGCCGATCCTTCGGGCAGCGGCACGAGAAACAGGCTCTCCCGGCTCACCAGGACGATCGACACCGCCACCCCCGTGAGCGCGAGGATCGACGTCACGATCACCGGTTTCGGCCCGAACCGCGCGTCGGCCTTTCCGCCGAGCCACGCGAAGAGCGCGCCGGAGACGATCGCGAGGATCCCGAACACGCCGGTATCGACCACCGACCAACCGAGCACGCCGGCAGCGTATATGCCGCCGAAGGCGTACATCCCGTTCAGCGCATCGCGATAGAACATCGATGAGGCGAGGTAGGCGAACAGCGACGGCGTCGCCGGCAGCCGCCGCACCGTGGTGCCGAGCTCGGCCAGCGCCCGGCGCACCGCGCCCGGTGGCGCGGGCGCCGCGCGCGGGTCGCGCACCCAGAGGAAGAACGGCACCATGAACACCGCGTACCACAGCGCCGTCAGCGGACCGACCGCGCGCGTTCCCTCGCGCGCCGCCGGGTCGAGTCCGAAGGCCGGATCGAGCCCGACGAAGGTGGTGTCGGTGTCTCCGCTCTCGGCGAGGAAGACCAGCATGATCACGAGGCTGACGAGTCCGCCGAGATAGCCGAACGCCCAGCCGTTGCCCGAGAGCCGCCCGATGTCCCGCCGCGGGCCCAGGTCCGGCAGCATGGCGTTGGTGAAGATCGTGGCGAACTCCATGCCGACGAGGCCGATCGCGAAGAAGAACAGCGTGCGCCAGAGGTCGAAATCCGCGGGCTCGGCATACCAGAGCATGCCCGAGCCGACGACGTAGAGCACCGAAAAGCCCTGGATCCAGCGCAGCCGGTTGCCGCCGGTATCGGCCAGCGCGCCGAGAACCGGCGCCAGCACCGCGATGACGATCCCGGCCAGCGCGATCCCCGTGGCCCAGGCGGTCTGTGCCGCGCTGCCGTCGCCCAGCACCTCGGTCACATATGGTGCGAAGATGAAGGTGATCAGCAGCGTGTTGTAGGGCTGGCTCGCCCAGTCGAAGAAGAACCAGCCCCAGATCCGCCGCCGCGCCGTGCCGTCCATGTCGCCTGCCCCTGCGCCTGCCCTCGCGCGATCAAACAGGCCCGCCCGCCGGACGGCAAGCCCGCATCGGCCGCCGCCGGGCGCGCCCCGGATTGCGCCTGCACCCCGGCCGACGCTTCATCTTGCCATAAACCCCGGGGGTGCGGGGGCAGCGCCCCCGCCGCGCGGCCGCGGGGCCGGGCGGGCCTCCGGTTCAGCGCGCCGCCTTGCGGGACCGCCGCACGAGCATGTCGCGTTTCGTCCGCGACAGCCGGTCGACGAACAGCCGGCCGTCCAGGTGGTCGATCTGGTGCTGCACGCTGGTGGCCCAGAGCAGGACGAAATCGCGCTCCGTCTCCGCGCCGGTCTCGTCCAGGAAGCGCACGGTGACGGCGCGGGTCCGCGACAGCCGGTCGACGAACAGCCGGCCGTCCAGGTGGTCGATCTGGTGCTGCACGCTGGTGGCCCAGAGCAGGACGAAATCGCGCTCCGTCTCCGCGCCGGTCTCGTCCAGGAAGCGCACGGTGACGGCGCGGGTCCGCGACAGCCGGTCGACGAACAGCCGGCCGTCCAGGTGGTCGATCTGGTGCTGCACGCTGGTGGCCCAGAGCAGGACGAAATCGCGCTCCGTCTCCGCGCCGGTCTCGTCCAGGAAGCGCACGGTGACGGCGCGGGGCCGCGACAGGCGGGCCGACACGCCCGGCAGGCAGGGGCTCGCCTCCTCGTGCTCGCGCATCTCGACGCTGGCATGGACGATCTCCGGGTTGGCCATGCGCACCGCCTGTCCGCGCTCCGCCGAGGCATCCACAACGGCGAGCCGCAGCCCGACTCCGATCTGCGGCGCGGCGAGGCCCACGCCCGGCATCGCCTCCATCGTGTCGATCATGTCCTGCCAGTGGGCGCGCACCGTGTCGGTGACCTCGGACACCGGCTCGGCAGGACTGCGCAGGCGCCGGTCGGGCCAGCGCAGGATCGGCCGGACGCTCATCGGGCGGGCGCCCGGGTCACGAGCGCGCCATGTCGCGCTTCAGCTTCTGCATCTTCCGCGTGATCATCTGGCGCTTCATGGGCGTCAGGTAATCGATGAAGAGCTTGCCATCGAGGTGGTCGATCTCGTGCTGGACGCAGACCGCCCACAGCCCGTCGAAATCCTCTTCCTGCGGCGTGCCGTCTCGGTCGAGCCAGCCGACGCGCACCTGCGCGGGGCGCTCCACCTCGGCGTACTGGTCGGGGATCGACAGGCAGCCTTCCTCGTAGAGCCGCGTCTCGCTCGAGGCCGACAGGATCTGCGGGTTGAACATCACCAGCGGGCGCGCGGGCTCGGGATCGTCCTCCTTCACGCAGTCGAGCACGATGAGCCGGGTCAGCACGCCCACCTGCGGCGCCGCGAGGCCGATTCCGGGCGCCTCGTACATGGTCTCGAGCATGTCGTCGGCGAGTGCGCGCAGATCGTCGGACAGGTCCGCGACCGGCGCGGCCGGCTTCTTCAGCCGCGGATCGGGGTGGATGAGGATCGGGCGCTTCATGCCGCGCGATTTAGGCGAAGCGCGCAGCCAGCGCAACGTCCCGCCGCGGTGAGGCTCGCCGCGGTCCCGGCCCCGGGGGCCCGGTTGCACCTGCCGGGCGCGACGCTAGCTTCGGGCAAACGCAGGAAGGGATGCCATGACCAGCCGCTTCGACGAAGAGATCGACCGCGTGGGCACGCGGTGCTCGAAATGGGACATGATGGAGCCGATCTATGGCGTGACCCCCGAGGACGGCATCGCCATGTGGGTGGCCGACATGGACTTCCGGCCGCCGGACTCGGTGCAGGCCGCGGTCGAGGACATGGCCGCGCACGGCATCTACGGCTATTTCGGTGACTCGCGGGCGTATCTCGAGTCGATCCGTTGGTGGATGTCGGAGCGACACGGCTGGCAGGTCGCGACCGATTCGATCCTCACCACAAACGGCCTCGTGAACGGGGTCGGACTCTGCGTCGACACCTGGAGCGAACCGGGCGACCGCGTCGTTCTGTTCACGCCGGTCTACCACGCGTTCGCCCGGGTCATCCGCGGGGCCGGTCGTGAGGTGGTCGAATGCCCGCTGGCGCTGGAGGCGGGCCGCTACACGCTCGATTTCGACGCCTACGACGCGATGATGACCGGGCGCGAGAAGATCGTGATCCTGTGCTCGCCGCACAATCCCGGCGGCCGGGTCTGGACCGCGGAGGAACTGCGCGGCGTCGCCGCTTTCGCGGAGCGCCACGATCTCGTCCTCGTCTCCGACGAGATCCACCACGACCTGGTGATGCCGGGCCGGACGCACGTTCCGTTGCCGGTGGCGGCGCCGGAGGCGATGGCGCGCACGGTGATGATGTCGGCGACGACCAAGACCTTCAATATCGCCGGCGGCCACGTCGGCAACGTGATCATCCCCGACCCCGACCTGCGCGCGCCATTCGCGCGGCGGCTCACCGCGCTCGGGATCTCGCCCAACGCCTTCGGCATGAACATGGCGACGGCGGCCTATTCGCCGGACGGGGCGGCCTGGGTGGACGAGCTTGTCGGGTATCTCGACGGCAACCGGCGGCTGTTCGACGAGATGGTCGGCGCGATCCCGGGCGTGGCGTCGGTCCCGCTCGAGGCGACCTACCTCGCCTGGGTAGATTTCTCGGGCACCGGCATGGACCGGGCCGAGTTCACCCGCCGGGTCGAGAAGGACGCGTCGATCGCGGCCAACCACGGCACGACGTTCGGCGCCGGTGGCGAGACCTTTCTGCGGTTCAACTTCGCAACGCCCCGGAAGCGGGTCGCGGAGGCCGGCGAGCGCCTGCAGCGCGCGTTCGCCGACCTGCAGTAAACGTGCCCTGCCGGACGGTGCGCCGGCCGGCACGCGCGGCCGCGGGGCCGGTCAGCGCTGGCCGTTCGCAGGCTTGAACGGCGCCATGCCGGCGCGGGCGAGCGCGTCGGCGCGTTCGTTTTCCGGGTGTCCGGCATGGCCTTTGACCCACTCCCAGCGCACGTCGTGGCGTGCCTGCGCGGCATCGAGGCGCTTCCACAGCTCCTCGTTCTTCACGGGTTTCTTGGCCGCCGTCTTCCAGCCATTCTTCTTCCAGCCGTGAATCCAGCCGGTCACGCCGTTCTTCACGTAGGCCGAGTCGGTCACAATGGTGATGGCGGAAGGCTGGCGCAGCGCCTCGAGCGCCGAGATCGCGGCCAGGAGTTCCATGCGATTGTTGGTGGTCGCGGCCTCGCCCCCCGAGAGCTCGCGCTCCTTGACGACGGTGTCGCCGTCCATAGCGCGCATGAGGACGCCCCAGCCGCCGGGGCCGGGATTGCCGGAGCAGGCTCCGTCGGTGAAGGCGTAGAGATCGGGCATGGCGGCTCTGTCGCGCTCCGCCCCGGCCGCGTCAAGCCCGGCGCGAGACGGAGCGGGGGCGCTGCCCCCGCGCCCCCGGGGTTTTCCGGCAAGATGAAGGATCCACCGGGCACGCCGGGTGCGTGCGGCGCGCGGGGATCAGGCAATGACGCCGACCGCGAGGCAGGCGACGACGATCACCGTGACCGGCAGGCGCAGGTGCATCCACCAGGGCGGTGCGAGTCCCCAGCGCCAGAACGCGGCGTCGAGGGCGAGGAGACCGATGAAGCCGAACAGCAGGTTCATGTTCGCGGCGACCGGCCCGCCGCCGGTCATGAAGAAGGCCCATAGCGCGGGGATCACCGACAACGCGTAGCCGGTCGCGGCGCGGCTGCCCGAGGTGCGCGTGGCGAAGCCCCAGAGCACGCCCGACATGAAGCTGAGGATGATCGCGCCGTAGTAGAGCTGGATGTACGGGCCGACAAAACGCGGGCCGATCGTGGTCCGCCCCCAGGCCTCGAGCGCGGGCACGAGGAGGGTCGCGGCGCCCCAGACGAAGGGGATCGCGCCTGCGAGGGTGAGGATCAGCGCGGATCGCGGGATGTCTGTCATGAACGGCGCCTCCTGTCGGGTCGCGCCGCAGGATAGCGCCGGCGCGCGCGGTGTCACGCCGGGGGTGCCCGCCCCGGGCCGCTCAGGCCGCGCGTTCGAGCGCGAGGCGGCCGGCCAGGGCGGCGAAGAGGCCGGCGAAGCTGCGGTTGAGCCAGCGCATCGCCCGGGCCGATGCCAGAAGCCGGTCGCGTGCCGCCGCGGCCATCGCGGCGTAGCCGGCGAAGACGACGAAGGTGAGCGCCATGAAGACGCCGCCCAGGGCCGACATCTCGGCCGCCGCGGTGTGGGGGTCGCCCGACAGGAAGGGCGGCAGGAGCGCGAGGAAGAATACCGAGAGCTTGGGGTTGAGGATGTTGATGAGCGCACCGCGGCGCGCGATGCGCCCCGGCCGTTCGGCCCGCCGCTCCTCGGTCACGGCGAGCGCGCCGCCCTGTCCGATAGATTGCCAGGCGAGCCACAGCAGGTAGGCCACGCCGGCCCACTTGACCGCCGCGAAGAGTAGCGCCGAGGTGTGCAGAAGCGCCGCGAGTCCGAGGATCGCGGCGGCGAGATGCGGCACGATCCCGACGGTGCAGCCGAGCGCCGCCCAGAGCCCGGCGCGGCGGCCCTGTCCGAGCGAGATCGCCAGCGTGTAGAGAACGCCCGTCCCGGGCGCGATGACCACCACGATGGCGGTCAGGAGGAACTGCAGGGACATCGGGCGATCCTTTCGCGGCGGCGTGCCGCGAAAGGCTCTCCGGGTTGGCCGCGGCCGTCAAGGCGGTCCGCGGCCGGCCTCGCTCAGGCCGGTTCGCGCAGGACCCGGGGCACCTTGAACTCGACGTGTTCCTCGGCGGTTGTCACCGTCTCGACCGTCACCGCGTAGCGGCTCCGGAACGCGTCGACGACCTCGTCGATGAGGATCTCGGGCGCCGAGGCGCCGGCGGTGATGCCGACCGTCCGGATGCCGTCGAGTGCGCGCCAGTCGATGTCGGCTGCGCGCTGGACCAGTTGCGCGTAGGCGCAGCCGGCGCGGGCACCGACCTCGACGAGGCGCTTGGAATTGGACGAGTTCGGCGCGCCGACCACGAGCATGGCGTCGCAATCGGGCGCCATCGCCTTGACCGCTTCCTGCCTGTTGGTGGTGGCGTAGCAGATGTCTTCCTTGTGCGGACCGACGATCGCGGGGAAGCGCGCCTTCAGCGCCGCGACGATCTCGGCGGTGTCGTCGAGCGAGAGCGTGGTCTGCGTGACGAAGGCGAGCTTCTCGGGGTCGCGGACCTCGACGCGGGCGACATCCTCGGGCGTTTCGACCAGCAGTACCTCGCCTTCGGGCAGCTGGCCCATCGTGCCAATCGTCTCGGGGTGGCCGGCATGGCCGATCATGATCATCTGCAGGCCGTTCTCGTGGTGGCGGGCGGCCTCGATGTGCACCTTCGACACCAGCGGGCAGGTCGCGTCGACATAGACCATCTCGCGCGCCGCGGCCTCGGCCGGCACGGCCTTGGGCACGCCGTGGGCGGAGAAGATCACCGGCCGGTCCGGCGGGCAGTCCTTGATCTCCTCGACGAAAACCGCGCCCTTGTCCCGCAGGCCGTCGACCACGTAGCGATTGTGCACGATCTCGTGGCGCACGTAGACGGGTGCGCCCCATTTCTCGAGCGCCATCTCGACGATCTTTATCGCCCGGTCGACGCCGGCGCAGAAGCCGCGTGGCGCGGCGAGGTAGAGCGTCAGGGGGGGCTTGGCCATGGGCACCTCCAATTCAATGCCAGACCTATGCAATGAGGCGCGGCGGGTCCAGTGGGGCGCGGGCGGTCAGCCGGCTGCCGCGGTGCCCCACGCGAGGAGCGCGTAGCGCGCGGTCTTGGCCAGCGTGACCAGGGCAAGAAACAGCCAGGCCGGCGTCCGCATTATGCCGGCGATCACGGTAAAGGCGTCGCCGAACGGCGCCCAGCTCAGCAGGAGCGTCCAGACGCCCCAGCGGCCCCACCAGCCCTGCGCCCGGTCGAGCTGGCGCTCGCTCGCGGGAAACCAGCGCGTGCCGCGGAAGCGCTCGGCGCCGCGGCCGAGCACGTAGTTCACGACCGCGCCGAGAACGTTGCCGACGCTGGCGACCGCGACGAGCATCCCCATACCCGCCGCATCGCGCAGCTGCAGCGCCACGAACACCACCTCGGACTGGAACGGCAGGATCGTCGCCGCCCCGAACGCCGCGAGAAAGAGACCGCCGAGCGCGAGAAGCGTCTCGCTCACGGACGGCTCAGGCGTTCACGGCCTCGGCATTGCCGTCGTTCGAACCGTGCCGCGGCGGACGTCCGATGACCTCGCGCAGCTCGTCGAGCTCGATGAAGTTGTCGGCCTGTCGGCGCAACTCGTCGGCGATCATCGGCGGCTGGCTGCGGATGGTGGACACCACCGAAACGCGGACGCCCTGACGTTGGAGACTTTCGACCAGCGGCCGGAAATCCCCGTCTCCCGAGAACAGCACTATATGGTCGACGCGCGGCGCCAGCTCCATGGCATCGACCGTGAGCTCGATATCCATGTTGCCCTTTACCTTACGGCGGCCCTGGCTGTCGGTGTATTCTTTCGCCGGCTTGGTCACCATCGTGAAGCCGTTGTAGTGCAGCCAATCGACGAGGGGCCGAATCGGAGAATAGTCGTCGTTGTCGAGGAGCGCGGTGTAGTAAAAGGCCCGAAGCATCTTGCCGCGCCTGACGAATTCCTGGCGCAACAGTTTATAGTCGATGTCGAACCCGAGCGATTTCGCGGCTGCGTACAGGTTAGACCCGTCTATGAACAGCGCGAGCCGTTCGTCTTTGTAAAACATAAAATCTTCCTTCGATGAATGCGTGCCGCCGGTCGATCCGTGAGTGAAAATGGGTGGCGTCACACAACCTGAAAAATAAATGTAATGCGTCGGGCTTCAAGCGATCAGTTAAGCGCTTTAACGATATGCGATTATTGAATTTTGAGCAAGATATCCTGATCGCCCTCGGATCGAACCTGCCGGGTCCGCACGAAACCTCTGCCGAGGCGCTTCGTGCCGCGCTGGTCGCATTGTGCGGCGAGGGGCTGGCGCTTCGCCGGCTGAGCCGGTTCTACGCGAATCCAGCCATTCCAAAAGGTTCGGGTCCAGATTTCGTTAATGCGGTTGCAGCTCTGGCGGCGCCGGGGAAAGGCTCGCCCGGGGATGTGCTGGCGGCGCTGCATTCGGTCGAGGCCCGGCTGGGGCGGACCCGGAGCACGCGGTGGGCGGCGCGGGTCATCGACCTGGACCTGATCGCCGTGGGCGAAACCCTGCTTCCCGATGCCGCGGTTCAGGCAGATTGGCGCGCATTGTCGGCCGACGCGCAGCGCGCGGCGACCCCGGCGGAGCTGATCCTGCCGCATCCCCGCATGCAGGACCGGGCCTTCGTCCTCGGTCCGCTGGCCGAGATCGCGCCGGGCTGGCGCCATCCCGGAACCGGCGCGCGCGTTGAGGACATGCTCGCGGCGCTGCCCCCCGAAGCGCTTCGGGACGTCGCGCCGATCTGAAGGTGCGCCTCTTGTCAAGCCCCATGATCCGCGTTAGAGAACGCGCTTTCAGGATCCGTCCGATCAGGCTGGAGGCATCATGGCCCGCGTCACCGTTGAAGATTGCGTCGACAAGGTACCGAACCGGTTCGACCTGGTTCTGCTCGCTGCACACCGCGCCCGCGAAATCTCGTCCGGCGCGCCGATCACCGTCGATCGCGACAACGACAAGAACCCGGTCGTCGCGCTGCGCGAGGTGGCCGACGAAACGCAGTCGGCCGACGAGCTGCGCGAGCGGATGATCGAATCGAACCAGACCCAGATCGAGGTCGACGAGCCCGAGGACGACGCGATGGCGCTCCTCATGGGGGCCGAGCCCGACAAGCCGCAGGAGGACGATATGTCCGAAGAGAAGCTCCTGCGCGCACTGATGGAGGCGCAGGGTCAAGGCTGAGGTCCGGCCGCTGCCGAAAGGAGACGACAGGGCGATGATTTCGGCGGACGACCTCATCGCCCTCGTCCACAACTACAATCCGCGCACCAATGCGGAGATGATCCGCACTGCCTATGCCTACGGCGAGCGGATGCATGCCGGTCAGGTCCGGCAATCGGGCGAGCCCTATTTCACCCATCCAGTCGCCGTCGCCGCCATCCTGACGGAACAGCAGCTCGACGACGCGACGATCGTGACAGCGCTTCTGCACGACACGATCGAGGACACGAAATCCACCTACCAGGAAATCTCGGTTACCTTCGGTGACGAGGTCGCCACGCTCGTGGACGGGGTCACCAAGCTGACCAACCTGCAGCTGTCGTCGTCGCAGACCAAGCAGGCGGAGAACTTCCGCAAGCTCTTCATCGCGATGTCGAAGGACCTGCGCGTGATCCTCGTGAAGCTCGCGGACCGGCTTCACAACATGCGCACGATCCGCGCCATGCGCCAGGACAAGCAGGTGCAGAAGGCGCGCGAGACGATGGACATCTACGCCCCGCTCGCCGGGCGGATGGGCATGCAGTGGATGCGCGAGGAACTCGAGGATCTGGCGTTCCGGGTGCTGCAGCCCGAGGGCCGCGCATCGATCATCCGGCGATTCATCAACCTGCAGAAGGAGACCGGCGACGTCATCCACCGCATCACGTCGGACATGCGCCACGAACTCGACAAGGTCGGGATCGACGCCGAGGTCTTCGGCCGCGCGAAGAAGCCCTACTCGATCTGGCGCAAGATGCAGGAAAAGGAGATGGGCTTTTCGCGGCTGTCCGATATCTACGGTTTTCGCGTGATCACCCGGTCCGAGGAGGACTGCTACGCCGCGCTCGGAGCCATTCACCAGCGCTGGCGCGCCGTTCCGGGCCGATTCAAGGATTACATCAGCCAGCCCAAGTCGAACGGGTACCGCTCGATCCACACCACCGTTTCGGGCCGCGACGGCAAGCGGGTGGAGGTACAGATCCGCACGCGACAGATGCACGACGTGGCCGAGACCGGCGTCGCGGCGCACTGGGCCTATCGCGACGGCGAGCGGGCGGAGAACCCCTTTGCCGTCGACCCCGCACGCTGGATCGCATCGCTGACCGAACAGTTCGACCAGGAGGACGACCACGACGAATTCCTCGAGGCCGTAAAGCTCGAGATGTACTCCGACCAGGTCTTCTGCTTCACGCCGAAAGGCGAGGTCGTGAAGCTGCCCAAGGGCGCGACGCCGCTCGATTTCGGCTACGCCATCCATACCCGGATCGGCGCCGCCTGCGTGGGCGCCAAGGTCGACGGCATCCGCGTGCCGCTCTGGACTCGTCTCAAGAACGGCCAGTCGGTCGAGATCATCACGGCCGAGGGGCAGACGCCGCAGGCCACGTGGCTCGACATCGCGACGACCGGCAAGGCCAAGTCGGCAATCCGGCGGTCGCTCCGCGAGGCCGGCCGCGAACGCTACATCAAGCTCGGACGCGAACTGGCGCGGTCCGCCTTCGCGTCGATGGGCAAGACCGCGTCGGCGAAGGCGCTCGACAAGGCGGCGGAGATCCTGCGCCTGCCCGATGCCGAGACGTTGCTCGCGCGGCTGGGATCGGCCGAGCTTTCGGCGCGCGACGTTGTGCGCGCGCTCTATCCCGATCTTCGTCCGAAGGCGAGCGAGACGGTGGATGCCAGCCACGCCGTGATCGGCCTCGATCACGATGTCGGCTTCACCCGCGCGCCCTGTTGCCAGCCTCTGCCCGGAGAGCGCATCGTCGGCATCGCGCGGCGGGGGCGCGGCGTGTTCGTCCACGCGATCGACTGTGCGGCGCTTGCCGAGGTCGAGAACCAGCCGGCGCGCTGGGTCGACCTGCACTGGGCCGACGGCAACCATCCGGCGGTCTACACGGTCACGCTCGACATGACGATCGGCAACGGCGCGGGCGTGCTGGGACGGATTTGCACATTGATCGGTGAGCGTTCTGCCAATATCTCCGACCTACATTTCATGGACCGGAAGCCGGACTTCTACAGGCTGCTGATGGATATCGATCTGCGAGACGCCGAGCATCTGCACCTGGTGATGTCCGCCCTCGATGCCGAGGACGATGTCGCGACTGTCGAACGGCGGCGCGATCCGGGCCTTGCCGCGCGCCCGGAGGCGGCGGAATGACCCGGCCGGTCGGATAGCACGCGCAGGACGCGGGGAAGGGGCGCAGCGTGGTCTTCAAGCGCCGCGACAAGCGGTCGGTGTGGAAGGTGGTCGGACATGCGCTCTGGCCGCGCGGCGGCTGGGCGCGTGCCGCGCGATACGTCCAGCACCGGCTGCATCGCCTGCCCGATCCGCCCGAGCGGATCGCCCGCGGCATCTTTGCCGGGGTTTTCACGACTTTCACGCCATTCTACGGACTGCACTTCTTCCTCGCGGTGTTCCTCGCGATCCTGCTGCGCGGCAATGCCGTGGCCGCGCTTCTGGGGACGTTTTTCGGCAATCCGCTGACCTACCTGCCGATCGGCGTGATCTCGATGACCACCGGCTACTGGATGCTCGGCATCGAGAGCGATCCGACCCAGCACGGCACGCTCGGCACGAAGTTCGTGCGCGCGGGCGAGGAACTCTGGGACAATATCATCGCTCTGTTCACCCCGGCCGAACCGCACTGGGAGGGACTCGCGATCTTCTATCGCGAGGTCTTCTATCCCTACATGGTCGGTGGCGTGGTGCCGGGAATCGTCGCCGGCCTAATCTGCTACTACCTGTCGGTGCCGATCATCCGCGCCTACCAGAACCGGCGGAAGGGCGTGCTCGCCGCCAAGCTTGCGGCGCTCAAGGCCAAGAGCGCGGCCAAGGGCAAACGCGAAGGTGAAGATGCGGGCTGACGCCGCCGCGCGCGCGGACTAGCTTCGCCCCGAGTCCCGTCCCGATCGGAGAAAGTTCATGAGTGAGCAACGCGGCCGCCTGCGCCTCGGCGTCAACATCGACCACGTCGCCACGCTGCGCAACGCGCGCGGCGGCACGGTGCCCGACCCGTTGCGCGCGGCGCAATTGGCCGAGGAGGCCGGCGCCGATGGAATCACGGCGCACCTGCGGGAGGATCGCCGCCACATCCGGGACGACGATATCTCCGCCCTCGCGGCGATGCTGCGCGTGCCGCTCAATTTCGAAATGGCCGCGACCGACGAAATGCAGGCGATCGCGCTGAAGCACAAACCGCACGCGGTCTGCCTCGTGCCGGAGCGGCGCGAGGAGCGCACGACCGAGGGCGGCCTGGAGGTGGCGGGCGACACCGACCGGCTCACCCGGTTCATCGCCCCGCTGCGGGAGGCCGGCGCGCGCGTATCTCTGTTCATCGCAGCGGACGCCACGCAGGTGGAGGCCGCCGCAGCGGTCGGCGCAGCCGTCATCGAGCTGCACACCGGCGCCTATTGCGATCTGCACGCCGAAGGCCGGCTGCAGGAGCGCGACGCCGAGCTGTCCCGCTTGCGGGACATGGCCGCGAAAGCGCACGCGCTCGGGCTCGAGGTGCATGCCGGTCACGGCCTTGCCTACGACACGGTCGGGCCTGTGGCTGCGATCCCGCAGGTGGTCGAGCTCAATATCGGGCACTTCCTCATCGGCGAAGCGGTGTTTCGCGGCCTCGGGCCCGCAATCGCCGAGATGCGGCGCCTGATGGACGAAGCCCGTGGATGATCACGAGCCCCAGGGACGAGCACCGATGACCCCGACGGAAACCGAACGCGCGGCGCTGGACGCCGTGATCGACCGTGCGCTGGAGCTGCACGCGGGCGCGCCGGTCTTCACGGCCTCGGTGCTGCATCGGGGCGAGGTCTTCGGCCCGCATGCCAACGAAGTGGGGGAGACCCGCGATCCCAGCCGCCATGCGGAGATCGTGGCGATCGCCCGCGCCGGCGCCGCGCTCGGGACCACGGACCTTTCGGAGGCGACGCTGATCGCCTCCATGCAGCCGTGCGAGATGTGCCTCGCGGCGATGCGCTGGGCCGGGATCTCGCGCCTCGTCTTCGCGATGACGCAGACCCGCGCGCCGACCTTCTTCCAGTTTCCCGCCCTTGGCATCGACGATTTCGCCCGGGCTGCCGACAACAGCTTTACCTGGTCGGGCGGGCACGGCGCGGATCGGCTTTCGCAGATCTACGAGGGAACATGATCCTCGGTGTCGGCACCGACCTGTGCAACATCGAGCGTATCGCGGCCACGCTCGATCGGTTCGGTGATCGCTTTCGCAACCGGGTTTTCACCGACATCGAACAGCGCAAGGCCGAGCGGCGGGCCGACACGCCGGGCACCTACGCAAAACGCTGGGCCGCCAAGGAGGCGTGTTCCAAGGCGCTCGGTACCGGGCTGCGCATGGGGATCGCCTGGAAGGACATGTCGGTCACGAACCTGCCGACCGGCCAGCCAGTGATGCACGTGACCGGCTGGGCGCGGGACCGGCTGGCCGAGATGACGCCGGCCGGGCACGAGGCGATCATCCACGTCACGCTCACGGACGACCATCCCTGGGCGCAGGCCTTCGTCGTCATCGAGGCCCGGCCCCGCACCGGGTGACCACGCGCCTTCGCGTGCCGGCCATCCCGTCGGGCGATGCGCCGACGAGCCTCGCTTGACTCCCACCCCGACGGCGCCCAAGAAGCCCGCGCACGAGAGGCAGGCGGGAAGGCAGAGCCAGATGGCGCGCGACAAGAAGACGAGCTCCGGCGGGGGCTTTCTCGAAACGGTCAAGACCGTGGTCTACGCCCTCCTGATCGCCGGGATCTTCCGCACGCTCTTCTTTCAGCCGTTCTGGATCCCGTCGGGCTCGATGAAGGACACGCTGCTCATCGGCGACTTCCTCTTCGTCAATAAGATGACCTACGGCTATTCCTACGCATCCTGCCCGTCGCTCTATCTTCCGGCGATCGGCATCGACATCGACGCCGCCGACATTTGCGGCTTCCTCGACGGCGACAATACCCGGATCTTCGGCTCGGAGCCCGAGCGCGGCGACGTGGTGGTTTTTCGCCATCCCTTGACCGGACGCGACTTCATCAAGCGGGTCGTCGGCCTGCCGGGCGAGAGCCTCCAAATGGTCGACGGCGTGCTGCAGATCGACGGCACGGCGGTCGAGATGACCCCGGACGGCACCTTCGAGGAGATCGCCCAGCCGCAGGGCCCGCAGCGGCTTCGACCGCGTTGCGCCAACGGACCGGTCGGGGATGGCGGCACCTGCGTGAAGGAAAAGTTCGTCGAAACGCTGCCGAACGGTGTCGAGCATTCCGTGCTCAACATCTCGCGCCAGGGGTCGGACAACACGCCGGTCTACGAGGTGCCCGAGGGCCACTACTTCATGATGGGCGACAACCGCGACAACTCCTCGGACAGCCGCGTGCCCACCGTGGCCGGCGGCGTCGGATACGTGCCCTACGAGAACCTCGTGGGCCGGGCGCGGCGTGTCGTCTTTTCCTCCGCCGGCAGCTCGATGCTGTTCTTCTGGACCTGGCGCGCCGATCGCTTCTTCGAGAGGATCGAGTGAAGCGGTCGGCAGCGCTCGCGGATCTCGAGGCCCGGCTGGGGCACCGTTTCGCCGATCCCGGCCTACTGGCGCGTGCGCTGACGCACGGATCGATGTCCGGACCGCATCGCGAGGACAATCAGCGGCTGGAATTCCTCGGTGACCGCGTGCTCGGCCTCGTCATGGCCGAGGCGCTTCTGGCTCGCGATCCCACCGCGGCCGAGGGCCAGCTCGCCCCCCGCTACAACGCGCTCGTCCGCAAGGAAGCCTGCGCCGAGGTCGCGCGGCAATTCGGCATCGGCGACGCGCTGAAGCTCGGGCGATCGGAACGTCTGTCGGGCGGCCGGCGCAAGATGGCGCTGTTGGGCGACGCGATGGAGGCGGTGATCGCGGCGGTCTATACCGATGCCGGCTTCGAGGCCGCGCGCGACATGATCCTTAGGCTTTGGGGCGATCGCATCGACCGTGTCGAAGAGGACGCGCGCGACCCCAAGACGGCGCTGCAGGAATGGGCGCAGGGACGCGGCCTGCCGCCGCCGTCCTACGTCGAGACGGGGCGCGAGGGGCCCGATCATCAGCCGGTCTTCACGATCGAAGTGCGGCTGACCTCGGGCGAGACGGCGGATGCGAAAGCCTCGTCCAAGCGGCAGGCCGAGCAACAGGCGGCCAGCGCGCTTCTCTCCCGCCTCGAGCGCGGGGAATGACGCCCGAAACCCGCGGCGCGCTCCTCATGTCCGCGGCGATGCTCGGCTTCGCGATCGAGGACGCGCTCTTCAAGGCCGCGACGGCGACTGTCTCTCCCGGGCTCGGCACGCTGATCTTCGGTCTGGGCGGGCTTGTCCTATATGCCGCGCTTGTCCGGCGGGCCGGTTTGCCGGTCTGGACCCGCGCCTACCTGTCGCGCACGATGCTGCTGCGCTCCGGGTTCGAGGTAACGGGTCGACTGTTCTACGCTCTGGCGCTGGCCTTCGCGCCGTTGTCGGTGACATCGGCGATCCTGCAGGCCGCGCCCCTCGTCGTCACGCTCGGGGCGGCGCTCGCCCTCGCCGAACCGGTGGGCGCGCGCCGCTGGCTCGCGATGGGCATCGGTTTTGTCGGCGTGCTGCTGATCCTGCGACCGAGCGCCGAGGGGTTCGAGGCTTCGGCGCTTTTCGCCGTGCTGGGCATGATCGGATTCGCCGGACGCGACGTCGCCACGCGCGCCAGCCCACCCGAGATCTCGACAACGCAACTCGGTATTCCCGGGTTCGCGACGGTCACTCTGGCGGGGCTCGTCATTCTCGCGTTCGAACCGGGGTTGCCGGCGATGCCGCAGCCGGCGGCGGCAGGGCTTCTCGCGGCGACGGCGGTCACCGGGGTCGTCGCCTACGGCGCGCTGACCCAGGCGATGCGCACCGGCGCGGTCGCCGTTGTCGCGCCATTCCGGTACACCCGTCTTATCGCGGCGCTGGTACTCGCCTACGTGGTTTTCGGCGAACGCCCGGATGCCCTGATGCTGGCCGGTGCCGGGCTGATCGTGGGCTCCGGGCTCTACACGCTCTGGCACTCCGGACGCGGCTCTGGCCAAATGCGCGCGGCCGCGCTAGACGCCGGACCTTCTGAGAAGGACCACGCCCCATGACCACCCGCGCCGGATTCGTCGCGCTGATCGGAGAGCCCAACGCGGGCAAGTCGACGCTGCTCAACCGCATGGTCGGCGCCAAGGTCTCCATCGTCACGCACAAGGTGCAGACCACGCGCGCCCGGATTCGCGGCGTCGCGATGGAAGGAGACAGCCAGCTCGTCTTCGTCGACACGCCGGGTCTGTTCAAGCCGCGCCGCCGCCTCGACCGCGCGATGGTCGCCGCCGCCTGGGGCGGTGCCGCAGACGCCGACGTCGTGGTCCTGCTGATCGAGGCGCATCGCGGCATGACCGAGGGTGTCGAGGCGATTCTCGACCGTCTCGACACCGAGGCGCACGGCCGGCCCGTTGCGCTCGCCATCAACAAGATCGACCGGGTGAAGGCGGAAACGCTGCTCGCGCTGTCGCAGCGCCTCAACGACCGGATGAGCTTCACCGAGACGTTCATGATCTCGGCCGAGAAGGGATACGGCACCGAGGATTTGCGGCGCTGGCTCGCCGGTGCGGTGCCCGAGGGCCCTTGGCTCTATCCAGAGGACCAGATCGCCGACCTGCCGATGCGGATGATCGCCGCCGAAATGACGCGCGAGAAGCTGACCCTGCGCCTGCACCAGGAACTGCCCTACCAGCTGACCGTCGAAACGGAGAACTGGGAAGAACGCAAGGACGGCTCGGCCCGCATCGATCAGGTGGTCTACGTGGCCCGCGACGGCCACAAGGGCATCGTGCTCGGCCACCGGGGCGAGACGATCAAGACCATCGGCCAGCAGTCTCGCGCCGAGATCGAGACCTTCCTCGGCCGGCGCGTGCACCTGTTTCTTCAGGTGAAGGTCCGCGAAGGCTGGCTCGAAGAGAGCGAGCGGTACTCGGAAATGGGGCTCGAGTTCCGCGACGGCGATGGCTGAACCGCGTCTCGCGACCGCGCTCTGGGTCTCGGCCTACCGCCGCCGGCTCGACCTCGCCGGCATTCCCGCCTTCGTCACGCGCAAGGGCGACGACACCGCCGGCGCCGTGCTGGTCAAGATCGCGCGCATGGACGGCACGGCCCGGGTCCTCTGCCGCCGCTACGACCTGATGTCCGACACGCGCCGCTGGGACGTCCTGCGCGAGGGTGCCGAGGCGGAGTGCGACGATGCGGTCGCGCGCGAGGCGCGGAGTGATCCCGACCTGTGGGTGATCGAACTCGAGGATCGTGCGGGCCGCGATCTGCTCGGCGAAGACGGGCTCGTCTGACGCGGTCGCGCGACGGGGCGTTGCGGTGGGTGCGTGGCGATGCGCCGTGCTACCCTATCACCGGGTCGCGCGACCGCGAAAGCCATCGGCCAAGCCGGACGAGACCCACGCCGCCGAGCCAGAACACCGCGCCGAGCGCCAGCACCCAGACCCCCACCATCAGCCAGCCGATCCGGCCCGGATCGACGAAGAAGTACGGATACCGTCCATCTGTCATCCCGCGCGCAAGCACGTAGGCGACGTAGAGTCCCGGCCAGCCCAGCCACCAGGCCGCGTGGGCCGGGCGCAACGCCCCTTTCGGCGCGCAGGCCAGCCACCAGGCCGCGACAAGGACCGGCAGCAGGCTGTGCATGGAGTGATCGACGTAGAGCCGCAGCCCCTCGAGCGGCCGCCACAGCAGCGCGTGGTAGACCGCGCCGACGATCCCGATCCAGAGCGTCACGCCCCCGGCGAGCGCAGCGCTCGCCCGCCCCGAGAGGCCGACCCACAGAAAATGCACCGCCACGAGCGCCACGGTCAGCACCGTGAAGAAGCGACCGGTGCGCCACAACTCGCGCCAGAGCGGCCAGTCCGGGCGCGCGGCCAGCCCGAGCCGCACGTGCACGATCAGCGTGACGAGCGCGACGAACGCGATGGCGAGTGCGGCGAAACGGGCGGTCCGGGTCATGACCTCTCTTGGCGGGCGGGCGCGGACAGGGCAACCCCGCCCGCCCTTGCCGGCCGCGTGCCGTGGCCCGATAGTCCCCGCTCATGGAGTGGCGCGATACCGGAATCCTGCTCGGCGTGCGGCGGCACGGCGAAACCTCGGCGATCCTGGAGGTCTTCACCGAGGCGCACGGCCGTCACGCGGGCGTCCTGCGCGGCGCGACCTCGCGCAAGGCCGCGCCGATGCTGCAGCCGGGCGCCGAGCTCGACCTTGCCTGGCGCGCCCGGCTCGAGGATCATATCGGCACCTACGCCGCGGAACTCCGGCGCTCGCGCGCGGGGCAGGCGATGGCCGATCCGCTGGCGCTGTCGGGTCTGAACGCGGTCTGTGCGCTGCTCGCCTTCGTGCTGCCCGACCGGGAACCCCATCTCGGACTCTACCGGGCCACGACGCTCCTGCTCGACACGCTCGGCACGACACCGGACTGGCCGTTCTACTACCTCCGATGGGAGGTGATGCTGCTCGACGAGACGGGGTACGGGCTCGACCTCTCCGCCTGCGCGGTGACCGGCGCGACGGAGGGGCTGCGCTACGTGTCGCCGCGGACCGGGCGCGCGGTCACGGTCGAGGGTGCGGGCGACTGGGCCGACCGGCTGCTGCCGCTGCCGCCGGCGCTGCACGGCGAAGGCAACCGCGGCGACGACGAGGTGCTCCGCGCATTGGGCACAACCGGGCATTTCCTGGGCCATCACCTCGCCCCGTCGCTCGGCGACCGGCCACTGCCGCCGGCCCGCGCGCTGTTTCTCGACCGCCTGGCAAAACGCGCCGCAGCGGCCGCGGCGGCGGACCCCGGACCGGGCGGCTCGCGTTGATCTCCACGCACCTTCCGCCGCCAAGCGATCCGGGATAGAACCCGCCCATGACATGGAACCTGCCCAACGTCCTGACCGTCCTGCGCCTTCTCGCGGCGCCGGGCCTCGCGGTGATGTTTCTCTACTTCACACGGCCCTTCGCCGATTGGCTCGCGCTCGTGCTGTTCATCGGCGCGGCGGTGACCGACTGGTTCGACGGGCACCTCGCACGGTCGTGGAAACAGGAAACGAAGCTCGGCACCATGCTCGATCCGATCGCCGACAAGGCGATGGTGGTGATCGCGCTCATGGTCATCGTGGGCTATTCCTCGATGTCGCCGTGGCTGGTCCTGCCGGCGACGGTCATCCTCTTCCGCGAGGTCTTCGTCTCGGGCCTGCGCGAATATCTCGGCGATACCGCCGGGACCCTGAAAGTCACCAAGCTCGCCAAGTGGAAGACGACCCTGCAGATGGTCGCGATCGCCGTGCTCTTTGCGCAGGGGGTCTGGGAACACTATCTCGGGATCGCGTCCTGGGGGATGGACAACGCGATGATCGCCGACATCCTCGAAGGCCGCGCCGAGGACGTTCAGGGCCTGCAGTGGAAGCTCGCGGGGATGGTCTGGACCGGCAACGCGGGCATTGCGCTCCTGTGGATCGCGGCGGCCCTGACGCTCGTCACCGGGTGGGACTATTTCCGCAAGGCCACCCCGTATCTCAAGGAGGCGCCGTGATGGATGTGCTGTACTTCGCCTGGGTCCGTGAACGCATTGGTCTGCCGCGCGAGCGGATCGAGACCTCGGCCGCGACAGTGTCGGATCTCGTCGAGGAATTGCGTGGGCGCGAGGATCGCTACGCCGCGGCCTTCGCCGACCTTTCG
The DNA here is from genome assembly GCF_900172265.1 of Roseivivax jejudonensis. Lineage (GTDB taxonomy): Bacteria > Pseudomonadota > Alphaproteobacteria > Rhodobacterales > Rhodobacteraceae > Roseivivax > Roseivivax jejudonensis. Next base: position 801,144 of record NZ_FWFK01000001.1, on the reverse strand, counting down.
GCGATCCGCGTTGCCGTGGACCAGGAACTCGGCGACTTCGACAGCCCGCTCGCGAACGCCCGCGAAGTCGCCTTCTTTCCGCCGATGACCGGGGGCTGATCCCGATGCGCGTTGTGGTGCAAGCGGCGCCCTTCGACTACGGGGCGGAATGCGCGGACTTCGCCCGGGACCGCACGGACATGGGCGCCGTCGTGACATTCGCCGGCATTGTGCGCGGCGACGGCGGCCTCGCGAGCATGGACATCGAACACTACCCCGGGATGACCGAGAAGGCCTTGACCGCGATCGCCGAGGAGGCCGCGCAGCGCTGGTCTCTCGGCGACGTCCTTGTGATCCACCGTCATGGGCCCCTCCGGCCGGGCGAGCGGATCATGATGGTCGCCACGGCCGCGCCGCATCGCCGCGACGCCTTCGAGGCGGCCGACTTCCTGATGGACTATCTGAAATCCCGCGCGCCGTTCTGGAAAAAGGAACGTGGCACAGAGGGTGAAAACTGGGTTGCGGCCAAGGTGGCCGACGAGGACGCGTTGACCCGTTGGTAGACGCGGACGTTGCCTGCGGAGGGGCTCCGCCCCGCGGCTGCGCCGCCCCCGGGGTTTATTGGCAAGATGAAGATCGGATCTTGCGCTTGGACGTGATGTCGTGCGCGTCGATCGCGTATGCCTGACGGCATAGGCGCGACCCGATGACCCTTCATCTTGCCCGAAAACCCCCGCCGGAGGCAAAACCCACCCCTGCCACGCCGCCATGCGTGCGATACAAGAGCGTATTGACCACCGGGCGGCGACCCGAGCCCGGAGGCGCAGCCGACGCGCGAGATGACCGGTGCGGCGGAGCCGCTCCGCTGTCTTCGGTCAGGCCACTGCGGCGGGTTTCATCAGGCCTTGGGCCTCGACTTCGGCCATTGCCTCGTCGAGCGACCGCCAGGCGCGTTCGATCAGCGTGTCGATCTCGTCCTTGGTGATGACCAGCGGCGGAGACACGATCATCCGATCGCCGACGTGGCGCATGATCAGGTCGTTGGCGAAGCAACGTTCGCGGCAGATCAGGCCGACGGTTCCGGCATCCGCCGCGAAGGCGGCACGGGCGGCCTTGTCGGGTGTCAGCGCGATCGAGCCCATGAGGCCGACGATCTTCGCCTCGCCCACCATCGGGTGTTCGACAAGGCTTTCGAAGCGCTCCTTCAGGTAGGGGCCGGTCTCCTCGCGCACGCGGGTCACGATTCCTTCCTCATCGAGAATGCGCAGGTTTTCCAGAGCGACGGCGCAGGCCACCGGGTGACCCGAATAGGTATAGCCGTGGTTGAATTCGTCGCCGCCAAGCACCGATGCGATCTCGTCCGATACGATCGACCCGCCGATCGGCTGGTAGCCCGAGGACAGTCCTTTGGCGACGGTCATCACGTCGGGCCGAAGACCCATCGTCTGGGATCCGAACCAGTTGCCGGTACGTCCGAAGCCGCAGATCACCTCGTCTGCGATCAGCAGGATGCCGTACTTGTCGACGATCCGCTGGATCTCGGGCCAGTAGGTTTCGGGCGGCACGATCACGCCACCGGCGCCCTGGACCGGCTCGGCGATGAAGGCCGCGACGGTGTCGGGTCCCAGCTCCTCGATCTTCTGCTCGAGCTGACGGGCGCGCGCGACACCGAACTCTTCGGGCGTCATGTCGCCCCCTTCGGACCACCAGTTCGGCTGGTCGATGTGGTGGATATCCGGAATCGGCATGCCGCCCTGGGCGTGCATTCCCTTCATCCCGCCGAGCGACCCCGAGCCCACCGAGGAGCCGTGATAGGCGTTCCAGCGCGAGATGATCGCCTTTCGCTGCGGCTGGCCCTTCATTTCCCAGTACGTGCGCACGAGTCTCAGGTTGGTGTCGTTCGCCTCGGACCCGGAGGAGGCGTAGAACACGTGGTTGAGCGGATCCGGCGCCAGCTGGGCGAGGCGTTCGGCCAGCCGGATCGCCGGTACGTGGCTGGTCTGGAAGAAGGTGTTGTAGAACGGCAGTTCGGACATCTGCGCCGCCGCCGCCTCCACGAGCTCCTGGCGGCCATAGCCCACGTTCACGCACCAGAGCCCGGCCATCGCGTCGAGGATGCGATTGCCCTCGCTGTCGGTCAGCCAGACGCCCTCGCCGCGTGTCATGATGCGCACACCCTTGTCGGCGAGACCGGCGCCGTGGGTGAAGGGATGCATGTGGTGGGCGGCGTCGAGCGCCTGCAGCTCGGCCGTCGGTGCGGTGTTGGTGAGATGGGCCATGGCGAACTCCTCGTGCGGGGCTGGCGCCGAAATATGATCAAATTATTCGAAGGTCAATCCGCGGGACCGCTCCGCTCGTCAAGGTGCGCCGCGATCCGCTCCATCCCCTGTGTGACGTCGAGCGCCATCGCCGCTGCGGCCGCATCGCCGTCGGCACGGCCGATCGCCGCCAGCATGTCCTTGTGACGGTCGGGCAGGCCGAGCGGCCCCGCGCCGGCGCAGACCGCGCGGAGCGACGGGCCGAAGCGCAGCCAGAGCCCGTCGACGACCGACTGCAGGATCGGCGCGCCGGCCAGCGCGGTCAGCTCCGCATGGAAGCGGTGGTTTTCGCGCAGGTAAAGGCTCACGTCGCCGGCGGCGATCGCACGGTCGAGCCGCGCGTCGGTCGCGGTGAGCTGCGCGATGTCCTGCGCTGATGCACGGGCCGCGGCGCGGCGCGCGAGTTCCGGCTCGAGTGCCGCGCGGGCCAGCGCCAGTTCCTCGATCGCCGCTGCGTCGAGCACCGGCACGGTGATTCGGCGGTTGCCCGAGAACTGCAGCGCGCCCTCTGCCGTGAGCCGGCGCAACGCCTCGCGCACGGGTGTCATTCCCGCGCCGAGATGATCGGTCAGCCCCTGGATCGTTACCGGCTGGCCGGGCTCCAGGTCGCCGAAAAGGACCATCTCGCGCAGGCGACGATAGACCTGTTCATGCACCGGCAGGCCCGCGCGCCCCGCCTGATCCTGCGCCAAGGTGATGAGCTTCATGCCGTGATCCGTCCTGTCGGTCGACCGACCATGCCACGCGCCTGCGGCCGAGGAAACCGCGGCGGGGCTGGACGGCGGGGCGGGTCCCGGGCTACCGCGCATGTCGCTGATAGATCGGGGAGCGGCATGGAGCGCCTCTACGAAGCCGCGGCCTATGCGCCGCCCGCGGCCTGTTTCTGGGGTCGCAGCACGGCGCCGGACTGGCCGGCGCTCGATGCCGATGCGACGACCGAGGTCGCCGTGATCGGCGGCGGGTTTACCGGCCTGTCGGCAGCGCTGCACCTCGCGGAGGCCGGCATGGGGGTGACGGTGCTCGATGCTGCTGCACCGGGCTTCGGCGCGTCGCGGCGCAATGGCGGGTTCTGCTGCCTCGGCGGGGCCAAGGCGTCGGACCGGAGCCTCGAACGGCGGTTCGGACCCGGCGGCGCGCGCGATTGGCACGCGGCGGAGCGCGCGGCGGTGGAGACGGTCGCCGATCTTCTCGACCGGCACGGCATCGCGGCGGACACGCACAGCGCGGGCGAAACCCAGCTGGCCCATACGCCCCGCGCGATGCGCCGGCTGCGCCGCGCTGCGACCGGGATCGAGGCCGCCTACGGCGTGACGCCGGAGGTGATCGGTCAGGACGGATTGCGGCAGGCGGGGCTTGGCGGTCCGTTCCACGGTGCCATGACCATCCCGATCGGATTCGCGCTCGATCCGGCGCGCTATCACGACGGCCTCGCCAGTGCGGCCGCGGCGGCCGGCGCGGTGATGCATGCCCATTCCGCGGTGACAGGGATCCGCCCAGACGGCGCCCGTTGGCGGCTGGAGACGGGGCGCGGCCCGGCTCTGACAGCCGACCGGGTCATCGTCGCCACCAACGGGTACGGATCCGAGGACGTGCCGGGCTGGATGCGCGGACGCACCCTGCCGGTCCTGTCGAACGTGATCGTCACCCGCCCGCTGACCGAGGCGGAGCGCGCGGCGCAGGGCTGGACCTCGCGTCAGATGGCCTACGACACCCGCGAGCTTCTGCACTATTTCCGGCTCCTGCCGGATGACCGGTTCCTGTTCGGCATGCGCGGCGGGCTGTCGGCACGGCCGGGGGAGACGCGCGCCACCGACGCGCGCATACGGCGCCACTTCGCGGCGTTGTTCCCGGCCTGGGCCGATGTCGAGATCACGCACGGCTGGTCGGGATTGGCGTGTCTCACGTCAACGCTCACGCCCTATGTCGGGCCGGTGCCGGATATGCCGGGCGTTCTCGCGGGGTTCGGATACCATGGCAACGGGGTCGCGATGGGCAGTCACGCGGGCCGGATCCTCGCCGATCTGGCACTGGATCGGCCGACCGAGGCGGCCTATCCCGCGGCGATGCGCCGGGTGCCGTCGCGCATTCCGCTCGGCCGGTATCGGCGCACGCTGCTGCGCCCGGCCTACCTCGTGGCCGAGGCGCTCGATCTGTGAGCTCTCGGACGCGGGCGGGCGTCAGCCCTGCGGCGTCATGCCGGCCCGGCCACGGCCCCGCTTCAGGCCGAGCTGGCGCTCGCGCAAGATGATTGCCACGCCCGAGGCGATGACGATTGTCGCCCCGATCAGCATCGCGCGCGTCGGCACCTCGTCGAAGACCGCGTAGCCGATCACGATCGACACGAGCATCGCGGCGTAGTCGAACGGAGCCAGAAGCCCGGCCTCGCCGAAGCGGTAGGCAGCGGTCAGAAAGATCTGCGCCACACCGCCGAGAAGACCGGCGAGCACCAGCAGCGCGGCGGCCTCGATCGGCGGCCACGCCCAGCCGAAGGGCATCGTCAGCAGCGACAGGAGCGTCGAGGTCAGCGAGAAGTAGAAGACGATCGCGGCCGTATCTTCGTCTGCCACCAGCCTGCGGATCTGGATCTGCGCCAGCGCGCGGAAGACGGCGGAGAGCAGGACGACCGCGACCCCGAGCGCGGCGGCGGTGCTCGCGTCGAGCGTGAGACGCGGCCAGATGATGACACACACGCCGACGAGGCCGACCACGACCGCGCTCATCCGGAAGGCGCGCACCCGTTCGCCCAGAAGGAGCGCACCGAACAGGACGGTCAGGATCGGCGCGGCGAATCCGATCGCCGTCACCTCCGGCAGCGGCAGAAGGCCGAGCCCGGCGAAGGTGCACCCCATCGCCGTGACGCCGATCAGGCCGCGCCACAGGTGACCGAGTGGGTTGGACGTCTTGAGCCCGCTGCGCAGCTGCCGGCGCGCGGCCAGCCAGACGACGATCACCGGCATGGCGAAGAACGAGCGAAAGAACACGGCCTCGCCGGGCGGGACGACGTCCGAGGTGGCCTTGATCAGCGACGCCATCACCACGAACATGACGACGGAGACGAGCTTGAGGGAAATCCCCGTGAGCGCGCTCCCGCCGGTCGGCACGGGGCGCGGGTCGGGTTCGGTCATGGGTTCGGGATCCTTGGCGAAAACCCCGCGACCCTCTGCCCCGCGGCCGGGAAGGTCAAGCGCCCGGCGCTGGTCAGCTGGTCTCGAGACAGTGCCGGCGGAACGCACGCTTCAGAAGGTCGAGCTCTGCCCGCAAAAGCGCCATCTCGGCACGGATGTCCTCGCCCAGGGCCTCGCCCGCGATCAGAGCGAAGCTGTCGAGCGTGTCGCCCGTGCGCGCGTCGGAGATCACGAAGGTCTGCACCCCGTCGCCGATCAGCGTGACCGGCACCGGAACGCGCAGGACCCATGTGCCGGGGCCGTCGCTGCCCGTAACGACGACCCCGGGCAGCGACTGTTCGAGATGGGTGACCAGCACTTCGGGCGGCGGCACGTCCGCGCTCTCGCCCGAGATCACTCCCTCCCAGACGCCCTCGATGAAGCGGGTCTTGGTCAGCGTGTAGGCACTCATCGCGCGCTCCCTTGCACTAGAGCTCCGCCCGAGGGCGGCGGCTGAAGGTCAGGTCGCGCAGGATCACCTGGTTCATCTGCGGCCCCTCGAAGATGATGTCGGTCCAGAGTTTCTCGACCCGCTTCTCGTTCAGCTTCGTATAGGCGAGGTCGAACTCGACGCGGATCTCTTCCTGGTGCAGCGGCAGCTCGCGCACGATCTGTTCGACGTTCGGGCCGTGCTTCACGTTCAGCCGAACGAAGATCTCGATCGGTTTCTCCATCTCCACGATGGTCTCGAGCCGGATCAGGTGGCGCCGCTTCAAGCCGAAGGCCGCGTCGGGTGGCAGATCGACGGCCAGCGACAGGTAGGACCCGTCGAAGCGGAAAACGTCGAGCCGCAGTCCGAAGGGCGCGAGGTCCGCCTCGCGCATGTTGCGGATCTGGCGCAGCGTCAGTTCCGAGGTCGTGCAATCGTGAAACAGGGTCGCCTCGCGCCCCAGGGTCGATTGCGTCTGCACCGAGGCGATGCCGGGTTCGGGGATCGGCCCGCGCCACAGCTCGGGGCGCCAGGCCCAGTCGGCGTCGTGCGGACGCGGAAACGCCGTGTTGCCGATCGCCGGCAGTGCCAGCCGGTTGTCCGCGACATGCAGGAAGTCGTCGAGATGCCGCTTGAGCCGCCGCGCTGCGCCACGCCGGCCCCGCAACTGGTCGAGATCAGTAGTCTCCGCCTCGGCGGCGCGACGCTTCCAGCGGCGCTCGGCCGCGCGTTCGGCGATCCTGTCGATGAATCCCAGCCTGTCGCCTGCCATCGCCTGCCCGTCCCTCGCTCGGGGCGCCGGTTCGCGCCGCCGCCCTCACCGCTACGTGATGCCAAATTCCGATCCGCGCGTGAAGCCGGATCAGCCGTTGGCGGCGCTGCCGCTGCGCGCACTGGCGGTCTCGATTGCGCGGCGCACCTGTTCGAGGAACCGCCGGCCCGCCGAGGCCGCAAGGTCCGACCCGTCGGGCGCGTAGACGGCGAGAGACACCAGCCGCCCGCCCTGACGGAACGCGCCGCGCCAGTAGCGCGGGTCGCCCCCGGACAGAACGTCGCTGCCACCGGCCTGCATCTGGGCGGTGACGAGGCCGCCGCGGGTCGCCGCCGCGCGGGCCGGCGCCCCGGCGAGCCGCGCCAGCGCCTCGGGCGGTGGAAGCGTCGCGTCCTCGTCTCGCGGGCCGACCGTGACGGTCACGACGGCGGGCGCCACGTCGGGTCCGCTACCCGTGAGGATGCGGCAGCTTGCCAGCATCGCGAAAGCGCCGTCGTCATCGGTCTCGACCGTGACGGGATCCACGCAGTAGCCACGCGGTGCGGCGAGCACGACGTCGCCGCCGACGAGGCTTACGGCCCGGATCGGCTCCGCGTCGCCGGCCGGGTCGGACAGCGCACCGCGCCCGCCGGACCCGGCGCTGCCGGCCGGCGGCGCAAAGCGCAGCTCGCCGGTTTCCGAGATTTCGCAGCCCGCCAGCGCGGCCACGATGAGTCCGAGGAGAGCGACGCGCCGCATCGCGCTCACTGGTCCATGTAGACGTGCGTTTCCGCCGCCGCGCCGGGATGGGTGACCGCGCCCTTGTAGGTCGGGCCGACAAGCTGGGCGAACTTCCACAGCGCGCCCGCGGCATAATTCGTCGGGCGCGCGCCCGGCCACGCCTTGCGGCGCGTCTCGAGCTCGTCATCCGCCAGATCGACCGACAGCGTGCCCTGAATGGCGTCGATGGTGATCATGTCGCCGTTCTTCAGAAGCGCGATCGGGCCGCCCTGCGCGGCCTCGGGACCGACATGGCCGACGCAGAAGCCCCGCGTCGCGCCCGAGAAGCGCCCGTCGGTGATGAGCGCGACCTTCTTGCCCATGCCCTGGCCCGAAAGCGCTGCCGTCGTCGCCAGCATCTCGCGCATGCCGGGGCCGCCGGCGGGCCCCTCGTTGCGGATGACGATCACCTCGCCCTCCTCATAGCCGCGAGAGCGCACCGCCTCGAACGCCTCTTCCTCGCTTTCGAAGACGCGGGCCGGGCCGGTGAAGACCTGGTTCTCCGCCGGGATACCCGCGACCTTCACGATCGCGCCTTCCGGGGCGAGATTGCCCTTCAGCCCGACGACGCCGCCGGTCTTGGTCAGCGGCGTGTCGATCGGATAGATCACGCGGCCGTCGGCCTTGCGGGCAATCAGGTCGAGTTCCTCTCCGATCGACTTGCCGCTGGCGGTCATGCAGTCCTCGTGAATGAGGCCCGCCTTGCGCAGCTCCTTCATCACCACCGGGATGCCGCCGGCGTCGTACAGATCCTTTGCGACGAACTGTCCGCCGGGCTTCAGATCGACGAAGTAGGGCGTGTCGCGGAAGATCTCGCACACGTCGTCGAGGTAGAACTCGATCCCCGCCTCGTGCGCGATGGCCGGCAGGTGCAGGCCCGCGTTGGTCGATCCGCCGGTGCAGGCCACGACCCGCGCCGCGTTCTCGAGGCTCCTGCGGGTGACGACATCGCGCGCCCGGATGTTGTTCTCGATCAGGTCCATGACCGCGCGGCCCGAGGCCTCGCCGTAGGCATCGCGGCTTTCGTAGGGAGCCGGCATGCCGGAGGAGTTCATCAACGCCAGTCCGATCGCCTCGGACACGCAGGCCATGGTGTTGGCGGTGAACTGGCCGCCGCAGGCGCCCGCGGACGGGCAGGCCACGCGTTCGAGCATGTCGAGCGCGGCGTCCGACAGCTCTTTGTTCTGGTGCCGTCCAACCGCTTCGAACATGTCCTGGACGGTCAGGTCGCGGGTGCGGAAATCCTCGGGGATCTCGTCGACCTGCGGCGCCTTGCCCGGCAGGATCGACCCGCCATAGATGAACACCGACGGAACGTTCAGGCGAACCATCGCCATCATCATGCCCGGCAGTGACTTGTCGCACCCCGCGAGCCCGACGAGCGCGTCGTAGCAATGCCCGCGCATGGTCAGCTCGACCGTGTCGGCGATCGCCTCGCGGCTTGCGAGGGACGAGCGCATGCCTTCGTGGCCCATCGCGATGCCGTCGGTCACGGTGATGGTTGTGAACTCGCGCGGCGTCCCGAAGCCCTGCTTGACGCCCATCTTCACCGCTTGTGCCTGGCGGCTGAGGGCGATGTTGCACGGCGCGGCCTCGTTCCAGCAGGTCGCCACGCCGACGAGCGGCTGGTGGATTTCGTCTTCGGTCATGCCCATCGCGTAGTAGTACGAACGATGCGGCGCCCGGGCGGGCCCTTCGGTCACGTGGCGGCTGGGCAGCTTCGTCTTGTCGAACGGGCGCTTGAGCATGGGGCCTCTCCTTCGGGCAACGTCGCTTTCGGGCATACAAAAGCCGCGATGACCGCACAAGCGCCCGCCATGCCGCGCCGCGTGCTCAGCCGGCTTGCAGGATCTCGAGGAAGGCCGGGCCGAACCGTTCGGCGCGCCGTTCGCCGAGCAGGCGAGCGAGGCCGTCCGCGTCCTGCGGGCGCATCTCGGCCACCTTGGCGAGCTGCGACGCGGAACACGACAGCGGCTTGTCGGTGCCCTCCGGGCCGCGGGCCAGATCCGCCTGCGCCGAGAGCAGCCGGTCGTAGACGTCGCCCGCCGGACGGCCCGCCAGCTTGCGACGGGTCGGGTGGACCGCCTCGGCCTCGCCGGCGATCACCTCGAGAAAGGCATCGCCGTAGCGTTCGAGCTTTTTCGCGCCGACGCCCGAAATCCCGGCCATGGCATCGATCGTCGCGGGGCGCCTTTCGGCCATTTCGACCAGCGTGCGGTCGTTGAAGATGACGTAGGCGGGCACGCGCGCCGCCTCGGCCAGCGCGCGGCGCTTGGCCTTGAGCGCCGACAGGAGCGGCGCGTCCTCTTCGGACACCAGCGTGCGAACCGCCGGGCGCTGCTCGCGGGCGCGGTCGATCGTGTCGCGGCGCAGCGTGATCGTATCCTCGCCGCGCAGGATCGGGCGCGCGGCCTCGGTCATCCACAGCGCGCCGTGACGCTCGGGGTCGGGGCGCACGAGGTCGCGGCCCATCATCTGGCGGAACACCGCCTGCCACTGACCCTTCGACAGATCGCGACCGACGCCGAAGGTCGGCAGGCCGTCATGGCCCCGCTGGCGCACCTTGTCGGTTTCGTTGCCCGTGAGGATGTCGATGAGATGCCCCGCGCCGAAGCTTTCGCCCGTTCGCAGCGCGGCCGACAGAGCCTTGCGGACCGCCTCGGTGCCGTCGAACGTGTCGGGCGGGCGATCGCAGAGATCGCACCCGCCGCAGCCGCCGGGATGCGCCTCGCCGAAATACCGCAGGAGGTGCTTGCGTCGGCACTCCACCGCCTCGGCGAGCCCGAGAAGCGCGTTGAGCCGGCCGTGATCGGCCGCGCGGCGCTCGGGCGGGGCGGTGCCCTCGTCGATCTGCGAGCGCCGCAGCCGGATGTCGTCGGCCCCGAAGAGCGTGAGCGTTTCTGCCGGGCCGCCGTCGCGGCCCGCGCGTCCGATCTCCTGGTAATAGGCCTCGATCGACTTGGGCAGGTCCGCATGGGCGACCCAGCGGATGTCGGGCTTGTCGACCCCCATGCCGAAGGCGACCGTCGCGACGACGATCAGGCCGTCCTCGGTGGCGAAGCGCTCCTCGACCTCGCGGCGGCGGTCGGGCTCCATCCCGCCGTGATAGGCAAGCGCGGCGTGTCCGTCCTCGCGCAGCGCCTGGGCCAGAGTCTCCGTCTTGGCCCGCGTGCCGCAATACACGATGCCCGGCTGGCCCTTGCGCGCGCCGGCGAAGGCCAGGATCTGGCGGCGCGGGTTGTCCTTCGGCTGGAACGCGAGATGCAGGTTCGGGCGGTCGAACCCGCGCAGGAAGGTCGCGGGCTCGGCCCCGTCGAACAGGCGCGCGACGATCTCCTCGCGGGTCTCGGCGTCGGCGGTGGCGGTGAAGGCCGCCAGCGGCGCGTCGAGCGCGCGCCGCAGCGCCCCGATCCGCAGGTAGTCGGGGCGGAAGTCATGGCCCCACTGGCTCACGCAATGAGCCTCGTCGACGGCGATGAGCGACACGCCCGCCTCGGCCAGCATCCGTTGCGCCCCGCCCGAGGCGAGCCGTTCGGGCGCGAGGTAGAGTAGCCGTAGAGACCCGTCGTGCAGCGCGTCCCAAACCGCGTCGGTTTCCTCGGCGGTGTTGGCCGAGGTGAGCGCGCCGGCCGCGACTCCGGCTTCGCGCAGAGCGCGCACCTGATCGCGCATCAGCGCGATCAGCGGAGAGACCACGACGGTGAGGCCCGGGCGGATCAGCGCCGGAAGCTGGTAGCACAACGACTTGCCGCCACCTGTCGGCATGATGGCCAGCACGTTCTCGCCACGCGCCACGGCCTCGACGATCTCGCCCTGTCCGGGGCGGAAGGCGTCGTAGCCGAAAACGTCGCGCAGAAGCGCGTGCGCGCGATCGGCCAGCGGCGCGGAATCGGAACGGAGGGCCGGATCGCCGGGCATGACGGTCTGAAAACCTGAAGATTGTCGTCGGACTGCTCTTATCGCGACAGTCGCACACTAAGATTCAGTGAACAAGACAGCCGGCCGCCGCGTTCCGTCACAGCCCCGAGGCAGAGCAGGGAGACCCGGCATGAAGATCGCATTTCTCGGACTGGGCGCGATGGGATCGCGCATGGCCATGACGATCGTGAAGGCCGGGCACGACGTGGCGGTCTGGAACCGCTCTCCGGGCAGGGCCGACGCATTGACCGAAGCCGGCGCCACCGAAGCAGGAAGCCCCGCCGACGCCGCCCGGGATGCAGCGATCGTGGTCTCCATGGTCATGGACGACGCGGCCTCGCGCGTGGTCTGGACGGACCCCGACACCGGGGCCCTGTCGGCCATGACGGAAGGCGCCGTGGCGGTCGAATGCTCGACGATCTCGCCCGAGTGGGGCGCGGACCTCGCGCAGGCGGCAAATGCCGCCGGACTCGCCTTTGTGGACGCACCGGTCGCGGGCACCCTGCCGCCGGCGGAGTCGGGCGAGCTGGTGATCCTCGCCGGCGGGACCGCCGAGGCGATCGACCGGGCGGCGCCGGCGCTGGACGCGATGGGCAAGGCCACGCACCACGCCGGGCCGAACGGCGCCGGCATCGCCACCAAGCTCCTGGTCAACGGGATGCTGGCGGCGCAGGAGGCGGCCCTGGCGGAACTGCTGTCGCTGATCGAGGGGCTTGGCCACGATCGGATTCGCGCCTTCGAGATCCTGTGCGAGACGCCGATCGCCTCACCCATGCTGAAGACCTACGGCAAGCTGATGCTCGACGGCACCGACGAGGTTCTGTTCCCGGTCGACGGCATCCTCAAGGATCTCGGGCTGATGATCGATGCCGCCGAGACCACCGCGCGCGACGTCCCGGTCATCAAGGGCGCGGCGGCCGGGTTCAAGCTGGCCAAGGGCGCGGGGCTCGGCGGCGCGAACCAGACCGAGATCCTGCGCGCCCACGAGCGCGCGGCGCGCGCCCGCGACCGGTCCGCCGGCGATCAGTAGGCGCCGTAGAAGGCTCCGGCATTGTTGGCGAGGATGATCCGCAGCGCGTAGACGCCGATCAGTGCGACCAGCGGCGCGAGATCGAGCCCGCCCATCGGCGGCAGGATGCGGCGGATCTGGGCGTAGGCGGGCTCCAGCAACCGGTTCAGACCGTCCCAGATCTGTGCCACCAGCGGCTGGCGCAGGTTCAGGACCTGGAAGTTGATCAGCCAGCTCATGATCACGTGGGCGATGATGATGAACCAGATCACGTCGAGGATCAGCATCAGGATCTGGAAGAGCGATTGCATGCGGGCTCCTGTCTCGGCTCTGGCCGCCAAGACCTAAGCGGCGGCGGCGGCCGGGGCAAGAGTGCCGCGATGTCCGGGGTTGACGGCGTGCCGCGCCGCGGCGAAGCCGACATCGAAAGGAGCCCGGTCATGTATCCGTTCATCCGTCTCGCCAAGGAGATGTGGGTCCATCGCAACGCGCCGCCGCTGGCGCCGGGCGAGGATCACGTCTCGCACCACATCTGCTGGCCCTGGGACCTCGACATGTGGGCCGAGCTCAACAACGGGCGCACCCTGACGCTCTACGATCTCGGACGGATCCCGCTGGCGGCGCGCGGCGGGCTCGTGACGGTGATGCGCGAAACCGGCTGGGGCCTGACGATCGCCGGCTCGTCCGTGCGCTATCGCCGGCGCGTGCGGTTCATGGAGCGGATCGAGATGCGCTCGCGCGTGGTCGGGTGGGATGCGCGCTTCATCTATCTCGAGCAGTCGATGTGGAAGCGCAACGGCGAGTGCGCGAGCCACGCGCTGTTCCGCAGCGCCCTGACCCGCGACACCGGGATCGTGCCGCCGGACGAGGCCGTCCGGGCGCTGGGCATCGCCGGGCCGGCGCCCGAGCTGCCGGACTGGATCCGCGCCTGGATCGCCGCGGAGGACACGCGGCCCTGGCCGCCGATGCAGGACTGATCCGTCGCGCGCCGTGCCCGGCCGCACGAAACGCGGCGCGCGCGGTGGCTCTGCCCCCGCACCCCCGGGGTTTTTCGGCAAGATGAAGAGGCGCCGCGGCCAATCGGTGGCGCGCGGCCCGGGCAGGCCGTCGCACGGGCTTGGACTCGGGCATGCGATCTCCCACATTGTGCCGTAAGCATCAGGAGGATCTTCATGACTGAGTATCGAAAGGATCCCGACGCCATCGCGCGACTCGATCCGGAGCAGTATCGCGTGACGCAGGAGAACGGCACCGAGCGGCCGGGGACCGGCGCCTATCTCGACAACAAGGCGCCCGGAATCTACGTCGACGTCGTGTCGGGCGAGCCGCTTTTCGCCAGCGGCGACAAATACGAGTCGGGCTGTGGCTGGCCGAGTTTCGTCAAGCCGATCGAGCCCGCGCACGTGACAGAGTTGCGCGACACCACGCACGGGATGATCCGCACCGAGGTGCGGTCCGCGCATGGCGACAGCCATCTTGGGCACGTGTTCCCGGACGGGCCGGCCGACCGCGGCGGTCTGCGCTACTGCATCAATTCCGCCAGCCTGAGGTTCGTCCATCGCGACGACATGGAGGCCGAGGGCTATGGCGCCTATCTCGACCAGGTGGAGGACGTGGCATGAGCGAACGGGCCGTACTCGCAGGGGGCTGCTTCTGGGGCATGCAGGACCTGATCCGCAAGCTGCGTGGCGTCGAATCGACGCGCGTCGGCTATACCGGCGGCGACGTGCCGAACGCGACCTATCGCAATCACGGCACCCATGCCGAGGGCATCGAGATCGTGTTCGATCCCGAGGTGATCTCGTACCGCCGGATTCTCGAGTATTTCTTCCAGATCCACGATCCGACCACGAAGAACCGGCAGGGCAACGATGTCGGCATGAGCTACCGCTCGGCGATCTACTACGTAAACGACGCGCAGAAGGAGACGGCGCTCGAGACCATTCGTGACGTCGAGGCGTCGGGGCTCTGGCCGGGCAAGGTGGTCACCGAGGTCGAGCCGGTCGGCGACTTCTGGGAGGCCGAGCCGGAGCACCAGGATTACCTCGAACGCATCCCGAACGGCTACACCTGCCACTTCCCGCGGCCCGACTGGGTTCTGCCGCGGCGCGACGCGGCGGAGTGATACCGCGGCGCGGGGCCGCCGGAGCATGGCCCCGCGCCGGCGTTAAGGGCGCGCTAACCAATCGATGCTCCTGTTCGGGCATGACCGGAACGGGACATTTCGACGACGTTCAGGGCGACTTCTTTCCCGCCGGCGACGCCGCAGGCGCGGATGCGCGGCCGGGAAAGCCGCCGTCCTATATACGGGATCACCGCGCCCGTCTGCGCGCGCGGTTCCTCGATGGCGGGGCCGAGGCGCTGCCGGATTACGAGATGCTGGAGCTGATCCTGTTCGGCGCCGTGTCGCGGCAGGACATGAAGCCGCTGGCCCGCGCGCTGCTGGACCGGTTCGGCGGCTTCAACGACGTGCTGTCGGCGCCGCGGGCGCGCCTCTCGGAGGTGCCGGGCGTCGGCGACGCGGTGATCTGCCAGTTGAAGCTCGTGGAGGCCGCGGCCCATCGGCTGAGCCGCGCGCGGGTGCTGCGCCGCCCCGTCGTGTCAAGCTGGGACGCGCTTCTCGCGTATTGCCGTACGGCGCTGGCGCATCGCGAGACCGAGGAATTCCGGGTCCTTTTTCTCGACCGCAAGAACGTGCTGATCGCCGACGAGGCGCAGGCGCGCGGCACGGTGGATCACGTGCCGGTCTACCCGCGGGAGGTTGTGAAGCGGGCGCTGGAGCTAAACGCATCGGCGCTGATCCTCGTGCACAACCATCCCTCGGGCGATCCGACGCCCTCAGCGGCCGATATCGACATGACCGGCCAGATCCAGCGCGCCGCCGACGCGCTCGGGATCACGCTGCACGATCACCTCGTCATCGGGCGGGCGCGGGAGCTGAGCTTTCGCGCCGACGGCTACCTCTAGCGGTCGGGCCGGCGCGTCAGCGCAGCCAGACCTCCACGCGCCGGTTGGCCTCGCGGCCCCAGGCTGTGTCGTCGCAGGCCATCGGCATCGCCTCGCCGAAAGCCTCGACCCCGAGGCTCAGCCGGTCGATATCGGCGGTTTCGGCGGCGGCGAGCACCGCCGCGCGCACCGCGTCGGCGCGGGCGCGCGCGATCTCGAGATTGGCCGCGGCCGGCCCCTCGCCATCCGAAAAGCCGACGAAGAGCAGCCGGCGCGCGTCGTAGCGGCCGGCTTCGAGCGCGTGGGCGAGCTGGTACACGTTCGAGCGCGACTGCGCGTCGAGGCGGGCGGAGCCGGGCTCGAACCGGAACGACGTGGTCAGTCGCTGCAGCGGGCGCAGCGCGGAGACCATGCGCTTCAGCTCCCTGAGGCCGGCCGGGCCGGACGCTACAGCGATGGCGTTGGCGAAGCGGTCGCCCTGCATGTCGATCGGCACTTCCTCGGGCGACTGGTCGACGAACCCGGTGCGGCGAATCACGATCTGCGCCGGGTCGGAGCGGGTGAAGCTCAGGAACTCGCGCGCAAGCGCGGGGAGCCGGCGGGCGGGCAGGTAGAGGAACATCGGCGCGGTCAGGGGATAGTCCTCGGTCTTGACCGAGCGGCGGGTCGCGGCGAGCGTGAAGCCGCATGCCCCCGCCAGCGGCAGGGGCACGGTGTTGCCGATCTCGGAGAAGCTGGCCATGCCGAGCCCGAACGGGTCGGCCGCGACCGCGTCGGCCAACGCGGTGGCGTCCGGATGGCGCGTGGCGTCCTCGGGCAGGGTGAGCCCGGCAGGCGCCAGCACCCGGTCAACGAGCCCTTGGGTGAGGCCCGAGCCCTCGTCCTGCAGGTGCAGCACCAGCGGGGCGTCGGGCCCGCCGAGCGCCTGCCAGTTGTTGATCGAGCCGCCGAGCACGCGGGAGAGGTCGGCCAACGAGATCGACGAGACCGGATTGCCCGGCGCGACGACCGGCACCATCGCGTCGAGCGCGAGGACCCGGCTGCGGTTCGCCTCGTCGAGGATGCCGAGCCCGACGGCGCGGGCGGCCTCGACCTCGGCCTCGCGGACCTCGCGCAGCGCCATGACGGCATCGGCCTGCCCGGCGAGCAGATCGGCGAAGCCCTCGTCGGTGTCGACCGTCCGGAAGGTGAAGCGCCCGACCGGCCGGTCCGCCTCGGGATCGGTCAGCGTGTAGAGATACGTGCTGTCGCCCGCCGGGCTCCGCGTCGCGACGAGCCCGCGCTTCAGCGCGAATGATTCCATCAGCGCCGGCATCAGCACCGCGCCGAGCGTGGCCGACCCCGAGATCGTCACCTCGGCGACGTAGTCGGTCAGCGACGGGCAGCCGACGCCCTCACAGAGCACGCCTGAGCTGTCCACGGTGAGTTCTCCATAGGCCGTGTCGACCCGGTAGAACTCACCGTCGAATCCCAGAAGCGTGCCCTGCAATGTCACCGCCCCGTCGCGCGATCGCAGCGTCACGTCGCCCTCGGCGGCCGCCGCGCTGCCGCAGGCGGCGACGAAAAGTGCGGCGAAAATCGCCGCACATGTCTGTCTCATCTTCCGTTCCTGTCGGGACCGTCGTCAGTTGGCGGCGATCTTCAGGTCTGGGATCAGGTTTTTCAACACCAGATACTCGCCCACGGCGTCGCAGTCGGGCATGGCGAGCGTGAGCTCGCGCACCGCCAGCGGGGCGTCGGAGCGCGCCTCCAGCGTCTGCGCGGAGATGTCGGCGCCGCAATTGGCCGAGGTCACCTCGGCCTCTACGCTGACCGCGATCGCACCGGTTCGCGCGGAAGTGCCGGCGGGGTAGGAATAGACCTCGGCCAGCCGCGGGTCGGCGAGGTCCGGATCGCCGAGGCGGGTGAGAAAGCCGCCTTCGCCGCGCACCGCGTCCTTCAGGCTGCCGGGGCTGTCGTGCCAGACATGGCCATCCGAGAAGTAGTCCGCACCCCACTCGCGCGCGTGCAGCTCCAGACCCGTGTCGTTCTGCCACTGCAGGACGATCCGGTCGTAGAACGGCACGGAGCTGACATCGGCGCGGGCGATGGCGCCGGCCTCACCGGGCAACGACGCGATGAAGAGCGCGCTCTCGGACAGGGCCGGCATGTCGATCGACAGCACGCCTGTCTCGTCGGTGGCTGCGCTGACCATCAGGCCATTGTGATGCAGGCTGACACGCGCTTCCGGGTGGCACGGGGCCGTCACCGCGAGGCGCACCATCGCGCCGGCGATGGGCGTCGCGTCGAGGCGAACGTCGCAGTCGGGCGTCTGATCCGGCGCGGCGTTGGTTGCCGGTTCGAGGACCGGATCGGGCACGTCCAGCGCGGTGAGGATGTTCGGCAGGTCCGGCAGGTTGGGCGCCGGCAAGGGGTCGTTCGGGAGATCACGAAACGCGGGCGCGGCGATTTCGGCGAAATTCCGGGGCGCGGATTGGGCGGGCAGGGTCGGCTCGTCGCTGCGCGCTGCCGTATCCTCGATATCGGTCACGACGACCGGCGGCTGCGCCGGCGCCTTGGCGCCCGGCAGCGTCGCGCCGTACTGCATGACGTAGCCCGTTCCGAGGGCGCAGCTCAGTGTTCCCGCCGCGAGAAGTGCCGTCTTACCGCGAATCATATCCGCCTCCGGTGTGAGGGACCGTTCGGCGGTTAACCTGTTGTCAAAAGCCGGCGGCTCTGCGGCGCGTGGGCGGAGTCTTCTTGGCCCGCCGTCACGCGGGCACCACATTCACGCCGCGATGCGGCGCACCTGGGCAGAATTGGCCGGGAATGTGACGGCTCGGGCAAGGCCGGCTCAGGCGAGCCGGCCGTGGCAATGCTTGAACTTGTTTCCGGACCCGCAGGGGCAGGGGTCGTTGCGGCCGGGATTGCCCCATGTCGCCGGATCGGTTTCGTCGAAGCCCTCGACCAGCGGCTCGGACGCGGCCACGGCCGGTCCGGCGGCTTCGGCCTCGGGCGTCGTCGCTCCGGCGGGCGCCTGCGCGGCGGCCTGTTCGACCCGCTGTTGCTGGCGCTCCATCTGAGCGACGAGCTCGCGGCGCTGTTCGTCGCTCATCGGGCGGATCTGCGCGAGCTTCTCGGTCACGTCCTCGCGCAGGCCGTCGAGCATGCCCTGGAAGAGCTGGAACGACTCGGTCTTGTACTCGTTCAGCGGATCGCGCTGGGCGTAGCCGCGGAAGCCCACGACGGAGCGCAGATGCTCGAGCGTCAACAGGTGCTCGCGCCACTTGCCGTCGATCGTCTGAAGCAGAAGCTGCTTCTCGATCTGGCGCATGGTGTCCGGGCCGAACGCCTCGGCCTTCTTCTCCATGTGCTCGTCCGACGCCTTGACCAGTCGCTCGCGCACCTCGTCCTGATCCACGCCGTCCTCGTCGCCCCAGCTCATGACCGGCACGTCGATCCCTAGCTTCTCGATGCACGCCGCGTAGAGCCCCTCGAGGTTCCACTGGTCGGCATAGCTCTTGGGCGGGCAGTATTCGTCGACGAGATCGTCGATCACCTGGTGACGCATGTCCTCGGTGATCTCGGTGACGTCCTCGGCCTCCATGATCTCGAGCCGCTGCGAGAAGACCACCTTGCGCTGGTCGTTCATCACGTCGTCGAACTTCAGAAGCTGCTTGCGGATGTCGAAGTTGCGCCCCTCGACCTTGGCCTGCGCGCGTTCGAGCGACTTGTTCACCCACGGGTGCACGATCGCCTCGCCGTCCTTCATGCCGAGCTTGCCGAGCACGTTGTCGAGCCTGTCGGAGCCGAAGATCCGCATCAGGTCGTCCTCGAGCGAGAGGAAGAAGATCGATCGACCCGGGTCCCCCTGCCGGCCCGACCGGCCGCGCAACTGGTTGTCGATCCGCCGGCTTTCGTGGCGCTCGGTCGCCAGAACGAAAAGGCCGCCGGCCTCGATCACGCGGTTCTCGCTCTCGCCGTGCTCGGACTCGATGCGCTGGCGGATCTCGTCGGGGTTTCCGTTGGGGTCGGCGGCCAGAGCTTCCATCACCTTGAACTCGACGTTGCCGCCGAGCTTGATGTCGGTGCCGCGGCCGGCCATGTTCGTCGCGATCGTGATGGCGCCGGGCAGGCCCGCGTCGCCGACGATCTGCGCCTCGCTCTCGTGCTGGCGCGCGTTCAGGACGTTGTGCGGCAGGTTTGCCTCGGTCAGCAGGTTCGACAGCTGTTCCGACTTCTCGATCGAGGTCGTGCCGACGAGGACGGGCTGGCCCTTCTCGTGCGCCATGCGGATCTCCTCCACGATGGCATCGAACTTCTCGCGCGCGGTGCGGTAGACCTGATCGTCCTGATCGATCCGCGCGATCGGCTTGTTCGTCGGCACCTCGACCACGCCGAGACCGTAGATCTGCATGAACTCCTCGGCCTCGGTCGCCGCGGTGCCGGTCATGCCCGACAGCTTGTCGTAGAGGCGGAAGTAGTTCTGGAACGTCACGCTGGCGAGGGTGACGTTCTCGGGCTGGATCGCCACGTTCTCCTTCGCTTCGATCGCCTGATGCAGACCGTCGGACAGACGCCGGCCCGGCATCATGCGGCCGGTGAACTCGTCGACGAGAATCACCTCGCCGTCGCGGACGATGTAGTCCTTGTCCTTCTGGAACAGCTTGTGCGCGCGCAGGCCCTGGCTCAGGTGATGGACGAGCGTCGTGCTCTCGGGGTCATAGAGGGTCTGCCCCTCCTCCAGAAGCCCCATCTGCTGCAGCTTCTCCTCGAGGAACTCGTTGCCCTCGTCGGTGAAGGTGACGTTGCGCGTCTTCTCGTCGAGAGAGTAGTGATCGTCGGTCAGCTCGGGAATGATCCGGTCGATCCCGCCGTAAAGCTCCGATCGGTCCTGCGCCGGACCGGAGATGATGAGCGGCGTGCGCGCCTCGTCAATCAGGATCGAGTCGACCTCGTCGACGATGGCGAAGACGTGCCCGCGCTGGGCCATCTGGTTCAACTCGGACTTCATGTTGTCGCGCAGGTAGTCGAAGCCGAGCTCGTTGTTGGTCGCGTACGTGATGTCGGCGGCGTAGGCGGCCTTCTTCTCCTCGTCGGGCTGGCGCGGGTAGACGACCCCGGTCGTCAGCCCCAGCGCGCCGTAGACCTTGCCCATCCACTCCGCGTCGCGACGTGCGAGGTAGTCGTTCACCGTGACGATGTGGACCGGCCCGGCCAGCGCGTTCAGATAGGCCGGGAAGGTCGCGACGAGCGTCTTGCCCTCGCCGGTCTTCATCTCGGCGATGTTGCCCTGGTGCAGGAAGATGCCGCCCATCAGCTGCACGTCGAAGGCGCGCAGCCCGAGCGCGCGGCGCGCGGCCTCGCGACATGTGGCGAAGGCTTCGGGCAGCAGATCGTCGAGGCTCTCGCCCTCGGACAGACGGGTCCGGAACTCCGTGGTCTTGGCCACGAGGCCGGCGTCGTCGAGCGCCTGGATCTCGGGTTCGAGCGCGTTGATCCTGTCGACCAGAGGGCGCGTGGCCTTCACCTTGCGGTCGTTCGGCGTGCCGAACACCTTTCGCGTGATGCTTCCGATCCCCAGCATGGACCCCACTCTGCCTCTTGACCGTTTCGTGTGCGGCATCGGCTTGCCCGTCTCGCACACAGCCCATAAGACACGGGGGAACGATCGGCTCGCGCCGCCTCGGACAGGCATCTAAGGGCCGCCCATGAAAGTGTCAACGCTGCCCCGGACGCGGGCGGCAGAGGAGTTCCGCATGATCCTTCGCGCCCCCCGCATCGCCGCGCCGTTTCTGGCCGCCTGTCTCGCGCTGCCCGCATTCGCCCAGGACGACGCGGGCGCCGGCGCAGACGCGACCGGCGGACAGGAGACGCCGGCGCCGGACGCCGCGCTCGACACCGTCATCGCCAGCGTGAACGGCCAGGACATCCTGCTCGGCCACATGCTCATGGTGCGCTCCGGCCTCCCCGAGCAGTATCAGCAGCTTCCCAACGACGTGCTGTGGGAAGGCATTCTCGACCAGCTCGTCCAGCAGGAGGTGCTGGCCCAGTCGGACATGGCCGAAGAGACGCAGCGCGTGTCGCTTGCGCTCGACAACGAGCGTCGCGCGCTCGTTGCCTCCGAAGCGGTGGCCGCGATGAGCGCCGACCTCGTGAGCGAGGACGCGATCCGCGAAGCCTACGAGAGCCAGTTCGCCACCGAGGCACAGGGCACCGAGTACAACGCGGCGCACATCCTCGTCGAAAGCGAGGAAGAGGCGCAGGACGTCCTCGCCGCGCTCGACGACGGTGCCGATTTTGCCGAACTCGCGCAGGAGCGCTCCACCGGTCCGTCCGGCCCGAACGGCGGATCGCTGGGCTGGTTCGGCGAAGGCCAGATGGTCGCTCCGTTCGAGGAGGCGGTCGCGGGCCTCGAGGCAGGCGAGGTGTCGCAGCCGGTCGAGACGCAATTCGGCTGGCATGTCATCCGCCTGAACGAGACGCGCCAGACCGAGGCGCCGGCCCTCGAGGAGGTGCGTGACCAGATCGCCCAGCAGCTGCAGGCCGACGCCGTTCAGGCGCGGATCGAGGAGCTCGTGGCCGGGGCCGAGGTCGACCGCTCCGGCGCCGAAAGCGTCGATCCCGCGGCGCTCGGCCGGATCGACCTTCTGGAGAACTGATCTTGGCCAAGACGCTCGCGCGCTCGCCGCTCGCGCCCGACGCCTTCCCCGACATGCCCGTGGTCAAGGGCGTGCGCTTCGCGACCGCCGCGGCCGGGGTGCGCTACGCCGGCCGCGAGGATGTCATGCTGGCGCATCTCGCGCCCGGCTCGGTCGTGGCGGGCGTGTTCACCCGCTCGGCCACCCGCGCCGCGCCGGTGCTCGACTGCGAGGCGAAGATCGGGCGCGACAGCGCGGACGGCGCGGCGATCCTGGTCAACTCGGGGAATGCCAACGCATTTACCGGTCGGGCCGGGGACGAAAGCGTCGCCGCGGTGACGGAGGCCGCGGCAGCGGCGCTCGGTCTGCCGGCGTCGCGGGTGTTCACCTCCTCGACCGGGGTGATCGGCGAACGTCTGCCGCATGGGCGGATCACGGCCCGGATCGACGAGCTTGCCGCGGCGCTGTCCGAGGACGGGATCGCCGCCGCGGCCCGCGCGATCATGACCACCGACACCTTTCCCAAGGGCGCGGCGTCGACGGTGCACGTCAACGGCGGCGACGTCACCATTGCCGGCATCGCGAAGGGCTCCGGCATGGTGGCGCCCGATCTTGGCACGATGCTGGTCTACGTCTTTACCGACGCCGAGATGACCCGCGCCGATCTGCAGGCGCTGGTCGCCGCGGCGGCGAACCGCACGTTCAATTGCATCACCGTCGACAGCGACACCTCGACGTCCGATACGCTCCTGATGGGCGCGACCGGCGCGTCCGGCATCACCGTCGGCCCCGAGGACACCGCCTTTGCCACGGCGCTCGAGGACGTGTTCCGCGACCTCGCGCAGCAGGTCGTGCGCGACGGCGAGGGCGCCACGAAATTCGTCACGGTCGAGGTCACGGGCGCGGCCAGCGACACCGACGCCCGCACCCACGCTCTCTCGATCGCCAACTCGCCGCTGGTGAAGACGGCGATCGCCGGCGAGGATCCCAACTGGGGCCGCATCGTCATGGCGATCGGCAAGTCGGGCGCCGCCGCCGACCGCGACCGTTTGTCGATCCGTTTCGGCGACGTGCCCGTGGCCGAGCATGGCTGGGTCGCCGAGACCTACCGCGAGGAGATCGGCGCGGCGCAGATGCAGCGGCCCGAGATCACCATCGGCGTCGATCTCGGCCTCGGCGAGGGCCAGGCCACCATCTGGACCTGCGACCTCACCCACGGCTACATCTCGATCAACGCCGATTACCGCTCGTGACCATGACGTTCCCGTCGTCTCCTTGGCGTGCGCGCCCCAGCTTCTTCTTGGCAAAAATACTCCGGGAGCGCGAGGGCAGCGCCCTCGCTCGTCCGCGGGACCGGGCGCCGTCGCTGGACGGGGGCGCGCGATGAAGACGGTGCTGGTTTCCGCCGTGGCCCTGATCGACGTGGACGGGCGGGTCTTGCTGGCACAACGGCCCGAGGGCAAGTCGATGGCCGGGCTCTGGGAATTTCCGGGTGGCAAGGTCGAGCCCGGAGAGACGCCGGAGGCGGCTTTGATCCGCGAGCTCGACGAGGAGCTCGGAATCGGCACGTGGCAGAGCTGCCTCGCGCCGCTGACCTTCGCGTCGCACAGCTATGCGGACTTCCACCTGCTCATGCCGCTCTTTGCCTGCCGCAAGTGGGAGGGCGTGCCGCGCTCGCGGGAAGGGCAGGCGTTGAAATGGGTCGCGGCGCGTGACCTCGCCGCCTACCCGATGCCCGAGGCCGACGTGCCGCTGGTGCCGATCCTGCGTGACTGGCTCTGACTCGCAGCAATCTGTCGCAGACTCGGTTCTTTTCGACATTTTATTATCTTCACATGCGAAATGCGTGGTGTGATGTCTTGAATGCGGGTATACCGAAGGCAGGCTGCCGGAGGGGACACGCCATGCTGCGCACAATCGTGATGGGATCCTGCATTTCGGTGCAGGGTATTCTGGAAAGGACGCTGCCGGACGGCCGGCTCGTGGTGCGCGTCGGCCAGACGCTCTTTACCGGGCTTCCGGTGCTGGGGCGCGGCTGACCCGGCGGGCCCGTCCGGCGCGTCGGATGCTGCGATCCCCGCACCGCACGGGGCCGGACACACAGCCCCCGAACGAAAAAGGGAGGCCGGTGGCCTCCCCTTCGCGTGTCGTGTCCGGGCGGATCAGTCGAGCGTGCGCTTGACTTCCTCGCGCGTGAAGATCTCGATCACGTCACCTTTGCGGATGTCATCGTAGTTCTCGAACGCCATGCCGCATTCCTGGCCCGAGATGACCTCGGACACTTCGTCCTTGAAGCGCTTGAGGGTCTTCAGCGTGCCTTCGTGGATCACCACGTCATCGCGCAGAAGCCGCACGCCGGCCGAACGACGGGCCACGCCCTCTGTGACGAGACAGCCGGCGACGGTGCCGACACCGGAGACGCGGAATGTCTCCTTGATCTCGGCATAGCCGATGAAGTTCTCGCGCACCTCGTTCGACAGGAGGCCCGAGGCCGCCGCCTTCACGTCATCCACGAGATCGTAGATCACGCTGTAATAGCGCACCTCCACGCCCTTCTGGTTGGCCGAGTTCCGCGCCGAGGCGTTGGCCCGGACGTTGAAGCCCAGGATCGGCGCCTCGGACGCCTCGGCCAGGCCCACGTCGGTTTCGGTGATCGCGCCGACGCCGTAGTGCAGCACGCGCACCCGGACCTCGTCGTTGCCGACCTTCTCGAGCGCCTGGACGATCGCCTCGGCAGAGCCCTGCACGTCGGCCTTCACCAGAACCGGCAGCTCGGCCACGTTCTCGTCGTCCTTGGCCTTCTGCATGAGCGCCTCGAGCGTCGTCGCGGCGCCGGCCGCGGCACGCTTGTCCTTGGCCGCCTGCTGACGATACTCGGCGATCTCGCGCGCCTGTGCCTCGGTCTCGACCACGTTCAGCACGTCGCCGGCCTCGGGCGTGCCGTTGAGGCCGAGAACCTCGACCGGCACGGACGGCCCGGCTTCCTTCACGCGCTGGCCCTGGTCGTTCTCCATCGCGCGGACCTTGCCCCACTGCTCGCCGACGACGAAGATATCGCCCTGCTTGAGCGTGCCCTTCTGCACGAGAACGGTCGCGACCGGGCCACGGCCCACGTCGAGTTGCGCCTCGATCACGGCGCCCTGCGCCGCGCGGTCCGGGTTGGCCTTGAGTTCGAGCAATTCGGCCTGGAGCGCGATCGCCTCGAGCAGATCCTCGAGCCCCTTGCCGGAGATCGCCGACACCTCGACGTCCTGCACGTCGCCGGACATCTCTTCCACCACGATCTCGTGCTGGAGGAGGTCGGTGCGCACCTTTGTCGGGTTCGCTTCGGGCTTGTCGCACTTGTTGATGGCGACGATCATCGGCACTTCGGCCGCCTTGGCGTGATTGATCGCCTCGATTGTCTGCGGCATCACCGCGTCGTCCGCCGCGACCACCAGCACCACGATGTCGGTCACCTGCGCGCCGCGCGAGCGCATCGAGGTGAACGCCGCGTGGCCGGGCGTGTCGAGGAAGGTCAGCGCCTTGCCGGTTGAGGGATCGGGCACCTGGTAGGCGCCGATGTGCTGCGTGATACCGCCAGCTTCGCCCGACACGACCTTGGTCTTGCGGATCGCGTCCAGAAGCGACGTCTTGCCGTGGTCGACGTGACCCATGATCGTGATGATCGGCGCCCGCGGCTGCATGTCCTCGGGCTTGTCGTCGACCGTCTCGATCACCTGTTCCACGTCGGCGTCGGAGACGCGCGTCACCTGGTGGCCGAACTCCTCGATGATGAGCTCGGCGGTGTCGGCATCGATCGTCTGGTTCTGCGTGGCCATGACGCCGTTCTGCATGAGCGCCTTGACCACGTCGCCGACGCGCTCGGCCATACGGTTGGCGAGCTCGGCGACGGTGATCGCCTCGGGCAGTTGCACGTCGCGCATCACCTTCTCGCGCTGGACGGGGCCGCCCATCGCCTTCTGGCGCGCACGCTCCTGCTTGCGCTTCATGGCCGCCATCGACTTCTGCCGGCCGCCTTCGCCACCGGTCAGCGCCTGGTTGACGGTGAGCTTGCCGGTGCGGCGCGCGCCGTCGCCCTTGCCCTTGCCGCCGCGACCGCGGTCCTCGCGCTCGCGCTCCGACTTGCGGGGAGCTTCGGCCGGCTTCGCCTTGGCGCCGCCGCGGGTATCGCGCGCGGCCTCGGCCGCCTGCGCGGCCGCCGGGTCGGGCGTCTCTGCCGGCTTGCGGGATTCCTCGGCGGCCTCGCGCTTCTTGCGCTCTTCTTCCTCCGCCTTGGCCTTGGCACGTTCCTCGGCCTCGCGCTGCTCGCGCTCTTTCTGTTCCTTCTCGGCGCGCATGCGCTCGCGCTCTTCGGCGCGGGCCTTCTCCTCGGCCTCGCGCCGGGCCTGGTCGTCGGCCTCGCGCGCCTTCGCGGCCTGCAGCGCCTTCAGACGGCGCTCCATCTCCGCGTCGGAAATGCCGGCCGGACGCTTCGCGCCGGACGCCGCGCCCGCCGCGCCGCCGGATCCGCCGGAACCGCTCTTGCCGGTACCCGGCTTGGGCGCGGCGACGGTGCGCTTGCGCTTGGTCTCCACCACGACGTTCTTGGTGCGTCCGTGGCTGAAGCTCTGCTTCACGTTCCCCGAACGAGGCCCGCCCCGGACACCCAAAGTCTTCTTGCCGTCTTGGTCGCTCATAAAGTCTCTTATCCTTCCCGGCGGCCCGTGCCGCCGACTGCCGCACCGGGTGCCATCACGGCCGGTTCGATGCGAAGGCCCTTCAGACGTCGGGCCTCGTCTACAATACGATTCGTGAGTCCGCCAGCGCCGAGCGCGGCATGTATCACGGTTTCGCGTCCAAAGGCCAATCCGAGCTCGTCCGCGGTCAGCCAACCGATATAGCTCCCGTAATGCGGCGTCGATAGCTTCGACTTGCCGCGAGAGGAGCCGTCCTCCGCCTGGATCAGGACCCGCGCCTCCTCTTTCTGGAGCATGTCCTTCACCTTCTCGTATCCCGCGACCGCGTCACCCGATTTCCGCGCGAGCGAGATCAGGTTGATCACGCGGGCGACGAGTTGGCGTTCCACCTCGTCCACGAGGCCCTCGGGCACCTGTGCCGGCGCCTTCGCGGCGCGGGCAAAGAGCTTCTTGCGCACCGCTTTGTCGAGCGCGGAGCGGGTTGCGGACACCCAGATGCCGCGCCCCGGCAGCTTGCCGGCGATGTCGGGCGCGACCTGGTTGTCCCGGCCGAGCACGAAACGGATCAGCCCGGTGGCGGGCTGCACCTCGCCCGTGGCGATGCATTTGCGCTCGGGCCCGTCGGGCCGTTCGTTCCTTGTGCCGCCACGCGTCATTCGACCGGTCAGGCCTCCTCGGTCTCGTCTTCGGAATCGCCGTCCTCGTCGTCCGTCTCGGGCTCGAGCTCGGTCGGGTCGACCCAGCCCAGAAGGACGCGTGCGGTCATCACCATGGTCTGCGCTTCCTCGAGGCCGACATCGAAGGGTTCGAGAAGTCCGTCGTCCTTCACCCGCTGGCCGTCGACCGTGGTCCAGCCGCCCGCGAGCTCCCAGTCGGCGCATGTCGCGAAGTCCTCGAGCGTCTTGATGCCGTCCTTCGCGAGCGCCTCCACCATCTGGGGAGTGAGCCCCTCGAAGTCAATGAGGCTGTCCTCGGCTCCGAGCGCACGCGCACTGTCGAGCGCGGCCTGCGCCTGCGCCTCGAGAACGTCGCGAGCGCGCGCCTGCAGCTCCTCGGCGGTCTCGTCGTCGACGCCGTCGATGACCGTCAGCTCGTCGATCTCGACATAGGCGACCTCTTCGAGGTTGGTGAAGCCCTCGGCCACGAGAAGCTGAGCGAAGAACTCGTCGAGGTCGAGGCTGTCCATGAAGAGCTTGGTGCGCTCCTCGAACTCGGCCTGGCGCCGCTTCGATTCCTCTTCCTCGGTCATGATGTCGATGTCGAGGCCGGTCAGCTGCGAGGCGAGGCGCACGTTCTGACCGCGCCGGCCGATGGCGAGCGACAGCTGCTCGTCCGGCACGACGACCTCGATGCGCTCGGCATCCTCGTCGAGCACGACTTTGGACACCTCGGCCGGTTGCAGCGCGTTGACGAGGAAGGTCGGCATGTCCTCGTTCCACGGGATGATGTCGATCTTTTCGCCCTGAAGCTCGTTCACGACGGCCTGCACGCGGCTACCGCGCATGCCGACACAGGCGCCGACGGGGTCGATGGAGCCGTCGTAGCTCACGACACCGATCTTGGCGCGGCTGCCCGGGTCGCGGGCCACGGCCTTGATCTCGATGATGCCGTCGTAGATCTCGGGCACTTCCATCTTGAACAGCTCGGCCATGAACTCCGGCGCCGTCCGCGACAGGAAGATCTGCGGGCCGCGGGTCTCGCGCCGCACGTCCTTGATGAAGCAGCGGATCCGGTCGTTCGGCCGATAGGCTTCGCGGCCGATCTTCTCGTTGCGGCGCAGGATACCTTCGCCCCGTCCGATGTCGACGATGACGTTGCCGTATTCCTCGCGCTTGACGACACCATTGATGATGGTGCCGGCGCGATCCTTGAATTCCTCGTACTGGCGGTCACGCTCGGCCTCGCGGACCTTCTGCAAGATCACCTGCTTGGCCGATTGCGCGGCGATCCGGCCCATCTCGACAGGCGGGACCTCCTCGACGAACTGGTCGCCGACGGCGGGATTCTCGAGATACTGCTTGGCCTGCTCGACCGTCATCTCGGCCTGGTAATTCTCCAGCTCCTCGTCCTCGACCACGGTGCGGACGCGGGTAAAGGTCGCCCGCCCGGTCTTGCGGTCGATCTTGACGCGGATGTCCATCTCGGAGCCGTAGCGGGACTTTGCCGCGCGAGCGAGGCTCTCCTCCATCGCCTCTACGACGAGGGTGGGGTCGATCATCTTCTCGCGCGCGACCGCCTCGGCGGTCTGCAGAAGCTCCAGCTGGTTGGCGGAGGTGATGGCCATTATTGTTACTCCTCTTGCGTGGCGTCGTCTGCCGCGATCTCGTCGAATTTGGTCTCGTCCAGATCACTGGGCGCAGTGCCGGCAGCCTTGCGGGCCTTGAGCATTTCCTTGATGAGCTCGTCGGTCATTACGAGCTTGGCGTCGGCGAGCCAGTCGAACATCAGCCCGATCGTGCCCTCCTCGACATTGATGAGAACTTCCTGGCCCTCGACACCGGCCAGCACGCCCTTGAAGCGCTTGCGCCCGTCGATCAGCTCGTGCGTCTCGAGCTTGGCCTCGTAGCCTTCGAACGTGTCGAAGTCCTTGAGCCGCGTCAGTGGTCGGTCGATGCCCGGTGAGCCGACCTCGAGCGTGTACGTGTCGAGGATCGGATCCTCGACGTCGAGCACCGCCGACAGCGCGGTCGAGATCTCTGCGCAGTCATCGACCTCGATCCCGCCGTCGGGGCGTTCGGCCATGACTTGCAGCAGCGGCGACTTGCCGCCCTGAAGGCGGATTCGAACGAGTTCGAATCCCATGTCCTCGATCGTGGGACGCACGATCTCGGCCAGGCGGCGGTCCATGGAGGTCTTGGCGACGAGGTCTGACATCGGCGTCTCGCATCTCCGGTCACGGTGCGGCCCGGAATCCCGGGCACAAAAAAACGGGCGCGCGGCCCGTCGACGTATCCGGTGGTGCCTCGGACCCGAGCCCGACGCGCCGCTGTTGAGCCGCATATACGGACCGCGGAGCGAGTCTGCAAGAGGCAAGCGCACGCCATCGACGTCAGGCCGGCGTGCGCGGAAACTTTCCGCCGTGCCGGCGTTCAGGCACAGAACACGACAGACACCAAAGGGGCCCCCATGCCGCGCGATATCGTCACGATCAATCCCGCCACCGAAGAAGAGATCGCCACCTACGACTACATGAGCGACGCCGAGGCCGAGGCCGCGGTGGAAGCCTGCCACGAGGCGTTCCTCGATTGGCGCCACAGGTCGCTGGAGGACCGCGCCGCGGTCATCCGCAAGATCGGCCAGGCCCTGCGCGACAGCACAGACGAGTTCGCGGCGCTGATGACCCGCGAAATGGGCAAGCTTCTGGCGTCGAGCCGGGACGAGATCGACGCCTGCGCCGACATCTGCGACTTCACCGCCGATGAGGGCCCCAAGGTCCTCGCCGACGAAGAGCGCGACATCCCGATGGGCACGGGCGTCGTCAGTTATGCGCCGATCGGCGTGATCTACGGCATCCAGCCGTGGAACTTCCCCTGCTACCAGGTGATCCGCTACGCCATTGCCAACCTCATGGCCGGCAACGGCGTGTTGCTGAAACACGCCGACAACACCACCGGATCCGGTCTCTACCTGCGTGACCTGATGGAGAAGGCCGGGCTGCCGAAGAATCTGTTCACGGTTCTGCAGATCAGCCACGACCAATCCGACCGCGTGATCGAGAATCCGCGTGTGCGCGGCGTCACGCTCACCGGCAGCGACGTGGCCGGGCGCAAGGTCGGCCAGAAGGCCGCCGAGCAGATCAAGAAGTCTGTGCTCGAACTCGGATCGAATGACGCCTTCCTGATCCTCGATGACGCGGACATCGACCTTGCCGTGCAGATTTGCGTCGTCGGCCGGACCTACAACAACGGTCAGACCTGCGTGAACGCCAAACGCTTCATCGTCACCGAGAAGAACTACGACGCCTTCGTCGAGGCCTATGCCGAGAAGATGGGCAAGCTGACGATGGGCGATCCGACCGACAAGTCGACCCGGCTCGGCCCGCTGGCCCGCGGCGACCTGCGCGACACGCTCGCACGGCAGGTCGAGCAAAGCGTGGAGAAAGGGGCGCGCGTGCTCGTGGGCGGCGAGATGCCGGGCGGCACCGGGTACTTCTATCCGGCGACGGTTCTGGTTGACGTGGCACCGGGTCAGCCGGCCTACGACGACGAGCTGTTCGGCCCGGTCGCTTCGGTCATCAAGGCCAAAGACGACGAGGACGCGATGCGCATCGCCAACGACAGCCGGTACGGCCTCGGCGGCGGGATCTTCTCGCGCGACGAGGCGCGGGCGCGTGACCTGGCGACGCGGCACTTCGACACAGGCATGATCTGCGTGAACGGCTTCAACGCCGCGATCCCGAACATGCCGTTCGGCGGAGTGAAGAACTCCGGCTACGGCCGCGAGCATGGCGGCTTCGGCATGCGCGAATTCGTCAACATCAAGTCCGTCTACATTCACCAGAAGTGACGGACAGCGATCCGTCGGGCCGGTCCGCGCCTCGGGCGGACCGCCCGGCCTAGGCCTTTCCGATCAGCGTCTTGATCGCGAAAGCATGGGCGGCATCGGCCTCGATCACCGGTGCCGCCAATTCTGCCGCGACGTCCAGCAGGTCGTCGCGCGGCACGATCCGGTCGATGAGGCCCCAATCGCGGCCGTCTTCGACGGTGATCTTCTCCGCCGCCATCAAGAGCCGCTTGGCGCGGGCCGGCCCGACCAGCGCCCGCAGGCGTCCGGGATCGGAGGGTTGCGGCAGAAAGCCCATCGTCATGACCGGGTAGAACAGCTTGGCCCCCGGCACGGCCAGGCGCAGGTCGCAGGCCAGCGCCATGCCCATCGCACCACCGGCGAGCGTGCCGTTCATCGCGGCGATCGTCAGGCCTGGATGCGCGGCAATCGCGCCAGACAACCGCTCCCACAGCGGCGAGCGGCCGAGGCCGGCGCGCGCCGCCTCGAGATCCATGCCGGCGGAAAACACGGCGCCGGCGCCGGTCAGCACGAGCGCGCGCGCACCGACATCGGCGCGCGCCGCCTCGGTCGCGGCCTCGGCCGCCTCGCACAGCGCACCGAGCATCGTTTCCGTCAGCGCGTTGGCCTTGTCCGGCCGGTCGAGCTTGACGACGCGCAATGCGCCTCGGTCCTCGGTGCGGATCATGCCACGCCGATCCGGCTGCGGATGCCCGGATCGCGCAGGGAGACCTCCGCGCCCTTGTATTCGTCGGCGTCGGGCCCGCACATCCAGACCAGCGCCGCGGCGACCCATTCGGGCGGGATGTGGTCGGACCAGTCGAGCTCGCTCACCGGATTGACGCCCGATGCCTTGATCTCGCGCTGCATCTGCGTGGCGACGGTGCCCGGCGACAGCGACAACGCGCGGATACCGGCCTCGCCGTATTCCTTGTCGGCCATGCGCGTCAGCATAAGTGCGCCGGCCTTCGACGCGCAGTAATGCGACCACGCCTCGACCGGCCCGTGCGCGGCACCCGAGCCGATGGTGAGGATCGTGCCGCTTCCCTGCGCGACCATGCGCGGCAACGCGGCGCGCATGCCGTGGAACACGCCCTTGAGGTTGATGTCGATGACCTGCCCCCAGGCATCGGGATCGGCCTCTGCCATGTGCGAGATCGGCTCGATCACGCCGGCATTGTTCACCAGGACGTCGATCCGGCCAAAGGCCGTAACGCAGTTCTGAACCGTCTGCTCGACCTCCCAGAATCGCGAGATGTCGCAGGGGATGGCCACCGCGCGCTCTGCGCCGATCTCTCCGGCGAGATCGGCAATGGCATCCGAGCCGCGCGCGACCAGCGCCACCTTCGCGCCGGCCTCGGCAAAGCGCCGCGCTGCCGCCGCGCCGATGCCGCGGCTCGCCCCCGTGATCAGCACCACCTTGTCGGTCATGTCCATGTCGCGCCGCTCCCTCGTCCGCCGTCGGGCCAAGTGGTACGCCCGCGCCGGCGGTCGGTCCAGCCCCAGCTAGGGCCGGGCCTTGACCGGGACGGGGCCGCGTCCGAAGGTCTCGCCAAGCGCTTCAGCAGCATCAACCGAAAGGATTCACCGATGCGCCGCATCCCCCTTGCCGCCCGTGCCGGAACCGGCCTCGCGCTCGCCACAACCGCCGCGTCACCGCTCGCCGCCGACGTCACCGCCGACGAAGTCTGGACGCAGGTCCGGTCCTATTTCGAGGCTTCGGGCTATACCGTATCCGCCACCCGCGAGGAGACGGGCGGCGAACTGCGCCTCTCCGATCTCACTCTTTCGATGCCGATGGAAGGCGGTGAGGGCGACCGGATCGGAACGCTGACGATCGAGGTCGGCGATCTCGTCCTGACCGAAGACGGCGGCGCGGTGTCGATGGATATCCCGTCGAGCGTTCCGATCATCGCCGAGGGCGACGGTGACGCGGCGCCGGACCGCACGGTGATCGAGACGATGCTTACCGGGCATGACTTCACCGTGTCCGGAACGCCGGACGAAATGACCTTCGACTTCGCCGCGGACGGCTACGCGATGCGCCTCGCCGAACTCGTGATCGAAGGCGAAACCATCGGGCGCGACCTCGTGTCCGCAGGCCTGCAACTCGACGAGATCACCACGGTGTCGGTCGTGAGCGGAGGCGACGGATCCGCGACGCAGGTGACCAACGAGACCCGCGCGGCGGCGCTGACCTACGAAGTCGCGGCCACCGATTTCGACGACCCGGCCGAAGGCAGCTTCGAGATGGCCGGCCGCATGTCCGATGTCGCGGGCGAAGGCAGCTGGACCGCGGTCGACGGTGCGGAGGCCGGCGATTTCGCGGCGATGATCGAGGCCGGGTTCGAGGGCGATGCATCGCTAAGCTACTCCGAAGGCTCGACCCGCTTCACCGGCCGTGGGCCGGACGGCGAGACCAGCGGACAGAGCGTGTCGGACAACGGCTCGATCGGGTTCAGCGTCGCCGACGGCGCGGTCGGCTACGACGTGTCGGCCGAGGGCATCGCTTACGCGGTGACGGTTCCGCAATTCCCGGTCCCGCTGACGGCAGAGGCCGCGCGCCTCGGCTTCGCGCTCGATGCGCCGGTGCAGGCCGCGGAAGAGCCACAGCCGTTCTCGCTGGACCTCGCGCTGCGCGAGCTGGCGATCGACGACGCGATCTGGACGCTGTTCGATCCCGAAGAACGCCTGTCGCGCGAACCGGCGACCCTCGCGCTCTCGCTCGTCGGCACCGCGACGCCGTTCGTGAACATCCTCGACCCGGAGGCGACCAATCGGTTGGCCGAGAGCGGTGGCCAGCCGGGCGAGCTCAACACCGTCGAGATCGAGGATCTTCAGCTGAGCGCGGCGGGGGCCGAACTGACGGGCGAGGGTGCGTTCACCTTCGACAACTCCGACACGGAGACGTTCGACGGAATGCCGGCACCGGAGGGCTCCGCCACGCTGAACCTCTCGGGCGCGGAGTCGCTGATCGACGCGCTCGTCGCGATGGGTATCGTCGGCGAAAGCGAGGCGATGGGCGCGCGCATGATGCTGTCGATGTTCGCGGTGCTGGGCGACGATCCGGACACTCTGACTTCCACGATCGAGATCGGGGAGGGCGGGCGCATCCGCGCCAACGGCCAGCGGATCCGCTGAGTCGAGCGCGGGGCCGCTGCCGAGGCGGCCCCGCGCTGACGGTTCATTCCGTGACGGTCGCGACTTGCGTGGTGAAGCCGACGGCCGAGCCGAAGAGACCGAAGATCGTCTGCGCGGCCGTGACCGGCGACTCGGTCGCAAGGACGGTATCGTCGGGATAGATGTTGAACTGGCGCGCGGCGAAGAGGCCGTCGGCCGAGGTCAGGTCGAAGGTGAACACGACCTGCCGCCGGTTCGGGCCGGAGCCGTCCGCCCGCAGCGCCGACGGCGCGTATTCCCGCAGCACCAGCACGCCCTTGGGGTCGGCGCGCGAATCCTGCAGGCCCCCCATCAGGCCCATGGCCTCGAGCGCACTGAGGCGCGGCTTGGGAAACGAGATCAGATCCTCCGTGCCCGAGGCGCCGAGCGCGACGAAGGTGCGGTCGTCCTCTTCCACCACGACCACGTCGCGCGGGCGAAGCGTGGTGTTGCGCGCGCCGGAGCGGAACAGGTCATCAGCGAAGATCTCGTAGGTCGTGCCGCCGCGCAGCAGCTTCACGATCGGATTCTCGTAGCTGGCGATGATGCCGCCGCCGGCCGAGATCAGGCTCATGATCGGGTAGTTGCGCGAGGGCATCGGGTAGGTCCCCGGGCTCGTCACGCCGCCGGCGAGGTCGACCGAGTTGCCCTGGCCCTCGGCCACGGTAAGCAGCACCTGTGCCGATGGCACGACCGATTCGAACTGGCGCTGGATGCTGGAGCGCGCGCCTGTCGGCGACTGGCCCGCGACCCGGACATTGCCGATGTAGGGCACAAAGATCATGCCGTTCTGGTCGACTTCGAGGCCCTGCAGGCGTGTCGACGTTTCCGCGGCGTTGGTCAGGAGCGAGTTTTCCTCGGCGTCGTAGATCACCAGGTCGATCATGTCGCCGGTGGCGATCACCGTCGTGTCCGCCGCGCCGGTGTGGCCGATCCAGCGGAAGCTGCGATAATTCCCGGTGCCCGGCCACGTCTCGACCGCGCGCATGTTGTTGCGCGTGACCGGCACGACCTGAAAGGTCGGTGCGTCCGAGCGCTGCTCGGCCATGATCTCGGATGACAGCGCGGCGCCCCGCGGGAGGCTGCATCCGGCGATCAGAACGAGGGACGCGGTAAGAGCGACGAGTTTCGTAAGGCGCGACACGGTCCGGCTTCCCCCAAGAATAGACCCGATTTCGGATCTCTTTATCCGAGCCATGCTTCGATGATAAACAGTCTGACGGCACTTCTCGGAGATTTGGACCAAAAATGTCTCAGCTTGGCGGACCGGCGCCCGTGATCCTGCTCCTGGGCGCCACCGGCAAGGTCGGCCGGCTCGTGCGCGGGGCGTGGGATCGTGCGACCGGGTCCGATGCCCGCCTCGTCCCCGTTGGCCGGTCCGGGGAGGGCGTGACGCACTGGGAGCCGGGTGAACCGACGGACGCCTTGCCGCGCGTCGATGCGGTCGCGGCGCTCTGGGGCGTGACACCGGGTCAGGGGCGCGATCTGTCCGAGAACGCGCGGCTCGCGCTGGCGGCGCAGCATCTGGGCACGGCGCTGGGCGCTCGGCTGGTGCTGCACGCCTCCTCGGCCGCGATCTATCGCCCCGGCGCGGCCGACCTGCCCGAGACGCAGCCCCCCGATCCGCCGGCCGCCTATGGCGCGGCCAAGGCCGAGATGGAACGCGTGTTGGAGCATGCGCCCGGCCCCCGCGCGATCTGTCTCCGGATCGGCAACGTGGCCGGCGCGGACAGCCTGTGCGCGGCCGTGGACCGGGGTGACACCGTTACGCTCGACCGCTTCGCCGATGGCGGCAGCCCCGTGCGCAGTTATATCGGGCCGTCCGATCTTGCCCGCGTGATCGTCGCGCTGAGCGCCGCCGAGACCCGGTCACTGCCTGCGATTCTCAACGTCGCGGCGCCGTCACCCACGGCGATGGCCGACCTGGCCCTCGCGGCGGGACGACCGGTCGCGTTTCGCGCAGCCCCACCCACGGCGGTGCCGCGGGTCGCGCTCGATACCACGCGCCTCGCGCGGATCTGCCCGCTGGATCCCGAGGCCGGATCGGCGGCGCGGCTGATCGCCGACTGGCGTTCCGCCGCGGCGGAGTGCCCGGCGTGACGCCCGCGAAGCGGGTGTTCGACGTGGCGGGTGCGCTGGCGATCGGCCTCGTGCTGTCGCCGTTGATTCTCGGCCTCGCGCTCGTGATCCTCGTGCGGGACGGGCGGCCGGTTCTCTATCGCGCCGAGCGGATGCGCACGCCGGACGACGGGTTCCTGCTGTGGAAGTTCCGCACGATGCGCGTGGCCGCGAACGATTCGGGGGTGTCGGGCGGCGACAAGAAGGCGCGGATCACCTCGACGGGCCGGTTTCTGCGCCGCACCCGGCTCGACGAGTTGCCGCAACTCTGGAACATCCTGCGCGGCGATATCAGCTTTGTCGGGCCGCGTCCGCCGCTGCGCCGATACGTCGAGAGGTTTCCCGATCTTTACGCCCGCGTGCTGCGGGCCCGGCCGGGCGTGACCGGCCTTGCCACGCTCGCCTTCCACCGAACCGAAGAGCGCCTGCTGGCCGCCTGCAATACGGCCGAGGAAACCGAGGCCGTTTATTGCCGGCGCTGCGTGCCGCGCAAGGCGCGGCTCGATATGATCTACGCGCGGCGTCGGTCGCTGTGCTTCGACGTCAAGCTCATGTTCGCAACCGTGTTCCGCCGGGTCTCGCTGCACTGACGCCCGCGCGGTCCGGCAGGCGTCATTCCGCGCGCAGCGTCCGGTAGCTGAGATAGTCGGTCAGGCCGCCGAACCATTGCCGCCCGGCGAGGATGTCGCCGCCGGCGCCGACGGTGTAGTCCGACACGAAGTCGGGGCCGGTCTCGCTCACGCACTGGACCTCGATGTCGGTCGCGGCGCTTCGGACCGCGCCGGCGGCGTAGGTCGCCGGCCCCTGCGGCAGCACGTTGCAGATGTACCGGTAGGTGACGGTGTCCTCGTCGCCGGACAGGTAGCGCATCACGTAATCCGCCGTGCCGCGCTGCCGTGCCCGCAGCAATGCCAAAAGCTCGTCCTCGTCCGAGGACATGAGATCGCCCCCGAAGCCGCGGCTCTGAACGGCGAACCCGTCGCGGAACACGACGTGCTGGCCCTGGCTCGATGCGTAAGTTGTGTAGGCGCCGTTGGTTTGCGTTGCCGCTATCACGGCCTGTGCACCGCGGGCCTCGATCTCGATAAACTTGAGCGGCAGCTGGACAGCCGTCACGGCCTGATCGATCTGAGCCTGCGAAAGCGGCGGCGGAGGGCCGTCGCCCTGGCCGAGCCGTTCCTGGATCACGCGGAGCGGTTCGAGACCGCTGAAGCCGTCCTCGTCGAGCCCGACGCTGCAGCCCGCGAGCGCGACCGCGGCGGTAAGCGAAAGCGCGCATGTCGCGCGGAACCGAGCCTGCATTTTCATCTCCAGAACCGTCCCCACGACTTCGCGATCTCGGGGTCGTGCGCCTCGCGGACACGGCCGTAGAGCCGGCCCGGCACGGACACGCGCGCGCCGCCGTCGCGTGTGATCGGGCGGATCGTGTCGGTGCGCGTGCGCTGCGTGGCGCGCCCGCCGAGCACGGCGAAGGGAATGGTGATCGTGATGCCCTTGTCGAACGACCCTTCGCCGAATTCGTCGGCGCTGACATCGGTCTGCGTGGCGAAGGCGCCGACGCGCCAGCCGTTCTCGAACTCGCGCGCGACCGTCAGCGTGGCGCCGTAATCCCCCGCGAGGTAGCGGCCCACGTCGAGCTGCGTGTGGAAGCCGTAGCCGAGATCGTAATACGCCGACA
The DNA here is from genome assembly GCF_900172265.1 of Roseivivax jejudonensis. Classification (GTDB taxonomy): domain Bacteria; phylum Pseudomonadota; class Alphaproteobacteria; order Rhodobacterales; family Rhodobacteraceae; genus Roseivivax; species Roseivivax jejudonensis. The sequence continues at coordinate 763,092 of NZ_FWFK01000001.1, read as the reverse complement.
CGTGGCCGTTCAGTTCGGGGAAGGTGCCGTCGCCGACGGCGTCCGATGCCCGGAGCTGCTCCGGCGTCGCGTTCTCCTGAATGCCGAACCCGCCGTCATAGTCGCGAAGCCGCACGTAATTGACCTCGGCCCCGAGGGCGAGGCGGCTGTCGACCGGCTTCCAGAGCAGTTCGGCCGAGACGCCGGCATACATGCGTTCGAGATAACCGACGGTCATCCGGCCGTAGAAGTCCTCGGCCGGACGCGCGTAATACGCGAGCGTGAGATCGTCGATCCGGAGACCGTCGGTATCGGCGAAGAGCGGGAACGACGTGCGCACCGACGGCAGGCGCGTCGAGGTGTCGTCCGCCGCGCCCGCGATGTTGCCGCCGAGCGGATAGGCCAGTGTGCCCTGCATCTCCAGACCCGGCGCGAGCACGACATCGCCATTCGCGCGCACGCCGTATTCGGTCCGCAGCGGATCGTCCGGGTCGAAGGCCGAATAGCGCAGATACGGTCTCAGCGACCAGCCGAAGCGCGGATAGACATCGTCGAAGACCGGCGGCGTGCGACCGACCGCATCGGTGAAACGCACGCGCGGATACATTTCCTGCGCCGCCTCGAATTCGAACCGCTCCAGATCGCCGCGGGCGATGTCGACCGCCGACAGCGGCAGGCCGTCCTGCGTCAGAACGATGGTGAAATCGCTGATCGAAGACGGCAGGATCCGCGTCATCGTCCGCGCGGTGCGCCCGATCGCCTGCGAGCGTACCGGATAGCGCAGGTTGTCGATCCGCGCCGTGGCGGTGCGCGCGGTCATCGACAGGCCCTCGAGCCGGATGCCCTGATCGATCAGCGCTTCGGCGAGCTGTTCGCTGATGCTGGCGCGCAGCTCGGGGCTCTCGGCCCAGCCCAGCATGTTGATCTGTGCCGCCGGACGCGGGGCCACTGGGAGCGGCGCGGGGTCGTTGCCGCCCGAGATCTGCGCCGTCTTGAGGTTCAGCGGGAACGACAGCTGCGCCCCGAACTCGCTGCCATACAAACTGTAGAGCGACAGCTGGGTGCCGTTGTCGAAGGTGTAGTCGACGCCGAAGTTGAACGACGAGTTGCGCTCGAAGCTCGTCGTGCGAGTCTCCTCGATCGTGTAGTCGTCGGAGGAATACTCGACCTTCAGGCGCCAGTTGTCGTCGATATCCCAGCTGACGCCGCCGAACGGCGCGGCGTCGCCGCGGAAATAGGTGTCGAAGTTCGCCTCGCCGCCGGTGCCGATCACGCTCGGGTCGAGCGCGCCGTTCACGGTGTTCGGCCGCGTGCCCACGGTCGCGATCGGGTTGTTGGTGCCCAGCCGGCCCCAGCCGAGGCCCCCGGTGACGCGCACGCCGGGAACGATTTCCTTCGTGGCGACAACGTACTCGCCCGCATAAAGCCCGGTCCCGACGAAATCCCGAAGCCCGACGGACAGAGCCGGCAGGAAGGTCGTTTCGTCCAGCAGCATCACCCGCAGGTCGAAGCTGCGGTCAAAATAGTCGCCGTCGCGGTTGCCTGGGATGTTCGAATCCTGAAGCCGCGCGTAGCGGAAGGTGCCGATCACCCGCGGAAGCACCTGAAAGCTCAGGGTGCCGCGCGTCGTGTTGCCGAAGTTCGACACGGTGACCCCGAGCGTGGCATCGGGCGCCATCTCGGCGGTCGGCATGTCCACGAGCCCGGGCAGGCCGTAGAGGTTGTAGCTCGGGATACGGTCGCGAATCTCCGTGAAGTAGGGTCGCGACAGCCTCTCTTGCTGAGCGTCGGCCGCGGCGCCCGCGGTCGCGCAGATCATCACCGCCGCCAGCCGAATGCCGCCGCGGCGGGTGTTCGAGCGCCGCATCATCGAGAACTCCCAACCCCGTTCGTCGCCCATCGTTCTAGCGGCAGCGTGGCGCCGATGTCCATGCGCCCGGAACGTGCCCGGCCGGTGTCTGTGCGGATTCGGCATCGGCCTGGCCCCGGATGAACGGACGGGTGCGCGTTAAGCCGCTCGTAAGACCTCGCGCCTATACACGCGCCCGGGTGAGTATGGATTGGAGTGGGGCTGATGGCGGCCAACGGGAATGGTGCGCCCATCATCATCAAGAAAAAGAAGAAGGTGATGGGTGGCGGGCACCATGGCGGTGCCTGGAAGGTGGCGATATGGATTGGACCCTTCGGTATGTCGCTTTTGCGACGGTACGTTCACCGCTTGCGCGGCACTCCAAGGTCGTTCTGACCGCAGCGAGACATGAGTTCGTTCTTCTCGCGCCGCCCCGAACAAGGCGCGGGGTCCTTATCCATTATACCACTTAACGATCCACTAAAGCCCCTTGCCAGGAAACAGAGAGTTTTACCGATCAGGCCCGCTTCTCGAGACGCCCGCGCGCTCTCGTCTCGAGCGCGTGCCGCTGACCTGTGCCGTCGTAGGTGCCGCCGCCTTCTTCGACCTCCCGCAACTCCTGCAGTCGGTCCGCGACGCTGCGCAGCCCCGCCAGGGCTTCCTCGAACAACTCGCGATTGCGCCGGAGCTTCAGCTGAAGCGGCTCGATTTCGTCCGGCAAATCCATCGCTTCGAGGCGCAGAGCCTCGATCAGGTCCGACTTGCGCGACATCAGCGCGTCCAGCGCCTCCAGATCGCCGCTCACGAGCGCCGTGCGTTCCTCGTCGAGAAGGGAATCCAGCGCTTCGATGGTTTGGATGGGTGTGTCAGTCATGCATACGATCCTTCATGGTTTCGAAAATCTGTTCGGCCAACCCGATGCCGCCGCGTTCGGCCAGTTCGCGGGCGTGGGCATCGCGCAGGAACGAAGCGAATTGCGCCTCGGACGTGCCGCCGCCGAAGCTGTCGCGCGGCTCTCCGAAGCGCGCAGCCTCGAGCATCTCGGAGAGAAATTGAGCCTCTAGTGCGATCGCAGCGTCTCGCAGTTGCCGCGCGTTGTCGTTCCGACGGGGCGGTGCTTGAGGCATGGTCACTGGTATCTCGGGTCTCATCTCGGTCTCCTTCGTCTGGATGATCGGATTGTTTTCGCGAGCCGGTAAACATCCGGTAACCCGATGGCCCCTACCGTGAATGAACGGAGAGAATCGGAGGCCGCAACGAGTGCAGAGCGCGGGATCAGGAGCGACGGTGACGCCCGCACGAATGCCGGCGGCGTCTGTGGCTACAGCCATTGCCATGCCGCGTCCCGATGCGACGCCTGCCCGGAGCGTGGCTCGCGAAGGCGAAGAGCCCCCCGATGGGGACTTCGCCGCGCTGCTGCGCGACGCGGCGCGGCAAGGCGCACCGGATCAGGACGATCACGCTGCGGTCGCAAGCGTGAGGGATGGGAGCCCGGAACAAGTCGATGCCGATCAAGGTGCAGGCAATGTAGCGCAGACGTACGGCGCTCCCGAACGACCCGATCGGATCGATGAGGACGAGACGGGGTTCGCGGGAGGCCTCGAGATCGAGGCGGGGTCTCCGTCGGCGTACCAGGGTGAGGTGAAGAACGGCGGGAAGAGCTTTGGTGCGTTAGAGCGGCTCTCTTACACATCGGGCGAAGACCCTCCCGCGATGACGACAGCGGGTTTGCCAGACGGAACGAGCCGAGCATCGGGAACAGTGTCCGACCACCCCGACGCGGCGCGCGCGCCCGACAGTGCGCTTCAGCGTCATGCAGATCGGCCCGAGCTTTATCCATCGAACGCCACCACGGAGCCGAAGCAGCACGAGCGGCATTCAGAGAGGGCTCCAAATGAACAGAGCGTTGCGAAGACGTCGTCACGAACGTCGGGCGAGCCACCATCCGCCGCGGCTGCGGTTATTCACGCTGCAGGTACTGGCTCCGCGCGACAGGCTGACTTGGGCATCATTCGGGCGCGCGGCGCGGGTGCAAAGGATCAAATTGCCGAGGGTGTTCAAGCAGATATCCCCCTGGCGCGCCCGCCGAGCGTGTTGGAGCGAAATCCATCCCGTTTAGGTCTGCGCGCATTGGTCGAAACGACCGCCGGGGAGTTCGGCCGCGATGCGGGAGGCGTTGGAAAACTGAAGGGCCGCTACGCAATTCCGACCGATGACGCTGCGCGCCTTGCCGTGGACGGGCCATCCGGCACGCACACGAGCCGCATTGCACCGGGCCGAGCAGACCGGTCGCCTTCACCAAATTCAATCCGCGATATCGCAGGTGTCGCATTCATGTCGGTTGTGCACGACGCGGACGCGAGGCGGACAGTATCGCATGGTCCGGCCACGCAGGACGCGCGCTTGACCGCGCGGTTCGCTCCAAGCGGTCATGCGATTTCTGTTTCGGGCGGCGTGGACTCTCACGCAGGCACTGTAGCACATGTGGCCAGGTCGGCGCCGCAGGGCGGACCCGGATCCATCGATCCCGAGGGGCGTGAGCGGAGTGGCAGTCAACCGGCTGATCCGATCGCCTTACCAAAAGTCGCTGAGGCAAGCGCGAGAGCAGGTGTCGTCGGGGCATCCTTGCAAATGCATTCGGGAGGAGCCCCAGCAGTCGACGCGCTCAGGTCCTACGACCGAGCCTATGCTCATGATGAGCCCGTCAGGACTCTTGGAGAAAAGGTCGGAGCAACCGAAAGCGCGCTGGCACGCGCCAATTACGGATCCGCCCACGCGGTGCAGCCTGTCGAGGCGAGCCGGCAACGCCCAGACAGTCAAGCGGTGCGCGCACTTGCCGGCCCGCATGCGAGCGTTGCTGACGCGCATGACCGGGCTGTGCAGGACGACCAAGACCCGGCTCCAGGCAATCTCCCCATGACGCAGGCGTCGGTCGGCGCGTCCGCGCTGACCGCCGGCACGACGCGCGCGGACGGCTTCAACAGCCCGCTCGTCCCCGCGGCGGTCCGCCAGGTGGTCGAGGTCGTCGGACAATTGCGGGACGGTCCCGTTGAGGTCAGGCTGCATCCCGAAGAACTCGGGCGCGTGCGCATGATTCTGCAGAATGTGGAGGGTGCGCTCGTGCTCCATGTTTCGGCGGACCGTTCAGATACGCTCGAACTGCTGCGGCGTCACGCGAGCGAGCTGCAGCGCGACCTCGCCGAGGCGGGTTTCGGATCCGTCGACATCGGCTTCGGCAACACGTCCGGCGATGGCACCGGGTCTCAGTCGACCGTATCTTCGGACACAATAGACGCGACGCGCGACATGCCGGACATGGACCCCGATACCTTTCGCCATCCAGCAAATGCACCCGGCACGCCGCGGGGCGGCCTGGATCGCCGGGTCTGAGGAGCAATCACATGAGCGATTTCTCACCCGTCTCGGCAAGAGGGCAAACCGCGCCGATCGCACAGACCGCTGAAGAGAACGCGCGACGACCGGGGGCCCTTACCTCGGACTTCGACACCTTCCTGCGGATGCTCACCGTCCAGGCGCAGAACCAGGATCCGTTGAACCCGATGGATGCAACGGATTACGCGACGCAGCTGGCGACGTTCTCGTCCGTCGAACAGCAGGTGGTCACGAACGATCTGCTGACCCAGATCGCCTCGGCCATCGGGGGCCCGGCGCTCGAGGGCCTGCGATCCTGGATCGGGGCGGAGGTGCTGACCCAGGCGCCGGCGCGCTTCGACGGCGCCCCAGTGACGATCCGTCCTGACATCGCGGCCGAGGCGACATCGGCGCGGCTTGTCGTCACCGATGCCTCCGGTTCGGTCGTTTCGCGCCAGGCGCTCGATCCGTCCGCCATCTCGGCGACGTGGCCCGGTACCCGGGCGGACGGCACGTCTCTGCCCTCGGGTGTCTACGGCTTCGCGGTCGAGAGCTATGCCGGTGAGACACTGATCGAGAGCGGCCCGCCCGCGCTCTTCACCCGCGTGACGGAGGCCAGCCTCGATGCCAGCAACGAGGTCGTGCTGCGCCTGGCCGACGGGACCGAGATCCGGGAAGACGCTGTCTATGGCGTGCGCGTGAGCCCGTGATACCGGGTCGGCCACCGACTGCCGCGCCGCGCCGGTACGGGACGTCGCCGCACGCGCGGCGCGATCCGGTCAGCCGAGGCCGACGACCAACGCCATGATCGCGGCGCCCGCCGCGGCGCCGAGCCCGCTCCACAGAAGGGCGCCGGGCCAAACGCGCCGCGGTTCGCGCTCCGTCATCTGCGACTGCGCGATGAGAAGATCCTCGACGATACCGGGCAGGCGCGGTCCGAAGCGCGCCAGGACCTTCACCGTCTCGCGCAGATCGTGGACCACGGCGCGCGGGCCGATCGACTGCTTGATGTAGTCTTCGACCACCGGCTGGGCGCCGCGCCAGATGTTCATCCGGGGATTGAGCGAACGTGCGACGCCCTCCACGACAACCATCGTGCGTTGCAGCAGGATCAATTCGGTGCGGGTCTCCATGCCGAAGCGTTCGGTAACCTCGAACAGGTAGGCGAGCAGGCGTGCCATGGAGATCCGCGTCGCATCCATGCCGAAGATCGGTTCGCCGACGGCGCGCAGCGCCCGCGCGAACTCGTCCTTGTCGCGGTCGGGCGGGACATACCCGGCCTCGAAATGGACCTCGGCGACCCGCTGATAGTCGCGCCGGATGAAGCCGTAGAGGATCTCGGCATAGACCCGTCGCGTGTACTCGTCGATATGGCCCATGATGCCGAAATCGATGGCGATGATATCGCCGTCCGCCGCGACCTTGAGATTGCCCTGGTGCATGTCCGCGTGGAAGAATCCGTCGCGCAGCGCATGCTTGAGGAACAGCTGAAGTACGCGTTCCGACAACTCGGCCCGGTCGACGCCGGCGGCATCCAGTTCGGCATTGTCGCCCATCGGCACACCCTCGGCCCAGTCGAGCGCCATGACGCGCTTGCCCGACAGGAACCAGTGCACCTCCGGGATGCGGAAGCCCGCATCCTGCGCCGTGTTCGAGGCGTATTGCGAGGCCGATGCCGCTTCCAGACGCAGGTCCAGCTCGCCCATCACCACGCCTTCGAAATGGCGGATCACGTCCATCGGGCGAAGCCGGCGCGACGAGGGCGACAGGAACTCGATCGAGCGCGCGGCGAGGTAGAAGGCGTCGATGTCCTTGCGGAACGCCCGTTCCACGCCCGGGCGCAAGACCTTCACCGCCACCGTCTCGCCGGTCTCGGCGACGCGGGCCTTGTGAACCTGCGCGATCGAGGCCGCCGCCACCGGCTCGCTGAACTCGGAAAACAGCGAGTCGGCCGGGCGCTCGAGCTCGCGCTCGATGGCCGCCTTGGCCTCTTCGGCGGGGAAGGGAGGCAGCTTGTCCTGCAGCACTCGAAGCTGCGCGGCGAGGTCCTCACCGACGACGTCGGGCCGGGTCGACAGGATCTGCCCGAACTTGATGTAGGCTGGCCCGAGCGCGGAGAGCGCGCGCGTCACCGGTGGCATCAGCGGATCGCCCTCGTGGCCAAGCACCTTGAACGGCCAGCCGATCACGCGTGCGGCGATGCGCAACGGCCGCGGCGCGTCGAACGCATCGAGCACGACGCGCATCGCGCCCGTCCGTTCGAGCGTGGCGCCGGTGCGGACGAGCCGCCAGATGTTGTGCGGTCCGCGCAAGCCTCAGATCTTCCAGGCCGAGTGCAGGCAGGCGATGCCCATCGACAGATTGCGATAGCGCGCCTGACCGAAGCCCGCGTCCTCGATCATGCGCAGGAACGTTTCCTGATCCGGAAAGCGGCGGATCGACTCGACAAGGTACTGGTAGCTGTCGCGATCGCCGGCGAGGAGCTGACCCATCGCCGGAATGAGATTGAACGAATACCGGTCGTACGCCCAGGCAAGCGCGGGCACCGGCACCTTGGAGAACTCCAGCACCATGAGCCGGCCGCCCGGTTTGAGCACGCGAAACGCCTCTTCAAGCGCATCGGCCGGGCGGGTGACGTTCCGGATGCCGAAGCTGATCGTGTAGACGTCGAAGCTTGCGTCCGGAAAGGGCAGGGCCATCGCGTCGCCGACGACCCAGTCGAGCTGCGACGACATCGCCTCGGCTTCGGCGCGCGCGCGGCCGGCCTCGAGCATCGGTGCGGTCAGGTCGAGCACGGTGGCCCGCCCGGCGCCGGCCCGTTTCAGGAACCGGAACGAGATGTCGCCCGTGCCGCCTGCGACGTCGAGGAGGTGCTGCCCACGGCGTGGCGCGAGCCAATCCATCATCGCGTCCTTCCACAGCCGGTGGATGCCCAGGCTCATCGCGTCGTTCATCAGGTCGTAGCGCGCGGCGACGGAGGTGAAGACCCCCTGCACGCGACCGGCCTTGGCGTCTTCGGGAATGTCCTCGAACCCGAAATGCGTCGTTCTGCTGGTGTCTTCGCTCATCGCTCTTGTCGTATCCCCGGCCTCACCCTCCTTATAGAGCGCCCACCAGTCTCTACAACGCGAAGGACCCCGAACATGCCCGAATTGCCCGAAGTCGAGACGGTGCGTCGCGGTCTCGCCCCGGTGATGGAGGGCGATCGCATCGCGGTGGCACGGGTGAACCGTCCGGATTTGCGCTGGCCGTTTCCCGAGCGAATGGCCGAGCGGCTGACCGGCGCGCGGGTGGAGCGGCTGGAGCGACGGTCCAAGTACATCCTTGCCGCGCTCGACAGCGGCGAGACGCTGCTGATGCATCTGGGCATGTCGGGGCGGATCCTGATTTCGGGCGACGCGCTCGGGCGGTTCGTGCATGACCACCCGGCACCGGAAAAGCACGACCACGTGGTGTTCGACATGGCGTCGGGCGCGCGCGTGACCTTCAACGATCCGCGCCGCTTCGGCGCGATGGACCTGATGCCGACCGAGACCCGAGAGGCCCACGCGCTGCTCGCCGCGCTCGGGCCCGAGCCGCTCGGCAACGCGTTCCATGAAGCGCACCTCGTCGCGGCGCTGGAGGGCCGCAATACTCCGATCAAGGCGGCACTTCTGGACCAGAAGATCGTCGCGGGACTCGGCAACATATACGTTTGCGAGGCACTATACCGATCCCGGATCCATCCGGGGCGTCGGGCCGGGCGGATTTCACGCGCCCGGCGTGCGCGACTGGTTCCGGCGATCCGCGACACCCTGACCGACGCCATCGCGGCGGGCGGATCGTCGCTGCGCGACTACCGGCAGGCGGACGGTGAACTCGGCTACTTCCAACACAGCTTCGACGTCTATGGCCGCGAGGGCCTGCCGTGCCGACGCGACGGCTGCGACGGCGTGATCCGCCGCATCGTTCAATCGGGGCGGTCGTCCTTCTACTGCCCGCGGTGCCAAAGATAGCTTGAACCGGAAGCGACAGGTGATAAGCGTTCTGGACTGACAGAACACAATCGGAGCCGTGTTCCATGGCCTACGAGACGATCATCGTCGAAGTGGAAGACAGCGTCGCGGTCATAAAGCTCGACCGGCCGGAGGCTCTCAACGCCTTGAATTCGCAGCTCCTGACCGAGCTCGCCTCTGCGTTGAAGGACGCCAATGCCAACGAGAAGGTGCGCTGCATCATCCTGACCGGCTCCTCCAAGGCGTTCGCCGCCGGGGCCGACATCAAGGAGATGTCGCAGAAGTCCTTCGTCGACGTTTTCCTGCAGGATCTCTTCGGCAACGAGGCGACGGCGATCCTGAACGTGCGCAAGCCGATCATCGCCGCCGTCGCGGGTTACGCGCTCGGGGGCGGGTGCGAATTGGCGATGATGTGCGACTTCATCATCGCCGCCGACAACTCCAAGTTCGGCCAGCCCGAGATCAACCTCGGCGTGGTGGCCGGCATCGGCGGGACGCAGCGCCTGACCCGGGCAGTGGGCAAGTCCAAGAGCATGGACATGCACCTCACCGGCCGCTTCATGGACGCCGCGGAGGCCGAGCGCGCGGGCCTCGTCAGCCGGGTGGTTCCGGTCAAGAGCCTCATGGAAGAGGCGCACGCGGCAGCCCAGAAGATCGCGGAGAAGTCGATGCTGACCTCCATGGCGGTCAAGGAGGCGGTCAACCGTTCCTTCGAGACCCCGCTCAGTGAAGGGCTCCTGTTCGAGCGGCGCCTGTTCCACTCGATGTTCGCGAGCGAGGACCAGACGGAGGGCATGAACGCCTTCCTCGAGAAGCGCTCGGCCCAGTTCCGCGACAAGTAGCCATTTCCGCTTGTGCGAAGCGGGCGCGGCGTGTAAGCGCCCGCTCTACATGCGCGTGCAGCCCGCTCAGGCTCGATTCGATCCGGTCGGTTTCGGCCCGGGCCATCGCCGTAGCGGCGGGGCATGCGGCACGCCAGAGACATCAATTCCGCGGGCCAGTTGCCCAAGTGACAGAGACGAAAGACGAGGATCGAACGCATGGCCAATACGCCGCAAGCCAAGAAGCGCGCCCGCCAGAACGAGAAGCGCTACGCCGTCAACAAGGCGCGCCGGTCGCGCATCCGCACCTATCTCCGCAAGGTCGAGGAAGCCATCGCTTCGGGCGACAAGGACGCCGCGCAGACCGCGCTTCGTGCCGCCCAGCCCGAGCTGATGCGCGGCGTGACGAAGGGTGTGTTTCACAAGAATACCGCCGCTCGCAAGATGTCCCGCCTGTCGTCGCGGGTGAAGGCGCTGGGCTGAACTGCCCAACATTTGGTACCACTTTGAAAAGGCTCCGCTATTTGCGGGGCCTTTTTTGCATATGTGTCGTTTTTGCACAGGGCCGCGGATTCGTTTCTATGGATTGTATGAGTCAAGTCTGAGTTTAAGTTGAAGCCTTCGGCGGCGTTGGTAGTTTGTCCCTCGCGAGTCACACGATGGGGGGACAGAGCCGCACCCCAGTCCGCCGGGATCCGGCGGACAGGTCATGCGGATCCGGATCTGGAGTTGCGCCATATCCGGTTAGGCAGTCTGCTTCTGCCACTGTCCAAGAGCACGGAGACAGGCCGACACGGGGGCTTGAGCCGCTCGACGCGAGTCGAGCGACCAGGAAAGTGTTTGCCTGACAAGGTCTGAAAAGGATCCCGCGTCCTGATAGGGCGGACGCGGTCACTCCGGTTACGTCCAAGTGTGTCTTGCACCGGGTCGCGGCATGAGTCGCGGCCGTTGGGCAGAGCTTGGGCACGGATACGGGACATATGACTCAGGAACAGTGGGGTGCGTTGCGGGCGTCTCTTTGCGAGACGATCGGCGAAAACAACTACAAGGCGTGGATCGAGCCGCTGGAGTTCGACGGTCTCGAGGACGGCGTTGCCACGTTCGGCGCTCCCACGAATTTCGTCGGAAACTACGTTTCGCAGAATTTCGGCGACGTGATGCTGTATCACATGAACGCCATTTCCGGGAACGTGCGGCGACTCAACTTCCGGGTCTCGCGCCATGCGAACGACCCGGGCGAACCGACGACACCGTCCACCTTTTCCCCGACGCGAAAGTCCGCCATGCCCCAGCCGTCGACAGACACGTCAGACCTGCTGCCCGGCGCGCCGCTCGATCCGCGCTTCCGCTTCGACAGCTTCGTGGTCGGCAAGCCGAACGAACTTGCCCATGCCGCCGCGCGCCGCGTGGCCGAAGGCGGACCGGTCACGTTCAACCCGCTCTTTCTTCATGGCGGCGTCGGTCTCGGCAAGACACACCTGATGCACGCGATCGCCTGGGAGCTGAAGCAGAAGAGCCCCGAGCTCAACGTTCTCTACCTCTCGGCGGAGCAGTTCATGTATCGCTTCGTGCAGGCCCTGCGCGACCGTCGCATGATGGACTTCAAGTCGATCTTCCGCTCCGTCGACGTGCTGATGGTCGATGACGTGCAGTTCATCTCCGGCAAGGATTCCACGCAGGAAGAGTTCTTCCACACGTTCAACGCGCTCGTGGACCAGAACAAGCAGATCATCATTTCTGCGGACCGCGCGCCGGACGAGATCAAGGATCTCGAGAACCGGATCCGGTCGCGACTTCAGTCGGGCCTCGTCGTCGATCTGCACCCGACCGACTACGAGCTGCGCCTAGGCATTCTGCAGACCAAGGTCGAGCAACAGCGCAGCCACTATCCCGACGTCCAGATCGAGGACGGCGTGCTGGAATTCCTCGCGCATCGCATCTCGTCGAACGTGCGCGTTCTCGAGGGCGCGCTGACCCGCCTGTTCGCGTTCTCGTCGCTGACCGGGCGCCGGGTCGAGATGGACCTGACGCACGAGTGCCTGACCGACGTGCTGCGCGCGAGCGAGCGTAAGGTTTCGGTCGAGGAGATCCAGCGCAAGGTCGCCGAGCATTTCAACATCCGCCTGTCCGACATGATCGGACCGCGGCGCACGCGCACTTTCGCCCGGCCGCGTCAGGTGGCCATGTACCTGGCGAAGAAGCTGACCTCGCGCTCGCTTCCGGAGATCGGGCGGCGCTTTGGCGGGCGCGACCACACCACCGTCATGCACGGGGTGAAGCGCATCGACGAACTGATCCGTACCGACGGCCAGCTGGCGGATGATATCGAGATGCTGCGCCGCGCGCTCGAGGGCTGAGCGCGCCATCGGGGCGCGGCTCCGAGTCGCCGTCGTCACACACCGGCATGGGGCCGTCGCCTGACGGTCCCGCAGCCTTGACGGCTCCGTGAAACCATCGGACAAAACGAGCAAACGTGTCGGAGCGCGGGGGCGTGCGCTGCCCGCCGACGCATCCAGGCGCATCCGGAGGGAGAGGCAATGAAATTCAGCATGGAGCGCGCGACGCTGCTCAAGGCGGTCAGCCAGGCGCAGTCCGTGGTCGAGCGGCGCAACACGATCCCGATCCTTGCGAACGTGCTGATCGAGGCCGAGGGCGAGACGGTCCAGTTCCGGGCGACCGACCTCGACATCGAGGTGGTCGACCGCGCGGTCGCGCAGGTCGAGCGCGCGGGCGCCACGACCGTCTCCGCGGTGCTGCTGCACGAGATCGTGCGCAAGCTGCCCGACGGGGCGCTCGTGTCGCTGACCGAGGACAGCGCCGCCGGACGCATGACCGTCGAAGCCGGCCGCTCGAACTTCTCGCTCGCGACGCTGCCGAAGGAAGACTTCCCGGTCATGGCCTCGTCCGAGTACACGGCCAACTTCTCGTGCAAGGCCAGCGTGCTGCGTCGGCTCTTCGACAAGTCGAAGTTCGCGATCTCGACCGAAGAGACGCGCTATTACCTCAACGGCGTCTACATGCACATCGCCGATGGCGAGGATGGTCGCGCCCTGCGCTGCGTGGCGACGGACGGTCACCGGCTGGCGCGGATCGATGCGGAAGTGCCTTCGGGTGCCGAAGAGATGCCGGGCGTGATCGTGCCGCGCAAGACCGTCGGAGAGTTGCGCAAGCTGCTCGAGGACGACGACATGGACATCGCCGTGTCGGTATCCGAGACCAAGGTACGCTTCGCGACGCCGGACATCACGCTCACCTCCAAGGTAATCGACGGCACCTTCCCGGACTACTCGCGGGTCATTCCGCAGAACAATACGCGCCGGCTCGAGGTCGATGCGAACGAGTTCGCCAAGGCCGTGGATCGCGTCGCGACCGTCAGTTCCGAGCGCAGCCGCGCGGTCAAGCTTCAGCTCGACGAGGACCGGCTGGTCCTGTCGGTCACCGCGCCGGACAGCGGCAACGCCGAGGAGGAGCTCGCCGTCGCCTATGGCGACGAGAAGCTCGAGATCGGGTTCAACGCGAAGTATCTCCTCGAGATCGCGAACCAGGTCGACCGCGAGAACGCCGTTTTCCTGTTCAATTCCTCGGGGGATCCGACCCTCATGCGCGAGGGGTCTGACACCTCGGCGGTCTACGTCGTGATGCCGATGCGGGTCTGAGGTCGCCTGCCCCCAAGCCGCGCGACGCGGACATCCACGAGGCCCCGTGCGCGGGGCCTTTTGCTTGCAAAGCCGCGATGGCCGCGCGTTAAGTCGCGCACGATGCCGCTTCATCTCACAGATCTGACGTTGTCGCACTTCCGCTCGCACAAGCGTGCCGTGCTTGCGCTCGATGCGCGTCCGGTCGCGTTGTTCGGGCCGAACGGCGCCGGCAAGACGAACCTGCTCGAGGCGGTGTCGCTGTTTTCGCCGGGGCGCGGCATGCGGCGTGCCGCGGCGCAGGACATTGCCAGGCGGCCCGAGTCGCTCGGGTGGAAGGTGGCGGGCACGCTTGCGGTCGGGACCACCCAACACGAGATTTCCTTCGTGTCGGAGGCCGGGGCGCCGCGCAGCGTGCGGATCGACGACAAGACCGCCCCGCAGGTCGCACTCGGACGGCTGGCACGGGTGCTCTGGCTGGTGCCTGCGATGGACCGGCTCTGGATCGAGGGTGCCGAGGGGCGCCGGCGCTTTCTCGACCGGATGGCGCTGTCGTTCTTTCCCGAACACGGAGAGGCATCGCTCGACTACGAAAAGGCGATGCGAGACCGGAACCGGCTGCTCAAGGACCAGGTGCGCGACCCGGCCTGGTACCGCGCTCTGGAGGCGCAGATGGCGCGCGCCGGCGCTCAGATCCACCGCAACCGCACCGCAACGCTTGAACGGATCGACGCCGCGCAGGCCAATGCCCATACCGCGTTTCCCCGGGCGGGGCTGACCCTGACCCAGACGGAGGGCGAGATGCCCGAGGGCGAAGACGCGCTGCGCGTGGCGCTGGAAGACAGCCGCGCGCGCGATCTTCAGGCTGGGCGCTCGCTCGTCGGGCCGCATCGCGCCGATCTCCACGGTGTCTTCGCAGCAAAGGGCGTTCCGGCCTCGGACAGCTCGACGGGCGAGCAGAAGGCGCTGCTGATCTCGCTCATCCTTGCGAACGCGCGCGCGCTCGCCGACGAGATCGGGGCGGCGCCTCTTCTCCTCCTGGACGAGGTGGCGGCGCATCTCGACGCGGGCCGCCGCGCGAGTCTCTATGACGAGATCGTCGCGCTCGGCGCGCAGGCGTGGATGACCGGCACCGGCCCCGAGCTCTTCGACGATCTGGGGGCACGGGCCCAACGCTTCGCCGTGACCGAAGAGGCCGGCCTGTCGAAAGCGACCCCGGAATGACCGTCACGCTCACCTCGCTCGTGCTGTATGCCGGGGCGCTTCTGATCCTGTTCCTGACGCCGGGGCCCGTTTGGGTCGCGATGATCGCGCGGACGCTGACCGGCGGCTTCGCCGCCGCCTGGCCGCTGGCGCTCGGGGTCATGGTCGGCGACGTCGTATGGCCGTTTCTCGCGATCCTCGGGGTGACCTGGATCGTCGACCAATATGCCGGGGCGATGATCGCGCTGCGCTGGATCGCCTGCCTGACTTTCGTGGCGATGGGCGTGCTGATCCTGCGGAACGCCGGGGCGCGCCTTTCGGAAGACAGCCGGCTGACCCGCCCGGGCGTCTGGGCGGGCTTCGTCGCGGGTCTGGCCGCGATCCTCGGCAATCCCAAGGCGATCCTGTTCTACATGGGCATGATGCCGGGGTTCTTCGATCTCGCCCGTCTGACTTTGCTCGACATGCTGGCGATCGCGGGACTGTCGGCGGTGGTGCCGCTTCTGGGCAACCTGATCCTTGCGGGCTTCATAGGGCGGGCGCGCCGGCTGCTGTCGTCGCCCCGCGCGATACGGCGGATGAACGTCTCGGCGGGCGTGGCGCTGGTTCTGGTCGGCGTCGTCATCCCCTTTGCCTGACCTGCGTCGGGGACGGCGCGTGGACACAAAATCTTGTGTCGCTTGCGTGACATTCCCCGGCCGCATCCGTATAATCCCGGGGAAAATCCGGTAAGGAAAACAATGGCAGACGAAGCGCAGCGCGCCGAGGAGTACGGCGCCGGATCCATCAAGGTTCTCAAGGGCTTGGAGGCGGTCCGCAAACGCCCCGGCATGTATATCGGCGATACCGACGACGGCTCGGGCCTGCATCACATGGTCTACGAGGTCGTGGACAACGGGATCGACGAGGCTCTGGCCGGCCACGCAACCCACGTGACCGTCAAGATCCACGCCGATTCCAGCGTGTCGGTGACCGATAACGGCCGGGGTATTCCCGTCGACATCCACGAGGAAGAGGGCGTCTCGGCGGCCGAGGTCATCATGACCCAGCTGCACGCCGGCGGGAAATTCGACCAGAACTCCTACAAGGTGTCGGGCGGCCTGCACGGCGTGGGCGTGTCGGTCGTGAACGCGCTGTCGGACTGGCTCGAGCTGCGCATCTGGCGCAACGGGCGCGAGCATGTCGCCCGGTTCGAGCGCGGCGAGACCGCCGAGCACCTCAAGGAGGTCGGCGACGCGAACGGCGAGCAGGGCACTCAGGTGCGTTTCCTTGCCTCGACGACGACCTTCTCGAACCTCGACTACGACTTCCACGTTCTGGAAAAGCGCCTTCGCGAGCTTGCCTTCCTCAATTCCGGCGTGCGGATCGTGCTGGAGGACGAGCGCCCCGCCGAGCCCCTGCGCTCGGAGCTGTTCTACGAGGGCGGCGTCAAGGAATTCGTCAAGTATCTCGATCGCTCGAAGCATCCGATGATGCCCGAGCCGATCTACATGACCGGAGAGCGCGACGGCATCGGCGTCGAGATCGCGATGTGGTGGAACGACAGCTACCACGAGACTGTGCTGCCCTTCACCAACAACATCCCGCAGCGCGACGGCGGCACGCACATGGCCGGCTTTCGCGGGGCGCTGACGCGGACCATCACGCGCTACGCGACCGACAGCGGGATCGCCAAGAAGGAAAAGGTCAGCTTTACCGGCGACGACGCGCGCGAGGGTCTGACCTGCGTGCTGTCGGTGAAGGTCCCCGATCCGAAGTTCTCGTCCCAGACCAAGGACAAGCTGGTGTCGTCCGAGGTCCGTCCGGCGGTCGAGAGCATGATGAACGAAAAGCTCTCCGAGTGGTTCGAGGAGAACCCCAACGAGGCCCGGACGATCGTCGGCAAGATCGTGGAGGCGGCGCTGGCGCGCGAGGCCGCGCGCAAGGCGCGCGAGCTGACGCGGCGCAAGACAGCGATGGACGTCAATTACCTCGCCGGCAAGCTCAAGGACTGCTCCGAGAAGGATCCGTCGAAGACCGAGCTTTTCCTGGTCGAGGGCGACTCCGCCGGTGGTTCTGCCCAGACGGGACGCGACCGCGGCACGCAAGCCGTCCTGCCCCTGCGCGGCAAGATCCTCAACGTGGAGCGGGCGCGATTCGACCGAATGCTGAGCTCGCAGGAGATTGGCAATCTCGTCATGGCGCTCGGCACCGGAATCGGCCGTGACGAGTTCGACATCTCCAAGCTGCGCTACCACAAGATCGTCATCATGACGGACGCCGACGTGGACGGCGCGCATATCCGCACGCTGCTTCTGACGTTCTTCTACCGGCAGATGCCGAAGCTGATCGAGGACGGCTATCTCTACATCGCGCAGCCGCCGCTCTACAAAGTCACGCGCGGCAAGTCCGAGGTCTATCTCAAGGACCAGACGGCGCTCGACGACTACCTGATCCAGCAGGGCACCGAGGGCGCGCTTCTGATCCAGGGCAACGGCGAGGAGGTGACGGGGCAGGATCTCGTGCGCGTGGTGGACGAGGCGCGCAGCCTCAAGCGCGTGCTCGACGCCTTTCCGACGCACTATCCGCGTCATATCCTCGAACAGGCGGCGATCGCCGGGGCCTTCGTGCCCGGCGCGGTCGACGCGGACCTTCAGGGGGTGGCCGATCGTGTGGCCGAACGGCTCGATCTGATCGCGCTGGAATACGAAAAGGGCTGGCAGGGCCGGATCACGCAGGACCGTGGTATCCGGCTCGCGCGGATCCTGCGCGGCGTCGAGGAGGTCCGCACGCTCGACGGCACGATGCTGCGCTCCGGCGAGGCCCGCAAGACCGGCAGCTTCACCGATGCGCTGAAGGCCGTGTACGAAAAGCCCGCCTTCCTGCAGCGCAAGGACCGGCGCCAGCATATCTACGGCCCCCTGACGCTGCTGGACGCGATTCTCGAGGAGGGCGTGAAGGGCAACCAGCTTCAGCGCTACAAGGGGCTGGGCGAGATGAACCCCGACCAGCTCTGGGAAACGACGCTCGATCCGGACGCGCGCACGCTCCTGCGGGTCGAGATCGACGACGTGACAGAGGCCGACGACCTGTTCACCAAGCTCATGGGCGACGTCGTCGAGCCGCGGCGCGAATTCATCCAGCAGAACGCGCTGTCGGTCGAAAACCTCGACTTCTGAGGCGTTGTCGGCGCGCTCCGATCCCGGGGCGCGCCAAGGCCCTCGCTTGGCGTGGCCGTGCGCCGGGCAAGCGGCGCCCGACGCCGCCTATCATAATCATCATGAGTGGAATTCAGCCTTTCGGCGGATGAACTTGAGGCCGGTTGCATATATACAGCGCCGAAAGCTGTAATATGGCGAGGACACCATGGCCGACAGGTCCGATATCGCGGCAGCCGCCGCAGAGCGCATCCTGGTGCTCGACGGCGCGATGGGCACGATGATCCAGGCCGAACGCCCCGACGAAGCTGCCTATCGCGGAGCCCGCTTCGCGGATCACCCGCGCGATGTCGGCGGCAACAACGAACTGCTCAGTCTGACGCAGCCCGACATGATCCGCGACATCCACGTCGCCTTCCTCGAGGCAGGCGCGGATATCCTGTGCACCAACACCTTCGGCGCCAACGCCGTCAGCCAGGCCGATTACGGCATGGAGGACCTGTCGCGCGAGATGAACATCGAGAGCGTCCGGCTCGCCCGTGAAGCCGCGGCGTCGGTGGACCGACCCGTCTGGATCGCCGGCGGTATCGGCCCCACCAACCAGACCGCCTCGATCAGCCCGGACGTGAACGACCCCGGCTTCCGCGCGATCACCTTCGACGACCTTGCGCGCGCTTACGGCGAGGCCGCGCGCGGCCTCATCGACGGCGGCGCCGATCTGATCCTGATCGAGACGATCTTCGACACGCTGAACGCCAAGGCGGCGATCTTCGCCATCGAGTCGCTGCGCGACGAAGGTGTCGCCGTCCCGCCGCTGATGATCTCGGGTACGATCACCGACCGGTCGGGACGCACGCTCACAGGCCAGACGCCCGAGGCGTTCTGGGCGAGCATGAGCCACGCCCGCCCGTTCTCCATCGGCCTGAACTGCGCGCTCGGCGCCGCCGAGATGCGCCAGCACGTGCGCACGCTGGCAGAGGTCGCCGACACGCGCGTCAGTGCCTATCCCAACGCCGGCCTGCCGAACGAGATGGGCGGTTACGACGAGACGCCGGACGAGACCGCCCATCATCTGGGCGAATGGGCCGCGGCGGGGCTCGTCAACATCGTCGGCGGTTGCTGCGGCACCACGCCCGACCACATCGCGGCCATCGCCAGGGCGGTGGACGGCAAGGCGCCGCGCCGCGTGCCGGAGCGTGTCCGGAGGATGCGGCTGTCGGGGCTCGAAATGTTCGAAGCGGAGGGCGCGGCATGACCGGAATCGCGACATTCATCAATATCGGCGAACGCACGAACGTCACCGGATCGGCGAAATTCAAGAAGCTGATCATGAACGACGACTACGCCGCCGCGCTCGACGTCGCGCGCCAGCAGGTCGAGAACGGCGCGCAGATCATCGACGTCAACATGGACGAGGGCCTGCTCGACTCCGAGCAGGCGATGACGACCTTCCTCAACCTCATCGCGTCCGAGCCCGACATCAGCCGCGTTCCGGTGATGATCGACAGCTCGAAGTTCGAGGTCATCGAGGCCGGACTGAAATGCGTGCAGGGCCGCAGCGTCGTCAACTCCATCTCGCTCAAGGAGGGCGAGGAGGCGTTCCTGCATCAGGCGCAGATCATCCGCCGTTACGGCGCCGCCGTGGTCGTCATGGCCTTCGACGAGAACGGGCAGGCCGAGACCGCCGAGCACAAGTTCGCAATCTGCAAACGGTCCTACGACCTTCTCGTCGACAAGGCCGGGTTCGACCCGTGGGACATCATCTTCGATCCCAACATCTTCGCCGTCGCGACCGGCATCGAGGAGCACGACAACTATGCCGTCGCGTTCTTTGACGCCACGCGCATGATCAAGGAGGCGATGCCCGACGTGCACGTGTCCGGCGGCTTGTCGAACGTGTCGTTCTCGTTCCGCGGCAACGATCCGGTGCGCGAGGCGATGCACTCGTGCTTCCTCTACCACGCGATCCCGCTCGGGCTCGACATGGCGATCGTCAATGCGGGCCAGATCACCGTCTACGACGACATCCCCGACGAACTGCGCGAGCGGGTCGAGGACGTGCTGCTGAACCGCCGGTCCGACGCGACGGAGCGGCTGCTGGAGATCGCCGACAAGTACCGCGGCTCCGGCGAGGCGGCCAAGAAGGAAGATCCCAAGTGGCGCGAGCAGGCGGTCGAGAAACGGCTGGAGCATGCGCTCGTGCACGGGATCACCGATTACGTTGTCGAGGACACCGAGGAATGCCGCCAGCGCGCCGAGCGCCCGCTCGACGTGATCGAGGGCCCGCTCATGGACGGCATGAACGTGGTCGGCGACCTCTTCGGCGCGGGCAAGATGTTCCTGCCGCAGGTGGTGAAGTCCGCCCGCGTGATGAAGGCCGCGGTCGCGCATCTGCTGCCCTACATGGAAGAGGAGAAGGCGCGCGCCGGCGACACCTCGGCCAAGGGCAAGGTACTGATGGCGACGGTCAAGGGCGACGTGCACGATATCGGCAAGAACATCGTCGGCGTCGTCCTTCAGTGCAACAACTACGACGTCGTCGATCTGGGCGTGATGGTGCCGACCGAGGACATCCTGCGCCGCGCGCGCGAGGAAAAGGCCGACGTCGTCGGGCTCTCGGGGCTCATCACGCCGTCGCTCGACCGCATGGTCGAGGTCGCGGCCGAGATGAAGCGCGAGGGCTTCGACCTGCCGCTCATGATCGGCGGCGCGACCACCTCCAAGAAGCACACGGCCCTCAAGGTCGCGCCGGAATACGATCACGGCGTGATCCATGTGGACGACGCGTCGAAGGCGGTGGGCGTCGTCTCGCGCCTGTTGTCGAAAAAGATGCGGCCGGACTTTCTCGCCGAGGTCGCGGCCGAGCAGGGCGTGCTGCGCGACGCGAGCGCCGGCGCGACGGAGCGCGTGAAGACGCCGCTCGCCACGGCGCGCGCCAACCGCTTCGACGGGCGCTGGGACGATTACGTGCCCGCCAGCCCGCAGGTGCCGGGGCTCACCGTGATCGACGACATGAGCGTCGAGACCCTGGCCGAATACATCGACTGGACGCCGTTCTTCGCCACGTGGGAGATGCGCGGCGTCTACCCGGCGATCCTCAACGATCCCGCAAAGGGACCGGCGGCGCGCGAGCTCTTCGACAACGCGCGCCGGATGCTCGACCGGATCATCGCCGAGGGCTGGTTCGACCCGCGCGGCGTCGCGGCGATCTGGCCGGCCAATTCCGATGGCGACGACATCCTCGTCTGGCAGGACGAGGACCGCGAGAGCGCGCGCGCACGCCTGCCGCAGCTGCGCCAGCAGGGCCAGAAGTCCAAGGGCAAACCGTCGATGTGCCTCGCCGATTTCGTGGCGCCCAAGGGTCTGCCGGACTGGATCGGCGGCTTCGCCGTGACGTCGGGCCCCGAGGTGCACACCCGCGCAGAGGCGTACAAGGCCGCCGGCGAGGATTACGACTCCATCCTCGTCCAGGCCCTGGGCGATCGGCTTGCCGAGGCGTTCGCCGAGGCGCTCCATGCCCGCGTGCGCCGGTCGCTCTGGGCCTACGCGCCCGACGAGACGCTCGACAACGCCGCGCTCATTTCCGAGAAATATCGCGGCATCCGGCCCGCCGCCGGCTATCCCGCCTGTCCCGACCACACCGAAAAGCGCACGCTGTTCGAGCTGCTTGACGCGCCGCGCCACACCGGGCTGACCCTGACCGAAAGCTGTGCGATGTGGCCGGCCGCTGCGGTGTCCGGGCTCTACTTCGCGCATCCCGACGCCGCCTACTTCGGGGTCGGGCGGATCGGCCCGGACCAGGTGGCGGACTACGCCCAGCGCAAGGGCATGTCGATCGCCGATGTCGAGACCTGGCTCGCGCCGAACCTGGGGTACCGCCCGGATCGCGGGGCGGCCACGCGCACGGCCTGACGGGCCGGGCGCGGCGGCGTCACTCCACGGCGCGGATCAGCTTGCGCTCCAGCACGCGCAGGACGGTGCGAAGCTCGTGGCCGCGCTTCAGGATCTGTCCGTCCATGCCGATCACCTGGTACTGACCCTGCCGGGCGCGCAACTTCGGACGCTTCTCGATCCGGTAGAGCGGCTGCTCGGCCGCGCGGCGAAAGATCGAGAAGACCGCGGCGTCGCGGAGCGCCGAGATCCCGTAATCGCGCCATTCCCCGGCGGCGACCATGCGGCCATAGAGCGACAGGATCTCGTTCAGTTCGGCGCGCTGGAACATGACCGCGTCGGGCGCGCGCTCTGGAAACGGGGTGAGCGAGTTCATCCTTTAAAATCTGCGGCGAACGCCCCGCGAAATCAAGGGCGGCGGAGCGAACGGGTGCGCGCACGATCCCCTTCATCTTGCCGGCAAACCCCGGGGGTGTGGGGGCAGAGCCCCCAAGCGCCGGTGCCGCTCGCTCAGCGGTCAGGCAAAGGCGCCGTGGCAGAACCAGCCCGCCGACATCGTGCCGCCATGCGCATAGTAGAGCCACAGCCGCTCTCCGGCCTCGGTCTCCACCCGCCAGTAATCGCGCTGGCCGGTGCGCCAGTCGGGATCGTCGAGCCACCATTCCGGGGCGATCCGCTCCGGTCCGTCGGCATGGAGGATGGTGTGCGCGCGGCCCCGCCAGCGCAGCCGGGCGGGCAGGTCCGGCGCCTCGGCGCCGGTGACCGGTTCGGGCCGCCACAGCAGCAGCGGCCGCGCCGGCCCGCCAACGGGCCAGGCCGGCGCCGGCTCCGACCACGCCGCGGCGAGGGTCAACGCGCCCTTCTCGGGCAGGTGGCTTTCGGCGGGGTGCACGCGGGTGATCGCCTCGAGCCCGAGCCGCGTGCCGAGCCGGGCGATCAGGTCGTCGATCCCGTCGCCCGCCGCCAGCCGCTCCGCCACCGCGCGGCCCGCGTCCAGGTGGCCGACCTTGGCGCGGGCGTGCACGGGTTCGTGCCGGATCGCCTCGAGCCGCAGCATGTCGATGCCGAAGCCCGCGTCGATCTCGGCCGCCGCCGTCACCAGGAGCGGGCGCATCCGGTCCTCGGCATGGGACGGCCGTGCCAGGCTGACATGGCGCCATTCCATGCTCTGATCGGTGCGATGCGCCTCGAGCCGGAGCGTGCGCGCGCCGCGGCCCGCATCCTCCAGCCGCCGGCAGAGTTGCGGCAGCATCCGGTCAAGTGCGGCGATCACGTCGGCCTCGAGCCCGATCGGGTCGGGCAGGGTCATCCGGACGGCGAGGCGCGGCGGCGCGGCGACCGGTGAGATTGGTTCCGGTGCGGCGCCGAGCGCCTGGTCGAGCCGCTGGACCAGACCGGTGCCGAACCGCCGCGCGAGGCTGGCCCTGGGCTGCCCGGTCAGGTCGCGCACCCGGCGCAGGCCCAGCCGCGCCAGCGACTCCACCGTCTCGTCCGGCAGGCGCAGCGCGGCGACGGGCAGCGGCGCGAGCGCCCCGTGCGCCCGGCCCGGCGGGGCGATGCGGCCGCTTCCCGCGGAGCCGGCGGCTGTGGCCGGCGCGGCGCCGCCCCGCTCCCAGTGCCGCCGCTTGCCAGCCTTCGCACGGGTCGCGCGCGCTTCCTGCTCGATCGCGTCGCCCGACCGGTGCGAGCCCGCGCCATGGCCCGCGTGCCGGGCAAGCGCCCACGCCGCACCGAGCGTGTCGGCGAGCCCGGCGCGCACCGACAGCCCGAGATCGGCGCAATCCGCCTCCACCTGCGCCATCAGGTCGGCTTCGCCGCCAAAGAGATGCGCGCAGCCGGTCAGGTCGATCACCAGGCCCTCGGGGGGCTCCTGCGCGACCCAGGGCGAGAACTTGCCCGCCCAGCGGTGCAGCGCGCCGAGAAACGCGGCCTCTCGGTGCGGCACCGCTGGCCGGGTCAGCAACTCACCGCACATCGCGTGGGCGTCGCGCAGGGGCTGGCCGCGATGCAGCCCCGCCTCGGAGGCGCGTGCGGACAGCGACGCGAGCACCTGCGCGTTGCCGTCCTCGCGCACCAGCGCGAAAGGCGCGCGGTCGAGCCCGGGATCGAGCCGGATGGCCCGTTCGGCCCCGAGGCGCGGAAACCAGAGGGAGAGGATGCGGCGGTTGGACATGCGGGCAGCAGCGTTTGTTCACTATTCGTTCTAGACTTCGGTATGCGTGGAGTCGAGGCGTCGCATGTCGTGCATCGTCCTTGCGTGGCGCCGCGACCGCGTGTCGCGTCCTCGTCCCGCGGGCGGGGCGTATCGCGGATCGGGGCCGCCGGACGGGCCGCGACGAGAGTGCCGCGGCCTGTCCGGTGGCGCATGCCGCCCGCGCGCGTCAGTCCATCCGCACCGCGAGGTCGAGATCACCGCGCACCGCCTCCGGAAAGATCACGTGCACCCGATCCCGGTCCGGTCCCTCACCTGTCGAGACGTAGGGCATGACCCATTCGCTCACGTTCGCGCCGTTGCGCAGCCGGCTCGGGTAGACAAGAGAGTCGACGCCGCGCGCCTCGCCGCCGAATGGCAGCCGCCCGCCGGTGCCGACCACCCAGGTATCGGCCACGCTGTTCTGGGCGTGCCGAACGCGCAGCGGGTTCGCGATGGCGAACTCCACGTTGTTGAAGCTGTTGTTCGACACCGACACCTGCCGCGAGGCGCCGACGTCGAGCGGTGCGAAGCTGGTATCGACGCGCTCCACCCGGTCGATCACCACCCCCGATGCGCGGAAGTTGTTGCCCGAGATGTTGAGCCCGTTCAGCCGGTGATCGCGGCCGAACGGCTTCAGCACGATGAAAGAGAAACTGGGCGCGACGTTCGAGCAAAGGAACACGTTGTCGGCTATGGTCAGCCCGGCAAAGCCGAACCCGCCGGCGTAGTCCGGCTCCGGTTCGCGTTCGTTCGTCCATTCGACAAAGCAGTTGTCGACGTAGTTGCCAAGGATCGAGGTATTGCACGCGCGCAGCGCCACCACGATGCCCGCCGTCCGAAGACCGTTGGCCGACGCGTCGCCCTGGAAGAAGTGGTTGCCGGCGATCAGGCCCTGCGCGCCCGACGTGACGAGGAAGTGCCGGAACTGGGAGGCGCGGTTGTCGCGGATCTTGATGTCGTTCGCGTTGGCGTTCATCGCGACCGACACGCGGTTCTGCGCGGGCGTTCCGCCCTCGAAGCTCATGAAGTTGCAGCGCTCCACCATCAGGCCCTGGCAGCCCGCGCCGTGGCTGGTGATCGCGCGGTGACCCGGCCGGTTGAAGGTGCAGTCGCGGATCTTGGTCGCCACGCCAACCGGCGGCAGGAGGACTCCGCTGGCCACTTCCGCACACTGGAATTCGATGCCGTCGATCTGGAACGCGTCGAGTCGCGAGAAGCCGGACAGGTCGAGCAGGTAGCGGAACCGCGTGAAGGTATAGGTCTGCACGCCGGCGGCGTCCGACAGCGGCTGGGAGAGAGTGATTTCCTGGGCCGACACGTTCCTGGAGCGCACGTAGATTTCGCGCCCGACGCCGGCCCCCGTCACCAGCGCTCCGACCGGCACGTTGGCGACGTTCGTCACCTGGGTGAGCCGTGTCGGGGCTTCGGCCGCGTAGCGCGCCTGGCTCGTCACGACCTCCGGCGCCCAGTCGCCGTCCGGCGCCGCGCCGATCTGGCCGTTCCGCAGGATGCGCCGCTGGGCATAGCTCGACCGGTTGGGCACTGCGTCCCGCATGTCGAGCGGCGCGTCCAGCGTCACCCGCCGGCCCCCCATGTCGAGGCTGTCGTGATCGGCGTTGTTCAGAAGTGCCTGCAAGCCCTTGCGCAGCGCCGTGCCCTCGTCGCCGAACGCGGCGATGTAGGTTGGCAGATCGAAGCTCTTGGTGAACGACACGATGGCGCCGGTGGTGGCCTGGAGCCGCCCCTCGAAGATCATGGGCGAATCCATCGTGATCGAGCTGGCGATGCGGTAGCTGCCGGCCGAGACGAAGACCGCGCGCCCGTCCGCATCCGCGTCAGCCAGTTCGAAGGCCGCGGCATCGTCGCCGGTGCCGTCGCCCCGTGCGCCGTAGTCGCGCACGTCGACCCACGGAACGAGGTCGCGCAGAAACGCGGCGGTCACGTCCTCGATCTCGATATCGTCGACCCGGACGATGCCGCCGTCGGGCCCGGTCAGATCGATGCCGAAATGGCCGTAGGCCGCCTGCGTGCCCCATACCATGTCGACGCCGCTCCGGTTGCCGGTGCCGACGATGGCGCTTACCTGCACGACCTCGCCGTAGGCGGTCAGGGCCGTCGCCGGCCCGGCCTCGGTCACGCCACCCAGATGGGTGCCGTCGCCGCGTGCGGCCCAGGCGCCGATCCGCACCGCGGGAAGGTTGCCCGATACCGCTTTCACCCGCGCCGTGATCCGCAGGTAGCATCCCGGCAAGATCGGCGTCTCGCCCATGAAGCGCACGCGATGCGTGCCGTCGGTCTTCTGCAGCTCCAGCGCGCCGCCGAAATCGGCATCCGACGGCACGAAGGCCGCGGTCGCGCTGCCGGCATACGTATCGGAGCCCGGTGTGCCGTCCTCGCTCGACCAGACCCCGAGACCGGCCGAAAAGGCCGTGGGCTGGAACACGATACCGTCGGTAATTGCCTTGTTCATCGCTGTCGCCTTTCCCCATGCGCGCGCCCGGGGCGTCGCGCCGCAGCCGATGCGGGCGCGCCCGGGTCAGGACGGGACAGGATGTGCCAGTGCGGGGTTTCGGCGGTCCTTCGGCGCCGTGCGCGACCCCGTTGCGCAAATCCGCTGACGGTGCGGCGGCGTCAGGCGGCGAGGCTCTCCTCGAGGATCTGCACGCCGCCGATCCGCCAGCCGTCGCCGATCATGCGCATCTCGTAGTCGAGAACGTGCAGCGCGCCCGTGTCGTCGCGGACATAGACCTTCTGCCACAGCCCGCCGTCACGCTCGCGCAGCGCGCCGAACGTGACCTCTCCAGGCTGCCAGACCATCGGGTAGCCGCGCTCGACCATCTGGCCGAACACCTCGGGCGTGCGGAAGATCGAGCGGATGCCCGGGGCGGCGAAATCGAACGCGCCGGTCACGTCGCCGTCGCGGAACGCCTCCATCTGCCCTTCGATCACCGCTTCGATGTCTGGGTCGCGCGGGCGCTCCTGCGCGGTCGCGGGCGCCGGCAGCATCAGCGCGAGGCACAGGGCCAGGCAAGCCGCGATCCGGGCTGCGAGACGGTCGAGCATGGCGGTCCTCCCTTGCCGTGTTCCGCTCCTCTCTGCAAAATGCTGCAAGCTTGCGCTCTGACAAGGGAACGGCCGCCATCGAGGCACCGTTTGTTCCGCGATGGCATACACGCTGAAATCGACCGAACCCGACCTCGCACAGGGCATGCGCCGTGTCGCTATCGAACAGCTCGATCGTGCGCTTTCCGCGCTCGACAGCCCCGGAGAGGATCCGCACGAGTCGGTTCACGAGGCGCGCAAGTGCTGCAAGAAGCTGCGCGGCCTGCTGCGCCTGTTTCGCGGGGCGTTTCCGGGATACGCAGACGAGAACGCCGCGCTGCGCGATGCGGCGCGTCATCTGTCGGGCCTGCGCGACAAGACCGCGATGATCGAGTGCTACGACCGGCTGATGGAGCGTTACGGCGCCGCGCTCGAGCGCAGCGCCTTCGCCCCGCTCCGCGCCGGCTTTACCCGAGACCGCAAGGCGGCGGTCGAGGCCGGCGACCTCGGCGACCGGATGGCGGCGATGGCGGACGCGCTGCGGACGGTGCGCGGCCGCGCCGAGGGCTGGACCCTCACCGAAGAGGGCTTCGACGCGATCGAGTACGGCCTCATCAAGAGCTACGCCCGCGCGCGCGACGCGATGGAGGCCGCGGCGGACGATCGTGATGCCGAAGCGATGCACGAGTGGCGCAAGCGCGTGAAATATCACTGGTATCACATGCGCCTTCTGTCCGACGCACAATCCGAGCCGCTGGCGGCACGCGAAGCCGCGGCGGATCGCCTGTCAGACCTTCTGGGCGATCATCACGATCTGGTGGAACTCGGCCCGCGGCTGGAGAGCGCGCCGCTTGGTGACGTGCCGACGCGGGTCTTCCGCGGGCTCGTGGGCGAGGAAAAGGCGCGGCTCGAGGACGAAATCTTCGTCCTCGGCGCAACGCTTTTTTCTCGCAAGCCGAAGAAACTGGGCAAGGACGTCGCCCGCGCCGTCACCACGTGGTACGCGGCCGCCTAGGCGCGGTGCCCCGTCGTCCCGGGTTCAGACCAGCTCGCGGTTCAGCGCACGCTCGATCAGGGTGACCGTCTCGTCGATCCCGTAGAGCGCAACGAACCCGCCGAACCGCGGACCCTGGCTTGCCCCGAGCAACACCTCGTAGAGCGCCTTGAACCAGTCGCGCAGCGGCTCGAACCCGTGATCCTTGCCGACGGCGAAGACGATGGTCTGCAGGGTCTCGTCGTCGGTCGGACCATCGTGCGCCTGAAGCCGCGCGGCAAGGTCGCGCATCGCCGCTTCCTCGGTCTCGTCGGGCGCGCGGAACACCTTGTGAGGCCGGACGAAATCCTCATAGTAGCGCACCGCGTAGCCGGCGGCTGCGTCGAGGTCGGGGTTCGCCTCGGGCGACGCGTCGGGCGCGTAGCGGATGATGAACCCCCAGAGCGTTTCCTTGTCCTCGGCCCCCGACACGGAAGCCAGGTTCAGCAGCATCGCGAAGGACACCACCATCGTCGAGGCCGGAACGTTGTGCCCGTGCACGTGGTAGACCGGGTTGGCGAGCCGCTTTTCCGCATCCTGATCGGCATAGGCGCGCAGCTGTTGGTGGTACTCGTCCACCGCCTTCGGGATGACGTCCCAGCTCAGCCGCTTCGCGGTCTTGGGCTTCTGGTACATGTAGTAGCCGAGACTCTCGGTCGACGCGTAGGTCAGCCACTCGTCGATGGTCAGCCCGTTGCCCTTCGACTTGGAGATCTTCTCGCCCTTCTCGTCGAGGAAAAGCTCGTAGGTGAAATGCTCGGGCTTGCGACCGCCGAGGATCTCGCAGATCCGGTCGTAGATCGGCGTATTGGTCGAATGGTCCTTGCCGTACATCTCGAAATCGACGTCGAGCGCGGCCCAGCGAGCCCCGAAATCAGGCTTCCATTGCAGCTTCACGTTGCCGCCGGTGACCGGCAGCGTCCATTCGCGACCGTCCTCGTCGTCGAAGGTGACGGTGCCGTCCTTTGCATCGACGTGTTTGATCGGCACGTAGAGCACGCGCCCCGTTTCGGGGTGGATCGGCAGGAAGATCGAATAGGTCTGCTGGCGCTCCTCGCGGAGCGATTTCAGCATCACCTCCATCAGCGCGTCGTAGCGTTCGGCGGCGCGCAGCAGCGTCTCGTCGAACTGCCCGGAGCGATAGTAGTCGGTGGCCGACACGAATTCGTACTCGAAGCCGAACGCATCGAGAAAGGCACGCAGCCGGGCATTGTTGTGATGGCCGAAGCTCTCGTGCGTGCCGAACGGGTCGGGCACGTCGGTCAGCGGTTTCTGCAGGTGATCGCGCAGCGCCTCGGGCTCGGGGACGTTGTCGGGCACCTTGCGCATCCCGTCCATGTCGTCGGAAAAGCAGACGAGCCGCGTCGGGATGTCCGAGATCACCTCGAAGGCGCGGCGGATCATCGTGGTGCGCGCGACTTCGCCGAAAGTGCCGATATGCGGCAAGCCCGACGGTCCGTACCCGGTTTCGAACAGCACATGGCCCTTTTCGGGCGGGCCGCTCTCGTACCGTTTCAGCACGCGGCGCGCCTCCTCGAACGGCCAGGCCTTCGACTGCATGGCGGCATCGCGCAGATCGGACATCGCGGGGCTCCTCGGATGGTGGCGGGCGGCAGCGCGCCGCAGCCGCTCCCTATTGCCGGGGGGGAGGCGGGTCAATAACGTCGCGCCCGACACACCGCCCTGACCGGAGCCCGGCCATGACCGACCAGATCGAACACCCGCTGAGCCCGCAGGACTGCCTCGTGGCGCTCATGATCGCCGTCTCCGCCTCGGACGAGGATATCCGCACCGCCGAGCTTCTGAAGATCCAGTCGGCCGTGTCGATCCTGCCGGTGTTCGAGAATTACGACGGCGACCGGATCCAGCAGATGTCGCAGCTGATCTTCGAGCTTTTCGGCCAGGAGGACGGGCTCGACGCGCTCTTCGGTCTTCTGCGCGAGAACCTGCCCGAGCGGTTGAACGAAACCGCCTATGCGCTGGCCTGCGATGTCGCTGCCGCCGACGGTGCGCTCGCCGAGACCGAATTGCGGCTCCTCGAGGAAATCCGCTACGAGCTCGACCTCGACCGGCTGCACGCCGCCGCGATCGAGCGAGGCGCCCGCGCGCGACACCTGCGCGCCTGATCGCGGTCGGAGCTGCCGAGGGGCCGGGAAAAACGCCCGCTCAAGGGGCTACGGCCGGCCTCGCGTGGTCGGCAGGAGACACGCGCTTCGCGATGCATCAACTCGCGTGATGCGCCGGTGCACGTATTGGCGATTGCGATCGGCGCACGCGGCTGTAGCGTCGGCACGGCCTCAGGCTCAGGAGATCGCCGATGGAACGGCCCGCCCCCCTCGTGACGCCGGTGCTCGTCGCCGGCTGCCTTGTCATCATGGTATCGTTCGCGATCCGCGCGAGCTTCGGCGTGTTCCAGATCCCCATCGCAGAGGAGTTCGGGTGGCTCCGGGCCGAGTTCTCGCTGGCGATCGCGATCCAGAATCTTGCGTGGGGCATCGGCCAGCCGATCTTTGCAGCCTTCGCAGAGCGTCTGGGCGACCGGCGCGCCATCGTCCTCGGCGCGGTGGTCTATGCGTTCGGCCTTGTCCTGTCGAGCGCGGCGACGACCCCGGCCGCGCACCAGATGCTCGAGGTGCTTGTCGGCTTCGGTATCGCGGGGACCGGCTTCGGCGTGATCCTTGCGGTGGTCGGGCGCGCGGCGTCGGACGACAACCGTTCGATGGCGTTGGCGATCGCCACTGCAGCCGGCTCGGCAGGACAGGTTCTCGGGGCGCCGCTGGCCGAATGGATGCTGGGTCTGATGAGCTGGCAGAGCGTCTTCGTGGTTTTCGCCGGCGCGATCCTCGGCATTCTGGCGGTCCTGCCGCTGATGCGCGTGCCGCCCCCATCGGCCAGCACCGGGCCGGAGGAGTCGATGGGCACGATCCTCGGCCGTGCCGTCCGAGACCCCTCGTTCTCGCTGATCTTCATCGGGTTCTTTTCCTGCGGCTACCAGCTCGGCTTCGTCACCGCGCATTTCCCCGCGCTCGTGACCGAGATGTGCGGCCCGATCCTGCAGGGTGGCGTGCTGCACTCGATCGGCATCACCACGACGTCGGCGCTCGGGGCGGTGGCGATCTCGCTCATCGGTCTGGCGAACATCGCGGGCACGCTCGCGGCCGGCTGGGCCGGGCGTCGTTACCAGAAAAAGTATCTCTTGGCCGCGATCTATGTCGGGCGGACGGTCGCCGCGGCGGCCTTCATCGCGTTGCCGATCACGCCGGGGTCCGTTCTTCTCTTCAGCCTCGTCATGGGCGCGCTCTGGCTGGCGACGGTGCCGCTCACTTCGGGCCTGATCGCGCATATCTACGGGGTGCGCTACATGGGCACGCTCTACGGTATCGTCTTCTTCTCGCACCAGTTCGGCAGCTTCCTGGGCGTGTGGCTGGGCGGGCAGATGTACGACGTGACCGGGGACTACACCTTGGTGTGGTGGATCGGTGTCGGCGTCGGGGCGCTGTCCGCCATCGTCCATTTGCCGGTGCAGGAGCGGCGGGCGCCGGTCATGGCGGCGGCCTGACGCCTGGCGCGGCGCTAGGCCGCCCGCTCCGCGGGAAGCAGTCCGTCCGCAACCAGCCGCCCGGCCCAGCCCTCCGGCGTCGTGAAGAGGTGGGTCTGCCAGCCGCGCGCCTCGGCCGCGGCGATATTGTCGGCGCGGTCGTCGACGAACAGGAGCCTGTCGGGCGGCAGCCCGCATTCGTCTTCGAGGGCCGCGTAGATCTCGGCGTCCGGTTTCGCCAGGCCCATGTGGCCCGAGATGAAGCGGCGGTCGAACTCCGTCAGGAACGGGTATTCCGGCTCGGCCAGCGCGAAGGTTCCGATGCCGAAGTTCGACAGCGCGAAGACCGGGACGCCGCTGTCCCGCAACGCCCGCAGCAGGCGCACGGAGTGCGGGATCTCGGGGCCGGCAAGGCGCAGCCAGTCGTCGTGCCACATCCGGATCTCGGTCGCCCAGCCCGGATGGCGCGCGGCCGTCGCTTCCACCGTCTCGCGGAAATCGTGGCCGTGGTCGATGCGGTCGTTCATCTCGTGGAGGTCGACCTCGGAAAACAGCGCGCGGCGTCGCTCCGCACCGATCACCGCGTCGAAATGGCGCTCGGGGCGCCACTCGATCAGGACATTGCCGATATCGAAGATCACCGCGTCTACGCTCATGGCGTGTGCCCCGTGCCGGAGTGCCGCGCGGCGGCCCGCATCTCGCGCTCCAACGCGTCGAGAAAGCGCGCGCGATCGGCTTTCGAAAACGCCCGCCCGCCGCCCTGACGAAAGGGATCGGCGGCGCGCAGGTCGGTCATCAGGTCGCGTGTTGCCAGCGCTTGTCCGACATTGGCGTGGTCGAGCCGTTCGCCGTTCGGCTTCAGCACCCGCGCACCGCCCGCGACGCACCGTGCCGCCAGCGGGATGTCCTGGGTCACGACGACGTCGCCGGCGCCGGCACGGTCGGCGATCCAGAGGTCGGCGGCGTCCGGCCCCTCCGGGACGATGACGATCTCCACCAGCGGATTGCGCGACGGGCGTATACCGCCGTTCGACACCATGCGCACCGCCGCGCCGTGACGTGTGGCCACGCGCTCGGCCTCGGCCCGGACGGGGCAGGCATCGGCATCGACGTACAGGATCACGCGTAGAGCGCCTCCGCGTGAAAGGCGACGTGATCCTCCATGAACGACGACATGAAGAAGTAGCTGTGATCGTAGCCTTTCTGGAGCCGGAACTGGCCCTCCTGTCGGCGCGCGGCCATCGCCTCGGCCAGCGTTTCGGGCTTCAGGAGGTCGAGGAACTGGTCGTTGGTGCCCTGGTCGACAAGGACCGGGCCCGGAAAGCCGGACTCGCGCATCAGGAGCGTCGAGTCGTGGGCGGACCAGCGGCTCTCGTCGCTGCCGAGATAGGCGCCGAACTGCTTGCGCCCCCAATCGGAGGCCGTCGGATTCGCAATGGGTGCGAAGGCCGACACCGAGCGGAACCGGTCGGGCAGGGTCATCGCGACGGTCAGCGCGCCGTGCCCGCCCATCGAGTGCCCGAAGATCGATTGCCGGTCGAGATCGACGGCGAACTCACTGCCGACCAGCGCGGGCAGTTCCTGCGTGACGTAATCCCACATCCGGTAGTGCGGCGCCCAGGGCGCCTCGGTCGCGTTGACGTAGAACCCGGCACCCTGGCCGAGATCGAAGGCGTCGTCATCTGCGACGTCCGCGCCGCGCGGCGAGGTGTCGGGCAGGCACAGCGCGACGCCGGCCTCGGCGCACCAGGCCTGCGCCCCGGCCTTGGTCATGGCGTTCTCGTGCGTGCAGGTCAGACCCGAGAGATACCACAGGATCGGCACGGGGACGCTTCGCGCCTCTTCGGGCAGGAACAGCGCGAAGGTCATGTCGCAGGCGCAGGCCTCCGACGTATGGCTGTAGACGCCCTGAATGCCACCGAAGCATCGGGTTTCGGAAACGGTCTTCATCGGGAACTCCCTCGCGTTCGGTTGTCGGCCAAGCCGTGCCCGATGCGCGCGGCCCGCGCAAGCGCGCTCAGACCGCGACGACGGCGATCACCGCCGACACCGTAAGGATCGATGCGGCGGTCGAGATCAGGATGGCAGCCGACACGCGCTGCGGCGCCACGCCGTAATGCTGCGCGAGGATGAACACGTTACCCGCGACGGGCAGGGCGGCGGCCGACACGATGACCGCGGCGTCGTAGGGATCGACCCGGAAGAAGAGGTAGGCACCCGCCGCGACGAGCGCGGGATGCAGCACGAGCTTGCAGAACGACAGCCAGCCGGAAACGCTGAGGCGTTCGGCCGATTTCGACGCCAGCGACGCGCCGATGGCGAACAGCGCGCCAGGCGTCGCCGCATTGCCGAGAATGGTCAGGAACTCGTTGGCCACCGCGGGGATCGGCAGCGCCGCCGCGGACACCGCGAGCCCGGCGACGATCGCGACGATCATCGGGTTCTTCAGCAGGCCGATGCCGACCGTCCGCAGGACGCCGAGCGACATCCGCCCGTCACGCGATCCGGTGACGAGGATGACGAGAAGCGACGAGAATACGATCAGGTCGATCGACAGCACCAGGATGATCGGCCCGACGGCGGCCTCGCCAAGCAGAAGCGCCAGCATCGGGACGCCCAGAAAGCCGGTGTTTCCGATCGCCGCGCACTGCGCCTCGATCGCTGCAACCTCGACCCGCATGCCGCGCCAGAACGCGACCCCGGTCGCGATACCGTAGACGAACGCGGTGCCCCACAGATACGCCGCCGCGAGTCGCGCATCGAAGATTTCGCCGATGCTGAGATTGGCGGAGAATCGGAACAGCATCGCCGAAAGCGCGAAGTAGAAGACGAATTTCGTCAGGTAGGCCGTCGCTTCCTCGGTGAAAAAACGCGTTCGCCCCGCGCCGTAGCCGAGACCGATCAGGGCGAAGAAAGGAAGCGTCTTGAGCAGGATCTCGAGCATGGCGGCTTTGGTAGCAGCCTTCGCCGAACCGTCAATCGCGCCCGATATTATCGCGATGCAATGTTGCCGCGGCGCGAATCGCGCCGGATTGATTGCTGATTCGGGATAATTAGTTTACGCTGCGTAAACATTTACCTCGTACCGACCAATCTTGTTCTCACGCATGGAGTTTTCGCATGCGCAACATTCTCGTGTTGGCCCTCGCGGCCGCGTTCGCCCTGGCCGGTCCGTCAAAGACAGCCGCGCAGGGCATCATCCTCGACCTTCCTTTCTTGACCTTCCCGCCGACGCAAACACCGGCGCCGATAGATCCCGCCGAACAGGTCACGCGCGGCTCGTGACACGCGCCAGCCGGCGCCGTCGCTTCGGCAACGCAGACTGGACCGGCCACCCGGAGCCAAGGGGCAGACCGACGGCATGAATTGGCCGCGCAGCGCGACAGGTCGGGCGCGCCTCTCTTGAATTGCTGAACCAAACAGTTTAGTTTATTTTTGCGCCCGGGCCACTGGGCTCACCGGACCCATTCAAACTCGCATGGAGATACGATCATGCGCTTCCTGCTCGCTCTGATCCTCGCCGCTGCGGCGACCCTGTCCACTCCCGCGCTTGCCGGAGGGACCTTCCCCGAACTGCCGTTCCTCGAGTTTCCGCCCGATGACGGCCCGTTCGGTCCGGTCGATCCGACCCCCGCGCCGGACACGTCGCGTCTCGGATGAGGCCACGTATTGCTTGCGCCTCTTGCGGCGTCCTATAGTCGCCTGCCGGCAAGTGTGGGGTGATATATGACGGCCGAGGCCGCGAAGGTCCGCAAGGGGCGCAAGTTCGACCAGGTCGTCACCGGGGCACGCGACATCTTCCTGCGCGACGGGTACGAAGGCGCCAGCGTCGACGACATCGCCCGAGCGGCGGGCGTGTCAAAAGCCACGCTCTACAGCTACTTTCCCGACAAGCGGCTCCTGTTCCTCGAGGTCGCGACCGGCCAGTGCCAATTCCAGACCGACGAGGTCCTGTCGGGCGTCGACCTGACGCGCCCCCCGCGCGAGGTTCTGCCGGTGGCGGCGCGCAGCTACATGCGGTTCGTGCTGTCGCCGCTCGGGCAAAGCATCTTCCGCGTGTGCGTCT
This sequence comes from Roseivivax jejudonensis, assembly GCF_900172265.1. Taxonomy (GTDB): domain Bacteria; phylum Pseudomonadota; class Alphaproteobacteria; order Rhodobacterales; family Rhodobacteraceae; genus Roseivivax; species Roseivivax jejudonensis. The sequence continues at coordinate 727,337 of NZ_FWFK01000001.1, read as the reverse complement.
CGGAGACAGAGCGGTTTCCCGAGATCGGTCGCGAATTCTTCGAGTGCGGGCCGAAGCTCGTCCACACCTACCTCGTCTCTTACCTGCAGGGGGCGGCGACGCGTGGGGAAGTCGCGATCGACGATCTCGATCTCGCCGCGCACCAGTTCGCGCAGCTCTGCAAGGCGGGTCTGTGGGACAAGCTCGCCTTCGGCATCCAGGACGATTACGAACCGGCCGAGCTCGATCGGGTCATCGACGGCGCGGTCGAGATGTTCATGGCGCGCTACGGCACCTGACCGCCGGTCAGTCGACCCGCCGCAGCAAGAGCTGATTGCCCTGCGAGCGCTTGGTCTCGAACACCTTCAGTTCGCTCACGAGATCCGAGAGCTTGCGCTTGCCGTAGGTGCGCGTGTCGAAATCCGGGTTCGACGCCGTGATGAACTGGCCGATCTGGCCGAGCGTGAACCACTCGTCGTCCTGCTCGATCGAATCCATCGCCTTGAAGATGAGGTTGCGCGCTTCCTCGAGGTTCCCGGTCGCGCGGGTGGTGCCCTTCGACCGCCCCGACTGTTCCGGCGCGCCGTCCATGTTCTCGAGAAAGATGAAGCGCTTGCATGCCTTCTTGAACGCCTCCGGCGTCTTCTGCATGCCGATGCCGTAAACATCGAGGCCCTGCTCGCGCAGACGGCTCGCGAGACGGGTGAAGTCGCTGTCGGACGACACGAGGCAGAAGCCGTCGAAGCGCCCGGAATGCATCAGGTCCATCGCGTCGATCACCAGCGCGATGTCCGACGCGTTCTTGCCCACGGTATTCGCCGGCTGATGCGTCGGCACGAGGCCGAATTCGGCGGTCACCTTGGACCAGCCGGCCATCTGGTTCGAGGAGAAGTCGCCGTAGCAGCGCCGCACGCTGGCCTCGCCAAGGCTCGCGATCTCGTCGAAGAGCGCCTTGGCGTATTTCGGCGAGGTGTTGTCTGCGTCGATCAGGACGGCAAGAAGCTTGGTATCGTCGGGCATGGCAGCCTCCCGGGCGTACGGATCAGAGCGTGCGGTACATCACCAGCGCATCGACGAAGCCTTCGTTCGGGTGTCGGAAGGCACCGGGCAGGCGACCGACGATTTCGAAGCCGGCCCGCTCCCACGTGACGACCGCCCGCGTGTTCGTGGCGACGACGAAGTTGAACTGCATCGCGCGGTATCCCGCATCGCGCGCGGTGTCCAGCGCATGGGTCAGCATCGCCCGCGCGGCGCCGCGCCCCTCGGCCTCGGCCGCGGTGAGAAAGGCCGCGTTGCAGACGTGATCGCCGCCGCCGGGCTGGTTGTCTCGCAGGATGTAGGTTCCGATCGGGCCGTCTGTGCCATCGACGACAAACACCCGGTGTGCTGCCGAGAACCAGTAGGCGAGCGCGTCCCCGCTCGCGATGTCGCGCGGAACGGTGTAGGTCTCTCCGGCGCGGAACGTCGGCTCCATGATCCGCCAGAGCGCGGCCGCGTCCGCCTCGGTCGCCATGCGGATCGACAGCTCAGCCATCTGCAAGATCCGTCAGGACGGCGTGCGCTCGTTCGGCGTCCGCAGCGGGCACGAAGACATGATCGTGGCACAGGGCGGCGACCACGTTGCAGGCAATCCCGGCCTCGGTTAGTGCCGTGGAGACCGCCGCGGTCAGCCCAATCCCGTCGAGCGCAGAGTTGACCTGAAGCACGATGCGCCGCATCGGCAGCGCCGTATCGAGGCCCGCGGCGCGCGCGACCTCGAGCGGCAGGATCAGCGACAGGCCCTCGTCCTCGCGGAACGTCGCGAGGGCCTGCGCCATCAGTCCGGGATCGTCCGAGCCCGCGAAAATCCATTCGCCGGGCCCGAGCGCGGGTTGCATGCCGCGGATCATCGCGGCGGTGTCCCTGACGACCCCCGCCACGGATCAGAACGTTACGACCGCGCGGATCGACTTGCCCTCGTGCATCAGGTCGAAGCCCTCGTTGATCTTCTCGAGCGGCATGGTGTGGGTGATCATCGGATCGATCTCGATCTTGCCCGCCATGTACCAGTCGACGATCTTCGGAACGTCGGTGCGACCCTTCGCGCCGCCGAAGGCCGTGCCCTTCCAGACGCGGCCGGTCACCAACTGGAAGGGACGGGTGGAGATCTCTGCGCCCGCGGGCGCCACGCCGATGATGATCGACTCGCCCCAGCCCTTGTGCGCGCTTTCGAGCGCCGTGCGCATGACGCCGACGTTGCCGGTCGCGTCGAAGGTGTAGTCGCCGCCGCCGCCGGTCAGCTCGACAAGGTGCGCGACAAGATCGCCTTCGACGTCCCTGGGGTTCACGAAGTCGGTCATGCCGAAGCGTTCGGCCATCGACCGCTTCTCGGGGTTGAGGTCGACGCCGACGATCTGATCCGCACCGGCCATGCGCAGGCCCTGGATCACGTTCAGGCCGATCCCGCCGAGCCCGAAGACGATGGCACGGCAGCCGATCTCGGCCTTGGCGGTGTTGATCACGGCGCCGATGCCTGTCGTCACGCCGCAGCCGATGTAGCAGATCTTGTCGAAAGGCGCGTCCTTGTTGACCTTGGCCAGCGCGATCTCGGGAAGAACGGTGTGGTTGGCGAAGGTCGAGCAGCCCATGTAGTGATGCAGGACCGTGCCGTCGTCGAGGCTGAACCGCGAAGTGCCGTCGGGCATCATGCCCTTGCCCTGGGTGGCCCGGATCGCCTGGCAGAGGTTCGTCTTGCCCGAGAGGCAGTATTCGCATTCACGGCATTCCGGCGTGTAGAGCGGAATGACGTGATCTCCGGGCGCCACGCTGGTGACGCCCTCGCCGACTTCCAGAACGACGCCCGCGCCCTCGTGGCCGAGGATCGACGGAAAGAGTCCTTCGGGGTCCGCGCCCGACCGGGTGAACTCGTCGGTATGGCAGATCCCGGTCGCCTTGACCTCGATCAGCACTTCGCCGGCCTTCGGGCCGTCGAGGTTCACGTCCATGATCTCGAGCGGCTTTCCCGCTTCCATCGCCACCGCGGCCCGCGTCTTCATCGGTCTTCACTCCCGTGCCTGAACTGCCGGGAGACTGTGCGAAAGCGCTGCCTCCCGCAACCGGCGAAAGCGACGGATCGGTGCGCATTGGCGGCGTCAGAATTCGGCCCAGAGGCCCAGCTTCAGCCCGACGCTGTCGTCTCCGGTCACGCCGTATGTGCCGCCGACCTCTGCCGAGAGCGGACCGCGCAGCGGCATGACGAGCGAGGGGGCAAGACGTGCGAAGGCCGGATCGCCGGTCTGCTTGCCGGTCTGCAACTGCAATATGAGCCTGCGATCGGCGCGCAGGCGCAGGCCCCACGTCGCATCCAGTTTCACGTCCGCGCCGGTGCCGTCGAAGGGCTGCTCCAGAAGCGCATCGGTCGAGAGCCATCCGCCCTCCCAGCCACGCCCGACGCTCAGGCCCGGGCGCAGCACGTCGCGATCGTCGATCTTGCCGATACCCAGTTGCGCCGCGGCGCGCAGCGGCGCGTCCGCGGGCAGGACCGGATGCTGCGCGAAGGCGACGAGCTTTGCCTCGCCCGAGACCGACCGGCCGACATCGAGCCCGAGCGTGATCCGGTCCGTCAGACCGTATTCGAGGTAGAGCGCGTCATAGCGCCCATCCGGCGCCGCGCGGTCGACGTCGCCGAGATCCTGCGGCCATGTGAGGTTCACGGTGGCCGAAGCGAACCACGCGCCGCGCTCGCGCGGCCACGCGCCGGCCGCCGCATCGGTCACGAAAACACTCGTGGCACACACCAGTGCCGCCCAGACTCGCCAAACACACATCGGTCCGTCCCTTCACCGCGGCACGACATTGACGCGTTTGCGCGTCAACGGAACAGAAATATCGCCACGCGGCCGCTGGCCAGTGCCACTTCGCGCGTGCAAGATGCCGTTCGGTCACACTTCACCGCGGAAAGGGGCACATGACCGGATCCGTCATCACCGTGGCGCAGCAGAAGGGGGGCTCGGGCAAGACGACGCTCGCCGCCAATCTCGCCACCGGCTTTCTGCGGCAGGGCCGCTCCGTCGCCCTGATCGACACCGATCCGCAAGGGTCGCTCGGTCGCTGGTTCATGACCCGGCTCGAGGACTCCGACGGCGAGCCGGACCTCGAGTTCGCAACGTCCTCGGCCTGGGGCATCACCTACGAGACGCGAAAGCTCGCCGGCGCGCACGATATCGTCATCATCGATACGCCGCCCAAGGCCGACAGTGACCTGCGTCCCGCGCTGCGCGCGGCGGACCTCGTCATCGTGCCCGTTTCGATGAGCCACGTGGACCTGTGGGCGACCGAAGGCGTGCTGGACCTCGCGCGCCGCGAGGGCAAGGAAGCGCTGGTGGTGCTCAATCGCGCGCGGGCCAACACGCGGCTCGGCGCCGATGTCGGGGAGAAGGCGCAGGAGTTGATGGCGCGGATCGCCGCGACCCAGATCGCGAACCGGGTGGTCTACGCCGAGGCACTGGGGCAGGGCCGCGGCGCGGCCGAGGGTACCAAGACCCCGGCGCGCGCGGAGGTCGATGCCCTGACGGCGGAGGTGGCGGAGCTTCTGGCGAGCGGGTAGACCGGGCGCCGCGACCGGGGCCGAGCCCCGGCCATCCGAAGGAGCCGCCGATGACCGACGTTGCCGCACTGGCCGAGCTGATCCGCGCAGACGACGCAGCGCGGGGCCGCACGATCTCGCGGCTGGGTTATTTCTGCGCGCCGTTCCGGCCGGCATCGGGACCGTTCTCGGACCGTGTGATCAAGATCTATCGCGCGCTGCCCGATGCCGACGCGCTCGATCGGCTCGCATCGGCCCACGATGATTACGTCGCGGCGCTGCTCGGGGCCGGTGTGCCGATGCCCGAGACGTCGTTTCACCTCGTTCCGCTCGACGGCGCGCGGGTGCCGGTCATCGTGCAGCAGGCCCTGCCCGAAACGGCACTGATGCGGCCGCTGATGCAGTCAGCTCCGCGCGACGAGACCCTCGCGATGCTGCAGGCGGCGGGCGAGGTCATCGCGCGGTTCTGGCATGCCGTGCAGGACGAGGAGATGCGCATCGGCTTTCATCCGTCGATCCGCAACTTCGCCATCGTCGACGGCCGCGCGGTGTTCTTCGACACCTTCCCACCGCTCATCCACTATTCGCGCGCGGAGATGGGCCGACTCCTGCTGCAATTCTCGGACAAGCGCCTGATGCGTATCGTCGGCCCGCTGCTGCAGCGGCGGGTCACTGCGATTCAGGACGAATGGTATTCGCCGCCCGAGACTCTGGTCGGACTCGTCGGCTCGGCCTGCCGGCTGCGCCCCGAACACGCGGACGCCTACCTCGACTGGGGGCGGGAGTTCGCGCGCGCCGAAATGCGTCCCTGGGCGGATGCGGCGCAGGCCGGGCTCGATGCGCCGCCGCGCCTGCCGGGATACTGGACCGGGTTCCGTCGCCTGCTCGGCCTGCAGGGCGAGCCGAATGTCTGAGACGCTTCCCGCGCTCTATGCCCGGCGCGTGGCCGAGGACGCGCTCGAACCCGATCCGGCACAGGAAGAGGCGCTGCCGGCCTTCGAGCGGATTCGCGCGGAACTCGCCAAGCCGCGCAAGGGCGGCTTGTTCCGCAAGCCGCCGCCGCCGCCGAAGGGGCTCTACCTCTGGGGCGGAGTGGGGCGCGGCAAGTCCATGCTGATGGACCTCTTCGTCGAGACGTTGGACGTGCCGGCGCGCCGCGTGCACTTCCACGCCTTCATGCAGGAAGTACAGGCCGGCGTGCACGCCGAGCGGCAGAAGGGCCGCGACGACCCGATCGCGCCCGTGGCCAAGAGGGTGTCCGACAGCGTGACGCTTTTCGCGTTCGACGAGATGCAGATCACCGACATCGCCGACGCCATGATCGTCGGTCGGCTGTTCGAGAAGCTCTTCGCTGCCGGCTGCGTTGTCGTGACGACCTCCAATCGCGTTCCGGACGATCTCTACAAGGACGGGCTCAATCGCCACCTCTTCCTGCCGTTCATAGAGGTTCTGAAGGAAAACATGGAGGTGCGCGAGCTGACCGCCGCGCGCGACTACCGGCTCGACCGCCTGTCGGGCACGGAAGTCTACTTTGCGCCGAACGACGCGCGCGCCCGGTCCGAGATCGATGCCGTCTGGCAACGCTTGTCCGGCGGGCAGGAGGAGGCGCTGACCCTTTCGGTGCAGGGGCGCACGCTGGAGCTGCAGAGGTTTTCCAACGGTGCGGCCCGCGCGACCTTCTACGAGCTCTGCGGCAAGGCGCTCGGGCCCGCGGACTACCTCAAGCTGGCCGAGACGGTGCGGGTGCTCGTGCTCGAGGACGTGCCGCGGCTGGGACGGCAGAACTTCAACGAAGCCAAGCGCTTCGTCACGCTGATCGATGCCCTGTACGAGGCCGGCACGCGCCTGATCGTGTCGGCGGCGGCCGAGCCGGACTATCTTTACATTGAGGGGGCCGGTGCCTTCGAGTTCGAGCGAACCGCATCGCGATTGATGGAGATGAGGTCGGAGGCGTGGGGGGCGGACGAAAAAAGCGGGGCCCCGAAGGACCCCTAGGAGACTGCCCGTTAGCGGTTTCCGCCTGTCGTTCGCGATCCCGGGCGCCTGTTCCCGGAACCGACCTGATTACCGGGGACGGCCTGTCCGGAGCGCGCGCCGCAAATCGCGCCGCGCGGGAGGAATCCCCGTATCGTGCCTTGTCGTGACCGTCCCCCGCCGGTGGATGCCCATCTAGGATCTGTCCACCGATGTTGCCCTAGATGTGCCATATCCGCCCGAATCAGTCAATATATAGTATCAACATCAAGCAGAATGACGGCGAGCACATTTCGCCAACAAGATGTGTGGCAGATCTGCGAGTCTTATCAAGCGCCTGCGCGGCCTGGTGTCACCCGTTTTCCCGCAGGACCGCCCCGGCAAGGTAGAGTGACCCGCACAGGAGGATCCGCGCCTGCGGTGTTTCCGCGGCAATCCGGGACACCGCGTCGTACGCGTCGTTCGCGGTGTGCGCAACGAGCCCGGCGGCATCGGCCGCCGCTGCCGTGTCCTCGGCGGGCAGGGTATTCGCCTCGCCGGGGACGGGCACGGCGATCAGGTCGTCGACCGCGCCGGCGAAGGGGGCGAGAAAGCCGCGGATATCCTTCGTGTTGAGCATTCCGCAGACCAGCCGCGTCGGGCGCCGGGGCAAGGTTGCGAGGTGGGCAGCCAGAGCCGCGCCGGCGGCGGGGTTATGTCCGCCGTCGAGCCAGAGTTCCGCCTCGGGTGCAGCGTCCGCGAGCGGGCCATGGCGCAGCCGCTGAAACCGCGCCGGCCATTCCGCGCGCCGCATCGCTGCGTCCGGTCCCGCCTCGCCGGTTCCGAGACATCGCAGGACGGCCAACGCCGCGCCGGCGTTGTCGATCTGGTGACGGCCGGGCAGCACAGGCAGCGGCAGGTCCAGAAGCCCGGTCTCGTCCTGAAAGACAAGGCGGCCGTGCTCTTCGGCGACGTGCCAGTGCTGTCCATGAATATGTAGCGGCGCGCCCAGTTTCGCGCCGCGTGCCTCGATCACGTCCAGAGCTTCGTCCGCTTGCGGCCCGACGATGCAGGGCACGCCCCGTTTCAGGATGCCGGCCTTTTCGGTCGCGATCTCGGTCAACGTGTCTCCGAGATACTGCTGATGGTCGAGCGCCACGGGCGTTATGACGGTTGCCGCCGGGCAATCGATCACGTTCGTCGCGTCGAGCCGGCCTCCGAGCCCGACTTCGAGCAGCGTGAAGTCGGCCGGCGTCTCGGCGAAGGCGAGCAGCGCGGCGCAGGTCGTGATCTCGAAATACGTGATCGGGTCCGAGCCATTGGCCGCGTAGCACCGGTCCAGCACCTCGATCAGCGCCGGTTCGGAAATGAGGTCGCCGGCGACGCGAATACGCTCGTGGAACCGGGCGAGGTGCGGCGAGGTGTAGGCGTGAACCCGGTGGCCCTCGGCCTCGAGCCCCGCGCGGATCATCGCCTGGGTCGAGCCCTTGCCATTCGTGCCCGCCACGTGGATCACCGGCGGCAGGCGCCGTTCGGGATGGTCCAGCCGCTCAAGCAGGCGCCAGACCCTGTCGAGCGTCAGATCGATGACCTTGGGATGAAGCGCCATCATCCGCGACAGGATGTGGTCCGAGCCGACCCCGCTCATTCCCGGCCGGCGGCGGTCTTGCGCGCCGGCGCGTCGGTCGTTTCGCTCTCGTCCCCGATCTGGGGCGTTTCCTCGGCGATGCTCTCTGGCGGCGGCAGCTCGCCCCAGACCGGCGGCGGCATGTCGAGCAGCATGCGCAGCACCACGATCAGCTCGTCACGCATCTTGCGCCGGTCCGTCACCCGGTCGAGCATCCCGTGCTCAAGCAGGTATTCCGCGCGCTGGAAGCCTTCGGGCAGCTTCTCGCGGATCGTCTGTTCGATCACGCGCGGGCCGGCAAAGCAGATGAGCGCGCCCGGCTCTGCGATCTGGATATCGCCGAGCATCGCGTAGGAGGCCGTCACGCCCCCGGTCGTCGGGTGGGTCAGCACCACGATGTAGGGCAGGCCGGCTTCGCGCAGCATCTGTATGGCGACGGTCGTGCGCGGCATCTGCATCAGCGACAGGATGCCCTCCTGCATGCGCGCGCCACCGGCGGCGGAAAACAGGACCAGCGGCCGGCGCAGCCGCACGGCCTCTTCCGCGGCCTTGATGATGGCATTGCCGACGAACATGCCCATCGACCCGCCCATGAACGAAAAGTCCTGGGCGACCGCGACGATCGGCGTGCGTCCGATCTCGCCTTGCGCAACCAGCATCGCCTCTTTTTCGCCGGTGGCTTTCTGCGCCGCCTTCATGCGATCGGGATAGCGTTTCTGATCACGGAATTGCAGCGGATCGGCGACCGGTTCGGGCACCGCGATCTCGGAATACATGCCGCCGTCGAACAGCGCCTTGAAGCGCTTGCGCGGGGTGATGCCCATGTGATGTCCGCAATTGGAGCAGACATGCAGATTGTCCGACAGGTCACGGTGGAACAGCATCGTTCCGCAGCTGTCGCACTTGGTCCAGAGATTCTCGGGAACTTCGCGGCGCGAGAAGATCGAGTTGATCCGGGGGCGGACGTAGTTCGAGATCCAGTTCATCGCGGGTGTCCTGCGGCTCGGTGTCGGCGCAGGACTTAAGCCGCGGACGGGTCGAATGCAATCAAGCGGCGGCAGCGGCCGCGGGACGAGACGAGGCCGCGCGCAGCACGGCGAGGTAGTTCGGCGCAACCTGCATGCGCTCGCCGTGACCCTTTTCGATCATCATCCGGTGAAGCTTGGGAAGGTTGTGCGCCGGCACGTGCATCACGAGGTGGTGTTCGAGATGGTAGTTCACCCAGTAGGGCGCGACGAGCAGCCGTTCCAGCCACGTCGCGCGAGTCGTCCGCGTGTTGCGCAGGGGATCGTCCGAGAACTCGACCGCGCCGTGTTCGGCGATGTTGCGAATCCGCAGAACCGCCTGGAACCAAGTCAGCAGCGGCAGCGCCCAGAACGCGAACCATGACCACCAGAGCCCGGTGATTGCCCAGAGCACAGCGAAGAGCACGGCGTTCGCGATGATGGCGCGGCCGATCACGGGTCCGGAAAACGCCTGGGCGAGGTCCTGGCTCGATGGCTGGCCTTCGACTTCGCCGGCCATCTTGAACGCGAACATGATCTGTTGCGCGCGCTGCTTGATGCCGGTCTGCCCGGTCAGGTCGCGGATCAGTTTGCGGCGCAGCGATGCGGGGGTCGTCGGAAACGGCTTCGACAGGCGCAGGTCGGGGTCGCGTTCCGTCTGCGTGTAGCGATGGTGGGTCAGGTGGTAGTGGCGATACTCCGGCAGGTCGGCGATGATCGGCCGTCCGCAGAGCCATTCTCCGACCCATTCGTTGATCGCGCGCGTTTTGAAAAGCGCGTTGTGTGCCGCCTCGTGCATCAGGATCGCGAGGCCGAGCTGTCGCGACCCGATGACGACGACGGCAAGAAGAAAGGTCAGCGGGTTGGGCCAGACGGCAAAGACCGCGGCGGCGGCGAGGATGAGGCCCCAGCAGTGGATCACGAGCCACACGCCCCACGCGTCAGAGCGGGCGGAAAGCCCTCGGATCTCGTCTGAGGTGAAGAATGCCTTGCCCGGTGTCATCTGGTGTCTCCCGCAGGCGCGGGCGCCCTTCGAATACCCGCGCGCGTGAATAGCCTGCGCCCGCGGCGACGATCCTGTCAAATCACGGCGCGCGGAACGTTGCGTCGCGTCGTCCGGCGGCCCGGGCGCGGCACTTCGGCGGCTTTGCACCTTTGGCCCGGCGGGCTAGACCGTGACGTCGAAGCGGACGACACGGAGGACCGGATGCTCATCGTGATTTCGCCGGCCAAGCGGCTCGACTGGACCGAACGACGGGTGGACACGACGCAGCCCGCCTTCGCGCACGACGCGCTGCGCCTGGCCAAGACCGCCCGCAACCTGCCGCTGCGCGACCTGAAGGCCCTGATGGACCTGTCCGACGATCTTGCGCGGCTCAATCGCGACCGCTTTCGCGCCTACGCCGAAACGCCGGCCGAGGCCGATGTCCGTCCCGCCGCCCTCGCGTTCGCCGGGGACACCTACCAAGGGCTCGAGGCCGGCTCGCTCGACGCCGACGAGATGGCGTGGGCGCAGGATCACCTGCGGATCCTGTCCGGTCTCTACGGTCTTCTGCGGCCCCGCGACGCGATCCAGCCCTACAGGCTCGAGATGGGCTCGAAACTGCACACGCGGCGGGGCGAGACGCTCTACGCATACTGGGGCGATCAGCTTGCGAAAGCGCTGAACGATCAGGCAGAGGCGGTCGGCACCGGGACGCTCGTGAACTGCGCAAGTCAGGAGTATTTCGGCGCTGTGCCCGACCGTACGCTGAAGCTCGACGTGGTCACGCCGCAATTCATGGAAGACAAGAACGGAACCCCGAAGGTCGTGAGCTTCTACGCCAAGCGCGCCCGTGGCGCGATGGCGCGTTTCATCGTGCAGAACCGGCTGACCGATCCGGCGTCGCTGCGTGACTTCGATGCCGGCGGCTATGCCTATCGTGACGATCTGTCGGAGCCCGGCCGCCCGGTGTTCGTGCGTCCGGCGGAGTGACGGTCAGGCCCGGTCGGGCAATGTCGCGCCATAGCGCTCCAGCACTGCGAAAAGCGCGTCCTTCCGCAGCGGTTTGCTGAGGAAATCGTCGAGCCCGTGCGCGAGGATGGTTTCGCGGTCGCCCTCCATGGCGTGGGCGGTGACGGCGACGATCGGCACGCGGGGCGCGTCGCCTTCCAGGGCGCGGATCGCGCGGGTCGCCTCGCGGCCGTCCATCTCCGGCATCGAGACATCCATGAATATGAGGTCTGGCCGTTTCTCGCGGAACGCCGCGACCGCTTCGCATCCGTTGCGCGCGTGACGCAAGGCGACCGGCGCGTCTGCCACCATTTTCGAGAAGACCAGCCGGTTCGTGCGGTTGTCCTCGGCCAGCAGAACGTCGATCCGGGCGTCAGCAGCTCCGGCCCCGGTTTCGGGCGTGCCATCGTGGTGGGAGGTCGCTTCAGGTGGAGCGAGAGACTGCAGCGCGTGGAACAAGGCGCGGCGCGGGGTCGGCGTCTGAAGAGTCGCGGCGAACGACGCGTTCTCTGTCAGAGGCGGCGCGGTGTCTCCGGTCGTGCCGGCGATCAGGATGACTGGCGCGCTCAGGCCCCGCGCGCGCCATGTCCGCACGAGATCGGTGCCGGTCATGTCACCCAGATCCTGCGAGACGATCGCCACGTTCCAGTCCGGCGCACGCGACAGCGCGGCGTCGCCCGTGGTGCAGGTGTCGCACGCGATGCGCGCCGCGCCGAGCTGGCGGCTCAGGATTTCGGCGTTCAGCGCGTTCGGCTCCACGATCAGCGCGCGGCGCAGAAAGGCCGGGACCGGCGGGCGCGGGATGCCGTCGACCTCGTCTGTCGGAAGGTCGATGCGGAACCCGAAGCACGAGCCTTCGCCTGCGCGGCTCTCGACCCAGACCTCGCCGCCCATCAGGGTGACCAGACGCTTCGAGATCGCGAGGCCCAGCCCCGTGCCCTCGAACCGGCGGTTTCTCTCGTCCTCGACCTGATTGAACTCGCCGAAGATGTGGCCGAGCTTGTCCTCTGGGATGCCGATGCCGGTATCCTCGACCGCTACGTGCACGGTCGCCCGTCCATCGCGGACCATGCCGGTCACGCGGATGACGATCTGTCCGCGCATTGTGAACTTTGCCGCGTTGCCGACGAGGTTGATCAAAACCTGCCGGATCCGCGGCGCATCGCCGGTGAAGCGTGTGGGCAGGAACAGGTCGTAATCGACGAGCAGTGCGAGGCCCTTTTCGCGCGTCGCCGGCAGCACGAGCAGCACCACATCGTGCAAGATCTGTTCGAGGTCGAACTCTTCGGACCGGAGGGTCAGCTTCTGCGCCTCGATCTTGGAATAGTCGAGCACGTCGTTGATGATGTCGAGAAGCGCCTCTGCCGAACTGTGGATGGTCTCTGCGTACACGCGTTGATCGTCGGCGAGCCGCGTGTCCATCAGCAGCTCTGCCATCCCGAGGATGCCGTTCATCGGCGTGCGGATCTCGTGGCTCATGTTGGCGAGGAACGCGGATTTCGCGCGGTTTGCGGCCTCCGCCCGTTCCGTCGCCCGTTCGAGATCGCGCTGCACGGTTTTCAGCTGGGTGATGTCGACCCGGAGGCCCACCCGGCCGCCATCGGTGGTCCGCTTCTCGTAGATCCGCAGCCAGCGGCCATCGGCCAGCATCTGCTCGATCTCGCATTCCGGCGCGCGGTGGCGGGCGAGCCTGTCTTCGAGCCAGGCCTCCTCCCGGCCGATCGCGTCGGCGTATTGCTGCCGCGCCAGGCCGTAGCGCAGGATCTCCTCGAAGGTGGCGCCGGGCCGGATCGCCGGCGCGCTGTCCGCGTAGATCCGGCGATACGGGGCGTTGCAGGTGACGAGCCGGTCCTCGCTGTCGTAGAGGACGAACCCGTCGGGCAGCTCCTGCACGGCCGCCCACATGCGCATGAGGTCGGTCATGTCGGCAACGAGGCTGACGATCCCGCCCGTGGGCGTGCGCTGGTTGTGGATCTTGAGGAAGGTGCCGTCCCACAGCCGGACGTTGACCGGCTCCGGTTCGGGGTCCTGCCAGCCGCGGCACAGCCGCGCGCGCACCGTTTCGGGGGGCTCGGCCTGAAGGTCCGCGATCCCCTCATCGATCAAGAGGTCGACGAAATGGGTGTAGTGTGCGCCGATCCCGGCGGTAACGATCCCGTCGAACATCCCGAGATAGGCGCGGTTCGCCAGTTCGAGCCGCCCCTTTGCGTTCCACAGGCCGAACCCGTCGCGGATCGAGTCGAGCGCCTGCCAGAGCTGTCCCTCGATCAGCGCGAGACGTTCGGTCGTCTGCCCCAGTTCTGAGCGGACGCGGACGTTCTCGTGCTCGACACTTGCAGCGCGCGCCCGGGTTTCCGAGATTTCTTCGCTCAGGCTGCGCGCGTGCAGTCCGAGCTTGCGGTTCGCCTCGGTCAGTTCGGCGCGCTTCTGTTCCAGCAAGAGCTCCGCGGCGAGCCGGGCGCGGCGTTCCTCGGCAAGCTTGCGGGCAAGCGACATGTCCGCCTCCGTGACTGCACGCGGGGTTGTGCGCGGAAGTCGGTGAACATCGTCCTAACGGTGCGTTGCGGTTCCCTGCGTTGCACCATGACACACCCTCGTGGCACCATGCGGATGTCGCGCTTTCGAGGACCGAACACGATGCGCCGCCGTCTCAACTGTCACCCAACCGCCTGCATCTCTGGCACCCGCCCGACTCGTGGTGCGAGGTCCGACGCATGATCAGCGAAACCGTGGCCGAGATCCGCTGGCGCGCGCTCGATCGGGAAGGCCGCGATTCCTGTCGGCTCGTGCGTCAGCACGATGACGGTTGGATGCTGCTGGGCCATGCGCGGTTCCGGGCAGCCGGCAGCGAAAGCCGGATCGACTACCTCGTGCGATGCGATCCGGACTGGCACACGCTCGGCGCGGACGTCACCGGTATCTGGGACGGCACGCGGGTCGCCCTTCACATCGTGCGCGAGGGCCCGACATGGACGCTGAACCAGCAGCGGCAGGACGGGCTCGACGATGCGGTCGACATCGATCTCTCATTCACGCCGGCCACCAACCTAATGCCGATCCGCCGGATGCCGGAGATCGGCGGCGTGTCGGTCCGCGCGGCCTGGCTGAGTGCCCCGGGCGCTCCGCTCGGGCCGCTCGATCAACGCTACACGCGCGGGCGCGGCGGCATCGTGCACTACGCGGCGGAGCAGACCGGGTTTTCCACCGATCTGCGGGTCGCATCCTCGGGATTCGTGACCGAGTACCCCGGCTTGTGGGAAGCGCAGGGCCCGGTGTGAGCCGCCCCGCGCTTCGCCTTTGGCTCAGATGCGCTCGAACGCCAGCGCTATGCCCTGTCCGCCGCCGATACACATCGTCACCAGCGCCCGGCGGCCGCCCGTACGCTCCAGCTCGTAGAGCGCTTTGACCGTCAGGATCGCACCGGTCGCCCCAACGGGATGACCGAGCGCGATCGCGCCGCCGTTCGGGTTGACCTTGGCCGGGTCGAGGCCGAGCCCGCGATTGACGGCGATGGCCTGCGCCGCGAACGCTTCGTTCGACTCGATCACGTCGAAATCCTCGGCCGAGAGGCCAGTCTTTTTCAGCAGTCGCTCGACCGCCGGGATGGGCCCGATCCCCATGACCTCGGGGCGCACACCGGAATGGGCGTAGCCGATGATACGGGCGCGCGGCGTCGCGCCGGCCTTTTCGGCCGCGTCCGCGGTGGCCAGCGTGATCGCTGCCGCGCCGTCGTTGATCCCACTCGCGTTGCCCGCGGTCACGGTGCCGTCCTTCTTGAAGACCGGTTTCAGCCCCGCGAGTTTCTCGAGCGAGGTCTCCTTCATGTGCTCGTCGGTGTCGAAGGGGACCATGTCGCGTTTCACGCGGACCTCGATGGGCGCGATCTGATCCTTGAAGTAGCCGGCATCCCGCGCGGCAGTCGCGCGGCGCTGGCTTTCCATCGCGAACGCGTCCTGGTCCTCGCGGCTCACCTGGTGCTCGTCAGACACGTTCTCGGCTGTGACACCCATGTGGCCCGTGCCGAACGGGCAATTGAGCGCGCCCAGCATCATGTCGAGCGTCTTCACGTCGCCCATCTTGGCGCCGAAGCGCTGTTCGGGCACGATGTACGGCGCGCGCGACATGTTTTCGGCGCCGCCGGCCAGCGCGATGTCGGCGTCGCCCATGGCAACGGCCTGGATGGCCGACACGATGGCCTGCGCGCCGGATCCGCACAGTCGGTTGACGTTTATCGCCGGCACGGTGTCGGGCACGCCGGCATCCATCGCCGCCACACGCGACAGGTACATGTCGCGCGGCTCGGTGTTGATGACGTGGCCGAAGAAGACCTGCCCGATCTGGCCGCCGTCGAGGCCCGCACGCTCCAGCGCGGCCCTGGTGGCTGTCGCGCCGAGCGTGATCGGCGGCGTGCCGGCGAGGCTGCCGCCGAAGGTGCCGATCGCGGTGCGGGCGCCCGAGAGAATGACGATATCGTCGCGCATGAGGATTCTCCTTCCCGTGTCGGGGCCGACTATGCCGGGCCGCGGATCGATTGTCAGCGCGGACGACGCGTCAGCGGTCCGGCCCGCCCCAGTGGACCACGAGGGGGCCGTTCTCCCCGAAGATCGGATCCGTGTCCGGTCGGCTCAGCGCGGCGATGTCGGCGATATGCGACTCGCGCCGATCCTCGGGGGCGCGCAGGATCGTGCCTGCGGGCTGGTCCTTCGGATAGCCGCCGCAGATCGCGAAGTCGTCGCTCTGCGCGATGCGGCAATGGCCGACACCCGCAGGCAGGATCAGCACATCACCCGCGTTGACGCGGAGCGTCTCTCCGGACGGGCCGCCGATCCTGAGGTCGGACCAGCCCGATGCGGCGGTCAGGACCTCGTGCGCGTCGTGGTGGTAATGCTCGTAGTCGAAGACCGTCGACGTCCACGTATTGTGCCAGCCATTCGCTTCGTAGAGCGCGCGGATTGCGGAATCGCCCGCCTCGGGGTCGACCGCCGCGCGGATCACGAGGACCGGCAGGTCCGGGTTGTTCGGCACGACGCCGTCGTCTGCGAACAGCAGCGTCTGCGTTTCGGGATCGGGGTTCGTCTTGGCAAGGCTGGCCATGGTCGTCTCTCCGGGTGGGCGTGCGAGACTAGCGCGCGACGGTGCGCGCGCGTTCCCGCCCGCCGTTCAGTCGAGCGCCTTCGTGCCGAGCTGAGAGCCTTCGAGCACGCGCACCTCGCGCTGCGGGAAGGGGATCGAAATCCCGTTCTCCTGGAACGCGTCCCAGAGCGCGAGGTAGACGTTGCCGCGAATGTTGGTGAGGCCGCCTGTGGGGTCGCGGATCCAGAATCGCAGGATGTAGTCGACCGAACTGTCGCCGAAACCGACGATATGACAGACCGGCGGACGCTCGGACAGGACGCGCGTCGTCTTGGAGGCGGCCTCGACCGCGATCCTTCGGACGAGATGCGGATCGTCGCCGTAGGCGGTGCCGAAAAAGATATCGAGCCGCACGAAGTCGTTGGAATGGGACCAGTTCACCACCTGCCCGGTGATGAGATCCTCGTTCGGGATCAGGTATTCCTTGCCGTCACGCGTGGTGATCGACACGTAGCGCGCGCCGAGCGAATTGATCCAGCCGAATGTCTCGCCCAGAGATATGACGTCGCCCGGCTTGATCGACTTGTCGAGCAGGATAATGATGCCCGATACGAGGTTCGACACCACCTTCTGCAGGCCGAAACCGAGGCCCACGCCGATCGCGCCCGAGAGCACGGCGAGGCCTGTCAGGTCGACGCCCACGAGCTTCAGTGCGAGGAAGAAGGCGCTGCCGTAGAACAGCACCTGCAGCACCTTCACGGCCAGCACCTGCATGGACGGCGAGATTTCATCGTTGCGCCGGATGCGCGCGGCGGAGGAGATCGCGAGGAAGCGCGCGGCCGCGATCAGCACGATCAGCATCACCGCCGCCTGCAGCACGATCCAGAGCGACAGCCGCATCTCCCCGGCCGAGATCGCCACGCTGTCGAGCGCCGATCGAGCTTCTTCGCCGAGATTCAGGATCGACACCGTAACCCACGCCCATGCGCCGTAGCGGACGACGCTCTGCAACAACGGGTTGCCGATCAGACGGGTCGCGAAGGCTATCACCAGCCACGCGGTCGCGAGCTCCGCGATGACGCCGAGCAAATAGGATCGCGAGGGCCACGTCACCTCGCGGAGGATCCACACGGCGATCCAGGCAAGCACCACGAACAGGATCATCCGGACCCGGCGGTGGAGCAGCACGAGGATCCGCATGCGCCATTTCGGCCAGCCTTCGCGGCTCCGCATCCAGTCGTGGAACCGCGGGCGCAGCCCCCACGCGAGGATGTGCGCCAAGGCGAAGAGCGCGAGCGCGATGACGATCTGGTAGGCGTTCCACGGCCGCAGGAGGCCGGCCATGAATAGCTCGGCGCGCGCCAGAAGATCGAGCGCGATGGACTGCAATTGAGCGACGGTGTCGTTGTCAGGGATCATACGTAACGGTCCATGCGGTCCCGGAGCGTTGCAAATGGCACGTGCGGCTGCAAGCGCGTGCCGGACCGTTCACCTAGCGCCCGGTTGACGCGGTCAGGACCGATCGGCCGTCTGTCGCGATCGCGACATCCGACGTTCCGACCCAGAACGCAGCCGCCGCCAGCACGGCGATCATCGCCATGCTGAGCGCGTTGACGCGCGTCATGAAGGAACGTGTGTGCGGAGCCACGAAATCACCTGGCAGGTCGGCTTCGACGTCGGTCGCGGTGATAACGGCCCAGTGTGACACTTGTTTCCAACTGTGGCGCCGTGCCGCACCCCTGATCTTGCGCTCGAGTGTCGTCACGGCAGCGGCCGGGCGATCTCGTTGCGCCGCCGCCAGGGCAGGGTGAAGGGGTCGTCGTACCACATCGCGCGCAGCGCTCCGGACGGCGTTTCGCCCAGGGCCGCGATGCCGGCATCGAGGCGCCGGGCCTGCCGCGCGATCCGCGCCTCCGTTGCGAGCCCGGAAAAGGCGAGCACGGCCAGCCGCTCCGCCGGGCGCTCGGTCAGGCGGATGCCCTCGCGGTGGGGCTCCGGAAGATCGGATTGGCTCCGCCCGCGTGGAACGACGAACGAGACCGTCCACGCGTCGCCGTCCGGAACCGCGGCGGCCACCGCGGGCTGGCGGGTGACGGGCACGGTCATCGCGATCTTCTCTTCGGACGCGTTCTTGCCGAAGATGTAGCCGGCGAGAATGCGGAAGCCCTGTCGCAGCGCGCCGTCCCGCGGCCCCGCCAACGTGACTTCGGCCACGAGATGCGGGGCGTAGCGGCGGATCTCGACATCGCCGGCCCGCGCCTCGACCGTGTAGTCCGGTGCCTCGTAGCCCCGGTATCCGCCGGCCACGCCGTCGGCTGCCACGCTCGCCGCCGCCATCCAAAGACCTCCTGCCACGTTCGCTGCACGCATCGGATGCCCTCCGTCATCGATACTGATACGCGCTCCGCGCGGCATCGGTTCACTTCGCGAATGCTTGCGGGATCGCCCGCGGCGATGTATTTCGCGTGCATGATGCGGATCCACGATCTCGGCGACCGCTTCCGTCTGGAAGAGCGCTTCTACGGCGCGACGCACACGGTGCTCGCCCGCCTATGAGGCCGCTCGCGCCGTGCCCGGGCACAGGCGCTTCCGTAGCCAATCGCCACAGACATTACCGGGAGAGGACCGATGTCCCCCAAGACTCTCTATGACAAGATCTGGGATGCCCACCTCGTGCATGAGGCCGAGGACGGCTCCAGCCTGCTCTACATCGACCGCCACCTCGTTCACGAGGTGACGAGCCCGCAGGCCTTCGAGGGGCTGCGGCTTTCGGGCCGGACGGTGCGCGCGCCCGACAAGACGATCGCGGTGCCGGACCACAACGTGCCCACCGACACCGATCGCGCCAAGGGGATCGAGAACGAGCAGAGCCGCATCCAGCTCGAGGCGCTCGACCGAAACGCCAAGGATTTCGGCGTTCACTACTATCCCGTGTCGGATGTCCGGCAGGGCATCGTGCACATCATCGGCCCCGAGCAGGGCTGGACCCTGCCGGGGATGACGATCGTCTGCGGCGACAGCCATACCGCGACCCACGGCGCCTTCGGTGCGCTGGCGCACGGCATCGGCACGTCGGAGGTCGAGCACGTCCTTGCCACGCAGACGCTGATCCAGTCCAAGTCGAAGAACATGAAGGTCGAAATCACCGGCACCCTGCCGCCGGGCGTGACCGCCAAGGACATCACCATGGCGATCATTGGCCGGACCGGCACCGCCGGCGGCACCGGCTACGTGATCGAGTACTCCGGCAGCGCCATCCGCGAGCTGTCGATGGAAGGCCGCATGACCGTGTGCAACATGGCGATCGAGGGTGGCGCCCGCGCCGGCCTGATCGCCCCGGACCAGACCACCTTCGACTACGTGAAGGGCCGGGCCCACGCGCCGAAGGGCGCGCAGTGGGACGCGGCGATGGCGTGGTGGAAGACGCTCTACTCCGACGACGACGCGCACTGGGACAAGGTGGTGACCTTCGACGCCTCCGAGATTGCGCCTCTCGTCACCTGGGGCACCTCGCCCGAGGACGTGCTGCCGATCGACGGCGAGGTGCCGTCGCCCGACAGCTTCGAGGGCGGCAAGGTCTCGGCGGCCCAGCGCGCGCTCGAATACATGGGGCTCAAGCCCGGCACCCGGCTGCAGGACATCGAGATCGACACGGTGTTCATCGGGTCGTGCACCAACGGCCGGATCGAGGACTTGCGCGAGGTCGCGCGGATCATGGAAGGCCGCCGCGTGAAGGACGGTATCCGCGCGATGATCGTTCCGGGCTCCGGCCTCGTTCGGGCGCAGGCCGAGGAAGAGGGCATCGCCGCCAAATTGCAGGAGGCCGGCTTCGAATGGCGCATGGCGGGCTGTTCGATGTGCCTTGGCATGAACCCCGACCAGCTTGCGCCGGGCGAACGCTGCGCCTCGACCTCGAACCGCAATTTCGAGGGGCGGCAGGGGCGCGGCGGACGCACCCACCTGATGAGCCCCGCGATGGCGGCGGCGGCGGCCGTGACCGGCCGGCTCACCGACGTGCGTGAACTCGCGCAAGACAGCGTCCCGGCGTAAGGAGCCCTACCGATGGACAAGTTCGACACCCTCACCGGGATCGCCGCGCCGCTGCCGATCGTCAACGTCGATACCGACATGATCATCCCGAAGCAGTACCTGAAGACGATCCAGCGGACCGGCCTCGGCGTGAGCCTCTTCGACGAGATGCGCTACGACAGCGACGGCAACGAGGTGCCAGACTTCGTGCTGAACAAGCCGCAGTACCGAGAGGCCGAAATCCTCATCTCGGGCGAAAACTTCGGCTGCGGTTCGTCGCGGGAGCACGCCCCGTGGGCGATCAAGGATTTCGGGATCCGCTGCGTGATCGCGCCCAGCTTCGCGGACATCTTCTTCAACAACTGCTTCAAGAACGGCATCCTGCCGATCGCGCTTCCGCAGGAGCAGGTCGACATCCTCATGAAGGATGCCGAGCGCGGCCAGAACGCGCGCATGACCGTGGATCTCGAGGCGCAGACCGTCACCACCTCCGACGGCGAGGTGATCCGGTTCGAGATCGACCCGTTCCGCAAGCACTGCCTTCTGAACGGGCTCGACGACATCGCGCTCACGCTCGAAAAGGCTGCGGCGATTGACGGGTTCGAAGCCGAGGCCGCGCAATCCCGCCCCTGGGTCTGAGCGAATCCAGCGGTGCCGCGACGCGTTCGCGGCGCCGTGTCCGCCGGACCATCCCGTGTCCGGACCGGGACCGTCGCGCGTCGCCCAAGGCCGCGTAGCGGTCTTTTTTGCGGCAAATACAAGATATTGTTTCCCGTCGTGGCGTTGCCCCGTTTCCGCTCCGGAAATGATGCAATCCCGCACCAGCGCGACCGTCTTCTGGCCGCATTCCCGCGTAGACTGTGCGGCGGGCCTTGAGGCACTCGGGGAATGGAGGCAGCATTTGGGCAACAATGAGGCAGCCCGCCGGACCCGGCGGATCTTGGACGGAACAAGGGCGCGGCATGGCATCGCGGCCGTCCGGACCGAAAGGACAGAGCAGTGATCAACCGTTTGGCCGGCGCGATACTTCGCGCCATCCTCGTTGCGCTCGTCGTGGCGCTTCCGGCCGTCGCGCTGCCGGGTCTCACCGGGGACGCCAGCCAGATGGTTCTGCTTGCCGCGCTGGCCGCGGCGCTTCTTACGGTGGTCGAATACAACGCCGTCTCGCCCAGCCTCGTCGAATTCCGGTCCGCGCCGCCCTACAACCGGCTGCGCTTCGTGATGCTCACGATCGTCGTGCTCGTTCTGACGATCCTGACGCGGCACGCGACGATTCCGTCCCAGGCGGGCGCGGCCCTGACCGGCCTTGGCGCGACGGTTGGCCAGGCGATGGACTTTCCGTTCTCGCCAGTCCGGCTGATTCTCCTGGATCTGCCCGCCGACGCGGGACCCGAGAGCGTGGCGTTGGTGCGTGCGGCGGCGGGGATCGCCTATTTCGTCTCTCTGATGCTGGTCATCTTCTTCGTCGTCCTGGTGCGGCTGCTGAACTGGCCGATCCGCAAGAACGCCTTCAACGTCCTCGTGAATCTCCCTCTCTTCGACCCGACCGCCGGCGGCGATGTGCTGTCGCGGCTGAAGCGCGACGCGCATTTTAACGTCGCCTTAGGGTTTCTCCTGCCATTCCTGATCCCGGCGGCCATCAAGGCTGCGGCGGATTTCGGGTCCGTCACTCCGTTCAGCGGGCCGCTGACATTGGTATGGGTGATGACAGCATGGGCCTTTCTGCCGGCCAGCTTGATGATGAGAGGCGTCGCACTGATGCGCATCGCCGACCTGATCGAGGAAAAGCGGCGCCGGGCATACGCGCAATCCGAGCAGTTGCAACCGGCCTGACGCTTCTCGTCGTCGGGCTCTGGATCGGGGTCGCCCGCGCGGCACCGGCGGTCCCGACCCCCGCTCCCGAGACAATTCGGATCGCCACGTGGCACGCGCCTCTGACGCGCGACGGCCCGGGCCTATTGCTGCGCGATCTGGTGCGGGGCGAGGATCCGGCACTGGTTGCGACGGAAGTCGCGCTTCTCGCGGTCCGGCCCCATATCCTCGTTCTGACGGAGATCGATTACGATCATGCGGGTGCGGCGCTCGCAGCCCTGGCCGACCGGCTAAGGGCCGGCGGGCTGGACTATCCGCACCGGTTCCTCCGTCGCCCGAATACCGGCCGCCCGACCGGACGGGACATCGACGGCGACGGCCGCGCGCACGGTCCTCGTGATGCGCAGGGCTGGGGCCGGTTTTCCGGGGAGGGGGGCAGCGCGATCCTGTCCGTCCATCCGGTCGAGACGTCCGATGCGCGGGATCTGAGCGGATTTCTCTGGCGCGACCTTCCCGGAACGCGCATCGCGCCGAAGGATCCGGCGTACGAGGTGCAACGGCTGTCGAGCGACGTGCACTGGGTGGTTCCGATCCGGCTGCCGTCGTCGCCGCGCCCGCTCTCTCTGATGGTGTTCCATGCTACGCCACCGGTCTTCGACGGGCCCGACGACCGAAACGGACGTCGCAACGCCGACGAGATCCGGCTGTGGCAGGTTCTGCTAAACGGTACGTCGGGGCTGCCCCGGATCACGCCACCCTTCGTGATCGCCGGCGACGCGAACCTCGATCCGGAGGCGGGCGACGGTCGGCGCGGCGCAATTCGCGATCTTCTGTCCGATCCGCGCTTGCAGGATCCGATGCCGCGCACGGCAAGCGTGGACTGGAGCCGCCTTGGCCTCGGAGAGATGCGCGTCAGCTACCTTCTGCCCTCCCGCGATCTCGTCTTGCGCGACGCCGGCACGTATCGCGCGGCGCCGGAGGCGGGAGAACATCGCCTGGTCTGGATCGATGTCGCGCTGCCGCCGGACCCGGACATCAGCGACAGCGGAGAGGCCCCTGCGGACGACACAGACGTCTTGGACAGCGGATCGAATGCGCCGGCGCGGCGGCGCTGATCTTCAACAGCGACTCGCTTGCCACGTTTGACGAGACGCTCGATCCGCCGAAACCGGAGCAAGGACACCAGTACCGGAGCATGCGCGGGCCCCGGCGAACGGGCGCCACCCGGTCGAACGGCGTCCCGCTTTCTTGACGCCGCGTGCGGCTTCGCCTACCCGCATCGACGATCCGAAGCGCCGTCAAGGAGGCAAGCCGCCCATGTCCACCCCTTCGCTCCTCATCCTGCCTGGCGACGGCATCGGCCCCGAGGTCATGGCGGAGGTGCGCCGCATCATCGACTGGTTCGGTGCGAAACGCGGTCTGCCTTTCGACGTGAGCGAAGACCTCGTCGGCGGCGCCGCCTACGACGCGCACGGCACGCCGCTGACGGACGACACGATGGCGCTCGCACAGGACGCCGACGCGGTTCTCCTGGGCGCGGTGGGCGGGCCCAAATACGACGTTCTCGACTTCTCGGTGAAGCCCGAGCGCGGGTTGCTGCGGTTGCGCAAGGAAATGGACCTCTTCGCCAACCTGCGCCCCGCGCAGTGCTTCGACGCGCTCGCCGATTTCTCGTCCCTAAAGCGCGACGTGGTTGCCGGCCTCGACATCATGATCGTGCGGGAGCTGACCTCCGGCGTCTATTTCGGCGAACCGCGCGGCATCTTCGAGGATGGCAACGAGCGCGTGGGTATCAACACGCAGCGCTACACCGAGAGCGAGATCGAGCGCGTGGCGCGTTCGGCCTTCGACCTCGCGATGAAGCGCGACCGCAAACTGTGCTCGATGGAGAAGGCGAACGTGATGGAGTCCGGGGTCCTCTGGCGCGAGGTCGTGACCCGCGTCGGTGCCGAGTATCCCGACGTCGAGCTCAGCCACATGTACGCGGACGCCGGCGCGATGCAGCTGACGCGCTGGCCCAAGCAGTTCGACGTTATCGTGACAGACAACCTGTTCGGCGACCTGCTTTCGGATCTCGCGGCGATGCTGACCGGGTCGCTTGGCATGCTGCCATCGGCCAGCCTCGGTGCACCGATGTCGAACGGCCGGCCCAAGGCGCTCTACGAGCCCGTCCACGGCTCGGCACCCGACATCGCAGGGCAGGGCAAGGCGAACCCGATCGCCTGCATCCTCAGTTTCGCGATGGCGCTGCGCTACAGCTTCGACCAGGGCGCCGAGGCGTCGCGGCTGGAAGCCGCTGTCGAGCACGTGCTGGCCGAAGGACACCGCACCGCCGACCTCCTGGGCGAAGAGGGGCGGGCGCCGCTTTCGACCTCGGCGATGGGCGACGCGATCCTCGCCGCCCTCGACGCGAGCGTCTGATCGCCGCCGGCGCCCGCAACAGGGCCCTTGCGGCCGCTGCGGGTTGCCTTCGTTTGGGCCGGCGGTCTAGCTGACGGAAACCCGCAGCTCGGAGCCGGCCCATGCCGTCCAACGCGCGCGCCGCCCTGATCGCGCTTCTGGCATTCGCCCTGTTCGCCACGCACGACGTCATCGTGAAGGCGCTGGGCGCCACCTATTCGTCGTTCCAGATCGTGTTCTACAGCGTTCTGTTCGGCTTTCCGCTGGTCACGCTGACGCTCATCAACGATCCGGAGCCCGGGCATCTGCGACCGCGCCATCCGTGGTGGGTCGCGCTTCGCACGCTGGCTGCGGTGGTGACCGCGGCGGCGGCGTTCTACGCGTTCTCATCGATCGCCCTGGCGCAGGTCTATGCGATCATCTTCGCAGCGCCGATCCTGATCACGCTCCTGGCGATCCCGATCCTCGGCGAACAGGTGGGGCTGCGCCGCGGCGTCGCCATCGTGGTCGGGCTGTGCGGCGTGATCGTCGTGCTGCGACCGGGGGCGACGGCACTGACCGCCGGGCACCTCGCCGCGCTGGTCGCGGCAGGCGGCAGTGCTCTGGCCTCGGTCATCTCGCGCCGGATCGGCCCGGACGAGCGCAGCGTCGTGCTCGTGCTCTACCCGATGCTCGCAAACTTCGCGATCATGGGGGCGCTGATGGCCGAGCCCTACCGCCCGATGCCGCTGACCGATCTGGCGCTCAACGCCGCGATCGCGGCGCTGGGCTTCGCCGGCGCGATGCTGATGGTCGCGGGCTACAAGGCCGGCGAAGCGGCCGTCGTCGCGCCGATGCAGTATTCACAAATCCTGTGGGCGACGCTCTACGGCGCGCTGTTCTTCGACGAGATACCCGACGCGGCGACGATCCTCGGCACGGCCATCATCATTGCCAGCGGGCTGTACATCGTCGCGCGCGAGAGCCTGTCGGGACGCTCCAACGCCAAGCCCGTGTCGCGCACCCGAACGCGCCACCTGACCGGCACCGCGCCGCGGGTCGGGGCGCTGCTGAAAACCGCGCTCCCGCCCTCGCGGAAGCCGCGCTGAACCCCTTGTCAAAGTCCTGCGCCTCGGCTACGACGCGCGCCACGGTCGGAGTGTAGCTCAGCCTGGTAGAGCACTGTCTTCGGGAGGCAGGGGTCGTAGGTTCGAATCCTGCCACTCCGACCAATTTTTCCAACAACTTACGAGCCCCGGAGGGGGCGCTGACGGTGGCTCAATCTGTGCGGCTGCACAGGTTGTCGATTCCAGCCAGCACCAAACGAAAAACCCCGGCGCAGCGGCAACTGCAACCGGGGTCCGACATGAGAGAGCATCTGGAAAGCTCGCGCTTCTAGCTACCCCACTTTGGGCGAATCGTCACCCCATCATTTCGAAGCATTGGGGGGTGACGGCATGACCGAGCAGCGATCCCTCTCCAAGCTGATGAGGCGCGAGCACCTCGGCGTCACGAAGATGCTCGGCTACACGCTCACGCTCGGCGATTACGAGGACTGGGCGCGGTTCTCCGACTTCCTGGCGGCCCGCGCGTCGGACGAAGTCCGCGCAGCGCTCGCATGGGCCGCTCTGCGCTCCCTCGAGGAGCCGCTGGCCGAGGCCGTCGCTGCTACCGTCCTCGGATCGAGCGACGGGCCGCTTCCGGCGTTCCTCGATCCCATGAGCGACGCGCGCTTCTGGGCCAGCGTTGCGAGCCGGCGGGAACTGAAGGCTTACGCCTCGGCCGCCTTCGAGGCTCTGTGCATTCGCGATCAGAGCGCCTTCCTCGATCACTTCGGTGAAGGGAGGGCCGCGGCATGAGCGTGCGCAACATCGAAGAGCTGCTGTTCCAGATGCCGACAGTCCAGCGACGGGCGTCGGACGAATGGGCTCGGACCTTCGCCGCTTCGATCATGAAACAGAGCCGGCGCCGCAACTGGCGGCCGAGCGAGAAGCAGGAGGCCATCATGCGCCGCCTGGTCTCGGAGATCTTCGGAGAGCCCGAAGACCTCGTCGTGATCGAGGAGGACTGAGAAACGAAGCGCGCCGGTGGCCGCCGGCGCGCCTCAAAACGTTGGCGGTCGTCTTTCACGAGTTAGGCTGGGCCGCCAAGCAGAAGTGTTACAGTGTATCGGGTCACAGCACAAGGGCAGCTATTCCGCATCATGCGGTCTCCCCACGCCCTAAGACCCCGCTGCCACCCTCTAGGCGGCGAACATGGGGGAGCGGACCGAGCCGAGGGAAAGGCAGGTCTGGCCTAAGCGACGGGCTCGTCCGAATGGATAGGTCAAGATCGTGGCGGTCAGAGCGGGAGGCCGGGTTTTATCCCCAGGTCGCTGTAACTCGCTTTCTGACCGTCGCTCTGGGTCTGAACCGATGGATAGGGCGGTAGAGAGCAACGGTTGAGTAGAGAGAGACACGCGCGAGGACACGATGAGCAGGCACGACACCAAACTTAGATCCGTACGCGAGAATCCTCCTCTCGACAGGTGGCGCTTCGACGCCATCACCACCGGCCCTGAGAAGCTCTGGGGGCTCAGCACCATCGCCTCGGCCATTGGCGTGAGCGTGGACAAGGCGCGTCGCCTCGCTCATCTGGACCACGTGCCGATCTACCGCCCCGACGGCGAGAGCTACTTCGCTCTGAGGTCGGAGCTGAACGCCTGGCTCCGGACGAAGAGGTGAAGGCTCTACCAAGGCCCCTGCGCGTTGATCCTGCGCATGTGGCGCGCGACGGCTTCGAGGTCGTGAGGCTCAAACTCCTCTACGGTATCGAGCCCGAATGTCTCGGAGACAAACGCGACCGTCGCTTCTGCGTCCGCCGAGTAGATGCCCCTGTCGCAGATCAACGCGCCAGCCGCCGTCAGTCCGACCCAGCGAGCAACGTGGGTTTCAAGATCGCGGCCGACGAAGACTTTGGTAAGCTTGCCTCCAGACCTGCGAAGGCGCCGTTCATCCAGCATGGAACCACCTTCGCGACGCGCATTGATATAGGTCAAGCATGCTCAACCCTGACACGACGTCATGCCCGGGGGTGTTCTTCGACTTTGGTCGGTCTCTAGGGACCGGCGCGGGAAGCCTCGCACAAGATCGGCCGGAATCTGGATTTTTCGGACCCACGGAAACCCACGAAAACCAATGATTGCCTGCATCTGGCCAGCTAGGCGGCGTCGCTCGGCTCCGCGATCCTTGCGGCATGTGGCCGTTTTCTCGCAGATCCCAGACACCGACCGAGACAAAGGGGCTCGCCGAGCCCGGCGATGATCTCTACGCGATCTTCGGCCTGACACCGACTTCGACCGGTGGCGCTGTCGTGACGCCCGACGCGGCGCTGCGTGTGCCGGCGGTGGGGTCTGCGATCCGGGTCATCTCGGAGGCCGTGGCGACGCTCGACATCAGCGTGAAGCGGATCGAAGCGGATGGCACGGAGGTCGATGTTCCGGATCACCCGGTTCTACCCTTTCTGCGCGATGAGGCGAACGACTGGACGGACGGCTTCTCGCTGATCCGGGATCTCGTGATCGACGCGCTCTCCGACGACCGCGGCGGCGTCGCCTACGTCAATCGCCTGGGTGACGGGCGCATCGCCGAGATCATCCGCTACCGGCGCGGCGTGGTCGACGTGCAGTTCGATCAGACGACCGGCGAACCGCGCTACAAGATCGACAGCCGTGTTGTTCCCGCCGGGAACATGATCCATCTGCGCAGCCCGTCCGGCCGCTCACCACTATCGCTGGCGCGTGAGGCCATCGGCGTTGCTATCGCCCTGGACACCCACGCAGCCAAGCTCTTCGGCAGTGGTGCCCGCCCGTCCGGCGCTCTCAAGTTCCCGAAAAACCTCGGAGAGGGCGCGGTCAGGAAGATGATCGAGACCTGGCGCGCCACGCATGAAGGACAGGACAATGGCGGCAAGACCGCGATCCTGTACGACGACGCGACCTTCGAGCCCTACACATTCAATTCGACCGACAGCCAGTTCATCGAGAACCGCAAGTTCCAGATCCTCGAGATCGCTCGCTGCTTCCGCGTGCCGCCCGCCATGCTCTTCGACCACGACCGAGCAACTTGGTCGAACGGCGAGCAGCAGGGCCGCGAATTTCTGAGCTACACATTGGAGCCGTGGTTGAGGGCGACGGAGGGCGCGCTCCGGCGGGCGCTGCTGACGGACGAGGAGCGGCCGCAATATGCGATACGCTTCGACCGCGATGATTTGACCCGCGCCGATCTTTCGACCCGCTCGACTGTGATCAACTCGCTGATCTCGTCTCAGGTCATCAACGCGAACGAGAGCAGGGCGTGGCTCGGCCTGCCGCCGCGCGAGGGCGGCGATCAGTTCATGAACCCGAACATCGCAACAGAGGGCGCCGAGCCCGACGACGAGGAGACCGACGATGCAGCTTGAGGACATTCGCATTCTGACACTGAAGAAGGGCGATGTGATCGTTGTCTCCACCGACCTCACAGCGGGGCAGCAATCGAAGCAGCAGATCATCGCGAACATTCAGAACGTCGTCGCCGATGTGCCGGTCCTCGTGCTTGATCAAGGCATGGCCCTGAGCGTGGTCCGGAAGGACGGTTACGGATGGACCTGACCGAGATCAGATCGTTCTCGGCTGACCAGGAGCGCGGCCAGTGGTTCGATCTCCTCGATCCTGAGACCGGGCGCGCTACCGGGATCCGTCTCAAGATCGCGGGGCCGGACAGCGAGACGCAGAACCGCGCTCGGCTGGCACTGGCTGACGAACTCTCTGATGTGGCCGACGCCGACGGACGAGTAACCGCAGAAGCGCGAGAGCGTGCGCGTTTGAACAGCCTCGCGAAATGCGTGCTCGACTGGGAAGTGGCGGAGGACGGCCAGCCTTTGGCCTGCACGCACTCGAACATCCTGCGGTTTCTAAAGGCCGCTTACTGGGTGCAGGTGGAAATCGATGCCTATGCCTCCGACCGCTCAGCTCATCGGAGGGTCGGCTGATGGATCGCGTCTACCTCGAAACCAAGCTCGACGCCTCGGACGATGGCAACATCGAGGGCATGGCGTGGCCGTACGAGAAGGCGGACCGGATCGGCGACATGATCGCCAAGGGCGCCTTCACCGGCACCTCGCTGCCGCTGCCGATGCTCTTCGGCCACGATCAGAACGACCCTGTCGGAACGTGGGACGAGGCCGACGACGGCGGCGAGGGGCTGCGCCTCAAGGGCCGGCTTCTCGTCGATGACGTTGTCCGGGCCCGCGAGGTCCGCGCCCTGGTCCGCGCCGGCGCCGTTCGCGGCATCTCCATCGGCTTCCGCACGAAGAAGGCGGCACCCCGGCGCGGTGGCGGCCGGACGATCTCCGAACTCGAATTGCTCGAGGCGTCCCTGGTGACGATCCCGATGCACCCAGGCGCCCGGGTGACGAGCGCCAAGACCGCGGTGCGCGCGCTGACGCTCGCCGCCGAACTCCAACGCGCCGCGGCGCAGCTCGCAGAGAGGTAATCATGCGACATCTGAAGAAGACCGAGCTGCGCGGCAGCACGGCACTCACCCTCAAGGATGGCGGCTCCGACGACGATCCGAACGACATCGTGTCGAAGGCCATCGGCGATCTGACCGAGACCGTGAACAAGCGGCTCGACGACATCGAGAAGAAGACCGACACGACGAAGCTCGAGGAGCGGCTCGACAAGATCGAGGCAAAGGCCAAT
The DNA here is from genome assembly GCF_900172265.1 of Roseivivax jejudonensis. Lineage (GTDB taxonomy): Bacteria > Pseudomonadota > Alphaproteobacteria > Rhodobacterales > Rhodobacteraceae > Roseivivax > Roseivivax jejudonensis. Next base: position 697,202 of record NZ_FWFK01000001.1, on the reverse strand, counting down.
CGCGCCAAGGGCGACGGCGACGACGATCCCGACGAGAAGGCCGAGACCGAGAAGAAGGCGTTCGCGAACTATCTCCGGCTGGGCAACCAGACGCCGGCCGACGAGATCAAGGCGCTCACCGTCTCGAACGATCCGCAGGCCGGCTACCTGGCACCCGCGGAGATGTCGACGGAGTTCGTGCGCAACCTCGTCGAGTTCTCGCCGATCCGCTCCATTGCCAGCGTCCGCGGCATCACGGGCCCCTCGGTGAAGTACCCGAAGCGCAACTCGGTGACCAACGCGCAGTGGGAAGGCGAGGCAGAGGATTCGGAAGAGAGCGAACCGACCTTCGGTCAACTCGAGGTCTTCCCGTACAAGCTGACGACCTTCACCGACATCTCGAACGAACTGCTGTCGGACAGCGGCGGCACGGCCGAGGCCGAGGTTCGCCTCGCCCTCGCCGAGGACTTCGGTAAGAAGGAGGGCACGGCGTTCGTCAACGGGACCGGCTCCGGCCAGCCCGAGGGCCTGATGACGCATCCCGACATCGCCGAGACGGTCAACGGCTCGACCACGGCACTCTCGCCCGACAAGATGATCGATCTGATGTACGCGCTGCCGGCGATGTACCGCAACGCGGGCACGTGGCTGATGAACGGCACGACCCTCGCCGCGGTGCGCAAGCTGAAGGACGGCGACGGTCGGTTTCTCTGGCAGCCGGCGTTCACCGCAGGTCAGCCCGAAACGATCCTGGGCCGCCCCGTCGTCGAGGCCATCGACATGCCCGACATCTCGTCGGGTGCGTTCCCGATTCTCTACGGCGACTTCTCGGCCTACCGCATCGTCGACCGTCTCGCGATGTCGATCCTTTCGGACCCGTACACGCAGGCGCGCAAGGGCGTGACCCGCATGCACGCCACGCGTCGCGTCGGCGGCCGCGTCCTCCAGGCCGCGCGCTTCCGCAAGCTCAAGATGTCCACCTCGTAAGGAGACCGACCATGCGATCCCTTCAACCCAACATCGGCGCCGTTCCGATGGTCGCTCCGGCGGTCCACACCGGCAACAACACCGGCGCCGCGACCGACCTTCTCGGCTTCGAGAGCGCCTGCCTCGTGGTGAACACGGGCGCGGTGGCCGGCGACGGCGACTTCTCGATCAAGCTTCAGGAGAGCGACACCACCACCGCCGGCGACTTTGCGGACGTGGCGGCCGAGCATCTGACCGGCACCGTGCCCGCAACCCTCGAGGCCGCCAGCGTCTACCGGCTCGGCTACATCGGCCACCGCCGGTACCTGCGCACGGTCCTGACCCGCAACGGCGGCACGTCGCTCGCGCTCGGCGCGGTCCTCGTGAAGGGCCATCCCGCCGAGGTTCCGGTCACCTGATCATGAATACCGCAGCGCATCTCCTTTCTGAGGGCCACGCGACCGGCCCGAAAACGGCAAGCCGCTCTCCCTGCGCTGCGGATCGTCGGCCTAAGACCAAGGGCCAAGGGCGGTGGGGTCGCAACGGTGGGCGGGGTTTCGTCATGGCCCCGCCTGCCGCTCAGCTTGAAAGCTCGTCATGCCATCGAAACCTGCACGCCTCTGCGGCTGTGGCATCCGCGTCGATCCCGGCGTCCGCTGTCCGTGCCAGCAGCGCATGGACGCGGCGCGCAAGGCCCGCTTCGACAAGACCCGCCCCAGCGCGGCCGCCCGAGGTCTCGACGGCGACTGGCGGCGCCTCCGCGCGGCGCACCTGCGAGAGCATCCGAACTGCCGGCGCTGCGGCGCCCCGGCCCGCGAGGTCGATCACATCGTTCCGAGATCCGTCGCTCCTGAGCGGCGGCTCGACCCGACCAACCTGCAGAGCCTCTGCACCCCCTGTCACTCCGGCGCCAAACAGCGAGAAGAGCGCCGCAACCTCGCGAGGTAACTGACATGCCCATGTTCGCAACCGCGGGCTCCAAGCTCTACATCGGCGGCGTCCTGCCCGATCAGAATTCCGATTTCGCCGAGTCCGACTTCGACGGCGAGACCTGGACGGAGATCTCGAGGCTGGAGAGCCTCGGCTCGCTCGGCGACGCCGCAAGCGAGGTGACGTTCGAGGATATCGGCCAGCAGCGCACCAAGCGGATCAAGGGCACCCGGACCGCGCCGCCCATGGAGTTGGTCGCCGCCATCGACTACGACGATGCCGGTCAGCAGGCGCTGATCGCGGCCGAGAAGACCAACGACAACTACGCCTTCAAGCTGGAGTTTCCCGACGCGCCGGCCGGCGGCACGCCGAGCGAGCGGTACTTCATCGCCATCGTCGGAAGCCAGACCGAGGCCTACGACACCGCGAACAACGTCATGAAGCTCAACGCTTCGCTCTGGGTGAACTCGAACGTGGTGCGCGTCGACGCCGCCGAGGGCGTCTGAGGCTGATCCATGGCCATCGCCGAGCTCGCAGATCTGAAAGACCAATTGGCCTTCACCGATGACATCGGGTCGGCCGATGACGCGCTGCTTCAGCGCAAGCTCGACGCGGCGCAGAACCACGTTGAGCGCATGCTCGGGTTCAAGATCGAGGAGTGTTTCGGCGGTGAGGAACAGGATCCGATCCCGCCGGCTCTCGTCGAGGCCGTGCTGCAACTCGCGGCCCATTGGTACGACAACCGCGAGGCCGGCGCCGAGGCCGTGCGCGAGCTTCCCTTCGGCGTTCGTGACCTGGTCAACGAGTACCGGGAGTGGACGTGGTGAGCGACGGCGGTCTCAAGAGCTTCCAGCGCCGCATGCAGGCGATCCCGAAAGAGGCGCGGAAGGCGGTCCAGCCCGCACTGGCGCAGGGCGGCTACGAGATCTCCGAGGCCATGGAAAGCCTCGCGCCGGAGGATGAGGGCGACCTGATCGGATCGATCACGGTCACCCTCGGCGGGCAAAGCACGCCCCTATACTCGCAACCCGGTGGCTCGTACCTCGTCCCGGAGAACCAGGTGGCGATCACGGCCGGGAACAGCGAGGTGCGTTACCCGCACCTGCAAGAGTACGGGACGCGGCACCACCCGGCCCAGCCGTTCTTCTGGCCCGGCTTCAGACTGGCGAGAAAACGCGCAGAGAACCGCATCAAGCGCGCCATCGGCAAGGCGATCCGGGAGGCGAAATGAGCGTCGACCTCGCCGTCCAGATCGCGATCCGATTGCGCCTCGCCGCGTCCACGGCGCTCACGGATCTCGTGCCGGAGACCTCGATCCTCGACCGGAACTCGACGCCTGCGCCGCGGCCGAGCATCGTCATCGGTGAGGCTCAGATCGTCGACGAGGGCAGCAGCATCGCGCGCACGCGCAGCCGCGTCTACCACACCCTCCACGTCTGGAAGACCGAGCCGTCGCGCGAGGGCGTGAAGCAGATCATGGCCGCGGCGCGCCACGCGATCCAGTCGGAGCGGCTCTATCTCGGTGATGGGCTGCATTGCATCGATTGGCGCGTGTCGAGCATGCGAGCCATGTCCGACCCCGACGGCGAATCCTCGCACGGCATCATGGTCGTGGACTGCCTTGCCGAAGAGGTGGCACCATGAAGGCCGGGCACATGGTCCACGTGATCGAGATCCAGCGCTCGACGGCAACGGTGAACGATGCCGGCACACCGGAGCGCACGTGGTCGCGCCTAGCGACACTCCGCGCCGAGGTGGTGGAGCGCTCGACGGAAGAGTTCCTGCGCAATGCCGGCGAGACCAGCGAGACCACCATCGTCTTCCGCACGCGCTTCCTTGCCGGGCTGACCGATGATGACCGGGTCGACTTCGACGGGTTCGCCTTCGACATCGACGAGATCGTCACCGTCGGCCGCCGCCGGGGCCTTGAGCTGCGCTGCCGCAGGGTGGCGCCATGAGAGGGACGAAGCCGCACATGGTGACCGACCCCGAGGCCGTCGGCGTGCTGCCGGCGCCGGGCTGGTTCACGGACTTCGCGCGCGCCGAGTGGGATCGCGTCATGCCGATCCTGACCGAGCGGCGCATCCTGACCGATGCCGACCTCGGCAGCCTCGAGAACTACTGCATCGCGGTCGCGACGGTTCGCGCCATGGAGGCGCACCTTCAGGAGCACGGCCATGTGCTGATCGACGTGGAAGGCAAGATGAAGCGCAATCCCGCGGTCGGGGTTCAGTCCGACGCCATGACCCGCGCGCGCCTCCTCGCGGCAGAACTCGGGCTCACGCCGGTGTCGCGCTCGCGCCCGGCCATCAGAGAGGAGGATCCGGATGACGGCGACAACCCTCTCGACGTTTCCTGAGTGGATCTACGACGGGTCCGAGATCCCCGACCCCTACGGCTACGGCGAGCGCGCGGTCACCTTCCTGCGCGCGCTTCGCCATCCGAAGAGCACGCTTCCGCGGCGCGGCTTCCAGCTTGATCCCTGGCAGGAGCGGATCGTGCGCCGGATCTACGGCCCGCGCGACGAGCACGGCCGCCGGATCGTCACGAGTGCGATCCTCCTGCTCCCGCGCGGCAACCGGAAGACATCGCTGTCGGCGGCGCTGGCGCTGCTGCACACCATCGGTCCCGAGCGTGTCCCGTCGGGCGAGGCGATCTTCGCGGCTCTGGATCGGACGCAGGCCGGCATCGCCTTCCGGGAAGCCATGGGGATCGTGCGCGAGGACAAGCGCATCGAGGCGGCTGTGAAGGCCTACGACGCGCACAACGCGCCGAAGAAGGTCATCTACCGAAAAGACGGCGCGGCTATGCAGGTGGTCTCCGGCGATGCCGGGCCGCAGCACGGCTCGACGCCGAACTTCGTCCTGGCCGATGAAATCCATCTCTGGCCGAACCGGTATCTCTGGGAAGCGCTGACGACCGGTCTCGACAAGGTCGACGACTCGTTGCTCGTGGTCGCGACGACGGCCGGCCGCGGCAACGACAATCTGGCGCACGAGGTGATCGAGGATGCCCGGCGCGTGGCGCGCGGGGATGTCGAGGACGAGTCGATCCTGCCGATCCTCTTCGAGGCGCCGCGCGATGCCGACTGGCGCGATGAGGAGACGTGGCATCGCGTGAACCCGGGCATGCGGCACGGCTATCCGAGCCTTGCAGGTTTCCGGCGCCACGCGCAGCGGGCCGAGCGGAGCGTCGGCGAGCGGCAATCCCTGAAGCAGCTCAAGCTGAATATCTGGCTCGACAGCGCGACCGACCCGTTCGTCGACATGGAGATCTTCGACGCCGGCCGGAAAGCCTTCGACCTCGACGCGCTGGAGGCCGAGGACTGCTGGCTTGCGGTCGACCTGTCCTCGACCACCGACCTCTCGGTCATCGTGGCCTGCTGGCGCGTGGCCGAGGGCTACTTCGTGCAGCCGTGGTTCTTCTGCCCCGAGGACACCATCCGCACGCGCGAGGATGCGTCAGGCGCCAACTATTCCGTGTGGCACGAGCAGGGGCTGATCACCGCCACCGAGGGCAACGTGATCGACTACCGCGAAATCGAGAGCCGGATCGTCGAACTCTGCGAGCGCTTCAATGTCCGCGAGATCGCGTTCGACCCGCACATGGCGCGACAGGTGCAGCCGCAGATCCTCGAGCATGGCCTGCCGGCGGTCGATATGCGTCAGGTGCCGTCGCTGATGATGCCGGCCTACCAGGAACTGGAGCGCGCCATCCTCGGCGGCGAGTTCTTCCATGGCGCGCATCCCGTCCTGCGGCACTGCTTCGCCAACGTCGTCGTGAAGCGGAACGATCACGGGCACGTCGGCAAGTTCACGAAGTCGCAGAAGTGGCTCTCGATTGACGGCGCGGTGGCCTCGGCGATGGCCGTCGCTCGCTGCTCGGCCGGCGAGGGCACGTTCGTCACCTCGGCCGACTGGTTCACCGATGATCTGTGGATGGCGTGAGGTGGGGTGGCGGCGTGGCTTTTTTGGGGGCAAACCACGCCGCCGGGGTAATCCGAACATGGTCCTGAGAGAACGATCATGCCGTGAGGTCTGGAGAACATGTCCATGTGACGAGAATGCGGCGTCGCAAGAGAAACGTTCCGATGAAATGGCGACGCGAGATGATTTCTTCGAGCGATCCAGTGCTCGCGCCGCCGTGTCCCCTGTTGGACGCATAATGATTATCCCGACTAAATCATTCGGTAAAGGGTTCCGGCAAGATGGATGAAGAACGCCTGATCGTTGCCCTCGAAGCGCGGATCCGCGACTTCGAGCGAAACATGCAGAAGGCCGAGCGCCAGGGCACGAAGACCTACACCGGCCTGCGGCGGAACTCGCGCGGCACCGCGACAGCGATGGAGCGGGACATGATCCGCTCCACGACGCGCATCAACCAGGCGCTGGCCGCAACCTCGACCCGGATCGGTGCGATGGGCCGGGCCTTCGCCGCCGGCGCCGTGGCGGCCGGCATGGCCGCGATCACCACCGGCGCGCGCACCGCGATCCGCAGCATGGCCGATCTTGAAGCGCAGGCGCAACGCGCGGGCGTGAGTGTGACAGCGTTCCAGGAGCTGAAGTTCGTCGCCGAGCAGAACCGCATCGACGTGGACTCGATGGTCGACGGCCTGAAGGAGTTGCAGCTGCGCGCCGACGAGTTCATTCAGACCGGCAAGGGCCCGGCGGAGGAAGCCTTCCGACGGCTCGGCTACGGTGCGCGCGATCTGGAGCGCCAACTTGAGCGGCCCGAGCAGCTTTTCCTCGACATCATCGACCGTCTCGAAGGACTGGACCGCGCCGCGCAGATCAGGGTGGCCGACGAGGTCTTCGGCGGCACCGGCGGCGAGCGCTTCGTGCAGCTCTTGAGCCAGGGCGACGAAGGCGTTCGGCAGCTCATGTCGCGGGCGCATGAACTCGGCATCGTCATGGACGAGGAGACCATCGCCAAGGCGGCCGAACTCGACCGGAAATTCGCCGAGGTCTCCGCCCGGGTCTCGACCATGGCGAAGACGGTCGTCGTCGAACTCGCCGATGCCCTCGACGATGCCTTCACGGTCGACGGCGCGGACCAGGTCCTGACGCAGCTGGAACGCCTCCAGCAACTCACCGGCGAGACGAGCCTCGCGCCTGTCGGAGAAGAGCAGGCGGCATCGCTGGAGGATCTCGCGCTTCGCTACAAGGAGCTGACGGCCGATGCCTACGGGCTGTCGTCGGCGCTCTTCGAGATCTCCGCCGAGCTGGCCGCGGCAGGCTACGGGAACGCCGCGCTAGACCTCGAGGCGATGGCGCGCGAAATCGAGGGAACCGCGACGGCGTTCCGGGATGGCCGGATCGATGCCGAAACGTTCCGCGGCGAGATCGAAACCACCACCAGCGCGGCCGGCGACACGGTCGAGGCGCTCGGCGAGATCGACGGCGTGAGCTTCGGCGGCGTCATCTCGCGGATCGGCGGGCTGATCGGGGCGCTCGCGCAGGCCGCCGCCCAGGCTCGCCAGACCCGCGCCGAGGTCGAAGCAGCAGCCGGCGCATCCTCTGGGGGCGACAGCGGTGCCAAGGTCTACAGCGGGCGGGGCAGCGATCCCCGGCTCTACATGGGCGGCCGCGACGGATCGCTTGCTCCGGAGACATCGCCGCGGCCGCAACTGCCTTCGGTCAATGCCAGCTTCGGCATTCCCGATCCCGAGCCGACGACCGGCGGCGGCGGCGGTGGCAGCGGGGGCGGCGGCTCCGCGCGGCAGAAGCTCGACGAGTACCAGCAGGAGATCGAGCGCACGCGGAAGAACGTTGCTGAGCTGCAAGCCGAGGCTACGGCGCTGGTGGCGGTCGCCGAGAGCGGACGCGAGTTCGGCGATGCCATCGAGTACGCGCGGAAGAAGGCCGAGCTGCTCTACGCGGCGCAGGAGGCGGGCAAGGCGGTCACACCAGAGCTGAAAGCCGAGATCGACGAGCTCGCGCTGGCCTACTCTAACGCCGGGGTGGCGGCCGAGGGAGCGGCGACGCGGCTGGAGAAGATGGAGGAGCACGCCGAGCGCGGCGCGGAAAGGATGGCCGATCTCTTCCTGGGTATTTTGTCCGGCTCGCAGAGCGCGGGTGACGCCCTGCGCGCGCTGCTCATCGAGATCGCCAAGGTGCAGGTTCGCACGGCCTTCCTGAACGCGGCCGAGGCCGGAGGGGGCGGGGGCATCTTCGGGTTCCTCGGCAAGCTGCTGTCGGGCGAGCGCGCGGCCGGCGGCCCGGTGCGCGCGGGCGGCGCCTACCTGGTCAACGAGCGCACGCCGCGGTCCGAGGTCTTCGTGCCGAGCCAGAACGGCGGGGTCTTGACCGTGCCGCAGGCTCAGGCCGCGCTGCGGCAGTCGGCCGGCGGTGGTCAGCAGCCCGTGTCCGGCACGTCGACCGTCGAGGTGTCGCTCTCGCCGGACCTCGAGGCTCGCATCCTGCAACGCGCGGACAACCACGCCTTCAGCCTCGTGCAGTCCGGGATGCGCACCATGGACCGACGCATCCCCGCTCGCATGGCTCAGTATCGGGAGACGAACACATGAGCCGACAGGCAGATCGCCTCTGCGCCGCGCTCCGGGATCACCTGGCCGGCGGCTCGGCCCGCGCACCCGAGGGCTCTTCCGTTCTCTGGAATTGCTTCATGACGCTGTCCCGGGCGCGGTCCTGTGGTCCCGTCGGGCCGAACCCGATCAGCCATTCCGAGATCGAGGCCTGGGCGCGCCTGATGCGTATGCCGCTCGAGCCGCACCACGTCGCGATCCTGACCGCGATGGACGCCGCCTACATGCAGCATGCGTACCGGGCCGAGGACGTGCCTCAGGGAACGAAGGCGCTGCCCCGGTCGTCGGGGCACGCGCTCTCCCCGGCTCTGTTCGATCTCGCGGTGGGTTAACGTGGATCTCAGAAGTCCACCAGAAATCGGTAGGTCCTGTTGTGCGAGAGCTGTCCGGAGAATGTCATGAATTTGCTCTTTCGGGCTTCGTCTTTGAGCGTCTGGTTCAAGCGCAGTTGAGCTTCCGCTTTCGCAAAATCGAGCGCTTCACGAGCCGCCTCTTTGACTGGTGAGACGTTTTCGCATGCCGTACACCCTACTTCGCCGACTTCAGTATCGACCTCGCCAATAAAGAAGATCGGCTCTTTGCACCTAGCGCAGATCACAGGACAGCTTTCGCCGTCAATGTTGATTGAGACTGGTTCAGCCATTGTGCTTCCCCTGATGTTGACAGCGCGCAGTCAGACTTTTCGAGAACTTCGTAACAGAAATGTTGAACTGAGTATCGCGGATCGAGTTCAATATTTTCCTTACTCTTCTTCCCATCTGCGATACTTAAACTGGGTAGTAATGGGGAGAGACGGATACGAATAGTGCCGTTCGCATCCGTCTCATGTTCAATCAGTTCAGGAGAACCCGCTGATCTTGTCCGCTACGGACCTGAACGAGCTTTGCCATAGAGCCACCTTCGGGGATGTAGCTTCCAGGGACCGTCCAGCGTACGCCGGATAGCACGTAGTAATCTCCGTTGGCCACGTTGCGGAACTCGAAGTCCCCTTCCGCGTCGCACTGAGAGGTGCGGACCATCTCGAGATACCTCGGGTCGACATTCTCTTGGCTTGCTCCGACCATTGTGCCAATGCGTCCGCCTTGTACGCTTCCGTACAACTGCGACAGACGTTCCTTGGCAAATGTACCGGCAGGGATCAGCTGCACTTGCTCTCCGGCGCACGTCACAACGCCGCCCCCTGCCTGACGCAGGAACGCTTGACCGGTAATGTCGGCCGCTCCCCGTTGATTGATGAAAGCGACCTCGTTCGGATCGAACGGTGTCGTCGTCTCGATGGTCTGAACGCATGCCGCCAAAGCGAGCATTGAAGCGCCAACTAGAATTCTTCGCATGTGTGTCCCTCACGTATTGTAGCCGCGAAACGGCACTTCACTGAAGCGTGAGGGCTCGACGCTATCAAGCGTCAATTTCATGGCATGCGTGGGGCGTTCTCTTTCCGCCTCAACCGCGCTCCTGCCTCGCCGACATTCTCGTTGAGAACGCGACGCTCGACCGAGATCGGGTCAAGATGGTGGCATAGCCTCTCAACCCCAAGAGTGCGGCGACTAACTCAATCCTGGGATGAAGGTTTGTTTTGCACGCCTGGTACGAGGCCGTCATCAATGTCCTGTTGTGTGACGCCTGCTCGTTCCATGGCCTCGAAAACCAGCCTCTCGCGCTCACCCTCGGGCAGGGTCATCAAGAGCTTGTACATCTCCTCGAACCCCTCTGGCTGCGGGGCTGGGTACTTTTCAGCAAGCGCATGGATGATCTCAGCGTGAAGGCTTCGCGCGTTTTCGTCGGCAGATGCTTGTATGCGAGCTTTCAGGTCCGGCGGAATGCGCAGGCCGTAGGGAGCGATCCTCGTCGGGTACTTGGCCTCATCTGCCATAGCTTCATTTGGTAGCCAACTTTGATGTTGACTGCAATTAGCGACCTTTGGTAGTTATCGACCATTGGAAGCTAACTGGAGAAAGCATGAAACAGCAACGCGCCCCGTTCGGCCTCCGGATGCCGGAAGAGCTGAGCGCATGGGTCAAGCAGAAGGCGGCCGAGCAGGATCGCTCAATGAACAACTTCATCGTCCATGTCCTGGAGGGCTTCCGGGCGAACGAGACTGCCACACAACAGTAAAGGCCGCCGGGAGCATCTGACCTCACCCGACGGCCTTTCGTCCCCACCCACTACAGTAAGGAACACGTCATGAACGTACTCAAGAACGCGTTTGAAATCCAGCCGAAAGTATCGCGTGGCGCCATGCCTCGCCGCAGCTTTCTCGCTGCCATCCCGGCCGCAGCGGTGGCGCCGGCTGTTGCACATGCCGCGCCGCGCGACCCGCACCTCGAATGGTGGGCCGAGTGGCAACGCCTGACCAAGCACATCAACACGGCCACCTACATCACCGACAAGGCGATGGAACCTTGCTTTGAGCGTCAGCGCGAGATTGACCGGCTGATCGCCAGCACCCCGGCCCGGACCCGCGAGGGCGTCATTGCTCAGGTGGAATGGTTGATTGAGGATGGCCGCGATTATTGGGGTTGCGACTGGCATCGCCAGATCGCCGAGAACGTTCTCGGCGCATTGCGGAGGCTGGCATGACCGACCTTCTCGACATCAGCGACGAGATCGCTCGCGCTCGCCACATGGTCTCTCTGATCCAAATGACATGCGCCATTGAGCCTGACGATGATCAGAAGGCCATCGCGGAAGGATGTGACGCCGCTCTCGAACGTCTCGACGCCGCTCTTAAAGGTTTGTCGGAAATCAACCGAGCCGCAGCAAAGGATCTTGCAGCATGAACCGCCGCGACCTTCTTGCCTCCGCAGCTGCGACGGCAACGCTGGGCATCATGCCTACGCCTTCTCAGGCCGCAGACATCCCAGCTCTCGTGGAAGCCGTGATGTCCAGGGTCGTTCCTTACCGATCAGGCTTTGTCGCCGTGAAGGGCGATGACCTTCGCGCGCTCTGCGAGGCGGTCGGCGTCGAGTACGGAGAGCACTTTGCGACGAGGAGGCTTTGAGGTCCGAGTCCCTCCGGGCCTACCACCCTTCCGGCGCAAGGGATTTTAAGTCCCCCGTCGTATCGTTGCTGTTGACTTAGGTATCCGTTTCTAGGAGTGTGCTTAGAAATGGATACCTAAGAGGCGCATCATGGAGCATCTCGCTCGCAACATGTCGATCAGTGAATTCGCAACGCTCGCCAACGTTCCGGTCAGCACGGTGCGCGACTGGAACAAACGAGGTTTGAGCAACGGCATCGGTCAGCCTGGGCCGAACGGACACTGGCTCTACAGCCGTTCCGACGTTCGCAAGGTGCAGATCGCGTCGATCTTGTATGGCGAGGGCCTCAGCTGGCGCACAGGTCTTTTCGCTGGAAACGTGATGGTCTCTCATCTCGAGGGTCGCGAGATGAAGCCGTCGGAGCCGTATTACCAGAACCGCTACTTCGCGTTTTGCGGCTGGGCACTGTCGGAGAACATCAACTGGGGTTGCGGCCCGACCTGTGACGAAGCGTTCCACGCGGCTCACACTGGTCCGACCAACTTCTCGATCTGGGGTCACTCGACCATCGTGATTGACCTGAACGAACTCGCCGGAGTGCTGCCGGCGACCGAAGGTAAACCGCTCGAAGGGTACTGAAGGCGATCCTTTTAATTCGAGCGAAACCGACACGTCCTACTGTCCGAGGCGGACTGACAGAGAGACCAGAGTAATGACCAGGCGCGCATTGACGATCACGGTGAAGGAGGCGGCATCCGATCTCGGATTCCCTGTCGCTACCACCGAACGGATCGCGCGCGACCTCGGCCTACTCATCATGGCGGGCAACCGCAAGCGTATCGACCCCAACGATTTGCCGGAGATCATGGATCAATGCCGCAGCGAGCGAAAGGCGCGCGCCTCATGCAGCGCCGCGAAACCGGGATCTGGATCATCCGCGACACCGGCCGCGGGGACCGTTCAACAGGCACGCGAGACCGTGGCGAGGCTGAAAAGCGCCTCGCGGAATACATCGCGCAGCGCGACCGCCGCCCCGGTGGTCCAGCTCAGCCGGACGAGATCACCGTAGCCGAGGTTCTGACCTTCTACGCGACGGAGCACGTCGCAAGCGGCGCGGTCAAAGACCCGACGCGAATTGCATATGCTATTGAGAGCCTTCTCGACTACTGGGGCGAGCTGCCGGCCAACGCGGTCAACCGAGAGACCTGCCGGGCTTACGGCCGCAGCCGCGTGCGGCATCGGAAAGATCCCAAAACCGGCGAAGTTATCGAGACCACTCCTATTGCCGACGGCACAATCCGCAAGGAACTCGGCGTGCTCAGTGCGGCATTCAACTATTGTCGTGAGGAGGGGCGGATCCTCAACCCGCCCAAGGTACACCTCCCGGACAAGCCGGCGCCGAAGGATCGATGGCTCACGCGTTCTGAAGCAGCTCGACTGCTCTGGGCAGCGTATCGGAACCCCGAGGCCAAGCACCTGGCGCGCTTCATGCTGGTCGCCTTGTACACCGGAACGCGCAAGTCTGCGATCCTCCGGCTGCGCTTCATGCGGAACGTGAACGGCGGCCACGTCGATACTGAGGCTGGCATACTCTACCGCCGCGCTCCCGGCGTCGCCGAGACCAAGAAAAAGACCCCGCACATCCGAGTGGCGCCGCGCCTCCTCGGGCATCTGCGTCGTTGGGAAGCTCACGGCGAGCGCTGGGTCGTCGCGTACGAGGGGCAGGGAGTGGCGTCGATCAAGACAGCGTGGCGCACCGCAGCGCGCGCGGCGAAGCTCGACGATGCTACGCCGCACACGCTACGGCACACGGCCATCACGTGGGCCTGCCAATCCGGACGAGCCGACCTCTGGGAGCTGAGCGGGTACTTCGGCGTCAGCATGGAGACGATGACGAAGGTCTACGCTCATCACCACCCCGACCACCAACAAGGTGCGGTTGCCGCAATCGGGGGGCGGAAACTGTGAGGCCGCACAATTTCAACCGTTCAAGCTTCGACGAAACGGCAACGAAGCATGGACATAGAGCGCACAAGGGTAGAACAAACATGCTGGATGTGTCTTCGGGAGGCAGGGGTCGTAGGTTCGAATCCTGCCACTCCGACCAGAATTCTCCCCTCTTGCGATGTCGCTGCGCGCCCTATTCTGCGGCGTTCGCACGATCCATTTCGGGCCGCGCGAGGGCCTGCCACGCATCGTACTGCGACAGGAACACGCGGCCGTTCATCTCGTCGAGGAAATGCGTTGTCCGCAGCCGGTCCATGACCGGGCCCTTCACCTCGGAGAGATGCAGGCCGATCCCCATATCGGTGAGGCGCTGGTTGATCGCCTCGAGGCTTTCGAGCGCGGAAAAGTCGATCTCGTTCACTGCCGAACACATCAGCACGACGTGGCGTATCACGCAGCCGTCGGTCACGCGATCCTGCACAAGGTCCTCGAGAAACCTCGCATTCACGAAGTAGAGGCTTTCGTCGATCCGCAGCGTCAGGACGTGCCGGTCTGTCGCGACGTCGTGGCGATTGATGTTGCGGAAATGGTGGCTGCCCGGCACCAGCCCGACCTCGGCGACATGCGGCTTCGACGTCTTGAACAGGTGAAGCGCGACGGAGAGCAGTACGCCGGATGCGACCCCGATCTCTACGCCGAGCGTCAGGGTCAGCACGATCGTCGCGGCGACTGCCGCAAAGTCCGAACGTGAATAGTCCCAGGTGCGACGCAGAATGGAAAAGTCCACGAGGCTGAGGACCGCGACGACGATCGTCGCGGCCAGCGTTGCATTGGGCAGGAAGTAGACCAGCGGCGTCAGCGACACCGCTGCGATAGCGAGCCCGATCGCCGTGAACGCGCCGGCCGCCGGGGTTTCGGCGCCCGCGTCGAAATTCACGACCGAGCGCGCGAACCCGCCCGTAACTGGGTAGCCGCCGGTGAAGGCCGCGCCGAGATTGGCCGCACCGAGGCCGATCAGCTCCTGGTCCGGGTCGATGCGCTGGCGCTTCTTCGCGGCGAGCGTCTGCGCGACCGAAATCGATTCCACGAAGCCGATGATGGAGATCAGGATGGCCGGGATGGCGAGCTGGCGGATCAGGTCCGGTGCCACGCCGGGCAGGGTGAGGGGCGGCAGCGCCTGTGGCACGCTGCCCACGATCGCCACGCCCCGGTCCGCGAGCCCGAACCCCCAGACCGCGAGCGTCGTCGCCACCACCGCCGCCACCGGCCCGGCCTTCGTCGCGACATCGGCAAGGAGCGGCCCGGCGCCCATCCGGCGCAGCAGCGGCTTCAGCCCGCGGCGCACCCAGAACAGGAACCCCGTCGCGGCGACACCGAGGACGAGGGTGATCGGGTTGATCTGGTCGAGATGCGCCACGAGAGAGCCCACCATCTCGATCAGCGTGTGGCCGTGCGCCTGGATACCGAGGATGTGCTTGAGCTGGCTGGTGGCGATCAGGATCCCCGATGCGGTGATGAAGCCCGCGATCACCGGGTGACTGAGGAAGTTCGCGAGAAAGCCGAGCCGGAATACGCCCAGAAGGACCAGGAACGCCCCCGACATCCCCGCGAGGGTCAGCGCGGCTACCGCGTAGCCCGCCGTGCCCTGCTCGGCGACCTGGCCGACCGCGGAGGCGGTCAGGAGCGACACCACCGCCACGGGCCCGACCGCCAGAGCGCGGGACGTGCCGAAAACCGCATAGAGCAGGATCGGCGCGATCGAGGCGTAGATCCCGGCTTCGGGCGGCAGCCCCGCCAGGAGCGCGTAGGCCAGCGATTGCGGGATCAGCATGATCGTCACGATCACCGCCGCGATCAGGTCGTTCGCGAACGCCGCGCGGTCGTAGCGCCGGCCCCAGTCGAGAACGGGCAGGTAGCGGGCGAGAGAAAGGCGCATCGTCGGGCCGGTCCTGTGGTTCGGTCTTCGAGGAGCAGACACGGGACGCCTGGGGCGGCGTCCCGGTGGAGAGGTCGGCGAGCGGACGGGGAAGAGGGGCGTCCGTCCGCGGGGTCGGTCGCCTACTCGGCAGCCGCCGTCAGCCTGGCGGGCTTCGCCATCCATTCGCGTCCACGCAGCATGGCCTTCCAGTAGATCGGCGGCAACATCCGCTCCTTCAGGAGCCATGCCGCGCGGGTCGGTCGTGTGCCGTCGACGAGCCAAGTCGGGAACGACGGCTTGAGCGCGCCGCCGTAGCCGAATTCCGCGAGCACGATCTTGCCGCGCTCGACCGTCAGCGGACACGATCCGTAGCCGTCATATTGCGCCACCGCCGAGCGTCCGCGCATGTCGGCGATGACGTTCTCGGCCACCGTCGGCGCCTGCTTGCGCGCGGCGGCCGCGGTCTTGGCGTTGGGCGCGTTGGTCACGTCGCCGAGGGCCCAGATGTTGTCGAAGCGCTTGTGCCGCAGGGTCGCCTGATCGACATCGACCCAGCCGGCCACATCGGCGAGCGGAGAGACGCGAACGAAGTCCGGCGCGGTCTGCGGTGGGCAGACATGGATCATCTCGAAATCCATCGTCACCTGACGCGGCGCCTCCTCGGGGTGCTTCACCTCGAATGTTGCCCGTTTCGCGGGGCCGTCGACAGCGACGAGATTGTGGAAGAAGTCGAGGCTGGCGTCGTACTTCTTCACGTATTCCATCAGCGCCGGGACGTAGTCCTTCACGCCGAAGAGCACGCCTCCCGCATTGCAGAAGTGGATGTCGATATCGGACAGGCGCCCGGTCCGGTGCCAGTGGTCGGCCGAGAGATACATCGCCTTCTGTGGCGCACCGGCGCACTTGATCGGCATCGGCGGCTGGGTGAACAGCGCGGCGCCCGACCGCATCTGCTGCACGAGCTGCCAGGTGTACGGGGCGAGATCGTAGCGGTAGTTCGAGGTGACGCCATTCCGGCCAAGGCTCTCGACGAGCCCCTCGACCCCGTGCCAGTCGAGCTTCAGCCCCGGGCAGACGATAAGCCGGTCGTATTTCACCACCCGGCACCCGTCCAGGATCACCGCGTCGCTCTGCGGCTCGAAGGCGGCGACGGCCGCCTTGATCCACGTGACGCCCGACGGGATCAGGCTGCCCATGGTCTTGGCCGTGTCGGAGGCTTCGAAGATCCCGCCGCCCACCATCGTCCAGCCCGGCTGATAGTAATGGATATCGGCCGGATCGATCACCGCGATCTCGAGCCCGGGCTTGCGGGCCTTCAGGCTTGCCGCCACGGCGATCCCGCCTGCGCCGGCCCCGACCACGACGACCTTGTAATGCGCGTCGCCGGTGTCTGTCGGGGTCTTGCCGCCATTGGCGATGCGCCGCGCCACGCCGGACATGTCGTACCCGGCGGCCTTGGTCCGCGCGAGGATGTCGGGCAGCGGTCGGGCCGTGGCCTCCGACAGCGCCCAGAGCGTCGCCGACCGCGTGCCGGACCGGCAATAGGCGAGGACCGGGCCGGGCAGGGTGCGCAAGGCTTCTGCGAACGCCTCGGCATCGGCGTCGCGCACCATGCCGGTGGTGACCGGCAGATAGCGCGCCTCGAGCCCGTTTTCGGATGCGGCGCGCTCGATTTCCTCGAAAGAAGGCTGGTCGGCGCCTTCGCCGTCAGGGCGGTTGCAGATGATGCCGCGATAGCCTTCGGCCGCGAGGGCGGCCACGTCTGCGGCGGTGATCTGCGGGCTGACCGCGAGCCTGTCATCGATCGTGTGAATGTCCATGTCTCCTCCCGAGCGTCCGGACGATTGGGGCGTGTCCGGCGGCGCCGCGCTGCGGGCCGCCCGCGAGGTGCGTCGCGGCCGGGGTCAGAGCGTGTTGACCGGGACCTTCAGGAACCGCTTGCCGTGCTGGTCGGCGGGCGGAAGCTCTCCGCCGCGCATGTTCACTTGCAGCGACGGGATGATCAGCCGCGGCATGTCGAGCTGCGCGTCCCGCTCGGTCCGGAATTTCACGAACTCGTCCTTGGTCTTGCCGCCGCCCACGTGGATGTTGTGTGCCTTCTCGTCGGCGACGGTGGTCTCCCACTGGATGTCGCGTCCGTTCGGGGCGTAGTCGTGGCACATGAACAAGCGGGTCTCGTCCGGCAGGCTCAGAACCTTCTGGATCGAGTCGTAAAGCTCGCTCGCGTCGCCCCCCGGAAAGTCTGCCCGGGCCGAGCCGCCGTCCGGCATGAACAGCGTGTCGCCGACAAAGGCGGCGTCGCCCATGACGTGCGTCATGCAGGCCGGGGTATGGCCCGGCGTGTGAATGGCAAAGCACGCCATCCCGCCGACATTGTAGCTGTCGCCGTCATCGAACAGCCGGTCGAACTGCGACCCGTCGCGCTGAAACTCGGTGCCTTCGTTGAAGATCTTGCCAAACGTGTCCTGCACGATGGTGATGTTGCGCCCGATGCCGAGTTTGCCGCCGAGCTGGCCCTGTATGTAGGGCGCCGCCGAAAGATGATCGGCGTGCACGTGCGTTTCGATCAGCCATTCCAGCGTGAGGCCGTTGTCCTTCACGTAGGCGATGATCTCGTCCGCGTGGTCGTAAGTGATCCGCCCTGCTGCATAGTCGATGTCCATGACCGAATCGACGATGGCGCAGGCCGACGAGCCGGGATCCTTGACCACGTAGGATATGGTGTTGGTCGCCGGATCGAAAAAGCCGGTCACCTCGGGTTTGACGGTGGTGTCGGTGACGTAGTCCTTCATGGATCTCCTCCTCCTTGTCGTGTGGCGATCAGCAGGCGCGGCAGGTCTTGAGCCCGATGACCCGGTAGAGCGGGCACATCCCGACGAGCGCCGTCAGGACGAAGACGCCTGCGACAAGGATCGCGAGCCAGTGCAGCGCACCGGTCGCGGCGACGGCCGTGCCGAAGGCCGCCCAGAGCAGGAGCGCGGCGGCCACAAGGCGCAGCGCGCGATCCACGTTTCCCATGTTGCGAGTCATGTCCGATCTCCTCTGGAATCGATGTGATCCCAGACTGCCACGGCAGGCGTCGGACTGTTTGTGACTAGGTCACAGAGCGGCGCCGGGAGGTCGGAAACTGCCGGTGCGGGCGCTCGCTCATTCCATCGCGTTTGAGCGCGCCACGAGGTCGATGCCCATCTGCGCGAAGAGATCGAGGTAGTCGAGCAGCACCCAGTTCTCCGCGATCCGCCCACCGGCGATGCGGTAGAAATCCATGACCCGCAGCGTCAGCGCCCGATGGGTCGCCGGAACGCCCAGGTAGTCGCCGAGATGCGTCATCGTCATCGACGGCCATCCGGACACGGCGGCATAATTGCCGTCACCGATCCGGCAGTAATGATTGCCGCCCTTACGATCGGGAAAGGCCGTCAGGAACGGCGCACGGTGATCCTTCACGAAGCCCGACCAGCGATAGTTCGCACCGATCCCGGACGGCCCGTACCACAGCATGTCGTCGGCCCACGCACCCGAAGCGCCGGTCTGCGCCGCGCTCTCGAAGGTCTGCGGGTCGTAGGCGTGCAGGTCGCTTAGCATCCGCTCCACCACGTCGAGACTTTCCGCGCCGGACCCAGTCTGCGGGAGCACGCCATCGTGGGTCGCCGGCGACGGAAACAGCATCTCGGTGCCGAGCTCTTGCGGGAAGGGCATCCGTCCCGCCTGGCGCATCAGGTCCGGCAGGTCGAGGATCAGGCGCGCCTCGGTCACGCGGCCACCCTCGATGCGGTAGAACTCGCCGGCGCGCAGGAAGGCGAGCCTGCCGGAGGGACGTATGCCCGCGAACGGAGCGCGGAAATTGCCGACGTAGTGGGCCACGCTCGCGGCCCAATGGCCGCCCGTGTCGCGCCGGTTGTCCCCTGCGATGAAGATCTCGTCGCGCCGGTGGATGCCTTCGAATGCCGTGCGGAGCGGCCGGAGGAACCCTGCGATCAGAGCCTCCGTCCCGTCGAGCGGGTAGAAGGGCGCGGACAGGTGCACGCGGCAGGATTCGGAGAAGATTCGCGCGACGCTGGCGTCGAATTCTGCGTCGGGGGCACGCAGCATGGCGGACAGGCCGGCATGCAGACTGGCGCGCTGATCGGTCACGAGCACGGGGACTCTTTCATTTTTGCACACGATTGCAAAAAGAGCTTGCCACGTGCCTTCTCCGGTGTCTAGCGTTCCCGTAAACCGCGAGTGATCGCCCGAACATCGACGTCCCGCATCAACTGGGAGAGGCCGATGGCCGAGATTCAGCTGCGCAATCTGTCCAAGCGCTGGGGCAGTTTCGTCGGTGTCGACAGCTTCGACCTGACGATCGCCGACGAGGAGTTTCTGGTGCTGCTCGGCCCGTCGGGGTGCGGCAAGACCACGACGATGCGCATGATCGCCGGTCTTGAGGACGCGACCGAAGGCGACATCATGATCGGTGGCCAGCGCGTCAACGATCTGGATCCCAAGGATCGCGACGTGGCGATGGTGTTCCAGTCCTACGGCCTCTATCCGCACCTGAACGTCTACGAGAACATCCGCTTCCCGCTGCGCGTGCGGAAGATCGACGAAAGCACGCATGACGAACGGGTGATGCGAGCTGCGCGCATGGTGGAGCTCGAGGACTTCCTGCATCGCAAGCCGGCGGAGCTTTCGGGCGGCCAGCGGCAGCGCGTCGCGCTGGCGCGCGCCATCGTGCGCGAGCCCAACGTCTTTCTCATGGACGAGCCGCTGTCCAATCTCGACGCAAAGCTGCGCGTCTCGACGCGCGCGCAGATCAAGAACCTGTCGCACGAGCTCAAGGTGACCACGATCTATGTCACCCACGACCAGATCGAGGCGATGACCCTCGCCGACCGCGTCGTGGTGATGAAGCGCGGCGTGGTCCAGCAGGTCGGGACCCCGACGGAGATCTACAACCGCCCCGCCAACGTGTTCGTCGCGGGCTTCATCGGATCTCCTGGCATGAACCTCGTCGAAGGGCATGTCTCCGGCGGCACCTTCGAGGCCGACAGCGTGAGGGTGGAGGGACTGGAGGTGCGGGACGGCGCGCTCACCCTCGGCTTCCGGGCCGAGGACGCGCGGCTGGCCGAACCGGGCGAGCCCGCTCAGATCGAGGCGCCTCTCTACACGATCGAGCTTCTCGGCGACGCGACCATGCTGACGGTCCGCGCCGGCGGCGCGCTCATGTCGGTCAAGGCGTCGAAGGACCTGAGAGCGTCGATCGGCGACGCCGTGTCCTTCGTCGTTCCGCCCGGAGCATGCCACCTCTTCGATCCGGCCACCGAGGCGCGACTGGATGCGCGATAGACATAACGAGGACCGGGGCGCGAAGCTCCCGGCACGAACGATCCAATCGGGAGCGACACAATGACCAAACGCACGATCTTTGCCGCCGTCGGTGCGGCGACCCTGCTGGCCGGACCCGCGATGGCCGAGTGCAGCTTTGAAAACGACACGCCCGTGTCCATGCTTTCGGCCGGGTTCGAGGCATGGAAGGCGGTTTCGGACGCAATGGCCGAGTGCGGCAGCTTCGAGGCCGAGCTCGATCAGGAGTTCCGCACCAAGCAGCCCGCCGCCTTCGCGGCGGATCCCTCGCTCTACGCGTTGGGCGGCGTCGCCAATGGCACTATCACGCCGCTCATCAACGAGGGGACGATCCGCCCACTCGACGACCTCGTGGCGGAGTACGGCCAGTCCCTCAACGACAACCAGCTGATCCGCATCGACGGGCAGGTGATGGCCATCGGCATGATGGTTAACACTCAGCACCTGATGTATCGCGCCGACATCTTCGAGGATCTTGATCTCGAGGTGCCGGAAACCTGGGACGAGGTCCTCGAGGCCGCCGCGACGATCCAGGAGGCCGGCGTGGTCGAGTACCCGCTCGGCGCCACGATGCAGACCGGGTGGAACCTCGCGCAGGACTACGTGAACATGTTCTACGGCTTCGGCGGAGAGTTCGTCGATTCCGAGAACATACCGACGCTGAACACCGAGGCGGGGATCAACGCGCTCGAGATGATGCGCGCCATGACCGAGTACATGGATCCCGAATATCTGGTCTCCGACTCGACCTACGTGCAGCAGCAGTTCCAGCAGGGCCGGATCGCGATGGCCAATCTCTGGGCCAGCCGCGCCGGCGCGATGGACAACGAGGCCGAGTCCGAGGTGGTCGGGCTGGTCGAGACCGCCGCCGCGCCCAAGGCGACCGCCGATGGCCCGCCGGCCACCACGATCTGGTGGGACGGTGTCGTCGTCGCCGCGAACATCGACGACGAGACCGCCGAAGCGGCCTTCCGCGTGGCGATGGAGGGCCTCGACAGCGAGATGGTCCAGGCCAACAACAGCGCCGCGATCTGGCTGATCGAGGGCTACGAGCCGACGCGGCTCGCCGAGGGGGCGATCGCGACGTTGCAGTCGCAGCCGGCCGCCCGGGCCTATCCGTCGACCACCGCGATGGGGCTCATGCACACCGCGCTCGGCAACGGCATCGCCGCTTTCCTGACCGGCGACAAGGCCGCCGAGGAAACGCTCGCCGATATCGAGGCAGACTACCTGACCGCGGCCCGCGAGGCCGGGCTGGTCGACGGCTGAGTGACCCGGTCCGGGGCGCGCCTGCGTGCCCCGGACCCTTTGCGGGACCCAGCAGCGAGGAGGAGAGCCGATGAAGCCCCGTGTCTTCGCCGCCTTCGTGGCGCCCTCGCTGCTGATGATGCTGATCTTCATCGCCGCGCCGCTCGTGTCGGTCTTCGGCCAGAGCTTCTACGTGACCCAGCCGGTCTACGAGACGGTCGAGGTCGAATCCTGCACGCCGGGCTTTCCGACCGCCAATTGCGTGACCGAAACCAAGAGCCAGCCGGTCCGCGACGAAGACGGCCGGATCGAGACGCGCACGCTCTTTGTCGGGCTCGAAAGCTATCGTAACCTGTTGCAGTTCGACCGCGTGGGCGAGTACCTGTCGTCGGGCAACTGGGCGAGCATCCTCAACGTCGACTTCTGGGCCGCGCTGCGCTTCACGGTGATGTTCACGCTGATCACGCTGCCGATCGTGATCGTGCTCGGCCTCGCGATCGCGCTCGCGGTGAACAACGCGGTGAGGTCGATCCGCGGGCCGGTGATCTTCATGTCGCTGCTGCCGTTCATCATCACCCCGGTGATCGGCGCGCTGTCGATCCGGTGGCTCTTCATCGGCGACGGCATCCTGACCGCGGCGCTCGAGGAGGTGCTGAATCGCGACATCGCGATGTTCGCGCAGGGCTGGACCATCGAGCTGATGATGTATTTCTACCGGGTCTGGCACGTCGCACCGTTCGCCTTCGTGATCTTCTACGCCGGCCTGCAGACGGTGAACCAGGACACGTTGGAATCGGCCATCGTCGACGGCGCGAACCGGTGGCAGCGCCTGCGCTTCGTGGTGATCCCGCATCTCGGGCCGCTGATCACCTTTGTCGCGCTCATTCACTTGATGGACGCCTACCGCGTGTTCGAGGAGATCGTCGGCTTTTCCTCGCAGAGCCATGTCATCTCGCTGCAGTGGCTCACCTACGACTTCCTTCAGCCGGACGACGCCGGCAACCGCGCGATCTCGCGCGCCTCGGCCTCGGCGATGCTGACGATGGTCGGGATCGTGATCCTGCTGATCGCGCCGGTGCGCCGCGCGTGGCGCGAACACAAGGGAGAGCGCTGATGACCGCCCGGACCATGCGTCAGCCGTTGTCCTTGCGTCTCGCCTCGGGCGCGTTCCTCGGCTTCTGGTGCCTTCTGGCGATTTTTCCGATCGCGTGGATCGCCGTGATGTCGATCAAGTCGCCGGTCGACGCCTTCGCCGGCAACTTCGGAGACGTCCTGTTCGGGCCGACGACCCGCGGAAACGGGCAGGGGCTGTCGGTGCTCGAACTGCTGATCGGCGGCGCGGTGGTGATCGCGCTGGCGCGCTGGGCGTTCTCCGGCCTGCCGCGGCATGTCCGGCGCCTTACGCCGGCCGGCTGGATTGCAATCGGCTGGCTGGTCGCGGGGCTCGGTTATCTCGCGGTGTTCGGCCTCGTGGTCTTCGGGATCCTGCCGCCGGTGCTCGGCGCGCTCGACGCCATCGCCGGGCCGCTCGGCCAGCCGGTGATCGGCGCCACGTTCGAGCACTACTATGCCGTGTGGGTCGAGAACGCGTTCTGGCGCAACTTCGTCAATTCGCTCGTGGTCACGGCCGGCGTCGTGACGATCTCGCTCTTCGTCGGGACCCTGGCGGGCTACGCGCTGGCGCGGTCGCCGTCGAACCTTGCCTTCTGGCTCCTGATCGCCGCGCTGATCTTTCGCGCGCTGCCGCATTCTGTCCTTGTCGCGGGCTACCTGCCGGTGTTCATCAATTCGTCGGACTGGCTGGCGCCGATCTTCGGGGACGCGGCGCCGACGCTCTATGGCCAGCCCTACGCGGTGATCGCCGTTCTCGTCGCGATCAACCAGCCCTTCACGATCTGGATGCTGCGCTCGTTCTTCCAGAACATCCCGACCGAGCTCGACGAAGCGGCGCGGGTCGACGGCTGCACACATTTCCAAGCGTTCCGGCAGGTCATCATGCCGGTGATGTGGCCCGGGGTCATCACGACGGGGCTCTTCAGCTTCCTTTTGGCCTACAACGACTTTCTGGTGACATCGCTGCTTCTCGACGCGCAGAACCAGACGATGGTCCCCGCCATCGCCAGCTATTTCAACCGCGAGACCACGACCACCGACCAGGTGGAGGCCATCGCTGCGGCGGTCTCGATCACCGCGCCGCTCTTCGTGCTGGTGATGGTGTTCCAGCGGCAGATCGTCAGCGGTCTGACGGCGGGAGCGGTGAAGGGATGACATCCGGCTCGCACGATCATCTTGCGCCCGGGAGGAGGGCGCGTTCCCAGGGAGGACCGACTACAATGAAACGCACACGCATCCTGGCCGCCGGCTTCGGCCTTGTCGCGGCGCTTCCGGCCGCGGCGCAGGAGACCATCCGCATCGGCCACGCGACCCCCGAAAGCTCGCCCCTGCATCAGGCGCTGGCCTATTTCGAGGAGGAACTGGAAAGCCGGTCCGAGGGCGACATCCAGGTCGAGCTCTTCCCCGGCGGGCAGATCGGATCGGTGCAGGAGATGACCGACCTCGTCCAGTCCGGCAACCTGACGATGACCACCGGAGCGTCGGTCCTGCTGTCCTCGCGCGTGCCTGAGCTGGCTGTTCTCGACCAGTTCCTGCTGTTCGAGGACGAGGCGCAGGCGCGCTCGGTCCTCGACGGCGAGGCCGGCGACAGCCTCGGCACCGCGATGGAGGAACAGGGCATCAAGCTCATGGGCTTCATGGAACTGGGCTTCCGGTCGTTCACCAACTCGCGCGGCCCGCTCGACAGCATAGAGGCGTTTGAGGGCCTGCGGATGCGCTCGGCCGACAACCCGATCCAGATCACGGCGTGGCGGTCGATCGGGGCCGTGCCCGTGCCGCTCGCCTGGGGCGAGATCTACTCCTCGCTTCAGCAGGGCCTGATCGACGGCCAGGAAAGCGCCTTGTCCTCGATGGTGGTGGAGCGGTTCTTCGAGGTGCAGGACTACGTGTCGCTGACCGGGCACATCTACTGGCCGGAGCTGTGGATGGCCGATCTCGAATGGTGGCAGGGCCTCGAGTCCGAACAGCAGTCGCTGATCGAGGAGGTCGCGGCAGAAACGGTCGAGCGCCAGCGCGAGCTGACCGTCGCGGCCAACGAAGAAACCCTCGATCGGCTGCGCGAGGAGGGGCTCGAGGTCAACGAACTGCCGGCCGAGGACCGCACCCAGATGGGAGAGACCATGAACGGCGCCATCGAGGCCGACATCCGCGAGCGGGTCGGCGACCAGTTCTACGACGACTTCATGTCGGCACTGGAAAACTGAGCCCGGAGGCGAGGGCGAAATGCTGTCCCGGATCGAGAAATACTTCGAACCCGTGGTCATCGTGACTGCGCTGTCGGTGGTGATCGTGCTGGTCTTCGCCGACGTCGTGGCGCGCTTCGCCTTTGCCACCTCCATCGCCTTCGCGGGCGAGGTCGCGCGCCTCGCCTTCGTGTACATGATCTACTTCGGCGTTGCCTACGCCATCCGCGACCGCCGGCACATGCGGGTGACCGTGCTTCTGGACCTCGCGCCGCCCGGGCTGCGCCGCTGGATGATGCTCGCGGCCGAGACCGTATTCCTCGTCTATTCGCTGGTCGTCTGCTGGCTGGGCGTCGTCATCACCCAGCAGGCGACCGAGCGCGGCAAGATCCTGTCGGCGACGGAATGGCCGACCTCTGTCCTCTACGCCGCGATCATCTTTTCCGGCGCGCTCTCGGCCGCGCGGCTGATCCATTCGATCTGGCGCATCGCGTTTCGCGGCGAGACGCAGCTGACTCCGCAGATGGATGTCTGAGCGATGACGACGGCGATCCTCTTCGGCAGCTTCTTCCTGCTCCTTGCCATCGGGGTTCCGATCGGCATCGCGCTTGGGTCCGCCTCGCTCATCGCGATCGCCTACATCCCGTTCCTAAATTTCGACCTCTACGCGCTGGGGCTGATCTCGGGGATCGACAGCTTCACGCTGATCGCGGTCGTGCTGTTCACCCTTGCCGGAAACGTGATGAGCCGGGGCGGCATCTCCCGCCGGCTCGTGCGGGTGGCGGATTGCGTGTTCGGCCGCGCTCCGGGCGATCTGGGCACTGTCACCATCATGGCCTGCCTGTTTTTCGCGGCGATATCGGGCACCGGATCGGCCACCGTCGCGGCAATCGGGCTCGCCATGATCCCCGCTCTGGTAGAGCGCGGCTACGAGCGGGCCTACGCCGGCGCGATGGTCGCGAGCGCAGGCGGCCTGGGCGTGATGATCCCGCCATCGGTCGTGATGATCGTCTACGCGGTGTCGGCCGGCGTTTCGGTGACCGCGCTTTTCATGGCCGGTATCGTGCCTGGCGTGGTGATCGCCCTGACGCTCATCGCCTACAACATCCTGCGCCGGCGCGGCGCGCAGGCACCTGAAACCCCGATCGCGGCCGCTTCACTTCGCGAGACGCTGAGCGCGCTCAACGATGCCAAGCTGGCGCTGATCATGCCGCTCGTGGTTCTCGGCGGGATCTACGCCGGCATCGTGACCCCGACCGAGAGCTCGGCCGTCGCGGTGGTCTACGCGCTGATCGTCAGCTGCCTCGTCTACCGTGAGCTTCCTCTGCGAGACCTGCCGGGAATGATGCTCGAATCCGCGCTTCTGGTGTCGGCGGTGCTGGTCATCATCGGCGCGTCCGTCGCCTTCGGACGGATCATCGCGCTCGAGCAGATCCCGCTGAAGCTGTCGGATCTCGTGCTCGCGCTCACCCAGTCTCAGACGATCGTCCTGCTCGCCGCCATCGTGCTTCTGCTGATTGTCGGCACCTTCCTCGAGACGCTGGCGGCCATCGTCATCCTGACGCCCGTCCTCTTGCCGGTGATGATCGAACTCGGTGTCGATCCGGTGCATTTCGGCATCGTGATGATCGTCGCGCTGGCCATCGGGTTCGTGACACCGCCCCTCGGCGCCAACCTCTTCATGGCCGCACAGGTCGGCCGTATTCCGTTCGATCACATCGCGCGCCGGATCCTGCCGTGGGTCGTGGCGATGGTGGTCGCGCTTCTCATCATCGCCTTCGTGCCGGCCCTGTCGTTGGGGCTGCCGAGGGTCTTTCTGGATTACGGAGGCTGACATGCCCGGCGCCCGCCCCGAGCAGGCATCGCTGACCCGCGACACCGACCTGTCGAAGACCGACGAGACCCGCCGCGTCATCGAAGGGATGGTCGACGGGCTCAACGATCATCGCATCGACGACATGGCCGAGTTCTTCCACGAGAATTTCCGCTGGATGGGCAATTTCGGCTGCGGCACCAAGCACGGCCTTCGCGAGTTCCAGGACAACTGGCAGCGCCCCTTTCAGGCCGCGTTCTCCGAAAAGGTCTGTGTCGACGAGGCGCGGCTCTTCATGGGGGAATGGGCCGCCGCGTTCGGCCGGCAGGAGGCCACCCACAGCGGCCCCTTCATGGGCATCGCCGCCACCGGCCGGCGGGTCGAGATCCGCTACATGGACTTCTGGCGCATCGCCGACGGCCGCATCGCCGACAACTGGGTGATGGTCGATTTCCCGCATGTCCTCGCGCAACTCGGCCACGACGTCTTCGGCGGCGAGGGCTGGGAGGCCTTCGATCGCGGCGACCGCACGCCACCCCGTCCAGACACATCCCAGACGACAGGAGAAACGACATGAGTGTCGAATACCTCAAGCGTGGCAAGTCCGAGGCCGAGCGCGGCGAGGACGACGCCAAGACCCGCGCCATCGTCGAATCGACCCTGAAGGACATCGAGGCGCGCGGCGACGCGGCCGTGCGCGAGCTGTCCGAGAAGTTCGACAATTATTCGCCCGAGCGGTTCCGCCTGACCGAACAGGAGATCGAGCACCTCATCGGCAAGTTGTCGGCGCAGGAGTTGGCCGATATCCGGTTCGCGCAGGACCAGGTAAAGGCGTTCGCCGAGGCGCAGCGCGCGTCGATGACCGACATCGAGGTGGAGCCGATGCCGGGTGTCATTCTCGGCCATCGCAATATTCCCGTCCAGTCGGTCGGCTGCTACGTGCCCGGCGGCAAGTTCCCGATGGTAGCCTCGGCGCATATGTCGGTCGCCACGGCCTCGGTTGCGGGCGTCCCGCGCATCGCCGCGGCCACGCCTCCGTGGCAGGGCGAGCCCAACCCCGGCGTGATCGCCGCGATGCACCTGGGCGGCGCGCACGAAATCTACGTCCTGGGCGGGATTCAGGCGGTCGGCGCGATGGCGCTCGGCACCGAAACGATCGATCCGGTCCACATGCTCGTGGGTCCCGGCAACGCCTTCGTCGCCGAAGCGAAGCGCCAGCTTTTCGGTCGCGTGGGGATCGACCTGTTCGCCGGCCCGACCGAGACGATGGTGATCGCGGACGACACCGTCGATGCCGAGATGTGTGCGACCGACCTGCTCGGTCAGGCCGAGCATGGCTACAACTCGCCCGCGGTCCTGGTGACGAACTCGCGCCGTCTGGCCGAGGACACGCTGGCCGAGGTCGAGCGCATCCTGACCATCCTCCCGACCGCGGACACCGCCCGGACCAGCTGGCAGGATTACGGCGAAGTCGTGCTGTGCGACAGCTACGACGAGATGCTGGAGGTCGCCGACGACATCGCATCCGAGCACGTGCAGGTGATGACCGATCGCGACGATTGGTTCCTGCAGAACATGACCTGTTACGGGGCGCTGTTCCTCGGGCCGCGCACCAACGTGGCCAACGGCGACAAGGTGATCGGCACGAACCACACGTTGCCGACGAAAAAGGCGGGCCGCTATACCGGCGGTCTCTGGGTCGGCAAGTTCCTCAAGACGCACAGCTACCAGAAGGTCACGACCGACGAGGCCGCGGCCGAGATCGGGCGCGTCGGCTCGCGGCTGTGCATGCTGGAGGGGTTCGTCGGCCATGCCGAGCAGTGCAACCTGCGTGTCCGCCGCTACGGCGGTGACAACGTGCCCTACGGCACGGGCGCCGCGCCGAAAGCCGCCGCGGAATGACCGACCGCTTCGACGACATGAAGACGGCCTTCGCGCCGGTGCGCGCGGCGATGTACGACTTCGAGCCGGCTTCGGTGCGCCGCGCGCTCGATGCGGTGGTCGCGCCCGATGCGACGATGCGCGTGGCCTTCCCCTTCGGCACCATGACGGGCCCGGGCGCCCTCTTCGACGAAGCTCTGGCGCCGCTCTTTCACGCCGTGCCCGACCTCGAGCGGCGCGATCACATCGTGATCGCCGGCGACACGCCCGAGGGCGCGTGCTGGCTGGGCTGCGGTGGCTACTACACGGGGCTTTTCGCGCGGCCATTCCTGAACATTCCACCCACGCGCCACCAGATGCACATGCGCTTTCATGAGTTCTACCGCTTCGAGGGCGGGCGGATCGTCGAAATGCAGGCGCTCTGGGATATCCCCGAGGTGATGATGCAGGCCGGTGCGTGGCCCTTGGCGCCGTCGCTCGGCCGAGAATGGCACGTGCCCGGCCCGGCGACGCAGGACGGCCTGGTCGCAGGGCCGCGCGACGCCGCGCGATCCGACGCCACCCGCGACCTGATCATCGAGATGCTCGAACACATGAAACGCCACCCCGGGCAGGGCGGCCCCGAGGTCATGGAGATGCCGCGCTTCTGGCATGAGCGGATGAGCTGGTACGGACCGTCGGGCATCGGCACCGGGCGCGGCGTCAAGGGCTTTCGCGACTGGCACCAGATCCCGTTCCTGTCCGCGATGCCGGACCGTGGCGCCTACGTGGACGAGATCGACTACCATTTTTTCGGCGACGGCGCCTACGCGGCCGTCACGGGCTGGCCCAACATGATCCAGACGGTCAGCCACGGTGGATGGCTCGGGATCGCGCCGTCCGACAAGCGCATCGCCATGCGGTCGCTCGACTTCTGGCGCGTCGAGGCGGGGCGGATCCGCGAGAATTGGGTGATGGTCGATCTGCTCGACGCGTTCGACCAACTCGGCGTCGACGTGCTGGCGCGGATGCGCGAGTTCAACAAGGCACGCGCGGGCTTTGACCCCGAAACGGGGAGGGCGGTGGCATGACCCTTCCGCGCACGCCGTCCTTCCGGCTCGACGGCCGCCGCGCGCTCGTCACCGGCGCCTCCTCCGGGATCGGTCTTGCCGCGGCCTGCGCGCTGGCCGAGGCCGGCGCTCAGGTCACCTGTGTCGCGCGCCGCGCCGGCGCGCTGACCGAATGCGTCGAGGCGATGCGCGCCGAAGGCTGGCGGGCCGAGGCGGAACCGGCCGATATCACCGACCTCGCCGATCTCGCGGCGCTCTTCGCGGCGCCCTACGACGTCGTGGTCAATGCCGCGGGCCTCGCGCGGCATGGACCGGCGCTCGATACCGATCCCGACGACTTCGACGCTGTCATGTCCGTGAACCTGCGGGCCGCGTACTTCCTGTCGCAGCGCGCGGCGCGCGCGCTCCGCGCGGCAGGGCGTAGTGGCTCGATCATTCATGTCTCGTCGCAGATGGGCCATGTCGGCGGCGTGGACCGGGCGGTCTACTGCGCGTCGAAACACGCGGTCGAGGGCATGGTGAAGGCCATGGCGATCGAGTGGGGAGCACTCGGCATCCGCATCAATTCGCTCTGCCCGACCTTCATCCGCACGCCCCTGACCGAAAGCACCTTCGCCGACCCGGACAAGCGCGCGTGGCTCGAGGCGAAGATCAAGCTCGGTCGGGTCGGCGCGGTCGAGGACGTGATGGGCGCGGTGGTCTACCTCGCCTCGGACGCGTCCGCGCTGGTCACCGGCAGCGCGCACATGGTCGACGGCGGGTGGACCGCGGGATGAGCGCGACGCCGGATCCGGGCCGGACCGACAAGGTCACGGCACAGGACGTGGCCCGCGCCGCGGGCGTGAGCCGTTCCGCGGTCAGCCGGGTGTTCACGCCGGGCGCGTCGGTGTCGCAAAAGACGGCCGACAAGGTGCGTGCGGCGGCCGAGCGTCTGGGCTACCGCCCCAACGCCCTGGCACGCTCGCTCATCACCGGGCGCAGCCGGATGATCGGGCTCGTGGTGGCCTACCTCGAGAACTACTTTTACCCCGAGGCGCTCGAGAAGTTCTCTCACGCGCTGCAGGCCGAGGGCTATCACGTGCTCGTCTTCATGACCTCGCAGACCGCGACCAACATCGACGCGGTCGTCGAGGAGATCCTCGACTACCAGGTCGCCGGCATCATCGTGGCATCGGTCGCGCTGTCTTCGGACCTTGCCGAACGGTGCCGCAGCCTTGGCGTGCCTGTGGTGCTGTTCAACCGCATCCAGGACGTGGACGGCGTGGCGACCGTGGCTTCGGACAACTTCGGCGGCGGACGCGAGGTCGCCCGGCTGTTCGTGGAGGCCGGGCACGAGCGGGTCGCCTACATCGCCGGGTGGGAAGGCGCATCGACCCAGCGCGACCGTGAGGCCGGCTTTCTCGAGGGGCTGGCGGCCGCCGGCGTGTCGCTTCACGCGCGCGAGGTCGGCGATTTCCACGCCGATACCGCCCGGGGCGCGGCACGGCGCATGTTCACCGACGCCGCGCCGCGGCCGGACGCCGTTTTCGTCTGCAACGATCACATGGCCTTTGCCGTCATGGACGTGTTGCGGTTCGAGCTGGGCCTGAACGTGCCCGAAGACGTGTCGGTCGTCGGTTTCGACGACGTGCCGCCTGCCGCATGGCCGGCCTATGCCCTGACGACCGTGCGCCAGCGCGCGAACCGGATGGTCGAGGCCGCGGTCTCGGTCCTGCTGGCGCAGATCGACGCGCCGTGGGACGCCGCCGGCCGCGAGGTGATCGACGCGCCGCTGGTGCTGCGCCGCTCGGCGCGCCTGCCCGAAGGATGGATCTGAATGAGCATGCACGGATTCGACCCCAGGTTCCGCGACTTTCCCGACTACATCATCGGGATCACCAAGGAGATCTGGGAGGACCGCGGCGTCGCCACGCTGCACGACTACTACGCACCCGACATCGTGGTGCGTTCGCCGGCGTCGGTCGTCACGGGCAACGAGGGGGTCATCGCCGCGACCCTGGCAACGTTGTCGGAGTTTCCCGACCGGACTCTTCTGGCCGAGGACGTGATCTGGTCCGGCGATCCGGAGACCGGGATGCTGTCCTCGCACCGGATCATGTCGCATGCGACCCATACCGGCAGCGGTGTCTACGGCGCTGCATCCGGCACGCGGCTGCGCTACCGCATCCTGGCCGATTGCCACGCGCGCGCAAACGCCATCGACGACGA
The DNA here is from genome assembly GCF_900172265.1 of Roseivivax jejudonensis. Taxonomy (GTDB): domain Bacteria; phylum Pseudomonadota; class Alphaproteobacteria; order Rhodobacterales; family Rhodobacteraceae; genus Roseivivax; species Roseivivax jejudonensis. The sequence goes on along the minus strand of NZ_FWFK01000001.1, from coordinate 665,096 downwards.
ATGGCTGATCCGCGACCAGGGGGCGATCGTGCGACAGCTCGGGCTGGAGCCGCGCGCCTATGCCCGAGACCTCATCGCGCGCGAGGGTGGTCCGGACGCTGCCGTGCGCCCGTGCACCCCGCAAACCGATGTCGCAGGCCCTTACAAGGGGTCCGGAAACGACAACGAGTGGGGCGCGCGCTACGGCGATCTGCTGACGCGGATCATGAACGCAGACCTCGCCGCGATCCCGGCGGAATACGATCGCGCGGTGCAGTCGCACTATCCCGGCGGTGAAGAGGACCACGGCACGGGCGCGGTCGATCGCTTCTGGATTTCGCTCCGAGCGGCGTTTCCCTCTGCCCGGTTCGAGATCCACCATCGCATCGGGCGCGACGATCCGATGATGCCGCCGCGCGCGGCGGTGCGCTGGTCGCTGACCGGCCGGCACGACGGCTGGGGCGCCTTCGGGCGACCGACCGGGGCAGAAGTGCACGTGATGGGCATTTCCCATGCCGAGTTCGGGCCGTGGGGCCTGCGCCGCGAATTCACGCTCTACGACGAAACCGCGATCTGGAAGCAGATCCTGCTGGCAACCGGAGAGGCCGGGGATGCCGAAGGATCGCCCCGATGAGGAGATCGACATGACCCCCGAAGACATGGCCCCGCGCATCGTCCGCTACGGCGAGCTCGTGCCGTGCCGCACCGCGTTCATCGACGCGCACACGCCCGGATCGAACCAGAAGGAGAACTTCACGATCATCGGCGGCGGCGTGTCCGAGGCCGCGGACCAGCACGTTCACATCCAGATTCCGCACGGCTTCAACATCGGCGCGGCTGGCCAGCCGCCCTATTGCCGGAACTCGCTGCATTCCCATCGCACCGCCGAGGTCTTTTTTTTGCTGAAGGGGCGCTGGCGCTTCTTCTGGGGGCGTCACGGGGATGCCGGTCACGTGATCCTCGAGGAAGGCGACATATTCAACATCCCCACCGGCATCTTCCGCGGGTTCGAGAACATCGGCACCGACTACGGGATGATCATGGCGATCCTGGGCGGCGACGATGCCGGTGGCGGAGTCGTCTGGGCGCCGCAGGTCATCGAGGACGCGAAGGATCACGGCCTCGTCCTCGGCGACAACGGCAAGCTCTACGACACCAAGAAAGGGCAAGCTCTGCCAGATGGTGTGAAACCGATGCCGGTGCTGAGCGACGCCGAACTCGACGCCTTTCCCGAACCGTCCGCGGCCGAGGTGATCCCGCGTCACGTTGCACGCTATCTCGACATCGCTGCGATGGCGACGCCGCGGCCGACCAAGGTGATCGGCGCGTCCGGTCGCCTGCCGGACAAGCCGGGATTCGAGGTCGACCTGATCACCCGCGCCTCGGCGACGGAGAAGATGCATCGCCACGACAGGCCCTCTGTTCTGATGCCGGTCTTCGGCCACTGGCGCATCGACTGGGACGGCGGATCGACGATCCTCGCCCCCGGCGACACGATGAGCGTGCCGGAAAACCTCGATCACAGCGCGATGCCGTCGATGACCGGGGAGGCGGCGCTCTACCACGTGGTCGGCACGGACGATCCGGCAGGCCCGACCTGGACAGGCGGCCGGTCGGAACCGGCGTGAGCGGAGGGGCATTGTCCATGTGGTTCCACCCGACAATGGAGACACCTGTCCATGCCCGGCCTATTCCTCGGATCGATCGGCGTGCTCGCCGAGACGTCGCACCTGCAACTGCAATCCTTCAACGAGGCGTTCGCGGAGGCCGGGCTCGACTGGCAGTGGAGCGAGTCCGCCTATCGCGAGATGCTGAAGGATGCCGGGGGCAAGGCTCGGATCGAGTCCTATGCCATGGAGAAAGGTGCCGACGTGGACGCCGAGGCGCTGCACGCTCGCAAGAGCGCGCTTTTCCAGTCGAAGCTGGACGCGGGCGTGCCTTTGCGCGCGGGCGTCGCGGATGCGATGGCCGATGCGCGTGCGCGCGGCTGGACGCTCGCGTTCGTGACGGCGACCTCGCCCGACAACGTGGAGGCGGTACTGGATGCGACGGGCCTGTCGCGCGACGATTTCGACCTTGTTCTCGACAAGAGCTCTGGGCTCGCGCCGAAACCGGATCCAGCGGTTTACGCCGAGGCGTTGTCCCGGCTTTCCCTCTCCGACCGGCAGGCGCTGGCGGTGGAGGACAACCCAGACGGCATGGCGGCCGCGGCCGCCGCCGGGATCACGTGCATCGCCTTTCCGGGGGCGTTTCACGATCCCGCTGCCTTCGACCACGCGGCCCTGACGCTCGATCGTCTGTACCTGCCGCAAGACCTCACGGCGGCCTGACCGGGCGAACAGCGACCGGGCGCCGCGGAAAGGAGACGCGATGCCCGTAGATGCCACCCACGTCGGCAGCCTGCCACGCAGCCAGGAGGTCGTGGACTTCCTCTTCGCGCGCGAGCGCGGCGAGGACTACGACCCCGAGGCGTTCGCCGCGTGCATGACCGATGCCGTGTCCGACGCCGTGCGACGGCAGGTCGAAGCGGGCATCGGCATCGTGTCCGACGGCGAGATGTCCAAGATCAGCTACGCCACCTACGTCAAGGACCGCTATACCGGCTTCGGGGGCGACAGCCCGCGCAACGCGCCGGCCGACCTGAAGCTCTACCCAACCTTCCTCGACCGGATCGCGAAGTCCGGCGGCACGCCGAAATACGCCCGGCCGATGTGCGTCGGCGAGGTGCGCTCAAAAGGGCAGGGCGAGCTGGACTCCGACATCGCCAACCTGCGCGCGGCGATGGACGCCCATGGCGCGGACCGCGGGTTCATGAATGCCGCGTCGCCGGGGGTGATCGCGCTCTTTCTGCAGAACGACCACTACCCGACGCGCGACGCCTACCTTGCGGCACTTTCCGACGCGATGAAGACGGAATACGAGACGATCGTCGCCGCCGGCCTCGATCTGCAGCTCGATTGCCCCGACCTCGCGCTGTCGCGGCACATGCTGTTTGCCGACCTGTCCGACGAGGCGTTCCTCAAGATCGCGGCCGGGCATATCGAGGCACTGCGCGCGGCGCTGGCGGACGTGCCGCAGGACCGGGTGCGCCTGCACATCTGCTGGGGCAACTACGAGGGGCCGCATGTCTGCGACATCGGCATGGACAAGGTCTTCGACATGCTCATGTCGGTGCCGGCCCGCTACGTTCTGTTCGAGACGTCGAACCCGCGGCACGGTCACGAATGGCAGGTCTTCCGCGATCGGCGTGCCGACATTCCCGACGACAAGGTGCTCGTGCCCGGCTGCGTCGACACGACGACCAACTTCGTCGAGCATCCCGACCTCGTGGCCGAGCGCCTGTCGCGGTTCGTCGATCTGGTCGGGTCCGACCGGGTGATCGCCGGGTCCGATTGCGGGTTCGGCACGTTCGCGGGCTTCGGCGCCGTCGACCCCGAGATTGCCTGGGCCAAGCTCGCGACCCTTGCCGAGGGCGCCCGGCGGGTGCCATGACGCCGCTCGTCCTCCTGCCCGGCATGATGTGCGACGCGCGCCTGTTCGCGCCACAGATCTCCGCCGTGTCGGGCCACCGGGCCGTGCACCATGCGCCGATTTCAGGTCACGAAAGCACGGCCGAGCTTGCCGCGGCCGTGCTGGCGCACGCACCGCCGCGCTTCGCGCTCGCCGGACTGTCGATGGGCGGGATCGTCGCGATGGAGATCGCCCATCTGGCGCCGGATCGGATTGCCGGTCTGGCGCTCCTCGACACCAACCCCTGCGCCGAAGCGCAGGAGGTGCGCACGCTGCGCGGCCGCCAGATGGCCAAGGTGCGCGCCGGACACCTCGCCGACGTGATGCGCGACGAGCTGAAGCCCCGCTATGTCACCGAAAGCCCGCGCCGTGCGGCGATCCTCGCGCTGTGCATGGACATGGCGCTGGATCTCGGGCCGGACGTCTTCTGTCGTCAGTCGATCGCGCTGCGCGACCGGCCCGACCGTCAGGAAACGTTGGCCGCGCTCGACATGCCCACGCTGATTCTGTGCGGTCGGCACGACCGGCTGTGCCCGGTGTCGCGGCATGAATGGATGAACGACCTGATGCCCGGATCCAGGCTCGAGATCGTCGAGGGTGCCGGGCACCTGCCGACGCTCGAGGCGCCGGACGTCACGACGCGCGCAATGATGCGCTGGCTGGAGGACACATGACACCCGAACTTCTGGAGCTTCTGCGCTCGGTCGACACGCCGACCGTCTGCAACGCCATCGAGGTGGCCGAAGGCCGGCGCGGCTTCGACCGCTTCACCCGCGGCACGCTGCTGTCGAGCGCGCCGGAGGCAGGCGCCATCGTCGGCCGGGCCCGCACGGCGCAGATCGCCGCCGCGACGCCGCCGGCCGAACCGGCCGACGAGGTGCGGACGCGCCGCATGGCGTATTATCGCTACATGGCCGAGGCGGACGGGCCGGCGCTGGCAGTGATCGAGGATCTCGACGGTGCAGAGGCGGTCGGCGCCTTCTGGGGCGAGATCAACACCTGCGTGCACAAGGGCTTCGGGCTGGGCGGCGTTCTGACCAATGGCGTGATGCGCGACCTCGGCGACATGGCCGATGGGTTTCCCGTTCTCGCCGGGTCCATCGGGCCGAGCCACGCCTTCGTGCACGTCCGCGCGATCGACGTGCCGGTGACGGTGTTCGGCCTCGCCGTGGAGCCGGGCGAGTGGGTCCACGCGGATCGGCACGGGGCGGTCGTGATCCCCGATGCGGTGATCCCGACGCTCGGCGCCGCGATCGAGAAGATGCGCGCGACGGAGGCGATCGTGCTCGACGCGGCGCGCGCGCCCGGCTTCGACTTCACGGCATTCGAGACAGCGTGGACCGCGTTCGAGAAGGCGCGGACCTGACGTCCGCCGCCCGCCGGCGCTTCAGGTCATCGCATCAGGTCGGGAAGATCGCCGGTCAGGCCGGCGGCCTCGCGGATAAAGGCGCGGCGCAGTGTCGGCACCGACTGTACCGCCTGCATGCCGATGTCGCGTAGCGCACGCAGCCCCGGTGCATCGGTCGAGAAGAGACGGTTGAATACGTCTGTCGCGGTCGCGAGTGCCGCGGTGTCGAACCGCCGCCACCGGGCATAGCGGTCGAGGACCGGCGCCGCGCCGATATCCTCGCCTCGGCGCCGTGCCTCGTGAACCACCTGCGCCAGCGCCGCGACATCGCGGAGGCCGGCGTTCAGGCCCTGTCCCGCGATCGGATGCACGCCGTGCGCGGCATCCCCGACAAGCGCGAGACGCTCTGCGACGAAGCCGTTCGCGAGGCTCAGCGACAGCGGATAGGTGTAGCGCGCCCCGGCCAGCTCGAGCCGCCCGAGGAAATCGCCGAAGCGCGGGCGCAGCACCGTCAGGTAATCGGCCTCGGGCAACGCGCCGATCTCCTCGGCCAGCCCGGTGCGTTCGGTCCAGACGATCGACGACCGATTCCCGGCGAGCGGCAGGATCGCCAGCGGCCCCGCCGGCAGGAAGAGCTGGTGTGCGACACCGCCATGCGGGTGTTCGTGCGCGATGGCGCAGACCAGCGCGGTCTGTCCGTAGCTCCAGCCGGTCCGCCCGATGCCGGCCCGGGCCGCGGTCCTACTCTGGCGGCCGTCCGCCGCCACGGCGAGCCGCGCGCGGATGTCCTGTCCGGAGGCGAGCGTCAGGGTGGCGCCGTGCGCATCTGTGCGCTGTCCGGTGACGGTTTCGCCGGTCAGGTGGGTGATCCGGTGCGTGGCGTCAACGGCATCGAGCAGGGCGGGGCGCAGATGCCGGTCCTCGACCATGTGGCCCATCGGGCCTTCCTCGATCTCGGCCGAGGAGAAATGCAGACCGAGCAGCGCCGCGCCATCTGCGACGCGCCCGTCGCTGACCTTGATCTCGTGGATCGGCTGCGCCTCGGGCGCGAGCCGTTCCCACACCTCCAGCGCGGCGAGCAGCCGGATCGTCGCGTTCGCCATCGCATAGGATCGCCCGTCGAAACCCGGCGCCGCCTGATCCGCGCGCGATCCGGCATCGATAACCGTGACCGAGAGGGGCGCGCGCGCGACCGCGAGCGCGAGAGCGAGGCCGTTCAGGCCGCCGCCGACAATGGCGATGTCGGTATCGAAGGTCATGGCCGCGAATATGACCGTGCCGCCGGCATTGTCCATGGGACGTCGCGCCGCTACGCCTTGTGAGCGGCAGCACGAAAGGGCCGGCGATGGACGAGTGGCGATGGCTGAGCGCGGCGGATCTCGGCCGCGGGATCGGGGCCGGGCGGATCGACCCGGTCGAGCTGCACGAAACGTTTCTCGGCGCGATCGAGGCGCATCCACACGCCGGCCGGATCTACGCGCGCACGACGCCCGAGCGCGGCCGCGCCGAGGCCCGGGCCGCAGCCCGCCGGGCCCGCGCCGGCACCCGCCTGTCGCCGCTCGACGGCGTCCCCGTCAGCTGGAAGGACCTGTTCGACAGCGCCGGCGTGGCGACGGAGGCGGGGTCGCGCCTGCTGGCCGGGCGCGTGCCCGACCGCGACGCCGCGGTCCTGCGCACCGCCACCGCGATGGGGCTGGTCTGTCTGGGCAAGACCCACATGTCCGAGCTCGCGTTTTCGGGCCTTGGCCTCAATCCCAAGACCGCGACCTCCCCCAACGTGCACGACCCCGACAGGGTCGCGGGCGGCTCGTCGTCCGGTGCCGCGGCGTCGGTGGCCTTCGGATTGGCTGCGGCGGCCATCGGTTCGGACACCGGCGGATCGGTTCGCGTGCCGTCGGCGTGGAACGATCTGGCCGGGCTCAAGACCACGGCGGGCCGTGTGTCCTGCGATGGCCTCGTTCCGCTCGCCGAGCGCTTCGACACCGTCGGTCCGCTGTGCCGCACGGTCGAGGATTGCGCTCTCGTGCTCGCGGCGCTGGAGGGGCGCCTCCCGCCCGATCTCGGTGCGATGCCTGGCCTCGCCGATCGCAGGTTCGCCGCGCTCACGACCTGCGTGCTCGACGATCTGCGGGCCGAGCCGGCTTCCGCGTACCACGAGTCGCTCGACAGGCTGCGCGCGGCCGGCGCACAGGTCGAAGAGGTCGCCGCTCCGGAACTCGAGGGGCCGATGGCCGAATCCGGGGCGCTCTACACGACGGAGGCCTGCGGCATCTGGGGCGAGCAGATCGCAACGAACGGCACGCAGATGTTCGCGCCGATCCGCGCCCGGTTCGAGGCCGGCGCGGACGTGTCCGGCTCGGCCTATGTCGCGGCATGGCGCCGGCTCGAAGCCGCGCGGCGCCAGTGGGCGGCGCGCATGGGCGGATACGACGCGGTGCTGTGTCCGACCGTGCCGTCGATGCCTCCCGATATCGAACGGTTGATGGGAGACGGTCCGTACTACGTAACGGAGAACCTGCTGGCGCTGCGCAATACCCGCGTCGCCAACCTGATGGGCCTGTGCGCCGTGACGCTGCCGACCGGCGCGCCAAGCTGCGGGCTATCGCTCATGGGCGGTCCGGGCGAAGAGGCGCGGCTCTTGCATCTGGCGCGCGGCGTGGAGGCGACACTTTCGGAGCGTGCCACTCACTGACCGGACAGGGGGCCTGATGGACCCGATCTTCGCAGTCGGAGACATTCACGGACAGGCGGACGAACTCGACCGCGTCCTACGCCTGATCGACGCCGATCCCGATGCCGGGGCGACGGTCGTGTTCCTCGGCGATCTCGTGGATCGTGGGCCGGACAGCCGACGCGTGATCGAAACGGTGCGTGCCGGACAGGAAAGCGGCCGCGACTGGATCTCTCTGCTCGGCAATCACGACCTGTTCTTCCGCGATTTTCTCGATCCGCGCGGGATGAGCGATGCCGAGGCCGCGCACTGGCTCGGACCGAACCTCGGCGGCGACGCCACGCTCGCCTCCTACGGGATCGACCCGCGATCCGCCGACATCGCAGCAGTGCGTGCGATCGCGCGCGAGCAGGTCGATCCCGCGCATCAGGAGTGGCTCGCCGGTCTCGCGCCCAGCCACGAGACCGCGGCGCAGATCTTCGTGCATGCGGGGATCATGCCGGGAGTTCCGTTCGAGGCGCAGGATCCCGACGATCTCGTCTGGATCCGCGAGCCGTTCCTGTCGGATCCGCGCGACCACGGGCGGCTCGTCGTGCATGGTCACACCGCCGCCGAAGGGCCGGTTCATCGCGGCAACCGGGTCAACCTCGACGGCGGGGCCGGGTTCGGCCGGCCCCTCTGTGCCGCCATTCTGCATGGAGCCGAGGTCGCGCTTCTGACCGAAACGGGGCGGGTCCCTCTTCGTCCCGATCCGCCTCATCCTTGAGCGGCGATCCGAGCATCCAACACCTCCCGTCGATTGAGTTTCGCGAAATCACACGCGTCGAGTAGTCTGGCCCGATCGAAACAAAAAAGAGGGATCGGGAGGTACTATGCCGGAAAAGTTCGTGGTGGGCTACGACGGCTCGCCGGCGGGACGACGCGCGCTCGATTTCGCCGTGTCGAATGCCAAGGCCCAGGGCGCGGGTCTCGTGATCGCGCATGTGCTCGAATGGTCGCCCTATTCCTTTCTCACGAAGGAAGAGGTCGAGGAGCGGCACGTGCGCCGCAAGGAAGAGCTGCAGCGCGCCGAGAAGCACGTGATCTCGCCGGTTCGCGAAAAGCTCGACGCAACCGGGCTCGAGATCGAGACAGTCATACGCTACGGCCATTCGGCCGAGATGCTGCTCTCGATCGCCAAGGACGCGGGCGCGACGCAGATCATCGTTGGCCGTGACGGCAATGGCGGCCTCGCGGCGCGCATGTTCGGCTCGACCGCCGGGTCGCTCGTTCAGATCACCACGTTGCCCTGCACGATCGTGCCCTGATGCGGCCTCCACGAAAGGATTCCACGATGACCACCCGATTCCTCGCGGTGTTGGCCGCATTCCTGCTCTGCGCCGTCCCGGCGTCGGCGCAAGACGGCGGCGGCGGACTCGACGCCACCATCAACCAGATCTTCGCCGACTACACGAGCTGGTACGTCGCACTCATCTTCGCCGATCTGCCCGGCACGAACTTCTCCTGGATCGCGCTCTGGCTAGTGGTCGCGGCGCTCATCTTCACGGGCTATTTCGGCTTTATACAGGTCAAGGGCTTCCTGCACTCGATCCGGCTGGTGAAAGGGGACTACTCCGACCCGAACGACGCGGGCGAGGTCAGCCACTTTCAGGCGCTGGCGACCGCGCTGTCGGGGACGGTGGGCCTCGGCAACATCGCGGGCGTCGCGGTGGCCGTGGGCATTGGCGGGCCGGGTGCGACCTTCTGGATGATCATCGCCGGCCTGTTCGGCATGGCGACGAAGTTCACGGAGTGCACGCTCGGCGTGAAGTATCGCAACGAGTACCCGGACGGGACCGTGTCGGGCGGCCCGATGTACTACATGACCAAGGGCTTCAAGGAGCGCGGCCTGCCCGCCGGGCCGATCATGGCGGTGCTGTTCTGCATCTTCACCATCCTCGGCGCCCTCGGCGGCGGCAACATGTTCCAGGCCAACCAGGCGCATGCGCAGCTCGCCGGCGTTCTCGGCGATTACCCGGGATGGATCACCGGGGTGGCGCTCGCGGTGGTCACTTTCGCAGTGATCGCCGGCGGCCTGAAGTCGATCGCCCGCGTGACCGAGAAGATCGTGCCGTTCATGGGCGTGTTCTACGTCATCGTGTCGATCATCATCCTGATCGTGAACTACGACGAGATCCTCTGGGCCTTCGGGCAGATCTTCCAGGGGGCGTTCACCGGGCTCGGGGTGGCCGGCGGCTTTACCGGCGCGCTGATTCAGGGCTTCCGGCGTGCGGCCTTCTCCAACGAGGCCGGTATCGGCTCGGCCGCGATCGCGCACTCGGCGGTCCGGACGAAGGAGCCGGTGACCGAGGGCTACGTCGCCCTGCTCGAGCCGTTCATCGACACCGTCGTGATCTGCACCATGACCGCGCTCGTCATTGTCATCACCGGGGTGCTGAACGTCGATCCCGAAACCGGGCTCTACGTCTGGAACGCCGAGGCGGGTCGCATCTCGACCGAGGGCGAGGTGCAGGGGGTCGAGCTCACGTCCGCCGCCTACGCGCGCGTGCTGCCGTGGTTCCCCGCGCTTCTCGCGATCGCGGTGGTGCTGTTCGCGTTCTCGACGATGCTGTCGTGGTCTTATTACGGCCTGAAGGCGTGGACCTACATCTTCGGCGAGGGAAAGGTGAAAGAGCTGATCTTCAAGACGATCTTCTGCCTCTTCATCATCATCGGCGCGGCGGCGAGCCTCGGTCCGGTGATCGATTTCTCGGACGCGATGCTGTTCTCGATGGCGGTGGTCAACGTGATCGCGCTCTATTTCCTGATGCCGATCGTGCGTGGAGAGCTCGACGACTACGTTCGCCGGCTGCGCTCGGGCGAGATCAAGAAGTTCTCGTGACACCGGTTGCGAGGGGCGGGCGCCATGCCTGCCCCTCGGGTCTGCCGCCGCACCGTGACGGTTCGTGCAGGCGCGCAAAAGAAAACGCCGGGCCGCGCGAGCGGTCCGGCGTTCTTCGTTGGATGTCTTCGCCGGCGCACGGGACCGGGGCCGCCACGTCCGTGGTCAGGCTGCGGAGAGACCCGTATCGAGTGCGGACAGGACCGCGTCGATCTCGGCCTCCGAGATCGTGAGCGGCGGCGACATCAGCAGGTTGGGCGGCCCCATCCGCACCATCGCGCCGGCCTCGTAGGCGGCCTGGTGCACCCGTTTGACCGTCTCGGCGTCCACCGCGGTCTTTGCGTCACGGTCGGACACGAGCTCGAGTGCCGTCATCAGCCCGTGGCCGCCGCGCACGTCGCCGACGATGTCGTGCTTGTCCTTCAGCCGCAGGCACCCTTCGTAGAGCTGCGTTCCGCGCGCCGCCGCGTTCGTCCGGAGATCCTGCCGCAGAGTTTCCTCGAGCGTCGCCACGACAGCGGCCGCGCCGACCGGATGCGCCGAGTAGGTGTAGCCGCTGAAGATCGACCCGTCCGCATCGGCGCCTTCGAAGGCCTCGGCGACCTTGTCGTTCACCATGGTCCCGCCGACCGGGAAGTACCCCGAGGTGATCCCCTTTGCGAGGGTCATCATGTCGGGCTGCACGCCCCAATGGCGCGCGCCGGACCAGTCGCCGGTGCGGCCGAAGCCGGTGATGACCTCGTCGGAGATCAGCAGGATACCGTGCCGGTCGCAGATGTCGCGCATCAGCCGCATGAAGCTTGGATCCGGAACGATCACGCCGCCCGCACCGAGGATCGGCTCCATGATGAACGCGGCGATCGTGTCGGCGCCCTGGAACGCGATCTCGTCCTCTGCAACGGCAGCGATGCGCTGCGCGAGGGCGGCGGGATCGGTCTCGTCGAACGGATTGCGGTACGGGTAGGGCGCCGGCAGGTGCACACAGCCCGGCAAGAGCGGTTCGTAGGCATGGCGGAAGCGCGGATTGCCGTTGACGCTGGCACCGCCGAAATGCGTGCCGTGATAGCCCTTCTTGAGCGACAGGAACTTGGTCCGTGTCGGCTCTCCGCGCAGGCGGTGGTACTGGCGGGCGAGGCGAAGTGCCACGTCCACGCTGTCGGACCCGCCGGAGGTGAAGAACACGCGCGCCATGCCGTCCTCGGCAAAGAACTCACGCACCATCTGGCTGGCTTCGATGGCCGTCGGGTTCGACGTGCCCGCGAACGCCGAGTAGTAGGGCAGGCGGGCCAGCTGATCGGTGATGGCGTCCTTTACCGTCGCGTTGGAATAGCCGAGATTGACGCACCAAAGGCCGCCGACAGCGTCGATCGTCTGGTGCCCGTCGATGTCGGTAATGCGCACGCCTTCGGCCGAAGTGATGACCTTCGGGGGATTCGCCTGTGCCTCGCCCGGGTGGCCCATCGGGTGCCAGAGGTGCCGGGCATTGTTTTCCTTGAGAAAGTTCTCGTCTTTCATGGTCAGCTCCCGCCGAACGTTCGATCCGCGTGGATACGCCCTTTCGCGCGGCGACGGAAGGGGTCACTCGGACGGGAGCAGGACGGCTTCCACACGCCGGTTCCGGCGCCGCCCGGCCTCGGTGAGGTTGGAGTCGACGGGCGCGAGATATCCCGCCCCCTCGGCGGCGGCGCGCGCCGCCGGCAGGCCGTGCCGGTCCCGCAGGTAGCCCGCGGCAGCCTCGGCGCGGCGGCGCGAAAGCGCCTCGTTGGCGGCCAAGGATCCGGTGGCATCGGTGTGCCCGACGAAGAGCACGCGGCGGTCGGGATTGGCCTCGAGATACCCGGCGATGGCGTCGAGCGACGCGACCGCGCCATCGCCGAGGCCAGAGGCTCCGCTGGCAAAATCGACGTCGCCCAGCACGGCGTGACCCCGGGCCTCGAGCCGCGCGATCACGTCGCCCGACGTCCGCGTCGGAGCAGGGGCAGTGGCGGTCGGCGGGCCGGAGGCCGAGAGCACCGGCGCCGGCGCGCTTTCGGTATCTGTCTCGGCATCATCGACCACCACGCGGATTGCCTGCAGCCAGGTGGCCGAGGTGTCGCCGCTGACGAACAGACCGATCGCGGCATCCCCGTCCGGCGCGCGCGCCGACAGGAAGCGGTAATCGGTCAGGTCGACATACATCTCGGGCGCGGGCAGAACCTCGGTCGAGAAACGGAAGTCGAAGCCGCCGCAGCCCTCGGTTTCGCAATCGAGCAGGACCTGCCAACCCGCCTCCTCCAGCGCATCGCGGATCGGGGCGAGGACCTGCAGCGTCGTCAGCGCCCGTCCGCCGACGCGCCAGGCGCGCCGGGTCACCCGGCCGTCCAGCCGCTCGACCGGAAGGGTGCCATCCTCCCAGCGCGCCGTCGGCAGGCGATACGTTGCCGCCGGATCGCTCTGCTCCATCGTCAACTGCGCGCCCGCGGGCAGGGGAAGCTCCACCGCGGCGGCCGGCCCGGCCGGGGATACGAGGCAGCAGGCCAGGAGCGCGGCGCTAGCGAGCCTGCGCGTGGTAATCGTCATTCGGGACCATGGCGGTCGCGCTGGCCACGCGGTTGGTCATGTTGAAGAAGCCCGCGACATTCGCGATGTCCCAGATGTCGTGATCGTTGAAGCCCTGCGCGCGCAATGCCTCCCTGTCGGCCTCCACGATCTCGGCCGACGCGCGCGTCATTTTCTCGGCGAAGGCGAGCATGGCATGGATGCGCGGCTCCAGGTCGGCGCTGCGCCAGTTCATCACCAACCGCTCGCCGAGGACCGGATCGCCCGACAGTTGGCGGACCGCCGCGCCATGCGCGACGAGACAGTAAAAGCAGCGATTCCAGCTCGAAACCACGACCGCGATCATCTCGCGCTCCAGCTTCGTGAGCCCCGACTCCGCCAGCATCAGCTCGTTGTAGAGCCCCGTGAAGGCGTTGAGTTTCTCGATCGAGAAGGCGTGGGCGCGCAGCACGTTCGGCACCATGCCCAGTTTCTCGACGCAGATGTCGAAGTATTTCTGCGTCTCGGGCGGAAGCGGATCGACGGGCGGCAGGTCGAGGGCGGTGGGGCGGTCCCCGCTCATGGCACGCTCCTTACGTTGCACTCCGGTAGTGATAGCCGGCCTGCCGCGCGAACCCAAGGTGCGCGTAGAGCGCGGCCGCGGCCGTGTTGGCTTCCGTGCACAGCGCCGCGATCCGGACGGCGCCCTCCTGGGCAGCCCACTGGGCGGCGGCGATCATCATCCATCGTGCGAGCCCTTGGCGCCGCTGCGACGCGACGATCTCGAGCGCGTGCACGAAGGCGATCCCGTCCGACACCGCGCAAAAGGCCGTGCCGCCAGGCTTGTCGCGGATGCGCCCGAGGATCGAGGTCTTGGGCGACACCGCGCGCGCCATGACCGCGCGCCGCTCCGCGCCGATGCCGCCCGCGGCCCACATCTCGCGCTGGATCGCCAGCGGTTCCCACAGGCAGAAGGCGGTAACGCGCGGCACGTCGATCCCGGCGAGGTCGGCCGTCGGCGCAACGAAGAGAACGGTGGGATCGACCATGCCATAGCCGCGCGCGGCGAGCTCCGTGTCCAGTGCGATGTCGTCGGCGCGCACGCGAAAAAGCGGGGCGTCGCCGCGGGCCCGCATGGCCGCGGCCGCGTCATCGATCTGGGTGGCGCTCCACCCGGGCCGCGCAGTGGCCGCCGACACGCGCTTGCCGCCGCCGGCGCCTTCGCGCAGATCGAAGCCCGGCACCTCGACGCGCCGGACCGGCGGCCAGGTTGCCTCGGACGCCAGCTCGAGCGCGGCCGCGTCGGTCATCCGAAGAGCGCCGCGAGGCGGTCGGCCGCGGCATCGATGCGGCCGGCATCGGTGCCGCGAACCACGACATTCGCGCCGAAACTGTCGCCGTCACGGAACGGGTAGGAGCCGAAGGCCAGGTCGTTGTATTCGCGTGCAAGCTCGCGCAGGGGGCCGGCGATGTCGCCCTCCGCGCGGTCGATGCGGACCGACCGGCTGATCAGCGGCGTGCCCGCGTTCAGCGTCGGCAGCACCCGTGCGAGCATGGCATTGAAGACCGACGGCACACCGGCCATCACGTACACGTTGCCGATGCGGAACCCCGGCGCCGCCGACACCTCGTTCTCGATCAATTCGGCGTCGTCGGGGATCCGCGCCATGCGCAGCCGGGCCTCGTTCATCTCGCGGCCCGTCTCGGCGTAGAATGCCGCCATGAGCGCGCGCGCGTCCTCGCGAACGCCGATGTGCACGCCGAAGGCCGCGGCGACGGCATCGGCCGTGATGTCGTCGTGCGTGGGGCCGATCCCGCCCGACGTGACGACCACGTCATGCGCCGCGCGCAACGCATCGAGCGCCGAGACGATCGCATCGTGGTCGTCGCTGACGATGCGCGCTTCCTTGAGGTCGATCCCGGCCGCGGTGAATTGCTGCGCGAGGTGGTGCAGGTTCGCGTCGCGCGTTCGGCCCGACAGGATCTCGTCGCCGATCACGAGCATTGCGGCGGTCGGGTTCGGCATCGGCATCTCCTTGGGCTCGGCACGCCGCTGAGGTATAGACCCCCGCCATGCTGTTTCAAACGCCTCTCCGTCCGGCCACGCTTCTGCGTCGCTACAAGCGCTTTCTCGCGGACATCCGGCTGGACGACGGAAGCGAGCATGTCGCGCATGTCGCCAATCCGGGCTCGATGCTCGGCCTGGCCGAGCCGGGCACGCGGATCTGGGTCGAGCACAACGACGACCCGCGAAAGAAGCTGCGCTATGCGTGGAAGCTCGTGGAACACCAAACCGGCGCCTTCACCGGCGTCGACACGGGCCTGCCCAACAGGATGTTGCGCGCGGCCTTCATCGAACGCGCCGTACCGGGCTTCGAGGGGTATGACGACGTGCGGCCCGAGCAGCGCTACGGCACCGGGAGCCGGATCGATTTCCTGCTGCGCGGCGCCGGACGTCCAGACGCCTATGTCGAGGTCAAGTCGGTGACTCTGTCGCGCCGGGCCGGTATCGCCGAGTTTCCCGACAGCGTCACCGCCCGGGGCGCGAAGCACCTTGACGAATTGTCAGAGATGGCGCGGTCGGGTCACCGCGCCGTGATGCTTTACCTCGTGCAGCGCACCGACGCCGCGGCGGTGACGTTGGCCGCGGACCTCGATCCCGGCTATGTGCGCGCCTTCGAGCGTGCCCGCGCGGCGGGAGTCGAAGCGGTCGCTCTCGGGTGCGATCTCTCGCCCGCCGGGGCCGCCCTGGCCGAGTCGTTGCCGTTCACGAGCACATGAACTTGTCAAGCTGCACTGCGGCATCGGTCTGGAAATCGGCGCGCCGACGCACTACAACTACGGAACAAAAGGGATTCTGGAATTGGACGAAGATGCGCGCGGCCGCCTGACCCGGGACGGGATCCGCATTTACGATCGGGATGACTTCGCCGGCATGCACAGGGCCGGCGCCCTCGCGGCCCAGCTGCTCGACGAGGTGGCTGAGCGTGTCTGGCCGGGGCAAACGACCGGCGCGATCGACGACTACATTCGCGGCCGGATCACCGACGAAGGCGCGACCTCCGCGACAATCGGCTACAAGGGCTACCAGCACGCCACCTGCATCAGCGTGAACCATGTGGTCTGCCACGGCATCCCCGGCGACAAGAAGCTGAAGGACGGCGACATCCTCAACATCGACATCACCGTGATCGTCGATGGATGGTATGGCGACACCAGCCGCATGTACGTGGCCGGCAAGCTGCCCCGCCGCGCCGAACGGCTGATCCAGGTCACGCATGACAGCCTGATGATCGGCATCGAGGCGGTGAAGCCGGGCAATACCTTCGGTGACATCGGCAATGCGATCCAGAGCTACGTGGAAGGTCAGCGCATGTCGGTCGTGCGGGATTTCTGCGGCCACGGGCTCGGCCGGGTGTTCCACGCGCCGCCGAACGTGCTGCACTACGGGCGAGCAGGCACCGGTCCGGTGCTCGAAGAGGGCATGTTCTTCACGATCGAGCCGATGGTAAACCTCGGCCGCCCCGAGACCAAGGTTCTTGCCGACGACTGGACCGCGGTGACCCGCGACAAGTCCCTGTCGGCGCAGTTCGAGCACTCCGTCGGCGTGACGGGCGACGGGGTGGAGATCTTCACGCTCTCGCCCGCGGGGCGCTTCCACCCGACTTATGGTTGACGCCGCGGCGGCGCCCGCCGAGGAGGGCGCGCCGCAGTCCGTGATCTGGACGCTGTCGGCCTGCAACTTCGTGATCGGCATGGGCGCGTTCGTGGTCATCGGCCTTCTGGAGCCGGTGGCGCAAGGTTTTGGCGTGTCGCGGGCCGAGGCCGGCTGGCTTATGACGGTCTACGCGATCGCCTACGCCGTGCTCTCGCCGCTTCTCGTGTCGGCCACCGGACGGATCGGGCGCCGCCGGGTGCTGGCCTTCGGGCTTCTGGTTTTTGCAATTGGAACGTTTGTGTCTGCGATGGCGCCGTCGCTTTGGATGCTGATGGCCGGGCGCGGGATCATGGCCGCCGGTGCGGGCATGTTCACGCCGGTCTCGGCGGCGGTCGCGGCGGCTCTGACGCCACCTGCCATGCGAGGCCGCGCGCTGGCTGCCGTGGTGTTCGGCCTGACGCTGGCGCAGGTCGCGGGCGTGCCGGCCGGGGGCTGGATCGCCTATTCCTTCGGCTGGCGCGGCGCGTTCTGGATGATCCTCGCGCTCGCGCTGGCCGGCATCGCGCTGGTCTGGACGCGGGTTCCGAAAGGACTGCGGCTCGATCCGGTCACGCTGCGCGATCTCGGGCTCGTGCTGCGCGACGGTCTGGCGATGGGCGCGGTGCTCTTTACCGCGTCGTTCCTCGCGGCGGTCTTCATCCTTTACACCTACCTCACGCCGCTTTTGACCGACACGATGGGGTGGGGCCGGGACGGCATCACCGCGCTTCTGGTGATCTATGGCGGCGGCGCCGTGGCGGGAAACCTGATGGGCGGCTGGATGGCCGACCGGCTTGGCGCGATCCGCACACTCGTGGTGCTGACGCTCTGCCAGATCGTCGTCATGCCCGTGTTTTCGGGTCTGCCCTACCCGCAAGCAGCGGTCTTCGTGCTGGCGTTGGTGTGGGCGCTGGTGGGCTGGTCCTTCATGGCGGCGCAGCAGGTGCGCCTTCTGGCCATCGCCCCGGGCGAGGCGAGCGTCGTGCTCGCGCTCAATGCCGCGGCAATCTACGTCGGAGCGGCGATCGGGTCGGCCGTCGGCGGGGCGGTTCTGGCGCGCTTCGGTCTCGGCGCGCTTGGCATCGGCGGGGGTGTCGCGGCGCTCTGGGTGCTGTGCCACATCCTCTGGTCGCACCGCGCGGCAGTGCTCGCCGGCCGGGCCTAGCAGGCCGTCAGCAGCGTCACGTGCGTGTCGCCGTAGCGGCGACTCTCCAGCGCCTCGAACCCCTCGGGCGCCGGTTGCGGCGCGGCCTCTTCCCAGACCACGAGCGTCCCCGGGGCCAGCCAGCCGCCGGCCCGCGCGGCTGTGAGGGCGCGGGCGCCCAGATCCTTGCCATAGGGCGGATCGAGGAACACGAGGGTCGCCGCGGCCTCTGCGGGCGGCAGGCGGGTCGCGTCGCGCCCTATGATCCTGGAGGACGTCTCAAGGTCGAGGGCGCGAAGATTCTCCCGCAAGAGCCGCTGCGCCGCGCGCCCGTCGTCGACGAAGGTGGCGTGCGCCGCGCCGCGCGACAGCGCCTCGATCCCGAGCGCGCCGGTACCGGCGAACAGGTCGAGCACCCGCGCATCGGCGAACGGATCGCCGAAGCGGCCACCGGCCAGCATGTTGAACAGAGCCTCACGCACGCGGTCGGTGGTCGGGCGCAGATGCGCGCCCGGATCCCCCCGCCCGACGCTGGCGAGCGTCCGGCCCCTGAGGCGCCCGGCCACGATCCTCATGCGCGCAAAAGCGCCTTGAGGTCGGTCGCGGGGTCGCCGACCGTGGCGGGGTCGGGAGAGCGTCCGGCCTCGATCATCCGTTTTCCGACCATGTAGGCCCGCGGATCGTTCATAGCGTCGACGGCGATGAGGTCGTCCCCGCGAAAATACCAGTGCGACGTCGCGCCGTTTTCTCCGGGCCTGACGACCACGCGGTCCGCCCCGGTGCCCAGCCCTGCGATCTGCAGCTTCACGTCGTACTGGTCCGACCAGAACCACGGTTTCGGCACATAAGGCGTTTCGGCCCCGAGGATGTTGTCGGCGACCGCCTCGGCCTGGTCGATGGCGTTGCCCACGCTTTCCAGGCGCATCCGGCCGCCGTCATGCGGAAACGACGCGCAGTCGCCGGCGGCCCAGATCGCCGGGTCGGAGGTGCGGCCGAGTGCGTCCGTCGCGATCCCGTTGTCGATCGCGAGGCCCGCCGCTTCCGCGAGGGCTGTGGCGGGCGCGATCCCGACGCCGACCACGGCGAAGTCGATGGCGATCTCGGTGCCGTCCGACAGCTCTGCGCCTGTCACGTGGCCGGTCCCGACCAGCCGCACGAGGCCCGTTCCCTCCACGATGCGCACGCCGTGCGCGGCGTGCAGCGCGCGGAAGTAGTCGGAGGTCTCGGGCGCGGCCACGCGCGACAGGATCCGCGGCGCGGCCTCGACCAGTGTGACGTCGAGCCCGCGTTTCGCGGCGACGGCCGCCGCCTCCAGCCCGATATAGCCGCCACCAACGACGAGAACGCGCGCACCGGTGCCGAACCGGTGCGCCATCGCGTCGATATCGGCAAGGTTGCGCACGGTGGCGACACCGTCGAGGTCTCCGCCGATTGCGGCGGGCAGACGGCGCGGCACCGACCCCGTGGTCAGCGCCAGCGCGTCGTATGGCAAAGCCTCGGCGCCGACCCGCACCGTTCGGGCCGCACGGTCGATCGCCTCCACCGCCGCGCCGGTCCGCAACTCGATGCCTTGCTCGGCGTAGAAGCTCTCGGGCCGAAGGTAGAGCCGCTCGGCCGGCATTTCGCCCATGAGATAGGCCTTCGACAGGGGCGGACGCTGATAGGGCGGCACCGGCTCTTCGCCCACGAGCGTCAGGCTGCCGTCGAACCCTTTGGCCCGCAACCGTGCCACCAGAGATGCCCCGGCCTGGCCCGCTCCGACGACGACGATCCGCTCCATGATCCTCTCCTGCATTGCCTTTCGGCGGGCTAGCCTATTTGCCCGGGCACGGGAACACCAATCACAGGAAGGGACGGGTATGCCGATCACCGAAGGAGACACGCTGCCGGGCGCGACGCTGGTCAAGCTGGGCGACGACGGGCCGGAGCCGGTGGAACTGGGTCAGAAGCTGGACGGCCGCCGCGTCGTGATCTTCGCCGTGCCGGGGGCCTATACGCCGACCTGCCACTCCGCACACGTGCCGAGCTTTATTCGTACGAAGGACACGCTGGAGGAAAAAGGCGTGGACGAGATCATCTGCGTGTCGGTCAACGATCCGTTCGTGATGGCCGCGTGGGGAGAGGCGACAGGCGCAACAGCGGCGGGCATCACCATGCTCTCGGACGCCGAATCCGCCTTCACCCAGGCGATCGGGATGGATTTCACCGCGCCGCCCGCCGGCCTCATCAACCGCTCGCGCCGCTACGCCATGCTGGTCGAAAGCGGCGTCGTGAAGGTGCTCCATGTCGAGGAAAGCCCGGGCCAGTGCGACGTTTCGGCGGGCGAGGCAATGGCAGAAGCCATCTGAGTCCCGGGTCTTTGGCGCCGACCCGACGTCCGGGTCGGCGTGTCCGGGACCTGATGCGCGGATGGCGCGCCTGGCTCCGCGACAGCGTGGCGGGGCGCGCGCAGCACCGCGTCACGCGGCTGTCAGAGCGCGTCCATCTTCCGCGCGAGCTTCGCGTCGCGCGAGGACAGCCCGCCGACGTCGTGGCTGGTCAGTGTGACCTCGACCGTGTTGTAGGTGTTCGACCATTCCGGGTGGTGGTCCCACTTGTCGGCCCAGATCGCGGCCCGGGTCATCCAGCCGAAGGCATCCGCGAAGTCGTCGAACTTGAACGTCTTGGTGATCGCGTCCCGCCCCTCGGTCAGCGTCCAGCCGCTCTCGAAGAGCGGCGCCAGCATGGTGTCTCGGGCGGTGTCGCTCAGTTTCTCGCTCATTCCTGCTCCTCTACATTCGCTTTGCGGAACGGGCCGTAGGAGGTGAGGATCTCGATATCCTCGTCGATGGCCCGCCGCTCGGCTTCGAGGTAGCGCGACACGGCGTCGGCGAAACCCTCGTCTCCGACCCAGTGGAGCGAGTGGCATTCGCTCGGCAGATAGCCGCGGGCGAGCTTGTGCTCGCCCTGCGCGCCGGCCTCGACCCGGCCGAGCCCGTGATCGATCGCGAAGTCGATCGCGCGATAGTAGCAGGCCTCGAAATGCAGGCAGGAATGATGCTCGGTGCAGCCCCAGTAGCGCCCGAACAGCGCGTCCCGACCGATGAAGTTGAGCGCGCCGGCGACGTAGCGCCCGTCGCGGCGGGCCAGCACAAGCGCGATGTCGTCGCGCAGCGTCTCCTGCGCGATGTCGAAGAACTTGCGCGTGAGGTAGGGCGCGCCCCACTTCCGCGCGCCAGTGTCCTGGTAGAAGACCCAGAACGCGTCCCAATGCTCGGGGCGGAGGCCGTCGCCGGTCAGTGTCTCGATCTCGCCGCCGAAATCGTTCGCGGTGCGTCGTTCCTTGCGGATCGTTTTGCGCTTGCGCGAAGACAATTCGGCGAGGAAAGCGTCGAAATCCGGGTAGCCGCGGTTGAGCCAGTGAAACTGCTGCGTCACCCGGCGCATCAGCCCGATTTCCTCGCCTGCCTCGGCCTCCTCCTCCGTGCAGAAGGTGACGTGCATCGAAGAGATCTGATTGTTGGCGGCCAGCTGGACCGCGCCCTGGATCAGCGCCGCGCGCCCCTCGGCTTCAAAGCCCGGCTTTGTCAGGAACCGCCGCCCGGTGGCCGGAGTGAATGGCACCGCGATCTGCAGTTTCGGATAGTAGCGGCCGCCCGCGCGCTCGAACGCATGGGCCCAGGAGTGATCGAAGATGTATTCCCCCTGGCTGTGCGCCTTGGCGTAGAGGGGAGCGCAGGCGATCACCTCGCCGTCGAGTTCGGCCGTCAGATAATGCGGATCCCATCCGGTGCCGGTGCCGACCGAGCCGCTGGCCTCGAGCGCCTTGAGGAACCGGAAAGTGGTGAACGGATCGTGCGGACGCCCGCCATCGGCCGTTTCAGGGCAGGCGCAGGCATCCCAGGTGTCCTGCCCGATGGCGTCGAGGCTGTGATGGGCGGTGACGGACAGCGTGCGGTTCGGGGTCTCACAGGTCATCGGGCGCTCCCTTCCGCGGCATGATCTGTGCCCGCGGGGCAGGGCTTCAAGCGGCGTATCCCTCGAACGTGATATTGTCGGCCACGCGCCGCGCCGCTGCCTCGTCTTCGGGCGACCGCACGGTCCAGCACAGGATCGGCAGGCCCGCGGCCTTGAGTTCCGCGATGCGCGGAGCCTCGAGGTCGGCGGCCTCGTGGCTCACGAAGGACGCGCCGGCGGCCATGATGTGCGGGATCGGGCGCAGGGCCGCGCGGACCTCTTCGCGCAGCGCCGGCCACGCCTCGGGCGCGAAGGCAGAGGTCGTCAGCCCGCGCGGGATATCCGGCGCCAGATCGGCCAGCGCGATGACGCTGTTGGGATTGAACGACATGACCGCGACCGGACCGTCGTACCCGCCGAGCGCATGCGCCGCATCCTGTTCGAGAAGGCCGATGCGCGGGCCCATCTGCCCGTCCTGGTCCTTGATCTCGACCAGGAGCGGCACCCGGCCGGCCACGAGGTCGAGCACTTCGGCGAGGGTCGGAATGCCCTCCGCGGTGCCACCCAGCCGCAGATCGGCGAGTTCGGCCGCGCTGCGCTGTCGGATCGGGCCCGGAACGCCGGTCAGGCGGCGCAAGTCGTAATCGTGAAAGACCATCGCGGTGCCGCAGGCGGCAAGCTGCAGGTCAATCTCGATCCCGTAGCCGGCCTCCACAGCCGCGCGAATGGCCGCGCGGCTGTTCTCGGGACGGTCAGCGGACGCGTCGTGCAGCGCGCGATGCGCGAGCGGGCGGTCCAGAAAGACCGCTGGCAAGGCGGGCGCGCCGGTCATTCGAGTTCGAAGATGCCCTCGATCTCGACGGCGACGCCCATCGGCAACGACGCGGCCGACACCGCCGATCGGGCATGCGCGCCGCCGGTGCCCACGACCTCGCCCAGAAGGTCGGACGCGCCATTGATCACCTTGGGCTGGTCGATGAAGTCTGGCGTCGAATTGACGAAGCCGGTGAGTTTCACGACGCGCTTGAGCCGCGCGAGATCGCCGTCGCAGGCGGCCTTGACCTGCGCCAGCAGGGACAGCGCGCACAGCCGCGCGGCCTCCGCGCCTTCCTCGACCGACATGCTGTCGCCGAGCTTGCCAGTCACGAGGCCGTCCGGGCGCTGGCTGATCTGGCCGGACACGTAAAGCGTCTGTCCAACCTTGACGTAGGGCACGTAGTTCGCCGCGGGTGCGGGCGCCTCGGGCAGGTGGTAGCCCTTTTCGACGAGTCGCGTTTCGATGGCGTGGGTCATGCTCTGGCCTTCCGGTTCGATGTCTCACCGCGACGGTAGGCAAGGGCACGCCGGGTCGCGAGCCCTTTTCGCGGCCGAGCTTCGGCTTTTTTTGCTGCGACCGATCGCCCGGACACTTGCCCCGCGCGTCAGCCTCAGCTCTCGCGGAACGCCTTGGCGAAGTAGTCGGTGAAGGGTTTCACGAGATAGGCGAGCGGCGTGCGGTCGGCGGTGCGCACGAACGCCTCGACCGGCATCCCGGGGATCAGCGTCACGCCCTCGGGCAAGCGGTCGATCTGGCCTTCCGACAGCATGATCTCGGCGCGGTAGTAGCTCTGGCCGCTATCTTCGTTGGTGAATGCGTCGGCGGACACCTGCGTCACGTTGCCGAAGAGTTCGGGCGTCTGCCGCTGATCGAGCGCCGAAAAGCGCAGAGTCACGTCCTGCCCGGCGAAGAGCTGGTCGATATGGATCGGCGGCACCTGCGCGGTGATGATAAGGGGGCGATCCTGCGGCACGATATACATGACCGGGTCGGCGGACCGGATCACCGAGCGGGGGGTGAACACCTGCAGCCCGTAGACGACGCCGCCGACCGGCGCTGTGATGTCGAGCCGCGACAGACGCTCGCGCAGCGCGCGGCGCTCCTCGGCCAGTTCGCGTTCGCGGTATTGCAGGTCACGCAGTTCGGTGATCGCCTGCTCGCGGCGCTGGTTCCGCAGCTTGATCTGCTCGATCTCGATCTCGGTGACGCGGCCCTCGGCCTGTGCCTTGGAGGCGCGCAATTCGCCCACGCGGCCGGACAGGTTTGCCTGTTCGCGCTGGAGTGACAGAACCCGGCTGGCCTGCGCGAGGCCGCGGTCGAGCAGCGATTGCTGATCCGAAAGCTCGCTCTCGATCAGCTCGAGCTGGCGGCCGAGGGCTTCCTGCTGCGCCTCGATCCCGAGGATCTGGTCGCTGGTCTGCTGTGCGCGTTTCTCGAGCTGCTCGACCTCTCGGGCGATGCTTTCGTTTCGCGCGTTAAAGAGATTGCGTTGCCCCTCGACGGCGTCGGCGATCTCCGGATCGTTTTCGGCAATCTCTAGCACCTCGTCGGGAAAGGTGATGCTGTCGTTCTCGTCGCGCTCTGCCTGCAGCCGGGCGCGGCGGGCCATCAGTTCGAAATACTGGTCCTCGATGATCGTCAGCTCGGACAGCAGCAGCGTCGGATCGAGCCGGATCAGGACGTCGCCGGCCTCGACCGTGTCGCCTTCGTCGACGAGGATGTCGGACACCACCCCGCCGTCCGGATGCTGGACGACCTGTCGGTTCTGGTCGACCTCGATCTGGCCGCCGGCGATGATGGCGCCGGAAATGTTCGTGGTCGCCGCCCAAGTGCCGAAGCCCCCGACGAGCAGGCACAGCACGGCAAGCCCGAGGATCATCGGGCCCCGCAGCGAAAACTGGGTCTTGTCGCTCATCGCACGCCTCCCGGCATCGCGGCCGTCTTCTGGATTTCGTCGTGGTTCTTCACCATCGAACGCAGCACTTCGTCCTTCGGACCGAAGGCCGCGCGGGCGCCGCCCTCGAGCATCAGGAGCATGTCGCATTCGACGATCGCGGCGGGGCGATGCGCCATGATGAGAACCGATTTGCCCTCTTCCTTCATCCGGCGGATCGCCTGATTGACCGCCTGGCTGCCCTCGTTGTCGAGGTTGGAATTGGGCTCGTCGAGAACGAGGATCACCGGATCTCCGTACATGGCGCGGGCGAGACCGATGCGCTGCATCTGGCCGCCCGACAACCGGCCGCCGGCAGCGGTGACCCGGGTGTTGTAGCCTTCGGGTAGCTTCAGGATCATCTCGTGTGCCGCGGCCTTCTTGGCGGCCTCGACGACGGCGGCGTCGTCGGGCGCGGTGGACAGCCGCGCAATGTTCTCGGCGATCGTCCCGTCGAACAGCGTGACCCGTTGCGGCAGGTAGCCGATGTGCTGGCCAAGGACGTCCGGCCCGTACTGATCGAGAGTCGCACCGTCGAGCCGGATCTTGCCGCCAGCCGGGCGCCACACCCCGGTCAGGGCGCGCGCGAGCGTCGATTTGCCGGCTCCCGAGGGCCCGATCACGCCAAGCGCGTGGCCGGGCTCGAGCGTGAAGTTGACGATGCGCAGCGACGCCTGGCTTTCTCCGGGTGGCACGACCGTCAGTTGCTGGACCTCGATCTTGGCGCGGGGGCGCGGCAGGTCGTGGCGCTGTGACTCCGGTGGCACCTCGGACAGGAGCTGTGCGAGGTTCTTCCAGCCCTTGCGCGCGCGCTGCACCAGCGCCCATTGGCCGATAGCGAGCTCGATCGGCGCAAGCGCGCGGCCCATCAGGATCGACCCGGCGATCATCGCGCCGGGCGTCAGTTCGCCCTGCAGCACGAGGTAGGCGCCGAGGCCGAGCATCGCGGATTGCAGCAGGAGGCGCAGGGTCCGCGTCAGCGTCGTGAACGAACTGGTAAGGTCGGACGAGCCGATCTGCCCCTGCAGCGACTTGGCCCGCGCGTCGTTCCAGCGCAGGAAGGCGGCGCGGCGCATCCCGAGCGCCTGCACCATCTCGGATTCCTGTCGAAGCTGGTCCGAGATCCGTTCGGCCTGCATGGTCGCGACGTTGGATTTCAGCGTCGGGTTGCGGGTGACGAACTGGTTCACGACCGTGATTGCGATCAGTACCGCGCCGCCGGTGACGGCGAGCGCCCCGAGCCAGGGGTGAAACAGCGCGATTCCGAACAGGAAAACCGGCGTCCACGGAATGTCGAAGAACGCCATCAGCACCGGCGATGACATCAGGCGCTGGATCGATTCGAGGTCGCGCAGACCGGTCGCCGCCAGTTCGTCGGGTTGCGTGGCGGAGCGCCGCACCACCGCGTCGAAGACACGGGTGTCGAGCTTCGACTGGAACCGTGCCGCGACCCGGCCCATCACGCGACCCCTGGTGTAGTCCAGAAGCCCCATCATGCCGTAGAGGAACACCACGAGCACCGACAGTGCGACGAGCGTCGCGACGGAGCGCGAGCCGAGCACGCGATCGTAGACCTGCAGCATGTAGAGCGGGCCGGTCAGCATCAGCAGGTTCACGAAGAAGCTGAAGATCCCGACGAACCAGAAATAGGGCCGGCTTTCGCGCCGGGCCGCGCGCAGCTCGTCCAGTCCCTTTTCGTTGTCCGGCTGCGGCATTCCCGGTCTCCCGTCTGGCAGGTCGGGCGGTCTGCGCCCTCACGCTCCTTAATGCATGTTGCGGTCCTACAACAAACGATTTGCCGTTCCGTGAACGCGCGCGTTCACGCTTGGCCGGCGGCGTATCGCCGCGCCGCGCCGTCACGTGTCGGCGGTCAGTTGCCGAAGATGTCGCGCAGGACGCGTCCGACGAAGTCTCCGACGGGGTCGTCCGATTGTTGTGGCCGCTGCTGGCGCTGAGGTTGCGGTTGCTGCTGGGGCTGCGGTTGCGGGGCCGCGACCTGTGCCGGCGGTTCGGGCGCGCTCATCGGCAGCGGTTTCGGCTCGACGCCTTCGTGGATGCGCACCATCGCCTCGTGCCAGATCTCGGCCGGAAGCCCGCCGCCAGTTACGCCGGTCAGCGGCGTGTTGTCGTCGTAGCCCATCCAGACGCCGGCAACGTAATCGGCGGTAAAGCCCACGAACCACGCATCGCGCTGCTCGTTCGAGGTGCCGGTCTTGCCCGCGGCCTGCCGATCGGGCAGGCGGGCGCGCGTTCCGGTGCCTTCGGACACGACCTTTTCGAGCATGAAGACGAGCTGCCGCGCGGCCTCTTCGCGGATGACCCGTTCGCCCATGCCGCCCCGGCGCCCGACGAGCGGTTCGTCATCACCTTTGATGGTCAGGGATTCGATCCCGTACGGCGTAACCGAGGAGCCGCCGTTCAGAATGCCGGCATAGGCGCCAGTCATCTCGAGCAGCGTCGCCTCGGACACGCCGAGCGCCACCGACGGCGTGTCGACCACGTCCGACTTGATGCCGAAATCCGTGGCCACGCGCGCCACGAGGTCGCGACCGGACGCTTCGGACACCTTGACCGCCGGAATGTTGAGGGAGCGCTTCAAAGCTTCTGTCAGCGTCACCGGCCCGGCGAAATTGCGGGTGTAGTTCTTGGGGCACCACTGGCCCGACCCCGGCACGTTCATGCAGAACGGTTCGTCCACGACGGTGTCGTAAGGCGACCGGCCGAGTTCCAGAGCGGTTGCGTAGACGAAAGGCTTGAACGCCGATCCGGTCTGCCGCACCGCCTGGCTCGCGCGGTTGAAGACGCCCGATACCCCGGTCTTGCGGCCGCCTACCATCGCGCGGACCGCACCGTCGGCGGACATCACGACGATCGCCGCCTGTGCCTCGGAGCCGTCGCGCACCTTCTCGTTGAAGATCGTGTCGATCGCGCCCTCCGCCGCATTCTGGATCCGCGGGTCGAGCGTCGTGCGAATGTCCACGTCCTGGCGCGACTCGACGTTCACGAAGGGCGGCAGCGTATCCATGATCCAGTCGGCGAAATAGCCGCCGCGGCGCTGCTCGGCCTCCTGCGACAGCGTCGCGGGATTCGCACGGGCGCGATCGGCCTCTGCAGAAGTCAGGTATCCCTGATCCTCCATCAGGTTCAGCACGAGCGCCGCGCGGTTTTGCGAGCGCTCGAGGTCGTTGGTCGGCGCCAGCGTCGTCGGCGCGGTCAGGAGCCCGGCAAGCATGGCGGCTTCCTGCGGCTCGAGCGCCGCGGCCGGCTTGGAGAAGTAGCGCTGCGAGGCGGCCTCGGCGCCGTATGCACCGCCGCCCATGTAGGCGCGGTTGAGGTAGATCGAGAGGATGTCGTCCTTGGAGTACTTCGCCTCCATCGCGAGCGCGTAGATCGCCTCGCGTGCCTTGCGCACCAGCGATGTCTCGCGGCAGTCGGCGATGTAGGCGGACTCGCTCTCCCACTCGTTGGGGTCGTAGCGGTTGCCAAGGCAGAGAAGCTTTGCCGTCTGCTGCGTGATCGTGGAGCCGCCGTGGCCCTGCAGCGGGCCGCGCCCCTCGCGCAGGTTGATGCGCACCGCGCTCGCGATGCCGCGCGGGCTGATCCCCGGATGCCAGTAGAAACGCCGATCCTCGGTGGCGATCACCGCATGCTTGAGGTGCCGGCTGACCTGGTCGGCGCGCACCGCCCCGCCGAATTGGTCGCCGCGCCAGGCAAAGACGCGATTCTCGCGGTCGAGCATCGTCACCGACCCCTGCGCCCGCCCGTCGAGCAGTTCGTCCAGCGGCGGCAACGTTGTGTAGGTGTAGCCGACCATCAGCCCGAGCACGAGCAGCACGACGATCGCGACCCGCGACGTCACGAGCCAGATCAGCCGGCCGAAAAAGCCGAGGATCCGCGACACGAGCCCGGACAGGCCACGGCGCGGGGGCCGCTTGCGGGCGGTGCGACGCGATCTTGTGGTCGAAGCCTTGCGTTTGCCGCCCGTCGGCGTTTTCGCCGCGGGTTTGCCGTATCGACGGTCTGCGACCAGCCGGTCGCGTCCGTTCTTTCTGGTGCTCATATTGTCCTGCCTGCCCGGCGCTCTCGTTGCCTGACGCCAAGATAGAGGCTCCGAGCCGGAATGTGGACCTCCGCATCCCTCAAAACCCCGTTTCAAGATTGCCTAAATCGTAGGCGAAATTGTCCACATGTGCAAAAATTGTGCATTCTGATGCCGTCAGGCGGCGCGGAAACAGGCGTCCGGGTTTCCCTCGCCCCCGTTCACCGCGCTTTCTGCAACGGCGAATTCGCAGGTCCGCCCTGCGGGACTTGACCAACCGAAAGGGACTTGGGGTGAAACTCATCATTGCGACGATCAAGCCGTTCAAGCTCGAGGAGGTCCGCGAAGCGCTGACCTCGATCGGCGTGCGCGGCATGATGGTGACCGAGATCAAGGGCTTCGGCTCGCAGTCCGGCCATACCGAGATCTACCGCGGCGCCGAATACGCGGTGAACTTCGTGCCGAAGATCAAGCTCGAGATCGTGGTGGCCGAAACCATGGCCGACCAGGTCGTCGAGACCATCACCAAGACCGCCCAGACCGGCAAGATCGGCGACGGCAAGATCTTCGTGCTCGACGTCGCGCAGGCGGTGCGGGTCCGGACCGGCGAAACCAACGCGGACGCGATCTGACCCGGACCGCGCGCGCGGAGGGGAACGACGGTCCGACAAGACGATCCAAGGGAAACGGAACACATGAAACTTCAGCATCTTCTGGCGCCGGCGGTGGCGCTGATCTTGCTTCCGGCGATGGGATTCGCACAGGAAGCCGCCGAGGGCGCGGAGGCCGCCGGGGAGGCGACCGAAGCCGCCGCGGCTGCGGGCTTTGACGAGATCGGCCCCTACATCATGACCACGCTGCTGTTCCTGATCGGCGGCTTCCTGGTGTTCTGGATGGCCGCCGGCTTCGCCATGCTCGAAGCCGGCCTCGTGCGTTCGAAGAACGTCACGATGCAGCTGACCAAGAACATCTCGCTCTTTTCCATTGCCGCGATCATGTACTGGCTCGTCGGCTTCAACCTGATGTATCCGGGTGAATGGCTGATGGAGGGGTATCTCGGGCCCTTCTTCTCGACCACTTCGCTGGAGCCGGTCGGGCTCGCGGCGGCGGATGCCTCGCTCGACTACGCATCGGTCGGCTCGGACTTCTTCTTCCAGCTGATGTTCTGCGCCACAACCGCGTCGATCGTTTCGGGCACGCTTGCCGAGCGCATCAAGCTGTGGCCGTTCCTGATCTTCGTGGTCGTCCTCACCGGCTTCATCTACCCGATCGAAGCGTCCTGGCAGTGGGGCGGCGGTTGGCTGGCCGAAATGGGCTTCTCCGACTTCGCTGGCTCGACCCTCGTGCACGCGGCAGGCGGCTTCGCGGCCCTCGCTGGCGCGATCATCCTCGGCCCGCGCATCGGCAAATTCGCCAAGGACGGCCGCGTCGTGCCGATCCCGGGCTCGAACCTCGCGCTCGCCACGCTCGGCACGTTCATCCTGTGGCTCGGCTGGTTCGGCTTCAACGGCGGTTCGCAGCTGGCGATGGGTACCGTCGGTGACGTGACCGACGTCAGCCGGATCTTCGCCAACACCAACATGGCCGCGGCAGCGGGTGCGGTGGCTGCGCTGATCCTGTCGCAGGTGATGTACAAGAAGCCGGACCTCACCATGACGCTGAACGGTGCTCTGGCCGGCCTCGTCTCGATCACCGCGGGTCCGCTCGACCCGACGCTCTTCGGGGCACTCTGGATCGGTGCGATCGGCGGCGTGATCGTGGTCTTCACGGTTCCGATGCTCGACAAGATGAAGATCGACGACGTCGTGGGCGCCATCCCGGTGCACCTGCTCGCCGGCTTCTGGGGCACGCTCGCGGTGCCGTTCTACACCTCGGGCACCTCGTTCGTGACGCAGATCATCGGCTTCGTTTCGATCGGCATCTTCGTCTTCGTGGTCTCGGCCGTGGTCTGGCTGATCCTCAAGGCGACGATGGGCATCCGTGTCTCCGAAGAGGACGAGATCAACGGTCTCGACATGTCGGAGCTGGGCATGGAGGCGTATCCGGAGTTTTCCAAGGGCTGACCTCCTCCTTCCAGTCGGCACTTGATCCTGCCCGGGCGGCATTGTCGCCCGGGCTTTTTCTTGTCCGCGCTCAACGCGAAGCCAACTGGCCCCGGGACCTCAGCCGTAGTTCAGGAGTGCAGTGGTATCGACGAGGTAGCGCTCCGACAGCGGCAGGCTCGCTGCGCCGAGCGTGCGGGCGTCCGCGCCGACCGTGCCCTCGACGATCGCCGGCGGGTTCAACCCTGCGAGATTGATCCGCGCCAGCGCCGCGCGCGTTTCCTCGACGAGCCGGGCACGCAGGGCGACCGGCATCCAGCCGTCGATCATCACGCTCGGAAAATCGATGATCGAGGACGCGGCCGCGATCGCATGGGCGATGCCCGCCGCGGCGCCGTCCACCCAGGCCGCGAGCAGAGGGTCGGCCACGGTCCAGTCGCGCCAGTCCTCCCACAGGTCGGACGCGTCGCCGCCGTCCTTCTCGATCAGCGTCTCGAGGCAGGAAAGCGACGCCACGTCGATAAGCTGGCGCCGTCCGTCCGCCGTCGGCACCGGCATCGACCCGAGCGCGCCGGCATTGCCGGTGACGCCGGAGAAGACGTTGCCGTTCAGCACGACGCCGCCGCCGATGAACGTGCCGACGTAGAAATACAGGAACTCACCGCCCGAGGGCGCCTGGCCGAACACGAGTTCCGCGCCGCAGGCCGAGGTCGCGTCGTTCTGCAGGAAAACGGGCAGACCCGTCCGCTCCGCGAGCTCGGACCGGATGTCGCGGTGGCGCCAGTCGTCGAGCGCGTCCGGCGCGGCGCCGATGCTGCGGGCCCAGTCCCAGATCCGGAATGGCATGGCGATGCCGAGGCCCGAGACACGGTCGGTCGCGTGCGGCGGCAGCAACCCGGTCAGGGCCGTGACGCCCTCCTCGACAAAGGTGATGGTGGCGTCGGGCGTGGGATAGCGATGCGTGGCGCGCTGACGCCCGACGATTGTCCCGCGGAAGTCGAGCAGCATGAGCTCGAGGCTGCGGCGGCCGATCTTGAGCCCGAAGAAGTAGGCACCATCTGGCGCGAGCGACATCGGAACCGACGGCTGGCCGACCTTGCCACGCACGGGCGTGCCCTTGACCAGCAGTCCGTCCGCTTCGAGCCCGCGCATGATGACCGATACGGTCTGCGCCGAGAGACCCGTGGCGCGTGCGATATCGGCCTTGGGCAGGGCGCCGTGGCGGCGCACGAGGCTCAGCACGACGCGCTCGTTGTGCGCCCGCATGCCCGACTGGTTCGAGCCGCGCGCCGAGACCATCGGCATGTCATCGGCGGTGCTGTCGCGGTCCGCGGGCAAAGGCGTCTCCTGTGTTCGGCGTGTTGCGATAGAGTGTCGAAGTCTTGCGGAGCCAGGCGGTGGCGTCAATAATAAATAACAGTGATTTATTTATTGACAGGCCGCCCCGACTCGCGTTTTTGTTGATTTGCACGACGCGGCGGGCGCACCGTCGCTTCGGTCGTACCGGCAGCGCGGAGGGTGCTTTGCCGGGCGAACCACGTTCTGGGAGGAGACACGACATGACAATGACCCGCAAGGCCGGCCTTCTCGGCGCCGCCGCGCTCGCCTCGTTCTTTAGCGCGCAAGGCGCCGCCGCGCAGGACGGCGACATCTCGGCCTGTATCGTGACAAAGACCGACACCAACCCGTTCTTCGTCAAGATGCGCGAAGGCGCGGCCCAGGCGGCCGAGGAGCTTGGCGTCACGCTCAACTCGTATGCCGGCCAGGTCGACGGCGACCACGAAAGCCAGGTGCAGGCGATCGAAACCTGCATCGCCAACGGCGTCGACGGTATCCTGATCACCGCGTCCGACACGGCCGCGATCGTCGATCCGGTGCGCCAGGCCCGCGATGCCGGCATTCTGGTGATCGCGCTCGACACGCCGCTGAACCCGGTCGACGCCGCCGACGCGACCTTCGCCACCGACAACTTCCGCGCCGGCGAGCTGATCGGTCAGTGGGCGGCCGCCAAGATGGGCGACGAGGCCGAGAACGCAAAGATCGCCATGCTCGACCTCGCGATCAGCCAGCCCACCGTGGGCGTGCTGCGCGACCAGGGGTTCCTGACCGGCTTCGGCATCGATCCGATGGACGAGAGCCGCTGGGGCGACGAGGAAGACGAGCGAATCATCTGCAACGAGGTGACCGCCGGGAACGAGGAAGGCGGCCGGACCGCGATGGAGAACTGCCTCGCGCAGGATCCGGGAATCAACGTCGTCTACACGATCAACGAGCCCGCCGCCGCCGGCGCCTACGAGGCGCTGAGCGCGATGGGCAACCCGTCCGACGTGCTCATCGTGTCGGTCGACGGCGGCTGCCCCGGCGTCCAGAACGTGCAGGAAGGCATCATCGGCGCCACCTCGCAGCAATACCCGCTGCGCATGGCCTCGCTGGGAATCGAGGCTATTGCCGCCTACGCCGAGGACGGCACGCTGCCCGAGAACACCGAGGGCAAGGACTTCGTCGACACGGGCGTGGCGCTCGTGACCGACGACCCGGCCGAGGGCGTCGAGTCCATCTCCGTCGAGGAAGGCCTCGATCTCTGCTGGGGCTGACAGGCCCCGTTCGGCCGGGGCGACAGGCGCCCCGGCCACCGCACCCGCGATCCGGCCCGCAATCCGTGCTAGGCTGACCGAACAGGGCGCACCAACCGCCGACCATGTCTGACCGGGCCGGGCCCGGAGGGAGGAATCCATGTCAGAGACCGCCTCGAAGGGGCAGGACTACGAGTCCTCGTTGTCGGGCGCGAGCCAGGAAGTCGCCGCGTTCGAGGACAACCGCAAGGGCCTCATCCATCGTCTGCAGCACGCATTGCACGTCACGCCGGCGCTCGTGCCGCTGATCGTGCTGGTGGTGGCGCTGCTGATCTTCGGGCTGACGCTCGGGTCGCGGTTCTTCTCGCCCGGGACGCTGACGCTGATCCTCCAGCAGGTCCAGATCGTCGGTATCCTCGCGGCGGCGCAGACGCTCATCATCCTCACCGCCGGGATCGACCTGTCCGTCGGGGCGATCGCGGTCTTCTGTTCGGTTATCATGGGACAGTTCAGCTTTCGCTACGGCATCCCGCCGGCCATCGCGATTCCCTGCGGCCTCGCCGTCGGCACGGCGATCGGGGCGGCCTCCGGCTGGCTCGTCAGCCGGGTGAAACTGCCGCCATTCATCGTGACGCTCGGCATGTGGCAGATCGTGCTCGCGGCGAACTACCTCTATTCGCAGAACGAGACGATCCGCAGCCAGGACATCCGCGCCGAAGCGCCGCTTCTCGGCCTTATGGGCGTGCGCTTCGAGATGGGCGGCGCGATCGTGACGCTGGGCGTGGTGACGATGATCGTCCTCGTGATCGTGCTGGCCTATGCGCTGCGCTCCACCGCGTGGGGCCGGCACGTCTATGCGGTGGGCGACGACGCCGAGGCGGCCGAGCTTGCCGGCGTCGACCGCCACCGCACGATCATGTCGGTCTACATGCTCGCGGGGTTCATCTGCGCCATCGCCGGCTGGGTGATGATCGGCCGCTTCGGGTCGGTGTCGCCCTCCGCCTCGACCGGCGTGGTCGGAAACATCCAGTCGATCACCGCCGTCGTGATCGGGGGCATCTCGCTCTTCGGCGGCCGCGGGTCGATCTGGGGCGCGTTCTTCGGCGCGCTCATCGTGGGCACGTTCGAGCTTGGCCTGCGCATGGCCGGCGCGAATGCCCAATGGACCTACCTTCTCATCGGCGCGCTCATCATCGGCGCCGTCGCCGTCGACCAGTGGATCAGAAAGGTGACCGCATGACCGACCCCATCCTGACCGCCCGCGGCCTGACCAAGCGCTACGGCAAGGTGACCGCGCTGGACCGCTGCGACTTCGACCTCTACCCGGGCGAGATCCTCGCCGTGATCGGTGACAACGGCGCGGGCAAGTCGTCGCTCATCAAGGCGCTGTCGGGGGCGGTGATCCCCGATGATGGCGAGATCAAGCTCGACGGATCGAAGGTGAACTTCCACTCGCCGATCGACGCCCGCGCCCACGGAATCGAGACGGTGTACCAGACCCTCGCGATGTCGCCCGCGCTGTCGATCGTCGACAACATGTTCATGGGCCGGGAGATCCGCCAGCAGGGGCCGATGGGCCGCTTCCTGCGCCGCCTCGACAAGCCGGCGATGGAGAGGGTCGCCCGCGAGAAGCTGAATGACCTCGGCCTGATGACGATCCAGAACATCAACCAGCCGGTCGAAACCCTGTCGGGCGGGCAACGCCAGGGCGTGGCCGTTGCGCGGGCCGCCGCGTTCGGGTCGAAGGTCATCATCCTCGACGAGCCCACTGCCGCGCTCGGGGTGAAGGAGAGCCGCAAGGTGCTGGACCTCATCCAGGACGTAAAGGCGCGCGGCATGCCGATCGTCCTCATCAGCCACAACATGCCGCACGTCTTCGAGGTCGCGGACCGGATCCACGTCCATCGCCTCGGCAAGCGGCTCTGTGTCGTGAACCCGAAGGAGATCTCGATGAACGACGCCGTCGCCTACATGACCGGCGCCAAGGAAGCGCCCGGCGCCCGCGAAGCGGCCTGATCCCGAACCACGCGGGCCGCGCCACGCCGGTGGCGTGCCCGCATCCGGCAGCCGCCGGGGCGGAAGCATTGCGGAGTTGCGGTGGCGGGCGGTATAGGGCGGCCATGGCACGCTCCGAGAAAGCCCGGATCGAAGAAGATCTGAAGGCCCGCATCCTGACGGGAGATCTCCGACCCGGCACATCGCTCGAGGAGGCGCGTCTGTGTTCCGAATACGGGCTGTCGCGAACGCCGTTGCGCGAAATCTTCCAGCGCCTCGGTGGGGCGGGCTACGTCACACTCGGCGCCAACCGCGCCCCAACCATCGCCCAGCTCGATCTCGTCGGGTATCGCAGCCTCCTGCGGAGCGCGTCACTTCTCGTCGCGGCGCTGGCCCGGCAGGCCGCCGAAGAGCACCGCCGCGAGGATCTTCAGGCGCTACGCGAGGAGCAGGCGTCTTTCGAGGCCGCGCTCGCCGCCGAGGATCCGGCCGCGGCCGCGCTCGCCGATCACCGGTTCCACGAGGGCGTCTCGTCGCTGGCGGGCAATCCGTTCCTCGCTCCCGGGCACACCCGCCTGATGATCGAGATCACGCGGCTGACCGTCGGTTTCTACGCCCCCGCCGACAAGAAAGACCGCAAGCAGCTGAAGCGGGCCGGGTCGCAACACGGCGATCTCTTGGCCGCGATCGAGGCGCGCGACGGCGTGGCCGCCGCCGCGATCGCGCTTCAGCACTGGGATCTGACGCGCGAAGGGCTCGACCGCGCGATGCGGCCCGAGCCGCTGCCGGCGGACCTGTAGCCGGGCGCGGGCGCGTCTCATCATCATCGTCTTCGCGAACCGTGCTGTGCCGCGCGGCGGGTGTAAGCGATTTATGGCGCGTCGGACTTCGGCTTGCCACCGATGTCAGCCGCGCGGACGGCGCAGCGCCGAGCGCCACGACGCTTAGGATTGACTTTCCCGATATTTTTTATCAGGTATGACGCAGCCCCAGTGGGAACGCCCGACATGACCGACACCAGCCGTCCGTTCCGGACGCTCCACGATCTGACCGGACCGGAGGCCCGCACGCTCGACATGCTGCGGCTCTGGCCGCTGGGCCCCGAGGCACAGGCGCATGTCTGGGCCACGCTCGCGGCCGAGCTAGGCCCCGCGCGGGCCCGCGACTGCCTGTCGGCTTTCGAGGCGCTGTCGGCGCATCTTGCGCGGTCTGCGTGGACCGCGC
The DNA here is from genome assembly GCF_900172265.1 of Roseivivax jejudonensis. Taxonomy (GTDB): domain Bacteria; phylum Pseudomonadota; class Alphaproteobacteria; order Rhodobacterales; family Rhodobacteraceae; genus Roseivivax; species Roseivivax jejudonensis. The sequence continues at coordinate 628,790 of NZ_FWFK01000001.1, read as the reverse complement.
CGCGCATCGCGCCGCCCGAGGCGGTAACACTGACTGCGGACGAGGACGCTCTGTGCCGCATCGTTGATTCCGCCGCGCGCGGCGGACGAGAGGAGGCGCTCGCGCATGCGTCCTTCGTGCTGCGGCCGGATGCGCTCCTTCCGTTCCTGCATGCCGCAGAGCGTACCGGGCTGCCACTTCTGTGCGCAGAGTGCCGGGCGCGACTGCTGATGTGCCACAGCCGCACGCACTGAGCCGGCCTGCGCCGACGATGTACGGCGTGGTGTCCACTTGACGCGTGCCACTGTGCGGCACCATCTGCCTTTTTGAAAGGAGGGTGCGTCTGTGACCCATCCCATGCTCCGTGTCGAAATCGACGGCATGACCTGCGCGGGCTGCGCCGGACGCGCGACCCGCGCGATCGAGTCCGCGCCCGGCGTGCAATCGGCGAGCGTCAACCTCGCCACGGCGACGGCGCAGGTCGCGGGCGGCGACGCCACGGCGATCGCGCAGAAGCTCGCGGAGGCCGGGTATCCTGCGCGGACGGAGACCCGGCGCCTGCGGCTGTCGGGGCTGCACTGCGCGTCCTGTGTCGCACGGGTCGAGGATGCACTGCGGGCGCTGCCCTTCGTGACCGACGCTTCGGTCAATCTCGCGGCCGAGACGGCATCGGTGACCGTGCTTCGCGGCGCCGAGGATGACGGCCGCCTCGTGGCCGCCGTCCGCTCGGCGGGCTACGAGGCCGCTCCCGCAGACAGCCAGCCGACGGAGGAGCGCCAGGACGAAGCGGCGTCGCTGCGCCGTGACCTGCTCATCGCGTGCGCGCTGACGCTGCCGGTCTTCGTGCTCGAGATGGGGGGCCATGTTATCCCCGCAGTGCACGAGTGGACGATGACGACGCTCGGTCCGGCATGGCGCTGGATCCAGTTCGTGCTGGCGACGCTCGTCCTTGCCGGGCCCGGGCGGCGGTTCTTCACGACAGGGCTGCCGCTCCTTTGGCGCCGTAGCCCGGACATGAACAGCCTCGTCGCGCTCGGTACCGGGGCGGCTTGGCTCTATTCCACCCTGGTCACCGTCGCGCCGGCCGTGCTGCCCGAGGCGGCCCGCGCGGTGTATTTCGAGGCGGCCGCCGTCATCGTGACGCTGATCCTTCTCGGCCGCTGGCTCGAGGCACGGGCCAAGGGCCGCGCCGGCGCCGCGATCCGCGCGCTCATGGCGCGTCGTCCCGCGGTCGCGCGCGTGCGCCGGCCCGGCGGGGTCGAAGAGGTGCCCGCCGACACCGTTGCGGTGGGCGACATCGTGGAGCTGCGCCCCGGCGAGACCGTGCCGGTCGACGGCGAGGTGATCGAAGGACGGTCGCGGATCGACGAAAGCATGCTGACGGGCGAACCCGCACCGGTCGCGCGCGGGGAGGGAGACCGCGTGACCGGCGGCACGATCAACGGGACCGGCGCCCTCGCGCTTCGGGCCACGGCCGTTGGCGCGGATACCGCGCTGGCCCGGATCGCCCGCATGGTCGAGGAGGCCCAGGCCGCGCGCCTGCCGGTCGAGGCGCTGACCGACCGCGTGGTGCGTGTCTTCGTGCCGGCGGTTCTGGTCATCGCGCTCGTGACCGTGGCGGTCTGGCTCGCGGTTGGGCCGGGGGTGACCCACGCGCTCGTCGCCGGAGTGTCGGTTCTCATCATCGCCTGCCCCTGCGCGATGGGTCTCGCCGTGCCGGTCTCGATCCTCGCGGGCACCGGCCGCGCGGCGGAACTGGGGGTGCTGTTTCGGCGCGGTGACGCGCTGCAACGGCTCGAGGGCGTTCGCACGATCGTCTTCGACAAGACCGGCACGCTGACCGAAGGCGCGCCGACTCTGGTATCGCGCCACGCGGTGTCGGGGGGCGATCCCGACGAGACACTGCGCGCCGTTGCGGCCGCCGAGGCCGGTTCCGAACACCCGATCGCGCGTGCGCTCGAGGCCGCATCCGACGGGCCGCGCCCTGCCGTTTCGGCAGTCGAGTCGGTGACCGGCCGCGGCCTGCGCGCCCGTGTCGGGGGCGATGAGCTGCTCGTCGGCTCGCCAAGGCTGATGGAAGAGAGCGGGATCGACCTCGCCCCGTTGGCGGATGCGCTGGAGGCCGTCGAGGCGCGCGCCGAAACCCCGGTTCTCGTGGCGCGTGGCGGGCGCCTCGCCGCGCTCTATGGCGTGGCCGACCCGGTGAAACCGTCAGCAAAAGAGGCGATCGATGCGCTCCACGGGGCTGGGCTCCGCGTCGCGCTCCTGAGCGGAGACCGTCCCCGCGTCGCCGAGGCCGTCGCACGTGCGCTCGGCGTCGACGAGGCGCGCGGCGGTCTTCTTCCGGCCGACAAGACTGAAGCCTTGGCCGACATCGCGCGAGAGCACGGGCCGGTGGCGTTCGTCGGGGACGGGATCAACGACGCACCCGCCCTCGCCGCGGCCGAGGTCGGGCTCGCCATCGGAACGGGCACCGACATCGCGATCGAGGCGGGCGACGTCGTCCTGGTGTCCGGCGACGTCACCGGCGTGGCGACAGCGCGGGAGGTGTCGCACCGGACCATGGCCAACATCCGGCAGAATCTGGTCTGGGCCTTCGGCTACAACGTGGTGCTGATCCCGGTCGCCGCGGGCGTGCTCTACCCGGCCTTCGGTCTGTTGCTGTCGCCGATGCTGGCGGCCGGGGCGATGGCGCTGTCATCTGTCTTCGTGGTGACCAACGCGCTGCGCCTGCGCGGTCTTTCGCGCGGATGACGCGCACTGCGGCGTGCCGCGCGGCCTGCATTTTTGCGCGGACCGCGCTAGACTAACTCACCGTCATGGATGTTGTTGTCGTCGTCGCCGTCATCGCGGCCCTGTTCGTGCTCATCGGGGTGGCCGAGCCGCTCGCCGGTCGGTTGCGGCTGCCTTACTCGGTGATCCTGGCGGGTCTCGGCATCGTCATCGGTGCCGCGGCGAGCTTCTTTCTGCGCACCGATCTGACCGACGCGCTCAATCCGGTGGCGGAGGCGATCCTCAACTTTCCCGTCCGGTCCAACGTCTTCCTCTACGTATTCCTGCCGACCCTGCTGTTTCAGGTGACCCTGGGCATGAACCTGCGGCGGATGCTGGACGACTGGGTCCCGATCGTGGTGCTCGCGGTCGTCGCGGTCGTATTCTCGACCGTGGTGGTCGGCTGGTCGCTGTCGACCGTGTCGGGCTTGAGCATCGTGACATGCCTTCTCGTCGGGGCCATCGTCTCGACGACGGACCCGTCCGCTGTCGTGTCGATCTTCCGCTCCATCGCGGCGCCGCGGCGGCTTGCCCGCATCGTCGAGGGCGAGAGCCTGATGAACGATGCCGCGGCCATCGCGATCTTCGGCCTGCTTATGGGCTTCGTGATGCAGGGCGTGCCGGATCCGGAACTGGGGCCGGCGCTGGCGCGGTTCCCGCTGATCCTGCTTGGCGGTGCGGGCGTCGGCGTCCTGTTCGGTCAGGCGGCGGTGATGGCCATGGCGGCCTTCGGGCGCTTCGAGCTGGCGCAGCTGTCGCTGTCGGTCGCTGTGCCCTACCTCGCCTACATCGCGGCCGAGCAGATCCTCGGCGCGTCCGGTGTCATCGCCGTGGTGGCCGCGGGACTGACCGTGAACGTAAGCGCGCCCGGCGCGCTGTCGCCGGGCACGTGGCAGAACATGCGCGAGATGTGGGACCTGCTGGCCCACTGGTCCGGCGCGCTGATCTTCGTTCTGGCTGCGCTGCTGATCCCGCGGCTGCTCGAAGGGCTCGACTGGACCGATGTCGGGCTGATCCTGGTCGTCACTGCGGCGGCGCTCCTCGCGCGCGCGCTGATCCTGTTCGGGCTGTTGCCGGCGCTCGCCCGGCTGCGCCTGTCGCCGTATGTCGAGCGGCCCTACCGTACGGCGATCCTGTGGGGTGGTCTGCGCGGAGCGGTGACGCTGGCGCTGGCGCTGGCCGTGACCGAAAGCGCGCGGGTGCCGGACGATATTCAGCGCATGGTCGGCGTGCTGGCGACGGGCTACACGCTCTTTACCCTCGTGATCCAGGGCTCGACGCTGCGGCTGGTGATCTCCCGGCTCCGTCTCGACGCGCTGTCGCCGCTCGATGCAGCCCTCGCCAAGCAGGTCGTCGCCGTAGCGCTGCAAAGCGTGCGCGAGGACGTCTCGAGCGCGACGGAAAACTACGGCCTGTCGCGCGATATCGTCCGGTCGGAGGCCAAGAGCTTCGGCGAACGGCTCGAAGGCGCGGTGAAGGCGGCCGAGAACTCGGCCGAGATCCTTGATCGCGACCGCGTGACGCTCGGGCTCATCGCGCTTGCGGGGGCGGAGCGCGACATGATCCTCGACCGGTTCCGCGAACGCGCCGTGTCGCCACGGCTGACCGAACGGATCCTGTCGGACGTCGACCGGCTGCTGGAGCAGGCGCGGCAATCGGGCCGGCTTGGGTATCGTCGTGCGGCGCGGCGCGCGGTCGGCATCGATCCGTCGTTCAAGCTCGCCGTGCGGATCTACAACCGGCTCGGCATCTCGTATCCACTGGCGCGGCTGACGGCCGACCGGTTCGAGATCCTCCTGCTTCAGGGTCTTGTGCTGCGCGACCTCGATACGTTCATCGACACGCGCATCCGCCGTATCCATGGCCGCCGTGTCGCCGAAATCCTGCACGATCTCCTCGAACAGCGGGGCGAGGCGGTGGAACAGGCACTCGATGGCCTGCGGCTGCAATACCCCGGCTACGCGGAGGAACTCGAGCGCCGCTTCATCCGGCGCACGGCGCTGCGACTGGAAAAGCGGGAATACGATCTGCTGTTCGAGGAGGGGCTGATCGGTGTCGAGCTTCACACCGACCTCTTGCACCGGCTCGATCGCCGGTTCTCGCGCGAGGACCGGCGCCCGGCGCTCGACATCGTGTTGCAGAAGGCCGAACTGGCCAAGCAGTTCCCGCTGTTTTCGGAACTGGACGAGCCGACGCTCAAGCGTCTGTCGCGCGCGCTGGTGACCCGCTACGTCGACGAGGGTGACGTGATCGTCACGCGCGGCTCCGTGCCCGATACCGTCTACTTCATCGCTTCGGGCGCGGTGGAGCTGCGCGCCTCCAACCAGAGCTGGCGTCTTGGGCGGGGCGAACTTTTCGGGCAGCTCGCGATGCTGACCAAGAGCGCGCGGCGCGCGGAGGTGCGCGCAATCGCGCCATCGACGCTTCTCGCGCTCGACGAGGAGCGTTTCCGCCGGCTGTTGCGGCGCTCTAAGGCGATCCAGACCGCCGTGCGCAAGAGCGCGGAAAAGCGCGGGATCGAGGTGCCTGAACTCGAGCGCATCGCGAAGCGCCGCCGCGCGGCAGAAAAGCGCGAACGGGAGGCCGCTGAGTCGCCAGACAAGGCATCGAAAGCGGCGGAGTAACGCGCCGGGCCACGTGTCCGTAGGTCGACGGCCCACGAAACGCGGCCCGGCACCATCACCATTCGGGCGGTGCGTAGGTCAGCCCGTAACCCTCGAAGATCGCCGCGATGCGCCCGTCCTCCATCGCGTAGCGGATCGCATCGTCGACCTCGTAGGACAGCGGCTTGTAGGCGAAGTGGACCGCGACGCCGAGGTTCCATTCCGCCTTGGCAAAGCCGGGAAGCGGGGGCGCGTGCACCCCGATCCCGTCCTCGAGCCCCCATTCCAGCTGCGCCCGCGGTCCCATCGCGGCCATCGTCTCGCCCGCGGCTAGGGCGTCCATCGCCTCTTCCATGTCGGCGAAGCGGCGCACGCCCGCCCCCGTCTGCCCGCCGGCGAAGCTCGACAGGTAGAAATCCGAGATCGAGTCGTTCTCGACCGCGACCGTATCGAAACGGAAATAGGCCGGCACCGGCTTCGCGTCGGGATAGTCTTTCTCCGAATAGGCGATGGCGACGCTTTCGCGATGGTAGAGCCCGGTAAAGGTGACCTGTTCGACCCGGCAGGCAAATGCGCTGTCGTAGGGCACGCGCATCATCACGTTCGACACCGCGCCGCCGACAATCGGCCCTTTCCAGACGTGGTTGCGCAGATCCGCATCGAGGTTCTCGCCGGCGGCGACGAACCGGAACCGTGGCTCGACGCCGACGTATTCGGCGATGAGGCGCGCGAGGTCCACGTCGATTCCGCGGGGCTGGCCGCCGTCCTCCCACGAATAGGGCGGATAATCCTCGTACACCGCAAACGTCATGAAGCCGCGTTCGCGAATGGTGTCGATGTCCTGCCCGACGATGTCGCGCGCGGTGTTCTGCGGCTTGGGTTGCGGCACGTAGTCGGCGCAGGGGTCCTGCGCGAACGCCGGCGCTGCGAGGATCACGAGGATCCCCGCCGCCCGGCCAATGGACCGGAGGAGAGAGCGCATCGGCGGGCTCAGTTCGCGGCCGACAGGCCGATCGTCAGCGTCTCGGCGGCCTGCGCCTGGTCCGCGCCGTTGGCGAGCTGATTGGCCGCACGGAAGGCGACGCTGTCGGCGACAGGGGCGCCCGACATCGTCTCGATTTCTGCAGCGATTTCGGACAGGCGGGCCTGCGCGGTCTCGGCGTCGGCGGACCCGGCTTCGAGCGAGTCGCGTATCTCCTTCAACTCGGCGCTGTGCGCCTCCATCGTCGCGCCGTCTGGCCGCGTCTCGACATATGTCCGGATCGCCCATGCGGCTTCCTGCCCCAGAAGCTCGCCGAACGCCGGCATCTTGGTGACACCGTTCTGGGTATAGCCGTGCCGGAACCGCTCGACATACCACTCGTCGCCGTATTCCTCCGCCTCGAGGAAGCGAAGGTCGGGCGCGAGCCCGCCGGAGATGCCCTCCAGCCCGTGGCAGCGTGCGCAGTTCTGGTTGTAGCCGGACGCGCCGATGCGCACGGCCTCGGCCCAGACATCTTCGCCCACGGCGTCGGCGCGGTAGGGGTTTTCGGTCAGCCATTCTTCGCCGATCTCGGGCAGTGCGCCGGTATCGACGGGCTGAGGCGCGACGTCGCCGTGCGCCAGCGCGAGGCTCGCCGCGCAGGCGAGCACGAGCGCGGCCCCGGCGGGACGGATCAGCGGATGGGTCATGGTGGCTCCTCCCGTGGAACGCAAAAGGTGAGTGTCTCCTCTTCAATCGGTCTAATCCGGGGCCCCGGTTGCGTGGAATTGGACTTTCGTGGCGCGAGCGGCGCGGCGCCGCACGACTTAGGTCGGATAGAGGCGCCGCGGCGCGATTGCGTAGCGTGATCGGCAAGGGAGGACACACCATGCGAAAGTCGTTCACGCTTTGCGTCGCGGCGGTGATGTGGTGCGGCACGGTCGCTACGACCGCCGCCGAGGTCAACGTCGAGATCCATTACTTGCGGCAGGTGACGCCGACGCCGCCGACCCTGTCGAACCTCGATCCGCTGCCCGAGGATCTGGGGCGCGCGGGGGCCGAGGTCGGGCTTGCGGACAACCGTACCACCGGCGGATTTCTCGGCCAGACGTGGGGGATGACCGTGACCGAGGTGCCGGAGGATGGCGACTTCGCCGCCGCGGCCGCCGAGGCCCTCGGTCAGACCGATCTGCTGGTGCTCGATGCGCCGCGCGACGCGATCCTCGCTGCCGCAGACCTGCCGGAGGCACAGGACGCGCTCCTGTTCAACGCGACCGAGGAGGACACGACGCTCCGCGGCGCGGCGTGCCGCGCCAACCTCCTGCACACGTCCGCCTCCTACGCCATGCGCACCGACGCGCTCATGCAGATGCTGGTCGAACGGCGGTGGCGCGACCTCGCGCTCGTGACCGGCCCACAGCCCGAGGACGCGGCCTTTGCCGAGGCGCTGGAATCCTCGGCGACGAAGTTCGGCCTCGAGATCGGCTCGCGCGCCGAGTGGCGCTTCGATGCCGACATGCGCCGGAACGCGGCTGCCGAAGTGCCGCTCTTCACTCAGGACCTTGGCGAGTACGACGTCCTGTTGGTGGCGGACGAGATCGGGGATTTCGCCCGCTACATTCCCTACAACACGTGGATCCCGCGGCCGATCGCGGGGTCGGAGGGGCTGGTGCCCGCGACGTGGGCGCCGGTGGTCGAGCAATGGGGCGCGGCGCAGCTGCAATCGCGCTTCACCGATGCGGCGGGCCGAGACATGCGGCCGGCGGATTACGGGGCCTGGGCCGCCATCCGGTCCATCGGCGAGGCCGTCACCCGCACCGAAGCCGCCGATGCCCCGACGCTCCGCGCCTTTCTGCTCGGTCCGGATTTCGAGCTCGCGGGCTTCAAGGGCAGCCCGCTGACCTTCCGCGACTGGAACGGCCAGATGCGCCAGCCCATCCCTCTCGTGCATGCGCGCGCGCTCGCGGCACAGGCCCCGCTCGAGGGCTTCCTGCATCAGCTCAACCCGCTCGACTCGCTTGGCCTCGACGCGCCCGAGGCCGGCTGCACCGCCTTCGACGCTTCCTGACCCACGCCTCGCCGGCCGCGGCCACGGCCTCGGTCCGCCGCCTTTCAGAGGATTGATTTTGCCATGTTGCGCACGCTTCTTGCCTCGACCGCCATTCTTGCCGCGCCGGCGATGGCAGACGAGATCTGGGTGACCAACGAAAAGGACGACACGATCAGCGTGATCGACACCGAAACGCTGGAGGTCACGCGCACGATTTCGACCGGGCAACGCCCGCGCGGCATCACCTTCGCGCGCGATCATTCGGTCGTCTACATCTGCGCCTCGGACAGCGACGCGGTCCAGGTCATGGATCCCGACTCGGGCGAGATCCTGCATGACCTGCCGTCGGGCGAAGATCCCGAACAATTCGCGCTCGCTCCGGACAACCGGCATCTCTACATCGCCAACGAGGACGACGCGATCACCACGGTCGTCGACACCGAGACGCGCGAGGTCGTGGCCCAGATCAACGTGGGCATCGAGCCCGAGGGCATGGCCGTGTCGCCTGATGGCACGATCGCCATCACCACGTCCGAAACGACGAACATGGCGCACTGGATCGACACCGAAACACAGGAGCTCTTCGCCAATACGCTCGTCGATTCGCGGCCGCGTCATGCCGAGTTCGTCAAGGACGGCACCGAGCTCTGGGTCAGTTCCGAGATCGGCGGCACGATCACCGTCTTCGACGTCGAGACCCAGACCGAGAAGGCGAAGATCGGGTTCGAGCTTCCGCGCATCCATCCCGACCGGGTGCAGCCCGTCGGCTTCGAGATGACGGCGGACGACACGCATGCGGTGGTCGCGCTCGGGCCGTCGAACCACATCGCCTTCGTCAACGCGGAGACCTACGAGGTCGAGGACTACCTGCTGGTGGGTCGCCGCGTCTGGCACATGGAGTTCAACGAGGATCGCTCGCGGCTCTTCACCACCAACGGCGTCTCGGGAGACGTGACTGTCGTGGACGTGGCCGCGCGCGAGGCGATCAAGACGATCAAGGTCGGGCGCTTTCCGTGGGGTGCCGCGTTCCGTCCGACCGACTGAACGAACCGGCGGGCTGATCGGCCCGCCGCGCCGTGCTATGGTTCTGGCAGTGAGGACACGATCATGCATCGCATCCGCTTCATGGCGATACTGGGCTGCGCGCTCGCTGCCGGTCCGTCGCTGGCCGACGAGTACGGCACGCTCAACCCCGACGAGATGACGTGGGGCCGCGTTCTGGAGAATTCCGAGAACGGGGCCACGGACATGGTCACCTGCGCCTCGGGCTACATGCTGACGAAATCAGGCAAGCACGGCGCCGCGCGCGCGCTGTTCGAGCGCTGCGCCGAAGCCGGCTACACAGGCGCCATGACCTGGATGAGCCAGCTCGACAACAACGGGCTCGGCGGGGAGTACAACCCCGATGCCAGCGCGCGGTGGGACCGGCGCGCGGCGGAAGCGGGCGACCCGATCGGGGCCCTCAACCACGGCATCAACCTGATCCGCGGGCACGGCGTCGCACAGGACGTCGAAGCCGGCCGCGCGCTCGTCGACCAGGCGGCGGAAGCCGGCGTGGACGCGGCCGAACGACTGCGCTCGGCCGGCTACGATCTCGACGAGGTCACGCCCGACGCCGACAACTGGAAATACGCACCGCTGTTCTGACCGCGCCGCGCGGCGCGTTGGAGGTCAAAAAGTTCAGTCGAACTTTCTTGATGGCGCCAGAACCTTGGCTTCGCCGATGAGAACCTTCTTGCCGTCGACCGAGCAATGGCAGTCGAGCGTCACCCGTCGCTTGGCCACGTCGATGTCGACGACCTTCACCTCGGCATGAACCCGGTCGCCCGGGCGGACCGGCGCGAGGAATTTCAGAGTTTGGCCCATGTAGACGGTCCCATGACCCGGAAGCTGTTCGCCGATCACGGCAGAGATCAGCCCGGCAGTCAGCATTCCGTGCGCGATGCGCCCTTCGAAGATCGTGTCGCGCGCGTAGTCCTCGTCGAGATGGACCGGATTGCGGTCGGTCGAGACCTCGGCGAACAACTCGATGTCGCGGTCGGTGATCTCCTTTTCGATCGAGCGGGTCATGCCCATCTCGATATCCTCGATGCAGATGGTCCCACGCGGCAGGTTGTCGAACATGTCAGCCCCCATCGATGGATCGCCCGGAAATATTTGGCGCCGTCTGGGCGCAATCTCGCAACTTTATTGCGCTACAGGCGCCAAAGATCAAGCGCTGCCTTGGTCGCGAGGGCGGTCGCGGGGCTGTGCAGCAACGCTCAGCGCAAGTAGCCGATGGCGTAGCTGGGCGAGATCTGCTCGCGCGAGAGATAGTCCTCGAGCGCCGCACGGTCGGGTTGCCGGTCGGTCCGCGTCTCCGCGGCAGCGAGCCCGCCCGTGATGAACAGCGAATCGATGTCCTCGCCCATCGCGCCGTCGATATCGGTATGCGCTCCGTCGCCGATCGCGAGGATGTCCGACGTGGCGGGGACCTCGCCCAGTTCCGACAGGCGCATCCGCGCGAGGTCGTAGATCGGCGGGTGCGGCTTGCCGAAGTAGAGGCTTTCGCCCCCCATCTCCGTGTAGAGGCGCGCGATCGCGCCGGCGCACCATTCCCTCCGGTCGCCGCGATCGACCACGATATCTGGGTTGGCGCAGAGGAGCTTCAGCCCCTTCTGCTTGGCCAGAAGCAGCTCCGGGCGCAGCACGGAGGGCTCGGCATGCGGGTCGAACGGGCCGCAGCAGACGATGCCCTCGGCTTCCTCGAGCGGTACCTTCTGAACGTCGAGCGGATCATCCACGACCTTCAGCGGCGAGAAGAAGCCCGCATCGTGATCCTCCCCCACGAACCACACCATGCGGCCGACCGCGCCACGGAACATGGCCGCGCGCGCGCTGTCGCCCGACGTGGCGATCGTGTCCCAGGCGTCCTCGGGCACGCCCATGCGCGCAATCTGCCGCTCCACGTCCGCGCGCGGGCGCGGCGCGTTGGTCAGCAGAACAACGCGACCGCCGGTCTTGCGGTAGTCCTGCAGCGCCGCGACGGCGGCCGGATAAGCCGTGATGCCGTTGTGCACGCATCCCCAGAGATCGACGAGAAGCGCGCTGTAGCGGTCGGACACCTCCGCGAGGGAGTCGACGATCTGGGTCATGGAGAGGGCCTTCGGTGATTGGACGGGACGTCGCGGCGGACCCTATGCCGGGGGTCGAGGCGCAGCAAGCGCCGCCCCGTCGAGCGCGCCGGCGATCAGGCCGGGCAGGTCGCCAAAGCGGTCGAACCGCGCCGCGTGCGCGATCGTCTCGACGGCGCTCCGCCGGTATCCCTCGGTAAAGAGGAGAAAGCGTACGTCCGCCGCGGCGGCAGTCTCCGCATCGGTCTCGCTGTCGCCGACGTAAAGCAGCGGCCCCGCCCCGAGCGCCTCCGCCGCGGCGTGTAGCGGCGCGGGATCCGGTTTGCGCACGCTCAGCGTATCGCCTCCGACCACGGTCTCGAACAGCGCGGAGAGCCCCAGATGGTCGAGCACGTGGCGCGCCGGGCGCTCGGGCTTGTTCGTGCAAATGCCGAGCCGGTGCCCGTCCGAGCGAAGCGCCGTCAGCGTCCGCACCACGTCGGGATAGGGTTCGGTCAGCGCATGCGCCGTCTCGTAGCGGTCGAGGAAGGCGCGCAGCAGCCGCTGCTGGTCGTCCTCGGGCAGGGCGCGTGCGGCCCGCATGCGCGCGACGAAGACCGGCGCACCGGACCCGATGAAGGACACCGTTTCCGCCAGCGACAGCGGCGCCGCACCCTCGTCCGCGAGAATGGCGTTGGCCGCTGCGCGTATATCCGGCGCGCTGTGGATCAGCGTGCCGTCGAGATCGAAGACGATGCGGGCGATCGGGCGGGCTCCTCGGGCCGTGGCGCAGGCCGCCCCGAATGCGGGTGCGGCCGTGCGCGAGGGCGGGATCAGCCGGCCTTCAGGACCGGCATGATCTGCTTCTTGCGGCTCATCACGCCAGGCAGGACGACAGTGTCGCCGGACACCTGCGTGTCGAAGCTTGCCTCTGCGATCCCCTTCACGCGGTCGTTCGGCACCAAGAGCGTCGCCTCTTCCTTCAGGATGTCGATGACGAAGAGCAGTACCTCGTCGGCGCCGTCTTCCTTGGCGACATCGACCATCGAGGATTTCAGATCGTCCTTGCGCGACAGGATCTGATCGGGTGCCGTGGTTTCCAGAACGGAGACGCGAAGCTTGGTGCCGTCGACCTCGTACTCCTTGGAATCCATGCGCAGAAGCTCGGCGTCGGAGAAGGCCGAGACATCGGACTTTGCCGCGAACATCTCTTCGGCGTAGCCCTCGACATCCACGCCCAGTTCCTCGGCCAGGGCATGGGCGATCGCCTTGTCCTCCTGGGTCGTCGTGGGCGAGCGGAAGGCCAGCGTGTCCGACAGGATGCAGGTCAGCATGGCGCCCTTGATCGACTTCGGCGCGCGGGCCATGTCCTTGCCGATCATCTTGTAGAGGATGGTGGCAGTGCAGGCGAGCGGCTCCACCCGGATCTGGATCGGCCCCTTGGTCTCGATCCCGCCGACGAGCTTGTGGTGATCGATGATCGACCGGATGTCGGCCTTGTTGATCGACGCGGGGAGTTCGGCGGGATTGTTCGTGTCGACGATGGCGACCGGCGCCCCTTCGTCCACGTCGCCGATGATCTCGGGCTTGTCGAAGCCCCAGCGGTCCAGCATGAACGCGGCCTCGGTGTTCGGCTCGCCGAGGAGGACGGCGCGGGCGTCCTCGCCGCGCACCTCGTTCAGGTACCAAGCCCAGATGAGAGGGCTGCCGGTGGAGTCGGTGTCGGGAGATTTGTGGCCGAATACCTGGATGGTCATTGGATCCTCGTGTCCGTGACGGATTTTCGCCGCGCTTATAGGTGGGGCCGCGCGCGTTGTCACCCGCAAGCGGGCGGCGCGGCCGGCTCAGGTCAATAGACCCGTTCGCCGAAGATCGCGGAGCCGACGCGCACATGCGTGGCGCCTTGCGCGATCGCCTCCTCGAAGTCTCCGGACATGCCCATCGACAGTCCCGAAAGGTCGTTGCGCGCGGCGAGCTTGGCGAGCAGGGCGAAGTGGAGCGACGGCGTCTCCTCGACCGGCGGGATGCACATCAGGCCGCGCACCGGAAGGTCGAGCGCGCGGCACTCGGCGACGAAGGCGTCGGTTTCATCTGGGAGAACGCCGGCCTTCTGCGGTTCCTCGCCCGTGTTGACCTGAAGGAAGAGGTCGGGGCAGTGCCCGATCTCCTGCGCAAGCCGGGCGATCGTCCGCGCGATCTTCGGGCGGTCGACCGAATGGATCGCGTCGAAAATCTCCACCGCGCGGCGGGCCTTGTTGCTCTGCAACGGACCGACGAGATGCACCTCTACGCCGTCGTAGCGGGCGCGGAAGTCCGGCCACTTGCCCTCGGCCTCCTGCACCGTGTTCTCACCGAAAAGCCGATGGCCCTCGTCGAGGACCGCCTTCACCCGTTCGTTCGGCTGAACCTTGGAGATCGCGATCAGCGCCACGTCGGCGGGTTTGCGGCCAGCGCGGGTGCAGGCGTCCTCGATGCGGGTGCGGATATCGGTCAGTCCCACGGCGCGTCTCCCCAGGCGTCGAAAAAGGGTTGCAACTCGGTCTCGAAGCGCCGCCAGGCGGCGCGGCGTCCGGCATGGATCGGCTGGCGCGCCTGCGCCACCGACAAGGTGCGCACAGTGCCGCCACCCGCCAGATCGAGGCTTTCCGGCGCGAAGTCCAGGCCCGCAGCCGCGGCGAGGCGCCGCGCGGTCGGGTTCGGATCGCCGACAAGATCCTCGTAGGCGATTTCGGTCACGCGGTCGGGCAGGCGCGCGCGCCAGTACGCGATGCTGTCGCGATAGGATTTGAGCGCGTGAGCGATATCGCCGAGGTCGGTGGCGTAGCGATGCGTGCCGGTCCTGAAGTGGTTCTTGTAGATCGACAGCGCGGTGTCGCGCGGGTCTCGGCGGATGGCGACGAACCGCGCGTCGGGCAACGCTCGCGCCAGGTAGCCGAGCACCATGTGAGACTGGATCGACTTGTCGGTGACGACCCCGTCCACCGCGCCGGTGTCGAGCCGCAGGAAGTCGCGATAGCGCGCCCCCAGTGCCGCGAGTTCCGCGCCGGACATCGCCGAGAGGCGCTTGACGCGATCGCCCGACACCGTGCGTGTCCAGACAAGCCTGAGCGCGCGGGCGAGTTCGCCACCGGCAGTCACGCCTGCGTGGCCGGCGAGGATGCGCTCGGCCAGCGTCGTGCCGGACCGCGGGGGCCCGATCACGAAAACAGGGCTGGGCGCGTCTGTCGTCGCCGCGGGCGGCGCGAATGTCGCGTCGTCCTGCGCGGCGCGAAACGCGGTCTGCTCGCGCATGTGCGCCGCGCGGTCGTAGGGCGCCGCGATACGCTGAAGCCGGTTGGCGGCGTCGAGATGCGGAAACACCTCCTCCCATGCGCCCTGGTCCTCGCGCGCCTTGGCCATGGCGAAATGGCCGTGCAGGCGCGCGGCATCGGGGATCTTCGGTTTCGTCAGGAGCCTCTCGAGCCCCGGCATCAGTGGATCGTCCGCCGGGACGGTCAGCGTCGCGAAAAGCGTGCGATAGAGCACGCCCTCGTCGGGATGGCGCGCGATCAGGCCGCGCAGAAGCTCCTCCGCGTCGGCGAAGCGGCCAGCATGCTGAAGCCAGATCGCCTTGTCGGTCTGGGCATGAAGCGGAGTTTTCGCGACGGCGACACGTCGGTCAAGAAGCGCCATGACGCGGGCCTCGTCACCGGCGACGCCGAACGCCGCAAGCGCCGCATCGAGCAGCGCAGGGTCGTCGGGTTTCAGCGCAAGGGCGCGGTCGATCTGGCGCAGCCGCGTCGCGAGGTCGCCGCGATACCCGGCGATCAGGGAAAGCTGCAGCGGGATCTCTGGCGCGCGGGGCTGTTCCATCCCCAGCCGCGTGAGCGCGGCGCGCGCGCTGTCGAAGCGGCCCGCCTCGATCTCGGCGAGGGCGGCCTTGTAGCGGGCGGCGGGGCTCTCGGCCGTGCGGGTCATGCGCGGGCTCCTTTCCGGATCCCGGTCTAGGCAGCGCCCGCACAAAAGAAAAGAGCGGGCGCAAGGCCCGCTCTTTCCGTAACTCCGATCTCGTGAGAGATCAGAAGCTCATGCGGATACCGATCGAGTAGGTGTCGAAACCGTCGTCGTCGAAGAGATCGTCGTCGGTCTCGGTGTTGCCGTAGCCGGCACGCATCGAGAGGCCGCCGCCGAAGTCGTAGATGGCTGCGAGGCCGTAGCCGGACACTTCGTAGTCGTCCGACTCGTACTTGCCGTAGTTCACGCCAACTTCGAAGGCGTTGATCTCGTAGCCGATGCCGACGCCGTAGTGGTCGATCGAGTCGTCCGTCAGGCCGGCCGCGTCTGCGAGGTCATCCTCGAGCGAGGTCTGCGAGTAGGTTGCACCGAAGGAGATGCCGCTGGCGAGGCCCGCGGTGGCCGCGATGCCGTACGTGTCGCCGAGGTCTTCGATGGTCTGGTAGCCGAGACCGGCTTCGACGGAGACGCCGCCGAAGTCGCCGGCGTAGGACACGCCGAGGCCGTAGACGGAGTTGCCGATGTCTTCGCCGAGGAGGGTGACATCGTCGTCGCCGTTCGCCAGCTGCTCAGCCGAGAACGAGAAGGTGAAGGCGTTGAACGCGTAGTCGAAGCGCGCGATCTGGCCGTCGCCGGTGCCGTCGAAGGACAGGCCGGAGTCGGTGCCGAGCAGAACGTGGCCGTCCTGGTCGTCGTAGCCGCCGTGGCCGGTTTCGTCGTCTGCGAGCGAGCCGCCTGCGAGCGCCATTTCCGGCATCGCTGCGTCCATTGCGCCGTCGGTGTCACCCATGGTCAGGGTTGCGCCGCCGAACGAGATGAACATGTTCTCGCCGCCCTGCACCGAGGGGCTCTCGAAGTCGGGCTGGTCGGTCGCCTCGTCGAGGTCGATCGTTGCACCGAACGAGATGCCGTTGTCGGACTCGCCGGTCATGGTGAAGGTGACGTCGAGGTCCGTGAAGAACTGCGAGTCATCGTTGCCGTTGTCGAAGATACCCATCTCCGCCTGGCCGGACAGAGCCACGCCGAAGTCCTGGGCCGATGCGACGCCTGCCGTTGCAACCAGCGCCGTGGATGCAAGAAGAATCTTTTTCATGTGTTCCCTCATGTGTCTTAAGGCACGTACCAATCCGGATGCCCGGCCTTGATGGGACTGTCTATGCGCCGGTGACCCCGCGCCACGCAAGGCGGAGCCCGGAGCGTTGCGGAACAACCTTTTTGATGGTGCACAATTGCCACAAAGGTCTGGACCGGCTGGCAAAGCGCTCGTCGACCCAGCGGCGGAGCCGACTTGTCGGACGCCGCCGCGCCTTGTAAGGACAAGCGAAACGGCAAGGACGGGCCGCGGCAAACGGCCGGGAGCGGGGACGATGACCATCATGCGCATGTATCGGGTTCTGGTGCCCATCGCGGCCCTTGGCCTTCTGGCCGGGTGTGGCGCGTTCAGGGGCGACACGCCGCGGCAGCCGGTCGAAACCCGGCCTGCACAGGACATCGCGGATCAGGAGATCTACGGCGAGCAGGGCCCGCCACGATCGACCATCTGGGACTTCTTCCGCCCGCGCGGCGAGCCCGGCACGGTCGGTGCGGTCAACCGCTACATCTGGAACGCCTCTCTCGAGACGCTCAGCTTCCTGCCGGTCGAATCCGTCGATCCGTTCACCGGGGTGATCACCACCGGCTACGGCGTGCCGCCCGGCGGCGGGCAGGCCTATCGCGCGACGATCTACGTCAGCGACCCGGCGCTCGATGCGCGATCGCTCAACGTCGCGCTCGCCACGCGCGGCGGTCCGGTGTCGCCCGCGACCGTCCGCGCGGTAGAGGACGCGATCCTGTCGCGCGCACGGCAGCTGCGCGCTGCCGACGACCGGTTCTGATCGGCGTCAATCGATGATCGGACGTGGGTCGAGCGTTGCCAGGCGCTCGACCCAGTCGACGTGCCTGGGCAGGCAGACGGTCCGCAGGTCGTAGGTCTCGACCACATGGGCGCGCGCGGCGCGACCCAGCCGGGCGCGGGCCTCGGGATCGTCGAGCAGCGCGCACAGGCCGTCGACCAGCGCCTCGCGATCGAAGAAATCCACCATCCGTCCGGTCTCGTCTTCGGTCAGCACCTCGCGCACCGGACGCGTGTCCGAGGCGAGGATCGCGCATTCGGCGCTCATCGCTTCGATCAGCGACCACGACAGCACGAAGGGATACGTCAGATAGACGTGCACGCGGCTGACCTGCAGCATCGCCAGGAAGCGCGAATAGGGCACCCGTCCGAGGAAATGCACGCGCGCCCAGTCCGCGTCCGAAATCTGATCCCGCACCTCGTCGATGAAGATCTGCTTCCACGTCTTTCCGGCGGGAGGCTTGGCGCCGTAGCTCGTTTCGTCGCCCCCGATCATCACGATCTGGGCGTTCGGCCGGCGGCGCAGGATCTCGGGCAGGGCCCGCATGAAGACGTGGTAGCCGCGGTAGGGTTCGAGGTTGCGGTTGATGAAGGTCACGACCTCGTCGTCGCGGGTGAGGATCTGCCCGTCGCCGACCTCGAGCGTGGCGGCCGGATCGGGCTTCACCTCGTCGGTGAACACGCCGTCATGGGCAATGGTGATCCGCTCCTGCCACCGCTCCGGGAATGTCGACGCCTGGAACCGCGTCGGGCTGATCCCGGCGTCCATGACCTCTTCGTGCAGGCGGTTGTTGAGGTTCTTGAGCCGGATGCGCATGCCGGTCAGGCTGGGATTGCCGCGGTCGAACTCGGCATCGAACCGGGTGAATTCGTCGGTCGCGAGATGGTAGAGTTCGCAGTACAGGCCGAGCCGCGCGTCCGGCCACACGTCCTTCAGGAACAGGCTCTCGCCCCAGCCGTGGTGGGCGAGGATGACGTCCGGATTGTAACCCTTCTCCTTCATCTCGCGGGCGGCGGCAAAGCACGATGCGCCGCGCAGGATCTTCGTTTCGAAATCCTGCAGCCACGGATGGATGCCCTCGGTCGATCTGCCCTTGATCGTGTAGGGCACGAGCCGAACGCCATTCCACGTCGTCGGCTTCTCGACTTTCGGGGTGAGCGAGACCACGTCGTGACCGCGCTCCACGAGGGCGGGGGCCAGGTGTTTGTACTGCCCCGGAAAGTTCTGATGGATCACGAGAATTTTCACGGTCTGCACTCCTGGTCCGCTCGCCCGACGCGTCATGCCATATCGGCCCGCGCGGGGGAACGTCCCCACGACTCGCCTGTCGGCGACGGCGGCGCGCGCGCCACAGCGGCACCGGTGCGCGGGCGAGCTCATGCGCATGTGCGCCCAGCGTTAGAGGCGGTCGCCGCACGCCGCACGCCGGATCGCCGGGCCTCAGATGAAGATGACGTCGCCGATGTCGAGCGTCGCCACGCTCAGCCCGACGACCTCGATCCGGTGTCCCTCGTAGACGAGCAGGACCGAGTCGGCGCCGTCCACACGGGCGTCGGTCGGATTCAGGGCCTCGAGCTTGCCGGCCAGTCCGCTGCCCGGTGCATTGTCGACACCGACAAGGCGCAGCCGGTCCAGGCCGTCCTCGAAATCGGTGATCCGGTCGACGTCGCCCGAGGCGAAATCGTTGAAGGCGAAGACGTCCGCACCTGTGCCGCCGGCCATCACGTCGAAGCCGGCGCTGCCGTTCACCGTGTCGTTTCCCGCGCCGCCGTCGATCGTGTCGTGGCGCCCGCCGCCCGCGAGAAAGTCGTCGCCAGCGTCGCCAAAGATCCTGTCGTCGCCCTCGCCGCCGCCGATCGCGTCGCCGCCGTCCTCTCCCGACAGGAGGTCCCGCCCCGGCCCGCCGCCGAGGCTGTCGTCGCCTGTGCCGCCGAACACCGTGTCGTCTCCGAAGCTGGCGCCCGACGTGTCGTCTCCGTCTCCGCCCAGCAGCCGGTCCATGCCGGGGCCGCCGTTGACGATGTCGTCACCGCCGCCGCCGTCGGCGATGTCGTTCCCGGCACCCGCGCCGATCGTGTCCGCATCGCCGCCGCCGGAAATCGTGTCGGCCCCCGGGCCGCCGCCGATCCCGTCGGATCCGTCGCCGGCGAGGATGCTGTCGTTTCCGAGCGAGCCCGAGAGCCTGTCGTCACCGCCGCCGGCATCGAGCGTATCGTTGCCGGCGCCCCCGCCGATGGTGTCGTCGCGCGCCGTGCCGGGCAGGCTGTCGTTGCCGTCGGTGCCGACGATCAGCTCTCCGGGCACGCCGGCCTTCGGAGGGACGCCGCCATCGGAAAGGTCTGTGACGGTCACGGTCGCTGCGACCGCGTCGTCCAGCGTGCCGGTCTCGGGGTTCCGGGCGGTGACGGTAACGTCGTAGCGGTTGTTGCCGTCTACGTCGGCGGGCGCCTCGAAATCCGGTGGCTCGACGAAACGAAGGACGCCGCCAATCAGGACGAAGGCGGCGGCGTCCGGTCCGATGAGACCGAGATTGGCGCCGGGCGCACCGCGCGCGGTCAGCACGACACCGAGCCCGTTCTCGGAAAAGCGCGGCGCGGTCTCGGACAGGCTCAGACCCGGCTGCGGCAGCGTTTCGACCACGTCGGCGACGGTGATCGCAGCTGTGGCCGTCGCGGTTTCGCCCTGCGCGGTCGCGCGCACGGTCACGCGATAGACGTTGTCGCGATCGAGATCGGCCGGCACCTCGTAGTCCGGTGGCGCGACGAAACGCAGAACGCCGTTCGCGCCGAGAACGAAGCGCGGCGCGTCCGGGCCTGCGAGGGTCAGCGTCGCGCCCGGTGCGCGCGCCGTCAGCACCGTGCCGGTCGCGTTCTCGGGGAAGTCGAGCACGCTACGCGACAGAACCAGTGTAGGCGCCGACCGAGTGGCCGAAGCGGTCAGGGCTGGAATCTCGTTGTCCATCGTCGAACCTCCGCCGCGGTCGCTGCATCTCGGCACGGCCCCTCCTGAAGATCACGGAAGTGGTAAACAGCCGGTGAACGCCGACCGGACCGCGCCGCCACTGGACGCGCGGGCGGGCGGCGCGTAACACCGCGAGAGGCCGGTGCCGCCGGCCCGCCCTGCCGTTTCGAGAGATCCCGCGATGCCGCGCCGCCCTGTTCCGACACGACTGGACCGCCGGACCGTTCTGGCCGCTCTCGTCGTGGCGCCGGCCTGCGGCTTCACGCCGGCCTACGGGCCGCAGGGCTCGGCCGGTCGGCTGCAGGATTCGGTTGCGTTGTCGGAGCCGAGGAACCGGGCGGGCTACGTGCTCAATCGTCGGATCGAGGAACGCCTCGGCCACGCGCCCGGCGGGCGCTATGCGCTCGAAACACCGATCGATACCGGCGAGACCGATTTCGGCACCACTTCGACGGGAACCACGACGCGCTATCGCGTCGTCGGCAGCGTCGATATCCGACTGCGCGACACGGCGACCGGTGCCGTGGTGCTGGAGGATCGGCTCGACAGCTTCACCGGCTATTCGGCCACGGGCTCCGCCGTCGCCACGCTCGCGGCGGAACGCGATGCGCTCGAGCGGCTGATGACGCTTCTGGCCGACCGGATCGTCGACCGGCTGATCCTCGCCGCGCCCGAACTGCCCGGGTGATACGGCGATGAAGCTTTCGGCACGCGACGCGCCCGCCTATTTCAAGCGGCCCGATCCCGACGCCACCGGGATCCTCATCTATGGCGAGGACGCGATGCGCGTGGCGCTGCGCCGGCAAGAGGTCATTGCCGCGCTCATCGGCCCCGAGGGCGAGACCGAGATGCGTTTGACGCGGCTACCGGGCGGAGATTTGCGCAAGGACCGCGCTGCCCTGCTCGACGCCATCAAGGCACAGGGGTTCTTTCCGGGGCCGCGGGTCGCCTTCGTCGAGGACGCGACCGATGCCGTCTTTCCCGCGATCGAGGCCGCGCTGGCGGAGTGGCGGCCGGGCGACGCACAGATCGTGGTGACGGCCGGTGCGCTCAAGGGCGGATCGAAACTGCGCAAGGCGTTCGAGGGTCATCGCGGCGCGTATGCCGTCGGCATCTACAATGACCCGCCGGGGCGGGCCGAAATCGAGGACACGCTGACCCGCGCCGGCCTCGTGTCGATCGACCGCGCCGCGTCGGACGCGCTCTTTGCCCTCGCGCGCGAACTCGATCCGGGCGACTTCCGCCAGACCGTGGAGAAGGTCGCGCTCTACAAATACGACGACCCGACACCGCTCGAGGCGGCGGAGGTGGCGCTGCTGGCGCCGGCGACGACCGACGCCGAGGTCGACGACGCGCTCAACGCCGCGGCCGACGGAGAGGCGGACCAGCTTGGTCCGATCGTTCGGCGGCTCGAGGGGCAGGGCGTGCAGCCCGTGCAGGTGACGATCTTCGCGCTGCGCCACTTTCGCGCGCTCCATGCCGCGGCGGCCGATCCCGGCGGGCCGGGGCAGGGGATCGGGCGGCTGCGGCCGCCGGTCTTCGGTCCGCGGCGCGACCGCATGCTGCGGCAGGCGCAAGGCTGGGGCATGCACCGGCTGGAGCAGGCGGTGCGGATCCTGACCGAGACCGATCTCGCGCTCCGCTCGGCCGGACAGCATGCACCGGCAATGGCGCTTGTCGAACGGGCGCTGATCCGCCTGGCGATGCTGGCCCGCCGCTAGGGGCACGGGCGCTTGCCGGACGCGCGGCACTGGGCCAGTCTCGGTGCGGGCAGAGGAGAGACATCAATGAGCTATACCGTCATCGGCATGCGCCAGAGCCGCGCCTTCCGGGTTCTCTGGATGCTGGAGGAACTGGGCCAGGACTACACCCATGTGCCGGCCGCGCCGCGCTCCGAAGAGGTGACGCGCGTGTCCCCGCTCGGCAAGCTGCCGGTGCTGCTCGACGGAGATCACGTCATTCCCGACAGTGCGGCGATCCTGACCTATCTCGCCGACAAGCACGGCGGGTTCACCCATGCGGCCGGCACGCCCGAGCGGGCGCGGCAGGACGCGTGGACCTTCCGCATCCTCGACGAACTCGACGCGCTTCTGTGGACCGCTGCGCGGCACAGCTTCGTCCTGCCCGAGGCCGACCGGGTTCCCGAGGTGAAGGACAGCCTGAAGTCGGAATACGCGCGCAACCTCGAGCGCCTGACCAAAGAGATTCCGGGCCCGTATGTGATGGGCGACACGATGACCGTGCCCGACATCATCCTGTGCCATTGCGGTGGCTGGGCGATTGCGGCGAAGTTTCCGCCGCCGCCGGACGCCTTCAAGGCCTATGCAAAGAACCTGAGATCTCGCGAGGCGTTCGCCCGGGCAGACACGCGGGACTGAGCGCTCACGCGTCGAGCAGTTCGCGCGGGATCACGAAATCCTCGGGGTCTGCCATACCCCAGACGGCATCGCGCCAATCGTCGAGCGCGAAGCGCGCGACGAGCGTCGCGCCGGTGGGATAGTCGCCGAAGCGCGGATGCGTCGGTGCGGCGCGGACGAGCCGCGCCGCGGTCTCCTGGAAGCCGGGATTGTGCCCGATGATAAGCACGCGCGAGCCCTCCGCGCCGCGCAGGGCATCCAGCACGGCCTCGGGCGCGGCGTGGTACAGCCGGTCCTCGAAGCGGACGGGCGCATCGATGTCGAGCCGCTCCAGCGTCTCGCGCGTGCGGCGGGATGTGGAGCAGAGCACCTGATCTGGCAGCATGCCGCTGTCGCGCAGCCACGCGCCGAGGGCATCGGCGCTGCGCCGGCCGCGCGCGTTCAGCGGGCGATCGTGGTCCGGTTCCTCGAAGCTCCAGTCGGACTTCGCGTGCCGCATGAGCAGAAGCCGGCGCACGCCGCTCATACCCGCTGCTCGTGGCGCGGCAGTTCGGGCGAGCGGATCAGGGAGCCCGCGCCATGCTCGGTGAAGAGTTCAAGAAGACAGGCGTTCGGCACCCGCCCGTCGAGGATCACGACACCGCGCACGCCTTCGCCGATCGCCTTCAGGGCGGTTTCGGTCTTCGGGATCATGCCGCCTGCGATCACGCCCTCGGCGGTCATCTTGCGCACGTCGTCGGGCGACAGCTGGGTCACGACCTCGCCGGTGGTGTCCTTCACGCCGGGCACGTCGGTGAGAAGCAGCAGGCGGTCGGCGGCGAGCGCACCGGCGATGGCACCCGCCGCGGTGTCGCCGTTCACGTTGAAGGTCTCGTTCGGGTCCATGCCCGTCGCCACCGGGGCGATGACCGGGATGATGCCCGCCGCGAACAGATCGCGCAGCACCTGGACGTTCATCTCGATCGGGCGGCCGACATAGCCGAGCTCGGGATCGTCGGCGGCGCACACGATAAGGTCGTCGTCCTTGCCCGACAGGCCGACGGCGCGGCCGCCCTCGTCCATGATCGCCTGCACGATGCGCTTGTTGACGAGCCCGGTCAGCACCATCTCGACGACTTCGACAGTCGCCTGGTCGGTGACGCGCTTGCCGCGCACGAAGCGAGACTCGATGCCGAGCTTCTCGAGCGTCTGGTTGATCATCGGTCCGCCGCCATGCACGACGACCGGGTTCATGCCGACCTGCCGCATCAGGACGATGTCGCGCGCGAAGCTCGCCATCTCGCGGACGTCGCCCATGGCGTTGCCGCCGAATTTCACGACGACGGTCGCGCCCGAATAGCGCTGCATGTAGGGCAGCGCCTCGGACAGCGTGCGGGCGGTGGCGTGCCAGTCTCGGTTCATGTCCTGCGGCTGCATCTCGTCTGACCGTTCAAGCGGGCCGCGCCGTTATCGGACGGGCGCGCCAGCGGTGCAAGGGGCGCCGTTCGCGGCCCGGCCTGCGCTTCGGGCCCCTGCCGTGTCGCGCGCGCCCGATGCCGGCCGCGGGGCTGGCCGGGGCCGGCGCCCGTCCTAGTCTGAGTGCGACCGGTCATCGGCGCAAACCCGATTTGCCTAGATTGCAAGACGCCCGGGTTGGTGTACGGTGCGACTACACCGGTTCCGCCGGAAGAGGACCGGCACGACTGTACCGACTGGAGGAATTTCATGACTAAATTCACCACTTCCGCCCATGCGCTCTGCGCAGCGGCGCTCGTGTCCATGGGCGCGACGGCCGCCTCCGCGCAGGACGAGTACGGCGACCGCGAGGGCTGGCCCGACAGCTTCACCGTCGGCACGGCGAGCCAGGGCGGCACCTACTTCGCCTACGGCTCCGGCTGGGCGAACCTCGTGGCCGATGAACTCGGCATTTCTGGCGGTGGCGAGGTCACCGGCGGCCCGATGCAGAACATGGCGCTCGTTCACACCGGTGACGCGGCCTTCGGCATGACGACGATGGGCCCGGCGGCGGAGTCGCTCGAGGGCACCAACCCGATCGCGCCCGGCCTGGAGATGACCGGCGCCTGCGCGATGTTCCCGATGTACCAGACGCCGTTCTCCGTGACCGCGCTGTCGTCGTCGGACATCGCGTCGATCTCCGATATCCCGGATGGCGCGCGCATCGGCTTCGGCCCGGCGGGCTCGACCTCCGACACCTACTTTCCGCGCATGATGGACACGCTCGGCGTGAACTACGAGCGCCGCAACGGCGGCTGGTCCGACCTCGGCACGCAGCTGCAGGACGGCCTTCTGGACGTGATCGCGTTCGCCGCCGGCGTGCCGGTCCCGGCGGTCAGCCAGCTCGAGGTGCAGACCGACGTGAACATCATCGAGTTCACCGAGGAAGAGCAGGCAATGCTGCTCGAGGAGTTCCCGGTCTCCGAGTTCGAGATCGCGGCGGACACCTATTCGACGCTCGAGGAGCCCGCACGCTCCGTGTCGATGTGGAACTTCGCGATCGCAGGCTGTGACCTGCCCGAGAGCTTCGTCTACGCCGTCACCGACATCGTCATGTCGGACAACGAGCGGATGGTGAACATCCACCGCGCGGCGGAAAGCACCGTGCCGGAGAACTGGGACCGCAACCAGGTTCTCATGTGGCACCCGGGCGCGGCGCGCTGGTTCATGGAGAACGCGGACGCCGATATTCCGGACGACATGATCTACAGCTCCGGAAGCTGATCGCGGTCCTTTCGGACCATTGCAGGGCCGCGTTCCGCGACAGGACGCGGCCCTGTCTGCATCGGGCCCCGAGGCCCGAACCGACGGCGCATCCACAGACCAAAGAGACCTGCGCCCGAGACCGACAGCGCTGACCAGGGAAGGGGGCCGTCATGACACAGCAGGAAGCCGATCCGATGGACCTCGAGATCGCCGAGGGGGTCGACGACGAACCGGTCGACGCCAACAGGCGGTTGTTCACGGGCTGGCGATTCTACACCGTGAGCGCGCTCTCCGCGATCTACGCCTTCTTCCACGTTGCGGCGCTCAACGGTCTGTCGATCGCCGAATGGACCGGGATCGAGATTCCGTTCCTGCCGACCTTTCCGATGGAGACGTGGAACTTCCGCATCGTCCACGTGGCCGGTGCGCTGCTTCTGGGGTTCGTGCTCTACGCCGCGACCCGGTTCGGCAACGATCCGGCGGACGACGTGAGCGAGACCCCGATGATCGACCGGCTGGGCGCGCTCTTGCTGATCCCGGCGGTGTGGTCGCTCGGGGTGTCGATCTGGTTCGCCATCAAGATCTCCAACGGCTTTTCCTGGACCGGGATCGACGAGACCATCCGCTTCTGGGAGGTGTGGCTCTACGGCGTGCCGCTGATGGTGGCGACAGTGGGCGGCGTCCTGATGGCGTGGGCCTCGCGCCGCCAGCGCGCGACGCTGTCATGGCTCGACCTCGTGCTGTCGATCTGCGGGATCGCCGTCGCGGTCTACCTCATCGCCATCTACGGCACGCTGATGCGCAACTCGACGGGCACGCCCTTCGCGCCGGTCGGGATCTCGATCGCCGCCACCGCAGGCACGATCCTGATCATGGAACTGACGCGCCGGGTCGCCGGCCTCGCGCTCATCATCATTGCCGGGGTGTTCCTCGCCTACGTGTTCCTGGGGCAGTACCTACCCGGGTTCCTCAATTCGCCGGCGATCAGCTGGAAACGCTTTTTCAGCCAGGTCTACACCGATGCCGGTATCCTCGGGCCGACGACGGCGGTCAGTTCGACCTACATCATTCTCTTCATCATCTTCGCCGCGTTCCTGCAGGCCTCCAAGGTGGGCGATTACTTCGTCAACTTCGCGTTCGCCTGCGCCGGTCGCGCCCGCGGCGGCCCGGCGAAGGTCGCGATCTTCGCCAGTGGCCTGATGGGCATGATCAACGGCACGTCGGCGGGCAACGTGGTGGCGACCGGGTCGCTCACCATCCCGCTGATGAAAAAGGTCGGCTACAAGAAGCAGACCGCCGGCGCGGTCGAGGCCGCGGCGTCGACCGGCGGGCAGATCATGCCGCCGATCATGGGCGCGGGCGCGTTCATCATGGCCGAGATCACCGGAATCCCATACACCGAGATCGCGCTTGCCGCGGTCATTCCGGCGATCCTCTACTTCGTCTCGGTCTACTTCATGGTCGATTTCGAGGCGGCCAAGCTCGGCATGCGCGGCATGCGGGACGACGAACTGCCCCGGCTGAAAACGATGATGAAGCGGGTATTCCTGTTCCTGCCGATCATCATCCTGATCGTTGCGCTGTTCATGGGCTACTCGGTGATCCGGGCGGGCACGCTGGCGACCGTGACCGCCGCGGTCGTAAGCTGGCTCACGCCATATCGCATGGGCCTGCCTTCGATCGTGAAGGCGTTCGAACTGGCCGGCTACATGTCGATCCAGATCATCGCGGTCTGCGCGTGCGCGGGCATCATCGTCGGTGTGATCGCGCTGACGGGCGTCGGTGCGCGGTTCTCCAACCTGCTGCTCGGGCTGGCCGGGGTGAGCCAGCTTCTCGCGCTCTTCTTCGCCATGTGCATCTCGATCCTCCTCGGGATGGGGATGCCGACAACGGCGGCTTACGCAGTGGCCGCGTCGGTGGTCGCGCCGGGCCTCGTGGAACTCGGCATTCCGCAGCTGACCGCGCACTTCTTCGTCTTCTACTTCGCGGTCCTTTCGGCGATCACGCCACCGGTGGCGTTGGCCTCCTACGCGGCGGCCGGCATATCGGGCGCCAACCCGATGGAGACATCGGTGGCGTCGTTCAAGATCGGCATCGCCGCCTTCATCGTGCCCTTCATGTTCTTCTACAACAACGCGTTGTTGATGGAGGGTACATGGTTCGAGGTGGCCCGTGCAGGCATCACGGCGACGTTCGGGGTGTTCCTGCTGTCGTCCGGCGTGCAGGGCTGGTTGCTCGGGGCGCGCGCGGCGTGGTTCAGCCGGATCGCGCTCCTCGTCGCTGCGCTCTTCATGATCGAGGGCGGATGGGCCACGGACCTGATCGGCATCGCCTTCACCGCCGCGGCCTTCGCACTCCAGCGCATGCTGGGAAGCGGCGGCGACATGCGCTTCGAGGTCAAGGGCGCGGACTGACGTGGCGCGCCGCGCCCCGCGGGGGCGCGGCGTTGCGGCCGGGATCAGGGCAGGGTGGCGATCAGCGCGCGCAGGGTGTCGAGGCCCCAACCCTTTTCGGACGAGGTCAGCACCATTTCGGGAAAGGCCGCGGGGTGCGTCGCCAGGCGCCCGCGCACCTGCGCCAGGACCGCCTCGCGGTCCTTTTCCTTGACCTTGTCGGCTTTCGTCAGCACCGCTTGAAAGGTCACGGCGCTGCGGTCGAGCAAAGTCATGATCTCGTCATCGACGTCCTTCACGCCGTGGCGCGCATCGATCAGGACGAACGCGCGGCGCAGGCCCGCCCGGCCGGCGAGGTAGGTCTTCAGCAGGTCCTGCCAGCGCCGAACCACGGCGACCGGCGCATTGGCGAAGCCGTAGCCCGGCAGATCCACGAGGTAGTGACTGTCGCCGAGCGTGAAGTAGTTGATTTCCTGCGTGCGGCCGGGCGTGTTCGACGCGCGCGCCAGCCCCTTGCGGTTTGTCAGCGCGTTGATGAGCGTCGACTTTCCGACGTTGGATCGTCCGGCGAAGCAGACCTCGACCCGGTCGTCGTCCGGCAGGCCGTCCATCGCCACGACGCCCTTGAGAAAGTCCGCCCCGGCTGAAAAGAGCCGGTGCGCGGCCTCGGCCGCCTGCGGCTCCGGCCGATCGGAGAGTGGAAAGCGCAGCGTCGTCACAGCAGTTCGACCGTGTCGCCGATGGCCACCGCGCCGCTCCGCGTCACTTCTGCCTGCACCGAGAAATCCTGGTGACCGAGCGCGGACAGCAGGCCCAGCATGTCGATGTCACGGATGCCGGTATCCGGATCGGCGTGGGTGGCCTTGCAGCGGCCGGTGCGTTCGCGCACCGCCAGCGTCGCGTCACCGATGCGCACCTCCCGACCGATCCAGTCGAACTCCTCCCACGGGGCGAATCCGTCGATCCAGATGTTGCCCCGCCAGCGATGGATCGACAGCTCGCGCCCGGCGCGGCCCGCCATGTCGGCATGGGAGGCGGCGTTGCAGAGCGTGATCGACGGCATCGCGCTGTCGGTCAGACCGCGGGACGCGGCTCGCACGACGCGCGCCGGTTGAAAGGGACTGCCGGCGGTGAGGGGCTGCAGCCAGGCCAGCAGCTCGGCCTCGTCGGTTACGGGGTCGAGCGTGACCTCCGGACGATCGACATGGCGCAGGGTCACGCGGCCCCGGGCTTCGTCGGTGTCGGCCTCGACAGCCATCAGCGTCGGGATGTTGACCGCCCGCAGGAAGTTGCCGCAGGGCACCCACTCGGAGCCGTCGGCGCTGCTCTTCTGATGCGCGACCGCCCAGTGGCGATCCCACGGCATGGTCTGGCCCGCTTCCAGCGTCACCCGCTCCACCGCCTCGCGGCCGATCGCCTTGATCGGGTGGCGCCACAGCGCGGTGACGGTGGCGGTCATTTTCCGCTGTCGCCCGACGATTTGGCGCCGCGCTTGAAGCTTGCCTTGATGTTTCCGAACACGTCCGGCGTGTAGCCCTGGCTGCGCATGATCGCGTATTGCTGCGTGAAGGTGATGGTGTTGTTGGCGATCCAGTACACAACCAGGCCGCTCGCGAAGCTGCCGAGCATGAACATGAATACCCACGGCATCCACGCAAAGATCATCGCCTGCGTCGGGTCCGGCGGCGCGGGGTTGAGCTTCTGCTGCAGCCACATCGAGACGCCGAGGAGAAGCGGCAGGATCCCGATGAAGACGAGCGCGAGCAGCGTGCCGGCCTCGGGCGCCCCCCAGGGCAGGATGCCCCAGAGGTTCATGATCGAGGTCGGATCCGGCGCCGAGAGATCCTGGAACGGGCCGAAGAACGGCGCGTGGCGCAGTTCGAGCGTGACGAAGATCACCTTGTAAAGCGAGAAGAAGATCGGGATCTGCAAGAGGATCGGAAGGCAGCCCGAAGCGGGGTTCACCTTCTCCTTCTTGTAGAGCTCCATCATCTCCTGCTGGAGCTTCTGGCGGTCGTCGCCCGCGCGCTCCTTGAGCTTCTCCATTTCTGGCTGAAGCTCCTTCATCTTCGCCATCGAAACGTAAGATTTGTACGCCAGCGGCAGCAAAAGCGCCTTGATCAGGAGCGTGAGCACGATGATCGCGACGCCCATGTTGCCGATGAAGGCATTGAGGGCATGCAGCACCGCGAAGATCGGCTTCGTCAGGAAGAAGAACCAGCCCCAGTCGATCGAGTCCACGAAGCGGTCGATCGGCTGGCGATCGGGGTCGACCTCGGCCCCGAACAGCCGCGCGAGGGTGCCCGGCTGGTTCTGGTATTCGCGGATCGTCGACCATTCCTTGGCGCCGGCGAAGAGACGGGTGGACACCTCGGCACTGCCGCCGGCCTGGACGGTCTGGGTCGGGAGGACCTGCTCGGTCTGGTAGATGTCCGTGCGGGGATCGTATTTCGCCACGGCCCGGAAGCGCTGGCCGGCGTCGGGGATCAGCGTCGACATCCAGTAGTGATCGGTGAAGCCGATCCAGCCGTTTTCGCCCACCTGGAAGGTCTCTGCCGGCACGCCGAGCGCGGAATCGGTGTCGAGATCGGTAAGGCCGCCCCACGAGGTCTCGCTCAGTTCGCCATCGGCCATCGCCATGGCGCCTTCGTGGAGGATGAAGAAGTTCTTGGCGTTGGCGGGCTCGCCGTGCCGGCGCAGGATCCCGTATGGCGCGAGCGACGCCGTGCCCTCGCCGGTGTTCTCGACGCGCTGGGTTACGGTGAACATGTAATCGTCGTCGACCGAGATGGTGCGCGAGAAGGTCAGGCCGGCGGGACTGTCCCAGGTCAAAGTCACCGGGCTGTCGGGGGTCAGGGTCGCACCGTCCTCGGCCTGCCACGTGGTGTTCGGGCCGGGCACCGCATCGACGGCGAGGCCCTGCCCGGGCGCCCAGCCGTAGAGGGCGTAATACGCGTCATCGCCGCCGACCGGGTTGAAGAGGTGGACGATCTCGGAATCCTCTTCGATCGTCTCGGTGTAGTCCTTGAGCTGCAGATCATCGATCCGGCCGCCGAGCGTCGAGATCGACCCCGTCAGGCGCGGCGTTTCGATCGACACGCGCGGCGCCTCCGGGTCGGCCTCGGCGCTGAGGCCGGTATCCGTCGTGGCGGAGTCGGGCTGTGCCGAGGGGGCGATCGCCTCGGGGTTGTCACCGGGCGTTCCGACCTGTTCGGACTCTGATGTTTCGGTCTGCTGCGCGTTGGGATCGGGCTCCGGCGGCGGGAACAGCACGAACCACACCAGGATCACGAGGAAACTGAGTGCAGTCGCGACGATTAGGTTCCTGTTCTGGTCGTCCATGAGGCGGAGATCCCGGTCCTGACAAGATGGCAGGGGTTCAACAGAGCCGGGCAGCGAAGGTCAAGGAGATTCCGGATGGCGGGACGGCGCGTCGCGCCCGCGGACCCGGCGCGACAAGGGCGGCCGGGTGGATGTTTGCCCGGTCGGGGCGAGAGCGCATCGTGTTCGCGCGTGCACGCAAGCGGCTTCGACTGGCCGGTCGCCATGGTGGGCCTGGGCCGGCCCGGCATGTCGGTCGGCCCGGGCGCGCGGTTCGGCGGGGTCTGCAACAACGGCGCCTCGGCACGGACCGTGACCCGCTCCGGTGCGGCGGAGGCGGTGGCGACTACTTCGCCCGGCGCGACAGGTCGGGGGTGGCCACGCTCTGGCGGTGGGTGACGACCCAGTCGGGCATCTGGCCGGCAGGCATCGGCCGGGCGATGCGAAACCCCTGCACGTGGTCGCAGCCGAGCTGCGCGAGCAGCGCGTGCTCTCCTGCGCTTTCGACACCTTCGGCGAGCGTCTCCATCCCGAGGTGTTCGGCGAGGCTGAGGATGCCGGCGACCATGCGGCGCTGCCGTTCGTTGCGGTCGATGCCGGCGATGAAGCCGCGGTCGATCTTCACACGGTCGATTGGCAGGCGGTGCAGGGCCATGATCGAGGCGGACCCAGTGCCGAAATCGTCGAGATCGATACGGCAGCCGAGCCGCTTCAGCTCGGCGATCGTGGTGGCGACGCCATCATCGGTGCCGTCGCGGAAGGCCGTTTCGAGCACCTCGGCGCAGAGCCGATCGCCGCGCAGGTCGTGGCGGTCGAGCTCCCATTTCAGGCGCTCCACGAAGGTGGAATCGCGCAGATCGGCGCCGGACAGGTTGATGGCGACGCGTTGAATGCCGAGCCCGATCGTGTCCCACGAGGCGAGCGCGGCGAGCGCGCCACGGATCATCACGTCGGAGAGCTGGCCCATGTGGCCACCGTCTTCGAGCGCGTCGAGGAAGTGCAGCGGGGAAACCAGTCCCCGCTCGGGGTGCACCCAACGGGCCAACGCCTCGGCGCCGCTGATCTCCCCGGTCGAGGTGCAGATCTGCGGTTGGAACCACGGCTGGATCTGGCCCGCCTCCAGCGCTGTCGCCGCATCGCTGCGCAGGACACGGCGCAGCGCGCGTGAGGCGTCGAGCCCGTCGGACCATGCGCGGATCGCGGACGGCCCGGCAGCCTTCGCCTCTGCCAGCGCGTCGAGCGTGGCCTCGAGCAGGCGTTCCCCGGTTGCACCCTCTCGCAGCCGCGTCATGGTGCAGAAGCCCGCGGCGGCGCTGAGACAGAGCGGTGTCCCATCGACGCGCACCGGCTCTTCGAGGAGCGGCTGAAGCCGCGTCGCCGCCTCCAGAACCGATTCCGCGTCGAGCCGGGTGCGGGGCTCGAGCAGCACGAGAAACCGGGCATCACCGATGCGCCACGCCCGATCGCCCAGGCGGATCGCGTGTCGCAGACGGGTGAGGCAGGTTTCACTGACCTGCGCGGCGCTGCGGTCGCCGGCGTCCTCTGCCACAGTTTGCAGGCCGTCGAGGTCGAAGGCGATCGCGGCGGTCGAGAGCCCCGACAGCCGGGCGTCGCGGATCGCGGTCTCGCAGGCAGCCTCCGCGCAGGGGATGCCGAGGAGATCACGGGGTTCCGCCCCCGTGGGGCCGGCAGGGCGGCGCGCGTCGAGTGCGCCCCCCGCGGCGAGTGCGGCCGGCAGGCCGAGCGCAACGGCCAGAAGCAGCCATTCCCCGCCGATCCAGAAACCCGCGAGTGCGAGTGCGGGCAGGAAAGCCAGCATCTGCCCGCCGCCAAGGCTGCGCCGGATCGCCTGACCGGCCTGCGCGCGCCGGACCGCAAAGACTTCGAACATGGAAACGCCCCAATCGCACGCCGTTGCGTCGGACGGTACAACCGCGCGATGTGCGTTCCGTTAATGGCCGGGAGACAGATCCGGAACGTCGGGCGCCACCGTCTCCGCGTTAGCCTCCGCGTCGCGCACGAGCCCTGCGAAATCGAACAGCTTCGGATCGAGGAGGTGCGAGGGCCGCGCGTTCATCAACGCGCGGAACATCACCTGACGCCGGCCGGGGCTGTTGTGCTCCCACCCGTCGAGGATCTGCTTGACCTGCTGGCGCTGCAGGCCGTCCTGGCTGCCGCAGAGGTCGCAGGGGATGATCGGGTAGTCCATCGCACGGGCGAACCGCTCGCAATCGGCTTCGGCCACGTGGGCCAGCGGGCGGAAGACGAAGAGGTCGCCCTCCTCGTTCACGAGCTTCGGCGGCATCGTGGCCAGCCGCCCGCCGTGAAAGAGGTTCATGAAGAACGTTTCGAGGATGTCGTCGCGGTGATGGCCGAGAACCACCGCCTCGCAGCCTTCCTCCCGCGCGATGCGATACAGGTGCCCGCGCCGGAGCCGCGAGCAGAGCGCGCAGAAGGTCCGCCCCTGCGGCACCTTGTCGACGACGACCGAGTAGGTGTCCTGGTACTCGATCCGGTGCGGCACGCCGCGATCCTCGAGGAACGCGGGCAGGACCGTGGCGGGAAAGCCGGGCTGTCCCTGGTCGAGGTTGCAGGCGAGGATGTCGACCGGCAGCATGCCGCGCCATTGCAACTCGTGCAGGATCGCGAGGAGGGTGTAGCTGTCCTTGCCGCCCGAGAGGCAGACGAGCCAGCGCGGGCGGGCGCCGTCGCGCGCCGCAGGCGACACCATGCCGTATTGTTCCACCGCCTCGCGCACCTGCTGTACGAGCCGCTTGCGCAGCTTCTTGAATTCCGTGGTCTTGGGCGCGCCGCGGAAGAGCGGGTGGATGTCGTCGGTGTCGTCGAGCATGGGCTGCGGGATACGCGCGCGCGCCTGACCGGACAAGGGGAAACGCGGGGAACGGGCGCGCGCGGCCACACGTTTCGGCCGTATCCGAACGACGACTTACAGGAGGAAGACATGCGTCTTCGCACATTTGCCGCCACCGCATCCGCGGCCGCCATCCTCGCCTCCGGCGCGGCACTGGCGCAGGACGATGCGGCGCCCGCCGCCACCGCGACGCTGATGGACCAGAGCGGCGTCGAGGTCGGGCAGGTCGACATCTTCGAGACCGTGGACGGCCTGCTGTTCCATGTCGAAGCCACCGGCATGCCCGAGGGCGGTCACGGCTTCCACGTGCACCAGACCGGTGAGTGCAGCGGCGACTTCACGTCCGCCGGCGATCACTACGCGCCGGGCGACAATGCGCACGGCCTGATGAACTCCGACGGCGCGCATGCGGGCGATCTGCCCAACGTGTTCGCCGGGGCCGAAGGCAACGTGCGCGCCGACGTGGTGAGCACGGTCCTGTCGATCGACGGCGGCGACGCGCCGGTGATGGACGACGACGGCTCTGCCATCATCGTGCACGAAAACGCCGACAGCTACGGCGCCGAAGCCGGCGCGGGCACCCGCCTGGCCTGCGGCGTGATCGAGACCGCATCCTGATCGGTGCATGTCTGCCCCGGGCCCGCGACGGCCCGGGGCGTGGCCGCCGGGTCAGACCGGCGGCATCAATGGCGGCAGCGCCTCGAGTCGCGCGTGGGCCGCCTCGGGCGGAAGGCCGATGTCGCGCCGCAGATGTGGCGTGAGGCCATCGACCCCGGCTTCGGGCGGCGGGTGCGGCGCGGCCGGCCGCAACAGCGCGCCGAGCGCGGCCATGAGAACCCGAAGCGCGCCATGGCGCGCGATGGTGGCATCTATGCTCGTCTCGGAGACGGCATTGGTGTGAACGAGTCGGATCATGCATCTGTCCCGGCCGGGCCGGGCTCCTGTGTGTGTAAATGTCAGGCCGGACGCACTAGGCGGACATGGCCGAGACACACGTCACCCGCAGGCGTTGCGCGCCGGACTGGCTGGTCTGAAGTGCGAAAGGGATCCCGGCCGGCGGATGCCTCGGCCCGGATCAGTCGGGACGACGGCTCAGCCTAGACGGCAGCAGCCTGATCCCGCGCGGATGCCGGCATGGGCGAAGCGAAACGATACTGTCATACTCGCCCCTCCTCGTGTCATGCGGGCTCCGTACCGCTGGCATACACGCTCGCGCGCGATCGGGCGACATGTTTCTCGAACCCTCGGCGAGAGCTCGCCTGACCGTGCGTCAGTCCGGGACGTTGTCGATGCCGCTGCCGCCCCAGGGATTGCAGCGCCCGATCCGCCGCAGCGTGAGCCAGGCACCGCGCAGCGCGCCGTGCCGCTCGAGCGCCTCGAGCGCATAGGCGGAGCACGTTGGCGTATAGCGGCAGTTGAAGCCGACCCACGGCGAAAAGACGAGCCGGTAGGCGCGAACCGGCAGGGCGAGGAGCCGGGCCGCGGGCGTCATCTCAGCCCTGCTGGCGGGCGTTGAGGCGGCGCACCGCCTGGCCGAGGTCGGTGCAGAGCGCGTCGAACGGTCGTTCG
This sequence comes from Roseivivax jejudonensis, assembly GCF_900172265.1. Taxonomy (GTDB): domain Bacteria; phylum Pseudomonadota; class Alphaproteobacteria; order Rhodobacterales; family Rhodobacteraceae; genus Roseivivax; species Roseivivax jejudonensis. Next base: position 593,275 of record NZ_FWFK01000001.1, on the reverse strand, counting down.
ATGGTCGCGCCGGGCCGCCCGATCAGGACGTAATCGACACCGGGGCGCGCGATGCCGGGGAGCACGAGTCGTGCGGCCTCGCGCAGCCGACGCTTGGCGCGGTTGCGGGCCACGGCATTGCCGATCTTCTTGGAACAGGTGAACCCCACGCGCACCAGCGGATCGCCGTCGCGGCGATTGCGGGCCTGAACCAGCATGGAGGGCGTGCCTTGCTTGTCCGCGCGTGCGGCGGCCAGAAAATCGGGCCGCCGCCGCAACCGATCAATGCGGACGGGCAAACGCGACGAAGCCGCCGGATGAACGGCGCCCGACGGATCTGTCGGAGCCTCCGGCGGCATCATGCGCTGGCTCGCGGCGGGCGAGATCAGGCGCTGAGCTTCTTCCGGCCGCGCGCGCGGCGGGCGTTCAGCACCTTGCGGCCGGCCTTCGTGGCCATGCGCGCGCGGAAACCGTGGCGGGCTTTCCGCACGTAGTTCGAGGGCTGATAAGTGCGCTTGGACATGGCGCCGTTCTCCGTCGTCTTCTTTCGGGTCCCGCATGGCGCGGACGTGGCCCGCGGGACGGAATCTGTGATGAAGCCCGCGCTATAGGGAAAGCGCCTGCCGCTGTCAAACGTGCTGATCCTGCCCGGGTGTCGCGACGGAAATCGGGCCCCGAGATCCCAGACTCTGACACATGTCTGGTCGCGGGCGGGCCGAAATGTTTCAGTCGCGGCGCGGGACCCCCGGTTTGGGCGCCTGTCGCGTCACCGCGCATCAAGCGCGCGTGAGGGCGCTGTTTCGATCGGGCCGGGGCGCGCATTTTGGCTCTGAGATCGACCACTTCAGCCCAGCCCGCGAGGAGCCGCCCCGATGACCGTGTCCGACAACAGCGTCCCCCGACGCGACACCAAGGAGACCGCGACGATGACCCGGACCGGCCTGCTGCGGCACCTGCCGCTCGCGCTCATCCTGATCGTCGCGGCGGTCGGCTTCTTCACCCTGCGCGACTACCTGACCTTCCAGACGCTCGCCGAGAATCGCGACGCGCTGCTGGCGTTCCGGAACGACAACTTCGCCGGGCTCGCCGCGGCGTTCGTCGCGGTCTACGTGCTCATCGTCGCGTTTTCGCTGCCGGGCGCGGCGGTGGCGTCGGTGACCGGCGGCTTCCTGTTCGGGCTGTGGGCCGGGACGGCCTTCAACGTTCTCGCGGCGACGATTGGCGCGGTGGCGATCTTTCTTGCTGCGCGCACGGGCCTCGGCCAGACCCTGTCGGCCAAGATGAACGCTTCAGAAGGAACGGTGAAGACGCTGAAGGCGCGGCTCCACGAGAACGAGATCGAGGTGCTGTTCCTGATGCGGCTGATCCCGGTCGTGCCGTTCTTCGTCGCCAACATCGTGCCGGCCTTCGTCGGTGTGTCGCTGCGCAACTTCGTTCTGACCACCGCGCTCGGCATCGTGCCGGGGGCCATCGTGTTCACCTCGATCGGCGTCGGCGTGGGCGAAGTGTTCGACCGCGGCGGAACGCCCGACCTGTCGCTGCTCTATGCGCCGCAGGTGATCCTGCCGCTTCTCGGCCTCGCGGCGCTGGCCGCGCTGCCGATCGCCATCCGGGCTGTGCGCGGCAAGAAGGGACTCTGATCGATGGAGCGGATCGACACGGACATCCTGATCGTCGGCGCGGGCTCGGGCGGGCTGTCGGTCGCGGCCGGCGCGGCGCAGATGGGCGCGCGGGTGGTCCTTCTGGAACGTCACGAGATGGGCGGCGACTGCCTGAACTATGGCTGCGTGCCGTCCAAGGCTTTGATCCAGTCGGCCAAGACCGCCCACGCCATGCGCCACGCCGACCGCTACGGCATCGCGTCGGTGACGCCCGAGGTCGATTACGCCGCCGCGAAGGATCACGTGCACGGCGTCATCGCCAACATCGCCCCGCATGACAGCCAGGAGCGCTTCGAAGGCTTCGGCGTGCGCGTCATTCGCGAAAGCGGACGCTTCGTGTCGGACCGCGAGATGGAGACCGACGGCTACCGGATCGCCGCGCGCCGGATCGTCCTGGCCACCGGCTCGCGGCCCTTCGTGCCGCCCATCCCGGGGCTCGACGGCGTGCCCTACCTGACGAACGAGACTCTGTGGGACCTGCGCGAGCTGCCGCGGCACCTGATCGTGATCGGTGGCGGCCCGATCGGCATGGAAATGGCGCAGGCGCATCGCCGTCTCGGCGCCGAGGTCACGGTCCTCGAAGGCGCAAAGGCGCTGGGCAAGGACGATCCGGAGCTATCGGCCATCGCGCTCGACGCGATCCGCGGAGAGGGTGTCGACATCCTCGAAAATGCCACGGCCGCGCAGGTTCGGGGCACGGCCGGCGCGATCGAGGTAGAGACCGAGGACGGGCGCACCGTCTCGGGGTCGCATCTGCTCGTCGCGGTGGGGCGGCGCGCGAATGTCGAGGATCTCGATCTCGACAAGGCAGGCATCGAGACGACGCGCACCGGTATCCGCGTCGACGACCGGCTCAAGACCACAAACCGCCGGGTCTACGCCATCGGCGACGTTGCAGGCGGGCTGCAGTTCACGCACGTGGCCGGCTATCATGCCGGCGTCGTGGTGCGCTCCGCGGTGCTTGGTCTGCCGGCGAAGGCGACGACGGATCACCTGCCGTGGGCGACCTATACCGATCCGGAACTGGCCAATGTCGGCCTGACCGAAGATCAGGCGCGCGAGCGGCACGGCGACAGGATCGAGGTGGCACGCTTCGAGTATTCGGGCAACGACCGCGCGCATGCAGAGCGCCACACCGCAGGGCTGGTGAAGGTGGTGGTCCATCGCGGACGACCCGTCGGCGCCGGGATCGTCGGCCATCAGGCCGGCGAACATATCAACCTCTGGGCCTTCGCGCTGTCGTCAAAGGCGAAGATGTCGGCGGTGACCGGCATGGTCTCGCCGTACCCGACCTACGGAGAGGTTAACAAACGGGCCGCCGGCGCATATTTCTCCCCCAAGCTTTTCGACAGCGCGGCGGTGAAGCGTGCGGTGGGATTGGTCCAACGCTGGATGCCGTAAACCCGGCGCTACATCAGGGCACTATGGTTAATTCGCTTTCCGGCCGTTTCCTGATCCTCACGACGATTTTCGTGATGCTGGCCGAAGTCCTGATCTTCGTGCCGTCGGTCGCGCGATTCCGCGAGAGCTTCCTGCTCACGCGGCTGGAACGCGCGCAGATCGCGTCTCTGTCCCTCTTGGCGACGGACATGATCGACCCGGCGCTGGAAGAGGAACTGCTGCTCAATGCCGGGGTCTACAACGTCGTTCTGCGCCGCGACGAGGCGCGCCAGCTGGTGTTGTCCTCGCCGATGCCGGGCGAGGTGTCGGAAACCTACGATCTGCGGGATGCGAGCGCGCTGACGCTTATCTACGACGCGCTGTCGCGGCTGGTCACGCCCGAGAGCGAACTCGTGCGGGTGATCGGCAGTCCGTCGCGCGACGCGGGGCTGCAGATCGAGGTGACGCTGCAGACCGGCGAATTGCGCGCCGCGATGATCGACTACGGCCTGCGGATCCTGGTGCTGTCGGCGGTGATTTCGGTCCTGACGGCGTTCCTTCTGTTTCTCGCGGTCCGACGTCTGCTGGTGAAACCGATCAAGGGCGTGGTGTCGCACATGCAGAATTACGCCGCCGCGCCCGAGGATGCCGGGCGGATCATCCGCCCAAAGGCCACCGTGCGCGAGCTACGCGAGGCCGAGGATGCGCTCGCGCGGATGCAGACGGAGCTGACGCAGGCGCTGCGCCAGAAGGAGCGGCTGGCGCAGCTGGGCGGCGCCGTCGCGCGGGTGAGCCACGACCTGCGCAACATCCTGACATCGGCGCAGCTTTTCACCGACCGGCTCGAGAGCTCGGAGGACCCGGTGGTGAAGCGGCTGGCGCCGAAGCTCGTCAATTCCATCGCGCGGGCGGTGTCTCTGTGCGAGTCGACGCTGGCCTTCGGCCGCGCGGAAGAACCCGCGCCGACCCTCGGTCACGTTAACCTCGCGCAGGTGGTCGACGACGTGCTGGAGGCCGAGCACCTCGCGATCGGCGATTACGACGTGTCGCTTGCCGCGGACATCCCGCCCAACCTGATGCTGCGCGCCGACCCCGAGCAACTGCACCGGATCGTGTCGAACCTCGTGCGCAATGCCCGGCAGGCGATCATCGGATCGGGCCAGCCCGGCCACATCACCGTCAGCGCCGCCGCCGAGGAAACGGTCTGGCGCATCGAGGTGGCCGATACCGGGCCCGGTCTGCCCCCCAAGGCACGCGAAAACCTGTTCCAGCCCTTCCGGGGCGGGGTGCGCAAGGGCGGCTCGGGCCTCGGGCTCGCCATCGTGCTGGAGCTGGTGCGCGGCCACGGCGGCACGCTCGACCTGTCGCAGTCTGGGCCGGATGGCACGTGCTTCGTGATCCGCCTGCCGATGGGCGACCTGAGCTGAGCGGCCGCCTGCCGCCGCGGAAGGCCCGAGATTTTCCCGGAGCGCCCCTTGCATCACTCGGCGGGGCCAGATAAATCAGCGCTCCACGGACCGATAGCTCAGCTGGATAGAGTACCTGACTACGAATCAGGGGGTCGGGGGTTCGAATCCTCCTCGGTCCGCCACTTCCTCTCTTCGCCGCCGCGTGAAACAGGGAAGTTCCGTGCCTCTTCAGAACCGCGTCACTCCTGCCGGCGAGATCCTCGCGCTCGACATGCGCGGGACGCTGATGGGCAATCGCGGGATCCTGCATGACGACGATCGCCGGCTCGGGGCCGCGCGATGGCGCCACCGGGCGTGGATCGCCTGCCGCCTGTCGTTCCGGGGGCGCCGGCGCGCGGTGATGACCCCCGGACGCTATACCGAGCTGTTCTTCACCGACGAGGCTGTGGCGTTCGCGGCCGGGCACCGGCCTTGCGCGGAGTGTCGGCGGGCCGACTACCTCCGGTTTCGCGCGGCCTTCGCGGCGGCGCACCCTGAGCTCGGGCCCGCACCGCGCGCGGCGGAGATGGACAGGGTGCTTCATGCCGCCCGGATCGAGCCCGGGAGCCGGGCGCAGCGGCGGTTCTTGGCGGCGGCCGAGACGCTGCCGCCGGGGACGTTCGTGCTGTCGTCCGAGGGAGCGCCGTGCCTCTTGCTGGCGGAGGGGGCGGCGCTCTGGTCGGTCGCGGGATACCGGGCCGTCCCACGGCCCCTCGGGCAGGTGACGGTGATGACGCCGGAGCCGATCGTGAGAGCGGTGTCTGCCGGTTACGACGCCGCGTCGGAGGCACGTTTTCCTTAATCCTGCCTACTTGCAATGTTTGAAAGTCAGGCAGCGAGTGCTAATATCTTTTGATAATCAACATTTAATAATAGTTGTCTAGGTCGAGATGTCAGAATGGGGAGAGCAGATCGCTGCGCTGCCTCTGCGATGGGATCGCAAGGGTCGCCTCCAGGTGCTCATGGTCACGTCGCGGGACACCGGGCGCTGGGTGATGCCGAAAGGCTGGGAGATGGACGGCAAGAAGCCGTGGGCCGCCGCCGCCATCGAGGCGCTGGAAGAAGCCGGCGTGCGCGGACACATCGCGCGCGAGGCAATCGGCACGTACACCTATGGCAAGGTGCTCGATGACGGCAGCGTCCAGCCCTGTCGCGTTCAGCTCTTTCCGATGATCGCCGACAAGCTCAAGCGGCGCTGGAAAGAGCGCAAGCAGCGCAAGCGGCGCTGGTTCTCGATCCGCTCCGCGGCCAAGCGGGTGGACGAGCCGACCCTCGCCGAGCTTTTGCGGAGCCTCGAGGACGGCCAGTTCAGCAAGGGCACGCTGCGCAAGCTCTGCAAGGCGGCATAGAGCACACGGGCCATCGCGCCCGCATTCGTCGCCTCAGGCGACCATCTTTTCCGCGCGCTTGAGATCCACCGACACGAGTTGGCTGACGCCCTGTTCCTGCATCGTCACGCCGAACAGCCGATCCATCCGGGCCATCGTCACCGCGTGGTGCGTGATGATGAGAAATCGCGTGTCGGTGCGGCGGCACATCTCGTCGAGCATGTCGCAGAAACGGGTGACGTTCGCGTCGTCGAGCGGCGCGTCCACCTCGTCGAGCACGCAGATCGGCGCGGGATTCGCCAGGAACACCGCGAAGATGAGTGCGAGCGCGGTCAGCGTCTGCTCCCCGCCCGATAGCAGCGACAAGGTCGACAGCTTCTTGCCCGGAGGCTGGCACATGATCTCGAGGCCGGCCTCGAGCGGATCGTCGCTCTCGACCATCACGAGGTTGGCCTCCCCGCCGTTGAAGAGGTGGGTGAACAGCATTCCGAAGTTGGCGTTCACCTGTTCGAACGCGGTGAGCAGGCGCTCCCGCCCCTCGCGGTTGAGGCTGGCGATGCCGGAGCGCAGCGTGCGCACGGCCTCTTCGAGATCGGCCTTTTCGGTCTGCAGCGCGTCGTGCTCGGTCTGGACCTCGCGCGCATCCTCCTCGGCCCGCAGGTTGACCGCGCCGAGCGCGTCGCGCTGGCGCTTGAACTGGTTCACGCGCGCCTCGATGTCCTCGGCGCTGGCGAGCGTTTCGGGATCGATGTCGAGCCGGGCCAAGAGCTCGTGCGGGGTCGTCTCCTGCTCGTCCGCGATGCGCTCGGCGGCGGCGGTCACGGCCTCATCCGCAGCCTCGGCGCGAGCTTCGGCGCGGGCGCGGGCCTCGCGCGCCTCGGAGGCGACGCGCTCGGCCTCGCGTTCGGCGGCGACGCTTGCGCGCAGCGACGTGTCCGCGGTGGCGAGCGCGTCTGCCGCAGCCCGGCGTCGTGCCTCGGCGGTGTCGATGTCGCGCGACAGGGCGGCGCGCTTTTCGGCCAGTGCATCGGGGGCGCCGCGCGCCTCCGACAGTTCGGCCTCGGCGGCCTCGCGGCGCGAGTCGAGCTCGGTGGTGCGGGTGCGCGCGGTGTCGAGCCGGCGCCGCCAGCCGGCCAGCTCGTCCGTGACCTTGGCGGCGCGGTCGCGGCGGGCCTCGCCCTCGCGGCGGATCTCGTCGTGGGCCGAGCGGCGCGCCATCATCGTCATGCGCGCGGCCTCGACCGTCATGCGGACATCCTCGACCTCGGCGCGGGCGCTCTCCAGGTCCGGCAGGTCGGCGGCGGCGCGCTCGGCCTCGGCCAGCTGCGCGCGGGCCTGCGCGGCCTCCTCGGCGTGGCGGCGGGTGGCGAGGCGTGCGCTTTCGAGCCGGCCCTCGGCCATGTCGCGGTCGGCCTCTGCCCGTGACACCGCGCGCTGGGTTTCAGCGACGCGCCGGTCGGCCTCGCGCCGCGCGTCGCGGGCGGCCTTGTCCGCCTCGGTGAGCTCGGCCAGCCGCGCCGACAGCGCCTCGTGCGCCGACCGGGCCCCGGCCTGCCGGGCCTCGGCGCGCGCGGTTTCCTGCTTCAGCGCCTCGAGACGGTTGAGCTGCTCCAGCCGGAGCGCGGCGGCCGACGGCATGTCCACCGCGGCGGCGCGATAGCCGTCCCAGCGCCAGAGATCGCCCTCGAGGCTCACCAGCCGCTGGCCCGGCGCCAGCGCCGGCTGCAGCCGCGCGCCCTCGTCCGGGTCGACGAGCCCGATCTGCGACATCCGCCGCGCCAGCACGTCGGGCACTGACACGTGGCGGTCGAGCGGCGTGATCCCGGCCGGCAGCGGCTGGTCGGTGTCGTACGGTGCGAGAACCGTCCAGCCCGAGCCGTGGCTGCCGTCGACCTGCGGCGCGCGCAGATCGTCCGCAAGCGCGGCGCCGAGCGCCTTCTCGAAGCCCTGTTCCACCTGCAGCCGGTCGAGAACGTGCCCGCCCTCGGCGGTGTCGCGGTCGAGCAGGCGCGCGAGCGCGCCCACCTCGGCGGCCAGCGCGGCGGTTTCGCCCTCGGCGGCGCTGCGCGCTGCGCGGGCGTCCGCCTCGCGCGACTGCGTTTCGGCGCGCGCGGTCTCGGCATCGGCGAGCACGCGCTCGGCGCGGCCGGCGGTCTCCTGCGCCGCGGCGGCGGCGGTTTCGGCCTCGGCGAGCGTGGCGGCCGCGGCAGTCTTGCGGGCGGTGGCCTCCTGCGCGGCCGTTTCGGCCTTGGCGGCTTCGCCCTCGCTGCGCTCCGCCGTCTTGCGCGCGTCCGACAGCGCCCGCGTCGCGGATTGGTGCCGGGCGGACAGCCGGGCCATGTCCTCGGTCTTTTCCGCGAGCGCGGCCTCGCGGGTCTCGAGCACCGACGCGGCCTCGCGCGCGGCCTCGGCCGCCTCGGCCAGCCGTTCGTCGTGGCCGTCCTCGGCCGCCGCCAGCGCTTCGGATTCGTCCTCGAGCGCGCGGATCGTCTCTCCGGCGTCGCGGTCGAGACCGCCCTCGCGCTCGATGTCTTTGGTCAGCTGGGCGATGCGCGCCGTCAGGGTCTCGATCGCGGCGCGCGCGCGCTCCTCCTCGGCGGTGAGGGCGTCGCGTTCGACGCTCAGGCGCTGCAGGATCGCGGCGGCGATCGAATCCTCTTCGCGGAGCGGGGGCAGCGCGGCCTCGGCCGTCTCTCGCGCCGTCGCGGCGCCGCGCGCGGCGGTTTCGGCCCGGGCTGCCTCGGTCACCGCGGCGCGCAACGCGGTCGCGGCGGCGGCGCGGGCCGCATCGGCATCTTTCCAGCGCCGGTAGAGCAGCTGCCCCTCGGCCGCACGGAGATCGGCGCCGATCGCGCGGTAACGCGCGGCCTGCTTGGCCTGCCGCGCGAGGCTCGCCAGTTGCGTCGCGAGGCCCTCCACCACATCGTCGACGCGGGTGAGATTGGCCTCGGTGTTCTTCAGTTTCAGTTCGGCCTCGTGGCGCCTCTGGTAGAGGCCGCCGATCCCGGCCGCGTCCTCGAGCACGCGGCGGCGCGACTTGGGCTTGGCGTTGATCAGCTCGGAGATTTGGCCCTGCCGCACGAGCGCCGGCGAATGCGAGCCGGTCGCCGCGTCGGCAAACAGCATCTGCACGTCGCGGGCGCGCACCTCCTTGCCGTTCACGCGGTAGGCGGAGCCCACGTCGCGAGTGATGCGGCGAGTGATCTCGAGCGCGTCGGTTTCGTTGAATCCGGCGGGGGCGAGGCGCTCGGAATTGTCGAGCGACAGGGCGACTTCGGCGAAGTTGCGGGCCGGGCGGGAGGCCGCGCCGGCGAAGATCACGTCCTCCATGCCGCCACCGCGCATGGCGGTGGGGCGGTTCTCGCCCATGACCCAGCGCAGTGCCTCGAGCAGGTTGGACTTGCCGCAGCCGTTCGGGCCGACGACTCCGGTCAGGCCGTCCTGGATCAGCAGGTCCGTGGGATCGACGAAGCTCTTGAATCCGGTCAGCCGCAGCCGTGAAAACCGCATGGTGCGCGTCCTTGAACCTGCCTCGATGCGTAATGTGGCGGCCGACCCGGCCCCGTGTCAAAGGCTTTTCCCACGATGTCGCATCGACACGTCGATTATCCACAAGATATTGACGATCGAGCAAGCGCTGGCGGGGTTGACGGATGGCGCATCGCCGGACTTTGCTCTGACTCGGGTCAAGGGTAGGGGAATGCGATGTCCGTCAGGATCGCGCCAATGTCGCCCGATGCGCCGCCGGTGCGGGCGCTTATCGAGGCGAGCCATGCGTTGATGTGCGCGCTGTTTCCCGCTGACGAAAATCACATGCTCGATCTCGACGCGCTCGCGGGGCCGGATGTCCGGCTGTGGGGGGCAGAGGCGGAGGCCGAGGTGCTGGGCTGCGTCGCGTTGCAGCGGCACGCGGGGTACGGCGAGGTGAAGTCCCTGTTCGTGGCGCCGGAGGCGCGGGGGCTCGGCCTCGGGCGCAAACTGCTGCTGCATGTCGAGGCGGTGGCGCGCGAGGAGGGTTTTTCGCTGCTGCGACTGGAGACCGGCAACAAGCTTGCGGCGGCAGGGGCGCTCTACGCGCAAAGCGGCTATCGCCAGCGCGGCCCGTTCGGCGGCTACGCTGCGAACGGATCAAGCGTGTTCTACGAAAAGCCGCTGGGCGGCGGCGCCCGGATCAGCGGCTGAGGGGCACGGCCGCCGAGGCGCGGATGCCGGGGAGACCTGCGCAGTCGAGCCCGAGTTCGCCGTGGACCGCGCCGGGCGGGGCGTCGAGGTCGAGCGCCAGGCAGTCGAGTTCGGGCGGCGGATCCGGCGGGCGCGGCGCGATCCGTCCGGGACAGTCGAGGCCGAGGCGCAGTTGTGCCGCATCGCCCCGGATCCACGCGACCCCGCAGCCGGTGGCGCGCGCGACCGCGCGCCCGGCGCGGCGCGCGACGGCGGGCGTCGAAGGCGCCGGCTCCACGCTCGTGCGGATGACATCGGCGGCGTCGCCATGGCGAAAGAGCAGGAAGCGGCTCGGCCCCTCGGCCAGCGCGCGGGCCGGGCCCGCGGACAGACTCGGGGCGGGGACGTTGCAGGCGGCGGCCAGAAGAAGCGCGAGGAGCGCCGCGATGGAGCGAAGGACCGACATGCGCCGCAATCTGACATGATATCCTGAAAGGGGCCTTAACGGCGCCAATCCGCAAGAAACGGATCGCGCCACCGGCGCGGCCTGCCGTAGAACGGGACACGTGCCAGCATCGGACCCCATGCCATGACCGACCAGACCCCGATCCCCGAAACCCGCCGCTACCATTTCGACGTGATGCGCCGCGCGATCGACCTCGTCGACGAGATGGGGCCGCAGGCGCGGCTCGACGACCTTGCCGCCGCGATGGACATGAGCCCGGCGCATTTCCAGCGCGTCTTTTCCGAATGGGCCGGAGTCAGCCCCAAGCGGTTCCAGCAATACCTGACGCTCGGGCACGCCAAGGCGCTCCTGGCCGAGCGGTTCACCACGCTGGAGACGGCGCACGCGACCGGGCTGTCGGGGTCGTCGCGCCTGCACGACCTGTTCCTGCGGTGGGAGGCGATGAGCCCGGGCGACTGGGCGCGTGCGGGTGACGGGCTCGACATCGCGTGGGGCTGGTTCGACAGTCCGTTCGGACCGGCGCTCGTCACCGGGACGGAGCGCGGGATCTGCGGCATCGCCTTTGCCGCCGAGGCGGGCGCCGACGCGGCCTTCGCCGATCTGACCGGGCGCTGGCCTTCGGCACGTTTCGTCGAGGCGCCCGCCCGCCTGCGCCCGTGGGTCCTGTCGGCCTTCGGCGCGGCACCGGACCCGGCGGCGCCAACGCCGCTGTTCCTGATCGGGGCGCCCTTCCAGATCAAGGTGTGGGAGGCGCTGATGCGGATCCCGTCTGGCCAGGTGACCACGTATTCCGAGATCGCCGCCGCGATCGGCCACCCGAAGGCCGTGCGCGCGGTCGGCACGGCGGTCGGGCGCAACCCGGTCAGTTTTCTCATTCCCTGTCACCGGGCGCTGCGCAAATCCGGAGGGCTCGGGGGGTATCACTGGGGTCTGCCCGTCAAGCGCGCGATCCTGGCGTGGGAGGCCGCGCGAGAAGACGGCTGACACCATCGGTGTCGGCGGAGTCTTGCCGGTTTTCGTCGCGTTGTTATCGCTTGACCGCGGGCAGGTGGCTATACAGGCGGGCGAGCCCGCATGTCGCGGGACGCACCACAACGAACACACGAGGCACAGTCATGCTCCGCGCTCGAACGTCCCTTCTTCTCGCCTCCGCCGCGATGCTCGCCGTCGCCGGCTGCACCGAACAAATGGGCGGCCTGAACGACCCGAACAACCCGCGCCGCAACACCCAGCAGGGCGCGCTGATCGGTGCGGGCCTCGGTGCCATCGCGGGTGCGGCTCTCGGCAACGATGCCGAGGAGCGGCGCGCGAACGCTGCGGCCGGCGCGCTGATCGGCGGCGGTGCCGGCGCGCTCGTCGGCAACGAACTCGACAAGCAGGCGGCCGAGCTGCGCAATTCGGTCGGCAACAGCCAGATCGACGTGCGCAACACCGGCGACCGTCTGATCGTGACGCTGCCGCAGAACATCCTGTTTGCCACCGACAGCGCTCAGGTGTCGTCGTCGATCCAGGGCGACCTGCGCGCCGTCGCCGGCAACCTGTCGCAGTACCCGAACCAGACGATCCAGGTGATCGGCCACACCGACAACACCGGCGACGCGTCGTACAACTACGACCTGTCGCAGCGCCGCGCGCAGTCGGTGTCGGGGATCCTCGTCGCCAACGGCGTGTCCTCGGGCCGGATTCAGGCGATCGGCCGCGGTGAGGATCAGCCTGTCGCGTCGAACCTGACGCCCGAGGGCCGTCAGCAGAACCGCCGGGTGGAGATCGTGATCCTGCCCAACGCCTGATCGCGGGCACCAATGGACGATGCAGGGCGTCGCGGCTTGCCGCGGCGCCCTTTTGCATCAGGTCTTGCGCGAATTCAGCCACCGGGGAGAGACATCATGTCCGATCTCGTCCTTGCGGGACTGTGCGGTTCGCTGCGCGCCGCGTCGACCAACCGTCTTCTTCTGTCCGAAGCCGTCCGGCGGTTCGGGCCCGCCACGTTCGAGGCGGGCGACCTCGACCTGCCGATCTACAACGGCGACGTGGAGGATGCCGGGATCCCGGCGAAGGTGCAGGCGCTGTCGGATCTCGTCGGCCGCGCCGACGCTGTGATCGTCTGCACGCCGGAATACAACAAGGGGATCTCGGGCGTCCTGAAGAACGCGCTCGACTGGATCAGCCGGACCGAGGGCAACCCGTGGCGCGACAAGCCCGTCGCACTGATGTCGGCCGCGGCCGGCGCGGCCGGGGGCGAGCGGGCCCAGAACATGGCCCGGCTCTGCCTGACGCCGTTCCGGCCATACCTGTTGCCGGGGCCCGAGGTGTTCGTGCGGCAGACGGGATCGAAATGGACCGACGACGGCCGGCTGAACGACGCGCAGGCGGCCAAGCTCGTCGATGACCTCATGGGGCAGTTGCGGAGCGTGGCGGACGCCCGCCGCATCGCGCGCGCCCCGGCCTGAGGCAGCGGCGCCTCAGCAGCCCGTGCCGTGCAGCACGACGCCCACGGTGCGGCCGAGGATCCTCAGATCGGTCCGGAACGACAGGTCGCGCAGGTAGGCGTGATCGTAGGAGGCGCGCTCCGCAAAGCTCGACTCGTTGCGGGTGGCGGTCTGCCAGTAGCCTGTGATCCCCGGGCGCAGCGCGTAGTAGGCGGTGCCGGGGTAGAGGTCGCGCTGGTTCACCATCATCGGGCGCGGCCCGACAAGGGACATGTCACCGACCAGCACGTTCCAGAGCTGCGGCAGCTCGTCGATCGAGGTCTTGCGGATGATGCGGCCGATCGGGGTGATACGGGGGTCGTTGCGCAGCTTCTGCGACACCGTCCACTCCATCCGCGCGGCCGGATCCGCCTCGAGATGCGCCTCCAGCCGGCTCTCGGCGTCCGGCACCATGCTGCGCAGCTTCCACATGCCGAAGATGCGGCCGTTGCGGCCAATCCGGCGCTGCCGGTAGAACGGAGAGCCGCCGTCGACGGCGATCGCGGCGAGGATCGGAGCGAGCGCCAGCAGGACCGGGATCGCGGCGAGCAGCACGATCGCGATGTCGAGGACGCGCTTGAAACCGTCGCGATAGGCCGCGGTGGGACCGGGGAGGAAAAGGTCCGCGACGAGCGTGTCCAGCTCTCTGGCGGTTTGGGCGGGCGGCCTGAATTGAAGTGTCACGATGCCCTCCAGAGGCAGCGTGGACGCGTCGTCGCCATACGCGCGCAATTCTCGTAAGACACGAAATTACCGTTCACCGCACGGGGTGCGGCGTGACGGCGCTCCGGCCGGTCTGCGGCAATGTCACGTGATCGTCAGATCGTGCGCGTCAGGTCGCTGTCGCACCCACTCCCACTTGTCAAAAAGCACCAGCCCCCTGAGTGCCGAGATGAAATCCATTATCAAAACCGGGCCACTGCCCGATGCCTAAGTTGTGCAAATGAGGCCAAATTTAGTCAATGTGCCTCACAGCGTTTCATCCTCTGCGGGAAAACGCGGTGGCGTGGGCGGTGTCGCATGACCGTACGGAGGCGGCCGAAGCGGACCGGAAATATACACGCCGCGGATGCGTCATTTCCGCGATAGGACTAACGCAGATTGTATCATGGCGCGTGGCAAAAGAGGAAACAAAGCGACGCGAAATGCACCGGAGGGTTGTGCCGATATCGCGCCGTGTGGGTGTTGTGCGCCGAAGACAGCGATACGTGGTGTCCCCGGATCGAGCCGGGTTGCTGGCTATTGCCGTAGAGGAAACAATCGGCGGCCTTTGCAGACAGCGAAAATCCCGTCTCACGCGCGGTCTGGGTCCCCTGCCGCGGGCGCCGTCAAAGCGATGTCGGAGCCGCCGCTCTGACACGTTGGAGGTGCATCCGAATCTTCACGAAGTGTTTCAATTTGGGCGGAGAAGCGGCCTTTTGCCGGCATGCAAGCCTTAATTCGGCCGGAATCTGCCCGAATCGCCCCGGCACATTTCCGGCTTTGCCCCATTTCCGACACCTTCCGGGACCTCGCCCGACCCGGCCGGGCGTCCTGCCGCAGGCGTGGACACTCCGACGTCGCCTTGTCACCGCGTCATCCGCTGGCTATCTGCCAAAAGAACGGGCGACAAGGGCACGGCATGGCGACACATCTGCACCAGAATGACCTTCCCGACGGTCTCGACCTCGGGCCCGTGGTCGCGATCGACTGCGAGACGATGGGCCTGAACCCGCATCGCGACCGGCTGTGCGTTGTGCAACTGTCGTCGGGCGACGGAGATGCCCACCTGGTGCAGATCGCACAGGGGCAGACGCAGGCGCCCAATCTCGAGCGGCTGCTGGCGGATCCCGAGTGCCTCAAGCTGTTTCACTTCGGCCGCTTCGATATCGCGGTTCTGCTGCACACCTTCGGGGTCGAGACGGCGCCGGTGGCGTGCACCAAGATCGCGAGCCGCCTCGTGCGGACCTACACCGACCGGCACGGGCTCAAGGTCCTGTTGCAGGAGCTGCTGGGCATCGACGTGTCCAAGCAACAGCAGAGCTCGGACTGGGGGGCGGAGACCCTGAGCGAGGCGCAGCGCGACTACGCGGCGTCCGACGTGCTCCACCTCCATCGGTTGAAGGACGCCCTCGACGGCATGCTGGATCGCGAGGGCCGCACCGGGATGGCGCAGGCCTGCTGGGACTTCCTGCCGATGCGCGCGCGGCTCGACCTTGCCGGGTGGCCGGACACCGACATTTTCGCTCATTCATGAGCATGGCGATGGCGACACGCTCCACCGGGTCCTACTCGCGCATCGTCGCCTGGTTGAAGCTTCTTCTGCCGCTTGTCGCGCTCGCCCTGTTGTCGACGATATTCCTGTTCGCGCGAAGCTCGGACCCGACGTCCAACATCCCGGTCGCCACTGCCCGCGACCTCGCCGGGCGCGCATCCCAGATGGTGAGCGAGCCGAGTTATTCCGGGACCACCGACAGCGGCGCGACGCTTCGCATGACCGCCGCGAGCGCGCGGCCCGAGGACGGTGACGACGCCACGATCGTGGCCGACAGGCTCGAGGCGGCGATGGAATTCGAGGACGGCAGTCGCATCGACCTTGCGGCACCGGAGGCGAGGCTCGCCGATGCCGAGGATCTCGTCCGGCTGTCGGGCGGCGTGACCATACGGTCGTCACGCGGCTACACGCTCGAGACCGACCGGCTTCAGGCGGCGATGAGCCGGATCGCGGTCGAGAGCGACACGCCGGTGTCGGGGGTCGGCCCGGCCGGCACGCTGCGCGCCGGCGGCATGCGGATCGAGGAGATCGGCAGCGAGGGCGCGACCGCGGGAGATGTGCGGCTGCTCTTCACGGACGGCGTGGACGTGGTATACGAGCCGTGAGCACAACAGGGGACCCGACATGATCCGCGCGCTGACATGCGCCGCCGCGCTGTTCGCGGCCGGGCCGGCCGCCGTGATCGTGGCAGGGTCCGCGACGCTGGCGACACGCGCCGCGGCGCAGGGGGCCGAGGTCGCCTTTGGCGGCATGCGGCAGGATAGTTCGCTCCCGGTGGAGATCAGCGCCGACCAGCTCGAGGTGAACCAGTCGGACGGCACCGCGCTCTACACGGGCGACGTGGTGATCGGCCAGGGAGAGATGCGCCTCGCCGCGCCGCGCGTCCTCGTCGTCTATGCCGAACAGGCCGGCCGGATCCAGCGGCTCGAGGCCAGCGGCGGCGTCACGCTCGTGTCCGGCGAGGAGGCGGCCGAGGCCGAGAGCGCCGATTACGACATCGATGCCGGCACCGTCGAGATGATGGGCAATGTCCTTCTGACACAGGGCGACAACGCCCTGTCGTCCGAGCGCATGGTGGTCGACCTCGACACGGGCCGCGCGCAGATGGACGGCCGCGTTCGGACCGTCCTGCAACCGTCCGACGCGGCCTCCGGCGGGTCCGAGTGAGATGGCGGATCAGCGTCTGAGCGTGGCGGAGGGGCCGCACGGCCTGCAGGTCAGCCATCTGCGTAAGAGCTACCGCAAGAAGGTGGTGATCCGCGACGTGTCCCTGTCGCTCGACCGCGGCGAGGTCGTGGCGCTGCTCGGGCCGAACGGGTCGGGCAAGACAACCAGTTTCTACGCCATCGCGGGCCTCGTGAATCCCGAGGGCGGGCAGGTCCTGATCGATGGGCGCGACGCGACCTACCTGCCGATGTATCGCCGGGCGCGGATGGGAATCGGCTACCTGCCGCAGGAGATGTCGATCTTTCGCGGCCTGTCCGTCGAGGACAACATCCTGTCGATCCTCGAGATTTCGGTGGGCGAGGGGCATGCGCGTCGCCGTCGGCTCGAGGAATTGCTGAGCGAGTTCTCGATCGAGCATCTGCGCCGGGCCCCGGCGCTGGCGCTGTCGGGCGGCGAGCGCCGGCGCGTCGAGATCGCACGCTGCCTTGCGGCCGATCCGAAATACCTGCTGCTCGACGAGCCGTTCGCGGGCGTCGATCCCATCAGCGTTGGCGACATCCGCGCGCTTGTCGCCGATCTGCGCAAACGCGGGATCGGCGTTCTCATCACCGACCACAACGTGCGCGAAACGCTCGAGATCGTGGATCGCGCCTACATCCTGCACGACGGGCAGGTGCTCATGTCCGGCACGCCTGACGAGGTGGTGCGCAACGAGAACGTTCGGCGGGTCTATCTCGGCGACAGCTTCCGCATCGGCTGAGGGCGGCGCGCCGCGCATGCCGTCGCGGGATCGCGCCCGGTTTCCGAAAATCGTGCTCCGGTTTCGTTTGACAGCGGCGGCTCTTCTCGCCTCAAATACCGTAATGACGTCGATCCACCGACCCTGGCGTGCCTGTCCTCCCGCAATCTTCGGGCGCATCGGCACGTGGCGGTGCCGAGCGTCAGATTTCCCGACTTCACCGGCTTTCGGGCACTGGGGTTGCGCCGTCGGCGCCGCTCCGTCCGTTCGTGCCGGGTGACGTCCATTCCGAGAGGGGAGGTTCCATGCGCTATCAGATCACGGGCAAGCAGATCGACGTGGGTGCAAGCCTGCAGACTCATGTCGAGACCGAACTCTCGTCGATGCTCGAAAAGTACGCCGGCCGTCCGACGGACGCGAACGTGATCTTTTCGAAGTCCGGGCACGAGCATGTCTGCGAAGCTGTGGTGCACCTGTCGACCGGTCTCAACTGCACCGCAAAGGGCCACGCGCCCGACATCTACGCCGCGTTCGAGGCCGCGGCCGAGAAGATGGACAAGCAATTGCGGCGCTACAAGCGGCGGCTCAAGGACCACCACAAGGAACGTACGGTACCGGTTGAACTGATGGGCGCGTCCTCGTATATCCTCGCCGGATCACGGGAGAGTGACGAAGAGAGTTCGGAACCCGACAGCCTTCAGCCGATCATCGTGGCGGAGATGGAGACCAAAATCCCGTCGCTGTCCGTCGGCGAAGCAGTGATGCAGATGGAACTCGCCGGCGCGCCGGTCCTGGTGTTCCGGAACGAAAAGAAAGACGGCGTGAATGTCGTCTATCGCCGCGATGACGGCAACATCGGCTGGATCGATCCGTAAGACCCGGCCGCAGGGACATAACAGGGCACAGGCCCGGGAAAGAGCAGGCGCAATGAACGTGAATGATCTTCTCAAGCCGGCGGCGGTGCGCGTGATTTCCGGCGCGTCCAGCAAGAAGCGCCTGATGCACGACATCGGGGACATCGCCGCGTCCGCCTACGGCGTGTCGGCCAACGGCACGGTGGAGGCGCTGATGGAGCGCGAGAGCCTCGGGCCGACCGGCGTCGGTCACGGCGTCGCGCTGCCGCACGCGCGGCTGCCGGAGATCGACTCGGTCACAGGCGCCTTCGTGCTTCTGGAGCGGCCGATCGATTTCGAGGCGGTGGATCGCCAGCCGGTCGATCTGGTCTTTGCCCTGTTCGCGCCCGAGGATGCGGGCGTCGAGCACCTGAAGGCGCTTGCGCTCATCTCGCGCACGCTGCGCGACGGAGCGTTCTGCGCCAAGCTTCGGGCCAACCCGGACCCTGCGAAGATCTACACAATCCTGACGGAAATCACCCCGGTCCAGGCGGCCTGAACCGCCGGGCCGGTCAGGCCCAGTCCGAAAACCCGAACATCAGGTAATCGCGCTGGTAGACTTCCCGCGCGAGTTTCTCCAGCGCAGCGTCGTGGATCTCGGACAGAGCGTGCGGGTGCGCGTCCGGCGCGACGCCGGGCTCGGGCGGGGCGGCATGGCCGACCTGCATCGCGAGCGCCGGCAGATAGGCGGCCATCTCGTCTTCCCGCACGATCATGTCGGGCAGGGCGAAGTCGGCCATGCCCTGCAGGATCTGGCTCTGGCTCGCCCAATGCGCGTCGACCCGCACCGGCGACTGGCCGTTCAGCGTCTCCTTAACGAAGCGCAGGAAACCCTCGAACGCCGCGCGATGCCGCTCTGTCGTGTAGCCCGGATCGCTCGGGTCGTCGGGCAGCGGCAGGTCGTGCTTGTTCACGAGCATCTTGCGGATCGCGGCAAAGCTGCCCGGGCCTGTCGCGAGGATCTTGTCGCAGAAGGCCGCGTGCGCCCGGGCAAGCGGGTGGCGGACCACCGTGAACGTGCGGTGGCCGGGGCGGGCCGATTTCCAGCGGCGCAGCGTTTTCTGGCTGAACTCCGATTCGAGCGCATCAGGGTCCACGCCGTCCAGCGCGGCGAGCCAGTCGGTCACGGCCGTCTCGGGCCCAGAGCGCACGGGCATGAACAGAAGCGGCGTCTTGGCTGCGGCGACGTAGGACGGCACGACCGGCCCGCGCCGCGGCTCGAAATTCGGGGTGCGCGACAGGTTGAACCGGTCGAGCCGGGCCAGCGCGGTCTCCATCTCTTCGAAGTTCTCGACCTTGGTGTCCACCGGATCGGGGTTCTGCCGCTTCAGCGAGGTGTCGAGCGCTTCGAGGCGTTCGGGGATGCCCAGCCACGCGGCGATCCCGTTCATCACCGCGACGTCCTGCAGATCCTCGTAATCGACGTAGAACGCGGTCTGGCCGCTGCGTTGAAGCGCGCCGAGCAGCGCGACCTGGAACGCCTGCAACTCGGACAGGTGCCGCTCGAACTCGGCCCGGTCGAAGCGGGCGCGGCCGTCCTGCCGGCGGGCGACGTTCGTCAGCTTCCACTGTCCGGTGGCCTGCGCGATCTTCCAGCTGACATAGCTGTCGACCGGATTGCGGGTCAGCACGATTTTCGCGGCGCTGGGATCGTCGAGGATCTCCGACAGCACCCGGGGATCGTGGTCGTGAAAATAGCGAAAGCCGCCCATGCCGTGGCTGGCCCTGGCAATCCGCGCGAGCAGCCGCGTCGGATCGGCGTCGCGCGCGGCGCGGTCGAGCCCGAGGATCTCGGTGCCGTTCGGGTAGCCGATGAAATGCGGATTGAACGCCTCGCCGTAGCAGGTCAGCGTCGGAAACGCGTTGAGGTTCGTCTCGAGGAAGTTCGAACCGGTCCGCATCTCGGCGAAGACGACGAAGTAGTCGAAGCGGTCGGTCATCTCGGGGCCTTGGGGCAGGGGGAGGACGGCGTCATCCGGCCGATTTCTTCACGAGGTACGGGCGCTTCTTCGGCGCGTTGCCCGCGCGCGGCGCCGGATCGACCGGGAAGTCCCCCATCAGGTAGGGGTGCATGCCCTGGTTCTTGAGGTTCTGCAGGAACTGGCCGAAGCCCGCGAGGTCGGTCATGCGCGGCGCCTCGGCGAGCCGGCGCTGGGTCTTCTGCCCGATCTCGTCGATGATGACCTGCAGGGGTTCCATCGGCGCCTCGATGAACTCGGCCATCGACCAGATCCGCACGCGCGCCTTGACCTCCGGGTGGCGCAGCTCGCCGATCATGCGGGCCTCGATCTTCTGCAGCTCTGCGGCCTCGGCGCGCAGGTCGGCAAAGCTCTTGTCCGAGCGGAAGAGCGGCACGGCCCAGGCGCCGGAGATGACGGAGATCTGCGCGTTGGGATCGCGGGCCATGTGCCAGTTGATCCAGACGTTGTCGCGGGGCCCGAGCTGAAAGCACTGACGTTCGCCGCGCGTGTTCCAGATGAGGTTCGTCAGAAAGGCGCGCGGATCGGCGTCGCGCAGGGCGGCATTGTCCGGCAGCGCGCCCGCGACGAGAGTCTGCCCGCCCGCGAACTCCGCGCGTTCCGGCGCGAAGAGGTGGCCGTGAACCTGCGCCCCAGTCGTTCGCGCGAGCCAAGTCTCGAAATCCTCGAACAGCTCCGCGAAGCCCTGAAAGACGGAATACTTGCCGGCCGTCACGCCGTTTTCCCATCCCCAGTGCGGATAGCGCGACTGCATGTAGAGCCCGGCGCGGCCGCGCAGCCGGCGCTCGACGGCCTTGGCGAAGATGCGGTCGATCTTGCCGGGGTTCGGTTCCGCCCGGTTCCGGGCCGCCGCGTCTCCGAGGAAGGCGCGGTAGAGCCGGTCCGCGTGCGGCCAGATCTTGCGCGCGACAAAGCAGTCCGAGCGCCGCAGGAGTTGCAGGTGATCGTCGTAGAAGATGTGTGGCTTGCCCTGGTAGTCGAACTTGGACAGCGTGAGCGACCGGCTTTCGATATTTGTCGAGTAGAGCCGCGCGAGCGTCTGGAAATAGCTTTCGTCGGGGATCCAGACGCGGCGGAAATAGCGATCGTAGACCGGGCGGCGCGGATCCTCGAGGATCGCCGTCAATGTCTTGCGGGTCAGGCACCACCACTGGCTGCCCATATGGGGCACGATGTCCTTCGGGATGCGCCGTCGGAAGCCGACGCGCCGCTGGAACTCGGTGAACCGGTCGAAGAGGTAGCGGTTGCGCCGCCACGAGAACGGGAACCGGAGCGTGAAGCGCTCCTCGTCGAGGCCGCCGACAGTCCAGGGCACCTCCGAGGTGGTCGCGCTCTCGATGAAATCGGTGTGCGGGCGGTCGGCGAGGTAGGCGACCAATTCCTCGACCGGGCGCAGGGGCAGGCAGGCGCCGGAGGCCAGGTAGACATGCCGCGCCTCGGGAAACTCCGCCAGCATCCGTTCGCAGGCGTCCTGCGTCGCGGCGACGAGCGCCCAGGTGCCCCAGTCGCACCGGTGGCGGCGCGAGAACCGCACCAGCGGCTCGTCGGAAAGTGCCGCGGTGAACGCGTCGTAGTCGGCCTTGGGCACGTTGCGGTCGGCGTGAATGACAACAGGGCAGCCCGCGCGCGTCCATTGCCGCGCCACCTGCTCGGCCCGGCCGAGCGCGGTATGCACCAGCATGACGATGCCGACCGTCATGCCCAGTTGCCCTTGGACATCAGGCCCAGGATCTCGAGCTGGCGCCAGTTGATGTATTTCTCGGACCACTTGCACCAGAGGTCCGGATTGGACTGCACGCCGTCGGCATAGGCGATGTATTCGCGCGACGCGCCGTAGTGCTGGCGCCGCCGCAGCTCTTCCTCGGCCTTGCCGGTGAAGGTGTCGAGAAACTTGGTGTGCAGCAGCACGCCCGAGGCCTTCTCGCCGCCCCACTCGTCATAGACGAGGTTCAGGCCGCGCGGCAGCAGCATGTGCGTCGACGATACGTAGGTGTAACGGCGGTGCCATTTCACCAGCGGGATCTTGTTGAGCGCGGGCGCCTTCGCAGGCGCGTCGGGAAAGAAGACGCGCGCCCGCGGTCCGCCCTGGATCCACAGGTTGCCGTATTCGGGATTGCGCGCGACCTTGTAGTTCCCGGCGTCGAACCAAGGCGCGACCTCGAGCGGATCCTGACCGGGCCGGTATGGCGTCGCGTCGATCCGGCCCTTGGGATACATGTCGAGCAGCATGGCCGAGAACGAGCGGATCGAGCAGGCATCGAGCCAGTCGGTCAGCCCGCGGATCGGGCGCGTGTCGCAGAACGGGTAGAGAAACAGCTCGTCGGGATCGACGGTGAGGCACCAATGCCCGTGCCCGTAGAGCCGCGCGAGCCGGTTCAGCCAGTCGACCCCGAACGTCGCGCGCTTGTAACTCGCCCGCGTGTGCCAGACCGAGACGTCGGGCTGTCGCGCGAGGAAGTCGAGCGAGCCGTCGGTGGAATCGTTGTCGACGATCAGGAAGTGATCGACGCCCAGGCCGCGGTAGTAGTCGAGGAAATACGGGAGGCGCACACCCTCGTTGCGTTGGCACGAGAACAGGAGCACATCGGACGACCGGATCCGGTCGGTCCGGTTGGCGACGATCCGCAGCTCGCGGCCTTTCCGCGTCGCCCGGATGATCCTGCGCTTGCGGCGCAGTCGCATCCGGTAGGAGTCCCATACGCCCACGTCGTTCTTGATCCTTCCCGGTGGGGTGCTGCGCGCCGTGCCGGTTCCGGCCCGCGGCGTGGATCAGTCATCGCATCGCGTTCGTGTTGCGCGCAAGAGGTTGAGATCGCGTTACGTCGCGGGCGTGCTGTCGGGGTCGTCCGTTCCGGCCGCGGTCGGGACAGCGCCCGGCCAGCCGCCCGGTGTCGCGAGGCCGAGCGCGGCGAGTTGCGCGGGACCGGTGTAGCGGACGGAACCTGCGTGATGCAGCGTCGGCGCCGCCTCGACCGAGACGTAGTAATCCGCGAACATCTCGGGCGTGTGGAAATGTTCGCCGCGCGCGCGTTCGCGCGCCGCCCGCGCCGGTGCGTCGGGCAGGAACTTGGTGTGGAGCAGCACGCCCGACGGACACATGCCGCCCGGGCCGTCGTAGAGCGCATTGAGCCGCGGCGGCAGCGCCGAATGCGTCGAGTTGACGTAGACGTGCCGGCGGTTCCACCGCATCAGCGGGATCTTGTTGAGCGTGGGCGAGCGCCGGGGCGCATCGGCGAAGAACGCCCGTTCCCGCGCGCCGCCCTGTGTCCAAAGGTTGCCCATTGGCCGCTGGCGCACGCTGCGATAGGGGCCGGCGTCGAAATGGCGGAGCACCTCGGTCGGGTCCTGCCCGGGCGTGTAGCGCACGGCATCGAGCGGGCCTGCGGGATAGAGGTCGAGCATCAGCGCGCCGAAGCCGGACAGGCCCTGCCGGTCGAGCCAGCGCGTCAGCGCCGGCAGGTCCGTCCGGTCGCAGCCGGGATAGACGAGAAGTTCGTCGGCATCGACCGTCAGGCACCAGCGCCCGTGGCCGTGACGCATCCGCAGCCAGCCGCACCAGTCGAGCCCGAAGCGTGCCGCGCGGTAGCGCGCGGTCGTGTGCCAGAGCGACACGTCGGGCTGGTCGACGAGGAGCGCGCGCGTGTCGTCGTCGCTGTCGTTGTCGTTGTCGACCACCAGGAAATGTCCGACGCCGAGCGCGCGGTAATGCGACAGGAAATATGGCAGGCGCAGCGCCTCGTTGCGCACGACGGTGAAGGCCAGAACCACGCCCGGGGCGATCGTTCGGGTGCGGTCGGCCACCGGTGTCAGCGCGTGGCGCGCCCGCAGAGCCCGCCACAACAGCCGCCGGCGCATCCAGCGCAGGCGAAACGCCTCGGCCACGCTGCGCCGGACGCGCTCGGCCGGGTCAGCTTCGGGTCTGCTGCCAGCGCCACGCATCCGCGATCATCCGCGCGAGGGTCGAGCGGCCCGGCACCCACCCCAGTTCCTCTTCGGCGCGCGTCGATCCCGAGACGAGCTTGGTCGCGTCACCGGCGCGGCGCGGGCCTTCGCCGTGGGGCACGTCCTCGTTGGTGACCGCGCGAGAGGCGTCGATCACCTCGCGCACCGAGAAGCCACGCCCGGTGCCGAGGTTGAAGACCCGGCTGCCCCGGCCCTCGCGCAGCCAGGACAGGCCGAGCACGTGCGCATCGACCAGATCGCAGACATGCACGTAGTCGCGGATGCAGGTGCCGTCGGGCGTGTCATAGTCGGTGCCGTGGATGGTCAGCGCGTCGCGCTTGCCCTGGATCGCCTCCAGCATCACCGGGATCAGGTGTGTCTCGGGCTCGTGCGCCTCGCCGATCTCGGCGTCGGGATCCGCACCGGCGACGTTGAAGTAACGGAAGATCACCGATTGCAGGCCGTGCGCCGCCTCGAAATCCCGCAGCATGTCCTCGATCGCGCGCTTCGACGCGCCGTAGGCGTTGAGCGGTTGCTGCGGCGTGTGCTCGTCCAGCACGACGTTGTCGTGTTCGCCGTAGGTCGCGCAGGTCGACGAAAATACGAAGTGCGGCACGCCGGCCGCGACCGTCGCCTCCAGCAGGTTGAGCGAGCCCGCCACGTTGTTGCGCCAGTATTTCGCCGGGTTCGACATCGCCTCGCCCACGAGGCTGAGCGCCGCGAAATGCATGACCGCGACGGGCGCATGCTCGGCAAAGGCCGCGTCGAGCCTGTCGCGGTCGAGCAGGTCGCCCTCGACGAAGGGCCCGTACTTGACCGCCCAGTCCCAGCCGGTGGCAAGGTTGTCGTAGGTGACAGGGGTGTAGCCTGCCGCCTTCAGTGCCTTGCAGGCATGCGAGCCGATGTAGCCGGCGCCGCCGGTGACGAGCACGTTCGCCATGTCGGTCGGTTACTCCGCCGCCTTGTCGGCCGCCACCACCTCGTGGAGGTAGCGCCGCAGGTCGCCGCCCAGATCCTCGCGCTCGAGGCCGAAGGCGACGGTCGCCTGGAGGAAGCCCGCCTTCGATCCGCAGTCGAAGCGCCGGCCGTTGAAGCGCAGGCCGTAGACGCCCTCGGAGCCGCCGATCTCCTGCGCGATCGCGTCGGTCAGCTGGATCTCGCCGCCTGCGCCTTCCTTCATCCTGTTGAGGTTCTTCAGGATCTGCGGCGACAGGATGTAGCGGCCGATCACCGCCAGGTTGGACGGGGCGTCATCGACTTTCGGCTTTTCCACCATGCCCTTGACCGAGACCAGCGATCCCATGTCTTCGGCCACATCGAGGATGCCGTAGGACGACGTCTTTTCGCGCGGCACCTCCATCGCGGCGACCATGTTGCCGCCCGAGGTCTCGTAGGCTTCGACCATCTGCTGAAGACACGGCGTGCCGCCCGAGATCACGTCGTCCGGCAGCATGACGGCAAAGGGTTCGTCGCCGATGAGCCGGCGGGCGCACCACACGGCGTGGCCGAGACCGAGCGCCTTGTGCTGGCGGACATAGGCAATTTCGCCCGAGTCCATGTTCGTCGACTTGAGGATGTCGAGAAGGTCGTCCTTCTCCTTCGCCTTGAGCTCCTGCTCGAGCTGCGGGGCGTGGTCGAAATAGTCCTCGAGCGCGCCCTTGCCGCGCGACGTCACGAAGATGAACTCCTTGATCCCGGCGGCCCGCGCCTCGTCGATGGCGTATTGCACGAGCGGCCGGTCGACGAGCGTCATGATCTCCTTCGGCACGGATTTCGTGGCCGGCAGGAACCGGGTCCCGAGACCGGCGACCGGAAAGATCGCCTTGGTTACCTTGTTCGACATCTCACTCTCCTCAGCTTCCGTGCCAGCCTAACGCCTCGGGCCCGGTTTTGCATGCGCGGCCGGCGCGAGACCACCGAAAAAACGGATAGGTCGCGTATCCATAGGGGGACGTGGCCGGGCCGAACGGGGCGTGGGGCCCCTGCCCAACCGGGACGGCGGCCGGTTCGGCAGGGTATCGCGTCGCGCGCCCGTCACCCGGCTGCGCTCAGCCCTTCTGAAGCTTCACGCCGGGGGCGTAGGCGATGAAGTAGGGATTGGCGAAGCCCGGCTTGCCGTAGGAGAGCGGCGTGTGATCGTCGAAGCGCACGACGCGGCCGCCCGCGCCCATCAGCACGGCGTGGCCCGCAGCGGTGTCCCATTCCATCGTGCGGCCGAGACGCGGATAGAGATCGGCCTCGCCCGTGGCGACGAGGCAGAACTTGAGCGACGAGCCCGCCGACGTCATGTCCTTCACCGAGTACTTGCCGATGTAGGAGTCCGTGGCCTCGTCCCGGTGCGATTTCGACGCCACGACCATCAGCGCGCCGTTGTCCGGATCGGACACGCGCAGCGGCTTCGTTTCGCCGGCCTCGTCCTTGTCGAAGGGGCCGGTTTCCTCGACCGTGCTGCCGACGCTGTCGGTGTAGAACAGACGCCCCTTGGCCGGCGCATAGACGACGCCGCGCGACGGCACGCCATCCTCGACCAGCGCGATGTTCACGGTGAAATCGCCACGGCGATTGACGAATTCCTTCGTGCCGTCGAGCGGATCGACGATCAGGAAGGTCTCGACATCCTGGTCGTGGCTGTCGGCCTGTTCTTCGGTCACCAGCGCAACGTCAGGAAAGGCCGCGCGCAATCCGGCGGAGATCAGCGCGTCGGCGGCTTCGTCGGCGGCGGTTACGGGGCTGTCGTCCGACTTTGTCTTCACCTCGAAATCGTAGGCGTCGTAGATCTCCATGATCGCGTCGCCGGCCTCGAGCGCCAGGCGCCGCAGAACGGGGGTCAGATCGGAATAATTCAAGGTCTCGCCCTTTCCATGGCACATTGCGCGGGTTCATTGATCGCGAATATCCGCCCCCTTATGCTGGGCCTGCCGCGCCGCGGCAACCATGCGCGCGACCGGCGCGCCGGCACGAGGACGGCGGGGCAGGGCAGAAGCCGGGCGCGACCCGGCGCGGGCGACAGGCGGCGGCGACGGCCGCCATCGGCCACAGAGAGGCGGGACGAGCGACGATGTTCGAGGCACGCAAGCCGCGCAACCAGGTCGGATCGGCCTACATGCTGGCCGAGACGGTCTATCACGCCTCGGTCCGATCGGTGCGCAAGTCGCACGGCAACGCCGTGCTCGCCATCGGCCTGAACATCATGCAGGCGGTGATCTTCGTCACCATCTTCTACTTCATGTTCATGATCCTCGGGCTGAAGGGCGTCTCCATGCGGGGCGACTTCCTGCTCTACATCATGACCGGGGTGTTTCTGTTCCTGACCCATACCAAGAGCGTGGGCGCGGTATCGTCGGCCGAAGGGCCGACCTCGCCGATGATGCAACACGCACCGATGACGACGGCGGTGTCGATCCTGTCGGCGATGCTGTCGACGCTTTACGTGCAAATCCTGAGCCTCGTGGTCATCCTGTTCGTCTACGACGCGCTGCTCAATCCAGGCGTCCTGGCCGAGATCGTCGACCCGATCTCGGCGCTCGGCATGCTGCTTCTGGCGTGGTTCTCAGGCGCGGCGATCGGTATGGTTTTCCTCGCCGCAAAACCGTGGGCGCCGACCTTCGTCGGTCTGCTCAGCACGGTCTACCAGCGGGCCAACATGATCGCGTCCGGCAAGATGTTCGTCGCCAATGCGCTGCCGCCGACGATGCTGCAGCTCTTCGATTGGAACCCGCTGTTCCACGCGATCGACCAGTGCCGGGGCTATACCTTCGTCAACTACTTCCCGCGCAATTCGAGCTGGGAGTACGCGCTCTGGTTCGCGCTGGTCGCGCTGATGATCGGGCTGATGGGCGAATTCTACACCCGTCGCCACGCCTCGGCGTCGTGGGGCGCGCGGCGATAGCCCGCCGGTCGGGCCACGCGACCGTTGCCGAGCGCGCCTGACCATGCGTAAGCTCTGCGCATGACACGATTTACCCTGGTCCTCGCCGCCGCGCTTGCGTCGGTCGCCACCGCCTTCGCCGCCGGGCCCGCTTCCGCGCAGGAGGGCGCCGCCGTCATGCCATCCGATGCTCCGACTCTGCCCGCTCTGCACGCGGTCACCGGCGTCGTGCCGGGCGATGTCCTGAACGTTAGGGCGGAGCCCGACCCCGAGGCCGAGAAGATCGGCGAACTGGCGGCCGACGCGATCGGGGTCGAGGTCACGGCGATCGATGCGGCGACAGGCTGGGCGCGGGTCAACACCAACGAACGCGCGGGCTGGGCCTCTCTCGACTTCCTTTCGCCCGAGGAGGGCGGCGCGCTGCCCGACGTCGCGCGGCTGAGCTGTTTCGGGACCGAGCCGTTCTGGACGCTCGACGTGGACGCCGGCGGACTGTCGAACTTTTCCGAGCCCGAGAGCGAGGCGCTGTTCCTGACCGGCCCGGTGCAGACGGGCGAGGGGCGGACGGGCCGCTACGGCGTGACCGGCGGCGCGGCCGGGCGGCAGCTGGCGCTGGCGATCACCGTGACGGGATGTTCCGACGGCATGTCCGACAGGCTCTACGGGCTCGACGCGGCGCTTATCCTCGGCGGCAGCGGGTCGCGGATGCTGTCGGGCTGCTGCTCTCTCGAGACGCCGGATTGATCAGGTCACCACGCGCAGGGTGAGGTTGATCCGCCCGCCCTGCGGCAGAAGGGTCGATGAGCCGAACCGGATGCGGTCGACGCCGTGATGGCGCAACCGCGCCTCTCCGCCCATGACCACGACGTCGCCGGAGCCCAGCCAGACCGATTCCGTCTTGCCGCCACGCTCCGTGTTGCCCATGCGGAACAGGCCATCGTCGCCCAGCGACACCGACACGACCGGCTGGTCGAAATCGGCCTCGTCGCGATCCTGATGCAGACCCATCCGGGCGCCCTCTCCGTACCAGTTGACGAGACAGCACTCGGGCGCGCGCGCCTCGGGCACCACGGCGGTCCAGATCGCCATGATCTCGTTCGGGATCGGCGGCCACGGCTGGCCGTCGGGGTGCGTTTCCGCGTAGCGATAGCCGCGCCGGTCGGTGATCCAGCCGAAGCGACCCGCCGCGCTCATCCGCACCGACATCGGCCGCCCGCGCGGCGTCACCGGCTGAAACAGCGGTGCGATGCGCAGCACGCCACGCAGTGCCTCGACGACGCGGATCTGCGCCGCGCGGTCGAGATGGCCGGGGTGGATGCGGAAACCGCGGATCTCCAGCGTGTCGGTCATGGGCGCAGTCTTTGCCGTCGCGAGCGCCGGATGCAAACCGGGAGCGGCCGGAATTTCCCGGCAATTTCCGGGAACCGCCGGCCGGGGGCTGCTTGCAGGCCAAAATGTCGCTCCTTATATACCGCTCGAACGCGGGAGCGAGCCGTATGGCACCCGCCTCACACACCGGGGCCGGACGCCGGAACGGGTCTGCGCCTCGGGGATTCGCCTTGAAGTCAAAAAGGGAACGAAACGATATGGGCAAAGTTATCGGCATCGACCTCGGCACCACCAACAGCTGCGTCGCCATCATGGATGGCAGCCAGTCGAAGGTGATCGAGAACGCCGAGGGCGCACGCACCACGCCGTCGATCGTCGCTTTCACCGATGACGAGCGGCTCGTCGGCCAGCCGGCCAAGCGCCAGGCGGTGACCAACCCGACCAACACGATCTTCGGCGTCAAGCGCCTGGTCGGTCGTCGTCAGGACGATCCGGATCTGGCGAAAGACAAGAAGAACATGCCGTACGAGATCATCGACGGCGGCAACGGCGACGCTTGGGTCGAAGCGAAGGGCGAGAAGTACTCCCCGTCCCAGATTTCCGCCTTCATCCTGCAGAAGATGAAGGAAACCGCCGAGAGCTATCTCGGCGAAGAGGTCACGCAGGCGGTCATCACCGTCCCGGCCTACTTCAACGACCAGCAGCGTCAGGCCACGAAGGACGCCGGCAAGATCGCCGGTCTCGAGGTGCTTCGCATCATCAACGAGCCGACGGCCGCCGCGCTGGCCTACGGGCTTGACAAGAAGGACAGCAAGACGATCGCGGTCTACGACCTCGGCGGCGGCACGTTCGACGTGACCATCCTCGAGATCGATGACGGCCTGTTCGAGGTGAAGTCGACGAACGGCGACACGTTCCTCGGCGGTGAAGACTTCGACATGCGGATCGTCAATTACCTCGCCGACGAGTTCAAGAAAGAGAACCAGGTCGATCTCACGCAGGACAAGATGGCGCTCCAGCGCCTGAAGGAAGCAGCTGAAAAGGCGAAGATCGAGCTGTCCTCGGCGAGCCAGACCGAGATCAACCAGCCGTTCATCTCGATGGGCTCCAACGGTCAGCCGCTGCACATGGTGATGAAGCTGACCCGTGCGAAGCTCGAGAGCCTTGTGAACGACCTGATCAAGGCATCGATCAAGCCGTGCCAGGCGGCGCTGAAGGATGCCGGCCTGTCGACGGACGACATCGACGAGGTCGTGCTGGTCGGTGGTCAGACCCGGATGCCGAAGGTGATGGAAGAGGTCACCAAGTTCTTCGGCAAGGAGCCGCACAAGGGCGTGAACCCCGACGAGGTCGTTGCCATGGGTGCGGCGATCCAGGCCGGCGTTCTGCAAGGTGACGTCAAGGACGTGGTCCTTCTCGACGTGACCCCGCTGTCGCTCGGCATCGAGACGCTGGGTGGCGTGTTCACCCGCCTGATCGACCGCAACACGACGATCCCGACGAAGAAGTCGCAGATCTTCTCCACGGCGGAGGACAACCAGAACGCCGTGACGATCCGCGTCTTCCAGGGTGAGCGCGAGATGGCGTCCGACAACAAGATGCTCGGGCAGTTCAACCTCGAGGACATTCCGCCGGCACCGCGCGGCATGCCCCAGATCGAGGTGACCTTCGACATCGACGCGAACGGCATCGTGCACGTCGCGGCGAAGGACAAGGGCACGAACAAGGAGCAGAAGATCACCATTCAGGCCTCGGGCGGTCTGTCCGACGAGGATATCGACAAGATGGTGAAGGATGCCGAGGAGAACGCGGAGGCCGACAAGAAACGCCGTGATCTCGTCGATGCCCGGAACCAGGCCGAAAGCCTCATCCACTCGACCGAGAAGTCGATGGAAGAGCACGGCGACAAGGTCGATCCGTCCACGATCGAAGCGATCGAGCTGGCCATTGCCGCGCTGAAGGACGAACTGGAAAACGACGACGCGGAGAAGATCCGCGCCGGGATTCAGAACGTCACCGAGGCTGCGATGAAGCTCGGCGAGGCGATCTACAAGTCCCAGTCCGCCGAGGGCTCTTCCGAGGACGCGCCGGAAGCGTCGGACGAAGCGCAGAGCGGCTCGGGTGACGACGACATCGTCGATGCCGACTTCGAGGATCTCGACGACAGCAAGCGGGCCTGAGCCTTTTGCCCGCGGAACCCAGACAGGGCCGGTCCGGACGCCGGACCGGCCCTCGTCCGTTCCGCGTGCCCGCTTGCCCCAGAAGGAGGGCATGAATGTCCAAGCGTGACTATTACGACGTGCTCGGCCTCCAGAAGGGCGCCTCGGCGGACGACATCAAGAAGGCCTACCGTCGCAAGGCCAAGGAACTGCATCCGGACCGCAACGCCGACAATCCCGAGGCGGAGACGCAGTTCAAGGAGGCGAACGAGGCCTACGACGTCCTCAAGGATCCCGAGAAGAAAGCGGCCTATGACCGGTTCGGTCATGCGGCGTTCGACGGCGGCATGGGCGGCGGCGGCGGCCCGCGTCCGGGTGCCGGTGGCTTCGGCGGCGGTCAGGGCGACTTCGCCTCGGCCTTCTCCGACGTGTTCGACGACCTGTTCGGCGATTTCATGGGCGGCGGACGTGGCGGCCGCAGCCGTGCCGCGCGCGGCTCCGACCTGCGCTACAATCTGCGTGTGACACTGGAAGAGGCCTATAACGGCCTGACCAAGACGATCACCGTTCCGACCTCGGTCCAGTGCGACGCGTGCACGGGATCGGGCGCCGAGGGCGGTGCCGAGCCGACCACCTGCCCGACCTGCTCGGGCATGGGCAAGGTGCGGGCGACGCAGGGCTTCTTTACGGTCGAGCGGACCTGCCCGACCTGTTCGGGGCTGGGCCAGATCATCAAGAACCCGTGCAACACCTGCGGCGGCAACGGCCGCGTGCAGAAGGAACGTGCGCTGAGCGTGAACGTGCCGCCGGGCGTCGAGACCGGCACCCGGATCCGTCTCGCCGGAGAGGGCGAGGCCGGAGTGCGCGGCGGACCGCCGGGCGATCTCTACATTTTCGTGGAGGTCACGCGGCACGAGATCTTCGACCGCGACGGCGTGAACCTGCAATGCCGCGTGCCGGTGTCGATGGCGACGGCCGCGCTCGGCGGCGACATAGAGGTGCCGACGATTGCCGGCGGGCGGTCGCGCGTGTCGATTCCCGCGGGGTCGCAATCCGGTCGCCAGATGCGTCTGCGCGGCAAGGGGATGCCGGCCCTGCGCGGGGGCGGGCACGGCGACATGTTCATCGAGCTTGCGGTGGAAACGCCGGTCAACCTGACCGCGCGGCAGAAGGAATTGCTCAAGGAGTTCGACTCCCTGAGCGAGGACAACAACCCCGAGTCCAAGAGCTTCTTCAAGAGCGTGAAGAGCTTCTGGGACGCGATGAAAGGGTAAGCGCCGGTTCGGACACGCTCCGGGGGAGCGTGTCCGACGCAAATGGGTGAAGCCCTGAGCCACAGGAAAAGAGCCTCGGCATTGCTGGGGCTCTTTTCGTTTCACCGGTCCCCCGCTTGAACCGTAGGGCGGACACCGGCCACGCATCGAGCCCGCCCCGCGGGCCGAGGCGCAATCCGTCGCGTGCTTGGTCCGAACCTCGGAGCGACATCAGCGAAAGGCAAACGGAGCGCCCAGTATCCGGTGCCAGCTCGCTCCGGCGCGCGACCGGCCCGCAAAGAAATGGCCCGGATGCGGGGAACTGCATCCGGGCCACAAGGGAACACATGAGGGATGCCTCGGAGATCAGGCGGCCTTGCGCTCGTGCGTGCCTTCCTCAATCTCTTCGACGATCTTGTTAACAAACGCGTCGAGATCGCCCGGGTTCCGGCTGGTCACGATACCGTTGTCGGCGACGACGGTCTGGTCGACCCAGTGCGCGCCGGCGTTCTTCACGTCCGTGGCGATGGACTTATACGACGTTGCCTGGCGGTCCTTCAGGATGCCCGCCTCGACGAGGATCCACGGCGCGTGGCAGATCGCGGCGATGGTCTTGCCCTGGTCGAAGAAGGCGCTGACCGCGGTCATGACCTTGTCGTTCACGCGCAGGATGTCGGGGTTGATCTGGCCGCCCGGCAGGACGAGCGCATCGTAGTCACCCGGGTTCACGTCCGAGATGGACATATCGACCGGAACCGTCCGGCCCCAATCGTCGCCATCCCAGCCCTTGATCGTCTCGCCGTCGAGCGAGGCGACATGCACGCTCGCGCCACGGTCCTTGAGTTGGTCGCGCGGGACCTCGAGCTCGGATTGCTCGAACCCGTGGGTTGCGATGATGAGGATCTTCGCTTCGTTGATCTGGGGCATGCTTGCCTCCTGTGACGTCTGGTTTCGGGGCGCGGCTTGCATCGGCCGCGGTCATCCGGAAAACGCCGTGGACGGTGACCCCGTTCCCTTGGTCAGAGCGTCGCGGCGAGCCGCGTGCCCTGATCGATTGCGCGCTTCGCGTCGAGTTCTGCCGCAACGTCCGCGCCGCCGATGACGTGGACGGCAACACCCTTCGCCTCGAGCGCGTCGGCGAGCCCG
Source organism: Roseivivax jejudonensis (assembly GCF_900172265.1). Taxonomy (GTDB): domain Bacteria; phylum Pseudomonadota; class Alphaproteobacteria; order Rhodobacterales; family Rhodobacteraceae; genus Roseivivax; species Roseivivax jejudonensis. Next base: position 559,655 of record NZ_FWFK01000001.1, on the reverse strand, counting down.
CGCTCGCTGACCTGGCCTGCGCACAGCACGACTGTGTCGCATTCCACGACCTCGGGCCTCTCGCGCGCCTCGCCGTACGAGATGTGCAGGCCCTCGGCGTCGATGCGCTCGTAGTTCACGCCCGTCTTCATCTGCACGGCCTTCATCTGCAGTCCGGCGCGATGGATCCAGCCGGTGGTCTTGCCCAGCCGCTTGCCGGGTTTCTCGGCCTTGCGCTGCAGCATCGTGACCTGCCGCGCGGGCGCGTGCGGCTGCGGGCCGTCGGGCGACAAGCCGGAGCGCGCCGCGTCGGGATCGGTCACGCCCCATTCGCGCATCCAGTCGGGCAGCGAGGTGGTCGGGCTCTGACCGTCCATGACGAGGAACTCCGACACGTCGAAGCCGATCCCGCCGGCGCCGACGACGGCGACGCGCTTGCCCGCGGTCGCGCGCCCGGTGAGCACGTCGACGTAGCTGACGACGTTCGGCGCATCCTGACCGTCGATCTCCGGATCGCGGGGAAGAACGCCGGTGGCGACGACTACCGCGTCGTAGCCCTCGAGCGTTTCGGCGTTTGCCTCCGCGCCCAGTCGCGTCTCGACGCCGTGGCGCTCGATCATCGTGTGGAACCAGTCCACGAGGCCCCAGAACTCCTCCTTGCCGGGGATCTGCTTGGCCATGTTGAGCTGCCCGCCGATCTCGTCGGCCTTGTCGAAGAGCGTGACGGCGTGCCCGCGCTCGGCCGCGGTGAGCGCCGCGGACAGGCCGGCCGGGCCGGCCCCGACGACCGCCACGCGTTTCGGTGTGTCCGTCGGCTCGATCAACAGCTCGGTCTCGTAGCAGGCGCGCGGGTTGACGAGGCAGGACGAGATCTTGCCCTGGAACGTGTGGTCGAGGCACGCCTGGTTGCATGCGATGCACGGCGCGATCTCGGCGGCGCGGCCCTCGGCCGCCTTTGTCACGAAGTCCGCATCGGCGAGCCACGGGCGCGCCATCGACACCATGTCGCCGCAGCCGTCGGCGAGCACCTGCTCGGCCACGTCGGGCGTGTTGATCCGGTTTGACGTGATGATCGGAATGCCGACCTTGCCCATGAGCTTCTTGGTGACCCAGGCAAAGGCCGCGCGTGGCACCGAGGTGACGATCGTTGGCACGCGGGCTTCGTGCCAGCCGATCCCGGTGTTGAGGATCGTCGCGCCGGCGGCCTCGACCGCGCGGGCGAGTTGCACCACCTCGTCGTGGGTGGAGCCTTCGGGCACGAGATCGATCATCGAGATGCGGAAGATCAGGATGAAGTCCGGGCCCACGGCCTCGCGTACGCGGCGCACGATCTCGACCGGCAGCCGCATCCGGTTCTCGTAGGAGCCGCCCCAGCGATCGGTGCGCTTGTTGGTGTGCGTCACGAGGAACTGGTTGATGAAGTATCCCTCGGATCCCATCACCTCGACCCCGTCATAACCGGCCTCCTGCGCGCGGCGGGCGGCGGTCACCATGTCGGCGATCTGCTTCTCGATCCCGTCTTCGTCGAGTTCGTTCGGCGGGAAGGGCGAGATCGGCGACTTGACCGGCGACGGGGCGACGCATTCGGGACCGTAGGCGTAGCGCCCGGCGTGCAGGATCTGCATCGCGATCTTGCCGTCGGCCTCGTGCACGCGGTCCGTCACCATGCGGTGGTGCGCGATGTCCTCGTCGGTGAAGAGGCCCGCCGCGCCGGGAAAGACGCCGCCTTCGCGGTTCGGGGCCATGCCGCCGGTGACCATCAGCGCTGCGCCGCCGCGGGCGCGTGCGGCGTAGAATTCCGCCACCCGGTTCCAGTCGCCGGTTTCCTCGAGGTTGGTGTGCATCGAGCCCATGAGCACGCGGTTCTTCAGCGTGGTGAACCCGAGGTCCAGCGGCGACAGCAGATGCGGGTAGAGAACGGTCATGTGCGGGCCTCCCTTGCCTTGCGGCGCAAGGTTCCACGAAGCCCGCGGGGTGTCGATGTCAACGTGACGTCAGGGCCGGTCACGTCAAGTACCGCCCTCACGCCACGGGTCCCGTTACTCCACGGTTATGGTGATGACCTCGGACGTCACCGGCGGATCGTGCGGAATGTGGCTCCAGTCGCCGAGGACGAGTTGCAGCGTGTGGTCACCGGGTTCGAGTTCGACGGAGGTTTCGGTCTGCCCACCGCCGAAATGCACGTGGTTGTCATCGGCCGGGAGCGGTTCGCTCGTCTCACCCTCGGCGCCTTCGCCGAAGGGCGGGCGGTCGATCAGCAGGTGATGATGTCCGGTGCCGTCGGCCTCGGTGCCGGCCGGCGCGACGCCCATCCCCGACAGGCCGAACACCACGCGGACCGGCGAGGACACGGTCGCGCCGTCTGCCGGTTCGACGAAGTAGACCTCGGCCCCCTCGGGCGCCGCCGTCTGCTGCGCGGCGAGCGGACCGGCCAGCGCAAGCGTAAAAGCTGTGATTGTACGTGCGAACATTGAATTCCCCTCCCAGTGGATTGTTGCTGACCCTAGGGTAACATGCGATCCGCTGTTTCGGCGCCTCAAACATTGCTGACTATCACCCCCCTATTGTCGGCGCCCAGCCGTGTTTCTGCCTTGTTTCGCCGTCATATCCGAAGACCGGACGAAGGGATTTACGAAGGAGACGCGCATGGACCGGCTCACCGAAATGGAGGCGTTCGCCACCGTGGTGGATCAGGGCGGGTTCACCGACGCCGCCAAGAAGATGGGGATATCGAAATCCGCCGTCTCGAAGCATGTCTCCTCCCTCGAGGCGCGGCTCGGCGCGCGCCTTCTCAATCGCACCACCCGGCGGGTCAGCCCGACGGAGATCGGGCTGGCCTACTACGATCGGGCGCGACGCGTCCTGAACGATGCGGGCGAGGCCGATGCGCTGGTGACGTCGATGCAGTCGGCCCCGTCGGGGCTGTTGCGGATTTCGGTGGCCACGGATTTCGGCGTGAACCACCTGTCGCCGGTACTTGGCGACTTCCTCGCCGAGTTTCCGGACATCACCGTGAACATGGTCCTGAACAACCGCTACGTGGAGCTGATTTCCGAGGGCTTCGACATGGCCGTGCGGATCGGCGAGCTCGAGGATTCGACGCTGCGGGCGCGCAAGCTCACGGAGACGACGAAGCGGATGATTGCCGCGCCGTCGTATTTCGAGCGGTTCGGCCGGCCCAACCGGATCGACGACCTGAACGAGCACAAGCTGCTGCACTACTCCAACCAGGCCTCCGGCAATGTCTGGAAGGTCACCGCGCCGTCGGGCGAAAAGCGCCAGATCCGCACGGCCGGGTGGCTGTCGGTCAATGACGGCCAGTCTCTGCTCAATGCCTGCATCGCCGGGCTCGGCATCGCCTACCTGCCGTCGTTCCTCTATGCCGACGCGATGGAGAAGGGACTGGTCGAGGATGCGATCCCCGATCTGCCGGTCGAGACGCAAGGCATCTACGCCGTCTACCCGCCGGGCCGCTTCACGCAGCCCAAGGTGCGGGCCTTCATCGATTTCCTCGTGCACGTCTTCGGCGACAAGGGTCCCGTCGACTGGTAATTCCCTCGCCCGCCTCGGGCATGCCTGACGCCCCGGTCCGACGACCGGGGCGCTTTTTTCGTGGCTCCGTTCAGCGGCGGCCTTCGCGGAGCCACGCGCCGAGGATGAGCCCGGACGCGAGCAGCAGCACGAGCCAGGCGGGCAGGGCCGGCACCTGCGTGATGTCCATCGTCTCGTACGCGTCGCGCGGGGTGATACCGATCCAGCCGCGCCCGGCAGCCGGGCGGCCGGGGCTGACCTCGCGGATATCCGGCAGGCCCTCAGCCAGCCGCGCGACGCCGCCCTCGGTCTGGTCGATCAGCGGGTCGAGCAGGTCGCCGGTCGCGATCGTCTGCTCGAACTCGCGCGGGGCGGCAGGGCCGAGGCCGACCACGGCCTCCTGGTCGCCCTCGGCGAGGCGGTAGAGCCCGATTTGCGGTCCTTCGTAGAGCGCCTCGAAGCGGCCGGGCGCGACCTGCTCCAGCGTGACCTCCTCGGTCTCGCCATCGGGGCGGGTGACGGTGACCGGGCCGACGCTGTCGCCGAGCGTCCGGCGGATGATGCGCATGGTCTGCCCGGTGGGCTGGGCGAGAAGGGTTTCCTCCTCCAGCTCCGGCTCTTTCATCATCCAGTGCGCGAGCCGGCGCAGAAGCTCGAGCTGGGGCCCGCCGCCTTCGTAGCCGCGCGACCAGAGCCATGCCTGATCGGATGCCATGAGGGAGACGCGCCCCTCGCCCACGCGGTCGAGCACGAGCAGCGGGCGGTCGTCGATCCCGGACATCACCACCTCGGAATCGTCGGTCGGCATGACGTCGATCTGGCGCAGCCAGCTGCCCCAGCTGTCGGCATCGCCGAGGCCGGCGGTCACGGGGTGGCGTTGGCCCAGGTCGGTGATCTCGGGTCGGTAATCCTCGTCGAGGATACGGCGCGAGGGTTCGGCCGGCAGAACCTCGTTCAGCGGCGAGTTCCACAGGCTGTCGGCGGTGGCAAAGTCCGGCCCCGCCGCGACCAGCACCGCGCCGCCGTCCTCCACGTATTGCCGAACGTTGTCGAGGTAGATCGACGGCAGGATGCCGCGGCGCTTGTAGCGGTCGAAGATGATGAGGTCGAAATCCTCGATCTTCTCGAGGAAAAGCTCGCGCGTCGGAAAGGCGATGAGCGACAGTTCGTTCACCGGCACGCCGTCCTGTTTCTCGGGCGGGCGCAGAATGGTGAAATGGACGAGGTCGACCGAGCTGTCGGACTTCAGGAGGTTGCGCCACGTGCGGCCGCCGGCATGCGGCTCGCCCGAGACCAACAGAACGCGCAGCCGGTCGCGTACGCCGTTGATCTGCACGAGCGCTGTGTTGTTGCGATCGGTGATCTCGCCCTCGGCCTCGGGAACGGTGAACTGGATCACATTGAGCCCGCCATGGGGCAGGGTGATCGGCAGCTCGAAACTCTCGCCGATGGGAATGTTGAAGGTCTGCGGCGCCGCGCCGTCGACCGATATGTCCAGATCCGTGGTGGTCGCCTCCGGCGCCGCGCCCTCGTCCTCGACGCGCACGGTCAGGGTCACGGGCTCGTCGAGGATGGCGAAGGCCGGCGCGTTCTCGACGACGAGGCGGCGGTCCCAATCGTCCTCCTGCCCGGTCATCAGCAGGTGCATCGGCGCGGGCAGGTCCGGCGCCCGCTCCAGATCGTGCAGCCGCCCGTCGGACAGAAGCAGGATGCCCGCGACCTGCGCCGGCGGCTCTTCGGCGAGCGCCTCCGACAGCGCCGTCATCAGGAGCGTGCCGGCATCCTCGTCACCGTCGCCCACCTCGACCCGGCGCACCTGCGTGTTCGGGCGGTTGGCGAGCTCGGCCTCGAGCGTCGTGGCGGCGTCCTCGGTCACGCCGGCGCGTTCGGCCAGCTGTTGCGAGGCGCTGGTATCGACCACCATCAGCACGATGTCGTCGAGCGGGGCGCGGTCCTCGACCTGCCACGACGGCTGCGTCAGCGCGGCGACCAGAACCAGCGCGGCAAGCGCGCGCAGCGCCCATCCCGCCAGACCGCGCCAGAGTGCGAGGCCGATCCCGAGCGTCGCGAGCCCGGCGAGCGCGGCGATCGCGACCCATGGCAGGAGAGGATCGTAGACGAGCGTTCCGGTCATTGTCCGAGCCTGTCCAGAAGGGCCGGCACGTGCACCTGGTCCGATTTGTAGTTGCCCGTGAGCACGTGCATCACGAGGTTCACGCCGAAGCGGTAGGCGATCTCGCGCTGGCGCTCCCCCGAGAACCCGCGCCCGAGCGGCAACAGCGGCTGCCCGCTCTCGGCCACCGCCCACGCGCCGGCCCAGTCGTTGCCGCCGATGACCACGGGCGTGACGTTGTCGTTGAGATTGCGGAAGGGCATCCCCTCGACCAGTTCGGCATCGGGCGGCGCGGCCTCGACCCACACATCACGGCCGACGTAGCGGCCGGGAAAATCCTGCAGAAGGTAGAAGGTCCGCGTGAGAACGTGATCCTGCGGCACCGGCTCCAGCGGCGGAATGTCGAGCGGCTGCGCGAGCTCCTGCAACTTGCGCCCGTTGGGCGAGGACGCGCCGAAGCCCGCGATGTCGGCATCGCGCGTGTCGAACAGGATCATCCCGCCCGAGCGGAGGTATTCGTTCAGCTTGGCATAGGCTTCGGTCGACGGTGTCGGCTGATCGGGGGTCACCGGCCAGTATAGCAGCGGGAAGAATGCCAGCTCGTCGGTTTCCAGATCCACGCCGATCGGCGGCCCGGGTTCGACCGACGTGCGGAAGAAGAGCGTGTCGGACAGGCCCTGCAGACCCGCCGCGGCGACCTCGTCGATGTCGTCATCGCCGGTCAGGACGTGGGCGAGCGTGACCTCGGCCGTCGCCGCGATGGCAAAGGCGTCGCCGTCATCGGCTTCGGTCACGTCCTGCGCGTCGGCGCCGGTGGGAGCCATCAGCGCCGCCACCGCGAGCGCCGCCGCCACGGGGGCCGCGCGGGCGCCGCGCAGCCGGCCGCTGAGCGCGAGGGAGGCGAGGATATCGGCAAAGAGCATCAGGATCGCGAGGGCGAGAAGCCAGCCCGCCAGCGGTTGCTCCTCCGGCCCGGCGAGCCCCTCGACCGTGATCCGGTCGGGCCAGACCGTCGGGCGCAGCTCGGTGTCCGCGGTCACCACGTTGCGCGCGAGGCTGCGATCCTCTCCGCTGTAGAGCCCCGGGCGGAGATCCGGTCCCAGAGGGTCGCTGGCCAGCGCCTCGCCCGCGACGCCGGGCAGGGTGCCGGCATCGCGCAGCTCTCCGAACGCGTCGAGCACGAGCTCGGGCTGCCACGTCGTGCCCTCGAGTTCGTCGACTTCGGGCTGCGCGGGCATCGAGGAGACCGCCAGACGCTCCAGCATCGACACGAACAGGCCCGACAGAGGCAGAGTCGACCACTCGGCATTCGCTGTGACGTGGAACAGCACGACTTGCCCGTCGCCCACCCGCTTGCGCGTGACGAGCGGCGTGCCGTCCGACAGCTGCGCCACCACGCGGGACGCGAGCGAGGGGTCCGGCTGCGCCATCACCTGCGCGCTCACCGTGACCTCCTCGGGGATCTCCAGCCCGAAGAAGGGGCTTTCGGCGTCGAAGGGCGCGAGCGTCTTCGGCTCGCCCCAGCTCATCGCGCCGCCGACGCTGCGCCCGCCCGCCCGCAGGCGCACCGGCATCAACGGATCCTCGTCGCCGCGGCTGACATCCGACGCCGCAAGGCGCGGGCCGGCGAAGCGAACGAGCAGCCCGCCGCCCTCGACCCACTCGCGCACCGTCCCGGCATCGCCGCCGAGCGTGGCGACGTCGGCCAGCACGATCACGTCGGGATTGGCGGGCAGGACATCCGTCAGCGCCCCATCGATGAGCTCGGCCGTCGGGGCGAGCGCGCGTTCGAGGTAATGCAGGGGCGAGAGCAGCTCGAGCCCCTCGCGGTTCTCCGTGCCGGCGATGAGCGCGACCTCGCGCCGGCGCAGGCTGTCGTCGGACAGGGTCAGCGCACCGGCGCTGGAGCTCGTCGCGACCTCGAAGCGGTCGACCCGCGCGCGCAGTTCGGCCGGCAGCGACAGCGCGCCCTCGGCGATCACAGCGCCATCGGCAAAGGTCATCGGCAACGTCGCGAGCGTGGCCGGGTTACCGGCTGGATCGCGCCCCTCGGCGTTGACGGTGACCTCGCGCTCCGGCCCGGGGCGGAGCCGCTTGAGCGTGAGCGCGACATCGCCGCCGTCGAAGCGCGCCGGCGCCAGGGCATACAAACTCTGCGGGCTTTCGTAGACGGTGACGCGGCCCGAACCTTCGAGCGCGTCGAGCAGCGCCTCGCGTCCGTCGCGCGCAATTCCGTCGGAGAACCAATAAGTGTCGAACGGCGCCTGCGGAAGAAGCTCGGCCGCGCGACCCATGCGGGCCGCGTCGGGCTCCCACGGCTCGGGGCGGATTCCGGACAGCCGCTGGCGCAACGCGCCGGCGGATTGGAAGCTGACCGTTTCGGGCGCAGTCAGGCGCATCAGCGCCACCGGCCGATCGTCTCGCGCGGCTTGTGAGAGCATCGCATCGAGCGATTCTTCGCGGGCACGCCAGTCCGCGGCGCTCGCCCAGCTTGCGTCGGTCACGATCAGAAGCGGCCGGTCGCCCGCCGTTTCGGCATCGGTTTCGGGGTTCAGGATCGGCCCGGCGAGGCCGATGATCACCGCCGCGACGGCGAGCATCCGCAGCAGCAGCAACCACCAGGGCGTGCGGTCGCTGACCTGTTCTTCGTCCTTGAGCCCAAGGAGCAGCACAACGCCGGGAAACAGCCGGCGGACCGGCGCGGGCGGCACCGCGCGCAGCAGAATCCACAGCACCGGCAGGGCAAGAAGCCCGAGCAGGAGCCAGGGAGTGGTGAAACCGATCGCGCCGAAAAGGGTCATCCGTGGGCTCCGTCCATGGCGCGCCAGACCCACAGAAGGGCGGACTGCGCGGGGCCGTCGGTGTGGTGGCATTCGTAGTGCCACCCGGTCAGCCGGGCCAGTGCGGTGAGGCGCTCCTTGCGCTCGGCCAGACGGTCGAGATAGCGCGACCGCAGATCACCCGCTTTCAGGGTTTCGTGCGCGACGCCGCCGCCGACGGACTGGAAGATCGTGCGCCCCTCGAAGGGGAACGCCTCTTCGGACGGGTCGAGCACCTGCAGCAGCACCCCGCGCACGCCACGATCAGCCGCCTTGGTCAGCGCGGCCTCGATCGGCGCGATGTCACCGAGGAAGTCCGATATGAACATCGCGCGCGCATGGGGCAGCATGCCGCGCGCTTCGGGCGCCGCGTAATCCTCGGCCTCGTCGCTGGCGAAGGCGTGGGCGAGCCGCAGGATCTGCGGGCGTCCGCCGCGCGGCGGCAGGGCCCAGCCGGTGAGGCCCACACGCTCGCCCCCCCGGATCAGCAGGATCGTCGTCGCCAGAGCGACGAGCCGCGCACGGTCGGCCTTGGTGGGCAGTTTGTCGGTCGAATTGAAGCGCATCGACGCCGCGCGATCGACCCACATCAGGACCGATTGCGCGATCTGCCATTCGCGGTCGCGCACGTATTGCGCGTCGCCGCGCGCCGAGCGGCGCCAGTCGATCGCGCGGTAGCTGTCGCCCGCGGCCATCGGCCGATACTGCCAGAAATCGTCGCCGAGACCCGCGCGCCGCCGCCCGTGCTCGCCGAGGAGCACGGTCCCCGCGAGGTTCTCGGCGCGGGCGAGGAGCGCGGGAAGGTCGCTGGCTTCTTCCTCGGCGTGCTGGCGCAGGGTCAGCGGTTCGTTCACGCAGCCGCCTCGGCGCGGATCAGGCCCTCGCTGACACTGTCGATGAGGCTGCCCAGATCCTCGCCCCGTGCGCGGGCCGAGAATGTGAGCGCCATGCGGTGGACGAGCACCGGGCGCGCCATATCGATCACGTCCTCCGGGGACGGCGCGAGCCGGCCCTGCAGAAGCGCGCGGGCGCGCACCGTGAGCATGAGCGCCTGCGCCGCGCGCGGGCCGGGGCCCCATGCAACGAGATCGCGCACGCGCTCGGGCGCCGATGGGTCGGTGGGACGGAAGGTCCGCACAAGGTCGAGGATCATCTCGACCACCGACTCGCCGACCGGCATGCGGCGCAGGAGATGCTGCGCGGCCATGAGCGAGGCCCCGTCGAATACCTGGTGCGCCTCGGCCTCTTCGGTGCCGGTGGTCGCGAGAAGGATGTCGCGCTCGGTCGTGCGGTCGGGATAGGCCACGTCGATCTGTACGAGAAAGCGGTCGAGCTGCGCTTCGGGCAGGGGATACGTGCCCTCCTGCTCGATCGGGTTCTGCGTCGCGAGGACGTGGAACGGCAGCTCGAGCTTGCGGGTTTCCCCGGCGACCGTCACCGCCTTTTCCTGCATCGCCTGAAGCAGTGCCGACTGCGTACGCGGGCTGGCGCGGTTGATCTCGTCCGCCATCAACAGCTGGCAGAAGATCGGCCCCTCGATGAACTTGAAGGCGCGCGCGCCGTCGGCGCCGGTTTCCAGAACCTCGGAGCCTAGAATGTCGGCCGGCATCAGGTCCGGGGTGAACTGCACGCGGTTGCCGTCGAGACCCATCACCGTCGACAGCGTCTCCACGAGGCGGGTCTTGCCGAGGCCCGGCAGGCCGATCAGGAGGCCGTGGCCGCCGCAAAGCAGCGCGGAGAGGGTGAGGTCGACGACACGCTCCTGCCCGATGAACCGGCGGGTGATCGCCGCCTTGGCTTCGGCGAGCTTCGCCTCCAGCGCTTCGATCTCGGCGACCAGATCCTCGGTCTCGGCCATGGCGGAATGTCCTTTCGCGACTACGTCTGCGGAAATGGTATCGTGACGTGGAAGAATGGCAAAAGTTATGACTTCACAAAATTCCGTGACGCCGTCCGCAGACGGCATTGCTGCCTCCGCACGCGCCGCGGCGGGCAAGGGCCTGCCTCCCGTGCACGATTGGAACCCGCCGTTCTGCGGCGATCTCGACATGAGAATCGCGCGCGACGGCACATGGTTCTACCTCGGCACGCCGATCGGCCGCTTCGGCCTCGTGAAGCTGTTCTCGTCGATACTCAAGCGTGAAGATGGCAAATACTTTCTTGTCACGCCGGTGGAAAAGGTCGGCATCACCGTCGACGACGCGCCTTTCGTCGCCACCGATTTCGTGGTCGAGGGCGCCGGGGCGGAGCAGACCCTAACCTTCGTGACGCATGTGGGTGACCACGCGGTCGCCGGCCCCGATCACCCGATCCGCGTGGAACGCGACGCCGAAACGGGCGAGCCGTCGCCCTACGTTCTGGTGCGCGACGACCTCGAGGCATTGATCGATCGCAAGAGCTTCTACCGCCTGGCCGAGATCGGCGAGCACGAGGAGGTCGACGGGAAGAGCTGGTTCGGGCTGCGCTCGTCCGGCGCGTTCTTTCCGATGATTCCCTCGGCAGAACTGCCCGAGTAGAGCCGGCGCGCCGTGCGAGGCCCCGATGACGGGACCGCACGACGCGCGTTCCTCACAACCTCGCCGAGCCGAGGCGGTGCGAAGAGGCGGCCTCGGCCCTGACGGGCACGGGCGTGCCGCCGCCACCACCGTGGCCTTCGCTCTCGGCCATCAGGAAAAGCCGCGCGCCGGTCTGCGCGCCCGCGAAGACGATGCCGTTGAAGAACCACAGCAGGAAGAGCGGGAGCATCCCCTCGGGCGAGGTGGAGATCAGTCGCCAGAGCCCGGCCACGTCGAAGAGGAGCAGGAGCGCCACGAAGATCGCGGCGAGGCCGAATCCCGCCAGCGCGTGACGGACGAAGAAGGCGACAAGCGGGGGCAGGCTGGGCATGGGACGCTCCGATGCGGGCACGTGGGACGTGAAGTAGCGCACCATTCCCCGACGTCATGCATGGCGCGGCACGACATCAATCCCCGAGCTTGGCGTGCACCTCGTCGAGGTCGATCTCGCCCACGGGCATCTTGTTGGCCGGGTCGTCGAAATCGTAGCGGAAGAGCTCGAAGTCGCGCCAGTAGATTTCCTTGACCAGGTGCATCGCGAGATCGTCGAAATACGCCTCGACCGGGTGCGCGCGCTTGGGGCCGTGCCCTTCGCTTTCGTTGAAGCGCGGGATCGCGCCAAGGTCGATCGCCTGCGGCGTCTGCACCGCGTTCAGGACCTCCTGCATCCCGTCATTGAATCGCTCGGTCCAGAAGATGTGATTGTAGCGCCCGCCGTTCACGATGAAGGTCGAGATGTGCCCCGACATCGACGACCAGTGGATGTCGGGCTCCATCGGTCGACGCCAGCGGATCGTGTCGCGCACGAACAGCAGGAACCGCCGGAAGCTCTTGATCTGGTCGAACTCCTCGCGCCCGTCGGGGCCGCCGACCTCGATCCCGTATTTCTGGATCAGCAGCGGCACGAGGTTACCGCGATAGCGCTTGCCGTTGCGCTGGATGCCGCAGATCTTGTCGAAGAACGACGACAGCACCCGCGTGTAGGGGTTTCGCACGCACGTGAAGGCGTAGGACGAGCGCGTCTTCACGTTGGCACGGATCGCCGCCTGGCTGTCCTCGATCGCCCACTTGTGAAGCCCGCCGGTGGCATCGTGGATGTCGCCCTCGAAAAACCGGCCGTGGTCGGAATAATACATGATCTGCCCGATGGTCGAGCAGGCGCATTTCGGGACGACCCGATACACCATGCTCTCGCTCTCGGTCATCCAGGTGCCCGGAAAGCCCATGCCTGCCCCCTCGCCACGTCCGTGCCGCCCGCGCCCGGCGTTATCGGCACCCGGTCCGCATGCGGCAAAAAAGGAAACGAAGCGTATTCATTCAATGCCCATTTCTTATTATCAACATAAACAATCAGACGAAAAGAGGGCAGCAGTCACGGGCCATGGCAAAGATCGCCTTCATCCTTCTGTGCCACAAGGACCCCGACGCGATCATCAAGCAGGCGCAGAGCCTGACCGCCGTGGGCGACTACATGGCGATCCATTTCGATGCCCGCGCGCCCGCCGCGGCCTACCAGGCGATCCGCGCGGCGCTCGCGGGCAATCCCAACGTCGTCTTCGCGCGCAAACGCGTCCGCTGTGGCTGGGGCGAATGGAGTCTCGTGCAGGCCACGCTGCTCGCCGTCGAGGCGGCGGTCGACGCCTTCCCGCGTGCGACGCATTTCTACATGCTCTCGGGCGACTGCATGGCGATCAAGTCGGCGGAATACGCGCACGACTTCCTCGACCGGCGCGAATGCGACTACATCGAGAGCTTCGATTACTTCAAGTCGGACTGGATCAAGACCGGCTGGAAGGAAGAGCGGCTGATCTACCGGCACTGGTTCAACGAACGCACCCAGAAACGCGCCTTCTATGCGATGTTCGAGGCGCAGAAGCGCCTCGGCCTCACCCGGCCGATCCCCGACGACATCGAGGTGATGATCGGCAGCCAGTGGTGGTGCCTGCGCCGCCGCACCATCGAATGGGTGCTCGACTTCGTGAAGCGCCGCCGCGACGTCGTCCGCTTCTTCGCGACGACGTGGATCCCGGACGAGACGTTCTTCCAGACGCTGGTGCGCCATCTCGTTCCCGAAACCGAGATCGAGAGCCGCACCCTCACCTTCCTGATGTTCACCGATTACGGCATGCCGGTGGTGTTCTACAACGATCACTACGACCTGCTGCTGAGCCAGGATTTCCTGTTCGCGCGCAAGGTCAGCCCGCTGGCGACCGAGCTGAAGCGCCGGCTCGGCGTGCTCTACGCCTCGGAGGGCGCGCGCTTCCAGATCTCCAACGAGGGACGGTCGCTGTTCAAGTTCCTGACCGGCCGCGGCCGCATCGGCCGGCGCTTCGCGCCGCGCTTCTGGGAAACCGAGAGCACGCTCGGCCGCGAGCGCGAACTGCTGATCGTGGTCTGCAAGAAATGGCACGTGGCCAAGAGGCTGGTGGACCGCATTCGCCAGCTCACGAACGTGCCCTGCATCGAGTACCTGTTCAACGAGGAGGCGACCCCGCTGCCCGATCTCGGCGGCATCCAGTCGACGCTGGGCAAGCGGCACCGCCACCGCCGGGCGCTGATGCGGATGCTCTTCGACTATTACGAGAGCGACCGGCTGATCGTCTGCATGGATCCCTCGAATCTCGACCTGCTCGAGGATTTCTGCAACGACCGTGCGCTCACGCGGGTGCTCGAGGTCGAGTGCCAGTTCTCCGACAGCTACCTGATCGGGCACGCGATGCGCGTGGGCCTCGCGGGCGAGCGCACGCCGCAGGAGACGCTCAACCGCCTCTTGCCGACCATTCGCAACGACATGGTGCACGAAAGCGACCGGATCCGCGATCGCGAGTTCCAGAACTACACCCGCATGCGCGAGCTCGACGCGCCCGAGGCCAATGCCGAACCGCTTGCGCGCTTCCTCGGCGTCGGGCAGGACAAGGCGCACGAGATCGCCGCCACCAGCTACCTGTTCGCCGATTGAGGAGCCCCATGGCCTACGCCTACGACCCCGACAACATCTTCGCGAAGATCCTGCGCGGCGAGATCCCGAACGACACGGTGCTGGAGACCGAGCACAGCCTCGCCTTCCGCGACATCCGCCCGCAGGCGCCCACGCATGTGCTGGTCATCCCCAAAGGCTCCTACGTCAGCTTCGATCACTTCGCCCGGGACGCCACGGAGGCCGAGATCCTCGATTACATGCGCACCATCGGCGAGGTCTGCCGGATGGAGGGCGTGGAGGAGGACGGCTTCCGGCTGATCTCGAACGCCGGCGGCCACGGCGTGCAGGAGGTGCCGCACCTCCACGTCCACATCCTCGCCGGCCGCCCTCTCGGCCGCATGCTCCAGCCCGCCTGAGCGGCGGCCGGGCCACCCGGGCGCGTGCCGCATAACGGGGCCGATCCCGGCCGGGATGGTCGTGCGCCTCTCCGGAACAGGTGACCGCGCGCCGGGCGGCGCGCCCGCCCCTTCATCTTGCCATGAAACCCCGGGGGTGTGGGGGCAGAGCCCCCACGATACCCTGTCAGGCCGCCGCGCGGCGGACGGATCAGGCGGACCTGCGGGCGTGCGTCCCGCGGGTCAGCGACAGGAACACGTCCTCCAGATCCGCCTGCTCGGTGCGGACGTCGGCGATGCGGATGCCGGCCTCCCGCACCGCGTCGAGCACGCGCTCGGCGCGCATCTCGTTGGCGTGGTAGGTGACCGCGATCGTGCCGTCCGGCCGCGTCTCGACCTCGAGCCCGGGACCGTGGGGCAGGGCGGCAGGATGCTCCTCGGGTTCGATCACCATCGTGCGCGCGTCGATCTGCCCCAGCAGGTTGGCGGTGCGGTCGCGGGCGACCAGCGCACCGTCGTTGATGATCGCGATCTCGCCGCACATCTCCTCGGCCTCCTCGAGGTAGTGCGTGGTCAGGATCACGGTCATACCGCGCTCCTCGTTCAGCCGCCGCACGTTCTCCCACAGCATCTGGCGCAGCTCGATGTCGACGCCCGCGGTCGGCTCGTCGAGGACGAGGATATGAGGATGATGCACCAGCGCCTTGGCCAGGAGCAGCCGCCGCCGCATCCCGCCCGAGAGCGTCCGCGCATAGGCCTCCGCCTTGTCCTCGAGCCCGACCATCCGCAGGATCTCGTCCGAGCGGCGCTGCGCCTTCGGCACGCCGTAAAGACCGGCCTGCACCTCGAGCGCGCCGCGCGGCGTGAAGAACGGATCGAGGTTGAGTTCCTGGGGCATCACGCCGATCGCCGCGCGCGACTGGCGCGGGTTCACGTCCTGGTCCCAGCCCCAGATCTCCACCGCGCCGGCCGACTTCACCACGAGCCCGGCGAGGATGTTGATGAGCGTCGACTTGCCGGCGCCGTTCGGCCCCAGAAGCCCGAAGACCGAGCCGCGCGGCACGGTCAGGTCGATCCCCCGGAGCGCCTCCTTCGCGGGTTGGCCGTTGCTTCCGCCATAGGTCTTGGTCAGCCCGTCGATCCGGATCGCGTCGTCGCCCATGCCGCAGTCTTGCCCCTCGGGATACCCTCGTTCATAAGCGCAGCTAGTGCCCGAAACGCGAAAGGGGAAGCCCGATGTCCGCAGACGCCCCGGAAACCAGGATCGTCGACAGCTACCGCGTGGCCTGCGACGGCGGCGAGGGCGCGCTCGGCCATCCGCGGGTCTGGCTGCAGATCCCGCAGGATCGCGGCTGGGTCGAGTGTGGCTATTGCGACGCGCGATTCATTCATCGCGACTTCGAGGGAAAAGTGTGATCGACGACGCTTTGTGACGGCGCCGCGGGCGGTTATGTTGGACCCATGACCGAGACGCGACCGATCCCGCAATCGACCCCTCGCGCCTATTCCCGTGCAGAAGAGGCGAGCGACGTCGTCGTGCACCTCGCCGGCCTGATCCTGGCACTGGGCGCGGTGCCGGTGCTGATCACGCTGACGGCGGTCTGGCGCGGCGATGCGGCCGGCATCGCCGGCGTGTCGGTCTACGGCGCGACGCTCATCCTGATGCTGCTCTGCTCGCTGCTCTACAACCATGTCGGCCGGCCGCGCTGGACGGGACTTCTGCGCCGGCTCGACCACTCGGCGATCCATTTCAAGATCGCCGGAACCTACACGCCCTTCGCGCTCCTGTCGGGCGCCGGCAGCGGCCTGCTCACCGTGCTGTGGACCGCGGCGGCCGGCGCCACCGCGATGACGTTCCTGCTGCGGGACCGCAACGCGGTGCTCGGCATCGCGATCTGTCTCGCGATGGGCTGGGCGGTGCTGCTCGGCGGTCACGACCTCCTCGCGGTCCTGCCGTGGTCGGTCATCGCGCTGATGGTGGCGGGCGGGGTGATCTACTCCGCCGGGACGCTGTTCCTGATGGCCGAGCGGATGCGCTTTCACAACACGATCTGGCACGGCTTCGTCGTCGCGGCGTCGATCGTGTTCTTCGTCGCGATCTTCCTCGTCGCCGCGCTGCCGCCCGTTCCGGTGTCCTGAGCCCGCCGCCTTCCGCTGGCAGCGCCCGGCGGATCGTGGCAGAACGCGATGACCGCTGGGCCAGAGGGACGTCACCGACATGAGCGAATTCGGCAAGGGCTGCCACCTGCATCTCATCGACGGCTCGGCCTTCATCTTCCGCGCCTTCCACGCGCTGCCGCCGCTCACCCGCAAGTCCGACGGTCTGCCCGTGGGCGCGGTGCAGGGCTTCTGCGACATGCTGCGCCGCTATGTCGGCCGCGATCACGGCGAATTCGCGCCCACCCATATCGCGGTCATCTTCGACAAGGGCAGCCACACCTTCCGCAACGACCTCTACGCCGAGTACAAGGCCAACCGCGACGAGATGCCCGAGGACCTGCGCCCGCAGATCCCGCTCACCCGCCGCGCCACCGAGGCCTTCAACATCGCCTGCAAGGAGGTCGAGGGCTACGAGGCCGACGACATCATCGCTACGCTCGCGCGGCAGGCGCGCGAGGCCGGCGGCCGGGTCACCATCGTGTCGTCGGACAAGGACCTGATGCAACTCGTCGGCGACGGGGTCGAGATGTTCGACGCCATGAAGAACCGCCGCATCGACCGCGACGGGGTAATGGAGAAGTTCGGCGTCACCCCCGACAAGGTCGTGGACGTGCAGGCGCTCGCCGGCGATTCGACCGACAACGTGCCCGGCGCGCCGGGCATCGGGATCAAGACTGCCGCGCTGCTCCTGAACGAGTACGACACGCTCGAGGCGCTGCTCGACCGCGCGGAGGAGATCAAGCAGAAGAAGCGCCGCGAGACGCTGATCGAGTACCGTGCGCAGATCGAGCTGTCGAAATCGCTCGTGAAGCTCGACGAGAACACGCCGCTCGACTTCACCCTTGCGGATCTCGAACTGCGCGACCCCGATCCCGAAACGCTGCTCGGCTTTCTCGCCGAGATGGAGTTCCGCACCCTGTCCAAGCGCATCGCCGAGACGCTCGGAACCGACGCGCCGACGATCCCCGAACAGGCGCCCGACACAGCCGACACCATCGACGACGCGCCGGTCGAACAGCCGCCGTTCGACCCGGACAGCTATGTCTGCATCCGCGATCTCGAGACCCTCGGCACCTGGATCGGCAAAGCCCGCGAGCGCGGCTGGGTCGCCATCGACACAGAGACGACGGGCCTCAACGAGATGACCGCCGAGCTCGTCGGTGTCTCGCTGTGCATAGAGGCGGGCCAGGCCGCCTACCTGCCGCTGGCGCACCGGGCCGAGGGCGACGGCGATCTTTTCGGCCCGGGCGACATCCTGCCCAACCAGGTCGATCGCGAGGCGGCGCTGTCGCTGCTCAGGGACCTCTTGGAGGATCCGGCGGTCATGAAGATCGGCCAGAACATGAAATACGACGCCAAGATCCTCGCCCGGACCGGCATCGCCATCGCGCCGATCGACGACACGATGCTGATGTCCTACGCGATGAACGGGGGCGAGCACGGCCATGGCATGGACGTGCTGTCCGAGCGGTATCTCGGCCACCAGCCGATCCCGATCAAGGAGGTGATCGGCTCCGGCAAGAGCCAGAAGACCTTCGACCGGGTGCCGATCGCCGACGCGACCCGCTACGCCGCGGAGGATGCCGACATCACCCTGCGCCTGTGGCAGCTCTTCAAGCCGCAGCTGCACCGCGTCCGGGTCACCCGTGTCTACGAGACGATGGAGCGGCCGATGGTGCCGGTCCTCGCCGCGATGGAGATGCACGGCGTGAAGGTCGATCGCGATACGCTCAGCCGCATGTCCGCGGCCTTCAGCCAGAAGATGGCGGGCCTCGAGGCCGAGATCCACGCGCTCGCCGGCGAGACCTTCAACGTCGGCTCGCCCAAGCAGCTGGGCGAGATCCTGTTCGACAAGATGGGGCTCGAGGGCGGCAAGAAGGGCAAGACCGGCGCCTACGCGACCGGTGCCGACATCCTCGAGGATCTCGCGACAGAGCACGAACTGCCCGCGCGCGTGCTCGACTGGCGCCAGATCTCCAAGCTGAAATCGACCTATACCGACGCGCTGCAGGAGCACATCAACCCCGCCACCGGCCGCGTTCACACGTCCTACTCGATCGCCGGCGCCTCGACGGGTCGGCTCGCCTCGACCGATCCGAACCTGCAGAACATCCCCGTGCGCACCGAGGAGGGCCGCCGCATCCGCGAGGCCTTCGTGCCCGAGAACGGCCGGGTCCTGGTCAGCCTCGACTACTCGCAGATCGAGCTGCGGATCCTCGCCCACGTCGCCGGGATCGACGCGCTGAAACAGGCCTTCCGTGACGGCCAGGACATCCATGCCATGACCGCGTCCGAGATGTTCAACGTGCCCATGGACGAGATGACGCCCGAAGTCCGCCGGCAGGCCAAGGCGATCAATTTCGGGGTGATCTACGGCATCTCCGGCTTCGGCCTCGCGCGGAACCTGCGGATCCCGCGGGCGGACGCACAGGGCTTCATCGACCGCTACTTCGAACGGTTTCCGGGCATCAAGGCCTACATGGACGACACGGTCGCCTTCGCCAAGGCGCACAACCGCGTCGAGACGCTGTTCGGTCGCGTGATCCACACGCCCGAGATCAACGCCAAGGGGCCGCGCGCGGGCTTCGCCCGGCGCGCCGCGATCAACGCGCCGATCCAGGGCACGGCGGCGGACATCATCCGGCGCGCGATGGTCCGCATGCCCGGCGCGATCGCTCCGCTCGGCACCCGCGCGGCAATGCTCCTGCAGGTCCACGACGAGCTCCTGTTCGAGGTCGAGGCCGACGCTGCCGACGACCTGGTCGCGCGCGCCACCGAGGTGATGGAGGGCGCCGCCGACCCGGTGGTCGCCCTCGACGTGCCGCTGGTGGTCGAGGCGGGACAGGGACCCAACTGGGCCGCCGCGCATTGAGCCCGCGGGCGCGATGACCGGGGCAGCGGCCGGCGCGCCCCGCGCCCGGACCCGCGCGCGTCGAGCGACGCGACTGGCCGGCCGCCCCCCCCAATGCCGATCGCGGACCGGTCTGGCCGGTGGCGTGCAAGCGCCCGTCGCGTGACCGCGCTGCCGACGCGGTCGTGTCGGAGCTTCTCTGCCGGGGCTGGATCGATTCGGTGATGCGCACCGTCGATGCCGCGCGGACCTCGATCCTCGTCGCGTCGCGCCGGCCGGATGCGGTCCCCGGGCGCGGCGGCACTCCCGCGCACCGGGGCGAACGGCCCGGGCACCTCTTCGGCGATGTCGAGCGGCCCGAGGTCCCCGCCGCTCTCGCCGCCGCGCGCGGCCCGGCGCGGCACGCTCGAATGGATCAAGACCGCCCGGACCGCGCCCGGCGCTTCGCCGATGCGGGGAACGTCGGCCGCCGCCCGGCGCCGGTCTGCCGCGGAACCACGCCGCCCCGCGAATGGTCACCGCCGGCGCGCGTCGCTTCCCTGTTCATCTTGCCGGAAAACTCCGGGGGTCCGGGGGCAGCGCCCCCGGCCTCTCCGCCCGTGCCGAAGCGAGCGGCGCGGCGCGCGACAGGCCCGCCCGCGCAGTCAGATCAGCCCGCGCGCACGGAACAGCTCGGGAAGCGCGGTTTCGGGTCGCGGGCCCATGTGCGAGATCACTTCGCCCGCGGCGGCGTGGCCCATGCGGCCCGCGGTCTCCATGTCGGCGCCTGTGACGAGACCGTAGAGGAACCCGGCGGCGAACTGGTCGCCGGCCCCGGTCGCGTCGACCGGAACGATCTTGTCCACCGCCACGTCGGTGCGCGTGCCCTCGCGCAGGATCGTCACGCCGTCGCCCGACCGCGTGCAGACGACGAGCGGACAGATCGCCGCCACCGCGGCGAGGTCGTCCTCGAGGCGGTCGTTCTGGTAGAGCGCGCGGATCTCGGCCTCGTTTCCGATCACGTAGTCGAGCTCGTTCTCGATCAGCGAAAGGAAGTCCTCGCGATGCCGCTCGACGCAGAACGGATCCGAGATCGCGATCCCGGCGCGGCCGCCGGCGGCGCGGCAGGCGCGTGCGGTGCGGATGAAGGCGTCCTTGCCCTTGTCCTTGTCGAATAGGTAACCCTCCAGGAACACGACCTCGGCGTTCGCGGCGACGTCCTCATCGACGTCGTCGGGGCCGAGCTCGGCGGAGATGCCGAGATAGGTGTTCATCGAGCGTTCGCCGTCCGGCGACACGAAGATCATGCAGCGCGAGGTCGGCAGCTCGCCGTCGCCGCGCGGCGGATTGACGAAGCGGGTGCCGATGTCCTCCATCGCGTCCGCGTAGAAGCGGCCGAGGGCGTCGTCGTTCACCCGGCCGGTGAAGGCGGTGCGCAGCCCGAGGTTGCCGAGGCCCGCCAGCGTGTTCGCGACCGATCCGCCCGGGGCCTGCACGCGATCCTCCATCGCGCCGTAGAGCGTTTCCGCGCGCGGGCGCTCGACCAGCTGCATGATCCCCTTTTCGATGCCCATGTGATCGAGAAAGCTGTCGTCGGCGCGGGTCAGCACGTCGACGATGGCGTTGCCGATCCCGGCAACCTGGAAGCGTTTCATGCGGTCTTGTCCTCGAAATTGCAGAGATCGGCGATCAGGCAGTCGGCGCAGCGCGGTTTGCGCGCAAGGCACACGTAGCGGCCGTGCAGGATCATCCAGTGATGCGCGTGCTGAAGGTAGTCGACCGGAATGTGGTCCTCGATGGCGCGCTCCACCGCGACGACGTCCCGGCCCGGCGCGATGCCGGTGCGGTTGCCGACGCGAAAGATGTGGGTGTCGACCGCCTGAGCCGGGTAGCGCCACCACATGTTGAGAACCACGTTCGCGGTCTTGCGTCCCACGCCAGGCAGCGATTGCAGCGCCGCGCGACTGTTCGGCACCACGCCGCCGTACTCCTCGACGAGGAGGCGCGAGAGCTTGATGACGTTCTTGGCCTTGTTGCGGTAGAGCCCGATCGTCCTGATGTGCTCGATCACGCCCTCTTCGCCGAGGTCGAGCATCTTTTCCGGCGTGTCGGCCACCGCGAAGAGCCCGCGCGTGGCCTTGTTCACGCCGGCATCGGTGGCCTGCGCCGACAGCGCCACGGCGACAACGAGCGTGAAGGCGTTGACGTGTTCGAGCTCGCCCTTCGGCTCGGGCTCGACCGCGTGGAAACGGTCGAAGATCGCGCGGATCGTGTGATAATCGAGCTGCCGGGTCATCCGCACCGTCTATGCCGCGCTGCGCCGTCGCTGACAACGCCGATTGCGCGTCAGGGCCCGATCGCATGGGGCTGCGGGTGCGGCACCGGTACCGGAACTCGCCCGGGCGGTGACCCGTTTCCGACATAACCGCACCTGACCGGAGGACATGCCATGACCGACACGTCCCGCCACGATAGTGACGACACCACCGGAACCGCCGCGTCGCTCGCCGATCACGCGGCCGCCGGGCCGGACTGGAAATGGACTTTCGCGCTCGGGATCATCCTGATCCTCGGCGGAGTGATCGCCTTCCTCAACCCGTTCGTCGCCTCGCTCACCGCGACAGCCATCGCCGGCGGGGCCTTCGTCGCGGCCGGCATCGTGCAGGCGGTGATGGGCCTGCGTGGTCTCGACGGCACCGGCTCGAAGATCGGTGCGGTGCTCTTCGGCGCGGTTCTCGCGCTTTTCGGCCTGTCGCTCTGGATCAACCCGATCGCCGGGATCCTGTCGCTGACGATCCTGATCGGCGCGTTCTTCGTCGCGATGGGGGCGATGCGCGTGTGGATCGCGTTCCGGCTGCGGCCGCGGGACGGATGGGGCTGGATGGCCGGCGCCGGGGTCGTCAGCGTGCTGCTCGGCCTTCTGGTGCTGTTCGCGGTGCCGGCGGGCGCAATCGGCCTTCTCGGCATCTTCCTCGGCGTCGAACTGATCTCGTCCGGTGCTGGCGCCGTCGCGCTGGCGCTCGCCGTGCGTCGGCGGCAGTGATCAGCGGTGGGTCCAGAGGCGCCACGCCGACCAGAGCGCGGTCGCGCCGAAGAACACGCCGGCGATGCCGATGACCTCGACCAGCGCGGCGGAGTTCGCGACGCCGCGCACCGCGACGACCGCCGCGACCAGCGCAAGCCCACCGAGGCTGAACGCGAGGCGAAACACGAGTTCGCCGCGGCTCGGCCCGTCCGGCATCAGAACGTGACGTCGACGCCGGGCAGGCGCAGCGCCTTGATCATGTCCCGCAATTCCTGCCGCGCGGCGACGTTCGAGATGTTGAGCTGCTTCACGCCCACGTCCCGCAGGTCGAGCAGGGTCAGCCCGCGGGGGAAGAGTTCGCGGAACACCACGCGCTCCGAGAAGCCGGGCCCGACGCGGAAGCCGATCCGCTTGGACAGCCGGTCGAGCGCCTTCTGCATCTTCATCTTGTTGACCATGTTCTGCGCGCCCAGCCGGTTGCGCAGCACGATCCAGTCGATCGGCTTCAGACCGGCCTGAGCGCGCAACTGGCGCGCGCTCCAGACCATTTCCGAGTAGACCGACGGGCCCTCGATCTTCTCGCCGTCCGGCGCGATATGCGCCAGCAGGTCGAAATCCACGAAGCTGTCGTTCAGAGGGGTGATCAGCGTGTCGGCGAGCGAATGCGCCACCTGGCTCAGACGCGTGTGCGAGCCGGGGCAGTCGATCAGGATGAAGTCGCAATCGGGCTCCAGCGTCGCCACCGCCGCGGACAGCCTGTGGTCGAGCGGGTTTTCGCCCTGCGCGACGCTCTCGGCCGGAATCTCGGGCAGGGTGGCCAGCTTCGGGCTCGCGAGGTCGAGCCCCTCGGCCGCGAGGTATTCGCGGCGGTTGTCGACGTAACGGCCGGTCGTGCGCTGCCGCAGGTCGAGATCGATCACGCCCGTCGCGTGGCCCATCCGCGCGAGAGCGGTGGCCACGTGCATCGACACCGTCGACTTGCCCGCGCCGCCCTTTTCGTTGCCGACCACGATGATGTGAGCCACGTTCGCACCCCCGACGCTGACGCAAGATCTGACGCTGTTACCCGGTCTGCCCTTCCATATCTTGTAGATGTCCGGCGGAAAAGCGCTGACGTGGCCGCCGCCGGCGGGCGTTGCCGCCCGGCCTCAGGTCTAGGGCACGGCGCGGCACGGTCCACAGCAGGACGCCCGAACGAAATGCGCCGCCCCGGGGTCGGGACGGCGCATCGCAATCAGCATCGCTCGGGGTCGGCTCAGAAGCCGAGGCCCTCGTACTTCTTCTTGAAGCGGGACACGCGGCCGCCGGTGTCCATCAGGCGCGACGATCCGCCGGTCCAGGCGGGGTGCACCGTGGGGTCGATGTCGAGCGTGATCGTGTCGCCCTCGCTGCCGAAGACCGAGCGGGTCTCGAACGAGGTGCCGTCGGTCATCTTGACGGTGACGGCGTGGTAGTCGGGATGGATGTTCTTTTTCATGTCGAGGATCCTTGCACCGGCTTCTTGCCGTCGCCCTTGAGCACCTTGTAATTGACGTCTTCGGCGATCCGGGCGGATTTGCCGCGGCGCGAGCGCAGGTAGTAGAGCTTCGCACGGCGAACCTTGCCGCGGCGGATCACGGTGATCGCCTCGATGTTCGTCGAGTAGAGCGGGAAGACGCGTTCCACGCCTTCGCCGAAGGAAATCTTGCGGACGGTGAACGAGCCCGCGATGCCCTGGCCGTTCTTGCGGCTGATGCAGACGCCCTCGAAGTTCTGCACCCGGGTGCGCGTGCCCTCGGTCACCTTGTAGCCGACGCGCACGGTGTCGCCGGCCTTGAAGTCGGGAATCTCCTTCCCGAGCGAGGCGATCTGTTCCGCCTCGAGTGTCGCGATCAGATCCATCTGACCATCTCCTGGTTTGCTCGCGGTTCGACCCGCGAAGGTGTCTCGCGATCCTCAGAGCTCTTGGTCTTCGTCCGGGTCCCCGGGGCACGCGTCTTGCGCCGTCCGAGCCCGCCAGAGGTCAGGTCGTCTTTCTTTCGTCAGCCTTTCGGCTTCGGCCCGCTGCCAGGCGGTGATGTTCGCATGATGGCCCGAGAGAAGCACCTCGGGGATCGCGCGACCGTTCCAGACGGCAGGCTTCGTAAACTGCGGGTGTTCCAGCAGGCCGTGAGAGAAGGACTCTTCCTCCACGGACGCCTGATTCCCGAGCACGCGCGGTATAAGTCGGACGCTGGCGTCGATCAAGGCTTGGGCCGCGATCTCCCCGCCGGTGAGGACGAAATCCCCCAGCGACACCTCCTCGATGCCGTAATGGTCGATCACGCGCTCGTCGAGGCCCTCGAACCGCCCGCAGATCAGGGTCACCCCCGGCCCTCCGGCCAGCGCGCGGGCGCGCGCCTGATCGAACGGTCGCCCGCGCGGCGAAAGGTAGAGGATCGGCGCGGGGGCGGTGATCCGCGCGCGTGCGTCGTCGATCGCGCGGCCCATGACGTCCGGTCGCAGCACCATTCCCGCCCCGCCGCCGGCCGGCGTGTCGTCGACGTTGAGGTGCCGGCCCTCGCCGAACTGGCGCAGCGGCACCGTTTCGAGTTGCCAAAGCCCCTCCTTCAGCGCGCGCCCGGTGAGGGACAGACCGAGCGTACCGGGAAACGCCTCGGGAAACAGCGTGATGACCTGCGCCTTCCACACGCCGGCAAGGTCCGCCGGCCGCAGAAGCTCGCGGGGCGTGACGGAGGCGGAAATGCTCTTGCGGCCGTGCGACCGGGGGCCAGTTTCGGACATGTGCGGGCGGATCCTGATGCGCGTGTCGCGTCGGTCTAGCCCGCCGTCGCGCGGCGTGCAAAGCCCGTCCGTACCGGCGCCGTCTCAGGCGGGGACGAGCACGTCGCGATCGTAGTAGTCCGCCGGATTCGGCGGCGCGGTCATGCGCGCGGCCGCAACGTCCCAGTGCGTGCGCTGGCGCGCCGCGGGGCCGGCATGGAGTACGAAGAGCCCGCTCGGCGCCTTAAGGCCCTCGCCGTGCCGGGCGAGCAGGCGAACGACCGTCTCGCCGGCGCCGACCACGGCGTCCGGCGGGTCGAGCCCGATCTCAGCGCGCGCGGTGCCGCCGCAACGCCATGCGTCCAGCACACGGCGCAGGGCCTCTGGCGAGTCGGTCAGGGTGCCTGCCCCGGCCTGCGCCGCGAGGCAGGCGGCGACGGTAGCCGGCGCAGCCTCTGGCCGGGCCGCGCACCACAGGGCGGCGTCGCGCTGGGCCGGGTCGTGCGGATCGTGGCGCAGCGCGACATGGTGCCAGAGGTCCGGATCACAGGCGTTCAGCTCGTGCAGCGCGGTTACGAGGTCAGGTGCCGTGTCGCCAGACGTCTGGCGCTGCCACATCTGCCGCGCGGCGCGAAATGCCGCATCCTGCCGCTCGAACCGGGCGCGCGTGTCTGCGATCTCGTTGATTCGGGCGCGCAGCGCCAGCGCCCGGTCGGGATTGGCGAAGGCCGCCGCCAGCCCGCCGGCCTCCTCAGCCGGCGCGGTCAGGAGCCGGTCGAGCGCGGTGAGGTCGAGGACCTGATCGTCGGTCAGCGTCTTCGTCGTCGGGCTCTCCCACGCGCGCATCACCCGGCCGAGCGCGGCGGCGATCGCCGCGTCGGGGCGCTGCGGCGCGACGTAGCCACGCAACGCCGTCCGGCGCAGATCGACTTGCGCGGAGAGCGTCTCCAGCCGTGCTGCCAGTGCCGCGCGGCGCGCCTCCGGCGCAGGCCTCCCGCGGGCGAGCGATCGTCGCGCGCTTGCGCGCAGCAGGCCGGACGCGGCCGGCGTCGCCGTCTCGGTGGTGCTGCGCCGGCGCAGCGGCAGGCCCACCGCGAGGCCGAGCCCGATCGCGGCCGACCCGGCAAGGGTCGCCGGCGTCATCCATGGCGACGCCTCCGCCGGCCCCGTGCTCGCGAGGTAGATCGCGAGTACGGCGGGCGAAACGAGCGCGGTCAGGCACCGCAGGATGCGTGTCGTCGTTCCGGTCACTACCAAGTCTCCCACATCGGCAGACTATCGCACATAGCGCGTGAGTCGGGCAGAAAAGCGCCGATCCGATCACCCTCTCGCGCGCAATGCCGGTTTATGCGTCGAAGAGCCCGAGGGGAGGATCGGCGATGATGCGCCCGGCGGTCAGGTCGACCGTCGGCACGGCTTCCCGCGTGAACGGCAAAAGCACGGTGGCCGAGCTTCCGGGCACCTGAACCTCGAGCAGGTCGGACGCGCCGTGGTTCTGCACCGCGCGCACCCGGCCGAGCCGCGCGCCGCCGGTGTCGAGCACGTCGAGCCCGATGAGGTCGGCATGATAGAACTCGTCGTCGGGCAGTTGCGGGAGCCTCTCGCGTGGCGCGAAGAGACGCGCGCCCTTCAGCGCGTCCGCGTCTTCCTTGGACCGCACGCCCGACAGCCGGGCGGCGAAGCCCTGCCCGATCGGGCGGACGATCTGGACGTCGAAGCTGCGGCCGCCGTCCTCGGAGGTCAGCGGCGCGTAGTCGGCGATGGCCTCGGGGTCGGCGGTGAAGCTCTTGAGCCGCACCTCGCCGTGCACGCCAAAGGCGCCGCCGATCGCTCCGACGCATATGCGCTTGTCGTCGTCCATGACCGACGGATTAGCCCGTGGCGCGCCCCATCGGCAACCGCTCAGCGCCCCCCGATCGAGAAGGTGCGCGTGATCCCGATGCGCGCGCCCCACTGGTCGTCCGCGCCGGCGGCGACGATCGGGCTGTCCTCGGCATCGTTGCGGTAGACGTCGTAGGTGATCTGGCCTTCGACGCCCCACACGTCCGTCAGGCGGTAGCGCATTCCGAGCGCGAGACCGCTCGAGAGCATGCCGCCTTCCGCGTCGAATGCGCCGAACTGCGACGCCGCGGCCTCGTCGGCGTCGACGCCGAAATAGGTGTCGGCGTAGTCGTCGTTGCCGAAGAAGACGCGCGGACCGAACGTCAGGCGCAGGGCCTCCGTCGGGCGGAAGATCGCGTCGGCGCCGACCTCGCCGACAACGCCTTCGTGGCCGCCGAAGCCTTTGCGGACGTTGCCGAAGACCTCGTAGGACGTGGCGGTGTAGGCCACACCGAGGCCGAGCTCGTAGGCCGCGTCGATGTCGTCGAGACCGTCCAGTTCGTCGAACTCGCTGGCGTCGCGCTCGCCGATGTAGCGAAACGAGCCGCGCAGGCCGAAGCCGCGCCGTTCTGCCCACGGATCGGGATCGCCGAAGTTGAAGCTGCCGAGGCTCAGGTAGTTGAGCGAGAACCCGATATCCGGCACCGCCGTATACTCGTCCGAGCCGAAGTATTCCGGCCTTGTGCCGACGCCGCCCCGCAGCGTGAAGACGAGGCCCGAACCCGACTGTGTCGAGATCACCGGGGATTGCGTTTCGACGGCGTCGTAGGTCTGTGCGGCGGCCGGAAACGCGGCGAGCGTCGCCAGGGTTGCGGCAGAAGCGGCGAGGCGGAGCGTCATGTCGGTCGATCCTTTGTGCGGGCGTCGTGCAGGCGTCGCGTCGCGACGTAGTGTTCCCTCAAGGGCACGCCAGTGCAAGCCGCGCCGCGATTGCCGGCGGCATTTTCGTCCGCGCGTGGCGGCGGAGCGGCGCCAGGCCAGGGGAGCCGACGCCCGAACGCAAACGGGGCGCGCCCGGCCGGCGCGCCCCGTTCTCTGCTCCGGGTCCGGTCGCGTCGCGACCGATCACTCGGAGGCGGTATCGTCCGCGGGCGCCTCGGCGGCGGCCTTCGCGGCCTCGGCCTTTTCGGCGCGGGCGGCGGCGCGCTCCTGCGCGGCCTTGCCGGGGGTGCCCTTCTTGGGGTTCGAGCGTTCCTTCTTTTCCACCATGCCGGCGTTCTCGAGGAAGCGCTGGATGCGGTCGGTGGGCTGCGCACCCTGGCTCAGCCAGTACTGCACGCGATCGGTGTCCATGATCACGCGGCGCTCGTCGCCCTTCGGCAGAAGCGGGTTGTAGGTGCCCAGCTTCTCCTTGAAGCGGCCGTCGCGCGGCATGCGGCTGTCGGCGGCGACGATCGAGTAGTGGGGGCGCTTCTTGGAACCGCCGCGGGAGAGTCGGATCTTCATGGCCATCGTTGGGTCTCCTTTTTCGAATGGCTGTGCCTGGGGCGGATGCGCCCCGTCAGGATTGGTGTTTGCGATGATGCTGAATGACTTCCTGAATGATGAAATTCAGGAATTTGGCGGCGAAGTCGGGGTCGAGATCGGCCCGCTCCGCCAGATCCTTCAACCGCGCGATCTGGGTTTCCTCGCGCGCGGGGTCGGATGGGGGAAGGTCGTGGTGCGCCTTGAGCACGCCCACGGCCTGCGTGTGCTTGAACCGCTCGGCCAGCGTGAAGACCAGAATGGCGTCGAGCCGGTCGATCGAGTCGCGGTGCTCTTTCAGGAGCGTTTCCGCGCGGGTGATTGCGTCTTCAGTCAAGGGCCCAGCCTTTCGGGGTGAACAGGGGGTCGATGTAGTTCTGGATCTCCATCTCGATCCCGTGCGCGAGCTGGCTGTCGCGCAGCGCGGCAGGGGCGGGATGGCGATAGCAGACGTCCGATCCGTCGACCGTCGCCGCCTCGCGGTCGCGCGCGGCGCCCAGCCGCTCCGCCAGCCGGATGGACTGCAGATCCTTGGGGTCGAGATAGGACACACAGGTGGTCCACCCGGCCCGGTCGTAGAAGTGCCGGCGCACCGCGTGCGTCGCCTCGAGCGCGAAGCCCTGGCCGGCCCGGTCGGGCCAGATGATCCACGCGATCTCGCGCTCGGGCCATTTCGCGGGCTGCCAGCCCCCGGCCATGCCCACGGTTTCGCCGGTGTCCCTGAGATGCACCATCCACATGCCGAAGCCGCGGATCTGCCAGTGCCCGATCTCGGCGGCATAGAGCATCCACGTCTCGTAGGCATTGAGCGGGCCGCCCATGAACCGCGACCGGTAGGAGGCGAACGTCGCCTTGAAGTCGGGGTAATCCTCGGCCTCCGGCGCGGCGAGGCGCAGCCGGCGCGTCTCGATCTTCGGGATCGTCTCCTGCGTCATGCCGGCACCTCCACGGGGGCCGCGTCGAAGCGGAAGGCGCGCTCGTCGTCGAAGCGGACGGGCAGGTCGGGGTCCGCCACGCCGCCGAGCGCTTCGGCGACCCGGGCGCTGGCTGCGTTGTCGCGATGCACGATCGCCGACAGGGCCGGCAGGCCGAGCGGTCCGAACGCGTGATCGCGCACCGCCGTCGCGGCCTCGCGGGCATACCCGCGGCCCTCGGCGTCCGCGGTCCAAAGCGTCCAGGTCAGCTCGGGCAGGCGCGCGTCCTCGACCTGCAGCAGACCGGCATGGCCGAAGCCCGTGTCGTCGTCGCGCAGGCAGATCGCGAAGCGACCGAAGCCGCGCATCTGCCAATGGCCGATCATCGCGCAGAACTTGGTGAAGGCCTCGCCCCGCGTGACCGGCCCGCCGACGAAGCGTGCGCGCGGCCCGGTGTAATACGCGGAATAGGCCTCGAAATCCGAGGTGCGCAGCGGCCGGAGCGTCAGGCGCTCGGTGTGCAGAACGACGCGCTCGATCATGCCGCGGCGCCCTCCGCGCCGGGATGACGAAAGACGTAGGTCGTTTCTCCGCGCAGCTCGATGTCGCGCTCGAACGCCGCGCCAAGGCGCTTGGCCAGTCGCACGGAGCGGGTGTTCTCCGGTGCGACGAGGCTGATCGGCCGGGCGATCCCGAACCGCTCGGCCGCCGCGCTGCGGGCCGCCTCCGCGGCCTCGAACGCGTAGCCGCGCCCTTCCCACGCGGCAAAGATCGCGTAGCCGAGTTCCGGCTCCGGCCAGTCCACGTGGTTGACGATGCCGGCATAGCCGACCGGCTCTCCGGTGGTGCGGCGCGCGGCGACCCAGAGTCCGTATCCGCGCAGCTGCCAGTGGCCCGACATCCGCAGCAGGATCTGCCACGTTCCGACCCGGTCGCTCGGGCCGCCGACGAAGCGCGCGCGCTCGTCGGCGAAGAATGTTGCGAAGGCGTCGAGGTCGGTGATCCGCGGTGCCCGCAGGGTCAGCCGCTCGGTCTCGATTACGGGAACGGTGACGACGTCGCTCATCGCGCGGCCTCCGCGGGTCCCGGATGACGCCAGAGTTCGTCCTCGCCCATGATCGGATTGTCGTAGGTCCGCTCGTAGACTGCGCCCATCCGCGCGGCGAGCGCCTTGGACCGGGCGTTGTCCGGCTTGATGTTCGAGGTCAGCGTGGACATCCCGAGCGTATCGTAGGCCCAGGCCCGCGCCGCGAGCGCGGCCTCGAAGGCGATCCCGCGCCCCTCGAAGCCTTCGTAGACAACCCAGCCGATCTCCGGCTCGGGCCAGCCCTCGGGGTTCCAGATGCCACTGATGCCGGCGGGCGCGCCCGTCTCGCGATCCTCGACCGTCAGGTAGCCATAGCCGTGGATCTGCCAGTGGCCGATATTGCCGGCCCACCAGCGCCACGCCTCCGGGCGCGCCATTTCCGGCCCGAACCCGAGGCAGCGCGACGGATCGGCATGGAATGTCGCGAAGGCATTAAAGTCGCGCATCTCCGGGCCGCGAAGGATCAGCCGCGCCGTCTCGATCCGCGGGGCGACGGTCAGCGCCTCGGGCCTGGTGGTGGCGGATGTCGTCGCGGGCGCAGCGCTCATGCCGGCGCCTCCGCGCGGTGCCGCCAGACCTGCAGGTCCGGCTCGCCGATCGCCGCTTCGGCGGCCGCATCGCGGCGCGCGCCCAGCCGCGCAGCCAGCCGCGCCGATGCCGCGTTGGTCGCGGCGACATAGCTCACGAGCCCCTCGGCCCCGAAGAGCGCCGTTCCGGCGTCGCGCGCCGCGCGGGCCGCTTCGGTCGCGAAGCCCGCGCCGCGGGCCTCTGGCGCGAACATGAAGCCCAACTCCGGCTCCGCGTCGCCCCATTCGAGGCCGACATGCACGAATCCCAGATGCGCGCCGTCATCGCGCCCTTCGACTGCCCAGGCGCCGTGGCCGTGCAGCAGCCACCCGGCGGTGTAGACGCAGAACGCCTCCCACGCCTCTTCGTCGGTGTGCGGACCGCCGAGCAGCCCGGCGTCGTCGGGAACCATCAGCCGCGTCCAGAGCGGCAGGTGATCGAGGCGCGGCGCAACAAGGCGCAGTCGCGCAGTCTCGATCACGGGCACCGCCGCGCGCACCTGGGCCGCCCGCGCGGCCGCGGCGCCCTCGGGCGCGGTTATGCAGCGGCGTGCCGTCACTTCTTCTTGCCGAACCCCGAAATGCCCGGAGGCAGGCCTTGGCCGCCGCCCATGCCGGGCATGCCGCCGCCCGGGCCGCCCATGCCGCCGGGCATCTTGCCGCCCATCGCCTTGGCGGCGGCCTCGAGCTCCTTGGGATCCATCTTGGACGGGTCCATGCCGGCGGGCATGCCGCCCTTGCCGAACATGCCGGACATGGCCTGCTTGAGCATGCCGCCTTTGCCCATCTTGCCCATCTTCTTCATCATGTCGCCCATCTGTCGCTGCATCTTCAGCAGCTTGTTGAGCTCCGACACCTCGAGCCCGGAGCCCGCGGCGATGCGCTTTTTCCGGCTGGCCTGAAGCAGCGCGGGATTGGCGCGCTCCTTTTTCGTCATCGAGTTGATGAGCGCGATCTGGCGGCGCAGCATGGAATCGTCGATGCCCGCGCCGTCCATCTGCTTGGCCATCTTTCCCATGCCCGGCATCATCGACATCATGCCTTCCATGCCGCCCATCTTCTGCATCTGCTCGAGCTGCATCTTCAGGTCGTTCATGTTGAACTGACCCTTCTGGAAGCGCTTCATCATCCGCTCGGCCTGTTCGGCCTCGAGCGTGTGCTGCGCCTTCTCGACCAGCGCGACGATGTCGCCCATGCCGAGGATGCGGCCCGCGACGCGTTCGGGCTCGAAGGTCTCGAGCGCGTCCATCTTTTCGCCGAGACCGACGAACTTGATCGGCTTGCCGGTGATCGCGCGCATCGACAGCGCCGCGCCGCCGCGGCCATCGCCGTCCATCCGCGTCAGGACGACGCCGGAGACGCCGATCTTGTCGTCGAACTCGGTGGCGACGTTCACGGCGTCCTGACCGGTCAGGCCATCGACCACGAGGAGCGTCTCGCGCGGGTTGGCCACGTCGCGCACGGCAGCGGCCTGCGCGATCAGCTCCTGGTCGATGTGCAGGCGGCCCGCGGTGTCGAGCATGTAGACGTCGTAGCCGCCGAGGCTCGCCTGCGTCTTTGCACGCTTGGCGATGGCGACCGGATCCTCGCCCTTCACGATGGGCAGCGTATCGACGCCGATCTGCTTGCCGAGGATCTCGAGCTGTTCCATCGCCGCCGGGCGGTTGACGTCGAGCGAGGCCATCAGGACCTTCTTCTTGTCGCGCTCGGTCAGCCGCTTGGCGAGCTTGGCGGTGGTCGTCGTCTTGCCCGAGCCCTGCAGGCCGACCATGAGGATCGGCGCCGGGGCCTGGTCGATGCGCAACTGGCCCGGCTCACCCTCGCCGGTCAGCATCTCGATCAGTTCGTCGTGGACGATCTTGACCACCTGCTGGCCGGGCGTGACCGATTTCGTCACCGCCGCGCCGGTCGCCTTCTTCTCGACCGACTTGACGAAGTTGCGGACGACTGGAAGCGACACGTCCGCCTCGAGCAGGGCGACGCGCACCTCGCGCAGGGCGGTGCGGACATCGTCCTCGCTCAGGGCGCCCTGCTTGGTCAGGCGGTCGAAGACGCCGCCGAGACGATCGGAGAGATTTTCGAACATGGCGCTCGCGGCCTCCTTGCCGGTCTTGTCGATGCTGTCCCCAAGGTAAGGGCGCGCGGTCTCTCTCACAAACGGTCACGGGCCAAACGACAAGCGCCCCCGTGGGCGCAACGCGCTGACGGAGGGCGATCCCGGGCATGGCCCACGGGACCGGAAGCGATTGCACTTCCGGGATTGGACCGGGCCGATACGCGCGCGGAGCGCCCGAGTCAAGAGCGGGCGGCCGGCGCGGGGCGGGAGACCCGGCGCATCGCTGCGGCTCTCCCGAGGCGGGCCGGTGGTGTGCGCGCTGCAGCCCAGTAGGGTCGGCGTCCGGTCCCGGCCGTGCCTGGGCCGCTCATGCTCCGCGGTGCGTCTTGGACGGCACGGCGCCTTGCAAAAGGCCACAACGACGCGCTCGGCCGTCGACGCGGCGGCTCCGACCCGGGAGCTGCGCCGCCCCCCACCATCGTCTCATTCTCGGCCGGCGGCCCCCCGCCGTAGGCTGCGCCACATGGGAAGATGGCGTCTGGCTCTGGCCGCGCTCGCGTGGCTCTGTCTGGCGGTCGGCGCTGTTGCCGCACCGAGCGACCGGGCGCGCATTGCCGAAGCGGTGCGCGCGCCGATGGCGCTGGGCGAGGCCATCACCGAAACCGGCGTCTACGAGCTTCTGAACTCGGGCGGCGCCCATGTGGGCTACGTCTTCGAGACCGAACCGCTGGCGCCGCTGCCGGGGTTCTCGGGCGCGCCGATCAACGTGCTGGTGACGCTCGATCTCGAGGGACGGTTCCTGAACGTACGGTTGCTCGACCACAATGAACCGATCTTCGTCTCGGGGCTCGGCGAGGCGCCGTTCCGCGCCTTTTTCGAGCAATACGAGGGCCGCTCGATCTCGGAGCCGATGGTGGTCGGCACGCCCTACGGCGACGCCACCGCCGGCGGCGCGCTGGTCTATCTCGACGGGGTGACGAAGGCGACGGCCAGCGTGCGGATCGCGCATGAAAGCGTGCTGGCGGCGACCCTCGCCGTCGCGCGCGAAAAGATGCAGGGCGTTGCAGCGGGCCCGCCGGCCTATCCCGACCCCGACCACGCCGAGGATCTCGACTGGCAGTCGCTGGTCGATCAGGGGCTGGTGAGGCACCACGTCGTCACCAATGCCGAGGTCCAGGCGCGGTTCGAGGGCACCGTCTGGGAACGCGACGACCCCGATGCCACCGCCGATCCCGACGCGGCCTATCTCGATCTGTGGATCGCCGATCTGGGCCCGCCATCGATCGCCCGCGCGCTGCTGGACGACGCCACCTACGAGGATCTGCGCCGGTTCATGGAGATCTCCGACCACGACGAGCCCATCCTCGTGGTCGAGACCGGGCGCCACGGCCTCGTGTCGGACGAGTTCGTGCGCAACACTGCCCCCGACTGGCTGAGCGCCGAGCAGGACGGCCTGCCGATCGCACTGCGCGACGCGGATCTCTTCGTGGGGCTGGCGGGCGACGTGCCGGACGCGCTCCACGACGGCGTGGCGATGGTCCTGCGCACCGACCGCCGGCTCGGCTTCGATCCGACGCGGGACTGGACCCTCAAGGTTCAGGCGGTGCGCAGCCACGGCATGTTCCAGCCCGAGATCGGATCCGAAACACTGGCCGTCACGCACGCGACACCCGAACGGTTCTTCTCGCGGCCGGGCGCCGTGACGCGGCTGTCGCCCTTCGAGGAGGCTGTGCGCGGCCGTGCCGACGACCTCGCCGTGCTCGGGGGGCTGCTGGTGCTGCTCCTGCCCGTGCTCCTCTTCGCGCAGTCGCGTCTCGCAGGACTTCGGGCCTATACGCCGGTTCGGCTCGGCGTGCTGGCGGTGGCGCTGGGCTTCGTCGGCTGGTGGGGGCAGGGGCAACTGTCGATCGTGACGCCGCTGGCAACGCTGCAGGCGGCGCTGTCGGGCGGGTCCTTCGCCTTCCTCGTCTACGACCCGTTCTCGGCGCTGGTCTGGGTCGCCGCGCTGGCCGGGCTGGTGCTGTGGGGCCGCGGCCTCTTCTGCGGGTGGTTGTGCCCGTTCGGCGCCTTGCAGGAATTCGCCAACCACCTCGGCCGGCGGCTCGGGCTGCGGCAGATCGAACCGTCGGCGGCGCTCGATGCGCGGCTCAAGTGGATCAAGTACGGCGTGCTCGCGGCGCTCGTCGCGGTGACGATCTGGGTGCCACAGCATCTCGACAAGGCGGCCGAGGTCGAGCCGTTCAAGACCGCGATCACCACCTTTTTCGTGCGCGAGTGGTACTGGGCGGCCTACGCGCTGTTCTGGGTGTTCCTGTCGATGGTGCTGTTCAAGGGCTTTTGCCGCTATGTCTGCCCGCTCGGCGCGCTGATGGCGGTGGGCGGGGTGCTGCGGATCCGGCGCTGGATCCCGCGGCGGGCCGAATGCGGCGCGCCCTGCCAGCTCTGCCGCGTCGAATGCGCCTACGGCGCGATCGCGAAATCCGGCCGGATCGACTACTCGGAGTGCTTCCAGTGCCTCGACTGCGTGACGATCCACGAAGATCCGAAGCAATGCGTGCCGCTCGTCCTCGCCGCGCGGGCCGAGAAAAGGCGTCGGCGCGCGACCGGGCATCCGAACGTGGTGGTGGCGGAATGAGGCGCCGGCGCTTCCTCGCGCTCGCCGCGGCCTTCGCCTGCACGCCGCGCGGCGCCCGGGCCGGTACCTGGCAGGGCCGCGCGCTCGGGGCGGAGGTGTCGGTGACGTTGCACGGGCCGCGCGCGGAGGTCGACGCGGCGCTGGCGGAGGTGCCGGCGCTGCTCGACCGGATCGAGCGGACCTTTAGCCTGTACGACCCGAACTCGGAGCTGTCGCGGCTCAACCGCACGGGTCGGCTGCCGTCGCCGTCGCCGTGGATGCGCGCGCTCGTGGCCGAGGCCGACGCGGCGCACAGGCTGACCGGGGGACTGTTCGATCCGACCGTGCAGCCGCTGTGGCGCGCGCTGGCGGAGCGCGGCGACGCCGCGGCCGCGCGCCGCCACGTCGGCTGGCAGCGGGTGCGACGGGCGGACTGCATCCGGCTCGAGGCCGGGCAGGCGCTGACCTTCAACGGGATCGCGCAAGGCTTCGCGACCGACACCGTGCGCGACCGCCTTGCCGAAAGGGGGTTCACCCGCGCGCTGATCGACATCGGCGAACAGGCGGCGCTGGGCGGGCCCTGGCGGCTGGGCCTCGTCGATCCCGACGGCGGTCCTCTGGGCCAGAGAACGCTTCACGGCGGCGCCATCGCCACCTCCAGCCCGGGCGCGCTCCGGCTCCGGCCCGGAGATCGGGATGGCGACGACGGTCACATCCTGGCGCCGGACGGCCGCGCGCCGCTCTGGTCGACGCTGAGCGTGGAGGCGTCGCGCGCGACCCGGGCCGATGCGCTCTCGACCGCCGCGGTCTTCCTCGACCGTGCGGCGCTTGCCCGGCTGCGAACGCGCGCCCGCCTCGCGCGGATCACCGCCGTCGATGCCGCGGGAGATCTCTCGACGCTTTGAGCCGGCGGGATTGGCCCGAGGCCGGCGGAGCTCGCAGGAGCCGGCGGGGCTGGCATGACGGCCGCCGCGGTCCTAGATCGTGGACTTGACCCCGCGCAGAGGATACACCCCGCCGCCATGGCACAGCCCAAGGACAACCCGAACTACAAGGTGATCGCCGAGAACCGGCGCGCGCGCTTCGACTACGCCATCGAGGAGGATGTCGAATGCGGCATCGTGCTGATGGGGTCGGAGGTGAAGTCGTTGCGGCTCAACACGGCCAACATCGCCGAGAGCTACGCCGAGGTGAAGGACGGCGAGCTGTGGCTGATCAACAGCTACATCGCGCCATACGAGCAGGCGATGTTCGGGCACGAGGACCGGCGCCCGCGCAAGCTCCTCGCGAGCAAGCGCGAGCTGTCGCGGATGTGGAACGAGACCAGCCGCAAGGGCATGACGCTGGTGCCGCTGGTGCTCTACTTCAATCATCGCGGCATCGCGAAGATCAAGATCGCCATCGCGAAGGGCAAGAAGACCGTCGACAAGCGCGAGACCGAGGCGAAGCGCGACTGGAACCGCCAGAAGCAGCGGCTCCTGAAGGAGCACGGCTGATACCGGCCCGGGAGACCTGGTGGCGCGCGGCGGAGCGAGGGGCCGGCCCCTCGCGCTCCCCGGAGTATTTCGGCCAAGAAGAAGGGGGGCGGGAGCAGCCTCCGGGTCCGCCGGCCGGCTTGCGCCGCGCGGCGGGCTCGGCTAGCGGCGGCGGACGAGGGTCGCAGGGAGGCGTGTCATGACGGTGGATTACGAAGCGCTGCGCGCGCGGGTGGCGGCGCTGGCCGAGGGCGAGACGGACGCGGTGGCGCTGATGGCGACGCTGGCCTGCGAGATCCATCACTCCGACGGGCGCTTTGACTGGACCGGGTTCTACCGCGTCGTGGCGCCGGAGCGGCTCAAGATCGGGCCCTACCAGGGCGGGCACGGCTGCCTCGTCATCCCGTTCGACCGCGGCGTCTGCGGCGCCGCCGCGCGCACCGGGGAGGTGCAGGTCGTCGCGGATGTGGAGGCCTTTCCCGGCCACATCGCCTGTTCGGCCAGCACCCGGTCGGAGATCGTGCTGCCGGTCCGCGACGCGGCGGGGCGGCTGATCGGCGTGCTCGACATCGACAGTGACCGTCCGGACGCGTTCGGCCCGGACGACGCGGCGGGCCTGGCGGCGCTCCTGTCGGACACCTTCGCGCGGCCCGGCGTCGGGTGATCGCGCTCCTGCCCGATCCGGCCGGGCTCCTGGGGTTCCTGGGGGCGGGGCTGATCCTCAACCTGACGCCCGGTGCCGACGTGATGTTCGCGCTTGCGTCGGGGGCCCGCGGTGGTCCGCGGGCCGGCATCGCCGCGGCGCTGGGCGTGAGCCTCGGCTGTCTTTTCCACGTGGCGCTGACGGCCGGCGGGGTCGCGGCCCTGCTCGCGGCGTCGCCGGCGGCGTTCGACGCGATCCGCTATGCCGGGGCGGCGTACCTGCTGTGGCTCGCGGTCCGGTCGTGGCGGGCCGGACTGGCGACGGCGGAGGCGCGCGCGGGTGGCGGGCTCGCGGCGATCGGGCGCGGCGCGCTGACCAACATCCTCAATCCGAAGGTGGCGCTCTTCATCCTCGCCTTCCTGCCGCAATTCGCCGATCCGGCGCGCGGGCCGGTCTGGGCGCAGCTGCTGCTGCTCGGGGGGCTGTTCGCGCTCACCGCCTTTTTCGTGACGGCGCTCTACGGCGCGGCAGGCGGCGCGCTTCGCACGCGCCTGGCGCGGCGCGCACGGCTGCTGAACCGAATTGCCGCAGGGGTCTTCGCGGGGCTCGCCGCGCGGCTCGCGCTGGCCTAGGTCCGCCGGCGGGAGCAAGGAGGAGGCACGGAGCATGGCGGAGATCACCCTTCTGGATGGCGGCGTCGGACAGGAAATCGTGACGCGTCGCGGCGTGTTCGACCGGCCGCTCTGGTCGACCGAGGCGATGCGCGAGAGCCCGGGGCTGGCGCAGGCGGTGCACGCCGATTTCTTCGCTGCCGGGGCGACGGTGGCGATGGCCAACACCTACGCGATCCTGCCAGACCGGCTGGCGCCGGCGGGCCGGCTGGCGGAGATCGACGCGCTGCGCGCCATGGCGATGTCCGAGGCCCGTGCCGCGCGCGACGCGCATGGCGGAGGCCGGGTGGCGGCCACGATCGGGCCGTTCGGCGCGAGCTATCGCCCCGATCTGGTGCCGCCGCACGACGCGGCCGTCGCGATCTACCGCGAGGTTGTCGCCGCGCTGGCGCCGCAGGCCGATCTCGTGGTGTTCGAGACCGTGGCGTCGGTGGCGCATGCGCGTGCCGCGCTGGACGCGCTGGCCGCCGAGGGGCGGCGCGGCTGGATCGCCGTGACGGTCGACGATGACGACGGCACGCGCCTGCGCTCCGGTGAACCGGTGGCGGCGCTCGCGCAGCCCCTCGCCGACGGACCGGCGGACG
The DNA here is from genome assembly GCF_900172265.1 of Roseivivax jejudonensis. Taxonomy (GTDB): domain Bacteria; phylum Pseudomonadota; class Alphaproteobacteria; order Rhodobacterales; family Rhodobacteraceae; genus Roseivivax; species Roseivivax jejudonensis. Next base: position 520,631 of record NZ_FWFK01000001.1, on the reverse strand, counting down.
CGGCGTTGGCCAATTGCTCGGCGCCCGAGGCGATGGGGCCGGCGATCGATGCGCTGGCCGCGTCGGGGCTGCCCGTCGGGGCCTATGCCAACGGGTTCGAGGGCATCACCAAGGACTTCCTGTCCGTCAGCCCGACGGTCGACCGGCTGTCGCGGCGGCGCGACATGGGGCCCGAGCGCTATGCCGCGCACGCGATGGACTGGGTCGCCCGCGGGGCGACAATCGTCGGCGGCTGCTGCGAGACCGGGCCGGCCCATATCGCCGCGATCGCCACCGCGCTGGCGGGCGCCGGCCACGCGATCGTCTGAGGCGCCTTGCGGCGGGGCGCGCGGGCTGGCAAGCCGCGCGGCCATGAGCGACACCTACGATCCGCCCTCGGGCGACATCCCGGTCCTGCATGCCGATCACGAGATCCTCGTGGTCGACAAGCCCGCGGGCCTGCTGTCGGTTCCGGGCAAGGGACCGGAGTTGGCCGATTGCCTGATCGCGCGGCTCGCGGTCGCGTTCCCGGAGGTTCTCCTGGTCCACCGGCTCGACCGGGACACCTCGGGCGTGATGGTCTTTGCCCTGACCCCGCATGCGCAGCGTCATCTTGGTCTGCAATTCGAGAAGCGGCAGGTGAAGAAGACCTACGTCGCGCGCGTTGCCGGCGTGCTGGCCGAGAAGCGGGGCGAGGTGGACCTGCCGATCGGCGTCGACTGGCCGAACCGCCCGCTGCAGAAGGTCGACCCCGAGGCCGGGCGTCCGGCGCAGACGACATGGCGTGTGCAGCGGCAGGGCCCGGACGAGACGCGCGTGCGGTTGTTCCCCAAAACCGGGCGGTCGCACCAGCTTCGGGTGCACATGCTGTCGCTCGGCCATCCGATCCTGGGCGATCCGCTCTATGCGCCCGAGACCGCCGCGGCGCATCCGCGGATGATGCTTCATGCCGAGGAGCTGCGCCTGCGCCATCCCGACGGCGGCGCCGGTCAGAGCTTTCGCGCGCCGGCGCCGTTCTGAGGGCTCAGCCGTTCCAGCGCACGGTACCGGCGTCGGAGACGTCGTAGCCGCCGAGCCGCGCGGCATGCTCTCGGAAGGCGCCGGTCCGGCAGAAATTGAAGAGCGCCTGGAGCGGCGGATCGAAATACGCCGCGCGGTCCACCAGAAGGTCGAAGCGTTCCTCGATCAGCGGCACGAAGGCGAGCCCGTGCGCCACGGCGAGCGCCTCGAGCCCGAAGGTCGCCTCGGCCGTGCCCTGCTGGATCGCGGTGACCGCGTCGCCCTCGCTGCGCGTGGGATCGGCGGTGTCGATCGCGTCCGCGGGGATCTCCGCCTCGGTCAGCAGATGCGCGAAGACCGATTCCGTGCCGGATCCGGGCTGGCGCGGGGCGAAGCGGCGCCCGCGCAGGTCGGCGAGGCCGGCGATGTCGGCCCCGGGCAGGGTCACGAGCCCGCGCCGGCGGGTGGCGAACGCCAGGAGCACCGCAGCGCCGCCCGCGCGCTGCGCGGCGGCGACATTCCATGCGCCGTCTTCGAAGACGTGCAGCCCCGTCGCCACGCCTTCGCGCGCGGCGAACCGCGTCAGCCCGTCGCCGGAGCTCTCGAAATAGGTGGCGAGGCCGGTGCGCGCCTGCCGAAGGGCCCAGTCGAGAAGGGGGTCGTGGCTGCCGAGGAAGACCGACGGGCGCGGCGACTGCGCCGCGCCGGAGTCACTGCCGCCGATCGCGCCAGCGGCGATCCACGCGCGCACGTCGCGCGCCGGAAACAGGAGCTTTCCCGTGACCTTGGTGCAGGGCACCTCGCCCGAGGCCGCGAGGTCGTAGACCTTGCGCTCCTTGATGCGCAGCAGCTCTGCGAGCTCGCGGACGGTCAGGAACTCGGGATCGGGGGCGAGGGCGGTCATGGGAGCGGAGAATGGACCGGGATCCGGGCGAGGAGCAAGTGGCAAGACCCTTGCGCCGGCGCGCGAAGCCGGGCCAACTGATCGCGGATCGAGAGGGGCGCGCGATGGACGACACCGACCTCAGGCCCGGGGAGCGGGCGATCGAACTGGATCCGCCGGACGATGCGCGGCTGCGCTTCATCGGCCGGATTCGCACGCCCTTCGCCAGTCGGGCCGATTGCCCCCGGCAGGGCCGGCACGACGGGCCGGACTGCGTGCTGGAGCTCGATCCGGTCTGGGGTGGGGCGCTCGACGGAATCGAGCGCTTCGACTTCGCCGACGTGCTCTATTGGCTCGACCGGTCGCGCCGCGACCTCGTGCAGCAGAGCCCCAAGAGCGACGGCGCTCTTCGGGGTACGTTCGCGCTGCGCTCGCCAGTCCGGCCGAACCCGATCGGGCTGTCGCGGGTGCGCGTCGTACGGCGGGACGGGCCGCGGCTGGTGGTGCGCGGGCTCGACTGCCTCGACGGCACGCCGCTTCTCGACATCAAGCCCGACGCCTGCAGCTATTCGCCCGAAGCACCGCGCAAGGCCGCGGACGTGGCCGAATCATGACCTGCCCAATTCGATGGCAGTCCGGTCGTGATACGCCCGGGAATCGGGCATCCGCACACCTATCGAGCGGTGGAGTGCCGTCCGATCAGGCGCATCGTTTGCGGCGCCCGGGCCTCCGCGTGAGGCTTGGCGCGGGACAGGCGGAGGCGGACTCATCCCCTACGATCAAGGCATAGGCACGGCGCAGCGCGCCCGCGGTCGCGCGCGGCTCGGCGTCCGCCGGCGTGGCGCGCGCTGCGGGATCGCCGCGCTGGCCATGTCCGGCTCGGCCAAGCTCCTGTTTCCCAACTCGCGTGCGCCGCGGCTCGACGCGGTATGGCTCAACACCGCCGGGGGGATCACCGGTGGCGACAGTTTCGCGCTCGACGTCGCGGTGGCGGCGGGTGCGGCCGCCACGCTGACCACGCAAGCGGCCGAGCGGGTCTACCGCGCGCTGCCGGGAGAGGTCGGACGCGTGGAGACGACGCTGTCGGCCGAGGCCGGCGCGGTCCTGCACTGGCTGCCGCAGGAAACCATCCTCTACGACCGGGCCGCGCTCGACCGCACGCTGTCCGTGGATCTCGCCGGCGATGCCGCCTTTCTCGGGGTCGAGACCCTGATCTTCGGGCGCCGCGCGATGGGCGAGCGCGTGCGCGGCATCCACCTGCGCGACCGGATCGATCTGCGCCGGGAGGGTGCGCTGCTCTACGCGGACAGGCTCCGTCTCGAGGGGGACGCCGAGGAGACGCTCCGGCAACGCTGCGTCGCCGACGGCGCCGGGGCGATGGCGACTATCGTGCTCGCGCGCACCGGCGCGGCCACGGCGCTCGATGATCTCCGGGCGGCGCTGCCGGCCATGTCCGGTGCCTCGGCGCTGTCGGACGACCTCGTGGTCGCGCGCCTCCTCGCGCCCGACGGGTTCGAGATGCGCCGCGCGCTTTGCCCCATACTCGCGCGCCTGTCCGGCGCGGACCTTCCCAGACCCTGGATGATCTGACCCATGCAACTGACCCCAAGAGAAAAGGACAAGCTTCTCGTCGCCATGGCCGCCGAGGTGGCGCGGCGCAGGCTCGCCCGCGGCGTGAAGCTCAACCACCCCGAGGCCATTGCCCTCATCACCGACGCCGTCGTCGAGGGCGCGCGCGACGGGCGGTCGGTGGCCGAGATGATGCAGGCCGGCGCCGAGGTCATCACCGCCGAGCAATGCATGACGGGCGTGCCCGAGATGATCCACGAGGTGCAGGTCGAGGCGACGTTTCCGGACGGCACCAAGCTCGTGACCGTTCACAACCCGATCCGCTGACCAGACCGAATTGACGAGGAGACCCCGCATGATCCGCAGCCTTGTCCTCCCGCTCGGGATCCTCGCCGCGCCGGCGGCGGCGCATCCGGGCGCGCATCCGCATCCGCACGTCGCGACGCCCTGGCTGGCGGCCGCGCTGGCCCTCGTCGCTGTGGCGGCTCTTGTGGCGCTGCGTCAGAGCCGGAGGCCGCGATGATCCCCGGAGAGATCTTTGTCCGCGAGGGCGAGTTGACCCTCAACGAGGGGCGCGAGCCGGTCACGCTGATGGTCGCCAATACCGGCGACCGCCCGGTGCAGGTCGGGTCGCACTACCACTTCGCCGAGGCCAACCCCGCGCTCGACTTCGATCGCGACGCGGCGCGTGGCTGCCGGCTCGACATCGCGGCCGGAACCGCCGTGCGCTTCGAGCCGGGCCAGCGGCGCGAGGTCGCGCTGGTGCCCTATGCCGGCGCGCGGCGCGTCTTCGGCTTCAACGCGCATGTCATGGGAGATCTCTGATGCGACTGGTGTGCATGTTCGCGCTGTTGGCGGCCACGGCTCCGTCCTGGGCTGCGGCACAGTCCTTTCCGTGCCGGTCCGAAGCCACGCAGATGGAACTGACCCAATGTGCCTACGAGGATTGGCAGGCGGCCGATGCCGAGCTCAACCGCGCGTGGAAGATCGTGAAGCCCAAGGCCGACCGGCGCGGGCAGGGGCAGGGTCTTCTGCAGGCGCAACGGGCGTGGCTGCAGTTTCGTGACGCGACCTGTGACGCAGAACGCAACCAGTACGAGGGCGGAACGATCGCGCCCATGATCGGCTTTGCCTGCCTGGCCCGCGTGACGCGCACGCGCACGCAGGAGCTGTGGCAATATGATTATTGACGCGAGGTCGGGCCGGGGCCTCTCGTCGCCCTTGTGCCGCGCTGCGGCGTCGTGGTTTTCTGCACCTGCAATGCGGGGCCGTGAGGGCGCCGCGCCCGATCGCAGGACAAGGGAAGAGACGACATGTTCGTGATGACACCGATGACCGCGGCAAGCGTGATGGCGGTCTGGTCGGCCCAGGCCGTCGGCGCGCAGATGCGCATGGCGCGCGTGTTCTACGACGCCGCGCTTCAGGGCAACCGGATGATCTGGGGCCTGCCGGCGGCACAGATGCAAAGCCTGTGCGGCGTCGCTCCCGCCCGCGACACGCCGCGCGCCGCGGCGGCCCCGGCGCCCAAGGCGACGGCGAGCGCGCCGCGCGCGGCGGCCAACACGCCGCGCCGCGCGGAGGTCTCGCCGGCGCGCGCTGCCGGCACCAAGGCGGGACAGGCCCCTGCCGCAAAGGCGCCGGCGGACCGTGCCGAGACGACCGCGAAAAGCGAACCGACCGCCAAGTCCGCGGCGAGCGGCGGACGCGCGACGACCTCCAAGAGCGCGGCCAGCACCGCGAAGGCGGCGGCCAGCACCGCGCGCAAGGCCGCGCCGAAAGCGTCCTCCGCGAAGACGTCGAGCGAGAGTGCGAAGACGTCGGCTGGGAGTGCGAAGGCCTCGACCGCAAGCGCGAACGCGGCCGCCGCGAGCGCGAAATCGGGCGGATCCTCCGCATCCTCCGCTTCGGCGCAAAAGGCGTCGGCTTCGACGCCGGCCAAGGATCCCGTCGCCAAGCCGACGGAGGAGGCGAAGGCGGCCACGCCCAAGAGCGACGACCCGAAGGCCACCGGCACTGCCGGTAAGGCGACCGGCGCAAGCGCGACCAACACCACGTCGTCAGCGGACAAGGCCAAGACCGCATCGTCGACCTCGACCCCGTCGAAAGGCAGCGGATCCGGCACCAAGGCCGCATCGACGTCCGATCCCGCGACCAGGACCGTCGCGACCTCGCCGAAGACGCCGGACACGCCGCGCGCCAAAGGTGACGAAACGACCGCTAAACCCGCCGCGACGCCCCGCCGCCGCGCGCGCAAGCAGCCCTCGACCCCGCCGGCCATGCCGGAGAAGTCGCGGAACTGACCCCTCCGGTCCGGGCGCCGCTTGCGCCCGGACCGGTCCAGCCAAGGAGCCGAGCCCATGCCCGCCACGATCTCCCGCGCCGATCACGCGGCCATGTTCGGCCCCACCACCGGCGACCGGGTGCGCCTGGCCGACACCGACCTGATCGTGGAGGTCGAGCGCGATCTGACCGGTCCCTACGGGGAAGAGGTCAAGTTCGGCGGCGGGAAGGTGATCCGCGACGGCATGGGCCAGTCGCAGACGACCCGCGCCGAGGGCGCCGTCGATACCGTCATCACCAACGCGCTGATCGTCGACGCGACCGGCATCTACAAGGCCGACGTGGGCCTGCGCGACGGGCGCATCGCGAAGATCGGAAAGGCCGGGAACCCGGACACCCAGCCCGATGTCGACATCGTCGTCGGTCCGGGCACCGAGGCGATCGCCGCTGAAGGCAAGATCCTCACCGCCGGTGGGTTCGACAGCCACATCCATTTCATCTGCCCGCAGCAGATCGAGGACGCGCTGCACTCCGGGATCACGACGATGCTCGGCGGCGGCACCGGCCCGGCGCACGGCACGCTCGCCACCACCTGCACCCCGGGGCCGTGGCATATCGGCCGGATGCTGCAGGCGCTCGACGCCTTCCCGATGAATTTCGGCCTGTCGGCCAAGGGCAACGCGTCGCTGCCCGCCCCGCTCGAGGAAATGGTCTCGGCGGGGGCGTGCGCGCTCAAGCTGCACGAGGACTGGGGCACGACGCCGGCCGCGATCGACAACTGCCTGAGCGTCGCCGACGAGATGGATGTGCAGGTGATGATCCACACCGACACGCTCAACGAGTCGGGCTTCGTGGAAAACACGGTCGCGGCGATGAAGGGTCGCACGATCCACGCCTTCCACACGGAGGGCGCGGGGGGCGGACACGCGCCCGACATCATCCGCATCTGCGGCGAGCCGCATGTCCTGCCCTCGTCGACGAACCCGACGCGGCCCTACACGGTGAACACGATCGAGGAGCATCTCGACATGCTCATGGTCTGTCACCACCTCGACAAGCGCGTGCCGGAGGACGTGGCCTTTGCCGAGAGCCGGATCCGGCGCGAGACCATCGCCGCCGAGGACATCCTTCACGACATGGGCGCGTTCTCGATCATCGCCTCCGACAGCCAGGCTATGGGCCGCGTCGGCGAGGTCATCCTCCGGACGTGGCAGACCGCCGACAAGATGCGCAAGCAGCGTGGTCGCCTGTCCGACGAGACCGGCGAGAACGACAATCTCCGAGTCCGCCGCTACATCGCGAAATACACGATCAACCCGGCCATCGCGCACGGCATGGCGCACGAGATCGGATCGATCGAGGAAGGCAAGCGCGCCGATCTCTGCCTCTGGTCGCCGGCCTTCTTCGGGGTGAAGCCGGAACTGGTGCTGATCGGCGGGTCGATCGTCTGTGCCCAGATGGGTGATCCAAACGCGTCGATCCCGACGCCGCAGCCGGTTTATTCCCGCCCCATGTTCGGCGCGTTCGGCCGGGCGGTCGAACGCTCCGCCGTGCTCTTCGTGGCCGAGGCCGCAGCGGGCGCAGGCATCGGTGCCGAGCTCGGCCTCGCAAAGCAGACGCTGCCGGTCCGCGGCACGCGCGGCATCGGCAAGGCGGATCTCGTGCTCAACGATCACTGTCCGCAGGTCGAGGTGCACCCCGAGACCTACGAGGTGCGCGCCGATGGCGAATTGCTGACCTGCGAGCCGGCGACCGAGCTGCCGATGGCGCAGCGATACTTCCTGTTCTGAGGCCCGAGCCATGCGTTTGCCGCATCGCAGCGATACCGCATTGTCGGTTGGGGCGCGTTCTTATCCTGCCTATTTCGTGGGCACGGGAGGAGACGAAACCGACAGAACGGACCATATCAATGGCACAGAGTGCACCCGCAGACTTCTCCACCGCAGACAGCCTCGTCTCCAGACTTTCGCAGGGCCTGTCGCGCGGCCTGACCTTCCTGATCGAGAACAACCCGCGCTACGGCAAGATCGCGGCCGTCAACCGGATGACCGACGACGAACTCGCCGCCCGCGGCACGTCGCGCGCCGACATGGTGCGCCGCGCCTTCCAGGACCAGTTCTACCTCTGATCCTTGCCGAGGGGGGCGCGCCATGAGCGCGCCCGCCCTCGTCGCCCGCGCCTGGCACCCACATGGCCACGGCGCCCCGTCGGGTCGTGTCGCGCTCGACTACGACAGCCGCTTCCTGCGCAGGCGCGTCCTGACGCTGGAGGACGGACGGCGCTGCCTCGTCGACCTGCCGCAGACCGTGTCGCTCGACGACGGCGCGGTGCTGGTGACCGAGGCCGGCGACGAGATCCGCGTCGCTGCGGCCGAGGAGCCACTCCTGGCGGTCACCGGCGATCTTGCCCGGCTCGCCTGGCACATCGGCAATCGCCACACTCCTTGCGAAATCCACCCCGACCGCCTGCTGATCCGCCGCGACCACGTCATGCGCGACCTGCTCGCGCGGCTTGGCGCCGGCGTGTCCGAGGTGATCGCGCCGTTCCGGCCCGAGGGCGGCGCCTACGGCCACGGTCGTACGCACGGCCACGATCACGGACATGACCACGGCCACGCGCACGGCCACGGCTCCGCGCCTGGACACGCAGAGATCGGGCAGGGGCATGACGTCTGATCTGAAGCTGCATCAGCTGTTCTCGCCCGCGTTCCCCACCGGGGGGTTCGCCTATTCCCATGGACTGGAGACGCTGGCCGCCGAGGGCCTCGTGCATGATGCCGACACTCTGACGGACTGGCTTCGGACGTGGCTGGCGCACGGCGCCGGGCGCAGCGACGCGATCCTGTTCGCGCGCGCCGCGCGGGGCGAGGATCCCGCGCCGCTCGACGCGCTGGCCCGCGCGCTCGCGGGAAGCGCCGAACGCCGGCGCGAAGCGGTCCAGCAGGGCGCGGCCTTCGCCGCGACCTGCCGGCACGTCTGGGCGCTCGACCTGTCGGACATGGCCTACCCGGTGGCCGCGGGGCGCGCCGTCGCCCTGCTCGGACTCGATCCGCGCACGGCTTTGGGGACGATGCTGCTCAACACCGCCTCCGGCTTCGTCGGCGCGGCACAGCGCCTCCTGCCCATCGGGCAAAGCGCGGGGCAGGCCGCGCTCGCCGCGCTCGCGCCGGCCTGCGCCGCCGCCGCCGACGCGGCCTTCGCGGCCGATCCCGACGACCTCGGCGGGTTCGCCCCGGTGATGGACGCCGCCGCGGCGCGCCACGAGACGCTGCCGGTCCGGGTGTTCCGCTCGTGACCGCGCTCGGCTGGATCACCTGCGCCGTGCTGGTCGTGCTCGCGGCCCTGCATCTGCTCTGGGCCATCGGCTACTGGGTGCCGGTCCGCGACGAGACCCGGCTCGCGCGGACGGTCTACGGGCTCGACGGCGTGACCCGGATGCCGGGCGCGGTGCCCTGCGCGCTCGCGGCCGTGGCGTTCTTCTTCCTGGCGATCCTGCCGGCACTCGCCTGGTTTCCGCTCCGGTCGGCGCTCCTGACGCTTGCGGGGGCGGCGATGCTGGCGCGCGCCGGCGCCGCCTACCTGCCGGCGGTCCGGCGCTTGGCGCCGGAGGAGCCCTTCGCGACTCTCGACCGCCGCGTCTACGGCCCGCTCTGGGCGGCGCTGGGCGCGGCGTTCCTCGTCCACGGCACAGGAGGCTGAGCCATGCCATCCCCCCACGGTCCCCTGCGCGTCGGCATCGGCGGTCCGGTCGGCGCCGGCAAGACGACGCTGACCGCCGCACTCGCGCGCGCGCTTGCGCCGCAGCTGTCGATGGCGGTGGTGACCAACGACATCTACACGCGCGAGGATGCCGAGGCGCTGATGCGCCTGCAGGTCCTGCCCTCCGACCGTATCCGCGGGGTCGAGACCGGCGGCTGCCCGCACACCGCGATCCGTGAGGACGCCTCGATCAACCTCGCCGCCATCGCCGAGTTGACGGAGGCGCTGCCGGACCTCGAGCTGGTGCTCATCGAAAGCGGCGGCGACAACCTTTCGGCGACGTTCTCGCCAGAGCTCGCGGACGTGACGATCTATGTGATCGACGTGGCGGCCGGGGAGGACATCCCCCGCAAGGGCGGGCCGGCCCTCACCCGCTCGGACATCCTCGTCGTCAACAAGGCCGACCTGGCGCCGCATGTCGGCGCCTCTCTCGAGGCGATGGCGCGCGATGCCGCCCGCATGCGCCCGGCGCTGCCGACGATCTTCGCGCAACTGAAGCACGGGGCGGGCGTGGACGAGATCGTCTCGACGCTTGCGGAGATCGGCGGGCTCGACCTCGCACGCCAGGCGGCGGAGTAGGGCGGGCGCGGCGAAGGGGGCGGCTGGTCCGCGGGTCCGCCCGGTCGTCGTTGTGCCGGGCTGAGGGGGCGCTGCCCCCTCTTGCGCCTGTGGCGCAATTCACCCCCGGAGTACTGGGGCCAAGAAGAAGCCCGGTGCCGGACGTTCTGGCGGAGCGGTGCGGTGCGGGTCGCGGGGCTGGTGGGCGTCGTTTCGGGGACTCTCTCCCTGCGCAGACGCCCTGGTCCGGGCGGATCGTTGGCGGGACGGGCCCTCAGCCGATCTGCCCGCGGTGTCCGCCGGTCTGGGCACGGTCGAGCAGGAGGTGATCGAGCAGCACGCAGGCCATCATCGCCTCGCCCACGGGCACGGCGCGGATCCCGACGCAGGGATCGTGCCGGCCCTTGGTCACGACTTCGGTGGGGCGGCCGGATTTGGTGATCGAGGCGCGCGGCTTCAGGATCGACGAGGTCGGCTTCACCGCGAAGCGCACCACAACGTCCTGACCGGTGGAGATGCCGCCGAGGATCCCGCCGGCGTGGTTGGAGGAATAGGTCGGGGCGTCCGCGTTGCCGAGAAAGATCTCGTCGGCGTTGTCCGCGCCGGTCAGCCGGGCGGCCGCCATGCCCTCGCCGATCTCGACGCCCTTGACGGCGTTGATCGACATCATCGCCGCGGCGAGATCGGTGTCGAGCTTGCCGTAGACCGGGGCGCCGAGGCCCGCGGGCACGCCCGCGGCCGTTATCTCGATCTCCGCGCCGCAGGAATTGCCGGACTTGCGCAACGCGTCGAGATAGTCGGCCCAGCTCTCGGCCGCGGCGGCTGAGGGCACCCAGAAGGGATTGCGGTCGATCTCGGCCATGTCGCGCGGCCCGTCGATGCCGTGCGCGCCCATGCGCGTCATGTAGCCGGTGATCGCGAGGCCCGGGACCAGCGCCGCCAGCGCGGCACGCGCGACGCCGCCGGCGGCCACCCGCGCCGCCGTTTCGCGCGCCGACGACCGGCCGCCGCCACGATAGTCGCGGATCCCGTACTTCTGCCAGTAGGTGATGTCGGCGTGGCCGGGGCGGAAGGTCTCGGCGATGTCGCCGTAATCCTTCGACCGCTGGTCGGTATTCTCGATCATCAGCTGGATCGGCGTGCCGGTGGTGCGGCCCTCGAACACGCCCGAGAGGATGCGCACCTCGTCGGCTTCGCGCCGCTGGGTCGTGTACTTGTTCTGGCCCGGCTTGCGGCGGTCGAGCCAGTGCTGGAGCGCCGCCTCGTCCAGGGGCACGTTCGGCGGGCAGCCGTCCACCGTGCAGCCGAGCGCGGGCCCGTGGCTCTCGCCCCAGGTGGTGACGCGGAAGACGTGGCCGAAAGTGTTGAAGGACATTGGGGCGCTCCGTTGATCGCCCCCTGTTAGGCGAGGCCGCGGCGCGGCTCAAGGCCGGGACGCTGGGGACGCGGCCGGGTCGGTGCGCAGACGGCCACCGAGGCGCAGCCCGTCGCGGAAGGCGAGGCCGAGAAGCGCGATGTTGATCGCGCCAGCGGCGAGTTCGGCCGCCTGCACGGCGTAGAACAGGGCGTCGAACTCGCCGGCGCGGGCCTTGTGCGACAGGTAGAGCGCGGCGGGGACCAGGATGGCGAGGCCGTTCACGGCGACGATCGACATCCGGCGGCGCTTGGCCGCCACGAGCGCACCGCCACGACCGCGTGCAAGGGCCTGCCCGGTGGCGCGCGCGGCGATCAACGCCGGCACGAGCAGCGCAAGTGCCCAAGGGATGGCGGTCTTCACGGCGACGATCGCGGTGCTTTCGCCCAGCGTTTCGACCACGACCGTGGCCGTCCAGAAAGCGATGACGATCGCGAGGGCCAGCGTTCCGGCGATCGCGCGGAGGGAGCGGAGTGACATGGGCGATATCCGATAGCTTGCTATGTAATTGCGCGCGGAAACGGGGTCGCGGGGCGCCGCACGGTCTATAGTATAGCATGCTATTGGTGACTTGCATAGCACGCTATTGAGTGGCACGAGAGCCGCATGACGTTCACGATGCGCAGCTCTCCGGGCTACCTGGTCAATCACCTGGGGCGGCTTTTTGCCGCCGAGTTGCAGGCGCGGATCCGGCCGCTCGGCCTGTCGGTCGGGGTGTTCCCGCTCATGCTGCAATTGTGGGAGCGCGACGGGCTGACCCAGCGCGAGCTGGTCGACCGGCTGGGACTCGAGCAGGCCACCGTCGCCAACACGCTGTCGCGCATGGCGCGCGACGGGCTGATCGTGCGCCGGGGCGATCCGCATGACGGCCGGATCGCGCGCAGCTGGCTGACGGAGCGGGGCCGGGCGCTGCGCGCGCCGGCGGTCGCGGCGGCCGAGGAGGTCAACGCCGCGGCGCTGTCGGGTCTGAGCGAGAGAGAGCGGGACGCGTTCGTGCAGCTGATGCAGAAGACGATCGCGCAGTTCGAGGGGAATGCGGCCGGTTGAACCCGGTGGATTCGCCGACGGCGGCCGAGGACGCCGCGCGGGCGGAGATCAGGTGACGAGGCCGATGATCAGGGCCACGAACATGCAGCTCACCATGAAGACCCAGAGCTTCAGCAGGAACCACGGGCTCGGTTCGCTGGGATTGAGATTCGTCCAGACTCGCTTGATCGTGTCGCGAATGTCGGTCATGGCCGCGGCTCCTTTCGTGTGTCCGATGCCTGTCGGATGACGATGGGGCGGTCGTCCGATCCGCCAACCCCCTGCGCGAGAACAGGCCGACCCTTGCCCATCGTGCGACGCCCGTCTACCTGTGTGTCACACCTCGGGGTGCCCTGGGCGTGCGGACGCGCGCCGGGCTGAGATGCGGGAGAGCCCGCGAACCCGTTGAACCTGAACCGGTTAAGACCGGCGGAGGGAAGGTCGCGCGGGCGAGCACAGACATCGTCCGGTCCCCTTGCCCCTCCGCCACCACGAGGAGGACGGGCCATGCGCGCCACCACGATCTTCACTGCCACCGCGACCGCCGCCGGCTTTGCGGTCCTTGCATCCGCCGCCGGCGCGCAGGAACGGGTGCTGACCGTCTATGCCGGCGATTACGTCGCGTCGGAATGGGGCCCCGGCCCGCGAATCGAGGAGCTGTTCGAGGCGCGCTGCGACTGCGACCTGCAGTTCTCGACCGGCGACCTGCTGCCGCGGATTCTGCTCGAGGGCGAAAACACCGATGCCGACGTGGTCTTCGGGCTCAATACCGATGTGACGCGGCGGGCGCGCGAGAGCGGGCTGTTCGCCCCGCACGGGCAGGACACCGGGGCGCTGACGCTGCCGGTCGATTGGACCGACGACGTCTTCCTGCCCTACAATTACGGGCACACGGCCTTCGTCTACGATACCGAGCGCGTGACCGAGCCGCCCGAGAGCTTCGACGCGCTGCGGGAGGCGCCGGACGACCTGACGCTGGTGATCCAGGATCCGCGGACCTCGATCTCGGGGCTGGCGCTCGCGCTCTGGGTCGATGCCGTCTACGGCGAGGACGCCGAGGCCGCCTGGGCCGACCTGTCGGACAACATCCTGACGGTCACGCAGGGCTGGTCGGAGAGTTACGGCCTCTTCACCGAGGGCGAGGCGGACATGGTGCTGAGCTACACCACCTCGCCGGCCTATCACCTGATCGCCGAGGACGACGACACGGTGAAGGCGGCGATCTTTCCCGAGGGGCACTACTTCATGGTCGAACTGGCGGCCAAGGTCGCCACGACCGACGTGCCCGAACTCGCCGATTCGTTCATGGCGTTCATGATGAGCGAGGAGTTCCAGCAGATGATCGCGACGGGCAACTGGTCGATCCCGGCGAAGCTGCCGCGCGAGGAATGGCCCGAGGGGTTCCAGGCGCTGGAGCTGCCCGAGACGGTGCTGTTCTACGACGAGGATGAAGCGGCGCAGCGCCGCGACGCGGCGATCGAAGCGTGGCGCGCCGGCCTCTCGCGCTGATCGCGGGCGGGCTCGTCGCCGCGCTCACGCTGGTGCCGGTTGCGGCGGTGCTCTGGCGCGCCGGCGGGCCGGCGACCTTCGCGGCGGGCGACGGGCAGGCGCTGCGCTTCACGTTGTGGCAGGCCGCCGTTTCGGCGGCGGTGTCGGTGGCGCTCGCCGTGCCGGTGGCCCGGGCGCTCGCGCGGCGCGCGTTTCCCGGGCGCGCGGTACTGGTGACGCTGCTCGGGGCGCCGTTCATCCTGCCGGTCATCGTTGCGGTGCTGGGCCTGATCGCCGTCTTCGGCAATGCCGGGATCCTCAATCGCGGGCTCGAGGCGCTGGGCCTGCCGGGTGTCACCGTCTACGGCGCGCACGGCGTGATCCTGGCGCATGTCTTCTTCAACCTGCCGCTGGCGACGCGGATGATCCTGCAGGGATGGCTGGCGATCCCGGGCGAACGGCTGCGGCTCGCCGCGGCGCTCGGCCTCGGGCCGTGGCAGGTCGTCCGCGTCGTCGAGTGGCCGATGCTGCGCCGGGTCGCGCCGCAGGCGGCCGCGGTGATCTTCGTCATCTGCCTGTCGTCCTTCGCCGTGGCGCTGACGCTCGGCGGCGGGCCGCGGGCAACGACGGTCGAGCTCGCGATCTACCAGGCGATGCGGTTCGAGTTCGACCTCGGCCGCGCGGCGATGCTGGCCTGCCTGCAGCTGGCGCTCGCAATGGCGGCCGGGCTCGCGGCGCTGGCGCTGTCGGGCGCGGCCGGGATGGGCGCCGGGCTCGACCGGACGGTGCCCCGCCACGATGCGCAAAGGGCCGGCGCGCGGTTCGTGGATACAATCGCGATCGGCGCCGCGGCAGTCTTTCTGCTGACACCGCTGGCGCTCGTCGGGGGCAACGGAGCGGCGGGGCTCTTCGATCTCGACGCGCCGGTCTGGCGCGCGGCGGGGCGGTCCGTGACGGTGGCGCTGGCCTCGACGGCGCTGTGCCTGCTCTGGGCCTTGCCGCTGGCGACCCGCCGGGGCGAGGTCGCGGGTCTTCCCGGGATCGCGGTCTCGCCGCTCGTGCTGGGCACCGGGCTCTTCATCCTCGCGCGGCCCTACGTGAACCCGGTGGCGCTGGCGCTGCCGGTCACGGCGATTGTCAACGCGCTGATGGCGCTGCCCTTCGCGCTGCGGATCCTGCGGCCGGAGGCGGAGGCGGTGCGCGCCGATTACGGCCGCCTCGCCGCGGCGCTTGGGTTGTCGGGGCGGGTCTGGTTGATCCGGGTCTTCCTGCCGCGCCTGCGCCGGCCACTCGGTTTCGCGGCGGGGCTGACGGCGGCGCTGTCGATGGGCGACCTCGGCGTGATCGCGCTCTTTGCCGATCCCGAAAGGGCGACATTGCCGCTGCAGGTCTACCGGCTGATGGCATCGTACCGGATGGAGGCGGCGCAGGGTGCGGCCCTCGTCCTGCTGGCGTTGTCGCTCGGGCTGTTCTGGGTCTTCGATCGCGGAGGGCGCGTGAATGCTGACGCTTGAGGGCGTGGTCACCGGTGCCGGGGCCTTTCGGCTGGCGGCGGATCTGCGCGTGGAGGCGCCGGGCCTCGTGGCAGTGATCGGGCCCTCGGGCGCGGGCAAGTCGACGCTTCTCGACGTGATCGCGGGCTTCCGCCCCGCGTCGGAGGGCCGGATCCTCTGGCATGGGCAGGACCTGACCCCGCTCGGTCCGGGCGACCGGCCGGTGGCGACGCTGTTTCAGGACAACAACCTGTTTCCGCACCTGACGCTCGCGGGCAACCTCGACCTTGCGCTGCGGCCCCGGGGCGGGCGCCTGACGGACGAGGCGCGCGCGCGCCGCGATGCCGCGCTCGCGCGCATGGGGCTCGACGGGCTGGGCGACCGGAAACCCGGCGCGGTCTCCGGCGGGCAGCAAAGCCGCGCGGCGCTTGCCCGCGCGCTCCTGCAGGCGCGTCCGATCCTGCTGCTCGACGAGCCGTTCGCGGCTTTGGGCCCGGCGCTTCGCGCCGAGATGCTGGAGGAGACGCGCCGCGTCGTGTCCGAAACCGGGGCGCTCGCGCTTCTCGTTACGCACGATCCGGCCGATGCGCACCGCGTCGCGCCCCGCACGATCCTCGTATCCGAGGGACGGGCGGCAGCGCCTCGGGACACCGAAGCGCTGTTCGCCGACCCGCCGGACGCGCTCCGCGCGTATCTCGGCGACTGAGGAGCGGCCGTGGCGTGGAGGTCACCCCGGCACGGCGGCGGCCCCGTGCCAGATTGACTTGGCCCGCCCGGCCGGAGACACACGAAAGAACCGACCGGCGCGCTGGACCGCGCCATCCTGCGCTGCCGCACGAAGAGGTATTGATGACCGATCCCGCCCGCATCGAAGACACCCTGCGCGAGACGATCATCGCCAAGCCCGACATGGTCCTCGACGACAAGGATCTCATGCGCGCGCTCGTCGCCGCGAACGAGCGCGCCATGGGCGCCAATATCGTCGATCTGCGCGGCATCGCGATGGAGCGGCTGGAGACCCGGCTCGACCGGCTCGAAGAGACCCACCGTTCGGTCATCGCGGCCGCCTACGAGAACCTCGCAGGGACCAACCAGATCCATCGCGCGATCCTGCGCCTGCTCGATCCCATCGAGTTCGAGGCGTTCCTGCGCGATCTCGGCGGAGACGTCGCCGACATCCTGCGCGTGGATTGCGTGAAACTCGTCCTCGAAAGCCGCGAGGGCGGCGAGGTGCCCGCCGTGCGCAAGCTGGGCGAGGTGCTTACGGTCGCCGAGCCCGGTTTCGTCGATGCCTACATTTCGGAGGGCCGAGGCGCCCCGATCCGGCAGGTCACCTTGCGCCAGCGGGCGGCGGGCGATACCGCGATCTACGGCGATCTGGGCGACTGGATCCGGTCCGAGGCGTGCCTGAAGCTCGATTTCGGCGATGGCCGTCTGCCCGGGCTGCTCGTGCTCGGGGCCGAGGATCCGCACCAGTTCACGCCACAGCACGGCACCGACCTCCTCGCCTTCTTCGCCGGCGTGTTCGAGCGGTCCATGCGGCGCTGGCTCTCGTGACCCTGACGATCAGCCCTCAGGCGCGCGACGCGCTCGAGGACTGGCTGGCCGCGCGTCGCGCGGTCGAAGGATCCGCCGACGCGACGGTGAACGCCTATCGCCGCGACGTGGCGGACTTCATCGCCTTCATGACCGGGCATCGCGCCGATCCGCAGGGCCTCGCCGCCCTGATGCGGGTCGAGACCCGCGACATGCGCGCCTGGATGGCGCGCCTGCGCTCTGGCGAGGTGGGTGCGCGGTCGGTCGCGCGCAAGCTCTCTGCGGTCAAGGCCTTCTACCGCTGGCTCGCCGAACGCGAGGGCGTGGAGCCTACTGCCGTGCTGTCGGCCCGCGCGCCGCGGTTTCAGAAAAAGCTGCCGCGCCCGATGGCCGAGGAGGCCGCGCGGGAGATGATCGGCACGGTCGAACTGCAGGCCCGCGAGGAATGGATCGCGCTGCGCGACGTGGCCGTGGTGACTCTGCTCTACGGCTGCGGGCTGCGCGTGTCGGAGGCGCTGGGCCTCACCGGCGCCGACCTGCCGCTTGCCGAGGCGTTGCGCATCCGCGGCAAGGGCGGAAAGGAACGCGTGGTGCCGCTACTGCCGATCGCGCGCACGGCGGTCGAACGATACGCGGCGGCCTGCCCGCATCCCGCAGCGCCGAACGCGCCGCTCTTTCGCGGACAAAGGGGCGGGCCGCTCAATCCCCGGCTCGTCCAGAAGGCGTGCGAGCGGGCCCGGATGCAGCTCGGCCTTCCGGCCACCGCGACCCCGCACGCCTTCCGCCACAGCTTCGCGACACATCTTCTGGCCTCGGGCGGCGATCTTCGCGCGATCCAGGAACTTCTCGGCCACGCGTCGCTGTCGACGACGCAGGCCTATACCGGCGTCGACGGTGCGCACCTGATGCGGGTCTACGAGGCCGCGCACCCGAAGGCGCGCTGACGGCCCTTCCGCCCTGCGCCGCACGGGCCTAGGCTGCGCGCGTTCCTGCCACTCCGTTCACGGGTTCGCCATGTTCGTTCTCTACGGCTCCGCCGCTTCGCCCTTCGTGCGCACCGTGCGCGTCACGCTCGCCGAAACGGGCCTTCTCCAAGGGACGGAGTTGCGCGACGTCCGCGCTGACGCGCTCGATCCCGACCCGGCGCTGACCGCCGCCAACCCGCTGGCCAAGATCCCGGCGCTCGGCCGGCAGGACGGGCCGACGCTGTACGATAGCCGGGTGATCTGCCGCTACCTCGACGCAAGGAGCGATGCCGGCCTCTACCCCGAGAGCCGCCTGTGGGAAATCCTGACCCTCGAGGCCACGGCACACGGCGTCATGGAGGCCGCGGTCGCCATGGTCTACGAGGCACGGTTCCGCCCGGAGGACAAGGTGCACGAACCGTGGATCGAGGCGCAGTGGTCCAAGGTCGCCCGCGCGCTGGACGCGGTGGAATCGCGCTGGTCGTCGCATCTTGCCGGGCGGGTGACGGCGGCTCAGATCGCGCTGGCCTGTGCGCTCGGCTATCTCGACCTGCGCCACGACGCACGGGCCTGGCGTACGGGGCGCCCGACCCTCGCGGGGTGGCAGGC
Organism: Roseivivax jejudonensis; assembly: GCF_900172265.1. Taxonomy (GTDB): domain Bacteria; phylum Pseudomonadota; class Alphaproteobacteria; order Rhodobacterales; family Rhodobacteraceae; genus Roseivivax; species Roseivivax jejudonensis. Next base: position 502,074 of record NZ_FWFK01000001.1, on the reverse strand, counting down.
CGGATTTGCGGAGCGTGACTCGATGCGCGACAGCGCACCCGCCTGAGACTTCAGAATTTTAGCGTCAGGCCGACATTCACGGCGTTCGTCTTGATGTCGGTCTCGACGTCGCCGCCATCCTCGAGATCGAGATCCATCGTCGAGTAGGTGAACTGGTATTCGCCGAACACGGCCAGCCGGTCGGTCAGGTCGTAACTCGCACCGGCCATGAGTCGCAGCGCGGGACCGCCGAACTGGTATTCGTATGTCGAGTCGCCGTCCGACGGATCGGCATCGACATGCGGCACGGCCACGCCGAGCCCGCCGCCGACATAGGGCGTCAGCGCGCGGAAGTTGTCGGGCCAGCGGTACATCGTGTTGGCGGTCAGGACGTTCACGCCGTCGGTCAGTTCGAAATTGTCGAAGCCGGCATCTTCAGCTTCGTCATCGGGCGCGTAGACCTTGGAATGCGTGAACTCGACGCCGAACCCGAGCCGATCGGTCCGCCAATAGGTGCCGCGCAGACCGTAATAGGGCGGCATCTCGAACGAGCGCCCCTCCCAGCCGATCAGTTCGTCGAACGAGTCGCCGTTCGGCAGCTCGCCCTCGATGCGGCTGTGCGGAGAGCTCTGAACCCCGGAATAGAGCGAGAACTCGTAGTCCTGCGCCGCAGCGGGCAGGGCCGCGACGGTCGGGAGGGCGAAAGCGGTCGCAAAGATCCATGCGCGGGGCGCATGCACGGTAAGAGTCATCGGGTATCCAGTCGGCGTCTTGACGCAGGACCAACCGATATACCGTTCGCGGGTTCCGCTCAACCGCGACAGATCGGCGCTGTGCGCGATTACAAGCGTTTGTGTTCTGGACGCGTGCGGGCACCGCCGTTAAACACCGCTCCCACAAGGCTTGCGGTGCGTCCGCGAGCGGCTCGGCAATTGCGCCCCGGGGTCCGGGGCTCAGGAACGGAGAAAACCTCGTGTCCCACGCAGACGATACCGAAGGCACCCGTAGGGATTTCCTCTACTACGCCACCGCGGGTGCCGGGGCCGTCGCCGCAGGCGCGGCGGTCTGGCCCCTCGTCAACCAGATGAACCCCTCCGCCGACGTGCGCGCGCTGTCGTCGATCCGCGTCGACATCGGCGGCGTGTCCGAGGGCACGCAGCTCACGGTGCAGTGGCTGGGCAAACCGGTCTTCATCCGGCACCGCACGCAGGAAGAGATCGAGCAGGCGCGCAGCGTCGAATTGTCCGATCTCGTTGATCCGATCGCCCGGAACGAGAACATTCAGGGGCAGGCCGACGCGACCGACGAAAACCGGACGCTCGACGAAGAGGGCCGCTGGCTCGTGATGATGGGCGTGTGCACCCATCTGGGCTGCGTCCCGCTCGGCAACGGCGCCGGCGACTTCGGCGGGTGGTTCTGCCCCTGCCACGGCTCGCACTACGACACGGCTGGCCGGATGCGCCGTGGCCCCGCACCGCAGAACCTGCCGGTGCCGGTCGCGGGCTTCGACGGCGAAACAACGATCGTCCTGGGTTAAGGGAGGAAAGACCATGGCTGGGATTCCCCACGACCACTACGAACCGAAGACGGGCGGCGAGAAGTGGCTGCATTCGCGGCTGCCGATTCTCGGCATCCTCTACGACACGATCATGATCCCCACTCCGAAGAACCTGAACTGGATGTGGATCTGGGGCATCGTGCTGACCTTCACGCTGGTGCTGCAGATCATCACCGGCATCACGCTGGTCATGCACTACACGCCCGACGTCGACATGGCCTTCGCCTCGGTCGAGCACATCATGCGCGACGTGAACGGCGGCTGGGCGCTGCGCTACATCCACGCCAACGGCGCATCGCTGTTCTTCGTGGCGGTCTACTTCCACATCTTCCGCGGCCTCTACTACGGATCGTACAAGACGCCGCGCGAGGTCACCTGGATCATCGGCATCCTGATCTACCTGCTGATGATGGGCACCGCGTTCATGGGGTACGTGCTGCCGTGGGGCCAGATGTCGTTCTGGGGTGCCACCGTGATCACCGGCCTGTTCGGTGCGATTCCGGGCATCGGCGAGACCATCCAGACCTGGCTTCTGGGCGGACCGGCGGTGGGCAACTACACGCTGACGCGCTTCTTCTCGCTGCACTACCTGTTCCCGTTCATCATCGCGGGCCTGGTGATCGTGCACATCTGGGCGTTCCACACCACCGGCAACAACAACCCCACCGGGGTCGAGGTGCGCCGGAGTTCAAAGGCCGAGGCCGAGAAGGACACCGTTCCGTTCTGGCCCTACTACGTGATCAAGGACCTGTTCGCGCTGGCGGTCATCATCGCGGTGTTCTTCGCGATCGTGGGCTTCATGCCGAACTACCTCGGTCACCCCGACAACTACATCGAGGCCAACCCGCTGGCGACGCCCGCGCACATCGTGCCCGAATGGTACTTCCTGCCGTTCTACGCGATCCTGCGGGCCTTCACGTCCGAAGTCTGGATCGTGCAGATCACCAGCTTCATCACCGGCGGCATCATCGACGCGAAGTTCTTCGGCGTGCTGGCGATGTTCGGCGCCATCGCGGTGATGGCCCTGGCGCCGTGGCTCGACACCTCGAGCGTGCGGTCGGGCCGCTATCGCCCGATGTTCAAGTGGTGGTTCGCGCTGCTGATCGTCGACTTCGTCGTGCTGATGTGGGTCGGCGCCCAGTCGACCGAGTTCCCGTACGACTGGATCTCGCTCATCGCGTCGACCTACTGGTTCGCGTACTTCCTCGTGATCCTGCCCCTGCTCGGCGTGATCGAGAAACCGCTGGCGCGCCCCGACACGATCGAGGCGGACTTCGAGGCGCATGCCGCGGCCTCCGGCGGAACCTCGACGAAGCCGAACGTCGCCCCCGCGGAATAAGAAAGGACGGACACAGACAATGATCCGATCGATTGCCACATCCGCACTGGTCGCGACGACCCTGACCCTGGCCAGCGGCGCCTATGCCGCCGGTGCGGGCGGACACGTCACCGACTACGACTTCTCGTTCGAGGGGCCGTTCGGCAGCTACGATCAGGCGCAACTTCAGCGCGGCCTGCAGGTCTACACCCAGGTCTGCTCGGGCTGTCACGGCCTGAAATACGTGCCGCTCCGGTCGCTCGGCGACGAAAGCGGCCCGGGCTACTCCGACGCCGAGGTGCGCGCCTACGCCGAACAGAACTTCGAGGTCTTCGACGAGGAAGAGGACGATTACCGCCCCGCGCGGCCGACCGACAACTTCCCCGAGAACAACGCCGTCGGGGCGCCCGACCTGTCGCTTATGGCGAAAGCGCGCGCGGGCTTCCACGGCCCCTACGGCACCGGCCTCAACCAGTTCTTCAAGGGGATGGGCGGCGCCGAGTACATCGCCTCCCTGCTGACCGGTTACACTGGCGAGCAGCAGGAGCAGGCGGGCACGATCCTCTACGAGAACGAGGCGTATCCCGGCACCTGGATCGGCATGGCGCCGCCGCTCTACGGCGACGACGTGGCCTATGCCGAAGGCCAGCCCGAGCCCACGCTCGAGCAGGAAGCCAAGGATGTCGCCGCGTTCCTGATGTGGACGGCCGAGCCCAAGATGATGGCGCGCAAGCAGGCCGGCTTCGCGGGTGTCGTGTTCCTCACGATCCTCGCCGTGTTGCTTTACCTCACGAACAAGCGCATCTGGGCGCCGATCAAGAAGCGCGACACCTGATCGCGCTTCTCGCCCCGGCATGACGAAGCCCCGCCCGATGTGGCGGGGCTTTTTCGTTGCCGACCGAGGCGGCGCCGCGCCGTCCGGCACGGCGGCGCCGTGGATCAAACGAAAAACGCCGGCCCCGAAAGGCCGGCGTCACTGTCCGCGATCGACGGCGGCCGCTCAGACGATCTTGATGCCCGCCTTCTGTGCGTCCTTCACGAAGGCATCGAGGCCCTTGTCGGTCAGGACATGGTTCGCCATTGCCTTGATGACCGCGGGCGGCGCGGTCGCGACGTCGGCGCCGATCTTGGCGCAGTCCGACATGTGGTTGGCATTGCGGATCGACGCGGCGAGGATCTGGGTCTCGTAGCCGTAATTGTCGTAGATCTCGCGAATGTCCGAAATCAGATCGACCCCGTCGAGGTTCAGGTCGTCGAGGCGGCCGATGAAGGGCGAGATGAAGGTCGCCCCGGCCTTTGCCGCGAGCAGCGCCTGGTTGGCCGAGAAGCAGAGCGTGACGTTGACCATCTTGCCTTCGCCCGACAGCACCTTGCAGGCCTTGAGGCCGTCCCAGGTCAGCGGCACCTTGACGACGATGTTGCCCGCGATGTCCGCCAGCTTGCGGCCCTCGGCGATCATGTCCTCGGCAGCGAGCGCGATCACCTCGGCAGAGACCGGGCCGTCCACGAGATCGCAGATCTCCTTGGTCACCTCGTGGATGTCGCGCCCCGACTTGAGGATCAGCGAGGGGTTGGTGGTCACGCCGTCCACCATGCCGAGCTCGTTCAGCTCGCGGATGGCGTCGATGTCGGCGGTGTCGACGAAAAACTTCATCTCTCTCCCTCCCGGGGATGGATTGGCAATTGTTCGGCCGTGTCATACCCGATGGGTCCGGGACGCGAAAGTGCCGGCCTTGGGCGCTAACACGAGGAGCCCCATACGCGATGGATGCCTTCTTCGACGAGGGCGCGCTGATCGGCGTGCTGACGACGCAGCCCCTCGGTGGGGCGCTCGACTATCGCGCGCCCGAAGGCGGCTGCTGGCAGGGCGCCTTCGTCGAGGTTCCGCTGGGGCCGCGGAAGGTCTGGGGCGTTGTCTGGGGACCGGGAAAGGGCGATTTCGACCCGTCCAAGGTCCGCAGCGTCGCACGCGTGCTCGAGACGGCGCCGATGCGGGCGGAGCTGCGCGACTTCCTCGAGAAGGCCGGTGAATACACGCTGACGCCGCTGCCGGCGATGCTGCGCCTCGCGACGCGGGCGCCGGCGCTGGGGGATGCCGTCGCCACGCGGCGGATCTATCGCCGCGGCGCCGGGCGCCCTGACCGCGAAACCGACGCGCGCCGGCGGGTGCTCGACGTGCTCGACGACATGGGCGGGCTCGCCCTCACGCAGAAGGAACTGGCGGACGCCGCCGGGGTGACGGCCTCGGTCATCAAGGGTCTCGTCAAGCAGGGCGTCGTACGTGAGGAAGACGCGCCACGCGACACGCCCTATCCCCGGCTCGACCCCGATTGGGGCGGCAAGACCCTGACAGAGGACCAGGCCACGGGGGCCGAAGCTCTGCGCGCGGGGCTGCGCGCCGGCCGCTACGGCACCACGCTCCTCAAGGGGGTGACGGGCTCGGGCAAGACCGAGGTCTACCTCGAGGCCGTGGCCGAGTGCCTGCGGCAGGGCCGGCAGGCGCTGGTCCTCCTTCCCGAGATCGCTCTGACATCGGAATTCCTCACGCGGGTGGAGGCCCGCTTCGGCGCGCGGCCCGCCGAATGGCATCACGGCGTCACCCAGACCGAGCGGCGCCGGGTCTGGAAGATGGTCGCCGAAGGCGGGGCGGAGCTTGTCGTCGGCGCGCGTTCGTCGCTGTTCCTGCCCTTTCGGGATCTCGGGCTCGTGGTCGTCGACGAGGAACACGACACCTCCTACAAGCAGGAGGATGGCGTCCTCTACAATGCGCGCGACATGGCGGTGCTGCGCGCCTCGCTCAACGATGCGCGGGTGGTGCTGGCCTCCGCGACGCCCTCGCTCGAAAGCTGGGCCAATGCCGAGGCCGGCAAGTACGACCGGCTGACGCTGACCTCGCGCTTCGGCGAGGCGGTGCTGCCCGACATGCGCGCGATCGACATGCGGGGCGAGGACCTGCCGGCGACGCGCTGGATCTCTCCGACCCTGGCGGCGGCGATCCGCGCGCGGCTCGACCGCGGCGAGCAGTCGCTGCTGTTCCTGAACCGCCGCGGGTACGCCCCGGTCACGCTCTGCCGTGCCTGCGGGCATCAGATCGGCTGCGACCAATGCGACGCGCGCATGGTCGAGCACCGCTTCCAGCGCCGGCTCGTCTGCCACCAATGCGGCGAGACCAAACCGATGCCGGAGGCCTGCCCGGCCTGCGCGGTGGAGGGCAAGCTGGCCGCCGTCGGCCCCGGGGTCGAGCGCATGGCCGAGGAGGCGCGCAGCGCCTTCCCGGAGGCGCGGATCGCCGTCCTGTCGTCGGACCTTTTCGGCTCGGCGCGGGCGCTCAAGGCCGAGATCGAGGAGATCGCCGCCGGTGCAGCGGACATCGTGATCGGCACGCAGCTGGTCGCGAAAGGCCACAACTTTCCGCTCCTCACGCTGGTCGGCGTGATCGACGCGGACCTGGGCCTGCAGGGGTCTGACCTTCGCGCGGCGGAACGCACGTTCCAGCTGATGCGGCAGGTGGCCGGAAGGGCAGGGCGGGCGGAGAAACGCGGCGTGGCGCTCCTGCAGACGCACCAGCCCGACCATCCCGTCATCCGTGCGATCCTCGCCGGCGACGACGAGGGTTTCTGGCGCGCGGAGGCCGAGGAGCGCCGCATGGCGGGCGTCCCCCCCTACGGTCGCATGGCGGGCGTCATTCTGTCGTCGGCGGACGTGCAGCAGGTCTTCGACCTCGGCGGCGCGCTCGCGCGGCAGGACGCGCCGCTGCGACGGATCGGCGCGGAGGTCTACGGGCCGGCGCCCGCACCGGTCGCGCGCGTGCGCGGCCGCCATCGCGTCCGGTTGCTCGTGAAGGCGCCGAAGGGCGTCCCGCTCCAGCGCGCACTGGCGGAATGGGCCGGCCAGTTCCGCCTGCGCGGCGACCTGCGCATGGCGATCGACATCGACCCGCAGAGCTTCATGTAGCGGTCGCCCTCGCCGGCGCACGCGCGTCCCTTGGGCAGACACCGCACAAGCCGCGACCGCGCGTCCGCGCGCGCCGGACGTGACGCTCGAAGACCGCCCTCGGGCGCTTGTTTGTCGGGCATCTGCCCTCTACATCTTCGCGCATGAACATCCGCCTGCCGTTTATCAAGTCCACGCCGCTGGTGTCCGTGGTCCGCCTGCAGGGCACGATCGGCGGCCCGGGCCGTGCGACTCTCAGCGACCGCGGTCTCGCCCAACAGATCGAGCGCGCGTTCTCGCGCGGCAAGCCGGACGCGGTGGCGCTCGAGGTCAACTCGCCCGGCGGCTCGCCCGTCCAGTCGGCCCTGATCGGCGCGCGGATCCGTCGCCTGTCGGCGGAAAAGAAAGTGCCGGTCTATGCTTTCGTAGAGGATGTCGCGGCTTCGGGCGGCTACTGGCTTGCCTCCGCCGCCGACGAGATCTTCGCCGACAGCTCGTCGCTTCTCGGTTCGATCGGCGTGATCTCGGCCGGCTTCGGCGCGCATGTCTTCCTGCAGCGCCAGGGCTTCGAGCGTCGGGTCCACACGGCCGGCCGGTCGAAATCCATGCTCGATCCGTTCCGCCCCGAGAACGAGGAAGACGTCGAACGGCTCAACCGCTGGCTGGCGCAACTGCACGAGAACTTCATCGCGCAGGTCCGCGCCCGCCGCGGCCAGAAACTGAAGGAAGAGGCCGATCTCTTTACCGGTGAGGTCTGGATCGGCGAAAAGGCGGTCGAGGTCGGACTGGCGGATGGCATCGGTCACCTCGTGCCGGTGATGAAGTCGCGGTTTGGCGACAAGGTCCGATTCCGCCGCTACGACACCCGCAAGCCGCTGTTGGCCCGCCTCGGCGGGGCCGCGGCGCAGGAAGCGCTCTCCGGGATCGAGGAGCGTGCGGAATTCGCGCGCTACGGCCTCTGACGTGATCCTGAAGATCGTCATTCTGTTCCTCGTCTTCATGGGCGTGCTGGGCATGTTCGGCAAGCTGCGCCGTCCCAAACTGCTGTCGCGGCGGTCCAAGTGTCCCGATTGCGGCCGCCACCGGATCGGCAAGGGGCCCTGTCCGTGCAAGAAGGTCCGGGGATAGCATGGTCTGGCTGACGGCGGCGCTCGGGCTCGTGATCCTGCTTCTTGCCGGCGACGCGCTGGTCAAGGGGGCGGTGAACCTCGCCCTCCGGCTGGGGGTGCCGGCCCTGATCGTGTCGCTGACGATCGTCGCCTTCGGCACGTCCGCGCCGGAGCTTCTCATCTCGGTCAACGCCGCTCTCGAGGGGGTGCCGGGCATCGCGCTCGGCAACGTGGTGGGGTCGAACACCGCGAACGTGCTCATGGTGCTCGGTATCCCCGCCATGATCGCGGTCATGCACACTGCCGAACACGACACGCGCAAGAGCTACGTCATCATGCTCGGCGCATCGGTGCTGTTCATCGGGCTCGCGTTTCGCGGCACGTTCGACTGGATCGCCGGCCTGATCCTGCTCGCGGCGCTTGCCGTGATCCTGGGCGAGAACTTCTACGAAGCGCGGAGCCATCGGCGCAACGGCAAGGCGGCCGAGGCGCAGGAGGCCGAGGAGGTCGAGGGCGCGGACCCCGAGATGCCGTGGTGGAAGATCGTTCTCTATCTTGTGCTCGGGCTCGTCGGCCTCCCGCTCGGGGCGGACCTTCTCGTCGACAGCGCGCGCGAGATCGCGCAGCGCTTCGGCGTGTCGGACACGGTGATCGGGCTGACGCTCGTCGCGGTCGGCACCTCGCTGCCGGAACTGGCGACGACGGTGGCGGCTGCGTTGCGGCGACAGGCGGATGTCGCGCTCGGCAACGTGATCGGGTCGAACATGTTCAACCTGCTCGCCATCATCGGTATCGCCGCGTTGATCGCGCCGATGGAGGTCGATGCCGAGTTCCTGCGCTTCGATCTCTGGGTGATGCTGGCGGCCTCGCTGCTGCTCATGCCGTTCGTCTTTCTCGGCTGGAACCTGACGCGCTGGATCGGCGTGCTCTTGTCGGTCGCCTACGTGGCCTACGTGCTGACCGTGCTCGCCTGACGAAAGGATCCGACCATGACCGACACCCATCGCGCTCTCGTCACCGGCGGCGGCAAGCGGCTCGGCCGGGCCATGGCGCTCTTCCTCGCCGATCAGGGCTGCGACGTTGCCGTGCATTACGGCGGCTCCGCCGACGCGGCCGAAGAGGTCGCCGGGCTGATCCGCGACAAGGGGCGCGCCGCCGTGACTGTGCAGGCGGACCTTCTGAACGAGGAGGAGACCGCATCGCTTCTGCCGCGGGCGGCCGAGGCGCTCGGCGGGCCGATCACCCGGCTGGTGAACAACGCCTCGATCTTCGAACACGACACGATCGAGACCGGAACCCGCGAAAGCTGGGACCGCGCGCTCGAGAGCAACCTGCGCGCGCCGGTCGTGCTGACACAGGCGCTGGCCGCGCAGGTGCCGCCGCCGGTCGCGGACGCCAACGGCGAACCGGTCGCGCAGGGGCTCGTGGTCAACATGATCGACCAGCGGGTGCGCAAGCTGACCCCGCATTTCATGTCCTACACGATCGCCAAGATGGGGCTCTGGACGTTCACGCGCACGGCGGCGCAGGCGCTGGCGCCCAAGGTGCGGGTGAACGGTATCGGACCCGGTCCGACGCTGCAGGGCGGGCGGCAGAGCGCGGAGCATTTCGCGCGCCAGCGGGGGGCCACGATCCTCGACCGTGGCGCGAACCCCGAGGACATCACCGCGGCGCTCGGATACTTCCTGTCGTCGCCGGCGATCACGGGCCAATTGCTCTGCGTCGACGGCGGCCAACACCTCGCGTGGGAGACGCCGGACGTGGTCGGCGTGGAGTGACTTCGGGAATGTTGTGCACCCCCGCCGTTGCACCTCTCGGCTTGTAACGAAAACGTTAAAGTTTTCAAAAGATTACGTCACACACCTAATAATATGTCGCGAAATCAATAAGTTGATATCGTGCTTAATAACTGGGCAATCCGTGGGAGAGCCTTGCTACAAAGGACAAAGTGGCCGTCTGAGGCGGTTTCCCTCAGACTTGTCCACAGCTTCGGTGGATTTGTTCCTGCTTGAAACTTCCGCCGGATGGCGCCTCACAAAAGGGCGGGTCGGAGAATCGTCAGGCCCGTCTGACACATCGGATCGCAGCCGCTCATGAGCCGACAAGACGACGTGACAAACGACGCCGGACCCGGGCCCGTGCCGACGGGTCACACGGTGATCCAGGGCTACCTGAGGACGCTCAAGACGAGCCCCGGCGTCTACCGGATGCTCGATGCCCAGAGCCGTGTTCTTTACGTCGGCAAGGCGCGTAACCTGAAGGCGCGGGTGTCGAGCTATGCCCGGCCCACGGGGCACACGCCGCGCATCGCCCGGATGATTCGCGAGACCGCGTCGATGATGTTTCTCACGACGCGGACCGAGACCGAGGCGCTGCTGCTCGAGCAGAACCTCATCAAGCAGCTCAAGCCCAAGTTCAACGTGCTGCTGCGCGACGACAAGTCGTTTCCGAACATCCTCGTCACCGGCGATCACCCCTATCCGCAGATCAAGAAGCATCGCGGCGCGAAAAAGGAGAAGGGCGCCTACTACGGCCCGTTCGCGAGCGCCGGTGCCGTGAACCGGACGTTGAACCAGTTGCAGAAGGTCTTTCTGCTGCGGAACTGTTCGGATTCCGTGTTCGAGACGCGCACGCGGCCATGCCTTCTGCACCAGATCAAGCGGTGCAGTGCGCCTTGCGTCGGCAAGATTTCCGAGGCCGACTACGCCGAGAGCGTGCGCGACGCCGAACGCTTCCTCTCGGGCCGCGACACCAAGATCCAGGAAACGCTGGCCGCCGCGATGCAGGAGGCGTCCGCCAACATGGAATTCGAGCGGGCCGCCGCCCTGCGCGACCGGATCCGCGCGCTGACGCAGGTGCAGACGGCGCAGGGCATCAACCCGCGCTCGGTCGGCGAGGCCGACATTCTCGCGTTGCACATGGAGGGCGGCCAGGCCTGCGTTCAGGTCTTCTTCATCCGCGCGCACCAGAACTGGGGCAACCGAGACTTCTATCCCCGCGTGGGCGAGGACGTGGAACCGGCCGAGGTGCTCGAGGCCTTCATCGGCCAGTTCTACGACACCAAGGAACCGCCGCGCCTCCTGCTGCTGTCGAACGGGATAGAGAGCGACGACCTGATGGCCGAGCTCCTGTCCGACAAGAAGGGCCGCAAGGTCGAGATCGCGGTGCCACAGCGCGGCGAGAAGGCCGAGCTGGTCGAGGGTGCGCTGCGGAACGCGCGCGAAAGCCTCGGACGCAAGATGGCCGAGAGCGCGGCGCAGGGAAAACTCTTGCGCGGCCTGGCCGAGGCGTTCGGCCTCGAGACCGTGCCCGAGCGGATCGAGGTTTACGACAACAGCCACATACAGGGCGCCCACGCCGTCGGCGCGATGATCGTCGCCGGGCCGGACGGCTACATGAAGAACCAGTATCGCAAGTTCAACATCCGCGGCGAGGACCTTACCCCGGGCGACGACTTCGGCATGATGAAGGAGGTGCTGACGCGCCGCTTCAAGCGCCTGCTGAAGGAGGATCCCGACCGGGAAAAGGGTCTCTGGCCCGATCTCCTGCTGATCGACGGCGGGCAGGGCCAGGTCAGCGCCGTGCACGAGATCATGGCCGAGCACGGTGTCGAGGACGTTGCGATGATCGGTGTGGCCAAGGGCGTCGACCGCGACCACGGCAAGGAGGAATTCCACCGCTTCGGCCAGCGTCCGTTCGCGCTCCGCCGCAACGATCCGGTGCTCTATTTCGTGCAGCGGCTGCGCGACGAGGCGCACCGCTTCGCCATCGGAAGCCATCGCGCCAAGCGCGCGAAGGCGGTGTCGGCCAATCCGCTCGACGAGATCCAGGGCGTCGGTGCGTCGCGCAAGCGCGCGCTGCTGCAGCATTTCGGGTCGGCCAAGGCGGTGAGCCGCGCGAACCTCGCGGACCTGAAAGCGGTGGACGGCGTGTCTGCGGCGCTTGCCGAGCGCATCTACGCGCATTTCCACGACGGCGGCTGATCGGCCGGGCCGCGGGCCGGTTGCCGACCGACCCTGAGGCGTGACTCACGACAGGATCGCGGAACCGCGAGGTCGCCCTGCCGTTGGTCCGGGAACGTTCCGATCAACCGAAAGGTCTTGCCATGCTCCGCACCCTCCTCTCCGGCCTTCTGGCCGCCGGCCTCGCCCTGCCCGTCCTCGCGCAGGAGAGCGGCGACGCCTCCTCCTCCTCCTCGACCGACAGCGCGGGATCGGCCTCCGACTCCGCCGGAGGTGACGCGGCCGAGACCGAACAGCCGCCCTACATCACCGCGACGATGCTGCAAGAGGCTCGGATCGTGTCACTCGAGGGTGAATACGACGCCAACACGTGGGAGAGCGACGCGCCCCTGCAGCCGATCATCGCCGGCCTGAGCGAGATCGGGTCGGTCAGCGAGGTGCTGCTCGACGATCGCGGGCAGGTGCAGGGCATCACCACCGATGTCGGCGGCTTCATCGGCATCGGGCAGAAGACCGTGATGATCCCGCTCAACGATCTCCGCCTCGCCCGCTCGCCCGAGGGCGACACGATCACGATCGTCACCCGGCTCGACCAGTCGCAGCTTGAGGATGCGCCGGAAATCGAGACGGCGGACGACTAGGGTCCCGCAGGCGCCGGCTCCAGCCGGCGCAGCACCGCCCGCAGATCGTCCGGGATCGGGCGTGGCCGGCCCTCCGCATCGGTGAGCACGTTCTGGAAGAAGCCGAGCGTCGCCGCCGCGTCCTCGCCCTCGCGGAACAGCGCGACCTCGATGCGATAGGACGACGTGCCCATCGCGGCGAGCCGCAGCCCGGCGTCGAGCGCGTCGGGAAAGCCGACCTCGCGGAAATAGATGCAGCCGTTCTCCACCACCACGAAGCGGATCGCGTCCGGGCCCCGGATCGCGATCCCCTGGTCCATCTGCCAGACTGAGATCACGTTGTCGAAGATCGCGAAATAGGTCGCGTTGTTCATGTGGCCGTATTCGTCGTTGTCGGCCCAGCGGGTCTGGACCGGCAGAAAGGCGGCGAAGTCGGCGCGGACGGGCGGTGGCGTGCGGGGCATGTCAGTTCCGGATCAGTCGAAAGAGGGTGGAGGCGCCCCAGCCCGCGGCGATGGCGAGCGTGAGCGACAGGAGCCCGTAGGCCAGCGGCAGATCGCGCGAGAGATTGTAGAGCCAGCGCTCGAGCCCGACCTTGCGCACGTCGATCACCCGGTCTTGCTCTGCGACGACACGGCCCGCCCGTGTTAGAAAAATGCGCGTGGCATAGGCGCCCTCGGTCAGGTTGGCGGGCAGGCGGATCCGCGTGGCAAAGAGCGTTTCCTCGCGCACGTCCACCGACCCTTCGAGCATTTGGTAGAGCCCGGTATCGCTGCGAATGCGGATCACCGCGTCCGAGAATGCCTGCGCGTCCTCCACGTTCATCGGCGCGCCGACCGAACGGATCGCCCGCGGCACGGATACCGAGTGGCGCAGATCCTCGACATTCGACAGGACGGTCGAGAACGGCCCGGATGTCGCGACCGCGTAGAAGGACGGGGCGAGATCGACCTCCACCGCGTCGGTGTTCACCCAGATACCGAAGCGGCGCTCCTTGCGGTAGACCGTCAGCGGCACGAACGGGCCCGACACGGTGACCACGACCTCGAGCGGTGGATCCGACGGGATCGGCACCTCGCGCTTGACCGCGCCGTAGACGAGGATCTCGGACCCGTCGAAATCGGTCGAGATCGACACGCTGTCCTGGCTGAGGCCCAGCACGACCTCTTCCTGCGCGTGGGCGGGCGCGCCCGCGCGCAGGACCAGCAGCAGGGCGAGCGCCAGGGCGCCTGCACCGGCGCGGCGCCACGCTGCGCGGAGGATCGAGACGCCCCGGCTCATGTCGGCGCACCCTCCTGGCTGATGACGAAACGCTCGGACGGCGGCAGCACCAGATCGAACCCGAGCTTCAGGCAGACCCCGACGACGAGCAGCGCGAGCAGGATGCGCAGCTGTTCCGCGCGCAGGCGCGCGCCGAGCGCCGTGCCGATCTGCGCGCCGACCACGCCGCCGGTGATCAGCGCCAGCGCGAGGAAGATGTCCACGGTCTGCGTCGTCACCGCGTGCAGAAGCGTGGTGAAGCCGGTCACGAAGATGATCTGGAACAGCGACGTGCCCACGACGACCTTCGTCGGCATCCCCAGAAGATAGATCATCGCCGGCACCATGATGAAGCCGCCGCCCACCCCCATGATCGCCGCCAGCACGCCCACCGCCGCGCCGACCATCAGGGGCGGGATCGCCGAGATGTAGAGCCCCGAGGCGCGAAACCGCATCTTGAACGGCAAGCCGTGCACCCAGCCGTGCTGGCGCCGCCTGGGCGCGCCGCCGCGCTTGGCCTTCAGGAGCGCGCGGACGCTCTCGATCAACATCAGCCCGCCGATGATGCCGAGAAAGACGACGTAGCAAAGCCGCACAAGCAGATCGACCTGGCCCTGTTCCTTCAGCCAGTTGAAGAGCCAGACACCGAGCGCGGATCCCACGAGCCCGCCGGCCAGCAGCACCGTGCCCATCCTCAGATCGACCGTGCGCCGCCTGAGATGTGCCAGCACCGCCGACACCGAGCTCGCGACGATCTGGTTCGCGCCCGTCGCCACAGCCACCGCAGGCGGGATTCCCATGAAGAACAGCAGCGGCGTGATCAGGAAGCCCCCACCCACCCCGAACATGCCCGACAGGATCCCCACCATCACGCCGAGGCCGAGGAGCAGGATCAGCGAGACCGAAACCTCGGCGATGGGAAGGTAGAGCTGCATGGCCCTCAGAGTGCGGAAGAGCGCGGGCGAAGGCAACGGCCTCGGCGCGCGTGGCGCGGTCGGGAGCGAGGGGCGCCGCCCCTCGCGCTCCCCGGAGTATTTCGGCCAAGAAGAAAGGGAGGGTATGCCGGCTGCGGGATCGTCGAGTGTCGGGCGCGGGGAGGGCGAAGAGTGCCGCCCCTCGCGCTCCGCGGGATGTTTCGGCCGGGACGACGGGGTGGATGCGCCGGTGCGGGTTGGGCAGGGTCCAAGTGTCGGGGTGTGCCGACCGCATCGCGGGGCGCGGACGGCTTGGACGCTCTGCGGTGGGTGTGCGGGTCGCCGCGGGGGCTAGCGTTCCTTGACGTAGGGCTCGCCGCCGGCGCGGGGCGGGATGGCCTTTCCGACGAAGCCCGCGAGGATCACCACCGTCAGGATGTAGGGCAGCGCGTCCATCAACTGAACCGGGATCGTCAGCCCGCCGAGATCGATGTTCTGGTAGCGCAGGGCGACCGCCTGGAGGAGGCCGAAGAGCAGGCATGCGCCGAGCGCGTGCCAGGGGCGCCACTTGGCGAAGATCAGCGCGGCGAGCGCGATGTAGCCGCGGCCCGCGGTCATCTCGCGCACGAAGCCAGCCTGCAGGCCGGTGGCGAGATAGGAGCCGGCGAGGCCGCAGAGCAGCCCGCAGATCGCGACGGCGGCGTAGCGCAGCCCGGTGACCGAGACGCCGGCGGTGTCGACCGCCTCCGGCGCTTCGCCCACCGCGCGGAGTCGCAGTCCGAAGCGGGTGCGGAAGAGGACCCACCACGTGAGCGGCACCATCAGGAGGCCCACGTAGACGAGGATCGAGTGGCCGGAGAGAAGTTCGGCGTAGAACGGGCCGAGAATCGGGACCGGTGCCAGCGTCTCTGCGAAGGGCAGGGTGATGTCGCCCCAGCGGCCGCCGCCGACCAGCGACGGCGTGCGCCCGCCCTGGCCGAACCAGTCCTGCGCGATGAGCACCGTCAGGCCCGCGGCGAGGAAGTTGATGGCGACGCCGGAGATCAACTGGTTGCCGCGGAAGGTGATCGAGGCGAGCCCGTGGACGAGGCTGAGTATGACGGAGGAAACGAGGCCGGCCAGGAGGCCCAGCCAGACCGATCCGGTCGCCGCGGCGATCGCCGCCGAGAAGAAGGCGGCGATCAGCATCTTGCCCTCGAGGCCGATATCGATGACGCCGGCGCGCTCCGAGAACAGCCCGGCGAGGCACGCGAGCAGCAGCGGCGTGGCGAGGCGCACGGTCGAATCGAGAACCTGGAGCAGGGTGGCGTAGTCCATCGGGTCAGACCTTCGTGGTGGCGAGGCGGATGGCGGTCAGGGCGAAGACGAAACCGAGCGTCGCCTCGATCCCGCGCCGCGCGCGGGCATAGACCGCGCGGGCCGGCCCCGACGACAGGATCAGCGCCCAGAGACCGTGGCCGCCGGCGGAGATCGCGAAGGCGCCCGCGAGGAAGATCAGCAGCGCCGCGGGCGACACGGTGTCGAGGCCGCCGACGGCGGCGACCGCGAGCCAGAACAGGATCGCCTTGGGGTTACCGATCTGGAACACGAAGCCGCCCACGATCCGGCGGAGCGGCGTGCGCCGGGCGACCGGGCGCGCGGCCACGGGAGCGGCGGGCGCGGCGGCCTTGCGAAACGCGCCGATCGCGAGCCAGGCGAGGTAGGCGGCGCCGATCCAGCGCACCGCGATCATCGCCTCGCGGGTGCCCGCGAGCAGACCGGCGAGCCCGAGCGCCGTCAGAACCGCGAGGAGCAGGGCGCCTGCGCCGATCCCGAGGCAGGTCAGCAGCGCCGGGCGCCGCCCCTCGGCCATCGCGACGCCGAGGATGAGCGCGACGCCCGGACCGGGCGAGAGCACGCCGGTCGCCTGGATTCCCCAGGCCAGGAGCAGGTGCGGCAGGTCGCCCGTCACGTCGCTCTCCGCCGGGCGGCGAAGAGGCGCGCGAGCGGCGCGCGCACCATGTTGTCGAGCGCCCCGGTGAACAGGATGACCAGCGCCTGGATCACCACGATCAGCTCGCGCGGGATGTTCGTCCAAAGAGCGAGCTCCGCCCCGCCCTGGTAGAGGAACCCGAACAGGATCGCGGCGAGGAACACGCCCATGGGGTGATTGCGGCCCATCAGCGCCACGGCGATGCCGATGAAGCCCGCGCCCTCGGTCGCGTTCATGGTCAGCCGCTCGGCCTCGCCCATCGCGGTATTGACGCCCATGAGGCCGGCGAGCCCGCCGGAGATCAGCATCGCGACGACGATGGTGCGCACGGGAGAGATGCCGGCGTAGCGCGCGGCGCTTTCGGAATGGCCGAGCGCGCGGATCTCGTAGCCGAGCCGGGTGCGCCAGATCAGCAGCCAGACGAGCACGCAGGCGGCGATCGCGAGGAAGAATGTCACGTTCCCGGGGCTGCCGCGGAAGAGCGGCATCGCCTCGGTGGCGAACATGTCCTGGAAGGTCGGCAGATGCGTCGAGGCGGGGAACACCGCGGTTGCCGGATCCTGCTGCCCGGGGGGCTTCATCACGTTGACGAGCAGGTAGTTGAGAAGCGCCGCGGCGATGAAGTTGAACATGATCGTGGTGATCACGATGTGGCTGCCGCGCCTGGCCTGGAGGTAGGCCGGGATGAACGCCCAGGCCGCGCCGAAGACCGCCGCCGAGGCGGAGGCGGCGACGAGCGCCAGGGTCCAATGCGGCCACGGCAGGTAAAGGCAGATCACCGCGACGCCGAGGCCGCCGATCATCGCCTGTCCTTCGCCGCCGATATTGAACAGTCGCGCATGGAAGGCCACGGCGACGGCGAGGCCTGTGAAGATGAAGTTCGTCGCGTAGTAGAGCGTGTAGCCCCAGCCGGCGGAGCGCAGGAGCGCGCCCTCGACCATCAGGCGAAACGCCTCGACCGGGTTCTCGCCGATGCCGAGGATGACCAGCGCCGACAGCGCGGCGGCGAGCAGGAGCGAGATCAGCGGCACGAGGACCGCGTCGGCCCAGGGCGGCAGCTTATCCATGACGCGCCTCCCGGCGTTCCTTTTTCTCGACCGCGGCCTCGACCGCCTCGAAGGCGTCGCCGCCGGGATCCTCGGTGATGCCGGCCATCAGCAGGCCAAGCTCGCGCTGGTCGGCCTCGGCGGCGTCGCGCGTGCCCATGACGCGCCCGTCGAACATCACCGCGATGCGGTCGGACAGTGCGAAGATCTCGTCGAGTTCGACCGACACCAGCAGGATCGCCTTGCCGGCATCGCGCAGTGCGACGATCTGCTGGTGGATGAACTCGATCGCGCCGATGTCGACGCCGCGCGTCGGCTGCCCGATGAGCAGCACGTCGGGATTGCGCTCGATCTCGCGGGCCAGAACGATCTTCTGCTGGTTGCCGCCCGAGAAGTTGCGCGCGGCGAGCGCGGGGTCGGGCGGCCGAACGTCGAAGCGTTCCATCTTCTTGGCGGCCTCGGCGCGGATCTTGGCGTTGTTCATCAGCGCGCCGGACTGGATCCCGGGATCGCGGTGATAGCCGAAGACGGTGTTCTCCCACGCGGTGTAGGCCATGATGAGGCCCTCGCGCTGGCGATCCTCGGGAACATGGCCGATGCCGGCGGCGCGGCGCGCCATGCCGTCGCAGCCGGCTCCGGAGAGCGGGACCTCGCGGCCGTTCACCCGCACCGTGCCGGTGGCCTCGGCGTAGCCGCCCAGAACCTCGAGAAGCTCGGACTGGCCGTTGCCGGCGACACCGGCGAGGCCGAGGATCTCGCCCGCGCGCACCTCGAGGGAGATGCCGCGCAGGCGTTCGACGCCCTGGCCGTCGACATGGCGCAGGTTCTCGATCTCGAGAAGCGCCGCCTTGGGCCGCGCCGGGGTCTTGTCGACCCGGAGGAGCACCTTGCGGCCCACCATCAGCTCGGCGAGTTCCTCGGGGCTCGTTTCCGCGGTCTTGACCGTCGCCGTCATCTCGCCGCGGCGCATCACGCTCACCGTGTCGGTGATTTCCATGATCTCGCGCAGCTTGTGGGTGATGAGGATGATCGTCTTTCCCTCGGCACGCAGGTTGTCGAGGATGCGAAAGAGGTGGTCGGCCTCGGCGGGCGTCAGAACGCCGGTCGGTTCGTCGAGGATCAGGATGTCGGCCTGGCGATAGAGCGCCTTGAGGATCTCGACCCGCTGCTGGTGCCCGACCGACAGGTGCTGGACCTGCGTGTCGGGGTCGACCGACAGCTCGTATTCCTCGGCCAGCTGCTTGAGAACGCCGCGCGCCTTGGCCAGCGAGGGCTTCAGCAGGCCCCCGTCCTCGGCGCCGAGGATGACGTTCTCGAGCACGGTGAAGTTCTGCACCAGCTTGAAATGCTGGAAGACCATGCCGATCCCGGCGCGGATCGCGGCCTGGCTGTCGGGAATCTCGGTGCGCTGGCCTTTCACCCAGATCTCGCCCGCGTCGGCGGCGTAAAAGCCGTAGAGGATCGACATCAGCGTGGACTTGCCGGCACCGTTCTCGCCGATGATGCCGTGGATGGTGCCCGGCATCACGCGGATCGAGATGTCCTTGTTCGCCTGGACCGGACCGAAGGCCTTGGAGATGCCTTTGAGTTCGATGGCGGGTGCGGTGTCGGTCATGGCGTCGAGCTACCTCGGACAGAGGGCGCGACCGCGCGCCACGCGGCCGCATTCGGGCATCCGGGCGACGCGTCGCAGGCGCCGCCCGGATGGCGATATCAGAACGTCAGCGCCGGGCAGCTGTCGTCGGAGCGGTAGTCGTGGACCTCGATCTCGCCGTCGATGATTGCCTGGCGGGCCTCGTCGACGCGTTCCTGCATCTCGTCGGAGATGAGCTCGCGGTTGTTCTCGTCGAGCGCGTAGCCGACGCCGTTGTCCTCGAGCGTCAGACGTTCGGTCCCGGTGTCGAGGTCTTCGCCCGCCTGCATCGCCTCATAGGTGGCGACGTCCACGCGCTTGAGCATCGAGGTCAGGACCTGGCCGGGATGCAGGTGGTTCTGGTTGCTGTCGACGCCGATGGACAGGATATCCTCGTCCGCGGCGGTCTGGAGCACGCCGATGCCGGTGCCGCCGGCGGCGGCGAAGACCACGTCGGAGCCCTGGCTGATCTGGGCGTTGGTGAGCTCGGAGCCCTTCACCGGGTCGTTCCAGGCGGCCGGCGTGGTGCCGGTCATGTTGGCGATGACCTCGATGTCCTCGTTCACGGCCTTGGCGCCCTGCGCGTAGCCGCAGGCGAAGGCGCGGATCAGCGGGATATCCATGCCGCCGACGAACGAGATCGTGTTCGTCTCCGACGCCATCGCGGCAAGCATCCCGACGAGATAGGAGCCCTGCTCCTCCGCGAAGGAGATCGACTTCACGTTCGGGTGTTCCTCGGGATCGACATAGCCGTCGATGGTCACGAACTTGGTGTCGGGATAGTCGCCGGCGACGTTGTCGATCGGCGTCGACATGGAGAAGCCGGTGGTGATGACCGGGTTGAATCCGGCTTCCGCGAAGCGGCGCAGCGCCTGTTCGCGCTGGGCCTCGGACTGAAGCTCGATGTCGCGATACGACCCGCCGGTTTCCTCGGCCCAGCGTTCCGCGCCGTTGAATGCCGCCTCGTTGAAGGACTTGTCGAACTTGCCGCCGAGGTCGTAGATGAGCGCCGGGTCGGCCAGCGCGGCGCCGGAGGTCAGCGCCAGCGCGGCCGACGCGCCGAGAAGGGATTTCAGAACGTTCATTGTGCAGCTCCCTGAAAGCCTGTCGGCGGCACGGGACATGGCCGGCCGCCGGTACTGGATCCGTTGATCTGCCGGCGATTTAGGACCGACGGCCGCGAGGGGGTCAACCGGTTTTTCCCGTGACGCCGGGGATCGCGCGGCCCGCCGCGGCATGACCTCCCGTCACGCGCCGGTCATCCGGCGGGCAGCGCCCGTGCCATGAGCAGCGCATCCGCGCGGGTCCCGTCGCGGCGCGCGTAGTACCGGTGCCTCCGTGCCGTTTCGACATAGCCCGCCGACGCGTAGAGCGTGCGCGCGGGTTCATTGTCCTCGGCCACGTCGAGCACCGCGCGCGTCACGCCGTCGGCTGCCGCGTCGTCGTGAAAGCGGGCGAGGAGGCCGCGCGCGACGCCCCGGCGCTGCGTCCCCGGATCGGTCGCCAGCGCGAGGATCTCGGCCTCGTCCGCGACGACCTGCGCGATCAGGACGGCGCCCGGCGCCGTCAGGAGCCGCGACACCGGCCGGTCCAGCATCGCCGCGACATCGACGGCGCGCCACGGCTCCTGGTGACGGTAGGCGCGCGCCATCAGCGCGGCGATATCCTCAGGCGTCATCGAGGATGCGGGGCGGGGCCTCGCGCGCCGGGGCCGCGTCCGCGGGCCGCACGTAAAGCGGCGCCGGCGACGGTCCGGGCGCCAGCAGAAGCCGGGCCCGGCGGGCGATCGCCTCGGCGAGCGCGTCCGGCGGCGGCGGATACGTCGCATCGCCCAGTGCCGTGTCGCGCGGCACCAGCGCAATCGCGCCGTCCGCGCCGCGCAGGTACACCTGTTCGCGTGGCGCCGGCACGATGGGGCAGGTCCCGTCGGTCGCGTCGAGCGTGGAAACGCCGATCGCGGGAATGTCGAGCGCGAGGGCGAGCCCACGCGCCGCCGCCACGGAGATCCGGATCCCGGTGAAGTTGCCCGGACCGATCCCGACGCCGATCCGCTCGAGATCGCGCCACTCCGCGCCCGCCGCGGCCAGCACCTCTTCCAGCAGGGGCATCAGCCGCTCGGCCTGTCCCCGGCCCATCTCCTCGCCCCGGCGCACGAGACACCGGTCGCCCGACAGCAAAGCGGCCGCGCAATGCGCGGCCGATGTATCAAAGCCGAGGATCAGGGGATCAGACACCGACGGGGCGGACCTCGGTCACCTCGGGGATGTAGTGCCGCAGCAGGTTCTCGATCCCCATCTTCAGCGTCAGGGTCGACGACGGGCAGCCCGCGCAGGCGCCCTGCATGTGCAGATAGACCACGCCACGCTCGAACCCGTGGAAGGTGATGTCGCCACCGTCCTGCGCCACTGCCGGGCGCACGCGGGTGTCGAGCAATTCCTTGATCTGGCCGACGATTTCGCCATCCTCGCCCTCGTGGGCGGCATGGCCGTCGCCGGCAGCCTCCATCGCGCCGTCGGCCATGATCGGCTGGCCGGACTGGAAATGCTCCATGATCGCGCCGAGAACCGCGGGTTTCACGTGATCCCACTCGGTCTCGTCTGCCTTGGTCACGGTCACGAAATCGTTGCCGAAGAAGACGCCGCGCACGCCGTCAACCTCGAACAGCCGCGTCGCAAGCGGCGAGGCGCCGGCACCCTCGGCCGACGGGAAATCCGCGGTGCCCGCCTCGAGCACCGTCTGCCCCGGCAGGAACTTCAGCGTCGCGGGGTTGGGGGTCGATTCGGTCTGGATGAACATTTGGCTCGCCCTTTCTCGGTTGGATTTGAATATGCGCGTCGCGGTCGCGAGGGTCAAGGTTTGGAACGGTTCTAAATTGCGTCGCACGGGACCGTGAAACTTCGGCGGGCCGGTGCGCGTGACTGGATCATCTCGAAACCAGGAGAGGATCAGAGATATGCGTGCATTCATCATCGCCGGCGCCGTGGCCGCCGCCACCGCAATCCCCGCCGTCGCACAGGACATGCCGATGGTCGAAGCGTCCGACCAGTCGGTCTCGAACGGCGTGGTCAGCGCCTCGCGCATCGTCGCGCCCGCCAACGGCTGGCTCGTCGTGCACCGCACCGACGAGGAAATGGCGCCCGGTCCGGTCGTCGGTCACGCGCCCATCCGCGAAGGCGAGACGTCGGACGTGGCCGCGATCCTGACCGAAGAGGTCGCGTCGGGCGACATGCTGATGCTGATGGTGCACAGCGAGGATGACGGGTCCGAGACCGGCATCTTCGAATACACCCTCGGCGCCACCGAAGACGGCCCGATCCGCCAGGACGAAGAGCTGGTGATGACGGTCATCACCGCCGAGTGATCCCGGGGCGACCGGCCGGGGCGATCAGGTGATCGCCTCGAGCCGCTCCTTGGACAGATCCCCGGGCACGATCGTGATGGGGATCGGCAGCGTGCCGGCGTTCCGCGTCAGGTGCGTCACCAGCGGCCCCGGCCCGGACTTGTCCGTGCCGGCCCCGAGCACCAGCACGCCGATATCCGGATCGTCGCCGATCTGGGCGACGATCTGCGCGACCGGATCGCCCTCTCGGATCACCAGTTCGGGATCGACGTTCTGGCGATCGCGCATCCACTTGGCGAAGACCTCGAAATGCGCGGTGATGCGCTCGCGCGCTTCCTCGCGCATGATCTCCCCCACGCCGACCCAGTGATTGAACTCGTCCGGCGGGATCACCGACAGGATCGACACGCCTCCGCCGGTGCGCGCCGCGCGCATCGCGGCAAAGCGCATCGCGTTCAGGCATTCGCGGCTGTCGTCAAGGACGACCATGAACTTGCGCATGGAACTTCTCCTCGGGCGCGAGCATGGCCGAGCCGGACGCGGCCGGCAAGCGGGCGTGATCAGGCGGCCTGAGACGCGGCCCAGTCCCAGTAGATTTCGCGCGCGCGGCGGGTGATTGGACCGAACTGGTAGTGCCGGTCCTCGAAGCGGCCGACCGGTGTGACCTTGTTGAGGTTGCCGGTCAGAAAGATCTCGTCGGCTTCCTCGAAGTCGCGGAAGGTCAGCACCGTCTCCACCACGTCGATGCCGTCGGCGCGCAGGTTCTGGATGTGCCGCGCCCGCGTGATCCCGGCGAGGAACGTGCCGTTCGGCACCGGCGTGAACACGACGCCGTCGCGCACCATGAAGACGTTGGACGTCGCCGTCTCGGCGACATTGCCCATCGCGTCGGCCACCAGCGCGTTCTCGAAGCCGCGCTGCCCGACCTCGCGCAGCATCCGAGCGTTGTTGGCGTAGAGGCACCCGGCCTTGGCGTTGACCACGTTGTCCTCGAGCACCGGGCGCCGGAACGACGTGCGCCCCAGAGACACCAGATG
Organism: Roseivivax jejudonensis; assembly: GCF_900172265.1. Lineage (GTDB taxonomy): Bacteria > Pseudomonadota > Alphaproteobacteria > Rhodobacterales > Rhodobacteraceae > Roseivivax > Roseivivax jejudonensis. The sequence continues at coordinate 478,393 of NZ_FWFK01000001.1, read as the reverse complement.
CTGATCGGGCAGCATCGGGAACTCCTCGAGACAGAGCGCGAACCCGGTATGCTCGGGCCCGATCTTCGGCATGATCGCCGAGGGTTCGCTGTCGGTCGACCAGTACATCGGCCGCACGTAGACAGGGGCCGACTTGGGGAACATCGCGAGCCCCTCGCGCGCGATCTCGAGGATCTCGGCGTCGGTTTTCGTGGGTGCGATCATCAGCGCCTCGGCCGAGCGGTTGGTGCGGGCGCAGTGCTTGTCGAGATCGGGCGCCATCCCGTCGATGAAGCGCGCGCCGTCAAAGACGGTCGAGCCGAGCCACGAGCCGTGATCCGCGGCGCGCATGACGGGAGCGTCGCCCTCGTGCCACGTGCCCTCGAAATAGGTGCGGATGTTGCGACCCGTCGCCATCGCCGTCTCCTCGTCTGAAAGTCGCGCGGACGCTATCCCCGCCGGCGGGCGAGGTCCACCCGGCTCAGGCCGCCTCGGCCAGAAGCGCGCGCAGGTCGAGGGGCGTATTCGACATGGAGAGCTGGCCGTCGGCGTCCCGCGGCCAGTCGGTCTCGGCGCGGTCGCGATAGATCTCGATCCCGTTTCCGTCGGGATCCGAGAAATAGACGGCTTCGGAGACACCGTGATCCGCCGCACCCTCGATCTCCACGCCTGCCGCCACGGCGCGGCCAAGCGCAGCGCCGAGCGTGGCGCGATCGGGAAACAGGAACGCGGTGTGATACAGGCCCGGATGCCCGCGCGGCGCCGGTGCGGCCCCGGCGCTGTCCCACGTATTGAGCCCGATATGGTGGTGATATCCGCCGGCCGACAGAAATGCGGCGCGCGTGCCGTAGCGTTGCGTCACTGTCAGGCCGATCACGTCGCGATAAAACGCGATCGACCGGTCGAGGTCGGACACCCGCAGGTGCACGTGGCCGATGCGCATGTCGGGCGGGGCGGTGGTGGGGGCTGTTGCGGTCATGGCGAACTCCTGTCTGTTCGCCGAAAGATATGATGTGCGCTTCTGCAGTGCATCAGGCGAAAGCGAAGGTGCACTGTGCATCCGTGCGCTCATGCATACGGAGCGACCAGCGGGCGGAGCGCCACGCGCGCGCCGATCCGGGCGCACAGAAGGTAGAGTCCGGCCACCTTGCGCTGGAGGAACAGGGCATCGGTCGGCGGCACCGGCGCGATGTCGCGCTCTCGGCCGAAGGCGATTGCCGCCTCGGTCAGCCGTTGCGGCAGGTCGGAGTCGGCGAAGTCGAACGGTGATTCCTCTGCCAGCGGCACGAAGCACATCTGCATCATGTCGAGCAGCGTGGCGATCCGCGCCTCCGACAGATCGTCGGAGAGGTAGCCGATCCGCATCGCCGCTGCGCGGATCCCGTCACGGTCGCCCGCGAGCCCCGCCCGAAGCATCGCGCGGAAGTCGGCGACGAGCGTTTCCGGGAACGCCCGCGTCGCGCCGAAATCGAGCAGGACGATGCGCCCGCTTTCGGCATCCCACCGGTAGTTGGCGAAGTTCGGATCGGTCTGCATCAGCCGGAACTCGAACAGCTCGCGCAGCACCAGCCCGATCAGTCGCGCCCCGGCGCCGTCCCTCACCTCCTGCGCCGCGCCGGCAAGATCCTCGATCGGCACGCCGGAGAGATAATCCATCGCGAGGATATCCCGGGTCGAGAACGCCTCGTGCGGGCGTGGAACGGCAAAGGCCGCCTCGTCGGCCAGAAGGTCGGCGAACCGCGTCATCGCGCGCGCCTCCTGCGCGTAGTCGGCCTCTTCATGCAGCTGCGCGCGCGCATCCTCGAGCAGCGGAGCCAGATCGAGCCCCCGCGGCACCATGCCCGACCAGCGGATGATCGCGCCGAGATTGGCGATGTCGCTGTCGATGCTGTCGCGGATGCCGGGATACTGCACCTTGATCGCGAGCGCGGTGCCGTCCCTGGTCTCGGCACGGTGCACCTGCCCGATCGACGCCGCGGCGATCGGCGTCACGTCGAAGCGCCGGAACCGGCGCAGGAAATCGGCACCCCAATTGTCCGACAGCACGCGCTTGAGCTGCGGCGGCGGCATCGCATGCGCCTCCGATCGCAGGCTGGCGAGGATATCGGCCAGTTCGGGCGTCAGGATCTCGCCGGCCTCCATCGAGATCAACTGCCCGAGCTTCATCGCCGCGCCGCGCATACGCGCCAGCTCGGCCGTCACGCGCGCGGCGTTCGCGGGGGTCAACATCAGGCGGTCGAACGCGGGCCGGCGTCCGCGCGCCAGCTCGCCCGCGCCGGCCAGCGCCGCGCGACCCATCAGCCCGCCGGTCAGCCCGCCGAGCCGTGCCATTCGCCCGAACCGGCGCGCCGGCACCGGCAGCGGGCGCGAAAGGTATCGGTCCCGATCCGTCATCGGAAGGCAGATAAGCCGCGCGGGGCGTCTGGCCATCCGCACCGTGAGCGCATAGTCAGGCGCGAGACCGGGGCGCACGATCCGGCGTCCGGCCCACGAGGAGCGGCATGCACGATCACAACGCGAGCCCCGTGAACCCGATCCCGCCGGTCGTGCTGATCCTGTTCGCCGTGATGGCGGTGGCCGAGTTGGCATTTTCGCTGGGCGCGCGCGGGCTGGCCGGCGGACCCGGGGCCATCGGTTGGCGCGTCGCGATGATCGAACGCTTTGCCTTCTCGGGCGAGATCCTCGAGTGGATGGTCCAGACCCGCCAGGCGCCGCTGCAGCACGTGGTGCGCATCCTCAGCTATCCTTTCGTCAACGGCGCCTTCACGGCGACGCTGTTCGCCTGCGTCATGCTGCTCGCGCTGGGCAAGATGGTGGCCGAGACGATGGGGCAGGCGCGCACGCTCGCGGTCTTCGCCGGGGCGAGCATCGGGGGCGCGCTGATCTACACCGCGGCCGGGGCGTCGGCCCCGCTCTATGGCGGTTTCACACCCGTCTACGGCCTCATCGGCGCATTCACCTACCTTCTGTGGGTGCGGCTCGGCCGCATGGGCGAGGCTCAGATCCGCGCCTTCAGCCTGATCGGCGTGCTCCTTGGCTTGCAGCTCGTCTTCGGCCTGCTGTTCGGAAGCAGCCCGCACTGGGTGGCCGAGGTCGGCGGCTTCGTTACCGGCTTCGCGCTCACGGTGGCGTTGGTGCCCGGCGGCGCGGCAAGGATCCTCGCGCGGATCCGCCGGTAGCACCGCCTCTCAGAACATCTCGTCCGGCAAAAGCGGCAGGTGCCGCGAGAAGCGCCGCGCGCGTCCGAGCGGGTAGGGCATGACGAAGCCGATCCGCCGTTCCGGGTCGAGCGCCGCGTTCGCCTCGGCTGCGGCCCGCCACGTCGCCGCCTTTTCGGGGTCGGCATCGGTCATCCGCCCGCCCAGCCACTTGCGGGCCAGTCGCAGCCGTAGATCCTTGATGATCTCGGTCTTGCGGAAGAGCACCGAGGCCTCGGTGTCCCAGCGCATCGAGCGGCCGTTGAGGTTGGCCGATCCGACGAGGCCGAAGCGGTCGTCGATCAGCGTGACCTTCGCGTGGACGTAGATCGGACCGGCCCCCCCGAGGGCGCGGCTGAAGCCGGGCGTCGCCGGGCGGGTCTGTCCCGGCGACAGCAGCGCCGCGCGTTCGCCGAAGGCCGCGTGGACATCACCCAGCGCGAGCGTCTGCAGCGCGTGGGCATGCCGGGCGTCCCAGCTGTCGGCACCGCCGAAGAGGATACGCTCGGGCTCGGGCGGCAGCAGCAGGACGAGCTGCAGATCCGGCACGCGCCTCGCCGCGGCACAGAGCGCGTCCGAGATCGGGCGGTGCCGCAGGAACTGCGATTCCATGTAGATCAGGTGCCGCGCCTCGCCGATGGCGGCGAGCGTGACCTCCTCGTGCTCGGTGAGGTATGGCTTTGGCCCGAAACTGAACGGTCCCTTGCGCGGCTGCGACATCGTCCGCACGAGCCGCAGCTCGGTCCGGCCCTGCGGCCGCGGCGGCGCGTCCATCGCCTGCGCCGCATCGGCCAGAGAGGCCGCCTCGTCGCGCAGGGCGGCGTTCCAGGTGTCGACGAAATGGGCGCGCGCGGCGGCGGCGATGTCGCCTTCGACGCTCAGGCTCACATCATGCCAGGTTTCCTCGGCGGGGCGGTCGTGATTGTTGTCGTCCCAGCGCCGTTCGTTGACATCGAGCCCGCCGATCACCGCGCGGGACCCGTCCACCACGGCGACCTTCTGGTGCAGCGAGACCGGCCGCAGGAACGGACGCGCCTGCAAGAGCTTGCGCTGGACCGGGGTCAGCCGATCCTCCGAGGACTGTTTCAGAGAGCGGAGCTTCTCCGTGATCTTGAAGATCAGCGCGCGGCGCCAGATCCAGCCCACCTCCTGCCCGTGCGGGGCGACGAGGATCTGCACGTCGCCCGAGATACGGTCTGCGAACTTGCTGGCAGAGGCCCACGACAGCCGGTGAAGATCGGCGGCGAAGAGCGGGTCGAAATCGGTGATAACGATGCGCAGGCGCACACCGCGCGCGGCCACCTGCTCGAGCAGATCCACCCAAGTCTCGAGCCCCTCGGCCCGCAGGCGCGGATGGCGCAGCGCGGTCCCCGGCTCGAACACGCGGTAGGACAGGAGGATCTCGTCCTCGGCGCCGGCGACCATCTCCTCGAGAACGGGATAGATCTCGGACGCGGTGATGTGCGCGACCGGGTCGGTATCGTCAGCCGCGCCTGCGCCGGACGGCGTCGCGGAATTCGGAGAGGCGGAATGCGCCGACGAGTTGTCCTGCGATGCCATAGATACCAATCCCGACCCCGATGAGCACGACAAGTGCGAGGTAACGCACGCCCCCCCTGTCGAGTAAAGGCCCGAGTGCGACCATCGTTCCCCACAGTGCCGCACCCATCACGATCGAGGCCAGCGCGATGCGCGGCAGCCGGCGGCGGAACCGATCGTCGAGCCGCACCACCGGTCCGAGCCGCCGCGCGCCGAGGGCGAGCAGCACGACCATCGCCCAGCCGGCGGCCGTCGTGGCGATCGCCGGCGCGACCCAGCCGAGTGCCGGGGCGAGCCCGATCGCCAGCGCCGCGTTCACGATCATGGACACGAGGGCATAGCGGAACGGGGTCTTGGTGTCCTCTCGGGCGAAGAACAGCGGCTGCAGCGTCTTCTGCAGCACGAAGGCCGGCAGGCCGAGCCCGTAGATCGCCACGGCCAGCGCGATGGCCTGCGAGTCGGCGGCGGACGTGGCGCCGCGCTGGTAGAGGACGCTGACAACAGGCAGCGGCACCACGATCAGCGCCACCGCGGCGGGCAGGGTCAGTGCGATCGAGATCTCGGTCGCGCGGCTGAACGCCGCGCGCCCGCCGGCATCGTCTCCGGCCTTGAGCCGCCGTGACAGGTCCGGCAACAGAACGATCCCCACCGCGATGCCGACGACCCCGAGCGGCAGCTGGTAGAGACGGTCGGCGGCATAGAGCCAGCCCACCGCCTTGTCGAAATTCGACGCGACCTGCTGACCGACCAGCAGGTTGATCTGCATCACCCCGCCGGCCAGCGCCGCCGGAACCGCGATCCGAACGAGGTCGCGCATCTCGGGCGTGAGCCGCGGCCGGCGCGGGCGCAGGCGAAGCCCCGCGCGCTCGGCGGCGATCCAAACGAGCGCCAGCTGCGCGACGCCGGCGACCGGCACCGTCCAGACCAGCACGTCGATGACCGCGCCGCCGGCGGCGCTCGCGGCGACCATCCCGCCGATCACCAGCACGTTCAGCAGCACCGGCGCCGCCGCCGCGGCGGCGAAACGGCCCGAGGCATTGAGCGCGCCGGACAAGAGCGCCGCGAGAGAGATGAAGAGGATGTAGGGAAACATCACCCGGCCGAAGGCCACGGTGAGGTCGAACCGCTCGTCCCCGGCAAACCCCTCGGCCGTGGCGTAGACCAGCGCCGGCATGAAGATCATCGCCACCGCCGACAGGATCAGCAGCACGAACCCCAGCCCCGACAGCGCCGACGACCCGAAATCGAGCGGCGACTCGTCGGCCTCCAGCCGTTTCGAGAACATCGGCACGAAAGCGGCGTTGAACGCGCCCTCGGCAAAGAAACGGCGGAACATGTTGGGCAGGCGAAAGGCCGCGACGAAGGCGTCCATCACCGGGCCCGGCCCGATCAGCGCAAGGATGACGATCTCGCGCACGAGGCCCAGCACGCGCGACAGGAGCGTCCACACGCCCACGGTGAGAACGCCGGTCAGTAGTCGGATGGGTCGCATGCGGGGAAGCCTTTGCCCGGGGCCCGGGGCGGTTCGTGACGGGCGGGGTCTAGCGCATCGCCGGACGGGGCGGAAGGGGCCGCTTGCGCAGGCTCTCTTGCGGTGCCTAGGCTTTGGCGGGCCAAGGAGAGCGCAGATGTACAAGCCCGACGGATACCCCGACGTGTCGCCCTACCTCGTTGTCGCGGACGTGGAGGCGGCGCTGCGCTTTGCCGAGACGGTCTTCGGCGCCGAACGTTTGCGCATCTTCCATCGCGACGACGGCAGCGTCATGCACGCCGAGATGCGGATCGGCGACAGCGTCGTGATGCTGGGCGGGGCGACGGGCGGCACGCCCGCGATGCTGCATGTCTACGTGCCGGATGCCGAAGCCGCGTTCGACCGGGCGACAGCGGCCGGCGCGACGATCCTGCAGGAGATGCAGGACAAGGGCGACGGCGATCTGCGCGGCGGCGTCGCCGATACGACCGGCACGCAGTGGTACATCTCGCGCCAGCTCTGAGCGGGTCAGTCGTCGTCGCGCTTGCGCAGCGGCGCCGTGGCGATGCGCCCGGCGGTTGCCGTGCCCTTGACCGCGGTTTTGGTGGTGAAGACGGCGGCGTCCTTTGCCGTGTCGGCCGCCGTCAGGGCGATGCAGCCCGACAGGGCGGCGGGCGCGATCAGCATCAGGGCAAGGGCGGCGCGGGTCATGGCAAATCCTCGGCTGGACGGCACAGACCCTAGACCACCGCCGCGACGCCGCCCAGAGCGCGCCGGACCGGGCGGCGGCTTCCCGCGCGTCTGGCGCATCACCGCGCCGCCCGTCAGCTGTAGGCGCGCTCCACGCCCGCCGCGATGGCATCGCGCAGCTTGCGCTCCAGCGCCTTCTGCTTCGACCGCGCGTGCAGCTTCAGGCCGAACATGTCCTTGACGTAGAAGCTGTCGACCACCTGCTCGCCGTAGGTCGCGATCACCGCGCTGGCGATGTAGATGTTCTGCGCCGCCAGCGTGCGCGTCAGGTCGTAGAGCAGGCCGGGCCGGTCGCGGGTGTCGACCTCGATGATCGTGTAGATCTCCGATCCGTCGTTGTCGAAGGTGATGGAGGTCGGCACGCGGAAGGCGCGCTCGCGCTTCTTGATCTTGTCCTTCGACTTGATCGCCTCGCGCGCCACGACCTCGCCCTTGAGCGTCTTGTGGATCGTCTCGCGCAGGCGAGGCAGGCGTTCGGACTCGTAGGGGCTGCCGTCGCCATCCTGGATCCAGAAGGCCGCCGTCGCAAAGCCGTCCTTTGTCGTGTAGGTGCGCGCGTCCACGACGTCCGCACCGACGAGCGCCAGCGCCCCGGCCAGCCGCGAGAAGATGCCGGGATGGTCGACGAGCGCAAAGCAGACGCGCGTCGCGTCCCGGTCCTCGTCGGGGTGGATGTCGATGCGCACCTCGTCCGTCGAGATGTTGCGCAGGAGGTTGGCAAAGACCACGTGCGCGGTGACGTGCAGGCCCTGCCAATAGGGGCCATAGTGCCGTCCGGTCTCGGTCTTGAGCGCCGCGTCGTCCCAGTCGGCCAGCCGCGCGCGCAGGAGCTTGCGCGCCTCGGCGCCGCGGTTCTCGCGGTTGAGATCCTCCATCCCGCTCTCGAGCGCGCGGCGGGTCTGGCGATAGAGCGCGCGCAGAAGCGCCGCCTTCCAGTTGTTCCACGTGCCCGGCCCGACGCCGCGGATGTCGCAGACCGTGAGCAGAAGCAGCAGGTCGAGCCGCTCGCGCGACTGCACCGCCTTGGCAAAGTCCCGCACGGTCCGGGGATCGGCGATGTCGCGCTTCTGCGCCATGTCCGACATCAGCAGGTGATGACGCACCAGCCATTCGACCGTCGCGCATTCGGACTTCTTCAGACCAAGCCGCGGCGCCACGCGGCGCGCGATCTTGGCGCCGACGATGGAATGGTCCTCGTCGCGGCCCTTGCCGATGTCATGGAGCAGCAGCGCCACGTAGAGAACGCGCCGGTTCACGCCTGCCTCGAGGATCTGGGTCGCAACCGGCAGCTCCTCGACAAGCTTGTGCTCCTCGATCTCCGACAGGTGCCACAGGCACTGTATGGTGTGCTCGTCGACCGTGTAGCTGTGATACATGTTGAACTGCATCATCGCGACGATCGGTTCGAATTCGGGGATGAAGGCCGCGAGCACGCCGAGCTCGTTCATCCGCCGCAGCGCGCGGTCCGGGTTCCCGTGTTCCAGCAGTAGGCCGAGGAAGATTCGCTGCGCCTCGGGCGAGCGGCGCATGTCCTCGTCGATCAGGTGCAGGTTGGCCTTGATCAGGCGCATCGCCTCGGGATGGATCAGCAGCCCGGTGCGCAGGGCCTCCTCGTAGATCCGCAGGAGGTTGAGCTTGTCCGACAGGAACTCGGCCTCGTCGGCGAAGATCAGGCGCCCGTGCGCGACCTCGTAGCCGTCCGCGACCTTGGGTGACCGGCTGAACACCCGCAGGAGCAGCGGCGGCGTCTTGCGATGCTCGGCCTCCAGCGAGGTGAGCACGATCCGCGTCAGGTCGCCGACCGCCGTGGCGTGACGGAAGTAGTCCTGCATGAAGATCTCGACCGCGCGGCGTCCGCCCCGGTCCTCGAACCCCATGGCCGCGGCGACCTCCACCTGCATGTCGAAGGTCAGCTGCTCCATTGCCCGGCCCGTCAGCAGGTGCAGGTGACAGCGCACCGCCCAGAGAAAGCCCTCGGCGCGAACGAAGGTCTCGTACTCGTCGCGGCGGAACACGCCGAGCGATACCAGTTCCGCGGTGTCATCGGTGTGGTAGACGTATTTCGTGATCCAGAAGAGCGATTGCAGGTCGCGCAAGCCGCCCTTGCCTTCCTTCACGTTCGGCTCCACGAGGTAGCGCTGGCCCCCCTGCTTCTCGTGGCGCGCGTCGCGCTCTTCGAGCTTGGCGGCCACGAAGTCGCGCTCGGTGCCTTCGAACAGGTCGGTGCGCAGTCGCGCCTCGAGGTCGTCGGCCAGCGGTTCGTGGCCCGCGAGGAACCGGTGCTCCAGCATCGCGGTGCGGATCGTGTAGTCCTCGGCCCCGAGCCGCAGGCAATCCTTCACGGTGCGCGACGCGTGCCCGACCTTCAGCTTCAGGTCCCACAGGATGTAGAGCATCGACTCGATGACGCTCTCGGCCCAGGGCGTGATCTTCCACGGCGTCAGGAACAGAAGGTCGACGTCGGAAAACGGCGCCATCTCGCCCCGCCCGTAGCCGCCGACGGCAAGCACCGCGATGCGCTCGCCCTTGGTGGGCGTCGGGCGGCGGTGCAGCCGGTCGATCGCCACCTCCCAGACCTGCGTGACGATCGAGTCGGTCAGGTAGGTGTAGGCCCGGGTCGCGGGCGGCGCCACGCGCGGCGCCGTGCGGAACGCCTCTGCGATGCGGGCGCGGCCGGCCTCCCGCGCCTCGGACAAGACCTCGACGACCGCGCGCCGGACCGTGGATTCGTCGCGCGCCTCGCCGATGGCGGCGTCGAGCCGGGCGCGCACGGCGTCGGCATCGAAGATTTCATGCGCCGGTGCGACGAGATCCGCGCGCAGCCGCGCCGCCCGGCCGGCGGACCGGCCGGACGGCGTTCCGCCGTCAGTGTGCGTCGTGTCGGACGTTTCGGCCGGATCAGAAGCCGGCGCCGCCGAAGCCGCTCGGGGCTGGGTCAAGGATCACCACCTGCTGGTTTCGCACGGTCGCCACGGCGAGGCCGCGCTCGTTCGTGCCGTCGGACCGCAGGCGGAATACACCGGACGCGCCCTGGAAGCCAGAGCCTTGCGTGAGCGCACGGGCGCTGAACGCGTCCGACCGTCCCCGTCCGACCAGCGCGCCGACGGCCGCGATCCCGTCGAACGCGAGGCCGGCGAGCGGGTGCGGCGCGCTGCCATAGGCCGCCTGGTAGCGGCTCTGGAACGCCTGGCTGGCGCTGCGCGAGGGCAGGGCGAAGAAGGCGCCTTCGACGCCCGGAAGGTTGAAGCCGTCGGGCCGGGTGTCCCAGCGCGTCAGCCCGACATACTGGACCTCCGACGGCGACAGGCCCTGCTCGGGCCCGAGCTGCAGCGCGACCGACAGGCCGCCTTCCCACGTGTCGGTCAGGAACAGCCCGTCGGCCTGTCCGCTGTCGACGAGCGGGCGGATGCGCCCGATCGCGCCGCTCAGGCTCTCGGCGTTGAGCTGGTAACCCTCGGTGGCGACGACGCGCGCGCCGTTCCGCGCGGCCGCGCCCTGGATCGCGTTGCGGCCGATCTGGCCGGCCACGTTGTTGTTGAAGAGCACGGCAAGGTCGTCGACGCCCTGGTCGGCCGAGTAGGACACCAGCCGGTTGGCGGTGTTCTCGAACGTCGCGCCGAGCAGGAAAAGGTTGCCGCCGGCCACCTGCGTGTTGTTCGAGAAGCTCAGGACGTTCACGCCCTCGTCCGCGACCGTCACCGCCGCCGCGTTCGCCGCCTCGGCGTAGAGCGGCCCGAGAATGATGCCCGCGCCCTCGTCGACCGCGCGTTGCGCCGCCGCCGCGGCGGTCTGCGGATTGCCCGCCGTGTCGTAGACCCGCAGGTCGATCTCTGCGCCGTCGAGATCGGCGGCCGCGAGCCGCGCGGCGTTCTCGAGGCTGCGCGCGATGGCGCCGGCATTGGCGTCCGATTGCGGCACCAGGAGCGCCACCGGAACCGGGGCGCCGGGATCGACGCGCGGGCCGGAAGCGGAGGGCAGGACGGCGGCGTCGCAGGCGGCGAGCGCCGTCAGCGCAAGCGCGGCCACGACCCGGCGGCACGCCTTGCGGGCAGGGACGAAACGGGCGATCATGATGTGGAGGCTCCCTCGATCTCTGGTCGCGCGGGCAGACGGGCCCGGACGCCGGCCCCGGTCCTGGGGCCGCGCCGGTGATGTTCGGCGCCCGACCGCGCGGATTTGACGCGGAGTGTAGATCAGGCCGAAAGGGCGTCCAACAATGAATCCGAAGACCGGCAACGCGCCGCCCGGATCCGGCGGCGGCCTCGTCCTCGTCTCCACGCCGATCGGCAATGCCCGCGACATCACGCTGCGCGCGCTCGACGTGCTGCGGGAGGCCGACGTGCTCGCCGCCGAGGACACCCGCGCGTTGCGCCGCCTGCTGGAGATCCACGGCATTCCGCTCGGCGATCGGCCCTGCCTCGCCTATCACGACCACAACGGCGCGAAGATGCGCCCGAAGCTCCTCGCGGCGCTCGCCGAGGGGCGAACGGTCGCCTACGCGTCCGAGGCCGGAACCCCGCTTGTGTCGGATCCGGGGTTCGACCTCGTGCGCGCGGCGCAGGAGGCCGGCCACGACGTCACCGCAGCGCCGGGCGTGTCGGCGGCGGTCACCGCGCTGACGCTCGCCGGCCTGCCGAGCGACCGCTTTCACTTCGCGGGGTTTCTGCCCAATCAGAAGGGCGCCCGCGACCGCGCGCTCGACGCGCTCGCCCCGGTCGACGCCACGCTGATCCTCTACGAATCGCCGCGCCGGGTCGCCGCGACGCTGGCCGCCGCCGCCCGGCGCCTCGGGCCGGAACGCCCGGCGACGGTGGCGCGCGAACTGACCAAGCGGTTCGAGGAGGTCCGTCGCGGCACGCTCGGCAGCCTCGCCGAGGCCTACGACGGCACGACGCCCAAGGGCGAGATCGTGGTGCTGATCGGCCGCGGATCTTCGGGAAACGTCAACGAAGAGGATGTAGACCGGGCACTGAAGACCGCGCTCGCCACGATGTCCGTGCGCGACGCGGCCGACCAGGTGTCGTCCGAGCTCGGCGTGTCCCGCCGGCCGGTCTACCAGAAGGCGATGCAGTGGAAGCGCGATGCCGATGATGACAACTGACCGGCCGGCGAAGGATGCGGCCCGCCGCGCCGTGACCTACGAGGCCGGCCGCGCGGCGGAGGCGACGATCGCCAGCGAGTACGAGCGGCGCGGCTATGCCATCGCGCAACGCCGCTGGCGCGGCGCCGGCGGCGAGGTCGACCTGATCGCGCGCGACGGCGACGGCCTGATCTTCGTCGAGGTCAAGAAAAGCCGCAGCTTCGCCCGCGCCGCCGAACGACTCTCGCGCCGGCAGATGGATCGGCTCTGCGCCTCCGCCGCCGAGTTCTGCAGCACCGAACCGCGCGGGCAGCTGACCGATATCCGTTTCGACGTCGCGCTGGTCGACGAACGCGGCGAGGTCCGGGTGATCGAAAACGCCTTCGGCACGGCGTAACCTGACCCGTCGCGGCGACGGCGCATCACGCTCCATTGCCTCCCGCGGGCCGTGGGCCCATCTATGGGCGCGTTGCCAGCCGCGAGGACCGCCATGAAGATCGCCTTCCAGATGGACCCGATCGGGCCCGTCGACATCGACGCCGACAGCACCTTCCGCCTTGCCGAGGAGGCGCAGGCGCGGGGTCACGAGCTGTTCTACTACACGCCCGAACACCTGGCCTTCGAGGAGGGCCGGATCACGGCCCGCGGGCAGGACCTGCGCGTGCAGCGGGTGCGCGGCGATCACGCGGCGCTCGGCGAGATGCGCCATGTCGACCTGTCGGAGTTCGATGTCGTGTGGCTCCGCCAGGATCCGCCGTTCGACATGCACTACATCACCACGACGCATCTGCTGGAGCGGCTCGGCCCCGGCACGCTCGTCGTCAACGATCCGTTCTGGGTGCGCAACTCGCCGGAAAAGCTGCTCGTCCTCAACTTCCCGGAGCTGACGCCGCCGACAACCATAGCGCGCGATCTGCAGACGCTGAAGGCGTTCCGCGCGCGTCATGGCGACGTGATCCTGAAGCCGCTCTACGGCAATGGCGGCGCGGGCATCTTCAAGCTTGGCGCCGATGACCGGAACCTGTCGTCTCTGCACGAGATGTTCACCGGCTTCTCGCGCGAGCCGCTGATCGTGCAAAAGTTCCTGCCCGCCGTGACCCGCGGCGACAAACGCATCATCCTCGTCGACGGCGAGGCCGCCGGCGCGATCAATCGCGTGCCGGCCGAAGGAGAGGTGCGCTCGAACATGCACGTGGGCGGCAAGGCCGCCAAGGTCGGCCTCACCGAACGCGACCACGAGATCTGCGCCGCGATCGGGCCGACGCTGCGCGAGAAGGGGCAGATCTTCGTCGGGATCGACGTGATCGGCGATTGGCTGACCGAAATCAACGTGACCTCTCCGACCGGTCTGCAGGAACTGGAACGCTTCGACGGCATTAATGTGGCAGGGCGCATCTGGGAGGCCATCGAGGCGAAACGACGATCATGAGTTGGCAGGCGAAGCTGTTGGGGATGCATATGCGGGCGGTGGTCAAGCCGTGGCTGGCCCGCATCGACAGCCCCGGGGACTTCGCCGCAGATGTCGGTCGCTTCAACCTGCTGCTGCGCCGCCCGCCCTTTCTGCGCCGGTTCTCACGGCCAGACGGCCTGACCTGGCTCAGCGCCGGCGAGACCGCCGAGGGCCTCGCGATCCTGTACTTTCACGGCGGTGCCTATGTCGCCGGTTCGCCCGACAACTACTCCGGCCCGCTCGGGCAGCTGTCGTTCCTGTCGGGCATCGAGGTCTGCGCGCCGCGCTATCGCCTCGCGCCCGCTGCGCCTTTCCCGGCGGCCTACCACGACGCGAAGCGGGCCTGGCGCAAGCTGCGCCGGCTGGGGTTCGCGCCGGAAGACATCGTCATCGGCGGCGACAGCGCCGGCGGCGGCCTTGCGCTGGCGCTGCTGTCGAAGCTTTGCCGGCGCGGAACGCCGCCGCGCGCGGCCTTCGCCTTTTCGCCGTGGACGGACCTCGCGATGACCGGCGACAGCCTGCGCGAGAACCGCGATACGGAAGCGATGCTGCCAGCCGAGCGCATGGCCGACGTGGTCGACCTCTATCTCGGGACGCATCGGCGGACCGATCCGCGCGCCTCGCCTCTCTACGCCGCGTTTCCGAATTGCCCGCCGGTGCTGCTCCAGTACGGCGAGACGGAGATCCTGCGCGACGATTCCCGGCGCATGGCGGACCGCCTGCGCGGCTACGGCGCGCCGGTGACCGAGGAAGTCGTGCCCGACGTTCCGCATGTCTGGCAGATCCTCGACGGCTGGCTGCCCGAGGCGCGCGCGTCTCTCGAAAGCACCGCCCGCTTCGTTCAGGACTCCTTCGCCACTCCGACCAGCCGGTAACCGAGCGCTTCGGCGAGGTGCGGCCGGCGGAGTTCGGCGCTGCCCTCGAGATCCGCGATGGTACGCGCGACGCGAATTACACGGTGATACCCGCGCGCCGACAGCCCGAACCGGTCCGCCGCGCGCTTCATCAACGCCCGGCACTCGGGGTCGAGGGCGGCAATCGCCTCGAGCATTGCGCCGGCGGCATCCGCGTTCGTGCGCACGCCCTCGTGCGCCTCGAACCGCGCCGCCTGTCGATCCCGTGCCTGCGCGACCCGCGCGGCAACGGTCGCCGAGGTGTCGCCGCTCGCCGGCAGGTCGAGATCGGCATAGGACACCGGCGGGACCTCCACGCGCAGGTCGAAGCGGTCCATCAGCGGCCCCGAGATCCGTCCGAGATACTCCTCGCCGCAGGCCGGGGCGCGCGAGCACGCCTGCCCGGCATCGGCAAGGTTGCCGCACCGGCACGGATTGGCCGCCGCCACAAGCAGGAACCGGCAGGGATAGCGCACGTGCGCGTTGGCCCGCGCGATCATCACCTCGCCGGTTTCGATCGGCTGTCGCAGCGTCTCGAGCACCGTTCGCGGAAACTCGGGGAACTCGTCCATGAACAGCACGCCATTGTGCGCGAGGCTGATTTCGCCGGGTTTCGCGCTGCGCCCGCCGCCGATGATCGCCGCCTGGCTGGCGGTGTGGTGCGGTTCGCGGAACGGACGCGCGCGAGAGATCCCGCCCGCGTCGAGAAGCCCGGCGAGCGAGTGGATCATCGAGGTCTCGAGCGCCTCGATCGGTGACAGGGGCGGCAGGATCCCCGGCATCCGCGCCGCCAGCATCGACTTGCCCGAACCGGGCGCGCCCACGAACATCAGGTGGTGCCGGCCTGCCGCGGCGATCTCGAGCGCGCGCTTGGCCTTTTCCTGTCCCTTCACGTCGGCCAGATCGCCCGGCCGCCCATCTTCCGTGACCTCGCCGGCGGTGCAGGGCGCAAGGATCTGTCGGCCGGAAAAGTGGTGCACCACCTCCAGAAGCGAGGCCGCGCCGATCACCGTGCAGGCATCGACCCACGCTGCTTCGGCGCCCGAGTCGCGCGGACACAGCAGAGTACGTGCGTCTTCGGCCGCCGCCATCGCTGCCGGAAGCGCGCCCACGACCGGCACCAGCGTGCCGTCGAGAGACAACTCGCCCAACGCCAGCGTCCCCGCGACCGCGTCCTTCGGCACGATCTCCAGCGCCGCGAGCAACCCGAGCGCGATGGGAAGGTCGAAATGCGATCCCTCCTTCGGCAGGTCCGCCGGCGACAGGTTGATCGTGATCCGCTTCGACGGCAGCGCGATCGACATCGCGCTCAGCGCCGTGCGCACCCGGTCGCGCGCCTCGCTTACGGCCTTGTCGGGGAGGCCGACGATGGAAAACCCGGGCAGCCCGGCGGTCAGCGCGCACTGCACCTCGACGATGCGCGCCTCCACGCCCTCGAACGCCACCGTGTAGGCTTGCGCCACCATGTCGCACCATCCGCCCCCGACCCGAGGCCGGACCCTGCGCCGCGCACGGTTAGCGCCGGGTTAACGACGGCCGCGCCGGTGATGACCACATGACGGATTTCCGCCTGACACGACGTCATTTGCGCGTCCGGCACGACGCTCGGAACAGTTCGCGGCCGCGATCGGTTGGAGCGATGACAGATTGGTGATCCGGTCGCGCAAGCGCCGGCCCAAAGGCGTTTCGTTCTCGAAATGCGCCCGATCTCGCAATTTCTTTGCAACCTTCTTTGATCTGGAGTCGTTCCAAGTCCGTAGAGGGATACGAGCGCCACCTGCATTACAAGTCTTTCGTATCCGAAACGGGGAGCGACAATGGCACTTGACACTTTC
This sequence comes from Roseivivax jejudonensis, assembly GCF_900172265.1. Classification (GTDB taxonomy): domain Bacteria; phylum Pseudomonadota; class Alphaproteobacteria; order Rhodobacterales; family Rhodobacteraceae; genus Roseivivax; species Roseivivax jejudonensis. The sequence goes on along the minus strand of NZ_FWFK01000001.1, from coordinate 462,199 downwards.
AACGATCAGACGCTGTCGCGGCGCGCCATGAAGGCAGAGCTTCTGGATGCCGAAACCGAACTCAAGCTTGCCTACGCGTGGCGTGACGAACGCTGCGAGAAATCCCTTCATCGACTTATTACTGCCTACATGCGCCTCGCAATCTCGATGGCGTCGAAGTTCAAGCGCTACGGCGCACCGATGAACGACCTTATCCAGGAAGCGGGCCTCGGGCTGATGAAGGCCGCCGACAAGTTCGACCCCGATCGCGGCGTGCGCTTCTCGACCTACGCCGTCTGGTGGATCAAGGCGTCGATCCAGGATTACGTGATGCGCAACTGGTCGATGGTGCGCACCGGCTCCACGTCGTCGCAAAAGTCGCTGTTCTTCAACATGCGGCGCGTTCAGGCCCGTCTCGAACGCGAAGCGGCTGCCAACGGCGAAACGCTCGACCGCCACCAGCTGCGCCAGCTCATCTCGACGGAGATCGGCGTGCCGCTGCACGACGTCGAGATGATGGAAGGCCGCCTCTCGGGCTCCGACTATTCGCTGAACGCGACGCAATCGGTCGAGGACGAGGGCCGCGAGTGGATCGACGCGCTCGAGGATGACTCGGCGCAGGCCGCGGACCTCGTCGAGAACAGCCACGACACCGAACAGCTGCGCGAGTGGCTGCTGGCGGCGATGGGTGCGCTGAACGATCGTGAACGCTTCATCGTGCGCGAGCGCAAGCTGCGCGATGATGCGCGAACCCTCGAGAGCCTTGGCAACGAGCTCGGGCTGTCCAAGGAGCGGGTGCGCCAGCTGGAGGCTGCAGCCTTCACCAAGATGCGCCGTTCGCTGGAGACCCAGTCGCGCGAGGTTCACGCATTCCTCGCCTGATCGCGGGCGTCCTCGCCGCACTGGCGGCAGGACACCCGGCCTGGTCGGATGTGCCGGCGTCACTCTCGGGCGCCGACATCGTTTTTCTGGGCGAACAGCACGACAACCCGAGCCATCATGCGCGGCAGGCCGATTTGGTCGCAGACATCGCGCCAACAGCGCTCGTGTTCGAAATGCTGACCGAGGCACAGGCCGCGGTGGTCGAGCCCTACCTGATCGCCGATCCAGACGCTTTGGCCGCCGCGCTCGACTGGGCCAACAGCGGCTGGCCCGATTTTTCCCTGTATCATCCGATCTTCGTCGCGGCGCCCGATGCCGCGATTTACGGCGCGGCTCTTCCGCGCGAGGATGCCCGGCGGGTCATGCAGGACACCATCGCCGATGTGTTCGGCCCCGGCGCAGATGCGTATGGTCTGACCACGCCCCTGCCGCCGGAGACGCAGGGCGCGCGCGAGGCCATGCAGGCCGAGGCGCATTGCGACGCGCTGCCCGACGAGATGCTGCCCATGATGGTCGATATCCAGCGCCTGCGCGACGCGCTCATTGCCCGCGCCGCACTGACCGCGCTGGACGAGGCCGGTGCACCGGTCGTCGTCATCACCGGCAACGGGCACGCCCGCACCGAATGGGGCGCGCCGGCCTACGTGGCGCGGGTCGCGCCCGAGGTTACGACCGCCGCGCTCGGGCAGGGAGAGCCGGCGCATGGCGACCCCGACGGATCGTTCGACCAGGTCGAGATGGGCGAGGATGTCGATCGCGGCGATCCGTGCGCCGCCTTCGACGCGGGCTGAGCCGAAGGTCCGGCGCTTGTCGCCGGATGCCGCGCGCCCTAGGCTCCGCGCGGCAGGACGGACGGGGGTAGCCTGGTGCTGGCGGGCAAACGTATTCTTCTGATCGTCGGCGGCGGGATCGCCGCCTACAAGTCGCTGGACCTGATCCGGCGGCTGCGCGAACGCGGGGCGGCGGTGTCGCCGGTGCTGACGCGGGCGGCCGAGGAGTTCGTCACGCCCCTGTCGGTGTCCGCGCTGGCGGGCGAAGCGGTGCATCGCGACCTGTTCGACCTGACGGCCGAGGCCGAAATGGGCCATATCCAGTTGTCTCGCGTGGCCGACCTCGTGGTCGTGGCGCCGGCCACCGCGGACCTCATGGCGAAGATGGCGAACGGTCATGCCGACGACCTCGCCTCCACGCTCCTGATGGCCACCGACACGCCGGTTCTGATCGCGCCGGCGATGAACGTGCGCATGTGGGACCACGCTGCCACCCGGCGCAACCGCGCGACCCTCGCCGCCGACGGGGTGACGAGCGTCGGCCCGAACGATGGCTCGATGGCGTGCGGCGAGTACGGGCCCGGCCGCATGGCCGAACCGCTGGAGATCGTGGCGGCGATCGAATCCGCGCTCGCGTCCGGCCCCCTTGCCGGGCGGCGCGTCCTCGTCACCTCCGGCCCGACGCACGAGCCGATCGACCCGGTGCGCTACATCGCCAACCGCTCGTCCGGCGCGCAGGGCACTGCGCTCGGGCGTGCGCTGTCCGGGCTCGGCGCCGACGTGGTTTTCGTCACCGGACCGGCGCGCATCCCGCCGCCAGACGGCGTGACCGTGGTCAAGGTCGAGACCGCGCGCCAGATGCACGAGGCCGTGCGGGCCGCCCTGCCGGTCGATGCCGGGATCTTTGCCGCGGCGGTCGCGGATTGGCGCGTGACCTCTGAGAGTACATCGAAGATCAAGAAGGGGGCCTCCGGGACGCCTGTCCTCGACTTCGCCGAGAACCCCGACATCCTCGCCGAGGTCTCGCGGCTCGAGGAGGGCCGGCCCCGCCTCGTGGTGGGCTTCGCGGCCGAGACGGACGACGTGATCCGTCACGCCACCGAGAAACGGGCGCGCAAGGGCTGCGACTGGATCGTCGCCAACGACGTGTCGCCCGCGACCGGGATCATGGGCGGAACCGACAACGCGGTGACCCTCGTGACCGACACCGGCGCGGAGACGTGGGAGCGCATGACCAAGGACGCCGTGGCGATGGCACTGGCGCGGCGCATCGCCGACGCTCTGGGGTCCGCATGACCGCGGAGCATGCCCGTCCCGCGGCTGGCCCGGTGCGCGTCGCCTTCGCATGGGATGCCGAGGCCGATCGCACGCTCGGCCTGCCGACCTATGAAACGGCCGGCGCGGCGGGCGCGGACCTGCGGGCGAACCTGCCCGATCGCGGTCGCATCACTCTGGCGCCGGGCGCTCGGGCGCTGGTGCCGACCGGCCTGCGCCTCGCGTTGCCCGAAGGCTACGAGGCGCAGATCCGGCCGCGCTCCGGCCTCGCGCTGCGTCATGGTCTGACGCTGCCGAACGCGCCGGGCACCATCGACTGCGATTATCGCGGACCGCTGGGCGTGATCGTGCTCAACGCCGGCGATGCGGAGGTGACAATCTCGCACGGCGACCGTATCGCGCAGATCGTCTTTGCCCCCGTCGTGCGCGCCGTCTTCGAGGCGGCCGACACCCTGCCGGACACGCCGCGCGGGGCAGGGGGTTTCGGCTCCACGGGGCGCGCCTGATGCTGCTGGTTCTGTTCCTCGCGGCCGCGATCTGGGGATTCGGCCATCTGATGGGGGCGTCGCGGCAGGCCCGGCTCTACATGCTCGGCCTGCTCTACGTACTTGTCCTGGCCGTGCAGGTGGCTCTGCCTGCCGGTCATCCCGTGCGAGAGGCAACCGGCGGCAGCGCCGGGCTCTGGCTGGTGCTGGGCGGGATCGGCGTGCTCGTGCTGGCCTACCGCAAGGTGCTCTCGCGCGTTCAGGCCCGCGCCACCGAAAAGGAGACGGCCGAGGCCGCGCCAGAGCTGTCCGAAAGCGCGCCCGCGGCCGCGCGGACCGGCGCGATGTCCTCGGGCGAGCTGGAGCGCTACGCGCGTCACATCGTGCTGCGCGAAATCGGCGGCCCGGGCCAGTCGGCGCTGCGCCGGTCGCGGGTGCTGGTGATCGGCGCCGGCGGACTGGGCGCACCGGCGCTGCAATACCTTGCCGCCGCCGGCATGGGCACGATCGGCGTGATCGACGACGACGTGGTCGAGAACGCCAACCTCCAGCGTCAGGTGATCCATCGCGACGCCGACATCGGTATGCCCAAGGTGTTCTCGGCCGAGGCGGCGATGCGGGCGCAGAACCCGCATGTCACGGTGCGGCCCTATCACCGCCGGCTCGAGGAGGGGATCGCGGCCGAGCTTTTTGCAGATTTCGACGTGATTTTGGACGGATCTGACAATTTCGACACCCGCTATTTGTCCAATCGCGTCGCCGCCGGGGCCGGCCTCCCGCTCGTCTCCGGCGCGCTCAGCCAATGGGAGGGCCAGCTGTCGGTCTTCGATCCCGCCGGCGGAACGCCTTGTTATGCCTGCATCTTTCCCGAGCGCCCCGCGCCCGGCCTCGCCCCTTCCTGCGCCGAGGCCGGCGTTCTCGGCCCGCTCCCCGGCGTCGTCGGCGCCATGATGGCCGTCGAAGCCGTGAAGCTCGTCACCGGCGCCGGGGCTCCCTTGCGGGGCGAGATGATGATCTACGATGCGCTCTGGGGAGAAACCCGCAAGATCACGCTGGCGCGTCGGCCCGGCTGCCCGGTCTGCGGCGGCGCCTGAAACGGCGAAGCAATCACTGGCGTTCGGCCGGCGCACGCATATCTGAACCGCAGGACGCATTGCCGCAGGACCGCGGTCGCAGCGGCGCCCGAGTGAAGGAGACGACGCCATGACCAATCCGCTTCTGTCCGACTGGGACGGTCCGCACGGGCTGCCGCGCTTCGATGCGATCGACGACGAACATGTGGCCCCGGCCTTCGAGACAGCCCGGCTCGAGCATCTGGCAGAGATCACCGGCATCGCCGAGAATCCGGAGCCGCCGACCTTCGAGAACACGATCCTCGCGCTGGAAGGTGCGGGCCGTTCGCTCGACCGGGTGCTGAGCGTCTTCTTCGGCCTCGCTGGCGCCGACACCAATCCGCGGCGACAGGAGCTGCAGCGCGACATCGCCCCAAAGCTCGCGGATCATGCCTCCGAGATCTACGGCAACCGCGCGCTCTTTGACCGGATCGAGGATCTCTGGACCCGTCGCGACCAGCTCGGCCTGTCGCCGCAGGAGGCGCGCCTGCTCGAACTCACGCGCCGCGGGTTCGTGCGTTCCGGTGCCGCGCTTGCGGGACCGGAGGCCGCGCGGATGAAGGAGATCAAGGCGCGGCTGTCGGTCCTCGGCACAGCCTTCACGCAGAACCTGCTGGCGGACGAGGCCGGGTGGCAGCTGACCCTGGCGGAGACTGACCTTGACGGGCTGCCCGACTGGCTGATCGCGTCGGCGCGCGCTGCGGGGGAGGAACGTGGCGCAGATGGCCCGGTCGTGACGCTGTCGCGGTCGCTGATCGTGCCGTTTCTGCAATTCTCCGCCCGTCGCGACCTGCGTGAGACCGCGTGGCGTGCGTGGACCTCGCGGGGCGAAAGTGGCGGCGAGACCGACAACCGCGACATCGCCGCAGAGGTGCTGACGCTCCGCGAGGAGCGTGCGAGCCTCCTCGGGTACCCGACCTTCGCGCGCTGGAAGCTCGAGACCGAGATGGCCAAGACGCCGGAAGCGGTGCGCGAGCTGCTCGTCGCCGTGTGGGAGCCGGCGCGCGCCCGCGCGCTGGAGGATCAGGCCGCGCTGGAGGATCTGATGCGTGCGGACGGCGTGAACGGCCCGCTCGCACCCTGGGACTGGCGCTACTACGCCGAGAAGCGGCGGCAGGCTGAGCACGATCTCGACGAGACGGCGTTGAAGCCGTACCTGCAGCTCGACCGGATGATCGCCGCCGCGCAGGCCTGTGCGCACCGTCTCTTCGGACTGTCGTTCGAGGAGATCGAGGCCCCCCTGTATCACCCCGACTGCCGGGCGTGGGAGGTCACGCGCGACGGCCGCCACGTCGCGGTGTTCATTGGCGATTACTTCGCGCGGTCGTCCAAGCGGTCGGGCGCGTGGTGCTCGGCGTTCCGGCTTCAGGCCAAGCGGCCTGAGCCGCAATCGCCGGTCGTCGTCAATGTCTGCAACTTCGCGAAGCCCGCCGCTGGCCAGCCGGCGCTCCTGTCCTACGACGACGCGCGCACGCTCTTTCACGAGTTCGGCCACGCGCTGCACCAGATGCTCTCGGATGTGGAATTCGCGTCGATCGCCGGCACGAACGTGGCGCGCGACTTCGTGGAGCTGCCTTCACAGCTCTACGAACACTGGCTCGACGTGCCGCAGGTCCTGTCCGAGTTCGCCACGCACGTGGAGACAGGCGAGCCGATGCCGGCAGAGATGCTGGAGCGTCTACGCGCCGCCAACAATGCCGAACAGGGCTTCCAGACGGTCGAATACGTGGCTTCGGCGCTCGTCGACCTGGAGCTGCACGACGGGCCGGCGCCAACCGATCCGATGGCGATGCAGGCCGAGGTTCTGGACCGCATCGGCATGCCCGAGGCCATCGTCATGCGGCACGCGACCCCGCATTTCGCCCACGTCTTCGCCGGCGACGGCTACTCCGCCGGATACTACAGCTACATGTGGTCCGAAGTGATGGATGCGGACGCATTTGCGGCCTTCGAGGAGGCGGGTGGCGCCTTCGACACGGCGATGGCGCAGCGGCTCGAGGAAACGATCCTGTCGCGCGGCGGCGCCGAGGAAGCGGGCGATCTCTACGTGCGCTTCCGCGGCCAGATGCCGGGGGTCGAGGCTCTGCTCAAGGGGCGCGGGCTCGCCGCCTGATGGTCAGAACGGCGCGCGGCTGAGCGAGAAGCCATCTTTGGCCAGGAGCGCGGCGAGGCCGTGTTCGCCCTGCAGGTGCGCCGCGCCGGCCGCAACCACGATCGGACCGGAGGGCCCGGCCGCGTCGAGGATGACCGGCATCCAGGCGTGGTTGCGGTCGATCAGCAGGGTCCTCTCCATCTCGGCGTACATCGCGTCGAGCTCTTCGGCGCTCGCCGGCGAGGCGCGACGCGCGAGAATGCGGTTCAACTCCCAGCTCTCGCCCGTCTTCTCGTCGAAATAGGTTGCGAGGAGAGTAACGAACATGTCGCCGCTCACATCGGTGTCGATCAGGCTGGCGCGCAGCAGTTCGACCTGATCCTCGAGCGAGGCGTCGGCGAAGGCCTCGAACACCGTTTCGATGCCTTCGAGCGCCTGCATCGGGGTCCCGGCGGTCTCGGCGACCTCCTGCAGCCGCATGTCGAGGCCGGCGTTCTCGCCGAGCGCCGAGGCGGCGCAGGCAGGCACCGCCAGGAGCATCGCGAGGTACCAGGGCTGGAACTTCGCGGCGAGGACGGCGGGGATCCCGCGCGCCCGCATCGCCTCTGCCAGTCGCTGCCACTCCGCCTCGGGCATGAGCTCGGGCAGGGTGGTGTCTTCGAGCACCAGCAATCCCGGGTCTGTCGACAGGCGGTCCTGCAACTCGGCGAGGCCGTCCGGCGTCGCCTCGAGCAGCAGGTGGCGGGCGTCGGCGATGACCGGAGCCAACCGCTCGGCCGGGCCTTCGAGCCTCGGGTCCGAGAGGTGAATGGTGCCCACAAGGTGGATCACGGTGTCGTCGCGGCGGGCGATCCAGTGATTGCCCTCGGCATAGGGCTTGTCGGCCAGCGCCTCGGTCAGTTCCGCGCGCTCGTCCCGATCGAGTGTCGCGCGCAGATCGCGCCCCTCGCATTCGGCGGACGCGCCTTGGGCGAGGCACAGGCTGAACGCGGTCGCGAGAAGGGCCAGGCGGCGCATGAGGGTCCTCCGATAGGGTCAGCCGGACGCTAGGCGACGCGATTGCGGCGGACAAGCGAAGACGGCACGGTGCGGCACGATGAACCGCGAACGCGATCTCTACCCGCCGGTCAAGAGCTGGCTCGAGGCGCTCGGCTACACCGTGAAGGGCGAGGTCGGCGCGGCCGACCTCGTTGCGGTGCGAGAGGACGCGCCCGCCGTCGTGGTGGAACTCAAGCTCGGCTTGTCTCTCCGCCTCTATCACCAGGCGGTCGCGCGGATGGCGCTGACGGACCATGTCTACATCGCCGTTCCAGCCCCACGCGGACGCACGGCGCGGCGGATCCTGCTGGAGAACACGCGCTTGTGCCGTCGGCTCGGGCTCGGGTTTCTCACTGTTCGCGAGGACGGCAGGGTCGAGGCACGCTGCGATCCGGGCCCTTACGCGCCGCGCCGGAACCGCAAGGCAGAAACGCGGCTTCTGCGCGATTTCGCGCGACTGCGCGGCGATCCGAATGCCGGCGGCGCGACGCGGCACGGGATCGTCACCGGCTATCGGCAGGATGCGATCGCCTGTGCCATGCACCTTGCTCGAACGGGCGAGTGCCCGGCGCGGGCGGTGGCCGCGGCGACCGGTGTCGCCACCGCCCGGCGGATCATGGCCGACAATCACTACGGCTGGTTCGTGCGCGTGTCGCGCGGTGTCTACGGGCTGACCGAGGACGGCCGGCGCGGGCTGGCCGACTGGGCCGAGAGCGGCGCGGACTGACGCCGTTTGGCGCCGGGGTTGCATCGGATGGCACCGGATCTCACATCGGTCTCTCAAGGGCGCGAGGCGGCCGTGAAAAAACCCGGATCGTTCCAGTTGACACCTTTTGGCGCCTTCCCTATTTCGGCGCCGTTAGCACTCGACGAACGTGAGTGCTAAAGGGTCGCTCATCGTGGGGGGCCCGAACGTAACTTTGAGCCAAGGAGACTCGAAGATGGCATTCAAACCGCTCCATGATCGTGTCCTGGTCCGTCGTGTCGAGAGCGACGATAAGACCAAGGGCGGTCTGATCATCCCCGACAGCGCGAAAGAAAAGCCGGCTGAGGGCGTGATCGTTGCGTGTGGCGACGGCGCGCGCAAAGATTCGGGCGAGCTGATCGACATGGCCGTGAAGGCCGGCGACAAGATCCTGTTCGGCAAGTGGTCGGGCACCGAGGTGTCGATCGACGGCGAAGACCTGCTGATCATGAAGGAATCGGACATCCTCGGCATTGTCGAGGACGCATCGCAGGCCGCCGCGGCCTGATCCCCCGATCCCTTCCAATCGTCCCAAGTTTTCCTGAATCAGGAGTGAAGAAACATGGCCGCCAAGGACGTTAAGTTCGAAACGGATGCACGCAACCGCATGCTCAAGGGCGTGAACACGCTCGCGGACGCGGTGAAGGTGACGCTCGGCCCCAAGGGCCGCAACGTCGTCCTCGACAAGTCGTTCGGCGCACCGCGCATCACCAAGGACGGTGTGTCGGTCGCGAAAGAGATCGAACTCGAGGACAAGTTCGAGAACATGGGCGCGCAGATGGTCAAGGAAGTGGCCAGCCGCACCAACGACGAGGCCGGTGACGGCACAACCACCGCGACCGTCCTCGCCCAGTCCATCGTGAAAGAAGGCGTGAAGGCGGTTTCCGCCGGCATGAACCCGATGGACCTCAAGCGCGGGATCGACCTCGCGACCGCGAAGGTCGTCGAGCACATCCGCAACGCCGCACGCAAGGTCGAGAACTCCGACGAGGTCGGCCAGGTCGGCACCATCTCCGCGAACGGCGAAGAGTCGATCGGCAAAATGATCGCGGACGCGATGCAGCGCGTCGGCAACGAAGGCGTCATCACCGTCGAGGAGAACAAGGGCACCGAGACCGACGTCGAAGTCGTCGAGGGCATGCAGTTCGACCGCGGCTACCTGAGCCCCTACTTCGTCACCAACTCCGAGAAGATGATCGCGGAGCTCGACGACTGCCTCATTCTGCTTCACGAGAAGAAGCTCTCGTCGCTGCAGCCGATGGTCCCGCTGCTCGAGCAGGTCATCCAGTCGCAGAAGCCGCTCCTCATCATCGCTGAGGACGTCGAAGGCGAAGCGCTCGCGACCCTCGTCGTGAACAAGCTGCGCGGCGGCCTCAAGATCGCGGCCGTGAAGGCACCGGGCTTCGGCGATCGCCGCAAGGCCATGCTGCAGGACATCGCGATCCTGACCGGTGGCCAGGTCATCTCCGAAGATCTCGGCATGAAGCTCGAGAACGTCGGCATGGAGATGCTCGGCTCCGCGAAGCGCGTGTCGATCACCAAGGACGAGACCACCATCGTCAACGGTGCAGGCGACTCCGGGGAGATCGAGGCCCGCGTCAACCAGATCCGCACGCAGATCGAAGAGACCACCTCGGACTACGACCGCGAGAAGCTTCAGGAGCGTGTCGCGAAGCTGGCCGGCGGCGTTGCCGTCATCCGCGTCGGCGGTGCGACCGAAGTCGAGGTGAAGGAGCGCAAGGATCGCGTCGATGACGCGCTCAACGCGACCCGCGCCGCGGTTCAGGAAGGCATCGTGGTCGGCGGCGGCGTGTCGCTCGTCCAGGGCGCCAAGGCGCTCGACGGCCTGACCGGCGTCAACTCCGACCAGAACGCCGGCATCGCGATCGTCCGCAAGGCTCTGGAGAGCCCGCTGCGCCAGATCGCCGAAAACGCAGGCGTCGACGGTTCGGTCGTCGCGGGCAAGATCCGCGAGAGCGAAGACCTGAAGTTCGGCTACAACGCCCAGACCGACGAGTACGGCGACATGTTCAAGTTCGGCGTCATCGACCCGGCGAAGGTCGTGCGCACCGCGCTCGAGGATGCGGCGTCGATCGCCGGCCTGCTCATCACCACCGAGGCGATGGTCGCGGACCGTCCGCAGAAGGACGGCGGCGGCGGTGCCGGCGGCGGCATGCCCGACATGGGCGGCATGGGCGGCATGATGTAATCATGCGCCCCGTCCCGCACGGGACAGCGTCCTCGGATCGGGGCCCGCGCGAACCGCGCGGGCCCTTTTTCGTGTTTTTGGGCAACAGCCTACGAGACTTGAAATAATGATCGGCGGAACTCCGCGCGGTTGCGGTATGTTGTGTCGCCAGGCAAGACGAGAAAGAGCACCAATGCATCCTGTCATCGTTTCGTTTCTGATGCTTGCATCGGTGGCCGGCATGTTCGGCCTGAGCGGCGCACTGATCGCGTTCGCCGCACGCCGCACAGCCGTGCGACCCGCGCCGGGCGACCGCCCCGCATCGCAAGTCTGAACGTTTCGCAGCCTCCTTCCGGGCTGCACGAAGGGCCGTCCCATCGGGGCGGCCCTTCTGTCGTTCACCGCCTTGCGAAGGAACGACGCTGCAGCGCGGCGGTTCTGTTCGGGATCAACGAACAGAGGACCGCATGCAACGCTTCAAGGGAAAGACCGTCATCGTCACGGGCGCGGGCTCGGGTATCGGCGCGGCGACCGCGCGCCGCTTTCACGAGGAGGGCGCGAACATCGTGCTCGTCGGCCGCACGAAGGACAAGCTCGACACGGTGGCCGAAACGCTCGAGCACGCCGAGGTCGTCGCCGCCGATGTCGGCAATCGTGACGATGCCGAGCGCATCGCCGCCGCTGCGCGCGACCGGTTCGGCGGGATCGACGTTCTCGTGAACAACGCCGGCATCGTCGCGCAGGGCAGGCTCGACGAGGTCGCGCCCGAGGATTGGGACGAGGTGATCCGCATCGACCTGACCGGCGTCTTCCTGATGGGCCGGGCGGTCGCGAAGGACCTGCAGTCGCGCAAGGGATCCATCGTCAACGTGTCCTCGGTGTCGGGCACCGGCGGCGACTGGGGCATGATGGCCTACAACGCGGCCAAGGGTGGCGTGACGAACATGACGCGCGCCATGGCGCTCGACGCGAAGCGGACGGGCGTGCGCGTCAACGCGGTGTGTCCGTCGATGACGGCGACCGACATGACGTCCGGGCTGCGCGACAATCCCGAACTGCTTGAAACCTTCGAGGGACGCATACCCCTTGGCCGCGCGGCGGAGCCCGAGGAGGTGGCCGGCGTGATCGCGTTTCTCGCCAGTCAAGATGCCCGGTTCGTCAACGGCGTGAACCTCGCGGTCGATGGCGGGCTTTCGGCCTCGAACGGTCAGCCCGACATGGCGTGAACTGCGTCCGCATGCTAGCGGCTGACGGGCCGTCCGACCGGGGCGGCCCGTTTTCCGTCGGAGAGCAGAGAGATGTTTCGGACCCAGTTCCTTCGCGAGATGCAGCCCGGAGAGGAGCCGGCCGTCGACGCCCTGTTGCGTGCGGCGTTCGGACAGGCGGACGAGGCGCGGATCGTCACCGCGCTTCGGCGCGAGGGCCGCATCGCGGGCGAGTGCATCGTGCCCGGCGATGACGGGCCGGTCGGATACTTTGCCCTCTCGGCAATGCGAGCGCCCGACGGCTGGCTCTGCCTCGCGCCGGTCGCAGTCGCGCCGGAGGCGCAGGGCCAGGGGGTTGGCCGGCGCATGATCGGCATGCTGTCGGCCTGGACCGTGGCCGCCGGGCAGACCGTCGTCGTACTCGGTGAGCCGGGTTTCTACGAACGCTGCGGCTTTTCGGTCGCGCGGGCGCGTAACCTGACCTCGCCCTACCCTGTCGCGCACACCGCGCTGGCGCGGCCGGGGCAAGACGCACCGACGGCGACGCTGACCTATCCCAAGGCGCTGAGCCCGGCGTCATGAGCCGGAAGGATCCGCGCCGGATCGTGCGCGTGCCGCTGAGCGCGGCTGCAGTGTCGCACCTGCGCGCCCATGCCCGGGGCCGCAGTCTGGCCGATGCGCTGCGCCGGATCGCGGAGATGCACGATGGCCCGGTGCCGCCGGCTGCGCCGCGTCCGGCACGCCATCTGCCGGTGCAGATGCCGCCGCGCCTGCGCGCCAGGATGTCCGAGGCTGCGGCCCGCGATGGACGGACGTCTGCCGACATGCTTGCGGGCATCGCCGAAGCCGCGCAGGCTCGCGCCGATCCGCCCGGAGACTGACCCGCCCATGCGCCTTGCCCTGCTGACCGCGCTGACGATGGTGGCGTTTGCCGCCAACTCGGTGCTGAACCGTCTCGCCGTCGGCGCGGGCGGGATCGATCCCGGCCTGTTCGGCACAATTCGCCTCTGGTCTGGCGCACTGATGCTCGCCGGCCTGTGCCTCGTGCTGCGCGGGAGGATGAGCCTTGGCGGGTCGCGCCGCGCGATCGGTGTCGGGTCGCTCCTCCTTTACATCTACGGCTTCTCGGCGGCGTATCTCGCGCTGGACGCGGGGCTAGGGGCGCTGATCCTGTTCGGCACGGTTCAGGTGACGATGGCTGCCGGGGCGCTGGCGGGCGGGGAACGGCCGCCGCTGCGCCGCTGGGTCGGGACCGGCGTCGCCTTTGCCGGTCTGGTCTGGTTGCTCTGGCCCGGCTCGGGTGTCGCGGTGTCGCTGCCGCACGGTATGGCGATGGCGGCGGCAGGGCTCGGCTGGGGCATCTACTCGCTGGCCGGGCGCGGCGCGGGCGATCCGCTGGTCGGGACCGCGGCGAACTTCGTTCTGGCCGCGCCGCTGGGCCTCGTCATCGCGCTCGCCCTGCCGGGCAGCGGCGCGGCGAGCGTCCCGGGCATCGCCCTCGCGGTGGTATCGGGCGCCATCACTTCCGGCCTCGGCTATGCCTTGTGGTACGCGGTCCTGCCGTCGCTGCCGGCGAGTGTCGCGGCCGTCGCACAACTGACCGTGCCGCCGATTGCCATCGCCGGCGGGGCGGTCCTTCTGGGCGAGGTGCCCTCGGCCGAATTCCTCGCCGCCTCGGCCGTCGTGCTCGGCGGCGTCGCGCTGTCGGTCCTTCCGTTGGGACGGCGCTGATGCTGCGCCTCGTTCTGTCCGGCGCGACGACGCTGAGGCGCGACGGATGGTCGGACGCGCCGGTGGCGATCGCCGCGGGCCGGTTCGCCGAAAATGACGCCCCCAACGCCGACCTGTCGGGCTATCGCCTTTTGCCGGGGATCGTGGACCTGCACGGCGACGGGTTCGAGCGGCATGTGGCACCGCGGCGCGGGGCCCTGCGCGAAACCCGCGCGGGCCTTTTTGCGACCGAGGCGGAGCTTGCGGCGAACGGCATCACGACCGGCGTTCTGGCCCAGTTCTGGAGCTGGGAGGGCGGCTTGCGCGGGCCAGACTTTGCGGAGGCCCTCTGTGCCGACTGGGCGGAGATGCGGTCCGCGGTCGCAACGGACCTTCGGATGCAGCTTCGGCTCGAGACGCACATGATCGACGACTATTCGCGGGTGGCGCGGATCGCGGCGCGGCACGGCATCGATTACCTCGTGTTCAACGATCATCTTCAGCATGACCGGCTGGAGGAGGGTCGCCGGCCAAAGCAGATGACCGGGCAGGCGCTGAAATCGGGTCGCAGTCCGGACGCACATTTCGAACTGATGCTGGGCCTGCACGCGCGCGGACCCGAGGTCGCGGCGGCATCGGCCGCGCTCGCTTCCGATCTGTCGTCGCGCGGCGTCACGCTTGGCAGCCACGACGATGCGACGGCGGAGGAGCGCGCGGCCTGGCGGGCGCGGGGCGCCACCATCGCCGAGTTTCCCGAAACGCGCGTCGCGGCCGAGGGCGCGCGCGCCGGCGGCGACGGGATCGTTCTCGGCGCGCCCAACGTGGTGCGCGGCGCCAGCCACAAGGGCAATGTCAGCGCCGTCGATCTCGTGGCGGCGGGGCTCTGCGATGCGCTGGCCTCGGACTATCATTACCCGGCGCCCCTCGCCGCGGTCGCGCGGATCGTGTCGCTCGGCGTGCTGGATTGGACAGCCGCGTGGCGCCTCGTTTCCGAGGGACCGGCACGCCTTCTGGGTCTGGCCGATCGCGGATGCATTGCCGATGGGTTGCGCGCCGATCTCGTCATTCTCGACGATGACGATCGCGTCGCCGGAACGATCGCCGGCGGGCGGGTGAGCTACCTTCGCGGAGACGCCGCAGAACGCCTGATCGCCGCGCGTTAGCGGCGGATGCGGTTCACGTGGCCCATCTTGCGGCCCGGGCGCGCGGCGTCCTTGCCGTAGAGGTGCAGCGCAGTGTCGGCCTCGCGCGAGAGCGCCGGAACGCGGTCCACCTCGTCGCCGATCAGATTTTCCATGACCACGTCGCTGTGCCGCTGCCCGTCGCCGAGCGGCCAGCCGGCGATGGCGCGCACGTGCTGCTCGAACTGGTCGACGGCGCAGCCGTTCTGTGTCCAGTGGCCCGAATTGTGGACGCGCGGCGCGATCTCGTTGACGAGAAGGGCGTCGGCGGTGACGAACAACTCCACCCCCATGACGCCGACATAGTCGAGCGCGTTGAGGATCCGCGCGGCCATCAGAACCGCATCGGTCCGGCGCGCCTCGGACAGTGCGGCAGGCACGGTCGTCGTGCGCAGGATCCCCTCCGCATGGACGTTTTCGCCGGGATCGAAGCATGCGACGTCGCCCGACAGCCCGCGCGCCGCGATGACCGAGATCTCGCGGTCGAACGGAACGAAGCCTTCGAGGAGCGCCGGCGCGCCGGACATCGCCTCGAGCGCCTGCGCCGCTTCGGTGGGATCCCCGATGCGCGCCTGTCCCTTTCCGTCGTAGCCGAAGCGCCGTGTCTTGAGGATCGCCGGCGTGCCGATGCGCTCCAGCGCGGCATCGAGGGAGGCGGCGTCGTGGACCGCGGCGAAGGGCGCGGTCCCGAGGCCGAGCCCGGCGAGAAACTCCTTTTCGGTCAGCCGGTCCTGGCTGACGCGCAGTGCCTCGCGGCTCGGGCGGATCGGGCATTTCGACTCGATCACGTCGAGCGCATCGGTCGGGATGTTCTCGAATTCGTAGGTCACCACGTCGACCGAGTCCGCGAAGGCGGCGAGCGCCTCTGTGTCGTCCCACCCGGCCGTCGTCACGTCTTGCGCGACCTGCGCGGCCGGTCCGCCGGGGGCGGGGTCGTAGACATGGGTTCGCAGACCCAGGCGCGATGCGGCGACCGCTAGCATCCGGCCGAGTTGCCCGCCGCCGAGGATGCCGACGGTCTGGCCGGGGGAAAGTGCGTCTGTCATCGGATCCGTACCTTTTGTGCGCGTGGACAGGCGGACGGCGCGGTCTCAGCCGCGCTCGGGCTCCTCCGGTATCGCGGCCGACAGGTCGGCGCGCCACTCGGCCAGCCGGGTGGCCAGCGCCGGATCCGACAGCGCGAGGATCTGTGCCGCCATCAGCCCGGCATTGGCCGCGCCCGACGCGCCGATCGCCATCGTCGCCACAGGAAAGCCGCGCGGCATCTGCACGATGGAGTAGAGGCTGTCGACGCCGGAGAGGGCGCGCGACTGGACCGGCACGCCGATCACCGGAAGCTGGGTCTTTGATGCCATCATGCCCGGCAGGTGCGCCGCGCCGCCGGCGCCGGCGATGATGACCTTCAGGCCCCGACCCGCGGCTTCTGTTCCGTAGGACCACAGCCGGTCGGGCGTCCGGTGCGCCGAGACGATGCGCGTCTCGTGCGCGACGCCGAGCGCGTCGAGGATCCGGGCGGCCTCTTCCATCGTCGGCCAGTCCGACTGGCTGCCCATCACGATACCGACTTCGGCTGTCCCGGCCATGCGCCCTCCGTTCGCTGTTCGCGGCGTTATAGCGGGCGTCGGGGCCGGTGCAATGGCGCTGCCGGCGCGGCGACTGCGCAGGCCGTCAGGCGATGATATCGGGGAACAGACGATCCTCGATCAGCGCGATGTGATCCTTCAGCTGCAGCTTCTTCTTCTTGAGACGCTGCAGCGTCAGCGCATCGCCGGTGCCGCGTTCCTGAAGGGCGCGGATGGCGTCGTCGAGGTCGCGGTGCTCGCGCTTGAAATACTCGAGTTCCGTGCGGAGCACGTCTTCAGTTTTCATCGACAGGTCGGTGGGGGCGTTCATGGCTCTTGGTCTTGAATGTCAGCTGCCGGGAGGCTGCCACTATAGCTGATAAGCCATTCGTCGCAAAGGCCGGAGCGAGGCTCGCGGACTTGCACAGCGCCTTGGACGGCACCATATTTCTCACGAGGGGGCCGCCGAAAAGGGGCCCGCCCAGACGGTCGCTTGAACAAAGGACATGTCGATGACCAAACTCACCTTGGGGTCGCATCCCCACATGCTCGGCTTCGAACAGCTAGAGCGGCTGCTCGAGCGGACCGCAAAGTCGGGCAACGAAGGATATCCGCCCTACAATATCGAACAGACGTCCGACAGCTCTTACCGGATTACGCTCGCCGTGGCGGGCTTTTCGGAGGATGACCTGTCGATCACGGTCGAGGATCGCCAGCTGGTGATCCGCGGGCGTCAGCGTGAGGACGACACGTCGCGCGTATTCCTGCATCGCGGGATCGCGGCGCGGCAGTTCCAGCGCAGCTTCGTCCTCGCGGACGGGGTCGAGGTGCGTGAGGCGCAAATGGAGAACGGTCTTCTGCACGTGGACCTGAGCCTCTCGCGGCCGGAAACCGTCGTTCAGACGATCGACATCAAGAAGGGGTGAACACGATGGATACCAAGGTGAACTTCGACGCGGTCGATGAAGGCCGTATCGTCTATGTCCGGCCCGTGGCCGTGTCCGACCTTCCCGACGAGGTGCAAATCCAGGCCGAGGGTCTGGATACGCTCTATGCCGTGCATCGCGCCGACGGCGAACGGCTGGCGCTCGTGCGCGACCGTGGCCTCGCTTTCGTGCTGGCACGTCAGAACGACTTCGCCCCGGTGACGGTGCACTAAGAGGCATCGGTATAGGGACGTTGCGATAGTGACGGCGCGCCGGTGAGTCCGGCGCGCATGTAGTTCATCAACACGCGCGCTTCCGGACGCGTCAGGACCGGGAGGCACGACGGATAGCGTGGCGTCTCGCGCATCCCGCTTCGCGTCGCGCCGCGGACCAGAGTTTCCGCCCAATGACCGCCCCTGTAGCTTTCGCAGCCCAGCCCCGGTGCCTGCAAAATTGCATGGCGCCCCACGCCGAGGTGCACGTAGGTCACACGCGACGCGGGTACGATTTTCGTGCCACGGTGGCCGACCAGATCGCGCGCTGCGACCAGCACGTGCTGTTTTCCGAAAAGAAGGGTCGCGGCCGACGAGCGGATCAGGACCCCGTGCAGCGGTGACAGCCGAATGCGGCACCGCGCACCGAACGCTCCGGGTGGCAGCACCACGGGCGCGTGCCGTCGGCTTCGCGCGGGAAGGGTGGCCGACGCACGCCACGTAATCCGCGCCGTGTCACCCTCGAACAGGGTCACACGGTCGCCGAGGCGCAGATCGCCGGCCCGGCGCCAGCCATGAGGCGTCCGCAGCGGTGTTTCGGTGGCGAAACAGAGCGGTTCGTCGAACGAGGCGGTGTAGGCGCCGGAGTACTCGACACCGTCCCAGGTGCCGAGACGCAGCGATGCCACCTGTCGTGGCCACAGCGTCGGCGGCAGGGTTTCGTCATGAAGCCGGACGGCCCAGCTTCCGTCGTCGAACAACATGACGGCGGCCGCCAAGCCGGTATAGGTCACGCCTCCGGCCAGGGCCTCGCTGTCGTCGTAGCGGGCGACCTCGCGCACGGTGGTTAATCCGGAGGGTCCGATCACGCCCTCTCCCGGCGCGACATTCGACCCGTCATCGGCGTCGGTATCGCTGACGATGCCGTCGCCATCCGCATCGCGGATCGTCACCTCGTAGAAATTGGAGATGTCGACATTGATGCCGTCCAGGCGCGAGTCGAGGTTATCGTCGCTCGCGGCAGTCCAGCCGGGATAAAGGGTCGGCTGCAGCCAACCCCAACTCGCAACGTCCGTCATCGCACAGGCCTCCGGCGGCGGAGACTATGCGCGGACAGCTTTGTTTTAAGTTAATGCGGACGTGCCGGCACGCTCTTCGCGAGGCGCCGGCACCGACGGATTAACCTGCGATCAGGCCCATCGATTCGAGTTTCAGCACCACCTGGTGCGCGCAGTTGTCGACCTCCTGGCCCTCGGTGTCGACGCGCAATTCGGGCGCCTCGGGAACGTCGTAGGGGTCGGAGATGCCGGTGAACTCCTTGATCTTTCCTTCGCGGGCGAGCTTGTAGAGCCCTTTTCGATCCCGGCGCTCGCATTCCTCGATAGAGGTGGCGACGTGGACCTCGACGAAGGCGCCGTATTGTTCGATCTCCTCGCGCACGGCGCGACGGGTCGCGGAGTAGGGCGCGATCGGCGCGCAGATGGCAATGCCGCCGTTCTTCGTGATCTCGGACGCGACATAGCCGATACGGCGGATGTTCAGGTCGCGGTGCTCCTTGGAAAAGCCGAGCTCGGAGGACAGGTTCTTGCGGACGATGTCGCCATCGAGCAGCGTCACCGGACGGCCGCCCATCTCCATGAGCTTGACCATCAGCGCGTTGGCGATGGTCGATTTGCCGGAGCCCGAGAAGCCGGTGAAGAAGACGGTAAAGCCCTGTTGCGAGCGCGGCGGCCGGGTCTTGCGCAGTTCAGCCACCACTTCGGGGAAGGAGAACCAGTCGGGGATCTCCAAACCTTCCTGCAGACGCCGCCGCAGCTCCGTGCCGGAGATGTTGAGGATCGTGACCTGATCCTGATCGACGATCTCGTCGGCGGGTTCGTATTGCGCGCGTTCCTGCACGTAGACCATGTGCTTGAACGGCACCATCTGGATGCCGATCTCGTCCTGATACTGCGTGAAGAGGTCCTGAGCGTCGTAGGGCCCGTAGAAATCCTCTCCGTCCGAGTTCTTTCCAGGCCCGGCATGGTCACGGCCCACGATGAAGTGGGTGCAGCCGTGGTTGCGGCGGATCAGGCCGTGCCAGACCGCCTCGCGCGGGCCGGCCATGCGCATGGCCAGCGGCAAAAGCGACATCGTCGTGGTCGATCCGGGGTACTTGTCGAGCACCGCCTCGTAGCAACGGACACGGGTGAAGTGATCGACGTCGCCCGGCTTCGTCATGCCGACGACCGGATGGATCAGAAGGTTCGCCTGGCTTTCGCGAGCGGCGCGGAAGGTCAGTTCCTGGTGCGCGCGGTGCAGCGGGTTGCGCGTCTGGAACGCGACGACCTTGCGCCAGCCGAGCTTGCGGAAGCGCGCGCGCAGTTCGTTCGGGGTGTCGCGGCGGGCGCGGAAATCGTAGTGCACCGGGGGCTGGATGCCGGTCACCGGGCCGCCGAGATAGACCTTGCCGGCCGTGTTGTGCAGGTAGTTGACCGCTGGATGCTTGTCGTCATCGGCGCCGAACACCTTTTCCGCCTCACGCGCCTTGTCCGGCGTCCACATGTCGGTGACCGTCATCGTGGCGAGGATCACGCCCTCCTGATCGCGCAGCGCGATGTCCTGGCCGAGCTCGACGGTCTCGGAAAACGCTTCGGACACGTCGAGCGTGATCGGCATCGGCCAGAGCGATCCGTCGGCCAGCCGCATGTTGTCCACGACGCTGTCGTAATCGTCTTTGCCGAGGAAGCCTTTCAGCGGGTAGAAGCCACCGTTCATCAGCAGTTCGAGGTCACAGATCTGGCGCGGCGACAGGTCGTGGCTGACGAGGTTGCCGGCCTCGACCTTCAGCTTCTGTGCGCTGTCGAAGGAGACGTAGAGTTCGGGAATCGGGGCAAGGTTGGGCAGGCTCATGCAACTTCTCTCTTCGGCCAGAGCGTAACGGTCGCCGCGCCCTTAGACCCTTACCTTGAGAGAGTTCAAGCCGCTTGGGCCGGCGGCGGCTTCCCGATGCCGAAATGCCGCATTGCAGCATACGCAGGACTCGCGGCGTGGCGGTCGAGCCGGCCGCCCGCAGAGGCGGCCGGACCGCTCAGGCCGTTTCGTCCACCGGGGCGCCATAGCCCAGCGGTTCCGTCTCGTCCTTGCCGGAGTCGAGATCCTGCTCGGCCAGCCAGCGCTCGGCTTCGAGAGCGGCCATGCAGCCCATGCCTGCGCTGGTGACCGCCTGCCGGTACTTGTGGTCGGTCAGGTCGCCGGCGGCGAAGACGCCCGGAATCGACGTCTCGGTCGAGTCGGGCTTGGTCACGACATAGCCGCCCATATGCGTTTCGAGCTTGTCCTTCACGAGCTCGTTGGCGGGCGCGTGCCCGATGGCGATGAACACCCCCTTGGCGGACAGCTCGGTGATCGCGCCGGTCTCGACATGGCGGATCTTCACACCTTCGACGCCCAGCGGATTGTCCGTGCCGGTCACCTCGTCGAGCGCGTGATCCCACACGACCTCGATCTTCGGGTTCTTGAACAGGCGATCCTGAAGGATCTTCTCGGCCCGCAGCGTGTCGCGACGATGCACCAGCGTCACCTTGGAAGCGAAGTTGGTCAGGAACAGCGCTTCCTCGACGGCGGTGTTGCCGCCGCCCACCACGACGATCTCCTGCCCGCGGTAGAAGAAGCCGTCGCAGGTCGCGCAGGCCGACACGCCGAAGCCCTTGAACCGTTCCTCGCTCTCGAGGCCGAGCCACTTGGCCCGCGCGCCGGTGGCGAGGATGATCGCGTCCGCCTCGTATATGGTGCCGCTGTCGCCGTGCGCCTTGTAGGGGCGCGTGTCGAGGTCGAGCGACGTGATGTAGTCGCCGATGATCTCGGTCCCCATCGCGCGGGCATGCGCCTCCATCCGGACCATCAGGTCGGGTCCCTGCACCTCGGTGTCGCCGGGCCAGTTCTCGACATCCGTCGTGGTGGTCAGCTGCCCGCCCGGTTCGATCCCCTGCACGAGGATCGGCTCGAGCATCGCACGGCTCGCATAGACACCGGCGGTGTAGCCTGCCGGGCCGGAGCCGATGATCAGAACCTTGGTGCGGCGCGTTTCGGACATGGGACGTGTCCTCCGTTTCGGGTGTCGGTCGCATATAGGCGAGAACGCGCCGGGGTGGAAGGGCGGGCCGGGCATCGCTGGCGCACGGCGTGACGGGCCTGCATGAGGCGCGGGGCCGTGTCACCGTTTGTGGCGGCGGCGAGGGTTCGCATCCAATGCTGAGGCCCCTGCATTCCGCGCCGAGAGCGTTTCCTGCCCACTCCGCCGCAATAAAGTTGTTGAGACGTGAAACTTTATTGCGCTCGGTGCAGGTGAGGAGTAAGGATCTGCAAAAGACGCAAGGGAGTTGCCAATGCCAGGCCATCGGCTCGACCCGATCGATCGTAAGATCCTCGCCGAATTGCAGCAAGACGGGCGGATGACGAACGTCGAACTCGCCAAGCGGGTCGGGATCTCGGCGCCGCCCTGCCTCCGCCGGGTCCGCGCGCTCGAGGAGCAGGGGTACATCCGCGGATACCACGCCGAGGTCGATCCGCGCGAACTGGGCTTCGAGGTTCAGGTCTTCGCGATGGTCGGACTGCAGAGCCAGGCGGAGGCCGATCTGTCGGCCTTCGAGTCGCGCTGCCGGTCGTGGCCGCTCGTCCGCGAGTGCCACATGCTGAACGGTGAGGTCGACTTCATCCTGAAATGCGTTGCCCCGGACCTGTCGACGTTCCAGACCTTCCTGACGGCCGAGCTTCTGACGGCGCCGAATGTCGGGTCGGTCAAGACGTCGCTGGTCATCCGCGGCGCGAAGGACGAGCCGGGCGTGCCGTTCGATGTGCTGGAAGAGCGGCTCTCGCGCTCCGCGTGACGCTCAGCGCATCTCGATGCTGTCGAGCACCGAGCGTGAGGAGCGCGGCAGGCTGAGATCCCCGAAATCCTCGAACCCGTCGACATGCGGGAACAGCCGCGCGAACCGTTCGGCGTAGTCGCCGAGCTGGCGCCGGATGCCCGTCCCGGGGTGGTAGGTTTCCATCTCGATCCCGCCCACCCGGATTGTGGCGTGGCGGCGCAACGCGATGTGGTAGAGTTCGACCGCTCCGGCGGGATGGATCTCGAGAAAGCGGTCGCCGTCGGCGAAATCGGCGACGGACACCAGCACGCGCGACTGACCGATCAGGGTGCGAAGGCGCTGGCTCTCGACGACCATCCGCGCGCCCGGACCGGTCACAAGGTCCGTGGCGGGCCGTGACGGGCCCATCGCGTCGGCGACCACACGGGTCAGCCGGGTCAGGCCGGAGCCTTCGCACTCGACACCCGGCACATAGGAGGTGGAGCCGATCCAGACCACCGGTTCGCTGCCGCGGTCGGTCTCGACGTAATCGCCGGGCAGAAGATCCTCGATCGCGACGGGCCCGCCGACCGTGCGCACGAGCGTGCCGCGCGCGAAGGCCGAGGTCGCCTCTTCGAACACTGGAATGGCGGGAGCGGTGACCGAAACCTGTCGGATCGTCAGGTCGGGGCCGAGCGCGGCGGCCTCGTATCGGCGCATGAGAGAAGGTGCGTGACGAGGCCGCCCGTCGGATTGAGCAAACTGGTCCCTCGGGACCCGGAGAGAGACAGAGTCGCTTTGGTCCGGCCGAGCGTGGGCGGGGTGAGTCATTCGATGCTCCCAACGTGTTGGGTCACATCCGTGCTGGCCCCCACCAACAACAACAGACGGACAGTTGCGGCTGTATGAAGAGGATATGTTGGCATTCGGCCGAGAACGTCAAAAAAAGCCCCCGATTGAGGGCGCTCGGCCGATCAATCGAGGGCTTTTGGGGGAATTGTCGACGGATCGAGATCGATCACGCCTTAATCCGACGCACCAGCGCCGAATCGTTGCCGGGATCAGGCCCGTTTCAGCGACGCCGGGGCCGTTTGCGGTGCACGGCGCGCCGCAAGAGGGCGGCGCTGCCCGCGCGCGAATGGCAGCGGCGCGGTCTTGGCCTCGGGGTAGGTCTTCGCGGTGGCGATGATGGAGGCGATGAACCGGGTTTTCATGGGTGCGATCCTCGGATTGTGCGACGGTCTGTCTGTGTTGCCCCGACTTTCGCGGGACATTGGGGCGCGATCGTGTCCAATCCGGGCTTATTCGGGGAAATGTGCGTGGCGGCGAAACGGCCAGCGAGGCGGGCGGGCGCGTCCGCGGCGCCGTCCATGCGTTAACCTTGCGTGCAAAAATGTCCGGGATCGGGCGATGCCGGGGTAACCCGCGGGCGGTTTGCCGGCGCAGACCCGCTGGATCAGAGCCGGATGGCCGAGATCAGGCGGCCGTAATCTGCCTCGCGCGCATGGGTCGAGCGTCGGTAGGAGAAGAAGCGGTCCGCATCGTGATAGGTGCAGTGCCGGGTCCACTCCCCCTCGACGCCCGCGCGGCGCAGCCGCTCCATGCCGTAGGCCGGCAGGTCGAAATGCAGCCTGTCGCCGTGCCCGTTGGCGAAGAAGCGGGCATTTTCCGGCGTCTCCTCGAGGAACGTGTCGAGGAATTCCGGACCGACCTCGTAGGCGCGCTGACTGATCGACGGGCCGATCACGGCACGGATCGCTTCGCGCCTTGCGCCGAGGCGTTCCATCTCGGCCACGGTCGCGTCGAGAATGCCGTCGAGCGCGCCGCGCCAGCCGGCATGCGCCGCGCCGATTACGCCGGCCTCGGCATCGGCGAAGAGCACCGGCTGGCAATCGGCCGTCAGCACGGCCAGCGCGATGCCCGGCGTGGCGGTCACCATCGCGTCGGCCCGCGGCCGGGCGCCGTCGAGCGGCGCGCCGATGACCGCGACCTCGGCCGAGTGCACCTGGTGCATGCTGACGAGCGCTTCGGCATCGACGCCCATCGCCTCGGCCACGCGGGCGCGGTTGATCCGCACCATCTCGACCTGGTCGGTCGATCCGATGCCGCAGTTCAGCCCGGCGAACACGCCGGACGAGGCACCGCCCCGGCGGGTGAAGAAACCGTGGCGCAGCGGGCGCAGGGCAGGGGTGGTGATGATCTCGAGCGTCAAAGGTCAAGTCCGGGAAGCGGAGCCGCGCCCTCGGGGCGAAGTCCGAGAACCTTGAACACCGTTCCCATTTCGTCCGGGTGGGTCAACCGGCGATGCGCGGCGATGTGGCTGCTCAACGCCTGACCGGCCAATCCCTGCGCGAGCGCCTCGGCGCGCGCCGTAATGCCCAGCCGTTCGAGGAACACGCCCTGCGGGACCATCGCCGACGCGTGAGCGGGGCGTGCGGCGTCGGCAAGCGCCTCGAAATCGACATGCGCCGTCAGGTCGGCCTCGCCCGGCGCGGCGAGCGGGTCGGTCGGTGCATGGCCCGACACGGCCTGGAACGTGTCCCCGAGGCTGCGCCAGTCGCCGTAATCGACGATCAGCGCGGCGCCGCCACGCTCCGCGATCCGCGCGCCGATGGCGGCCGCGACTGCCGCGCCCGTGGCGCAGGTTTCCACCACCGCGCCCTCCGCGGTGTCGGCGAGGCGATGCGCCAATTCGGGGCGGCGCGTGGGCTCCGTGCGGCCGAAGGTCAGGCTGTCACCCGGCCCGAGCCCGATCATCCGCTCGCACCAGCCCGATCCGGCACGCTCGAACTGCCGCACCGGCAAGGCGTCGAAGAACTCGTTGGCCACCAGGAAGAGCGGCGCGTCGGGCAGGTCGGAGATGTCGGCGTGCCAGACCGGCGCGTGGGCCGCCAGCGTCTCCGCCTGTGCGGCGCGCAGGGGCGGCGAAGTCTCGACGAGGTGCACTGACAGCGCGTCGTGAAAGCCGGGCACGCCGCGCGTGGCCCGCAGCATGTCCGCCATCAGGGTGCCGCGCCCCGGACCGAGCTCGGCCAGCACGATCTGCGCCGGTGCGCCCTGGTCGCGCCACGCCTGGGCGAGGGCGAGGCCGAGAAGCTCGCCGAACATCTGGCTGATCTCCGGGGCGGTCGTGAAGTCGCCGGACGCGCCGAACGGATCGCGGGTCGTGTAGTAGCCGTGCTCGGGATGCATCAGGCAGGTCGCCATGAACTCGCCGACGGTCATCGGCCCCTCGCTCGCGATGCGCGTGGCGAGAATGTCGGCGAGCGCGCTCATGCCGGCTGCGCGGCGCTCCCGCGCCGGCGCGCGTACAGGATCAGCGCCACGCCGATCGCGATCATCGGCAGGGACAGGATCTGCCCCATCGTCAGGCCCCAGCCGTTCACGTGCAGCGCGAGGCCGAGCGGGTTGCCCGGGGCCTGGAACTGCAGGTCGGGCTGGCGGAAGAATTCCACCACGAAGCGGCTCAGCCCGTACCCCGCGGCGAAGACGCCGGTCATCAGTCCCGGCGTGCGGAACGCGCGGCGCCCGAAGCCGAGCCAGATCAGCACCGCACCGAGGATCAGCCCTTCGAGCGCGGCCTCGTAGAGCTGCGAGGGATGGCGCGCGCAGAGCTCGCCCAGCGACTGGCCGCACTCCTGCGCGAGCGCACCGGGAAAGATCACGCCCCAGGGCATGTCGGTCGGCCGGCCCCAGAGCTCGGCGTTGACGAAATTCGCGATCCGGCCGAGCAGCAGGCCCGGCGGCGTGGCGAGCGCCATCATGTCCGCGGTCGGCAGCATCGGCGTGCCGGTGCGCCGGCACCAGAGGAGAAAGGCGAGCGTCACGCCGATCAGGCCGCCGTGAAACGCCATCCCGCCCTGCCAGATCGCCGGGATCTGCCACGGATTCGCGAGGTAGTAGCCGGGCTGGTAGAACAGCACGAAGCCGAGCCGGCCGCCGAGGATCACGCCCAGCACGACCCATGTCATCAGGTCCTCGACGCGTGCGGGCCCCATCGGCGGCGTGTTCGCGGGCCACAGCGCCGGACGTTTGAGCGCACGCACGGCAAGCCACCAGCCGATCAGGATCCCGGCGATGTAGGCCAGCGCGTACCAGCGCAACGCGAGCTCGACCCCGCCGATCGTGATCGAGACGAGTTCGGGCGACAGCGGCGGAAAGGGGATCGCGGCAGTGATCATCGGCGACTCCTTTGCGGTTCGGCGCACCCCCTGTCAACCTTGAGACGGGCGGCCGCGCGGGCCATATACACAGCGAAGGCGACACGCCAGAGACAGCGGAAAGGATCCCCGAATGCAGACCCGGAACAAGGTGTTCGACGACTTCAGCCAGCTCATGACGAACGCCATGGGTGTGGCGCAGGGCGCCCGCGCCGAGGCCGAGACGGCGATGAAAGGCATGATGGATCGCTGGCTCGCAGACCGCGACTTCGTCACCCGCGAGGAGTTCGACGCCGTCCGCGCCATGGCGCAGAAGGCACGCGAGGAGAACGAGGCGCTGAAGGCCCGGATCGACGCTCTCGAGCAGGGCGGCCGGGGCTGAGCCGCGCGCGGCGCGACGCGCGCTCGGTGACGCCCGGACGCGACGCGCCCGTATCCGGAATGCGCAGGTGCCGCGCCCTGGTACGCGCACCTCGCGGGAGCTCCGCCCGCCGCACCTGACCGTCGCGGGGGTTCTGCCCCCCGTACCCACAATTCGCGGGGGCTCTGCCCCCGCACCCCCGGGGTTTTCGGCAAGATGAAGGATCGGCGGGGCGCGCCGCACCGCCGGTCGGCGCGGGACCCGTGGAAAAACCGGCCCCGGCGCCCTGACGTGTGGGGCGGGCAGCTCGGAACCTTGGCGGCGTCGCGCGGTTGATCGTGAACCTTTCGACGGGAGATTCCGATGCCGCATACGCTGACGCTCAGATCCATCGCACCGGTGACGCACGACACCAACCACCTCGTGTTCGACCGGCCCGAGGGGTTCTCGTTCTCCCCGGGCCAGGCCACGGATCTCGCGCTCGACCGCGATGGCTGGCGCGAGGAGAAGCGGCCCTTCACCTTCACCAGCCTGCCGGAAGAGGAGACGCTCGAGTTCGTCATCAAGTCCTATCCCGAGCATGACGGCGTCACCGAGCAGATCGCCGACCTGAAGCCGGGCGACACGGTCCTGATCGACGATCCCTGGGGGGCGATCGAAGACCGGGGGCCGGGCTGGTTCATCGCCGGCGGCGCCGGGGTCACCCCGTTCATCGCGATCCTGCGCAAGCGGCTGAAGGAGGCCGGAACGCTCGAGGGCTCGACGCTGATCTTTTCCAACAAGACCGAGCGCGACATCATCCTGCGGGATGCGTTCGAGGGGATGGAGGGGCTGAGTTGCGTCTTCGTCGTGACCGACGACGAGTCGAGCCCGCTCTACGCCAGCCAGATCGGGCGCGCCCTCCTTTCCGAGCACGTCACGCCGGGCGAGGGCAAGTGCTATGTCTGCGGCCCGGACGCGATGCTCGACGATATCGCCGGTGCGCTGAACGAGATCGGCGTCGCCGAGGACGACATCGTTACCGAGGAGTTCGACTGAGCTTGCTTCGGCTCAAAACCATTGCCCGGGCTCCATCAGGCCGAGATCGAGGAGTTGCCGCGAGTGCCACTCGAAGGGGGTCGAGTTGTGCCACGCGAAGGTCTGGATGTCGAAGGTGGAGCCCGGGTTGCGTTTCAGTGCCTTGGCGGTGCGGAACGACACCAGCGCCGCGGTGAGGTTGTTGTGCCAGGGACAGGCGTAGGTGTTGTATTCCTCGTCCGAAAAGGTGTGATCCGGCCGGAGCGCGAGGCCGGGCCGGGCCCGGAACAGCGCGATGCGGTCGATCTTGCGCCGTGTCGCCGGGACATGTTCCTCGAACCGCCAGCGCAGCCCGCCGAAGAAGTCGAGCTGGCGTTCTTTCGGGTGGTCATGGTTGGCCGGATCGGTCCGGGCGAGCGCGTAGTAGCCTGATCGGTCGAGATGCGCGTGGTCGAGCGAGACCGCGTCGGGAAACCGGTCGAGGTCGTCGGCGTAGAGATCGACCACGTAGGTGAGCATCGCGTCGCGGCGCTCCTCGGCGTGGAAGGCCAGCATCTCGGCCACCGAGCGGGTCTCGCAGAACGGGTAGAACAGGTACTCGGCGTTGTAGCAGTAGAACAACCAGACGCCGGGGGCCGCGGCGATCACCGCGTTGACCGCCGCCGGCACCGCGTCCTCGGCCGTCGGGTCGTAGTCGACGCGGTGCACCGTGTCGGCCACGTCGGGCGCGATGTCGAAGACCGGAGCGACGAAGACGACGACGGCGGCGAATCCGCTTTGCTGGTGGTGTCGGATGGTGGTGTCGATCTCGACCGCGTCCTCGGCAAAGACGAGCGCCACCGGCCCCTTCGCCAGCGCCGACTTGCCCTCCGCCAGAAACGCCTCGAGCCCCGTGTATCGCATGTTCCGCCGCGTCTGCCCGTTTTCGGTGGAGAATCGGCGATGCGGCGCCGCATTGCAAGGCCGGGCGCATCTGCGCTAGAGCGCTTGCCTGATCCCCGCGTTCCCGGCTCGTGGAGGCCCGCATGACCGCGCCCAAGAAGCTCTACGTCAAGACCTACGGCTGTCAGATGAACGTCTACGACAGCGAGCGCATGACCGAGGCGCTCGCCGGTCAGGGCTATGTCGCGACGGACAGCGCCGACGACGCCGACATGATCCTGCTCAACACCTGCCACATCCGCGAGAAGGCGGCCGAGAAGGTCTATTCGGAACTCGGCCGCTACAAGGACCTGAAGGCGGAAAAGCCGGACCTGCGCATCGGCGTGGCCGGCTGCGTCGCGCAGGCCGAGGGCGAGGAGATCATGCGCCGCCAGCCGATGGTGGACCTCGTGGTGGGGCCGCAGAGCTATCACCGGCTTCCCGAGCTCGAGGCGCGGGCGCGCAGCGGGTCCAAGGCGCTCGACACCGACTTTCCCGAGGACGACAAGTTCGCCGCGCTGAAGGGGCGGGGGCCGAAGGCGCGGCGTGGTCCGACCGCCTTCCTGACGGTGCAGGAGGGCTGCGACAAGTTCTGCGCGTTCTGCGTCGTGCCCTATACCCGAGGCGCCGAAGTGTCGCGCCCGGTGGCGCAGGTCCTAGACGAGGCGCAGGAGCTGGTCGCGCGGGGCGTGCGCGAGATCACGCTCCTGGGGCAGAACGTGAACGCCTATCACGGGGCGGGGCCCGGTGGCGAATGGACGCTCGCGCAGCTGATCCGCGAGCTGGCCACGATCGACGGGCTGGCCCGGATCCGCTTCACCACATCGCACCCGAACGACATGGACGACGACCTGATCGCGGCGCACGGCGATTGCGACAAGCTGATGCCGTACCTGCACCTGCCGGTGCAGGCGGGATCGGACCGGATCCTGAAGCGGATGAACCGCAAGCATACCGCCGAGAGCTACCTGCGGCTGATCGAGCGGCTGCGCGCGGCGCGCCCCGACCTGCACCTGTCGGGTGACTTCATCGTCGGCTTCCCCGAAGAGACCGAGGCGGATTTCCAGGCCACGCTCGATCTGGTGGAGGCAGTCGGCTACGGCTCGGCCTTCTCGTTCAAGTACTCCACGCGCCCGGGCACGCCCGCGGCCGAGCGCGCGCAGGTGCCGGAGGACGTGAAGACCGAGCGTCTTCAGCGGCTGCAGGCGCTTCTGACGCGGCAGCAGCGCGCGCTTCAGGACGCGATGGTGGGACGCGAGGTCGACGTGCTGTTCGAAAAGCCCGGGCGCATGCCGGGGCAGATGGTGGGCAAGTCGGACTACCTGCACGCGGTACACGTGACCGATACGGCGATCGCGCCGGGCGATCTGCGCCGGGTGCGGATCACCGAGAGTGGCCCGAACTCGCTTGGCGGCACGCTGGCCTGAGCCGGAATTGCGGCGCGTTCCGGTCGGCTCCGGAGCGCGGGTCGAACAACGGCAGTTGTCGGGGTACATTGGCGCCGCACGGGAAACGGCGTTGTTCGGGCATGTGCGCCAATGCCGGCCCCGTGCTGCCATCGGCGCGCCGCCGGGAACGCCGGCAACATTTCCCTTCCCCGTCCCGGCATTCCGTGCACTGTTCGCGGGATGGGGACTGCCGCTATCCGCTGCCGCATCCGGAGCGTCGGTCCCGAACGACAGGTCAAAGATCGAGGGACTTCAACGTGGGGATTCGCAACCTAGTGGCGGCCGGACTGGCCGGCCTGAGCCTCGTGGCGTCGATCGCCCCGGGGCTGTCGGGGGTGGCGGCGCTGGGGATGGCCGCTGTTGTCCTGCCGTCGTCCGAGGCGCAGGCACAGGCCTTCACCCGGGACACGCCGTCGCAGCAGGGCCGTGACCAGGGCCAGTACATTCCGAACGTCGCGCTCACGCCCGACGGCTGCGAGGTCTGGGTGCTCGACGACGGTGCCGAGGGCTACGCCTCCAACCGGCTGACGCGGCAGGGCGTGCCGGTCTGCCGCCGGCAGAACGTCTGCGGCGTCATGAACACCGACCAGTATTTCGCCACCGATCGCTACCGCGTGTCGAAAGCCGGGCGTGCCCGGCTGGTGGAGTTCTTCCGCGCCTCGGACGCCACCGCCTTTGCGATCGTCGGGCACACCGACAGCCGCGCGTCGGACGAGTACAACATGCGGCTGAGCTACAATCGCGCCAACGCGGTCGCGGCGATCGGCCGAGAGGTGGGCGCGCGCATCGTCGATGTCCGCGGCTACGGTGAGCGGCTCCCGGTCGCGTCGAACAATTCGGCGGCGGGCATGGCCAAGAACCGCCGCGTCGAAATCCTGTGCTACCAGTGACCGGGGGACGTCAGATGAACCGCCTCACCCTCTCCGCCGTCCTCGGCGCCGCGATGCTCGTGTCGGCGTGTGTCGACGAGGGCTTGCGCGGCTACCCGCCCGACAAGTCGATCGACCGCGGCATCAACGCCCATTCGCTGAAAGAGCTGCAATGGGGCATCTGGGTCGACCCCGACGGTTGCGATCACTGGATGGCCGACGACGGGGTCGAAGGCTACCAGGTCAACCGCCTCGACAAGTACGGCAAGCCGGTCTGCTCGGGCGTCGCGCCGCCGACCTACACGGCCGGCGACTTCAAGGGCGGCTCCGACATCCCGGATCCGAACTGACGGGCCCGCGACATCCTGCGATCTGCGCCGCGCGAGCCTGTTCGCGCGGCGTTTTCGTGTCGCAGCGAACCGCCGAAACACGCTTCGCCCTTGCCACCGGCCTCCGGGCTTGTGACGATACGGGCACCTGTCCAACCCGGAGACCTGCGTGAGCACCGGCACCCTGACCGAAGCCGTCCTGGAATTTCCCGACAATCGTCTTCTGATCGAGCTTTGCGGTGAGTTCGATCGCAACCTCACCGATATCGAGGCCCGCCTCGGCGTGCAGATCCTGCGGCGAGGCAATCTCCTCGCGATCCACGGCGAGGCCGCGGCGCAGGCGGAAGCCTCCGAGGTGCTTCAGGCGCTGTATCAGCGGCTGGAGCAGGGCAAGAGCGTGAACCGCGGCGACATCGACCGCGAGTTCCGCATGGCAGACGGCGCCGAGACGACCGGCAGCCAGCTCGACATGTTCGGGCCCGGCGACCGAATCGAGATCAAGACCCGCAAGAAGCTGATCGAGCCGCGGACCGAGGCGCAGAAGGCCTACGTGCGGTCGCTCTACGAGAACGAGCTCGCCTTCGGCATCGGCCCGGCGGGCACCGGCAAGACCTACCTCGCAGTCGCGGTGGGCGTGAACATGTTCATCCAGGGTCACGTCGACAAGATCATCCTGTCGCGCCCGGCGGTGGAGGCGGGCGAACGGCTCGGTTTCCTGCCCGGCGACATGAAGGACAAGGTCGATCCCTACATGCAGCCGCTCTACGACGCGCTCAACGACTTCCTGCCGGGCAAGCAATTGGCCCGGATGATGGAGGAGAAGACGGTCGAGATCGCGCCCCTCGCCTTCATGCGTGGCCGCACGCTGAGCCATGCTTTCGTGGTCCTCGACGAGGCACAGAACGCGACCTCGATGCAGATGAAGATGTTCCTCACCCGTCTGGGCGAAGGGTCGCGCATGGTCATCACCGGCGACCGCAGCCAGGTCGACCTGCCGCGCGGCGTGCAGTCCGGCCTGCGCGACGCCGAGAGGCTGCTGTCGAACATCGAGAAGATCTCGTTCAACTATTTCACCGCGCGCGATGTCGTCCGGCATCCGTTGGTGGCCAAGATCATCGACGCCTACGACAAGGACGCGGAGGCGGGATGACCAGAGTCGCCGCTGCGCCGGACCGGCGCGTGCCGGCCGGCCTAACGATTCCGAGGTGCGGGGGCCTGGCCGCGCCATGCTGACCGATACGGTCATCGAGGCGGTCGACTGGGAGGACGCGGACCTGCCCGTCATCGCGGAGCGGTCGGCCGAGGCCACGCTGGGGCATCTCGGGCTCGACACCGGTGCGTACGAGATCGTGGTCCTGGGCTGCGACGACGCCCGCATCGCCTCGCTGAACGGCGCGTTCCGGGGTCGGCCGGCCCCGACCAACGTGCTGAGCTGGCCGACAGAAGAACGCGGGGCCGAGTCGGAGGGCGATACGCCCGACGCGCCGGAGCCGGGCGAGCTTGGCGATATCGCCATCGCGTGGGGCACCTGCGCCCGGGAGGCCGAGGCGGCGGGGCGCCCGGTGATCGATCACGTGATCCACCTGATCGTTCACGGGGTGTTGCATCTTCTAGGCTACGATCACGAGCGCGATGGCGACGCCGCATTGATGGAACGGCTCGAGACTGACATACTTTGCAAACTGGGTGTGCCCGACCCATATGCCGAAGGAGGGCAGGGCGCCCTTGGTCAGACAGGACAGATTAGGACAGATGGGTGACAGCGACGACTCGTCTCGCGCGGCGCAGGGCGCGCAGGAGACGGACGCCGAGTTAAACGGCGACCACGGCGACGGCGGCTTCTTCCGCCGCTTCTTCGGGTTCGGGGCCGCAGGCGAAGAGGACGAGGACGAGGCAGGCTCCGGGGGCGAGACCTCTCGCGAGGGGCTCCTGGGCCTTGGAAACCTTCGCCGCATGCGGGTGGAGGACGTGTCCATCCCCAAGGCCGACATCATCGCCGTGCCCGACACGATTACCCGTGACGATCTCGTTCAGGTCTTTCGCGAAAGCGGCCTGACGCGGCTGCCGGTTTACGCCGGCACGCTCGACACGCCGATCGGCATGGCGCACCTCAAGGACTTCGCGCTGAAGCACGGCTTCAACGGCCGCGACACCCGTTTCAACCTGAAACGTCTGCTGCGCCCGCTTCTCTTCGTGCCGCCCTCGATGCCGATCGGGGTGCTCCTGACGAAGATGCAGACCGAGCGGCGGCACATGGCCCTCGTGATCGACGAATACGGCGGCGTCGACGGACTCGTCACAATCGAGGACCTGATCGAGCAGGTCATCGGCCAGATCGAGGACGAGCACGATACCGACGAGGAGCGCAATTTCACGCTCGAGCGGACGGGATGCTACCTTGCGCTGTCGAAGACCCCGCTGGAGGAGTTCGAGGCCGAAATCGGCTTCGACCTGACCGACCACGAGGACGTGGACGGCGAGGAGATCGATACGCTGGGCGGGCTCGTGTTCATGCTCGCGGGCCACGTGCCGGCCCGCGGCGAGGTCGTGCCGCATCCCGGCGGTGTCGAGTTCGAAGTCGTCGACGCCGACCCCCGCCGCATCAAGCGGATGCGCGTGCGCCTGCCCGGCGCGCCCGGAACCGCGGCCGCCGCGACGCGCACGCACGTGCAGGTGGGATCCCGCCCGGAGAATGACTGACGTCGCGGCGGCCGGAGCGCCGCACCTGTCCCGTCGCCAGCGGCTTGGCGCCGCGCTCGCGCTCGGCGCGTTGTTTGCCCTGGGACAGGCACCGGCGGATCTCTGGCCGCTCGCGCTTGCCGCGCTCGTCCTGTTCTTCGTGCTGATCCGTTTCGCCCAGCGACCGGCCGAGGCCGGCTGGACGGCGTGGGTCTTCGGCGCCGGGTATTTCGGTTTGTCGCTGCATTGGATCGTCGAGCCGTTTCTTGTCGATGCCGCGCTGACCGGCTGGATGGCGCCGTTCGGCCTGGCCGGTCTTGCGGGGGGGCTCGCGCTCTTCTGGGCGGTGCCGGCATGGCTGGCGTGGCGAATTGGTCGCCCGGCGCTGGTGGTTCCGCTCTGGGCGCTGTCGGAGATGGCGCGCGCCTACGTGCTCACCGGATTTCCCTGGGGCCTCGTCGGCTACGTCTGGAGCCCGAGTCCGGCCGCGCACTGGGCCGCGTTCGTCGGATCGCACGGCCTGACCCTTGCCGCGCTCACGGTCGCGGCGCTCGGCGGGCACGCTCTTGCACGACGCGACTGGCGCATCGGCGGAGGCGCGATCGCTGGCGTGGTTCTGATGCTGGGCGGGGGCGCGCTCCTGGCACCGCCACCCGACGATCTCGACGGGCGCCCGGTCGTCCGGCTGGTGCAGCCCAACGCGCCCCAGCACCTCAAGTGGCGCCGGGACATGGTGCCGGTCTATTTCGAACGGCAAGTGGCGGCGACGGCGGCGGCGCCGCGCCCCGACCTGATCGTGTGGCCGGAAACGGCGCTGCCGATGCTGCTCGACAATGCCGGTGAGGCGCTCGCGATCGTCGAGGAGGCGGCCCGGGGGGCACCGGTCGTCGTCGGAATCCAGCGCGAAGAGGACGGCCGCTGGTTCAACTCGGCGGTCACGATCGGACCGCAAGGCGGCATCGTCGACGTCTACGACAAGCATCACCTCGTGCCGTTCGGGGAATACATGCCGGCGCGCTGGCTCTTCGAGCATATCGAGGTCTCCGGCCTCGCCGCGCGGGCCGAGGGCGGCTACTCGCCGGGCCCGGGGCCGCGGCTGCTCGATCTCGGGGCGCTCGGCGCCGCGCTTCCGCTGATCTGCTACGAGGCGGTGTTTCCGCAGGATGTGACGGGCGCACCGGCGCGGCCGGAGATGCTTCTGCAACTCACGAACGACGCGTGGTTCGGCACCTTTTCGGGCCCGTACCAGCACCTTGCTCAGGCGCGGATGCGCGCGATCGAGACCGGACTGCCGCTGCTTCGGGCGGCCAACACGGGGGTTTCGGCGGTCATCGACAGTGGCGGGCGGGTTCTCGCAGCGCTGCCGCTGGGGCAGGCGGGCCATGTCGATCACCCGTTGCCGCCGGCGGGGCCGGCGACACTCTACAGCCGGACCGGCGACTGGCCGGCACTTGTCGCGCTGCTCGCGTTGCTGGCCGGACTCGCCCTCCGCGCGCCGCTGTCAAGCCGCATTGACGCCGGTCCGGGCAGGGGATAGCGCTGATCCGCCAATTCCCGTCACAACGGCTTCCTGGCGTGGCGGACGTACCCAACGGAGCAATCTTCATGACCACTCGGCAGTCCTATTACTTCACGTCGGAATCCGTCTCGGAGGGCCACCCGGACAAGGTGTGCGACCGCATCTCCGACGCGGTGCTCGACGCGCTTCTGGCCGAGGATCCGCTCGCCCGTGTCGCGTGTGAGACCTTCGCGACCACGAACCGTGTCGTGATCGGCGGGGAGATCGGACTGACCGACCAGGACAAGCTGCGCGCGTACATGGATCGGATCCCGGACATCGCGCGCGCCTGCATCAAGGACATCGGCTACAGCCAGGACAAGTTTCACCACGCCACCTGCGAGATCACGAACCTGCTGCACGAGCAGTCGGCGCATATCGCGCAGGGCGTCACGGGCGAGCGCGGCGACGAGGGCGCCGGCGACCAGGGGATCATGTTCGGCTACGCGACGAACGAGACCGACGCGCTGATGCCGGCGCCGATCCTGTTCGCGCACAAGATCCTGCTTCGGCTGGCGGAGGCCCGCAAGTCGGGGGCCGAGCCGCTTCTCGGCCCGGACGCGAAATCGCAGCTGACCGTGCGCTACGAGAACGGCAAGCCGGTCGGTGTCACGCAGATCGTGCTGTCGACCCAGCACCTCGACGAGGCGCAGACATCAGAGGACATCCGCGGCATCGTGGAGCCCTACATCCGCGAGGTGCTCCCGGCCGACTGGATCACCCCGGACTGCGAGTGGTGGGTTAACCCGACGGGCACCTTCGTGATCGGCGGACCGGACGGCGATGCGGGCCTGACCGGCCGGAAGATCATCGTCGACACCTACGGCGGCGCGGCTCCGCATGGCGGCGGCGCGTTCTCGGGCAAGGATCCGTCCAAGGTGGACCGCTCGGCCGCCTATGTCGCGCGCTATCTCGCCAAGAACGTCGTGGCGGCCGGCCTTGCGGAGCGGTGCACGATCCAGCTGTCCTACGCCATCGGCGTCGCGCGGCCGCTGTCGATCTATGCCGACACGCACGGCACCGGGGCGGTCGACCCCGCGGCGATCGAAGCGGCGATCCCGAAAGTGATCGACCTGACGCCGCGCGGTATCCGCACGCATCTCGATCTCAACAGGCCGATCTACGAGCGCACCGCCGCCTACGGACATTTCGGCCGCGAGCCCGATGCCGACGGCGGGTTCTCGTGGGAGCGAACAGACCTCGCCGAGGCGCTCAAGAAAGAAGTCTGATCCCGTTCGACGGTGCCGGGCCGCGCTCAGCGGCCCGACAGCGGCCCGCGGCGCCCCAGCCGAAGAAACAGGCTCTCTTCGTCGTCGTTGCGGAAGAAGGGCACGCTGTCGGGCGGATCCGCCGCTTTGGCGCGGGCCGCGACCTCGGCCAGCACGACCTCGGTGATGAACGGCATGTCGTGGGCGCGCACCTCGTCGAGCGCGATCCACTGCAGGTGCGACAGCTCGTCGGACGCCGCCGAGAAATCGTCGGGATCGCTCGCGAGCGCCTCGGCATCGACGAGAAAGAACCGGGCATCGAACCGGCGCGGGCGGCCCGGCGGCGTGATCGCGCGAAACACGAACTGAAGCGCGCTGGCGTCGGGAACGTGTCCCGTCGCAGCAAAGTCGCGCCAGTCGGCGGGGGGCGGTCCGGCCCAGTCGCCGCGCTGTCCCAGGATCTGCCCGGTCTCTTCGAAGAGTTCGCGGATCGCCGCGACGGCCAGCACGTGGGCGTGGCCGGGCGCCGCATCCTCGGCCAGCCGTCCGGCACAGAGAGGGGAAACCGCGCGCGCAAGCGGCACGTCCGCATCGGTGGGATCGACCGCGCCGCCGGGAAAGACGACCTTGTTCGGCATGAAAACCGCCTTGGCGCCGCGCTGGCCCATCAGCACGCGCGGACGTGTCGCGCGGTCCCGCAGGACGATCACCGTCGCGGCATCGCGGATGGCGGACTCGCCGGGCGTTGTCATCGTCGGTCGTCCGCCTCCTGTCGGTCAGCTGCTCGCGCGTGTCTCGCCGAAGCCATGCATGTAGCGCGCCCACTGGAACGCGACGATCGCGCCCTTGAAGCGCGGCAGGAGGTAAAGCGTCAGGGCAAGGCAGCCGACCGCGAATATCGTGAACAGGGTCAGTGGCTCGGGACGCCACGTCTCGAACACCAAGAGCAGGAGCGGCGCCATCAGGTGCCCGACGATCAGGATCGTGAGATAGGCCGGTCCATCATCCGCGCGATGGTGATGCAGGGGTTCGCGGCAGACCGGGCAGGTGTCGCGCACCTTGAGATACCCGCGCAGCATGGGGCCCGTGCCGCAGGAAGGGCAGCGCCGGCGCCAGCCGCGCATCAGCGCGGGCCATGTCTCGCGCGGCGCGCGGCTGTCGGATGTCGTGCCGGTCTCGGGGCTCATGGCTCACCTCTGGTTGTCCACGACCGTCTAAGTGATCTCCCGCGCGACGCTGCGGAAGGTGGCGCGATGTCCTTGCGGCGGCGTGTCGCGCACAGTCTCACACGCCCGTGATGACATCTAGGCGCGCGGGCGGCGACGGAAAAGCCGCCGCATCACGTGTGATCGATCAGGACCGTCGGCGCAAGGCTCGCGGCCCGTGACTATCGATCCACAGGCAAAGGACAGGACGGATGAGAACCATGACGAGACTGATCGGTGCGGCGGCGCTGGTGGCGGCGACCGCGCTGGTGGCAGGCGCAGCGGATGCCCGTGATCGGGGCGGCGACCGCGCTGGCTGGCATCATGGCGCGCATGGCGCCGGGTCCGCGCGTGGCGGCTTCGGCCGGCTCGACGTAGACGGCGACGGAGAAGTCAGCCTCGAGGAGTTCGAGAATCCTGCGGCGGCCCGGTTCGCGGCGATGGACGCCGATGGCGATGGCGCGGTGACCGCGGAGGAAATGGTGGCCTACGCGGAGGCGCAGGAGACGCGCCGCCGGGAGGCACGCGCCCAGCGCATGCTCGCGCGACTCGACGCCGACGACAGCGGGTCGATCAGCCTCGACGAGATGGAAAACCGTCCGAACCGGGGTGCGCTGTTCGAGCGGTTGGACAGCGACGATAGCGGCGGGCTCACGCGCGAGGAGATGCGCGCGGCCCGCGAGCTGCTCCGCGAGCGCGCACGCGGCGGCGACGACTGACCGACGCGGCGTGACGACCGGGTGGGCCGGGGGGTCGGCCCACCCGGTGATTGCGGGCCTGCGTTTCGCCCGCTAAGCGCGAGGGAGTTCGGGTGTGCCGCTGGATGCGATGAGCGAATTGGGCGACGAGGAACTGCTGGCGCGCTATGCCGCGGGCGACCGCGACGCGGCGCACGCGCTGACGGTGCGCCTCGCGCCGCGCGTTTTCGCGCATGCCGCCCGGCTTCTCGGTGACCGCGCCGAGGCCGAGGACATCTCGCAGGAGGTCATGCTGAAGCTCTGGCGGATCGCGCCGGACTGGCGGGCAGGCGAAGCGAAGGTGACCACCTGGCTGTTCCGGGTAACCGCGAACCTGTGCATCGACAGGATGCGCCGCCGCCGCAGCACGCCGCTCGACGCGGTGCCCGAGCCCGAGGACGGCGCGCCTTCGGCCGAGGCGCGGCTGACCGAGGCGGCGCGGGCCGAGGCGCTGCAACAGGCGCTGGCGCAATTGCCGGAACGGCAGCGCCAGGCGGTGGTGCTGCGCCATATCGAGGGTCTGGGCAATCCCGAGATCGCCCGGATCATGGACATCGGACCGCGTGCCGTGGAAAGTCTCACGGCGCGGGGCAAGCGTGCGCTCGAGGCCATTCTTTCGGGCCGGCGCGAGGAGCTGGGATATGTCGACGACGACACCTGAACCGCGGCGTGACCGCGACGACCTCGACGATTTCTTTGCCGCGGCACGGGCTGCCCCGCCGGAGCCGGCGGACGATCTGCTCGCCCGGATCGCCATGGATGCCGAAACCGAGCAGGCCGCGCGCCGCCGGCCCATGCGCCCCGTGTCGCGCCTCCGATCGCTGTTCGCGGGGTGGGTGGGCTTGCCCGCGCTGCGCGGGGCCGCGCTTGCGGCGACGCTGGTTGCGGGGATCTGGATCGGCGCCGCGCCACCCGCGCCGCTGTCGGCCACGGTCGACGGGATCTGGTCGGCGGGCGATGCTCAGATCGCCGGCTCGGTCGATCCGATGACGG
Source organism: Roseivivax jejudonensis (assembly GCF_900172265.1). Classification (GTDB taxonomy): domain Bacteria; phylum Pseudomonadota; class Alphaproteobacteria; order Rhodobacterales; family Rhodobacteraceae; genus Roseivivax; species Roseivivax jejudonensis. The sequence goes on along the minus strand of NZ_FWFK01000001.1, from coordinate 422,523 downwards.
CCTACGATCTCGCATGGATGGGGGAGTGATCGCGTGGCCCGGACGTCTGAAAGCGGCCGCCGCTGGCTCTGGCCCGTTCTGTTCGTGTCGCTCGCCGCGAACCTGCTGATCGCGGGCATCGTCCTTGGCGCGGTGCTGCGTGACGGCCAACCGCAACGCGATGGGCGGGCCGGGGCTGGCTCGTCATTCCCGTATTACCGTGCGCTGGACGAGGATCAGCGCGCGATGATGCGGCGCGAGTTTCGCGCCGCACTGCGTGATGCGCGCGACGATGACACCGCCAGCGGCGAAGACCGCCGCGTGCGCTTTGTCGAGGGCTACCGACAAGCGGCGGAGGTGTTGCGCGCGTCGCCGCTCGACCGGGCGGCGCTGACCCAAATCCTCGATGCGCAGGCACGCGCGGCCGAGATGCGCCGCGACCGGGGGCAGGCGATCCTGCTCGATGTGCTGGCGAACATGTCGGCCGAAGAGCGCGCGGCCTACGCGGATCGCCTGGTCACCGAGATCCGCCGCTTCGAGGACAAGTAACCCTCGGCCGGCGTGGCGAGCGCGCGGTTGCGGCCGCGTTCCTTGGCGGAATAGAGCGCGCGGTCGGCGGCGGCCACGACATCGCCTGTATCGCCGGAGGTCTTTACCGGCCCCGATGTGGCACCGGCGCTGACCGTGACCTTGAGCGCCGGTCGATCCGAGCCGCGCGGGATCGCGAGGTCGCGCACCCGTGCGCAGAGCCGTCGCGCGATGCCGAGCGCCTCGCGCAGGTCGGTTTCGGGCAGGATCACCAGGAACTCTTCGCCACCGTACCGGGCGACGAGGTCGGCAGCGCGCAGGTTGCCCGCGAGGCACTTGGCCACGCCGGCGAGAACCAGGTCTCCGACCGCGTGCCCGTATCGGTCGTTGATGCTCTTGAAGTGGTCGATGTCGAGCATGAGGACGCCGTAGGGCCTTCCGCTCTGGCGCGCCGCGCTGTCGATACGGTCGAGGTGCGGCCCCGCGTATCGGCGATTGTAGAGCCCGGTGAGCGGATCCGTCAGGGCCGCCCGCAATCCCTCCTCGACATTCGCGCGCAGCCGGTCGGATATGCGCTTGCGCTGCAGAAGCTTTGCGAGCCTCAGCGTGAGTTCCGCCGGAAGCGCGTTGCCGATGACGATGTCGTCGGCGCCGAGATCGAGCGCCGTCGCAGCCAACTGGCGCTGCGTGCCCTCGGCGATGTAGAGGATCGCCGCGCGGCGCGTTTCGGGCCGCGCGCGCAGGTCGCTCAGAAGGTCGAGCGCGCTTCCGCTCTCTCCTTCGACCAGAACGAACACGTCCACGCGTGCGGCGCGGCCGCGCAGCACATCCTCGCGCGCGGTCCGGACGATGTCCGCGCTCGATGCTCCGGCCAGGGCGGCGGCGACCGAACGGGTTGCCGCGCCCGGCGCCTCGACCACCGCGACCCGCGCGGGCGTCGCAAAGCCGGACGCGTCTTCGGCGAGGCCGAGCGCGCGCCCCGTATCGTCGCGCAGACGCAACTCGCGTTCGGCCTCCCGCGCGCGGATGAGGCCGCGCAATCGCGCGAAGAGAAGCACCTCGTCGATCGGCTGCGGCAGCGTGTCCTGCGCGCCGGCCTCGAGCGCGGCGAGGCGCCCTGCGGGATCGTCTCGTGACTGCATGAGGATCACGGGCAGGTCGCCCGAAGGCGCCACCGGCCGGATCCGGCGGCAGAGCTCGGCGCCCGTCATGTCGGGCAGATCCTGTGCCGCGATGACGAGATCGGGCCGCGTGCGCAGCGCCTCCTTCAACGCTTGCTTGCCGGTTTCGGCCTGCACGACATCGTAGAATGCCGAGGCGAGCTTCACCTGAAGAATGATCCGCTGGGTTGCGGTGCCGTCCACAACCAGGATCCGTCCGCTCATATGTGGTCCTTCCCCGGAATGGCCCCCACGGCCGTCTTGTCGTGCTCAGTCTTTCTTGAGATTGGTTAAGAAAGGATTGTGGTTGGAGATTCACTTGTCACTTTCACGCAGCGCGGCCGAGACCGTCGGCCTGCAGGCCATCGCTTGGCTCGCCGCCGACGAGGATCTTCTGCCTGTCTTCATGGGGGCCACGGGCGCCGACGAGGAGGCGTTTCGTGCCCATTTGTCGGACCCGTCCTTCCAGGCCTCGGTGCTGGATTTCGTGCTGATGGACGATGCATGGATCCGGAAATTCTGCGATGCCTCGGGTCTCGACTACGACGTGCCGATGCAGGCGCGCGCCGCGCTCCCGGGCGGACAGAACGTCCACTGGACCTGAGCCGCCGCCCGGGTCCTGGTCTGCGGCAGAAGTGTGGAAATTCCCCTGAATTGCATTTGTTGCGCCGATCTTAACCGCCTGTGTCGATCCTTGAAGACGGGTGAGACGGGGTCAGGGTATGCACGGGTTGATCAATCGAATGCTGCAGGTGTTCGTCGAGGACACCTACGGCCGCTCGCGTTGGGATGACGTGCTTCGACAGGCCGGCCTCGGCCGTATCGAGGTCGAGGCGATGCTGCGGCACGACCCCGCACTCACTGATCAGCTCGCGGCGGCGGTCGAGGCGCAGCTGTCACGGCCGATCGGCGCCGTGCTGGAGGATGTCGGCACCTACCTTGTCTCTCATCCGAACGCGGCGTCCGTCCGGCGCCTGCTGCGCTTCTGCGGCGTCGACTTCGCTGATTTCCTGTTCTCGCTCGAGGATCTGCCGGGCCGCATCACTCTGGCGGTGCCCGAACTCTCCGTGCCGACGATCGAGGTGATCGACCGTGACGACCGCATCTTCGATATCCTGTGCCGCGATGCCGTTCCGGGTTTCGCCGAGCTTGTCGCCGGCCTCGTGCGGGCGATGGCGGACGATTTCGGCTCCCTCGCCGTCATCGACCACGTGACCCGGGCCTCCGAAGGAGAGTGCATTCGCGTCACGATCATCGAACGCGACTTCACCGAGGGGCGGGCGTTCCCGCTCGTTGACGACGCGACGGGTGCCCCGTCATGCTGACGTTTCCGGTGCGCCTGCTCGACCGTCTGTGCCCGATGCACGTCTGCATCGATGCCGCCGGGCAGGTGACGCGTCTCGGCCCGACGATCGCGAAGGTGGTTGCCGCCCCCGGCGCGGGGACCGGATCGGTGTTTGACATGTTCGAGGTGACACGACCCAGTGGCATCGACGGAATCGCGGCGCTTGTGGACAGTACGGCGCGACGGCTGCGCCTGCGCCTGCGGCATTCGCCGCACACGCCGTTGGTCGGTCATTTCGTGGCGGACGGAACCGGTGGTGGGGTGCTCGATCTGTCCTTCGGGGTCGGTGTCGCGGCGGCGCTCGGCGCCCATCCGGTGTCCAGCGCGGACTTTCCGCCCACCGACCTGTCGGTGGAGATGCTGTTCCTGATCGAGTCGCGATCCGCGGCGATGAGCTCTGCGCTTCGATTGAACCGGCGGCTGCATGTCGCGCGGCTCGCGGCCGAGGAACAGGCGCAAACCGACATGCTGACCGGGCTGTGCAATCGGCGCGCCCTCGAGCGGGAGCTCGACCGGCTAGCCGGGCGAGGCGCGCCCTTCGCAGTCATGCTGATCGATCTCGACTGCTTCAAGGCGGTCAATGACGGCCATGGTCACGCCGCCGGAGACCGCATGCTGCGCATGGTATCGGATGTTCTGCGCGGCAATATCCGGCGCGGTGACGTCGCCGCGCGTCCGGGGGGCGACGAGTTCGTGCTCCTGCTGCCCGAGCCGCCAAGCCAGGATGCGCTTCGCGGTCTGGCCGAGCGGCTCATCGCCGAGATCGAAGCGCCGGTCGCATCCGATGACGGTCCGCTGCGGATTTCGGCCAGCATCGGCATCGCCTGTCATCCGGGCGGCGCGATCGAGGGTCCCGAGCGTGTCTTGGACTGCGCCGACGCGGCGCTCTACAAGGCGAAGGCAGCCGGCCGGGGCCGTGCCATCGTGTCCGCTCCGCACCGGTCGGACCGAAGGTCGGGGTGAGCAATCCCGCCGCGGCCGCGCCGCCTGCGATCGGCGCAGGAGCGCCTCAAATTTCTGGTGGTCCGGGCTTGATCCCGCGCGAGCGCCGACGTAAGTAGCCCGCCAGTTGGGGTGTAGCCAAGCGGTAAGGCAGCGGTTTTTGGTACCGTGTACCGTAGGTTCGAATCCTACCACCCCAGCCATCCAGGCTCAAAAATCGAGATGTTGCGTACCCGACGCGAAATAGCTTCGTATTTTCAGTCGGTTACGGGAGGCTGCCTGAATCGGAGACTGGACAGGCGTACGTATTCCGGCCCGCAGAGGCCTAGAGTCTGCGTTTGGCATTTTCACGGTAGCAGTTTGGGGTTTGGACGATCACGCATTGATCAGAGCGTAGCGAGGAGCGCGCGCTGTTCCGTCCAATCAGTCGGCAAGGTGCGCCGTTTGCACCAATCCGAGGTGAAGCCGACCGGCTGGGTGCCGGCAAGAACGTCGCGAACGATGTCCGGCGCGAGAAAGGCGAGGTCGATCAGTTGCTGGATGCGCCGCTTCGATGTCCCCTCGGTCGCGGCAATCTCGGCAAAGGTCTCGCCGGCTTTGATGCGTTCGAACCAGGCATGCGCCTTCGCGATGTTTCGGATCAGTGTCCGATCCAGATGGACCGCAGGCGTGCCGAGGACGAGCCGGGTCTCGACACCGCGCTTGCGCAGCTGGAAGGGGTGTGACGTGACAAGAGGGGCGACCTCGATCACGTTTGCGTCCAAGTTGAGCCGCTCTGCAATCGTGGAGGCATCAAGCGCTAGCGTCAGCGATCCGGGTGCGATGTCGACCCGCTCGACCAGCGCCAGGATGTCATCGGACCCCGCCTCGGTCAGAACGGTTGAAAGCTTCGTCGTGAGGTTCACGATGGCGTCTGCCGGGGCATTCGGAACAAGCGTCGGTACGAGGCCTGGCGCGGAAAGCGCTCCGCATACGAGGCTTGCGATCCGCGTCTCCAATTGGTCCGCCGGAAGCCGCCAGGCATCTGGATGACGCTCGGCGCGCCCCGTCACCAGTCGGTGCGAGACGTAGTAGCGCAGGCGCTGGCCGGTTCTCGACTTGGAATGCGACGGGGTTAGCCGATCGCCCGTCTCGTCGGTGAGTTTGCCACACAGCAACGACTGGCGTTTTGAGGCGGCCTTGCCCCGAGGCTTCGCAGCCTCCGCTTGCAACTGCGCCTGGACTCGATCCCACCGGTCCGGATCGATGATCGCCGGATGCTGGCCATCGTACACTTGGCTACGATGCCTGATACGACCGGCGTAAAGCGGGTTGGTCAGGATATGATGGATATGCCCGCGACCGAGAACGCCGCCGCCGGCCCGCGTGCGATCATCGCCCTCTCTTTTCCGACTGCGCAGACCCTGCCGCTCGGCCTCCTCGGTCACCGAGCGTACCGATCCGAGCCGCTCGTAAAGATCGTAGAGCATCCGAACCGTTGCGGCCCCGGCCTCGTTGATCGTCAGCGTCCGCCCGTCGGGATCGTAGCCGATCGGCACCGTGCCGCCCATCCAGAGCCCCCTACGCTTCGAAGCCGCGATCTTGTCGCGGATGCGCTCCGCGGTCACCTCACGCTCGAACTGTGCGAAGGACAAGAGCATGTTGAGCGTAAGCCGCCCCATCGACGTCGCGGTGTTGAACGACTGGGTCACTGACACGAACGACGCCTGGGAGGCATCAAGCACATCGACGATCTTTGCAAAGTCCGCGAGCGATCGGGTCAGCCGATCGATCTTGTAGACCACGATCTGGTCCACTCGTCCTGTTTTTACATCCTCCAGCAAGCGCTGCAGCGCTGGCCTCTCCAGGCTGCCGCCGGAGAGCCCACCATCGTCGTACCGGTCCGGCAGCAGCGCCCAGCCTTCGTGCTTCTGGCTCGAAATAAAGGCGGCACAGGCCTCGCGCTGCGCATCGAGCGAATTGAACTCCTGCTCGAGCCCATCTTCAGAACTCTTGCGGGTGTAGATTGCGCAGCGAACCTTTGTCATGCCGGAATTTTTCTGCGGCCCGACAGACCGAAGAAGCGCGGCCCCGACCAGGTCGTGCCGGTGATATGTCGCGCGAGCGCGGACAATGACGTCCAGGTCCGCCCGTCCATCCGGTAGCCGCCCTCGATGACCTCGACCTGATAGGAGCGCCCGTTCCACTCTCGCACGAGGTGCGCGCCGGGCCGCAGATCCGGAGCCGCGATGCGCGAGGTCGGCGCGTCCTCCGCAAGCCGCCGAAGCGTCCGGAGGGTTTTCGCAGGAAGGCTGCCATGGCGACGGCACTGCGCATCGTGGATCAATGCCCGCTGCATAAAAGAATGGGATAGGAACCGCGGCGGAGGAGCCCCGAAGGCTTCCTCCCATGCGCGCTGCACATCGCTGCGCTCCGCATGACCTTCAGTCGGCATGGCCCAGCTCCGGCTTGGCTTCTGCCGTAGCGGTTGTGGTTTGGACGATCCGATAACGGGTGCCGACGCCCTTGGCTGGCTTCTCGGAAGAGATCTCGTGGCCCGCCTTGCGTAACCCCGTGAGCGCGGCGCGAGTCGTATGTGACTGCCATCCCAGCTTCTTGCTGATCGTCGCCACATCCGCACCGTTCTTAGTTTCGAGCATTCGGATCAGCTGGGCCCTCTTGGTGGTGCGGGGTTTCAACGTCGTGGTCGCCATGTTCGCCTCCTCTGGCTTGCTGCAGGGAAAGAGTCCTTGCTACCGAGCCGAGCCCGGACCGGTCCGGGCGGATGCGACGAATGGGCGACAAGCCCGTTGTCTCCTTGCAGTACCGCTCTGACGGCGGCCGAAGTCCAGCCCCTCCTTCCTAGCTACGAAATGCGGCCGCGCCGATGATTGGAATGGAGGGGCGAGCCGCCGTTCGCTGCGCCTAGAACAGTCGACGGCTCAGCGCAGGAAGCACCCTTTCCAAAGTTTCGGCTCGTCGCTTGGCGCAAGGGGCGCGACCGGCCCGGACCCGACATTCAAGTCCGTAGCCTTGCTGCGGAGCAGCTTCACCGAACCAGTCATTTATCGGCGCGGCCTCCTACCGGTCCGGATCGAAACCGCCGTTAATCGCTCGTTCGCGCTCTACGAGACAAGCCGGAAGCTCACCTTACTTAGCGCGATCCATTCGCCAGCTTTCGACGTGAATGAAAACTGCACTTGCTGCAGCAGCCGGCAAAACGATCGCTAAAATCTGAAATTCGAATGGCATCTGCCTTCTCCTTACGCCGACTTGCGCTTCGTCAATCGAGTTGCCCCGGTTCGTCGCCGCCTTGCGCCTTCTCGAAAGTTAACTCCTTCGAGGCGCAGTAATCGGAGTCCAGACCCGCGGCTTTTGCACCGGACGTGATTGTCACACCGGGTGCCTCAGTCCGCCTACGAGCCGCCGGGTTCCAGGAGGCTGCCGTTCGTAAGCCAACAGTCGCCTTATAACGTCCCTGTCTTGACTTTGGGTCTACGAGGTCACGCCGGCACCTGAGTCGAGACCGTGTTGCTTCTCGTTTATGCGTGATCTTACGAGATCGACATGCAGCCGTGCGGTATACGCGAGATGGCGGTAGGCGACTGGCAAACGAAGCTCTGCGAGCTCGGCGTCTATTGCGTCGAGCCGGTCTCGCAGGGTGGAGAGCCGCGTGGGGCTGGCGGCCTCTCGAAGCTCTTCGTCGATTTCGCGAATTTCGCGGTAGTGGCGGAAAACCTGCGACCGCATCCGCCATTGATACAGGCCCGGCAGCGACCGCAGCAGCGGGAAGAGCAGGAAGACTATGGGAAGGGCCAGCAGAGCAATCCGGTTGACCTGCGCCACCGCCCAATATGGCAGGTATGCGGACAGCGCGCTTGGCCCGTCGGTAATGATGTCGTATGCGTTCACGTCGATTGGCATGCTGATCCCAGATGTCGCGGGGAATGCACCCTCCGGCGTAATCTGGTCGCGCTCGCCGTGGATCTCGCGTGCCGCCATCACAAGTCTGTCGACCAAGGCGGGGTGAAGATCACGCTGGCCGACAAGCCGCGCGACCATTGCCACGAGGTCTGTGGATTGCTGAGGCAGCACCGGACGTAACGAAATCGCGCCGGCATGGAGCGTGACAATCTCTGCATGGTCCATGCGACGGGCTATCGCATCGAGATGCAGAAGCCGCAGCAGACGCACGTCCGGATCATTGAAGAGCGGTTGAAGATATGGCGCCGCAAGCGGCGCCACGAAGAGCGCCAGATCGGCTTCACCGGCGCGTAGCTCCAACACTGCGTCTGCCCCACCGACTGGTAGAAGGGTGACGTCGGCGGGTGCTATCCCGCTTGCCGCCAAAAGAACACGCGACGCGGCGCGTGTGCCCGATCCCTCCGGTCCGACGGCCAGACCCAGCCCGGCCCAGTCACCAGGGTTCGAAGAAAGATCGGCATCGGCCTGCGCAAACACGAAGAGCGGTTCGTAGAACATGGCGCCGAGCGCCTCGGCTCCACCTTCGGCATGGACGCCGCCTTGAAGGAGCGCGACATCGGCCTCGCCGGATGACAGCCTGTCCACGTTCTCGACTGATCCGGCCGTCTCTAGGATACGGGTCTCTATGCCATCACGAGCAAGGATCTCGGCATACCGTGTGGCGATCGCATGATAGCCTCCTCCGGACATACCTGCAGCGAAGGTCACGGATCGTGGCGGAACGAGGTCTCGTCCAATCGACCAGATGAAGAAAGCCGCGGAGAGCGACAGGAAAAGGGCAAGGGCGACACGCATTGGCCAATCTTGTCCCGCAATGCATGAGCTGCGAAGGCGGCAAAGGCGCGCGGAGCCAATAACAGGGGTGACTGTCGCTTCGGCCACACATATCGTCGCGGTGGCTCAAACGGCCCAGAGCCGCCATTGATCCTTGGTCTGCATGGCCGCAGTGCGCCCCGAGGGTCTGGGCCTTCGCTGCACTACGGCTGCGATAATCATGTATGTCGCTGACGTGAAGGGCTTTATGCTCGGCATCGCGAGATACGGCGATGCATTGAACCACGCTCCCGAAGCCTGTCGGTAGCGAATGGCAAACATCACGACCATCGACTAAGCGAGCCGCGAGGGTATGGCGAATTGCCCTGCAGGGCGGGAATACGCCGCTGCTACGAGACGACTGGACAGGGGCCAGGTTCCCTTCCACTATCCGAGCAGGGGCAGGGAACAAGTCTCGTGAGAACATCCCGTATCGGGCGGTTGATCATCGACACCGCCGACACTCTTGCGAGCGCCAAGAGTGGCGACGATCGATGGTGGGCGATCACGCGCATCGCGCGGCAGCTCGGTGCGGAGGCAGTAAACTCCGGTGCCTTCAACACCGCGACCCGAGAGGTCCTGTGGGTGCGCAGTTCGAAGGATCCGATGTGGCTCGAGGAATACGACCACGCCGGCTTCGCGACCGTCGACCCGTTGGTCCGCGGGGCCGTAACCGGGAACGCGCCGTTACTTATAGACATCGAGGCTGATGAGAAAAGGTCACCCGCGTCGGGAAAGCTGCGCGACTGGCGCGCAACGAGCATGAGCTACAACTACAACTATCTGGTCTCCCACGCGCTCTACGAGGGCAACAACGGCACAGGGGTCGCGTTGAGTTGCCGGGACGATCCCACGTGCCTGTTCGGCCCAGGAACCCTACGCGCCTTTTCCGCCGTCTCCGCCTTGATGGCTGCGAGCCTTATCGAACCGGTAGACGATATTCACGAGGGATGGGCCTATGGCGCAGAGGTCCGGCGTCTCCGTCCGGCGGAACGCAACGTTTTGGCCTATATCGCCAATGGCTTGCCGGAATACCTCATTGCCGACGTCATGAAGATCACCGAGTTCGAGGTCTGGCGTCTCATTCGAAGCGCATCTCTGAAGATGGGCGCCAAAACGAAGGAAGAGGCACTCGCGCGGGCGATCTCACGCGGCCTCGTGGAACCTTAATCAAGTCTACTCAACGCAGCTTTTTTGCCCACCTCGAACGCAATGGATGGTCAACATTGCCTGACCTCCCGATTAGGGGAGGTCAGAGTCGCTTCTTGGCGGAAGACTACGTGAACAGGAAGTCGTCCACGGTGAGATCGTCCGCCTCCACCCCGGTTAGCAGGATGGTCTGATCGAGATATGTGATCGAAACACCTGAGAACTCTCCATCCGGTCCCGTGATGACCGCATCAAGGATGTCCAGCTCCTCGAAACGACCCTGAAGCCCGGTTCCGGGCTCACCCTCGAGGCCCGCGAGCCGGAAGAGATCCACGCCGTCTTCGAAGCCGTCCACGAAGTCCGTCGCACCCGTCTGGGCGTCGTTCCACGCGAAGAGGTCCGCGCCGCTGCCCCCGACCAGTGTATCGTTGCCTTCGCCGCCGTTAAGCGTGTCGTCACCCGCGCCGCCTTCAAGCAAGTCATCCCGGCCGCCCCCGGCGAGGAAGTCCGACCCGTCTCCACCGAAGACCGTATCGTTGCCCTCACCACCACCAATGGAGTCGTCGCCGTCACCGCCTTCGAGCAGGTCGCGGCCGAACCCGCCGCCAAGACTGTCGTCGCCCTCGCCTCCGGTAAGTTCGTCGAAGCCGAAGGATCCGCCCATGGTGTCGTCGCCGATGCCGCCGTTGAGCAGATCGACTCCGGCGCCCCCGGCCAGAACGTCGTTCCCGATGCCACCCTCGGCGGTGTCGTCGCCTTCGCCCGCGCCAATCGTGTCATTGCCGATCCCGCCGGAGATATCGTCGTCGCCTAAGCCGCCACCGATGGAGTCGTCGCCCTCGTCCCCGCGCACGACGTCGTCTCCGTCAGATGCACCGATGATGTCGTTGCCGGCGCCGCCCAGGAGACTGTCGTCACCATCGCGGCCGAAGATGCTGTCGTTGCCGTCCTGCCCGTCGATCGTGTCATCGCCGTCGCTCGAGACCAGTCGGTCGTCGGTCTCAGAGCCCCGAAACAACCCGCTGATGGCGCCCGAGAGCTCAACGGCCTCGATCGAAATCAGCTCATCGCGCGTCGCTTCCGATCCGAGCGCACCTGTCTCGCCGGCCGCCAAATCGACCTCGAGGACGAACGCATCGCCGTCAAACCCCCTGAGGTCGAGTTCGAGGACATCGAAACCGTCTCCACCATCGAATGTATCCTGCCCGTCACCAGGGCGGATCACGTCGTTGCCGTCTCCGGCCTCGACAAGGTCATCGCCATCTCCATCGAAGATGACGTCGTCGCCGGCGTCGCCCAGAAGCGTGTCGTCGCCGCCGCGACCGGAGAGCGTGTCGCCGCCGCTTTCGCCGTAGAGGACGTTTCCGTTTTCGTCCCCAGCGATCAGATCGTTTTGATCCGTCCCGGAAACACGCTCAATGCCGGTAAACGTGTCGGTGTCACCAAAGGTATCTGTTGCCGTCCCCGCCGCCAGGTCAACGCTGACACCGGAGCCTCCGCCGGAGAAGAGGTAAACCAACTCATCGGCGTTACCATCGCCACCCACCAACGTATCATTTCCGGGGCTTCCCTCGAAGCCGAAGAAGCGGTCGGTCACAGCCGTCGAGATGAAGTCGTCGTCCCGGCTACCCCATATGTAGTTTGCGAACGTGAACGTATCGCTCTTCGATCCGTCGCCGCTGACGACGGTTCCCGATCCAAGTGCGTCAGCAATGATCGTAAGACCGTCGACACCTTCGACCTCGGCGTATCCGAAATCGATGCCTCCGCCAGCGGCCCAGAGATCGGCGTTGCCGATTATCGTGTCGTTGCCCGCACCTGGCCTAATGATGTCACCAAAGCTTTCTTCCGAGGCGGCGCCGTCCGAGGAATCGAGTATGTCGTTCCCGTCCCCGCCAACCAGTCGATCGCGACCCGGGCCGGCTTCGAGCGTGTCGTCACCCGAAAGCCCTTCAAGCGTATCGTCCCCCTCAAATCCGCGTAGCAGATCTGCATCGCCAGTTCCGATCAGGTCGTCATCGTCGGTCGTTCCAAACACGTCGGCCATGAAAAACTCCGAAAATCAGTTATTTGCAGGCAATCGGCTGAGCAGCCTGACGCAGAGTAACATCAGGTCGAGATGCGGCCGCCAATTGTTGCAGAGTTAGGGCTAAAATCACGAAAAATTTGCGATTTGTTCGTTTTGCGTTCACAATATCGATGCTCGAATGAGGATGTCCGCAATGTGGCACGACTGCCGCGCAGGAGGTCGAGTCATGACAACAGGCCACCAGCAACAGTCAGAACTGTTCCTGATATGAAGGCGGCCTCGGGGGAGGCGAGCCACACGACAGCCTCGGCGACATCTACCGGCTCGGCGATACGGCCAAGAGGTGTCATTGCAGCGACCGTAGCGGGCCGCTCGGGATTGCCCTCGCGCGCGTGCAGATCGGTATTCGTGGTGCCAACACGAATTGCCGAAACGCGAATGCCCAAAGGCCTCAGTTCTTTGCCTGCCCCGATTGTCAACGTTTCAACTGCACCTTTCGACGCGGCGTAGTGCACGTATTCTCCTGGCGACCCAAGGATTGCGGCAACAGAGGACATGTTGACAATCACTCCGCCAACGCCGCCTTGGTCGGTCCGCATGCGTCTCGCTGCCTCCTGGAGGCAAAACACAGTGCCGAGAACGTTCGTAGCAAATGCCGCGGTCAGGGCCTCTTCGGAGACCTCGGTTACAGCGGCACTTCCGCCAATGATACCAGCATTGTTCACAAGGCATGTAAGCGGACCGAATGTGCGATCACAGGCGTCGAACATCGCGAGCACCTCAGCACGGACGGCTACGTTCGCGCTGACCGCGAAAGCTCCGGCACCAACGCCTCTACATCGAGCCACGGTTTCAGCGGCACCGGCATCATCACGATGATAATTCGCGCATACATCGTAACCAGCCTTGGCAAATGCCAACGCAGTTGCAGCGCCGATACCCTTGCTGGCGCCTGTAACGAGAACGAAGGGTCGATTAGCCATAACAGAACGTTACACTCGGCTGCCTGACTTGCCAGAGCAATCAGAGGCACTCACGAACAGCAGGGCTGTCTGTATGGGTGACCAACACGGTTTTGGCCCCCCCGAATGTCGGCTCTTTGTTCGATGTCCCGCGCAGCTCGCAGGCGCAGAGAACGTCTGCTTTCCGCCCTTCTTGTCGGAGCCGCTGCGCCGTGACGGACGACCGGATCATGTCCGCTTCGGGCTGCCTGCAGACACTCTCGACCGCCACCGGTAACGCTCGCTCAGCAAGTCAAAAGCCGACAAAATTTGAGGTGCGGGTAACGACTCCCTAAGCGGCCAGGTTGGCAACAAGAGCATCGAAGGCCGTGTGGAAGATATTCTAGGCGGCGGATTTGGCGCCGATCTTCTCCTCGGCGGCGAAAAGGCAGATGTGATCTCAAGCGAAACCGGCGCCGGTACCATCGACGAAGGTGCAGGCGATAACACGATCAGAGGCGGGGCTGGGTTGGACTTCATCCTCGCAGAAGCGGGCAACGACACGGCGGCCGGCAGACTCCACAACGAGAGCATAGTGGGCGGACTGGGAGACGACAGCCTCGTCGGAGGCGGTCGCAACGACGTTCTCTCCAGCGACGATACCGTCGGAGGCGGCGATGGAGACGATACGATCTCCGGTGGAACGGTCGACGATGTCCAGGCTGGTGGCTCGGGAGACGATCTCATGTCCCGAGGCCTTGAGCACGACAGGCTCTCTTTAGCCCGGCAACCGGTTCAGAGACCGATCAGGTATCGGAGTTCCGGATTGGCCTGGACGTGGTGATGTTCTCGAGCGCCGGCGCCTGAACGGGGGGGCGTTCGACGACCTAGAGTGCACCAATACGGCTGACGGAACGCTTGTGCAGCATGTCAAGCGGACGATCCTGATCGAGGGTGTGAACCGTGACGAGCTGACGGCGGACAGTTTCTCGTTCTTCTGATTGAACCAAGGGCGGCGGGACGAAATTCTGGTCGCCGCCCTTCCACGCGTACTCACGACGTGGCTTGAACGATCAATTCAAGAACTTCCCACCCCGACCACGCCTTTGCCATCGTCGTGTCTGAAATTGCCGGAAGGGTGCACCCATTGGCGCTCCGGAGGTCTCCAGACTATGCGAATTCAGCATCGGCAGGTCGAGCACATTCGGCCTCGGCTCCAACGCAGAGAGCTACGACATGGGGGGCACCGCAAGCGTCCACTCTGGCAACGTCTGATGGTTCTTTCTGTCGCGGTCGTGCTAGCGTCAGTGATTACAGACGATCCTGGTCGCTGGATCGCGTCTGAAGCCGCGGCACCTTTCCCGAGCAATGAGGCGGACGGATCACCGCGTGTCACGGTACTCCGCGGGGGCGATGCGTTTCAAAGCAGCTCAAGCTCACGCGGTGGAAGCGCCTGGCGTGGTCAGCGAGTTATGGGCCCTGACGACAATGACGTGTTCCCCGGCCGCCTCGTCGAAGGGCGGTTCACACACATCCGGGACGGCGACACCATCGAGATCAACGGCATTCCGGTTCGGTTGGCCAAGCTGGATTGCGCGGAAATGGGGACTTCGCAGGGCGCGGTGGCCAAGCGGCGCATGCTTCAGCTGGCAGCTCGTCAGAGCGGATCATGCACCCTGACCGGCAGGCGCAGCTACGACCGGTGGATCGGCGAATGTAGCCTGCAGGACGGGCGAGATGTCGGTGATGTGATGCTGCAGGAGGGCGTTTGCGCAAGGTACTGAAGGTACCCAAAGCTTGCTGGCCGAAATCACGACGCCGTTCCGAAGAGGAACACCCGTTTGGCGGCTGCGCCAGCTATAGCATGCCGCCGCGAAAGCCCGCCTGCTTCCATGTGATCCTATTGTCTTCATCCTCGGTCCAGCAGATCAGTCGATTTCCCGAGGCAATCAGTAAGGCGTAGCTCCGCTCGAAGCATACCAGCCGCCCTTGCGGATCTCCGTCTAGCTGTACGACGCCAATATTCTGATTGGCGAATTGTCTCTCGGTCAACGGCAGCTGCTCGAAGCTGCGAGTTGCCTCATCGTAGCGACTTTGCAGGAATCTCAGGAGCTCCGCTGGCTCGAAGCCTCGCCGCTCAACAAGGGAACGCGCCACAGTTGCATCGAGGCCAACCGGGATATCTCTTTCCAAGAAGGCAGCGTCAGCTCCAGGAATGTCAGTGCAACCGGCGGTGACCGAAAGAAGCCCAACGATCAGCGATGTGCTCGTTCTATAAGGCATTGACCGGCGTCTCTTCGATAGTGGCTTCTGACTAGAGCTTACACACGAACGGCGTTGCGAGGAACTCCCGGCTCACTGGGTTCAGAAACTCGCCCCTCGATACCCCGGAGACGTACGAGGCCGAGTGCGGCCACGAAGCTGAGTTTGGAGTTGCGGCGACCAAGTTGGTGCAGCCTCTGATGCTCGGAAACCTCTGCATCATCGAACGCGGCGGCGGCGGGTACGGCCGAGACCTGGGCATCCTGTTCGGTCGTGACGGCGAAGATGTGCGCGAGCCATTAATGCGTGCGGGTCTCGCTCAGGCGTCAAAGAACGCGGACTGGTGTCGCTAGACGGTAGAAAGGTCGGGAGATCCTGAAACACACCAACGCCACCCAGAGGAGCTGAGGCACCGTTGACCCCTTGACATGCGAACCGGATCTCCCTGCTGACAACGCTATCCAAGATCCACGCGCGCTCAACGGCCGATGTATCTGTTGAGCGTCAACAGTCTGTTCGTGTGGCTCTCAGACAATCATCGCGACGAGACCCGTGCACGAACCGACCACCGTCAGAACAAGCAAAACCATCACCGCCGCGCCAGGCGCGCCCCAGCGCTCATCTTCATCTTCATCGGGTTCGTGATGTTTGTCGTCGTACATAGCAGACAGGCACATCCGCTGGCTTGAGGTGTCGGTGTTCAAACAAGAAATCTGCAACGAGCACAGCGATACAGTGACAGGTCAGCAGGTCGCGTCAAGCGAGCGCACGCGAGACATTGTGACCTACTCACGGTTGCCTAATTTTGCATCTCGCAAGTAGCTTCGAACCGCGTCGGAAGGAGCTGTGTCGTGGAGAAGACCTCAAACGACATCAACAGGATTTTCGGGACCAACCTCCGGCAACTCATCGACGAGTAACACAGCGGAAACGTATCCCACGTCTCTCGCGAGATGCCCATGAACCGAACCCAGCTGAACCGCTATCTCGCCTCTGCGGCGTGGCCTCGACCGGATGCTCTGGATCGGATCTGCCAATACTTCGGGGTAGATGCCCGAGTGTTGCTGGAGCCCTTGGACGATATCAGAGACGCAAGACGTGATGTCCCCCACGGATGACAGGCGCAGATATGTACCCGCGCCTGCAGACTTAATTTCTCGCAGAAATCAGAGCGCACGGATGCCAGGGTCGGCCCGACTGTTGCAACTCTTGTCGGCTTGAAGGAAAGGCTCGCTTACTACTCCGCGGCGATCAACCGGAAGCGAGCGTCGGTGCCTTCACTGATCATGGTGCCGTTCCTCCGGAAGTGACCGTGCCTCTGCAGACTTGTCTGGATCACGGCGAGAGACTGCGAGAGTTCCTCCGCCTCAAATGATCCGGCGCGCTCAACGGGGTAGTCGAGTTCTCCACGCGCGAGCGCACTGGAGCACCCGGCCAAGCGCTCAATCGGTCGTGAAATCACGCTGTTCACCTTGCCGAGCATCGCGAGTATGCAGGCCGCCGCAGTGACGAACCCAAGGACATCCCAGTTCCAAGGGTGCTCGCTCGTGGCCGACTGACCTTGTAGCGGCACCCGCACAATCAAGCTCCAGCCCATGTCCGGAACCGCAGTGCTGGTAATCCTCGAAATGGTCGCAGAGGCGAAGCTGGGTCCATCCTCCCGATCAGCGTTGATGCCCCGATCCTGTCCCAGGCCGAGAGCCATCAGCTCGGCTTCGGACGGCATGAAGTCAAACTGCTTCGCCGCGCTGGCAAGCACGCTACCGTCTCTGCTTACGACCAGCGCGTCCGCGTCGAGTGCAACTGCTGTCTCCTGAATGAAGCCATCAACCCAAGCCATGTCGATGCGGTAGACAGCTACGCCGACCGGTGCTCCGTCAGCATCGAGAACAGGGCGGGACAAGTTGATGAAGCCGTCGCCCTCATGCCCGGACGGTTGGAATACCGATCCGGCGCTCTCCCCGCGCAAGCCCTCCCGGAACCATCGGCGCTCGCTGACGTCCTCACCCTCGCGCACCGCGTTCGAGCCCGCGACGATAAGGCCAGACGGATCGGCAACGCCGGCCCATGCAACGCTCACGCTCGCGTCAGGAACGGCGTCAACGAAGCTGCGCATGGACTCGTAGTCGCTTGTTTCAATCTTCTCGGAGACTGCGCGGATGCTCTCCCACTCCCGATCAAGGGCCTTGGAGAAGGTCAACGAAACGGCGCGTGCTGCTCTCAGCGCGTTATCTTCTTGGGCTTGGCGGCTTACTTCGTGCGCATGCTGCTGCGTGAAGTGCAGGACCATCAGGACGGCGATGCCGAGACACAAAGCATTCCAAAACGTGAGAACCACGGACAAACGCGGGCGGTGCGTGCTCAAGTTCATCATTTGCTCCTGATCGCTACGTGCAGCACAAGATGTTCTGCTGACACGACCAGTCGATTAATCAGGGAAAATGACGTAATTGCGGCGCACGTTTCAATTTTCCCCGTTCAGGAGCGTTCTGTGTGAGCGCCATTCTCGCCGAAGATGCGCGCGGTTGCAGCGAGCCTCAAGCTGCGAAGTGCATGGGCACCGGCTCTACCAAGATGCTGAAGATGATGCTGCGCCGTGCTGAATTTCTTCAGCAGCGCACAGGAGGGCCTAGCTGGAAAGATTGACGGCACCAAGCGGTTGCCCTTTGCCGGTGTCCCGTGAGCGGGTGAGATGGGCTCGCCCGAGACCTTCGCTGCATGAACCTCGAAATCGAGTATTGAAGCCGGCTTCAAACTACAACCGAATTCTGACCACGGTATTGGCGCAGCCGAGACCGCGACGTCCAATCAGACCAGGCGCTTTGCGCGGCGCAGGGGGCGCGTTCGGGCTTCGCGTGTGAACGCTTTTCGGGTATCCCGTTCGCTATGGGGGAAATGCGCCTCTACAACCGGGCCGGCTACCGGCTCTTTCTCGACGCCGGCGAACGTGCCGCGATCCTGGCCGTCGCGCGGCGCGCCTGCGCGCGTGACCGGACGTTGATCGAGACGTTGCTCTTCACCGGCTGTCGCGCCTCGGAGCTCGTCGAGATCACGCCGGCTCAGGTCGATCTCGAGGGCCATACCGTCACGCTGCGCAGCCTGAAGAAGCGCGCCGATGCCAGCGGGCGCTTGGGGCATGTCTTTCGCAGCGTTCCGGTGCCACCGGACTACCTCGACACGCTCAACACCGCGCACGATCTCCGCGCCGCACAGCGATCGGTACGGCGAGCGAGCTCGCCGATCTGGCCCATCGGCCGCGGCCGGCTGTGGCAGATCGTTAAGCGGATCTTGATCGAGGCCGGCGTGCCCGATGCGCCGCAGCGCAGTCCCAAGGGGTTCCGGCATGGGTTCGGCGTACACGCCATCGTCACTGGCGTGCCCCTCCACATGCTCCAGAAATGGATGGGCCACGCCCAGCTCAGCACCACCGCGATCTACGCCGACGCCGTTGGCAAGGGGGAGCAGGACATCGTGGCCAGGATGTGGGGGTAGGGGCCACGTATCTGAGACGGATCGAACGCGACGCCAACCGTCATCGGTTCTACCGTATCGAGATCGTTCGCGGTCTTTTCGGTGACTGGGATCTCGTTCGGGAATGGGGCCGGATTGGCCAGGCCGGACGGGTCCGGATCGACTGGCACGCGACCGAAGCCGCCGCCGAGGACGCACGGTTCGCGCTGCACATGGCGAAAGCGAAGCGCGGCTACCAGTAGCATTCTGAAAGAGGGCGGCGGCTCGTGGTCACGGCGTTGTCGGTCCACTCTCGTCGGACATGAAGGTCACGGGTCCGATCGCGCGGATCGTTCGCTGCGCCGCTGCGAGGGCGTCGAGATCGGATGCGAACTCCTCCATCCAGACGTGAGATCCGCCGAGCTCGTCCACGACTTCCAGCGCCCAGGTGGCATCACCCTTCAGCTGGTAAATGAAGACGTCGAAGACGAAACCATTGATGTAGATCGCCTGCGACACGCTCGAGTCGACCACCTCGGGATCATTACCCATCTCCAAACCTTTCCGCTGTGCACTGCGTTGCCCTTCGGTCTCTGCTGCGCTTCATCGTCCGTCTCCTCTGTCGAGGAACAGACTAACCTCAGAGTGGGGAGGTTTCAGGGGAGCAGGTCACCGGCAGCTGGCAAGGACACGTGAAAGTCGAACTGCCGAGGGGTCGGGGCAATGTCCAGACGGATTTATCGCGCGGTGCTGAGCGATCGCGACGCAGCGCTGCTGCAGAGCGCTACAAGTGATGCGCCGCGGGATTGAGTGGGCGTCCGCTGCGGCTGGGATGAGCGTCCTTATTTGTAACTTTCGTCTTTCGCTCAGCGCTGCTGCAGAGCAGGTTCAGGAAGTGGGTACAATCGAAACGCAATCCTGAGCGATAAATCCGAGCGCCATGCACACAAATCAGATGCTGGGGCGGCGCGCCCATTTTTCGATGATCTTCTGGACAAGCTCGTGCATGTCGTCTGCGATGATGTCTGGCACCGGCACGCCGGAGGCAAGAAGTTCGGCATTTCCCGGACGCTTGACGAATGCGCTTGTGCACCCGGCCGCTTGTGCGCCAAGCGTGTCCCAGAAGTGGCAGGCCACCAAACACATATCCGACATCTCCACCCCGAGCTGCTCGGCCACGAGCCGGTAGGTTTTAGGCGCAGGTTTGAAATATCCAACGTCGTTCACGCTGAATGACCGTTCAAAATACCTAGCAAGGTTTGTTCGTTCGAGCGCAGTCGGAGAAGGACCCGGTGGTGAGTTGGTCAGCGTCACCAGCCGAAATCCCTCCGCCTGCAACCGCTCAAGGGCTGGCGCCACGTCAGGATGCGCGGGCATCGTTCCAATCCGCTCCTTCAGCTCATCGACATCGTCCTCTGTCACGACATGGCCTGACGTTTCACCAACCATCCGCAGCGTACCGGCCGCGAGATCGCTGAAGTGCGTATAAATCTCCGACAGCGTCAGCGCTTCGGAATAGAGGATAAGCTGGGCGAACCATTCCCGCATGACCGCGGCATCACCAAAGACGCGATCGAAGAGCGGCTCAAGGGTCGTGAGATCGAGCAACGTCTCGTTGACGTCGAAGACAAGGATCGAAGGGTGACGTCGGTCTGGCACGATGTCTGCTCCCGGAACCGGTGGACTAATGTCGACTATCGAGAGGGGATCGCTGAGGCCGCGTCACGAGTGGTGCTTGCCGCGGCCTCGCGGAGACCGGCAATCTCCTCAGCCATGTCGTCAGCCAGCACCTGGAGCTCGACGGCTCCAAGCCCTCGCTGGACTTCGATCTTCAACGCGATGAGCTTGGTCTGGTAGAGGCGCGCCATACGATCGGGATCGTGCCCTGCAATCTCACCGGCGGCGACGGCGGCTACAAAGAGGTCTCGGAATTCGTCCCGGAGCGCGTCGAGGTAACGACGGGCCTCTGCGCCCGCTGTGCTTTGCTCGGCGGAGAGCTCAAGGACGGTCTTTACCAGCATGCAGGCCCGGCCGGTGTCGGAGCACCGTCCGGCGTGCCGTACATGCGCCACAAGCCCCTCAAGTGGTGACGACGCTTGCTCGGCAAGAGCCCGGACCCGGCGCTGTTCAGCCTCGAAATACCGATGAAGCGTTTCCTGGAACAAAGCCTCCTTGCTGGTGAAGGCTGCGTAGATGCTCCCTGGTTTCATCGAGAGCGCAGTCTCCAGATCCTTGAGGGAGGTTGCGTGGAATCCCTTGCGCCAGAAGAGATCCAAGGCGGCATTTAGAGCGACGTCACGGTCATATGGGCGGGCACGCGTCATGGACAGCAACATAAGGCGCGGAAGCAACGGTGTGCGAGCATCGAAAGTTCAGGTCAGGTCACCATTGAGTGATTGCTCAAATTGAGTCCTTGAGCAATCACTCAAACGTCCGATGTTCGGCGCAGGACCAGATGGGTTCGCCCCGAAGAGAAAGGACAGACGCCATGACCGATTTTCCGCTACACGACACCGAAAGCGCGCCGGAGCAGAGCAAGCCGCTCCTGCAAAAATCACAGGAGAGCTTCGGCATGATCCCGAGCCTGCACGCCGTCATGGCCGAGGCGCCGGGACTGCTGGAAGGGTACCAGGTCCTGCACGAGCTCTTCCAGAACACGAGTTTCGACAAAGACGAGATCACCGTGGTCTGGCAATCCATCAACGTCGAGCACGCTTGCCACTATTGCGTCCCGGCCCACACCGGCATCGCCAAGTCGATGGGCGTCAGCGACGAGATCACCGACGCGTTGCGCAACGAGACGCCGCTGCCGAACGATCGGCTCGAAGTGCTGCGCACGTTCACGCTCAGCGTTGTGCGCGAGCGCGGGAACGTCGACCAAGCGGCCGTCGAGACGTTCCTGAAGATCGGCTTTACCAAACGCCAGGTTCTCGAGGTGGTTCTCGGCGTGTCGCAGAAGGTGATGTCAAACTACGTTAACCACATCGCCGAGACGCCGATCGACAAGCCATTCCAGAAATTCGAGTGGTCCAGGGCGGCCTGACGATCAGAACATGTGCTGTCTGACCGGCACATCAGACACGATAAGCGCCTGCTCGGTCCTTGGATTTTCGGGCAGGCGTTTAGACGCTCGCTGTTGCCTAGAAGCAAGGAAGCGACCAAGCTTTCTCTACTCCCTGCGAGCTTCACCAGTGGTTATGAAGTTTAGTATATCGCGATTTAGCTACGCGTTTACCTGGTCACATCGACATCGGACGCGTACAGCTGTGCATTCATCTGCGCGGCCTCGTTTGGAATTATGGCAAAAGCGGGACTTGCAGTTCATGCAGCTTACAAGAGCTGCCATTGTGCTTGGCACAGGGTCAGGCTAAGCCGGCTCGGCGCCCGCGTGGGCCCTTCAGTCGTGACACCATCGGCCTCGGCTGGAGAACTGCAGACGCAACCGCTGTTAGTATCAGATATCTACCGACTCTGCGATATTCAGTGCATCCTTAAGTTGGACGCCAAAATACCGGTAACTACTGCTCGATGCGGCAGCCGCATGGAAATGCAGACGCTCGCAGTCGCAACAATCAGGACGGTTAGCTGCCGTACACGCCCTTATAATTTGATATCTTAAAGCGTAACAATATTGGCCGCACTCGCACAACACCAACTGGACGGTCTCAAACTCAAACCGTCCGATGAATTAATTCTTCATCCTATCAGTTTGCCGACCCAGACTGCGCAAAAGCCGATACACAACCAAGGACCGAACGCCACTCGTGTGTCGCGCCTTGCGCCCATCGCTTGTACATATATCAGCGCCATTAGCGTTGCCACGAGCAACACCCACGCCAATCCCGCCAGCCCGACCCAGGCGCCCGCCGCGCCGAAAAGCTTCGCGTCGCCAAGACCGAGCCCCTCGTATCCTCGCAGCCGATAGAACGCCGCGCCCACACCCCAGAACAGACCGTACCCAGCCGCTGCCGCCAGCAGCGATTCGAAAAGATCACCTGCCGGTGACGCAATCGCCACAATGAGACCGAAAACGCCGATCGGTATCGTCCCGGCATCCGGAAGCCTATGCGTGAGGACATCCGTCAGGGCGAGTGCTGCCAAGATCACCAGCAGCGGGACGGTCGCGAAAACTTCGACACTCATACATCGACCATCAGAATGTTTCTTCGTGCCTGTGAAACTTTCCCACCAAGAGCTCCGTGCATGGTACGTCGCACGTACAGTTGCGCATGACAGGTAAAGTATGAGTGCTGTTGTATCACGCAAAAATACTACGGGGAGTCGAACGGAATGAGAACAAATCTGAAACTCGGCCAAGGCGCGTTGGTCGCCACTTTGGTCGCAGCGGCGTGCGGGGCGCAGGCCTCGTCGCACCGCGAAGCTCCCGGCATCACGGAGAGCCCCAAGGTCGATGCGACAGACTTCTACATGTTCCGCAGCTATCAGGCGGCACGTGAGGACTTCGTGACTATTATCGCTAACTACCAGCCGCTACAGGCTCCCTACGGTGGTCCGAATTACTTCACCATGGATTCGGATGCTATCTACGAGATCCACATCGACAACGATGGCGACGCGATCGAGGATCTGACTTTCCAATTCGATTTCGACAACGCCCTTGGCGCCGATGGCAATGGCATCGCTCTTACTATCGGCGACGAAACCGTCGCGATCCCGCTGAAAACGGCTGGTTCGATTACCGGCGACGACGGTGACCCGCTGAACGAGATCGAGACGTATAGCCTTGATGTCATCCGGGGCGACCGCCGCAGCGGCGACGCGGAGCCCATCGTCGGCCTCGACGGTCGGCGCACTTTCGTCAAGCCGCTCGACAACATCGGCACCAAGACAATCCCCGACTACGAGGCCTATGCCGACCAGTACATCTACAAGGTCGACATACCCGGCTGCGAGATGCAGGGGCGGGTCTTTGCCGGTCAGCGGGCCGAAGCCTTCGCTGTGAACCTAGGCGAAATCTTCGATCTCGTGAACCTCGTGCCGCTTGAGGGGGCTATCGAGAACAGTCGCGAGAACGACGATCTGATCGACCGTTTCAACGTCACCTCGCTGGCGCTCGAGCTGCCGATCTCGTGTGTCATCGGCGACGGAAACGGCGTCATCGGCGGCTGGACGACGTCGAGCCTTCCGCAAGCCGAGATCGAGGATCCCTCGCCGACGTACGAAGGCACGTCCGTCCATGGCGGGGCCTGGGTGCAACAGTCGCGCCTGTCCGCTCCGCTCGTGAACGAGGTGGTCATCGGACTGCCCGACAAGGACCTCTTTAACGCAGCCGAGCCAACTCAGGATAGTGCGCTGGCCACCTACGTGACCAACCCGACCTTGCCGGCGCTCATCGACATCCTATTCCGCGACGCGCTTGGTGCCCCAGGCAACATCGCGCCGTCGAACCTGCCGCGTCAGGATCTCGTGACCGCGTTCCTGACCGGGTTTCCGGGATTGAACCAGCAGGCCACCGTCACGCCGTCCGAGATGATGCGGCTCAACACCGCCGTGCCGCCGACGCCGCGCCAGCAGCAAAGCAATTTCGGTGTTGTGGGTGAAGATCTCGCCGGCTTCCCGAACGGCCGCCGTCCCGGCGACGATGTCGTCGACATCGCGCTGCGCGTGGTTATGGGGGCACTGTGCCACCCGGTGCCGCTCGGCGCCGAGCTTGGCGTCGAAGGCGCCGAGGAAGACACCGAGAGCGATCTGGTCAATCTCGGGCTCTGTGCCCCGGGCGACGCGCCGGTCGGCGACCAGCCGTTCATCGACGGCGCTCCGGTCAGTGCTCTCGACGTAGGTGGGCAGTTCCCGTATTTGCGCGCGCCGCTTCCCGGTGCCGGCGGCTGATCTGGAGTAGTGATGATGTTCAGAACCACCAAGTTCGCGCTGCTCATCGCCGGTGCGCTGGTCATGGCGGCCTGCGACGAAAGCGGCGGCGGGAACGACGATGACGACGACACCGCGCAAGGTATCGACACGCTCGGCGACGGCTTCGTCGCGGCGTTCAACGCCGACCCCAACGACGATCCCGTCGACGCGCAGGATGTCAGCCTGACGCTGACCCCCGGGGCGCAGCCGTTCAATCCCTGATCGGCCGAGCCCGTGCCAGCCATATTAGGCCCCCGTCGTCCGCGCCGGGGGCCGATTTCATTCGGTCATTCCGGGGCGGCAGCCGGATAGACATCCATGAACCGTCGCGACAAAACCCCGACGGACTGCCCTGAGAGCTCGGCGACGCGCAGGATCGTACTTTCGAGCCGCACCGCAGCGACGCCGGCCTCGGCGAACACCTCGACCGCGTAAAGATTTGAGGTGAAGCCCGAGTGATCCGGGCGGACCGCGCCGGCGCCGGTCAGCGTTTCGCGGGTGATGTGGCCTTCGCGCGCTCTGACCGCGATTAGGCGCGCGGCGATCGCGCGGTTGCCGAACATCGCCCGCATGAGCGGCGCCTCGGCGGTGTTCAGGTTGACTTCCCCCTCTACCGGCAAAGCCGTTACGTAAGGTGCAATCTCCTCGAGCGCGGTTGCAGGTATCCCGAACGCTGTCAGGTTCTCCAGCGCCGGAACCCGCCCGACGCGCGTGAGGATCGCTGCGATTTGCGCGGCGAGTTCAGGGGGCTGGTCAAGCTCTTCCAAGAGCCGCGCCAGAGTGGTGACCGGCCCAAGTCGGCCGCCGGCCAGCCAGTTGATGTCGTATTTGCGCTGTTGATCGCGGATGACGACCGAGAAGCGCCCGGTGGCGAGCCGGGTCTCCTCCTGCGCGATCCGCGCCCAGGGTTCGCCGAAGTGATCCGCCTCGGGCGCGGTAATGAGGTCGCGGCGCAACGCTGCGATCACTGAGGCCTCGGCCCCCAGCGCCAGCGCTTCGGCGAGCGCGCCATCGGACATGGCTGAGACCCGCTCGCGCGCCGTGTCGCGGCTGCCGAACATTAGCGCAACGATGCTGGCGGTCAACGCTAGGATCACCAGCACGTTGACAAGGACGATACCGGCCTCGCGGTCGCGTGTCATCGGCGCGCCGTTTCCGGCAGCGCGAAGAGACGCGTCAGCGTTCCGCCGGTCCCCGATTCGCCCCGCTCCAGATCGAGCGTCACCTCGGCTGCCCGCGGCGGAGCGCCTTCGGGAACGGCGTCCACCGGCCAGCTTTCGTGCCAGACTTGCGCCGGCCCGAGCAACCGCCACCTCGCGCCTGCGACCCCCGCCAGCAACCGCTGCGACGACTGCGCCCCAGCCGCCGCCGGCACTTCACGCACCAGCGTGCCGTCTGTGTGCCGCACACGCATTTCAGCTGGCCCCGCGCCAAAGGCGCGCGGGAAAGCCAGACCCTGCGCGTCGAGCGTGACCGGTCCCGGCGCCATCTGCGCGAGGTCACGGCGCAGGACCAGAAACGCGCGGTCGATCTCGGCCAGCCGCTCGAGCCGTGTACCGGTGCCGTCGTTCACTCGCAGCACGGTGTCGAGCATGGTCAGCCCCGCTACACTGACGAGCGCGAAGAGCGCCAGTGCCACCAGCACCTCGACAAGCGTCAGGCCGGCGTCCCCAGGCCGTGCCCGCGGCGGCGTCATACGGAAGTGGCACCGATCAGGGCGAAATCGCCCGACCCGACGCGCAGCACCGCAAGGCCGCGTTGACAGAGTCCTGAGCGCAGAAACCGGTACGGCCCCAGCACCCCGGAAAATCCGTCCTCGGCCTGCAATCCGCGGCGCGACTGGCGGCCTTGGCGGCCGAGCGTCCGGGCGAGTTCGGTGCCGTCGTATGTCAGCCCCGCGATGATCCCCGCATTCGATCCCGTCGCCTCCGCGAAGGCGTCGCGGAACGGCGCGAAGCGCAATGGGTCGGGCGCCGCGAACCAGGCGCCGTTGAATGCTGGGTCGCTTTCGAGATCTAGCGCCGACCATTGCGCCGATCCCAGAAGCTGGATGTCGAGGCCCGAGAGCGCGCGGGCAATCGGCGCTAGATTACCATCGGCGGCGGGCAGATAGACCGCGTCGGGCGTGCCCCCGCCATTGGCGAGCGCCGCGCCGATTCCTGCGGCGTCGCCGCGCACGATGGGCGCGCGCAGCTGCATCCCGAGTTGCGGAGCGAGCGCCTGCACCGCCGAGACCGATTGCGCGCCGAAAGCTCCGGGCGGCACGATCACCGCGACATCGCGCAAGTTACGCTGCGCGGCGAGGCTCAGCACCGCCTGCGCCGAATGGGCCGGGGTGATGCCGAAGACATAGAGGCCGTTGCCTGCCAGCGAGGCGTCGTTCGACAGCGTCACGACCGGCACTTGGTCAGGCACGGCGGCGGCGACCGCGCGAGCCTGTGCCCCGAAGACCGGCCCGATCAGCATGTTGGCGCCGGCATCGACGGCGTTCCTCGCTGCCGCCGCCGCGTCCTCGGGGCTCGAGCCCGTGTCGAAGATGTCGATGCCGATGCCCGGACCGCCGCCGAGGCTTGCGGCGGTCTGGAGCATCTGGCCTAGTTGCTGGGACGCGCCGGACAGCGGGAGCAGCAGCGCCGCCTGACCCGGTCCGCCGGACGTGACGCCACCGCCAATCGCCTCGCCGACGCTGCAGCCCCCGAGGACCGACACCGATGACGCAGCCAGCCCCTTCAGGATCGCCCGCCGCGATGGTGTCGCGCGGCGCGTCATGGCTGTCGCGGATCGCGTTTTTCTTGGGTCTCGCATGTGTAGGTCTCGGCACGCTTGGCGGCGCGCTCCTCTATCTCGCTCCGTTGACGATATTAACACGCACGCTCGACCTTCCGCCACAGGTGCATGCCGTATACGGCACATTGCGAAACGGTGGCGCGGACCTCGCCCAAGGATACACGTTGACCTGGTTGACACGGCCGGGCCTCCGCCCCTGGCCCGGGTTTGGCGG
The DNA here is from genome assembly GCF_900172265.1 of Roseivivax jejudonensis. Classification (GTDB taxonomy): domain Bacteria; phylum Pseudomonadota; class Alphaproteobacteria; order Rhodobacterales; family Rhodobacteraceae; genus Roseivivax; species Roseivivax jejudonensis. Next base: position 395,090 of record NZ_FWFK01000001.1, on the reverse strand, counting down.
AACGCTGCGGCTCGAGGGCGGCGATACGCGGCTCGAAGGTGATCTGCGGTTTTTTCCGCGCGAGATCGGTATCACGGCGGTATCCGGGCGCGCGGGGCCGGGGTTGGCGCGGCTGGTCCCCGGTGCGTGGCGCTGCGGCATTACGGCTCGGGTCGACGACGTGACGCTGCTCAAGGCCGGCGGCGCGGCCCGGGCCGACGGGAGGGTGACGCTGCCCGCCGGCACATGCGCTAAAGGGGCGCGAGAGATCGCGCTGCCTGAGCAAAATCTGATCTTCTCGACCGAAGACGATACGGCCGCCGCGCTTCTCGACGCCGGCGGCAACCGGCCTCTCGCAAATTTCCGGATCGACGGCGCGGGCCGCGCCACACTCTCGATTCTCAAAGAGGCGGCGGAGATCTATCCGGCGCTGCCCAAGAATGGACCACTGACTCTCGAATACGCCTTCTGAACCGATCATCCGGTTAGATCGTTCAGGCTGACGATGGGCATCAGGATCGCTAGGACAAGCAGCATGACGATCCCCCCCATGACAAGCAGCACGCCCGGTTCCACCAACGCGACGATGGTCGCGACCTTTGCCTTAAGGTCGGCCGATTGTTCCGCCGCGCTGCGCTCGAGGCTATGGCCAAGCGTACCGCCGGCCTCGCCGCTAGCGATCATCGCCACCAGCATCGGCGGGAATATCCCCGACTCTTCCGCCGCGCGGGACAGCGCCGCCCCGTCCGACACCCGCTGCGCGAGCGCAGCGAGCCGGGTGCGCAGGTAGAGATTCGGGACCGTATCGGTCGCCGCCCGGAGCGCATCGGCCAGCGGCACCCCGCTTTGCACCAGCGTGGCCAGGGTGCCCGAAAAACGCGCCGAGGCGATCTTGAGCACAGGGCCGCGCATCGGCCACGTGGTAGCCAGCAGCCAGTGCCAGCGCGCGCGGATGCGTGGCCGGCGCAGCGCGGCAAGACCCGTGGCAACACCACCCGCGCACACCGCCGCTGCGACCGGCCCCCATGTCGTTAGCCAATCCGATGCGGCGATCAGCGCGCGGGTCAGCCCCGGCAGGTCGGCCCCGCGCGAGGTGAAGACGCGTACGATATCCGGCACTACGAAGGCCAAAAGCGCGGAGATCACGACGACGGAAACGATAGTCAGGAGCGCCGGATATATTAGCGCCAGTTGCAGGCTCTGACGGTTCTTCGCCTGCTCCTCAATGTGTAGAGCGAGGTGGTCCATCACCTGGCTCAGCCGCCCCGAGGTCTCGCCCGCGCGCACCGAGGCGCGGTAATATTCGTCGAAGCTCGCGGGATTGTCATCGAGTGCCGCGGCAAAGCTACGCCCGTCGAGCACCGCGCCGCGCAGGTTCAGAAGCAACGACCCCTCGCGCGCGCTCCGCGTCTGACCCGCGACGACCCGTAGCGCGTCCTCGATACGCACATTGGCACCCACCAACGTCGCGAGCTGCCGTGTGAGAAGCGCCAGCCGCTTCGGACCGAGCCGAGAGGATCGCGGTGCCCTGTCGCGCGAAAACGCCTGCCCCGGGCGCCGCCGCGTGGGTTCGACCGACAGCGGCAACAGCTTGCGCTGGCGCAATTCGGCGCGCGCGGCGCTTTCGCTCGAGGCCTCGATCAACCCGCGGGCGTGGCGCCCGCCGGCATCGACGGCCTTGTAGAGAAACGCGCCCAACGGGCTATTCCGCTGCCCGTGCGGCCGGGTCCGGCGCGCTGTCCTCGCGCACCGCGCGGACGACCTCTTCGGCGGTGGTCAAACCTTCGCGCATCTTCCGCGCCCCGTCCTGCAGGATGCCCGGCGCCTTGGCGCGCGCGGCTGCCGTGAGGTCCGCCTCGGACGCGCCGGCATGGATCATGGCCTCGATCTCGCGGTCGGCGACGACGATCTCGTAAATCGGTAGGCGCCCGCGATAGCCTGACTGGCCGCAGGTCTCGCAGCCGTCCGCACGCCAGACCTCGGCGCCTTCGAGCAGCGCGCCCGACAGCAGTTTCGCCTCGGCCGCGCTCAGCTGATGCGGCGCGCGGCATTCGGCGCAGAGCTGTCGCACGAGGCGCTGTGCGACAAGCCCGCGGACCATCGGCGCCAGCAGGAACCGCTCCACCCCCATGTCGATTAACCGCGACACCGCGCCGATGGCTGTATTGGTGTGCAGCGTCGATAGCACCAAGTGCCCCGTCATCGCGCTCTCGACCGCGATCTTGGCGGTCTCTGCATCGCGAATCTCGCCCACCATTATGACGTCGGGGTCCTGCCGCAGGAGCGCGCGCAGGCCACGGGCGAAGGTCAGTTCGGTCTTTGGGTTCACCTGCATTTGCCCGATGCCGTCCATCGAATACTCGATGGGATCTTCGACGGTCAGGATGTTGCGCTTGCGGTCGTTAAGATGGCCGAGCGCAGCGTAGAGCGACGTGGTCTTGCCGGACCCGGTCGGACCGGTGACCAGCACCAGCCCCTCGGGCGCGGCGATGACATGCTCGAAGGCGGCGCGGTCGCGCTCGGACATGCCCAGATGTGCGATGCCGCGCTGGGTCTGGCCGCGGTCGAGCAGGCGCAGCACCACCCGTTCGCCGAATTGCGACGGCAAGGTGGAGATCCGCACGTCGAGTTCGTAGCCGCCCACCCGCACCGAGACGCGTCCATCCTGAGGCAGCCGCTTTTCGGCGATGTCGAGCTTACCCATGACCTTGAGGCGGCTCGCCAAAAGAGGCGCGAGCGCGCGCTTGGGCTCGATCACATCGCGCAGGAGGCCATCAACGCGGAATCGAACAACCAAGCGGCGCTCCTCGACCTCCACATGCATATCAGAGGCGCCTTCCTTGACTGCCTGGAGCAGCAGCGCGTTGATCAGCCGTACCACCGGTGCGTCGTCGTTTTGGTCCAAGAGATCGTCGACCGACGCGGCGGTCTCGGCCAGCGCCGAAAGATCGTCGTCGTCCTTCGCGGCCATCCGTGCCGCCTCGGTGGCGTCATTGCGGAAGACGCGCCCGAGCGCATCCTCGAAGGTCTCCCCGCCGACTTCCTCAAAGGCGGCGAGCTCCCCGGCCGCGCGCTGCGCCTCCATGAGCGCGGGCAGGTCGGCGGTTCCGAGGTGCCGGCAGACCGGCGCGCCATCCGCGTCCGGCTCAACGATCACGCCATGCGCTTTGGCAAAGGCGTAGGACACGATCGGCCGATCCCCGATCCGATCGGTTTCCGTGCCGTCGGTTTCGGCGTTATCCGTCATCGCGCGTCCTCTAGTGTGAGCCGAGCGCTGACCGTGCCTGGGGCGGTCTGACGGTCGACCTCGAGTGCGGTGACCCTCGCGTATTCCTCTCGTTCCAGCGCCACGGTCCAAGCCAGGATATCGCGGAACGCCGCGTCCTGCACAACCAACGTCAAGCGCGCGCCCTGCGGGTCGATGCGAGTGATCCGCACGCCAGCCGACTCGGCACTGCGCGTCGCGCGCTGGGACAGCGGCGCAGCCGGCTCTGCCGCCCCTTGCGCTGTTCCACCCGGCGCGACGTCCGCCAGCTCGGCCACGCGCCGGAGCGCGAGATAGCGGGCGATGTCATCGTTCAGCGCGGCGCGTTCGGCCTGGATCGGCTGCCAGGCAAAGCGCCACAGCACCAGGGCCAAAATCAGCACGGCGCCGACCAGCAGCAGCATCCGCTCTCGCGGGCTAAGACTGGCGAGCGCGCTCATCCGCCGTCGCCGTCGCGGATCGTCAGTTCCGACTGCGCGCCGGCCTCGCCGGCGGTGGCGGTACCGGCGGTTACCGCCAGCCCTGCGAGGCGCAGCGCCTCTTCGGTCTGTTGCAGAACGTCCAGCGTCGGCGCGGTGATCGACAGCGCCAGGGTATCGGGCGCTGTCGACCAGACCAGACGGTCCACGGTTACGGCGAGTTCCGCGCTCATAAGCGTGCCTGAGGCACGGTCCAGCAGCGGCACCGGGCCGCCGTCTCCGGGTCCGTCGTCATCGCGGGCCGACAGACGCGACCAAAGCATGCCTGGATCGTCGAACACGGTCGCCGAGGGAACTTTTTCGGCCAGCGCCGCCTCGGTTTCGACCCGCGCGTCGAGAGCCAGGCCGCGCAGCACTTGCAGATCGGCCCAGGCCAGCGCGAGATGAAGAAGGGCGACCACAGGCAGAGCGGCGGCGACGGCGCGCAGCGGGCGGACCCAGCCGCTCGGCGGGCGAAACGCGCCCTGACGCATGTCGACGGACAGATCGGCCTGGCTAGGCGGGACATCCTTACCCTGTGTCCAGTCGATTCCGTCCGGTAAGGCTTCGCCCAAGGATTTGACGACCGGACGCCCGGCGCGCAGCCAAAGCTCGGGCAAGGCGGTTGCCCGAGCGGCAAATCCGGTGCCGTCGGCCAGACGAACGACGACGCGGGCGCCGTGGCGGAACACCAACCATGCCGGCGGGCCGTCCCCGATGGGAGGCGGCACCGGAAGGGCAAGCTGTTCGGGCAGGATCGCTAAGTCGGGCTGGTCTCGCGCCGCGTCCGCCATTACATCCCGCGCGAGGGCCGCCGCGACGATCCCGCCATCCGGTCCATGGCCGCACAGCGCCACGTGCAGATCTTCGAGCGGCGCGGCCAGACGATCCTCGACCGCGAAAGGCAAGGCGGCGATGCGCTGGCGGTTCGACCGCAACGGCAGCGTCACGTTCAAGAGCGTCACATGCTCGGCTGGCACAACGTGGATATCCCGGCCGGACGCGCGTCGCAGACGCGCGGCCAGTGGGCCGATGTCGTCGACGCGAGCACCTTCGCGACCCGGCGCGACCAGGATGTCCATCGGCGCAGCGTCTGGCCGGCGGGGCGAAAATCTTCCCAAATTTGCCCTTATCAGCAAGATGTTTCCGGTGTATTCAGGCTCCACCTCTTCGTGGCGGGTGTTTGGTATGCTAACCGATGCACGCTGCAAGGAGAAAGAGAGTTTCATGACACCAGCCCGCATCCGGCGCGCCTCGGCGGCTCGCCCCAACCGCGCGCGACGCGGCAGTGCCGCGCGCGCCAGACACCCCGAAGCCGGTGTGACGCTGATCGAGATGATGGTGGTTCTGGTCATCATCGCCGTCGTAGCGGCCATGATCGTGCCCAACGTCGTCGGCCGCCCCGACGAGGCGCGCGCCACGGTCGCCGAGACCGATCTGCGCAGCATAGAAAGTGCGCTGGAACTCTACCGCCTTGACAATCGCGTCTATCCCACGACCGCGCAGGGATTGGCCGCGCTGGTCGAGCGCCCGAGCGCGCCGCCGGTGCCCGAAGCCTTCCCGGCGGACGGGTATCTCGACACCATGCCCGAGGATCCATGGGGCAACGCGTACGTCTATCGTTCGCCCGGTCAGTCCGGAGCCTTCGACCTCATAAGCCTCGGCGCGGACGGACGCCCTGGCGGTGATGCCGTCGACGCCGATATCGGGCGCGGCGCACGGCAAGAGGCGGGCAGCTGACATGCCGCGGGCGCGCCCATCGCGGCATGGACGCGGCGGTGACGCGGGCGTCACCCTGCTCGAGGTGCTGATAGTGCTGGCGCTGATCGGGACAGGTGCGGGTCTGGTATCACTGAGCCTGCGGTCGGGCGACCGCGCGGACTGGACTGCCCGGCAAGACGCTGAGCTTCTGGCCGCGCGGCTGAGCATCGCCACTGAGGAAAGCCTGTTGTCCGGCCGCGCCGCCGCGCTCGACTGGCGGCGGGACGGCTACAGCTTCGTGGAGCGGGGCGAGGAAGACTGGCGACCGCACGGCAACCCGCGCCTCGCAGAGTGGCAGACGGTTTCGCTTGCGCTGAGCCTCGCGGGCGACCCCGGCGCGACCGAGGGGCGCCTTGCGATCGGGCCAGACGCCGCGCCGCCCCCCAGCGGCATCGCGGTCTTCCGCATCGGCGCCGGCGCGAATGTGGCGTTCGATGGGCTGTCTGCCTACCTGGGGCCGGTCCAATGAGGCCCGCCCGCGCGACCGACGCCGGGTTCACCCTCATCGAGGCGCTTGTTGCCATGACGGTTCTGGGCTTCGGCGCGGTGACCCTGCTCACCGCCGCCGAACGCCACGCCGCCGAGACCCGCGGCCTTGCCGATCGGATCGTTGCGCGCTGGGTGGCCGAGAACGCGCTAGTGACGACGCAACTCGGTGTCGAGATGCGCGCCGAATGGCGCACCGCGCTAGGCCAGGACATCGACATCAAGACAGAGCGCCGCGCGCTCGACGGCAGCGGCCTCGTGGAAGTGCACATGGTCGCCGGCCCGCCGGGCGACCCGCTGGTCACGTTGATTGGCTACATGCCGGACGGAGCCGCGCCATGAGCAATCTGCCCCGCCTCGTCGCGATCTGCGCCGTCGCCGCCCTGGGCGCGACGCTCGTGCCGCCGGGCGCGCGGCTGGCCGCGCATATGGCCGGTCACACCAGTGTCGTGCCTGAACGCTTCGACACGCCCTTGACCGAAGACCGCGCCCCCCCGCCGGTTGGCACCGAGAACATCCTTGCCTTCGCACCGTTCGGCGCTCAGGCCGCGCCCACCGCACCCAAAAGTCCGGGGGCGACTGCGCGCACGCTCGACCTGGTGCTGCATGGCGTGCTGGTCGCCTCCGATCCCGCGCGGTCGCGCGCGCTCATCGCCGTCGGCGGCGGCGTCGACCGCTATCGGATCGGTGACGATCTGGCTGAAAATGCCATTCTGGCTGCGATCGCCGCTGATTTCGTGGAGGTCGATATCGACGGGGACTCGCGCCGCTTCGGCTTCGACGGTGCGCTCGATGGCGCCTCGGGTTCCGGGTCGACGTTGACATCGCCGATACCGGACGCCGCGCCGCCGCAATCGCCGCTCGACCGGCTGCGGGCCGCCATCGTGCCCGGCCGCGGATCGCTCGATCTGCGCGAGGCGCCGCCGCCAGAGACCACGAAGGATTACATCGACTTGTGGCGCGAACGCATCATCGCCGATCCGCAAGCCGTCCTCGACACGATTGGTTTGGTGCCGGGCGACGAGGGCTATACCATAGCTGAAGATCCCAACATCGGTGTCACGATGGCAGGGCTGAAGCCAGGCGACCGGGTGACGCGGGTGAATGGGCAGGACGTCGGCGATCCGGACCGGGACCGCGCGTTCTACGACGAGATTGCGGCCTCGGGCCAAGCCCGTCTGGAAGTGGTCAGGGACGGAGAAACGCTGCTGATGTCGTTTCCACTGAGATGAAGTTTCGACGAGGTTCGATGCCGATCTGCCGCCTGTTCTGCGTCTGCCTGTCGCTGCTCGCGTTCGTCTGCGGGACGGCCGACCGGGCATTGGCGCAAGGACTGTCGGACGATGGCGACTTCGTCATCAACCTTCGCAATGCCGATATCTCTGCCCTTGCCGAGCAGGTGTCGGAAATCACCGCCCGCACCCTGGTGGTGGATCCCGCACTTGCCGGCGAGGTCACGGTGATCTCGGCCGAAGCGCTCAGCCAAGCGGGCGTATGGGAGCTGTTTCAATCCATTCTGCGCGTGCGCGGCTTCGTCGCCGTCGAAAGCGGTGTCGTGTGGGAAATCGTGTCCGAGGCCGACGCCAGGACCAAGGGCATGCCGGTAGGCGGCGTGCTGTCCGGCCGTCAAGACACGACAACCCGCATCGTCGAACTCGACCGGCTGCCCGCCGAAGAGGCAGTTCGCGTGTTGCGTCCGTTGGTGGCCGAGGCAGGCTACATCGAGGCACTGAGCGATCCCAACGCCATCATCGTCACCGACACGCGTGCAAACGTGGAGCGTATCGTCGAGATAGCGCGCACCTTCGACGGACCGGAGAACCTGCGCACGGAGGTCGTGCGCTTCAATTATGCCGATGCCGACGCAGTGCTGACGGCGATCAACGATGTGCTGGGGTCCGCGGGAACCGGCGCGCGGCTGTCGAGCGACCCGACATCCAACACGCTTCTGGTCCGCGGTACCGAGGTGGACATCGCCATGGTGCGCGACCTAGTGCGCGATATGGACGTCGCTCCGCGCGCAGCTCCTCAGGCGCAGCTGCGCACCTATGTCTACGAATTGCAATACGCCGACGCCGAGGTGGTGGCCGAGGTCGTGAACGGCACGCTGGGCGGCGCCACCGAGCTGACCAATCCGGTCGCCCAGGCGGTGGGCGACGGCGAGGACCAGCCCGGCGTCGCCTTGCCGGAAGGACCGGCGCCGGCCGTTGCCGTGCAGGCCTCGACGCAGACCAACGCCGTGGTGATCCGCGGTACGGCCCGCCAGATCGAGGAGGTCATCGCCATCGTGCGCTCGCTCGACAAGGAACGCGCGCAGGTCATGATCGAGGCGGCCATCGTCGAGGTCTCGGGCGAAATCGGCGAACGTCTCGGCGTGCAGCTCGGTTTTGCCGACAACTTGCCGAACACCGGCTTCGCTTCGACGTCGTTTTCACAGGGCGGCGCGTCGCTCAGTGCGGTGCTCTCGGCGCTCGGTGTGCCCGGCGCGAGCGGCCTCACGCCGGGACTGACCCTCGCCGGCAGCAGCGACGAGTTCGGCGTGCTGGTGCAGGCGCTCGGTCAGTCGACCCGCGCCAACCTGCTGTCGACCCCCTCGATCACCACGATGGACAACCAGTCCGCCACCATCATCGTCGGCCAGAACGTGCCGTTCCGGACCGGAAGTTTTGCCACGGACGGCAATACACTGACCCCGTTCACCACGATCGAGCGTCAGGATGTAGGCATCACCATGGAAGTCTTGCCCCGCGTGACCTCGAACGGCGTCGTGCGGCTGGATATCAGCCAAGAAGTGTCATCGCTGGTCAACGCGAATGTTCAGGGCGCGGCCGACCTGATCACCAATCGCCGTCTGATCGAGACGACGGTGCAGTCGCGCGACGGCGGCACGATTGTACTCGGCGGCCTCATCACCGACGATGCGCAAAGCTCGAACTCCAAAGTGCCGGGCCTCGGCGACGTCCCGGTCCTCGGCAATATCTTCCGCTCGCGCAACGTCGACCAAACTCGTCGGACGCTCTTCGTCTTTATGCGCCCGACGGTTATCGACAGCGAACACAAGGCGCGGGCCGTCGCGGACCGGCGCTATCAGCGACTGCGCAGCGCGGACGCAGCGGAACCGCCCCGTAGCCTTTTGAAGGAGCGCAAGGTCAAAAAGCTCCCGCTCGAGATCAACGGTCTCTACTGACCGTCAGTCGCCGGCGTGGCGAAGGTGAGCGACGCCCATAGTGACTCCCACATGACCAGGTGCTCGGCGGCGATATTGCGCGCGGGCTTTCGCACCAGCACGGCATCGACCAGATAATCCCGGCCCGGGCGCAAAGCGAACGCCACTCGCCCGTCGGCCCCGGTTTTCGCCAAACGGATGTCGACGACGCCACCTGCATCCCGGCTGAAAAGAGTCACGCGCTCTCCGGCCTTCGGCGCACCATTGTAGAGCAACTGGACTACGAAAGGCGCACCGTGGTCGGTGTAGGGGTTCGCCTCGGCGATGAGTTCGAGCTCCATCCCCGTGAACCGGTCCGCACCCCGCCTCCCACCGACGGCGACGAGGGCCTTTGAGAACCGGCGATAAGCCTCTCGGACCGCGCTGGTGGGCAGGTCGCGCAAAGTGTGTTCTGAAAGCACCCAGTTTTCGTCCTTGTCCGCGAGAAATTCCCGAAAAACCTCGAAACTGTCGTAGGTAAGCGTGCGGTACCGCGACTCGTAGACGAGGATCGACAAACCGTCTGTACGCGCGCGGACCGCCACAGCGGGCATGTTCCCATTCTCGCCCTCGATGGCGAGGCGCCCTAGACCGTCCATAAGCTCCATGCTGTCGATAAGCTGATCCAGCCAAGGCAGAATTCGTCCGTCGAACCCGTGGCCATTGCGGATGTCTGCCTCGATCCGGTCGCTTTTCGCGGGTTGCCAATCATGTACGTCGAGCCAAGTCTCATGAGCGGGCGCCTGCGTCGGAACGACAAGAGCGAGCAAGGCGGCGCCAGCAATTTGCGATCCGCGGCGAATTGACATGGTGCTGCTCTCTCTCTAATCAGGGTGTCGGCGTGCCGTCAGGTTGAGCAGGCTCTTGCGATTTCCTCTTGGGTCAGCTGCCAGTAGTCCTCGTGCGGTCCGGACTGCACCTCCACCCGCAGCCCGCCCGACAAGTCGAGCCCGTCCAGTGGAATTTTCGTCGTCTCGCCGGGCCCGAGATCGAACGAACCGACGATGTTCCCATCGTCGTCACGCAGCTGTATATCGCCCGCTGCGGCCGCCGTACCGTTTTCGGTCGTAGCGCGCACCTCGATCACTCGGCAATCCGTCCAAGCGTAGACGTTGAAGTGATGCGCGTCGGCCGGTTGCGCGACGCAGAGCGCGACGACTAGACACCCCCGAGCGCAGAACCCGATCATCGCTGCATCCAGTCTTCAAAATGCACCCACACCACAGCGCCGAGCTCCACGGCTTTGTCCTCGCCCTCGTGCTCCATCGTCTCCGGTGCTGTGTTGAGCGCGGCAAAGCCCCACCAGCCGCCGCGCGGAGCGACATAGGTGAAGACACCGTTTTCGTCGGCCTTGACGGTCTGTGTAATCATAAGCTCCGACGGCGCCACGGCCGCGCCATCTTCGTTGTAGTACTCAATTTCGACATCTGAGTGAGGCACCGGCTCTCCGTCCAGCATCACCACGCCCTGGAACGCATTCCCGGTCCAAAGCGCGAAGGGTTTCGACACAGGTACAATCTCGGTCCGGAGGCCCAGTTCTGCATCCCAGCCGCCGTCCTCGCCGTATGCGCTGACATAGGTCTTGGTGTAGTGGATAATAAAGCTGTCCTCGCCTGGCTCCCAGTATGGCTGGGGCTCCATTGCGAAGGCGTGTGTCCCGGGCGCCTCCAACGGATAGTCGAGCACGAAGCCGGGCTGACCCATAACCTCGGCCTCTTGGAGAAGGCCGAGAAGGTCTGTGGTTTCGCCTTCGTGAGTGACACCAAAAGACACCGGTTCGTCGAGCACCATGCCATCGCCTTCGAACGGATGCGAGAACGACAAGGTTAGCGAAACCGATCGGCCATCCTCTTGGTCCACCATGTTGTCCGAAGGAATGACCATTCCATAATGTGACGATGCCGCCGTTGCGGCTGCCGCAAAGATTGCGGTCAAGGCCATTTGAGATAGCTTAATCGGCATATTCATATCCCTGCTAACTTGTTTCGTCGAAGTATTTTTTAACGCACGAACGACGTCCGTACAAAGTTTCAATCGCTTCAAACTATGACCGGGTGGGTTTTACTGTGCAGCGCGGACGAACCGCGAGGCGAGCAGCTAAGACCTGTCGCGCAACGCCCCTGCCGAACATCGGCCAGACAGTCCGAAAGCTGCCTGGTTTCCGTGATCCGTTCCTATCCTCTTGTGGTATCATGGTTGTCCAAAGTCGATGCTGCGAGCGCGCACTGCAAGAGTTTGGTGTTTGCTTATCGGGCACGGAGCAACCATGCGCAGCCGCGTGGATTAGCTGCATACCAAGAGGCCGATGCAGTCCGCTTCAGCAGATTGGCCGTAAATTTCTTGCCTTCGCGGCAAAGCTTCGGAGCCCGCCTACGGCCGCGTAGCATCGCAGTTGCAGCGTAAATTTCGCACCTGCGACTGACGGCGGGAAGCTCGCTTTGCCGCTGTCCATGCACATCGCAGCGGAAGGCTAGGGGTATTGGGTCACAGTTCTCTAAGGTACGTTGGCATTACTTTCCGATCTTGTCGAGCGCCGAGGAGATGTTTGCCCACAGGTCTTCACCCTGCCGGATGTGATATCTGATTGTCGCACGCTCTTCGGGATCGTCCTCGGTTTCGAGCTGCTCGCGCAGCTCGGCGACGGCCGCTTCGATCCGCGGCAGCTGATCGCGCCACTTGTCAATTTCGGCCTTGTCGTCCGGCGTCATTGGACCGGTGATGCGGACCGTTCCGGTGCTCATGTCGAGCTTGATATGGTCCGGGTGCGGGACTGGGTCCTCTAGGTTCGTGATGCCTAGCTCGTGCCGGCGCTTGAGTTCCTTGTCCCACTCGATCTTGTAGGTGGCGGCTTTCTCGAAGTACTCGTCGTGCAGGCGCTTGCGTGAGCCTTCTACGGAGGCGAGCAGCTCGGCAAAGAGCCGTTGCGCACGGTGCTGTCCCTTCGCGGCATTCACCGCCATAGCGCGGATGACCGCTTGGGCCATTGGGATCGTCACGGTGCGATCGCCATCCTTCACTGTGATCCCGCGATAGGCCTCGTCGAGGATTATGTCTTTCATGCGCTCCTCGTGCAGCCCGGGCCGCTTGTTTTTCGCGCCCTTCGGACGGCCCTTGGGATTGCCGGATTGGCCTTTCTTGAAGCGGGTCGACACCGGTGGCTTGCCGTAGCCCACTTCGTATCCTGGCCTTGTCGCGAGGACTTTGCGGCCTGATTTGATCTCGTCGCTCATTCTGCGGCCTCCAATGCCGCCGGCTTCGGTGACCAACCGCAGACCAGCTGCTCCGCGTTGTCCTTGGCGAAGGCTTCCCAGCGCGCAAGAATGCGATCACAGTAAATCGGGTCCAGCTCCACGAGCCGGGCGCAGCGCCCGGTCTTCTCCGCCGCGATGAGGGTCGATCCGGAGCCACCGAAGAGGTCCAGCACGATCTCGCCGCGTCCGCTCGCGTCGCGGAGCGCATCGGCAATCATCTCCACCGGCTTGACCGTTGGATGCAGGGCCAGATCGTCGAGGCGCCCGACACGCCGTGTGTTCACCCCGCGGTACTCCCAGACATTCGTGCGGTAGCGGCCGTGCTGGCCTAGCTCGAAGCTGTTGATGTGCGGGGCAGTCCCGAACTTGAACACGAAGATCAGTTCGTGGCGCGAGCGATAGAACGTGCCCATGCCGCCGTTATCCTTCACCCAGACGATTAGGTTCTTCAGCTCGGCATAGATCCCCTGTCCAGCCGCCAGCATCTCCCCCATGTGCCGCCAGTCCATGCAGAGATAATGAATGGCGCCGTCTAGGCTGACCTGGGCCATGTTGGCGAAGGCCTTACGCAGGAACTCAGTGAACTCCGGGGCGCTCATCTCGCCGGCGGCCATGGCAAACTCGCGGTGCTGGATTGCGCCGGAATTGCCGACATGGCCGTCGATCGGCACGTTGTAGGGCGGATCGCTGAACACCATGCGGGCGCGGCTGCCGTCCATGACGTGCGCCGCCACATCTGGGTCAAGTGCGTCACCGCAGACCAGGCGGTGCCGCCCGAGCTGCCAGACATCGCCTTGCGAGACGCGCCGCTGCGCCTGGTCCGGGACCGCGTCATCTTCCGGATTTCCAGGCTCCTCGGGCTCCGGCGCTTCGAGGAGAGCGTCGATTTCCGCAATTGAGAAACCGGTGATGCCAATTTCGAAGTCGAGTTCCGGGCTTTCGAGAATGGCGCCCAGCTCTGCAGCCAGAAGGTCCTCGTCCCAGCCCGCGTTCAGCGCCAGCTTGTTGTCGGCGATGACATACGCGCGCTTCTCCGTCTCGCTCATGTGCTCGATCCGGAGGCACGGGACGGTCTCCAGCCCGAGCTCCTTCGCCGCCTTCACGCGGCCGTGGCCCGCGAGGATGCGCCGTTCGCGGTCGATCAGCACCGGGTTCGTAAACCCGAAGGTCTCGATGCTCTCGGCGATCTGCCGAACCTGCTTGCGCGAATGCGTGCGGGCGTTCTTCGCCCAGGGTGTGAGATCGCCGATGGCGATGTGCTCGATCTTCTCCGGGGGCATGGGGCACCTCTCTGTTGCTACCGCTCTGTGCCGAGTCACTCGGCCTGCCTGCTCCGTAAGACATATCAGACGACTAGCCTTGCGTCAAACAAGCCGGTATGGTGCCGTTCGATGCAGCAGACGAGGGGTGCCATGGAGATCGGAGACAGGCTCTTCAGCCTTCGGACGAAAGCCGGACAGTCACTGAAGCAGGTCGCGGACGACGTCGGCGTCTCGAAGGCGCATGTTTGGGAACTCGAGAAGGGCCACAGCAAGAACCCCTCCTTCGATCTGGTCCAACGGCTGGCGGCGCATTTCGGGGTCAGCCTCGATGTGCTGACCGGCGCGACCGAAGAGCCGGATGCCGAAGCCATGCAGGTCGCGCGCATCAACCGCGGGCTTGACGCGCTCTCCGAACGCGATCGAAGGGTGGTCGAGCAGATGATTGAAACCCTCAAGCAGGCGGACGGCGGCTGATCCTTGGAGCTCTCACGCATAGAACTCTGCGACCTGCGAACGCCTGAGGCCATCGCGCGCGGCATTCGCGCCCAGCTTGACGACGACACGCCGCGTATTCCAGTTCGCAAGGTGGCGTGTGCGCTCGGGGTCCAAAAGATCAACATCTCCGCCTTCGATGGATTCGAAGGGATGCTGCTAACCGATCCCAGACGCAGTCGGGGAATCATCGCCGCCAACAATCGGCATGGGGCGCGCCGCGCTCGTTTCACAATCGCGCACGAGCTTGGTCACTTCCTGATGGAATGGCACGTCCTGTCCGGCGACCTGGGCTTCCAGTGCCGCACAGAGGACATGCGTGAGAGCCGGGAGGATCGGCGCGATCGTCAGCAGGAGACGCAGGCAAATCTCTTTGCGATCGAGCTGCTGGCACCCAACCGGATGGTCCCCGCGTTGCTCTCACGCGAGCCTGACCTGCGCGATGCACAGCGCATCCGAGATGCGTTTGACATAAGTCTTGAAGCGGCCGTCCGCCGCATGATCGTCGGGCGGGACGAGCCACTAGCGGCTGTGCTCTCGAAGGGCGGTCGCATCCGCTACGCGGTCCGATCTAACGGATTTCCCTATATCAGGCTCAATCCAAGGGACGTGCTGCCTGATCTCTCCGTCGCGCGTCGAGCGGTCGAGGGCGCGCGGACAGGCTTCACCCCGTGCACCGAGACCCACTCGGGCGCCTGGACTGACAGGCAGGACATGCCAATGTGGGAGCAAACGCGGGTCGGCAAGAACGCGACCGCGGTCACGCTTCTCGAAGCCGAGTTACCGAGCAAGAACGACGACTGCTTATAGCCGGTCGGCTCTCTACTCTGTGCGCGCCAAGCGGTTTCGATGCGCCACAGCCAATGTTCCGTGCGCACCGTTCCCTGATGCCGCCCTGCAGTTTCCCTGTTCCGGCGCGGAGAATTCCTTGTTTTCAGCCGTAGGGAATTTTCATCCAAAGCATTGAATTACGTGCACTTAACATGCCGAAAAGTGCTGCCGGACCCGGAGCGACGCACGAGTTCGCTGTAAATTCCCTGTTTTTCCGCAGATATCAGCCGAGACCGGCTAGCCTTGGACTGGCCGCACAGCCACTTCATACATATCAAATACTTGAGTAGGATCGTGCGGTTACGACCGTGAACTGTTGCGGACAGTCGAGACGACTGGTTGTAAAGGTGAACGGACGCGCAAGCGCGATTTGATCACGAAAAGGGCAGGGACTGGCAGCTGGAACGTGCGTGTTCATGTGCCAAGAGATCCGCAAGAGATCCCTGGTAGGGGAGAGGTTTGGGGGAGTCTTGGCACCGGTGACCGTCGCGCGGCTATTATGTTGGCTCCGGCGAAAGTCGCTGAAGTGTACGCATTGATCGCAGGCCAGGTAGCTAGCGCACCTTTAAGACCTTCTCGGAGGGATTTCGAGGCAGATCACCTCGAGAACGCGAGGCCTTGGGCGCCGTCGTCCGCGGGCGCGGTCGCGCGGGCCGAGGCGCTTCACGCGTCCAGATACCTCGGCCGGGCCATCTGGCGGCCACAGATTGGATCTCACCGCAGGAACCGCGCCGAGACGGTACCTCTCGGGCCATCTTCCACGGGAATGCCCTGACTGTCCGTGGATGCATTGCTCGAAACGGCCGGAGCAGAGCCCGGGGCACACGACCAAGGTCGCCGGGTTGCCGAGGTCCCGATCCTCGCTGCTGTTCTGACCGGCTACATGGCACGCGGCAGACCTGTCACAGAGCCGGCGGGATGGGTGCGTTGATGTCGAGAAAGCCGCGTTCGAGCGGCGGGCCTCGTCATTCCGTCGGGCTGCACCTTCGGCGGCTGCGGAACCTGTAAGGTCAGGAAGCTCGAAGGGCAGGTGCACATGGTCCACAACGGCGGCATCACCGACGATGATATCGAGGACGGCTACATCCTCGCATGCTGCTCGAACGCCATCGGCAAGGTCACGATCGAGGCATGACCCGCCGGTCCGGTGAGCGTGCCGCTGCCATTCAACGGGCCCCGTGTCGTCTCCCTGCGCAGTGCTCTGACTGACCGCCCCAACGGCCGACGCCGGGGCGGTCTTTTTTGGAATGCGAGAGGTTGGGCGGCGCTGCCAGCGCCGCCACCAAACTGGTTACCGGCCGCTTGCCTTTCGCCAATCCTCGAAGGCGGCGCGGTGTTCATCCTTGGTGCAGGGATAGAGACCGATGATGCTCTCGCCGTCCTTGACCCGCTCGACGACGAAGTCCTCGTAGGCGGTCATCTCGACGGCCTCGTCCGCGACCTCGTCGGCGATCTCCGCCGGGATCACGATGACGCAGTCGTCGTCGCCGACGACGATGTCGCCCGGAAAGACCGGGGCATCGCCGCATCCGATCGGCTCGTTGATCGCGATCGCCTCGTTTGTCGTGAGATTGGTCGGCGAAGAGGGTCGCGTGTGATAGGCGGGAATATCGAGATCGGCGATGACCGCGGAGTCGCGGAAGCCGCCGTCGGTCACAACGCCCGCACCGCCACGCTTCATCAGGCGGGTGATCAGGATGTCGCCGGCCGAGGCCGCGGTTGCGCTCTTGCGGCTGTCCATGACGAGAACTGCGCCCTCGGGGCAGGTTTCGATCGCGACACGCTGGGGGTGCTCGGGGTTGCGGAACTCGGCGAGCGTGTTGCGGTCCTCGCGCGCGGGCATGTAGCGCAGGGTGAAGGCCGGGCCGACCATGTTCACGCCCTTGCGTCCGACCGGGTGCACGCCCTGGATCACCTGGCTGCGCAGGCCCCGCTTGTAGAGCGCGGTCGCGAGCGTCGCCACCGAGACGCCCATGAGCTTCGTGCGCGTGTTGTCGTTCATTTCGTCTCCTCCTCGACCGTCCCCGGTCTTGCTCTGCCCGGGCAGGTGCCGGGTAAATGCGCCGGAAGGCGCAGAGGGGCCGGGCCCCTCGGCACCCTGCCTGTCCTTCATGCCAGATCCTCGGGGAGCAGGCTTTCGGGCATGTTCTGATAGCAGACCGGGCGCAGGAAGCGCCGGATCGACAAGGTGCCGACGCTTGTCGCGCCGAAGTTCGTGGAGGCGGGGTAGGGGCCGCCATGCACCATCGAGTCGGCCACCTCGACGCCGGTCGGGAAGCCGTTCACCAACAGGCGGCCCGCTTTGCGCTCGAGCACGGGCAGCAGGCGTTTTGCGGTCTCGGCGTCGCCGTCATCCATGTGCAGGGTTGCGGTGAGCTGACCCTCGAACCCGCGTGCGAGCGTTTCCATCTCGTCCGGACCCGAGACCCGCAGCACGAGGCCGAGCGGGCCGAAGACCTCTTCACCCAAAGAATGGTCCTGCAGGTAGGCCTCCGCGTCGGTCTCGTAGAGGTTCGGCGTGGCGGCGCGCCCGTCGCATTCGGTCTTGAGGATCGGCGTCACGGCGTTGCGCGCATCGAAGCGGGCCTTGCCGTCACGATAGGCCTGAGCGATGCCGTCGGTGAGCATGGTCTGCTCTGCGCTCGCTTCAAGCGCCGCCTTGGCCGCCGCGACGAAAGCGTCGCCCGCGTCGCCCTTCTCGACGACCGCGATGCCGGGATTGGTGCAGAATTGTCCGGCGCCCATGGTCAGCGACCCGGCCCAGCCGGTGCCGATTTCGGCGCCGCGGGCCTTGACCGCCGCGGGCAGCAGGAACATCGGGTTCACCGAGCCGAGCTCGCCGTAGAACGGGATCGGCTCGGGGCGCGACATCGCGAGATCGAAGAGCGCGCGGCCGCCCGTGAGCGATCCGGTGAAGCCCACGGCCTTGATCAGCGGATGCTGTACCAGCGCCTGTCCGACGTCGCGCTTGCCGCCCTGAACAAGGGAGAAGACGCCCTTCGGCATGCCGGTCGCTTCGACGGCGGCCTTGATCGCCTCAGCGACGATTTCTCCGGTGCCGGGGTGGGCGCCGTGGCCCTTCACGATCACCGGACAGCCCGCAGCCAGTGCGGCCGCCGTATCGCCGCCTGCCGTCGAGAAGGCGAGCGGAAAGTTCGACGCGCCGAAGACGGCAACCGGGCCGATCGGCCGCTGCATCATGCGCAGGTCGGGGCGCGGCGCCGGCTGGCGGTCTAGCAACGCCTCGTCGTGACGGCGGTCGAGGTAGTCGCCCGCGCGGATGTGGGAGGCAAAGAGGCGCAGCTGACCGACCGTGCGCCCGCGCTCGCCTTCGAGTCGCGCCTCGGGAAGACCAGTCTCGGAGGTGCCGATGGCCGTGATCTGTGGGCCGCGCGCCTCAATCTCGTCGGCGATGGCTTCGAGGAAGGCCGCACGCGCCTCGCGGCTCGCGTAGCCGTAGGTCCAGAACGCCTCCTCCGCAGCCTCGGCGGCGCGGTCAACAAGCTCCGGCGTTCCGACCGAGTAGGCATGCGCGGGCCCGTGCGCCGGCTGCGAGGTAAACGTCTGGTCTCCGGCGACCCAGTCGCCGGCAATGAGGTGCTTCCCGTGCGGGGTGAAGGTCTCGTCGAGCATGTGCGTGGTCCTTTCCCGTGTGGATCAGGTGAGTTTGTTGGCGGCGAGGAAGGCCCGCATCGTCGCGTCCTGCGCGTCGGTCAGTGGCCAGGCCGACGGCGGGCGCGTCGGTCCGCAATCTTGGCCGAGTGCCTGCAGGGCGGCCTTCACACCGGTGACATTGGTGCCGTTCAATTCTTCGGCTCGGATGTCCTCGAAGGCGCGCATCCCGGCGATGAGCCGGTTCGCCTCGGGGTAATCGCCGGCATCGAGCGCAGCGTGGATCGCCATCGACCGCTCGGGCCAGATATTGATGAGGCCAGAGGTGAACCCGCGAGCGCCGACCGCGTAGAGCGGTGGCGCCCAGACTTCTGCGAGGCCGGCCACCCAGACGATCGAGGGATCGCAAGCATTGATCGCGGCGGCGAGCTTGAGCGGGTTCGGCGTTGCCCATTTCACGCCCTTTACGCCCGACACCTCGCAGAGCGCGCGGATGCCGTCCGTGCCGATGGCGTCGTTGCGGAGATACAGCATGATCGGCAGGCCACCCGCGGCGTCCGAGACGGCGTTCACGTAGTCGACCGTGCCGCGGGGCGAGACGAAGGGATCGGGCGGCTGGTGGATCATGAGCGCAGTTGCGCCCGCTTCTGCCGAGGCTTCGGCGAGGCGGCAGGCATCGCGTATGCCGCGTCCGACCCCCGCAAGGAGCGGCGCACGACCGTCGACGAGGCCAGCGACCTCGCGCACCATGGTCATGGCTTCATCGGTGGTGAGGGCGTAGAACTCGCCGGTGTTTCCGTTCACCACCGGCATGTGCATTCCTGCCTTGAGCGCCCGGTCAACGATCGGAGCGAGCTTCTCCGGGGCGACTCCACCCTTTTCGTCGAAAGGAGTGACCAGAATGCCCGAGATGCCCCGGAGCGCTGTATCGAGATCGAGAGCCATGCGGCCTCCGCTTCATAGTCTTCAGAAGATGTCGGGTTCGCCTGCTGCAACCCCGAAGTCTCGTTGCAGGTAATCGAAGTCGCAGCCGGTATCGGCCTGGCCTACATGTTTCGAGAACATCCAACCCCAGCCCCGCTGGAACCGCGGCTCCGGCGGTGTCCAGGTCGCGCGGCGGCGTTCGATCTCATCCTCGTCGACCAGCATGTCGAGCCTGCGGTTTGCGAGGTCGAGCCGCACGATATCGCCAGTCTTGAGCAACCCGAGCGGCCCGCCCACAAAGCTTTCTGGCGCAACGTGCAGCACGCATGCGCCGTAGGACGTGCCCGACATCCGCGCGTCCGATATGCGCAGCATGTCGCGATGGCCCTGCTTCACCAGCGCGGTCGGGATCGGCAGCATGCCCCATTCGGGGAATCCTGGCCCGCCCTGGGGACCTGCATTGCGCAGAACCATCACGTGGTCGGGCGTCACGTCGAGGTCGGGATCGTCGACCGCCGCCTTCATTTCGGGATAGCTGTCAAAGACGAGCGCAGGGCCCTCGTGGTTGTAGTATTTGGGATCGCACGCGGCGGGCTTGATCACCGCACCGTCAGGGCAGAGGTTGCCGCGCAGCACGGCGAGCGAGCCTTCGTGGTACACGGGGTTCGACAGCGGCCGGATGACGTCATCATTGTAGACCTCGGCCCCCTCCAGGTTCTCGCCAAGCGTCTTGCCGGTAACTGTCACACAGGAGGTGTCGATCCGTTCCTCCATCTGCTTCATCAGCGCGCGCAGCCCACCAGCATAGAAGAAGTCCTCCATGAGGTACTCCTTGCCGGAGGGCCGGACATTGGCGACGAGCGGCGTGGTGCGCCCCAGCGCGTCGAGATCCTCGAGCGTCAGGTCCACGCCTGCCCTTCGTGCCATGGCAATGAGGTGAACGACCGCATTGGTGGAGCAACCGGTGGCCATCGCGACAATCGCGGCGTTCTGCACCGATGCGTCGGTGATGATCCGGTCGGGGGTGAGGTCCTCCCACACCATCTCCACGATACGCCGCCCGCAGGCCGACCCCATGCGCTGGTGGCCCGCATCGGCGGCGGGGATCGAGGAAGCGCCGGGCAGGGTGAGGCCAAGCGCGTCCGTGATCGCCGTCATCGTCGATGCCGTGCCCATGGTCATGCATGTGCCCGCTGACCGTGCGATGCCGCCCTGCACGCCGAGCCATTCTTCGTCCGAGATGTTGCCGGCGCGACGCTCGTCCCAGAATTTCCAGGCATCCGACCCCGAGCCGAGAATGCGGCCGGCATAGTGCCCGCGCAGCATGGGGCCGGCTGGGAGGTAAATGAAAGGTATCCCGGCGGTGATCGCCCCCATGACGAGACCCGGCGTGGTCTTGTCGCAGCCGCCCATGAGGACGACGCCGTCGAGCGGGTGCGACCGGATGATCTCCTCGGCTTCCATCGCGAGCAGATTGCGGTAGAGCATCGAGGTCGGTTTCGTGAAGCTTTCGTCGACGCTGAGAGCCGGCATCTGGACGGGGAGGCCGCCCGCCATCTGCACGCCGCGTTTGACGTCCTTCACGCGCTCGGGGAAGTGGCTGTGGCACGAGTTCAACTCGGACCAGGTGTCGAGAATGCCGATGATGGGCCGGCCGCGGAATTCCTCCTCGGAGTAGCCAAGCTGCATCATGCGCGAACGGTGGCCGAAGCTGCGCAGGTCGTCGGGCGCGAACCAGCGCGCCGAGCGCAGGTCGTCAGCGGTCTTGCCCCGCGAATCCTTCATGAGACGCTCCTCCCGTAGCTGTTTCCGTTTGTGTATGCGCATACATTTGAGCCTGTCAACGCGGTCGCGCAATGTTTCTGAGGTAATTCTGCCGCGCTCGATGCGAGCCATGAAAGCTGTTGACAGCGCATACTCAGCCGTGCTGAAGGTCATGTATGCGCTTACATTGGCCGTTGGCCGAAGTCGCATCGGGCGTCTGAGGGGGACGCTTCGACAGCAATCGACGGGTCGCCGCGCGCGGCCTCACGGGAGGACATGATGACCTTTACCCGCAGAACCATCCTTGCCGCCGTCAGCGCCACGGCGCTGCTTGCCCAACCGATCGCCGCCGCCGCGCAGGAGTTGCCGCGCAACGTGCGCCTCGTGATCGGCTCGACCTCGACGGGCGGGGATACCTACCAGAACTCGTCCATCGTCGCCGATGCTCTGGCCGAGCATCTCGACATCAACATCAAAGTGGATGCAGTGGGCGCGACCGAGGCGTTCAAGGCGCTCGAGCGCGATAGCCGCGGCACCACGCTGATGATCTTCCACGACCAGTCGTATCTGGGGAATCTCTACGGGGTGTCGGGCTACGACGATCCGTTCGAGAACTACACCGTCGGTCCGACCGTCGCGATCAACCCGGGCAACGCCTACCTCGTGCCCAAGTCCTCCGAATACCAGTCGATGGACGACATCCTCACGGCTGCAGAGAACGGGGAGCGCGTGCGCGTCGCGATCCAGCCGGGCGGCGTGTCCGAAATCGGCTTCTCGGCGATGAAGAACGCAGCTGCCGTACGCAGCCCGGGTTCGGAGGAGAACATCGTCGCGGTCAACACCGGCTCGCAGTCGGACAAGAACCAGGCGATGTGGGACGACCTCGCCGACGTCATCAACGGCTCCATTCAGGCCAACGAGCAGTTCACGCAGCTGCCCGAGGATGACCAGAAGGCGATGCGTTTCGTCTGGATCACCGCGCGTCCCGCGACGCTCGAGCAAGCGCCCGAGCAGGGCATGGGCGAGACCGACCGCGCCGCGCTGATGCAGTACGCCGCCCCGGAAACCTCCGTGCCGCTCAACGAAGAGGGCGAGAACTTCACGTTCGACAAGGAGTTCTTCTTCCTCTTCAACCCGGAGATGGACCCGGCGATCATCGAGCAGATCGACACCGCGCTGGCCGAGATCTTCGAGAACGGCGAGATCCAGGAGCGTCAGAAGGCGTCGTTCTTCATTCCGAACTTCCTGCCCTCGGGCGAGGCGCAGCAACACCTCATGGACAAGCGCGACACCTACGAGCAGGTGATCTCCGAGATCTCGGGCGAATCCTGATCCAATCGAAGGGCCCGGGCGCGCGCGTCCGGGCCCTTTTTGTATCCGCACATCTCTGAGGGAGGAGACGGGCATGGACGCGCTTACCCAGGTAACGATCGATTTCGAGACTTCGCACCTCGTTTTTCCGCGGCTGATCTCAGTGATCCTCGCGCTTATGGGGGCCGCGATCCTGCTGACCAAGAGGCAGCGTATTGCCGGTGCCGGCGGCTATTGGCGCGAGACCCTGTCCCGCATGGACAAGGCGCGCTTCTTTGGCACGCTGGCGCTGACGTTGCTCTACTTCTCGTTGATGGTTCCGGTCGGGGACATCTGGCCCAACACTGGCCGGGGCTTCCTGATTTGCTCGGTGCCTTACGTGCTCGCCACCGGACTGCTGTTCATGCACGACCGAACGATCCGGAACGTCGTACCGCTAGCCATCGTCGCACTCCTCGCCCCGGCTCTGGTCTGGTGGCTCTTCACCGACCTTTTCTTCCTGACCCTTCCCTGACGTGTCTGGAGCATTCGGCATGGAATTTCTCAGCCTCATATCGCCGCTCTTCCTCTGCCTCGTCGTGGGAGGGACGCTCGTCGGCATCATCTTCGGTGCCATTCCCGGCATGACCGCCACCATGGCCGTCGCCGTCTGCCTGCCGATGACCTATTCGCTCGGTCTCGAGAACGGCCTTGCGTTGCTGCTCGGGCTATACGTCGGCGGGATTTCGGGTGGTCTCGTGCCTGCGATCCTTCTCGGTATTCCCGGCACCCCGTCCTCGATCACGACGACCTTCGACGGCTATCCAATGGCCAAGGCCGGCGAGGGCGAGAAGGCGCTGCGCATTGGTATCATCGCTTCCTTCTGTGGCGGGGTGGTCAGCTTGATCGCTCTGTTCTTCTTCGCCCCGGCGCTTGCGAACTTCGCCATCGAGTTCTCGTATGTCGAGAAGTTCCTCATCATCCTCTTTGCTCTTACCGTGATGGCGGCATTGTCCTCGGACATGCTGATGGGCATCTTCTCGGGCTTTCTCGGCATCTTCGTCGCGCTTATCGGCGTCTACGACATCTCGGATGGGGGAAATGGCGAGCTGCGGCTCATCCCGCCGGGCACGGAATACTGGCTCGAAGGCGGCTTTTCGCTCCTTCCCGTCCTCATCGGTCTTTTCGGTCTCGCCGCGATCCTTGAAGAGGCGGAGACCGGCGTGAAGCAGGGCCAGACGATGGACGACGTGAAGATCGGCGGCGGCGGCGGCTTCTCGCTGGGCATCTTCAAGGGCCAATTCGTGAACATCTTTCGCTCGTCCGGCATCGGCACCTTCACCGGCATTCTTCCCGGCGTCGGAGGATCGGCCGCGTCGATCCTCGCCTATTCCAACGCCAAGACCTTCTCGAAACACCCCGAGCGTTTCGGCAAGGGTGAGCCGTCGGGCCTCATCGCGTCGGAGTCGGGCAACAACGGCCTCACTGGCGGCGCGCTCGTGCCGCTTCTGTCACTCGGCATCCCTGGGGACTCGACCACGGCGCTCCTGATCGGCGCCTTCACGCTTCAGGGAATCCAGGTCGGACCGCTCTTTATCGGCAACAATCCCGAGACATGGAACGCGATGATCTTCGCAATGCTGCTCGCCAACGTGGCCATGCTCGTCATGATGTACGTGGCGATCCGCTACTTTGCGATGGTGGTGACGATCCCCAAGCACATCCTGTTCCCGGTGATTCTGATGATGTGCGTGATCGGCGCCTACACGATCAACTACGGCATCATGTTCGACGTCTGGACGCTGCTGATCTTCGGCCTCTTCGGCTGGGTCGCAGTCAAGCTCGGCCTCGAGATCGCGCCGTTCATCATCGGTTTCATTCTCGGGCCATCGGCCGAAGTTTACTTCGTGAAGAGCCTGGAGAGCTTCGGCGATCTGACGATCTTCTTCACCAAGAGTTGGATAGCCTTGGTTCTCTGGGTGCTGATCATTGGGTCTCTTGCCGCATCCGTGTACATAGCTCGCAACAAGCGGGCGACGGATCAGCTCGCGTGACGCATCGCCGTCTTGCCTTATGACGGCCGGGGCCGGAGCATTCGAGCATGAACGTCGAGAATGGGACAGGCAAGCGCGTCACCATGGCAACCGTCGGCCGGATGGCCGGCGTCAGCCAGGTGACCGTGAGCCGCGCGCTCTCGGACCCGTCGAAGGTTTCGCCCGAGACCCTGCGCCGCATTCGTGAGGCCATCGAGCTTACCGGCTTCGTGCCGAACGCCATCGCGGGGGCGCTCGCCTCGAACCGGTCAAACCTCGTCACGGCGCTGATCCCGTCGCTGACCAACGTGGTCTACTCATCCTTCATGGCCCCGTTCTCGGAAACGCTCCGGGCGCGGGGCTACCAGATCCTGCTTTCCGAAACCGGTTTCGACCCGTCCGAAGAAGAGGCGCTGATTTCGGCCCACCTGTCGCGCCGTCCCGACGCGATGCTGCTGACCGGGATCCAGCACACGGCAGCGACGCGGCGGCTCTTGCTGGGTGCGGCCATACCGGTGGTCGAGGTCTGGGATCTGAGCGACAGCCCCGTGGATCTTTGCGTCGGGTTCAGCCACGCCGAGGCCGGCCGCGCCGTTGCGGATTTCGCGCTGGATCTCGGACATTCATGTGCTGCGAGTGTCACGGCTTCGGACGAGCGGGCCCACCGGCGGCGGCGCGCCTTCGCGGACCGCTTTTCGGCGCGCGGGGGGGCGTCGGTGCGGGATGTGGATGTCGGTGGCCCCGCCTCGATCCGTGCCGGACGAACCGCGCTCGCCGGACTGATCGAAGGGCAGGGGCCGACGCCACGGCTGGTGTTCTGCTCGTCTGACCTTCTCGCGCACGGCGTGATGATCGAGGCTCAGGCGCGGGGGCTTTCGATCCCCGAGGATCTCGCCGTGATAGGTTTCGGAGACCAGGACTTCGCCGCCGAACTCGAGCCGGCGTTGACGTCCGTAAGGGTCGACCGCAAGCGTCTGGGACGGCTTGCGGCCGAGGCGCTCCTGGCGCGGCTGGCCAAGTCGGAGGTGACCCATCCGGTCGTCGATGTGGGATTCGAGATCGTGCGCCGCGGCACGACCTGAGGACCGCCCGCGACGGGCGGCAAAACCGGCTCTACGCGTCCGCGTGAATGCAAGTCGGGCCGCCCGAAACGGTCTGTCTCGACCCTCCACCAGCGAGTGACAGAGATCATCCGGCGCGAACTTGATCGGATCGTCGCGCCCGGCTGACGGCGACGGTGTTACGCAATCCGAAAGGATTGAGCGCGCGGCGAGGTGCCGAAATGCGCGCGATAGGTCCACGAGAAATAGCTGGGGTTTTCGAACCCGCACGCGAACGCGACCTCCGACACGGACATTTCCGTCTGCAAAAACAGAAGCCTCGCTCGGTCGAGGCGCAGCTCGGCGTAGTATCGCTTCGGGGTCGTGTTCATCAGGCGCCCGAAGAGGCGTTCTAGCTGCCGCACCGAGATCGACGAATGTCGAACTCGGTTTGCAGGTGTGTCTGCGCGCGTTGCGCGAGATCCTCGAAACTGCCGATGTCGCGCGCCTCGCCCGGTCCGAGAGGACCTTGAAGCGTGCGCATGAGGAGATCCGAAAACTCGCCTTCGGCCACGTCCTCCCGGTCGGTGACGAGCGAGCGGGTGTTGCCGTCGTCCGTATCGATGTCCACCGCGACCGCCAGCAGGTAGGCGTGCGTGGCGCCCATGTTCGTCACGAGGCATCGGCCCTTGCTTTGCTCAGAGGCGGCGCGACTGATGTGGATCACGCTGCGGTTCTGCCGCAAGAAGCTGACGAGAAAGAACTGTAGGACGCAACCCAAACGCACATGAGCACGAGGCTCATGAAGACGTTTAGCAATTCGGCGTTCCGCTGCATCCACCCGAGCATGAACCCTCCGGTCGTGTTGCGTCTCTGGCGAACGGAGGCGTCTGAACGTTGGTCCCGCGTGCGGTGTGCTCCGCCATGCGACGCTTCATGGATCGCGGTCTGTTGATGATGCGCCCCGTGGCACCGACTGCACCGCGCCGGTTCGGCCGAAGACCGGAAATCGTCGCCGAGGCGGACTCGGCATTGGCTTCCGGAATCGCGTAACTTCTGCGGGCACGATGTTTTTGATGGGCTCGCGCAGGCGGCCAGTATTGAACCGTCGGATCCATTCGAATGTCGTGTGCTAGACGGCCGCGAAACCAAGCGAAGGCGTGCGACGTCCGATGACCTCTGCCTTCAAGTCGATGAATGAAAATGGGCCAGAACAAACATCGACATGACGTGGTGCACCCGCCCCGGTCACTTCGATCGCTCGATGTCCGGTCCGCCGAACCAGCGATAGGGTCTCGGTTTGGGAGCCGCGCTCACTGTCCCGGAAAGGCGTTTCGCCAGAGGTCGTTGAACAGGCTGCGCTTCTGTCGGTCAGAGGCGACGAGGAGCTTTGGTGACAGTTCGATCGGCCTCAACTGCGAGGCGCCGAAAGCCTCGGCTGCTGCGCCTTTGTCGATCAGGCCGTCCAGATCGGTGAGCAGATGCGCATCGCGCAGGCCGTCGGTTCCGGCCGGGGACAGCATGTAGTCGACAAGCCCGGCAGCCAGCGCGGCATTTTCCGCGTTTCGGGGAATGACCGCGCCGCGGGCGAGGATCAGTGTATAATCCGCGGGTGCGACGATACCGAGTTGCGGGTTCTCCTCGGCGAGATCGAAGGCGTACGAGCCGAGTATGTTGTAGCCGATGAGGTATCGCCCGCTCAGGACCCCGTTCATGATCTCGGCCGAGCAGCAGGTCGCAACGGCGCCCGTGCGGCCGAATGACTCGAGCAGGCCGCCGAACGTCGTGGCTTCGAGCGAGTCCGCGTAGGCGAAGAGAAATCCAAGGCCCGACGCCTCGATGTCGTAGGTCGCCACGCGCCCGGCGTAGCGTTCGGACCGGTTGCGCAGGATGTCCAGAAGATCGAAGCGAGAGCGTGGCACATCCTGCGTCGGTACCAGCTCACGATTGTAGACGATCACCGCCGGCTCCCGGGTGATGCCCCAGAGTTCGTCGCGCCACGACAAGGCCGCGGGCAACGACGCGGTTTCTTCGGAGACATAGGATGCGGCGCACGCCCGGTTTACGAATTCCACCAGTTGATGAACTGCGGAACTGATGACCAGATCCGCGCCCGGCGGCCCCTGCTCGCAGTCCGCCAGGCTGCGCCGGTAGAGATTGTTTGACAGCCATTGCTCGTAGACGATCGCCGTATCGGGCCGCGCGTCGAGAAAGCTCTCCAGAACAGGACGCAGCACGGCGAGGTCCGTGGTGCTGCGCACCCGCATCTCCTGCGCGGCGTCCGGCGGCCCGAGCCGTTCGGAAAGCTCCTGCGCGGTGGCACCGGTGCCCGCGACAAAGCCTAGACAGAGCGCGAGCCGAAGGATCACGGGGGGGTCTCCCGCGGCAGGACCATGGCGATCTCGAAGCCCGCGTCGCCACGGCGCGGCGCCAGCTGACCGTCGTGGTTCGTGGCGACGGCGTGCGCGATCGCGAGGCCGAGGCCGCCGGCCCCGGCGGACGCGCCGTTCAGGAATCGGCTGCCCATGCGCGACAGCACGGCGTCGTCCGGGCCGCCTCCGGCATCCCGGACCCAGAGCCGCGCCTCCTGCGGCGTGCCCGACACGCCGAAGACGATCGGCGGCACGCCATGGCGGATCCCGTTCCCAAGGAGGTTCTTTCCCGCCTCGGTCAGCGACAGACGGTCCGCGGTAACCGCGACTTCGGTTTCCGGAAGGTCGAGCGTGATCGCGTGGTGCGACGCCGCGATCTCCAGTTCGCTGGCCTCGTAGATCTCGAGCGCCACGTCGCGCAGGTCCAGCCGTTCCTTCCGCGCGGCGTCGCCGCGGTGCACCACGAGGCCTTGACTGAGCAACTGGTCGAGCAGCCGGCTCAGGGCCACGAGGCGGTCGCGCGCACGATCGAGAAGCGCGGCCTGCTGTGCGGGGTCGTCCTCGTGCTTCACCGCATCGAGCTGCACGCGGATCGCGGCGAGTGGTGTGCGCAGCTGGTGCGCGGTGTCGGCGATCAAGTCCCGGTTTGCGTTCAACTGCCGCTGCAGTCGCGCGATGAAGTCGTTGAGCGCGTCGCGCAGGGCCGCGACCTCGCGCGGGGCAGGTTCGGCCAGCGGCGTGAGGTCTGCGGGCGTGCGGCGCGCAAGCGCATCGCCGATCCGCCCCAGCGGGCGCAGCGCGGACAGGACCGCGAGCCACGCGAAGACGGCAATCACCACGCCGGCCGCGCCCAGGACGACGACGGCGTTCTGCGCGATGTCGAAGGCGAGCGCCCGGCGCGCGTGAAGCGTATGGCCGACGATGACCTCGACAGGGCCAGTGTAGCCTCGCTCGGCGAAGCGGCGCACCACGGCCACGTAGCGCGCGGGCTCCGCGCCGAACGTGCCGCCGTAGAAGCTGATCGGCAGTGCGTCGTCGGGCCGGGGTGTGCTGTCGCTGCCTGTCAGGGTCTCGCCGCCGCGGCCGACCACGCGGTAGTCGATCCGATCCCGGGGCGCGAGCGCGAGCAGTTCGAACGCCGAGACCGGCATGTCCACGATCGGGACCCCGTCGCGGATCGTGATGGACTCGGCGATGTCGCTCGCGGCGCCGACCAGCAGACGATCGAACGCTTCGCGCGCCGCATGGCGGCCGTAGGCAAGCGCGGCGATCAGCACGAGGATCCCGCCGATGGCGACGACCGCACCGATCGCAAGCGCGATGCGCGCCTGCAGCGAGAGCGTGGTCCGCGGGGCGGCGGCGTCAGTCACGGCCGGCATTCTCGAGCGAGTAGCCAAGATTGCGGTGGGTAAGGATCTTCACGTCCGATCCTCCGAGCTTCTTGCGGATGCGCGCCACGTAGAGCTCGATCGCGTTCAGGCCGACATCGGCATCATCAAAGGTGAACAACCCCTCGAAGAGCTTCTCCTTGGATATGATGCGGCCGGTGTTGCGCATGAGAATGTTGAGCAGCGTCAGTTCCCGGCGCGTCATCGGCACCAGTTCGCCGCGAAGGCGCACCGTGTGCGCCGAAGGGTCGAAGACGATGTCGCCGACCGAGATCTCCGGCGCCGATTGCTCGTTGCCACGCCGGGTCAGGGCGCGGACGCGCGCGCTCAGTTCGCGCAGATCGAACGGTTTGACGAGATAGTCGTCCGCGCCTTCGTCGAGCGAGCCGACCCGCGTCTCGACCGAAAAGTTTGCCGAGAGCATCAGAACCGGCGTCGTGTCGCGCCGGCGACGCATCGCCCTCAGGACCTCGCGGCCGTCGCCGTCCGGAAGCTGGATATCGAGGATGACGAGATCGAACTCCTGGACCGCGAGGCAGGTCTCTGCCTCGGCGGCGGTGTCGACCACGTCGCAGGCGAATCCCTCGCGACCCAGATGCGCCGCGATCGTCGCGGCCACATCGCCGGCATCCTCGATCAAGAGTACGCGCATGCCGTTCCTCCCCGGACCGCAAGCATAGAAGGTGGGACGGTCGGTGAAAAGATGTGCAGGCCGATGACAGCTTGACGACAGCCTGTGCCACTAGGCTCCGCGAGTGGACGGGGCTGCGCGCCCCGACGTCCAGTGGAGGAGACTGACATGATCAAGACAACCCTAGCGGGCGGCGCCGTTGCGGCCGCCCTCGTCGCAACCGTGCCGTTCGCGGCATCGGCCCAGGAATTCACCCCCGATCAGCCCGAGTGCATCGCGCCCGCCGCGGCCGGCGGCGGCTGGGACTTCACCTGCCGCCAGGTGGCGCGCATCATGCGCGAAACCGACCTGATCGACGGCTCGATGCGGGTGCAGAACCTGTCGGGCGGCGGTGGCGGCGTTGCCTATGCCGAGGTGGTCAACAAGCGCAACGACGAGAACGACCTGATCGTGGCGGCCTCGACCGCGACGGCGACCCGCCTCGCGCAGGGCGCGTATCCGGGCAACACGATGGACCAGGTTCGCTGGCTCGGCACGATCGGCGCGGATTACGGCGTCATCGGCGTGCGGCCCGATTCCGAGATCGAGGATCTGCCGCAGCTGATGACCGCGCTCGAGGAGGATCCGAGCTCGATCTCGATCGGTGGTGGCTCGGCCTCGGGTGGCTGGGATCACCTGAAGGTCCTGATCGCGGCGCAGGAAGCCGGGATCGAGGAGCTGCGCTCGATCAAGTACGTCGCCTTCGCCGGCGGCGGCGAGGCGATCAGCCAGCTTCTGGCCGGCTCGCTTCAGGCGTATTCGGGCGATCTCTCCGAAGCGATGGGCTTCGTCGAGTCGGGCGATCTTCGGGTTCTCGCCGTGCTGGCGCCGGAGCGGCTCGAGGGCGACTTCTCGGAGTTCCCGACAGCTTCTGAGCAGGGTCTCGACGTCGTCGGCGCGAACTGGCGCGGCTTCTACGCCCCGGGCGAGATGAGCGACGAAGCGTACGATTGGTGGAGCGGTCAGCTCGACACGATGTACGCGAGCGAAGAATGGAAAGCCGTCATGGAGCAGAACGGCCTCGCCGATCTCGATCTCCACGGCGAGGAATTCCGCGACTTCGTCGCCGAGTCCGTCAGCGACATCGAGGAGATCTCGCGCGAGATCGGCCTCATCCAGTAAGGCGCCGGAGCTGCCGGCACCTCGCCCGCGGCGATGTCGCGGGCGAGGCATTCGCCGCATGCGGCTTTCCTAAAAACATGCACCCGGGAGACATCTCATGATGAGTGATCGCGTTCTCGGCGGCGTCGGGCTCGCCCTCGCCGTGTTCTACGCCTGGGCGGCGACCATCATCCCCGAACCGTTCTCGTCCGACGCCATCGGGCCCGACGGCTTCCCGATGATCATCGCGCTCGTCCTCGGCCTTTCGTCCATCTACTTCGTCGTGAAACCCGATCCCGAGCCGAAATGGCCGGCGCTCAACCGTCTGGCCGAGATCGGCTGCGCGCTGCTCGTGATGTTCGGCTACGCGCAGGTGCTGCCGATCCTCGGGTTCGTGTTCTCGACCGTGATCATCACCGCCTACCTGACGTGGCGCCTCGGTGCGGGTCCGCTGACTGCGCTCCTGAACGGCGTCGGCACCTCGGTCGGTCTTTTCGTGCTGTTCGAGCTGATCTTCGGATTGTCGCTCGCCGACGGCCCGCTCGGCTTCTGAAGGCATACATCATGGAAACTTTCGCTTCCCTCTACGAAGGCTTCGCCGTCGCACTGACATGGCAGAACCTTCTGCTGGCGCTGCTCGGCTGCTTTCTTGGCACGATGATGGGCGCCCTGCCGGGTCTCGGCCCGGCCAACGGCGTCGCGATCCTCATCCCGCTCGCCTTTACCTTCGGTCTCAGTGCGATCGCCGCGCTGATCCTGCTGACCTCCGTTTACTACGGGGCGATGTACGGCGGCCGGATCTCGTCGATCCTGCTCAACATTCCGGGTGACGAACCGGCGATGATGACCTGTCTCGACGGCTATCCGATGGCGCAGGCCGGCCGGGCCGGCGAGGCGCTGGCGCTCTCGGGCGTTGCCTCCTTCGTCGGTGCGTTCTTCGCGACCTGGGGCCTTGTTTTCCTCGCGCCGCTTCTCGTGCAGATCGCGCTGCTGTTCGGCCCGGGCGAATACTTCGTCCTCTACACGCTCGCCTTCGCGACGCTGGGCGGCATCGCTGCGACGAACCAGGCCAAGTCCGCGTTCGCGGCGGCGCTCGGGATCGGCATCGCGATGATCGGCGTCGACACCCAGACCGGCGTGCAGCGCTTCACCTTCGGCGAAGTGCACCTCTACGACGGCATCGACTTCCTGATCGCGATCGTCGGCCTGTTCGCCCTGTCCGAGGTCTTCGTCTTTCTCGAGCATCGCGGACAGAACGACAGCGCGGACGAGGGCAAGATGAAGATCGGCCGCGTCACGCCGTCGTTGAGTGTTCTGCGCTACTGCACGCCCGCGATGATCCGATCCACCGTTCTGGGCTTCATCTCGGGCGTTCTGCCGGGGGCAGGGGCCTCGCTCGGGTCGTTCCTGGCCTACTCGGTCGAAAAGCAGGTGTCGGACCCGCGGTCCGAGACGTTCGGCAAAGGCGATCCGCGCGGTGTCGCCGCGCCGGAGGCCGGCAACAACGCCGCTTCGGGGGGTGCGCTCGTGCCGATGCTGGCGCTGGGCGTGCCCGGCTCGGGCACCACGGCAGTGCTTCTGGCCGTGCTGCTGACGCTGAACATCCAGCCGGGGCCGCTTCTGTTCCAGAACAACCCCGACGTGGTCTGGGGCCTCATCGCGGCGCTGTTCATCGGCAACTTCATGTTGCTGGCGCTCAACATCCCGATGGTGGGCATCTTCACCCGGGTGCTGCTGGTGCCGACGCACATCCTGATGCCGGTGGTCGCGATGATCGCCTTCATCGGGATCTACTCGATCACCGGCTCCACCTTCGAGTTGACGATGATGGTGCTGTTCGGCGCGCTGGGCTGGGTGTTGCGCAAGCTCGACGTGCCTCTGGTCCCGATCATTCTGGGCATCCTCCTCGGCAACGAGATGGAGGTGAACCTGCGCCGCGCGATGACGATCTCGAACGGTGAATGGACGACGCTCTTCGACAGCTGGCTGGCCATCATCCTGTGGACCATCGCGATCGTCGGGTTCGTTCTTCCGATCTTCCTCGGCAAGCGCGTGAAGCGGAAGATGAAGGAAGCCGAAGAAGAGGGTCCGCTCAGCGACTGATCTCGCGCCCGGCCCCCCTTGGGGCCGGGACGCGCCGCGCGTATACCGCGCCGTGCGGCGGGGGTCCGACGGAACCCGCCGCGCATTGTCCGGAACGGGCGGACGCTCTCACGTCTTACGAAGTGGCATGATCGACACGAAGCTCCGCACAGCACTGCTCGAAACGCTCGCCTGCATGGCGGTCGGTGGACTTGGCGCCGGGCTTTTCGTCACGATCGGATTTCCGGCGCCGTTCCTCGCCGGACCCGCCATCGCGGTCACGCTTGCCAGCCTGCTCGGCGCCCGCCTGTCGATCCTGCCGCCCGTGCGCGACACCTGTTTCCTGCTGCTCGGCATCGGGATCGGATCGTCCGTCACGCCGGACGTGCTCGAGGCCGCGGCGAAGTGGCCGGCCAGCCTCGCCATCATGTCCGTGACGCTTATCGTCACGCTGATCGCGTGCCGCACCCTGCTGCGCCGCGCTTTCGGGTTCGAGAAGCTTCCGGCGACACTTGCGGCGACGCCGGGCCACCTGAGCTACGTCATCGGGATCGCGACCGACCTGCGCAGTGATACCGCCCGTATCGCGATCGTCCAGTCGATGCGTGTGCTGTTCCTGACCGTCGCGGTCCCGGCCATCCTTGCGGTCTGGGGCGTCGAGGGCGACGCACCCCAACCGAATACGGGCCCGATGTCGGTCTTCGGGTTCGTGGTGATCGTGCTCGTATCCGCCGCACTGGCGATGGGGCTGAGCCGATTGAGCATCCCGGCGGCGTGGCTGCTCGGTGGCATGATCGCCTCGGGTGTGGGTCACGGATCGGAGCTCGCCCCGGGTCAGTTGCCGGCGTGGATGACGCTGACGGCCTTCACCATCATGGGAAGCCTGATCGGATTGCGGTTCCGCGGGCGAAGTTCGAGCGACCTGCGCCGCAATCTCGGCGCCGGCGTCGCGCTGACCGCATTGTCCTGCGCGCTGGCCGTCGCCGGCGCGCTCGTGTCGGCGAGCCTGCTCGACCTGCCATTCGCCCTGATGCTGATGTCGTTCGCGCCCGGCGGGGTAGAGGTCATGGCTGCGATGGCGGTGCAGATCGGGATCGAGCCGACAGTCGTCGCCGCGCATCACGTCTTTCGGCTTCTGGTCCTGACGGTCGTCATTGGCGTGGTGCTGGGCCAGGAAAAACGCGCGCGGCAGTCCGGCCAATAGGCGGACCTCCCGGGGCGGCACGCACCCGCGGTGACGCGGCCGCGGCGGCGGCTCAGTCCTCGGCCGTCGGCGGCGTGCCATGGGTGTGGAACGTCTCGATCGTCTTCAAGCCCCAAGCCTGGCCCTTCTTGCGATCCGCCTCGGTCCAGCGGACCGGCTCCCAGTCCGGAGCGAGGATCAGCCGCGCGCCGGCGTTCGCCAGCTCCACCCGGTTGCCTGCCGGTTCCCAGACATACAGGAAGAAGGTGCCTTGGATCGCGTGCTTGTGCGGCCCGGTCTCGATGTGCACGCCGTTCTGCAGGAAGATGTCGGCCGCGCGCAGGATGTCCTCGCGCTGATCGGTTGCATAGGTCACGTGGTGAAGACGGCCGTGGCCCGTGCCATGCTCCTCTGTGCAGGCGAGGTCGTAGGTCTTGTTGTTGACCGTGAACCAGCAGCCCCCGATCCGCCCGTTGTCGAGCTGGATGTATTCGGTCACGCGGCTTCCGAGGCAGGTCAGCATGAAGTCACGGAAAACCGAGACATCCTGTGCGAGCAGGTTCAGGTGATCGAGCCGGCGCGGCGGCATGCCGGTAAAGGCGCTCGCCGTGTTCTTGAGCGCCGGGCGGTCTTCGGGCGGGGCCTCGTAACGCCGGGTCTCGTAATAGATCTCGAAGACGTGGCCGAACGGATCCCCGAAACGGAAGGCGGGACCGTGCCCGTCATCGCCGTCCACCCACCCCTGCACCGGATAGCCCGAGGCCTCGATCACCGCGACGCAACGGTCGAGCGCTTCGGGCGACGCGGCGCGATAGCCGATGTGACCGACGCCCGTCGTTTCCGCGCGGGTCAGCTTCAGCGAATGGTGCTCGTAGTCGTCCCAGGCGCGCAGGTAGGCACTGTCGGCGTCCTCGCCCGACAGTTTCAGCCCGTAGACCCGCGTGAAAAAGTCGAGGCTCTCATCGTAGCGGTCGGTCAGCATCTCGACATGGCCGAGATGAGCGATGTCGCCGGCGCGCGTTCGGGTGTCGGCCATTGTGATGTCTCCCGGTTCTGCTCGGTGATCCTCAGCCGCGCGCGGCGACGGCCGGTGCGGTGCCTGCGATGCGGTTGGCATATTCCGCGGCCTGCCGGATGCCGCCCAGCGGGAAGAGATGCGCACCGGCGATCTGCGAGTCCGGCGTCTTCGCCGCGTAATCGGCGATGTCGTTCAGAACCTCGGTCGGCTCGAACGGCTTGACCAGCTTGCTGACGTCGCGCGCGCGCTTCTGCAGCACGGAATAGGAGGGGCCGATGCCGCAGGCTACGGCGAACTTCAGCAACGTCTGGAGCTTTGCCGGCCCGGCCACGCCGACATGAATCGGCAGGTCGATGCCGGCGGTGCGCATCCGCTCGCTCCACGAGATCACGGGCGCGGCGTCGAACACGAACTGGGTCACGAGCGCCATGTCCGCGCCGGTCCGCTGGGCGAAGTCGTGCTTCCAGCGCGCGGCGTCGTCGACGATGCGTGTGCCGCCGTCGGGATCGATGTCGCGGCTGCCTTCGGGGTGCCCGGCGACGTGCAGGCGGGTGAAGCCGTGTTTGTCGAACAGGCCGGTTTCGAGCAGCGCCATCGAGCTGTCGAAGCCACCCGCCGCGCGGCGCGCGCCGCCGGCCAGCACCAGCGCCTCGGTCACGCCGGACTCCTCGGCGTAGCGACGCAGCCAGTCTTCGAGCGTGTCGCGCCCGTCGATCCAGCGTGCGGGCACATGCGGCATCGGGCGGAAGCCCTCGTCGCGGACGCGCTTGGCGCAGGCCACCATGTCCTCGATCGGCGTGCCCTCGATATGCGCGATGTAGACGCGCGTCCCGGCGGGCAGCACATCGCGGAAATCGTCGATGTTCGCGGCGGTGCGGGGCATCACCTCGATCGAGTATCCTGCGAGGAAGTCGGGCAGCGCCGCGCCTTCACGGGTCGGCCGCGGCCGGAAGAAGTTGAGGATCGTCATCAGCATCGTCTCCTTTCCCCGCGCGGGCGCGAGATGTCAGCCGAACATCGTGTCGGGCAGGATGAGCGAGATTTGCGGCAGCGCGATCAGGATCGCGAGCGTCACCAGCATGGCGAACCAGAACGGAAGGACGCCGCGGAAGATGTCGCCCAGCGGGACGTTCGGGGCGACCGATTTCACGATGAACACGTTGATTCCCACAGGTGGGGAGATCAGCCCCATCTCGAGCGTCAGCACCACGAGGACGCCGAACCAGATCGGGTCGATGCCGAGTTCGAGGATCACCGGAAAGAAGATCGGCAACGTCAGGACCAGCATCGCGAAGCCCTCGAGGAAACAGCCGAGCACGAGGTAGACCAGCAGGATCGCCACCAGCGTGCCGATCGTCCCGAGGGCGAGCGCGTCGAGCGCCGCGCCGACCGCCGACGGGATGTGGCTGAGCGCAAGGAACGGGTTGATGAGATGCGCCGCGATCAGGATCAGCATTACGGTCGCCGTCGTCACGATGCTTTCGCGTGCCGCGCGCCAAAGCGCGACCGGCCCGAGAGACCGGGTGACGAAGCCGTAGAGGATCACCAGGGCCGCCCCGACGCCCGCCGCCTCGACCGGCGAGAAGAGGCCGGTATAGATGCCGCCGATCGTCATCAGGATCACCACGAGGATCGGCAGCGCGCCGCGCAGCGCGCGCGCCTTTTCCGCCGCCGAGGTGGAGGGACCGGCCGGCCCCATGTCGGACCGCCACCAGCACATGAGCGCGATCGTCGTCAGGAACGCGCTCAGCAACAGGATGCCGGGCAGGACGCCGGCGAGAAACAGGCGACCGATCGATTGCTCGGTCAGGATCGCGTAGATCACGAAGCCCGTCGATGGCGGGATGAGGATGCCGAGCGTCCCCCCCGCGGCCACGACGCCGGTCGAAAGCCGTGGATCGTAGGAGAAGCGGTCCATTTCGGCGAGAGAGACCTTGCCCATGGTCAGCGCAGACGCCACCGAAGAGCCCGACAGCGCCGCAAAGCCGCCGCAGCCGATGACCGTCGCAGAGGCGAGGCCGCCGCGCACCTGTCCGATGCTCGCATAGGCGGCGTCGTAGAGTTGGCGGCTCATGCCGGTGACGGTGGCCACGTTGCCCATCAGGATGAACAACGGGATGATCACGAGCTCGGGGTTGGAGGCGAGCGTGAAGGTTTCGGACGCCAGCAGCCCGGTCGCGGCGCTCCAGCCGTTCAGCATCCAGATGCCGATGAACCCGACGAGGAACATCGCGAAGGCGACCGGGATCCGCAGGATCAGCAGCGCGAGAAGGACAATGATGCCAATGGTGCCGAGAGTCGCGCCGCTCATGTGACCCCCGGCGGCCGCTCACGTGTCACGTCGCGGCCGGAGATCGCAAGCTCCGCCGCGCGCAGCAGCATCCCGAGCGCAGTGATGACCGCGAGCGCGCAGAGCGCGTACTGGAACCACGCCTTGGGAAGCCCCAGCAGGTTCGTCGACAGGTTCAGCATGCGGCTCAGGCCTGCACTCTGGGCGACCGCGCCGGCGATGAAGGCAAAGATCACCGCGCCGAGGAGTGCCGATCCGATATTGATTGCCCGGTTCAGGCCATCGGGAAAGCGCCGTTCCAGAACATCGACCGAGATATGCCCGCCGACGCGGTCACAGACCGCCATGCCGCCGAAAACGACGATCACCAGCGTCATCGTGATCAGGTCCTGGCTGCCGAAGAGCGGTGCGCCGAGGGCCCGGCCGACCACATCGGCGACGATCACGACGACTTCTACCAGCGCACCGAGTGCGCCGAGAAAGGCGGACAGGCCGATCAGCCCGTCCGCCGCCGTGCGCAGGGAGCCCAGCACTCAGCTGCCCTGGCCCGCCGCGGTCTGCATCGCATCGTACGCGGCCTGCCCGCCGACGCGTTCGACGTAGGCGTCTGTCACCTCGGCGACGGCATCGTTGAACGCCTGCGCCTCGTCCTCGGACAGCTCGATAATGGTGTTGTCGCCGGCATCGCGCGCGGCCTGAAGCGCGCTGTCGGCGGTGGCGTTCCATGCGTCCTCGGCCGATTTCGACAGTTCGGCCCCGGCGACCTCGTCGATCGCCGCCTTCTGGTCGTCGGGCAGGTTGTCGTAGGTCGACTGCGTCATCACCGTGTAGAACACGAGCCGCCCGAGGTTCGCGCCGAGCGTGTAGCTGTTCGCGACTTCGTCGAGCTTGAAGTCGGACAGCGTCGAGGCCCCGGTGATGACCCCGTCGATCAGGCCGGTCTGCATCGCGTTGTAAACCTGGTTGATCGGCATCTGCACCGGGGTCGCGCCGAGCGCTTCGGCCACGTCCGCAGACGTCGCGCCCGCGACCCGGACCTTGAGCCCATCGAGATCGGACGGCTGCCGGATCTCGTGATCCTTCATGATGAAGATGTTGGGCTCGGACGTCCAAAGCGCGAGCGGCTTGGTGCGCGGAAACTCGGACTCGAGCTCGGAATACGCGTTCCAGAGCGCCTCGTATCCCGGCTGGTCGAGCGTCAGCGTCGTCGGCAACTCGGCGATCATGGTCTTCGGAAACTGCGAGGACGTGTAACCCGGCAGGCCCCAGGCCATGTCGGCCACACCCTGCACCACGCGCACGTATTGCTCGGCCGGGCCGGCACCGAGCTCACCGCCGTGGTAGCCGCGCACCGTCAGCTCGCCATCGGTCGCTGCCGACAGGTCCTCGTTGAGCTTCTCGATGACGCTCGCGTTGATCGTGTGGAACGGCGGCGTGAAGTTCGCGAATTTCATCTCGGCGGCCGCGGCGGGCAGCGCCGCGCAGGCGGCCACCGCAAGCGCGGCGATGGAACGTGTGACTGTCATCTTGTCTCCTCCCTCGAGACTGTGGTCGATGCTGTCGGCCGCGCTCTCTCCCCGCGGCCGACGTGATGCTCGGGGTCAGGCGGCCTTCGTGCGCCAGCCCCCGCCGTAGTTCTCGCGCGCCTCGCGGCTGTAGGGTGTGGGCGACACGCGCACGCGGATGTCGGCCTGCTTGTGCTTCTCCGCCGAGGTTTTCTGCGTGTCGTCGGGCTCGCCCCAGCGCAGGGTAAGCACGTCGCCCACCTCGACGCTCTGGTCGACGACCCCGAGCGACAGCACGCAGCGCTCGTTGTAGCTGTAGCCGTTGAACATCGACATGCCGACCATCTTGTCGCCCTGCATGATCATGTCGGCCGAAGAGGACGCATAGTTCGGCTGCGGGAAGTCGATCCACTTGTAGGGCACGCCGTCCTCGAAACTCGACGCGAGCACATTCAGAACGTCATCCTTGTTCCACTCGAAGGTGACCTTCTTGCGGTTGGAGGGCGCGTCCTTCATCTTTTCCAGCGCGGCCTTGCCGACGAAGTCGTCTTTCTTCCACCCGATGTAGAAGCCGTAGCCCAACTCGAACGGATTGACGTAGTAGTCCTCGATGTCGTTCGAGACGAAGCTGCCGCCGATCGTGCCGTTGGCCTCGTAGCTGTCGGCGCCGAGCCAGTCGCGGTACTCGGCCAGCATGCCGTCCCCGGTGTAGATCCCCGGCAGCGGCGACGGAATCCAGCCCGATTCCAGCGTGTTGGTAGAGTAGGCGCGGCTGCCGACCTGGTGCAGTTCGACGCCGAGGTCGCGCGCGGCCTGCAGGATCGTCGACTCGATGTAGTGCTTGTCGGCGTAGGGGCCCCAGATCTCGAGGCCCGGCGCGCCGGCCATGCCGTGGCGCAGGGCCTGAACGCGGCGGGAGCCGACATTGATCTCGTCCACGTGGAAGAACTTCACCTCCGGCACCGGCCCGCCGTTGATCTTCTCGAAGATCTTCGGCGCGTCGGGCCCCTGGATCTGGTAGCGGTAATGCGTGCGCAGCACGCGCTCTCCGTCGGGCCGGGAAGGAGACCGCGGATCATGGTGCAGGCGCACCTTCCACTTGCCGATCGCGGCCCGGAACTTCGTCCAGTTGGCGGTCGGGGCGCGGCCGACGAGGATGAACTTGTCGTCGCGTTCGCGGAAGATGATCATGTCGCCGACGACATGCCCGTTCGGCGTGACCGGCACGAAATGTTTGGCGCGGTTCGTGTCGAAATTGGCAAAGCCGTTGATCCCGACATGCGACAGGAACGCCTCGGCATCCGGTCCCTCGACGATCAGCTCGTCCATGTGGTGCGACTGGTCATAGAGCACGGCGCTTTCGCGCCACGCGCGCTGCTCGTCGCGCCAGTTGGTGAATTCGGGCGCCACCACGGGATAGACGTAGATGCCCATGCGGCTGTTGCGCAGCATCTCCACCGGGTTGGGGTGGTTCTTCATCACGTCGCTGAGGCTTGGCATGTCGTAGGTCTCCTCCCTGGTCTCAGAAAATCATTCGGCCACGAGCGCGAGGCCCGGCACACGTTCGGCCAGGCCCGGACGCTCGTGCATCACGTATTCGAGGTTGGCACGGGCAAGGCGGGCATGCTCGCGGGCCAGCGCCTCGGCGCGCGCGCCTTCGCGGGCGAGGATCGCCTCCACGATGCGGCGGTGCTGATGCTGCGCGCGTCCGAGGCTCACGCGGAAATCGGGAATCAATTCCTGCCCCTGCAGGAACGCGACGGGCGACGCCGCGGGCAGACGGGCGGCGCGCTCCACCTCGCGGGCGACGATGTCCGATCCGGCGAGCCGGGCGAGCAAATCGTGGAATTCGGCGTTCAGCCGGACATAGGCATCGAAGTCGAAGCGTGACGGATCCACCGCGCGGTCCAGCGCGTCGAGCACGTGGTCCATGCGCTCCGCGATCTCGGGCACGACGCCCCGCTCCGCCGCGAGGCGCGCTGCCGTCCCTTCGAGCACGCCGCGGAGCTCGATCGCGTCCACGAGGTCGGTCATCGTGAAGCTGGCGACACGGCACCCACCGGTATCGATCCGGTCGAGCAGTCCCTCGTCGACGAGGCGGTCCATCGCCTGCCGCACCGGGGTGCGCGACAGGCCGAGCCGCTCGGCCGCGGCGGTTTCTGTCAGGCGCGCGCCAGCGGGCAGGGAGCCGCCGATGATCAGCGACCGAAGCTCGATCAGCGCGTTCGCGAATTGTGCCTTTCGACCCTGCTTCGTCACCGCGCGACGCTCTCCCCAACGTTCTGAGAGGAGCTTAGTTGTATACAGAAAAGGATCAAGCGGCGAATCTGGGCGCTTTTTTCACGTCCTGTCGATAATTCTGTATACAATTGTCAGCCGGGCCGAGTGACGACGACGGTGCATTGACGGGCGCCACGCAATGCCGGCGCGGCCAGAGCGAACGTCTCCGCTTTTTAATGATCCGGCACGACAGCATGCGTTGGAGTAGGTCTGCCGACGGGCGGCCGCCGCGCGATCTGCGTCTAGCGGTCCGTCCCGTGAGTAGCGGCAAGCTCCAGGTCGCGTTTGCGCTCGCGGTGGAAGACGTAGATGCCCGAGCCGAGAATGATCGACGTGCCGAGCACGGTCATTGCGTCCGGCAGATCGCCGAAGACGAGGAAACCGACCAGCACCGCGCCCACGATCTCCAGATACTGGAATGGCGCGAGGATGCTCGCCTCGACCTTGCCGAACGCGAAGGTGATCAATAGGAACGTCACCATCGCGAGCGCCCCGGCCGCGAGGGCGGCCGGAAGAACCCAGCCCGGCGCGGCGGCCTCGAGCACGGAGCCGCGTCCCAACGCCGTCCGGCCGAGTTCGAGCGCCACGAGGATCGCGGCGCCGAACAGCGATGCGCCGAACTGGAAGCTAAGCGGCGACTGCCGGCCGCTCGACCGGCGCATGATGATCATGTTGAGCGCATAGGCGCAGGCGGCGAGAAGCGGCATCAGCACGACCGGCCCGAATTCCGCAAAGTTCGGACGGATGACGATGAGTGCGCCCACGAGCCCGACGCCGACCGCCGCGAAGCGTCGGGGTCCCGGAACTTCGCCCAGCAGAATGCCGGCGAGCACGGTCAGCACCAGCGGTTCCAGAAAGAAGATCGCGATCGCTGTGGCGATCGGCATCACCGAGAACGCGGTGATGAGCGAATACGTGACGGTGACGATCATGACGGCCGAGCCGAATGACCCCAGCGTGAGGACCGGCCCGGTGAAGCGACGGCGCAGCACCAGGGCCACCGGCACGAAGAACGCCGCTTGTGCCACCGCGCGCAGCAGCGTGACCTCGAACGACGAGATGACCGTCGTGAGCGATTTCGAGATCGCGTCGCCCATCGGCAGGAAAGCCATCGCGATGCACATCGCGATCATGCCGATGCGCTTGTCGTCGGAGCCGTCGGACGCGGCGGAGCGGGTCAGGGCCATGAACATGCCTCCTGCAGCCGCGCCGGATGCGCGGCCATGTCCGGGCGTTCAGGACGGTTTCGGACGGGGTGCGAGACGCCATCCCGCCGGCCACCGCTAGACCCGGCGCGTGGGTGGGGTCAAGACTTCGCCCACCCCGGCCGTGGCGGAGCGAGCTGTGCGCCGGATCTCGCGCTTGTCCTTCCGGGGCGGTCGGCACCTGCTCCCCGGCCGGTAAAACGCCGAGGCGGACGGTTCCGTCACATACGGAACGACGCGAGCGGTTGCCGTGCGCCTGCCCCGGCTCCGCTTACTCAGTCACGTCGTTCAACTTCGCTGGGGCCAGTGCTGCGTAATAGGCCGCCAGCGCGGCGATGTCATCGTCGGTCAAGTCGCGTGCCGCATGGTGCATCAGCTGAGATGCTCGTCCGCCGCCGCGATCCTCGCCGTCGCGCCAGAGCCGCAGTTGCTGGGCGAGGTAGGGGGCGTATTGCCCGGCGAGCGACGGGAACGCGGGATTGAGCGGCTCCGGCCACGGGCCGTGACAGGCCGCGC
The DNA here is from genome assembly GCF_900172265.1 of Roseivivax jejudonensis. GTDB lineage: Bacteria > Pseudomonadota > Alphaproteobacteria > Rhodobacterales > Rhodobacteraceae > Roseivivax > Roseivivax jejudonensis. The sequence continues at coordinate 351,827 of NZ_FWFK01000001.1, read as the reverse complement.
AGGCCGGCACCTCGTCGGTCCCGCCCTCGACGGCGAGCGCGCGCCCCAAGCCCTCGAGATCGCCAAAGGTCCTGGCAGAGCCGCCGGGCGTGCCGTCGGCGAAATGCGCGGCCAGCTCGGCGATCTCGTTCTCCGGCACCTGCGACATCGCCTCGGCCATGATGCCGCTGTCGCGGCGTCCGTCCCGGTAGGCCCCGAGCGTCTCTGCGATGTAGCGCTCCGACAGGATGTCGAGACGGGGGATATGCGGATTGTCCGAGACCCCGTCGGTTCCGTGGCACATCGCGCAATACTGGCCGTCGGGGGCCTCGGTCAGCGCGGCATAATCCGCGTCGGTCATGTCGGGCACGGCGAGGAGGAAGGCAACGACCGGCCACACGTCGTCGTCGCGCGTTGCGGGCCATCCGGGCATTCCGCTCATCTTGATGCCCTGGTGGACGATCCAGTGGAATTCGGATGCCTCCCAATGCGTCACGGCCTCGGTGATATAGGGAGGCTCGGGCACCATCGCGCGCACCGTGGCGGAACGGTCCGCGCCCGGTGCGGCGTGGCAGCCGGCGCAGGCACTGTCGAAATGTCCCGCGCCGAGCTTCACCATCGCCTCCGAGCGCAGGTCGGCCGGCGGCATCGCATGAGCGCGCAGCGCCACGGAATTGCGGAAGGTGGTGTGCAGCACCGCGCTCACCCCGGGCCAGTGGCCGGTCTTTGCGGACACGTTGTAGAGCCCGAAGAGCACGACGGACCCGCCGGCCACGGCGCCTGCGACGGCAAGGGCCGCCAGCGTGCGGCCGACGCTGGGCCAGTGGAGATCGGCCAGGAGGCGATCGCGCCAGTTCATGCCGGGCTCTCGCGAAGAACGCGGGCGGTCAGCGCGAGCCCGCCGAACAGGTAGACCGGCGTGCCGATGGCCAGCATCAGGACGCCGCCCAGCTGCTGCCCCGACAGGTCGGGCGCGCGGCCGCACAGCGCCGCGTAGAGATCGCCCGGCGCCAGGACCAGAAGCGCACCCAGGAGCGTCATGTGCATCGAGGTGAGAAGGAGCCCCCCGGCTCCGGCAAGCGGCGGGGCGGGCGGCAGCGCGCTGGCCCAAACGCACAGACCGGCCGCGAGGAACAGCGCCTGTTCGACCGCGAACCAGGGCAGTGCGCCCTGCGCGGCGGCGTGCACCTGTGGCAGGTGAAACGCCCAGACCACGACGAATTCGAGTGCGGCCGCGACCGCGACCGGCGGGGCCAGCCGTGTCAGCGCCGGCACCGCGAACACGATCAGCGGCGCGGCAACCGCGACAAGCGTCATGTGCCGCAGCATGTGCGCCGGGAACGGCCCGAGCCAGGCGGCCCAGTCCGGGCCCCATGCGACGGCGAGCGCGGCGAGTGCCGGCAGGGCGAAGGGTGCGCGCACCGTCACAGGCAGCTCTCGATGAAGAGCGCGGGGCTCGCCACGAAGAGGGTTCCGATCCCGGAGACCAGCGCCAGCAGCCACCCCGCATGTCCGAGGAATTCGCGCCGATCCTCCACCGTCGGGCGATCGTGCTCGTAATCGAAGTCGTCGAGGTAATCCCATTGTCGCCATGCGCGCCAGCCGATCACGGCGATGGCCACGAGCGCGGCGGCCGAGACAAGCGCGATGCCGACCCGCGCCGCGGTCACGTCGTCGGTCCGGGCACAGACGGACGCCGTCCAGCCGTAGCAGAGACAGAAGTGCAGCGCCCATACGGTGGGCGCCGCGATCATGTGCCACAGGCTCTCCTCGCGGCGGCCCAGCATCACAGAACCCTCGGCAGAAGACCGATCACCGCGGCCGAGATCAGGCAGGTCACGCCCAGAAAGTGCCAGAACAGCGTCGTGTTCCAGAGATCCGCGTCGTAGCGCGGCGTCAGCTTGCCGAAGATCGACCCAGCGAGACAGTAGAGCTGCATGATCGCGCCCACGCCGATGTGCGCACAGGTCCAGACGACGATGGCCCACATCGTCGCCGGGTAGACATGCGTGGCGGGCGAGAGCCCGGGCCACCAGACCGCCAAGACGAGCGCTGCGCCGCCGGCAAGCGCCGCTACCGGCGCGAGGCCGAGGAGGACGCGCGCCGTGCGCCGGTCGCCCTGGCGGTTCACGCCGCGTGCGATACGGGTCATCGCCCAGCTTCCGCCGAGCAGTGCCGCGGCCAGCGCCGCGAAGGCCGGATCGGCGTGGGTGGCGTTGTCGGGCGGGAAGTCGGGCCGCGCGGTCCAGTAGAAGAACACGCCGAAGATCAGGCTCGCATAGGCCGTCGCGTCACCCAGCATGGTGATGAAGACGCCCCACCAGCCGGGCGCGCGCGGTCCGGAGACGTAGGTCGGCAGCCGCAGGCCGAGCCCGGCGTCCTTCATCGGGGCCTCCGGCACCTGGGCGGTCGAGGTCCAGAGCCACCAGATCACGGTCGCGATGGCGAGCACGCCGCAGAGGATTGCGGGCGGGTACATGTGGAAGGTCGGAAAGATGAAAGCTCCGCCGGTGAACGCGGCCGCCCAGAGCGTGCACCATGCCGGGCCGGTGATCCGCGCGACGTGCTGCGGCACCGCGTCCACCGCCGAGGTCACGACCGTTTCGCGCAGACCCTCGGGCGCGTCGGGAATGTAGAACCGTCCGGCATCCATGCGCTCCAGCAGTTTCGGCTGATCCCAGAGCGGGTATCGCGACGTGATGTAGGGCACCGAACGTGCGCCCCAACCCAGATCCGGTACGTCGTGCGCCCATTCGAGCGTGCCGCCGCCCCAGGGGTTGCGCTCGGTGAAGGGCTGGTCCTTCTTCGAACGCAGCAGATCCCACGCGAAGACGAGGATGCCCGCGGCGGTGACGAAGGCGCCGAGCGTCGAGATCATGTTGAGCCAGTCCCACCCGATATCCCCGGGATAGGTGAACACGCGCCGCGGCATGCCCTGCAGACCGGTCAGGTGCATCGGCATGAAACAGATGTTGAAACCCGTGAAGGTCAGCCAGAACGACACCTTGCCCAGCCGGTCCGACATCTTCTTCTTCGCGAAGAACGGATAGAAGTAGTAGACCCCGCCGATGATCGGAAAGACCATCCCGCCGAAGAGCGTGTAGTGCAGGTGCGCCACGATGAAGTAGGTGTCGTGCACCTGCCAGTCGAAGGGCGCCAGCGCCACCATGATGCCCGTCAGTCCGCCGGCGGTGAAGATCGCGACCGCGCCGGCGATCCAGAGCATCGGCTGGATCATCCGCACGCGGCCCACCAGCAGCGTCGCGACGAAGGCGAAGAGCTGCACGCCCGTCGGGATCACTACCGCCTCCGACGCCGCCGAGAAGAAGCCCAGGGACATCGACGGCAGGCCCGTGGTGAACATGTGATGGACCCAGAGCCCGAAGGACAGGAATCCGGTTCCCACGGCCGACAGCACGATCCAGGAATAGCCGACGATCGGACGGCGCGCCGCAGTCGGGATGACCATGGCGGCGATGGCGATTGACGGCAGGAAGATGATGTAGACCTCCGGATGACCGAAAATCCAGAACAGGTGCTGCCATAGCATCGGGTCGCCGCCGCGCTCCGGGTCGAAGAACGGCCAGTCGAAGGAGCGCTGCATCTCGAACAGGAAATCGCCGGCGATGAGCGGCGGGAACGCGAACAGGATCATGCCGCCGACGACGAGCACATACCACGCGTAGAGCGGCATCAGGTTGATGCGCATCCCCGGTGGCCGGCACTTGATGACGCCGACGATCAGCTCGACCGCCGCCGCGATCGACGCGACCTCGATGAAGGACAGGCCGAGAAGCCAGATGTCGCTGCCGGGTCCCTCGGCCTCTGTGGCCAGCGGCGGATACATGAACCAGCCCGAATTGGGCGCGACGCCGAAGAGGATGGAACTGAGGACGAAGATGCCGCCGATCAGGAACGACCAGTAGCCGTAGGCACTCAGCCGAGGGAACGGCATGTCCCGCGCACCGAGGAACGCCGGCAGCAGCAGTATCGAGATCGCCTCGAACATCGGGACGGCGAAGAGAAACATCATCGCCGAGCCGTGCATGGTGAAGAACTGGTTGAACCGGTCGGCCGAAAGAAAGTCGTTCTCGGGCACCGACAACTGCACGCGCATCAGCAGCGCCAGCACCCCTGCGGCCAGCATGAAGGCGAAGGCGGTCAGCGAGTACCACGCGCCGACCTCGGAGTTGTTGACGGCCGACCAGTAGCGCCAGCCCGGCGGTTCCGCCCAGACCGCGCGCAGCCGCGCCGCCTGCGCCTCGCGCAACTCTGGATCGACGGGTTCGTTCAGCATCTCCTCGGTCGGCGGATAGATGCCCTGCGGCATCGCGTCCTCGATCTCGCCGGCGCGCGGACGCTCGGGCAGGGAGCCGGCGAAGTCGGTCACGTCAGACCCTCCAGATAGATCGCCAGCGCCCGCAGGTCGGCGTCGGGCAGGTGGTCGTAGCCGGGCATCATCGCGCCGGGCTTGACGGCCTCGGGGTCGCGGATCCAGCGCACGAGCGCGTCCTCGGTCATGGGCAGGATCCCGGCGGCCAGCGAGACGCGCCCGCCGACATGCGTCAGGTCAGGCCCGACCCGGCCGCTGGCTGCAGTGCCGCGCACGGCGTGGCAGGCACCGCAGCCCTCCGCGCGGAACACCGCCGCTCCGCGCCGGGCCTCCTCGGTCGCGGGCGACGTGGCCGGTTCGGCCTCCTTGGCGAGCCACTCGGCAAAATCTTCGGGCTCCATCACCACGGCGCCGAAGGCCATGAGCGCATGGCTCTCGCCGCAGAACTCGGTGCATTGTCCGCGAAACTCGCCCGCGCGCGTGGGCTCGAGCGACATGCGCGTTTCACGGCCCGGGATCATGTCGGTCTTCCCGCCGAGCGCGGGGATCCAGAAGGAGTGGATGACGCGATGGGCGTTGAGCGTGATCTCGCTGCGCTGACCGACAGGCAGGCGTATCTCGTTGGCCGCCACCACGGGGTCGGACGCGCCGTCGGGCAGGTACTCGACCCGCCACCACCACGACTCGCCGGTGACCCGCACGGTCAGCCCCGAGCCCGGCTCGCGCTGGCGGGGCATCTCCGACAGGGCGAAGGCGAGCAGAATGCCGAGCACCAGCGTCGGAAACACGATGCCGCCGCCGATGATCAATGCCTCGGCCGCACGCGGCGAATACGGCCGCCGGTCGATCCGCGACACGAAGATCAGAAGCCCGTTCATCAGAAGCCAGAGGACGACTGCGCCGCCGAGCATCCACCAGAAAAGCGTCGCGATGACCTCCGCATCGCGGCCGGCGGGACCGAGCACGGACTGCACGCCACCACATGCGCTCAGAAGCAGGATCGGCAGGAGTGCGAGCAGGGCGCGCCGGCGCATCATCGACGAACTACCATCGGCAGGATCCGTCCTGCCGTTGCGCGTCGTTGCGCGCGCCGCTGCCTGCCTGCGCTGGATCTTGCGTCACTCATCGTCTCCAGACAGGCCTCGCTCGGACGTATCTGAGGCGCTTGGCGGCGAACTTGCAAGCGGGATCGACGGCGGGCGCGGCGCGCCGCCGTATCGATACCCGCGATGCCATTGAATGCCCGGTTCGAGTCTGCCACGCTCGAGACCGCAACAGGGGCGTCCGCCACGCGCGGGCTGAGAAGGACCCTTCGAACCTGACCCGGATCATGCCGGCGGAGGAAGTTGCGGAGACGCGCCCAACGTCGTGGCGCCGTGCTCCGTGCCCCGCCGGAAAGGAGGCACGATGCACACCCCCGGACCTTTCCTGCAAAGCGTGCGCGAGCAGGGGCCACTCGTTCACAACATCACCAATTTCGTCGCGATGAACGTCATGGCGAATGTCCTTCTGGCCGTCGGAGCGTCGCCGGCGATGGTCCATGCGCGCGAGGAGGTGGCGGAGTTCGCCGGGCTCGCGCAAGCGCTGACCGTCAATATCGGCACCGCGGACGCGACGTGGGGCGCCGCCATGCAAGACGCCGCAGAGGTCTTATCGCGCAACGGCCGGCCCTGGGTGTTCGATCCGGTCGGTGTGGCGGCGACGGCGTTCCGCCAGGGCCTGTCGGCGCGGCTTCTCGATCTCCGGCCGAGCGTGGTACGCGGCAACGCGTCGGAGATCCTGACGCTCGCAGGTCTGCGGGGCTCCGCGCGCGGGGTCGATGCCGGCGACAGCGTCGAGGCCGCGCAGGACGCGGCGCGCGAACTGGCCGCGCGGACGGGCGGCATCGTCGCCGTGTCCGGACCGTCCGATTTCATCACCGACGGCCAGCGCGCGGCGCGCGTCGGAAACGGGCACCCGATGATGTCGCGGATCACCGTGATGGGGTGTTCGCTCAACGGCGTGATCGCGGCGTTCTGCGTCGGGCAGCCGGTTTTCGACGCAACCGTGGCCGCGCTCGCCGCCTACGGCGTCGCTGGAGAGGAGGCCGGGCGCAGTGCCTCCGGGCCCGGGAGCTTCATGCCCGCCTTCCTTGACGCGCTCTATACCCAGACGCCCGCGGCGCTGGACACGGCGGCGCGGATAGAGGTCGTGGCGTGATCGGCGCGGTCTACGCGATAACCGACCCTGCTGCGCCGATTCCTGTTCTGGATCAGGCGCGCGCTGCCGCACGCGGCGGGGCATGGGCCGTCCAGATCCGCGACAAGCGCGCGTCGGATGCCGAAATCGCGGCGCTCGCCGAAACGCTCCTTGCCGAATTCGCATCGCTTGGCGTGCGGGTTTTCGTCAACGATCGGACCGAGGTCGCGCGCATCACCGGCGCCGACCTGCATGTCGGACAGGGCGACGGCGATCCGCGCCAAGCGCGCGACCGGATATCGCCGGACGCGTGCCTCGGCCTGTCGATCGAGACGCTCTCGCAGTGCGCCCGGGTGCCTGACGGCGTGGACTATGTCGGCGTCGGTCCGATCCGGGCCACCGCAACGAAACCCGACGCGGCGGCGCCGGTCGGAGTCGACGGTCTCGCGCGGATCGTGGCAGCGCTCAAAGTGCCGGCCATCGCCATCGGCGGTCTGACGGCCGCGGACGCGCCCGCCCTGAAGCGCGCTGGCGCCGCAGGCATGGCCGTCGTGTCGTGCATCGTGCGTGCGCCCGATCCTGAGGCCGCGACCCGAACCCTTGTCGAAACATGGAGGCGGACATGATCTCCAATATTTTGTCGATCGCCGGATCCGACCCTTCGGGTGGTGCCGGGATCCAGGCCGATCTCAAGGCGATTTCGGCCAATGGCGGCTACGGCATGGCTGCGATCACCGCGCTGACGGCACAGAACACGCAAGGCGTGCGGGACGTCGCGCTCGTCGAGCCGGGAATGGTCGCGGCGCAGATCGCCGCGATCCGGGAGGACATCCGCGTCGATGCCGTCAAGATCGGCATGCTCGGCAGTGCCGCGATTGTCGCGGCGGTGGCCGATGCACTGGCCGACCTCGATGCGCCGGTCGTCCTGGACCCGGTGATGGTGGCGAAAGGCGGCGACAGACTTCTGCCGTCCGACGCCGTCGACGCGCTGCGCGACGTGCTCGTGCCGATGGCGTCGATCATCACGCCGAACCTGCCCGAAGGGGCCGACCTCCTTGGCGCTGCACCGGCAACGACGCGCGACGACATGGAGCGTGCGGCGCGGGACGTTCTCGCGCTCGGACCGACTGCGGTCTTGCTGAAGGGCGGCCACCTGCCGGGCGACCGGAGCCCGGACCTCCTTGTCGATGCCACGGGTGGCCGGTGGAGCGACAGCGAGCGGGTGGAGACGCGGAACACGCACGGCACGGGGTGCACTCTGTCCTCGGCGCTCGCCACGTGGATCGGGCGCGGATCCGATCTAGGCGCCGCACTGCAGCAGGCAAAGAGCTACACGACCGCCGCGATCGCGGGCTCCGGCAGGCTGTCGGTCGGTTCTGGCCACGGTCCGGTGCATCATTTTCATGCATTCGAAAGGCAGCACCACTTCTAGTGGATTGCCTCGCCCCGCGAGCGGGTCTGGCGGGACTGTCGGCAAGCCGCGGAACGCATGTGTTTCGCGGCCCGGCAGGGTCCGGGGAATGAGCTGCGGACTGCGTTCGCGCGCGATCGCAAAGGCGCACGAACACGTCAATCCAGATATTGTCGCGACGCGCGATTCTTCGGCTAAGTACCGATAATTCCTAGATGTCGTAAACATTTCATGCGGAAACATATTATTGTTTTCAACCGCTAAGCCGGCATTCATCGCGTTTCACAGATGTTTCGGTTGAAATAGCGTTGCCCTCCGGTAAGCCTATGGCCAGTCGGAGCCGCTACGGCGGTGCGGCAGTCGCCCGACACGGGACCGCCAGACAAGAGCGCGGCCCGCACAGACCGACAAGGCACAGCCTCGACGGCGCCCGGAACAGGGCGCTGCAGGTGAACCGGCGGCTGGCACGAAACACAAGCGCGCAGTCCTCGCACCGTCGCGGTGCAGTGCGCCCGTTCAATATGGCTGGCCTCTGCTCGGGGGCCGGAGCCGATACGCCACGGCCGCGGACCGCCCGCGGAGCAGGGAGAGACAGAGAATGAAAGATGCCGCCCGCAGCACCAATTACGAACTCGACCTCGATCGGCAAACCTACGGCGACGACCCGCTCGCGGATCGCGACACGGACCTCTATCGCGGCGAATATGTCATGGCGTTCGTCGAGAAGTGGGACGAGCTGATCGACTGGCAGGGCCGCGCGGAGAGCGAGGGCCAGTTCTTCATCGACATCCTGCGCGCCCGCGGCAAGCACACCGTCCTCGACGTTGCCGCCGGCACCGGCTTTCACTCCGTGCGCCTGACCGAGGCGGGATTCAACGTGACGACGGCGGACGGCTCGGCGGCGATGGTCGCCAAGGCGTTCCAGAACGGGCAGGCGCGAGGCCACATCCTCAAGACCGTGCAGGCCGATTGGCGATGGCTCAATCGCGACATCCAGGGCAAGTACGACGCGATCATCTGTCTCGGAAACTCGTTCACGCACCTGCACGACGAACACGACCGGCGCCGCGCGCTCGCCGAGTTCTATGCGGCGCTGAAGCACGACGGCATCCTGATCCTCGATCAGCGCAACTACGACGCGATGATCGATCACGGCTATTCCACGAAGCACAAGTACTACTACTGCGGCGATCGCGTGACGGCCGAGCCCGATCACGTCGACGAGGGGCTCTGCCGGATGCGCTACTCTTTTCCGGGTGGAGAGAGCTACACGCTCAACATGTGTCCCATCCGCAAGAACTACATGCGGCGCCTGCTGAGCGAAGCGGGCTTCGCCCGGGTGCGCACCTACGGCGATTTCCAGGAAACCTACGCCGAGGACGATCCGGACTTCTTCATCCATGTCTGCGAGAAGTCGACGATGCATCTCGTCCGCTGGGGCGGCGGCGCGAGAGAGGACGGCGAAACCGACGTGCGCGACGTGGCCGAGGATTACTACGACAGCGACGACGCAGACACGTTCTATAGCCTCGTCTGGGGCGGGCAGGATCTTCACGTCGGCTGCTACGACGACACGTCCGATATCCGCACGGCCTCGGACGTGACCATCGACCGGATGGTCGGCATGCTGCCGAACCTCACCTCCGACACCCGCATCCTCGACATCGGAGCGGGCTACGGCGGCGCGATGCGCAAGGTCGTCGGGGAGCATGGCGGCCGCGCCACCTGCCTCAACATCTCCGAGATCCAGAACGACACGAACCGGCTCCGCAATCGCCAGCAGGGTTTCGTCGAGAAGATCAACGTGATCCACGGCGTGTTCGAGGACATTCCCGAGCCGGCGGCGAGCTACGACATCGTCTGGAGCCAGGACGCGATCCTGCACTCCGATCAGCGCGAAACGGTGCTTCAGGAAGTGTGGCGCGTTCTGAAGTCGGGCGGCTACTTCATCTTTACCGATCCGCAGCAGTCGAACGATGCCGATCCCGCACAGCTTCAGCCCGTCTATGACCGGCTGCAGCTGTCGAACCTCGGCTCGCCCGGGTTCTACCGCGAGGCCGCGGAGCGGATCGGCTTCGAGACGATCGAGCAGCGGGACATGACGAACCAGCTCCGCACGCACTACTTCCGCGTCCGCGAGGAGCTGCTGTCGAACTATGACAAGCTGCGCGGGGCCGGGGCCTCGGCCGAGTATCTCGACAAGATGGCGCTCGGCCTCGAGAACTGGGTCAAGGCCGCCGACGCCGGCAACCTCTATTGGGGCATCACGCTCTTCCGCAAACCGGAGTGAGCGTTCCGTCCGGCGCACGCGGCTGTGCGCCGGACCCTTCGGCCCCGCATCCATCCCCAAGCATGCATTTCGATGACCCGCCGGGTGCGGGCCGACCATCTTCATCCAAAGGAACAGGGAACACCGACATGTCCAAGACCTGGCTCTTCACCAGCGAATCCGTGTCCGAGGGCCATCCGGACAAGGTCTGCGACCGCATCTCCGACACGATTCTCGATGCCTACCTGGCCGAGGCGCCCGATGCGCGCGTCGCGGTCGAGACGCTCGCGACCACGAACCACGTCACCATCGCCGGCGAGGTTCGCGGCCCGGACAGCGTGCGCAAGGCCGTGGAGGAGCACGTCCGCGCGGCGATCCGCGACATCGGCTACGACCAGCTCGGCTTCGACTGGAACACCGTCGAGGTGATAAATCGGCTGCACGCGCAGTCCGGCGACATCGCGATGGGAGTGGACGAGGGTGACAAAGGCGAAGAAGGCGCCGGCGACCAGGGCATCATGTTTGGCTATGCATGCCGTGAGACCGAAGAGCTCATGCCCGCGCCGATCCAGTTCGCCCACCGCATCCTGCGGATGATGGCCGAGGACCGCAAATCGGGCGTCCGCCCCGAATTCGGCCCCGACGCCAAGAGCCAGGTGACCCTGAAATACCAGGACGGCAAACCGGTCGGCATCGACGCCATCGTCGTGTCGACCCAACACGACGAGGATGTCAGCCGCGACGAGGTGCGCGAACTGGTGAAGCCGTATCTCTCAAAGGCCTCGCTCGAAGGCTGGACGGTGACCGACGACCGGCTCTTCGTGAACCCGACAGGGCGCTTCGTCCTCGGCGGGCCCGAAGGCGACGCCGGGCTGACCGGGCGCAAGATCATCGTCGACACCTACGGCGGTGCGGCGCCGCATGGCGGCGGCGCGTTCTCGGGCAAGGATCCGACGAAGGTGGACCGCTCGGCCGCATACGCGGCGCGCTATCTGGCCAAGAACGTGGTCGCCGCCGAACTCGCCGACCGCTGCCAGATCCAGCTGGCCTACGCGATCGGCGTTCCGGAGCCCGTCGCCGTCTATGTCGAGACCTTCGGCACCGCCCGGGTCGACGAGGTGAAGCTCGGCGAGACGCTGCGCCAGATGGTGCGCCTGACGCCGCGCGGCATCCGCGAGCAGCTCGACCTGCAGCGTCCGATCTATTCCCGCACCGCGGCTTACGGTCACTTCGGCCGTCCGGTGGAGGACGATGGCGGCTTCGGCTGGGAGCGCACCGACCTGGCACGCGACCTCGCCTCGACCTTCGGTCACAAGATCGCTGCCGAGTGAGGCGCGACTGAACATCGACGCCGGAGCGCGATCCGCGCGCTCCGGCGTCTTCGAGTCATCCCGACAGGAGAGAAACATGCCCGCCGAAGACACCCCCCATCTGTCCACCGACTACGTCATCAAGGACATCGCGCTCGCCGGCTACGGCCGCAAGGAACTCGACATCGCCGAAACGGAGATGCCGGGCCTGATGGCCACGCGCGAGGAATACGGCGCCTCGAAGCCCCTGGCCGGCGCCAAGATCGCCGGCAGCCTGCACATGACAATCCAGACCGCGTGCCTGATCGAGACGCTCGTGGCGCTGGGCGCGGACGTGCGCTGGGCGTCGTGCAACATCTTCTCGACGCAGGACCACGCCGCGGCGGTGATCGCCGAAGGCGGCACGCCGGTCTTCGCGGTCAAGGGCGAGACGCTCGAGGAATACTGGGATTACTGCGACCGGATCTTCCATTTCGACGGCGCGGGACAGGGCGGCGCGAACATGATCCTCGACGACGGTGGGGACGCGACGATGTACATCCTGCTCGGCGCGCGGGTCGAGGCCGGTGAGGAGGATCTGATCTCGGATCCCGGATCCGAGGAGGAGGAGTTCCTCTTCGCCCAGATCCGCAAGCGCATGAAGGAGACCCCGGGCTTCTTCACGAAGCAGCGCGACGCGATCGAGGGCGTGTCCGAAGAGACGACGACCGGCGTTCACCGCCTTTACGAATTGATGAAGGAAGGCCGTCTGCCCTTCCCGGCGATCAACGTGAACGACAGCGTCACCAAGTCGAAGTTCGACAACAAGTACGGCTGCAAGGAAAGCCTCGTCGACGGCATCCGCCGGGCCACCGACACGATGATGGCCGGCAAGGTCGCGGTGGTCTGCGGCTACGGCGACGTGGGCAAGGGCTCGGCCGCGTCGCTGTCGGGCGCCGGCGCGCGGGTCAAGGTCACCGAGAGCGATCCGATCTGCGCGCTGCAGGCGGCGATGGACGGCTTCGAGGTGGTGCGCCTCGAGGACGTGGTCGACAGCGCCGACATCTTCATCACCACGACCGGCAACAAGGACGTCATCCGCATCGACCACATGCGCGAGATGAAGGACATGGCGATCGTCGGCAACATCGGCCACTTCGACAACGAGATCCAGGTCGCCAGCCTGAAGAACCACAAGTGGACCAACATCAAGGACCAGGTGGACATGATCGAGATGCCCTCGGGCAACCGCATCATCCTGTTGTCCGAGGGCCGTCTTCTGAACCTCGGCAACGCCACCGGGCACCCGTCCTTCGTGATGTCGGCGTCGTTCACCAACCAGGTGCTGGCGCAGATCGAGCTCTGGACCAAGGGCGATCAGTACAAGAACGAGGTCTACGTCCTGCCCAAGCACCTCGACGAGAAGGTCGCGCGGCTGCACCTCGAGAAGATCGGCGCGCGCCTGACCGAGCTCTCGCCCGAGCAGGCCGCCTATATCGGCGTCACTCCCGAGGGCCCGTTCAAGCCAGAGCATTACCGGTACTGAGGAGACACGGCATGACAGTGGTTTCAAAAGGACCCGTCGTCGTCGGGGTCGGCAATCCTCTGGTCGACGTGCTCGCCCAGACGGGACCGGAGGCCGTGGCGCGCCACGGCCTGACCGCCGGCGGGATGCACCTGATCGAGGCCGAGGCCGCCGCAGGTCTCTACAAGGAAATCGGCCCGGGCGTGCGGCAGGCCGGTGGCTCGGTCGCCAACACCGTCGCCCATCTCGCCGGCGAGCCGGTCGCGGCGCGCTTCGTGGGCAAGCTCGGGACGGATGACCTCGGCGACGTGTTCGCCGGGGAATTCGAAGCGCTCGACATCGGATTCGAGACGCCTCGCCATGCGACCGTCGGCACCGGCCGATGCATGGTGATGATCACGCCGGACGGCGAGCGCACGATGTCCACCTTTCTCGGGGCGGCGCAGCATCTCGGCCCGGAGGACGTGGTGCAGTCGATGCCCGAGTCCTGCGACATGGTCTTCATCGAGGGATATCTCTGGGATTCGCCCGAGGGCGCCGCCGTCGTCGCCGAGGCCGCGGCCCGTGCGCGGAAGGCCGGTGCGCAGGTCGCCATGACACCGTCCGACGCCGGCTGTGTCGAGCGCAACGCCGCCGCGATGCGCGATTTCATCGCCGAGAGCTGTGACGTAATCGTCGGCAATGCCGACGAGATGTGTGCGCTGGCAGACGTGGAGTCGGCCCAGGCGGCGCTGCGTTGGGCGCGGGGTCACGTCGGCACGGCGGCTGTCACGCTGAGCGAGAATGGCTGCCTGGTGTCCGACATGGTCGGGACCGCGGCCCTGCCGGCAGAGCCGATAGCCGATGTTGTCGACACGACCGGCGCCGGCGATGCCTATGCCGCCGGGCTGCTTGGCGAGCTGGCCAACGGCAGCAGTGTGGCGCGGGCCGCGGAACGCGCCACCGAGCTCGGAGCGCGCGTGGTGCAGCACACCGGAGCGCGGCAGGCGGCACCGGACCGCGGCGCGGCCTAGGGCGTGTCGGCGGGCCCGACGGTCGCCGCGCGCGTCCGGTCGGGGGCCGCCCCGCCCAAGCTGGGCGCGCGATCCGCGCGCATGTAGATCTCGTCGCCCACCAGGAACTGATCGCGTTCGTCGGTCGGCAGGTCTGCGGCATCACCCAACGCCGGCGCGGCGCGCGTGCCCTGGCCCCGAAAGGCCGCGATCGCGCGCGCCTTGGCTGGCGCGGCCGCGCCAATCGGAAGCCGCTGCAAGCACCCCGGAGCTGCGCCGGAGGAGAGCGCGTCGTCGGTCCAGCGCGCCCAGACCGGATAGTGCCACAACTCCAGGCCATACATCTCGGCAGCGCGTTCGGCGATCTCGGCCGTCGCGCGATGCTCGGCATCGTCGCTTGTGCGCGCGGTGGAGAAGATGCGCCGGACCCCCATCGCCCGCGCGATGGTGCCGACATGCGTCGCCAGCATGGGGAAGGTATCGCGCTGTTCGGCCCAGCCGGCCGGCCGGCGCAGCGCGGTGATGTCACCCGCGCCGCCGCGCAGGTGCACGAGCGCCAACTCCATCTCCCCGATGCGCGGCGCCCCTCCGGCGCGTCCGGCATGCGGGCCTTCGCCCATGCAGACGACGTGCGCGCCGGAGCGCGCAAACGCGTGCGATAACAGCGCCCCGCAGCCGAAGGCGGCGTCGTCGGGATGCGGCGTGAGGACCATGATCGGCCCGTCGCCGAGCAGGTGGTCGAGGCAGGCTGGCGCGTCCGCCTCCGGGGTGGGGAACGGTGTCATTGGATCTCCGGTTCGGCGTGTTTGGTATAGGGAAGGAGATTGCCGGCACGGTCGCCCGGTCCGCCGACCATGAGCGTGGGCGGGCAGGCGCGCAGGCAGGCCACGAAACGGTCGGCCCAGACCGCGACGTCGCTGTCGCGCACAGCGGCGAGGCATGCTTCGTGCCGGGCGCGCCGCTCGTCGCGCGGCATCGCCAGCGCGGTCGAGATCGCGTCGGCCATCTCCGTGATGTCGTAGGGATTGACGAGGATCGCGTCGGTCATGTCCTCGGCCGCGCCGGCAAAGCGCGACAGGATCAGCACGCCCGGATCGTCGGGATCCTGCGCTGCGACGTATTCCTTGGCCACGAGGTTCATGCCGTCGGCGAGCGATGTCACGAGGCAGGCTGCAGAGCGGCGGTAGAGACCGGCCAGCAGGTCGCGCTCGACGGCGTGGTGAATGTAGCGGATCGGGGTCCAGTCTAGCGTGGCGAACTCGCCGTTCAGGCGTCCGGCGATCTCCTCCAGCTCGGTCCTGATGGCGCGGTAGGCCGCGACGCGCTCGCGCGTGGGTGGCGCGATCTGCAGAAGGCTCGCGCGCGGATCTTCGGGTGCGCGGGCCCCCAGAAAGGCGCCGAATGCGCGGAAGCGGTTCGGCAGCCCCTTCGAGTAGTCGAGCCGGTCGACGCCGATCACCAGCCTGTCGCCCAGATCCGAGCCGAGATCGGCAGCATCCTGCTGTGCGCGCGCCGCCGCCGCGAACCCGTCGACCTCGATCCCGATCGGGAACGACCGGACCGCGAGGACCCGGTCGTGAAACTTGACGGTGCCGTCCGGCATGAATTCGGCGCGGGGATCGGCGCGGAACATCTCGAGACAGCGCGCGGTATCTCGGCGGGTCTGCAGGCCCACGAGATCGAAGGCGGCCAGCCATCTCGCGAAGTCGTCCGGCGTCGGCAGGGTCGACAGGGCGCTCAGCTGCGGAAACGGGATGTGCAGGAAGAACCCGATGCGAGCCCGGACGCCGAGCCTTCGCAGTTCCTGCGCGAGGGGCAGGAAGTGATAGTCATGGATCCAGACGAGGTCGTCGTCCTCGATGTGCTGCGCCAGCAAGCGCGCGACCCGGCGATTGACCGCGAGGTAGGTCGCCTCGTGGCAGCGCTCGATTTCCACCAGATCAATCCGGCCGTGACAGATCGGCCAGAGTACCGAGTTCGAGAAGCCGAGATAGTAGTTGTCGTACTCCTCCTCGCTCAGGTGAAAGGCGAGACGCGTGTAGCTGTCGCGCGCAATTTCGGTCAGGCCGTCGTCGGTGGGCCCGCCGCGCTCGGGGTGAGCACCGACCCAGAGCCCACCGCTTTGTTCGAGCGCGTCATGCACCGCCACGACGAGCCCGCCCGAAGGCGCGGCGTCGGTTGGGATGCGATTGGAGACGACAACGAGTTTGCCGGACATGGCGTGGAGCTTCCTGTATCGGGGTGTCGCGTGCATCGCGGGCAATTCATGTTTCCGCCATGCAGGATAGAAACGGTGACGTCGAAACCCGCGTTCCGCGGACCGAAGCCGGATTGATGTTTGGCAATCAGGGAACCAGCGCCGGTCAACCGCGCGTTATTGTCGCAAGCCCATCCGTCACTGCCGGGCTTGCCCGGCCGAGACTTCGGAGCCTGACTCTTGGACCGCAGCGCCACACGCACCTCGCAGCTTCTGTCGCTTGTCCTCGGCCGTCGCGCGTCTCTCGACGCCGAGGAAGAAGCGGCCCTTGCCAACCTTCCGGTACGCTCGGAAACCTTCTCGCATGGGCAGACGATCATTCCGCAGGGCCCGTCACCGGACGAGAGCTGCCTCGTCGTTTCGGGCATGGCGCTCCGGGTACAGCCGACCGAAGCCGAGACCGGAATCGTCTCCGCGGTCCAGATCCCTGGCGATTTCGTCGACCTGCATGCGCTGGTGCTGGAATACCTCGATCATTCGGTGGTCGCGCAGGGGACCTGCAAGGTGCAGTTGGTGCGCAAGGAGGCGCTGCGCGAGGTGACGCGCGATTACCCGCACCTGACGCGCCTTTTGTGGATGACCACTCTCATCGACGCCAAGATCCACCGTGCCTGGCTCGCGGCGAGTGCGACCCTGCGCGCGAAGGAGCGGATCGCGCATTTCCTGTGCGAACTCTACGTGCGCTACGAGATCATCGGCTTCGTCGAGGACGGAGCCTTTGACATGGCGCTCGAGCAGAAGGACCTGGAGCGGATCTTCGGGCTGTCGCGGGCGCACGCCAACCGCGCCGTTCAGGAGCTGCGCGCGCAGGGGCTGATCGATTGGCATCGCCATCGCGTCGCGATCCACGATTTCGATCGGTTGAAAACGCTGGCCCGCTTCGATCCGAGCTACCTCGAAGTCGACAGGCTCGACCGCTAGTCCGTCGATCCGGGATCGGCGATAGCGTGCAGCCAGTCGGCCAGCGATGGCACCGAGTCCAGCCGGTGCCGCGCACAGGTGGGACCGGCTCCGATCTTGAGCCCGAACCCGCCGAGGGCCTGTGCCGCATCGAAGCCGTGCTCGTCGGTCACATCGTCACCGATCATCACCGGCGACCGTCCCCGGAACGGCGCGCGATCGAGAAAGGTGCGGATGGCACTGCCCTTGCCGCCGCCCGCGATCACCAATTCGCTGACCATGTTGCCGTGCAGGTCGGTGACGCCGTCATGCGCTGCCGCTTCGGTCCGGACGGTGTCGCGCACCGCCTCCTCGAGATGCGGCATTCCGCGGTAGTGCAGGGTCAGAGCGCCGGGCTTGCGTTCCATTCGCAGGTTGTGGCGCTGCGCGAAGGAGTGCAGCCGCGCCTCGGCCGCCTCGAGAGGGGCGGCCAGCGTGGGCGCGGCCGCATCGGGGTCTCCGGGATGGCGGATCTCGTGGCCGTGCGAGCCGGCGAGCGCGAAATCGCTATCGGGCAGGCGCGGCGCGAGATCGGCCAGCGCGCGGCCCGACACGATGGCGAGAGCGCCATTCGTCCTCTCCCGAAGGTGTATCAGGGTCTGGCGCGTGCGCTCTGGCATCGCCGCGTCGTCGGGATGATCGACGAGCGGGGCCAGCGTCCCATCGAAATCCAGGAACAGCGCGTGCTGATCCAGGTCCAGGCGGGCGGGGGGACGCGTTTCCGTGGTGGGTGAGATTTCAGACTGTCTCATCGGTCAGGCCACGCTCGCCAATCCGCCCGACGGCGTCGCGCTGGTGCCGAGAAACCGCTGAGCTTCCTCCTGCAGGGCCTGCTTCATCCGGTCGGCGAGGTGACGGCGCGCACGCCGTCCGCGGATCTGACGCGTGCGTGTCGCCTGCGGGATGAAGACCCGGCCGTCGTCGTTGCGCCGGACCCAGAACGATTGCTGCCCCGCCACGAGGTAGGAGTCGTGCGTGCTTTCCGCCGCCACGGTGATCGTGACGCTCGTCACGTCTTCGGACGACAGCGGTGGCGACCCGGTCGCGAGCGTGCGGTCGATCAGGCTGCGAAAAGACCCCGCGTCGCGGTATTCGGCGCTGCGCAACGGGCCCTGCCGTGTCGCTGACAGAAGCTCCGACGGTCCGGCATCGGACGAGGAACTCGCTCCGTCGGCATCCGTGCCGTCGCGCTCTGTCACGACGGCAGAATGGTGGGCGTCGTTGCCGTAGACATCGGCGATGATCGCCGAGACGTAGATCGGCTCGGCGCCCATGTTGCCGACGAGCAGGTGCGCACGGTCACGGTTTCCGGCCACGCGGTTGACGAAGATGTTCGAGCGCCGCTGACGGCGGAAGCTCGTCACGAAGACCTGCAGATAGGCGATCCAGACGACCATGGATGTGGCCTGAACCGCGAGCATGAGACCTGCCTCGTATTGTTGTATCCATTCCATCATTGCGATGGTCCTTATCGTTGTCTTTCGATGGCGGAAACGTCGCACCCGCTCGGCTGGTCCCCGGATTGCGATATATCATCCGGAGGCGCTGCGGCTTGTCGTTCGCCGGCCGTTTCGCGGCGGCCAACGCCCGAGTCGCATCGTTCGCGCAATTCTCGACGAAGGTGTGAAGCCCGCTCCGGCGGGTGCCATTCACCGGCCCGGGCGACGACGTTACCGGTGGCCGAACCAGCCCCGATCGTCTGTGAACGCCCGGCCCGGCCCGATCGAGACGGGCGCGTAATCCCGTGGCAGCGTATCGAGCGGATCGAACGGCGCTTCGGCCGCTGCGAGGACCGTGTTCGCCTGGCCGCGGTCGCTGACCGGGCCCTGCGCCGCGTCGACATGCGGGTAGAGCTCGGTGAGGATTGCGTGGATTCCGCGAGCCAGCCGGCCGTCGGGCGTGTCGATCAGGTTCACGTAGACCGGCCCGTCGACGATCGCCTTGAGCCGCCGGTACGTCTCGATTGTCGCGAGGTGCGCCGGCACGGAGCCCGAGGAGAACGCGTCCATCACGGCTGCGTCGAAGCGGCGGCCAGCCTCGTTGATGTAGACGCGCCCGTCCTCATGCACGATGCCGAGCCGTCCGTCGTCGGCGGAGGCCGCGCCGCCGGTGCGGTCGGCATCGTAGCCGGCGCGCTCGATCATTGCCCCGGCGCGCGGCAGGTGCGCGCGCACGACCGAGGTGATCAGGGGGTCGATCTCGACCGCGATCGCCTCCGCCGCAGGGCGCGAGGCCAGCAAAGCGGTCGGCAGGGTGTAGCCACCGCCGCCAATGAAGAGAACCGAGGGCGCCTCTCCGAGATCGCGGTCCATCCGGGCCCAGAGCCATTGCGTGTACTCGAGGATGAGCTCGGGCGACGACTCGAGAGGTTCGCCGGGACGGAGAGTGCGCTCGGCCGCCTGCTGCGTGCGGTCGGACATCAATTGGATGGCGCTGCCGCGCTGCACGACATCGATGCAGGACAACCCGGACTCGTACCGGCAGACCGATCCGTTGGCGACGCTTGCCACGACGATCAGCGCCGCCGGGCCGACGGCGGCGCGCACCTCGCGCCGTTCGATCCGGGCCGCGCCATTGTCATCGTCGTCCGAAGCGCCGGCGCGGACGAACGGCACGCAGAACAGCGCGGCAGCCCCGCATGCCGTGAAGGTCGCCGCCGAGCCGATGAGCGGCAGCGTGACGAACCCGGCAAGGATCGCGCCGAAGATCGCGCCGACCGAGCCGGCCGCGAGGACCATCCCGAGCGACGATCCCTCGCGACCCGGCCGGGCCTCTACGGCGAGCTTGGCCAGAAGCGGCGAGGGCAGGCTCACCAGCACCGAGGCCGGGAAGAACGCGAGGACCACGCTCAGCAGCATGCCGCCCGTGCCACGCGCACCGAGCGCGTAAAGAAGCGCGAGCGCCGTGGGCGAAAGCGCCATCAGGATGGCCGTGGTGACGAGCGCCGTGCGCACCGCGCGCATCGCCGCGCGCCGTTCCCGTTCGGCCACGAGGCCGCCGAGCGCGTTTCCGAGCGAGAACCCGGCGAGGACGGTGGCAATGACGGCCGTCCAGGTGATGAGCGAAGTGCCGAAGAACGGCGCAAGCACTCTGCCGGCGGCGATCTCGTAGGTGAGGCCGACCACGGCGAGACACGTTATGATGACGATCGCGGTCCAGAACCGCATATGTGCCTCCCCGGCGTTTTCGGGCTGCCCGCGATCGTGCCACGGGTATCTGCGCCGGGATATGTGTCAACTCGCGCGCGCGTCACGTCGCGAACGCGACAGGACGTTAGGCTCCTGCTGTCGTGAGGCCAGCAGGGCACGGTCGCCGTGGTTCGGGCGGGGCAGTCGTCGCCCCACGGTCGCGACCCGGGTCTACAGCGTGTCGCTCATCGGGGTCTCGGGCTCGTGCGTCGTTTCCGGACCGGTCACCGCCATCGCGAAGGCCAGCGCCGCCGCGACGAAGAGGATCGCGAGCGCCCCGCGCTCGGGGCGTGGCGTCAAGGGCCGGCTCCGTCTCACCACGAGCGCGTGGCCGCGCCGCACCGGTGCGGAAAGGGCCAGGACGGGTTCGGGCTCCGGGCGTCGCGCGACGAGGCTCAGAACCTCTCCCGGCGGCATGGTGGCCACGCTGAGCCTCGCCCCGCGAAGCACGACGGCGACGCCGACCGCCAGCGCCACGGCAACAACGATGGGCGCGAGATCCGAGAGTCCGGCCGCTGCGTCGGTGACCGGTGGGTCCGGCACGAGCCACGGTCCCGCGACGACGAGACCGGACATGGCGAGCCATGGCAGCGACACGTCCGCGGCGACGTCGGGCTTCGGCGCGGCCCCAGCGAGGAGAATGAGCGCCCGGATCATCAGGAGCGCGGTGCCGAGGCTTGCCGCGAAGAGCGCTGGTTCGAGCCAGACCAGCCAGCCATCGGCTGCGCCGTCGAGCCCGGTCTTGAGCGCGGCCTTGGCCGTCGCTCCGCTGGTCGCCGGCATCCCCGCGAGCGCGAGGGCGGGCAGGGCGAGAAGGACCAGCACCGCCGAGCGTGCCGGGCCGCGCGCGGTCGCCCAGATCGTCGGCACGCCAAGGAACAATGCCGCCTTGGCAAAGGCATGATGGGCCGCGAGGAGCACGAGTGCGGGGGCGATCGCCGGCCACGCCGCGGGCGCCGCCAGCGCGGCCGCGAGGCCGAGCGCCATCAGGCTCATCTGCCCGACGCTCGAATAGGCCAGCACTGCCTTCGGATCACCGTGCAGAAGGCCGAGGCACGGCGCGAGGATGAGCCCGGCCAGCGCAATCGCGGCGAGTGTCGCCGCCGCGCCGGGCTCGGCCTCGGTTCCGAGCGGCAGAATGGTCATCAGACCGAAGAGACCGGCCTTGAGCATCGCGCCAGACAGCACGGCGCTGGCCGGCGCGGGCGCGGCGGCATGCGCCAGCGGCAACCAAAGGTGCAAAGGGACCGCGCCGAGCTTCACGAGGAGCCCGGCCGCCATGAGCGCCGTGGCGAGGGCCGGCACTTCCGGGCCGGCCGTCGCGGCCAGCCGCGTGTCGCCCGTCGCGAAGGACGCGAGCGACAGCCCGGCGAACAGGACCACCTCACCGGCGATCGCGAAGCCGATATAGACCCGTCCCGCGAAGCGTTGCGCCGCACCCATGCCGTGCAGGACGAGCCCCCACGACGACAGGCTCATGGCCGCGAAGAACGCGTAGAACGATGCGATGTCCTGTGCCACGAGCAGACCGAGATTGCCCGCCATGGCCATCAGCATGCAGGCGAAGAACCGATCGCGCGCGGGGTCGTCGCGCAGCAGTCGGAGCGCCTGCCATCCCGCGAGGGACCAGAGCGCGGCGGTGAAGGCGACGAACGGGCGGCCGAGATCGGTCATTGCGAACTCGGTGCCGAGCATCAGCCAGTCGATGCGCGCCGGCGCCGGCACCGGATCGGCGAGCGCGGCGAGCAGCCCGGCGAGAGGTGCGATCGGCACAAGCGATCGCACCCCGGGGCGCAGCACCGGAACGCAGAACGCGACGAGAAGGGCGAGCGGAACGGCGGGAACGAGCCAGATCGGAACGGCGATCATAGATACTCCAGCGAGACGATGAAGCGGGTCCAGCCGAGCGGGCTGAACGGCGCGTTGGCCAGAAGACCCGCCGCGACGACGAGGGCGGCGGTGACGGCGGGAGGCGCGACGAGCATCCAGCCGATGCCGCGCTTCGGAACGACGTCCTCGGGCGGCGGTCGGAACCACGCACGTTGCAGGATCGGCAGGAAGTAGGCGGCGTTCAGCAGGCTCGACCCGGCCAGGAGCGCGATCACCGCGGGCTGGCCCACGTCGAGGCCGCCCGCGCCCAGGTACCATTTGCTGACGAAGCCCGCGAGCGGCGGAATGCCGATCATGCCGAGCGCGCCGATGGTGAAGGCCAGCGTCGTGCCGGGCATGAGCCGCCCCATCCCGTCCATTGCGCTCACCGTCTTGACCCCGCGCGCTTCGGCGAAATTGCCGGCGGCGAGAAAGAGCGTGATCTTCATGATACCCTGGTGGATCAGGTGGGCGAGCCCGCCGATCGCCGCAAGCGGCGAAATCAGCGCAACACCCAGAGTGATGTAGCTGACCTGGCTGACCGTCGAATAGGCGAGACGCTTCTTCAGGTCGTCCTGGCGCAATGCCCGGATCGAGCCCCAGAGGATCGTGAGCGCGGCCAGCGCCGCGAGTGGCAGGGCGAGGCCGAGCGCCTGCACCGTATCGACCCCGTAAACGTCGTAGACGATCCGCATGATCCCGTAGGCGCCGGACTTGACCACCGCGACCGCGTGGAGAAGCGCGCTGACCGGTGCGGGTGCGACCATCGACACGGGCAGCCAGCCGTGGAGCGGCACGAGCGCCGCTTTAACGCCCACGCCCGCGATCAGCAGCACGAAGATCGCCGTGACGCTCGCGCGATGCGTCTCGGGCAGATCGCCGAGAACGCCGCGCGGCGTGAAGGGCACGTCGCCCGCAAGCGCATAGAGCCAGATCGTCCCGAGCGTGAGCGCGAGCCCGCCGCCCAGCGTATAGATCAGGTAGATCCGCCCGGCGCGGTGGGCCTCGGCCGAGCCGCGATGCACGACCAGCGGCCATGTCGCGAGCGTCAGAAGTTCGAAGAAGACGAGGAAGGTAAAGAGGTTGCCGGCCATGGCGATGCCCACGGTCGAGGCGACGCAGAGGCTGAAGAACCCGAAGAACCGGCTGCGGTCCGTCCCACCCTCCAAATAGCCCACGGCGTAGATCGTCGTCAGAAGCCACAGGACCGACGACAGCGCGAGAAAGAGGACCGAGAGCGCATCGGCCTGCAGTTCGAGCGAAAGGCCGGGCGCGATCGCGATGCCGACGCCGAAATCGGCGCCGCTGGCGACGGCCATCGACAGCCACGCGACGAGCGCGACCTTGATCGTCGCCGCGCCGAGGTTGAGCGCCGTGCGCAGGCGGCTCCAGTGATCGGGCAGCGCGAGGATCACGGGCGCCACGCCGAGCGAGGTCAGCAGGATGGCGAGGGGCAGAAGGTCGCTCATGTGACGGTGATCTCCAGAAGCGCGAACGGTAGGGCGGAGCCGAGACCGAGAAGCAGCGCCGAGACGGCGAGCCCGAGCGCGGCCACGTCTCCGGCGCGCCATTGCGGGCGGCGCGCGCCGGGTGCGACATGCGGGCCGCCGCGAAGGCAGCGCGACACGACGCGGCTGAGATACGCGGCGGACAGGACCGTCCCCGCGAAGACGAGCGCGACCCAGATCCAGGCGTCGCGGTCGATCAGCCCCTCGATCAGGACCCACTTGCCGACGAACCCGGCGGTGGGCGGCAATCCGATCAGGCTCACTGCGGCGACCGCGAAGGCGAACTCGGCCGCGCCCGGGCGCAGCTCTTCGCGGTTGAGGCCCGAGATGCGGTCGTGGCCGAGTTCTTCGGCGATGCGTCCCACGGCGAGGAACATCGCGGCCTTGGCGAAGGCGTGGCTGAGCATCAGAAGAACCGCCGCGTGCCACAGGGTGCTGTCGGCCGCGCCGGGCGCGACGCCGAGAGCGAGAGAGATGAGACCGACCTGGGCGACCGTCGAGTGCGCGACCAGAAGCTTCAGCCGGTCGGCCCGCAGCGCGTGCCACGACCCCCAGAGCATCGCCCCGGCGCCGGCGGCGGCCATCGCCACGCGCAAAGGTTCGGCCCCGATGCCACCATCGAGCGACAGCCGCAGGGCGACGTAGATCGCGGCCTTCACGACCAGCGCCGACAGCAGCGCGCTGGCGACGGGCGCGGCGCTCGAATGTGCCGCCGGCATCCAGAAATGCAGCGGAAAGAGCGCCGCCTTCACCGCCAGTCCGGCAAAGATGAGCGCGAGAGAGATGCGGCCTTGGGCGCTTTCGGTCAGTGCGGGCACGACGCTTAGGTCGACCTGTCCGGCGGCGGCATAGGCCAGCGCCACGCCCAGCAGCAGGAGCAAGCTGCCCGCAAGTCCGGCGCTCAGGTAATCGAAGGCCGCCCGGAGCGCGCGGCGCGTGCCCGTAAGCGCGGTCAGGCCGACGGCTGCGAGGCCGAGGATCTCGAAGGTCACGTAGAGGTTGAACAGGTCCGCCGACAGAAACAGCGCGTTCATCGCGCCGAGGGTGGCCAGCCAGAGCGGCCAGAACGCTCCCGGATCGGTGGCGGAACGCGGTGTCCGGTCATCGCTCGCCTGCACGGCCACGGCGACGCCGACGATCGCTGCCATCAGGATCATCACCGCCGCCAGACCGTCCGTTTCGAACGCGATACCGAGGGGTGCCTCCCACCCGCCGAGATGCGTGACCTGCGCGCCCTCCGCCAGCACGCGGCGGGCGAGCAGGATCGCCAGCGCCGCGTTGGCCGCCGTGGCGATCAGGCCCACGGGCCGCGCCACCCGTGCGGATGCCGCAGTGACGACGGCGGCGAGGAGCGGCAGCGACACGATCAGCGACGCCTCAGTCATTCGAGCGTCCTCCGATCCGCTCGGCCAGCGCAAGGAGCGCGGCCGTGACCGACACCAGCACGACGATACCGGTCAAAGCGAATGCTTGCGGCACCGGGTCCGTGCGGCCGGTCGCGGCATCGAAGCCCGAGGCGAGCAGCACCATCGCGATGCCGATGGCGAGCACGTTGAGCGCCATGATCCGCCGAAGCGCGTCACGGCAGGTGGCCAGGCGCCAGAGCGCAAGACCGGTCAGCCCGGCGCCGGCGACATGATAGACAAGGTCGGTCGTCATTGGTGAGGTCTCCGCACCGGTCCGGTGAACAGCAGGCACAGCGTCGCCGCGATCGACAGCGTAAGCGATGCCTCGATGGCGATGATCCAGGCCTTTTCGGCGCCCGCCGGGTAGCCGAGGAACCGGCCCGTCAGGCCTTCGGCGGCGAGCGCCGCACCGACGAACACGGCGAGCCCGGCCAGCCCGAGAAGGAGCGCGCCGCGCACGATACGCTCTCCCGCGGGTCCGATCCCGGCCAGAACGAGAGCCAGCATGCCGCCGGCGAGAACGGCGCCCGCCTGGAACGCGCCGCCGGGCGCCGTTGCCCCCTGCCAGAGCAGGTGCCCGGCGACGAGGATCGCCAGCGGCACGACGATCCGCGCGAAGGGCAGGACGAGTTCGCCGAGCGCGCGTGGCACGACGGGCGCGGGGCCGAGCATGACGACGAGGGCGAGCGCGACCGCGAGAACCGCGATCTCGAGCAGCGTGTCCCATGCGCGGAAGTTTAGCAGAACCGCCGTGACAGGGTTGGTGACGCCGCTCGCCTCGAGGTTCGCGGCGACGAGCGGCGGGTAGGGCACCGGGCCCGACGTGCCGGCAAAGGCCCAGAACAACGCGGCAGAGAGGCCTCCGGCCCCGAGCGCCGCTGCGATCGAGGCGCTCATGCCACCGACGGGCCCGCCGGTGATCGGCCCGATCCGGCGCGCGCTGCGCAGGAACAACGCACCTGTCACGCCGGCGCCGATCGCGGCTTCGGCGAGCGCCACGTCGGGCGCGGCCAGCCGGACCCAGGACAGCGCGATGAGAAGCCCGGCGACCACGAAGGCTGCGATCGACGCGGTGCGGTCGCGAAGCGTCAGGGCCATAGCGGCGCAGGCGAGGAGGCCGAGCGTCAGGACGATGTCGAAGGCGATCATGGCGCTGTCTCCCGCCGCGTGACGGAGCGCGCGACCAGGTGCCCGATCGTGGCCCCGGAGATCGCAACCAGGACGACGCACAGCAGCAGCGGCAGAAGCGCCGCGAGCGACCCCGAAACGCAGGCCGCGCCGAGAGCGACGAGCGCCAGCCCCGCGGTGTCGGCCTTGGTCAGAACGTGCAGGCGCGACAGCAGGTCAGGCAGCCGCCAGAGCCCCAGCGCCGCAACGAACAGGAACACGATCCCGAGGCTCATCAGTACGAGCCCGAGTCCAAACAGCGCAGCACTCATCGCGCGCGCCCCGAGAGCGCGACGAACGCGAGACCCGTCACCGCGGCGAGCGCGGCGAAGACGAGGGCGACGTCGTAGAGCGGTGGTGTCGCCGTTGCCGCGCCCAGAAGGATGAGCGTCGCGACGGCGCCCGTCCCGGCGAGCTGCGCCGCGACGATGCGGTCCGCGGCGCCAGGCCCCAGCAGGAGCCGGGGCAGGCTGGCCAGCGTCGCAAGAAGCGACAGGAACGGTAGGACCTCGAGGATCATGGCCAAGTCTCCGGTTTCGTCGTCTTGAACAGCGCGGCGACCCGCGCCTCGAGCGCGCCGAGATCGGCGCGCGTCCCGGCACCGCGATCGAGCGCGTGGACGATCAGCGTGTCGCCGTCGAGCCGCGCGGTCAGCGTGCCGGGCAGAAGGGTGATGGTGAGCGCGAAGAGCCGTCGCGGGCGTCCGGGGGGCAGGTAGGTGCGCCAGACGAGGCGCCCGGGACGCAACGTGTGCGGGCGAAGCGCACGCAGGCTCACGTCGATTGCCCCGCGCATCACGCCGACCGCCGCGAATGCCGCGAAGCCCAGCGCGCCGCGCAGAGAGAGACGCGGGGGCGTACTCGGCGGCACGAGCGCCGCGGCGCCGGCGCCGAGAAGCACGGTCGGGGCGCCGATGACCCAGCTTTGCGGGTCGTCCCAGTGCAGCCCCGCCCAGAGCGCGGCGAGCGTACCACCCGTCACGAGGGCGCTGCGCACGCGGCCCGGGGCGCGAAGGGCGGCCCTCGGCCCGTCGGTGCGGCTGGTGTGCTTCGTTTCGCGCACCGTCTCCGGCGGCGTCGGGGAAAGGTCGCACGGCTGAAAGTCGTGACGGGCGTTCATTGGACCTCCTGTGGCAGCGTCGCATGGCGCTGATCAGGGGTCCGACATCGCAACCTGCTGCCACGCGGTTGCCAGAGGGGCCCGGACCCTGTGGCCCGCATCGGCGGACCGGGTGCCGTCGCAGACCTCTCGGCCCGCGCGAAGCACTTGATTAAAATACGCGCGAAGCGACCGCTTCATCCGGGCATCGGCCAGAAAAAAGGGGCCGGTCCAGGACCGGCCCCGAAGTGGCGGAGCAGCGAGGGGCAAGGGGCGAAAACGCTCCGCCTGGCAGGCAAGTCTCAGGCTTCCGCGTCGGTCCCGACCCGGGTCGAGGGTGGCGTGGGATCGCGCTCATCCCGTCGGGCGACGTGGTGCAGGCCGATCGCGAAGGCGATGGCGCCGAGCGCGGGCAGCGTCCATGTCGCGCCGGCCGGCACCTGAAGCGCGAAGACCGGGATCACGATCGCCAGCGCCCCTGCGCCGGCCAGCAGGATTCCGTCGCTGGCGTCGGGCCGCCATAGCGCCTTGGCTGCGAGGCCGGCGATCACGAGGCCGACGAGATGCGCGGCGATCGCCTTGTCGGGTGTGAAGGTCACGACGAAGGGCAGAACGAGCGCCCCGATGCCGACGGCAAGAGCGGCGTAGAGCGCGCGGATCTGGGTGAACGAAAGCTTGGTCATCCGTATCCTCCTCCTTGTTCTGGGGCGGCACCGGTCGGGTCGGTCGGCGCCGCGTTCATGTGGTGAATACGCCCCGCCGGGCGGTTTCATCCGTGACCCGAAAAAAGTGACCGCCCGAACGTGTCGGGCGGTCGTCTCGCGGGGCCGGGTCTGGACGAAGGAGAGAAGCGATCGGGCTCAGATCCGCTCCGCAAGATTGGTGGCGATTGTCTGGATCGCCTGGCCGTCCTTCTTGCCGATGAGGGCGAAGTCGATGTTGGGCGTGCTCCAGTAGCCGACGGCGCGGTCGGGATAGTCGACGACCTTGAGCGGCGCGAGCGGGCGATCCTCGGGATGCTTCGCGAGCGTCAGCGAATAGCGCCCGCCGTCAGTGTCCTCGTAGATGAACTGCGCCAACGGTCCCTCCTTGGTGCCCAGGAGCCGCGCGCCGACGAGCTGCAGGTCGAGCGAGGCGAGATCCGGGGCGGAGACCGGAACCCCGATCTTGGACGAGAACCACTCTGCCGCGCCGTCGACGGCGCCTCCGGTGAACTCGGCCGGCCGCACCACATCCTCGGCAAAGACGGTGTGCGCCCCGAACGCCTCGGACACGTATTCCGGCACGTTCGGCGCCGTCGGTGCATAGGAGGCGTGGCCCCACCAGCCGAACGCCACGAGCGCGCAAGCCGCCGCGATCTGCGCGCCGCCGCGCAGCCACGGCCCGCCAAACACGACGCGGCGCGGCGCCGTCCGGCGGGCAAGCGCGGCGGCCAGGCGTTTCTGGAGCCGTGCGGTCTTGAGGGTGGAGGGCGCGCCCTCGCCCAGTCCGGCGAGCGCCGCGCCCAACTGGTCCTTCTGGCGGGCGTACGCCTCGAGCCGGGCGCGGGCCTCCTCGTCCTCGGCCAGCTTCGCCTCGATCTCGGCGGCTTCGTCGGGGCCGAGCTCCCCGTCGAGATAGGCGTTGATGTCGGTCCGTTCGGTCAGTGTCATGCGACCTCTCCTCAAACGACAAGCCGCAGCTTTGTCGATTTCATTCCGCCGACGATCTTGCGCAGGGCCTCGCGGCCCCGGCCAAGCCGGCTGTAGAAGGTGCCGAGGGGGACATCGAGCGCACGCGCGGCCTCGGCATAGCTCATTTCCTTGAGCGCCACGAGCACGATGGGCTGGCGTTGCGCCTCGGGCAGCTGCTCGAGCGCATCGAGCACCTGCTGCAATTCGATCCGCTTGGTCGGGTCGGTCTCGTCGACCGCCTCGGGCAGCATAAGGCGCGCATCCTCGCGCACGCGGGCGCGCCGCCGCTCGCTGACATGCGTGTTGTGCAGAATCCGGAACAGCCAGACGCGAAGATCCGATCCCGGCTGCCAACTATCGGCCGCGGCGATCGCCTTCGTCAGCGTCTCCTGCACCAGATCCTCGGCCCGGTCGCCATCGCGCGTCAGCACGAGCGCGTAGCGCCGCAGGCTCGTCACGTAGTCGGTCAGTCTGCGCTCCAGTTTCGCGCGTGCGTCCATGTCTCTCCCCACAGTTGCTTGACTCAGAATACGTGCGGGCCGGCGGATTCATCCCGGGTCGGTCAAAAAAACTTCGTGACCGCGATTTCTCGGATGAAGCGCGGCGGTGGCGCGTCTTGTGTCTCGAACCTGATGGGAGACAGCACACCGTGGCGAGCACGACCGAACAGACAGGAACCGGCCTTCGCGGCATGCTCGTGCCCGCGACGCCGCGCCCCGCACGGACGCAGGCCCGCCGCCTGCCGAAGATCGGGCGACGGGGGCTGAAAATGACCGCGCTCGCCCTGATCCTGGGGGCGGTGGTCAATTACGGCGTGTTCGGGCCGCTGACGCACGAGATCGACAATGACCCCGCGTTCCGCGCGACCCTCGTGCCGGAGAACGGCAGTGCGGCCGTGGCGACCGCCGCGGCGCTGATCGACAGGGAGGTGAACGGCTACGGCTGGACGCCGAACGACCCGGTTCTCGCGCCTTCCGCCGTTCTCGACAACATGCCCAACTTCCAGACCGGCATCACCAAGGCGGTCGGGCGCTTCAGCTTTGAGATGCTGGACCAGATCGCGCGGACGCGGGGGTCGTCGAGCGCGGATCCCGATCTCGAGCGCGCGACCGGCTTTCTGCAGTTTCCGCCCGACATCTGGGTGTGGGAGCCGTCGAGTTCGCTGCTGCCGACGGTGCCGTCGGAAACGCAATATCGCCAGGGCCTCGAGGCGCTGGAGCGCTACAACGCTCGGCTGTCGGATGGCAACGCGGTGTTCGAGCGGCGGGCGGATACGCTGGCAGGCACGCTCTCGCGGATCTCGGCCGATCTCGGCTCCCAGACCGCGCAGCTCGAGCGCGCACAGCGCAGCGGCTGGTGGATCTTCAGCCGCACCGCCGACGACGTGTTCTACCAGAACAAGGGCATGCTCTACGGCTACTACGTGATCCTCGCCGCGCTCGGAGAGGACTTCGAGCGCGTGATCGAGGAGCGCAACCTGTCGACCGTCTGGAGCCAGGCGCTGGAGAGCCTGCGCCAGGGATCGCAGCTTGCGCCGGCGATCGTCCTGAACGGTGATCGCGACCGGTCGATCTTCGCCAACCACCTCGCGCTGCAGGGTTTCTACATGAAACGCGCGATCCTGCAGCTGGAGGAGGCCGTCTCCGTGATGGCCGTTTGACCCAATCACCAGTTTCACCAGAGGAGGACCAAAGATGCTCAACTTCCTGTTTCGCGCCCCCGCCGAAACCGACGACGCAGGCGAGACCGCAGGTCTGCGGGCGCGCTATGACAGCTGGCGCTTCCGCCGCGACATCGCCGCGATCACCGCGACGCTCGATCGTTTGTCCGACCGCCGGCTTGAGATGATCGGTATGCGCCGCGACGAGCTCTTCGAGGCGGTGTCGGACCTGATGATCCGCGCCGAGGAAGAGCGCAGCATCGGCCGAGAGGTGATGGAGCTTCTCGAAAAGCCGCTGGCCGGCGAAACGGCACCGTCGGCCGCGGAGATCGACGCTTCGTCCGAGCCCGGCGCGCGCGTGGCCAACGCGGCCTGATATTCGACGCGTCCGCTTCGGCAAATTGGCCTTTGGCCGGGTCGAGCGCAGAACTTGGATAGATAACGGCGGCGCCCGGTCGGGCGCCGCCGCGTTGATTCAGGACCGGCCAGAGCCGTCAGACCAGAAGATCGTCGGTGTCGATGCGCTCGAACTCGAACGCCTCGAAGCTGACGGCCAGCGAGCCGGTCGTGGAGATCTCGACACGGTCGAAGGTCGCATCACCGTCAAGATCGTAGGAGGCGCCGCGTTTCGACACGTCGATGAGCGCCTCTTCGACCAGCGCGCCGTCGTCGTAGAAGGCCAGCTCCAGCTGCCCCGAACCGCGCTTGTCGGCGAAGTCGAACGCAACGTCGAAAGCGTCGCCGGCGCCGTTCTTCTCGTCGAGATCGAGCACCAGCGTTTCCCGCCCGTTCAGCGCGCCCGAGTTCTTGAAGCTGAAGAAGTCGCTGCGCAGCGAGCGCACGCCGAGGCCGTCGCCGATGAAATTGACGAACTCGGGCAGGAAGGTGCCGTCCTCGGCCGAGATGGTGATCCCGGCGCGCTTGAGCTCCACCTCGCTCGAGAGGAACCGCACGCGGTCGGTCGAGATCGTGTCGCCGTCGATCGAGTAGATCGCGGCATCGCGGAGGAACCGCTCCTCGAACTCGAGCCGCGCGAGCACCGTCTCGGGCGCCTCCGGCGCGAGATCGAGGCCGACAACGACCGGATCGTGGTCCGACGACCGGAAGGCATCCGGCGCGTAGATGTCTGGATTGGGCGGCTTGAACTCGGTGTTGTAGTCGATGAAGGCCGGTTCGTCCGCGTTGATGTTCCAGACCTCTGCCCCGGTCACCTGGCTGTTCAGGCTTTGCGAGGCGAGTGCGTAGTCGAGCGTACCGAAGGCTTGCACCTGACCGGCGGTCGCGAGGTCTGCCGGGAAGCCGTAGGAATATTCTCCCTCGACCAGGTTGGTGAAATCGTCATCGGTGCCCAGCATGTCGTCCGCGCCTTCACGCAGCGCGCTGATCGGAGCCTCGGCGGCGTACGCGTTCAGATCGCCGATGATCAGTACGTCCTCGTCGCCGACGCCGGTCGGGTCGGTCGCCAGCCAGTCGGCCAGCGCCTCGGACGCGTTGGTGCGCAGCGCGTCCGAATTGCCGGCGCCGTCGCGCTGGTCGTCGTCCTCGGGCTGACCGTCTGGCGGCGAGCCCTTGGACTTGAAGTGATTGACGGCACTCGTGAAGATCCCGCCACTGTCGAGATCCCGGAAGCTCTGCGCCAGCGTCGGACGCTGGTTGTCGCTGTCGAACCGCGGATCGACCGACTTGTCGAGGATCGCCGTTTCGCCGACCAGAGCGACCTCGCCGGGCTTGTAGATGAAGCCGACCGCGATCTCGTCGGAGCCCAGCTGCGGCACGCCGGGATCGACGAAGGCATAGGTTCCCGCGCCCGCTTCGGCGTTCAGCGCATCGACAAGGCTCTGGATCGCGCTGTCGGGCCCGTAGCCGTCGTTCTCGATCTCGATCAGGCCCACGACGTCGGCATCGAGTTCGGTGATCGCCGCAACGAGCTTTTCCTGTTGGCGTTCGAACTCCGCCATCGTATCGGCGCCGCGCGACGTCGGGAAGCCGCCGCCCTGGCCGTCGCCGTTGAAGTAGTTGAGCACGTTGAACGATGCGACCTTGAGCGAGCCCCCCACATCCGGCGCCTCTTCGCGCGGATTGGTGTTCTCGAATGTCGGCAGCTCGATCGGATTGATGCGGTAGTTTTCGTCACCGCTGCCGCCGGCGCTGCGCGAGTATCGTACCACGCCGAGGATGTCGGACACCGTGTCGCCCGAGCGCAGCGCGTCATCCGTGCCGTAATCGCCGTCGGGATAGGGCAGGGAGAATGGGTTTTGCGTCGAGAGCCCGTCGTTCAGCGTGACAGTGTTGCGCACCGCGAGGTCGAGGTAATCGGCAAAGCCGTCGACATCCGGCGCGTTCGACTGCGTGTAGGTCTCGAGCCGGCCATCGGCGTAGAGCCCGATTTCTCCGAAGCGGCCGTACTCGAAGAGGTCGGCCACCGTCATCTGCTGGTCCAGCGTGACCAGCATGCCCTCGTAGGCCTCCAGATCCGCGATCAGCTGTCCATCGCCGTTCGTGATCGCGTTGGCGATCGGGAACGAGATCGTCGCCGGCGTCGGCAGCGGCGCGCCGGTATCCACGACGTCGATCGTCGTCGGCTGGATCTGCGTTTCACCGAAGAACTCGGTCGCCTCGCCGGTCACCGTCACCACGTCGCCGACATTGAGATCGAGCGCGGTCGGGCCCGAGCCTTCGAACACGAAGATGCCTTCGGAGGTGGTCGGATCGCCGTCCTGATCGGCGTCCTCTTCCTGCAGGTAGAAGCCGCCGAGGTTGCGGCCGTCGTCCCCGTCGCCGTTCTGGAAGTCTCCGACGACGACCGCGGTGACCGAGACGCTCGCGCCGAAGAGCGGTGTCGCGTCGGTGCGGCCGAACTGCTCGCCCCAGGTGGCCGCGTTGCCCTGGATCTCGCTGATGAGCGTGGTCTGCAGGTCATCGTTTACGATCCGCCCGGTCGCGTCCGCCACCGAGATGCTGCCCCGGGACGGGTTCGACAGGGAAACGGTGAATGCCTCGTCATCCTCCATGTCCGTATCGCCGGACACGTCGACCGTGAGCGTGCGCGACGTCTTGTTCGCGGCGAAACTCACCGTGCCGGAGGGCAGCGCGCCACCGAAATCGGCCGCGTCGGCCTCCGCGCTCGTGACCGCGTAGTCGACTGTGGCGGCGCTGTCCGTGTCGATGGGGCGGGTGACGGTGAAGGTGAAGGGCGTGGTGCCCGCGTCGCCCTCGGCCTTGTCGGCATCCTCGGCCGCGATCGAGAAACCCGGCTCACCCGCCACGAAGCTGCCGGCCGGGAAGGGCGAGTCCGCCGTCCCGTTCGAGGTTTCCCCATCAAGCGCGTCGGGTCCGCTGAAGGTCCATTCCGCGAGATCGAAGGTCGGTGTCGGCGTCGCGCCCGGAGCGCGGTACGCCCAGCCGTCGGTGTATTCCCAAGGCTCGCCCGAGCCACTGGTGCCAAGCTCGCCGAAGACATCGACGATCGTGCCGTTCTCGAAGAGCACTATGGCGTCGTCGCCGTTGATCGAAGCGGCGCCGCCGGTCGCGTCTGGCGCGAAGCCGAAGAACGACGTGAACCCCGGCACCTCGGAGGCGATGTAGAACGTCTGGCCGGCCGACAGCGGCTGTGACGGCAACACGAACTCGGGATCCGAGCTCGGCGCTCCGTTATTGGCCGACTCGATGCCGTAGATCGACAGGTCGGGAATGTCGGCGAGCGCGGTGAGCTCGATCGCCTTCGGAACGCCGCCGGTAAGCGGGCCGTCGATGATGCCGGTGATCAGGAGTGACATGCGAACCTCGTTCTGTCGCGGGCGTCATCGACGCCGGGATGTTCCGTCAAAAGCGCGGGAGCGCGGGCAGCACGCGCCCGGGCAACGTCCGGAGCGGAGGGACGAAGCACATCGCCGTGGCGCGCAAGCGGGAACGTTACCACGCGCGTTAACCGTTTGATGACGGTTTAAGGACAATTCGATTGCATCGGCGTCCCTCCGCCCGGCGAGGTCGGAGCAGGCGCCATGTGCGCGACTGGCCGAGGGGGCTGCGCCAACCTCGCTGTTCCTTGCGACTGATCCGCTCGCGCCGTGGTCAGCGCAGCATGGCGCGGAACTCGGCGTTCCGCTGTACGGTCATGTCCTTCATGCAGCCGTAGTAGAGCGCACGGTCGAGGCTGCCGCCGTGCCCGAGCTCCTGCTCGCACGTGGCATCGCGCCGCTGGAGCCATCGACGCTGCTGAGTCAGCAATGCCTGCCCTGTGCCCTGCGCATCGGCCCGCGGCTTGAGCTCCCTCCAGAGGCGATTCAGTTCGGCATCCGCGCGCTGCCAGCGCGTGTGCTCGCATTGGGTGATGGCCGCCGAAGTCGTGCCGGAACAGGACGCCTGGGCCGATCCGGCAACGGGCAGGGTTGCGAGCAACACGGCCGCGATGATGAGAGAAAAACGCATGGTGAAAATACCTCCTCGAATACCGAATGATAGCAAATCGAGACGGCGCTGGACCATATGCGCATCTGATCGGTGACGGCGCGCGCTGTGAGGTGTGCGACGTACACGAAAGTTGGGCGCCAGGCGCCGGTCGAGGCGATCGAGAGATCGCCGAGTGTCGATTTTTATTAAGTGTCTGAAAGCATTTTATTTTACGAGACAATGCAACTCTGAGGGGAATTTTCCTTCGTTTCGGGAAAATTGTTTTCTTCGGTCTGACCGCCCTGACAGCACTTCCTCGTCTCGCGGAGCGTGCAAGACGTCGGCCCTCTCCCGTTGCTGCAATGCATCGTCGCATTGAGCGAGATCTCCTCCCCGGCGCTTGGCAGGTCACAATCCTTGCGGTTTGTCGAACTTGTGCCATCGAGCGGGCTCGTGATCCTTGACGCTTAAGCATCGGCCTCGATCCAGTTTTGAAGCGCTTTGCTGCGCCAGGCTTCCGCTTCACTTCGATAGCGGCGCATGAGCCTCAAATCCTTGAGGATCTCGGTGACGGGGTCGAGAAGTGTCAGGTCGCCGGAGATCTTAAGGATCTCGTGGACCCAATGCGTCGGGTCGAACGCAATCTCGTCGCTGACGCCAAGGTCTCGCATATACCTGAAATAGCCACGACGTTTTGCGCTCAGAGCGATCTGATCGGTTGCTGTCAGCTCCTCGAGCCGTTTTGTCATCGAGGCGATGTGACGCGACACGCGGCGCACCTGAACCTCTGCGCGCGCCAGATCGACGATTGTCTCTGACGGCCACGCGGATGCGTGATGCTGGTGAGTGTCTTCCGACAGGATCCGGCATATTTCGGCGACTTCCCTGTCGGCTTTGGTCGGCGGGACCGACAGACCATGCCGCCAGGCATTCAGAGACGACCTCGCGACGGACGCCGGCAGCTGCTCTGCGCCGGCGGGATCATCCTTCGGTCGCGTTGCCCACTTCGACGTTTTAAGGATCATCGGATCACAGAACCTCGGCATCCTCGATCGCGTCGGCTCGCTGGGGTTGCAGCTTGTCGAAATCCTTCCATAGCTTGCGCCGACGGATCTCTGTGTCGTTCAATTGCGCCTTGAGATCACCGATCAGCTTTGCTTGACTCGTCCACGCTTGGCAGACGAGCTCCCCGACATCAATTCCGTACTCCGACAGGCGCAGCTCCGTTCTGCGGCGCTCTGCAACGGGACCGTCAAAGCCGGCCTCGAGATCCTCCAGGACCTTCTGAGAAATCTCCCCCGCGTGCCCATCGGCAAGATATCGAGTGAACGCGCGTTTCGCACTCCGTTTGATCACGTCGTGGATCATCTGATGATACTGCCGGCGTTCCCATTCCAGTTCGACGAGGTTGTTGGCGATAATGCGCGCATATCCGCTCCGCGGCGCGAGCTCGAACAGAAGCGCCTGACGTATCGTCTCGAAATCCTCGGCATCTTCGCCGGCGAGAAGCGGGTAATATGCAAGGACGTCGTCAAGGGTGCGGACTTGGTCTGTCATTTGGAGGACTTTCGTTTCTTTTGGTTTCGTTTAATTTGGTCGACGAGGCTCATGTATATCGCCGACACATTTGGCTGTGTAACGATTGTGGAGATCCGAACCTTCCTCTGGCCCGAGGCGCGATCAGCGCGGACCGCCAAACTGATCTCGCCCGATGGCCGCGGCGTTGACGGGGTCACTCCCGAGAAATCCAAGCCCTTCGTGATCAGATCCGGACCACCGACCAGCTCCAGCACAGTGGGTCCGTAGAAAAACTGGTTCAGCTCGTGGAAAACCCGTCCAATGATGTCGTCGCGCGTCATTTCATCGATGGGTTTGGTTCGAATATCGGCATAGGTCCCGTCCAGCATCGAGGCCTCTAAACTCGCCTTGCCGAAGCGTCGCTTCGCTCCGGAGGGGCTGTCCGGGAACGCCAGAACCAGGTCAGGCTCGGACCGCCGCATCTACCTCATCCCTCGCGTGACGCATGCGATGCGCCGGCCTCGATGGTTGGTTTTCCCGGGGACCGTGCCGCCGAGCGGATCCTCGGCCTTGCGGGATCCGCCCAAACAAGAAAATCCTGGCGCTGCCGGCGCTTGGGCCCAGCGGCGCGTGGCGTCGAACGAGGGCCCGAGGATGCGATCGGAGGTGTCGGTGTACATGGCTTTTTCCTTCATCGTGGACCGATGTTGCCATGATGTTCTTTTCTGCGCCAGCGTGATTAAGATTTCGCAAAGGAAGAAAATCGCTCGGGACCGGCGATCGCGCGAGATGCGGTTTTGCGAACCCGGAGCACGCGAGGCTGCAGGTCGTGAAGCAATGTGCGTGGGCGCGAGATGGTGACTGGTCCTATGCGTACGGGGCCTGACGTTCCCAACAGTGTCGTGCGCGAATTGCGACCGTTGATCGGCCTGCGCTTTAGCGTTTCCGCAGCATGCCGAACGGCCTGGGCGGTCGGAACTCGAAGGGCGGCAGCAGGCCCTATCCGCCAAGGAGAACTCCGGCAGGCAGAGCGGGCGGTGCGCGACACGCGGCGTGCCGGATGCCTCCAGACCCTGTCCTCCGAGCCGGGCGATGACCCGGGCCGCACGCGCCGGGATTATCGCGGTGGTATCGATCGCGGATCAGCGCGGCATCTGCAGGATGCGGCGCGTCTCGGGGTCCACGACCACCGTTCGCACGTTCACGTTGAGGAGCGCTTACCAGTGCCAAGGTGAGTCGCCAAAGTCGAAGAATACGGTCTCCTCTCTCGGTCCTGGAGCGTGTTGCGACATGATCGGGTAATCACGAATTGTTGCCGCGTCGCCTTTCGGAGCTCTGTGTACCGATGAATACATCTTGAGGTGTCACTGCATTAGCCACTGTTCGCGTGCTCCACTCAGACAAGGCATGGCAAGCGCCCTTACAACGCAGGCTTGCAAATGGTCGAGTTTGGGTAGAAGGTCGAAGCCTTCTTCTTGGCAAGAGGAGTATTACAGCATATGAATTATTATTTGATCTGAACCTGATTTTTTGCCCGGTCATGACGCCGGAAGATACACACTTACGTGTGGAGCTCTCTAAAGTCCTATCTCCAATCCAGGTCTGTCCGGTGCAGTGCCGGTCAGAATAAAATCGACTGCGCCTGCTGATGCGGGTGAAGAAACTTCAATATCCACCAATCTCACCCGGGCCTCCCGGTACAAATAGGTATTGTGACATGAAAACCTTGCTTTCCATATCCGCGATCATCGCGATCTCCGCCATGCCTGCCATTGCCTTGACGGCGGAGGAAACGGCTCGCCTGAAAGTGCAGAAATACGCGCACGGCGCTGATGTCTCTTCTCTCTCACGCACTCAAATTGCGGCCCTGATGAATGTCATCGGGTCGGAAGAGGGCGAGAGCGAAAAGAAGGAAGCCGTGGCATCGCTCGTCCGCGCCTGGAAATAGACCGAACTGCGCACGGGAGCGGGCCGAAGCGGTCAACCCCGTGCGCAGCCACGCGAGGTACGATCATGACCAATGTTATTGCAACGGACCCGGTTCATCTGGCTCCGGCCATCGTCATTGCAACTGCCGCAGCGCTGTCGGCATCGGCTTATCCGCAAGATATGGAAACACCCGTGAAGGCGTCTCGGCATTTTACGCCCGAGCTGCAAATTCCGAAGGAAACCCGGTCGCAGATCAGTGCGACACTTCAGCTCGAGAAGGATGCGACGCAGCCGGAGGCCCCGGGCCACCTGTCAAATTAATCGGATGCTCGTCTCACGTCAGCGCGGCAAGAACCTCGAGCAGCCTTGGCATCTGGATCGGCTTTCTCAGGATCATTTCCTGGCGGAGATCCTCCGGCAGCACATTGCTTGCGTAGCCAGACATGAAGATGATCCCGACGCCGGCCTGTTTGCAGGCGCGCGCGAAGTCGAAGGACGTCTCGCGGCCAAGATTGATGTCAAGAAGCGCCACGTGAGGCGTGTGCTCTTTCAAGAGATCCAGGGCAGACTCGACGTTATGGGCTATGCCAGACACATTCCAGTCTGCGTCTTCCAGCTCCGCCTCGACGTCGAGGGCGATGATCGGATCATCCTCGAGGATCAGCGCTCTCTTTATCATGGTCATGCGGGGACACCGTGAAGTCGAAGTGGCACGACATACCCATCTGCGAGTACCCGCAACCAAACGTCCCCGAAAGCGTTTGGTTCACCATCATCTCGATGAGCTTGCTGCCGAAACCCTTCTTCGTCGGCTCTGTTGCCGGCGGGCCACCACGCTCCTGCCACGAGATGCTGACCTTCTTGTCCCGGCCACGCGCCTCGTAGCGCCACTCGATATGCACATGGCCGCCGTCCACCGACAAGGCGCCGTACTTCATGGCGTTTGTCAGAAGCTCGTGGATGATCACGCCGAGAGCGCTGGCGACATTGGCCTCGACAGAGATTACTGGCCCGGCAATGTGCGCGCGCTCGAGGCCGTCCGGATAATAGACACCGAACTGATCGCGGACGATGTCGTGGAGAACCGCGGAGCCGACCTCGGTGTCGAAGATGCTGTCATGCGCTTTCGAAATCGCTTGCAGGCGACCCATGAACCGCCCCCTGAAGTCGGACAGGTCGGTCGAGGCCCGCAGCGTGTGCGACGCCACCGACTGGATCGTCGCGAGAATGTTCTTCACCCGGTGGTGCAGCTCCTGCACGAGGATGTCGCGCTGCGCCTCGGTCGCGATCTGGGCGTCGATATCCTCGATGGCGGAGATGAGATAATCGACGTCGCCGGCCGAGTTGCGGACGCAACCCACCGTCAGATTGACCCAGACAATCTCGTCGTCCTTGCGGATATACCGCTTGCGAAGGGCGTACTCGTCGGCACGGCCGTCGATCACGCGCGACAAGAGATCGAGGTCGACGGCCAGATCCTCGGGGTGGGTGATGTCCTGGAACTTCATCTCGTTGAGCTCGGCGCGGGTATAGCCCGTGATCTCGCAGAGTTTTTCGTTCACCCGCATCCACGTGCCGTCGGGGGCGACATGGGCCACGCCGACGGCCGCGTTCTCGAACGTCGCGCGGAACATGCGCTCGCTTTCCAGCAGCGCGGCCTCGATCTGCTCGCGCTCGCTGAAATCGTAGAAGTAGCTGACGACCCCGTGGCTCCCGTCCGGCAGATCGACGCGTTCGAGCTGCCAGTCGAAGGCAACCGTCTCGCCGGTATCCTCGCGGCGGTCTACGAGGCTCTTCTGCTCGAAGGTCTCGCCCGTCTCGAGCGTGTTGCGGAATTGGCCGATCACCTCCTCGGCGACCTGTGGCGGCCAGAACTGGCGCAGGATGTCCGCGAAGTTGTCGCCGATCAGGTCTCCGAAATCCGCGAGGGTCTCCTGTGCGCCCTGGCTGACGACCAGAAGGTCGAGATTGCTGTCGACGACCAGAATGCCGAAGGGCGAGCCGGTCACCATCTTCAGGAACGCATCGTGCGACGCGAGCAGGCGCCGCTCGACGAGCTTGCGGTCGGTGATGTCGGTGGCCGACGCGATCAGGCTGACGACGTTGCCTGCGTCATCCGTGCGGGGCACGATCAGGACGTCGATATCGATGTCGCCGTTCCCTGCGGTGCGCGCCCGCGTGTCGAACCGGACCGTCTCGCCTCGTCGCGCCCTGGTGACCGCAGTCTTGAACTGGTGCCCGGCCTCGGAGTTCTCGGTAAACCAGAATGTCGTCCAGAGAGGTCTGCCGATGACGTCTTCGCGGCCGATCCCGGCAATCTCCAGCGCGGGCTCGTTGACCTCGAGCAACCGGCCTTCGGGATCGAGCAGACCGACGAAGGCAATGAGGTTGTCCAGAACGTCCCTCAGCAGGGCGCTGACATCATCCTTGCCCATGACGGTGTCGACATGCATCGCTTACTCGTACTGCCTGACCAGCTTCGGTCTCTCACCAACAACGGCGACTGAAAACCTGCACGTCAAGTGTCGATTTACAGACGCAGAGGTGCCGACATCGCAAGATATTCTCTTGGAATGACAATCACCACGACTGACGATGGGTAAGCGCATCCGGGGCAAGAGACCGGCGTTGGAACTTGCCTCTGAACACAGCGCGGCCGATCTCGGATCCAAGGACGGCCGGGTCGCCTGTCGGGATCCGGCGACCTCGGCGCAGGAAATTGCAGACGGATCGACCGCGAGGAGCGCGGAGCGGTCTTCCTCTTTGTCCACCGACCGCTATCTCGTAGGGATGATGACGTTCTGCGGAGGCCCCTCACCGCATGGAAGAAAGCGATCCGGAGACGACGTTTCGGCACCTGGCCCAAACCTGGCTTGCGACGCCTGAACACCTGCCGGCCTCACTGCGCGCGCTTGACCTTTCGGACCTCTGCCTCTGGATGTCCCTCGAAGGCCATGCGGAAACCCTGCGCGATCTGCGGGCCGCGGTGGGCGACCCACAACTCGCGACCTGGCTCGCCGACGAGATCGCCACGGCGGTCAAGCGGTTCTGAACCGGTCGCCGCGACGTGGCCGACATCTCGGCGCGCAAGCCTGTCGAGCACCGAGCCCTGCCATCGCGATGGGGCCCGCTGCAGGCACATCGAGACTCGTGCGCGACGCCGCCGCACTGCGCGCGACTGGCCTCGGCGCTCTCGTATGACGCAGACGTGCAGCACGCGGCATGGGATGCTTCGAGAATACGTTCGGTCAGCTGCAGATCAGCCATTGTTGGCGATCTGGCAACCGCTTATTTGGTATGCAGCGCTTGGCGCAGCACAACAAGGCCGGTTTTCATGAGTGAAGATTTCGCAACCTGCCGTCTCGACCGGGACGCGCCCAGACGCCGATCGCGCGTTGCACCGAAATACCGAAAGACGGGTTACGCGGAGGCTTTCGACGATCGGACGCTGTGGTTCGATGCGATCTGGGACAAAGGTGTGGTTACGCTCGTCTGTCCGCGCCTGAACAACCTCGGCTCTCTGGTGCGGACGGGCACGTTCACGCTCGACGGCCGACCGGCGCCGATGCGGCTGCGCACCTTCTATCGCCACAGCCTCACGCGCTTGAAAAGCCCGACGCTGCCGCAGCGGGTTACATTCGTTGCGGGGAACACGCAGCTCGAGACACCCGTGCACGAGGCGACGCCGGAGAGGTTCCGGGGCCGCAACGTGATCGTCACCATGTCGCGGAACAACGACCTGGTCTGGATCGAGGATTTCGCGCGGTTTCACGCGCAGACACAAGGCGCCGAGGGCATCGTCTTCGTCGACAACGGCTCGACCGACTACGAGGTCGGTGACCTCCAGCGGGTACTGGAGCGGGCCGGACTCGACGCCCTTGTGCTGAGGACTGCGCTGACCTTCGGGCCGCGTGGCCGAAGCCCGTTCGGCAATACCGAGCTATTCCTGCAGACATGTGCGCTCAACGCCGTGCGCTTGCGGTACTTGCAACAGGCCCGAGCCGTCCTCTGCTGCGACATCGACGAGCTCGTGCTGAGCCGCACGCCCGCGTCAATCTTCGACGCGACCTGGCAGAGCCGGTTCGGCCTGACACGGTTCGCGGGCGAATGGCGCTACGCGCCGATGCCGGTGGAGGGGGACGTCGTTCGCCATGGCGATCACGGGCTGCGGCACCTCAAGAAAAGCGCGTGCCCGGCCAAGTGGTGCGTGCGTCCGAGCGGTCCGCTGGGGGACCTGCAATGGCGCCCGCACATCCTCGAAGGATTCGCGCTCAATTGGGCCTTCCGTTCGAGCGCGTTCACCTATCACCACTGCCGGCAGATCACGACGGGGTGGAAACGCGACATCGCGCTGCCCGAGGCAAGCCGGCTGGTCCCGACACCAACCGCACGAGAGATCGCGCACGGCATGCGGGCCGCGCCGCGCCCTCGGAGTGCCCTTCGCCCGACGGGGCCGGTCTCTGTCGCGACGACGGCGGTTCGGCGCTTCGGCGAGGTCGCCTCGCGGCGCTTCTTCGGACTGCGCCCGGCGCTCAAGGCCGCGAGCCTGGGCCTCGTTGCATTCATCGGCCTCGCCGCCGAGGAAGCCATCGACAACGATCCGGTGAGCCAGGAGATCGCCTATCTCATGCAAGGCTTCGAGAACTGAGGGCCTGGTCGGAGCGCGCGGCCTCGGACGTCGCGCCTCGGGTCAGTGCCACGACACCCGGCGCGTTCGGGGGTGACGCATTCCGCGACGATACGGGCGGAATGCGTCTGTCTGCCCTCGTTGCGGAACAGCGCGTTAAGCTCCGGGCCATGGGACGAGGGCGCCGCAACGCGGCGGGCAGGGTGGAGCCCTTGATTGACGACGGCTGGCGCTACGGAGTTTGCGCGCCCCGATGCGCGTAGCTCCACGAAAAGGCCTAGAGCGGACATTGGCGCAATTTGCAGCGAAGGTCAGATTCGAGACCTTGTTACCTGATGCCGCTTACAGCGCGGGGTCCGCTTCAGTATCTCGGCGCTATCCGACTTGGAGGTATAGACGAGAGCTACGCCCATCGGTATCAATTTCCGGTTCGCGTCGAGAGCGCGAACGTTGCTCGGGACGACCCGGGCCTGGATGATCTCGACAGGGACGACCCCGCACGAGGTCTCGAATATGAACAAATCCGTACCCTACCTTCCGTCGCGCGCCGCTGGAATCAAGCT
Source organism: Roseivivax jejudonensis (assembly GCF_900172265.1). Taxonomy (GTDB): domain Bacteria; phylum Pseudomonadota; class Alphaproteobacteria; order Rhodobacterales; family Rhodobacteraceae; genus Roseivivax; species Roseivivax jejudonensis. The sequence goes on along the minus strand of NZ_FWFK01000001.1, from coordinate 308,060 downwards.
CGCCGTCGCCTGGGCCATCGTGGCATCGTTCCAGTTCGGTCTTCATTCGCTGCTTGGGCCGGACATGTCGGTCCCGGTCGCCGCGTCCTTGTTCGCACTTCTGTTCGGAACCATCCTCATGGCCGCGTTCGGAGCCGTCCATGAAGCGGATGAACTCGCTCACCAACTCGGAGAGCCCTACGGAACGCTGATCCTCACGACATCCATTGTGGTCATCGAAGTTGTCCTAATCGCCGCCGTCATGCTGGGGCCGAGTGCCTCGGCGACCATCGGGCGCGACTCCATCTTCGCCGTCATGATGATCATCATGAACCTCGTCACCGGGATCTGCCTTCTTGCCGGCGGGATCCGGTACGGGGAGCAGGAATACAACGCACCCGGCGCGATCACTTTCATCAGCGTGATCCTGGTCTTCGTCGGAGTTGCGTTCCTTCTTCCGAACTACACTGGGTCCGGAGACGGGACATTCACGCCGGTGCAGGCGGTCGTCGTCTCGGTTCTGATCCTTGTCGGCTATGCCGCCTTCCTCGCGCTGCAGATGGGCCGGTACCGGACTGACTTCGTGCAACCGAAGACAGGTTCGATGCGGATCCTTCTCAGGGAAGCCCGCCGCCGCGAAGCGACGGACGATCAAGCACAGGCCGTGGGCAGGGGAAGCAATCTGAAGCACGCGATTACGCTCATCGCGTTGATCCTGCCGATCGTGCTGCTGGCGCACGACCTCTCGATCATCATCGACTACGGCGTCGAGGCGGCCGGAGCGCCGGCCGCGTTGAGCGGCGTCCTGATCGCGATCATCGTCTTCACGCCGGAATCGGTCACGGCGGTCCGAGCCGCTCTCGACGATCAGACACAACGGGCGATCAATCTGTGCCTCGGCGCGTTCGTCTCGACCGTCGGGCTCACGGTGCCGGCCGTCCTCGTCGTCGGGCTGGTCACCGGCAAGAGCGTCGTCTTCGGCATTTCGGAAACCGAGACCGTGCTCATGGCCCTGACCGTTGCTCTGACCACGCTGACCTTCATGGGGCACAGGACCTCGGCGACGCAAGGTATGCTGCATCTGCTGCTCTTCGGGGTGTTCGGTCTCATGCTGTTCACGGTCTGAGAACCCGAAACGGGCATTCATTCCGACTAATCGAAGGCTCGCTTCGACCGCACAGCAGACATCGGCGAGGCGCGCAGCGAAAGCCTAATTCCAAGCCTACCGCTCAATTTCGGCGGTAGAGCCACAGGCTCACGGGCGCCAGCGCCGCTGTCAGGAGGATGGGACCAAGGAGCGCGAGCCCGATCTGAGACACGGTCGCCGTGTCTGCCATCAGCCCGCGCATCGCGGTGGTCATCAGGGAGATCGGATTGACCTCGACAAAGGCGCGCAGCCAGTCGGGCATGGTCTCGGGCTGAACCATGATGTTCGAGGCGAAGACCACCGGGAAGAGCACCGTGAAGCCCAGCGTCATGACCGTACTCGGCGTGCGGATCATCAGGCCGAGCACGATGAACACCCAGCCGATCCCGAAGCCGATCACGAGCAGGAGCAGCACCGCGGCCGCGATGCCCGGGAGTCCAGCCTCGGGGCGATAGCCCAGGCCGAGGCCGATCCCGAGGATGATCGCGCTCGCGATCAGGTGGCGCAGGAGATCCCCGACAATCAGCCCCGCAAACGGCGCCAGCGGCCAGATCGGCAGGCTGCGGAACCTGTCGAACAGTCCCTTTCCGAGATCGGTGGACAGGCCCATCCCAGAATAGACCGCATTGAACGCAACCGTCTGCACCAGGATCCCCGGCAGGAAGAACTGCAGATAGTCGCGTGTCGATCCTGCCAGCGCGCCGCCGAAGACGAACGTGAAGAGCAGCGTGAACATGATCGGTGTCATGACAAGGTCGAAGAGCTGCTCGGGCACGTGGCGGAACTTCAGCATCGCTCGCCAGCCGAAGGTCAGCGCATTCGAGAGCGCCGAGGGGCGCGGCGGCCGGGATGTGTGCTGTAGCGTGGCGGGGGTAATCTCGGTCATGCGGCCTCCTCGGGGGGGCGGCCAGCCCCACCGGTGAGGGCAAAGAACACCTCCTCGAGGCTTGGAACGCCCATTGCGAAATCCTCGAGCGCGATACCGGCGGCCAGCAGAGCGGCCAGCGCCGCGTTCGCCGCCTCCGGCGTCTGCGCCATGACCGACAGTCGTGCGCCCTCGGGACTGCGCTGGACTGGCGCGCCGAGATGCTCTGCCAGGAGAGCCGCCGCCCGGTCCAGTCCGGCCGGGTCGGTCAGTGCCACATGCAGAAACCCCGAGCCTGTCGCCGCCTTCAGCTCCCGGCTGGTGCCCTCGGCGATCTTTCGGCCGTGATCGATCACCGCGATCCGCTGGGCAAGCTGGTCGGCCTCCTCGAGATACTGCGTGGTCAGAAGGACGGTGACACCGGATTGGGCGAGCTGGCGGATCATCCGCCACACGCGCAGCCGTGCCGTCGGGTCGAGACCGGTGGTCGGCTCGTCGAGGAACAATACGCCCGGGGTGACGACGAGCGACGCCGCGATGTCGAGGCGCCGCCGCATCCCGCCCGAGTAATCCTTCACCTGCCGGTGCCGTGCGTCCGCAAGCTCGAACGCCGAGAGGAGATCGTCGGCGCGCCGACGTGCTGCTCTGGTCCCGAAACCCCAAAGCCGTGCGAGAAACACGAGGTTCTCGCGCCCGGTCAGGTCCTCATCCAGCGAAGCGAACTGACCGGTCATCGCGATGACCTCCCGCACCGCGTCAGGGGCTGTCCGCAGATCGTGTCCCATCACCTCTGCCGATCCGTCATCGGGCCGCGTCAGCGTCGCGAGCATGCGCATCAGTGTCGTCTTTCCAGCGCCGTTCGGGCCGAGGATCGCAAAGATCATGCCCTGAGGAACGTCGAGGTCGATGCCATCCACCGCAGTGAGATTGCCGAACCGCCGGACCAGGCCGCGTGCCCGGATTGCCAGCGCTGCGTCTCCCGCCTCGTGCGGCAAGGGGGTCTCATGGGTGATATCCAACATCGTTCCCCGACTCGCTCTTCTGTTCGCCCGGCGTATATCACGGGTTGGTCGTGCTTAGGCGGACTTTGGGTGCGTGAGGCCGGTCGGACAAAGTGGCCCTCGTGTTGCCGTATCATCGCCTGTTGTGCGTCGCCGCAGAGTTGAGGCGGAAGCAGGTGCTGTCCATCGCAATACAGACATGCCTCACTCAGCGAGCTTCAATGTCTACTGGTTGACGTAATTGGGTCAAAAGTCCAAAACTATTGCTTCGTCCAAAGGGGGTGTATCGTGCAGCAAATGGGAAAACGCTCTCGTCCCAGGAAGTTTTCGGGTTCTCGTCACGAACGATAAGTCCCGGTCGCGAGAGTATTCGCATTTGCACGCCATCACCGACATCAAAAAAGTAATAGATCGCGTTCCACTCTCCATCATATCGGCTGTATCTTTCGTAAGCTCCTTTTCCCATCCGAACGAATCTTTGCGGTCGCCGTTGACCTTCCGCATATCTCCTCACCGCAATGTCGCCAAAAAACTCCCATGTATTCGTTCCGAATTTTGTTATGCGTGCGCAAGACAATCCGGTCATGTCTAAAGGTTCGAATATTGCGGCAGTGCCAGCGACAGCAGCGAGTGATACTAACGCGAATTGCAGATATATTTTCATAGAAAGTACGCTAAACGGTTCTCTTGTCGGAAGGAAACCATGATGTCGCATAGGGCTTTAAGTCGAACTACACCGCAGCTCTCCGAAATGATGCGTATTAGGATATATCGGCGTTCGCACTGGTCGCAGCCTAAATCCGATGGCCTGGTGACGGGTTATGCGAAGGCGTCCACGATCCGATCCAGCGCGCGCCGTATTTCCGGAAGCTTGCGGTCGTCGTCGTGGGTGACGAGCCACTGGTCGTGCTTGAGGTCGTCGATCTCCTCGCCAACGCGCTCGAGGCCGGTCTCCGCGTCGCCGACAAAGGTCGGCAATAGCGTCCGCCCGACACTACCGAGTGCGAGGTCGAGGGCCAGCCGCGGCGTGTCCACCTCGGCGGCGACCGCGTGGCCGCAGCGGGCGGCGACCCATCGGGCCGACGGCGTTTTCGCCCGGACAACGATCCATTGGCGTGCGGCGCCAGGGGCCGCGTAGGGCGCGAACGTCACGGGGCGCAGCGTCCGGGCGGCGAGTCCCGCTTCGACGGGCCGCCTGTTGCGAAACCCGATGGCGGCCTCGCGCCGCGGAATCGACAGGATGTCCTCTCCCTGAAGCAGTCTGGCGCGCAGATCGGGCGGCGATCCCGTGATCGACGGCAGCCTGCGCGTCAGAGCCAACATCGTCCAGGTGCCGGCGGCAATCCGCACGAGAGGCAAGGCATAGTCTTGCTTGGGAGTCGTCGCGCGCAGGATCGCCGCCTCCGCGGGCTGAAGGTCGTCACGAAGACGCATCCCGGCTTCGGTGAGATCGTAGCCGTGGGTGCGCCGCACGAACAGCTCGCGGCCCAGCATCCGTTCGAGGCTCCGCATCCGGCGGCCCAAAGTCGGAGCGCTCGACCCGATGTCCCGGGCCGCCCCGGAGAGGCCCCCATGGCGCGCGACGGCGAGGAAGGCGGCGAGGTCGCTCCAGGAGGCAAGCGATGCCACGGAGGGATCGTGAGATGCGCGGCCAGAACCATCCTTTCCGGTGCCAGTCGTTTCACTCATGAAAGGCTCCTTTCATCTCATGTCGTTCCGTTGAGAGTGTGGTGTGCGTAGGTCGTTGGCAAGCCAGTTCACACAGGAGCCACCTCATGATCCCGCTGACCATCTGCCCGCGCAGAACGCGTCCCGATCAGCCCGCTGCCGACCGACGCATTTCAGTCCGCTCCCGTGCCGCTGCACGCCGCGAAGAACATGCCTTTTACGAGCGCCACGCCCGGCTCGGCCCGCGCGTCTTCCATCGGATTATTTCGGCGTTCGTGTGAGGGGGTCTCATCCAATTGGCCGGGGCAGCGGACGGCGGCCATTGGCGGCCCGTATCGGCGGGCCAGACCTCTGCGGCCGGATCTGCGACAGTCGCGTATTGCAGGGTCATGCTCCAAGCGTCATGGATCAGGCGGAGCGGTAATACCTCGCCGTTCCGGCATGGAGCACCTCGATGAGAGTCGTTCTGACACTGTCTCTGGCCATCGCGGCTGCGCCCTGTCTTGCCGAAACGGCGGCCGGGATCGCATACCTCAGCGATACCGCGGTCGCAGCGCGGCCGCTTTCGTTGTCGATCTGGTATCCCTCGAGCGAAGACGCCTCGGCGACCGTCGGCGGCAATGCCGTCTTCAAGGGCGCACCAGCCGCCCCGGGCGCGTCGTTGCCGGGCGCCGAGTTGCCGCTCGTCGCTCTGTCGCATGGCGGCTTGCGCTCTGCCGCGGACTCGGGCGCGTGGCTCGCCGCGTCGATGGCGCAGGCAGGCTTCATCGTCGTCGAGGTGAACGCGCCGCGCCCCGTCGACGCGGCCACTGCCCTCGACGAGATCTGGCGGCGGCCGCAAGACATCCGGCGCACGCTCGATCTGTTGCTCGATGACGAGACTTGGGCCGCGCGCATCGACGAAGACCGCATTGCGGTCGCGGGGTTTGCCCTCGGGGCGACCGCTGCCCTGTCGGTTGCCGGAGCGGACCTGCACACCGAGCGCTACACGCGCGCCTGCGACAACACCGACGGCGGCGCCGAGGCGCCCGATTGTGGGTGGTTTGCCGCGCAGGGCGTAGCGCTTTCGGACACCAGCAAGGACGGCCTGGCCAGCCTGACCGCGGATCCTCGTGTGACTTCCGTGATCGCCTTGAAGCCGGAATATTCGGCAGCTGTGGGCCCGGTCCCTGCCGACGTGTCGGAGCTTGCGATTTATCTCGGTGGGGTGCCTGATGCGTCGGACGCTCTTCCGCGCACCAGATCCGTGACAATATCCGGGTCGTCCGGGTTCGACGCGTTTTCCGTCTGCACGGATGCCGGGCCGGACCTTCTGCGCGAAGAGGGCGGCGACCTGAGGCTCTGCGGTGCGTCAGATGGATCGCGGAGCATCGTCCATCGGTCGATCACGGAGACCATCGTCTCCTTCCTCAGAGACGACATCGACTAGGCGGCGATGTCAGCCAGACCTCTCGCCGAGATGGAGGGGCTCGCGATCTGCACCAGCAGTCTGCCAAGTCGAGGAGCGCGACACGACCGAAGACGACATTTGCCGGTTCCGCAGCATGAAGGATCGTGGGCGCGCGTCCGACGTCCGCCGCAGCGATCCTGAGCAACCGGTCTCCAAAACGGCGCGCGCAATCGCGACACGGTGCACGGATAGTGATTACGCGCTACCCGCCTTTCTTCGCTCGTAATATCGCGCGGACTTCGCCCGGCTGCCGCACGCCGCCATGCTGCACCAGCGGCGCGCGCGCCCTCGACCGCGATCAATGAAGAGCCAGGAGCACCGTTCGCAGTTCCGCATGCGTGCGAGATCTTCGCTTCGAAGCAGGGCCTCTGTCGCAAGGGCGAGCCTGTCTATCGGCAGGGACAGACCGGGCGAACCACTGGAGACGACCCACCCGTAGCGGCCGCCATCTTCTTGCAGCTGCGCTGCCAGGAGCGCTTGCCGAATGTCGCTCAGAACCGCATCGCGTTCTGCCGGAGGCCAAGGCGTGTTTGCCTGTTCGGCCATCATGCACCCGTGCAGCGCCTCGCGAAATCGCCGCGCCGCCGCCAACTCGGCATCTGCTGCAGCCGGATCGTCTTCAGCGACCTCCCGAAGCATGTCTGCTTCGTCTATCGACACGATATTGGTGATCTCGGACCACGCGACGAAGCTTGCGAACTCGGGCAGCCGCTCGACGTCGCGCTGCTTAGTTCTCCCGCCTGCCGTATTCAGGAAGTCGAGCACCGGATGACCGCCAACGAGGTGGTCCTCCGTCCAGTCGCTTTGGTCCCATCGCGCCATGTCTCACCATAAAATGTTCATTTGACGGTGTGAAGTGGGGAGATATCATACCGTCTAAAGAAAATTGATGGTGAGAAATGAGGTGAACCATGCCTTGGAACCTGGACGAGCGCTACGACACGTCGGCGGGAACGGTCGCGGCGGGCCGGACCGGAGACGGGCCGGATCTTGTCCTCGCACATGGTTGGCCGTGGTCGTCCTACTCATGGCATCGGGTCGTTCCGGCGCTGGCAGAGAGTTTCCGCGTTCACTGGTACGACATGCCCGGCTACGGCCAATCGGCGAAGAGCGCCGATCAACGAACGGCGCTGGACGTTCAGGGTAGGGTGTTTGCAGAGATGCTCGACCATTGGCGGGTGTCGCGCCCGTGTGTCGTTGCACACGATCTCGGCGGGGCCACGACGTTGCGTGCCCATCTGCTGCATGGATGCGACTTCGAACGCTACGTGCTGATGAACGTCGTTGCGATGCGGCCCTGGGGGTCCGAGTTCTTCGACCACCTGGGCCGGCATGTCGACGCCTTTCAAGGCCTGCCGCCGCATATCCACCGGGCAATTGTGAAGGCCTATATCGAGGGAGCGTTGGTTACGGAGCTGCCTGCCGAGGACATCGAGAGCCTCGTCGCACCCTGGCTCACGGATGACGGCGCCCTCAGCTTCTATCGGCAATTCGCACAAGCGGACGAAAGATACACTGCCGAGGTCGAGCCCCACTTTGGCGAGGTTCGGTGCCCTACGAAGATCGTCTGGGGCGAGGATGATCCGTGGATCCCGCTGGAGCGTGGACGGTCCCTGCACGACCTCATGCCGACCGCGGAGTTCGACACCATACCCGGTATCGGGCACATGCCACAATTGGAGAAGCCCGAAGCTGTCGCGCAGCAGCTGGCCGCGTTTCTGTAGGCGGCGGCACTGATCGTCGGAGACTGCTGGTCTCAGTGCAAGCCGTCGAGACAGAGACAGACTGAACGATCATCCGACGCGCGATGCTTGCATGGCCTGGCGGACGAAGCTGCCGTCTCGAACCATGAAATGCTAGAACCGACCGATACGGAGTTTGCAGAAGGCGCAGAAATGGCAGCATCACTCGGGCGATTGGTAATTTACACCAGCAAGATCGATCAGATGGCGGAGTTCTATTCGAGGCATTTCGGCTTCTCAGTCTTGCGCGCTGACGGCGACCGCATCGTCGAACTCCGGGCGCAGAACTCAGGCATGGCACTTCTTCTGCACCCGGCAGCGGCAAAGCAGAAAGAAGGTCAGGTTTTGGTGAAGCTCGTGTTCGACGTGGAGGACGTGGCGGGCTTCTGCGAGGCGGCCAGGGCTCGCGGGCTCGATTTCGGCAAGATCCACAAGGCTGGCGGATATGAGTTTGCCAATGCCAAAGACCCCTCCAGGAACTCGATCCAGGTGTCGAGCCGCGCATTCCGGGAGTGACGGTTCGGGCACGCGGCCGCTACCCGTCGCGGCCGGCTTCGACGTCCGGATTGCAGCACCTTCTGAGATCCTTTTCACGGAGTCGGCACGCGCGTCTCAGCGACTGTCGAGCTCTCCGTCACATTGGCTCCGGAGATCGACAGCTTTAAAAAAAGCTCAGCTGATCCGGCGTTCACATGATGGCTTTCCTTAGTCGCCGAGCGGTTCTTCCGGCCACGTCGAGATCTCGAGGTCGCCCGACTATGGGAGGTGGCTTGGCATTGAGGCGGGGGGTGCTTCGCACTATCCGACAGCGATGGAACCTTGGGTCATCATTGCGGTCGCAGCCGCGGCTTTCCAAACCCTGCGCTTCGTTCTGCAGAAGCAGCTGAGCGTGGGCGCGCTCAGCGCGGGCGGTGCGACACTCGCCCGCTTCTGGTACTCCGCACCGTTCGTTGCAGCGCTCGTTCCCCTCTATCTCGCAGTTCGAGAGCTTCCTCTCCCCGCCATCGAGGTGTCCTTCTGGCCTTACGCGCTCGCCGGCGGAACAAGCCAGATCTTGGCCACCTGGTGCGTCGTCGCGCTGTTTGCCGAGAGAAACTTCGCGGTCGGGATCACGTTTAAGAAGACCGAAGTCGTTCAGACGGCCCTGGTCGGCTTCGTCATCCTCGGAGACCGGGTTTCTCCCCTCGGCGTCGCGGCTATTCTCATGGGATTGGTTGGCGTCCTTGCGCTGTCTGAAGCACCTAAACTCGGCGGGCGCATCTGGACCGGCCTCAAGAGCCGCGCCACGCTTCTCGGGATCGCTTCAGGGGCGTGCTTCGCTGTCTCCGCTGTCGGCTATCGCGGCGCCACCCTCGCGGTGGATAGCCCAGACCCTCTTTTGCGCGCAGGGCTGTCTCTCGCGATCATCACCATCCTGCAGACAGCCGCGCTGTCCTTCTGGTTGGCCAATCAGGAGCCCGGGCAGGTCTCGCGCGTTGCCGCGGCATGGCGCACGGCCGTATGGATCGGGCTGAGTGGGCTCGCCGGCAGCCTGTGCTGGTTCACCGCGTTCACGCTCCAGAACGCCGCAATCGTGTTCGCGGTTGGTCAGGTCGAAGTAATCTTTTCGATCCTGGCGGCGACGCTGATATTCGGCGAACGGACCAGATTGCGCGAGCTGATCGGAATGGTGCTGATCACACTGTCCGTCATCGCGGTCGTCGTCGTTCGATGATCGCTTAGGCATGTACGCGGCAACAGGTGCGAAGTGGTCATTCGCCATCCCACCCCTTGCGCGAGAGAACAGCCGTTTGCGCCCGACGCTATACGTCGAGGATGAGCGGACAGTGGTCCGAGACTTCGGTATCGTAGATGACGTCAAATCCTTTCGCGGCATCGTGGCTGTTGATAATGACCTGAGACCCGACTACCCTCGAACCTCGCGGAGAATCCGTCGGGTTTCGAGGGATCGGTCTCGATCCGGGCCTTGAAGGCGGTGACGCGGCGACCATCCGGGCGAGCTTGAGGACACCGAGAGTGGAGGCGGCGAGACTGCCAGATTGAGAGCTCCATCGCCTATCGTGTCGATGCTCGGCTTTTTTGTGCGGCATTCTCGGAGTGATCCCCATCTCATTGCCCCTGGTCGAGACATCTCGCGCTCGGCATCTGGACTTCGAGGTGCGGCAATCCAAGCTGCTTCCACTCAAGACCATACCGGCGTGAGAGTATATTCCGGCGAGTTTCTTGGCGGCGAGGCTTGGAGGCGCTTGCAGCGGGCCGCGAAAGGGTGCGACACGGGATCCTTCTGCAGAATGCCACGGAGCGCGTTTTGGATGAAGTTGTATTCAATCACTTGAATAGCCTTAACGGCGGGACCGCCTCCTTCGATCTGGCGCTCCGAAATTCGCAGATTGCAGTCTTCAAGTCCTTGCCGTTCGCGCTCGTCCTTTGGGCGCTCTGGTTTTCCGCGAGCGAATCGGAGGGAAGACGGACCTCCCGGGAACGACTGGTCGCTGCTCTTCTATGCATGGTGCCGATCATCGGGTTGACCCGTTTGATCGCGAACTTCGCGCCTTTTTCAGCGCGACCGCTGCACGCGGACGGGTTCGAACTGAACCTGCAGGACAGCCAGTCGCGAGCGACGCTGGATGGGTGGAGCTCGATGCCGTCGGATCACGCGAGCCTGTTCTTCGGCTTCGCTGTGGCCGTGTTGACCATAAACAGAAAAGCCGGGATGTTCCTGCTTCTCTGGTCCGTTCTGGTGGTGTCGATGCCGCGCGTGATCATGGGCCTTCACTGGCCATCCGACATCGTCGCGGGGTGGTGCATTGGCGCGTCGATCGCTCTTGTCCTGATGCGCCCTGTGTCGAGCTTGGTGCGTCGCGCGCAAGTGATTCCGTACTTCGAGAAGAGAGAGGCCGTCGGCTATCCGCTTCTCTTTTTCGCCACCTTCGAGTTCACGCAAATGTTCGCGACCGGTCGACGATTGATCGATTTGCTCTTTTTGTAGCTGTTTCGAAAGCGATCTGCCGCAAGGTTGGCAGTGACAGGGATCTGCCTCGAGTCGTAGGAGCGCCGCCGCCGCGCAGGCTTAGCCACGCACGTCCTTCCAGGAGTTGATGTACCACCGGTACGTCTCACGCACGCCGTCCTCGAGCCCGATCGATGCCTGCCAGCCCATGTCGCGCAGGCGCGAGACGTCCATCAGCTTGCGCGGGGTGCCGTCGGGTTTCGAGGGATCGGTCTCGATCCGGCCCACGAAGCCGGTGACGCGCGCGACCATCCGGGCGAGCTCGAGGATGGAGATGTCCTCGCCGCAGCCGACGTTGATATGGCTGAGCATCGGTTGCGTGTTCGCCACGTAGGTCTCGCGGTCGAGGTCCAGAATGAATAGCGAGGCGGCGGCCATGTCGTCGACATGCAGGAACTCGCGCCGCGGCGTGCCGGTGCCCCAGATCGTCACGCTCTCGCGGCCCTCCTCGCGCGCCTCGTGGATACGGCGGATAAGGGCCGGAAGGACGTGGCTGTTCTCGGGGTGGAAGTTGTCGCCCGGCCCGTAGAGGTTCGTGGGCATGACCGAGCGATAGTCGCGCCTGTACTGGCGGTTGTAGCTCTCGCACAGCTTGATGCCGGCGATCTTAGCGATGGCGTAGGGCTCGTTCGTCGGCTCGAGCGTCCCGGTCAGTAATGCGTTCTCGCGCATCGGCTGGGGCGCCTCACGCGGATAGATGCAGGACGAGCCGAGCTGCAGCAGCCGCTCGACCCCCGCCGCATGCGCCTCGTGGATGACGTTCGCCTCGATCATCAGGTTCTCGTAGATGAACTCGGCGGGGTAGGTGTTGTTGGCCTGGATGCCGCCGACCTTCGCGGCGGCAAGGATGACGACGTCGGGCCGTTCGGCTGACATGAACGCCCGCACCTGCGCCTGGTCGGTCAGATCGAGCTCGGCATGTGTGCGCGTCAGGAATGTCAGGTTGTCCGCATCGGGCCGCGCCTGCAGTTGCCGCAGGATGGCGCCGCCAACCATGCCGCGATGGCCTGCCACATAGATCTTCATGGCGCTCACCCGTTCTCGAGGCTGACCGGAATGTCGTAGCCGTGCGTCTTCAGGAGCGCATGGCGCTGCGCGATCTTGAGATCTTCCGCGATCATCTCGGCGCACATCTCCTGCGCGGTGATCTCGGGCTCCCAGCCGAGCGTCTCCTTGGCCTTGGCCGGATCGCCGAGAAGTGTTTCGACCTCGGCGGGACGGAAGTACCGCGGATCGATCCGCATGATGACGTCGCCGGGTTTCACGGCCGGGGCGCGGTCGCTGGTGACCGCCTTGACGGTCGCGGTCTCCTCCACGTCGCTGCCAGAGAACTCGAGCTCGATGCCGAGCTCCCGCGCGCTCCAGGCGATGAACTCGCGCACGCTGTACTGCTTGCCCGTCGCGATCACGAAGTCTTCCGCAGTGTCCTGCTGCAGCATCATCCACTGCATGCGCACGTAATCCCTGGCGTGCCCCCAGTCGCGCAGCGCATCGATATTGCCCATGTACAGACAATCCTCGAGACCCTGGGCGATGTTCGAGAGGCCGCGGGTGATCTTGCGTGTCACGAAGGTCTCGCCGCGCCGCGGGCTCTCGTGATTGAAGAGGATCCCGTTGCAGGCATACATCCCGTAGGCCTCGCGGTAGTTCACCGTGATCCAGTAGGAATAGAGCTTCGCCACGGCATAGGGGCTGCGCGGGTGGAACGGCGTCGTCTCGCGCTGCGGCGTCTCCTGCACGAGGCCGTAGAGCTCGGAGGTCGAGGCCTGGTAGAACCGTGTCGTCTTTTCGAGGCCGAGAAAGCGGATTGCCTCGAGAAGCCGCAGCGTGCCCATCCCGTCCACGTCCGCAGTGTATTCCGGGCTCTCGAAGCTGACGGCGACATGGCTCTGCGCGCCGAGATTGTAGACCTCGTCGGGGCGTACCTCCGACAGGATCCGGGTCAGGTTCGAGCTGTCGGTGAGATCGCCGTAATGCAGCTTGAGCTTCGGGTTCGGCTCGTGTGGATCCTGGTAGATGTGATCGATGCGATCGGTGTTGAACTGCGAGGCGCGCCGCTTGATGCCATGCACCTCGTAGCCTTTCGCGAGCAGAAACTCGGCGAGGTAAGAGCCGTCCTGGCCTGTGATGCCGGTGATCAATGCGCGTCTGGTCATGTCGGTCGGCGAAGCCTTCAGAAGAATTGCTGGAGTTTGGAGAGGTTTTTCATGGCGAGCGTCGGAAGACCACCGACCTCGTTGCGCCGGATCGCCCGGTAATCCTCGCGGCTCTTGCGGATGATCTTGCGAAGCGACTGGTTGCTCTCGCCACCGACCCGCATCTTCACGAGCACATCGGGAATATAGGCGAGCTCGATCCGCCCCTTGGCGAGATACCGCAGCATCGCGTCGTAATCGGCCGCAATGCGGAAGGAAGTGTCGTAGAGGCCGTGCCGCTCGAACACCTCGCGGCGAAGGTAGAGCGTCGGATGCGGCGGCATCCAGCCTTTTGCGAGCTTCTTGCGCGCGTAGGTGCCCGAGCGCCACCGTCGGATGATGCGCGCCGGATCGCTCGCCGAGACGTAATCGAGATCGCCGTAGACGCCGTCGATGCGCGCGTCGCTCAGCGCGTCGACGACGCGCGCGAGCACGCGCTCATCCGCGAAGAAGTCGTCCGAGTGCATGAGGCCAACCACGTCGCCGGTCGCACGCGCGATGCCCTTGTTGATCGCGTCGTAGATCCCGCCGTCCGGGCTGCTTTCGAGATGCGTGTTGGCGGTCCGGTGGCGCTCGACGATGTCGAGCGTCCCGTCGGTCGAGCCCCCGTCCTGGATGATGTGCTCGGTCTCCGGATGGGTCTGCACGGCAACGCTCTGCATCGCCTCGGCGATGACGCCGGCCCTGTTGTAGACGGCGGTGATCACGGAAATCGACGGCAAGAGAATGCGTTCCGTTGGTTCAAGACGGGTTGGCGCGCGAAAGATCCCCGCGGCTGGCTCGGACGCGTGTCTGTCGCAGAACCGTCCGACTGGCAACGGGCGATGACGCTGACCGGCGACAAGATTGGGGCTGTGACGATTTTGGTGGCATCGGCCGAACCGCAATGCGGCGTCGGCAACGACATTCTTGGCAATTGACTGGTCGAGTTCGCAATTGCGGCGATAGCCGCAATGGCTTTCTCGCCGACGGCGGCAGGAACGGACTGATCCACTACCCGCTAGAGCGGCGCGCTCTACCGCGTGCTTCGGCAGGTTGTGAAGCGCTTCATCCGTCAGCTTCGCTTCGGGTATGCCCGCAAGCCCGGCCCATCCTCCGGCATGCCGACAAACACTATGCCTGCGGCCTCGAAGCAGGTGCGGATGATCTCGAGGTTGTTCTTGCGCGCCTTCGGCACCGCGGCATCGACCATTTCATAGCGCACGATCGTCGCCGTCCCGACACCGGTCGCGTCGGCGAGGTCTCGGACCGACCAGTTGAGCATCGCGCGCGCGGCCCGCATTTGCTGACCCGTTATTGACATCCCTACAATTATGATAAAAATGAGATCATAACGCAAGAGCTGTAGTGGTGAGGTGCGATGTCATTGGAGTGGCGGGAGGCGTTCGAAGCGCTTGAGGGCGCCTATGCGACATCCACGATGCGCGGGTACTACTCGGACGTGGAGGCCTATGTCGCATGGTGCGAGACGGCGCGATGCACGCCGTTTCCCGCCAGCGCGGCCCAGGTCAGCGCGTTTCTCGAAGCGGAGGCGGAGGGCAAGGCGCCGTCGACCGTACGGCGGCGCCTCTACGGCATCCGCAAGGCCCATCGGCTCCTCGGGCTCGACGATCCGACCCGGGACGAGACCGTCAACCTGGCGTTCCGCCGGGTGCGCCGCGCGCGGCCCAGCCGCCCGGAGCAGGCGCGCGGCCTGACCTCCGCGCATCTCCGACGCTTCCTCGCGGTGCAACCCGACAGCCCCTGGGGGCTGCGCAACGCGGCGATGCTTTCGCTTGGCTACGAGCTCATGACACGGCGATCCGAGCTCGTCGCGTTGCGCGACAGCGATCTCGAGTTTCGTGATGACGGAACGTTCCGGGTACTGATCCGGCGCAGCAAGGCGGATCAGGAGGGCAGGGGGCGCATTGCCTTCACCTCAAGCGACACGGCGCGCTGCGTGCTGGACTGGATGGACTGGCGCGGTGACTGCACGAACTGGCTCTTCTGCCCGATCTACAAGGGCCATGCCATCGATCGCAGCCTGAGCGACAGCACGGTCAAGACGGTGATCAAGACTGCCGCCAAGAGCGCCGGCTACCCGCCCGGGGAGGTCCGCGCGTTCAGCGGTCACTCGCTGCGCGTCGGCGCGGCGCAGGATCTCCTGCGCCGCGGCTTCGACACAGCCGCCATCATGCGCGCCGGCGGCTGGAAGTCGGTCAGCGTCCTGGCGCGCTATCTCGAGCTTGCCGAACAGAATGTCTGGGAAACTTGAACAAGATCTACTGTCGTCGCGCACGACAGAAGGCGCCTCACGGCTGTTCCGGTATTGGGTCGTCCCTCCGATGCATCGCGACCCGGGCGGGCCGCCACAATTATCGGAGACGGCCGCCACGCGGTTGCTGGCTTCGACGGAAATGACCAAATCCACGGCCAAAGGTGGTGACGACAGACCCGGTGTAAGACTAGGGATGGATCGGGGTCCAAGGCGGCCCCGGCAACGACGATGTCGGAGGAGGCGAAAGTGCCTGCACAACCACCGGTGATAACGGCAGCGGCTTTCTCGCCGGAACGGGAGCGAGGACAATGAGAGTGTGACCTAGAGGCGATTATTTGCGCGCCCGAGTATCCTGTAAGCGACCGGCAGGTACCGAGATTCTATGTGCCGCGACATGAAAATCCTTCGACACAACCTTATTGAGAAACTTCATCCTAGGATTTCCCTTGGGGGTCGTTTGGTGAGAAACGTTCCAGCTGCGACGACGGAGCCGGAGCATGATCTGACGCTAATGTGAACCGATCACAAATGTCCTTATGCTTGAACGGAGTGCCGAATTTACCTCACGCAAATCGCAACGTTCCGGCCGCGTTTCGGCGCTCAAGTACGCCTCAAAAATGTCGTATTTCGTTGACGGCGTTCACCGCCGCGTGAATTCTCTGCGCGGGGTGGACGTCCCGACGCATACTGCGGCGCGGGGCGTCCCCCTTATCCTGAGACATTGGTGGCATAGGGGAGAGACACCGTGCCTGCTTTCAATATTTTCGACGCTGATCTTGGCGGATCGAATTTCGTGGTCCGCGTGACCGACGGGCTGGTTCAATATGTGATCGACGGCGATGTGCGCCACGACATCACCAGTGTCAGCGGATTTCTGACCGCCGCGGCGCAAACGCTCGACGCGGGCGTCGCGATCTCGAGCGGCAACGTCAGCACGAACGCGCTGGAGAACTACGAGGGCGGCAACGGGCCAGTCTACGACGCTTTCGGAACGAACCCCTCGATCAGCTCGGATGATGGGGCGAATAGGGTCAGCATCGGTGGTTCGGGCGTCGGTGGCTCGTATCGTGCAGATTTCGACAACATGGCCGATCAGGATGCCTTTGAAGGCTTCGCCAATGATCTGCTCGGTCGGGCGACCGCGTCGCTGATCTCGACGCAGGTCGGCGTTCAGTTCGGGGACTTCAAGTTCAAGGTCGAGACCTCCGAGCGCGACGACGACATCACGCAGGTCAAGTTCAGTCTGACCGAGACAGGCAACATCAAAAACGGATGGGCCGACAAGTATGTCGAATTGATCGCTGCGGACTTCGGCGGAACGCTCACCGGCAATGGAAATGTCAGCGAGACGAATTTCACGGCAAACCAGGCATCGCGAACCGGAACCGAAGTCAACCTGGGCTCCAGCGGTGTCGGCGGCAAGGAGACATGGGACTTCGCGAGCGAGGCGGATGCAATTGGATTTCTTGCCGCTGTGAAGGACGCGTTCGCGACCAATGCGGGATCGCGTCTCGATGATTTCATCGAGAAATTCGCGGACGCCAGCGGTGGCACGCAGATCCGTGACGGCAACGTGTCCAACTCTTACGAGGCGCGGCAGATCAAGGTGACCGGGCCCGACAAATCCATTGTCGATCTCGGCAGCCACAAGGTCGGCGGCAAGGAGCAGTTCGAGTTCGGCTCCCAGGCAGATGCACAGCAGTTTATCGACGAGCTGCGCGATCACCTCGGCATCACCGCGCAGGACGGCAAGGTCGTCGACGAGTTTATCTTCAAGGTGAGCGGGACTGCGGGCATCAGTGGCTCCGAGACGCTGGTCGGTGTCGACGAGTTCGTCGAATTTGCCGGGGAGCGCTGGGGCGGCACGCAGACGCGCGATGGATCCGTCAGCGAGAATTTCGACGGCTCGGTCCAGTTCCTGTCGGACACGGAGGTCAAG
Organism: Roseivivax jejudonensis; assembly: GCF_900172265.1. Classification (GTDB taxonomy): domain Bacteria; phylum Pseudomonadota; class Alphaproteobacteria; order Rhodobacterales; family Rhodobacteraceae; genus Roseivivax; species Roseivivax jejudonensis. The sequence goes on along the minus strand of NZ_FWFK01000001.1, from coordinate 290,807 downwards.
CTCGGCCCGAGAGGCGTCGGCGGCCAGGAACGCTGGGAGTTCGACACCGCCGAGGATGCCCAGGGCTTCGCCGAGACTCTCGACACGATCCTGTAATGAGACTTGTCGCCGCCCGGCTTTTCGGGCGGCGACGCCAACTTTCGTCCTCGGGCGCCCCAGATAATCCTCATGCGCCCTCGTCTCTCAGCTACGCGCCGGCTAAATCCTTTGGCGAGGGTCTTCCTGTGGCGTCCCGAGAAATACGATGCCTTGAGCCAGGAAACACCTGCGAGTGATCTCGAGGGTTATACCGCGTTTCTGACGCCGCGTCCCGGGCTGGGGGCTTGGAAGCGTCAGGCGCCGGAAACGTAGTGGTAATGGCCTATTTCAACCTGAGTATTATGCTGAACGAGCAAATGTCTCGACGCTCAAGCGAAACCAGGGTCTTCGTCTGGGACAATCGATAACGCTGATCATCGGGGCTTTGCCTTAACTCGGTCGGCTGATGTGAACTGGCGTGAAAAGTGACCCAGTAGCGGGTTGATCAGCTCCCAGTAGCTCGGCGCCGATTGACAGTCCAATGATATCAGATCACTTCCTCCGCCTGGACGGATCGGCTCCGCCGCTCTGGGGTGCTGATCTCGATGGATGGAAAAAGCCTTAGTTTTAATAGCATATTCATCGAGAGGCTGTAGCGCAACCAGAACCGAAGGTCCGCGAAGCGAAATACGCATACGCGTACCTGCATGCTTGGGAGACCAGTTTGGAGACTAAGCGGGTCATCCGAAAAAACTTGGCCTTCTAAAACCAACAGCGTGCCCATTCGGCCCTTGGCGGCAAGCCGCCGGCCTTGGCCTATTGGCCAAGAAATGATATCGATTAACCCAATCGGAAGGTGCAACGAGTAGTTTCAATTGCGCCAGGTCCTACCCAAGAGATCAAGGGAGCTCAGCGTATTCTCTATGCGTCGAACCTCCATAGCTTGGCCTTGGCTTTATTGGCGCAGCCGGAGTCCCTGAATAAACTGTCCAAGCTTTTAGTCGCCCTTTGCCTAGGCTCGCCATAGTAATTACAGCTCCCGAAAGCACCTCGGTTCCAGGCGCCAGCATAGCTTTTGCGCAAACCCAAGCATGATCTGAAACTTCGATCGGTTTCGTAATGAGGTCGAAGCTATCGGCCGCCCAATCGTGGCTTCCGGTACAAAGATAGGCGCCTTGCGATATGCAAACGTTGTGCCCAAGCTTGACGCGAGCCAAGTTGTCAATCCAGACGCGCTCTCCGATCCATGTGTGGTTCCCCACCTCTAAGTGCCAAGGAAACTTTATTCTCAGACCTGGCTTTAAGACCACCCCCTCGCCAATCCGCGCACCAAAACAAATCAGAATCCATCGGCGCCATGCTGAACCTGGAAGGCCAGAGCCCAAAAGCGCAGAAAATAGAAGCCAAACTGCCTCTGTCAGTCGATTGGCTCCGCGCTGGAAGTCGCCGGTTTCGTATCGGTCGAGTCTCATTCCGCCGCCTCGCGGCCCGACGCGACTGGAGAGAGGCTGTCCAGACCGGCGATTTTGAGGACTTGAGTCACGCGCTTGTCGTAGGTGCAGTCGAGCGCCAAGCATCTGCGGGCCTCGACCCGGTCGGAGGCGTTGTAAGCGTCGAGTTGTTTCAGGACATCGTCGAGCATTTCGGGCAGATTGCGGCTGTCGCGATCATCCGCCATGTAGACCAGATCATTGTCCTGATAGGCTGCCAGCCAACTCATGACGATGATACGCCCGGTCGCCATGTATTCCATCACTTTATGCGAGTTCACCGGCCCGCCCTGCACCTTCTCTGACACGAAAGGGATCAGCCAGACATCCACGTCCTCGGACTTGCGCACGATTTCCTCGGGCGGGGTAAGACCGGGAAAGGTGACGTGGGGCATGTCACGAAGCGCGGCACGGTCGGGGTCTCGTTCTGGCGCGTCGCCCAACGGACCCCAGAGCGTGAAGCGCGCCTCGGGGTGGCGAGCGGCCATCTCGCGGATGCCGGCCCAGTCGATCCAAGGCGCGGCCAGGTTTCCCACATAGCCGATATGGGCGGGGGCATCTTTACGTTCGGGCAAAGGATGCTCCAAGCGCGTGCGCGCCAAGGCCGCATGCGCATCTCCCAGACCGATCCCAACGTAGTGATCTTCCAGTGGTGTGCCGCCCGCGTTTTCACAGTAAGACCGATACAAATAGAAAAAGTGATCCGCGTTCTTCTCCCCCATGCCCTGGGTGCCTGCATCGACCAGATGGAAAAGCGACTTGCCGGCCCCGAAGGCTTGAAGGTCCCGAAATTGATAGGCGTTGTCAAAGTCCCACACCACGTCCGGGACGCCAGTCACGGCGGTCATCCGTCTTGCCTGCAGCTTCATAAGCAGGTCGAATACTCTGCGCAGCTGGAACTTCAGGTTGTAGGGAAAAGGCGTCTGGTAGCGCATGACCCACAAGTCGGGAATGTTGGACGGCAGTAGCTGGATGCGCCCCGGACGTCGCATGCTGGTCGGCGGGTCGACGAAGACCACCTGCCAGCCCTTTTTGACCAGCCCTTTGGCATAATGGTGCTTTGAGACTTGGTAACCCGCCCATTTCTGAGGCGAGATGACGTAGGCCAGTGGCCTGCCGGGGATGCGTTTGAAAGTGGTTGGCATCGTGTCTCTCCTGTTCTGGCCTAGAGGCTCCAGCCCGAGAACGGCTGACCGGTCAGGGCCCGAAGAGCGGCGACATCGGGCGCGTAGACCTCTCGAAGTCTGGCGGCTTCCGCCAAGCTCAGTTTGGGCTTGTAGCTACCCGGGAAAAATCGGCGGCGGACCGCGTCCCGATGCACGACCCTGCTCAGCATGCCGGGCGCGAGGCGATTGGCGGCGCGATAGGCAAAGGTTCTGCGCAGGTGCGGGGGCACGACGTCCTCGCCATTCGGGTTCGAGACAAAATCGAACATGGCCGGATCGTCCACCCGATCCACGCCAAGGAAATCGAACACCCCATTCATAACCTCAAGACGATCGCGCGCCAGATCGTCAAGATCGACGACCCGGATCTGTTCGATCGGGTAGAATTTCAGAAAGTGGGACAGTTGCCAGTGATAGAGGCCCGTTTTCAACCGGTGGTCTGTTTTCTCAATCCACCGGATGGATTCCGGCATCTCTCCAACGTAGTTCTCGGACACATGGGAGCGGTATCGCTCAATGGGGTCGCGGACCATGTAGATCAATTTGGCGTCGGGAATAGTCTCGGCCATTCGTCTTGGAGCATCGGCGAATCTCTCAAGATGAGCTTTCGAATAATTCTGAGACGATTCACCCTGGATTTTGCAGGTCGCGGGAAACAGGTTCTTGTACCAATCGAGCGACCGATCCGATTGGTTGCCGGAGAAGTAGTTCACCTCTTTCGGAGTGGACATAAAAATGTCGGGGTGCCGTTCGAGATAGTCGTGGAGTGCGGTCGTGCCACATTTCATGGCTCCGATCACCACGAGGTTTGGTAGATGGTCGTTCGGCATGGAGAGGCCCCTGACAATCGCAGTTCCACGTCCTGAATGCTGGTTTTCGGGGTGGGCTTGTATGCGATTTGTTTTTGTGGTGAACAAAATTCGGTACTCTTCTCACTGGAATATTCTGCAAGACGCCGCAAGCGGCTGAGATTCCGAGATTGGAACATCATTGTTGACGCGATATTTTGAAGCCTAAGAGAAAGGAGATGAGATAAGTTAGCGTTAAGGCCAGAGCGAAGCAGATGACAATGGTCCTCACCGAAGCGTCCAGCGCCATGGCTCCGCATAACAGCACGATCATTGTGACCGACGAGATCACTTTGAGCCCGAAATCCAGAGCCTGGTGGCCGGTGAAGAAGAACACTGTCGACAATGGAGCCGTGACGACCTGCATCAGCAGCATCGGGGCCAGGATCCGGGCCAGATCGCCCGCTTCGCGCCAGGCCGGGCCGAGGTAGAGTTCGAAGAATGAGGGGGCGGTAGCCATCAGGAGCAGGCAAAACGGTAGCCCGACGGCAAAAAGGCCGAGGGCGGTGCGCAGAAAGATCGGACGGCAGTCTCCAGTCTTGCGATATTGCTGCGCCGCGTCCCTGCGGAAGATCTGCATCACGGCTTGCCCAATCGTGGTGACGGGGGCACTGACTAATTGACGGGCGCGGTTGAATGCCCCGAGGGCCGCTTCAGCCCCGATTGCGGTCATGACGAAGACGGGGAGTTGCATGTTCAGCTGGTAACAGAACGCGCCGGGCATGGTAAAAATTGGAAACCGCCGGTGCCTGCGGGCGATGACGCGGAGACGTGTCAGGCGCGGCAGGGGGTATCTGCGGAACAGGCTGCCGATCATGCCGGCATAGACCAGCACCTGCGTCAGCTGACCCAGCAGATATGCGACCATCAGCCCGGAGCTGCTCCAGCCTTCAAGGCCCAGCCAGATCGAGGCCGAGATAGTGACAGTGACATGCACAACCCGGATCCCGGCCATGCCTCGGTAGCGGCCCACGCGGTTGGTCAGCGTCGTGGCCGCGATTATGAACCCTGATGCCATGACCCCGAGAGGGAGCCAGAAAAACCATGCTCCAGCCGCGGTCTGAAACAACCAGACCGGCCAAAGGACAGCGACGCCGAGAAGCGCAAGCAGACTGCATGCCGCCCCGGACAGGATGCATAGCCAGTAGGCATCGTTTGCGGCGCGATCCGTGGCCTCGGCGATGATGGCATGGTGGAACTGCAATGAGGCGATCACGCTGAAGAGACCGGCGGCGGCCATGTATTGGGCCAAGGCCGCGTACTCTGCTGGATGGTAGATGCGGCCAAGAAGCGGCGCCGCGAGGATGGGTAGCACTAGGGCGAGCGCGTTCCCTCCAGTAAGTGTCAAGACATTGCGAAGGAACCGCGACCGTGGTGAAGGCTGAACGGTGGTCCCGGTCATTCCGGCTCTCCCCGGTATAGAGAGACCATACGCTGCGCGGCGGCGTGCCAGCCATGGCGGTCGGCCATCACAGAAGCTGCGCGCTGGCCCACCGCCTTGCGGCGCGGTCCGTTTCTCATCCATTCGAGCAGGCTTTCCGCCAGCGCCTCTTCTGTCCGTTCCTCCACGAGTTCAGGATCGAGTTCGGCTAGGATGGTCCGGATGCCGACGCCGGGGGTGACGATGGCTGGCGTGCCCACCGCCAAGGCCTCGGCCACGGACATGCCGAAGCTCTCTCGCACCGACGGCGCCAGAAGCATGTCGGCGCCGGCCAAGAATGCCCATTTGGCGCGGCCGTCCAAGGGGCCCACGAATTCAGCGCAGCGGCTTCCGTCGGACCGGCGGGTGCGCGGTAGGAGTGCCTCGCGCAGGCCGATCTGATCGTAGCCAGCGATGCGCAGATAGACCTCCGGACAGGCGCGGGCAGCGTCGATCGCGAGATCGACGCCCTTGGTCCAGTCGAGCCTGGCCAGAAAGGCAACCCGTCGCCCGGCGGGCACATCGCCCCAGACGGCGGCGATCTCGGCAGGGGTCGGGGCCGGGTCCGGAGCGTCGACCCCATTGCCGATCACCATGCAGGGCGCAAGATCGAGGCCGGTCTTCCGCAGCCCTTCGGCCTCGCCCGCGGAGGTGAGATGGATGGCGCGCGCGCCAGCGAGGTTGGCGCGCTCGAAGGCCCTGATCCAGGCTTGCTTGACCAGGCGCGACTTGCCGGCGATCATCTCGGGCATCAGCATGCCCCGGGGCGAAACGACCAGCGCCACTCCCGCCCGCCGTGCCGCGCGTGCGATCCGCGGGCCCGGCCACAGGAACATACCGTTGACATGCACCACGTCCATGTATGGCACCATCTCGTCGGCCAGCCGCGCAAGCGCCGGGCTGAAATAGATCCGCCGCGGGGGGATGATCGGGCGATAATGCACGTGAACTCCGTCCATCTCGACCGGGCGATCCAGCGGCACATCCAGCCGCCCGGACCCATCGACGTCGGTGGTCAGAACATGCACCTCATGGCCTTGGCCTGCCAATCCACGCGCCAGCCCGTGCGTGGACCGCACCGGGCCGCCATAGCGGGTGGCGGGAAGGTAGTTTGGAGCAAAGATCAGAACGCGCATGGCTCAGGCGGCTCGAGTCGCCGTGCCCGCAGGTTTCATCGGCAGCACAGACAGCCGCCCCATGGCTTCGGAAGGCACCATCAGGTAGTCGCTGTCCGCGACAACGTCGTGGATCCCGATCGTATCAAGATGTTCGAGATGGCTCAGACCCTGCGACACGTCGCGCTTGATGCGCAGGATTTCGTAGCTCGCGTCCTTCAAGATCGCCTCGATCGCCTCCTGCCGGGGCAACCGGTTCGCATAATCTGCACTGTAAGCGGGCAGAATCTCGATCGCCAGCCAAGGCCGGGACGACCGCAGAAGCGGTGCGATCTCGCGCAAGACCTCAAGCTCGGCCCCCTCCACGTCAATCTTGATGAAACCGAAACGGCGCCCTTCCATCAGAGGCTCGATCTCGGCCCAGGGAAAGGCAGGCACGTGGAGAGTCCCGGCAACGGCCTTCTCCGGCCTGAAATCCGCCACCAGCGTCGCGCTGGGATCGATCTCGCTGGCCGAGTACTGCGACATCTGCAGGATGCAGGCGCGTTCCATTAGCGCGACCGGCACTACAAGGGTGCCTGACAGACCGTTGCGCCGGACCAGGGTCCGCATATATGCCGCGCAAGAGATGTTGGGTTCGAGCCCGACATAGGGCATGTCCGGAGCGGCCGCCCTCATCGCCAGCAGTGTCTGACCGACATTGGCGCCGATGTCGAGGAAACTGTCTTCGAGCATCGGCAAGACCTTTCCCAAAAGCTCCGCCATCGCCGGATCGGGCCCCTCGTTGGCGAGGCCGTCGATGACCGGCGTCACAAAGCGGCGCCCACCGATGTCCAAGGCCAGCGTATAACCATCGTTCAGCGGCGTATTGCGCACCAGCTTGCGCAGAAGGCGCGATCGGAACGGACGTGAAACTGACGAATGTCTCATTGGAGTGCGCTCTCTCAAAGAGGGGGATCCGACGGCCTAGGGACGCCGAAGAAGTCGCGATGCTTGGCCAGGAAAGCGCGATAGCCGAAGCGTTCCTCGGCTACGCGGCGGGCCTCATTCACTCGAGCGGCGCGATTTTCGCCCTTCTCGGTCAACAGGTCGACCAGCGCGTCGGTCATCCTGGCGGGATCGCGGGGAGAGACCACGATGCCGTTTCGCGTGTCGTCCACCGCCTCCATCGAGCCATCCTCGTTGCCGACCAGCACTGGCACACCCGAGGCCATCGCCTCGATCGGGGTGAGCGGAATGCCCTCGCCCCGGCCCGTTCCCTTGTCGCTGACCAGCGAAAATACATGGGCCGTGCGGTAGATTGCGGCAAGGTCTTCTTCATCGACGGAGCCGGTAAAGACGACGCTGTCGGCATGGCCCAGTTTCGCGGCTTTGACACGCAGCCGGTCGGCATCGTCGCCGCGTCCAGCAAATACGAGCCGCGCCTGCGGCACCCGTGCCCGCACGTCGCCCCAGATATCCAGCAGCCGGTCGTAGCCCTTGTGCCGCGCTCCGACCGACAAACGGCCCAGCGTCAGCACGATCCGGTACCGATCGGGATCGGGCAGGCCATAACGCTTGAACAGGTGTGGCGGCGGCGAGCCGGGGCGGAAACGGTCCAGATCGGCGCAGTCCCAGATGACGTCGGGCGGGTCGGCATGCAGCCGCTCCCGCACGACGTGATCGGCAGTGGCGTGGCAATCGGCGATCAACCGGCCCATGCGCGCCATGGCGGCGCGACGGGCGTTCGACAACCCGCTCCAGAGTTCCAGACCGTAGACGTTTAGCACCGTCGACGCGCCGCAGAGCTGCGCCAGCCGCACGCCCAGCGGCGTCAGGTTTACATGCGCACAGTGGATGACGTCCGGTCCCCACGACAAGGCCAGCGCCGCCGCGCCCAGGGAGAACCGGGCGCGATCAACGCTGCCCGAACGCGGTCCGCGTCCGTGCCAGTCCAGCGGGAACGACACCGAGGCCGCGGGGTCGGGTCCCAAGAGCGACAGCGCGCGCACCCCTTCGCGACCGAAGATCTCGCGCAGAGCGTCGATCTGGTAACGGCTATAGCGGCCGACACCACCGTATTCCAGCGCAGTGGTCGTCAGAAAGAGTACGCGACGGGGGGCGGTCATCCGGTCTCCTTTCGCTGCTGCGCGGCATGCAGGCGGCGATTGTTGCGGACCATCCGCCGAAACTGTCGCAGCGTCGGGGTGGTGTAGCCAGGCTGCGATGGGTTGGGCGCGGCAGCCTGCCAGCGCTCGGGCCAATGCTCGACCAGGTCGCGAAAGGCGGCCGGGACCATCGCCTGGATCCGCGTGCCAGTGGCCTCGATGGTGGCGCGCAAATCCGTGCGGAAAACGATCGGCACCTCCCGGCGGACAAGGATGTCGCCGCCGTCCAGCCGCCGCGCCACCTTGTGGATGGTAAAGCCGCTGACTTGCCGGCCGTCATGAATTGGCCACAGGATGCTCTGCGCGCCGGGATAGTCAGGCAGCAATTCGCCATGAAAGTTCACCGTGCCCCAGAGCGGCAGGCCGAATACTTTTTCGTGTATGATCGGATTGCCGAGCGAGATCATCAGATCGGGCGCCCAGGCCTTTACCTGCGCCACGGCCTCGTCCGAATTGACGCCCGGCGCCCGCAGCAGAGGCATACCCAGCCGGTCGCAGACCGAGGGCAGATGGGCGACGGTGCCGTAGTCGAACCAAGACCGGATGCGCAGGCCATTCACGGCGCCGCCGACTCCGATCCGCCAGGTCTTGCGGGCCTTGCGCTGTAGCCAAGCCCGGTCCTTGCGCGTGGCGGTCATATCACACAGCAAGGCTGCGCAGTCCGCGACCGTCGAGCTGTCATGCAGGGCCGCGAGCACCGTGCCGGCGATGCCGAACTCCTTGCTGGTCAGGATCAACACACGCATGATGTCACTCTCCGAACCCGTCGATCCAGGCGCGCAGATCGCCGCGCGGCCAGTGGAACTCGATCTGGTGGCGCGGCACATCCATCGGGTCGGTTCCGGGCCGCACACACCCGCGCACCGCGCTGAAAGCCAGCTGGAATCCCGCAGCCGCCACCGCCTGGCGGCCCCTCGGCCCGATGTCCGAGGCGCGCCCAAACGGCCAGGCGAAGGTCGTGCAGGGCGCGCAGATCCGCTCCTCGATCTCGGACTTGGCGCCGGCGATCTCGGCCTGCAGGGCTTTCGTGTCGTGCTCCAGCATCGATAGCCGCGCATGGCTCCGCGTATGCACTCCGATCTCGCCACCGGCCGCATGGAAGGCGCGGATCTGGTCCCAGTTCATCGGCCGCACGGGGCGAGCGTAGGCTGACATGCCTTGAAACCAGTCCCGCAACCGCGCAGGTGCGGCGTCCGGAAAACCGCTGCACACGAAGATGGTGGCCGGGACGCCGGCCGCGTCCAGCGACTCGGCTCCGTTTTCAACCACATTGGCAAAACCGTCGTCGAAGGACAGGTGGAAATAGCGGCCGTCCGGTGGCGTGCCGTCGGCGATCAACTCTGACAGTGTGGCACTATCGATGATGTCTCCGCGGGTGCGCAGCGCCGCCAGCGTGTCTGCAAAGATGCTGCGCTGCTCGGGGAAGATCGCATGGGCATAAAGGCAGCGCACGAAGCGCGGGGCGGGTCGCCGCAACCAGGGCGCACAATGCAGCACTGCCGATTTTGCTGCCGCGCGCAACCTAGCCTGGGGCGGTCGCCGCGGATATGCCTGTGCTTCAGTTTCGGCAAAACCGAGTGGCATTGCCGTGGTCATGCGTGACGCTCGAACAATTCGTCGTAGGAATAAGACGTTCGCAGCCCACCCGCAGCGCGGAAACCCTGCGCTTCCAGGTCGGCGTAGATGTCCTTGGGGCTGGAACCGAAACGATCCAGGTGATGGGCGCAGATCTCGATGTAGAACCGGTTCACCTCTCCCAGAACACCTGCCTCTGCAAAGGCCTTCAGCACGCCCCGTTCGGCTCCCTCGACATCGATCTTGCACAGGACCTCGGACTCCCGCAGGAGCTCGGCTAGAAAGGGTAGTTGGTGCAAGCCCAAGCAGGCGACCGGCCGTGTGGTCATCCCGGGGACAGACATGCGCGTGAGGTGGCCGGCGCCGGAATGAGTTGCCGACGCGGCTAAATTGAGAATGCCGCCCGGCGAGCCCACTGCGGCGTTCAGAGCCACGACGTTATCGGCGTCGTTCAATTCAAGATTGGCCAAGAGGTCGGCAAAGACCCGGGGGTTAGGCTTGAAGCTTAGTACCCGGCCCCTCGTCAAATGATCGGCGGCGATCAACGAATAGATGCCCGCGTTGGCGCCGATGTCCACGAAGACCCCGTCACTTGGCAACTCGAGGATAAGGTTGCGCAATTCGGTGCCATAGAAGCCGAACAGAGCAGCCAGGTTGGTGTAGTCGCCTGAGCGCACACGCATGTGCGGCCCATAAGCCGATCGGGTCGATTTCAGCGGCGCCATCAACAGGCCGATCAGCCGCATGCGCCCGCGGAAGTCGGGCATATGAAAAGGCGTTGGGCAATGCTTTTCATATGTCTACTTTCTCGGGACTATTAGGGCGAACTGATGTCCCAGGAGTAGACGCGGACCCATAGTTGCACCCTGCCACAATCTTGGTCAGGTCGGCTTTGAAGCGAGACAGGGTCATGCGCTCCAGCGCTCGGTTCCGGGCGGCGCGACGCATCTCGAAATAGGGGTGTGTCGCTTCGAGCGCCCAGACCATGCGGGCGGCCAGTGCGTCGGCGTCGCGCGGATCGTTGACGAGCCAACCAGTCTTGCCATGCTCGATGATTTCGGGAATTGCAAAGGCTCTAGTAGAAATCGCCGGGCAGCCGAAATATGCTGCCTCGACTAGCACTGCGGGGTTGGTGTCGAAGCTGGTCGGATGAACTAGCATAGCAGCGCTGGCGAGCAGTTCGCGCTTGCGCGTGTCTTGAGCAGGATCACGCGGATCCAGAAAGCCGATCCAATCTACACTCTTAGAGGTGCTGCGCTGCCCCGCTGCCGGTATGTCTCCGACTACGGCAAGGCGTGCTTGCGGGTAGCGCGCCCGCAGTCGGGCGAAGGCGTCCAGCACGACGGGGCCGTTTTTTCCGACAAAATGCGTCGACATGAACAGAAAGAGTGGCGCTCCACTATAGGTGTCTGCTTTGGGCGGAGCCATGGTCGAAAAGTTGCGCAGACTGAAGACCCGGGCGGGGTCCAGTTCGTATTGAGTAATGGTCCGGTCGGCGAAATGCCGGCTGCGCAGGATCACCGCCCGGGCGCCACGTAGCCACTGAGCTTCCCGGCTCTCGATACGGGCCAGGTCGAGTGGGTCGAAACGGGCGGGATCATGATAAATGCGGACATAGTCATGGAAGCTGCAATCGTTCCAAGCGATGTACGGCCCCTCTGGAACGGTGTGGATCCATGGTGTGAAGCCGTTGAAGAACACCAGGTCGGCTTCCAATGCCTGCGACCTGCGAACGGCGCGCGCGAGCGCCGACAGACGCCCCGGGGCAAAATGGTGAAACGTGCCATGTAAGCCCAGTCGCCTGCGCGAGGCCGAGATCAGCTTTGCCACGCCGCCCGGCGGAAAGGTGAAGGGGCCGCGATAGCGTGCTCCGAACGCCTCCGACAGGGCTTCGAATGCAGCCGCGTTGCGCAAGCTGTAGCCGCCGCCGCGCAGATCGGCGGGCAGATTAGATATGTAGTGCAGTCTCATGCCCCGCCTCGAGTGGTGTGTTCCAGAGATCGAGTAAGCGCCGGAATGCCGCATCGTAGTTGTAAACCCCTCGATGCAGGTCGAAGGCCCGCATGCCTTCGGCCCGGCAGCGTGACGGGTCGGCGGCGTAGGCTGCGACCTGTGCGGCGATCTGTGCGGGATCGTGATCGGTGACGCAGGCGCCAATCCCGTTGCTCTCAATCAGTTCCGGCACCCCGGGATTCGTGTCGCCGATCTGCGGCAGACCCGCCTTCATGAACAGATAGCGCTTGTTGCTGGCCCCCAACGCGGTCCGCCACTGGATGCTCTTGCTGTCCAGCAGTGCAATCCCCAGATCTGCCCACGCCATCCGCTCCTCGGCTTGGGGCAGATCCATCCATCCCAGAAAAGTCACCCGATCGCTCACATCCAGTTCCTCGGCCATCGCGCGCAACCGCTTCGCAATCGGTCTGGTATCGTCACCGATGAGGACGAGCGTGGCATGGGCCGGCCATGCTGGAATACTCTGGATGACGGCGTCCAGCTTTTGGCTGAGGCCCAAGGACCCGCAATACACGACCTCGAAACCGTCCTTCCGGACGGGACGGTCCGGAAGAGCGTGCGCGCGCAGCGGATAGTTTTCAATCACCAGTGGCAGCCGCGGCAGCTCCAGCTTGTCCTGCGTATGGCGAGCGCGGCCGGCATCAGGCACCACCACGTGATCGAAACCGGCAATGGCACGGGGAAGGCGTCGCTCCAGATGCATGGGAGCGTCGCGCAGTAACTCATGGAAATGCGCCACCCGCACCGCCGGCTTTCGCGGCGTCAGGTCGGAGATCCAGACCCCGATTGGGTCGTAGCAGATCTCCACGCTGCGTGCCCGCCCCAGCCGGAGCCGCGCCGCCGCCACGGAGCGCACCAACGCCAGCAGCCGCAGTGCGGTGCGACCGGGCGTCAGGAGACGACCCGGCAGGCAGGTGATGCGCACCCCTCGATGAGCAAAGAACGTACCCTCGCGTCCTGCGTTCAAAGGGAGGGTGACAAGCTCCACCTCATATCCCGCATTGGCCAGCAATCGCGCTTGGTATTGTACCGGCGGATACCCGTCCACTGGTCCTGGAGAGACCAACAGGAAACCAGAAGGTATCATCGCTGGGATTCTTGCATCATACTGTTCGGTGCGCTGCGTCGGAGCCGAGCCGACCAACGGTTGAGGGCCAACATTAGCAGGCTCATCAGGATCCAGGCAAAGACCGCGCCATTGACGATGAAGAAGGGCCGCTGCAGCGGGTCGAGGGCCACGACGCCCACGACAAAGAAGCGGGCGAAGTCGAGGAAATCGCCGCGGGCCAGCCGCCGGGCTGCAGCCTGGTCAATGCGGCGGATAATCCATCCCAGCGTGATGAAGCCAAGCAGAACACCAACATAGCCGAAGTTAATGAAAAACTCGAAGACGAGGCCGGTGCCGAAGGTAGCTGAATCGGACAGGATCATTCCGGTATGGTCTTCCATGAAATCGCTTCCGCCCCGGGCCGGCTTACCCGGCCAAACGAAGCGCGGAAGTATCACCAGTGGCAGGATAACGAGCGTGGCACCGTAACGCTGTAACTCGGGGAACAAGTCATGCTGTTCGATCATCCGCCCGATAAAGATGTTAAGATTGAGCCGGATGTTCACTAAATCGAGCGAGTCGAAGTTCCACGGTGAGAACAGTTCGGTCTCGCGCAGGGTCTCCAGCACAATCCCAAAAACTGAGCCTTCTACGCCTTGCCAGACGACCAAGCGGATTTCGTCGCGAAAGGAAAACCAACCGATGAACGCGGTCAGAACGAGCCAGAGGACCAGAAGGCTCCAAAGAGCGCCCTGCAACCCATTGCCCGCTCTGCGCCGGCGCAGCTGCGCCATCCAGAACGCTACGAGGGTAAGCCCGAAGAGAAAGCCATAGGAGGCGAAGCCAAAGACCACGACGTAATACAGCGGAACCAGCGCCGCCAAAGCCACCCAACCGAGCAGAGACTTGCCGTCGCGCCGAGCGAGGTAGGCGCCCAGTATGAGTGCGGCCACCGCAACGTTACGGCCAGCCTCGATCAAGGCGGAAGACATCGGAAATGAAATGCGAAAGTAATGAAAAACGAAGGCTATCAACCCGATCATACCGAGAGTGGTCAAAATGTTGCGCTCATAGAGACGTGTCTGGGTAACAGGCGGCGGCCAATTTTTAGCTGGGTTGCGTACGAAGGCCCCACTACCAATGGCAAAGCCTAGAAGACCGAGCAGGGAAGCGAAGGTCGCCTGTACGATCATCCATTCCGAGAAGTCGTACTGAACCAGGTACCAGTGTCCGCCGGGACGCAGATGCGTGTAACCGGGCATCGCGTAGACGAAGCAACCGCCATAAAGAAAGCTCATCGTCAGAACTAAGGCAGCCGGCAGGCCGACACTTCCCGATGCGATTGTTCGCCGCACGATCAGCACTACTAGGCTGATCCATGCGACGAGGAAAAGCTGCATAAGGAGATTGATATCGCTTAAGGGTATACTGTCCTGAAGGTACACGACGCTATCTTCTACAGGAAAACCCGCGGGCTCTCTTAACGAGCCAAACCGGCAAGAATATTTCAGCTCCCAAAAGATCGATTTGCCGAAATAGTTTACCCCATACTCCTGCGGGACGTCGTACATGTACGGGGGCAAGACGCAGTACATCACCAGACTCATTCACGAGCCGAAGTTCCTCGAATGCGAAAACGATCTTTTCAATGAGCTCTGACGAAGCCATATCCTTCAGGACTCTCGTGGCGTGCTCCGTGTCCGCCTTGGAATGGTAACTTGATGAAACCTCTTTCTTGAATCTAACTGAGCTACGTAGTCCTTGGAGAATTTCAATGAGGTGCGGCAGCACCTGAGCCGCACGAGTTGCAAGCAGCTCTGACAGAACAGGGAAGCCCCTCGCCTGCAAATCCTGCGCAACCGCATGCTGATAAAGAACTTCACCCTTATCAATTTCCACAGCCATAGTGTGAAAAGTGAAGCCGACTGGTTGCCCATTGAACTTAGACCACTTAATCGCTGCCACCCCTCTATTCCCAGGAAGTATTGAGTTGTGAAAGTTGACAAATTTTCCTTGCGAAAGATGGGCGGCACGCAAAATTCGATCACAGCCACATACGATGAAGACAGCGTCCCCTTTTTCTCGGAGAATTGCCTCTAGCTGTCCATCATCTGTACTCACGGCATCCACCGCCGGTACAGGTGGCCACCAGTTCGTGATCAGCATGGCGCGGGTGGCGTTCACTCTTCCTTTCAAAAACAGCCGTGTTGCCACCGCCAAGAGACTTCCTGAGCGTCCAACGTAAATGACTCCTTGAAGATTGATCTCCTGTATCGCGGCGTTGTCCAAGAATAAAGCTGTAACCAAGTTGGCTTTGAAACCGACGAGATAAACTTTGAGCGCGTCGACTGCTTCAGTCATGCCCACGCTCTGTAATCAGCCATCACGGTGCGGACGGTCTTGCAAATCGCATCCAGATCGTTTGGATCCAGCGTCAGGTAGGTGGGCAGGTTGAAGCCCTGTGCCGCCACCTGGTGCGCCACCGGCGTATCCGCCGGGCCCGGCGTGTAGGGCATGTCGGACATCGGGTAGAAGTAGGGTCGCGTGTCTACGCCGTGGGTCTTTAGCGCCGCGCAGACGCGGTCGCGGGTCTTGGCATCGGCGCCCTCAATTTCGGCACAGATCATCCAATAGCTGTTGGTGGTGCCTGCTGCCTCGCGATTCAGGCGCAGCCCCGGAACCGCGGCAAGTCGCTCGGCATAGCCGTGAAACAGTTCGCGGCGCTTGCCCAGGAAATCGTCGATTTGTTCGAGTTGGGCGCAGCCCAACGCCGCCTGCATGTTGGTCATCCGGTAGTTGAAGCCCATCCGGTCGTGCCAGTAGCGCTTCTGGGGCGACATGGCGTGGTCGCGCAGAACGCGGATCTCCCGTGCGAGAGCGCCGTCATCGGTGGTGATCATCCCGCCTTCGCCGGTGGTCATGTTCTTGTTGGCGTAAAAGCTGAAGGTGCCGCAAGCACCGAACGTGCCGACACACCGGCCATCGATGCGGCTGCCATGCGCCTCGGCCGCGTCTTCAATCACGTGCAGGTCATGCCGCTGGGCAATCTCGAGGATCCGGGCCATCGGGGCAGGATGCCCATAGAGGTGTACCGGCATGATCGCGCGGGTTTTTGGCGTGATCAGCGCTTCGATACGGGCCGGATCGATGCCAAGGCTTTCGGGCTCGACATCGCAGAACACCGGAATCGCGCCGCTCATCAGGACGGCGTTCGCAGTCGCGATAAAGGACAAATCGGGCACGATCACCTCGTCTCCCGCTCCGATGCCCAGAGCGTGCAATGCGAGATGCAGGGCCACCGTCCCATTCGACACGCAAATGGCGTGCTCGACTCCGCAGAAGCTGGCGAAATCTTCTTCGAAACGAGTGACATATGTACCCAGAGACGAGACCCAGCCACTCTGTACCGCGTCGGTCACGTAGTCGAGTTCCCGGCCCAAGAGCGTAGGCATGGAAACGGGATAGAATTTCCTGTCTTCGGTCATTGTGCGTGTTTCCGGTTGCGGGCGTCGCTAAGCCCCGTTTCTTCAAGAATGCGTTCGAGGCGTTGCGCGTATGTGTGATGCGCATGCGCCCGGCGGTGACCGGCTTCACGGATGGCGGCGGCCCAGTCAGGCTCCGCCCGGGCCCGGGCCAGGTGATCGAGGATCTCGTTCACGCCGTTGTAAGTTAGAACCTCGCGGCCGGGTTCGAAGCAGTCCGGCACGGACGGCTTGTTCTCGATTAGCTGCAAGCCCCCCGCACCGCAGATTTCGAAAGCGCGGCAGTTCAGAGAGTCGCCTTCCCACATTGAAGTCGAGTTCAGGCAGGCCATACCGGCCCCGAAAATGCGGCTCTTCTCGTCGCGGACGATGTAGCAGCCGCGGAATTTTTGCTTGATCTCGGATCGGGACCAGCGCGGCGGCGGCGATCCGTAAAGCGCCACCGGCACCTCTTTTCCGATCAGTCGTGAGACGAGGAACTGGCGATAGCCGTAGTAGTTGCCGGCCACGATCAGCGCATCTCGGTCGTCTCCTTGGCCCGGTGGGATGATCCGGTGCCATTTCGGGTTCATGGCCTCGTGCAGGAGATCGGCAGGGAGGTCCACTGCACGCAGCTTCGCCGCCCCTGCGGCATCCTTGATGTAAATCCTGTCGTACCCGTCCGCCAGCAGGCCCATCCCCTTCATGTTGGCAGGGGGATCTCCCCACCAAGCCACGATGCGAGTAGGGCAGATGTCGCGCAGTGCAGACAGGATGTTCTCGTCCAGGGCGAGGGTTAGGCAGAGCACTAGATCGGGTCTCCAGTCCCTTGCGGCCCTCAACGCCCAGACCGCGTTCGCACTTGGGCGTCCGGGCCAGGCCATGGACAGGCCGTCATGAACAACCCGACGCAGTCTGCCCCGGTCTCGGAAGGTAGGGCGGGCCATCGTGCGCACTTCGTGCCCCATGACTTCAAGAGCATCGGCCACGTTGTCCGTAAAGCTGTCGACGCCACGATAATTGGGGATGAGGACTTTCAGTGGTCTTGTCATTCCATTCTGCAACCTGCTTGGCCACGATAGGTGTGGGCGATGCCGCCCTTCTCGGCTCGGCGGCACGTTGCATATAGCCGTCAGGCCCGAATGATGTGATCGGCGGGTTCGCGATAAGCTCCGCGCGCGTCGATGATCAGCTTGGCATGCGCCTTGATCTGGACGTAATCGAACGCGTCGTGGTCAGTGGCGACGATCACGGCATCCTGCGCGGCCAAGCTGTCCGGCGATACTAGCGTGGCGTCCAAGTCGAACGAGTGATGGCGCATCTGCGGGAAGCTGGGAACATGAGGGTCCGCATAGCTGAGAACTGCTCCGTGGTCGCGCAGCATCTCCATCAACTCGACCGAGGGAGATTCCCGCATATCGTCCACGTTCTTTTTGTACGAGATGCCCAGCACCATGACCTTGCTTCCCTTGACCGATCGGCTGTCGCGGTTCAGGCCAAAAACCAGCTTGGAGAAGACGTAGTCAGGCATGGCGCGGTTGACCTCGCCGGCCAGTTCGATGAACCTTGTGTGCAGGCCAAATTCCTTGGCTTTCCAGGTCAGGTAATAGGGATCGATCGGAATGCAGTGTCCGCCCAGGCCCGGACCCGGGTAATAGGCAGTAAACCCGAAAGGCTTGGTCTTCGCCGCATCAATCACTTCATAGATGTCGATGCACATGCGGTCCGCCACGACCTTCATTTCATTGATCAGGCCGATATTCACGGCCCGGTGGATATTTTCGAGCAGCTTGGTCATCTCGGCTGTCTGGGTCGAACGGACCGGAACCAACGTGCCGATCGCATGGCGGTAGAGCGCAATACCGGCCTCGAGGCAGGCCGGCGTATGCCCCCCTAACACCTTGGGGATCGTTGAGGTCGTGAAGTCGGGGTTGGCGGGGTCCTCGCGTTCGGGCGAGTAAACTGCGAAAATTTCCTTACCCACCTTGAGCCCGCCGCGCTCGATTCTGGGAACGACCTCTTCCTTGGTCGTTCCGGGATAGGTGGTGCTTTCTAATACCACCACCTGCTCCGCCCTCAAATGTGGGGCGATTTGGTCGCAGGTATTTGTGACGAAGCTCAGATCCGGCTCGCGATACTTGTTCAAAGGGGTTGGAACGCAAAGTAGAACGGCATCCGCTTCGGAGATACGAGTAAAATCAGCAGTCGCCTCGAAACCGAACTCCCGAGCGTTGCTAATGCGGTCATCAGCAATGTGCGCAATCGGAGTTCTTCCAGCATTCAACTTGTCAACCAGATCCTGAGAAATGTCAAAGCCTAGGACGCGATAGCCCACCTCAGAAAATCGCAAAGCGAGGGGTTGGCCAACATAGCCCAAGCCGACAATTCCGATCACGGCTGACTTCTGATCTAGTCTCGCCGTTAGTCTTGCGAGAGCGCAACCATACGCCCTATCATTCGAAGAATTACCGTTTCTCATTTGATGTCCAATCCGATTTACTTCAAATTTTCTGCAATATGAGCGGGCAGGGGATGCCCGCAAGGGAATGATTTTTGTTTGGTTGTCCGTCAGGCGATCGTTCAACAGCAGTGCGAGGTGTTCTTTCGCAGGAAATGCTCAATAACACAAATCATCGAGGGTTCTCCGAACCCGACGCCGCGCCCGTCCCGGGAGCCGCCTCCACCTCCCGCTTCAGCCCCTCGATCTCCGCCTGGAGCGCCTCGTACTCGGCGACCCGGCGCTGGAGAAAGCGGCGCGTCATCGCCGCCTTCGCCGCGAGCCCGGCCGGGGTGAGCACGTAGGCGTAGCGCAGCTTGCGGTCCGAGGCGCGGAAGTTGCGGATCTTGATCTGGCCCTTGTCGGCGAGCCCGCGCAGGCAGTAGTTGACAAGCCCGAGGCTGATGCCCACCGACACCGAAAGTTCGCGCTGGGAGATCTGCGGATTGTCCGCGAGCGCGCGCATCACCCGGAAGCGGACATCCTCGTCGACGCTCTTCATCACGGGGCAGCGTGTCTCGTCACGGGGCAGGGTGTCTCGTCACGGGGCGGGGCGTCCACGGCTACCGCACCGGAGCTCGCCGCGCGAATCCAGAGGGAAGAGACCGTTCATGCGTGAACGCGTATCAACGCCGCGAGGTGATGGCAATGCGCGTCAGGCGGGATTTCGGCTCGGCCACGCCGGCCTCGCGGCGGATCCGGCCAACGAGGGGTGCGCCGCCTGTGTGCCGGCCCTCACGCGACCGCTCGGGGGCCGTAAGCCCCGAGTTTTGGCGCGGCGGAGCCTTGTCGGGAGCGATGCGCCTCCGGATCGTCGGGTCCACCCGTCGGTCGTCGGTGGCGCGGCCTCCGGTCCGTCGAGCCATCATCGCGGTGGCTGGAGGGCAGGGGGCTCGAGGCTTCTGAAGGGGGCAGCGCGAGAGGCCTCGAATGCGCCGCCGGCACGCCGTCGTCCGTCATGTCGCTCCCGGCGCGTCTCGGGCCCCGCATCTTGGCGCGCCGGATCGCGCGATCGCAACGCCCGCGCGCGGGCCACCTCGGTCACTCGGGGTGGATGTCCCGCGGCGTGCAGCCGGCGTCGAGCGCGACCGCGATCCAGTTCACGTCCGCCTCCAGCCCCTGATCGGCAAGCCACCCGGCTTGCAGGCGATAGGCCGGCAGCTCCTGTGCGGCTGGGCAGTACCAGTGATGCGGGGCCTGACGGTGATGAACGAGCTCGTGCAGCAGGACGCTGACATCTTCGGCGCTGCGCGGATCCCAGGGGCGCACCAGCAGGATCTCGGCGCGGTCGGGGTCGTAGAGGCCCCGGAGCCGACCGCGCTGGACGCTCGCCGTCGCACCCCGCCGCGCCGCCGCCTGCCACGGGCTGAGCAGGCGCACGTCCGGGGCCGCCGCGCGACGCGGCCAGGGGGACTGCGCATCGAGCCAGGCCTCGAGCGTCGAGACGAGCGCAGTCATGCTGCCCGCCTGCGCCCAGTCGGCATCCGGGGGCGCTGCGGCGGTCTCGGCCCGCGCGAGCGTCGGGCACAGGGCGACGAGAGCCGCGGCGAGCGCCACGGCGAGACGGGAACGGTGCATCGGTCCCTCCGGGTCGGGATTTGGAGAACTGGTATGCCGATGTTACGATTTCGTTACGTCACCGAACGGTCGCTTTTCAGGCTCGCGTGAGCCCAGTTCAGGCAGAGAGATGGGACGCAAGCTTCCGCCCTTCGCCGCCGTCCGCGCCTTCGAGGCCACTGCACGGCACATGTCGGTCAAGGCCGCGGCGGACGAGCTGTGCCTGACGCCCTCGGCGGTCAGTCACCAGATCAAGGCCCTGGAGGGCTTTCTCGACACCCAGCTCTTCGAGCGCGCGGGAAACCGGATCTCGCTCACGCTCACGGGCGAGACCTATGCGGGCAAGCTGACCCATCTTCTCGACACGTTCCTCGAAGAGACGGACGCCGTGCGCGAAACGCCGGGCCCGTTGCGCGTTCTCTCGACGCCGGGCTTCGCGGCGCGCTGGCTGGTGCCGCGGCTGCCGCGGCTCGAGTTCGCCCGCGACATCCGGCTTCGGGTCTCGAACGGGGCGCCCTCGCTCGACTTCGCCACGAACGACGCCGACGTGGTGATCCAGTGGTCCGACCGCCCGACGCCCGGCCTGCGCGTCGATCCCCTGATGGCCTCGGCGCGCTACCCGGTGATCTCCCCGCTCTTGCAGGAGCGAGAGGACGTGCGGCGGCCGGAGGACCTTCTGCGCCTGACGCTCTTTTACGACGAGACCGACGACGCGTGGCCCGAATGGTTCGCCGCGGCGGGCCTGCCGGGCGCGGATCTGCCGCCGGGCCCGACCTTTCCCAATTGCGAGCTTTCGACGACGATGGTCGAGCAGCACCAGGGCGTGTCGCTGGCCTACGACGCCGTGGTTCGCGGGACCATCGCGTCGGGACGCCTCATGCGCCTCTTCGACGTGACGACGCCGCCGATGTCGATCTACGCGATCGCCACGCCGGAGGCGCGCGCCGGCGACGCGAGGCTCGCCGCGTTCCGGCGCTGGCTGCGCGCCGAAGCCGAGGCCGACGGCGTCGTGCCGGAGCCCCGGCCCCACGCCGCGGAGTGACCGCGCCGGGCGCGTTCCGGCACGGCGCGCCGCATCGGAGTCGTTCGCTGCCCGGACCCGCGCGTCGAGCGTCCCTTGGCGGCTGAAGAGACGCGCTCACCGGAGGCGTACGGTGCCGTTTCGATGCAAAGAATCCCTCGCGGCGCGACGCTCGATCCGTTCAATCGAGCGTCAGTTCAGGGAAATGTTTATGCAGGGCATGGGCTTGCTCAATTCCGTCGTGCCCGCGGCCAATCTGCGCTCGCGAAATCTTGCATTTGACTGCAAAATTTCCCACGCCCAGTGTGTGCGCGAGACATGTCCTTGCGAGCGACGGATCATGACAGGGGGAGTGACATGCGCATACCGGTCTTGTGCGCCATCGGAGCCGCGGTCCTGAGCGCGGGACCGGCAATCGGGCAGGATACCGTGTCCCTCGTCGCGGCCGGCAGCCTGCGCACGGCGCTGGGACAGGTGGCGTCCGACTTCGGGTCCGCGCACGGGACCGCCGTCGAAACGACGTTCGGCCCCTCCGGCCTCATGCGACAGGAAATCGAGGGCGGCCGGGCGGCCCATGTCTTCGCGTCCGCGAACATGGCTCATCCATGCACCCTTGAAGAAGCGGGGCGCGGCGGCCCGGTGGTTCTTTTTGCCCGCAACCGGCTCTGCGGCCTCGCGCAACCGGGTCTCGAGGTCACCTCCGCGAGCCTTCTGGACGTGATGCTGTCCGACGACACGCGCCTTGGCACCTCGACACCCGGCGCGGACCCGTCGGGTGACTACGTCTGGGACCTCTTCGGCAAGGCCGAGGGCCTGAGCCCGGGCGCGCAAGAAGCGCTCGAAACGAAGGCGGCGCAGCTGACCGGTGGCCCCGACAGCGCGCCGGCGCCCGAGGGCCGCAACACCTATGCCTGGGTGATGGAGACCGATCGAGCGGACCTGTTCCTGACCTATTGCACCAACGCCGTGCTGGCGCAGCGAGAGGTGCCGGACCTGCAAATCGTGCAGATGCCCGAGGCGCTCTCCGTCGGTGCCGATTACGGGCTGATGGTGCTCGATGGCGCGCCGGACGCGGCGTGGCGGCTCGCGTTCCACATCCTGTCGCCCGCCGGGCAATCCGTGCTGGCGGATTACGGATTTTATGCCCCCGGACTTCCGAAGGAGTGATGGCATGATCCTCCGAACCCTCGTCGCCCTCGCACTTCTCGCAGCCCCGGCGGTCGCGCGCACCGTCACCGACAGCGCGGGCCGGACCGTGGAGGTGCCGGACGAGATCGAAACGGTCTTTGCTGCGGGTCCGCCGGCCTCGGTTCTGGTCTACGTCGTCGCGCCCGAAACCTTGACCGGATGGCCGCGTGCCCTCAGGCCCGAGGAGCGGGACTACATCGCCGAACCCTTTCGCGACCTGCCCGAGACCGGCAGGCTGACCGGGCGCGGCGGCGAGGCCAATCTCGAGCGTGTTCTGGAGATCGCGCCGGATCTGATCCTCGATTTTGGCTCGGTGCGCGACACGTATGTCGATCTCGCAAACCGTGTGCAGGAGCAGACGGGCATTCCCTACATCCTGATCGACGGACGGTTCGAGAACACGCCCGAGGCGCTCCGTCTTCTCGGCGAGGTGCTCGGCAAGCCCGAGCGCGGTGAGCAGTTGGCGCGCGACGCCGAAGATACCTTCGCCCGGATCGACGCGATATTGGACGACGTTCCTGAAGAGGACAGGCCCCGCACCTACCTCGCGCGCGGACCGGACGGGCTCGAGACCGGAATGAAAGGCTCGATCAACACCGAGATCATCGAACGTGCGGGCGGCGCGAATGTCGCCGACGACGGCGGGCGCACGCAGGGCCTCGTGCAGGTCTCGCCCGAGCAGGTGATCGTCGCCGATCCGGAAGTCGTCGTGACCTGGGACCCGACCTTCCACGACCGCGTTTGGGAGGATCCGCTTTGGTCCGGCGTCGAGGCGGTGCGCGAGGGGCAGGTCTACCTCTCGCCGACAGCGCCGTTCGGCTGGATCGACCGGCCGCCATCGCTCAATCGCATGATGGGCCTTCGTTGGATGGCGCGGCTCTTCTATCCTGAGCGGTGGGAGGGCGATCTGCGCGATGAGACGGCCGAGTTCTACGAGACGTGGTATCAGGTCGACCTCGACGACGCCGAGCTCGACCGGCTGCTCGAATGGGCCGAGGGTCGGCCGCCCGAATGAGGGCCGCATGACGCGCTTCGGGCTGAACGGTGCTCTGTCGGTGGGCCTCGTTGCTCTCGCCTTCGGAGCGTTGCTCGTAGGTCCGTTCGGGCTGACCCCGGGGCAGACCGTCGCCGCGCTGCTTGGCCAGGCAGGCGACCAAGCGCAGATCGTCGTCTGGAACATCCGCCTGCCACGGGTTGCGGGCGCCTGCCTCGTCGGTGCCGCGCTGGCCTCGGCGGGCGCGAGTTATCAGGCGCTTTTCCGCAACCCGCTGGTGTCGCCCGATATCCTCGGGGTCTCCGCCGGGGCCGGTCTCGGCGCCGTGGCGGGGATCTTTCTGTCGCTGCCTGTGGCGCTCATCCAGCTCTCGGCCTTCGTCGGAGGCCTCGCGGCCGTCGCGTTGGTCATGGCCGTGGCCTCCGCCGTGCGCGGAGCGGACCGGGTGCTGACGCTCGTGCTGACCGGAGTGGTGATCGGCGCGCTGGCCGGGGCGGCGACGTCGCTCCTCAAGGTCCTGGCGGACCCCTACGACCAGTTGCCGGCGATCACCTTTTGGTTGCTCGGCTCGCTCGCCTCGGTCACCTCCGCCGACATCCTGCCCGCGCTGCCGGCCGTCGCGCTTGGGCTGGTGCCGCTCGTGCTGTTGCGCTGGCGGATCAACGTGCTCTCGATGGGGGACGAGGAGGCGCGCGCGCTCGGCATCGAGGCCGGGCGCACGCGCCTTCTGGTGATCGCCGCCGCGACCCTCGTCACCGCCTCGGTGACCGCCGTCGCGGGCGTCGTCGGCTGGGTCGGGCTCGTCATTCCGCACATAGCACGGATGCTGGTCGGTCCGGGCTTCGGACACCTGCTTCCCGCCTCGGCACTGATCGGCGCGGGCTATCTGCTGCTCGTGGACACCGCGGCGCGCACCATCGCCGAAATCGAGGTTCCGCTTGGCATCCTCACCGCCGTGATCGGCGCGCCGGTCTTCGTTTGGTTGCTGGCCTCGGGCCGCCGGGGCTGGACATGAGGCTCGCGGCCACGGATCTCGCCATCGGCTACGGGCGCGAGCGGATCGGCGCAGACCTGTCGCTCGCGCTCGGTCCGGACGAGATCGTCTGCCTGCTGGGGCCGAACGGCTGCGGCAAGACCACGCTCTTCAAGACGCTGCTCGGCCTGCTTCCGCGGCTCGACGGAGCCCTCGCGCTCGACGACACGGACATCGCGCGGATGTCGCGCCAGGATATCGCCCGCGCCATCGCCTATGTGCCGCAGGCCCACGCGCCACCGTTCCCGTTCGAGGTGCTCGAGGTCGTCCTCATGGGACGCACGGCGCGGATCGGCACCTTCGCGCAACCCTCCGCCCGGGATCGCACCATCGCCACGGAGGCTCTCGCCGCGCTCGGCATCGCGGACCTCGCCGGTCGAGACTACGCGCGCCTGTCTGGTGGCCAGAGGCAACTGGTGCTGATCGCCCGCGCGCTCGCGCAGGAGGCGCCGCTCATCGTCATGGACGAGCCGACGGCCAGCCTCGACTTCGGCAACAGGCTTTCGGTTCTGGACCGCATCGCATCGCTTGCCCGAGCTGGGAGCGGGCGCGGCGTCATCCTGTCCACGCACGATCCCGACCAGGCGCTCGCGCTTCAGGCGCGTGTGCTCGCGATGTCGGCGGGTCGGATGATCGCCGAGGGCCCGGCGGCGGACGTGCTCACGCCCGCGCGCCTGTCGGAGATCTACGGCGTCCCGTTGACGGTCGAGCGCACGGCCAGCGGCCGCCGGGTCTGCCTGCCCGCGGTTCAGTCGTCGGCTGCGACCATGACATGAGACGCCTTGATGACAGCATAGGCCTCCTTGCCCTTGGCAAGACCGAGCTCGTCGACCGAGTCGTTTGTGATCATCGAAGTGATGATCGTCCCGCCGCCGACATCGATTTTCACAGTGGAGTTGACCGCGCCCTTTTCGACTTCGACCACCGTGCCCTTGAGCTTGTTGCGCGCGCTGAGTTTCACGGGAATGTCCTCCTGAATTTGCTTCACCCTCAACGTCTGCTTCCATCACCGAAGTTCAAGCCCGAAGTCACGGGAGGCGCCGCGTGACCGGGGCGCGGTATCGCTGGAGCCTCGCCGAGCTCAACGGGGCCCTCGGCGATACCGGCACGCTTCTGCCGCTCGTGATCGGGGCGATCACGGTCGGGGGATTGTCGCCGACACCGGTTCTCCTGGGCTTCGCGATCGCCTACCTCGTGACCGGCTTCGTCTACCGCCTCCCGCTTCCGGTGCAGCCGATGAAGGCGATCGCTGCGCTGGTGATGGTGTCGGAGGTGACGCCCGAAGCGGTCGCCGTCGCCGGGCTGATGATCGGCGCGGTGCTGGTCATCCTGGGAGCCACGGGGGCGATCGACCGGCTCGCGCGGCTTGTGCCCCGCTCGATCATCGCGGGTCTCCGGCTCGGGTTGGGTCTCGGCCTCGCATGGGTCGCCGCGACCCTCATGGCCGATGCGCCCGTCCTGGCCGCCGCGGCGGTCGCCCTTCTGTTCTTCGCGCGTCGCATGGGAGCCCCGGCGGCGCTGATCCTCCTCGTGGCGGGGGCGGCCATCGCGGCGCTATCGGACGCGCTGGGGATCGGCGCTACGGCGGCCTGGCCGCCGGCCTTTATCGTCCTGCCGACCCTGTCGCTCGCATCGGATGCCCTGACCGGCCTCGTTCTGCCTCAACTGGCATTGACCCTGACCAACGCCGTCATCCTGACAGCGCTCGTTGCCGGCGACCTGTTCGGTGCGCAGGCCGCGCACGTGACACCGAAGCGCCTGTGCCTGACCTCGGGCCTCTTGAACTGCGCGCTCGCGCCGCTCGGCGCGCTGCCCATGTGCCACGGCGCCGGCGGTCTGGCCGCTCATCAGGCGTTCGGCGCACGGAGCGGCGCCGCATCGCTCATGATCGGTGGTCTGCTTGTCCTCGCCGCACTCGCGGTCGAAACGAGCCTGGGCTTGCTTGCGCGCTTTCCGGACTTCGTGCTCGGGGTCTTGCTCATTGTCGCGGCAATCGAACTCGCCAAGGATCGTCGCCTCACGGACAGCCGGCCATCCTGCTATCCGGTCATCGGCGTGACCGCACTGACCTGCGTCGCTCTCGACCCGTTTGCCGGCCTGCTGGCCGGAACGGTTTCGGAGGTCCTGCGAAAATGGGCGGTTCGTCGGAGTTTCCGCGAAGAATAGGCGGTTCCGCATGGCAGTAGCCGCCTGGGGGCGCGACCGTTGCGGTCGGCCTCTGAAAGGGAGGTCCGGTCGTCGCGTGGGTGAGAGACTGGCCCGTCGCGTGTCGATGATGCCGACTGATTGCCGGTGGACACATGTGGCACCTGACTGCGCATGCTTTCGCCCCGGCGAAGCCGTCGGTGTCCAAAGCGTCCTGACGGCGCAGACATGCCGCCGATGGTGCTGCTCGAAGTGAGGTCAGCAGTGAGACGACACTTCGCGCTCCCGCGCCCTCAGAGCGGGAAGAACAGCGGGATCGCCGCAACGGCGGTGACGCCGACCACGATATTCATGGGGATGCCGATCTTGAGAAAGTCCGAAAAGCGGTAGTTTCCGGCTCCGTAGACAAGCGTATTCGTCTGGTATCCGATGGGCGTGGCAAAGCTCGCGCTTGCCGAGAACATGACGGCCACGACGAACGGCCGCGGGTCGACCCCCAGCTGTCCGGCGAGCGAGATGACGATGGGCGTGAAGATGACCGCGACCGCGTTGTTGGTGACGACCTCGGTCAGGAAGGAGCCCACGAAATAGACGGCGAGGAGCATCAGGACCGGCGACAACTCCCGAAGCCACGGCGTGACCGCTGACACGATCAGTTCCACCGCGCCGGTGTTCTCGAGCCCGAGGCCGACGATCAGCATCGCGAAGATGAGGATCAGGATCGACGCATCGACCGAGCCCCACGCCTCGTCGTTGTCGATGCAGCGCAGGATCAGGATCGCCGCGACCCCGACAAGGGCCAGAACGCCGATGGGCATGACGTCGAAGGCGGCGAGACCGACGATCCCCAGCAATGCGAGCACCGCGATCGGCGCCTGACGTCGGCGATAGGCGCGGCCGACCGGAGAGGTGACCGAGACAACGTCGCCGGACCGGGACAGCTCTTCGAACCCTTCGGGCGTGCCTTCGAGCAAGAGCTTGTCGGCCGGCCGCAGGCGAACGCTCGACAGGTCCGCACCGGCGATGTGCCGGGGTCGGAACGCGCCCAGAACCCGAATGCCGGCCCGGCGGCCGAGCGCGAGGTCGGCGATGCGGATGCCGGAGCTGCGTCGCGACGGGGTGATGATCGCTTCGACCACGCGCACGTCGGCTTCCTTGTCGATCTCGATGGACCGCCGCAGCCCCACCCGCAGGCCGGTGCGCTCGGAGAGCGTCAGGAGTTCGGACGTCTCCGCGATGATGATGAGCGCGTCACCCTTGCGGAGAACCTGATCGTCGAGGTTCGCGCGCTCGATCTCCGCTCCGCGGCGCAGGCCCGTGACCCGCACCCGAGAGCGCTGGAAGTCGGCAATGGTTCCGAGCGGCTCGCCTATGTAGCGGTAGCCGTCCTGCACCATGACTTCGGACAGAAACGCGGTTTCGGCGCCGTCGCCACCGGCTGCGTCGCGCGAGGCGCGGGCCGGAAGAAGAAACTTGCCGAGCGCCAGCATCGCGACACCACCCAC
Source organism: Roseivivax jejudonensis (assembly GCF_900172265.1). GTDB lineage: Bacteria > Pseudomonadota > Alphaproteobacteria > Rhodobacterales > Rhodobacteraceae > Roseivivax > Roseivivax jejudonensis. The sequence continues at coordinate 262,566 of NZ_FWFK01000001.1, read as the reverse complement.
GGCGGCGACGATGATGCCTACAGGCGCGATCTCGAATATCGAGAACGGCTCGAGCCCGTTCTGCCGTGCGACCCCATCCACGAGAATGTTCGTCGAGGTCCCGATGAGAGTGCAGGTCCCGCCGAGGATCGCCGCGTAGGACAGCGGGATGAGCAGACGGGTTGGCGCAAGGCCGAGGCTCGTGGCGAGCCGGATGACGACCGGAATCAGAACCAGCACGACCGGCGTGTTGTTCATGAACGCGGACGCGGTGATCGTGGCAAAGACGAACAGGGCCACGGCCGTTACCGGCCGGCTCTGTGCCCGGTCGACGACGAGGTTGGCAAGCGCATCGAGAACGCCGGTCCGGACGAGGGCGCCCGAGACCACGAACATCGCCGCGATCGTGATCGGGGCCGAGCTGGAGAACACGCTCATCACGTCGTCGCTCGGCACCAGGCCGAACACGATGAAGAGCGCGGCTCCCCCGACCGCCGTGACGTCCGGCGGGTACTTTTCGACGATGAAAGCCACGAAGAGGAGAAAGAGGAGCGCAAGCGCGAGTACGGCCGGATCCAGGCCGAGCGACGAGGTCATGGCGGATGTCTCGAAGAGGAAACGTCGCTCGGATAATCTCACGTCGTCGGGTGCTTGGCGATAGGAGAGTTTCGCGCTCACCTTTTTTGTCGGCCGCCTCCGCTCCACGCAGGTCGATCACGAGTCGCGCATCGACGGCCGGGATGGGCGGGAGCGACGGCGCCACTTCATCGAGCGTCGGTCGCGGCATGTCCCCGCGTGCCGGGAGCCGGAAGCTCCCGGACTGCAGGGGCCCGGGAGCTTGGTCTCTTGCCGGATGTCAGCCGACGGGCTCGCCGTCGCTGCGCTTGACCGTCACGATGGCCGAACGGGGCAGCATGCCTTCGCCATCTGGGAACGGGGCACCCGGATGCTGGATGCCGACGAACATGGTGCGGCGATCGGACGACCAGGTCAGACCGGTCACTTCGCTGCCGTTCGGGCCGGTCAGGAAGCGTCGGATCTCGCCGGTTTCGGGATCTCCCGCAAGCATCTGGTTGTTGCCCATGCCCTCGAAATCCCCCTCGTTGCTGTCGTCGCCATCCGTCTGGATCCAGATCAGGCCGGTCGTGTCGATCTGCATCCCGTCGGGCGAGTTGAAGAGGTTGCCCGCGTTGATGTTGTCGGTGCCGGCATTGGGGCTGTCCTGGTAGACGCTCGGGTTGCCGGCCATGACATAGAGGTCCCACTCGAAGCTTTCGCTGCCATGGTCGCCGCCTTCGGGCCGCCAGCGCACGATCTGTCCGTACTCGTTGGTTTCGCGCGGGTTCGGCGCATTGACCTCCATCGGATCGCCGCCCGCATTCGTCAGGATGTTGCCGTCGTCGTCGGTCGCGCCGCGCCGCGAATTGTTGGTCAGGCAGCAATAGCCTTCGGGAGCGGTCGGGTTGACGGCGATCCACTCCGGCCGGTCCATCGTCGTCGCGCCGACGGCCGACGCCGCGGTGCGCGTGAAGATGGCGATCTCCGCGGGTTCCATGCCCGTCGCGTCGGGCGTCAGGGCGACCCACTGACCGCTTTGATCGTCCGAGAAGGTCGCGGCGAAAAGCTGGCCCTCGACCAGAAGCGTCGAGGTGTCGCCTCCGTCTTCGTAGGCGTCGCGGCTGACCCACTTGTACATGAACTCGCCGCGCTCGTCGTCGCCCATGTAGACCACCAGCCGGTTATCCTCGGCCAGTGCGTAGGCGGCGTTCTCGTGCTTGAAGCGGCCGAGTGCGGTGTGCTTGACGGGCGTGGCGCTCGCGTCGCGAGGATCGATTTCCACGATCCAGCCGGCACGGTGCGGCTCGTTCGGGTTTTCGCTCACATCGAAGCGCGGATCGTAGAGATGGTAGTTGTAGCCCCAGCCCTCGGCCGAGATGCCGTAGCGGGCATAGCCCGCGGCAACCTTCTCGTCGGTCGGCATCTCTCCGGTCGCGCCGAAGTAGCCGTTGAAGTTCTCTTCGCAGGTCAGGTACGTGCCCCACGGCGTCCGGCCGGATCCGCAATTGTTGAACGTGCCCAGCGACTGCGTGCCGGTGGGATCGTCCTGCGTCTGCAGGAGCGCGTGGCCGGCCGCGGGCCCGTCGATCGTCATCGGTGTGTTGTGCGTGATGCGGCGGTTGTAGGGGCTGTCGATCACCACCGACCATCCGCTCTCGCCTTCTTCCACTTCCATGACGGTCACGCCCTGGAAGTTCTGCAAGCGCAGGACGTCGTCGGCCGAACTCGGGGCGCGCTCTTCCTCGAGGTTGTCGGCCTCGGACGTGGTCGATCCGACGAGGTTGATGTCGTTGTTGGTATACTCGCTGTTCACCACGAGGATCTCGCGGCCGTCGACCGAGAACAACTCCATCCCGTCGGTGTTTTCGCCGAAGACGCGGTCCGACCCGTCCGTCGGGATACCGGTCTCGTGGCTGAACTCGGGCGCATCTGAAAAGAGCGGGTCACCCCACCGCACGAGCACCTGCCAGTCGTAGCCGTCCGGCACGTGGACCGTTCCATCGGTCTGCGCGGCAATCTGTTCGAAGGGGAAGCGACCGGCCCCTTGGGCCAGCGCGGTCGAGCCTTTCAGGCCAGCCACGCCCATGACGGCCGCGCCGGAGCCGAAGGCAAGAACGCCGCCCAGGAAGCCGCGACGCGAAATCGCGCGCTCGACCACGCGGTCGAACTCCTGCGTCTTCTCGCGCGGAAAACGTGCCTCGTCCCACTCGTCGAAGGTGAGACCGTGGTGCGTGTGATCTTTCATCTCGTCCATCCCTGCTGTGCGAAGTGATCCGGGCCGGACGCGGGTCGTCCGCCAGCGCCGACGGTAGCGATTCTATCTGACGCAGCCATGACAAGTGTGCCGGCGCCCGTTCGCCTGTGCGGCGGCTCCGGACGTCGCCGCCCGGCGGTTTCGGAGGACGCGAAACGAATACTCGACATTCGGCTCGGATGGTCCGGACCGCGGCTTCAGACCTTTTCCGGACCTCGCCTGTCCGCCACGCCGGGGCCGGGTTCGGCGGGACGAGCTGGCTTTCGCTTCGCCTGAGCGCATATCCGCTGCTGGCGATTGGATGAGTCCAGCCGAGCAAGGTAGTGAGGCCGCGTGACATGGACCATCCACATTGCCAATGCCTCAGGACGCCTCGACGGTCTTGTGTCCGCGATCCGCTCGGCGATCGCCCGCGCGCAGACGCAGGCTGAGGCCGTGACCGAACCCGTTGACATAGACCTTGTGGTTCAGGCTTGGCCGGGCCGTGTCATCGAGCATCTGGGGCACGCGGGCTACGCGCCCACCGACGACATGATTCAGCTGACCCTTGATCCAACCAATGCGAATTGCGCGGAGAACCTGGGTGAGCCGCTAGAGCGAACCATCGTTCACGAACTGCATCACGTGCTGCGATGGCGCGGGCCCGGCTATGGGCGCACGCTGGGCGAGGCCCTCGTCACCGAAGGGTTGGCGGGTCACTTCGCGCAGCAGCTCTACGGCGGGCCTCCGGAGAAGTGGGAGTCGTCGCTTGATGCGGAAGGCCTAGCAGAGGCCGCGCGTGACGCGGAGGCAGCATGGGATGACGATGCGTATGACCATGCCGCGTGGTTCTTCGGAAACGACCCCGCGTGGCGCGGATACGCGCTTGGATACGCATTGGTCGGACGTTTTCTCCTCTCTCACCCAAAGGAGACGCCGGCGACACTGATCCATGCCGAAGCTGCAAGATTCCGCGACGATTGCGATATGGCATTCGGCTAGAACCGGAAAAGTAAGCCCGGAGAGCCGTCGTTCAGGGTGATCGCAGCATTCCGTGACACAGCGCTCGGTGCGGGTGTTCTCTGCGTATCGCCCGAGCGGCGGCTGCGCGGGACGAAAGAGACCTTCCCGCGTCGTGCCGGAACGGCTGCAAGATGCGTGTTATCGGGCGAGCGCCGCTTCCAGCTCGTCGAAGAAGACGTCCCTGGCATAGACCTCCTGCCAGGGCTTGTGACCGCATCTGTCGATGAGGACGAACCGAGCGGCGGGAAGGGCAGCCGCCAAAGGAGCGCGGACACCTTCGGAGGGTCTTGGGTCGTGGTCGCCGTGCAAAGCGGTGACCGGAGAGCGGATCGTGCCGATCTCGCGGAGCAGCGTTCCGTCTCGGCGCATCCGATCCGCTTCCGGCCAGACGGCGGAATGGATTGCCCCATCGAAAATCACTTCAGGCAAAGGCGATCCATCCCGTGCGTAGCTGTCAGACCGGTCGGATAGTTCGATGAAGCGGGCGACCTGCATGGCATCACCCTCCCGGGGATCGAGGACGGACAGTTCGCGGCGTTCGGCCTCGGACAGCCGGGACATCTTCGTCGCCCGGATCCGTTTGGCGTGGCGTGCGTCGAATGGGCCGCTGCCAACAAGGACGAGCGTCTCGACGAGCCTCCCGCGTCGTGAGGCCAGAAGGCAGCCGAGCCACGCACCCCATGACCACCCGATCACCGCGACGGGCGGGGCGCAGGCCGCCGTGATCTGTTCCGCCAGCTCTTCCACCTGTTCGGCAACGGACCGTCTCGTCTGGAAAGGTTCGAGAACGCGATAACCTCTGATGCCCAACTCCCGGGCAAGCGGCGCAACCTCTCCGGCACCGCCGGGCCCGCCATGCAGAACGACGGCGCGCGATGGCCCCTCACCATACTTTCGCCATCCGCCTTGCATGGCCAAGTCCTTCCGGTCGCGCGATCATGGCCATCTAGTGCCAGCAACATCCGAGTATATCCATCGGCTGTTGCCGAAACGTCCATTCGAATGCTCCGCAGCATCGGTCCGAAAGCCCTCCAGACGGCCGCACGTTGTGTCACATCTCGAAGACTGTATCCCGGGCCGTCGCGTCGCCCGGTACTTTCACTTCGTTCCATCACAGTCCGCTCCGACGAGCGATTGGACCGGTCGACAGTGCATGTGTGGCGTGGCTCGACCGCTCCACAATCGGTGTGTCGGTCATGGTCTCTTGCTCCCGCCTCAGAACAGAAATGCCTTTGCCGGCATCCAGAGGCCCATGAGGATCATGATCAGGTTCTCTGTCAGCGAGATGAAGCCGAGCGGCACGTTGCTGCCGCCGCCGACACAGGCGCATTTCAGTTCGCGCCTATCGATGTAGACGGCCTTGAAGACCGACACGGCACCGACCGTGCCGATGAAAAGCGCAACGGGCGCCGAGATCCAGACCAGGGCGCCGGTGATCATCAGGATGCCGGCAAGCGTCTCGCCGAACGGGTAGAGCTTTCCGTAGGGCACCCAGCGCTGGGCGAGCAGATCGTAGTTGAGGAACATGGTCGAGAAGCTCTCGACATCCTGAAGCTTCTGCAGCCCGAGCAAGGTCATGGAGATCGCGACGAACCATTCGAGCGTGCGCAGCGTGAGAACCGTGTCGAACGCGGCCCAGGAGATGGCCAAAGCCATGAGAAAACCGACCGCGAAGATCGCGAGCACCGGCTGATACGTCGTCTCGTCGTCACTCTTCACCGACTTGCCGAGATGCGCCCGGACCTCCTCATAGCCGCCGATGCGATCATCGCCGATCCAGACCTGCGGTGTCGTCTTGACCGCGTGCTCCGCCATGAACGAGTCCTTTTCGTCCTTGGTCTCGAGCCAGTGGTCGTCGACCCGATACCCCTCACGTTCGAGGAGCGACTTCGTCTTCAAGCCGAACGGGCAGAGATGGTCTGGCATGACCATCCGGTAGAGCGTGGCGGTCTTGTTCGTGCTGTCGCGCGGCATGTGTCACCTCCGGTCGATGCGGTGCTTCGAGGCAAAACACACCGACCGAAGGTGCAGGTTCCCCGCCTGTCGGGCGCGGCGCCGAAGCGCTCCCCAGCCAGTATTCCGGTCCGGTGCCCGGGTCGGGGTGACGGAATGGCGCATTGGTCCCACTGGGAGTGCCCGCCTCGCTTCGCTATCCTGCGCACACGCGCGGTTGACTACGGCCGTAGCGCGGCATCGCCCGCCGCGCGCACGTCATCAAGGGATGGAGGCACCTCTCGCATGACCGTTTCACGCAGGAGCTTCCTGGCCGGGAGTGCCGGCGTCGCCCTGACGCTCGGTATGCCCGCACGGGCCGAGACCGAACGGCTCGTGGCCGGCAAGGGGGTGCGTCAACTCCTGCCGGACGCGTATCCGGCGACATCGCTTTGGACCTATGACGGGTCTTCGCCGGGCCCGGTGCTCCGGTTCCGGCAAGGCGACCGGCTCCGCCGCCGCTTCGAGAACGCCCTGGACCAATCCAGCACGATCCACTGGCACGGGCTGCGCCTGCCAAACGAAATGGACGGCGTGCCGGGCGTGACGCAGGACACCGTGCCGCCCGGCGGTACGTTCGACTACGCGTTCGACCTGCCTGACGCCGGTACCTACTGGTATCATCCGCATGACCGGTCGTGGGAGCAGGTCGGCCGCGGCCTGTCCGGCGCGCTGATCGTCGAAGAGCCCGAGCCGCCGGAGGTCGATTTCGACGAGGTCCTGCTGGTTCAGGACTGGCGGCTGACCGAGAACGGCGAGATCGCCGAGGATTTCGGGTCGCTGCACGACCGGTCGCATGCCGGGCGCATCGGAAACTGGCTCACCGCGAACGGTCTTGCGGCGGTCGAGCGCCGCGTCGGTCGCCACGCGCGGTTGCGGGTGCGCGTCATCAACGCCGCGAGCGCCCGCATCCTCCGGATCGGTGGAGAAGGCGTAAACGCTGTGATCGTCGCGCTCGATGGCCAGCCCCTGAGGTCGCCCGAACCTCTGACCGCGCCAGTGCCGCTCGGCCCCGGGGCGCGCGCCGACCTGATCGTCGACGTGACCGCCGAAGGGGGCGAGGCGGCGTTCCTCTACCACCTCGAACGCGATGGCGGCGTGCCGCTCCTCGACCTGACCGTCGACGGCGATGCGCGCACCTCAAGGCTCGGCCCGGTTGCACCTCTGGCGCCGAATGCGTGGCCCGATCTCGCGCTTGGCGACGCGCGGGCCGTCGATCTCCGGATGGAGGGGGGGGCGATGGGCGGTCTCTCCCATGCGACGCTCGGCGGCGAGACCCTTTCCCTGCGCGAGCTGGCCGCGCGCGGAAAGGTTTGGGCCTTCAACGGCGCGGTCGACATGCACGAGCGCCCGCTCGCAGAGGTTCGCGCGGGCGAGACGCTGCGCATCCGGATGGTGAACGACAGCGCATGGCCCCACGCGATGCACCTGCACGGCCACCATTTCCGCCAGATCGGCGAGGACGGCACAGCCGGGGCGCTTCGGGATACGGCTCTCGTGGCGCCGGACGGCCGGGCCGAGATCGCATTCGTCGCGGAGCGACCGGGCGACTGGCTCCTGCATTGTCACATGCTCGGCCATGCGGCGAGCGGAATGATGACGCGGGTTCGTGTCGTCTGAGGTCCGCCGCTGTCTTGAGCCTGCCGAGACATCATCAGACGTTGCACACCAGATGCGGGCGACGCGGCCGAGGTCCGACTATGCTCGGGCGTCTCACGAGAGCTGTCGGTCCGCGGTCCCGGCGGGCGGCGCGGAAATTCCGTCGAGAAGGTCTTCCACGAACCACGCGGCGAATTGGGCCCGGCCCGAGACGCCGGCCTTGCTGTAGATCCGGGTGAGCTGCGCGCGGACCGTGCTTGGCGCCGCGCCTCGGATCCCGGCGATTTCGGCGGCGTCGAGACCCTTGAGAGCGAGGAGCCCGACGTCGCGCTCGGCCGGCGTCAGGCTCCACGCCTCGAACTGGGCCCCGATGATCCGGGCCAGATCGCCGCGCGCGGCACCAAGCGCCCGATCCTGCGCCCGCATCCGGTTTATCGTGCGACGCAGTTGCCAGGCATTGAGCAAGATCCCGGCAACGAGGGCCGCCGTCACCAGAGCCTCGAGAACCGAATGGCCGGCGAGTGGCGCATGAACGAGGTCTGCAGCCACGTCACCGACGAAGAAGACGGCGGCGACGCATTGCAGAACCATGATCCCGGCGAGGCCGAGCTGGCGTCGTCGCTCGGTTGCTTGAGTCCGGTCCGGGTCGATCACGCTACCTCCTTCGTCCGGCCACCATTCCGCGCACCAGATTTCGGCCAAGCGCACGGCTTTCGACTGCCACGCCCGCGACGTGTATGACCGCGAGGATCAGCATCAGGTTTGCCACGACCTCGTGCACCTCTTCCGCGATCTCGCCCGCGCCCTCATCGTCATGATCGTCCGCGCGGTCTTTGGCGACAAGTACCGACCAGTCGCCGGCGGCGACCGCGGCGTTCTCCTCGGAGATGGTCAATGGGCTCTTGCCGTCGGTCATCACCAGGCCAGTGCCGATCACGACGGCGAGGCACGCCCAGAGCGCGTAGGCCATGAGAGCCCCTGCCGGATTGTGCGAGGCATGGTCCTGCGGTCGTCCGCGCAAGAGATCGACCAGGTGGCTCAGCGCGCCCCGCGGATCGGGCAGGAACGAAGCGAAGCGCGCCTCTCGCGGGCCGATCACGCCCCAGAGCAGGCGAAGCGCGAGAACGGCCATGGCGGCCCAGCCGATCCACACGTGGATCGTGGCCCCGGGCTTTGTCAGCAGAGCATTGGCAAGGACCGCGGCCGCGAGGCTCCAGTGTGTCAGCCGCACCACTGGATCCCACGGGGGCACGGCACCGGGCGCCGCGTGGGCGCCCGACTCGATGTGCTGCCGCATCGCTCAATCCTCGGACTTGATCTTGGTGACGATGCCGGACTTCGGGTCGATGTAGACCTCGTATCGTTTGGCAGCGTCATCGCGGCACTTGGCCTCGATCTGGCCGCCTTCCGCCTCGAACTCGTCGACGGCACACCCGGCATTTGCCAGCGCGGCGGTCGCCTCTGCGGGGGTGGTCCCGACCATATCGCCGACGGCGGGAAGGGCGTGAGCGAAAGCGGGCATGAGAGCGAGCGGAGCGGCGAGCAGGAGTTTGGTCATGTCATGTCCTTTCAGGGATTAGGGTTTCCCGACCGGGTTGGCCGTGGGTCTGACATGACGCGCGGACGGGCCGACAGGCCATTGACCGAGCGCTGATACGGGCCCGCGTAAGCGGATGCTTACGCCGCCTCTCGCCGGGTGCTCCGGCCGGGGGTGGAAAAGGATTGACTGTCCGGGGCCGGAGCGCAGCTTCCCCGCCCGGGCGCTGCAATGCGGCAATCGCCTGCGCCGTGCTTGGCCGACCCGGCCGCGGCGCGCTCAGCCCGACCCGATCAGGATACCGGCGCCGAGCACGAGCGCGCCACCGATCACGACCTGGACCACGGCCCGCAGGAACGGCGTCGCCATGTATCGCTTCTGGATCCAGGCGATCGCCCAAAGCTCGAGGAAGACCACCACGAAAGCGATCGTGGTCGCAGTCCAGAAATGCGGGATGAGATACGGCAGCGCGTGTCCCAGACCGCCGACGGTCGTCATGATGCCTGACGCGAAGCCGCGCTTCCAGGGAGATCCCCGCCCCGAGATCGCGCCATCGTCCGAGGCGGCTTCGGTAAAGCCCATCGAGATGCCCGCGCCGACCGAGGCGGCGAGCCCGACGAGAAAGGTCGTCCACGGATCCTGAGTGGCGAACGCCGTGGCGAAGATCGGCGCGAGGGTGGACACCGAACCGTCCATCAGTCCGGCAAGGCCCGGCTGCACCCATGTCAGGACGAATTGCCGGTGCGCGGCTTCGTCTTCCGCATCGCGGGCCGCCTCGCCGAGATGGACGGCCTCGAGTTCCGACGCTTCTCTCTCGTGGCCGGCTTCGGCCGCGGCAAGGTCGTTCAGCAATGCCCGGGTATCGGCATCCGTCGAGCGGCGCGCGGCGGCCTCGTAGAACCTCTGCGCCTCCCGTTCCATGATCTTCGCCTGGGCGCGGATCTCCTCGAGCGACAGGGTTTCCACCAACCAGACAGGCCGTTGCCTGTAGAAGTCGGCGACATGTTCGCGCCGGATAAGAGGGATGGTCTCCCCGAACCGCTGCTTGTGCCGGTTGATCAGCCTTTGCTGGTGTTCGGCTTCCTCGCGCGCCATGCCGTCGAAGATCTCGGCGCTCGCCGGAAAGTCGTCGCGCAGCCGCGCCGCGTAGCCCCGGTAGATGCGGCCGTCGTCCTCTTCTGCCGAAATGGCGAGCGCGAGGACTTCCTGCTCGCTGAGTTGCGAGAAGCGTCGCCGGCCGGGAAGGAACGGAACCATCGTGAGATCCCTCGACGTCATTCAGCGATTGGAATTTACACCTTCCGCAGGCCGCCTGTCTCTTTCAAGATAGGAGGGTCAGCCAGAGGCGGGGCGGCCGAGCGGTGAACGGGCCGCGGCGAACGGCGTTCGGGCCGGGTCGATCGCCGCGCTGTTCGCTGGAACACGGTCGGGCACGCATCGGCCACGCCGCGCGCGCGCACCTGCGGCGACCGCCGGATTTGCGGTCTCGACCCGGACGCCACCCGCTCCGCTCTCGGTCCGACCACTCGGCTGGCACGATGCCCCGCCCAAGCGCGCGCCGCGGCCTGCAGACCGCCCGTTTTCCCCTTCTTCTTGGCAAAAATACTCAAGGACGCGCGAGGGGCCCTGGCCGAAGTCCGTTCGATGCGCCGCGCCACGACGGCCACGCAAGGCCCAAGCCGCACTTCGATCGTCAATGCGCTGCACCGGTTGGCGCCGTTCGGATCGTATCGCGTCCGCGTGTGTCATGCTTCACCGACCGTCAGCGTGCTGTGTCGCCGCGAAGGAGCATCCGGATGCTCCTTCGCGGCGCCTCTCCGAGATCACAGGGGCAGAGGATGCATCGTTCCGTCCAGCAACAACACCGGCGGGCGCAGGTCGGCGATGCAGGAGGGGTCGAGCGAGCCTTGCGGAGACCCGATATTGGCCTCGGTGATGTCGCGCGCGCACTGGCTGCAGAGGATCGTGCCGTGGACCGACTCCGGAAAGACGATGGTCTGGCGGTTCGGCAGCGTCTCGGCCGCCCGGGCGCCCCAGCTGAAATCGGTCTCGACGTCGATCTCGCCGTTCAGGATCAGTTCCTGACGGTCGCTGGTCACAGGCTCCAGCCGGGTGTCGCGGGGCACCGGTTCGAAAAGCTCTTCGCAGATCGTGAAGTGCTCCGGCGTATCGGGCAGCATCGCCGGGATGAAGGTCTCGGCGAAGGGCAGCGACGCGGTCTCTACGACCCGCCGGACGGCCGAATTTTGGCCACCCACGAAATCCTCCTGGCAGGCATAGACCTGACGGCCGGTCCGTCATGGCTCGACCGTCAGCCATGATGCGGGTCGCTCTATCGAAACGGCACTCGGAGTATCGGACACGCGCTGGCGCCGACCGATCGTCAACTCGCCAGGTCGGCGAGGTTCGCGTCCAGCAGGGCCTGCTGATCCACGGGGGCGAGTCCTTCGTCGAGGATGTCGCAAAGCACCTCGAAGACCGCGGCGGTCCGTCCGTCTGACGTGGTCTGCCAAATCCACTCGGACCCCTCCATCGCGATATCGATGAGGTCGCCGCGCGCCGCCTCCAGATCCGTCTCCGGCAGGTCGAGCGCGATGCGCACATCCCCGAGGCCTTGCCGGGGCAGGGACGTCTCGTCCCGGTATCGAGCGAAGTTGTCGAAGACCTCCTGCTGGATGCCGGAGGAGACGGCGCGGCTCACGATCTCGAGGATCGGGCGCAACAGGGCCTTGGTGTCGTCGCGTCCCTCCACGGCATCCAATGCGTCCAGCATTTCGGTTTTCCCACGAAGGTCCTTCGGAACAGTCAGTTCAAGTCGCACTCTGGAACAATACTCCCGGCAATGATCACGCGCTGAAACGCATTCCTGATCTATACTGGCTCGACGGCAGGCCAAGGCGGAGCCCACCTGCTTCGGTTACGCAGGTCGCGTTCACGTGGTCTGTGTCGTGCGGGTCAGATTGCGTTCAAGCGCAGCGGGGTACAACCGGCTCTTTTTCGGCTTCTTCACGCACGCTCGGCTTGCTTCAGCGTGGCTGGACTAGCGGACGCTGGCGGTCGCCTTCAGCGCGTGGCCGAGCCTGCCTCCGAGGTGATCGAGAACGGCGCGCACCCGCGCGGTTTGTCGAAGGTCGGGATGGGTCAGCATCCAGAGGTCCACCGCGAGACCTTCGACCTCAGGTCCGATGCGGCGCAGCGCGCCATCCGCTTCGGCAAGATAGCACGGCAGGATCGCCACACCGAGACCGGAGCGCACGGCGGCGTGCATACCCAGAACGCTGTCCATGCGGCAAACGCAGGACATGTCACATCCCGCGTCGCGCATCCACGCGTGCAACTGCGGATAGGGCATAAGGGGAGTCGGCCCGACCCATGGCAGGGCCGCCCAACTCCGTGACGGCTGGTCGGCGGGTTCGAAGGCCCGCGCGGCATAGGCTGCTTGCTCGATCACGCCCAGCCGGCGACCGACCAGGTGCTCGTCCGGCGCAGCGGAGGGCCGGATCGCGATATCGGCCTCGCGGAAGGAGAGGTTGGAGGTTTCGTTGGACACGGCGACCTCCAGCACGATCTGCGGTTCCTCGTGTCGCAAGCGGGCGATCTCTGGCGCCAGAAGCCCGCAGAGCAGCGTATCGGTCGTCGCCAGCCTTACGATGCCCGAGGGGCGAAGGTCATGTCCCGCGACGCGCCGTTCGGTCTCGTTGGTAAGTTCCTCGATCTCCCGCGCGGCGGCCGCGACCTTCTCGCCTGCGCTCGTGAGCCGATAGCCCGTGCGGAACCGCTCGAAAAGCCGCACGCCGAGCTTGGCCTCGACCGCGTTGATCCTGCGGAACATCGTCGGATGACTCGATCCGATCCGGTGGGCCGCCCCGGCGAGCGAGCCGGCCTCCGCGATCCGCAGGACCGTCGCGTAGTCGTTCCAATCAAGCTTTTTGTTCATTTTTGAAAGCACGGCTATCAGATGTGTCCGAAGACATATCAGAAGTGATCGTGCAGCGTCGAGGTGACCCGAAACCGATGCCGGAAGGCGCTCAGATGCACACCCATATCGTTCATGCCCATCCCGAGCCGAGATCCTACAATGCCGCGCTCACTCGGGCCGCAGAGCGCACGATGCGGAAACGGGGTAGCGTGACGGTGAGCGACCTCTACCGCGCGGGCTTCGACCCGGTCGAAAGCGGCCGGCACTACGCGAACCGCGCCCAGCCTGACACGTTCGCTCCGCTCGCCGAGCAGCGCCATGCCTGGCGCATCGATGCTCTGCCCGACGACGTTTCCGTCGAAATCCGGCAACTGGAACGCTCGGACCTGGTCGTCCTTCAGTTTCCGCTCTGGTGGCATGGGCCGCCCGCCATTCTCAAAGGCTGGATGGACCGCGTGTTCGTCAGCGGCGGGCTCTACACCAGTCGGATGCGCTATGATGCGGGCTATTTCAGGGGGCGCCGCGCGATCGTCTCCGTGACGACGGGCGCCCCGCAGGCGGCCTTCGGGCCAGGGGGCCGGGGCGGCGACTTCGAGACGATGCTCTGGCCCGTGCAATATTCGATGCATTACATGGGGTTTTCGGTGCTGCCGCCCTTCATTTCCTACGGTGTCCAGGGGCACGGCTACAGCTACGAGGATGAGGCAAGCGTCCAGGAGCGGCTTCGCCACAACCAAGACGCCTGGTCGGCACACCTGACGCGCCTCGATCAGGCCGAGCCGCTCCGGTTTCCCGGCTGGTCCGATTGGAATGCCGACGGCAGCGCTGTCGGGTAGGTGTGTCGCTTGCGTTTCCTGGCCGAGGGCCGTGCAGGAGGGGCGCGAACGCCGTTCGCCAGATGCGAAGTGCCTCTGTTTCGCGCTTCGGCCCGACCGGATGTCGAACCCCGGCGCCTGAGCCGGGAGCCGGCCCGCGCCGCGTCAGCGTGCTGCCTCGTAGAGCGTGATGGACAGTGGGTCGGACGGTGCCGCGCTGCCGCGTGCCAGAAGCCAGCCGTCTTTGCGTTCGAGCACGGCAACGATCTGGCGCGGCTCCGCATCGCCGTGCGGCAGGGAGAACGCCAGGGCGCGTGCCTTGCCGTCGCTCTCGAGGACAACGTCGGACCGGTCGCCGGTCGGTTCGGCGAAGACGCGGATCGTCCCTTGGGGGATCGCCCCGCCGTCCGCAAAAGTCAGTTCACCGCGCATCTCTGATGCACAGGCGGCGGTTGCGAGCGTGAAGGGGAGCGCAGCGAGACACGACAGGAGCTGTCGACGGTGCAGGTCGGAGGCCATGTTCAAGCCCTTTGCGATGAATGCCCCGGGAAACGTGCCGGGCTCGGACGGGGAGGGCGCCGGACGGCGCCCTCCCGCGGATCGTATCACACGAGGATGAAGTCCGACTCCGTGAGCTCGGGCGCCGATTGCAGGCGGGCGAACGTGACCGCCTCGACATCGCCGGAGCCGTCCGCGTCCCAGGACAGGTCGCCGCTCCGCGTGTTGTAGACAAGCCGGTCCTCCGCGTCCTGCGCCTCGCCCGTCGCGCTGGAATGGAATGCTCCGAAGGACAGCGGGCCTTCCGCGCCCAGACCCGCAAAGATCTCGCTGTCCAGAAGCACCATGTCCTCGCCGCTGTCGAAGTCGCGGATACGGTCCACGTTGTCCGCCCCGAGCTCGGTCGAGAAGCGGAAGCTGTCCGCGCCCTGACCGCCGAAGAGGATATCGTCGCCGAGACCGCCGTCCAGCAGGTCGTTGCCGCGCCCACCGGCGAGGCGGTCGTTGCCCGGCGTGCCCGGCTCGATCGGCTCCGGCGGGAACTCTACCGACACGTTGAGCTCGTAGGTCGAGCCCTCGGGCACCGACGGATCGAAGTCGCCCGTCTCCGGGGACCACTGGCCCTCGAGGATGTAGTAGGTGCCGGTTTCCTCGACGCTGTAGACCAGGCTCGAGTCGCGGTTCGAGGTCGACCCGGGATCGCCGCCGGCATCGTCGTTCTGCGCGACGATTTCGCCGTTCTCGTCAAGCAGCCGGATCCAGCTGTCATGCACGCTCGGATCGGCGATGCCGTCGATGTCGAGCGTGATGACCGTGCCAGCCGCGAGGTCGATCCGGTAGTAGTCGCCTTGGCCGTTGCCCGTCGACTCAACGGTCGTGTGCAGAACCTCTGTCGAGTCGAAGATGTCCGGATCCTCCTCCAGCGAGAAATTGTCCGAGATATCGAACGCGGTTTCGAGCGTGTTGTTGTCGGCATCCGCCCCGAGGCTCGCGTAGCCGCTGCCCAGGCCCGGACGCGGGATCGACTCGTCGTCGTAGGCGAAGTCCCCGAGCAGCGTGTCGTCCCCGGCCGCGCCGCGCAGAACGTCGTCGCCGCCCTGGCCGGTCAGCACGTTTTCGCCCCGGTCACCCCGGATCCGGTCATCCATGCCCGAGCCCGAGAGGTTTTCGATCGACGCGTAGGTGTCGCCCTCGGTATTGCCGGACTGCAGGTTGATGTTCACCCCGGTTTCGCTCGTCGAATAGTCCGCGGTGTCGCGGCCGGTGCCGCCGTCGAGCGTGTCGGCGCCGAGACTGCCGGTCAGCGTGTCGTCGCCCTGTGCGCCCGACAGGACGTTCTCGCCGTCGGTCCCGATCAGGTGGTCGCCATAATACGAGCCATCGACGTTCTCGACATTCTCGATGATGTCGTGGCGGATCGTGGTACCGCGTCCGACGATCTGGACCGGGCCGTCGGCATCGCCGCCCCGGGCCGTGCCCCCGGCGAGGTCCACGGTTACGCCCTCGTCGCTGCCCGAGTAATCGATCGTGTCGGTCCCGGCGCCACCGTTGAGGTAATCCTGCCCGGCACCGCCGACGATGTAGTCGTCGCCCCCCTCACCGTAGAGAAGGTCGCCGTCGCGCCCGCCATCGAGCGTGTCGTCGCCCTCGCGGCCGTTGAACACGTCGCCGCCACCGCGGCCGACGAAGTGATTGTCGGCCTCTGTGCCGATGAACCTGTCGATCCGGTCGTCAGAACCGATCAGGTTCTCGATCGAGTAGAACTGGTCACCGGATCCCGTGCCGCCCGAAGCGGTGTTGGTCTCGAGGTTCACCAGCAGCTGGAACGGGCTTTCCCGGCTGTAGTCGACTGTGTCGCTGCCGGCGCCGCCGTAGAACGTGTCCTCGCCGTCCTGACCGCGCAGCACGTCGTCACCGCTGCCGCCATCGAGAAGATCGCCGCCGGCGCCGCCGTCGATGGTGTCGTTGCCGGCACCGCCATAGAGCGCATCGGCGGCGTCGTCGCTCGGGGTCTGATCCTCGAGGTCCTCGACCGCGATCGTGTTGTTGATGTCGCGGCTTTCGAACGTGTCGCGGCCCCCGACGATGTAGTCGTCGCCGCCGAGCCCGAAGATGCGCTGGCCGTCCGCGCCGCCGTCGATCGTTTCGCTGGTCTCGTCGCCGAAGACGATCTCGGAGGCCGCGACGGCTGGGCCGCTGTCCTCCCCGGTGGGCGTGGACCCGCCGTCCTCTTCCGGAGCGGTCGCGCCAGTATAGACGATGTTCTCCACGTTCTCGATCTCTCCGAGGTCGAGATCCTCGTTCAACACGATGACGGTGTCGGTGCCGCCGTCGGCCTCTTCGCGGACCACGTCGTCGGCGCTGTCGACAAAGTAGGTGTCGTCGCCGTCATTGCCGGCCATGCTGTCGGCGCCGCCGCGCCCGTCGAGCACGTTGTCGCCGTCGTTGCCGATGAGGATGTCGTCGTGATCGCTGCCGATGCCGGTCTCGATGTAGTACTCTGCCTGGTCCTCGTTGTACCCGTCGAAGATCGACACGTTGTTGCTGTGGCCGTTGACGCTCGAGAAATTGCCGGCGCGCAGGTCGAGGATCGTGGCGTCGGTCGAGCCGGAGAAGTCGATCGTGTCGTCCCCGCCGGTATCGTGAATGACGAAGCCGATATCCTTCTTCATGCCGGACGACTCGAGCTCGTAGCCATACTCCGTGCTGCCGAAGCCGTAGACGTTGTCGCCGGTCATGAGGTCGATCGTCTCGAACGTCCGGTTGCCGTCCTCGTCCACGCTCGAGAAGAAGCGGCGGATCACCGCATCGACGTCGGCCATGAGCGGGGTGACCGCGGACCAGCGCGAATCTTCCCCGACATCGATGCCGTCGAAGTAGGACATGACGCTGTATTGCTGGCGATCGTAGGTCCAGGTCGCGTTGTTGAGATAGTTGATCTGAACGCCGCCGGGGCCGCTGTAATTGTAAAGACCCGGGTGGTTCAGCCCGAACTCGTGGCCGAACTCGTGTACGAAGCTGTCGTAGACATACCCGCCGATGTCGGTGAGGTTCGGCTCGGTATCGTGGAACCGCTGGCCGATGCTCACGTAGCGGTTGGCCGAAAAGGCGCTTCCGTCGCTCGGCTCGCCAAGTTCGGGACTGACGACCTCCATCCACTGGGTTTCGGGGTCGAACGGTTCGTCATCGACGATCTCGAACTCGAGCGGCGTGACCGACGACCACATCTCGAGAGCGCCGATGGCGGCATCCTTGTAGCCCGGATGATCGTTGAGGTCGGAGACGTTGATTTTCAGCGGCTCGGACGCGATCTCGGGCGTCAGGCTGCGGGGCAGAGCGCCGAGATAATCGAGAAAGGCGTCGTAATCCTCGCTTTTGCCATAAGGATTGTCCGGCGTCTGATCGTTGATCCACCATTCGGTGCCGGTCTGATTTGTTTCTGGCATTCGATGCCTCCCTCAAGAAAATAGCCATTAGCGGTCAATATTCCCGGGTTCCGGCGTCGGATTTCGACGCCGGGTGCTGTGCGGCGCAAAGCTTCCCCGGAATTGCACGGCCCGATACCCGACCGTGCGTGACCTTATGGTGAGTCCAAGTTGAAGGTTTCGCCTGTCAGAAGGCAATGAAAAGGCGCGAAAATTCGATCCTATCTGGTTTCCGGCAGGCTGACGCTCAAACCTGCTCGGCCCGTCGGCGTGACAACGCTCACGGGTTCATTACGTTAAGTCAGCTCGCCTCTTGCGTTCTGGCCATTTCATCTGGACCCGGATAACGGCGCCGCTCCGCGCGGGAGTCGCCAAGGCTATTGGCATCCATTCTCGGCTGAGTTCTGATTGATACTTGGATTCCGGGCAGGATGGTCGTTCGGCCTAGGCTCCAATGAAAGATGTCAGAATATTGGCGTAATCATCGAGTATTTGTCATTCGAATGGCTGCGCCTGTCGGGCGTATCTTGCGTGACGCGCTCATCCACCCGTGTCGCAGCATCTCGAGACGTGACCGGCCACCAGATCGGTCCTCTGTTGGCGAGGCGCGCGCATGCCGCTTGCGCACGGCTTCGAGCGGCGGCCGAGGCGGCTTTGACTCCCCGGAGGCATGACGTATGCGATCCTCATGAACCAGCAACAGACCACGAGCCTCGCCACCGCGATTGTCATTGTCACTGGCGTGCTGTGGGGTCTCTATTGGCTGCCGATCCGGTCGCTTCGCGATGCGGGCCTCGATGGTGCTTGGGGAACGCTCGCCATCACGTCGGCCGCAGTGCTTCTTCTGTGTCCGGCTGCGGTGTTGCGACGGCGCCATCTCCTTGCATCGAACCGGATCGGACTTCTGTCGATCGCCTTGGGCGGCGCCGCCTTCGCGCTGTATTCCATCGGCTTCGTATACGGGCACGTCGCGATCATCATCCTGCTCTATTTCCTCACGCCGGTCTGGAGCAGCCTGTTCGCACGGTACGTCATGGGGTGGCACACGCCGCTTTTGCGCGTAGTCGCGATCTTTCTTGGCTTGGCGGGACTCTACGTCATGCTCAGCAGCGATGGCGGTCTGCCGGTGCCGCAAGGGACCGGGGAGTGGATGGCGCTGCTTGCCGGCGGCCTCTGGTCCATCGCCACCACCGGGATGCGCGTCAAATCGCGGGTCGAGCCCGTCGCGGCCGCGTTCGTCTTCGCGCTCGGCGCAACGGTGACGGCGCTCGTCGTGGCGCCGTGGCTGGGCGCATGGCCGGCCGGTCCGGATGTCGGAGGTTTTCTTGAGCCTGCCGCTCTGGCTCTGGCGACTGGCGGCCTTTGGTGGGTGCTCTCGACCGCTGCCCTGATGTGGGCGACGGTCCGACTGGAACCTGCGCGGGTGGGCATTCTTCTGATGACCGAGGTGATCGTCGGTGCGGCGTCGGCGGCCGTCCTGGCCGGTGAGCATCTGGCCCCGCGGGAACTCGTGGGCGGCGCGCTCGTGCTGTGCGCCGGCGTGCTGGAAGTCTGGCCCGCCAAAAGGTCCTGCAACGAAATGGGCCATCCTCGTTCCTGAGCCGGTCGCCGGCCCGACATCCGTGCAGCGCTCGTTCGACTGAACCGATCGCGGCCCCTCACCGGATAGCCCGCGGCCGGTTCGACGGGTTCCCGGCCGTCGAGCGTCCAAGCGCGAGGCTCTTGATACGAAGAGATTTTTTTTAATCGATCCCGTGTCAACGCGGGACGCAGGCCGGCCCTTCGACCAGGTCGGTGTCTCACTGTCGGTCGAGACCTTCGATCATACGGTTCGCGGTCAATCCGTGGACCACTGTCGAAGCGAAGATGGTGAAGGCCACCAGCGCCCAAAGCGACCCCTCGTCGACGAACTCGACATGAGTCGAGGCGTATCCGAGATAGTAGAGCGAGCCGATGCCTCGCACCCCGAACGAGGAGATCACCAGTCGGCCCCGTCTCGTGAAATCGGTCCCGATCAGGCCGAGCCAGCCGGTCAGCGGCCTGATCACCAGCAGGAGCGCGGATGCGATGACCGCATGAGACCAGTCCAGATAGGACAGAAGCGACGGCATGACGCCGCCGAGAAACACCAGGAGGATCGCCGATACGGCATGTTCGATCGAAACGGTGAAGGCATGCAGCCGCTGGTGGAACGCGTGCGAATGCTCGGCCCTGCGGCAGACGAGGCCGGCGACAAACGCTGCGATGAAGCCGTAGCCCTCTGCCAGTTCGACCAGGCCGTATGTCAGGAACACACCGGCGAGCGCGAGGACGCCGGGCCCTGATTCGGCAAGCGTGCTGCGACCGGGCAGTCGAAAAAGGACGCGCCCGAGAATCCAGCCGATCGCGGCCCCGAGAAGCGCCCCGGCCGCGATCCGGTAGAGCACGTCCCAAACGAGCCACTCGGTCAGCCAGACGGACGGGGCCACACCGACGGCGGCGATGTGGAGCGCGAGGTAGACGAACGGAAAGGCGAGGCCGTCGTTCAGACCGGCCTCGGTCGTCAGCGCGAAGCGGACCGGATGTTCGCGCCCGCCGAGGGGCGGACCGATCTGCAGGTCGCCCGCGAGGACCGGGTCGGTCGGGGCGAGCACGGCCCCCAAGAGGATCGCGCCACCGACCGTCATGCCCGCAAGCCCCCAGCCCAATACCGCGACAGCCGCGACCGACAGCGGCATCGTTACGGCCAGGAGCCGGATCGTCGGGCGCCAGAGACGCTTGTGGCCGAGATCGTCGATGCGCAGTCCGGTGGCGAAGAGTACGACGATGACGACGATCTCGGCAGAGGTCTCCCAGAGCTCCGGGGACTGAAGCGGGTCGATTGCGCCGAACATGCCCGGAAACACGAGGGACGTTGCGAAACCGCAGGCGATGAGCAGCGCGCTCGACGCTGGTGGTCGGCTTGAGACGAGGTGAGTCAGCCAGAATGACACCAGGAGGCTCGCGCCCAGTGCAGCCAACAGGAGGTGGTAGACTTCGAAGCCGAAACGCGGATCATCCATCGCAGAAGCCTTTTTGCTCGGGAACAACGCCGCCACTCCCGCGATGGCTCCGTCCCGCAGTGTTCGGTTTCGCGTTGGGCGATGGTCCGCAGTTGCGGTGATCGGGGGTCACGAGGACAGGACGAGCGGGACCAACGCCGTCTCGTGCCAACTTCGGAATGTTGTGGGTTTGCGGGCGCGGCCCATGGCGGAACCACGATTGACGGCAGCAGAGACGGCGTTGGTCCCACAGCCGTTTCCGATTGTCCGGTCCGCCCAACGACATGCTGCTGAGATCGCTGCGGGCTGGCCTTGTTGTCCGTCATGGCGCGGACGGCGTGTTCTGCGGCGGTGATATTCGTTCGCGAGCATCCAGCGCCGCGCCAGATATACCAAAACAAGATCTGCGCTGATCACCCGACAATTTCAATTTTCCGCATCCGTTGCGGGCGGCCACTGTTCGGATGTATTGTAAAAACAATCAGGGTCGTCGATATCGCCTGATCGAAATCCTCTGCGCTGCTGGCCCAACTTCGCGAAATTCTTCAGCCTTTCCGCTTCCGAAGGCGTTAACTGGGCAATAAGGAGCGTCGCAAGACCGCTAGCAGTTTAAGCCTCCCAATGCTTACGTTGCGTAATTTGAGTGACGAACTCTGAGCTTCCGCAATTCACGCGGCGCTTATCTCGCGTTAGCGTGCTCGGTATGGGCTGGCCTAAGGCCGGTCCGTTTTCCAAGGGCGAAACCGCAAAGCAGGCTCATGCACTCCAACTTTCTCGTATTTGCCATCGTATCCGGGTGTGGCTGGCTGTTGGATGTTGGGCTGACCATGGGGCTGGTGCAATTGGGCGCCTCGCCGTTCTGGAGCAGCATGATCGGTGCAGCGGTGGCAGTGAGCTTCGTCTATGTCGTTTCGCTCAATAGGATTTTCTCGGTCGAAGGTGCGCTGGGGGCGCGTGGGTTCCCCGCGTATCTGATCTGGCAGGCTGTTGCGATCTTTATCGCCTCGGCGCTCGTTGCGTGGCTATCGCATGCTCTTCTACCCATGGCCGCAGCCTTGCCGGTTCAAGCAGCCGACCCGCTGGCTTTGGCCTCCGGCGCGGCAAAAGCGCTTGTCACGCCGATAACACTTTTGGCCAACTTCCTTTTCATGCGATGGTTGACGCGACGCCTCAGCTCGGGTCTGTCCATTTCGACGGGCCAAGGTTAAACGCGTGTCTCTTCTCGTATTCATTCCGATGTATGATTGCGCGGCACAGATCCCACGGGTTCTTGCGCAGTTCAACGATGCCGGTATCGCCACATGGGTCGACGGCATTCTCTGCATCGACAATCGCTCGACCGACGGAACGGTCGCGGCCGCCAAAGCGGGACTGGAGGCTGCCGATGTCCCCTCGCGCGTTCTCTTGCAAAACGATGGCAATTACGGGCTTGGTGGGTCGCACAAGGTGGCCATCGAGTATGCCGCGGCGCATGGCTATACGCATCTGGCGGTCCTGCATGGCGACGATCAAGGCTCCATTCGCGATTTGATCCCCCATCTGGAGGCCCGCGCGCACGAACGGAGCGAATTCCTCATGGGCGCGCGCTTCATGCGCGGCTCGACGCTCGAAGGATACTCCACGCTTCGAACCGCGGCCAATCGAACCTTCAACCTGATTTTTTCGGCGGTATCCGGGACGCGGCTCTACGATCTGGGCTCGGGCCTGAACGTGTTCCGCGTGTCGGCGTTCTCGGACGGCTTCCACCTGCGCTTCGCCGACGATCTGACGTTCAATTACTACCTGATCCTCGCCGTAGCGGCGCGCGGCCATGCCCTACAGTTCTTCCCGCTCACCTGGCGCGAGGACGACCAGGTGTCCAACGCCAAGCTCGGCCGCATGGGGCTTCAGATCCTCGGCCTGCTGTGGCGGCGGGTCTCCAACAAGCACGCGTTTCTGACGGGAGAGCATCGGGACACGCCACGGACGGCCTATCCATCGACCCGCATTGCGCGGTGGGACGCGTGAAGAGGGCCGCGTCATACACGCTTGGCGCGGCGGTTGCGGCCGCGTTCAGTGCCGTCGCGGTCATCCTGCTGTTGCCGCTCGTGAGTGATCTGACGATGATCGGAGCGCTTGTCGCCGGAGGTATCTACCTGGCGAGCCACGTCCTGCGCGCCTGCCGGCTCATGCTGCTGGCAACGGACATTCTGGGCCTGTCCGGGCGTTCGGCGGCGCTCATGCATTTCGCGACGGCGCCTCTGGCGCTGATCCTGCCGTTCAAGACCGGAGAGCTCTTCCGCCTGTACGAGCTCTGGCGTCTGAGCGGAACAGCCGTCTATGCGCTGATCGCGCTTCTCATCGACAGGATGTACGACTCGCTGTTTCTCGTCCCGGTCCTGCTCGTTCTGCTGAGCCAGGGAGGCGCGCCGACCACCCTGACGCTTCTGACCCTGCTCATCGCGGCGTTGCCGCTGACGATTGTGGTGATCGGCCCAAAGCTGCTGACCGAGTTGCAGCGGTATATCCTGGTCAACCACAACTCCCGTCGCACGCTGAGCCTGCTGCAGCAGATCGACGCGCTTCGCGTAATCGTGGCGCGGGCGTCCGATGTTGCGCTGCGCCGCGCGCCCGAACTCAGTCTTCTGTCCTTCCTGATCTGGCTGAGCGAGTTTCTGGTCTGTCTCATCCTGGTCAATGCGGTCGCCGGTCAGGCGCTTGAACTGCTTGGCGCCCGTCTCGTCGCACCGTGGTGGGATCTGGGGGTCGATCCGGTTGCAGGTCCCGCGTTGGCGCTGGTCACCATCGCACTGCTGCTGCCCTGGCCGTTGATGGTCTTCCTCTACCTGAAGCGCCGCCGAAACGAGCCCCGCCGCGTGCCCGCAGCCGGTCGTGCGGAGTTACGCGTGATCCCATGAAGCCGAGACTGTGCGCGATCATAGATGACCGAGAGCCGCTGCCGACCGAGCTTCAGCGGTTGATCGGCGACATCCATTTCGGCGACCTGCTGCGTCGCCGCCGCAGGTATCTGGACGAGCTTGCCGCGGCCTGCGCCGGGGCCGACGATGTGATCGTGATCCGCACCGCCGAAGAGGAAGAGCAACTTCAACGCCGGATCGAGGGCGCGCGCGGCGATGGGCTTTGGCTGCGCCTGCCGACGGTTATCGGGCAATTCGACCTCGAAAGGGTCGACTTCGTGATCCGCAAGATGCGCTTTGCCCTGGGAACGATGCTGCTCAGCCCGGTCATGGAGGACGACGCGCCAATGGTCCTGACGGGACCTTCCGCGTTGACGCTTCTCTCGGCATCAGCCGGGCGGGAGAGACGGTCGATCGTGTTGCAGCTGGAGGCCGAGGCCGAGATGCTGGCCGATCCACTTCCCTGCGCAGATCTTCGCCAGCCCGATGCGCTGCGTGCGTTTCTTTCTGGCGCCACCGAGCCGCGGGCCTTCAACCACCTCGCGGTGAAGGAGGGCGTGTTCGTCAAGAGCTCTTCCGATATCGCAAAAATGCAGGCGGAACACGGCTTCTTCGAGCTCGCACCTCCCGAGATGAAGCGGTTCCTCTTGCCGACATTCGGCTATTCCGAGGACCGTGGACGTGCCTCCTACAAGATGGAGCATCTGCGCGTCCCGGACGCCGCACTGCAATTCGTGCTTGGCTCTTTCTCGGAACCCCAGTTCGAGCAACTTCTGGATCACTTCTTCGCGTTCCTGAATGCGCGGGCTCGGGAGGCGCGTGGCCGGGCCCGGGTTCGCGCTGTGGGGCAAGACCAGATCGTGGGCAAGATGCACACCCGGCTGGAGGCATTCCGCGCGAGTGCGGCCGGAGCCCGGGTCGATGCCTTTCTCGAGGCCGCCAGCATCTCGGGCGGGCTTTCGGGTTTGCAGGCCCGCGCCGCGTCGCTTGTCGAGGCCGCACTCGACGCCAATGGCGCGACGTATCTGGCGTTCAGTCACGGGGATCCATGTCTGTCCAACGTGCTCTTCGACAGCCGGATCAGCCTGTTCCGCCTGATCGATCCGCGCGGGGCGGTCACCCGCGAGGATGCGCTCCTCCATCCGCTGTACGATTTGGCGAAGTTCTCGCATTCGATTTGCGGCGGCTACGATTTCGTCAACAACGGCCTGTTTTCCATCGAGGTCAACGACGCTCTGGGCCTCGCGTTGCAACCGCATCAGGGCGGTGCGCCGGACTGGATGCAGGCGGCCTTCCGCGAACGGGTCGTGGACGAGGGCTGGGACGTCGCGCAGATGCGCGCGGTGGAAGCCTCGCTGTTTCTGTCGATGCTGCCGCTTCACGTGGACCACGAGCGAAAGCTCATCGCCTTTTGCCTGATCGCCGCGGAAATCCTGACCGAACTCGATGGGGGCGGGAATGATTGAGACCGAGAAAGCGCTCGTGGTCGATGTCGACGGGACCCTGTGCGCCATCAAGCGGCCGGATGAAAGCTACGCCGACATGGTGCCCGAACCGCGCATGCTCGCGCGACTTAGGGCGCTTCATGCAGAGGGGTGGCACATCATTCTCAGCTCCGCGCGCGGCATGCGAAGCAACGACGGCAACGTCGGCAGGATCGGCAAGACCGCGGCGCCGGGCATGCTTCAATGGCTGATCGAGCACGAGATCCCCTTCGACGAATTGCACTTGGCCAAGCCCTGGCCGGGACGGCAGGGCTTCTACGTCGACGACAGGTCGGTGCGCCCGCGCGAGTTCCTCCAACTCAGCCTCGAGGAATTGAACGCGCTGGTCGACCGCGACCGGGTCGCACGATCGTTCGCAGAGACCGGCTCGGCCGAGGAGGACCGCTCATGAGCGGCACGGTCGCCATCACCATGGCGGGTCTCGGTAGCCGCTTCGCCAAGGCGGGTTTCGACCGGCCGAAATACGAGCTGGATGCGCTCGGTCGCCCGCTCTTCGACTGGTCGATGCTGAGCCTTGAGGCGTTCCGCACCGCCGGCTGGCGCTTTTCGTTCGCGGTTCGGGAGGGGCTCGGCGCGCGGGCCTACATCGCCGAACGCGCCAACGCGCTGCGTTTGGGAGAAACAGAAGTCCTGAGCATCGATGGCGTGACCGACGGGCAGGCGACGACAGCTTTGATGCTTGCGGAGCGTGCGGCACAAGACGCGCCGTTCGCAATTTACAACATCGATACGTTCGTCGCGCCGGCCGCGATGGTTCCCCCCGATCCCGCCACCTGCGCCGGGTGGGTGCCCTGCTTCCCGGCCCCCGGTGAAGGCTGGTCCTTCGCGCGGACCGATGCGTACGGACACGTCGTGGAATTGCGCGAGAAGCAGCGGATTTCAGCCCATGCGACCGTCGGCCTCTACTGGTTCGACAGCGCTGCACGATACGTGGGGGCTTACCGATGCTACTACGGCATCGCCGGCCGCGAGGAGAGCGGGGAGCGCTACGTCGCGCCGCTCTACAATCAATTGATCGCGGACGGAGCGCAGGTCCGCATCTCTCCGCTGCGCCTCGACGACGTTGGCATGCTCGGCACGCCGGAGCAGGTGGCGGAGTTCAAGGCACGTCCGCCGCTCGCCGCTCTGTCCCTCTGTCAGGCTTGAGCGCTTCTGCGTCATCGGCTCGTGCAAGCTCCGCCGGTGATTCTGTGTATCGCCGTGGGTCCATTGGACCACGGGTTCCGCATGGCTCCCGCGGCTGCTCCCGGCGGTGCCGCCACACTCCCGCCGCGCGGCCGATCCGTGAAGTCAGCGGTTCAACACGGAGTCGGCGGTCTGCAATATCTCCAGCGCGGTGCGGCGCGGGGCGTCATGCGGGGAGAGCGTGCGCAGATTCGCGACCGCGGCCCCATGCCTGGCGTCGAGGTCGGACCCAGACAGGCGAACCGGTTCGGCGCGATCGATGACGAAGCGCCGATCGGAAGCGCTCTGCTCGAGACACGGGCGTGCCAGCACCAGGGCAGCATCCGTTTTCGTGGCGGCATTCGCGAGGAAAGGCACATGGAGCCGAAGCAGGCGGACCTGCGTCCCGTCCGGGTGGCGCCATGTCTCGCTCAGGGTATCGCACGCGGCCGCAGGGCTGTCGGGCAGTGACGCGAACCGTTCTTGACCCTCAGCGCGCTCTGTCACGAGACGAAAACCCTCCGTGGCGAGGGTATTCTGCGCCCTGCGGTCGGGAGTCCATTGTCGTGCCACCAGAACCGAGGTTTCGCCGCGCGGCAATTGCTCGGTCACCAGTCTTCGCAGGTTTGCATCGCGACGCTGCACTGCGGTCTGCCAACTCCGCCAGTCGCCCCCATGCCAGATCCGCCCGGTCAAGGACGTCACGGGACTTTCGGGCTCCGGCGGGGCCGGCACACCGGGGATCAGCAACGGGGCAAGGATCAGCAGAGCTCCGACCGAACTTTGCGACCCGAGAGCCCGGCCCGCGCGCAACGGCTCGAACATCCAGCGATCCGCTCCCAGTGCGGCCAGGGGCGCCAGAAGCGGCAACATGGTCAGGAAACCGCGGGGATCGTAATACTTACCCATCGTCAGAGCGTAGATCGCGAGGGGATAGACAAAGAAACACAATGGGCCGGACCAGTGCCTCAGGCGATCCATCACCGAACCTTCTGCACTCGCGGCCTCGACGCGCGACCGCAGTCTCACCTCCACGATACCGGCTATGATCGCCGGTACTCCAAGCCCGAACGCGGTCAGCCATGCCGATGCGTCGCTCGCAAACAGGTCATGCAACGGGAACTGGTCCCGAGACCAAAGCGCATCCGCCTGAGCCGCAAGTTCGATGCGCCCGAACAGGTTCGCGGCCGCGGGATCCACGAGTGACGCGAGAAGATGGACTGCGATGGCGGCCGCGACCAGAAGCACCGATCGCAAAAGCGCCCGATGGAGCCGATCTGCCGGCAATCCCGCCAAAAACAACATCAACGGCAGCAGCAGCAGATTATCGAGCCGGCACAATATGGCGATCGACAGCAGGGCCCCGGACAGCGCGGGCCAGATCAAGCTTGGGCCGGCCAGCACGCTTGCCAAGGCCCAGAGCGAAAAGCTCATCGCCACGATATTGTCGTTGTAGAAATGGCCGACTTCGACGGAAATCGGCAGGAGCAAGAGCGTGGAAGCACTCGCCAGCCACGAGGCGCCGCTCCATAGCCGCGTGACCAGAACCAGGCCGAAGAGAAAAGGCGGCAGTACCAGCCATGTGAGGATGTTGTAGCCATTCCCAGGCGAAAGGTCTGACAGCGGAGCCATGAGCCAGCTGGCACCCGGCCGCGTCAGGTAGAAAAACTCCGAGTTGACGCCCCACAAGGGATCACTTGCCGCGATGTCTGGAAACAGCACCGAGATGGTTTCTGTGAGGTAGGAGAACCCCTCGACATGAACGCGTCCGAGGGTCGGCCACAGGGCGATGGCAAGGAGCGCAATGACGACGGCCCAGACCTTGGGCATCCCTCCTGCACGGGAAATCGTGGTCTCGGAGGGGGGCGTGCTCAAGAGATATCGGGGCTCGATTGGCTTCTTCTGGGTCAATACGGTTTTCAGCGCCGCGTATCAATGCGGCTGTTAAAGCTAACGCCGAAGTCTGCGCCGTGAATATCCGATGTCGCGACCTCAATCAAAAGCAGCATCTAGCCCCATGCAATATAGCGCTTGTTGAATGTCATTTCGGCTCGGATGCCCGATCCGGATCACACCGAGCATTCGGGATATTATATACGAGTGGTTGGCAGTAAACTTGACTGACGCGCTGGGCTGACTGCAACGACACGATTTGGAGGCGGTGTTGGTGACGACAAATCGAACGAGAGTATCGCTGGAACGAACTGCTTGGCGCCCGGTGCTTGTTTCGCACATCGTCGTGCTGGCTTTCCCGCATCAATCTCGCGAAAAATGCTGTCGACCACGAACCGGTTCGCAAAAATGATCTGGCCTGTGCATCGCGGGAGTTAGGCGGCTCTCAGGCGCGCCTGCAAGACGTTCGCGAGACGAGGATGCGCCTCGGGGCGGGCCAGAGGGCCGTATTCGAGTGTCGCCCCGAGAACGTTGGCAAGGCTTCGCCGGGTCTTGGCCGACATCATCGTCACGCTGCCCGGGCCGGGAAAGAAACTCTCGGACAAGAGACCGTTCGCAACGATCACCTGATGGGAACTCAAAAGAACGTGGTGGTAGCGCACCAAGCCGCGGCGAAACGTTTGTTGAACGCCTTCTCCGTCGATCAGGTCCCTGGCTTTAAAGAACACCTCTGGCGTTCCGAAGTTCAATTCGATCTCGGGACCATCGAGAAGTATCCGATGTTGCGGCGAAACGAACAGGTCCCGGTTCGGGCAACCGGAGCCTAGAGCGTTCTTTTTCACCACCACAGGCGCATGTGCCATGCTCGAGTTGTCGAGCTTGACCAACGTCGAAGCGGTCCACGTGACGCAATCCCAACCTCCATCGGCCGTTACGACGAGCGCACCCGCCTTGAGCTGCTCGACCGGCCGCGGGCCGGACGGCGTATCGATCAACGTCCCGGACACATAGCAGACCGGAACGGCTGTCGCGGCTTCGGTGAAATCGTAATTGCCATCGTCGTCGCCGTCACCGACGGTGCCACTCTCGTCGGCCTGAGTGAACGTCAGATCCGTGGGCTCTGTCGGGAGGTCGTTGACGCTTATAATGACGTTGCCGAAGCTGTTCCCCTGAAAGACGATGTACTCGTCGGTCGCACCGAGACCCTGGTAATTGTTGTCGTCCGGGTTGAGCTGTCGGGCGAGGATATCGCCATCGGGACCCCGCAACTCCCAGAACTGTCCGTTGTCGAACTCGCCGGTATTCCCGGTCTGCTGCGTCTGGCGAAGCGTGTAGATCTCATCGCCGGTGCCGATCGCCTCCACGCCCCGAAGATTGAGCTGGAGGTCATTGGTATTCGCGTTGCCGGTCGAATAGGCGAACGAAAACGTCGCGATTTGCAGGCCGGTGAACTGGAATTCTTCCATCAAGTCGCTCGGGGTTTGCCGTATCGTTCAATTACCTTATGTCTGTTGGTCCAGTCGGCCGGTTTGAAGGCGAGCCGGCCGTTTCGGCGCCACATTTGTCCGGGCGCACGGGGCGATCCGAAAAAATAATTTAAAAACAGCGCGATCTGCCTTCCCAGGTTTTGTGCAAGCCTGTTCTTGCAGGCGGTCTCGATGGGTTTCGAACGGGTCGATACGGCCGGTCAAGCGCGGTGCAAAGGTTCTGCCAACTCGCACCGCACCCGATGATGCGCCCTTATTCGACGCGATCCGTGATGGATCAGTTCTCGGAAAACGACCATGGCTAGGGCCACGGGTCGACAAACAGCGACAACAGGCTGCGCAATCATGCGTTGCTCCGACAGGGCGCCTTTCAAACAAGCTAGCGTGGGCTCATTCGAGTCCGGGAGGGTGTCCACGTCGCGGAACGCGCTGATCCTCGTCGGTATCGTCGTGGTGGTGGGTGTCCTGCCGCTCGCAGTCTTCGGCGGCTCGGACGATGACGCACCGATGCCGGCCGCGACGGGCGCGGCAGCGACCGAGTGATCTGATGCGCTCCGAATTCGATCGAGCTAGGCGCAGGCGTCCGGCGTTTCGGCGTTGCCATCGTATTCGATCAGCCGGTGGAGAACGGCGACGATCATCGCGCGTGCTTCGAGTGGCGTGTGGACGGAGTGCTGGTTGCTCGCTTGAATGACCTGACGGGCGTAATGCGCGAATTCCTCGTCCGATCGAATTTCCGGAATCTGCGCGAAGTGCTTGGCGGCCAGCGCCAGGCCGACTTCATCGAGAATGTAGGGGTTCTGCTCCGCCATTGATTTCGCTCCTCGGTTGGCCGATCGGCACGGTCGCGTTGGCTACATTGCTCGTTGCAGAGGAAACACACTGTTTGATATGAACGGTAAAAGGCGAACTTGACCACCCTCATTGGCTGCATCAAGTTCGCCTTTGCACACCGTAGACTTGATACCCCGGACGTTTCTCGCGTTCGGGGTCTTTTTTTCCGTCTACCGGTTAATCACGTGTGGTGAGATATCCTACCGCGATCCACCGGTCGATTCATTTTTTGAATGTGTAACGGTTTGTGATGTCAGCGCACGAGCTGTGATGGTCCGCGGCCGCAGTAGGATAGGCTCAGTTTCGATCCCGCCTGACCTTCGGAGCCGTTCATCACGCGGCCCGCGTCGGGGCCGACGACCTCTTCGAGCACCGCCCGCCGCCCGAGAGGCGGAGACCACCGGCGGGGCGGAGACCGCGCGCCGGTGGGGAAATCTTCCCGTTTCGAGGGATCGACGCGATCAGTACGCTGCTTCGTGGAAGTCGTATTCCAGATCCTGCACGGTTCCGAAGATGCGGCTGCAGGCCGCCGCCTGTGCCTCGTCCATCTTTGCACCGGCGGCGTCCAGACGGGTCTTGAGCCAATGGGCCTGATCGCTGAAGTCGGCGTCCGTGTGCATGTCGACCCATTTGCGGATATCCGGGTCGCTGATCGGGTTGCTGCTGACGCGCTGGCACCAGGTCAGATACATCCATTCGGCGGCGAACATCGCCGCCAGGATTTGCGGCAGATCTCCTTTGGCTGCGATATCGAACATGCCGCGGTCAAACGCGACCACGCGCGGATCCTTTGCAACCTGCGGTGCCGCGGCGATGGCGCGCCGGTCGCGCAGTTTTTCAAAGTACGGGATCTGGTCATTGGCCAACGCGTGCTGCACCGCGATCAGGCGCCGGCGATCGCCGATATCCTCGGTCTTTATGGTGGCAAACGCGAAGATCGAAATGGCAGTCGCGACGAATTCTCCCTCGATGAGAAGGTATCTGTCGAATACGGCGCGGGGGAGGGCGTCGGTCGCGATATCGCGGACGAACCGGTGACCGACCATCCGGTCGAAGGCATCGCGGTTCTCGCGCAGGCAGCGGTCGGACAGGTTCTCGACCATCACAGACCCTCCGACGCCCGAGACACGAAGCTCTTGACCCGGGCGGCCTCGACCGGGTTCCACCATACGCCGTCTTCCTTCAGCGAGGAGGCGACGATCACGCCGTTCGTCAGGCCGAGGATCTCGACGACGTTATCCTCCGAAACGCCGGACCCGACCAGGAGAGGGAGCTGCGTGGCGCTGGCGATTTCAGTGATTTCGTCGGTCGTTGCGCTGTTGCCGGTTCGTTGCCCCGTGGCGATCACGCAGTCGGCGTCGAAGAACGCGAGGTCGCGGGTCAGCTCCACGATCGTGCGATCGGCGGTGATCGCATGGGCGCCATGCTTGACGTGCGAGTCCGCGAAGACCTTGATGTGTTCGGCACGCAGAGCGGACCGGTATCGCATGGCTTCGGCGGCGCGTCCCTCCATGAACCCTTCGTTCGCGACATAGGCGTTTGCCCATTGGTTCACCCGAATGAAAGAAGCGCCGGAGGCCGCGGCGGCCGCGAAGGCCGGGATCGGCGCGTTTGCCAGCACGTTGATGCCCAGCGGCACGTCGAAGCGATCGCGGATCCGTCGCGAAACCACGGCCAGGAAGGCGGCCGTCTCCGGGCCGATATCCTCGGGCTTCGAGAACGGGATATCTCCGTGGTTCTCGACGATGAGACCATGCATTCCGTTCTCGACGAGGCGGTCGGCATCGCGCAGGCAAGCGTCGCAGATTTCGTCGAGCGAGGCCCCCCGATATCGGGGGGCACCCGGGAACGGCGGGCAATGGATCATCCCGATCAGGGCTTTCGGTCGGCCGAAGATTTCCTCTATTGCGCCAGAAGATCTGCTGGATATGACAGTCATCGATCGCCTTTCGTGCGATAAGCAAGGAGTTGATTTTGCGCGCCTTCGTCATCGGAAACGCCGCACTCGACGAGATCTTCGAAGTCGATGCCCTGCCGCGCCCGGGTCAATCCATCTTCGGACGCACAGGAACGCGCGGGCTCGGGGGCAAGGGCGTCAACCAGGCGGTCATGCTCGGCCGCGCAGGCGTGACGACAATTCTGGCGGCCCCGATCGGCGACGATGCGCGGGGCGTGACACTGCGCGCCGCACTGGACCGCGAGCCGGTCCGCCGGCACCCCATCGACCTCGACGGGGTCGCAACCGATACCTCGATCATCGTGCGTGCGGCCGATGGCGACAATACGATCATCACCACGCGGGAGGCCGCCTCCGCGCTCGGGACGGAAACGGCCGTCGGTGTGCTGGCCGACGCCGAAGCGGGTGACTGGCTCGTTCTTCAGGGCAATCTGTCGCTCGAGACCACCGAGGCGCTTCTGGCAGCGGCAAAGGACCGCGACATGCTTACGGCGATCAATCCCTCGCCGCTGCAACCGGGCTATGCTGCGCTGTGGCCACTCCTCGACGTCGTCGTCGTCAACGAGGGCGAAGCCGAGGCGCTCGGTGGCGCCGCCGCGGTTCTTCGCGCCGGCGTCGGGCAGGTCGTGACCACCCTCGGCGGCGCAGGCTCGTTGCTGAGCGACGCTGCTGGCAGCTACGCAATTCCCGCCGTCTCGGCTGACATCGTGGACACGACCGGAGCGGGCGACTGCTTCATGGCAACGGCGCTCGCGTCGACGATCCTGCGCGGACGCCGGACGCTCGACGAGCAGGCCCTTGAAGTCGCTGCCGCGGCGGCGGCGATCACGGTCTCGCGGTCCGGCACGGTCGCGGCGTTTCCCACCGCGGCCGAGATCGGCACGCTGCTCTGAGGCGCGGTGCGTCATCGCGCCGTGAGCCATCCGAGGAGGTTGCGCCAAAGAACGCCGTACCCTGCCCACTCGCAGAACTCCGGCGGGAGCCAGTGCGGCCCGAGATCGCTGGTCCACACGGCGCTGCGGCCCTTGCCATGGCTGCCGGTCACGATAAGCGGGTGGCCTCCCTGATGCGGGGGAAGGCGGGCGACCACGGTCGCGTCGTCCTTCGGCTCGACCTCGTTCACCCCGAGAAGGAGCGGCCATTCGCCCTCGGGAAAGCCCGATAGGATCGGGTGACCGGGCGCCACAGGGTCAAGGTGCGCGCCTTCGGGGATTTCCACCCGGTCGTCCCACGGCATGCAGCGAACGGGCAGCGCCTCCTCCACCGGGGTCCGGCGCCAGCGCGCGCGCCCGTCGATCCCCTGAAAGCTGAAATACCCGCCGACCATCAGGAGGTTGCCGCCATCGGCAACCCAGTCGCGGATCAGGTTGAGCCTGTTCGGAACCGGCTTGGACCGCAGCCAGACGTCCGGGGGCAAAAGAAACGTGTTCGCACCGATATCCGACAGGATCAGGACATCGTATGCGTCGAGGCCCGAGCGCTCGAACGGAAATTTCTCGGCCGCGTCATGCGCGGTCATCCAGTCGAGCTCGATATCGCTGCCGCTGAGGGCATCGACCATCGGCTGAGCGCCAAGGTGGAAATGCACGCTGCCGAATTGGTCGAAGCCCTTGTAGTGGGTCTCGGACGTGACCCAGCTTTCTCCCACGAGCATGGCCTTGATTGTCATGGCGGGCGGTCCTTTCAGGAAATTGTGGAGTCGAAGACGCTGCGCGCGTTGTGCGTAAGCATGCGCATCGCGTCGGCGCGCGGCATGCCGTGCCGCTCCAGCCGCGGCAGAAAGTGGCGCAGGACGAAGGCGTAGCCGTTCCCCCCGTACCGGGTGAGCATCATCTTGATGAAGACGTCCTGCGAGAGGAGCAGCCGATCGAGATGGCCGGCACCGGCCAACCCGATGATCGCCTCGGCGACCTGGTCATCCGAGGGGCACTGAACGCCCTGGTCCGCGTAGTAGAAATCCATCCCGATCATGTCGAACTCGAGAAACGCCCCGCGGTCGGCCAGCTCGGTCTGGTAGGCGACGTCGTCGAACGACGGGTTCATGTGACAGAGCACCGTCTGGCGGATGTCGGCGCTTTCGCTCTCGACGATGTCGAGCACTTTGTGCGCGTGGCGGAACCAGCCGGGCAGGTGAACCATCAACGGGAGCCCGGTTCGAGCCTGGGCCCGCGCCGCACCGCGAAGCGACCGCTCCTCGATCTCCAGAAAATCGCCCGAGACGCCGATCTCGCCGATGAGGCCGATCCGAGCGTCGGTGCCGTCCACTCCGGTCAGCGCCTCCGTGACGATCTCGTCCGCGATGTCGTCGGCCGTCTTGTCGGCGATCCCCTCGGGCATGGACGAAGCCAGGTAGTAGCCAGCCCCCATCACGATCTGCAGGCCTGTCCGCGCCGAGATCTGGCGCAGCTTGTTCGGGTCGCGCCCGATCCCGCGGCAGGTCGGGTCGACCACGGTTTGGCCCCCGAGCCGAACGAAATCGCCCAACTCGTCGATTGCGAGATCGAGCTCGTCGAGCGCGATGTTGTGACGGTTCACGAAGGGGTCCTGTCGCAGCTCGGACAGGATTTCGATCCGCACCGGACCATCGACGAGGTATTGGCGCTCTTCCGTCTCGGGCGGATGCCACCAGCAGCTGCAATCGTTCTGCAGGTGCTCGTGCATCAGCGTCACGCCCATCTCGGCCGAGGGGCGCGGGCCGTCCACGGTCATCACGAAGCCCGAGCCGACGTGGGCGGGAGACAGCTCAGCCATTCGACGCCCCCTTTCCGATCTTCCATGTTCCGGTGAACAGGCGGGTGTTCATCCAGATGGCGAGAAGGATGATCACGCCCGTCACGATCTGGGTGAAGAACGGAGAGACGTGCATCAGGATGAGCCCGTTGCCGATCACCGCGATGGTCAGCGTGCCCAGGACCGTCCCGATCATGGAGGTCTTGCCGCCCATGAGAGACGTGCCCCCGAGCACCACGCCCGCGATCACCTGGAGCTCGAAGCCCTGCGCCGCGTTCGACGACCCGGACCCGAGCCGCGCGGCCAGCAGAAGCGCGGCGAGCGCGCTGGCCACGCCGGTCAACACGTAGACGGAATTGACCACGCGCCGCGCGGGCATGCCCACCCGGCGAGCCGCCTCGAGGTTGGAGCCACAGGCGATGATCTGTCGCCCGTACGGCGTGCGCCACATCACGACGAAACCCGCGATGACGACGAGTACGGCAATCAGCGCCGGCACCGGGATCCCGAGGAGCGTGCCGCGACCCAGCCAAAGGAACCCGTCCGCATCGCGGATCGGGATCGAGTAGCCTTCGGTCAGCAGGAGTGCGGCGCCGCGGTAGATCGACAGGCCGGCCAGCGTGACGATGAATGCGGGAATGCCCTGGTAGGAGACGAACCAGCCTTGCACGCCGCCGATCATCGCCCCGGCCGCCAGCATCAGGACGATCGCGACCGGCCACGGCACACCGGCAGAGATCGTGATCGCGGCCAGCGCGTTGATGAAGGCCACCTGGCTGCCGACCGACAGATCGATGCCCGCTGTGGTGATGACCATCGTCATCGCGACCGCGACCACGAGGATCGGCGCGGCCTGCCGCACGATGTTCAGAAGGTTGGCCGGGGTCAGGAAGACGTCGGACATCGTGCCGAAGAAGACGAGGCAGATGATGAAGAAGGTCGCGATAGACAGGACCTGCGCGAAGTCCGTCACGAAGTCGCGCAGGGCCGAGCCGGCAACGCGCTCGGTGTAGGTGGTGGACATCAGTGTCCTCCCTTTCCGACGATGAGGTCGACGAGCTCCTCGAGGTTGGTGTCCTGCGTGCGTCGTTCGGCGACCTTGGTGCCTTCGTACATGACCGCGATGCGGTCGCAGACGCGGAACAGGTCCTGCATCCGATGCGTCACGAGGATCACGCCGACACCGCGCTCCTTCACGCGGTTGATGAGGCCGAGCACGGCCTCGACTTCGGCCACGGCGAGGGCGGAGGTCGGTTCGTCCATGATGAGAATGTCGGGCTCGAAGCTTGCGGCCCGTGCGATGGCGATGGCCTGTCTCTGTCCTCCCGACAGTTTCTCGACCTTCGCGGTCAGCCGGGGGATCCGGATCTCCAGCCGGGCCAGCATTTCCTCGGCGCGCTTGATCATCTGGTCCTGGTCGAGGAACGGGCCCTTGGTCATCTCCCGCCCGAGGAACAGGTTGCCGACGACGTCGATGTGATCGCACAGGCTAAGGTCCTGGTAGACCATTTCGATATGCCGTGCGCGCGCGTCCGCGGGCGACTGGAAACGGACCGGTTCGTCGCGAAGCATCATGTGCCCGTCGTCGGGAATGTGCGTCCCGGCGATGATCTTCGACAACGTGCTCTTGCCGGCGGCGTTGTCGCCGATCAGCCCGACGCACTCGCCGGCGAAAATATCGAGATCCACACCGCGCAGCGCCTGGTGTGAACCGAAGGTTTTGCGAATGCCCTTCAGGGACATCAGCGGCTTGCCACCGGAGGGGGAGGTTTCCCCCTCCGGCGCGATGCTGGTGTCGGTCGCCATCATTCGAACAGGGACCGGAAGTCGTCGACGTTGTCCTGGGTCACGATGGTCACCGGGACGGAAATTTCCGACTCGACCTCGCCGCCGTCGGCCAGCGTATTGAGCGAGCGGATGGCTTCGGCGCCCATCTGGGCCGGGTCCTGCTGCACCACCGCCTTGACGTATCCGTCGTCGATCCCCTGGATCACCTGTTCTGTCAGGTCCCACCCGTAGATCGAGATGTCTTCGGTGCGCCCCTGCGAGGTGACGGCCGCGATCGCGCCCATAAGTGCGGGTTCGCCGGTCCCGTAGATCGCGTTCATGCCCGGGTTGGCGGTCAGGAGGTTTTCCGAGGCGTTCAGCGCGACGTCCTGGATATTCTGGCCGTCGACCGTGTTTACCACGCTCACGCCTTCCGGAAGATTGTCGACGAAACCGTCGCGGCGGACGTTCTGGATGTAGGAGTTCAATGCGCCGACGACGCCCAGCGACATCTCCTCGCTTTCCATGTTCTCCCCGATGAAGCTCGCGAGATCGGCGCCGGCCTGGGCATTGTCCACGCCGATCTGGGCCGCCTGCGGCCCCTCCGGCAGGATGGCGTCGATGGCGACAACGGGGATGCCCGCGGCGTCCGCCTGTTCGACGGCGGGCATGATCCCGTTGACGTCGATGGCGACGACCGCGATCCCATCGACGCCTTGGGTGATGTAGGTCTCGATGGCCGAGTTCTGCTCGAACGCCTCGTTGTTGGCGTTGAAGATCACGAGCTCGACGCCGAGTTCGTCTGCCGCTTCCTGCGCGCCGCGGTTCATTTCGTTGAAGAAAAGCGCCTGCTGGTTGATCTGAACGAGGGCAAAGGTCTTGCCGTCATCTTGCGCGAAGGCCGCCGTGGAGCTGAGGGCCGTTGCGCTTGCCAGCGCAATCGCCGCGCGTTGAACTGTCTTTATTGTCATCATGGTGAGGCTCTCCTGTTGACCGCCGCATTTGATCGACCGGCCGGCGGGGCGACGGAAGCCCGCTCAACCAGGGTGACGGGGAGGAGCTCTTCGGTCGGAGCGGGCTCGCCCGTGTCGTTTCTCAGCGTGTCCAGAACGATGCCGAGCGCGCGGCCGCCAAGTTCGCGAACCGGCTGACGGATCGCGGTGATTGGCGGCGCGAAAAGGTGCAGGGGGCCCACGTCGTCGAACCCGATCAGGGAGACGTCGTCGGGGATCGTGATCAGCGCATCGCGCAGGACCTCGATCAACCCGATGACGATGTCGTCGGACGAGGCGAATATCGCGGTGGGGCGCGGGTCCATCTGCAGGTAATGGCGCGCCGCATCGCGTCCGGTCTCTGGCGTGTAGGGTCCGAGCACCCGTTCTATCCGGACCGGCCCATCGGCGATGCGCTGCAATTCCTGCTCGAACCCGCGATAACGGCGACGCCCCGAGATCATCTCCGACGCTCCGCCGACGAACAGCACCGATCGGTGTCCCATCGCCGCGAGATGGGATCCGGCCATGCGTCCGCCGGCCTCGTTGTCGCAAAAGACCTTGGGCACATCGGCGCCCGGAACGTCCTCGTCGAGCAGCACGAGGTGTCGGCACGACCTGACCGCATCGAGCAGGGCCGCGTCCGCGGCGCGGTTGGTCACGAAGATCATGCCGTCGAGGTGGCGCATGCGTAGGG
Organism: Roseivivax jejudonensis; assembly: GCF_900172265.1. GTDB lineage: Bacteria > Pseudomonadota > Alphaproteobacteria > Rhodobacterales > Rhodobacteraceae > Roseivivax > Roseivivax jejudonensis. The sequence continues at coordinate 224,045 of NZ_FWFK01000001.1, read as the reverse complement.
AATCGAGGTAGCGCACCTCGCGCGCAGGCCGGTTCAGCGTGGCGTGAAGCACGAGCCCCAGGCCCCGTCGGTCCGCCTCCTCCTCGACCGCCGCGACCAGCTTGGCGAAGAACGGCCCGGCGATGTCGGGAACGACGAGACCGATGGCGTCAGACCGGCCGCGCGACAGGCGGCGGGCATGCGGATTGGGCACGTAGCGCAATTCGGAGACGGCATCGCGGATTTGCTGGGCACGCGCCTCGGGCAGGGACAGCGAGCCGTTCAGAAAGCGCGAAACGGTCGTGACCGACACACCTGCCTTCCTCGCAACATCGCTGAGATTCGCCATTCCACCCTCGGTAAAGCGTTTTACAAGCGCACAACAACGCGTGAATCGATGCAAGAAGATTCTTTCGGAATGCAGCCTGCCACTAGCCGACGGATGGAAATTCGCGCACTCGGGTCAGAGTCCCGGTCCGTGTCGAAAAAGGACCGCGACGGATCTCGGCCGACGCCGGTCCTGCGGCTCATGCATGTCCGAGGCGGGCCGTGCGACCGCGTGGCGGATCGCGCGCGCGCGCCGAAGCGTCACGAGGCGCCGCCGACCTCGCACGGAGACCTGACTAAAGCCGTCCGATGCCCATGAATGGTCCGACCGCTACACTTGATCGTCTATCCCTTGGCGGTCGATTTCGCCTGCTCGGCCATGTGCTCGAACAGCCGGGCGACGGCTTCGGCGCCCGGGTCGATATGTCCCTCGAGCTGCGCCGCGCTGATATACGCCGCGCGGCCTGCATTCGCTCGCGCCATGCCGGCCGTGCGGTTGGCTCCGGCACGCGCCGCCGACGCAGCCCCGTCGAGCCCGTCGTGAAGGTGCTCCAGAGCCGGCGCCAGCGCATCGACCATCGTGCGGTCGCCGATGTCGGCGCCGCCGATTTCCTGCATGCGGGCGAGCCCCGCGCGCAGCGCTTCGCGCGTCGGCATCCCGGACGATGCGGCGTCTCCGGCGGCCGCGAAAAAAATGGCCAGAAGGACGCCCGACGATCCGCCCATGGTCTGGCTGAGCTCTTGGCCGATCGCGCGGAACAGCTGCGTGTGATCGGCGAGCGGAAGCCGCTCCATTGCGTCGATCAGCGCGCGCGCGGCGTGTGCGAGTGTCGATCCGGTATCGCCGTCGCCGGTCTTCGCGTCGAGCGCGTTGAGGTCGGCCTCGGCCGCGATGAGGGTTTCGCAACACCGCACGAGGAAGGTCCGCGTCGCCGGGTGCGGCGATGCCAGTGGCTTGATCGGGGTCAGTCCGTCCGGCAGCGGCAACACCCTGGCGGCCTTGACCGGTCGGCATCCTGGCCACGCGAGCGTTCCGGTCGGCGCGGTCAGGTGCTCTGCATCTGCGCCGTCCAGCGCGTGCAGCGAGACCGAAAAGCCCTTCATGTCGAGCGACGTCATGAGTGCGGCGGGCCCGACGACGAGCTCGACCCGCGAGGCGAGGTCCGAGCGGAGCAACTCGTTCGCGAGCACCTGCATCTCGAGGTCCGATAGCCCGCCGAGATTGTTGAACAGCGCAACGTAGCTGACCTCCTTCAGGCCTGCCGAAAGCTTGCCGACGACCGCGTTCATGGCCTCGCGGGCGTTGTGGTACGCGATCTGCTCGACCCCGGCTTCTCCGTGGATGCCGAGGCCCAGCTCCGCCATGCCCGGTCCGATCCTGTTTTCCTTGGCCGAACCGGGGATCGTGCAGGTGTCGAGCGACATGCCGATGGAGCGTGTCGTCGCGATGACCCGCCGCGCGGCGTCCGACACGGTGCCGAGGTCAGCGCCTTGCTCGGCGAGCGCCCCGGCGATCTTGTGGACGAAGAGCGTGCCCGCGACGCCGCGTGGCTGCGACAGGTCGGGCAGGGCGATATCGTCGTCGACCACGACCATCGAGACCTTGCGGCCAAAGGCCCGCGCGCGTTCCGCGGCAAGGCCGAAATTCAGCCTGTCACCGGTGTAGTTCTTGACGATCAAGAGGCATCCCGCATCGCCGGTCACGGCGAGAATGCCGGCGAGCACCGCATCGACGGACGGCGACGCGAAGATGTCGCCGCAGACCGCAGCGGTGAGCATGCCTTGGCCGACGAAACCCGCGTGGGCCGGTTCGTGCCCGGAGCCTCCGCCCGAGACGAGGGCGACTTTCGAGCGGTCCCAATCGGCCCGCACGACCACCCGGATGTGCGGAAAGCCGTCCAGCCGCGTGAGGCTTCCCCCCGAAGCCGCGATCGTGCCGTCGATCGCGTCGGTGACCGCGTCGGCCTTTTCATTGATGAAATGCGCCATCCTTCCCTCCCTCAGGCGATGCGTGCGCCGGCGGCGTCGAAATAGAACGCACGCTCGGGCCTGATCTTCACGATGTCTCCGCTTTCCAGCGTGGTGTGGGCGTCGGTCACCGTGACGATGTCGTGGTCGCGTATCGTCAGGTGCAGCCGGGTCTGGTCGCCCAGCCTCTCGACACGCCGAACCGATGCGTCCGTCCCTTCGCCTTGGCGGATCTGTTCGGGGCGGAGGCCGATCTGGGCCGCGCCGTCGGGCGCGCGTCCGAACAGGTCCGCCGGCAGAATGTTGATCCGCGGCAAGCCCAGCCGGCTGGCGGCGTAGACGCTGACGGGGTCCTCGTAGATCTCTCGCGGCGTGCCGAACTGGACGAGCCGGCCGCGATCGAGGACCCCGACGTGGGTCGCCATCGTCATCGCCTCTATCTGGTCGTGCGTCACGTAGAGCAGCGTGGCGCCGGAGGTCGCCTGGATCCGCTTGAGCTCGATCCTGAGGTCCGCCCGAAGCTTCGCGTCGAGCGACGACAGCGGCTCGTCCATGAGATAGACCGACGGCCGCCGCACCAGCGCGCGGCCGATCGACACCCGCTGCATCTCGCCGCCCGACAGCGCCGTGGCCTTGTTGTCGAGCTTGTGCGCGATTTGCAGCACCTCGGCCACTTCGGCGACTTTCATGTCGATCTGCGCCTGTGGCGTCCGAAGCAGGGGCGACTTCAACGGGAACGCCAGGTTCTCGCGGACCGTGAGATGCGGGTAGAGCGAGTATTGCTGGAACACCATCGCCACGTTGCGCTGGGCGGGAGACAGGCCGCGCATCGACTGCCCGCCGATCCGGACGTCGCCGCCCTCCGGCACGTCGAGGCCCGACACCATCCGGAGCGTCGTCGTCTTGCCGGCGCCGGTCGGGCCCAGCAGCACTACGAAGGCGCCGTCCGGGACGGTCATCGAGACGTCCTTGAGCGCAAGCGTATCGCCGTAGCGCTTGGTGATCCCGTCCAGAACGACCTCAGCCATGCTCCAGCACCTCCCGGTTGCCCTGCGAGCGCAGCGCGCGACCCGTCGCGTCGTCGAAGATCGTCAGCGTCCGCGCGTCGAAGCGTAGCCCGACCGTTTCGCCTTCGCGGGCCGTGGCGTCCGACGGTATCCGGGCGCGAATGCGCCCTGACGGGGTGTCGATGGTCACGATCTGGGTCGTGCCAAGGTATTCGGAGGCCGCGATGCGGCCACGGTAGCTCGAGGCATCGTCCAGCTTCACGAATTCGGGCCGGACGCCGAGCGCCAGTTCGCCGCTCCGCTCGTCGATCGAGGGCGGCACGGCGATCTCGGTGCCATCGAGCGCGATGCTGTCCTGTCCCTTGGCGACCGAACCGTTGAACCGCAGGAAGTTCATCGGGGGAGAGCCGATGAACTCGGCCACGAACTTGGTGGCCGGCCAGTCGTAAATGTCCTGCGGAACGCCGAACTGCTCGACCACACCGTGGTTCATCACCACGATCTTGTCGCCCATCTGCATGGCCTCCAGCTGATCGTGGGTCACGTACACCGTCGTGGCGTTCATGCGGTCGTGCAGCGCGCGCAACTCCTCGGCCATGCGTTCGCGAAACTCGGCGTCGAGCGCACCGAGGGGTTCGTCCATGAAGAACGCCTTCGGTTCGCGCACGATCGCCCGGCCGAGGGCGACGCGCTGGCGGTCTCCGCCCGACAGACCGCCTACGGGCTTGTCGAGGATATCGGTAATCGCGAGGATCTCGGCGACCTCCGCGACCTTGCGTCGGATCTCGTCGCGCCGCATTCCCTGGCTCTTGAGAGGGTAGGAGATGTTGTTGCGCACGTTCATGTGCGGATAGAGCGCGAACATCTGGAAAACGAAGGCGATATCGCGTTCCGATGCGGGCTTCTGCCCCACCTCCTCGTTGTCGAGATAGATCCGGCCGGCCGTGGGCAACTCCAGGCCCGCCATCATCCGGAGCGTTGTCGTCTTGCCGCAGCCGGACGGGCCCAGCAGCATGAAGAACTCGCCGTCCTCGATCGTGAAGGTCGACGACTTCACCGCGGTGAAGCTGCCGAAATCCTTTCGCACGTCTTCTATTCTGATCTGTGCCATGACGCCTATTTCGGGAAGTGGCTGACGACGAGGAACATGACCGTTCCGATCAGCGTCACGAGGAATGACCAGCTGTAGAGCGCGATCGCGAAAGGCTGCATCAGCATCACGACCCCCGCCGCGATGAGGATCGAGGCGACCATCTCCATCGGGCCCCGTCGCAGGAACCGCGGCCATCCGGCCGGCGCAGGGTCGGCGTCACCACCAAGGCGGGCGGCCGTGGGCTCGAGCGGGCCGCGATCGGCTTCTGGCGGGACGTTTCCGTATCCGGCTCCGGGTTTGGTCATTTGCGCACCGCTCCGAACGTGATCCCGCGCAGCAGGTGCTTTCGCAGCAGGATGGTGAAGACCATGACCGGCACGAGGAAGATGGTCGCGCCTGCCGCGACGGCCGGCCAATCCTTGCCGCCGACGCCGATGATGGTGGGGATGAACGGCGGCGCCGTCTGCGCCGTGCCAGAGGTCAGGAGGACCGCGAAGGCGTATTCGTTCCACGCGAAGATGAGGCAGAAGATCGCGGTTGACGCGATACCCGTCGCCGCTTGCGGGAGCACGACCTTGTAAAATGCCTGAAAGCGCGTGTAGCCGTCGATCAGCGCGGCTTCCTCGTATTCGACCGGGATCTCGTCGATGAACCCCTTCAGCAGCCAGACCGACAACGACAGGTTCACTGCCGTGTAGAGCAGGATCATGCCCAGATGCGTGTCGTTCAGTCCCAGGCCGCGGAACATCAGGAAGATCGGGATCGCCACCGCGATCGGAGGCATCATCCGCGTCGACAGGATGAAGAACAGCAGATCGTCCTTGAGCGGCACGCGAAAGCGGCTGAACGCATAGGCCGCCATCGTCCCGAGCAACATGCAGAGCGCCGTCGAGCCGAAGCCGATGATGACCGAGTTCAGAAATCGTTCGCCGTACCGGCTCGGCCCGGTGATGACCATGCCCTGGTCGCGCACGATCCGCTCGTACCAGGTCGTCGGCGGGCCCGCGTCCTCGAGCATGCCCTCGGTCGCTCGCGTGCGCTCCGTAAAGAGGTTCACGTATCCTTCGAGGGACGGTTCGAACACGACCTTCGGCGGATACGCGATCGAGTCTGCCGGGGATTTGAAGCCGGTCGCGATGATCCAGAGCAGCGGCATGATCGTGACGATCGCGTAGCCAATCACCAGAGCGCCGGCGATCCACTTGGTGCGCGGGTTCGGGTCGGTGACGGAAAGGCTCATCGCTCTTTCACCTTGTTCAGGGCTTTGACGTAGATCGAGGCAAGGCCGAACACGGTCACGAACAGGATCACCGCGTAGGCCGACGAATAGCCCGTGCGCCACCGCTCGAACGCCTCGCGCTTCAGATCGATCGACGTCAGGGTGGTCGTGTTGCCCGGCCCGCCGCCGGTGAGCTGGACGACCATGTCGAACATCTTGAAGTTCTCGATGCCGCGGAACAGCACCGCCAGCATCAGGAACGGCAGCACCATGGGCACCGTGATCGTCCAGAATTGTCGCCACTTGCTGGCCCGGTCGCACTCGGCCGCCTCGTAGATCGACTCCGGGATCGATCTCAGGCCCGCGAGGCAGATCAGCATCACGAATGGCGTCCACATCCAGGTGTCGGCGATGACGATGGCCCAGGGCGCCAGGTTCACGTCACCGATCATCGAGAACGAGGCAGGATCCGCGCCGGTGAAGAAGGCGACGACGTAATTGAACAGGCCGATCTGCGGCTGGTAGAGGAACGTCCAGAAGTTGCCGACCACGGCCGGGGACAGCATCATCGGGAACACGATGATCGTCGTCCAGAGATCGTTTCCCTTGAATTTCTTGTTGATGAGGTAGGCGAGGGCGAAGCCGATCAGCACCTGAAGGACGATCGTCCAGATCAGGAAATGCGCCGTCGCCTGCATGGTCTGCCAGACGTCCTCATCAGACAGGATCCGCTGGTAGTTTTCCAGCCCGACCCATTCGACAGCGTTGTTCGGCCGGTTGACCCGGTAATTCGTGAAGCTCAGGCGGATCGTCCAGATCAGCGGAAAGATGTTCACCGCGAGAAGCAGGAAGATCGACGGCGCGACGAAGATCCACGCGATTGTGCGATCCGACAGGCCCTGGATGCGCCGGGCGATGCGCGGTGGTGTCGCTCGGGCCGCGCGGTCGAGGTGCGATGTCTCGTCCATTCTGTGTCCTTCGCTCGCCGAGACGGGGCCGGCACCGGCGACCGGAACGCGGTCGCGGCAGTCGGTGGGCCTGGGCCCTCCGCGCCGTCGAAGGGGTGCGCGGCGCGGAGGGAGGTGTTCCCGGCGTCCGGAGCGTCGCCCCGAACCCGGGAAATCCGGTTACAGCTTGCCTTCGTACTCGAAGATCTCGACCCAATCCTCGACCAGACCGTCCAGCGCCTCCTGCGCGGTGCCGTCGCCGGCGATCACGTAGTTGTGGACGCGGTCCTGCATCGCGAGGAGAAGGTCGGCATAGGCCGGCTCGGCCCAGAAGTCCTTCACGATCGCCATGCTGTCGAGGAAGGTTTGCGCATAGGGCTGGCTCTCGGCGAAGCCGGGATCCTCGACCACCGCGCGCAGGGCCGAGTAGCCGCCGAGCTCCCACCAGCGCGCCTGGATCTCGGGCTGGGCAAACCACTTGATGTATTCGAGCGCGGCATCCTGCTTGTCGCTGTAGGAGACGACCGAGATCCCCTGTCCGCCAAGCTGCGCGAACTGCCCTGCAGGGCCGGGAGGGTTCGCGAAATACCCCGAGGCGCCGCCGCCGACATTCGGGTCCGCCTCCACGCCCGGCCAGATGAAGGCAAAGTTCATCTGCAGCGCGACCTGGCCCGATTTGTAGGCGTCGATGTTCTCGCCCATGTACCAGTTCGACGACCCCGGAGGCGTGCCCACCTCATAGAGCTCCTTGTAGAACTCGAGGCCCTCGACCGCGCCCTCGGAGTTGACGAACCCCTCCATGTCGTAGGGCTCGTCCGGGTTCTCGTACTGGAAGCCATAGTTGTAGAGCACGTTGGTCACGCCCATCGTGATCCCTTCGGAGCCGCGTTCCGTGTAGATCGCGGCGCCGTAGACGGTGTTGCCGTCGATCTCGCGGCCCTGGAAGAAAGCAGCGATATCCTTGAGCTCATCGAGCGAGGCGGGAACCGCGAGCTCGCGACCGTATTCCTCCTGAAAGGCTTCCTGGATCTCCGGGCGCTCGAACCAGTCCTTGCGGTACGTCCAGCCGACCACGTCGCCGAAGGCCGGCAGCGCGTAGTAGTTCGGCGTGCCCTTGGGCCATTCGGCGTAGCCGGTGACCGTGGCGGGGATGAAATCCGCCATGTCGATCCCCTCGGCTTCGAAGAAATCGTTCAACTTGATGTAATGGCCGTTCTCGGCGCCGCCGCCGATCCACTGGCTGTCACCGATCATCAGGTCGCACAGCTGTCCGCCCGAGTTGAGCTCGTTGAGCATCCGGTCCGCGAAGTTCGGCCAGGGCACGAACTCGAAGTTCATGGTGTGGCCCGACTGCTCCTCGAAATCTGTCGAAAGCTCGACGAGCGCGTTCGCCGGATCCCACGCGGCCCAGCAGAGCGTCAGCTCCTCGGCCTGCGAAGCGCCGGCGCCGAGAATCATGATGGCATTGCAGGCGGTGCCTGCGAGCAGAAGCTTTTTCATGTGTTTCTCCCTATTGCCCTCGGCGCGGTGGCCTCCGCGTCCTCCCGTGGCAGCAACATTCATATTTGAGGCACGTGTATCACTGCAAGAAAATTCTGAGACACGTGCCTCATATTGCTGGAAGCGGCGTCGTCAACCGGATAGAAGCGTTGGGGCGATGTGGATTTGGCGACCGACATGAACGAGGAGAGCGACGGCTTCCGGCGGCCGACGACCAAAGACATCGCGCGGTTCGCAGGGGTGAGCCGTGCCACCGTCGATCGGGTTCTCAACGATCGCGAGGGTGTTCGTCAGCCGACCATCGACAAGGTGCACGAGGCGATCCGGGAACTCGGCTTCGTTCGCAACGTCGCGGCCGCCAACCTGGCGACGGGCCGCAGCTACCGGTTCCTGCATCTGCTTCCTCGGACGGGCGACCAGTTCATCGAGGAATTGGAGCGCTACGTCTCCGAAGCGGCCAACGCCTTCATCGCCGAACGTATCGTCGCCCGGGTCGAACGCATCGACATGAACGACCCTCACCTCGTGGCCGCCTACCTGTCGGGCCTCGATCCGGCGGACTGGGACGGCGTCGCGATCATGGCGCCGCGCTCGCCGCAAGTCCGTGACGCGGTTTTCCGGCTGAGCGAGCGGGGGCTGAAGGTCATGTCGTTCGTCACGAGCCAAGAGGACGAGGCGAGCGACGGCTTCGTCGGCATCGACAACCGGGCCGCAGGCGCGACGGCCGGGCTTCTGATGGGCCGGTTTCTTGGTGAGCGTCACGGCACGGTAGCGGTCCTCGCCGAAACGATGACGTCGCAGGACAGTCTGAACCGGCGCTACGGATTCGACCGGCAGATCGGTGAGAGGTTCTCCGGGATCCGTGTTCCGGCGAGCCTCGAAACCTACGGCGATCCGGACCGAACGCGTTCGATCCTCTCGAACATCTGCACCCACTACCGCGATCTGTGCGGACTCTACATCCTGAGCGCGGAGGCGCGGATTCCGCTGGAGATCCTGCGCGAGATCGACGCGCAGGACGACCTCGTGGTGATCGCCCATGAACGGACGGCCGCCACCGTTTCGGCGCTGCGCGAGGGCCGTCTCGACGCGCTCATCACACAAGATCCGGGACATCTCGCGCGCAGTGTCCTGCGACGCCTGAAAGCGAAGTGCGACGGCTACGAGGTCCTTGCAGACCAAGAGCGCATTCGAACCGAAATCCTGATGGAAACGAACCTTTAGACCGGTTCGGCGCAGGCAGATCTTGCCGCGGTTTGGGAATGCATCTCGGCTAGGAGAGGATAAGACATGCCGTAAGGCTGACGATACGTGATGTTCGCGCCGCGTTCCGAAGGCTCCGGACGGTGCGCCCATGAAGGCACGGCATTTCGGTGCGTCGATCTCCGTCGCGCTGCGGTACAGGACCAGCAGAGGAGATCGATATGACGCTGTTCACCGGCCTTTCCGCGTTTCCGCTGACGCCTGTCGATGACGCCGGGCGGCTGGTACCGGACCTCCTGCAGCGGTTCCTCGACCGCATTGTAGGCGCCGGGGCGGACTCCATCGGGCTTCTGGGAAGCACCGGCGCGTATGCCTACCTCTCGCCGGAAGCGCGCAAACGCACGCTGCGCGCGGCGGTGGAGGTCGTGGCGGGGCGGACGCCGCTCGTCGTGGGTGTCGGCGCTCTCACGACAGCCGAGGCAGAGAGCCTTGCCCGCGATGCCAGAGAGGGTGGGGCGGACGGTCTCTTGCTCGCGCCGATGTCGTATCAGCCGCTGTCGGACGAAGAGGTCTTCCGCCATTTCGAAGCGGTCGCCGGGGCAGGGGGCCTGCCGCTTTGCATTTACAACAATCCGACCACGACGAAATTCACGTTCGGGACTGACCTGATCGCGCGGCTCTCCGAGGTCCCGAACATCGCGGCGGTCAAGATGCCGCTGCCGGCGGACGGCGACTTTACGGGCGAGGTGCTCAGGTTGCGCGGCATCACGCCCAAAGGGTTCGCCGTCGGCTATAGCGGCGACTGGGGCGCGAAGGAGGCGCTTTTCGCGGGCGGCGCCTGCTGGTTCAGCGTTGTGGCCGGCCTCCTGCCGGGGCCCGCCGTCGCCTTGACGCGTGCGGTGCAGTCTGGGGACATCGACACCGCCGAGCGGCTCGATCGCGCGTTTGGTCCTGTATGGTCGCTCTTTCGCGAGTTCGGGAGCTTTCGCGTCATGTTCTCGATAGCTGAAATCCTGGGGTTGGGCAGTCTTCGCCCGCCCCGACCGATCCTCCCGCTTGCGGAGCGTGACCTGGATCGGGTGGCTCAAGCTCTCGATCGACTGCTCGACGAGGCCTGACGGGTCACGAAGACCGTTTCGGTTGGGGGCAGGGCGAGACAGGCGCAGGCTTCGCGTCACTCGCGGGGCGCATCGCCGCGCCCGGACGGCTATGGCTGCGCCCGGTCCGATCGCCACGCTGCATTGGCCGAACCGATCGCGATCATTGCGAGCCGCTATTTCAGCCCGTCGGCCGCGCGAGATACAGTGAAGCTGGGCAGTCGACACGATCATGCAAAGGCGAGACGGATGTTGGGCAAACTCAAGGACAGGCTCGCCGCGCTGAACGCCGAACGTGGACCCGAGTCCCACGCCTATCAGGACCACCTCATCGCCTTTCTCGAACGGATCGCGCAGGAGGACCGGCGCCTGAGAATCGGCGACATGGCGCAGGATTTCGCTCTGCCGCACCAGGATGGCCGAATTGTCCGGTTGTCTGAACTGCTGGCGCAGGGGCCGCAGATACTCGTCTTCGTCAGGGGAGACTGGTGCCCGTATTGCGCCGCTCAAGTCGCCGCGCTCTCGGATGCAGCGGCGGATTTCGCCGCCGCCGGAATTGGCCTCGCGATCGTTTCGCCGGAGATCGGCGGCCGCGCGCGGAAGTTGGCGGCGCGACACGATGTGCCGTTCCCCGTGCTCTGCGACGTCGGCATGGGCGTGACGCTGTCCTACGGCCTGCTGTTCGCCGTGCCCGAGGACACGCGGGCGTTCCTGACATCCCGCGGCATCGACCTTGGCGAAAGGTCGGGCACCGGCGCGTGGTTCCTGCCGCTGACCGAGAGCTACGGGATCGACATGGACGGAACGATCGTGGCCCAGTTCGGCGGGATCGATCCCCGCGAGCGACCAGAGCCCTCGGAAATGCTGACCGAGATGCGTGATGCGCTGGCAAGGCGCGCGTCGTCAGGCGACGGACAGCGCGCGTAGGAGCCGCGTGAAAGAAAGCGCGGTCGAGGACAGCGGCCGGCCGCGTGCCTCGGCAATGCCGATAGTTCGGCTCAGCGACACGTCGTCCAGCGGTCGCGCAACGAGGCCGGGCAGGACCGGCTCCTGCTGGCCGATCAGGGTCAGGCCCATGCCTGCGAGGCACAGGATCTGCGCATCGGCCGAGCGGTTGGCGCGATGTCGCGGGGTCCATTCGGCCGACATGCTCTGCAATCGGGTTTGGAGCGCTTCGTGAACAGGCGAACCGTCCAGCGTGATCCACGGGCGCCCCACGATATCGGCAGAGCGCAAGCGGTTGCTCTCGGTCAGCGGATCGTCGGCGAGCATGAGGACCGAAAGCGCTTCGCGGTAGATCGGGTGAAAGCGCAAGCGGTCGGCCGAGATCGCGGTCTCGTCCACGAGTGCAAGGTGAAGCACGCCATCGACGAGCCGCTGGACCAGATCGCCATCGGATCCTCCTTCGACGTGCAATTCCAGCCCTTCGGCGGCATTCCCCGTCTCGCGCAGCGGAGCGATCAGAAGTGCCTTCCGCACCACGTCCGAGACACCGAAGTTGAGCGGCACACGCTCCCCATGCGCGATCTCGGAAGCGAGCCGCGAGGCGGCGGTCGAGCTTTCGTAGACCTGCGCCAGGAAAGGCAGGAGCATCTCGCCGAGCTGGGTCAGGTGCGTGTTGCCGCGCTCGCGATGGACAAGCGGCCCGCCCATTTCGTCCTCGAGCTTCTTGATCGAGAGCGTGAGCGTCGGTTGAGTGACGTCGCACATCTCGGCGGCGCGGGTGAAATTGCGCGTCTCGCTCAGGGCAAGAAAGTATCTGACTTGCCGAAGTTCCATGTTCGCTCGTCCAGGGCCACGATGCGGTCGAGCGCAGGATACGCAGCGCCGCAAGGTCCCGGCAAGGTTGGCCGCACCGCGATCGCCTGAGGCAGCGCGCACCTCTGCCAACGTGCCGCAATATATGCCGTTTCGGCGACGGGTGCGGCGTGGCCGGCGGGACCCGGATCATCCGCGGCCGGCAGCTGGGACCGGCGGCATTGGCAATACCGATCAAATCCATACGCGCCGCTGGCTTGTTCGGAAGACGACGCGCGAGGATGCTTTCCCCGGGTCTTGACGGAGCAAGCGATGCTACACTTCCTCGACTGTACGGATGCCACCGAACCGCCTGTAACCCGTGTCGAACTCCCGGGTGAGACGCGCGCGACGGAGCTTCAGACCCTGAGGCGGCTCTCGACGGCTCTGCGCCACGTGATGGCTCCGGATCTCGTCTTCGTTGCCGGCGCCTTCGACGAGGAGACGCGCCAGATCATCGCGCGACTGGCGTTCGCGGATGGCGCCCAGGACGACCCTTTCGTGTACGATTTTGACACGTCGCCGTGCCAACTCGTACATCCTGCTGGCACCGTGATCATCCCTTGCGACCTCGCCCGGCTGTTTCCCGAAGAAGACGGGTTCGAAGCCTATATCGGTGCGCCCATCGTCGTGTCCGGTCGAATGGACGGGCACATCGCCGTGATGTCGCGCCAACCCTGCCGGGATCCCGAAAGCGCACGCGCCATCGTCGAACTTGCGGCCGAGCGGATCGCAATCGAACGGCAGGCCGAAGGCACCGAGACCGAGCGCGACGAGCTCTTTCGTGCGCTGCACGCCTCGGACGACCATCTGCGCCATCGCTATTGTGCGCTGCGCGAGGTCAACGAGTTCAAGACGCGGCTCCTTGGCATGATCGCGCACGATCTGCGCAACCCGCTCTCGGCGATCATGATCCAGCTCGAACTGATCGATACGTTGGTCGATCGCCTTCCGGGCAACACCGAAAAACTCAGGGGCCGTTGCGCCGGCGTCTTGGAACAGGCCGAACGCATGGCGGCGATCATTTCGGCGACGCTCGATCGTGTCCGCAACGAAACCGGTGCGCTGACGCTGGAACGTCGCCCGTCCGATCTGGGCGGCCTCGCGAAGATCGCTCTCGACCTGAATGCAGAGGCCGCGCGACGAAAAACGATCGCGCTGCGCCACGATCTGACAGAGATCGTCACGGCAAGTATCGATCCGGACCTTGTGCTGCAGGCGATAGACAACCTCGTCAGCAACGCCGTCAAATACACCCATCCGGGCGGGCGCGTGACGGTTTCGGTGTCGTGCGATGCCGAGAGCGCCGAAATCATGGTCGCCGATACCGGGCAGGGGTTGGAGCAGGGCGATCTCAAGCGGATCTTCCGTCGGTTCCAGACGCTGTCCGCGCGTCCGACGGCCGGCGAGCCGTCACTCGGTCTTGGGCTCGCGAACGTCAAGGAGATCGTCGCGGCGCATGGCGGTCGCGTCTTTGCCGCGAGCGAGGGTCGCAACCGTGGCGCCTGCTTCCGGATCCGAATTCCCCTTTCCTGATACGCTTCCGCACAAGGCCGCGAAGTGAGACCGGACCCGTCCAGGGCCCGCGGATCGGCTCGTGTCGACGGGATATACGTCGCTTCGTGCGGCGCGCTGTAATACAGATGCCGGGGCCGCGATGAAATTCGGCGAAGACGAGAGCCGAAAGCGTCTGCAACTCTCTCTTTGTTCTGTACGTTGCGATATCCGGGGCGATTGTTTCACGAATTCATTGTCGGCCTGACCGGAACGTGATTTCGCGGGGCGGGTCCGTGAACGAGTGGAGAATTTATTGCAGTAGTATTCCTGACCGGCTTGTTCATGGAATGTGTGCGGCGATTGAGGGAGACTGTTCATGCGGAGAATGAGCGGTGTAGCTTCTCCGGGAAACGCCACCTATTGAAGGAACTCAGTAATGACGAATATCGCAAAGATCCTTTCGGCTTGCGGCCTCGCAATTGTCATGGCGACGCCCGTTGCCGCACAAATGGATGTCTCCTCGATCACCTGCGCGGAATTCCAGGACATGGACCAAGCGGGGCAGCTCGAAGCGGCAACCGCATTGGTCGAGCGCCTGGGCTCGCGCCAGAATCCGGACTCCGCGCGCGTGCGCCTGAACAACATTTGCGGCAGCAACGAGGCCGCCACCACGATCCTGACCGCCGCGACCGCCGGCATGACGATGGACGACTGACGGCCGGTTCCGTCTATCCAGAACCAACGGAATGATCGGTCGCGCCCCACGGCGCGACCTTTCTTGTTGAGGATGTCGGTATTCTCGTATTTATACGAGCGCCTTGTGGTTGGTCTGGCCGGGCAAAAGGGTCCGCGCGACACGCAAGAAGGGCGTCCTCAGATTTCCTGCAACGTCAACGCGATCCCGTTGATGCAGTGCACGATCCCGCCCTCGAGGTAGAGAATGTGCCCGAGGTGACAGCCACAGCGGCGACACTGGACTTCGATGAGTTCCTTTCCCTCTTCCTCCATGCCCGAACCGCCGTAGGCGGTGGGGCTGACCCTGTCGATGCTCATCAGAACCGATCTCGGCTCCGCATGGTGGAAAAAGACCCAGCCCTTATCGAGGGGCCGGCGCTGTTTCTCGTCATAGACCTTGAGATCACAGCCAGCGCACGAATATGTCGCGGCACCGTATCGATCCCAGAGTTCCGATGAGCGTGCCCATTCCGTTCCGACCTCGCGCATGACGTAATACCGCTCGTCGCCGAGAAATCTCCGCCATTCGGCGTCGGAGCGGGTGATTTCAAAAATGAAGTCCTCATTGGTCAGCGCCGCGGTGTCATCCGCTCGTGATTTGGTCGTTGCAACGGAGGCAAGGGCGGCGCCGATTGCGGCGCGGCGTGTCATGTCGTATCCGGGCATCGCGACTCTCCTGTTCATACCAGCGCCGACGAAATGAAGCGTCGGCGATTGGGACTAGAGTAGGGTCGATTGGATTTCCGCGCATTACACGGATCTGCGATGCTCCGACTCGTGAGGTATGTAACACGTTCTCTGCGCTTCGGACCGATCCATATTTCTCTAAATATCGACGAATGACGACTCAGTGCGAATTCCCTCCAACACCTGCGGCGGGGGCACATCGCGTCTCATGCGCCAAGGAGTTCGCGCGCAATGGCGACGCTTCGCTCCAGGAATTCCTCGCTTGCCGAATGGATCTCGGACATGGCCGTGAGATCCGAGGCAGACGCCACCAACCCGACAAAGGATCCGCGGTGCCATCGTCCCGGCGGGATCGCCTCGGGCAACAGATGCACCGGAGGCCGCGGCCAAGGGGTCACGTAGAAATAAGGTTGATCCTGCGCCGCATCTCCGGGCGACAGGCCGATGCCGATACCGCGCGCCTCTTCGGGATCGCCGTCCTCGAGTGCGACATAGCTGGCAATGTCGAAATGATGGGGCCAGCAGCGCACGGGACTTGGCCCTGGCACCGCGTCGATCCGTTTCGCGACGCGGTGCAGTGCCGTATCGGCAAGATCGAACCATTCCGCCAATGCGATTAGCCCGGGATCGTCCTCGAAACCGTGAAGGTGGGCCACCGCCGTCGGCAGGTCGTACGTTACAGCCGTGGACCGCGCCGAGCGCAGACCGACATCGGCAAGCCGATCGTCGAGCCAAGCGAGCGCGTCGGACGCGGTCCGGCGGTCAAGCGCAAGCTCCGCGTCGCCGATCCGAAGCGTCAGGGGAGACATCCGAAGGCCGACCGTTACCTCGCGGCGGCCGAGCGGCTGCGTCGCCAGGGCCATGTCCGCGCGATCCCAAGCAAGGTTGGTATGCGCATCGCCGGCTTGCGCGGCGAGGTTCGCGACCGCGGCGCGATAGAGCAACTGGACCGCCGCGTGCGCCTGTGTCCGCGCCGTGGCGAGGCGGGTTGGAGGGGTCGGCGCGATCTTTGCCATCCACCGCGTCCTCAAACCAACTCGGGGTCGGTCATGATCTCGACAAGGGCGGGGCCCGGCACGGCGATGGCCTCCGCCAGCGCCGCCTCCACATCCAGGCCTTTGGTTACCTTGGATCCTTGCGCACCGCAGAGCCGCGCGAAGGCCGCAAACGACGGATTGACGAGGGAGGTTTCCCACACCGGCCATTCGCCGGAGCGCTGCTCCTTGGAAATCTTGCCGAGCTCCGCGTTGTGCAGAAGGACGTGGGTTATATCCATCCGGTACTTCACGGCCGTCGTCAGTTCCATCGCGTATTGTCCGAAACCACCGTCGCCGGAGATCGAGATGACCTTGCGCCCGGCGAAGTCCTCGATGTCCTGGGTTGCCGCCCACGCACCCATGGCGGCCGGGAGCGCGAAGCCGATCGAGCCGAGATACCCGGACATCAGCACCCGCTGGCCGCGCGTCTCGAAATAGCGGCCGAAGGAATACGTGTTGTTGCCGACATCGACCGCGATCAGGGCGTCGGGCGGCGCGACCCGTGCAAGCGCCTCGAATACCGCGACCGAATGCACACCGGTACCGCGCTCTTCCGACAGGCGCCGCTGCTTTTCCTCGCGCCACATCGACCAGCGTGTGGCGAGGTCAGCGATCTGGTCGTCGGCATCGGGATGGCATGTCACACGGGGGGCGACCGCGTCGCAGAACGCGCCGATCTCGCCCCAGATCGGCAAAGTGACAGGGTGGAACTTGCCAAGCTGCATACGCTCGAAATCGACCTGGATCGTCGGCTTGCCCCGGTCGATACCCGTGTGGTTCGAGAAGGACGCGCCAAGGACGATCTGGAGGTCGCACTCGTTCATGAACCAGCTTGCGATCGGCGTACCCGATCGCCCGAGCACGCCCCCGGCATTCGGGTGATCGTCGGGAATGAGGCCCTTGCCCTTGAACGTCGTGAGCACAGGCGCGCCGAGCGTTTCGGCCAGCGCGATGATCCGGTCGCGCGCCTCCCACGCACCGTGGCCCATGACGATGACCGGACGGCGCGCGCCGCCGATGAGCTGCAGTGCGGCGCCGATGTCGGCATCCGATGGCTTGACCACGGCGCCGCCAACCCGGCCCGCGGGCGGCAGCGCCGGCGCCTCCGACGGCTGCGTTTGCACGTCGTCGGGAAAAATTAGGTGCGCGACGTCCCGTTCGATCAGAGCCGTCTTGATGGCGAGCGCGGCCAGTTTGGGGTGGTTCGAGGTCGAGAGCACGGGCTGCGAGAACCGGCTCACCGCCTCGAACGCGGAGCCCAGGTCAATGTCCTGGAACGCTCCGGGTCCGAAGACCTGCGTCTGAACCTGACCCGTCAACGCCAGCACCGGCGCGCGATCGACCTTGGCGTCCCAGAGCCCGGTCAGAAGGTTCGTGGCGCCGGGGCCCGCGATGGTCAGGCACGCGGCAGGCCGGCCGGCGAGCTTGCCGTAGGCGGAGGCCGCAAAGGCGGCCGCCCCCTCGTGGCGAATTCCGACATAAGCCATCTCGCCATCCGCGGTGCGGCGGCGGATCGCGTCCGCAAGTCCGAGGTTGGAATGCCCCACCATGCCGAAGACGCGCTTGATCCCCCACGCCACCATGGTCTCGGCTATTGCGTCGGTCACGGTGCGGGCGCGGGGCGGATCGGGCGTGAGGCCGACAAAGACTTCCCCACCCTCGACCTTTACGGGGTAGGTGGTCTGCCCGGCATCCGCGTGCCCGCCCGGCGGGGCGCCGGTGATCGGGTCGAAGTCCCAGCCGTGCCAGGGGCAGCGGATCCAGCACTTGCCCTCGACGCCGCGCTCGATCGTGCCTTCGCCGAGCGGTCCGCCCTGGTGCGGGCAGTGGTTGTCCATCGCGGCCCACCGCCCGTCAAAATGTGACAGGCAAAGGTAGCGGGTGCGCGCCGACACCGTCTTGACCCGTCCCTCAGGGAGATCGGCAGCGCCGACGCTGACCCAGTCGAGCGCTTCATCCTTCATGGCTGTCGTCCTCCGGTACGGGCGGCCAGAGCCGCGATATCAGCGCTTCGAGCACGGTGAGCATGAGGACGCCGCCGACGAGCCAGATGATCAGCTCGTAGGGTGCGAGCGGCGTGCCGCGCAGCCACCGGGCGGTCAGGCCGCCTTGCGCGGGCAACGCCTCGATCCCGAAAAGCCCGCCGGACCAGAGGCGGAGTGTCCAGAAGCGGCTGACGTAGAAGATGCAGGCTCCGGCAAGGAGGGTCAGTGTCGTTGCGGGCAGGTGGCGGATCATGGCGTGCGCTCCAGCGTCGCCGTGTCGATGTCGAGAACGAGCAGGTCGCCGTGGCGCACGATCTGGCCCTTGAGCGCGACGTATTCCGCGACCCAGTCGTAGAGCTCGGGCGGCATCGGGTCCTCGGGTGTGCCGGCGATCAAAAGGAATGTCTCCCCCTCGATCGGCCGGGTCGATATGAAGACCGGTGGCAGCCCGTTGAGGATGCAGAGACTGGCGCAGGCCTTGTGCGCTATGCCGGTCCCGGGCCGCATGGCGCCGGCGGCGCATTTGCCGTCGCAGATCTCTCCGGCCAGTTCCCAGCGGCCGAGATCCTCGGGCTCGGGAGCCATGGGCGCGTCGCCGTCCGCGGGGCCGAGGCCGGCCTCGCCGCAAACGAGCTGCATCATGTCGAGATCTCCCCGTGTGAGAAGGATGCCCGAGGCATTGGCCAGCCGGCCCTCGAGCGCGCGGGCGCGGAGCAGAGCGCCGTTCTTGCCCTGGCCGGACAGCATGAGCGTACGGCCCGCCTCGATGTGCTCGGAGCCCTTGGTGACGTGCAGGATCGGCGTCGGCGTGAGCGCGACGATGCCGGTGACGGTCTGCCGGCCGTAGTCGAACCTGAAGGTGCCGGGACCGGGATCGTCCTTGGCCCGCGCGATGACGGTGGCCAGAAGTCCTCCGCCAATCAGCAGCGACACCGCCAGCGCAAGCGTCATGAACCGCAGACCGCGCGGCAGGCCGAGGTACCCGACGAAGAACGGACGCTCGCTCATGTCGTCCGCCCCCTGTGCACGGGGACGGGGCGTTGCGGCGTGCCGGGGGGATCCGCGTCGGGGCTCACCAGCAGTCTGCCGCCCTCGAGCCGTAGCGCGTAAGTCGGCACCTTTTCGGTGAACGGCGCGGGCGATCGCCCTGTGCGCACATCGTACTGGAAGCCGTGCCATGGGCAGGTCACGAGGCAATCGATGATGCGACCCTCGCCGAGGGGGCCGTTCTGGTGGGCGCAGGCGTTCGATATGGCCGAGAGCGCGCCCTCGTGCCGAAAGACCGCGACCCGATCGCCGGAGGCCAGCGTCACGATGCGCGCACGGCCTTCCGGGATCGTTGCCGGATCGCCCGCATCGACCCAGCCGGCGGTTCTCGGTTTCGCCGCGTCCCGTCCAGACAGCGCCGCGCCGAGGTGCAGGCCGACGACCAAGAGCGCGCCGACATGGACCACCCAGGCGAACGTCGTGTTCTCCTGATCGAGCAGGGCGCCCCAGGCCACATGCGCGACAACGGCGGCGTAGGCCGGATAGATCAGGTAGTGCAGACCCTTCCAGACCGGCGGGGTGAGGAACTTCATCCAGAAGTCGTGGCTGGTCGCGGCGAGGATCAGCAGCGACAGGAGCGCGAAGATTCCGAACGCCTCGAACGGAAACCCGGCCACGCCGTTCGTGAAGCTCGTGTTGGCGAACAGGAGGGCTTCGTATTTGCCCGCGGGCGAGAACGCGAAATACCAGTCGAGCACGAAGGAAAAATGCGTCAGCGCCACTGCGGCGGTCACGACCCCGAAATGCCGCCTGTTGTAGAGAAGCGGGAGGAAGCGGGTGTCGAGCCGGGCGAGGGGGCCGATGCACAGGATCCCCGTCAGCATGACGAACGCGCAGGCGCCGAAGGCCCGCGCGTTGCGGATCGCGCCGGAGACATCGCGCTCGTGTCCTAGGTCCTCCGGGGTCACACGCAGAAACGCCCAGAGAAACACACCGACGCTGGCAAGAAGCGCCGCGTCGTAGCCCCATTTGAAGCGGTTCCACTGGACCGGGATGTAGCGGACGCTCACGACCCGGCCTCCGTGATCCGCCGCGGAGCGATATTGTCGGGCCAGTCCTGACGCGCGCCATAGGACAGGACCAGCGCGGCCATGATCAGCGCCGACATCGCGGCGGCGGCGGAGGCGTGGGCCGAAGGCGGACGGTAGCGCGGCAGCCACCGGTCGCCCTTCTCCAGCCGCCACCATCTCCAGAGGACCAAGGGCCAGATCAGAAGCAAGCCGGGTACCAGGAGCACGCGAAAGACGAACGCGCCCCGGGCGTCCGGGTCGATCCGGCCAATCCCGATCGACAGGAACAGCGCCGCGACCGCAGCCCCGATCCAGAGCCAGGCTCTCGCGAGGTCCAGTATCGCGGCCGCGGTGCTCATCGGACGCCGCCGTAGGCGACGCCCGACAACTCGGCCATGTCGCGCTTCCACGTGGTCAGGTCATCCGCGTTGAACTTCGAAACGTGATCATGACCGCAGGCCCGTGCCATGACCTGCATCAGATCGGTCGCGGCCGAGAAGAAGTTGGCGAGGCGCCGGGCGGAGGCCTCGACGACCAACCGGCTGACGAGGTGCGGTTTCTGTGTGGCGATCCCGACAGGGCAGTTGTTGGTGTGGCACGCGCGCATTGCAATGCACCCGATCGCCTGCATCGCGGCGTTCGACACCGCGACGGCATCCGCGCCGAGCGCGAGGGCCTTGATGAAGTCGGCCGGCGTCCGGAGCCCGCCGGTGATCACCAGGCTGACGTCCGGCGCCGCGCGATCGAGGTGGCGCCGCGCGCGGGCGAGGGCCGGGATGGTCGGGACCGATATGTTGTCGCGAAAGAGCGTTGGCGCCGCGCCGGTGCCGCCACCGCGTCCGTCCAGTATGATGTAGTCGACACCGACCTCCAGCGCCGCATCGATGTCCTTCTCGACATGCTGGGCAGAAAGCTTGTAGCCGACCGGGATCCCGCCGGTCCGGTCGCGCACTTCGTCGGCAAAGTCGCGGATCTGGGCGGGCTCGGTCCAGTCGGGAAAGCGTGCGGGGCTGATCGCCGGCTGTCCTTCCGGGATGCCGCGCACCTCGGCAATCCGGCCGGTGTTCTTGGCCCCCGGGAGGTGGCCGCCCGTGCCCGTCTTGGCGCTTTGGCCCCCCTTGAAGTGAAAGGCTTGGACGAGGTCGAGCTTGTCCCACGAAAAGCCGAAGCGAGCGCTCGCCAATTCGTAGAAGTAGCGCGCGTTGGCGGCCTGCTCTTCGGGGAGCATCCCGCCTTCGCCGGAACAGATGCCTGTCCCGGCAAGCTCCGCCCCGCGGGCGAGCGCGATCTTGGCGGGCTGGGACAGCGCGCCGAAGGACATGTCGGACACCAGAAGCGGGATCTCGAGCCTGAGCGGTTTTTGCGCCGTCGGGCCGATGACGACGTCGGTGCCGACGGGATGATCGTCGAGGAGCGGCGCGCGATGCAGCTGAGCGGTCAGGATCTGCAGATCGTCCCATGAGGGCAGGCGGTCGCGCGGCACGCCCATCGCATCGATGATGCCGTGGTGGCCGGTCGATGCCAGCCCGTCGCGCGCGTATGTGTGGGTGAGGGCGGCATGCGGTTCCTCCGCGGTACCGTGCGAGGTATCGGCGTAGAGGCCGAGATAGGCCTCACGGTCGAACGGCTGCGGGTTGGCCTCCGCCCAGGCGGCGATTTCGGCGCTGTCGACCAGTACATGGTCGCCCTCGATCCGACTGGTGAATTTCGGCAGGGCCTCGTCGTTGGCGTATTCAGACACCCCGGTGTCGAGCCGGTAATCCCAGTCGTGAACCCCGCAGATGAGGTTGCGCCCCCGCACGAACCCGTCGGACATAAGTGCACCGCGATGCAAACACTGGCCGTAAAACACTGACACGTCCTCGTCCCAGCGCACCACCACGAGGTCGACCTCTCCCACAAGTGCATAGTGCGGCTGCCGATCCGCCAACGCGCTGAACGATGCGACCGAGACCATGTTCATCGGCCGATCGCCTCGAGATGGTCGAACCGCGCCCGGCTCCCGACGGGGGTGACATTCGCGCCCGGTGCCGGGACGACGGACCGCAACGCTTCGGTCCAGGCCGCGCGTCTGGGCGCGCGCGGTCCGGGGTGGTCCAAACCGAGTGTACCTGCCGAGTGCTCGACCACGCCGCGTTCCTTCCCGAGACACAGATGCTTCGAGAGCATTTGACGGCAGGTTTTCGGGTTCTGGCAACGCGCCCCGCGGCCGGATCACGCGATTGGGGTCCATTGAAACGTTTTGCCGCTCGAACCGCGTCGAACGCGGTCGAGATCGCCGCTTGGGCGGCCGCGGCACATGCCGAGTGTTTCGTCACCTCGCAATGGCGTGACGCACCGGTCCGGGCGATCGGAATATCCTTGGCGGCGGAGGTCGCAAAGACCTGCCGACTCGGCCGGGTGGGACCGTCACCGCGGATGATACGCGGTCACGGCCCTCCGCCGTCCGCGCCGGCGGGCGCTCAATCGTCCCGCTCGATCCCGAAGAACTGAAGGTACTTGTCGATGGCCCGAGCGATCTCGTCGTCGGGGCTCTCCGGCGCCGGCATCCGGTAGATGTGTTGACGGATGCCGATGTAGACGATTCCGCCGTGCAGGTTCCAGACATCCTCCATCGTCGGGCGGACGTCCGTCCGCGCGAGCGCTTCGGTCTCGGACAAGAGCGGGCGAAGGATGACGTCGCCGAGATGCTTGAGATAGCGGTGGTTCAGCGATGCCCCGGCAAGACCAGAAAACATGAAGATCCGCATCCAGTCGCGCTCGAAGATCAGCGCGCTGTATTCGCTGTAGAACGCCATCAGCCGGTCGCGCAGCGGCACGTTGCGATCGGTCAGACG
Organism: Roseivivax jejudonensis; assembly: GCF_900172265.1. Lineage (GTDB taxonomy): Bacteria > Pseudomonadota > Alphaproteobacteria > Rhodobacterales > Rhodobacteraceae > Roseivivax > Roseivivax jejudonensis. The sequence continues at coordinate 201,073 of NZ_FWFK01000001.1, read as the reverse complement.
TTCGGGCCAGTCCGGCGAGAGCCGACCGATATAGACCTTCTCGTAGACCGCCTCGATCAGGTCGTCCTTCGTCGCGAAGTAGTTGAACAGCAGCGATTGCGTGACGCCGAGGCGCTTCGCCAGCTCGCGGGTCTTTCCGTCTAGCCCGACCTCGGCGAAGAAGCGCACCGCCTCGTCGACGATCTGCTGACGCCGCTCGGCCGGGGGAAGGCGGCGGCGGATCGTGCCGCAGTCGCTTTCGGACGCGGTCTTGTCGGTCGGTCCGTCCATGAAACTCCCGCAGCTCCCCGGCCCAAAGAATCTTCTTGCATCGACTCGAGTTAAAAGATCATCTGCTCAACAGGATTGATCAAGCGCTTAATAAGGCGCGGGTCAAAGGAGGAAGGGAGGACGCCATGAAGGCATCGGCGGGCGGTTACGCCCGGGCTGAAAACGTGCGCCACGCGCTCGACCTCTTGGCGGCCTCGGGCGGCCAGGGTCGCCTTCTCGCAGGTGGCCAGAGCCTCGTTGCAGCGATGAACATGCGGCTGTCTGCCGGCGATCTGCTCGTCGACATCTCGCGGCTAAGCGAGCTGTCCGGGGTCACCGAACAGGGCGGCACGCTGCACATCGGCGCACTGACGCGCCATGTCGAAATCGGCTCCGATCCTTTGGTGAAGACACACGCGCCCGTCCTGGCCGCGGCGGTCGCGCACATCGCGCACGCGGCGATCCGGAACCGCGGGACGATCGGCGGGGCCCTGGCCCACGCCGACCCGGCCGCCGAGTTCCCGGCTTGCGCGCTCGCGCTCGGGGCCGAGATGCACGCGGAGGGGCCGGACGGCACGCGCACGATCCCGGCCGAGGACTTCTTCGAGGAGGTGTTCACCACCGCACTCGATGAGAGCGAGATCCTCACCGCGATTTCCGTGCCCGTGGCCGAGGACGGCGAAAAGCAGGTCCTCGAGGAAGTCGCGCGCCGCTCTGGCGACTACGCTTTGGCGGGTCTGTGCCTCGTCAAGCGTGCCGCCGGCCACCGCATCGCGCTGTTCTCGGTCGGGCCGAAGCCGATTCTTGCGACGGGCGCGATGACCGCGCTCGACGACGGCGATCTGGACGGTGCGGTCGCGGCGCTCGCGGCCGAGATCGACCCGCCGTCCGACACGCAGGCCAGCGCCGCCTACCGCCGCCACCTGGCCGGTGTGCTTCTGCGCCGCGCCGTGGCCCGGCTGAAAGGAGACAATCAATGACCGGACACTTCCGCGACAAGGTCGACGTGTCGCTGACCGTCAACGGCGAGCCGGTCGAGGCCCGCGTGCCTGCCGGTCAGCACATGATCGACTTCCTCCGGCTCGAGCTCGGCCTGACGGGCGCGCATGCAAGCTGCGAACACGGGGTCTGCGGCGCCTGCACCATCCGCGTCGACGATCAGTCCGTGCGCGGATGCCTGATGCTGGCGGCGCAGGCCGACGGCGCCGAGGTGTGGACGGTCGAGGGCCTGACCGACACCGGCGCGATGACCGACCTGCAGGATGCCTTCGTCGCGCGCAACGCACTGCAATGCGGGTTCTGCACGCCCGGGATGCTGGTCGCGGCCGAAGAACTCCTGTCGCAGTCCGGCACTCCCAGCCGCGCGGAGATCCGTGAGCACCTCTCGGGCAATTACTGCCGCTGCACGGGCTACGAGGCGATCATCGACGCGGTCGAAGGCGTGGCGCAGGCGCGCGCCGGAAAGGGGGCGGCATGACCATCCCGTTCAACAACCCGGACCGGCCGAACTCGTATATCGGCAAGACCGTCCCGCGCCCGAACGCGACCAAGCTCGTGCAGGGGCGGGGGCGCTACGTCGACGACATCGTGCTGCCGCGGATGCTGCATGTCTGCTTCGCGCGCTCTCCGGTGGCGCATGCCCGGATCGGCGAGATCGATCTGTCCGAGGCGAAGGCGGTGAAGGGCGTGATACGGATCTTCACCGGGAAGGACCTCGCCGAGGTCTGCACGCCCTGGGTCGCCGTGCTCGCCCATCTCAAGGGCCTGAAATCGCCGCCCGAATATCCGCTGGCCGTGGATCGCGCCTGCTGGGTGGGCGAGCCGGTCGTCGCGGTCGTCGCGACCACTCGGGCGGCGGCCGAGGAGGCCGCGGCGCTGGTCGCCGTCGATTACGAGGATCTGCCCGCCGTCACCGACACGATGACCGCGCTCGACACCGACACGCCGGTCATCCATCCGGATCTGGGCGACAACCTCGCCTTCCGCCGCCTGCACGAAGAGGGCGACGTCGATGCGGCGCTTGAGAGCGCGCACAAGGTCGTCTCCGCCCGCTTTCGCACCGCCCGGCATACCGGCGTGACGCTCGAGCCGCGCTCCATCCTCGTGGACTGGAACCCGGCCGAGGGGCAGATGACGGCCTACCACGCCACGCAGGCGCCGCACATGATGCAGACGGTCTTTGCCGAGCATCTGGACATTCCCGAAAGCCGGGTGCGCGTGGTCTGCGGAGATGTCGGGGGGTCCTACGGGATCAAGGTCCATGTTTATCCAGACGAGGTGGCGACCGCTGCCATCGCCAAGGTCATGGGCCGACCGATCAAGTTCATCGCCGACCGGCTGGAGAGCTATACCACCGACATACACGCCCGCGATCACGAGATCGAAGCGAAGATCGCGGTCTCCGAGGAGGGCAAGATCCTCGCCATCGACGTGGACGACTGGACCGGGATCGGGCCGTACTCGGTCTATCCGCGCACCTCGGCCATCGAGGGCAACCAGGTCGTGAACCTGTGCGGCGGTCCCTACGACTTCGCCAACTACCGCGCGCAGACGACGGTCGTTTTCCAGAACAAGACGCCGACCTGCCAATACCGCGCGGTGGGCCATCCCATCGCGGTCGCCATCACCGAGGGGTTGGTCGACATGGCGGCCGGTGCGATCGGCATGGACCCGGTCGAGATCCGGCGGCGCAACATGTACGCCGACGACGCCTACCCGGTGACGTCCCCGGCCAAGATGCGCTTCGAGGGGCTGTCGCATCACGCGTCGATGGACAGGCTCGTCGAGATGATGGACTACGACGCGCTGCGCGCCGACCAGGAGGAGGCGCGAAAGCAGGGCAAATACCGTGGCATCGGCATCGCGAGCTTCATCGAACTGACGAATCCCTCGCCCTTCATGTACGGCATCGGCGGGGCGCGCATCTCGGCGCAGGACGGCTGCACAGTGCGCATGGATCCCGACGGCTCGGTCGTCGCGCTGTCGGGCGTGACCGAACAGGGACAGGGCACCGAGGCGATGCTGAGCCAGGTCGTGGCCGAAGGGGTCGGCGTCGATCCCGGCCAGGTGCGCATCATCACCGGCGATACGCAGGTCACGCCCTACGGAGGCGGCACCTGGGCGTCGCGCGGTGCCGGGATCGGCGGCGAGGCGGCGCTGCAGGCGGCGCGCGCCTTGCGGGACTCGATCCTCGAGGTCGCGGCGGCGATGCTGCAGGCCGACAAGGGCAAGCTCGACATCCGCGCCGGTCAGGTCGTCGATGCCGACACCGGCGAGGATCGCATGCCGCTCGAGGAATTGGGTCGCATCGTGTATTTCCGCGGCGATACCCTGCCCAAGGACCTGCCGCGCGAGCTGGTGCAGACCCGGCACTTCATCACGATGGAGTATCCGTTCGCCTTCACCAACGGTGTGCAGGCCAGTTACCTCGAGGTCGACGTGGACACCGGCGTGGTGACGCTGCTCAAGCACTGGTGCGTCGAGGATTGCGGTCGGGTCATCAACCCGCAGCTGGTCGACGAACAGATCCGCGGCGGCATCGTTCAGGGGCTCGGCGGCGCTCTCTACGAAGAGATCCACTACGACGAGGACGGGCAGCTTCTGAACGGCTCGATGGCCGACTACCTCGTGCCGATGGCCGCAGAGATGCCCGACATGCAGATCGGACACGTGGAAACGCCGACGGGCGAAAGCGAACTGGGCGCGAAGGGCGCGGGCGAAGCCGGCACCGCAGGTGCCCCCGCCGCCGTGATGAACGCGATCAACGACGCGCTGCGACCCCTCGGGGCGCAAGTGACCGAGATGCCGTTCACCCCGGAGCGGATCCTTCGCGCGCTCGGAAAACTGGACGACTGAACCGCAAGGGCGCCAAGGGGAGCGGCGCTCGATCACAGGAACCAAAAGGGAGGAAAGCAATGAAACTCACAGCCTTCACGGCGGCCGCGGCCGTCCTTTGCGGCGGCGCTGCGGTCGCGCAGCAGCAGATCACCGTAAACATCGGCTCGTCGCACCCCGAACAGAATATCTGGGTCTACGCGATGAAGAACACCTTCCAGCCCGAGGTGAACCGTATCCTCGAGGAAGGCGGCAACGAGTACCAGGTGAACTGGGTCGAGAGCTATGCCGGCACGCTCTACAAGTTCACCGACACCCGCGAGGCGGTGATGGACGGCATTGTCGATGTCGGCATGGTCGGCACGGTCTGGGAAGGGGCGAACATGCCGCTTCAGAACGTGACCTACTTCACGCCGTTCGCCACCGAAGATCACCGCATGATCATCGAGATCTTCGACGACCTGTCCGAGAACCTGCCGGAGCTGAAGAACAGCTGGGCCGAAAACGGCATGGTGCACCTGTCGTCGCTGATCACGGACAGCTACGACATCTACGCGACCTTTCCGGTCTCTTCGATGGAAGACCTCCAGAACCGCAAGCTGAATGCGCCGGGCACCTCGGCCAACTGGCTGCGCGAGACCGGTGCGACGCCGGTCGACGGGGCACTGACCACCTATTACACCAACATCCAGACCGGCGTGACCGAGGGCACGCTGTCCTTCGCGTCGGGCATCCTGCCGACCCGTGTCTACGAGGTCGCGCCGGAACTCACCCGCGTCGGCATCGGCTCCATGTATTTCGGCGGGATTGCCGCCAACCAGAGCTTCTTCGAAGGGCTGCCGGCGCCTGTCCAGAACGCGATGCGCGAGGCCGCGCAGGCGACCTCGATCGCGCACGGCGACTACGTGGCGGACCTTGCCGCGCGCGCCATCGACGAGATGCAGGAGGCCGGGCTGACCATCCACGAGCTGCCCGAGGAGGAAAAGGAGGCTTGGGTGAACGGCCTTCCGAACATCGTCGAGCCGTGGCTGGAACAGACCGGCGAAGCCGGCGAGGTCGTGCTCAAGGCCTATTTCGACGCGCTGCGCGAACGCGGTGCGGAGCCGCTGCGGGCCTGGGACGAAGGCCTCTGAGGCAATACAGATCGACACGCGACCGCCCGGCAGCGATGCCGGGCGGCGCATCACGTAAGGACAGGGCAGGGGCATGAGCGACGAAGACTCCGGCGAATTCGAAGAAGACCGGTTCGTCCCGGCGTTTTCGGAGGCGCCGGTGGGCGCGATCCTCGGCAGCGCGGCAGCCGCGCTTTCGGCCGTCGGCACGATCGCCATCGGCGCGCTGATGCTGCTCATCGTGGCCGACGTGATCGGGCGCAACTTTCTCGATGCGCCTGTCACCGGGGTGTCCGAGATCGCCGCGCGGTCTGTCGTCGCCATCGTGTTCCTTCAGGTTCCCGCCGCGATCTTGCAGCGCCGCCTGACCCGGGCGGATTTCCTCGTCCGCCGGATCGAGACGGCGTCGCCCGCCGCGGTCTCGGCGATCGAGGCGGTCTTCTCGGTCGTGGGCGCCATCGTTTTCGCCCTGATCCTCTGGGCGTCGTGGCCCAAGCTGCCCGAAAGCTGGGCGACCGCCGAGTTCTTCGGCGTGCAGGGCGTCTGGACGATCCCGACCTGGCCGTTCCGGGGCATCACGGTGCTGGGATGCGCTCTGGCCGTCATGGCGGCGCTTTACCGAACGACCGACGAAATCCGAACGATCCGGAGCCTGCCATGACCACGCTCGCCTTCGGTTTCGTTCTGATCGGGGTGCTGATCGCCCTGGTCCTCCTGGGGATGCAGATCGCCTACGCGCTCTTCGGTGTGGCCTTCGTCGGAATCTGGATGATCCGCGACAACATCGACCTTGCGTTCCGGATGCTCGAACTCACCGCCTATTCGGGGATCGCGGATTACCTCTTTGCCACCATACCGTTGTTCGTGCTCATGGGGCTGCTGGTCAGCGTGTCGAATGTCGGCCGTGACACGTTCGAGGTGGCCGAGGATCTTCTGCGCCGCATGATCTGCGGGCTGGGGGTGGCGACTGTCGCGGCGAACACGATCTTCGCGGCGGTCACCGGCGTCTCGATCGCGTCGGCGGCCGTTTTCACCCGCGTGGCGGTGCCGGAGATGAAGCGGCATGGATACCGCCCGTCGTTCTCGGCCGGGACTGTGGCGGGCTCTTCGGTTCTAGGCATGCTGATCCCGCCGAGCCTTCTGCTCATCATCTACGGGGTGCTGGCCGAGGTCAGTATCGGCGGGATGTTCATTGCCGGCATCATTCCCGGCCTCATGCTCGCCGGCGGCTTCGTCGCCATGCTCATCAGCGTCACGATCCTGTTTCCGGGCTTCGTGCTCGAGGATCCGGAGGGCACGCGCCAGCGCCGGCTCGACCGGGCACAGGAGTCGATGCCGCTCAACGTGATGGTGTCGAAGCTCATTCCCATCATTCTGCTCGTGATCCTCGTGCTCGGCGGCCTTTATACCGGCTTCTTCACGCCGACGGAGGCGGGCGGGGTCGGCGCATTCGGCGCGCTCGTCGTGGCGCTGTCGCGGCGCAGCCTCAATCGCAAGAAGCTCTGGCAGGTGATGAAGCAGACCGGCGTGATCTCGGTTTCGATCCTGCTGCTGCTGGTCGCAGCGTCGTTCTATTCCCGGATGCTCGCCATCGCCGGCCTGCCCAACGCGATTGCGGGACTGGTCACCGAGTCGGGGTTCGGACCGCTCGGGTTCCTGTTCTTCTATGCGCTGATCATCCTGCTGATGGGCATGATCCTCGACAGCACATCCATCCTGCTGATCATGGTACCCATTGCCGCGCCCATCGCGCAGGGGATGGGCATCGACCTCATGCATTTCGGCATCGTCACGGTAATCGCTGTGGAGATCGGGTTGCTGACTCCCCCGTTCGGCATATCCGTTTTCACGGTCCACAACACGTTGAACGACCCGAGCGTGTCGGTCGAACAGATCTTCGGTGCGACGCTGCCGTTCATCGCCGTGATGCTCGCGGTGCTCGTGATCGTCGCCCTGGTGCCGTCGACGGTTACACTGTTCCTCTAGGCTGCTCTTGCCTTGGCTCTTGCCCCGCGGGTTCAAGGTATCGGGCACCCGGGTTTGGCCGCGATCCGCAGCGAGCCCTTGCTGCACTCCGTGTCCGCGGTTTCCTGCACCGGCCAGGCCTCGACGCGAGGAGCGTCCGGACCGTCCGAGCCATGGATCGGTCGCTGCGCGAGTTCGGCGGCATGGAGTCCCAGCACCATCAGGCCTGGCCAGAGCATGTAGGCCTCGATCTCGATGTTCTCGCCGAACGACAGCAGGACGAGGGTCATCATGACGCTGAGCGGCAGCCGCCCTCTGGGTCCGCGTGCGGCGTCGGACAGGGCCAGGGCGGTTTGCCAGAGCATCGGCACCAGAAGGGCGAGGAGCCCCACCAGACCCTTCACGAACAAGAGGCCCCACCATGTGTGATGGCTGCCGATGGGCATGTATTCGACAACGTGCGCGCCCGGGTGGACCGTCCCGTGACCGAACCAGAACGCCTCGTTCTCCCAGCGTTCGCCGGCAATGCGCTGCAGCGTCGCGCGGACGCGCGTGCTGTCGGCCCGCGCACCCTTGAAGGCCGCGACACCGTCCCGCAGCGCCTGCACGAGCGCGGGCCCGAACATCGCCAGCGAGGCGGTCACCGCGGCAAGCGCCTGCCACGCCCAAACGCGCAGGACGAGCGGCATCAGCCGAGGGCCGGCGGTGCAGGCCACGAGTCCGACGAGGCCCATGCGCGATTTCGACAGCAGGATCAGGGCGAGGCCGGCAGCGATGCCGATGGTCCGCCAGCGCATGTTGCGCTCTTCCAGCGCGAAACAGACCTGCAGCACGCCCAGCAGTGCGGCGAACGGTGACCATGGGGCATAGAACTGCCAGCGTGGCGTCCAGCTCGCCGGATCCCAGGTGAACAGGAAGACCGAGAAGTACTCCGGCCCGGGCCCGCCGATCGCCTTGAGCGGCGAGGTGAAGATGCGCTCGGGCAGCCCGACATAGGGCGCGGCAACGAGGATCGGCAGCAACGCGAGCGTCCACAGTCCGATCACGCATTGCCCGCGCACGAGAATTTCGCGCCTGACCGGCAGCACGGCACCGGCGAGCGGGAAGAGCGCCAGCAGCGCCCACCCCTTGGCCCAGCCGATCGAGGACTTGATCGTCTGCTTGAGCCCGAGGCCCCAGTCGACATGCCCCGCCCACAGCGCCACGAGCATCACCGCCATGCCGAGTATCCAGATCCAGACGACATCCGGAACCGGTCCGCGGGCGCGCAGGTCCGGACGGATCGCGGGCCCGAGGTAGAGCGAGAGCACCGCCAGTCCGCCGAGCACCCAGGCGAGGACCGGCCCGACCACGTAGAGCGCGCCGACGAAGTAGAACGGCCAGGTCCAGCGCAGGGTCCGGAACACCAGCGCCTCTGCCGGGTTCTCGGGCCGGATGTCGCTTGCGGGTGTCATTCGGCGGGCACCAGTCCGGGAGCGGACGCGCCGTGCGGTGCGCCGGGCTCTGCCAGCAGGCGGTTGATCAGCGGGCGGCGCAGCCAGCCGAGGAAGAGGCCCATCAACAGAAACAGCGTCGCGGCGACGCCGGCCGCGAGCGCGAGCTTTCTCTTCGGCGACGAGGGCTCGGTCGGGAGCGAGGGATCCTCGAGCACCTGCACGAGCGGGTAGGAGGCGTAGAGATCGGTCTTGCTGGTCTGCGTCCGGGCCATCGCCGAGGCGAACACCGCCTCGGCGACCGAGAAGTCGCGCTGCAGATCCTCGAGCCGCGCCGCCGGTTCGATCAGATCGATCTTGCGCGCCTCGGCCGTCTCCAGCCGGGCCGACAGCGCGGCCAACTCGGCGGACAGGCCAGCGCGTTCGGCCTCGAGCGACACCAGATCGCTCAGGAGATCCGCGCGGCTGCCGACATGGCTGAGGTCGAGCGCGTCGAGCGCGTTGTGCGGCAGACCGGTCAGGGCTTCTGCCCGCGCGAGCGCTTGCGTTCGGGCGGCCTCGTGACCGGCCCGCGCCGCGCGAACCTCGGGGTGGTTCGCGCCGTAGCGGCCCTCCGCCTGCGACAGCGCCGCCGCCTGCACGGACCGCTCCTCGTTGAGCGCCGCGAACTCGGTATCGGCATGCAGGCGCAGCGCGGCCGCGGCCAGCGTCGCGTCCGACCCGAGCGCGCGTTCGAGCGCAGCCACGGATTCCGTCTTTTCGTCCAGAGTCGCGGTGAGGTCGCGCACGCGCTGGGCCAGGATCTCGGTTTCGGCGACGAGATCCGTGTATTGCCCGGCCGAGATGAGCCCGGTCTCGCGCTGAAGGCGCGAAATCTCGTCCCGCGTCGCGAGAACGGACTGGCGGTATTCCTCTATCGCGTCGCGGCCGCTGTCCTCGCGCAGTGTGACCTCGTCGGTGCGCAGGGCGTCGATTTCGGTGAAGAACGCGTCGAGCAGAGCCGCGCCGCGTGCCCGAGCATCCTCCGCGGACGCCCCGGTCACCGACACGTGGATCAGGCCGGTCTGGTCCACGAGCTCGACCCGCGGCTGGCCGAAATCGCGCGCGCGCAGTCCGACGGTTTCGGCGGCGGCATCGACGATGCGTCCTGCGCCGAGAAGCCGCTTGTAGGTCTCGGTCGGGCTCACCGCGTTGCTGGCGAACGGCGAGTTTGCAAAGGACGAGGCCTGACCGATCCGGTCGAGGTTGACCGAGGCCGAGGCGCCGGAGCCGGGAAGGATCAGCGACGTGCTGGAGGTGAACCGCAGCGGCGCGGTCTGCAGGTAGCTGGTGATCGGTCCCCAGATGCATGCGGCGCCGAGGGCGAAGAGCCCGACATAGCGCGGCAAGCGTCCGAGATCGCGCGGGCGCCCGCCACGCAGCACGCGGGTCAGCGACAGCTGCCGAAAGGGCAGCCGTACGAGCAGGGGAAGGCGAAACGGGATCGAACGGGGGCTGGGCATCTGGCAAGTCTCCTTGCCTGTCGCTCTAGCCCGATCGGATCGTCGATGCGCGTGCGGGGCGGGATAGCGGCCGGAGCCGCGGGATAGCGCGAACTATCCGGAGGGATAGGTCAGAACAGGCCCTCGTCCCGCGCGATCATCGCCGCCTGGGTCCGGTTCGACACGCCGATCTTGCGGTAGAGCGTCTTCATGTGAAGCTTGACCGTCGGTTCGCGGATATCGAGATCGCGGGCGATTTCCTTGTTCGACTTGCCCTCGGTCAGACCGCGCAGCACCTCGAACTCGCGCTGCGAGAGTTTCTCCGCGAGAGGATGCTGGGCGACCGGCGTGGGCGCGCGCAGGAACTCGAGCGGGGCGTATTGCTCGCCCATCGCCATGAACCGCACGGCGTTGATCAGCGACTTCGCCGAAAGCGTTTTCGGCAGGAAGCCCGCGGCGCCGGACGCCAGGGTCTGCTGCGCCACGTCCTGATCCGCCGTGCCGGATATGATCGCGACGCGGTGGTCGCCCGGCATCGCCATCATGCGCGCGAGCCCGTCGAGCCCCTGCATCCCGGGCATGGAGAAATCGAGCAGCACCAGGTCGAAGGCACTTTCCGATACGAGCCGTTCGGCCTCGGTGTAGTCGGCGGCCGTCTCGGTTTCGATCCCGCCCTCGCTGGTCAGGAACATGTCGAGCGTTTCCCGCAGCAGGTCGTGGTCGTCGGCGATCAGGATCCGCATGTCCAAAGGCCTCTTCGAGAGCGTCGGCCGGACCGCGCGGGGCGGCTGGCTCGCCGTGGTTCCGAACTCGATATCCATCGCCTAACTCCTGAACAAGACACAACTACGGCGGGTGAGGGTCACAGGCCCGCGACGTGTCTTTTGCACCGTTAACCACGCATGAACAGGGCGCTGACGGTTAACCATGCTATCCGATCGGATAGCGGGTCTGATGCCTACGGTCCGGCGCCACTCCCCACGGCGCGCCGCGCTGCCTGAACGCGCTGGCCCGCTGTCCCGGCGGAGGCGCAGCCTCGCCCGACGCGCGCTTGAGAGGAAAGGCGCGTTCGCCGCAAGTCACTGGAAACGCAATCGAACGGGATCGTTTCCATGACCTTCGCCAGCCCTGCCCGCAGTTTTGCCACCTCGGCGCTTTCGGCCGTTCCGGCCGCCCAGCCCCCGGCGCCTGACGCTGATCTGGCGCATGTCAGCCTGTTCGGCCTCGACGTGGTCGACGCCCACCGTGGCGCCGTGATCGACGCTCTTCTCGCGCCTGGATGGCGCAGCCGCGTCGCCTTCCTGAATGCCCATTGCGGGAACATCATGGCACGCGACGCGCGATACGCCGATGCGCTTCACTCGGCCGATATGGTCCTGCCGGACGGCATCGGTGTGGAGCTGGCCGCGCGGATGTGCGGCACACGTTTCGCAGAGAACCTGAACGGCACCGATTTCGTGCCGGCCCTTCTGGCGGAGGCGGCCCGCTGCGGTCAGAGCGTGTTTCTTCTCGGTGGACGACCCGGCGTGGCCGAGGCAGCCGCGCGCACCCTCTGCCTCGGGTTCCCCGGCTTGCGCGTGGTCGGCACGCGCGACGGCTTCGATGGCGTGGCAAGCGCCCCGGCGGCGATCGCCGCGATCAACGCGGCGCGCCCCGACATCGTGCTGGTGGCGATGGGGGTGCCGGCGCAGGATGTCTGGCTGGCGCAATATGCCCGTCTCCTCGATGCGAGGGTCACTCTGGGCGTCGGCGCGCTTTTCGACTTTCTTGCCGGCCGGGTGCGGCGCGCGCCTGTCGCGATCCGGAAGGCACGCTGTGAATGGATCTGGCGCCTTGCGATGGAGCCGCGCCGGATGGCGGGCCGCTACCTTGTCGGCAACGCGACATTCCTCGCGCGCGCTGCGCGTCACGCGGCAGGCCGGATCGACCGTGTCGCGGCAGTTCGCCGGACGCTCGACATCGCGCTGGCCGGGACGGCGCTGTTGGCGCTGGCGCCGCTGCTCCTGCTCCTCCTCGCCGCGATCAAGATCGACAGCCGCGGGCCAGTGTTCTTTCGGCAGGTGCGGGTGGGCAAGGACGGCGCGCCGTTTACCATGCTGAAGTTCCGCTCCATGCACGTCGATGCCGAGGCGCGTCGCGCGGCGCTGCTCGCGCAAGCCGACCGGGCCGGCGTCTGCTTCAAGTCGCGCAACGATCCACGGGTCACGCGGGTCGGGCGCATCCTGCGCCGGTTCTCGATCGACGAGCTTCCGCAGATCATCAATGTGCTGCGCGGCGAGATGTCGGTCGTCGGGCCACGGCCCGCTCTGCCCGAAGAGGTCGCGGCCTACCCGGCGCGCGCGCTCGGGCGGCTGGCGGTCAAGCCCGGCCTCACCGGCATCTGGCAGGTCTCCGGCCGGGCGGAGATCGGGTTCGACAAGATGATCGACGTCGACCTGGCCTACGCACAGTCACGCTCGGTCCTGCTGGACCTCATCCTGATCGCGATGACGTTCCGTGCCGTCCTTGGCGGCCGCGGCGCCTACTGAGCCGCGCTTGATCGCGTGGTCGCCCACCTATCCCTTCGGATAGGTGGGCTCTGCCGATGTCCCGATGACCGTTCAAGCCGGGTTGTGGCATAAGCCCCGCACACGCTTTTCGGAGTATCGCCATGACATCTCTCACTCGTCTTGCTCTGACGTCCCTGGTCCTGACCTGTGCCCTCGGCCCGGTGCCAGCCGCCGCCCAGGCGCTGCCCGAGCCGGAAGGCGAGGTCATCCTGACGGTGACCGGTGCCATCGAGACCACCAACGAAGGCGATGCGGCGGCCTTCGATCTCGACATGCTCGAAGCGCTCGGACCCGTGACGATCCGCACGACGACGATCTGGACCGAGGGCGAGCAGACGTTCACCGGCGTCCCCCTGGTCACGTTGATGGAGGCGGTCGGTGCCGAAGGCGACGTCCTGAGCGCGACCGCGATCAACGACTACGCGGTCGAGATCCCGCGCGACGACTGGGTCGAAGGCGGTCCGATCATCGCCTACCTGAACAACGGATCGCCGATGTCGGTGCGCGACAAGGGGCCGCTCTGGGTGGTTTATCCCTTCGACGACAACACCGAATATCAAACCGAGGTGGTCTATTCGCGCAGCATCTGGCAACTCGACCGGATTGTCGTCGCCGAGTAGGACCTTCGCATCCCATGAGTACGACCACGGCCCAGGAAATCGCACCGCGGCGCACGCTTTGGTCGCGTCTGTCGGTCGTGGTCACTCTGCTCGTCTTCTGCTTCTCGACCGTCGCCGGGATGGGCTGGCTCGTTCTGCGCGAGATCGACGATCTCAGCACGGCCAACTCCGACAACCTGCAATGGAGCCTCGCGCAGGTCGACGTGGAGTTCCTTCAGCTCGAGGTCGCCCTTCTGGAGGCCGAGCGGGATCCGTCGCTGCTGCCGGTGGTGCGCCGCCGGTTCGACATCTTCTACAGTCGCATGTCGACCCTCGAGCGCGGCGAGGTGTTCCGCGACATGCGCGAGAACCCGGACTACGACGCGCCTCGGGCGAACGTGCGCGACTTCCTCGACGCGACGGTGCCGTTGATCGACGGACCGCCGGAGGATCTGCGCGCGGCGCTTCCCGATCTGGCGCGCGAGGTTGGCGCCCTGACGGACGACGTGCGGGAATTGTCGTTGGCCGGGCTGACCAGCTTCGCCGAGTTGTCGGACGCGCGGCGCGACGAGGTGACGACCACGCTTCTTGTCATGGCCGCGGTTCTGGCGCTGCTCCTGGCGGGGTTGTCGCTGCTCGCGCTGTCGTTTCGACGTCTTTACCGCTTGTCCGAGTTGCGCGCCCGCGATCTTCGCCAGACCGGGGCCCGGATGCAGACGATCGTCGAAACCTCGGTCGATGCGATTGTGGTGAGCGACAAGACCGGTCGCATCGTCGACGTGAACGGCGCCGCGGTCTGCACCTTCGGCTATCCCAAGAGCGAACTGATCGGGCGCTCCGCGCTCGAGACGCTCTTTCCCGCTGACATTCAGCCGATCCTGCGCGACGATGCGATGGCCGCTGTCGCCGAGGGGCGGCGGCCTCGAGCCGACCGGCGGGTGTTCGAGAGCGTCGCGGTCACCCGCGACGGGCGCAGGTTTCCCGCCGAGATGTCGATCGACCGTGCCGAGGACGAGAGCGAGGTCGTCTACGTCGCCTTCGTCCGCGATATCTCGCGCCGAAAGGCCGCCGAGGAAGGGTTGACCGAGGCGCGGGACAAGGCGCTTGCGGGCGAGAAAGCGAAGGCCGAGTTCCTTGCGGTGATGAGCCATGAAATGCGGACGCCGCTGAACGGCCTTCTCGGGACGATGCAGCTGATGCGCGATCATGACCTGACCGAACGGCAGACCGAGCTGCTGGATCGCATGGTCAGCTCGGGGCGGCTTCTGCTGGGCCTCGTGAACGACGTACTCGACCTGTCGAAGTTCGAGGCGGGCAAGCTGACGGCAGAGCGTCGCCCGTTCGAGATCCAGCGTTTGCTGGACGGCGTGATCGAGACCACGGCGAGCCTCGCCGCCAGCAACGGAAACGCGTTGAGCTGGCAGTGGGTCGGCCCGCCAGGCCGGGCGGTTCTCGGGGATTCCCGCCTGCTGCGTCAGGTGCTGCTCAATCTCGTCGGCAACGCCGTCAAGTTCACGCGCGGCGGCACCATCGACATCGAGGTCGAGCAGATAGGCGATGGCGACAACAGTATCGAGTTCCGGGTCATCGACAGCGGGGTCGGCATCGCCGACGGCAATCTCGACCGTATCTTCAACGATTTCGAAACGCTCGACTCGTCGTATTCGCGGCAAACCGGCGGCACGGGACTCGGCCTCGGGATCGCGCGGCGCCTCGTGGGCCTCATGGGTGGCGAGATCGGCGTCGAAAGCGAGCTGGGCGAAGGCAGCCTTTTCTGGATCCGCATCCCGCTCGACCCGGTCGAGGATCGCCCGACGCCGATCCCTGCGCGCGACGCCACTGCCGGAGAGCCGTCGGAGACGCCGCCGGGCCTCTCGGTCCTCCTGGTGGAAGACAACGAGATCAATCGCTTCGTCGCGCGGGAAATGCTCGAGGCCGAAGGCCACGTGGTGACGGAGGCCGTCAACGGCCGTGCCGGCGTCGAGTGGGCCGAAGCCCGTCATTTCGACGCCATCCTGATGGATATCTCGATGCCGGTCATGGACGGACAGGACGCCGCGCGTGCCATCCGCGCCGGCGCCGGCCCTTCGGCAACCACGCCGATCATCGCCGTCACCGCCCACGCCCTGCCCGACGAGATCGCCAAGTTTCGTGCCGCCGGAATGGACGGCTGCATCTCCAAACCCGTCGATCGTGCGCTTCTGGCCAGCACGCTGCGCGACCTCGCGCGCGGCGGGCACGGGATCGAACCGGCTCCTTCGCCCGACTCGGTGCCGCTCCTCGACGAAGCGCAATTCGACTCGCTCAGGGCGACGATCGGGCCGGCACACATGGCAGAGCTGATCGATCGGTTCGTCGACGAACTCGATGCGGCGATCGCCGCGTTGGCCGCAGAGCGCCCCGGCAAGCCCGACCTCGGACCGCGCGCGCATCGCTGTGCGGGCTCTTGCGCGACTTTGGGGCTGGCCGCGATGCGTTCGGCGCTGGGGCGGATCGAAACGGCGGCCAGGACGGGTGCCGTCTCGGCCGACGATCTTATTGCGCTCGGCCCGCTCTGGCGGCGCTCGCGCGCGGCACTGGTCGACCGGGCGGGACGTGCCTCAGCGGAACACGGTGAAGGCGGTGGCGAGTCCGATTAGGCGCCCGACCTCGCCGATATTGGTGACGCCGCTGTCGTAGCAGGCGATCGCGTCCCCAGGCAGCAGGTAGGGGTCGTAGTCGTCGCGATCCGCGCGCTGGCGCATGTCCTCGACCGGACGCTCGATCACGGCGGACACCCCGCTGTCGGGGTTGCGAGTGAAGAGCGCCGCAGAGCGGTCGGCGCTCGTCGCGCGCGCGCCGCCGACGCAGTTCGCATCGATCACCGCCTGCATGAACCGGGTGCCGTAGGGCACCTCGCGCACCGTCTGCCCGATGGCCGACGGCGCGTTGCCGGTGGCCGGTTGCGTGAGGTTCGAAAGATAGAGCGAGATGCCCGGCGGGCTGATCGGGCTCGGCTTCATCAGGTCGTCCTGAAAGCAGTCGCGCGATGGCACGACCACCTGGTCTCCGGTCAGAAGCATCACGTCGTCGAATTCCCGGCCGTCGATGGCGCCGCGCAGGTCGACCGTATAGATCGTGCCGCCGCGGATGATCTGGACGGCCGACAGGTCGGCATCGGGCCGCACGCCGCCCGCGCTGCTAAGCGCGACGGACACGTTGCGCCCCTCGGTCGAGTCCCCGAGCGCGGCCTGCCGACGGTCGTCCACGTTGTCGCCCGCAACGCCGCCGATATCCACCGGTCTCGGTTCGAAGACCGCGCCGCTCACCGCGACGCGGGCGGCCGCAAAATCCATCATCAGCAGCGAGACATCGGGGCGCGCGTCGTAATAGCCGCCGGCGACGAGCGCATTTTCGATCTCGGCGGCCACGCTGCCCGGACTGCGCCCCTGCGCGGCGATCGGGGCGAGGAACGGCACCTTGAGCGTGCCGTCGCGGGACACGACGAACTGGCCGCTGAACGTTTCATCCTCGGCGATCCGCAGATCGAGAAGGTCGCCGCGCGACAGAAGCTCGCCGCGCAACGAGGCCGGCAGCACGCGCCCGATCTTGCCGCCGGCGCTGCCAGCGCCGCCCGCGAAGGGCCGGCAGCGGGCGGCGTTCATGGCCTCGGACTGCAGCGTCCCATCGGTGTCGCGTGCGAAGGCGCGATACTGCGCCTGGTAGGCGCGTCCTACGGAAACGGGCTCGAGGTTGGCGGCCGGCTGCCCCCCGGCACAGCCGGCGAGGGCGAGCATGGCCAAGCCACTGACCGCCGCGGAGGGTCTTCGACGAGACATACGGAAACTGCTCCAACGCTCTCTTTATGGTTGAGAAAACCCTAAGGTCGGGCGGGGCAGGTCGTCCATCGAACTTCGGGATCGCAGACCTATCCGAATGGTGACAAAGGCAATCCGTTGCGCCGCTGCACTGTCCCGCCGTGCGCGCGACAGTTCAGACCGCTTGAGGCTATTCCGATCTCGGCCGGCACGGAGCCCGCCAGAACCGGATACGTCAAAATGCAACTCAGTGCCGGCCTCGCGCCGTTCGCCCGCAACCTTGTCGCTTACTGCTTGTCCGAGGTCGCGGCGAAGGCGTCGCGCCTTCTTGTCGTCGTCGCCGTCGCGCGAACAATGGATGCCGCGGCGATCGGAATTGCGGCGACGGCACTGGCCGCGGCCGACATCCTGAAGGCGTTGACGGAGAACGGCGTCGGCCAGCGCATCATCCGCGCGGACGTGTCCGACCTTGCCGCCACCTGCCGAACGGCCCGCCGCATCGTCTGGGCCTGGTGCCTGTCGCTCTTCGCGCTCCAGCTCGTCATCGGAGCGGCGATCTGGCAGCTGAGCGACGATGTCCGGCTGTTCTGGCTGGTGGCGATCCTTGCCGGCGAGTACCTGTTCATGCCGGCGGGCCTCGTGCATTGCGGGTTGGCGATGCGGGCGGGCAAGCTGCGCCAGACAGCTGCGATCGCGGCGGGCCAGGTCGTGGGGGCGAATGTCCTCTCCGCGGGCCTCGCGGTCATCGTGCCCGGGCCGTTGGCTCTGATCCTGCCGCGCCTTCTGACCGCACCGTTGTGGCTGGTCGCCATGCGCCGTCTGCAGCCGTGGCAGCCGGACCGCTCGGTCGCGCCGGCCCCGCTCGCGCCGTTCCTGCGGTTCGGCTGGGCAGTTCTGGGCGTCGAGGTGGTCAAGGCGCTGCGCGTGCAGGCCGACAAGCTGGTGATCGGAGCTCTTCTCGGGGTCGAGGCGCTGGGCCTCTACTTCATGGCGTTCAACGCCGGGCTCGGCCTCGCCAACTCGTTCGCGCAGGCTCTTTCGGTCGCGCTCTTTCCGCATCTCTGCTCGGCGACGGACCGCCGCGCAGCCCTGCGCGGCGCGCTCGGGCTCAGCACCGCCCTGATCTCTTGCCTTGTGGTCGCGCAGGCGCTGGCCGCGCCCTACTACGTGCCGGTACTTTTCGGATCGAATTGGGCGGGCATCGCCGATGTCGTGTCCATCCTCTGCCTCGCAGCGATCCCCGGCGTGATCTGGACCGGAACGGCGCAATGGCTGCGCGCGGACGACAGGGCGCATGTCGAGTTCGCCGTCACGCTGGGGGTTACCGCCGCACTGATCTGCACGACCGCGATTTTGGCGCGCGAGGGACTGACCGCCATCGCCTGGGGCTACCTGCTGGTCGCCACGGTCACGCAGATCGGCGCAGCCCTCGCGACGCTGCGCCCCGTCTCCGCCATCTCTCACGCCGAAAGGGCCTGACATGCCGACCGTTTCGATCGTCGTTCCCTGTTTCAACGCCGCTGACACGCTGGCCGAAACCCTTGCCAGCCTCCGCGCGCAGAGCGTCACCGACTGGGAGATGCTGTGCGTCGACGACGGCTCGACCGACGCGACACCGGAGATGCTCGCGCACGCGGCGCGCGCCGATGCCCGCATACGCGTCATAGCGAACACCGGAAAGGGCCCGAGCCGCGCGCGCAATCTCGGGGTGGCAGAGGCGCGTGGGTCGGTGATCGGCTTCTGCGATGCTGACGACCTTTGGGCGCCCGACAAACTTCGACTCTGCCTTGCCGCGCTCGCGGATCCCGCCGTCGACGCGGTTTTTGCGCGGATTGCCTTCCTCGACGGAGCGCGGACGAGCAAGCTGTCCACGGTCCCGTCTGGCGACCTGTCCGTTCCGACGCTCCTCGGGGAAAACCCGGTCTGTACGATGTCCAACCTCGTGGTGCGGCGCGCCGCGTTCGTCGCGACCGGCGGTTTCGACACCGGCATGGTCCACAACGAGGATCTCGAATGGCTCATTCGCCTCGTGGGTCAGGGCTCTCGCGTGATCGGGCTCGACCGGACGCTGGTGCGCTACCGCACGAGCGTATCCGGGCTGTCCTCGGATCTCGCCGCGATGCGGGCCGGGCGGGATCGGGCGATCGCGACCGCGGCGCGCCACGGCTTCGTTGCCGACGCGCGGTCGGAGGCGATCCACCTGCGCTACCTGGCGCGTCGGGCGCTGCGCGTCGGCGCGCCCGGCGCCGAAGCCCTGCGCCTTGCCGCCGCGGGACTCGCCACCAGCCCGGCGGGCTTCCTGTCCGACCTGCGCCGGGGCGGGCTGACCGCGCTCGGCGCGCTTCTTTCGCCCCTAATGCCCGCCCGGCTGCGCCGCGCGCTATTTGCCAGCTGAAAGCTCCCCGACATGCCCAAAACCAGTATCATCGTTCCGGCCTACAACGTGGCCGACACCATCGCAGAGACGCTCGACAGTCTTCGTGCGCAGACCTTCACCGACTTCGAGATCATAGTGGTCGATGACGGATCGACCGACCGGACAGTCGCCATCGCGCGCAGCCTCGGAGATCCGCGGATCCGGATCGTGCAGCAGCCGAACCGCGGCCTCGCCGGCGCGCGCAACAGCGGGATCGCCGCGGCGCGCGGCGAATACATCGGGTTCTGCGATGCCGACGATCTGTGGCGCCCGGCCAAGCTTGCGGCGCACGTGACGCATCTCGATGCGAATCCCGGCGTCGGGCTGAGCTTCTCCGGGTCCGAAATGATCGACGAGAGGGGCCGGCCGACCGGCCTGTCGCAGCGTCCACGGCTGACCGGCATCACCGCCGCGCATGTCTTCTGCCGCAATCCGGTCGGCAATGGCTCGGCACCGGTGCTGCGCCGCGCGGCGCTCGACGACCTTGCATGGCGGCCGGCTGGGGAGACGCATCGCGACTGGTGGTTCGACGAGACCTTCCGCCAGTCCGAGGATATCGAGTGCTGGCTGCGCTTCGCGCTGATGACCGACTGGCAGATCGAGGGCGTGCCGGGCCTCCTGACCCGCTATCGCATCGTTGCCGGCGGATTGTCGGCAGCCACCGTCCGGCAGTTCGCGGCGTGGGAGCGCATGGTCGACAAGCTGAGCCCGTGCGCGCCGGAGTTCATGGCCCGCCACGCGCCCGCCGCTCGTGCCTACCAGCTGCGATATCTCGCACGGCGCGCGGTCGTCTCGGGCAACGGTCCCGAAGCGCTCGCGCGGATCCGCGCCGCGCTTTCGGCATCGTTCCGTCCGCTCTGGGAAGAGCCCGCCAAAACCATCACCACGCTCGCTGCCGCCGTCGCCCTGACGGCCTGCGGGCCGAAACCGCTGACCGCGCTCCGGCGACTTGCCGCGCGCCGCGCCTGATCCTCGAGGAGACCCGCCATGCTTCGCATCGTTCACCTTATCGACGACACCAATCCCGGAGGCGTCACACGGTATCTCGATTTCATCGCCGCGGATGCCGCCATGGCGCGGCTGGCCACGCATGTCGTGGTGCCCGTGTCCCGCACACGCCCCGCCACGGCGCCGATCGAGGCCGACGTGATCGTGTCGCACCTTACCGTATCATGGCGGGGCCTGCCCGGGCTCATGCTGCTTCGGGCGCGGTTCCCGAACACGCCGCTCGTGCATGTCGAGCACAGCTATTGCGCCGGGTTCGCCGCGGCGCGGGTGACGGCGCCAGGTCGGTTCCAGACGCTCCTGCGCTGCGCCTATGCGCTCTTCGACCGCGTCGTCGCTGTGAGTGCGGCACAGGCCGACTGGCTTGTGCGCCGCGGGCTGGTGGCGCCGTCCGTGCTCGAAATGATCCGACCCTGCGTCGCGCTCGACGCGTTTCGCGCTTTGCCGGTGCCGGGCGGGTCGGTTCGGACGATCGGCGCGATCGGCCGGTTCGATCAGCAGAAGGGTTTCGACCTCCTGATCCGTGCGTTCCGGGCCGTCTCCGATCCCGATCTCCGGCTGCAACTCATCGGTGATGGCCCGGAGCGCGCTGCACTGGAGACGCTCGCCGCGGGCGATCCACGGATCTCGTTACCGGGCTTCGCGGCGGATCCCGCGATGGCGATGTCCGGCTGCGACCTCGTGGCGATGCCCTCCCGCTGGGAGCCCTACGGGTTGATCGCGCTCGAAGCGATGGCTGCACGCCGCCCGCTGCTCGTCGCCAACGTCGACGGACTCAAGGACCACATCGCCAACGGCGCAGTCGCCGTCGAGGAGATGACGGTCGAGGCATGGGCATCGGCCATCGTGCGGGCGCGGGCAGGGATGCGGATGCCGGCGACGGATATGTCGGCCGAAGCGGCCTGCGTCGATGGATGGGCGAGGCTGGTGGCAGACCTGCTGGATCGGGCGACAGAAGCCGATGTCGCCCGCCGCACCGGGCGCGCGGAGGTCGGTCTCGCCTGAGACCGGACGCGCGCGGTGCGACTAGAGCAATTCGCAAGGGCCCGCGCGCACGCTCTGCTTCGGCTAAAGGCCCCGGTCGAGAGATCCTCCGCCGGGAGATAAGACGGTTGGGAACGCACGCGCTACGCGCCGGGCCGTGAATTCATCCCTTGCGGTTGAAGCTTTTATTTCGCGCCAATTGCTCGCGCGTGCCGGATGAAAACCATCCGGCACGCGTCTTTGCTTCGATACGATTGAAGCGAGACGCGACGTGACCACGGCCACAGCACTCAAATCTGCGGACACGTTCCGCGACGTCGTGCCGGCGGACGACCTTGTGCCGGACCTCTGGCTCGGGTCGCGGGCGCGTCGCCACTGCGGCGGCGGCGCTGCGGCGCTGTTCTCGTGTTCATCCGTGGTCGCGCGACGCTCACGTCCGGGCAATCGTCGCGTTCCAATGCTGCCTGCCGGTTCGGCCCACGACGCCTGCGATTCCGCAGGTCCGCGAACCCGTCACCGTGTTGGTGGCTCGACTCTTTCCGACAATGGAGGACTACCCCATGTTCACCCGATTTTTCGGTCACTCGGCTGCCGTGGATAGCGGCGACGCGCGTCGCTCGCTGCGGGAGCGCTACGACAGCTGGCGGTTTCGCGGCGACATCGCGGCCATCATGGCGAGCCTGGATCGCCTGTGCGACCGGCAACTCGATCTGATCGGCATGCGCCGGGAAGAGCTGTTCGAGGCGGTGTCGGATCTCATGATGCGCGCCGAAGAGCAGCGCCGGATCGGCCGCGATGTTGTCGAACTTCTGGAGACAGCGCCGGAGGACGCAACGACCCCAAAAACGGTGGCCACGGCGAGAGCGGACGCTCAGGCGGCGGCCTGAGCGGGTGTGTGAGATTTCGGAGCGAAGTCGTCGGCTGGTGCCTCATCGAACAACGTTCGCGACGCATTCGCCGCTTCGCTCAGGCCCCGCGACGCTCTGCGCTTGATCCGAGCGGCGTTCGTCGTCGGCTGCCGAAGCTGTGACCGTTATCGGGCGCCTTTGCTCCGAGGACGTGGGCACCTTCACCACGGCATGCCGCTCCCCGACGACAGCGCAACGTATGGCCGCGGCGGTGGTCACGGTGCCAAACCGGGGGCGGCACATCCGAGATCTTCCGCCCTGCCGACCTGCGCGTCGGCGGGGTGTCCCTCGCGCCTCGCGGACGCAGGCGGCCGTTGCGACAGGAGCGGCTGACCGCTTGCGACGTGGCGGCCCAAATCCAACGATATAGAGAGAGGTCACCCTCGTGCAGCATGTCACCGACGATTTTGCCGACAAGATCCGCGCCTATTACGGCGACCCGCTCGATCCGCTGTCGCAGCAGTTCATGTTTCGGCGCCCTCCGACCATCGGAGAACTGCGCCGCCCGCCGCAGGTTCTTCTGCTCGGCAATCACTCGTCGGGGAAGTCGACCTTCATCAATTACCTCCTCGGGTCAGAGGTGCAGAAGACGGGCGTCGCGCCGACCGACGACAGCTTCACGATCATCACCTGGGGAGCGGATCGCGCGGATCGCGATGGGCCCGCAGTGGTGAGCAACCCCGATCTGCCCTACGAGGGGCTTCGCCATTTCGGGGATCAGCTGGTCAGTCACATCCGTCTGAAGCAGCGGCAGGCCGATCTTCTGCGGACGGTCACGCTGATCGACAGCCCGGGCATGATCGACGAGGCCAAGGCCGAGGGCGGGCGCGGCTACGATTTTCCAGGCGCGGTCCGCTGGTTCGCGGAACGTGCGGACCTCGTGATCGTCTTCTTCGATCCGGACAAGCCCGGAACGACCGGTGAGACCCTCCAGGTCTTCAAGGAGGCGCTGAGCGGTATCGACCACAAGCTTCTGATCGTCATGAACAAGATGGATCAGTTCCAGAACCTGCACGATTTCGCCCGTGCCTACGGCGCGCTGTGCTGGAACCTCGGCAAGGTCACGTTGCGCAAGGATCTTCCGCTCATATACAACACGTTCGTTCCGATCGCGGGGAAACCGGCCTCGAAGCTTCCGGTGGACGATTTCGACGAGGCGCGCAGGGGCCTCGTCGAAGAGCTCCGAAGCGCACCGACGCGCCGACTCGACAACCTGATCACGCAGATGCAGACCTTTACCGAGCGGCTGCGCCTGCACGCCTTCGTCATCGACGGCGCGGCGCGCAAGTTCAGGCGGATCCGAACGCAGTGGCGATGCGCTTTGCTCGGCATTCTCGTCGCCGCATCGGCCGCCTCTGTCGCGACCGGCATGCTGATCGCGCTGCCCGGGGTTCTTGCGGTCATCATGATCCTGACGCTCGTCGTGGAACTGGGGATCCTGCCCCGCGAAAGGAAGCGTCTCGTGGCCCGTTTCGACGACGTGTTCGAGCGGATCTACGAGCGTGAACTGCTCATGCGGGACCGCGACATGGACCTGCGCGCGCTCTGGTCGCAAGTGCATCCCCATGCGCGCGAGGTGGCGCAGAAATGTGGCCTCCAGAGCTTCACGCGGCTGAGCCGGTCCGACCGCATCAAGCTCAACGAGCTGATCGAGGAGGAGATTCCACAGCTGCGCAGCGAGCTCTACGGCCGGTTTGGCAGCGCCGAGGCGCGCGGCCCGTCGCCCCAGCCACGCGTGGCCGAGGTGCGCGTCGCCCCCGCCGACCGCGCTGACGTTCTCGTTCCGCGCCGCAGAGCGGTTTGAGACGGTGCCGCATTCGCAGGCACAGCACGGATGAAGGCGCGCCGTCGCGCGTTTGTCCTTCCATCCGCGCCGCCGATGCGTGGCGGGTCTTGCAGCTCGTCCCGGCCCCGCGCGGCACGCGAAGTGGTCGAACGGGCCCGGCCGCGTCGTGCTGGGCCGGCACAAAGAGACATCGCAGCGGTCATGTGAGGAGATATCGATGACGCTGACCCATCTGTGCGAGATCGATTTCTATATCGACGGGGAACTGGGGCCGGAAGAGGCGTGCGAGCTGGAGGCCCGGCTTGAACGCGACGACCGGATGCGCGCCGTTTTCGACGCGATCTGGCGCCAGAAGGAGACACTGTCGCGGGCAATGGACGCCATCGACGTCGCGTCCGCGGCCAGCCGCCAAACGGCGCGCCTGCAGGCGACGCTCGTCCAGGCCCTGTCGCGGCGGATGGCGATGACGGGCGGCGCCGAACGAGAAGGACCGGCCCTTTGGCCGACCTGACCAAACCGTTGTGACCGCGCTCCCGTCGAGGACGGGATGAAAACCGCAGATGAGGCGTTTTCACACTGACACCCGCCGATGACCGGAGCCAACGCGATCCGGCCGTGTCGGTCGAGGGTGGTGGCGCTGTCAGAATTGTTCGGGAGGGGGAAGCAACATGCATCAGGTCAAGACATTCGCGCCGGCGGAAGTGGTGGACGCGACGACGCGCGCGGACCGTCGGGACCGGTCCGAATTCAGATTGCGCCGGTACCGCGTGACGAATTTCCGGTCGGTGGTCGACTCCGGGTTTCTCGATCTTGATGACGTCACCGCCCTGATCGGCGTGAACGAGTCCGGCAAGACCAACCTTCTCCTGCCGCTTTGGAAGCTCAATCCCGCCGGCGACGGCGCGATCGATCCGATCTCCGACTTCCCGAAGGCGCTGTTCGGAACGATCCGCAAGGCGCCCGAGGCCTTCCACTTCATCACCGCCGAATTCGAGACCGGCGCGGCTGCCGAAGAGATTGCAGCGCTGGCACGGATCGACAAGGAGGCGGCCGAGGTTGTCGCGGTCAGCCGTGGCTTCGACGGAAGCTATCTCGTCAGCTTCCCGTTGCATCGGCCCCGCAAGACCGACGACCGCGCCGAAGTCCGGGAGGACGTGAATGGCGCACTCGAGCGGCTGTCCGTGCTGGGCGATGCCGACGTCGATCGGCTGTCCGAGGCAACGGCGACACTGGAGGCCGTGCGCGACGAACTGTCCGGCGTGGAGCCGCTTACGGCCAACGACCTGATCCGCCTGCGCAACCGCGTCGGAGCGCTGGTCGCCGAGGAGCCGAAAGAGGAGCCGACAGAGACCACGGCGGAGGCCGGAGCCGCGGACGCGGGCGAGACGCCTGAAGGCGTATCGGAACTGGCCCAGGAACTCGAAGCCCTGCGCAAATGTCTCGGGGGGCGCATGGCGCGCATCCTGGCGCCCGACCCGGGCCAGATCGACGCCGTGCGCGAGCTTGTCCTCTCGCGCATGCCGGTCTTCGTCTACTACTCGAACTACGGCAACCTCGACTCCGAGATCTACCTGCCGCATGTCGTCGAGAACATGGAGCGATCGGATCTCGGGGCGAAGGAGGCCGCCAAGGCGCGGACCCTGCGCGTTCTCTTCGGGTTCGTCGGCCTCGAAGCGTCTGAGATCCTTCAACTCGGACGCGACTTCCGCGACATTCACGAGGAGGCCGAGGCCGAGGCGGCTGCCCGCGACGGTCAGGCGGGCAGGATGCGCAAGTGGCTCGACCGTGCGCGCCAGCCCGAGCCCGCGCCAGACGCGGCGATGCTGGCCCGCATCGCCGAAGCGAAGCGCACCCGCTCCATCTTGCTGCAATCCGCGAGCACGAAGCTCACAGAGCATTTCGGCGAATGGTGGAAGCAGGGCGACTATCGATTCCGCTTCGAGGCGGACGGCAATCACTTCCGGATCTGGGTGGCAGACGCGCGACGCCCTCAGGAAGTTGAGCTGGAGAACCGTTCGACGGGCTTGCAGTGGTTCCTGAGCTTCTTCCTGGTGTTTCTTCACGAGAGCCGGGGCGCGCACCGCAACGCGGTTCTGCTGCTCGACGAACCGGGCCATTCGCTGCATCCGCTGGCGCAGCGGGATCTCTCGCTTTTCTTCGAAGGTCTCGCGGCGAACAACCAGATCCTTTACACCACGCATTCACCCTTTCTCGTGGGCGCCGACCGGCTCGAACGCGCGCGCAAGGTCTTTGTCGATCGCGACGGCTCGACGCGGGTGAGCGCCGATCTGGGCCGTGACGAGGGCACAGACACGAAGCGTGGAGCCGCTTTCGCGGTGCGGGCTGCGCTGAGCATTTCGGTGGCGGACGCCATGTTGCTGGGTTCCGCGCCGGTCCTCGTCGCCAGCACGACCGAGCAGATCTACCTCTCCGCGATCAAGACGATCCTTGTTCGGGAGGGGCGGCTGCGACCGGCAAGGGACGTGATCTTCACGCCCGCGGCCGGCCCGGAGATCATGCAGACGATGGTGCGGATGATCGCCGGCGATGCGACGCAGACACCGCCGACGATCGCCGCCGGCCGCGCGGCTGTGCCGGGTGGGACCAGCCAGCACCGGGCCGAGGGTATCGCATCGGACCGCATGGTGATGCTCGACGAGGTGATCGGCGTGCGCGGGGCACAGGTCGAGGATCTTCTGGGCGCGGAGTTCCTGGCGCCGCTGGTCGATCGGATCGAGCGCAGACCGGACCGTCTCTTTGCCGACGTGGTGCGTCACGACATGCCGCTCGTCCTGCAGGTCGAGCGCTGGGCGGCACAGGAAGGGATCACGCTCTCCGGCGACTGGCGCCGCGATCTCGCCATGCGGGCCAAGGCGCGGTTGCTCGACCTGACGCCGAGCGCGCTCCCGGCTGGCGCGCTCGACACCTGGGAACGGCTCTTGTCGCGCGTGCTGGAACCGAACGGTGCGGTCGCCGCGTAGACGCCTTCGGCACCGTGGAGAAGCGCCCGGAGGCGCATTCAATTCTCCGGCGATGCCGATGAAACCAATTGAAAGGGCGCCCGCATCGGCCGGGCGCCCTTTGTGTGTCGGTGGTGCAGACGCCCGCGCGGCGTCAGGTCGTCAGGTCGTCAGGTCGTCCGGCAGAACGCTCTCGGGCATGTTCTGGAAGCACACCGGTCGCAGAAAGCGGCGGATCGCCAGTGTGCCGACGGAGGTGTGGCCGAAATTCGTGGCGGCCGGGTACGGACCGCCATGAACCATCGCGTCGGCCACCTCGACGCCTGTCGGAAAGCCGTTGGCGAGGATCCGGCCAGCCTTGCGCTCCACAATCGGCAGGAGGCGGCGCGCAGCATCGGCATCGCCGTCATCCATGTGCAGCGTGACGGTCAATTGGCCTTTCAGCGTCCGGGCGACCATTTCCATCTCGGTCGTGTCGCGGCAGCGCACGATGAGCCCGAGCGGGCCGAAGACCTCTTCGCCGAGGGCCTCGTTCCCGAGCCACGTCTGCGCGTCCGTCTCGAAGAGGAACGGCGTTGCCGCGCGCTCGGCCGGCTCGGTGGTGACGATTGCGGTGACGCCGGCCTGATCGGCCATTGCCGCGGCGCCGCCCTTGTAGGCCGAGGCGATGCCGTTCGTCAGCATGGTCTGGGGGCCCATCTCCTCGAGCGCTGCCTTGGCCGCGTCTCGCACCGCGTCCGCGCCAGCGCCGTCGAGGACCACCGCGATGCCTGGATTGGTGCAGAACTGCCCCGCGCCCATGGTCAGCGACCCGGCCCAAGCCTTTCCGATATCCGCCCCGCGCACGGCGGCGGCCTGCTCAAGCAGGAACATCGGATTGACCGAGCCGAGCTCTCCGAAGAAGGGGATCGGTTCGGGCCGTTGCGCGCAGAGATCGAACAGCGCGCGGCCGCCCTTGAGCGATCCGGTAAAGCCGACGGCCTTGATCAGCGGATGCTGCACGAGCCGCTGACCGACAGACCGGTCGCCGCCCTGAATCAGGCTGAATGTGCCCGACGGCATCCCGCATTTCTCGACGGCGGCCGCGATGGCTTCGGCCGCAAGCTCCCCGGTGCCGGGATGCGCGCCGTGGCCCTTGACCACGACGGGACAGCCCGCCGCGAGCGCCGCGGCCGTGTCCCCGCCCGCGGTCGAGAAGGCGAGGGGGAAGTTCGACGCGCCGAAGACCGCCACGGGGCCGATCGGTCGTTCGATCATGCGCAGATCCGGGCGCGGCATCGGCTCTCGGTCCGGCATGGCTGCGTCGTGTCGGCGGTCGAGATAGGCGCCGTCACGGATATGGCGCGCAAAGAGCCGCATCTGGTTGGCCGTGCGTGGAAGCTCGACCGAGCGGATCCGCGGCTCCGGAAGCCCGGTCTCGGACATGGCCGTCGCGGTGATGTCGTCGACCCGCGCCTCGAGCTCGGCGGCGATGGTGTCGAGGAATTCGGCGCGCGCCTCGCGGGTGGTCGCGGCGAAGGCGTCGAACGCCGCCTCCGCGGCCTCGCAGGCGCGATCGACCATCTCGGGCGAGCCGACGCTAAAGGCATGCGCCTCGCCGTGGGCCGGCTCCGATGAGAAGGTGCGGTCCGACCCGACGCGCTCGCCGGCGATCAGATGCTTGCCGTGGGGGTGGTAGGTCATGAAGTCTCCTGCGAGGTCAGTCGCGGTGAATGGGTTCCGCAGTAAAGGCGCCGCCTTGGTACACGGCGTTCGGATCGTCCGCCGGCGGACGCTTGTGTTCGGCATCGACCTTGTCGCGGAAGCGTGCGGAGCTGTCCTTCGGGCGCCAGCCGAGGAAGCGCGCGGCGGAATTGTCCCACCATTGCTCTTCGTTGTCCGAAACGCCCCATACGATCGGACAGCCGATCCGCGAAGCGCGGAACACGCACTCGATCAGCGCCACGAAATCGTCGGGGCTGAACCACGTGGCGAGCATCCGGTGGTTCTTGGGCTCGGGGAAGCACGAGCCGATCCGCACGATCGCGGTCTCCTGCCCGAACTTCGAGTGATACATGGAGGCCATCGCCTCGCCGAAGCACTTCGACACGCCATAAAGCCCGTCCGGCTTCATCGGGTCGTCGACGCCGAGGTGCTGGTCCTGCGTGTAGTAGCCGATCGTGTGGTTCGACGACGCGAAGAGGATGCGCGGCATCCCGTGAGCGCGCGCGGCCTCGTAGATGTTGTAGACGCCGCGGATATTGGCCGCGCAGATCGGGTCGAACGGCTGCTCGACCGATACGCCGCCGAAATGCACGATGCCGTCGCAATCCTTCACGAGGTCATGCACAGCCGCCTCGTCGGCGAGATCGCACTGCACGACCTCCTCGCCGTCACCCGCCGGCTCCATGTCGGACACGTCCGACAGGCGGATGGTGTCGGCCATGTGCGACAGTCGTGACCGCATCATCCGCCCCAGCCCTCCGGCTGCTCCGGTGATGAGAAGTCGTTTCATGTCAGGCTCCCGAATGGTTCAGTCTATGAGGCTGGGCAGGTACATCGAAAAGAACGGCACGTAGGTGACGAGCAGCAGCGCCGCGACGATCGCCGCGTAGAACGGCAGGATCGTGCGGACCGCCTGCTCGATCCGGATGCCGCCCACGACGCACCCGACAAAGAGGCAGGCCCCCACCGGCGGCGTGCACAGGCCGAGCCCCAGGTTCATCATCAGGATCACGCCGAACTGCAGGGGATCCATGCCGAGGTCGGTCACGACCGGCAGGAAGATCGGCGTGCAGATCAGGATGAGCGCAGCCATGTCCATGACCATCCCCAGCACCAGTAGGGTGATGTTCAGCAGCAGCAGGATGATGATCGGGTTCTCGGAGATCAGCGTCACCGACATGGCCAGGAGGTCCGGCACCCGGTAGAGCGCCAGAAGATAGGCGAATGCCGAAGCTGTCGCGACGAGGAACATCACCAGAGCCGTGGTGCGCACCGCCGCGACGACGGCGGCGACGAAACGGTCCCAGGTCAGCTCCCGGTAGACGAGCGTCGTCACCAGGATCGCCCAGATCGCCCCGAACGCGCCGGATTCCGTCACCGTCATCACCCCCGACAGGACGCCGCCGACGATGATGACCGCGGTCATCAGGCCGGGGATCGCGACCAGGAAGCGGATACCCAGCTGGCGGAAGCCCGGAAAGGGTTCGCCGGGGTAGCCGCGACGCACCGCGATGATCCACGCGACGAGCCCGAGGATGAGGCACATCAGGATGCCCGGCAGGATACCGGCGATGAAGAGATTCGACACCGACACGCCCCCGGCAGCGACGGCGAACAGGATCATGTTGTGCGACGGGGGGATCACCACGCCCGCGACGGACGATGTGACGGTGACGTTGACCGCGTAATCGGCGTCGTATCCCTTTTCCTTCATCACCGGCACGAGGATCGAGCCGAGCGCGGAGGTATCCGCGACAGCGGAGCCCGAGATACCGCCGAAGAGCATCGAGGAGGCGACGTTCACGACGCCGAGCCCGCCGCGCATGAATCCCACGGCCGATGCGGCAAGGCGGACCAGGCGCGCGGCGATGCCGCCTTGCATCATCAGTTCGCCGGCGAAGATGAAGAACGGGATCGCAAGGAGCGAGAAGACCGATATGCCGGACAGGACGCGCTGGAAGCCGATGAAGAGCGGCAGGCCCTCGTAGAGAAAGCCGACCACCGTGGCGAGCCCGAGCGCGAAGGCCACCGGCATGCCGCAGATGAGACCGACCGCGAAGAGGCCGAAGAGAAGTGCGAGGCCCATGTGTGTTCAGTCCAGAAGGGGATCGCGGCCGCGCGCATGCTCGACCAGGTGATAGAGGGTGAAAAGGCTCGACAACACGCCGCAGATCGCCATCGGCAGGGCGCGCACGCCCTCGGGCACGCCCAGCATCGGGATCTGTCGGCCCCAGGTGTCGAGCGACAGCTGCCCGCCATAGACCGCAAGCGCGACAGAGAATGCCAGGACACCGAAGAGCGCCGAGAACCGAAGCGGCACCGAAAGGATCGGCGGCATCGCCTCGCGTATGAAATCGACCGAGAGGTGCGACTTCGTCCAGACGCCGACGGCACCCCCGAGAAACGTGATCCACACCACGAGAACGAGCGCGAGCTGCTCCACCCATGTCGGCGTGTCGTTGACCACGTAGCGTCCGTAAACCAGCCAGCCGAAGATCCCGATCAGGACCACAAGCTGCACGCCGGCGATCCCCATGCACACCGTCGCGATCCCGTGGAGGACGCGGTAGGCGGGGTCCCGGGTCTGGCGTTCATCGGCGATCAGCATGGCGGCGCTTTCTGCAGGGGGCCGGTGCGGTCCGGGCGGCCCGAGGGCCGCCCGGTCGTCGGGTCAGCTCTGAGTGGCCCGGATGTCGTTGATAAAGCTCTCGAGATCGGGGTTGTTCTCGATGAACTGGTCGTAGATCGGCTGCATCGCCTCCTGGAATGCGGCGGGGTCTTCGACATCGTTCACCTGAACGCCGGCATCCATCACCTTCTGGCGGCTTTCCTCCGAACTGTCCGCCCAGAGCTCGCGCTGCTCTTCGGCCGCGGCGACGGCGGCCTCGCGCACGATCTCCTTGTCCTCGTCGGACACGCTTTCCCATGTGTCGGCCGAGATGCAGATGCACTCGGGCAGGATCAGGTGGTTTGTGTTCGAGTAGAAGCCGGCCACCTCGAAGTGGTTGGACGTGTCAAAGGACGGCCAGTTGTTCTCGGCCCCGTCGATGACGCCAGTGCTGAGCGACTGGTAGACCTCGGAATACGCCATCGGGGTTGCATTGCCGCCAAGCTGATCGACCATCTGCACGTAGAGATCGTTGTTCATGACGCGGAACTTCAGACCGTCGAGATCCGCGGGCGTGTTGATCGCGCGCTCGGTGTTGTAGAAGCTGCGCGCGCCGCTGTCGAACCAGGACAGCGCGATGATGCCTTCCTCGGCCAGAGCGTCGGCGAAACGGTCGCCGATCTCGCCGTCCATCACCTCGTGCATGTTGTCGAGGTCGGTGAAGAGGAAGGGCAGGGACAGCACGTTCGTGGCCGACACGATCTGTCCCATCGGGCCCATGTTGAAGTTGGCGAAGTCGAGCCCGCCGTTGCGCAGTTGCTCGATCGCGTCCGGCTGCGCGCCGAGCACGCCGTTGTGGTAGACCTGCGGCTCGATCCGGCCCTCGGTCCGCTCCGCCACCATCTCTGCGAAGCTCTCGAGGGCAACGCCGTTGGGGTAGTCCTCGGGGTGGATGTTCCAGCCGCGCCATTCCTCGGCCGCGCTGGGCAGAGCCGTTGCGCCGGCGATCAGCGCGGCAAGGGCTGTGGTCGTGATGGTCTTGGTCATGTCGCTGTCTCCTCCGCTTTCGATGCAGGTTGTATGACAACTTGTGGCATAAGCTGTCAACAGGTAGGATGACGCTGAAACCAAAGCGGGAGAACGACGATGGACATGACCGCGGGAACGGGCAAGACGCGGCGCAATCTCGTGGCTGAACTTGTCGGCGCGCTCGGCGCCGAGATCGCAGACGGTACGTTCCGGCCGGGCGACAAGTTGCCCTCCGAGGCGCGGCTGACCGAGCGGTTCGGTGTCTCGCGCACGGTCGTTCGCGAAGCCATCGCCGGATTGCGGGCAGACGGGCTCGTTGCCCCGCGTCAGGGCGCCGGCGTGTTCGTTCTGGAGCGTCCGGAGGAGCCGGAAAAGCCGTTTCATATCGTTGATTACGAAAGAATTTCTTCGGTTGTCGAGATGCTGGAACTGCGCGTCGCAGTCGAGATGGAGGCGGCCGCGCTCGCTGCGCAGCGGCGCTCGCCCTTGCAGGAAGAAGCGATCTTCGATGCCGCCGCCGAAATGCGCCGCTGTCTGGAAAGCGGGGCGTCGACCAAAGAGGCCGACCAGCGCTTCCATCTCGCTGTGGCGGACGCCACCAACAACCCGAGGTTCCGCGAGTTCCTGGAGGTGTTGGGCCTGTCGATGATTCCGCGCGCCGCACTTGCGGGGGGCGACCAGCGGGGCGATCCCGCTTATATCGACATGATCGCGGGTGAGCACGAATCGATCGCAAGCGCCGTTTCCGTGGGCGATTCCGCTGCGGCACGTGATGCGATGCAGGCGCACTTGCGCAACTCGATGTCGCGCTACCGCGAACTCATAAGACGATAGGGAATAGTCATCATACGAATTATTGACAGGTCGATACTGGGCCGGTAAGCGGGATAAAACACCGGACAGAACGGAGCGTCTCGCGATGGATCCTCAATCGCTCAAGACCGCCCTCGGGGCAGGTCTGTTGTCATTCCCAGTCACGTCTTTCGATGACGCCAGCGCATTCGCTCCCGACCCGTACAAGGCGCACGTGAACTGGCTGTCGGGCTACCCGGCAAGCGCGCTCTTCGCGGCGGGCGGCACCGGCGAGATGTTCTCGCTGACACCCGACGAGATTCCGCAGGTGGTGCGTGCGGCCAAGGAGGCGGCCGGCGACACGCCGATTGTCGCGGGCTGCGGCTATGGCACCGAGATCGCGATCGGCATCGCGCGCGAGGTCGAGAAGGTCGGCGCGGACGGTATCCTGCTCTTGCCGCACTACCTGACCGAGGCGCCGCAGGAGGGACTGGCCGATCACGTGCGCGCCGTCTGCCGGTCCGTTGGGATCGGCGTGACGATCTACAACCGCGGCAACTCGAAATTCGCGCCGGACACTGTCGCGCGCCTGTGCGACGAGCTGCCCAACCTCGTGGGGTTCAAGGACGGTGGCGGCGAGGTCGGGAAGATGCGCCAGATCACCGCCAAGATGGGGGACCGGCTGGTCTATCTCGGCGGGTTGCCGACGGCCGAGGTGTTCGCCGAGGCGTATCTCGCCGCGGGGTTCAGCACCTATTCCTCGGCGGTGTTCAACTTCGTGCCGCGGCTGGCGATCGAGTTCTACGACAGCCTGCACGCCGGGAACCGGGCTCGGTGCGAAGAGATCCTCAACGACTTCTTCTATCCGTTTCTCGAGCTGCGCGACCGGCGCGCGGGCTATGCCGTCGCCGCGATCAAGGCCGGCGTGCGGCTTCAGGGCTTCGATGCGGGGCCCGTGCGCCCGCCGCTCTGCGACCTGACGGACGCGGAGATGGAGACGCTGCAAGGGATCATCGGGACCGAACAGCGATGAAGATCGAAGAGGTCCGCACGCACCTGCTCGACCACGAGCTGGATGTTCCCTTCGAGAGCGCCTCGATGCGGTTCGATCGGCGGATGCACCTTCTGGTCGAGATCGTCTGCGACGACGGCACGACCGGCTGGGGCGAATGCCTCGGTCCTGCAGGCCCGAACGCGGCGGTCGTCGCGGCGTATGCCGGGCGCCTCCGCGGCGCCGACCCGCTTCAGACGGAGCGTATCTGGGCGGAGCTCTACAACGCGTTGCGCGATCAGGGGCAGCGCGGCCTGACGATCACGGCGTTGTCGGGCATCGACGTCGCGCTGTGGGACATCAAGGGCAAGGCGTTGGGCCAGCCGGTCTCGGTTCTCCTCGGCGGCCGCTTCCGTGAGCGTGTGCGCGCCTACGCGACCGGGTCGTTCCGGCGCGACGGCGTCGACCGTGTGGAGGACAACGCCGCCGAGGCCGCGCGCCATCGCGACGCGGGCTTTCACGCGATGAAGATAAAGATCGGATTTGGCGTCGAGGAGGATCTGCGCGTAATCGCGGCGGTGCGCGAGGCGATGGGCCCGGACATGCGCCTGATGATCGACGCGAACCACGGCTACGACGTCCTCGAGGCGGTCGAACTGGGCAATCGCGCCGCGCGTTACGGCATCGACTGGTTCGAAGAGCCGGTCGTGCCGGAGCACCTCGCCGCCTATCGTGAAGTGCGGGCCCGACAGCCGATCCCGGTCGCCGGTGGCGAGACATGGCATGCCCGCTGGGCCTTCCGAGAGCCGCTGGAGACGCGTGCCGTCGATATTGCGCAGCCCGATCTCTGCGGCTGCGGTGGCTTCACGGAAATGAGGCGCATCGCGGACATGGCCTCGCTTCACGGTATCCGACTGGTGCCGCATGTCTGGGGGACTGCGGTGCAGATCGCCGCCTCTCTGCAATGGATGGCGGCGATGGTGCCGAGCCCGGTGCGGCGCGATCCCGTCGAGCCGATCCTCGAATTCGACCGCACTCACAATCCGTTCCGGCAGGCCGTCGTGACACAGCCGATCGAGCACGAGGGCGGCGTCGTCGTGATCCCGGACGGACCGGGTCTCGGGATCGAGATCAACCGCGACGCGCTCGCGCGTTTTGCCCCCGGAGCATCCGCATGACCATCGTGCGCAAGATCACCGGTGCGTCGCCGCGGACCCGGTTGCCAGACGGTGTGGTCGATACCCAGACGCACATGTACCTGCCGGGCTATCCGGCGATCGAGGGCGGTCCGCCGAACCCGCCGGGCGACTTGCCGACGCCCGACCAGTACCGACAGGTCATGGCGTGGCTCGGCATCGACCGCGTGGTGGTCACGCAGGGTAACGCCCAGCAGAAGGATCATGGCAACCTCCTCGCTGCGCTGGCCGAGATGGGAGAGGCGGCGCGCGGCATCGGCTGTATCGATGGCGAGACGTCGGAGGCCGAGCTGGATCGGCTCGCGGCGGCCGGCGTGGTCGGTGCGCGGATCATGGACCTGCCGGGCGGCGCCGTACCGTTGTCGCAGCTGGACGCGGTGGCAGAGCGTGCCCGCGCGCGCGGCTGGCTGATGACCGTGCAGTTCGACGGCAGCCGGATCGAGGAGGAAGAGGGGCGCCTCGCCAGGTTGAAGCAGCCGTGGATCCTCGATCACCATGCCAAGATCTTCGATGGCCCGACCGAGGGGCGAAAGGCGGCGATCAAACGCCTGCTCGACACCGGCTTCTGCTATTTCAAGTTCGCCGCGTGCTACGAGAGCAGCACCGCCGGCCCGCCCGACTACGACGATGTCGCCGAGGTCGCTCGCGACATGGCCGCCCACGCCCCCGAGCGGATCGTCTGGGGCACGAACTGGCCGCACAACATGGCCAAGACGACGGACGCGTATCCAGACGATGCCGTGCTGCTCGACACCGTTGCCGCGTGGTTCCCGTCGGAGCGCGCGTTCCGCACGGCACTGGTCGACACGCCGGACCGATTGTTCTTCGCGGGACGCTAGGGCATTCGATTGCACTGCACCGCCGGCGGGAGGGTCCGGCCCGGCCATCGCCCGTCGCGCGCCAACGGGAAGAGCGTGGGCCGAGGCGGTCGACCGGCCGCCCGATCCGGTGCAGGATCCGTGCATGCCGCAGGACACGTCAGAAGGGCTGCTGATTGGCGCCGCCGTTGGAAGCGGGATCGCCGCGCAGACGGCCGAGGTCGGAGGTGCCGACCTCCTTCTGGCGGTCAATGCCGCGCGGATGCGGAACATGGGCGCCCCGTCGATCGCGAGCATGCTGCCGTGCCACGCGGCGACGGCGATGACCGATGCGTTTGCGGCGCGCGAGATCCTCCCGCGTGTGTCGGTGCCCGTCCTCCTCGGCATCAATTGCTGGGATCCGGATTTCACGCCCGAGTCCGCTGTCGACCGGGTTGCCGAACAGGGCTTTGCAGGTGCGGTCAATTTCCCCAACACCACCCTGATGCCACGCGCGATGCGACAGATCCTCGATCGGGCCGGCCGCGGGTTCCGGCGCGAGATCGAGGCGCTGGCGCGCGTGCAGTCGGCGGGATACCGGGCGCTCTACTATTGCGGGGCGCGCGAACATGCGCAGGCGGCAGCGGAGGCAGGGATCGACATGATCCTGCTGAACTTCGGATGGAACGCCGGCGGCTCGCTCGGCCATGCGCAGCGCGCCTCGCTCGAGGAGGTCGGCCTGATCGCACGGGACTACGCGGCACTCGTGCGGCGCATCCACCCGGGCGCGCAGATCCTGCTGGAAGGTGGCCCGGTGGTGTCGGCGGAGGATCTGGGGCACGTGGCGAGGGTCGCGACCCTCGACGGCTATGTCGGAGGCTCGACGCTCGACCGGATGCCCTACGAGGAATCCGTCACCAACCGGATCGCGGGGTACCGGCAGGCAGGCCGTCGTCAGGACGCGCTCACCGAGCGGCAGGAGGCGCTCTTGCGCTGGGGCCGCCGTCACGGCTTCGCCGGTCGGTCCGGCCCCGTGCTCGCATGCCTCGAACACCTGGAGGCGCTGTCCGGCACGCGCCGCGCGATCGCGGTCACGCAGGAGCCGGGCACGCCCTTCGCGCCGACCCTCTCCGCGCTCGACGGCGGACGGCGGGATGCGCCCCACATCGACGGGCGGGACGATCCGGGCCCGCGCGTGTCGCGTCGCCTGTTCGGGCACGACGATGCAGACGGCTACGAGAGCGGGCTTCTGACCAGCCCGGGCAACGAGACGATCGTTCTGCGCGACATGCACCGGACGCTGCCGTCGCTGCAGCTGCGACTGGCGCGCAGCCTCGCGCACGGCGCGCTCGTGACATCCCGGCGCCGCCGGCGCATGCGGATCACGGCGCGGGTTATATTCCTGTTCGAGCGCGCGGCGGACGAGCCGCTCTTTCCGGACGACCTGCACCCGGACCTCGTCGGGCTCCTGTCCGGTTGGGCAGTGCGCATGCCACCCGTACGGCGACGCATCGACGATCTGCCCGACATCATGGCCGCCCGCGCTGCCGATGCGGGCCTTGGCTCCGCCGATCTGCCGCAGCTCAGTCCGGGCGCCCTTCATCGGCTGCGCCGCCACCCGTGGCCGGGCAACGAGGCCGAACTCGACCGGGTCATCGGCGGGCTCGTCGCGCGGAGCGCGAGCGAGGACGTGAGCGGGACCGAGATCGCAGCGCTTCTGGATGCGAACACCGCGGATCAGGCGCAGCCGGAGACCGCAACGGACCTCGAAAAACGCCAGATCGTAGAGGCGCTCTGGCGCAACGACTTCCACCGCGGTCGCACCGCCGAGGCGCTGCACATCTCGCGCAAGACGCTATACAACCGAATGGCGCGGCTCGGGCTCAACGACTGAGCTCCGTCGGGGGCATCAATCCTGCGTCGAGGCCGGATGCGTCTTCTCCCGCCGTGCGCAGCCCGATCATCGGGAGCCCGTCGCTTTGGCTGGCGATCGAACGCTCCAGCTCGACCCGGCGCGCCAAAGAGACTCCTCCGGTGGCGAATTCGGGAACCGGGGGCACGACGAGGAGCGCGTTTGGCCGTGCGGCGAGTGCCACGTCCACGTCGCGGCGTGTCGATACCGTGGCGATGGTGGACAGACCGGCGCGGCGGAGATCGGAGAGAACGCGCATCTCGCGCGCATGGTCGAGATCGACCTCGGAGAGGTAGCGCCTGAAAGCGTGCTCGTGCTGTCCGACACTCGGGAAGTTGCAGACCCACCGGCGGTGCCTGGCGATGCGACGCGACAGCCGTTCGGTCAGCAGGTTCGGGTCGGCGAGGAACAGCCCGAGCGCCGGCGGCGCGACATCGCCGAGATCGTCAAGGACATCCTGGGCGCCCCCGGCATTCGGCAGCAGCAGCGCGACGGCTGGCGGCATTTCCATGGCCGGGATGCCGGCGCGCGCGGTGACGATCGCCTCGGGCAGGTGGTTGGCGGCGGTGCCGAAGGGGTGGATCGGCCATTTGGAGAATCTACGCATTCCGCACCAAAGTTACCCAATCTTACTCAATAAAAGGCGTCCCGCCTGTTGAGCGAACGTCTTTCCGCGTGAAATGCTCAACTCATCGCGGACGAGCGTGGCCCTGCCACACCGCGATGCGGGAGGACAATCCGGATCGGCGGCATCCCCGAGGATGCGCTGGCCAGCGACGCGGTGCGCGTCGCCGGACGGAGAGGTCGTGCCCGCAGACCACCGGGAGGAGACGCCGCATATGCGCTGCACCAAGACGCCACGACCGGATCGGCCATGATCGAGACGCTGGCCGACATCAATTGGCGCCTCTTTGCCATCGTGACGCTGAACGGTCTGACGCTCGCGTCGCTCTACTTCATCGTGGCGAGCGGCTTTTCCCTGATCTTCGGGCTTATGCGCGTGGTGAACATGGCGCACGGCTCGCTCTATCTGCTTGGCGCCTATGTCGGTTTCGAGGTGTCGGAGGCCACCGGCAGCTGGATCGTCGGCATCCTCGCCGCCGGTCTCGTGGTGGCTGCCGCCGGCGCGGCGTTGCAGGTGTCGATCCTGTCGTGGATGCAGGGACAGGATCTGCGACAGGCTCTGGCGACGATCGGTGTCTCCATCGTCGCCGCCGACCTGATGCTGGCGCAATGGGGCGGCTCCGCCTACCAGATCGCGCTGCCCGACGCGGTGTCGACATTCGTGCCGGTGCCCGTCGCCGGGCGCTACGCAATGGCGCGGCTGATGCTGATCGGCTTCGCGCTGGTGATCGGCATCGCGCTCTGGCTGATCCTCAATCGCACGCGTATCGGGATGCTCATCCGCGCCGGCGTGGACGACCGCCGCATGCTCGAGGCGATGGGCGTCAACGTGCCGCTGGTCTTCGTCGGCGTCTTTGCCATAGGGGCCGGACTGGCCGGCATGGCCGGCGTGGTGGGCGGCTCGGTCCTGTCCGTTTCACCGGGTGAGGACGCGCGCTACCTGCTGTCGTCGCTGATCGTGGTGATCGTGGGCGGCATGGGGTCGATCCCAGGGGCGGCGATCGGCGCGCTGCTCGTGGCGATGGCCGAAACCTACGGGCTCGCCTACACGCCGACCTACGGCATCGTCTACACCTTCGCGATAATGGTCGC
The DNA here is from genome assembly GCF_900172265.1 of Roseivivax jejudonensis. GTDB lineage: Bacteria > Pseudomonadota > Alphaproteobacteria > Rhodobacterales > Rhodobacteraceae > Roseivivax > Roseivivax jejudonensis. The sequence continues at coordinate 161,250 of NZ_FWFK01000001.1, read as the reverse complement.
GGTGCTCGCGGTGCGGCCGCAGGGCCTTCTGGGGAGGGCCGCCTGATGCGCTGGATCCTCCCTCTCGCGGTGATCGTCCTGCTGCTGGTCTATCCGTTCGTGGTCAACAGCTTCTGGCTGGTGCAGATCGGCGGCCGCACGCTGGGCTTCGGGACCATCGTCCTCAGCCTTGTCTTCCTGACCGCCTATACCGGCATGCTCAGCCTCGCGCAGATGACCGTGGCGGGCGTAGCGGGCTATGCGACCGCCTATTTCACTGCGCCGACGGGTGGGGTGGGGCTTCTGCTGCCGTGGCCGGTAGCGCTGGTGCTGGCACTGGCGCTCGCCACGCTCGCCGGGCTTCTGATCGGCCTCGTCGCGGTGCGCACACGCGGAATCTACACGCTGATGATCACGCTCGCCGTGGCGATGGCCTTCTACTACCTGACGCTCCAGAACTACGACATCTTCAACGGGTTCACCGGCTTCAACAATGTCGAGCCGCCGGTGATCCTCGGTCTCGACCTCGGCGCGAACCTGCCATTCTACTACATGAGCGTCGTGCTCGCCGCGTCCTGCTACCTGGGCGTCCGCCACGTGGTGCGCACACCCTTCGGCCTCGCGCTGCAGGGCGTGCGCGACGAACCCGACCGGCTGCGCGCGCTCGGCTTCAACGTGCCGCTCCTGAGGGTTCTGGCGTTCGGGCTGGCGGGGTTCATCGCCGGGATCGGCGGCATTCTGAACGTCTGGCTCAACGCCTCGATCTCGCCCGGCTCGGTCGCGCTGAACCCGGTAATCGACGTGCTGATGGCCGGCGTCCTTGGCGGGATCGGCCACCCGGCGGGAGCCTATGTCGGCGCCTTCGTGTTCACGATCGTCGACAACTTCGCCATCGATTTCATCGCCCGCGAACGATTCAACACACTGATCGGCCTCGTTTTCCTGGCCATCGTGCTGTTCTCGCCCGACGGGCTCACGGGCCTTGTCCGCCGCGCATGGACGCGGGGGACCGGATGGGCACGCCGCGACCGCGGCGGCGCCCCCAAGACCGACGATATCGGCAAATGAGGAGGTATTCCGATATGACCACACAACGCTTCATGCTCGGCACGGCGGCCACGGTCGCGGCGCTCATGGGCACCACCGCGCTCGCGCAGGACGCCGAGACCATCACCATCGGCGGGCTCGCCACGCTCGAAGGCCCGTTCGCGGGCCCCGGCGAGGACGGCCTGCGCGGCGTCGAGCTCGCGATCGAGGAGTTCGGCGGCGAAATCGCCGGCCATCCGATCGAGTTCATCACCGCGTCGTCGGACGGCAACCCGGACGTGGCGCTCGAATCCGCGCGCCGGCTGGTCGAACAGGACGGCGCGGACATCCTCGTCGGCCCGCTTTCGGGGTCGGAAGGTATCCGCATCGCGCAATACGCCAAGGAGCAGCCGGGAACGACGTTCCTGAATGGCGGCTCGGCGGCGATCGAGACCACACTGGTGGACCCGGCCGAGAACTTCTTCCGCTTCAACACCGAGGGCGCGCAATGGACGTCGCCCTTGGGCGAATACGTTGTGAACGAGCGCGGCTGGGACAACATCGTCATCGTGTCCGAGGACTACTCTTTCCCCTACGCGCAGATCTTCGGCTTCATGGCGACGTACTGCGAAGCCGGCGGCACCGTGCAGGACAAGTACTTCACGCCTGTTGGCAACAACGACTACTCGTCGGTGATCGCCCAGCTTCCGCTCGAGGCGGGCGAGGTCGACGGCATGTACGTCGTGCTCGGCGGTTCCGATGCGGTGAACTTCCTGTCGCAATACGCGCAGATGGGCGGTCAGCTCCCCATCGTCGGCGGCACCAACGTGACCGACCAGACGGTCCTGACGACGCAGGGCCCGGCGCGCGAGCTTCTGCCCGGAATTCTGTCCTCGGGTCCGGTGTCGGACAACGCGGAACTGGAGGCGTGGCAGGAATTCACCCAGCGCTATCAGGACTACTTCGGGGACGAGGGGCTTCCGTCGCCGTCGCTCTTCGCGTCGAACTACTACACCAACACCAAGGCCGCGCTCCTCGCGCTTCAGGAGGTGGAAGGTGATCTGTCGAACGACCACGAGGCACTGAACGAGGCGCTCAGCAACCTCGAGTTCACCAGCCCGACCGGCACGGTGAGCCTCAACGAGAATCGGCAGGCGACCGCCGCGATCTACATCAACGAGGTCGTGGAGCAGGAGGATGGCAGCCTCGCGCTCGAACCGCTGGAGCGGATCGAGAACGTCGACCAGTATCTCGGCCTCGACCGCGAGGCGTACATGGAACTGGGCCTGCCGTCCCGCGATAACCCGTCCTGCCCGTCGTGATGCAGGCGGTCGACATGACCAAGGAGGAGGCCCTCGTCGTAGAGGGCCTCACCCGCCGCTTCGGCGCGCTCGTGGCGGTCGATGACGTGACCCTGCGCGTCGCACCGGGCGAGCGTCGGGCGGTGCTTGGCGCCAACGGCGCGGGCAAGACGACGCTCTTCAACATGATCGCCGGCGACCTTCCCCCGAGCGCGGGCTCGATCCGCCTGTTCGGCGAAGACATCACCGGCCTGTCCCCGCAGCGACGCGTGCTCGAGGGGGTGCGCCGCACCTACCAGAAATCATTGGTTTTCGGCGGCATGACCGTGCGCGACAATCTTTATGTCGCGGTCCGCGGCGCCACCGGACCACGGCTGGCGATCTGGACCCGCGCCGAACATCAGCCCGACCGGCATGAGACGGATACGCTGGCCGATCGCGTCGGTCTGACCGACCGGCTCGACACGTTGGCAAGCGAGCTCAGCCACGGCGAGCAGCGCCAGCTCGAGCTTGGCATGGCGCTGGCGCATCCGCCAAAACTGCTTCTGCTGGACGAACCGGCTGCCGGCCTGTCGACGCGTGAACGCGAGTCGCTCGTGGCGATGCTGGCAGACCTGCCGCGCGACCTGACGCTGATCCTGATCGAGCACGACCTCGATATCGCGCTGAAGGCCGTCGACTACGTGAGCGTCATGCACAACGGTCGTTTGCTGGCCGAGGGGACGCCGGCCGAGATCTCGGCCAACCAGGACATCCAGGACATCTACATGGGCCGCCATGGAAAATGACCCGCTTCTGAAGGTCGAGGACCTCGACGTCTATTACGGCTCCAGCCACGTCCTGCACGGCCTGTCGCTGGAGACGGGGACGGAGCCGCTGTCCATCGTCGGGCGGAACGGCATGGGCAAGACGACACTCTGCCAGGCGATCATGGGGCTTGTCACGGCCGCGCGGGGCGAGATCCGCCTCGCCGGCACCCGCATCAGTGGACAGCGCGCCTACAAGGTCGCGCGCGCCGGCGTCGGCTACGTTCCGCAGGGACGTCGCGTGTTCCGCTCGCTCAGCGTCGATGAGCACCTGCAACTCGTGGGCAAACCCGACGGCGAATGGACGATCGAGCGCATCTACGACACTTTCCCGCGCCTTGCGGAACGGCGCAGGAACGGCGGCGGGGCCCTGTCGGGCGGTGAGCAGCAGATGCTGGCGATCTCGCGCGCACTGCTTCTCAATCCGCGGCTTCTGGTGATGGACGAGCCGACCGAGGGCCTTGCACCGGTGATCGTGGATCACGTGGTCGACGTCCTGCGCGAGATCGGTCGCTCCGGCGTCGGGCTTCTTCTGGTCGAGCAGAACCTGAACGTCGCGACGCAGGTGTCGGACCGGATCATGGTGATGATGAACGGCGAGATCGCGCTCGAAACGGACGCGGACTCGCTGCTGAACGATCGCGCTCTGCGCAATCGTTACCTCGGCGTCGCCGCCGAGGCTTGAGGGAGGAGGACCGATGGTCAGACGCATTTATCTCGCGGGAACATGCGACACGAAGCTTCCGGAACTGGACTACGTCCGCGACCGGATCCGGTCGACCGGCGCAGAGGTCGCGCTCGTGGATCTTTCGACGACCCAGACGCCGCCGGATGGCGCCGACATCGCGGCGCGCGAGGTGGCCGCGTACCACCCCGAAGGCTCGGCCCGCGTCTTCACCGGCGACCGGGGCACCGCCGTCGCGGCGATGGCCGAGGCATTCGAGCGCTTCGTCACGACGCGCGAGGATCTCTCGGGGTTGATCGGTCTCGGCGGTTCGGGCGGCACCGCACTCATCACCCCGGCGATGCGCGCGCTTGGCGTCGGCGTGCCGAAGCTCATGGTCTCCACCGTCGCGTCGGGGAACGTCGCGCCCTATGTCGGCCCGACCGACGTGACGATGATGTATTCGGTCACCGATGTCGGCGGCCTCAACCGCATCTCGCGCAGGGTCATGGCGAACGCCGCCGGCGCCATTGCCGGGATGGCCCGCGCCGAGGTGCCGCCGGCGGACGTGAAGCCCGCGCTCGGCCTGACCATGTTCGGCGTCACCACGATATGCGTGAGCCAGACGGTAGAGCGGCTGTCGGAAGAGTACGATTGCCTCGTTTTCCATGCCACCGGCACCGGCGGCCAGTCGATGGAGAAACTCGTCGATTCCGGGCTGGTCGAGGGCGTCATCGACACCACGACCACGGAAATCTGCGACCTCCTGTTCGGCGGTGTATTCGCGGCGACCGAGGATCGGCTGGGCGCCATCGCGCGCACGAAAGTGCCCTATGTGGGATCCGTCGGCGCACTCGACATGGTCAATTTCGGCGCGCCCGACACCGTGCCGGAGCGGTATGCCGACCGGCTGTTCTACGAGCACAATCCGCAGGTCACCCTGATGCGCACCACCGCCGAGGAAAACGCCGAGATGGGCCGCTGGCTGGGTCAGAAGCTGAACGCCTGCGACGGTCCGGTGCGGTTCCTGCTGCCCGAGGGCGGAGTTTCCGCGCTCGACGCGCCTGGCGCGGCCTTCCACGACGACGCGGCGCGCGCCGCGCTGTTCGATGCGCTCGAGAGCACGGTCGAACAATCGGACACGCGCCGGCTGGTGCGCGTGCCTCATCACATCAACGATCCCGCCTTTGCCGACGCGCTCGTATCGGCCTGGCGGGAGACAACGACAGGAGGTCAGTGATGCCCCGCATTCCGCGCGAGGAGATCCTCGCCAAGTTCCACCGCATGATCGACGACGGCCAGCCGATCGTCGGCGGCGGTGCCGGCACGGGCCTCTCGGCCAAGTGCGAGGAGGCCGGCGGGATCGACCTCATCGTCATCTACAATTCCGGCCGCTACCGCATGGCCGGGCGCGGTTCGCTCGCGGGGATGCTGGCCTACGGCAACGCCAACGACATCGTCATGGAGATGTCGCGCGAGGTGCTGCCGGTGGTGCGCGAGACGCCGGTCCTTGCCGGTGTGAACGGGACCGATCCGTTCTGCAACTTCGACTGGTTCCTCGATCAGCTGGGCGCGGTCGGCTTCTCGGGCATACAGAACTTCCCGACCGTGGGCCTGATCGACGGCACGTTCCGCGCGAACCTCGAGGAGACGGGCATGGGCTACGGGCTCGAGGTCGATCTGGTCTCTCGGGCCCGGCACAAGGATTTGCTGACCACGCCCTACGTGTTCAACGCCGGCGACGCCGAAGAGATGACACGCGCCGGGGCCGATATCGTGGTGGCGCATATGGGGCTGACCACGGGCGGGGCGATCGGCGCGGAGACCGCCCTGACGCTCGAGGATTGCGCGGACGAGATCAACGCGATCGCCGAAGCCGCCCGCGCCGTGCGCGACGACGTGATCGTGCTCTGTCACGGCGGCCCGATCGCGATGCCCGACGACGCGGCGTTCATCCTCGACAATTGCCGCGGCTGCCACGGCTTCTACGGCGCGAGCTCGATGGAGCGGCTGCCGGTCGAAAACGCGCTCATCGCGCAGACGCGCGAGTTCAAGGCGCTGAAACCCGGCAAGGCCAAGTGAGGGAGAAGAGAATGGCGAAGGTCTATATCAGCGACATCATCGAGGCCCCCGTAGACAAGGTCTGGGCGCTCGCCCGGGATTTCAACGGCCACGGCGAGTGGCACCCCCGGATCGCGGAGAGCACGATCGAAGACGGGCTTCCGCCGGATCAGGTGGGGTGCGTGCGCAACTTCACCCTGTCGGACGGCGGGCATCTGCGCGAGCGGTTGCTGAGTTTCAGCGATCTCGATCATGCCTTCACCTATTCGATCCTCGTGTCGCCAATGCCGATCGAGAACTACGTCGCCACCTTCCGCTGCACGCCGGTGACGGAGCGCGGCGCAACCTTCGTCGAATGGTGGGCCACGTTCGAGGTCGGCGCCGAGGACGAACCCGACATCCGGCAGGCCGTGGGAAAGGACACGTTCGCAGCGGGCATCCGTGCGCTTGCGGAGCGTCTCGAATAGAGATGACGATTTCAGAGGCGGGGCGGGCCACCTGACGCACGAGGCCGTGGCGATCTCCGGAGCTGCGGGCCAGATCAGGGGCTCAGGTGGTCCGGGTCGCCGCGCGCCCAGAAGTGCGTGCGACACCGGCACCGGCGGATCGGCGAGTGGCAGCGCGCCCGTCCGTCTTGAACGCAGGAGGTACGAGCGCGTCTCGTCGCGCACGAGCGATCGACCTCGCCACGTGACTGCGGCACACACACGCCGCTCGGGCCAACGCCACCGGTCGACCCGAAAGAACGAGGCGGCGGAGCCCTTCGACCTGTCGTGGCGCCCGACGCCTAGGCGTGCGGGTAACTGCGGACCACGTAGACGGAGCAGGGCGCGTAAGCCACGACATGGCTGGCGGTGGTCCCGAGAAGATAGTCCTTCACCTTCGGATTTGCCGACTTCATGACGATGACATCGGCCTTGCGCTCCTTGGCGAGCCGGACGATCTCGCGGTGGGTCGATCCCTTGCGGACGGCAGTTTCCACCTCGACGCCATCGGCGGGGTGCGTCTTCAGGAACTTGCGCAACTCTTCTTTCCAGAAACCCTCGACGTCGCGGATGTTGAGATTGCGCTCGAACTCCGGGGCGACCGTCGCCAGGATGAGCTTGGCCCCTCGGAACTTGGCCATCGTCACCGCTTGCTCATACTCGCTGTAATCCAGCTCGGTATGCCTGAGGTTGATCGGACACAGGATGAGTTTCGTCTCTTGTGGCATCGTCTCTGCTCCAATCTCGTCGTTCCAAACCGCTTTCCGATTTCAATTCAGGTGGTGCGATAGGGAAAGTGTAAAATTCGAGACCACCTGCATCGGGCCCCGCAACGCCTCCGTGTTTCCGCGCGTCTGGCTCGTGCCTGTGTTCCTTTTGAGGAACGGCGCATTCGCTTTCAGGTTTCATGACGTGAGCAAGAAACGGGTGTCGGATGATCAGAGCTATTTCAGCGCTCGTCGCGGCGGTCATCGCGGCCGCTCCCGCGCTGGCGCAGACACTCCCGTCGGAGCTGGAGGGGTCATGGGATGTCTCCGATGACGCCTGCGCCGAACCCGGCACCTCGGTCACCCGGGTCGATATCACCGCCGGGCGGATCGACACGTTCGGCGGCAATGCCCAGATCCGCGAGGTCGAACGGATCGGGGACGTCGTTTTCGCCGCCGGCGATTTCGAGCAACTCGAGGGGGCCGCAGCGGTGGAGCCGCGGACCCGCGAGTACTTCCGGTTCGATTCACGAGACGGGGCGGGCCGGATGACGTTCGTCTGGAAGGACGTCCGCACGGACGTCCTGGTTCGATGTGATGGGGCCTAGGTCGTTGCGTCCGTGCCCTCGAACTCCGATGCAACGCAGGCTGCGGTTTTCGACGGTCCGTTGCCGATCCCGATGGGCTTCTGGGTGATCGCCGGAGACACCTGCGAGACTCCCGCGAACGCGAGGTGGCGGGTCTACGACGGTGTGGGTTTGCGCGGCGCCTCGAGCACCGGGTGCGAGATTGACGCCACCGAACCGCAGGGCGACAGCATCGTCGTCTCGCAAACCTGCGCGGCAAGGTATGACGGCGAGGTCCGACCGACCCGAGACCGGATCACGATCACGGCGCCAAGCCGCTTCACGCTGCTCGAAGGTCAGGCGGAGCGAGGTCAGGACTTCAACTGGTGCGGGCCTCGGCTCGCCCCGTGACGCGCCGAACGTCGGTCGCTTGGCTCCATATACCTCGACTTGGCGAGAGCGGACCGCGCGACACGTTCCACGAGGCACCGAGAGTGTCCTCCGGTGCGGGCATGCGCTTTCAGGCGATGACGTCCCGCAAGGACCCATGGCACAAGTCACTGATGTCGCGCGCCCGGGTGATCCAGATCTCGTCGCGCGCGGCGGTTATCCGATCGAGAACCCGACGCAACGCGCGCAGCCGATACGGCTGACCGACGATATACGGATGAAGCGCGATTCCCATGACGAGGCTCTGGTTCCGGGACTGGGCGAGCCGCTCCTCGAAATCTTCCAGCATCATCTTGGCAAAGATTTCGGCCGCGTCGTTGCGCGCGATGATCGACGGGATGTCGTTGATTTCCTGCGGATACGGGATCGACAGCAGCGGGCCCGAGCGCGTCCGCATCCAGATCGGCTGGTCGTCCATGCACCAGTTGAGCGTGTATCGGTATCCCGCCTCGGCCAACAGATCCGGCGTGACGAAACTCTCCGCGATCCACGGGCTGAGCCAGCCGTCCGGTGCACGTCCCTCGGCCCGGGCCAGGACGTCGGTCGCCTCGGCGATCAGCGCGCGCTCTTCCGGCTCGGCCATTGTGTCCTGTCGTTCGGAATTCGTTCGGCCATGACCCGCGATCTCGTCCCCGCGTGCGCGGTGGGCGTCCATCAGTTCGGGGGCGTGATCGTACATGGTGCTGTTCGCGAGAACCGTCGCGGGCAGATCCAGCGCGTCGAACAAGTCGATCAGCCGCCACGCCCCGACGCGGTTGCCGTAGTCGCGCCACGCGTGGTTCAGCACGTCCGGTTCGATGTCTCCGGGAACGAGCTGGGCGCCACGGCCCTCGCCGAAGGCGAAGTGTTCGAGGTTGATCCCGAAATAGACCGCGAGCCGCTTGCCCCCAGGCCAGGTGAAGTCGCGCCGACGTGTGATCGGGACGTAGTCGAAGCGGTCGTGATGCGGCAGCTTCACAGTGGGGCCTCGGCGAGGCCCGCGCGCGCGAGAAGGATCTCGGCGCTGTCGTTCCAGACCTCCGTGCGCACGATCAGCCCGTCCTGCACGGCAAAGAAATCGACGTAGCGGTTGCCGTCGAATGCCGCTCCGTCCGGCCAGCTTCCGTAGAGGTGCCCGATGGTCCAGACATGCACGGCGCCGGCTTCGTCGTTCCAGACCGCATCGGTGCGCAAGGGGCGTTTTTGCACCGAGGCATAGCGCTTGGCGTTGAATGCGGGCGGATCCTCCGGGCCGTCCATGCGGCGACCGCCGGTAAAGACGATTTCGCAGCCGGGCGCCATGTAGCCGCGCGCGCCGTCGGCATCCTTCGCCATGGACCGCTCGAGATACGCGGCCACGACGCGCTTTGCCTCGGCGATGATGTCGTCGGTCATACTGGGATCTCCGCTCTTTCGGCCGGGCCGTTACCTAGGGGCGCCGGCGGCCGGGCCAACGTTGTTCACTTCGCAGCGCGGCCGGCAGCCGCGATCTTCGCGCAAGGATCATTCGGGGCAACACGGATCCCCGGACCGTCGGTGGCGTCATTGCGCCGCCTTGGTCCGCGGTGCGGCATAGCCTCCGCGCTTCGACGTGCGCAGCCCGGCGCCCGCCAGCGCGCCGACGAGCGAAAGGCCGGCGGCGATCCCCTCCACCACCGGGCATCCGAATTCGTCCGAAAGCGTTGCGGCAAGGGTCGCCATGCCGGCGCAGCCGAGCACGATCGCGTCCGCGCCGTCGGTTTCGAGCGCGGCGCGCGTTTCGCGCCGGATCGCGGCCAGGGCCTCCGGCGTGCCGGCGTCGATGTCGAGAACCGGCACGCCGGCGGCGCGCAACCCCGCGCACCGCGCGGACAGGCCGTAGCGGGCGAGATTCCCGCGCAGCACCGGCAGCGCCTCGGGAACCGACGTGACCACCGCGAAGCGGTCTGCGATCAGCGTCGCGCAGTGATAGGCGGCTTCGCCGATCCCCACGACGGGCGCACGGGCGACGCATCGCGCCGCGTCGAGCCCGGTATCGTCGAAACAGGCGATCACGTGGCCATCGCACCCGGCGCGCTCCGCCTCCTCGATCCGTTGCAGCATCCACGGCACCGCCATTGCACCGTCGACCGGTCCTTCGATCGACAGCGGCCCGCCCGCCGCGCCGGTGGTGGTGACGGCGGCGTCGGGCGGCGCCGCGGCCGACGCGGCCCGCGCGATGCCCTCGGTCATCGCGGCGCTTGCATTGGGATTGACGACGTGGAGGCGCATCAGCCGCGCTTGGCCCGGCCGCGCTGCATCAGGCTGATGAGCGTGAACGTGACGAGGACCAGCAGGATCGACCCGCCCGTCGTCGCGGTCCCAAGCGCGTAGATCTCGGGGTCGGTGACGGTCGTGGTCTTGGCGGCAAGCTGCATCGGCAGCGTATTCTGCGAGCCCATGACCTGGCTCGATCGCGCCAGTTCGTCCCAGCTCAGCGTGAAACCGAACACCGCCACCCCGATCAGGAACGGTGCGATCATCGGCAGCGTCACGTGCCGGAATGTCTGCCACGGCGTCGCGCCGAGGTCGCGGGCGGCCTCTTCGTAGGCCGGGTCGAAGCGGTTGAAGACCGCGAACATGATCAGAAGACCGAAGGGCAGTGTCCAGGTCAGGTGGGCTCCGAGCCCGGAGGTGAACGGCCCCAGCGCCGAAACGAAATCGTTCTGGATCCAGCCGATGCCTGTGGCTGCGCCGAAATCCTTGATCGCGTCGTCGAGCAGGCGAAACTCGAGCGCGATGCCGAGCGAGACGACGATCGACGGCACGATCAGGCTCGCGATCGCGACGTAGAGCAGGACGGTCGCGCCCCGGAACTGTCGCCGGAACGCCAGCCCGGCCAGCACCGAGATCGTCACCGTCAGCACCATCACCACGAGCGCGAGCACGAAGGACCGACGCAGCGCGCTGCCGATCTCGACCTGTCCGCCGCCCTCCCAGAGCCGCTGGAACCAGTGGGTCGAGACGCCGGTCATCGGGAACACGAGACCGCCCTCGGGTCCCTGGAACGACAGCACGAGGATCGAGATCATCGGGCCGTAGAGGAACATCAGGAACAGCGCGAACACGAAGGCCAGGACGTAGAAGGAGCGGGGGCGGCGTTCGGTCATGGGCTCAGAGCTCCTTGCGGATGTCGACGAGCTTGAGCAGCGCCCAGACCCCGGCGAGCACGGCTGCCAGCAGGATCACCGCGTTTGCCGCCGCGAGCGGGAATTGCAGGAACTGCATCTGCGTCTGGATCACCTTGCCGACGGACGCGATCTGCTGTCCGCCCATGATGCCGATGGTCAGGAAGTCGCCCATCACCACCGTGACCACGAAGATCGAGCCGATCAGGATGCCGGGCCGGGCCAGTGGCACGATCACATGGCGCAGGATCTGCGCGCCCGAGGCGCCGGCGTCGCGCGCCGCCTCGATCAGCGACCGGTCGACACGCATCAGCGAGTTGAAAATCGGCACCACCATGAACAGCGTGTAGAGGTGAGTCAGCGCGAGGATCACCGCGAAATCGGAATAGAGCAGACCCTCGAGCGGCGTGTCGATCACGCCCATCGAAATCAGCGTCTGGTTCACCAGCCCGTTGCGCCCCAGAAGCGGGATCCACGATATCATGCGGATCACGATCGAGGTCCAGAACGGGATCGTGCAGAGCAGGAAGCAGATGACCTGCACCTTCAGCGTCCGGACGTGAAACGCGAGAAAGTAGGCGATGGTGAACCCGATGGTCAGCGTCGTCGCCCAGACGATCAGGCAGAATTTCAGGGTCGACAGGTAGGTCAGGAATGTCGTGCAGAGGCTCGGCAGGTTCGCAAGGCAGCCGTAGAAGACATCGCCGTAGTTTTGCGCGGTGAGGGCCGGCTCGATCGAATACTGGGTATATTGCCAGAAGCTGACGACGATGGTCGCCGCGAGCGGCAGAACAAAGAAGATCAGGAAGACGAGCGCCATCGGCGCCGCCTGGAGGTAGGGCGCGAGTGCGGCGCCCGCGCGGCCCGTGCCGCTGCGGCGGGCGGAGGTCCGGGCGGGCCGGACCTCCGCTGCGGTATCGGTCGCGTCGGTCACGCCGCGATGAACTCGTTCCATTTGCGGACCATGTACTGGTTCTCGTCCATGACCGCGTTCCAGCAGGCGACGGCGCCCATGCGCTCCTCGTAGGAACCGCCGTCGCGCGTCGCGCCGGCCTCTTCGAGAAGCCGCCCGTCGGGCGCCATGATGTCCTGCTCGGCTTCCGCGCCCTCGTACCAGTACGCCCATTCATAGGGCTCCATGTATTCCTTCGCGGTGTCGAGCACGGCGGGGTAGTAGCCCTGCTTGGACAGGTGGGCACCGGCCCAGCCCGAGAGGAACCAGTTGATGAACTCGTAGGCCGCATCTTCCTTGCGCCCTTCGATCGTCCGCGGCAAGCCGAAGCCCGACGCCCAGGCGCGGTAGCCTTCCTGCAGCGGCTGGTAGACGCAGGGTATGCCCTGCGTGCGGACCGCGGTGACGGCGGGCGACCACATCGACTGGATCACCACCTCGCCCGAAGCCATCAGGTTCACGGATTCCTGGAAGTTCGACCAGAAGGCGCGGAACTGCCCGGCGCGCTTGGCTTCGATCAGCGCCGCGATCGTGGTGTCGATCTCCTCGCGCGTCATGTTGCCCTTGTCGCCGTAGGTCAGGTCTCCGCGAGCCTCGAGCGCCATGGCGGCGTCCATGATGCCGATGGACGGAATGTTGAGGATCGATGCTTTCCCGGCGAAATCGGGGTCGAGCAGCGACGCCCACGAGCTGATCTCCTTGTCGATCAGGTCGGGCCGGATGCCGAGGGTGTCGGCGTTGTAGGTCGTCGGGATCAGGGTGATCCACTCGGTCGGCGAAGAAGCGAACGAGGTGGACTCCTGCCCCTCGAGATAAAGCACCTCGTGCGGCGCTGTCCCGTCGGAGCCGACGGCCTCTCCCGCAACCTTGCCCTCGGAAATGACGGTCGCGAGCTGGTCGATGCGGTCGATGCGGCTGGCGTCCATCCCCTTCATGTTGCCTGACGGCACGAGGTTCGGCAGCGAGAAATATTCCGAATCCACGAGGTCGAACGAGTTCGGCTGGGTGATGACCCGGCGCGGCACCTCGTCGGTGTTCACCGCGATATACTCGATATCGATCCCCAGTTCCTCGGACGCCTTCTCGGCGATCGCGGGGGACTGGTTCACCGCTGTCGAGAGATAGCGCAGCGTCACGCGTTCCTGCGCGTGGACGAACGGGGCGGGAAACGCCGCGGTGCCGGCGAGCGCCGCGGCACCGCGCAGAACGGAACGTCGTGTGGTCGAAATCTTCGTCATCGTCACTCTCCTGCTGGTCTTGTTTTGTGGTCGTGTCTTGCGCGCGCGTTAGCCGTCGCGCGAAAGCTCGTGGGCCGCCTCGGGGCGCCAGTCGATGGCGACATCGGAGCCCCGGGTCAGCGGACTGTCGAAGAAGTCGCGTTCGCCCATGACCGCTGTCAGGCTTTCGCCGGCCTCGGTCTCGAGCCCGACGCGGACATCCGGTCCCCGGTACTCGATCTCGCTGATCCGCGCCCGGCGTCGCGCCTCGGAGGCGCGCGCTTCGGGCAGGATAGACAGGTCGTCGGCGCGCAGCGTGATCGTGCGGCCCTCGTCCTCCAGGATGTTGTGGCCGCCTATGAATCGCGCGACGAATGGCGTCCGCGGGGCGTTGTAGATCTCACGCGGGGCGGCGGATTGTGCGATCCGGCCCTCGTTCATGACGACCACGAGGTCCGCCAGCGCCATCGCCTCTTCCTGGCTGTGGGTCACGTGGATGAAGGTGATGCCGAGTTCGGACTGGATGCGCCGAAGCTCGGAGCGCATCCGCACCCGCAGGAACGGATCGAGCGCCGACAGCGGCTCGTCGAGCAGAAGCACCGAAGGCTCGGTCATGAGCGCGCGCGCGAGCGCCACGCGCTGCTGCTGTCCGCCCGAGAGCTGGTTCGGTGTCCGGTCGGCGAAGTCGGTCATGGAGACGAGTTCCAGCATCCGTGCCGCGCGGTTCAGGCGTTCGTCTTTCGCCACGCCCTTCATGCGGAGCGAGAAGGCCACGTTCTCGGCCACGCTCAGATGGGGAAAGAGCGCATAGCTTTGGAACATCATCGCAGTGCCGCGCGCCGCGGGTGGGTCATCGTTGACGACGCGCGGGCCGATCAGAATGTCGCCGTCGCTGACGTCCTCGTGGCCCGCGATCATCCGGAGAGTGGAGGATTTCCCGCACCCCGATGGACCGAGGAGGCAGCAGTAGCTGCCGGCGCGGATCTTGAGGCTGATGGCATCGACTGCGAGCGCGTCGCCATAGCGTTTCGTGACGGCAGCCAGTTCGACGGTCTGCGCTTCGGACATGCGGCACCCCCTGCTATTCGGCTACCGAAAAAGCGGGGGACCCGATCGCTCAAGTCCGGCGGGGCATCCGTTACTTCACATAGCGATCCCTGGGGGACATCCGCCCAAGCGTTCAGCACAATTCGCCGCTGTGCCTGAAAAGCAGGCTGTCCAGTGATCCCGGTTTCGGAGGATTGTCGTTCGCCCGCATTGCGCGGCGGCGCGGCGGAGGTCGGGGAGAGCCGATCGCGGCCCGCTGCCGTTCGAGGGGCCGGATCACTCCGTCGCCGGAATGCTCCAGTAGCTGCCTTCCTTGCGGCCGATATGGCTGACCAGAAGATCGGTGGCCGCCGAAAGGTCCTCGGCCTCGAGGAGTTCGATAAGGCGGCAATGCTCGTCGAAGCTCTTGCGCATGTGGTCGGGGTGATTGCCGAGCTTGTTGCGCAGGACGCTCATCTTGGCGGCAATGGTCATGTAGGCGTCGACCATGAATGGGTTGCGCGAGGCAGTCAGGATCGCCTCGTGATACTCGGCGTCCAGCCGCAGGTAGTCTGCCGTGGCATCCGCGTCGCGGGCGCGCGCCATCTCGGTGACGATCGCCTGCAGCGCCGCGATCAGGTCGGTGCGCGCACGTTCGAAGGCGGCGCGCAGCGCGCCCGTCTCGAGGCAAACGCGCGTATCGCAGATGTCCTGAAGCTCGCCATTGCCCATCGTGAGGACGAAGGTGCCACGTTGCGGCCTCGACTGGACGAGACCTTCCAGTTCGAGCCGCGCGAAAGCCTCGCGGACTGGCGTCCGGCTCACGTCGAGCCGCGTGGCGATGCGCGTTTCGGACAGCATTTCACCCATCGCCAACTGGCCGGTGACGATCTCGTCCTTGATCTCTTCGAACACGAGTTCGGTCAGCGACTTGGGGCGTTCGATACGGTTCATCGGAATGCGGGCCTTAGGGGCAACGCGTCGCTCTTAACACGTGCCGAGCGATTTATCCATGGCATACGGTATGCCAGATACGGCTTGACATACTGTATGCCAGCGTGTGTCTTCTGGGCCGGCGCCGTGGGAGGGATCAGCGGCGCGGGAGGAAAGATGGACGCGTTCGACCGCTACCTGACGGCCCTGAACAAGGCGCTTGTCGCGCTCTTGCTGGCGGCGACGTTCGCGGTCGTGATCGTCAACGTCGTCATGCGCTACGGCTTCGGCACCTCTTTCGCGTGGGGCGAGGAGGTGGCGCGCTTCCTGATGATCGCGGGTGCCTTCTTCGGCGCGGGCATCGCGCTGCGCGAGGGCCGGCTGGTGGCGATCACCGTCCTGCAGGACGTTCTGCCCGGCATGGCGCGCAAAGGGCTGAGAACGGCGATCGCGGTCCTGATGCTCGCATTCATGGGGGCGCTCGTCTGGTACGGCGTCGCATTCGTCCAGTTCGGCTGGAACAAGGAGACGATGGCCACGCAGATCCCGCGCGGCGTGCCCTACCTCGCGGTTCCGATCGGGGCGGCACTCTTCATTCTGCATCTGCTCCTGTTCTTCCGCAGCTTCGTGCGCGGAGACTTCCTCGAGCCGGGCGGTCCGCTCGATCCTGAGGAGCGGAGCGAATGACCACGGCGCTGTTCCTGCTGTTCTTCGGGTGTCTCGCGCTCGGCGTTCCCGTCGCGCTGACCATGGGCGTCGCCGGTCTCGGTGCGATCCTGATCGACGGCTCGCTTACCCCGATCCTCGCCACGCAGCAGATCTTCGGCGGCATAAACTCGTTTCCGTTGATGGCGGTGCCGTTCTTCATCCTCGCGTCGGAGCTGATGACGGCCTTCGGCCTCACGCAGACGCTTCTGCGGCTGGCCAACGATCTCGTTGGCCATATTCGCGGCGGTGTCGGCCACGTGAACGTTCTGGTGTCGATGTTCTTTGCCGGCATCAGCGGGTCGGCATTGGCCGACGCGGCCGGGCCGTCCGCCATCGTGATGAAGATGATGCGCGAGGCCGGATACGAAAAGAACTATGCCGGGGCGCTGTCGGCCGCGACGGCGACGATCGGCCCGATCATTCCGCCGTCCATCCTGATGGTGGTCTACGCGATCTCCGACAGCAACGTGACGGTCGCCGGGCTCTTCCTCGCCGGGATCCTTCCGGGGATCCTGCTGGGCCTCGCGCTCGCAGTCGTGAACCACGTGATCTCGGTCCGGCACGGCTATCGCGGGCGCGAGCATCGTGCCACGTCGGGCGAACTGGGACGCTCCGCGGTGACGGCGATTCCGGCCATGCTGATGCCACTCGTGATCCTCGGGGGCATCCTCGGCGGAGTCTTTACCCCGACCGAGGCAGGGGCGGTGGCGTCGGCCTATGCGCTCGTTCTGGGGTTCGTGACCCGCAAGGCCACCTGGCGCAAGCTGAACAGCGTGTTCGTCAATGCCGCACTGACCACATCCTCGGTTCTCCTGATCGTGGCGATGGCGTCGATTTTCGCCTGGCTTCTGGCCTATCTGCAGGTGCCGCAGCAGCTTGCCGCGCTGCTCGGCGGACTGACCGAGAACCCGACGCTCGTGCTCATCCTTCTGGCGATATTCGCGCTGCTCTGCGGGCTCTTTCTCGACACGCTGCCGGCGCTCATCATCCTGACGCCGATCCTCGCGCCGATCGCGCACCAGTTCGGCATCGATCCGCGCCAGTTCGCGATGATGCTGGTGCTCAACCTCGCCATCGGAATGGTCACGCCGCCGATCGGACCGGTGCTCTTCGTGATTTCGACCGTGGGACGTCTGCGCCTCGAGGCGCTGTCCCGTGCCGTCCTGCCGCTTCTGGCGGCAGAACTCGCGGTGCTGCTCCTGGTGATCTTCGTGCCGTGGGTGAGCACCGCAATTCCCGAGTTCTTCGGATACAGCAACTGATCACAGGGAGGAAAATCATGCTGTACAAGACCCTTTTCGCGACCACCGCCGCCGCGACCGTGCTCGCCGGCGCCGTTCAGGCGCAGGAGCACGTGCTGAAATACGCGCATTTCCAGTCGGCCGACATGAGCTCGCCGAAGCACGCCGCCGCGCTCGCCTTCGAAAGCTGCGTCGAGGGCAAGACCTCGGACGCGATCGACGTGCAGATCTTTCCGGCCAGCCAGCTGGGTGATGGACCGACCGTGATGGAAGGGCTGGAGCTCGGCACCATCCAGATGGGTGTGGTGCATGACGGCCCGATCTCGGGCACGTACCAGCCGTTCTCGGTGCTGGCGATGCCCTACATCTTCGACGACCAGGCGATGGCATGGTCGGTGATGGACGGAGAGTTCGGCGATGCGCTGTTCGAGGACATGCGCGAGCAGACGGGCATCCGTGCCTTCGGCGTGGCCGACAACGGCGTGCGCAACTTCACCAACTCGGTGCGCCCGGTGGCGGAGCCCGCCGACATGGAGGGGCTCAAGATCCGCGTCCAGACCGCGCCGGTCTGGGTGAACCTCGTCGAGAGCCTCGGCGCGTCCGCAACGCCGGTGCCGTGGCCGGAACTTCCCGGCGCACTTCAGCAGGGTGTCGTCGACGGGCAGGAGAACGGGGTGACCAACATTCTCAATGCATCGCTCTACCAGCACCAGGATTACGTGTCGCTCGATGGGCACGTGTTCTCTTGGCACGCCTACATGATGAACGAGGACTTCTATCAGGGCCTCTCGGGCGATCAGCAGACCGCCGTGAACCAGTGCGTCGATATCGCGATCACGATCCATCGCGGCATGACCGCGGCGCAGGACGCGAACGCGGCGACGATCCTGGCCGAGCGCGGCCTCGAGGTGACGCCTGTCTCGCCCGAGAACAAGGACAAGTTCCGCGAGGCGGCTCAGCCGGCCGTGCGCGAATACATCGTGGGCGAGATCGGTGAAGACTGGCCGAACCGGCTCGACGAGGCCGTGCAGGCCTATCGCGACCAGTACTGAGCCGCGCCGGGGGTCGCCGCAATGACACGGGTCATCGCCGTTCTCGAGCCGGGCTATGCCGACTACGCGACCGAACGCGCGCTGTTGGCAAAGCACGGTGTCGAGATCGTCGCGGTGCCCGCGACGGAGGCGGCGGTTCCCGCGCTCGCGCGGCTCGATCCCGTCGGGATCCTGCTGCGAGAACGCCGCTTCGGCAGTGATGAAATCGCGGCGGCCCCGGGCTTGCGGGCCGTCGTGCGCTACGGCGTCGGGGTCGACAACATCGACCTCGACAGCGCCCGGGCCTCCGGCATCTACGTCGCGAACGTGCCCGACTATGGCGCCGAGCACGAGGTGAGCGACCATGCCGTCGCGCTCTACCTCGCCGTCAATCGCCGGATCGTCTCGCGCGACGCCGACGTGCGTGCCGGGACGTGGGGCGTGGGGCAGGGCGCCCGGATCCCCGGCCGCCGCGACGGGGTGCTGGGCCTTCTGGGCTTCGGCCGGATCGCGCGCGCCGCGGCGACGAAGTTCCGCGCGATGGGCTTCGCACGCGTGCTCGCCCACGATCCGGGCGTCCCGGCCACGGAGATGGCGGCCGCGGGGGCGACGCCCGCGGACCCCGACACGATCTGCCGAGAGGCGGACGTGATCAGCCTTCACGCGCCACTCGTGCCGGACACCCACCACGTGATCGACGCACGTCGGATCGCGCTGATGAAACCGACGACGATCCTCGTCAACGTTGCGCGCGGCGGGCTCGTCGACGAGGCCGCGCTGGCCTCGGCGCTCATCGACGGGCGGATTTTCGGCGCCGGCGTCGACGTGTTCGAGGTCGAGCCGCCGGACCCGGCGAGAAGCCCGCTGTTCCGTGCCCCCAACACCGTGCTGAGCGACCACGGCGCCTGGTATTCCGAGGCTTCGGTGGACCGCTTGCAGACGCTCGCCGCGCAAGAGCTCGACCGGGTGCTTCGCGGGGAGGCGCCCGAGAACTGGGTCAACCGCTGGGACGGCCCGTGACACTCCGAACCATCCACGCCCAACGAAAGGACGAAACATGACTCTCGACCAGCTCATCGCCGGGTTCCGCGATACCGCGATCGCCTCCTGCGCCGACGCGATGGACAAGATCGCCGGGCATCGCGGTTATCTCGGCCACGCGATCAAGCCCCGCATCAACGACAAGAAGATCGTCGGCCCGGCCGTGACGGTGCTCGAGGAAGCGACCGAGGAAGCGCATCCGCCGACGCACGCGATCGAGTTGATCGACAGCGCCGATGCGGGGTCGGTGATCGTCATCTCGATCAACGGCGAAGCCGATGTCGCGGTCTGGGGTGGCCTGATGACCGCGGGCGCCGTCGCCAACAAGCTCGAGGCCGCGGTTCTGGACGGCGCGGTGCGCGATATCACCGAGATCAAGGGCGATTACGACTTCCCGGTTTACGCGCGTTCCGCGTCGCCGGGCACGACGGTCGGCCGCTACAAGACGGTTGCCTCCAACGTCGCGGTCACCGTCGACGGGATCGAGGTGAAGCCGGGCGACCTGATCGTGGGCGACATCGACGGCGTCGTGGTCATCCCGCGCGACAAGGCCGAGGAAGTCCTCGAGATGGCGCGCGAGATCGACGAGCGCGAAGCCGAACAGGCCCGCCTGATCATCGAGGCCGGATCGCTGCAGGAGGGCCTGGCGAAATACGGCCGCATATGAGCCGGCGCAGCGGAGCGGAGATCAACATGGACATCCTGTGCTTCGGCGAGCCCATGCTCGAGTTCAACGAGCAGTCGGACGGGCGTTTCCTCGCCGGTCACGGCGGCGATACCTCGAATTGCGCGGTCGCCGCCAGCCGCTCCGGTGCGCGCGTCGGCGTGCTGACCCATCTCGGCGCCGACGCGGCGGGCGACAGCTTCATGCAACTGTGGAAGAACGAGGGGATCGACACCGAAGCGGTGGCGCGCAACGCGCACGCTCATACCGGCATCTACTTCATCACGCACGGGCCTGACGGGCACAGCTTCAGCTACCTGCGAAAAGGGTCGGCGGCGAGCCTGATCCGACCCTCGGATATCGACCCCGAGGTGATCGGACGGGCCGGAATCCTGCACGTGTCGGGGATCACGCAGGCGATCTCCGACACGTCATGCGATGCGGCCTTCGCCGCTATCGACGCCGCCCGCTCGGCCGGCGTGAAGGTGTCCTATGACACGAACCTGCGACAAAAGCTGTGGCCGCTGCCGCGCGCGCGGGCTGTCATACATGCAGCGATGGAGATGGCCGACATCGCGTTGCCGGGGCTTGAAGATGCCGAAGCGCTCACCGGACTGTCGGACCCCGATGCCATCGCCGACTTTTACCTCGGGCTCGGCGCCGAAACTGTCGCGCTCACCCTCGGCTCTGACGGCACGCTCGTCGCGGCGGGTGATCGCCGGGAGCGGGTCGCGGCATTTCCGGTGGAGGCTGTCGATGCGACGGCGGCAGGCGATACGTTTGACGGTGCGTTCCTCGCCGAGTTGCGCGCCGGTTCAGATCCGTTCGTTGCAGCGCGATACGCGAATGCGGCGGCCGCGCTGTCCACGCAAGGCTACGGCGCGGTCGCGCCCATGCCGACGCGGAACGCGGTTGAGGCGTTTCTGCGCGAGCGTGGCGACGGTTGACCATCGCTGACGCCTCGATGGAGAGCGGACCTGTCAGCCCGCGCCGGTCGGACGGACGTTCTGCACCGCTCGGCCGGCGGCCGCCGCCATACTCAGTATTTGGCCGTCGCGTCGCTCGCCGGAAACGTCTGATCGAGATCGTCGTCGCGGCGGCTCCACGGGTTGTGGGGCTCGCGCATGGTCGAGGGGCCGGCATCGCGGACGGCGTGCGCCTGTTCCGGCGGCCCGCCGTCCTCGAAGCGGCGGAATGCAACCCGGCGTGACGGCTCGCCGCGTCGGGCTTTCCGCCCAAGTACATAGCCGATGCCAAGGAATGCTGCGGCAGAAGCGAGAAGACCGCGCATGACAGACCTCCGTTCAATAGCTTCGATTGGAAAACGCGGCGATCGAGCGCCGCGTTCCGAAATAGCGTTCAACGCGGCGCGGTCCGCGCGTCCATGAAACGCCGCTCAGGCGCGGGCGTCGACACCCGCTTTGCGCGCGCAATGTCCGCAGCAATAGACCGAGTCGGCGGTCTCGAGCCCATGTCCGATGACCCGTGTGCCGCATTGCGCGCAGCGGGGGGCCATTTTCTCGATCGCGCATTCAAAGCAGTCGAATCCGAAACGTTCGCCGTTCTTCTCGACAAACATCAGATTGTCGTATGCGTTGTGGCATTGTGCACATTCCGCCATGAGATTTCTCCTTTCGCGCCGAGTGAAACGGGCTGCATCCTGTCGTGTCGAATGACCAGTTTTCGGGACGTCGATGGGTCCGGTTCGGCTCGCGTCCAAGTCAGGAACGATTGGGACGGCCAAATGTTCGAGAAACGCTTGTATCATTTCAGGTCGTTTGCGGAGCGGGTCCGCCATCAATGTGCAATACCGGCGCTCATTCAGCTCAAATGATGTGTGGATCTGCAGAGTGCCAGAAGCCGGCATTCAGGAACGGCAGTGTATCGAGCACGTTTCGGCATGAAGGGCAGGGTCCGAAATGCACTCTGTGCCAAGACATCGGCGAGCAAAGTGCCAGCGTCCACGATCGAGCGTTACGGCGTCCCTTCGAGTGATTTGATGTCCGCGGCTCTGGCGCCTCTACGCCGGCAGCGTCCGACACACGCACTCGAAAGGACAATGACGTGACAGTTCCATTCGACCTATCACGGCTGCTGACGCCCGAGGGCAACCTGATCGGGCGCGAGGAGCTGCAGGAGATCATGGCGGAACAGGGGTATTCGGCCGGGGGTCGGGATCAATTCCTCAAAGCCGTCCTGACCGAACTCGGACAGGTCGACGCCCTCCGAAACGGCAGTGAGCGGGAGGCGGAGATTCTTGAGGAAGTGCGCGACATTCTCCGCAACGAGCAGGCACGCATGAACGGCAGTTCCGGGTCGGAGACCCACGATTAGTGTTCGGTGCGCATTAACGTGCGTGCATAGGGTTCCGGAGCCGCGACCGGCGCAATAGGAGTGTGGTTCAAGCAAATCGGCATCCGCAGCGATATACGGATGAACCAAAAAGACATTAGACCGAATGCGGCCGGGCGATAACCCGCGCCGTATTTTCACTCGCGCGCGCGCCGCAAGGGGTTGGCGGAATGCGACAATCGTCATCGGGGCAGCACGATTTCGGGACGTGATGCAGTTTGGAGGAAGTCTGCCGCCATCACGTGGCCGCGCGAGCCACGAACCACCATTTCCTGTCCGCTCCGCGTTCGCTTAAGCGCCGGACAGGCACGTGTGGGCGAGCGGGTGTGGGCGAGCGGCGAAACTTCGGCGACGGCCGGCCCGCGCAAACCGGCGGGATGGTTCTGCGCGAGCCGGAGGTCCGCTCCGTGCAGTCGGGGTCAGGTCGAACTGCCGGGCGCGAACGCCTCGGACTCCGAAACGGAGTCTCTTATTCTGAGATTGTTCTGCACGTGCTGCACCCCGAGAACGGCATCGGCGCAATCTTCGGCGCGGCGCTTGCCGTGGCGGCTGCGCACGTATCCATCCAGCGTAACTTCGCGGTCGGTAACGCTGACCTCGATATCCGTTGCGTCGAGCGCGGGGTCGTCGGTCAGCCCGTCGTTGACGTCTTCCTCGATCCGGGCGTCGGAGCGCCGATAGTTCCGCGGTCCGACGCCGGAGTAGTCCCGCTCACGACGCCCGGCGGCCTCCTCGTCTCCGAACCAAGAGGCCACTTCGTCGGCGGCCCTGTCCCAGACCGGTCGGTCGCTGCGCCCCCCGGGGCGCGGCGCCAGCGTGCCGGCCCAGGGGTAGGCGACGACCTCGGGATACATGCCCGGACCGAGCCACGGCCCGGTATGGTATCGCAGCCAATGCTGGCGCTCGCGCTCTCTTCGAGCTTCCATGTCTCGCTCCGGGTCGCGGTGCGCCTCGCGGAGCCGGCTCTCGCGGTCGGAGCCGGCCGGCTCTGTCCGGTAGGGATCGCGCGGATCCTCGTGGCGCGGATCGCCACGGCCGTGAAAACCGCGCTCGACGTCGGGATGGGGACGTTGGTCGCCCCACCCCCTGAAGCTGTGTCTCGGCACCATGGATCGCTCCTTTCTGCGCCGTCGCTCGATCAGCTTGCGGTCCGGCTGTCCTGAACGATCTCGCGAAGGGTATCGCCTGCGGCTCTCGTGTCCTCCTGCAGGGCGACATCGCCGAGCGACACGAGCCCCACGAGTCGCTTGCTCCGGTTGACGACCGGAAGGCGGCGCAGTTTCTGGTCGCCGAGATTTTCGGCAACGGCGCTGACCTCCTCGTCGTCGAAGCAGTAGAGGACATCGGTGCTCATCGCGTCGCGGACCGGCGTGTCCGGCCCATGGCCGAGGGCGAGCCCGCGCACCACGATGTCGCGATCCGTGAGCGCGCCGACGAGCTGATCGTTCTCGCCGATCGGCAGGATGCCGATATCGGCGGTCCTCATCAGTTCGGATGCCTCACGCAGCGTCTTCTCGGGCGTGATCGTGATCGGGTCCGCTGTCATGATCTCTCGGATATGCATCGAATGGCCTCCTTTCGGTGTGCCGTCCTTCCGATACCCGCGCCAACAATGAGTTCGGATCAATGTTCCAGCCACGCGCCATTCGGCGAGGCATCGGCGCGGCGGCCAGGGCTTGAGGCAAGCCAACCGCCGTCTCGCGACATCGAAGCAGGAGGCCGGAACGCGCTGCGGCGCGCCGACCCCGGCGCGCCGCCATGTCATGACCGAAGTGTTCAGTCCGACCAGTCGCGCCCCGACTCGCGCGCGCGCTCCCGGGCGCTGCGGTTCACGGACGGCCGGAACGGAATCTCGCAGACCTCGGCCGGGACGGGCTGGCCGGCCACGAGCGCGTAGCTTGACGGAAGCTCTACCTGCAGTCGCGTTCCGACCTCGCTCAGCGACCACGGGACATAGGCGAGTGCGATGTTCGTCTCGAGCTCGGGGGACCACCAAGGCGAGGTGACGTAGCCCACGCGGTCGCCAGCACTGTCCTGAACGAGCCAGAAGTCCGGCGCATAGTCGGTGATCGGGTGACCGCCGAGCCGAAGGCCGACGAGCTTCTGCCGGAACGGGTAGTCGCAGGCATCAATCCGGTCGCGCTGCGCTTCCAGCGCCGCCTTGCCCACGTACTCCGCCGTCTTCTTCCGCGGGACCTGATAGGCGAGATTGACCTCGAACGGTGAGGTCTCCGAATCCATGTCCTGTCCCCACGACAGGATGCCCGCGGCGATCCGGCGATGATGCGCCGGCGCGATGACGCGCAGTCCGTAGCGCGCGCCGGTGCCGCGGATCGCGTACCATACGGCTTCGGCGTTCAGCGTGGCGTCACGCACGTAGACCTCGTAGCCCTTTTCACCGGAAAAGCCGGTCTGGCTGATGACGACGCTGACCCCTCCGATCCGCGCTTCCATCATGCCGTAGTATGGCAACTCGCGAACCTCGTCGCCCACGAGGTCGGCCATCAGATCCTCCGAGAGTGGACCCTGCACTTGGAGTGGCGCGACGTCGATCTCGGCGATTTCGACGTCCCAGGCCTCGGCGACGTTGATGCCCTGCAGCCAGAGCATCAGGTCGGAGTCGGAGATCGAGAACCAGAACTCGTCCTCGGCAAGACGCAGGAGGACCGGGTCGTTCACGATGCCACCCGCCGCGTTGCACAGGATGCAGTACTTCCCGCGCATCGGCGCGATCTTGGTGGCGTCGCGGGTGATGACGAAGTTGACGAAAGCCTCGGCATCCGGCCCCTTGACCCGGATCTGCCGCTCGACGGCGACGTTCCACAGGGTCACGCGGTTCACCAGCGCGTCGTACTCGGCCATCGCGCCGCCCTCCTCGGGGCGCACGTAGCCACGCGGGTGGTACATGCGATTATAGACCGTCGCGCGCCACGCCCCGGCCTCGATCGACAGGTGCCAGAAGGGAGACTTCCGCACGCGTGTCGAGATCAGGAGCTCGACCGAGGTCGGCCCTGATTGGCGCAGGTTCGTCGGCACGCGGCGATCGGACTGATCTATGCCGGGCACGTTCGCGTGCAGATGGTCGGGATTGATTGGCTTGAGTTCGGTCATGACCACGGCCCTCCTCTGGCTGCGTCGCGGTCGCCGGTTCCGGCCCCGGGATAGAGGCCGCGCGGTCGGCGCCTGCCACCCATCATGGCACCGCGCTTGACCGCACTCTTTCCCACATGCGCCGTCGCGCCGTCCCACGACGACGCTTTGGCGCGTCGGGCATGATCGGTCATTTCTGACGTGCGGGGCATTGCCGTGGGTGGCTCGCCGTCTTGGCTGAGCCCGGTCACGACTATCCGAGGCGCGGCGCAGCGTCGTTGCTTCGGGCTCTTCCCGTCAGATGCCGCTGCTTGGTCCGCCCATCGGATCGCCCGACCTTCGTGGCCGGTGGGCAGGCCGACCGCGGATGGCCCGTCCGAAGCGACACGCCGACCGTCACCGGTAAAGGGCGGTCAGTGGAGCTCAAGCCATTGATTTTGAATGGAGGCGAGTACCTCCCCCAACAACCCAACCGGAATAGCTTTTCTTGAGTTTTTTTCGCATCTTGGGCGCGAGAAGGGTTTTCTCGGGTGGTAAAGACGGGCACTTATAGGGGGTCCTATGAGATCAGGAGGGGCTCCATGCCACGTCGCCCAGTAGACGAGATGACTGTATCTGCTCTGAACAAGCGCGTCCGCGCAATCGAAGCGGGCAAGACGGCGCCAGGGCTGGTCCGGGTAGGGGGCGTGTCAGGCCTCGCGCTTAACGTTCGGATGCGCCGGTATGAGTCTGGCGAGGCAATGTCTGCGTCTTGGGTTCTACGCCGAACCCACGAGGGAAGGCGCCGAGACTTCGCCCTAGGTCGGTGGCCGGATATTACGCTGGCTGCTGCCCGTGAGCGAGCGCGCACTGTCCTCGATAAGCTGTGGGCTGGGGTAGATCCGACTGAGGAGAGGCGCGCGAGGAGGTCGGAGAGCGGACCGCGAAAGACGGCCACTCGGACCTTCCGAGAGGCGGCGCTGGACTACTTCAACGCCAAGGTTCGGGGGTCGGCGAACGCGAAGGACGAAGGCCAGTGGATGAACGATCTTAAGAAGTTCGCATTCCCAGTTATCGGAGACGTGCCGGTCGATCAGATCGAAACCGCCCAAATCATCGAGATTACCGAACGCCCCCATATTCGCTACGGCACCAAAACCGAAAAGCCACTCTGGCAGTCAGTGCCCGAGCGTGCGCAGCGGTGCATCAAGAAGGTCGAGATGATCCTCCGTCGGGAGATCTCCAGCGGCCACCGGGGCGGGCCGAACCCCGCGCAGTGGAAAGACCATCTCGCCGCCATCCTGCCCAAGCCGGAGAAGGTGCGTCAGAAAGCGAACCAGCCCTCGCTCCCTTTCACGCGGTTGCCCTCCTTCATTGCCGCGCTCCGCGCGCGTAAGCCGTCGCCGACGTCCCGGGCGCTAGAGTTCCTGATCCTGACTGCGGCCCGCTCGGGAGAGGTTCGCGGTGCAACGTGGAGCGAGATTGATCTTGAACGAGGGCTGTGGACAATCCCTGCGGCGCGAATGAAGGCGAGCAAGGACCATCGCGTCCCGCTGTCTGAGGCGGCGCTCGCAATTCTGAACGGCTCGCCGCGCTTCGCCGGAATGGACCTGATCTGGCCGGGCTCCGGGCTCAAGAAGCCGATGAGCGATGCGACGCTAGCGGCCCTACTGAAGAAGATGCACGCTGCAGATCTGAAGGCGGGCGGGGATGGGCTTGTCGATCCGGCCTCGGGACGCCCCGCGACGCCTCATGGCTTCCGCTCCACCTTCCGCGTCTGGGCGTCCGAGCAAACCAGCCACCCATACGAGATGGTCGAGATGGCCCTCGCGCATAATGTCGGAACGGCAGTGGAGCGAGCCTACAACAGAACGGACATGGTTGAGAAGCGGCGCGCGTTGATGGACGAGTGGGCGAACTTTGCGCTGAGCGAGCTTCCTGCCGATTGTTCGACCGGAAGATTGATTTGCTAGGCTTTCTGCCGTGCTTGCGGCCTGGCGTTTCCCGAAATTGCCTGAACTCAAAAGATCTGAGGGTCGCCCGGAGCGCAAATCGCAGTTCTTCCATGAAACGATATATCGCTGCGCCGCTTTTGATGTTCAAAGCTAAGGGCCGAACTCTCAGTTGAGAGCGGGCACTAGTGCTGCGAATTGGATGCGCTCGTCATGTTTTATGCCGAGCTCTTGGCGGAGCAACGATGGGCGGGGACCGATGAATTAAGCTACGATCGTGAGGTGGATAAGGTCCAGCTAAGATCGATTTCCATTTTGCAGATTGGTTCGACGAACAGGCTTCTTAGTCGCGCCTTTTCAAGTCTGTCGTCGATCAATCTTTCGATCCCCCCCACTAATCCTTGTAGTTGAGCCTTTCGAGGCATTGCCGGCTCATCATCAATTTTGATTAAAACCGCATTTGCAACACCCTGCCACCACGGGCCCTCAGTCAAAATCAAATCCGGCACTTGATCATATCGTTCGTCGAAGTAACGCGTAAGTAAGTGCTCTTCTTGCCTGCCTAGCGACAACCATGCATTCACGAAGTCATCTACGTCAATGGTTTGAAGAATTGGTTCTTTGAGAAATCTTTGATCTCCCTTTCCATTGACAATCACAAGGTCGCCAAGAAATGCAAAGTAATCCGATTTCAGGGTTTCGATGAGGTGCCCAGCAACCGCTTCCGCCTTGTAGTGTGAGTACCAATCACGTGCTGATTGCTTCAGATGATCGAGCACCTCGATGAAATCGCTTTTTTCACGACGGGCGTAACCTAGATTGTCATAACCTGAATCAAAACTCCACCGTGTCGCATCAAAGCTGTCCAGATCAAGCGCAGGAATAACAATTTCATCAATGTAAAGCTTGAACCTATGGACCCAGCCGCCCTCGATGTCTTCGATCAATTCTTCATCGAGTAGCATCAACGTTACCCCTACAACGTGCATCACAACATGAGGGTTTTTATAACGACCTTCTTCAATTCCTTTGCGAATATCATCGATGTCGGCGTTGAATTCTGTCGCCGAACCGTCTGAAAAGTCCCAGCTCCAAATATGCCATAGCCGTTTCCAAGACGGCCAGCTATCCGGGCCATTGACTTCCGGAGCGCCAGCCAGTTCGGCGTTGAAACGGTCTGCATCGACAGTTCCGATATTGAGGATATCAATCCACTGATGAATTGTGATGGCCGTCTGGATGCCATTTATAATATTGTATTTTTTTAATACTTTCAGCTTGGGAGTGTCCGGGGTGTCTTCTTTCATCTTGAATGCAAAGAAGCTTCGTAGTTCAGGATCGTCGCCTCCAAATTCTGGCAACAGATCAATGGGGGTTAAAGAGTTTTCTGGGCCGCCAAGGTTCAATTTGAATTCCATAAAGAAAATGAAAGCTTGGGTAATAAGGCTGTCAATCAGTTTTTCATTCTCTTGGAGTTTCTGATCTGTAGCTTCGAGCATGCCTGCCAGGAACCAAAAGAACTGACGGACGGCCCGGAGATTGTTGAATCCAGAGAGGCGATAGAGTTCCTGAATTCCCTCAGCTCGAGAGACGATTAATGTTGTTGCAGCACTCTCCGACATCTCCGCAATGAACGCATCGACAGCGCCCTTAGGGTCGGGTGGAATTTCGAATGTTTGGCCGATTACTTTTTCGCGAAACTCGGCAAACCGATCGTTGTCAATTCGCTGTGTGTTTGCGACTAAGATGACGCGAGAGTTGCCATGTTCAATGTGTCTGTTTAGAACGCCGAGTAACTCGGATTGGTCAAAACTGCACCTCTCAAGGTCGTCAATTATTACCAAGGCTTCATTGATTGCATCAGCGGCTTTGGTTACTTGGCCCAAAGTGCTTTCGACAGCTTTTCCGATGTCCGCCGATCCTGAGAACATACCTCCAGACCCAATCGAAATTGCCCCAGAAAAAAGTGACGAGGCAAAGCCGACCCCCTGATGCATAATCCGTATTGCGTTGGATGATCCGGCATAAAACAGCTGTCGCTCAAAATCCTGCAAGTTGCTAATGCCAAACAGCGAAAGATATATGGTTTTTCGCCTTGTGAAGTTTGGTTCGCTCACAACTTGCTGAATGAAGTGCGTCTTCCCGCATCCCCACCGACCTTCAAGCATCACGGCAAATTTTGGATTATCAGGCGAATTGACCCAATCCGATAGGAATCGTCGAATTTGGTTTCGGGCTGCATCATGCATGAAAAAAGGTTCCGCCTTAATGCTCTTCGTTGCGACCATAGTCGATAGGGTGGTAACGTCCAGACGTTTGTCGGAAATGCCTGGCCACCGCAAAGAGAATCACAATAGCGGCGGGCCGCTTGTGGGTAGGTGTGTGTTTTTGAAGTCGGCTAAGCTGAGTGCGTGATGGCTGCGCGTTCGAAAGTACGCTCTGCGATATGCACAACAGTGGTAATGCCTGCCACCGGCGAAGCGTTTTGTGGGTCGCGTCCCGCTGAGCGACTTTGGTAAGCGCGCTCGCCGCGTGTAGGCGCCACTGGTACTCGCGCGAAAATCACCGTTCTGGCTCATGCGGGTTGTTCGTTGCGTGCCTGATGGACCAGCGTTTTGCAGGGGGTCACCACCATACGGGCGCTCAAATCTCCGCTTTAGTGAGCTGCGGTCGTCTCTGGGTAGATCCGTCCTGACTGAGCGCTGCCTGCCAGATATCTGTCGGTACCAAGGCCGTCCAACCGTCGCGCTATGGCGTCGATCTTCTCCTGCTTCGCCTTGATCGCGGCCTCGGCCCGCTCGATACGCGCTAGCAACTGCGCGTACCGGGGCTCACTCTCGTTCTCTTCCATCGCAGGGCCTCCTTGTCTCGCGCTAGTCGGCAAACGCTGTCAGCTTGTCGATCCACGCGGGCCTGTCCGGCGAGGGCTCGCCTAGCTCCGCGGCAGCGGTGGCTGCTTCCCGGTGCGTTGCGTCGATCTCCGTGCGCAGGTCCATTACCCGGTGGTACGCGGCCTTGTCTGCGAGGAACTGCCGGTAGCGCTCCGCCCTCGCCAGTAGCTCGTCGGCCTCCGCTTCGAGCCCGTCGACATACGAGGAATAGCGCTCCAGCTTGGATCGCGCTTTGTGCTCACGCCGTTCCTGAGCGGCCTTCTCGCGTTCGGCGTCTCGCGCTTCCAGCTTCCTCAAGTACCCGCGCAGATGAACGGCTTGAGCAATCAGCTTGCCCTGCTGCGTTGGCGCCATGTCAGTGAAGCCGAGGGCATTCATCAGAGGTCGGGCCGGGCCATGGCCGCGTTGCTGTTTGAAGTGCGTGCTCAGTGCAGCGGAGCGTTCATGCTCAGACGGCTTATGTAGTGAGTGATTGCCGTTCATCTGTTTCGACAACGTCCGCAGTTTTTGCTCAGCTTGCGCCCGGCTGTAAGCGCCCGTCAGGCGCTCGCCGGCCACCGTCAGCGGGTAGTCCGGGCACTCGAATGGATCGGGCCAGATGGAAGCGGGATCGCGAACCATCGTCAGATCCGGCTTGGTCTTGGATTTCTCGGCGGCACTCATCATTCTTTCTCCCAGTCTTCGGCCAGCGTGTAGTCGCTCGCGCCGTTGGCCCAAGGGACGCGGACGTCATCGGGCGACCAGGTGCGCTCCGGCTCTCCTTCCCAGTCCTCGGCTAGCGAACCCGCGTCGTTCGTGACGGTTTCCCGCTCCCAGTCCTCGGCCAGCGAGTAGGAGGGCTCAGCCTCTGTTCGCTCTGCGTTGACCCTCTGCGCGCCGTCGATCGGCACGGCAGTCGTCGTCACAAACACTCGTTCCATCTCATTCCTCTCTCTTGCGGTTGAGGGGCAGCCGGTTTCCCGGCCCGGTTCCGCGCCTTCAGGAGTATTCCCGAGAGCGCCTTGCGCCGCCCGATGTTGGCGACAAGTCCTGCGACCGCATTGGCGCGGTCGTCGTGGCCTCCGGGCCCATGGTCGATCTGATCGCGTCCGCTGCGGCTCGTTCGGCGCTCCAACCCGATCAATTGCCGAGACAGCACTTCGCAGGGCGGTAGCTCCACCTGCCCGGAATTGAGCGCCGCGAGCATTTCCAGATACAGCCCGCTACGGTCGAGGTCCGATACGTCATACTGGATGCCGTGCTTCGCGAACTCGTCTCGCGGCCAGCGGCCCGCGTACCTGTCGCCCACGACGCGGCGGACGCCGTAGCGGCCCAATGTGCGCGCGTATTCCTCAACGATCGCGGCTGGCGAGCCCTTGAGCCCGGTCGATAGGTCCACCACCACCGCGTCGTCCTCCCGGTGGCCGATCGCCAAAGTGAACTCGTCTCCCCCGCCGCCCGCCGGGTCCACGAAGGCGACGTATTGGACGCCCGTCGTAGGCGGCAGGTCGCGCGGCTTGGGGCGCGAGCAATCGGCCACCAGCCCCGGGTCGATCAGCGAGGATATGTCCGTGCGGAACTCGGCGAGATACTCCGCCCGCGCCGCTTCCGGGTCTTCGGCCATGGCGTCGTCGATGGCAGATTGAGGCAGCGTAGGGTTCATCGTCCGTGACGGCGCCTGCGCGACCAAGACCCGCTCGCTGTTTGAGCCGTGGTGGCGCTTGAAGGCGCCCCACAATACCCCGCGCTTCGCGTAGGGCGAGGAGAGCGCCACAAGCTTGCCGTCTAGCGTCGCGAGCGCGGGTCGAAGCGCGGTGATGATCTCGCGGTCCGGGCTGGCGCCTTCGACTTGCCAGAACGCGATTTCGTCCGCGATGACTGCCGCCAGAGTGTAGCCCCTGACTTTTCGGAAGCTGGCCGTGTGGACCTCGATCGCAGTCCGGTTGCGTAGCTCCAAGCTGTCCGAGGTCTCGCGCAACACGAGCGGCGCGAGCAAAGGATGAGCGAACATCGCCCGGATGTAGCGGAACAGCGTGCGCGCCTGCGCTCGGTCCGCCGCGATCAGCGCGACGGTGGCCCACTCCCCCGGCGAGAGCTTAGGGCGGTGGTCCCGGAACACGGCCTCATAGGTCGCGATGAGCGCCGCCACGTGGCTCTTTCCGCCGCGCCGCCCGATCGCCATCCACAACTCGCGGAAGGAGCCACAGGCGCCCACGGAGCGCGCCGTAAGGGCCTCGACGGTCTTTTCGGAGCGGGCGGAAACGGGAAGGCCGTAGAACGCTCCAAGCAGCGCTCTCCACGCCTCCCAGCTATCGCCCCCGAAGGTGTCGCCGAACAACTCTGGGTCGCTCATCGCCTCGACAATCGTGACCGACGGCTCAGCCATGAGCGACCTTCTGCGACCGTCCGCGCCGCGCCTTGCTGTCGAGGTAGTCGGTAATGTCCTTCACGTCGCGCGAACGGCGCTCAAGCCCGAGGCGCGAGAAGATGCCTTGCAGCGAATTGGCGGCCTGCACCCATTGGCCCGGGTCGAAGTCCTGAATGCGCCCTTCACCCAAGGACGCCTCTTGTGCCTGTAGCCAGTATTCGAGCCAGAGCGCCCGCTCGATCAGCGAGCGTTGCGCGTAGGAAAGCCGGTCCGGTCCGCCGAGGTCTTCCGTGACCTCCTGCCACCGGGCCTGCATAATCGCGCCCAGCTTCGTGCGGCGGTCCATCTCCCCGATATATCCGGGGCGGAACTTCTCGGGCACGCTGGGCTTTGGCATTACACTCCTCCGACTTCTGGGCCACACTAGCTCACAAATAGGGGGTCCTATCGGGTGTTTGCGCGGATCCTGACTCCGAACGCTAACGTATATATATGGTATCTAAAAGTACTTTACCCACAATATGGAGGATGGTTGGTCCTCCGTGGGCGATTTCGGGGTAGGGGGCAAAAGAAATGCCCTTCTTTTGCCAATTCGCCGCAGAAGTCTTGAAAGCCCGGACCCTCAGACCCCGATCAGCTCTGTCGCGGGGAGGGGGCCGGAGGGGCCCCGGACGGAGGAAGGAGAGCCGCCGCGCCGCCCGCGCCGCCTCTAGCTCGCGTTTCACGTAAAACGCGCCGCCTCCCATATTCGCGCCGCCTGCCCTAATAGACATATCCTAGGAATTACTAGTAATAACATATTGTTACCGACTGCCAGTGAAACGCCAAGGAAAAGGCGGCGCGGGCGGCGCGCCCGAAAAGAAGTTGTCTCAATTAGACCCCATTTTCGCGCCGCCTGACGCCCCAAGGCGGCTCGCCTAGAGCGGTCCATTTCCGCCCCTTCTATTGGCTTCCTCAACCACCTCGCGATCCATCTCCTTCTTGGCTTCCGGATCGGGGTTCACGTACCTCCGCGAGTGTCGGCGAGGCCCGCTGGAGAACTTCCCCCGGGTCGTCCACCCCGCTCGCTGGAGCATCGCCCCGACGCGCATTTGGTCTTGCTTCGACTGATCGCCGGTCGGCTTCCCCAGCAACTCGAGAACGTCGCTCGTGGCGACCTCCTTCACGTCGCTCAGGCAATCCAGAACCGTTGACCATGGATCTTCCTCGGAGCGTTGCTCTGCGGCGCGGACTTGATAGGCGGCAGCGTCGCCGCGCAGGTGCCACGGCTCGCCTTTCTTGAACGCGTGCATCGCCTCCGCCCAAAGCTGATTCCGGTCCTCAAGAAGCCTCTTCAGGTCGATGGTCGTGACGCGGACAGGCCAGAACCGCCGGTTGCCCGTTTCGTCTTTGAGGTAGTCGCTCTTGTTGGTCGATCCGGCGAACACGCACCTCCGAGGCATCTCCACTTCGCTACGCCCGTAGGCCGGTCGATAGCGATCCACTTGGCGGGAAAGGTAGCCTTTAATGTGTTCAACCTCGGCGCGCTTCATTGCGGAGAGTTCGCCCAGTTCCACGATCCAACTGCCGCGCAAAGCGGACTGCGCGTCTTTGCCCACGAACTGTTGCAGCGAGTCATTGAACCACGATCGGTGCCCGCTGGGCTGCTCACGCCCGTCCGCGAGGATGCGTAGTGCGGTTGACTTGCCGATACCTTGCGCGCCTTCGAGCACGAGGCAGGCATCGGCCTTGCAGCCCGGCTCCATGGCCCGCGCCACCGCCGATATCAAAAACCGGCGCCCGACCTCCGACACGAACTTGGCCTTGGCCCCGGGGGCGTCGCCCTCTTCGTCGTCAACGTCAGCGCCGCAATGGTCGATTAGCCACCGGTCGAGCCGCTTCTGGCCGTCCCATGTCAGGGCTTCGAGGTAGTGCTTCACCGGCGAGATGATGTTTTGCTGCGCGACGTTCACCGCCGCATCATGAACCGTCAGTTTCGCCACGCGCGGAAAGCCGTTGCGGTTGAACCACCTCTGGGCGGCCACGTCGTCGCCGTCGCTCCACTGGCGGTGGCGAAAAGTCGATCTGGGCGTCCTGGACCCGGGAACGGGATGCAGTAGCATCATCTCGTCCCGGAACTCGTCGTACGCGATCAATGCCTCTCCGTCTGGGTTCCAATCCGGTGAGTCCTCCATGACGCGCGCGACGTTATCCACGTTCGGCGCGAGAGCCTTCTTGCGCTTCGGCGGATCAGCCTCCGGAGCGTGCTCGATCAACTCGTTGAGCGCGGCTTTGATGCTTTCGTCGCTCTCGCCGTTCTCGCGCCGCTTCGCCACCCAATCGCTCAGGTCGCCTTTCGACTGCGCGCCGGGCAACTCGACGACCTTGACCAAGTGGGCCGCGTCCTCGATGGAGCGCGCAACCATATCGGCGTGCTGGCGTCCGCGTTCGTCGTTGTCCGGGATGACCGCCACGCGGAAGCCGCGCAGGTGTTCCGAGAACTCGTGCCGCCACTTTAGCGCGCCACACGGATTGCACGTCGCCGGGAAGCCCAAGTCGCGAGCCGTCTCCACGTCCTTCTCGCCCTCAACGACCAAGGCGAGCGGATCGGGCTGCTGACGCGCCTCTACAAGTTCCGGCAGGCGATAGAGAAGCCAATCCTCATCCCCGATGCCGGGAAACTCTTCGCGCTTCTCCTCCAGCTCGAAGCGCTCTTTCGGGTGGAGCATGTTCTTGCGGATCGTGCGCCACACCTGCTCGCCACTACCGTTGCGGCCTTTCTGGGTCGTGAAGGCATAAGTCCCATCGGCGTGGTGATAGTCGTGCTGTCGAATTAGCTCGGTCTGGAAGTTCCAGCGCGGGCGGTCGACATCGCCACTATTACCGCTGCCGCGATTGGCTGAAGGCTGATAAACCTTTCCACCGTCAGCATTTTCAGCGATACTATCAAGGGGCATAGCCCCCTCCTTGCTGTTGTGAAATTCGCCCGCCCCCGGTCCCTCGCTGGGGGCGGTTTTGTTTCGATGGTCCGAGCGGTCAGTCATCGCGCTGCCCTCCGGTCGAACGGGTACGCGTCCAGAGCGTAGAGCGGTTCTCAGTCGGCCCGGCTTCTTTCCAAGCGCCGGAAGGCGGCGGCGTCCTCTCCCAGTTCAGATCTTCGTGGGGGCCGAAGTAGTATCTGTCGAAGGTCGCCGTGGCCTCGAACCCGCCGAAGCGGTAGACTGTGAGATACTGATCGGTCGACGGGCGAACGGGGTGGACGGTCTCTTCCGTCCCGTTCTCTGTGAAGCGATAGGTGACGAAGAACTTGGCCAGCGGCTCGCCCCATCCCTCCGGGAAGCGGGGGTCATGGCCGTCCTGCGCCGTCTCCCGTCGCAGCTTGTCAGCTTGGCGAACAATCTTTTCCGCGCTCTGTTGGCGCCGCGAATGCCGGTTGGCGTCCTCGATCATCTTCTCGACCGAGGTCTTGCGCTCGATAACCTGCTTATCCATTGAGAGCGCCCTCCGTGACGGAGACGCACCAATTGCGAACCTGCTGGAGCGACCAAACGCGGTTCTTCCCGTGCTTGGAGGGAGCGGGGAAGGTGCCTTCCGCAAGGCGCGCATCGAGCGCCGTACGGGATAGGCCGGTAAGGATTGAGACCTCCGAAACACCGATCAGCGACCACATCGGAAGGCGGTCATAATCGGGCATGGTGTTCCAATCGGAGCGCGCGCGGGCGCTGTTCACCGGCGCGGTGTTGTAGGAGCGGGCGGGCTCGACTTCTTGACGGGGCATCACGGCCTCCTCTCGAAACGGTCGAGGGAGTGCGCACACGATCCCTCGACGCTTGCTGCGTTGAAGAGATCGTCATTGCTCGGAGGTTGCCGATTTCCGGGCGGCTGCGTGGAAGCCTGACGAACCGGGCATCGACCCCGGCGATTGCGATGCTTGCACAAAGGCCGTTTAACCCCGCTCTTCGGCGAGCGGGCAGCCTGACGCTAAATAACCTGAAAACGCCCCTGAGAGAAACCCCCTTCTGAGTCTAAGAGGGTGCGAAAAGCCTTGAAGCGAGGTATTCAGAAAACGCTTCGTGGCGGCACCCATAGAGGGGCCTGCGCTCGCATGGTGTTGATTTTACTGGTAAAATGGAGGCGAGTACCGGAATCGAACCGGTGTACACGGATTTGCAATCCGCTGCGTAACCACTCCGCCAACTCGCCAGAGTGCTGCATGACCTAGACGTTTGATTTCCTCGCCGCAAGAGGTGATCGGCGTCGCACGCGCGTGCGGCGCCCGCGTCTCGCGCGGGAGCTTCGCCGGGTGAATTGCGGCGGGCGCAGAAACGCGCGCACCGCGCGAGGCGGACCTTGCCGCCGCGCCTGCCTTGAATGACCGAAAATCCATACTCGGCCGCGCCGGTTCCTCAGGCTGCGGCGGGCTTGGGCTCTGGTTCCGGGCGTTCCCGGAGTATGCCGGGCTTCAGCACCAGCGCCGTCGCCAGCGCGACGGCGGCGGTCGCGGCGAACATGGGCACCGCGCCGAAGCTGTCGGCCGCAATGCCGGCAATGGCAGGGCCTCCGACATTGCCGAGAGCCGTGACCAGGAGCGCGGCGGTGAAGCTCAGCGAGGGGATGGCCGGGAACAACCGTTCGGACCACATCGACAGGGTCGCGCTGAGCATCATCACGTAGATGCCCTGAAGTCCCGCGGAGACGATCAGCCCAGGCCAGCTCTGCGGCACAAACGCGATCAGCGCGATCGAGGTGGCCGCGCCCACATGCAGGAGGCGCAACAGCCAGGCCAGGCCAATCCCGGATTTGACGCGTGCGGTCGCCAGCCCGATCAGTCCGGCGGCGCCGTAGGCGCTGAACACGATGGCCGCGCTGGCCTCCGCCGGGAGACCGGGCAAGCCGCCGAGACCGGACACGCGGTCCGCTGCGAATGTGACGTAGATGCCGTTGGTCACGCCGAAGGACGCCGCGACGAGGAAGAGCGGAATGGCCGATCGCTCGGCCAGTCGCTCGGCCATCGCGCGGGTGACGCCGCCGTCGGGGCCGGTGGTATCGGACAGGGCGATGAAGTTGGCGAGCGCGGCGAGCCCGCTGGCCAGGGCAAAAGCCGCCCAGGCGAGGCGCCAGTCGAACCCGCCCAGCACCAGCGCAAGCGCGAACACGCCGGCACCCATGACGCCGACGGCCGTGCCGCTGCTGATGACCGACAGGGCTTCGGGCCTCTCTTCGTCGTAGAGCGCTCGTTTGGCCGCGTCGTTGAAGGGGGTCCATGCGAGGCCCGCGCTTGCGGACGCGAAGAACACGCCGAGTGCGAGCATGAGCGCGTTCGGGGCCATCGCCGCCGTGGTCAAGCCGAGAAGCGCGAGCACCATGCCGGCGACGATCGGCGCACGCGGGCCGAAGCGCAGGATCATCAGGTAGGAGCCGATGAGCCCCATCAGAAACGCGGCGAATCCAGCGCTGGAGATCAGGCCGGCCGTGCTCGTCGAGATGCCGAACTCCTCGCGGAATTGCGGCAGGAATAGCCCGAAGCCGACACGCGCCGGGCCGAACGCGATGGCGGTGGCGGCCGATCCGGCGGAGGCAACTCGTGTCAGTGTGCGCATCGGACTCTCCGTTGATTCCGGGCGGAGCGATGGCGCGGGGGGCTTGGTTCCAGAGCACCGGTTTCCTGCGACGCAGCATCGCAGGAATCCGCTTGCAGCGGCGTGTCGTGACAGCTCGCCGCCGCCTCAAGCAAGCTCTGCGTCATGTCCGGAAACCCCTGCGGGATGGTGCCGGCCTCGGTGCGTCGGGCCGCCATGACGTTGCGAGCCATACGCGGCGGTTCGGGTGCGCCCGACAGCGTGCCTTAATCTTCTGGACTTACGCCGACGTCTCGGCGTGCAAATGTATGCAGCGGCGGTGCGAGTCTTTCCAATAAATCAACTGCATAGAGCAAACGCTGGATTGAGCCGGTGCCTCGGTTCGGCAATGCATAAAGGTTAAAAAATCGCAAAAAAGCTACACCATTATTCGCCACAATGTGGACTCGGGAAATATTCAAGATTCAATCGTTTAGACGCATAACATCGGTCGGAGCGCGACTTCGTGGCAGATAAGGGGGCGTTTGGACAAGCTTCCGGAAGGGTCTGCCACATTTTTGCCCGGCCGAATCTTACCCTTCTCTCCAACAGAAAAAACATATCCGGGTGTGCATAGTCCGGAGTTTCGCGATGACCTCGCACGACATAGTGGCAGCGGCCATCAAGCGCCTGCAGCACGTCAGCCTTCTGAAGCCGCCTTGGGCTGTATCCGCGGTCCGGTAGGACCGGCTGCCACCGAACCAACCTGATCTGACGATCTGGCCCGCGCTGCGTCCGTCCGCAGCGCGCACGTGATCCCGTTTGCCGTTGCAGACCGCACCCGCCCGGGGCGCGGACCGGGATCGTGGTGCCTGCTCGTCCCTGAACGAATGTGCATGCGATGACTTACACGATACAAACGTACGGGCCCGCCGGTGGAATGGCGGACGCGCGGCTTTTCGGTGGCAATGTGCTCGCGCCGCGCGGCGCGATGACCGGCGACGGCTCCTACGCCGAGGCGATCGACCAGCTCGGGGTCACGGACCTGCGCTATCCCGGTGGGTCGCTGACGGAATTCTATTTCGACATCTCCGATCCAGACGCGACGCGCGCCACCCATGGCGTGACCGGGGAGGTCATCGATTTTATCCCGCTGTCCGAATTCATGGCGTTCGCCGGTGCGAACGGGCACGCCGTGAACATCGTGATCCCGACGCGGGATCAGCTGTCGGACCGCCGCGACGCCGACGGGCACCGCGTGCCGCAGATCGATGAGTCCGAGCTGCGCGCGTTCGTACGCGACGTCGCCGGCGGCGCCTACGGCGACGCGCGCGTCGCCAGCTTCGAGATCGGCAACGAATACTGGGGCTCCGGCATGATGAGCGCCGCCGAGTACGGGCGGTTGGCGGCAGAGATGGCGACCGTGATCGACGAGGAACTGGCGCGCGTGCCGGGCGGCGAGGCCATCGAGATCGCCGTGCAGATGGGCACGAACTTCAATCACTCGAACCTGAGCGCGGAATTCCACGGCATGGCGGCGCCCGACATCCTCGCCGCGCTCAACGCCGCCTACGATCTCGATCTCGGGGCCGAAGTGGTGCGCGGCAACGGCGAGGTGAACTGGGGCCTCGTCGCCAACCGGATCGTCATGCAGCCATTCGACACCGCCGAAGAAATTTCGGCCGTCGATGCGATCGTGGCCCATGTCTACTCGAAGGAGCCCGCGGTCGACGGCCAGCGCGACCTCGACCTTACGACCATCCGCGAGACGTGGGGCGCCGATGCGCGGTTCGAGGGCACCGGGATCCACGTCACGGAGTGGAGCCAGTCCGGGTCGTCCGGGCATTTCGACGACCGGGCCGACTACGGCCTGCACCAGGCGCACGAGATGCTCAACATCGTCGAGGCCTTCATGGCGCAGGGCGTGACTGCGGCGCAGGTCTGGCCGCTGATCCAGAACACGCCGAACGCGCTGTCCTCCGGGTTCGAGTTCACCGCGCTGAACGCGCCCGGCGTGTTCTTCCGCATGATGGCCGACGCGTTGCCGGGCAAGACGATGGTCGACCTCGACCCGGCCGACAGAGGCGAAACCGAGGCCCAACTCGGCCCGGTCCACGTTCATGCCTTTTCGGACGCGAACGAGACGGTGGTCTACATCGCCTCGGACAGCGCGCGGACAGAGACCACGCGCATCGATCTGTCGGATCTGCTGTCCGGCCCCGCTCTGGTGCACGCGATCCTGCTTGGCGTGGCCGATGGCGCCGAAGCCGGGCACAATCGCTCGGAGGTTCAGCTGGAGGAGCTGGCCGCGGCATCGGTCTACGAGGACGGAATCGTGACGGCCACGCTTGCCGAGGGCGAGATCCTGCAGCTTCGGATCTTTGCCCGGGCGCCCTCGGAGGCCGTCGACACGCCGACCCCCCACGCCGCCGATCCGCGCGAGCCGGCGATGCCGGAGCGGAGCGTGACGGGGAACGGGGATGACCGGGTCATCGGCGGGACGGGCAACGATACGATCGGGGGCAAGGACGGAAACGACGATATCGACGGCGCGGCGGGCAACGATCTGCTCGGGGGTGGTCTCGGCACCGATACCCTGACCGGCAATGCCGGCGCGGACACGATTGGCGGCGGGTTCGGCGACGACCTGATCTACGGCAACGATGGCGCCGACCGCCTCGCCGGCGGGGCCGGCGGCGATTTCCTCGTCGCCGGGACCGGAAACGACACCGTGGGCGGCTCGTACCATCACGACCGGATCATCGGCGACGACGGCGACGATAGCCTCGGCGGCGGGACCGGGCGCGACGTGCTGCATGGCGAGGCGGGCAACGACTCGCTCGGCGGCGGCGAGGGGGACGACACCGTCATCGGGGGCGATGGCGACGACTTCCTCGCCGGGGGTGGTCGCGATGATCGCGTCTGGGGCGGCGCGGGCGCGGACACGATCAACGGCGGCGACGGCGACGACGTGCTCGTCGGGGGCACCGGCGCGGACGTCTTCGTGTTCAACGACCTCATCGCCGGAGAGCGGGACCAGATCTCGGACTTCGCCCTCGGCGCGGACCTGATCCGGCTGTCGGGTGTCGAGAACGCGCCCGGCTCGGGGCTCGCCGGCCGGTTCGAGGCGCTGTCGCTCCACGACACGCCGACCGGCGCGGTGGTGGAATACGCGGGCCACCGGATCGAGCTTTCGGGCGTGCGGGCGGCCGATCTCGGCGTGGACGACTTCCTCTTCGTGTGACACCTGCCCCACCGAAGGCGTGGCGAGGGTCGGTACGCCCGAGACGTCGTCGCGCTGGATTGCGCGGTTCGGATCGGCCACCATCGCCCCGCTGCAAGTGGGGAACACATCATGACCGAAACGACCGGAACCGCGACGCCGACGGTGATGATCGACAATGCGCGCGTGCGCGTCACCGAGTGGCGCTTTCCGCGCAAGGGCGACAACACCGGCTGGCATCGGCACGCGGTCGACTACGTCGTCGTTCCGCAATTCGACGGAACGCTCGTGATCGAGACCGAGGGCGGCACGCGCAACGAGGCGCACCTGAAGACCGGTGTCCCCTATTTCCGCGAGGCGGGCGTCGAACATGACGTGGTGAACGGCAACGACTTCGAGTGCGCCTTCATCGAGATCGAACTCCTCGATCCGAAATAGGCCCGTGCGGCCAGGGACGGCCCGATATCCGGGCACGGTGCCGGTGCGACCGCGACGCCGGAA
The DNA here is from genome assembly GCF_900172265.1 of Roseivivax jejudonensis. Taxonomy (GTDB): domain Bacteria; phylum Pseudomonadota; class Alphaproteobacteria; order Rhodobacterales; family Rhodobacteraceae; genus Roseivivax; species Roseivivax jejudonensis. The sequence continues at coordinate 119,395 of NZ_FWFK01000001.1, read as the reverse complement.
AATTTTTCTGCGCGAATCGGCAAGAACGCGGACGCTGTTGTGGCATCGTTTGCCAAGATCGACGCACCGGCCCCGATCGCGGCGCCGTGGAGGAGTGACATGTCAAAGCCCGAGCCTCGCCTGTCCGGCGGCGACAGATGGCAGCAGACCGTCTCCAGCACCTATTTCGAGCTGGAGACCGAGTATCACGACCGGGAATCGTTCGGCGGCGACATGCAGCGCTGGTCGCTCGGCGTGATCGGCCTCAGCCGTATCGAATGCGACGGCGTGCTCTATCGCCGTCACCGGCGCCACTTCCTCAATGAGCGCGACAGCTCACTGCTGATCGCGATCCCCGAGAACGAACCGGTGCACTTCACGCAGAACCGCCGCCGCACGTCTTGTGCCCCCGGCGGGCTGCTCGTGGAACGGTCCGATGCTCCCTACGAATACTGGCACGCCGGGCGCAATGCGCAGTGGGTGGTGAAGGTGCCCACGGCCAGCGTCCTCGCGCGGCTCGGGCCGACCGATCGTCTGGGCGGTCTGACGCTCGACGCGCAGGAGGGCGTGGGCGCCTACTTCCTGTCCAGCATGCGCGCCGCCGTGAGCCACGTGGACCGGCTCGACGCGCCGGGGCGCGAGGCGGCGGGGCGGCACCTTCTGGATCTGCTCTGCCTCGCGATCGAGGGCGACGCGCGGGTGCTGCGTTCGCAGCGCTCGTCGGTTCGGGCCGCGCATCTCTACAGGGCGGAGCAGGTGATCCGGGATCACCTCAAGGATCCCGAACTCGGCCCGCAGACGGTGGCGGACGCCTGCGGTATCTCGTTGCGCTATCTTCAGGATCTCTTCGCCGAGACCGGCAACTCGGTGAACGGCTATATCCGAGACCGCCGCCTCAGCCGCTGCGACGAGGAACTGCGCGCCGCGCCGACCGGCCTGAGCGTGGCCGAGATCGCCTATCGCTGGGGCTTTGCCGACCAGTCGCAGTTCTCGCGTCACTACAAGGCCAGGTTCGGCCGCACGCCCACCGCCACCCGCAAGGAGGCGGCCCGGTTCCGCGGCGCAGGCTAGCGCCGCCGGTATCCAACAACGAGTTCAGCGCGTGCCACGGCGCGCGGTCCGCCCGTCGGGCGGCCGCCTGCCTGTGTCCGTGCGCCAACAGGAGAGAGTTCGCATGAGCAAGACACGCGTGGCCGTCGATGTCGGCGGCACCTTCACAGACATCTGCATCATGGACGAGGGCACCGGCGAGATCCGGATCGAAAAGACCGCGTCCACCCCGTCGGACCCGATGCAGGCCATCATGACCGGCATCGAACAGGGACGGATCGACCTGTCCGATGTGTCGATGTTCTCGCACGGAACGACGGTCGCGACGAACGCGCTGATCACCCGCAACCTGCCGCGCACGGCGATGGTCTGCACCGAGGGATTCCGCGACGTGGTCGAGATCCGCCGCGCCAACAAGGAGGACCTCTGGGATACCTACAAGGACGTGGCCAAGCCCTACATCCCGCGCCGCGATCGGCTGACCGTGCGCGAGCGCGTCGATGCCGAGGGCCGCGTGCTCGAATCCCTGAACGAGGACGATGCCCGCCGCGTGGCGCGCATCCTCGCGCGGCGCGGCGTCGCGTCGATCGCGGTCTGCTTCATGAACTCGTACGTGAACCCCGAGAACGAGCGGCGGATGCGCGACATCCTCAAGGAGGAGATGCCCGACATGCCGGTATCGATCTCCGCCGAGATCATGCCGGAGATCTTCGAGCACGAGCGCTTCTCCACCACGATGGCGAACGCCGTGGTCTCGCCGGTGGTGGTCGATTACGTCTCGCGGCTCAGCGACAAGCTGGCCGAGGGCGGCTACGAGCGCGAGCTGCTGCTGCTGCACACCGGCGGCGGCGTGATGACACCGCACGCGGTGCGCGACTTCGCCGCGCGGCTCGCCGGATCGGGCATCGCGGCCGGCGCGATCGCGAGCCGCTTCATCGGCAATCTCTGCGGCTTTCCGAACACGATCGGCTTCGACATGGGCGGCACGTCGACCGACGTGTCGGTCAGCTACGAAGGCAAGCCGCGGATTACCAAGGACTGGTACATCGAATACGGCTTCCCCATCCGCTTTCCCTCGATCGAGGTTCTGACCATCGGCGCGGGCGGCGGGTCGCTGGCCTGGAAGGACGAGGGCGGGTCGCTGCGCAACGGACCGCAATCTGCCGGCGCCGACCCGGGGCCCGCGTGTTACAAGAACGGCAACGAGGTCGCGACGAACACCGATGCCAACGTGGTTCTGGGGCGCCTCGGCACCTCGCTGGCGGGGGGCAAGATCACGCTCGACCCCGAGCTGGCCGAGGCCGCGGTGCGCCGGACGGTGGCCGAGCCCTTCGGGATGGAGCTTCACGAGGCGGCCGAGGCGATCGTGCGTGTGGCGAACGCGAACATGGCGAACGCCGTGCGCCTGCTGTCGATCACGCGCGGCTACGATCCGCGCGACTTCGCGCTTTGCGCGTTCGGTGGCGCGGGCGCACTCCACGGCGCCGCGATCGCGCGCGAGCTGTCGATCCCGACCGTGATCGTGCCGCCGAACCCGGGCGTGACCTCGGCGCTGGGCTGCCTGCTCGTCGACATCCAGCATGATTTCTCAGACAGCTTCATGCAGCCCGCCGCGACGACCGATCCGGCCGATCTCGAAGCCGCGTTCCGCCGCATCGAGGACGACGCCCGCACGCAGCTCGAAAAGGAGGGGGTGTCGCCCGCGGACATGGTGTTCCAGCGCTCGTCCGAAATGATGTATCACGGGCAATGGCGGTCGCTCGAGGTGTCCGCTCCGCCCGAGATCACCAGCATTTCCGAACTGACCGACGCGTTTCACGCCGCACACGAGCGCGAGTACAACTTCGCGCGCCGCGACGCGCCGGTGTCGCTCTTCCGCGTTGCGGTCAAGGCCACCGGCGTCGTGCCCAAGGCGGAGCTTCCCAAATCGGACGTGAAGACCCACAGTCCCGAACCAGCGTCGACACGCGCGGTCTGGTTCGACGGCACCCGCCATGATGCCGGCATCCACGTCCGCGATACGTTGACGGCGGGCGCGGAAATCACCGGTCCGGCTGTCGTCGAACAGGTCGACTCCACCATCGTTGTCCCGCCCGGCATGCGCGCCGAGGTCGACGCCTACATGAACATCCGCATCCACACGAAGGGCTGAGCCATGCGTGACGCGAACACCCAACCGCTCGATCCGGTCACCTTCGAGGTGCTGAAGAACTCGTTCATCACGGCCGTCGACCAGATGTCCGAGCAGATGCTGCGCACCTGCTACTCGTTCGTGATCTATAACCGCGACTTTTCGAACGGGTTGCACGATGCCGACGGCAATTCCGTCGCGCAGGGCAACCAAGACATCGCCGTGCATGTCGGCACACTGCATTTCACATGCAAGGACGTGATCCGCGTCTTCGGCGGCGAGATGATGCCGGGCGACGTCTATGCCATCAACGATCCCTATGCCGGCGGCACGCACTTCAGCGACGTCCGGCTGGTGCGGCCGATCTTCGACGACGACACGCTCGTCGGCTTCTCGCAATCGAACGGTCACTGGTCGGACCTCGGCGGGTCGGTGCCGGGGTCCTTCGACGTCTCCGCCCGGGACATGTTTCGCGAGGCGGTGCGGATCACGCCGGTCCGGCTCTTCCGGCAGGGCGAGTTCTGCCATGACGTGGCGGGGATGATCGCGGCGAACACCCGCGATCCGGCGTCGATCATCGGCGACATTCACAGCCAGGCGAGCGCGACGCAGGTCGCCGAACGCGAGGTGCTCCGCCTGATCGGCAAGTACGGACGCGACGCGGTGCTGCAGGGCATGGAAGAGGTTCAGGACTACGTGGAACGCGCCGTGCGCCAGCGCATCTCGGCGCTGCCCGACGGCACCTGGGAAACGGTCGACTACATCGACCGCGACCCGGGGCAGGGCGAGGGCATGATCCCGATCCACATCAAGATGACGATCAAGGGCGACCGGATCCTTTACGATTTCGCGGGCAGCCATCCAACGATCTCGTCGATCTACAACTCTGCGCCGGGCGCGACCTTCTCGGCCGTTGTCGCGGGGATGAAGACCTTCTTCCCCGACCTGCCGCTCAACTCCGGGTTCTACCGGGTGATCGATATCGACGCTCCGGACAATACCGTTGTCAGCGCCGAGTGGCCGGTGGCGGTGACAGGATTCCTGATGCCGTTCGAGAAGATCATGAACGCGATCTTCGAGATGTGGTCCGAGATCATGCCCGATCGCGCCATCGCCTGCGCGTTCAACCTCGAATACCTGCTTGCGGGCGGCACCGACCTGCGCACGCCCGAGAAGCCGATGTTCATGTTCTACGAATGGCTGCCCGGCGGCTGGGGCGGCCGCAACGGCAAGGACGGCTCGGACGTGACGACCGCCTGCTTCGGCACCGGCCTGATGTCGCAGCCGAACGAGGGCAACGAACGGGTCAATCCGACGCGCACCTCCGAGTTCCAGATCCTGCGCGACAGCGCCGGGCCGGGGAAATGGCGCGGCGGCTGCGGCGTGCAGAAGACATCGGTCCTTCTGGAGAGCGAGAACGCGGTGATGTCCTACATCTGCGACCGCGAGCGCGCGGTGGTCTGGGGCGTCGAGGGCGGGCTGCCGTCCATGCCGCACGGCCTTTCGATCCGCCGCGAGGGCGAGACCGAAGCGAAGTGGCTCGGCTCGGTCTTTTCGGACTATCCGGTCTCCACGGGTGACGAGTTCGCGCGTCCGACCGCGGGTGGCGGAGGCTTCGGCGACCCGCTCGACCGCGACCCTGCGCGCGTGCTGGAGGACGTGATCGACGACTACGTCTCGATCGAGCGGGCGGCGCGCGACTACGGCGTCGCGATCCGGGAGGTCGACGCCGAGCTCTGCGAGTTCGAGATCGATGCGGACGCCACCGAGGCCATGCGCGCCGAGATCCGGGCCGAGCGTGTCGGTTGGGCGCGGATGGATCCCGAAGCGGTCGCGAAACTCTACCGCGACGGCGAGATCGACGCGCTCGACGCCGTGCGGCGCTATGCCGTCATCCTCGATTGGGAGAGCGGGGCGTTGCTGCCCAAGACAACCGAGCAGTTCCGCGAAAGCTACGAGAAGCGCACCGTCGTGAACTGGACCTGACAGACGGCAAGGTGACCCGCCTTCGGCCGGGTCACCTTGCCAACGTATCCGCGGCGGCCAGTGCCGTTGCCAGAAGCGCCGCATCCCGACCCCTCGGCGCCGAGAGCAGCAGGCTCACCGGCAGGCCAGCGGCTCCCGTTCCCATCGGCATCGCGACCCCGGGCATGTCGAGGAAATTGCCGAGCATCGTGTTGCGCAGGGTCAGCAGATTGACCCGGTGGAACAGGGCGCGGTCGGCGTCGAGCGGCGCGATCTCGGGCGCGACGTGCGGAACCGTCGGAAACGCGAGGAGCGCATCGTCCAGAACGTCGGCGGTCTGCGCCACGAGACGTTTGCGCGCCCGCTGCAGCGTGATGACGTCGAATGCCGACATCTGCGCCCCGCCCATGATCCGGTCGGTCACGCGGGGATCGACGCGGGCCCCGGCCTCGCTTTCGACCAGGGTGCGATGCTCCGCGTAGGCGTCCGCGGCTGCCAGCGATCCGTGCTGCGCGGCGAGCGAGGCGCTGAGCGCGAACGGCGCGAACGGCGCGCGGTCGATCAGGGCCCCGGCAGTCTCCAGCGCTGCGAGCGCCGCCTCGAAAGCCTCCGCAACTTCGGGTTCGATGTCGTCGAAGACGATGGTTTCGGGCACGACGATCCGTTGCCCGCGCAGGCCGGCCGGGCGCGGAGCGACGGGCGCCCCGCCGCGCAGCGCCGCATCGAGCGCCACGAGATCCGGAACCGAGCGCGCAAGCGGTCCGACCGTGTCGAGCGTCCGCGACAGAGGGAATACCCCCGCGTCGGGAATCCGGCCAGAGGACGGCTTGTATCCGAAGATCCCGTTCAGCGCGGCGGGAATGCGGATCGATCCTCCGGTGTCCGTGCCCATCGCGCAGGGCACGAGGTCCGCCGCCACCGCCACGCCGGACCCCGAGGACGACCCGCCCGGCACCCGCGGCTCGTCACGGCCATGCGGGTTCGCGGGCGTGCCGAAATGCGGATTGAGCCCGAGGCCCGAATACGCGAACTCGGTCATGTTCAGCTTGCCCATCGACACCATGCCGGCCTGCGTCAGGCGTTCGGCCACGCGGCAATCGCGGACCGCGGGCGCGGCGGCGCGGCGCGTGTCAGACCCGGCGGTCGTGACCTCGCCGGCGAGGTCGAACAGGTCCTTCCATGCCACGGGCACACCGTCGAGCGGCGACAGGGGCCGCCCGGCGTCGAGCCGCGCATCGGCGGCGCGCGCCTCGGCCCGGGCCCGATCGGCGGTGACGCACAGGAAGACAGGCTCCGTCTGCGCCGCGATCCGCGCCAGGCAATGCTCGGCGAGGTCGCTGGCGCGGATCTCCCGTCGGCCGAGCGCTGCGCCGATCTCGGTCGCAGGAAGACGTGCGAGGGTTTCGAGGTCGCTCATGGCTGGACTTTCGAATTGAGGCGGGCATTCAGGCCCGCGCGCTGCGGTCGGCCGATGCTGGAACATGCATGCGCGCGGGCTGCGCGGTCAGCTGACCCGATCTGCCGCATCCGCCGTGCGGCCCGGCGTCGGTTCTCCGATGAACGCGGACAGCGAGCGGAGGATCCTGCTCTTGTCGAGCCCGCGGGTGATGAAGACGATGCGCGACTCCCGGTCGTCGTCGGGCCACGCGTTCAGATGCATGGGCGGATGCACGACGTGCTGAACGCCGTGGATGACCACCGGCGTGTCGCTCTCCCGCACGTTCAGGATGCCCTTCACGCGCAGGATTTTCTCGCCGTGGGCGTGCAGAAGCGCGGTCAGCCAGACGCCGAACGCGGTCCAGTCGATCCGGTCGGGGTAGCGCAGGACGAACGACTGCGTCCCGGCCGTATGGTCGCTGTGATGGGCGTGTCCGTCTGCGCCAGCCTGTTCGGACAGGGCCAGCCAGCGCGACACCTCGGCCGCGCGCCGGGCCGCGTCGCCGACATCGTCGCCAAACAGGAACTCGGGGTCGAACCCGGCCCCGGTCGACCGGGCCATCGGCGTCAACGGGTTGAGCGCGGCGACGCGCGCCTCGACCGCGGCAAGCGCGCCGGCATCGGCGATATCCGCCTTGGTCACGAGGATTCGGTCGGCGACTGCGATCTGTTTTTCAGGCTCGGGATGGGCATCGAGCGTCGCGGCGCCGTTCACGCCGTCGACGCAGGCGACGATGTTGCCGATGCGGAAATGCTGCCGGATCACCGGCTCCGCCGCGATGGTCGACACGATGGGCGCGGGGTCCGCCACGCCGGTCGTCTCGACGATCACGCGGGCGAAGGAGGGGATCGCGCCGCGCGCCGCCTTGGCCTGCAAGTCGCGGATCGTCTCCTGCAGGTCAGAGCGCACGGTGCAGCAGATGCACCCGGAGTCGAGCAGCAGAACACCCTCCTCGACCTCCTCGATGAGCAGGTGATCGAGCCCGACCTCGCCGAATTCGTTGACGATGACGGCGCTGTCCGAGAACGCCGGCGCGCGCAGGATCTCGCGCAGGAGCGTCGTCTTGCCGGAGCCGAGAAAGCCCGTGACGACGTTGACCGGGATCATGATCCGCGTTCCATCGCCGCGATCCAGTCTTCGTCGAGCGGGTCGACCGGCCCACCCCTCAGCCGGTCAACCGCGCCCCACACCGACTGCAGGTCATCGACGATCTCCTGCCGGCCGGTCGGCGCGCGCACCAGGTATGCGCTCGCCTGGAAGTCCGATACGCTCATCCGGACCGGCGCCAGTGCGGCGTTGACCAGCCGGGCGCGATGCGCGCGCTCGGCGCGGATCGTGCGCCGCCCAGTTCCGGTGAAGGCGCCGGGATGCGCGTTCGTCTCGGTCCAGTGCACGATACCCAGAAGGCCGCACAATCCGCACATGCCGCGTCGTCCTTTGTTCGAGTTCCGGTTCTGATCGGACGGCCGGCGTCGGGGGGGAGCGCCGCCCGCCCGCTCTCGATCAGCGCGGGTGGCGCTTGTCGAAGTCGTCGGCGATGGAGTCGAAGGTCGTCCACTCCACGCCCGGATGGCTGCTGATATGGTTGAACAGCCGTTCGAGCATCAGAAGCACCTGCGGTTTGCCCGACACGTCCGGATGGATCGTCAGCGTGTAGACCGCGTAGTCCATCTCCCGGTAGACCCAGTCGAACTGATCGCGCCAGATCTCCTCGAGGTGGCGCGGGTTGACGAAGCCGTGGCTGTTCGGAGCCGCCTTCATGAACATCATCGGCGGCAGATCGTCGAGGTACCACGATGCCGGGATCTCGATCAGGTCGGTTTCCTCGCCGCGCACGAGCGGTTTCATCCACTCCTCGGCCGGTTTGGAGTAGTCGATCTTGGTCCAGCTGTCGCCGACGCGCACGCGGTAGGGCGTGAAGTCGTTGTGCATCAGCGAGTGATCGTACTTGATGCCCTTCTTCAGAAGCAGCTCGTTCGAGACCCGGCTGAATTCCCACCAGGGCGCGACATAGCCAGTGGGCCGTCGGCCGCAGAGTTCCTCGATCAGGCCGATGGACTTGTCCATGACCGCCTCTTCCTGCTCCGGCGTCATGGCAATCGGGTTCTCGTGGCTGTAGCCGTGCATCCCGATCTCGTGGCCGGCATCGGCGACAGCTTTCATCTGATCGGGAAAGGTCTCGAGCGAGTGGCCCGGGATGAACCACGTCGTCTTGATGCCCCAGCGCCGGAACAGCTCGAGCAGGCGCATCGAGCCGACTTCGCCCGAGAACATGCCGCGGCTTATGTCGCAGGGGCTGTCCTCGCCGCCGTAGGAGCCGAGCCAGCCGCCCACGGCGTCCACGTCGACGCCGAACGCGCAATAGATCTTCTTGGCCATGGGGTTCTCCTTCACTCCCTCGTTTTCGATATCTGGTGTCGAATGGCCATCGCGGTCAGGCCGCGACGACGGTGGCGCGCTCGGCCTTCCAGCGCAGGTCGACCGACGCGCCGGGCGCGAGGCCCGCGCCCTCGATCTTGTCGCGGTAGGCCTCGATGCGGATGGGGGCCATGCCGGGCAGCTCGACGGTGACGTAGACAACCTGTCCGACCGGCTCGATCGTCGACACCGTGCCCGAAATCGTGTCGTAGCCGGGCTCCGCTGCGGCCTGTCCGGCCGGCAGGATCTCCACGTACTCAGACGGCGCCACGACGAAGACCGCGCCGCCCGAGGCGACATGCCCGGCGTCGAAACTCGGGATTCCGGCGAGCGGCCCGAACGCGGTCTCGACGGTCGCGCGACCGTCCGACAGGCCGCCGAGCTTGCCCTCGATAATCTTGTTGCGGCCGATGAAGCGCGCGACAAACGGGCTCTTCGGGCGGGTGTAGAGCTCGAACGGTTCGGAGATCTGTTCGACCCGGCCGGAGTTCATCACCACCACGCGGTCGCCCATCGAAAGCGCTTCGGATTGCGCGTGCGTGACGAAGATGAAGGTGATCCCGAGGTCGCGCTGAAGGATCTTCAGCTCTTCCTGAATCGACTTGCGCAGGTTGGCGTCGAGCGCGCCCAGCGGTTCGTCGAGCAGAAGGATATCGGGTTCGGTCACGAGGCCGCGGGCGAGCGACACGCGCTGCTTCTGCCCACCGGAAAGCGCGCTTTCTCGGGCATCGCGGATATCGCCGATCTGCAGCGTCTCGATGATCGCGTCGACGCGACGCTTCACCTCTGCCGGCTCCTTGCCTCGCACCTGCAAGCCGAAGGCGATGTTTTCGGCGACAGTCATGTGCGGGAAGATCGCGTAATTCTGAAAGATCGTCGCGGTCGGGCGGTCCTCGGCCCGAACGGTGGTGAAATCCTTGCCGCGGATCAGCAGGTTGCCAGAGGTGATGCTCTCGAGCCCCGCGATCATGCGCAGCGTGGTGGTCTTGCCGCAGCCCGATGGGCCGACGAAGGAGATGAATTCGCCCTTCTTCACCTTAAGGTCGAAGGCTTCGACCGCCAGCGTACCGCCGGGGTAGACCTTCTTGAGCTTCACGAGTTCGAGGTCGTGGTCGGACATTCTCTTCTCCGGCGCGGGGCGATCGGGCAGGGGAGGAGACGGCGCCGGGCGCCGTCTCCGACATCGGATCAGGCGCTGAGGAACTCGTCCCAGCGCATGATGAGGTGATCGTATTCGTCGGGCCACTGGTGCCAGTAGCTGACATGGCTGGCGCGCTCCTCGAGGCTGCCGCCGTCGCGCGTCTCGCCTTCCTGGATGCCGCGCTCGGGCGCGCCTTCCCACGGCTTGCCCTCGTACCAGAAGCCGTACTTGGCTGGGTCCATGACGTCCTTGATCGTCGTGGTCGGCGAGTAGTAGCCCTGCTCGGACACGATGATGCCCGGAGGGCCGGACAGCCAGTAATCGGCATAGGCCTTGACCGCCGCAGCATTGGGCGAGGACGCGATCTGCGTGACGCCGATCGCCCACGCACGATACCCCTCGCGCGGGACGGCGTAGGAGCACTGGATGCCCTGTGCCTTCACCGCCATCACCGCCGGCTGCCACGCGTCGGCGAGGATCATTTCGCCCGAAGCCAGAAGGTTCACGAGTTCGCCGAAATCGCCCCAGAGCGCGCGGAACTGGCCCTGCTTCTTCTTGTCGATCAGGAAGGCCGCGGCCTCGTCGATCTCTTCACGGCTGGGGTTGCCCGGGTTCGGCACCTCGAGCATGCCCATCGAGTTCATCGCGAGGATCGCCTGGCCGAAGGCGATGAGCGGATCGACGTTGAGGCCGGTCTTGCCCTTGAACTTCTCATCGAACAGCGCCGTCCAGGTGTTGGCTTCCTCGGCATCGACGAGATCGGGGCGGTAGCCGATGGAGTCGAAGTTGTAGACGCTCGGCACCATCCAGAGCTGCGACTGCTCGTCGTCCGCCCAGATCTGGCCGGAGATCTGCGCGCGCGCCTCCATCCGGTCGTCGGTTTGCACGAACGTGTCGCGGATCGCGTTCCAGTTCTGCAGGTCTGCCACCGGGATCGGGCTGATCGTTTCGGTGATGGTCATCGCCGGCAGGCGCTCGCCGATGATCTCCCAGCAATCGTAGGCGGTCGAGCCCGACAGAAGCTCCGTCTGGGTGTTGGGGAAGATGTCGGCCTTGCCCGACACCGAGCCCACGCCCGACTGCTCCTGGAAGTTGTTGAGGATCCGCTCCTGCACCGTCACCGACAGCCCGACGGTGCGCAGCGCCTGGTCGCCGAGGCTCTGCGCAAAGGCCATCTGTGGGGTCATCAGGGCGGAGGAGCCGGCGAAGGCGCCCATCGAGGCGAGCATGCCGCGTCGCGAAAGGTGTGTCCTGGTCATCTTTGGTCCCTGTTGCTGATTGCACTCAGTTTCGCGCGCCGGCGCCTAGTAGCGTCCGACGAGCAATCCCCCGTCCACGGTTATGGTCTGCCCGGTCATGTACCGGGCCTTGTCGGAGGCGAGGAATGTGATGACGTCGGCGATGTCCTCGGGTTCGCCCACGCGTCCCATGGGAATGAAGCTCGCCGCCTTCTCGAGGCCCGCAGGCCCGAGCGAATGCTTCTCCGACAGCGCCTGGGCCGTGCGGATGTAGCCGGGCGCGATGCCGTTGACGCGCAGCCCGTCGCCGGCGAGTTCGACCGCGAGACCGCGGACCAGCCCGACGACGCCGGACTTTGCCGCGGAATAGTGCACATGCTCGTCCCAGCCGTAGGCCACGCCCATGATCGAGGACAGGCAGACGATGGCGCCGCTGCCGCGTGCGCGCATCGCCGGCGCGGCGGCTCGCACGAGCCGCATCATCCCCTTGAGATCGATCTCGAAGGTGCGGTCCCACGCCTCGTCCGTCATGTCGGTAAGCGGCACGCGGTGCGCGATGCCCGCGTTGCACACGATGACATCGAGAGGCCCGTGGTCGGCCTCGACCTTGGCCACGACGGCATCGGCGGCCTCCGTCGAGGTGACGTCGAGCGCGTGGAACTCGGCCGTGCCGTCGGTGGCGTTGATCTCGTCGGCGACCGCGCGGCCCTCGCAATCGAGAACGTCGGTCACGATCACCCGGTCCCCCGCGGCCGCGAAGGCCTTGGCGGTGGCGCGGCCGATGCCGATGCCCGATCCGGTAATGAGAACGTTGCGCATGGTGTCTCGGCTCCTCAAAGCATCACGTCGCCGGAATTCGGGCCGAGGGTCTGGCCCACGTATATCGCGGCGTCGTCCGACATCAGGAAGGCGACCGTCGCCGCCACGTCCTCGGACTCTCCGAAGCGGCCGAGCGGCAGGTCGGCAGCCTTGGCCGCGCGCCAGTCGGCGCTGAGACTGCGTACGAGGTCGGTATTGATCGGCCCGGGCGCGACCGCGTTAACGCGCACGCCGCGGTCGCTCACCTCGCGGGCCAGCGCCTTGGTCAGGCCGATGATGCCGGCCTTGGCCGCCGAGTAATGCGTGAGCTCGACGCCGCCGATCTGGCCGAGTTGCGAGGCCATGTTGACGATGCTGCCCCGTCCTGCCTCGAGCATAGGGCCGATGGCGCGGCGGCATCCGAGGAACGTGCCGCGCAGATGCACCGCGATCATGCGGTCGAAATCCGCGATCGCCATGTCCTCGAGGCGCGATTGCAGCACGATGCCCGCGTTGTTGACGAGGCCCGTCACCGGGCCGAATTCCGCCTCCGCCGTCGTGAAGGCGGCATCCATCGCGGCATCGTCCGAGACGTCACAGGCGACAGCGGTCGCTGCTCCCCCCGCGGTCCGGATCGCCTCTGCGGTGGCATCAGCCGCGGCGCCGTCGAGATCGGTGCAGGTGACTGACGCGCCCTCGGCCGCGAGGCGGCGGGCCACGGCGGCGCCGATCCCGGCGCCCGCGCCGGTGACGAGGATATGCTGTCCGGCAAGACGGCTCACGCGATCTCCTCCTGCACCGCCGCGGTCTTGGCGCGCCGCACCGACAGCGTCATGAGCACGCCGTAGACGCTCAGGAGCGCGAAGCTGAAGAGCGTCGTCAGCACGCCGAAGGCGAAGATGTTCGGATGGATCTCGACCGCGAAGGTGCCGTAGATCGCGATCGGCATGGTCACGTCGGACCCGGCGGTGAAGAGCGTGCGCGGAAACTCGTCATAGCTCAGCGTGAAGGCGAACAGCATCGCCGACAGAACCCCGGGAAAAATCATCGGGAAGGTCACCTTCCGGAAGGTCCGCCCCGGCGGCACGCCGAGCGCCCACGCCGCTTCCTCCACCGACTTGTCGAAGCGGTTGAAGATCGCGAGCATCACGAGGAATGCGAAGGGAAAGGTATAGACCACGTGGAGCACGAAGGCGGTGCCCCACCACGTGCGGTCGATGCCGACCTGATCCGCGACCAGCGCCATGCCGAGGCCCAGAAGCACCCCGGGCACCATCATCCCGAGGACGACGAGGTAGAAGACGAAGCCCGAGCCGCGGAAATTGCGACGGAATCCCTGTGCCGTGAGCGTCCCGAGCACCGTGGAGACCACCATCGTGGCAAAGGCCAGGGTCAGCGAGCGCAGCAGTGCCTCGCCGATCGGCAGCGGCGCCACCCGCGACGGCGGCGTCAGCCCGAAGACGTGCTGATACCAGTAGGTCGACCACTCGATGATCGGGAATTGCGGCCCGCCCTCCGGACCCGCCTGGAAGGACAGGATGCCCATGACGATGAACGGGCCGTAGAGGAACAGGATGAAGAGGCCGGTATAGGCGCCGAGGATCGTGCGGAGAAGGTTGTTCGATTGCATGTCCGTCTCCTCCTCAGAGCGCGCGGCGCAGGTTGACGATGCGCAGGAGGCCGGTGATCACGACCGCCATGATCACGGTCAGGATCACCCCGATCACCGCGGCGAAGGCCCATTTGAGCGATCCGACCTGCGTGACGATGATGTTGCCCAGAAGGTTGACCTTGCGCCCCGACAGGGCCGATGCGGTCGCGAACTCGCCCAGAACCATCACCGACACGAAGATCGCGCCCACGACCACGCCGGGCAGGGACAGCGGGAAGATGATCTTGCGGAAGATCGTCCAGGTGGACGCGCCGAGGTCGCGCGCCGCCTCGATCAGGCTCTCGTCGATCCGCGCCAGCATGAAGGCGATCGGACCGACCATGAACACCACATAGATCTGGACCATGCCGATCACGACCGACAGCTCGGTGAACAGCAGGACCTCGATCGGTTCCGCGATGAGGCCGAACTTCTGAAGCAGGATGTTGATCGCACCCTCGACGCCCAGCATCGGGCGCCATGCGAGAACCCGGATAAGGAACGACGTCCAGAACGGGATGACGCATGTCACGAGAAGGACGGTCTGCACCGTCTTGTTGCGCACCACCTGCCCGATGAAGAGCGCGGTCGGGTAGCCGATGACGAAGGTCAGGACGAGGACGTAGAGCCAGATCTTCAGCGTTCTGAGGAGGGCTCCGAAATACGTGTCGGAACTGAAGAAGGTGATCCAGCTCTGCAGCGTGAGGTCCGACGAGATCGAAAAGGTCGTCTGCGTCCAGAAGCTGACATAGACCATCATGCCCAGCGGCACGACGAGGAACAGGATCATCCAGATCACGCCGGGAACCAGCAGGAGGTAGTTGCCGTGCCGGGCGAGAAAGCCGCGCCCGTCGCGGGCGGCGTGCGCGGTGCCGGCGGCCATGTCTGCGGTACTGTCGGCCATCAGGCGGCTCCCTTCAGCGTGTCGTCACCCAGACGCGCGCCCTGTGCGTCAAAGACCAGCGCGCTGGCGGGATCCCAGGACACCGTGCAGGCGGTTCCGGCCTCGATCCGGCGCGGATCCTCACGGCTCAGGTGCCGCTCAACGTCGAAGATCGTGCCGTCGGGCAGGCGCAGGAAGTAGAAGAAGCGACTGCCCAGGAATTCCGAGGCGACGAAGGTCGCCGGCAGGCTGGCGTGGCTTTCGGGCGGGGCGGTGTCGGTATGGATTTCGGCGGCGTCGTGACGGATCGCGTAGGAGGCGCGGCCCGAAGGCGCGCCGTGTGCGGGAAAGCGCAGGTCGCGGTAGCGGAAGCTGCCGTCGCTCACCTCTCCCTCGAGGATGTTGTAGGCGTTGACGAAGCGCGCGACGCCGACGTTGCGCGGCGCCCGGAACACGCTGTCGGGGTCCGAGACCTGCAGGAGCCGGCCACGGTCGAGGACGATCATCCTGTCGCCCATGGCGAGCGCTTCGGCCTCGTTGCCGGTCACGTGCATGAAGGTCACGCCGAGCGTTTCACGGATCTTGCGCAGTTCGACCGTCATCCGCTCGCGCAGGTTGGCGTCGAGCGCGCCCAGCGGTTCGTCGAGCAGGCAGACCTTGGGTTCCGTGACCAGCGTGCGCGCCAGCGACACGCGCTGTTTTTGCCCGCCCGAGAGCTGGCCGACCATGCGTCCCCCAAGGTCGCCGAGCCCAACGAGGTCGAGGATCGACCGCACGCGGCGGGTAACCTCGGAGTCGTCCGTGACGGGATCGATTTCGCGGTAGCGCAGTCCGAACGCCACGTTGTCGAACACGTTCATGTGCGGAAAGAGGCCGTAGCTCTGCTGGACGAAGCCGAGATTGCGAAGGTGCGTGGGCCGGAAGGTGATGTCGTCGCCATCAAGCGAGATGCGACCCGAATCCGCCATGTCGAGGCCGGCGATCAGGCGCAGCAGAGTGGACTTGCCCGATCCGGACGGGCCGAGCAGCGTCAGATACTCGTCGTCGCGGATCGTCAGGTCGACGGCGTCGATCGCGGGGATCCCGGCATAGGCCTTGGTGACCCGGCTGAGCTCCAGCATGGACGGCTCCCTGTATTTTGAACGCAGCTTCCGATGCTGCATTATGTATTCTGTATTCAGATACTAGTATTCCGTTGGCGTTTCCGCTCGGTCAATCCCCTTCTGCACCATCAAGACGCGTTTTTCTTGGGTTTATGCGCATCAAAATTTGCTCATGACGAATTTTTGGGGCACCCTGTCGAACGATTGTGAAATTCTGTGCACAGAGTGCATTTGTATACCGGTTGCGACTCCGTCGGCACTGACACAAATTTGGACAGGCGCACTCAGGATTTCCGATGGACGATTCCAGGGACTTCGACGGCAGACGGCAGACCCCACGCTACGCGGCGATCGAGGTCGCGCTCACCGGTGCGATAGGCGACGGTCGGCTGCCGGCCGGGACCGTCGTCAGCGAGGATCCGGTCGCGCGAATTTTCGGTGTCTCGCGCACCCCAGCGCGCAAGGCGCTGGCCGAACTGGTCGCCAAGGGCCGGCTCGTCCGCTTCGATGGCCGCGGCTTTCTCGTTGCTGGCGCGGACGCCGACGCCGCGCCACAGCGGATCACGCTTACGGCGCACATGCTCGGCGCCGAAGACGATCGGCTGGGCGCCGCGCCGCGGGCCGGCGCGGAACGGATTGCGCAGGACTTCGAGGCCACGATCGCCGGCGCGCTGCCGTTCGGCCGGTTTCGCATCAACGAGGTGGGCGCGGCCGAACACTACAACGTCTCGCGCACGATCATCCGCGAACTGCTGCAGCGTCATCAGGATCGCGGGCTCCTGCGCAAGGACAGACGCTCGCACTGGGTTCTCGGCCCGCTGACGGCGCGGGACATCGCGCACTATTTCGCGATCCGTCAGCGGCTGGAGCCGCTGGCGTTGGAGGACAGCGCGCCACGGCTGCCGCCCGGAACGATTGTCCAGATGCTGGACGACACCGAGGCGGCGCTGGCCGCGGGCGGCGACACGCTCACGTCCGAACAGGTCGAGAAGCTGGAGCACGACATCCATCGTCGACTGCTGCAGGAAACACCGAACAGCCAGCTCCTGCGCTTCATCGAGCAGAGCCAGATCGCGCTGACGGTCAACGCGGTCTTTTCCAACGTGATCGGCGGCCGGCCGTTCGAGCCCGCGCTGCGCGAGCACCTCTTCGTGCTGGGCTTCCTGCGGCGTGGCTCGATCGAGGCCGCTGCCCGCGCCCTCGACGAGCACCTGCGGCTGTCGGCCGCGCGCACGCAGAAACGTCTGATGGCGATCTCGGTCTTTCCGCCGCCCGACTTGCCGGACTACCTGATGCGCGAGAGCCGCTTCAACGACTGAGCGCGTGCTCCCAGCGCCGCACGAGGTAATTGTGCTCGCGCATGATCGTGTCCCAGATGGCGATCCGCGACATGCGTTCGGTGTAGGAGCCGCCCTCGCGCACCTCGCCCACATCGAAGACGATTGCCCCGTCGGAGTTGCGGATCTCGGTCGCGGCGGGCTTGCCGGCGTACCAGAAATCCCATTCCGCCTCGGTGAGGTAGGTGCGCACGGTTTCGCGCGCCATCATGTACGCGCCGTTGCGGGACATGAGCGCGCCGGCGCGGCCGCCGTACCACCAGTTGAAGTAGTCGTAGGCGGCGTCGACGTGCCAAGGATCGGCGCGCGAGGACAGGGACAGTCCCCCGAACCAGCCGCGGTATCCGACCTCGGGCGTGACCATCTCCACCGGGATGCCGAGCGCGCGCAGCTTGGTGAAGCCCGACCACCAGAGCGAACCGAGCATACGCTCGGACCGGCCGAAGGCGCGGATCGCCTCGCTCTCGTCGGCCCAGAGACAGCCGAAATGCCCTTCTCGCCGATAGGTCTCGGTCTTCGCAACGAGGGTATCGATCTCCTCGAGCGACAGGTCGCCGGCGTCATCGGGAGCGAACCCACCGCGCGCGTGAAGCGCCAGCGTCATGTCGAGCACACCGATCGCCGCGTCGGTCTGAAGGCAGACCGCGCCGGACCAGTCCGGATCGAGCAGGGCGCCCCAGCTGCGTACGGATTTCGGGTCGGCTCCGACCACCGCGAAGCTGTCGGCGTTGTGGACGGTCGGCGCCATCGAGATCCATGATGTCGGCCGGTCGCCGAGCGAGCCGTCCATCTGCACGAAAAGACGTTCGGACGGCTCGGAGCCCGAGGCCGGCGGCGCGCCCGACGTCTGGTGTGCAAGGCGCGGAAGCGTCTCGATCTCGGTCCAGCGCGAGATGCGCGTGACGTCGATCGGCTGGATCGAGCCCGTGGGCCAGATCAGGTCGATGTCGTGAAACCACTGGTCGTAGACGTCGAACCTGTCGGGGTAGAGGGCGCCGACGCGCTGCGCCGCCGTTCCGTCGAGCGAGATGAACTCGAGCTGGATGCCGAGATCTTCCTCGGCCGCGCGCTTGAGCGCCGGCACCTGCGTGACGGTCGTGCCGAGCACGCGCATCGGCTCCCGCGGGCGACGCACCCGCGGAGCCTGGGGCGCTTCGGCGGTTCCGATGCTCACGCGGTCGCGGCCCGGATCTCGTCGAGCACGGCGGTCCGTTCGGCGCGCGCCTTGAGGGCGGCGTCCATGTCGACACGTTGGAACCGGACCGGGACGTTGGGCTGCAGTTGACCGATCAGATCCATGTCCGCCGAAATGACCGCACCGATCATGAAGTACCCGCCGCCCGAGACCGCGTCTCGGTGAAGCACGATCGGCTCCGTCCCGCCCGGCACCTGAATCGAGCCGTAGGGATAGCACCCGTCGACGATGTTGGAGGGGTCCGATCCCGCGCCGAACGGCTGTTCGCGTTCGACGAATTCGAGCGGCCGGCCGCCGCGAAAGCGATAGCCCATCCGGTCGGCCTCGGGCGCGACGGACCACTCGTCATCGAAAAACGCCTTCTGCGAGGCTTCGGTGATGCGGTGCCAGTAGAGGCCGGGCAGGACCCGCAGTTCGGCAGGTCGGCCGGGCCGGCGACGCAGCGCCTCGGGTACCGTGCGGCCTGGCGTGCCTGCACCGTCGCCCACGGGAAGCACGTCGCCGGCGGCGACCGCGCGACCGTCAACGCCGCCGAGGGCCCCGATCGCGTAGGTGGCGCGGCTGCCCAGCATGGGCTCCGTGGCGATGCCACCGGCGACGGCGATGTAGATCCGCGCGCCGTCGGTCAGATAGCCGAAGCTCAGCACCTGGCCCTTCTTCGCGGCAAAGGAGGTCCATGTCGGCACTTCGGCTCCGTCGAGCTTCACGGGCATCTCGCCACCTGTCACCGCCAGCAGCGTGTCCTCGGTCACGACGAGTTCGGGCCCCATGAACACGGCCTCGAGGCAGGCGGCGTCCTCGGGATTGCCGACCAGCCGGTTGGCGGCGCGCAGCGACAGGCGGTCCATCGCACCGCCGATGGGAATTCCTAGATGGAAATAGCCCGGACGGCCGAGATCCTGGATCGTGGTCAGCAGGCCCGGTTTGCGGATCTCAAGCGCCATCGAGAGCCTCCATCAGTTTCGCGTTGGTGCCGGCGATGTCGGCGTTGAACGCCTCCAGATCGAAATCGACCTCGGCGATCTTCGGCGTGTAGGTGCCCGCCTCGACCTCCTTGAGGATGCGGTCGTACTCGTCGCGGTCGATGGGCGAGAACTTCACGATGTCCCCGGGGCGGAAGAAGACCATGAAGTCGCGAAGGTAGCTCACCTCCTGCTTCGGATCGAAGATCGTCATCGGCGTGATGCCGAACATCTGGTAGCCGCCCGCGCCGCGCACCGAGTAGATGCACGAGAAACAGCCGCCGTAGCCGACCGTTTGCTTGGGCGTGTCGGTGCGGGGCCTGAGGTACTTCGGCACCTGCAGCTGCCGCTCCCGTTCGACCAGCTGGTAGAGGAAGGGCAGGCCCGACACGAAACCGACCATCGATACGAACCACGGGTTCGCGTGGTGCGCGGCAATGAACCCCTCCGCGTTGTCGAACCCGTTGATCTTCGCCGCATAATCGAGATCCGTGCCCGAGGGATCCTGGTGGCGTTCACGGAACCGCATCAGCGTCTCGTGAGTCCACGGATCCTGATAGAAGACCGGCACCTCGACGATGCGCGTGGTCATCCGCTTTTCCGCCGCCTCGGCCACGTCCTCGAGCTTCTTGAGCTCCTCGAGCATGGCGTCGGGCGCGATCACGTCGGGATCGAACTTGACCTGGCACGAGGCGTTCGCCGGGCAGATCTCGGTCACGCCGTCGATCTTTGCCTCGCGCAGCGCGTTCGTCATCGACAGGCTCTTGAAGAAGGCGTCGAGCGACATCTCCTCGTCCATCTCGACGAAGATGTGCTCGTCGCCTCCGTGGGAATATCTCGTCTTCACGGCGGTGTCTCCCTCCGGATCTCAGTTGAGCTCGGTGCGTTCCAGCCAGTCTTCCAGCCAGGTCGTGTGATATTCGCCGCCGCGCACGTCCGGGTCGCGGGCGAGCGCGGCGTGAAGCGGCAGGGTCGTCTTGAGCCCGTCGATCGACATCCCGTCGATGGCGCGCGCGAGCGCGTCGATCGCGGCGTCGCGGTCCGTGGCGTGCACGATCAGCTTTCCCAGCAGCGAGTCGTAGAACGGCGGGATCGCGTAGCCCTCGTAGAGCATCGTGTCGAAACGCACGCCATCGGGGATGTGCATCGCGCCGGTCACGCCGGGAAAGGGCATGAAGTTCTTGGTTGGATCCTCGGCGTTCACGCGGACTTCGATGGCGTGGCCGTCGAGCCGGATGTCTTCCTGCGCGACCGACAGCGGTGCGCCGAAGGCGACGCGAATCTGTTCGGCCACGAGGTCGAGGCCGGTCACCATCTCGGTCACCGGGTGTTCGACCTGGATGCGGGTGTTCATCTCGATGAAGTAGAACTCGCGCCGCGCCGGATCGAAGAGGTATTCCAGCGTTCCGGCGCCCCGGTAGCCGACGTTTTCGGCCAGACGCACGGCGGAGGCGCAGAGTTCGGCGCGCTCGTCCTCGGTCAGGCAGGTGGCCGGAGCCTCTTCCCACACCTTCTGGCGTCGCCGCTGGAGCGAGCATTCCCGCTCGAACGCGTGGATCGCGCGGGTCCCGTCGCCGAGGATCTGCACCTCGACATGGCGCGCGTCGGGCACGAAGCGTTCCATGTAGAGCCCGCCATCGCCGAAGGCGGCCTGCGCCTCGGACTGCGCCTGCGGCATCTGCTTGGCGAGCGCCTCGGCATCCGCAATGACCCGGATGCCGCGCCCGCCGCCGCCCGCGGCGGCCTTGATCATCACCGGATAGCCCAGCTCGTCGGCCACGCTCCGGGCCGCATCGACGCTTTCGATGCGGCCGTCGCTGCCGGGGGTGACGGGCACACCGGCCTCGATCGCCGTGGCGCGGGCACGCGCCTTGTCGCCCATGCGCTCGATGGTGTCCGCCGAGGGCCCGACGAAGATCAGGCCCGCCGCCTCCACGGCGCGAGCGAAGCGCGGGCTCTCGGACAAAAAGCCGTAGCCGGGGTGCACCGCGTCGGCGCCGGCCTCGGTCGCGGCGGCGACCACGCGGTCGACGTCGAGATAGGATTTCGTGGCCTGCGCCGGTCCGATCTCGACCGCGCGGTCAGCGATACGGACGGCCAGCATGTCGGCATCGGCCTCGGAGTGGGCCTGCACGACCGTCATCCCGAGAGCTTGCCCGGCGCGCACGATCCTGACCGCGATCTCGCCACGGTTGGCGACGAAGAGCGTCTTGCCGCTGAGATCCATGCGCCGGATCAGTCCATCCGCGCGAGCACGGCGCCCGCGGTTACCTGGCCCTCGTTCTCGACCTCGAAGCGGATATTCTCACCCGCTTCCTCGGCCGTCACCTCGTGGAAGGACTTCATCACCTCGACAAGCCCGATCACCGCGCCCGCCTCGACCGCTCCACCGTCCTCGACGAAGGGCGGCTCTTCCGGCGCGGGTTTGCGATAGAAGATGCCGGGCAGGGGGCACTGAATTTCCTTGGCCATGATCGGGCCTCCGTTGGGGGTCAGGATGCGGGACGGGCGACCGTGATGCCCTCGGCCTCGAGCGCGTCGCGGATGGCGCGGCCGATGTCGCGCGCGCCGGGCGTGTCGGAGTGAAAGCATATCGACTCGAAGGCGACGTCGACGTCGTGCCCGTCGATGCAGGTGACCTTGCCTTCGACGCAGGCGCGCACGCATTTGTCGGCCAGCGCGGCGGGCTCGAAACTCGGGGCCTTGCGCGCGAACACGATCGCACCCGAGGCGTCGTATTCGCGGTCGGCATAGAATTCGCGCCGTGCGGGATGGCCCGCCGCTTGCGCGACCTCCCATGTCTCGGACACGCCCATGCAAAAAATCGGCAGGTTCGGTGCGACGACCTGCAGCGCCTCGATCAGCTTTTCCGACAGCGCGCGGTCCTTCGCGGCGGTCATGTAGAGCGCACCGTGCGGCTTCACGTGGCTGAGCGCGATCCCGTGCCGGCGCGCGAAGATGTCGAGCGCGCCCACCTGATAAAGGATGTCGTTGACGAGTTCCTCGCTCGACGCCGCGATGGCGCGGCGACCGAACCCCTGCATGTCGCGATAGGCCGGGTGCGCGCCGAGCCCCACGTCATGCTCTCGCGCGAGCCCGGCAAGCCGATCCATGATCATCGGATCGCCGGCGTGGAACCCCGTGGCCACGTTCGCCGAGGAGATGATCGGCATCAGGTCCTCGTCCGGCGCGTCGCCGTAGCTCCAGTGCCCGAAGCCCTCGCCCATGTCGCAGTTGAGGTCGATACTGGCGCGTGTCATGTCGGCTGCCCCCGGGTCCCGTCGCGTCAATGAAGCGCGAAAGCGGTCGCGAGTGCAATGGCCTAGCTCATTGGGGCCGCGAGCGGCCGCTCAATCGCGCAGGGCGAGGGCTTCGAATTCCGCGTATCGAGCCTCGGCCGCGTCCCCCAGCGCAGGGTCGATATCGAGGTGCGCCGGCGCGTCGGTTCCGGGTGAACGCGCGACGATGCGGTCGAACATCCCGCTGTCGAACGGGTCGCCTCCACCGCCCCGGCGCGAGGCGGCGGCGCTGTCATAGCGATTCTGCAGGGGCGGATCGAGCGCGAAGCGCGCGCTGATCCGGTCGAGGCTCGCCTGAGGGTCGGCCATCAGCGCCGTGTGCGTCAGCGCGACCCGACGCTCCGGCGCGAAGCGGTCCCAGAGGGCGGAGATCGTCGAGAGCCGACGCACGTAATAGTCGGCCGCCTTCGTGTCGGTGTCGTACTCATTGCGCCCGAGCCGATCGTAGAGGCGCCGGATCGAGCGAATCGCGGGGCTCGGCGTTCGGGCGACGAAGATCGCGCGCGCCGCGAAGAATTCGGGGCTGGCCGCGGCGTCATGCCGGTCGTGAAGGATCTTGTCGAACAGACCGCGAGCCGCCGGCGCCCATACCCCGCGCAGGGCCTGGTTCACGACGAGCCGACCGAGCGCGCCTGGTCCATCGTAGCGGATATGCGCCTCGCCATACCCCGACAGGTCGGACCGAGAGCACAGGATATTCGACAGCGCCGTGGAGCCGCACCGCATGTGGGCGATCACGAATATGCAAGTCTCGAACGTGCATTGGCGACAGACCGCGGCCACGCCGGCGCCCGCCGCCCGTTTGATCGTTTCGCGCATCGCCTTTGATCCCGCCGGTTCGTGGCCGAGACGCCCCGCCATTGTGCGAACGTCCGGCCGTTTCCAGTTGAAGCCGAGATCGTTATTCAACCGTTAACGTATGGTGCCGAAAGGTTGGCGCGTGAAATACCTGCATCGCCGCAAGCTGTTCTTTCTGCACGTGCCGAAATGCGCCGGCATGAGCCTGCGTTCGGCGCTGACCATCCCCGGAGAAACGGATTTCGGGCCGCTCGCCGACGATCTCGGGCTGTCGCCAGAGGAGGCCGAGCGCGTGACGGAGCGCGGCAATGGCTTCGATCACCCGGTCCTCGGCCGGATCCATCCGGCGCATCTGCCGCTGGCTGCCATCCGTTCGGAGCTGCCGCGCACGTGGCGTGCGCTGTCGGAGGCGCGCCCGTTCGCCGTCGTACGCGCGCCGCGCGATCGTTTCGTTTCGGCGCTGATGCAGCGTCTCAAGGAGTTCCGCGACGCCGGGGCCATCAGCGCCGACGATCCGCTCGTCCGGCGCGAAGCGTCCGCGGTGTGCGACTGGCTGTCCGCGCGCGATCGCTTCACCGACATCGAATTCGTGCACTTCACCCGGCAGGTCGACTATGTCGATACCCCGGACGGCACGCGCCTGTGCACGGTGTTTCCGGTCGAGGACATGCGCGCTCTCGTGGACTGGATCGAGGCCGAGAGCGGGCTGACGATCGAAGTGGCGCACACGCATTCGCGGCGCCAGCCGACCCGGTGGTCGAAGTCGTTGCAGCCGGCCGCGCGCTTTGTCGGCCGCCGGCTTCTGCCGCGGCCGGTCAAGGCGGCGCTGCATCCGCTCTGGATGAACAGCGCGGCCTTTACCGACGCCGCCCAGAGCTACCGAGACGTGGATTTCGGCCCCGACGTGGAGGCGTTCATCGCCGACTATTACGCTGCGGATGCGCGCCTTCACTCGGAGGCGCTGCGCCGGCGGCCGACGCCGGCCGCCACGGCACGCGCGTCCGTTCAGACGTAACGATTCACCACGTTCTCCAGGATCTCCTGCCGGCCCGAGCGGGGCTGCGGATCGAGCCCCTCGGCTTCGACCCGCGCGGCAATCGTCTCGAGGTCGCTCGTGAGCATGGCCTGGGCCTGCGGATCTTCCCAGCCGGAATACCGGGCGCGGCGCGGCGCCTCCAGCGCATCGTCCTCGAGCATGCGCGCCGCCGCCTTGAGCCCGCGCGCGCATACGTCCATCGCACCGGCATGAGCCGCCACAAGATCCTCCGGATCGAGGGACTGGCGCCGGAGCTTGGCGTCGAAATTGGTGCCGCCGGTGCCGAAGCCGCCGCCCTTGAGAATCTCGTAATACGCCAGCGCGACTTCGGGCACATTGTTCGGGAACTGGTCGGTGTCCCAACCGGACTGGTAGTCGTTGCGGTTCATGTCGATCGATCCGAACACGCCAAGCGCGTTCGCCAGCGCGATCTCGTGCTCGAAGCTGTGCCCGGCGAGGATCGCGTGACCCTGCTCGATGTTGACCTTGACCTCGTTCTCGAGACCGAAGCGCTTGAGGTTGCCGTAGACCGTGGCGACATCGTAGTCGTACTGATGCTTGGTCGGTTCCTGCGGTTTCGGTTCGATGAGGATCGTACCGGGAAAGCCGATCTTGTGCTTGTAGTCCACGACCATCGACAGGAAGCGGCCCATCTGGTCGAGCTCGCGGGACAGATCGGTATTGAGCAGCGTCTCATAGCCTTCGCGCCCGCCCCAGAGCACATAGTTTTCGCCACCGAGCCGATGGGTCGCGTCCATGCACAGCTTTACCGTGGCGGCCGACCACGCGAAGACATCGGGGTCGGGGTTAGTCGCCGCGCCGGACATGAAGCGCCGGTTCGAGAACAGGTTGGCGGTGCCCCACAGGAGCCGGGTCTTCGATGTCTCCATCTTTGCCGCGAAGATGTCGACAATCTCTTCGAAGTTGCGGCGGCTCTCGGCAAAGCTTTCGCCTTCAGGCCGAATGTCGACATCGTGGAAGCAGAAGAACGGCACGCCCAGCAGATCGAACATCTCGAACGCGACGTCGGCCTTGAGCCGGGCATCGGCCATCGTGTCGCCGAACCACGGCCGGTCGAAAGTCTGGCCGCCGAACGGATCGCCGCCGGGCCAGGCGAAGCTGTGCCAGTAGGCGCAGGCAAATCGCAGCTGGTCCTCCATGCGCTTGCCCATCACCATCTCGTCGGGGTTGTAGTGCCGGAACGCGAGGCCCTCGGCATCGGGGGCGTAGGTCAGCTTTGGAATGTCTGCGAAGAAATCGCTCATGCCGTGTCTCCGGTCCGTTTGCGCTATCAGTTCGGGCGGATCATGCGCAGATCGGCTGCGCGGGGTCCAGAAGGGTCGGACAGATCGTGACATTACAACCGATTCGCCGCACGGTCCGCGGGGGGCGTGGCGCCGGCCGGCTCACAGATCCTCCTGCATCAACCGATCGAGCGCGGCTTCCAGATCGCGCAGGCTGTTGCCGACAACCGCTTCGAGCCGTGCCTGGTAGGCGGCCGCGAGCGGCAGGAGATCGGCCATCAGCGACCGCCCCCGATCGCTCAGGGACAGGCACACGAGGCGCCGGTCGGACAGGTCGGGAACCTTGGTCACGTAGCCTTCGCGCGCGAGCCGGGAGGCCGCGCGGCTGGCCTTGGATTTCTCGAGGTGGACGCGCCGTTCGAGGTCGCGGATCGACACCGTTCCGGCATCGGCGAGATGCACCAGCACGCGCCATTCGGCTACCGAGATCCCGAACTCCGCCCGGTAGCGCCGCGCGAGCCCGGCGCTGAGATGCTCGCCGACAACGGTGACGCGATACGGCAGGAACCGGGCGAGGTCGAAGTCCGGAAGGTCCTTGCTCACGTCTGGGTCCGCTGCGGCTCGCATGGCGCGGAGTGTTCCGTGTCATCGTCTCAAGTGCAACGATTTCCTGTCTCACCGCCGCGTCGGCGTGGCCCGGTCTTTGAGTGTCGACCCGTCGAATAGGGTGCTCAGGGATAGGTTCCGGCGACGCGGGCGCGCAGGGTCACGAGGGCCAGCACTGTGTCGATCGTCGGCGTCGGGATGCTCGTGATCCGGCCAAGTTCCTGCACCGAGCGCACGAGCGCATCGATCTCCATCGGTCGGCCCGCCTCCAGGTCCTGCAGCATGGACGTGCGATGCGCGCCGACCTCCGCGCCGCCGCGAATGCGGCGGTCGACATCGACAGGGAACTTGATGTCCAGCGTCTCGGCGATCTGCTGCGCCTCGACCATCATGGCGCGCGCGACCTGGCGCGTTCCGTCATCGGTGCACAGGACATCGAGTGTCGCGTGCGTCAGCGCGGAAATCGGGTTGAAGGACAGGTTCCCCCAAAGCTTCAGCCAGATCTCGTCGCGCAGGCGCGGCCGAACCGGCGCGCGCAGGCCGGCTTCGGCCAGCGCCTTCGACAACGCTTGCGCCCGCTCGGATTTGGAGCCGTCGGGCTCACCCAGCGAGAAGCGATTGCCCTCGATATGGCGCACCACGCCGGGCTCTGACACCTCGGCGGCGGGATATACCACGCAGCCCAGAACGCGATCGGGGCCGAACCCGTCCCACTGCGCGTTGCCCGGGTCGACGGTTTCGAGCCGCGTGCCCTCGTAGGGGCCGCCGTGGCCGTGGAAATACCACCAGGGCAGGCCGTTGACGCCCGAAACGATCGTGGTCTCCGGCCCGATCAGCGGCTGCATCTTGTCCACGACGGGAGGCACCGAATGCGCCTTGAGCGTGACGATCACGTAGTCCTGCGGGCCGAGCCGGGCGGGATCCTCCTCGGCGGTGATATCGACGTGCGTGTCGGTTTCGCCCTCGATGAGGCGCAGGCCGTTCGCCTGCATCGCGGCAAGGTGAGGGCCGCGCGCGACGACGCTCACGTCCGCGCCTGCCTGCGCGAGCTTGGCCGCCATGTATCCGCCGATCGCACCGGCGCCGAAAATGCAGATCTTCAAGTTGGTCTCCGGGCGCGCAGCGCCCCTCCCTTTTCGTGTCGTTGGCCCGTTCATGTTGCGGGGCGGTGCCGCGCGGGGTCAGGCGTCCTCAGCCAGACCGAGTTTCGCGGCCAGTCCGATGCGCTGGAGCTTGCCGGTCGCGCCCTTGGGGATCTCGTCGAGGATCAGAACCTTGCGCGGAACCTTGAATTCGGCGAGTCGCGCCGCGGCGAAGTCGCGGATCTCGCGCTCCGTCGCCTCTGCGCCCTCGGCCAGCACGATCGCGGCGGCCACATCCTCGCCGAGCTTCGGGTGGGGCAGGGCGAATGTTACCGCCTGCGCCACGGCCGGATGATCGGACAGGACGCCGTCCACCTCAAGCGGGCTTATCTTCTCGCCGCCGCGATTGATGATTTCCTTCAATCGACCGGTCAGCGTCAGGTATCCCTCGTCGTCGAAGGCGCCCTGATCGCCGGTGCGGAACCAGCGCTTGCCGCCATCCTCGAAGAAGTTCTTGGCATTGGCCTCGGGATTGCCCTCGTAGCCCGGCGTGACGTTCGGGCCCGAGATCACGACCTCGCCCGTACCGTCGATCAGCCGGTCCTCGATCTCGTCGGCGATCCGAACCTCGGGGCCCGCCGGCAGGCCGACCGCGCCGGGTTTCTGCGCGCCCGGCCGGATCGGGTTGCAGCACATCTGATGGGCGGCCTCCGTCATGCCGTAGGCCTCGACCACCGGCGCGCCGAACGTCTCGGCCAGCCGCGTCATGACCGGCCCGGGAAGGGACGAGGACGACGAACGCAGAAAGCGGAGCGGCGCCTCGGCGATGGCCTCGGCGTTGCGCGGCGCCCGGGCGAGGATCGCCTGATGCATTGTCGGCACCGCCGTGTACCAGCTGGGCCGTGCCTCCCGCAGCCAGCCGAAGAAGCGCAGGGCGTCGAAGCCCGGGGCGCAGGCAATTGAGCCGCCGGCGGCGAACGATCCCGTCAGGGCGGCGATCAGCCCGTGGATGTGAAAGAGCGGCATGATGTTCAGGCACCTGTCTCGCGCCGTCAGGTCGAGCGAGGCCGCGACGTTCCGGGCCGAGGCCGCGATGTTGGCGTGCAGCAGCGGCACGATCTTGGGCCGCGAGGTCGTGCCGGATGTGTGCAGGATGAGCGCCACGTCCCGCGCGCCCGGTGTTCCTTCCGGCGCGCTGGTGGTCTCGCCCTCGGGCGACAGCGAGAACGATCCGGCGGGCGCTTCGGGATCCGCGGCAAGCCGAAGCACCGTCAGCCCGAACCGACCCGCGGCGGCGAGTGCCGGGCCGTCGTAGTCGGCCGCAACGACGATCGCGCGGGCGCCCAGATCCTCGAGGTAGAAGGCGAACTCCTCCTCCCGATATGCCGGGTTCAGCGGTGCGGTCGTGGCCGCCTGGGCGATCGTCACGAAGGCCGCGGCCATCTCCGGCCCGTTCGGCAGCACGATGGCCACGCGGTCCTCGGGGCCGACGCCCGCGGCGCGCAGCGCCGTATGGACGTAGCCCGAAAGCGCGCGCAGCGCGCCGTAGTCCATCCAGCCGCGCCCGGGCGCGCCGAGCGCGGGGGCGTCGTCCGGGTGAGGCGCGATCAGGTCTGCAATCGTGTCCGCCATGATGTCTCTTCCTCGCGGGTCCGCTTCTGGCCGCGCGCCCCGGGCGCCGTCAGGCGCGCCGGGGCGCGGGTAACGCTCGTCGGTCGGCGGGACCGGCCCGCCGACCCGGCGGGTCAGCTTGCCATCTCGCCGGTGCCGCAGCCCATGCCGGCCGCCTCTTCGAGATAGGTGTGGGTGACAAAGTTCGCCGCGTCCAGTTCCTCCTCGATCGCGCCGCCGTCGTGCATGAGATCGGCGAGCGCCTGATAGCCCGAGGTGTTGAGCACCGCCTGCGGATCGGTCGGGAACATCTCGATTTCCACCGCCACATCGTAGAAGGCCGAAACCGCGGCCTCGTTGGCGCCGCGCACGTTGTCCATCGTGTAGGACACGAAATCCTCCTTGCTGGAATTTATCCAGTGGTTGATCTCGAGATTGGCGCAGGCGATCGCCGTGACCAGCTCTTCGTTTGCCTCGATGTACTCGCGTGGGGCGTAGATCGCGCGCGACGACAGGCCGGGCACGAGATCGGCGACATAGCCGAGCAGCTGCGTGTTCGCGCCCTGCTCCTTCATCGCCAGCCAGTTGTCGATGTAGACGATCGTCGCCTGAACCTGCCCGGCCATGACGGCGGCCGCGCGTTCGGAGCTGCCGCCGACAGGCACGACCTGCACGTCCACCTCGGGTTCGAGGCCGGCTTGGCGGAGCATGTAGCGGAACAGCATGCCGTTGAAGCCGCCCGGTCCGCTGGTGGCGATCGCGCCGCCCTCGAGGTCTTCCATGCTGGCGACGCCTTCGGACGAGACGACGGCGTAGTGCATGGT
Source organism: Roseivivax jejudonensis (assembly GCF_900172265.1). Lineage (GTDB taxonomy): Bacteria > Pseudomonadota > Alphaproteobacteria > Rhodobacterales > Rhodobacteraceae > Roseivivax > Roseivivax jejudonensis. Next base: position 89,606 of record NZ_FWFK01000001.1, on the reverse strand, counting down.
CGAGATCGGTGCGCCGAACGCGACCACGTCGACGTCGCGCGACTGTCCCGAGATGATCTCGTCGGAACTGCGCGCGGCGACGTCGATCCGGTCGGCCACGATGGCTTCGAGCCCCGAGATGTTCGGAAGCTCGACGCGCGTCACATCCGCGCCCCAGCTCTCGAGCATTTCGATCATGCGCAGCGTGCCGACGTTGAGCACCTGCGCCTGCGCGGTGCCGATGGTGACCTCCGTGCCCGAAAGATCGAAGGTCTGCGCCGAAGCGGCGGTCCCGCCCGCGGCGAACACCGCGGCGAGGCTCGCCGATGCGGCGAGCGTTCCGAGATTGGCAGTCATGGTCATCTTCTCCTCCTCCTTGGTTGCCGATGCCCCGGTGCCGATCCTCCTCCGGCGAGCGGGGCGGGTGCGATGTCCCTTTGGTCGGCTTTGCGAGGGCGCCCGCACGCCTGCCGACGCGTTCTTGGCGTCACGGGATCAGGCAGCGTCTCCCTTCCAGTTCTGAAAGCGTTTCTCGAACGTATCGAGCAGGGTCACGATGATCGTGCCCAGCGTCGCGATGATGACGACGGCGCACAGCATCTTGGCCGGAAGCAGCTCTTCTGAGCCCTTCTGGATCACGCCTCCGAGGCCCACGATCTGCAGGAACATCTCGCCGATGATGACGCCCACGATAGCGCGCTCCGCCCCGATCCGGAGGCCCGCCACCACGAAGGGGATCGCACCCGGGATCAGGACGTGCCGCGCCATCTGCACGCGGTTGGCCCGGTAGGAGCGCGCCACCTCGACGAGGTCCGGCCGCGCATGGCGCACGCCCTGCGCGGTGTTCACGCTGATCGCGATGGCGGACCAGAAGAACACGAGGAACAACCGCGCCTCGAAGCCGATCCCGAACCACACGATGATGAGCGGCACCACGACGACCCGCGGGGTCGAGAAGATCGCGTAGAGATACGGCTGAAGAATGTCGCCGAAGCGTTCCCATGCCCCCATGACGATGCCGAAGGGGATGCCCGCGACGACGGCGAGCGCGTAGCCAAGAAACAGTGCCTGAACGGTGATCGTCGCGGCCCGCTGGAGTTCTCCTGTCGCAAGCAGTTCGGCGAATTGCTGGGCGACGACCGAGGGCGGCGCGAAAAGCAGCGGGTTGATGCTGCGCCCGACGAGTTCCCAGCCGCCGACCACGACGACGAGGCTCAGAAGCGGCAGCAAGACGCGGGGTTTCGAGATGGTGGCAAGCATCAAGAGCCTCCCTCAGGTCCAGTGCAGGCGGCGCTCGACCCGCGCGATGAGGGTGACGAGGCCGATGCCGAGGAGCGAGAGCGGCAGGATCGACGCGAACACGTAGTCGGTCTGGAACATCGCCCCGTAGGACTTGATGAGCCCACCTATCCCGCCGAGCCGCAAATATGTCTCGGCCACCGCCATGCCGACGACCCCGCGCCCGGCCGCGAGGCGAAGCCCCGCCATCAGGACCGGCAGTGCTGCACGGATGCGCACGGTGAACAGTAGCGGGATCTCGCCCTTCACGCCGAAGGACCGCGCCACGTCGATCAGGTCGCCCGGCGCATCGCGCAGGCCCGAGGCCACGCTGAACAGGATGGGCACCACCGCGGCCAGAACCACCACGATGACCCGGCCGGGAAAGCCGAACCCGAACCACACCAGCACCAGCGGCACGAGCGCGATCGTCGGCGTCACGAAGAGCGCGCTGAAATACGGGTTCAGCATCCAGTACGCGGTCTGCGACCGCGCAATCAGCGCACCGAAGACAAAGCCGATCACGGTTGCCGCGATCAGTCCGACGATCAGCAGAAAGATGCTCTGCCCGAGCGCCAGAAAAAGCTCGCCGCTGAGGATCAGGTCGAGAAGCGCGGCGAGGATCGCGCTGATCGGAGGCATGGTCAGCGGATTGTCGAGCGCGCGCGCGGTCACCTCCCACAGCACGAGAAAGACTGCGACCCCGATCAGCTGGTCGCGGCGCACGTCCTTGCGGCTGCGCGCGCTCATGACGTCTCCTCCGCGCGCTGTTCCACGAGGTCGTTGCGCAGGGCCTGCCACAGATGGCCGCGCACCTTGGCAAAGCCTTCGTGACCGCGCACGTCATAGTCGAAGCGGGGGCGCGGCAACTCGACGGGGATCGTCTCGCGCACGCGGCCGGGGCCGCGTGACATCAGAAGAACGCGATCGGCCAGCAGCACGGCCTCGTCGAGGTCGTGAGTGATGAAGACGACGGTCTTCTGCTCTTCCTGCCAGATCCGCATCAGCTCTTCCTGCATGAGCTCCCGGGTCTGCGCGTCGATCGCGCCGAACGGTTCGTCCATCAGCAGGATGTCGGCGCCGGTCGACAGCGCCCGGGCCAGTCCGACCCGCTGTTGCATGCCGCCCGAAAGCTGGTGCGGGTAGGCGTCCACGAAGCGGTCGAGCCCCACTTGCCGGATATGGTGCATCGCGGTCTCGCGTGCGGTCTCGGCCGGTTCGTTCCTGACCTGCAGCGGGAACATCACGTTGTCGATGACCGTCTTCCAGGGAAACAGCCCGAAAGTCTGGAAGACCATGGCGCGTTTCAGGCCGGGCTCGCGGACGGTTTCTCCCTCCACCATGACCTCGCCGTCGTCGGGCAGGATGAGCGACGCGATGATGCGCAGAAGCGTTGTCTTGCCGCATCCGCTCGGGCCGATGATCGTCAGGAACTCGCCCTGCCGGATCGACAGGTCGATGCCGTCCAGCGCGAGCACGCGCTGGGCATTCTCGTCATCGGACAGCGCGAAGGTCTTGCGGATCCCGCGCAGTTCGATGGCCGGGACGTCGACGGTCGCGTCCTTCATTCGTTCATCCTCCCTCGGCGGTCGGCAGCCGCCCTGCGTGTCGTCGCCGATGCGGTCCCCCGCTCAGTCGTGCCGCGCTTGACCGCGCGGTTCGCTTGGTGTTCGTCGGTTTGGAGCGGCGCGATCTCGGGCGCCCGGGCAAGGGGAGAGCATCATGGCATGCAGCGTGATCGACCGGTCAGAGGCGCGCGGACGATGCTGACGCTGTCCTTCGCCACGTGGGATCACGACCGCACGATGCCGCTCCACGACGGCCGCGTTGCGATCGATGGCGTGACGCTCGAGAGCCACGTTCTGCCCACCTCCAAGCTCTTCCCGCTGGCGGTGCAGGAAGCGCGGTTCGACATCACCGAAATGTCCGTCTCCAGCTACATCCTGCAGATCGCGCGCGGAGAGGCCGCTTATACCGCGGTCCCGGTCTTTCCCTCCCGCGCCTTTCGTCACTCCGGCTTCTTCACGCGCCGGGGCGCCGGCATCTCGACGCTGGCCGAGTTCGCCGGACGACGGATCGGCGTGCCCGAATACCAGATGACCGCCGCCCTCTGGATGCGAGGCATCCTGCAAGACGAGCACGGTGTGAGTGTCGAGGACATCCATTGGCGCACCGGCGCCCTCGATGCCGGCGTACGGCGCGAGCGGCTGGCGCTGGCGCTGCCCGACGGGATGGTCGTGGAGCCGATCGCCGAGGGCGAAACGCTGCAGGAGCTGCTGCTGGCCGGCGAGATCGACGGGCTCCTGGCGCCGAAGCCGCCGCAGGCGTTCCTCGACGGGCACCCCGACATCATGCGCGTGCTGCCGGACTTCGAGGCGGCCGAGATCGCGTACCATCGCGCCACCGGCTTCTTTCCGATCATGCACGTGCTCGGCATCCGCAAGACGCTGTCCGAAGCGCATCCCTGGCTGCCCGCGGCGCTGCAGGCGGCCGGCGTCTCCGCGCGCGACATGGCCGTGGCGCGGCTGCGCGAGATCTGGCTCGGCAACTCCAACCGGCTGTCGTTGCCGTGGCTCAACGCGAGCATGGAGCGAACGCTTGAGGTGATGGGGGAGGATTTCTGGTCCTACGGCGTCCGGCGCAATCGCGCGGAACTCGACGCGATCTGCCGCTACTCCGTCGAACAGTATCTCGCACCCCACCGCGTCGCCCCCGAGGACCTGTTCCACGAAAGCGTGCTCGACACCTGAGCGGGTTGGGTGCGCCGTGGGTCGCATCACGGATCCCCGAACAGCCGCGCGGCGACCGATTTGAGGTGGCGGCGCATCGCGTCGTGGGCCGCGTCCTGTTCGCGCGCCTCGATCGCGGCGGCGATCGCCTCGTGCTCCCCAAAGCTCGAATGATCTTCGGGCGGACGGGTCGTCGTCCGGGTGACGGACCCCCACGCCACCTCGCGCCGCACCCGATTCAGACTGTCGAAAAGGGCCAGCAGCAGCGCGTTGTCTGCCGCCGCGGCAATGTCGCGGTGGAACTGGTCGTCCTGGCGTTCGTATTCGGTCCAGCTTGCCGCGGCCCGTTGCCGGGCGAGCGTGGTGCGGATCCGGGCGAGGGCATCGCGCGACGCATTCATCGCCGCTTCGCGCGCCATTGCCGGCTCGATCGTGATCCGTGCGCGCATCATGCGGTAGGGCGTGAGGTGCGCGCCGATGCCGGCGAACGGGTCGATCCCGGTTTCGTCGCCCGCCGCGTGAGACACGAACGTGCCCTTGCCCACGTGCCGCCAAATGAGCCCGTCGCGTTCCAGCTGGTCGAGCGCCTTGCGCAGCGCGGACCGGCCGATGCCGAGCAGGTCGATCAGGTGGCGTTCGGCGGGCAGGCGGTCGCCCGGCCCGAGCTCGCGCTCCGCGATCATGGCGCGGAGAAGGTCGGCGGCGTCATCGCGTTCCGGCTGGTCTGCACGAACGAGCACGTGATCATGTCCTCCCTCTGAGACGTGGACCGTATCGAATCGATCCGGCCGTGTCACCAATTTTCGTATTGGTATAGATTGATCTTGGCGTCGCCGGAGGTTAGCAACGAGACCATCATCGTTCGTCAGGGAGGTTGCGATGCCAGATTACGTTACGGACGTGCCACCGGTCACGGCCCTGCCGGTGGCCGGGCAGCAGGGGGCGTTTCCCGTTCGCCGGGTCTACTGCATCGGCCGCAACTACGCCGCGCACGCGGTCGAGATGGGTCACGATCCGGACCGCGAGCCGCCGTTCTTCTTCCAGAAGAACCCCAACAACCTCGATCCGTCCGGCACGTTTCCCTACCCCGAGCACACTTCTGACGTGCATCACGAGGCGGAATTGGCGGTTTACCTGAAGTCCGGCGGAAAGAGCATCCCGGTCGATGATGCGTTGGAGCACGTCTACGGCTACGGTCTGTCGCTCGACATGACGCGCCGGGATCTGCAGGGCGAGATGAAGAAGATGGGCCGCCCGTGGGAGATCGGGAAAGCGTTCGAGCGCTCCGCGCCCGTCGGTCCCGTGCATCCGGCCGCGGATGTGGGGCACCCCTCAGAGGGTCGGCTCGAGTTGAAGCTGAACGGTGACGTGAAGCAGGAAGGCGACCTCAATCAGATGATCTGGAAGGTTCCGGAGATGATCTCGTACCTGTCCGAGTATTTCGAACTCGCCCCGGGCGACGTGATCCTGTCCGGCACGCCGTCGGGCGTCGGGCCGGTAAAGCCGGGCGACACGCTCGAGATGACGATCGACGGACTCGGATCGATGACCGTCACGGTTACCTGAGATACGATCCGGCGCCGGGCAAGGATACCACGAGTCATGCGTGAGCCACCCAGGATTGCCGTCGTCGGTGCCGGGCCCGCAGGGCTGACCTGCGCCAAGGCACTGGCAGAGAGCGGTTTTTCGATAACGGTGTTCGAGAAATCCCGCGGGCTTGGTGGGCGGCTGGCGACTCGGAGGCGCGAGGGCGTGCAATTCGATCACGGTGCGCCCGCGGTGGCTGTGTCGTCGCCCCAAGGGCGGGCCTGGGTCGCCGCCGCCGAGGCCGCGGAACACGCCGTTGCGTGGCCCGGCCGGTCGTTGGCTGACGGGCCGGAATGGGTTGGCCTGCCGGGGATGAGCGGCTTGTGCCGCCCGTTGGCTGATGGGCTCGACATCGCCTTCCAGAGCGAGGTCACCAGCCTGCGGGACGAGGGCAGTCAGTGGATCGTCGGCACGGATGCGGGGGCGTTGCCCTTCGATCGCGTCGTGCTGGCGATCCCCGCGCCGCAGGCCCAGCGACTCCTTGCGGATGTCGATGACACGCTGTGTCGCGCGCTTGACCGGGTGGTCTATGCGCCGTGCTACACGCTCTTGGTCGCCTTTGCCGCACCGCCCGGTTGGGGCGACGCGATCACGGCGCCGAATGCACCGTTTGCACACGTAATGCGAGATTCATCGAAGCCCGGACGTGCCGGTGGCGCAGAGTGCTGGGTGGCGCATGCCGGCGCCGAATGGAGCCGCGCCAACCTCGAAATGCCGCGCCCGGATGCGGCCGAGGCATTGCTGGGCGCGCTCGATGCAGCGCACGGTCCGCTGCCGCCGGTCGAGGTCATCATGGGGCATCGTTGGCGGTTCTCGCAGGTGGAGGTGGCGTTCGGGCAACCATGCGTGGCCTCTGGCGATGGCCGACTCGTTCTCGGCGGTGATTGGACGCTGGGCCCCTTGGCCGATCACGCCGTCCAAAGCGGCGCGGCGCTGGCCGACGCCGTTCTTCGCGGTTCGTAGGGCGCAGTCACTCTCGTTTCAAAATATACTTTTACGATCAAGTAATTAAGCTGCGGTTAGCCGCCATACCTGCTCGCGGTGGGCATCGGTATACCAATCCAGATCAATTTGGATTAATGCGTGACTCGCGCAGATTGAAGGAGTATTGGTCGGAACAGTCCTGCAGCCCGCGGATCGAAGGGGAGTCGACCCTCGGGGCGCCGAGACGGCGCAGGAACAGGATAGCGGGCACTGCGCGTCCCGCCGGGTGGTGGAGCACCCGCGAACCTGAGGGAGGAGCGACCATGACCTTCGAAAGACGAGACTTCATGCGCGCCGCGGCCGGGGCGATCACCGCGACCGTGACGCTGGCGGGCGCGCCCGCATTGGCTCAGGACGACCCGCTTCAGGTCGCGCTGGGAGACATTGCCAGCGTCGAGAGCCTGAACCTGCTGATCGCGATGGAGCGGGCAGGCGAGCGCGGCGTGCCGATGGAGATGACCTTTTTCAACTCCGAAGACGTCGCCGTGCAGGCCGTGCTGTCGGGAGAAGCGGATATCGGTGTCGGCGCACCTTACGCCTTCATCCAGAACTCCGATGCGCCAATCCGCATGTTCTACCGGATGTCGACGCTGCTGTTCTTCCCGGTGGTGAATTCGGAGGTCTATTCCGGATGGGAGGACCTCGACGGACAGGAGGTGACCGTCCATTCGCGCGGATCGGGCACGGAGGCGCTCATGCGGCTGATGGAGGAGGTGCACGGGATCGAGTATTCCAACATTTCCTACGTCCCGGGCTCCGAGGTGCGCGCCGGCGCGATGCTGCAGGGCACGATCAACGCGTCGATCGTCGATGCCGCGAATTTCCGCCTGTTGAAGGAAGAAGGCGGCGACAAGTTCCAGCGCCTGCCGCTTGAAGGCGTGAACGCCACTGACGAGGCTCTGTACGCCAACACCGACGTGCTCGAGGCTCGCGCCGAGGACATGCAGGTCTTTGTCGAGGAACTGCTGCGGACGTGGCAGGAGATCGAGGAAAACCCCGAGATCGTGGGCGAGCTGCGAGAGCAGTACGGCCTTCTGCAGGATCTGCCCGAGGACGTCGCGGCGGAGGCGGTGCCGTACTACACCGAAGCGGTCGAGAACGGCGTTTACCCGACCGATGGCGGCGAGCCTGCGGATGTGGGCGACGACATCGCGTTCCTGGCCGCCGCAGGTCAGGTGACCGGCGATCCTGCCGAGATCGACCCGATGGACTACTGGAGCTTCGATCTGCTCGAGGCGGCGAAAGCCTCGAACTGATCGCATCGAGACCCAGACCCGCGCGGCGCCGGCCGCTGCGCGGGCGCCCCCCGGATCGAGCGGAAAGCAGATGGCATCCACGACCCAGACCAATGCCGCGGAAGGCCCGGTCGCCGGGCTCACTTCACGCTGGGCGTCGGCGGCCGCCGACACGCCGGCGATCTGGAAGATCCTGTCGCTCGCGCTGATCTTCGGCGCTTGGGAGATCGCGGGGAGGACGAACTTCAACTACGCCTTTCCCGGCTTTCTCGAGACCATGGCCGCGCTGTGGGAGATGATCGCGGACGGCTCGATGGGCGCGGCCTACCTGCGGACCGCCGAGCCACTCGTCCTCGGCCTCGTCATCTCGCTGGCGATCGGCGTCAGCTCGGGCGTCGCGATGGGTCTGCGCCGCGATGTCGAGTGGCTGACCCTGCCCATATTCATTACGATGCAGGCGGCGCCGATGGCCGCACTCATCCCGCTCGTCACCTTCGTCTACGGCATCGGCCTCGCCTCCAAGGTGCTGGCCGTCGTGATGCTGTCGCTGCCGGTCATCGCGATCAACAGCTACAAGGCGGTGCGCAACGTGCCGTCCTCGCTGGTCGACATGTCACGATCGTTCATGGGCTCGCGTCGGCAGCAGGTCTTCGGGATCATCCTGCCGGCCGCCAGCCCGATGATGTTCGCCGGCATCCGGCTGGGCGTGGCCGAGGGCTTTTCCGGTGCCGTGCTGGCAGAGCTTCTCATCACTCCGACCGGCATCGGCGATCTCATCACCTACAACCGCTCGATCGCCAAGTTCGCGCACATGTACGCCGCGATCTTCTCGATCGTCGCGCTGGCGGTCATCACCGTGTCGCTGCTCCATCGGCTGGAGGTGACGCTGTTCCGTCCCGAAAAGAGAGGCGTCTGATGAACGTGACCCACCTGTCCGAGTCCCGCGCGCACAGCGCGCCGGCCGCCGGCGACGCCGCCCGGGATGCGATCATCGAAGTGGAGGGCATCCACAAGATCTACGGCGGCAGCGTTACGGCGCTCGAGAACATCAACCTCGACTTTCACCGTGGTGCCCTGACCAGCCTTCTGGGCCCGTCGGGCTGCGGAAAGACAACGCTGCTCAAGATCCTCGCCGGGCTGTTGCAGCCGACGTCGGGCGAGGTGCGGGTGAACGGTACGCCGGTAACCGGCCCGGGGCCCGAGCGCGCCTTCGTGTTCCAGGATTTCGCGCTGATGCCGTGGGCCACGGTCCTGCGCAACGCGGCCTATGGTCTCGAACTGCGCGGTGTGTCGCTGCGCGAGCGCGAGGAGCGCGCGCGCCACTACATCGACGAGGTCGGCCTGTCGGGATTCGAGGACAAGTATCCGCACGAGTTGTCGGGCGGGATGCGCCAGCGGGTCGGGCTGGCCCGTGCCCTGGCGGTCGACGCCGATGTGCTGCTGATGGACGAGCCCTTCTCGGCGGTCGACGAACAGACCCGCCGCAAGTTCCAGGAGGATCTGATCCGCCTGCGCGAGATCGAGAAGAAGACGTTCCTGCTCGTCACCCACTCGATCGAAGAAGCGGTCTACCTGTCGGACCGGATCGTGCTGCTGTCGCCGCGGCCGGGCCGTGTGGCGCAGATCGTCACGCCCGAGATTGATCGGTCTGGCGATCCCGACGCGATCCGCCGGACGCCGGAATACCTCGACCTGATCGACGAGATCTGGGCGGGCCTGCGAACCTACGTGGAGTGAGCCGATGGAGATCTACGGATACCGGGTGCCCGCTGCCGCCGCGTTGATCGTCTGGGTGGTGATCTGGGAGATCGTCGGCCGGTTCGACCTTCTGCTGATGTTTCCGCCCTTCACCGAGGTGCTGGCCTCGTTGCCCGATGTGATCGGCACTCCAAGCTTCGCCGAGGCCGCGCGCATCACGGTCGTCAGCTACCTGGCCGGGCTGGCGCTCGCGATCGTTGTCGGGATCGGTATCGGGCTGCTGATGGGGCTGGTGAAGCGGGCCGACCAGATCCTGAACATGTGGGTGAACATCTTTCTGTCGGCGCCGCTTTCGGCGCTCGTTCCGGTCATCATGATCCTGTTCGGGATGGGATCTCCCACGGTGGTGGCGACGGTTTTCATGTTCGCGGTCTGGATCATCGCGCTCGACACCCGCGCGGGCGTGCTGCACGCGTCGCCGTCATTGCTCGAGATGGGGCGCGCCTTCGGCGCGTCGCGGGGCCAGCGGCTGAAGCTGATCCTGCTGTCGGCCTTGCCGGAGATCCTGGCCGGCATTAGGCTCGGCGTCATTCGCGGCGTGAAGGGCGTTGTGATCGGTCAGCTTCTGGTGTCGATCATCGGCGTGGGCGCGCTGTTCTCGCTCTACTCGCAGAACTTCCTGATGGCGCATTTCTGGGCGCTGATCCTGATCCTCTTCGCCTTCGCGCTGTCGCTTGCCGAATTGATCAACCGTCTCGAGGCGCGGGTCGAATATTACGCCGGCAGCCGGAGCTGACGCGCCGGCTGGACTGCATGAAGGACCGGGGGAAGGGCGGCACGAAACGGGCGCCGAGCCGGGCGCGCCGGGTCGTCAGATGATCGCGCGCCGCAGTTTGGCGGAGACCCACTCGCTGACCACGACGGTCCCGAGGATCAGAAGCAGGATCACCGCGACCTCGTCCCACGACAAGGTATTGATCGAGGCGTTCAGCTTGAGCCCTATCCCGCCCGCGCCGACAAGCCCGAGGATCGTGCTTTCGCGGATGTTGATGTCCCACCGGAAGACCGAGATGCCCCAGAACGCCGGCATGATCTGCGGAATGATGCCGTAGCTGAGAACCTGCAGACCGCTGGCGCCGGTCGCCTCGACGGCTTCCACCTGGCGCGCGTCGGTTTCCTCGATCGCCTCGTAGAGAAGTTTGCCAACGAAGCCGATGGAGCGCAGCGCGATCGCGACGATCCCGGCGAGGAGGCCCGGCCCGATGATCGCCACCAGAAGCAGCGCCCAGATCAGCGAATTGATCGAGCGCGACGCCACGATGATGAAGAGCGCGATGGGCCTCAGGATCATGGCCGACGGTGTCGTGTTGCGCGCGGCGAGGAAGGCGATCGGGAAGGCCATCGCGACGCCGCCGATCGTGCCGAGCGTGGCGATGTTGATCGTGTCCCACAGCGGCAACAGAAGCTCGGGCACGTATCCCCACTCGAGCGGCCACATCCGGCTTCCGATGTCGGCGGCCTGCCGCGGTGCGTCGGTGACGAACGCCCAGATCGTGTTCGCCGTCATCACCTGCCAGCACCAGACGAAGAGCGCGACGAGGCACAGCCAGCCCATCCATTGCACGAGCCGCGCCCGCGGCGTCCGGCGCTGCCAGACCTCGGGATAGTCGTGCGCGGTCATTGCAGGAACTTCCTCAGATAGCTGGAGCCGTACTCGGCGATCATGACGATGCCGATGATCAGCAGCAGGATCGCGCCCGCGCTGTCGTATTCGTAGCGGTCGATTGCAGTGTTCAGCGTCGCGCCGATACCGCCGGCGCCGACGATCCCGATCACCGCGCTTTCGCGGAAATTGATGTCGAGCCTGTAGAGCGACAGCCCGATGAGGCGCGGCATGACCTGCGGTTGGACGGCGTAGTTCACGAGCTGCGTCCAGGAGGCGCCGGTCGCGCGCACGGCCTCCACCTGGCCGGGCTCGATCTCCTCGATGTCGTCGGCCAGGAGCTTGGCGAGGAACCCGATCGTCGCGAATGACAGTGTCAGGAATCCGGCGAACGGACCGAAGCCGAACATCGCCACCAGGAAGATCGCGATGATGACCTCCTGCAGCGCGCGGCTGACCGCGATGATCCCGCGGCAGACAAAATAGACAGGCGCGGGCACGAGGTTCGCGGCGGCGCCGATGCCCACGGGTATCGAGATCAGCACACCGACCACCGTCGATGTCAGGGTCATCGTCAGGCTTTCGATCAGCCCGCGCGAGATGTCGGCCCAGCGGCTGACGAAGTCCGGCTGCAGGAAGCCGGCGGCAAAGCGTTGGCCGCGGGCGAGGCCATCGGCGACGCGTCCCCAGTCGACCTCGATCGTTCCCAGGGCGAGCGCGAGGTAGATGGCGATCCCGAGCTGCACCGCGTAGCGCCATCGCGCGGAACGGATGATCTGTGGCGGCCGCCGCCACGTCGTGGGATAGGTCTCGCTCATTTCGCCAGCGCCTCCAGCCGGCGCGCCGCGTCGGCCTCGGCCTCCGCCTGCTCGCTGTCCCCCTGGCGCATGGCGTTCCAATCTTCGGCGCCGTAGATCTCGGTCAGCGCGGCCTCGGTCAGGTCCGCCGGCGCGCCGTCGAACACGATCCGGCCCGCCCGGAGACCGACAATGCGTTGCATGAATTGCTGGGCGAGCGGCACGTCGTGGATGTTGACGATGACAGGAAGTCCGCGCTCGGCGCAGATCTCCGTGATGAGCCGCATGATCTGGCGCGACGTCTTGGGGTCGAGGCTCGCCGTCGGTTCGTCCACAAGAAGAAGCTCGGGCTCCTGCGCGAGCGCCCGCGCGATGCCGACGCGTTGCCGCTGGCCGCCCGACAGAGCGTCTGCGCGGCTGTCGGCGCGGTTCATCAGCCCCACGCGATCAAGCAGCCGGTAGGCGGTCTGGATGTCGCGCGCGGGATACTTGCGCAGCAGGCTGCGCCAGAACGGCACGTATCCAAGACGCCCGGACAGGACGTTTTCCATCACGGTCAGCCGTTCGACGAGCGCGTATTCCTGAAAGATCATCCCGATGCGCCGGCGCTGCCGGCGCAGCTCGGCCTTGCCCAGCCGGGCGAGGTCGACATCGCCGAGGATCACCTTGCCCGAGCTCGGCTCCACCAGTCGGTTGATGCAGCGGATCAGGGTGGATTTGCCGGCGCCGGACGGGCCGATCAGCCCCATGATCTGTCCCTGCGGAACGGTCAGCGTGACATCGCTGAGCGCCGCCTCCCCGGTGGCATAGGTCTTGGACAATCCGTCCAGATGCAGCATCGCGCAGTCTCCGTCGAACGCAAACGGGCGGCCGGAGCCGCCCGTCGATCGGGGCCAGTGGCCCGGCTCAGTTACAGTCGTAGGAGACGCCGTTCGCCTCGTCGATAGTCCGGATCACGGCCCAGTCTTCTTCGAACGAAATCTCGATGAACTGGTCCTCGCCGTTCTTGCCGAACTCTTCGGCGAGCGCGGTGCCTTCCCACTCGAAGCTGAAGAACGCTTCGCGGATGCTGTCCTGCAGCTCCGGCGTCAGGTTGTAGACCGTGCCGTAGCCCGTCGTCGGAAAGGTCTGCGACTGGTAGACGACCTCGATCTGGTCTTCGGAGATGACTTCGCGCTCGATCATGCGCGCCTTGACCGAGTTGGCGATCGAGGCGGCGATATAGTCCTGGTTGGCGACGCCGAGGATCGAGCTGTCATGCGCGCCCGAGAAGGTGGTCTCGAAATCTTCGCCAGCCGTCATGTCGAACTCGGCCTGGAGGATGGCCGACGGCGCCTTGAAGCCCGAGTTGGACGTCTCGGAGGTGAAGGCCAGCGTCTCGCCCTGCAGATCCGCGACCTCCTCGATGCCGGAATCGGGGTAGGTGATGATCTCCATCTCGTATCCGAACGAGCCATCCTCGGCCGCCATCATCGCGAAGGGACGGAAGCCGGCGCAAGCCACGGCCAGCGGGTTCGAACCGGTGTTGAAGCCCGCGACGTGCAGGCGCCCGGCGCGCATCGCCTCGATCTGGGCGGCGTTCGACTGGACCGGGAAGAACTGGACCTCCTTGCCGGTCACTTCGGACATGTGGTCGAGAAAGCCCTGCCAGACCTCGGCATAGACGGCCGGATCTTCCACCGGCGTGTAGGCGAAGATCAGCGTGTCGGGATCGATCAGCTCCGATTCGTCTTCGGGGATGTCCGCGATCAGGTCGCCGTCGTTGTCTTCGTAGCGGTCGCCGAGCGCAAATTGCGCATGTGCTGCGCCCGCGAAGGACAGTGCCGCGATCGCCGTCAGAGTGCTGAGCGTTTTCATGAGTTTCCCCTGTCTGTTTCGTCTGGGTCGGGCCGTAACAAGGCAGTGTGTCGGGAACGTAACACGACGCGCGCCGCAGCGTGCGACAAATCGGTGCGGCGGCTCGGGGCTTTGCAGATGTGCGGGTTTTTGGACGGGCGACTCATTCGGCGGCGCTGCTCCCATCGTGTCGACGCTACGGGCCTGTGCAAGCGGCCGATCGGCTCACATCGCGATCCTCGTAAAAAGGCAGCCCCGCGAGTGTAACCGGGTTTCGGGCCGACTGGGCTCGGTGCGCGTCCGGATGTCGCACAAGCCTCGTGCGGGCGGCGGCTCCGTCTGCGCGGCCGGACCTGCGGCGCGCCCTATACCGCGCGCTTCACGCCCGACGCCACGGTGGAGAGGCTGAAGAGCAGCGCGGCCATGCAGACGATCGTCGGCCCGGTCGGCGTGTCCAGTGCGTAGGAGACGCGCAGCCCGACCCAGGCAGACGCCATGCCCACGAGCGCGGCCATGACGCCCATGCGTTCGGGCGTGGCGGCGAACGGGCGCACGGTCGCCGCCGGGATGATCAGGAGCGCAGTGATCAGCAGGACGCCGACGACCTTGATCGCGACCGCCACGACGACGGCGAGCGCCAGCGTCAGGACGAGCTGTTCGCGCTTGGGGTCGATCCCGGCGGCGCGGGCGAGGTCGGGGTTCAGCGTCGCCGTCAGAAGCGCCGACCAGCGCCAGCCGATCAGCGCGATCACCAAGGCCGCGCCGCCCCAGATCACGCCGAGGTCGGCGCGCGAAACGGACAGGATGTCGCCGAACAGATACGCCATCAGGTCGATCCGGACGCCCTGAAGAAACGTCACGCCGACGAGGCCGAACGCGAGCGCGGAATGCGCCATAACTCCGAGGAGCGTGTCCATCGCGTAACCGCGGCCCGAGATGATCGACACGACCGTCGCCATGACCAGAGCGATGACCAGCGCGCCTGCGAAGATCGGAAGCGAAAAGGCGAGCGACAGCGCGACGCCGAGAATCGCGGCATGCGCGGTCGCATCGCCGAAATAGGCCATGCGGCGCCAGACCACGAAGCATCCGAGCGGCGCCGCCGCGAGGCCGGTGCCGATGCCGGCCAGTGCGGCGCGGGTCATGAAGTCGTCGAGCATTACTCAGCGGCGTCCTGCGAATGATCGTGCGCATGGGTGTGGTCGTGATGGTGGCGATAGAGCGCCAGCGCGCCCTGGGTGCCCTCGCCGAAGAGGCGGCGGTAATCTGGAGCCGCCGCGACCACCTCGGGCGTGCCTTCGCAGCAGACATGGCCGTTGAGGCAGATCACACGGTCCGACGCGCTCATCACCACGTGCAGGTCGTGGCTGATCATCAGCACGCCGCAGCCGGTCGTGGCCCGGACCTCCTCGATGCGCTGGTAGAAGGCGGCGGCGCCCGGCTGGTCAAGCCCCGCGGTGGCCTCGTCGAGGATCAGCAGGTCGGGCTCTTCGAGGATCGCGCGTGCCAGCAGCGCGCGCTGGAACTGGCCGCCCGAGAGCGCCGCCATCTGGCGATTGCCGATCTCCGGCACGCCGGCGCGCTCCAGCGCTTCGCGGGCGCGGCGCGCCGACACGCGGCGGGGCAGGGACAGGAACCGCTCGACCGTCATCGGCAGCGTCGGGTCGAGCACGAGCCGCTGCGGCACGTAGCCGATCCGAAGGCCGGCCGCGCGGTCGATGCGGCCCGTCGCTGGCGTCACACCGCCCAGAAGGGCCGCGATCAGCGTCGACTTGCCCGAGCCGTTCGGCCCGACGATCGTCACGATCTCGCCGGCTTGAACGCGCAGGTTGACGTCGTGCAGCACGGTCGTCTCGCCGAAGCGGACGGTCAGGTCGCTGGCCGAAACGAGGGGGCTCGCGTCCGTCATCAGGCGGCCTCCACGCATTTCGGGCAAAGCCCTTCGGCCTCGCGCACCGTGCGTTCAATCACGAAGCCGGCTCCCTTCGCAATGCGGCCGATCTCGCTCTTCGCAACGTCCGACCGGGATTCCGCGACCGAATTGCACCGTCGGCAGATCAGGAAGACGGGCGCGTGAGCGTCCCCGAAATGCGAGCAGGCGATGAACGCGTTGAGCCGTTCGATCCGGTGGGCGAAGCCGTGCTTTGTCAGGAACTCGAGCGCGCGGTAGGCGACGGGAGGCTGCGATCCGAGGCCTTCGGCGCGCAGCACGTCGAGGATCTCGTAGGCCCCCATTGCCTTGTGCTCGGACAGCAGGATCTCGAGCACGCGTTTTCGGGTCTGCGTGAGTTGAAGGCCCCGCGCGACGCAGGCCCGCTCGACGGCCGCAACGCCGTCGACGATACATGCATGGTGGTCATGCGCCTCGAATGCCGGGTCGGTCATTGCCAGCTCCTGCGTGATTTCGGGTTGCTATGAAATATCATAACGACTAAGGCATTTAGGTGTTACCTAATTACAGGAGCTTTGGATGTCCATGAGCTTTGCCAATTCTCTGGCCGGCAGCGTCGTCGCGATCACGGCAGCAAGTGCGGTGCAGGCGGATGTGCCGCGCGTGGCGACCGACATTGCGCCGGTGCACGGGCTGGTGGCGCGTGTCATGGAGGGCCTCGGCACGCCGGACCTCGTGGTCCAGCCGGGCGCGTCGCCGCACAATTACTCGATGCGCCCGTCCGAAGCGCAGGCGCTCGAGCAGGCCGACGCGGTCTTCTGGGTCGGATCCGAACTGGCGCCGTGGCTCTCGGACTCGATCGGCACGCTGGCCTCGGGCGCGCGCGTCGTCGAATTGCTCGACGTCGACGGCATCACCACGCTGGACTACCGCGAAGGCGCGACTTTCGAGGGTCACGACCACGCGCATGACGGCGAGGAGCATGCCGACCACGACCATGCGCACGAAGGCGAGGAACATGCCGACCACGACCACGCGCATGACGACGAGGAGCATGCCGACCACGACCACGCGCATGACGGCGAGGAACATGCCAACCACGACCACGCGCATGACGGCGAGGAACATGCCGACCACGACCACGCGCATGACGGCGAGGAGCACGCCGACCACGACCATGCGCACGAAGGCGAGGATCATGCGGGTCACAGCCACGAAGGTGTCGACACGCACGCCTGGCTCGACCCGGAGAACGGCAAGATCTGGCTGAACGTGATCGCCGCGGAACTGGCCGAACTCGACCCCGAAAACGCCGAAACCTATCGCGACAACGCCGCCGCGGGGCAGGCGGAGATCGACGCCGCAATGGCGGAAGCGGAGGACACCCTGTCCGCAGCCGGCGAGATCAGCTTCGTGGTCTTCCACGACGCATATCACTACTTCGAGAACCGGTTCGGCCTCGCGGCGGCCGGAGCGATCTCGCTCAGCGACGCGACGGACCCGAGCCCCGCGCGGGTTGAGGAGGTGCGCGACACCATCCGCGATCTCGAGGTCCGGTGCGTTTTCGCGGAACCGCAATTCAATCAGGATCTCGTGGCCGTCGTGTCCGAGGGCACCGACGCGCAAGCGGCCGTCATCGACCCGCTCGGCTTCGACCTGCAGATGGGTCCGGGCTTCTATCCCGACCTGATCCGCACCGTCGCCGACAGCATTGCCGGCTGCGGGTCGGCGTCCTGATTTTCAATGCGCGTCGCCGCACCGCCGGCGGGGCGCCTCGAACCGACCGCGCGCCACCAGTCCCGGCGGGGATACCACAGGCGCCTCTTTCGACGCATCGCTCCAGGTCAGCAGCGGACGCGACGTCTTGCCAATCGGCCACCCAACGCCCGTCTGCGGCCAACCGCGAGGGGTGAGATCGAGCGCTGCTACCGGCAGATCGGAAGGACCAATGGTTCGCTCGGCGGCAGCGACCGACGCCATTCGTCGATGATCGGTTGAAGCTGTCGTTTCGGCCAGAACTTCGGCTCCCCGATCGCCGCGAGGCAGGTGCTGTTCCAGTAGAGCCCGGCCTCCGACGGAGACGTTCCTGACCGCACGGCCCGGGCCACGGCATCGATGTCTTCGGATTCGGGATAGATGTAGAGGGATGTGGGATTGCCCTCGACAAGAGAGATGATGTCGTCTGACACCTCGCTCGACCACGTCGTGCACCCGTTGCTGCGGCCCCCGGTGTAATCGACCAGCCGTCCGTACGGGACATATCCGTCCTCATCAGCATATGCGCTGTCCGGCTTCCGGCCACGGCATTGCCATTTCAGGAAAACAGCCTCGTGGCCGCCGATGGCGCGCTCGCGTGCGTTGCGCGTCTCACCTTCGCCATCGAACAGCAGAAACGTGCGATTGAACGGGCGAGACTGGCCGGCTTGGCTGTAGTAGCCCTTGAAAGACGTACGCGTCTCCGCGGTCAGGTAGGTCCCGCCCATCGTCAGCTTCGACCCTTCGGCATTGCTGAAGTGTCGGGCGCACTGGCGATTGTTCGAGAAGTCCGCGCGCGGCAGCGACCGGCCGTTGCCGTAACCCGATGACACCGCCTGGAACTGCTGGCTCTGCTCGCAGATGACATAGAACCGGGGGTTGGGCTGCCCGTTGGTGGACGTGCTCGGACGTGTCGCATCCTTCGCGAGGTAGCAGGGGTTCTGGACGACGCCCTCGCGCCGTTTTCGCTGATGGAGCGCCCGTGCCCGCTGAAGCACGATGGGCGCGATCTGACCTTCGTCCGTCCCCACATGCTGCTGCAGCCATGCCGGAATATCGGCCGTCTCTGCGCCCGTTCGGGCCGGGATCGACCCTGTCGCGATGGCAAGCATCGCGGATACCAGTACGAACCGGCGTGAAATCGCGAACATCGGGAAGCGCTCCTGCTCGGGTTGCCTCGGCGGGAGCGTAACACAAACGATGCGCCCGGGCGCGGAGCTTCCGTGAAATCATGCGCTGCTGCCGAAGTTGCATTGCGAGGTCTGGCTCCGGTGCAACAGGGAACCTCCAAAAAGGCGCAGGCCGACGATGTCCGAAGAGGCCGGGCCCGGACCTCGGAGGCCAGCCGCGCTCGATTCTGCCGCCTTCAGACGAAAGACACCCCCGCACGCGGCGGGGGTGCTTCAAGACGACCGTGTCGATAGATCCCCGAGGGGGTCAGACCGGCTGAACGGTCGGGCGGAAGAGGATCTCGTTCACGTCCACGTTCTCGGGCTGGGAAATTGCGAAGGCGACCATGTCGGACATGGTCGAGGAGGGCACAGCGATGTCCTTGACGAAGTCGCGGATCTGGTCGCCGAGATCCGGCTCGGCGATGTGCTGTGTCAGCTCGGTGTCGACCGCGCCGGGGGAGATGACCGTGACGCGGACGTTGTAGTCCTTCACCTCCTGACGCAGACCCTCGGAAATGGCGCGAACCGCGAACTTGGTGCCGCAGTAGACCGCTCCGGTGGCTACGGCCTTGTGGCCATAGACGGAACTGACGTTGATGATCTGACCCGATTTCTGCTCCTTGAAGATCGGCAGGACCGCCCCGATGCCGTAGAGCGTCCCCTTCACGTTGACGTCGACCATCTGGTCCCATTCGTCGACGCGCAGGCTTTCCATCGGCGAGAGCGGCATCAGGCCGGCATTGTTGAACATCACGTCCACCCGGCCGAAGGCGTCCTTGGCCTTGGTGACCAGCGTCTCGACCTGATCGCGCTTGGTGACGTCGGTGGTGAGAGCCACGGCCGCGCCGCCGGCCGCTTCGATGTCCTTGACGATGGCGTCGAGCCGGTCCTGACGGCGCGCGCCGAGCGCGACCTTCGCGCCCTTCGCGGCAAGGTCGCGGGCCGTCGCCTCGCCCATGCCGCTGGAGGCGCCGGTGATGACGATGACTTTTCCGCTGATGTTGTCGGTCATGGATCGTTCTCCTGGTTTCTTGGTGTGTGCAGGCGGCACGCGTCCGCCCCGGGGATCAGTCGGCCCGCGCGATGCGGACCGCGAAGGACCCGCTCTGCAGGAGCGGGTCGATGAGATCGTCGAACGCGCCGAGGCGGACGAGGCCGCGCGCGGTCCGGAATGGCTTGTAGAAGATCGCGAGGTTGCCCCACGGCGCGTAGATCGTGATGTCGCCGGCCCGGGGCGTGTAGCTTTCGGGCGCGTCCCTCGTATCAACGGCGCGAGGCAGGTCCGCGACCTTCTCGATGCCGTGGAAATCCGACAGCGTGAGGTCGAGCGGCAGCATCGCGGCGAAGTCTCGTCCCGCAGTGCTGCCGTCGAGCGTGGCGGAAAGGGTCTCCGCGCCGACGGTGATGGTGATCGGTATCATTCCGGCCTCCTCTTGCGATGCTGCGGGCCCTGTCCACAGGGCGACGGCAAAAACCATGGCGGTTCGTTGCTTCTGATCCATGGCGCCGTGCTCCCGTGTCGATGCCGTGCAAGTAGATGCGTGAGCCCCGCGGGATAATCCGCCGCAAATCACTATTACTCATGAGGGGGGCTCATCAGTCGCTTGGCCGCGTGCACGCCGATCGCTCATGAGGGCCGCTCATGAGCGGATCCTGTCCGGGGGCGATGATGCGTCGCCGCGCGCGCGCCAAGTGAAGGACAGGGCGATCGACCGCCCGCGACATTTCTACCCGCACCTGGAGACGAACCGAATGACCCGACTGATCGCAACTACCCTGGCTCTCTCGCTCACCGCGCCTGCCGCACTGGCGCAATCGCTCGACGTGACCCGGGCGGAAGACCGCGCCGGACAGCTCGGCAGCGCGGAAACCTTCACCGGGACCGTCTATGTCGCGCCCGTCTTCGGCCCGGAGATGAACGACGTGAACGCCGGCGAGGTGATCTTCATGCCCGGGGCCCGCTCGGCCTGGCACACGCATCCGATCGGCCAATGGCTCGTCGTTACCGCCGGCACCGGCTGGGTGCAGGAGCGCGGCGGCGAGAAGATCACCATGCAGGCCGGTGACGTGATCTGGGCGCCGGCCGGCGTCGAGCACTGGCACGGGGCCACCGACACCACGTCGGTCACGCATCTTGCCGTGCAGGCAGCCGAAGACGGATCCGCGGTCGAATGGGGCGATCAGGTCACCGACGCCGAATACGCGCAATAAGCGCTCAGGCCACTTAGTCGGTGGACGTCATGAGCCTGACGCATATATCGCAGCGGGACAGTGCAATCGACACGCAGGCCCGTGCCGCGCTCATGCTTCGCGAGAACATCACCGACCTGATCGCCCTGGCCGCCGTTGCGGAAGAGCGGAGTTTTACGCGCGCGGCGGCGCGGCTGAACGTGTCGCAATCCGCGCTCAGCCACACGATCAAATCCCTGGAGGCGCGGCTCGGCCTGCGCCTTCTGACCCGTACGACCCGGTCCGTCGCGCCGACGCTCGAGGGCGAGGACCTGCTCGCGACCCTCAACCCGTGCTTCGAGAAGATCGAGGCGCGGCTCCTCGCGTTGAACGAGGCGCGGGATGAGCCAACCGGCACCGTGCGGATCGCGGCCACCGACTATGCCATCGACACGCTGCTCTGGCCAAAACTTGCGCCGGTTCTGCGAGCCTATCCCTCGGTGCGCATCGAGCTCGTCAACGACTACGGATACACCGACCTCGCCGCGTCGCAATGCGACGCCGGCGTGCGCTACGGCGACCAGGTGAGCGAGGGCATGATCGCCGCGCGGATCGGCCCGGACGAGCGCATGATCTGCATCGGATCGCCCGACTACTTCGAGAGCCGCGGACGACCCGAGACCCCTCAGGATCTGTCGGAGCACGCCTGCATCAATCTGCGCCTGTCGAACCATGGCGGGCTTTATGCATGGGAGTTCGAGGAGCCGGACGGCACCGAAATCACAGTAAAGGTGAGCGGGCAGGCCTGTTTCAACACGATCGGGCCGGTCATGCAGGCCGCGGTGGACGGGATCGGCCTCGCGCTTGTGCCAGAGCGTCTGGCCGCGAAATCGCTCGCGGCGGGAGCGCTCGAGACGTGCCTCGAGACCTTCTGCCCCGCCTTTCCGGGGTTCTACCTCTACTACCCGAGCCGCCTCCGCCCATCTTCGGCGTTCCAGGTCGTTCTCGATGCCTTGCGCGAACGCGGCTGAGCGACTGATGAGGCGCGCTCATGAGCGCCTTCGCTGTGCGGGCCATTAAGGTCCCGACACGAAGGTCCACATCCCGTGGAGAGTCAGAAACTCTCTACGGGAGACCACCGATGAAGACCCGCCTTGCCGCCTCGGCCCTCGCCGTTGTCGCCGCGCCCCTCGCGGCGCAGGACCTGTCAACCACGCTGCCGGATGCAGTCGGCCAGGTTGCCCCCAAGCTCGAAACATACGCACAGAACGATCTGTTCGGGTCGGTCTGGTCCGACGAGCAGCTGTCGATGCGCGACCGGGCGCTGGTGACATTCGCCGCCAAGCTGACCCGCAACGAAACGGATAGCCTGTCCGAGCACGTGGCGCTCGCGCTCGATGCCGGTGTGACGCCGGCCGAGATCTCCGAGACGATCACGCACCTCGCCTTTTACAGTGGCTGGGGGAATGCTGTCGCGGCCGCCGAGTCCGCCGCGCCGGTCTTCGAAGAACGCGGCGTGTCGTCCGAGGACCTGCCGGCCGAGGACCCCGAGCTTCTTCCGCTGGACGAGGACGCGGAGGCCGAGCGCCAGGACTTCGTGCAATCGACCTATGGCGACGTGAGCCAGGGTGTCGTGGACAATACCGAGGAGCTGCTGTTCCGAGACCTTTGGCTCCGCCCCGCGCTCGACCCCCGCGACCGCAGCCTCGTCACGGTGGCCGCGCTGATCGCCGCGGGCCAACCCGAGCAGATGACGTTCCACCTCAATCGCGCCATGGACAACGGCCTGACGCAGGACGAGGCCGGGGCGATGCTATCGCACCTCGCGTTCTACACCGGCTGGCCGCGCGTCTTCTCCGCGATGCCGGTCGCGAAGGACGTGTTCGAAAGCCGGCGGCAGTAATCCCCTCGGGCGGGCGGGGGCCGGCCCGCCCGCCCGACAATCGGAGGCAGAGATCATGAAGATCGCCATTCTCGGCGCGGGTCTCATGGGATCGAAACTGGGGCGGCTCTGGGCCGCCGGCGGCCATGACGTGACCTTCGCCTATTCCCGGAGCGCGGACAAACTCGCACGGCTCGCGCGCGATGCGGGCGCGACATCCGGCACCGTGGCCGAGGCTGTCGCAGGCGCCGATGCGATCCTGCTCGCGGTGCACTGGTCGCGCATCGGCGATGTGCTCGCGCAGGCGGGCGATCTCGAGGGCCGGGTCGTGCTCAATTGCTGCGTGCCGCTCAACGAGGCCAACGATGCGCTCGTTCTCGGGCCCGAGACGTCGGGTGCGGAAGAGCTGGCGGCGATGCGTCCGGGCGCGGCATGGGTGTCGTGCTTCAACACCAGCCCGTCGGAGGCGTTCGATCCGGTGTTCTCCCGCAAGAACACCGAGCCGCGCCCGCACTTGCTGATCTACGGTGACAACGATGGAGCAAAGGAACTCGCGGGTGGCCTCATCCGCGACATCGGGTTCGATCCGCTCGACGCGGGCGGCTTGGCCACGGGACGCTACGCCGAACCCTTTGCGATGGTCACTGCCGTCCTTGCCTACGGGCAGCCCGGCGGGCCGGCCCTCACCTACCGTTTCGACAAGCTGAGCTGAGCACAGCAGCAAAGGAGATCGCCATGAAAATCACCCGATCCGGCCAGACGCCGTCGAGCGTCGGCCCCGCCGAGACCTTCACTGGCACCGTGCGCATCGACCCGCTGTTCCAGGCGGAAGAGCCAGGCCGCAGTTCCGGCGCGCATGTCACGTTCGAACCCGGCGCCCGGACCGCGTGGCACACCCATCCCGCCGGGCAGACCCTGATCGTGACCTTCGGCCGCGGACGCGTCGCCCGCGAGGGTGGCGCGATTGAGGAGATCAGCGAGGGCGATATCGTCTGGTTTCCCGCGGGCGAAAAGCACTGGCACGGCGCCGCACCCGACACCGCAATGAGCCACATCGCGATCCAGGAAAGCATCGACGGCTCGCCAGTGACCTGGCTGAAGAAGGTATCCGACGAGGACTACGGCATCTGACTGCCGCCCGACTTTGGGCCGTGGCGCGACCTCGGAGACGCGGCATGCGGCACGGTGCTGAGCCTGAGGTGTCGCCTTTCGCATCGGGGCCAAGCCACTTCGGTGTTGCACCGGACCCTGGTTGGCTGGCGCCCGTGCCGCGTGCCTCGCGCGGCCGCGGGATGGCGTCACGGCCCGCCGCGCTCGAGCGCGAGCACCACCACGCCGGCCATCGCCAGCAGCGATGCGATGGCAAAGCCCATCCCCGGCCGGGGTTCCGACCGGATCACGAAGCCGGCCAGCCAGGCGGCAAAGAACATCTCGATCGACGCGATAATGGCGACGTTGGTGACGCTGGTGTATTTCAGCGCCGCGAATTGCGAGATCTGGCCGCAGGAGATCGCCCCGGCCGACAGCGCCTGCCACCGAGTCGGGCGGTTTAGAAGGGTCGCGATCTGGCTTCGGTACCGGGGGCTGAACGGGGATGCCGCGGCGAAGAACACGAGCCCGACGATCGCGCCGATGAACGTGCCGGCCAGCGGATCGGGCAGCGTCATCATCCCGAACTTGCGCGTCACGTAAGCGCCGCCATAGCTCGCGGCGGACCCCACGGCGAGGCCGCGCCCCGCCATCCGGGCCTTGCGGTCGGCAGCCGCATCGTCTCGGCTCGCGGCCAGCCTGCCTGGCGATTTCAGGACCACGATCGCGACGCCCGAAAACACCAGCGCGAAGGCCAGCAGAACCTCCGCGCTCAACGCTTCGCCGAGGAAGACAACGGCCAGCGCCGTGGCGAACACCGGGATCAGCCGACGCAGAAGCGAGGTCTCGACCGCGCCGGTCAGCTCGATCGATCGAAAGAAGAAGACACGACCGAGGACCGTGGCAAGCAGGCCCGCAAGGCAGAAATAGCCGATACCCACGAGAAGGTCCGTGCTCATGCCAGGGATCGGCTGGCCCACCAACAGCCATAGCACGCCCGACAGAACCGCCGTGATCGCCACCGACAGGACAACGGACGTGCCACGCCCGCCATTTTCGCGCGCGTCGAGCGTTACCCCGACCGATCCGAGCGCGTACAGAAATGCCGCGAGGACCGCGAAACCTTCACCGATCAGTTGCATGAAGATCTCCGCAGGATCTGACGCGCGAGGTCGGGGTCGCGCACGGCTTCACGTCTTCTGCCATTCCCGGACTGCGTGTCTCAGCCGCGATGCAGCCAGCCCGAAAGCGAGCGGGTCAGGATGGGCACGATGAAGGCCGTGGTCAGGCCCGTCAGGACGATCGCGATGACGAGGAGCCGAAGCGCCTCGGGCAGGGAGGCCGTGACCGGCGAGAGGATCGCGACGAGCAGGATCAGCGCGGGATACACCGCCACGAAGCTCAGGAGCCAGCGCTTCCAGAACGGCGGCGGCGTCGGCGCGCTGGGGATGGAGACGACTGGTTCGAACCAGATGTTGGACCCCGCCATTTGCTGCCGCGACACATCGGTGATTGCGAGCGCCTCGACATCGCGCAAGCGCTCCGCGCGTTCGGGAGACGCCCGCCACGCCTCGAGGGCTTCGACCGTGTCGAAGCGCGCGATGATGAAGAAGTCGGTGCCGAGACCGCCATCGCGGCGGATCACGTCGAGGGACCGGAACCCGTCGGCCTCGGTCAGGCGTCGATTGAGCGCCTCGAGCCGTTCGGCACACAGGTCGGCGTCGGACTGCCGCACGCGCAGCGCGACCATGAGGGAACTGCCGGACTCATCCAGCATCTTCGCGTCGAGCACCTTGGTCCTGTCCTTCGCCTGTGGTCCCGGCCGGGGCCGGGTTGTGTGGTCCGTCAGCACTCGGTGCCAGCGCCGAACGCAAGACGCCCGCCCTCGGGCCGGAGGGCGGACGCCGCGGCACGGGCCCTATGCCCGGGCGAGGTTACTCCGCCGCTTGCGACGCCGAGCTTGGCGCCACCAGCGTGCGCCAGTCGACGTCCTTGGAGTAGACGCCTTCGTGCGAGGCGATCCGGGCCTGCGGAATGTCCGAGTCCGTCCCGATCGCGCGGCCGCCGTCCTGAACCTTCTTCGCCGCGTCCACCATGAGGCGGCGAAACTCGACGATTGCGAGGTCGGACGCGCCGAGCGTGTCCGTATGGCGCTGGACGCGGCTTCCCATCGAGACCCACATGATGATGTCCTCGTTCGGGATGCCCGGAACGCCGGTGAAGTGTCCTTCCTTCATGGCCTCGCGGTCTTGCATGAAGTCGTTCTCGAGCGTCCGCTTCGTGCGCCACTTGTGATCGACGTCCTCGCCGGGAACGGCGTGGTTGAAGCTGCGCCACTCCTCGGTCGACGGGACGTTGGGCCCGCCCCACGCAATGAAGTGGAAGGCGGATTCATCGTCGTTGATCGGAACGATGACGCTCGCGACCTTGTAGTTGTTGTTCGGCGGGATCAGCGAGTAGTAGGGCGCCACGAATTCGGTGATCCGAAGGTAGTGGTGGGTCTTCGCGTTCTTGATCGGCTTGCGGATCGCCGCGTAGTGGAAGCCGTAGCTCGTGGTTTCCGTCTGCATCTTCGGCGACTTGTCGGTCGACGGCCGATACCAGGACTTGTCGTCCGACGCGGCGCCTTCGACCTTGGCCGGTTTCATCGTCGAGGAGTGCAGCGACGAGCTGTGCGCGCTGTCGATCTGGCCCTCGTGGATCTGCGCCCAGTTGGCCGGAACGCGGATCTTGAGGATCGAAACGGGCGTGTCCTCTTCGGGTGCGAAGGCGGGGGGCTGGAACTCGGGGACTTCTTCGGGATCGCCGAGCCATGCCCAGACGAAACCGCCCCATTCGCGCACCGGGTAGGCGCGTGCCTTCACCTTGTCCATCAGCGGGCTGCCCTCGGGCTCGGATGACATCGCGACGACGTTGCCGTCCACGTCCATCTTCCAGCCGTGGTAGAGGCAGCGCAGGCCGCAATCCTCGTTGCGCCCGTAGACGAGCGACGCCTTGCGGTGTGGGCAAAGCTCGTCGAGCATGCCCAGGCGCCCGTCGGAGTCACGGAACGCGACGTAGCTTTCACCGAGGACTTCGACGCGCAGCGGGTTGCAGTCCGGCTCTGCCACTTCCTCGATCAGGCAGACAGGGGTCCAATGCTGGCGCATCAGCTGCGCCATCGGCGCATCGCCGCTAACGCGGGTCAGCAGCTCGTTTTCCTCATACGTGAGCATCGAATTTTCCTCCGGAATAGGGCATTCGGATCTGTGATTAGTCTTAGGTATCTAAGAAGTTGAGTCAAGCTCAGGCTTGCTGGCTGGGGTCACGATCTCGCCTGTCGATTGATCGCGGGGCCGAGGATGCGGTTCCCGACCCTCTTGGCTAGCGGTGCAGCCAGCCGGCAAGTCGGCGGTTCAGGAACGGCAGGATGAGTCCGGTCGACAGGCCGGTCAGGCACAGCGCGATGATAAACAGCGATGCCGGGGTCGGCACGCCCTGCAGCACGCTTTGCGACAGATACACCAGGGCCACCAGCGGGGGATAGACTGCGATCATGGCCACGGTCCAACGCTTCCAGAAGGACGGATGTTGGCGTGGATGATCGCCGGCTGTGTCGGGCAATGTGACCCTCCATGTCAGTTCTGTTCGATAACGCGATGTCGTCGCGATCCATGTTGCAGGGCCCCGCCGACGCGTTGCACGGCACCTTCGGCGGTGCATCGCACGCATCTCTGCCGCGTGTTCCGGGGCCGGAAGATGCGGGGCGCCGACGATGGCGCCCCACGAGGATGTAGCAGGTCATCCGGCGATGTCCGGTGCCTGCGTGCCCTTCACCTTGATGAAGTAGCGCGCCATGATCGCGCAGATCACCGCGATCCCGCCAAGCGCCACGAGTGTGAACGGCATCACCGCAGCGACGGCAGCCAAGGTGAGGATCAAGCGCTCTGCACTGCGCAGCGAGATCCCGACCGCTCCCTCGATCGACATGGCGATGGCCCCCGTGGCGAGAATGCCGCCGAGGATCGCGAGGCCGTTGGTGAACGGGTCCGCCTGCAGGATCAGCCCGGGGTTCACGACGAAGGCGAACGGCAGAAGGAAACCGATGGCTGCCAGACGTACTGCCGAAAACGCGATCTTGAACGGATCCTCATCCGCGATTGCGGCGGCCGCGAGCGCGGCGACCGCGATCGGCGGCGTCAGCGCCGACAGGATCGCGAAGTAGAGCAGGAACATGTGGCTTTGCAGGATCGGAAAGCCGAGCTCCGCCAGAGCCGGCCCGACGAGAACAGCCGCCAGGATGTAGGCGCTGGGCGTGGGCATCCCGAGGCCGAGGATAATCGTGACCACGGCCGCGATCAGCAGCGTGACCGCCGGTTGGGCGTTGCTGATCGTGAGGATGACATTGGCCGCCTTCATTCCGAGGCCGGTCATGGACAGCCCGCCGATCACAAGGCCGGCCGCGGCGCAGGCACCCGCCACCGGCAGGATGCGCAGCGTCGTCTCGCCCAGACCCTCGACGATCTGCCACGGGCTCAGGCGCGTCGCCTTGAGAAGCATGGAGGCCACGACCGCGCCCAGAACGCCGATCCCCGCGACGAAGGTCGGAGAGTAGCCGACGACCAGCGCCACGACGATGCCGACGATCGGGATCAGGAAGACCCAGCCCGTCTTGAACGTCTCGGCCGCGGTGGGGATGTCGTCGTCCGAGGGGCGCAGATCGTTGTTCACCGCCCGGAAGTGCACCTGCGCGAAGACGCCCAGATAGTAGAGCAGGGCAGGGAACAGCGCCGCGAGGACGACCTGCTGATAGGCGACGCCGGTGTATTCGGCGAGGATGAAGGCCGCGGAGCCCATGATCGGGGGCATCGCGCTGCCGCCAGTGGAGGCGGCGACCTCGACGGCCGCGGCAAAGCGTGCCTTGTAGCCCAGC
The DNA here is from genome assembly GCF_900172265.1 of Roseivivax jejudonensis. Classification (GTDB taxonomy): domain Bacteria; phylum Pseudomonadota; class Alphaproteobacteria; order Rhodobacterales; family Rhodobacteraceae; genus Roseivivax; species Roseivivax jejudonensis. Next base: position 60,950 of record NZ_FWFK01000001.1, on the reverse strand, counting down.
CGTTTCATCACCGGGATCGTGATCGACCCGGTGGCGACGACATCCGAGGTCGGGCTGCCGGACATCGTGCCGTAGAGGCCCGAGGACAGAACCGCGATCTTGGCCGGCCCGCCGCGCGTCCGGCCGGTCAGCAGGGCCGCGACGTTGAAGAAGAACTCGCCCCCGCCGGCCTTCGACAGGAAGGTGCCAAACATGACGAAGAGGAACACGTAGCTCGCGACGACCTGGATCGGCACACCGAACACGCCGTCCGTCGTGAAGACGAGGATATCGAGCAGGTAGGTGTAGTCATCGACACCATGTCCGAACGGCGGCGGCAGCAGGTATCCGAACTGGTTGTACAGCAGGAACAGCACGACAACGCCCGTCAGGCCCATGCCGGTGGTGCGGCGCGTGGCCTCCAGCGTGAGCAGCAGCAGCGAACTGCCGAAGAACAGCTGCGCCGGTGTGAACGGGTTCAGCAGGCTGATCCGATCCGCGATCGCGCCGGCGTTGACGAAAAAGTAGATCCCGCAGGCGAGGCTCAGAAGAGACAGCGCCCAGTCGTAGAACGGGATCTCGTCCGTCGCGTTCGGGGTCGCCCCGATCGCGACGAACATGATCGTGTAGATGCCGCAGACGAACAGGATGCCCAGGATCAGGGGATCCGAGATCGTGAACAGGTTTGCATAGATCACCCAGGCCGCGAACAGAGCGGCGACCACGATCAGGGCGCGCTGCAAACCTGCCGCAAGCTTTCGCCTGCGGCCGGTGGCGACAAGGGATCCGATCAATTGATCAGCCCCGCCTCTTCATAGGCGCGTGCTGCGCCGGGGTGGAACTCGAGCACGCTGGGCGTGGCCAGGAGTTCCGGGTCGAGCTGCTTCATGGAGCTGTGGACGGCCCGCACCTCGTCGATGTTGGTGACGAGCGATTGCGCGAGCGAATGCGCGGTTTCCTCGTCCATGCCTTCGGTTGCGACGAGAAGCGCGCCGAGAGCAACGGTCGAGATGTCCTCGCTCTGGTTCGAGTAGCTGTCGGCCGGAATGGTCATCGTGCCTGTGCCGAACTGTTCGTTCGTTGCCGTCACCACCTCCTCGGGGACGCTCAGAAGAACCACGTCGCTGTTTTCATCGACCGACCGGAACGAGGAGTGGTTGATGAAGATGCCGTTGGTGATCATGTCGAGCCGGCCATCCTGGATCAGGTCTGCCTGCTCGTTCGCGCCGGCGCGGACGAACTGGCCGCCCATCTCCTGAAGCGATTCCTCGGTCACACCGACTTGCTCGAGCATGGCGAGCGCGACGTTGGAGGTGATGTTGCCGGAGCGGTTGATCCCGACCCGGATCGGCGCGCCGCTGTCGGCGATGTCGGCCAGGCTCTCGATGCCATATTCCTCGGCCATCCCGCGATCGAGGAAGAAGTGCATCGGCGCCCAGTTGTACATGTAGCCGATGGCCCGCATGTTCTCGATCGGTCCCTGGAACGGCTCTCCGCCCTCGAGCGCGATCTGCGCTTCTGCGTCGTGCAGCAGGCCGAGATCCGTGCGGTTGCCGCCCAGCAGGCCGATATTGGCGAAACCGCCACCGGTCGCTTGGTAGGTGACAACGGAATCACCGTCATCTGCCTTTACCGCGCGGTCGATGCCGGCGCCCAGCAGCGACCAGAGCCCGCCCGGGTTGCCGCCCGACAGGGTGAGATTGACGGGGTCCGCGAACGCGGCCGACGACGTGAATGCGAGGCCGACAACCGCGGCCATTGCTGACATTTTCATGATGTACCTCCCAGTTTCACTACCACCCGCCACTGGGGCGGGCGTCGCTTGATCGTCGCTTGTCTTCCCGAGGCCGGGGAGCCACCGAAAAACTTAGACATCTACTTTTTAGTGGCGCTGCCGGATCGGGTCAAATAATTAGAAATCTTATTTTCTGGGGGGATACAGACGATCACGGACTTTTTCGCCGCAGCGTCAACCGACCGCAGCGAGGCTTACAATCGACCTGTCAGACCGCTCTGACAGACCGGTCCGTGCTGTCTCAGATGTTGGGGAGCGACCGCGTTGCGGGCACGCGAAGTCCGCGCGCTGCCGCGTCTTTCTCGTCGCGCTCGAGATTGCGGATGATCACGCTCAGCGCGCGCCGCAAGACGGTTTCTTCGGACTCGTCGAGGCCATCGAGGGCGAGATCGTTGACCTCGACCGCCAGCGGTTCGAGCCGGTCGCGCAGCGCCCAACCCTTCTCGGTCAGGAACGCGTGCTGCCGTCGCTTGTTGTTGCCGACCTTCCGCCGCGTGATGAAGCCGAGTTCCTCCATCCGTTGCAGCGCCGTGTGCGCCGTCGGTTCGGTCAGGTGCGCCCGCTCGCTCAATTCGCGCTGCGACAGGCCGTCACTTCGCCACAGGATCCGAAGAAAAATCCACTGGCCGAACGTGACGCCCTCGCTCGTGAGCCGCATCTGCAAGGACCGGTTGAACGATCGTGCCGCCAAGCGGATGAGGCGAGCAATACGCTCTTCTTCGTAGATCTCCTCGGTCCGATCGGTCGACCTGGTTGTCCCGTCCGCCATCCCGGTTCCATTCCGCGTCATGTCGATTGCAGTGCAATTTGGACATCAAACGGCGCAGGGGCAAGTTGACGAACTGTCTCGTTCCAAATCGACGCGGTTGACGGGCCCCGATCTTGCGGAGCATGCCTATTACTCCTGCGTCATGCCTTCGGCCATGGCGTCGCTGTAACCGCGCTGGATCCGCATGTCGACGACGACCGTTTCGCCGGCATGGACCGCCGCGATCGCGTCGGAAAGCACACGTCGCGCCTCGTCCGGTGTCTCGACCGGGCCGAAGGCGGTCGCGCCCTGCGAGCGGGCCATGCCGGCGATGTCGATGTCGGGCGCATCGATTGCCTGACCCACATGCTTGTTCTCGACCGGGCGACCGCGGTCGCGCGCGACCCGTTCCTGGTGAACCTCGTCGTTGAAATACGAGCGATTGTTGGCGACGACGATCAGCATCGGAACGCGGTGATGGGTCGCCGTCCAGAGCGCGGTGGCGCCCATCAGGAAGTCGCCGTCGCCGAGCACCGCCACGGGCAGGCGCCCGCTGCCGCGCAGCGCCAGTGCCGAGCCGACCGCCATGCCGGGCCCGGAGCCGATCCCCGCGCCGCCATCGTAGCCGAGGTAGTCGAGGGGTCCGGCAAAGTCGCATTTGGCGCCGTTCCAGCTCAGCGTCAGGCGCAGGTAGGTCGTGGCCTCGTCGGTCAGCGCGTCCGACAGCACGTCGGCCAGCGTGTCGATCGACATCCTCGCCGAAGGCGCAGGGGGCGACGGTTCTGCGGCGGTCGCCCGGCTTTCCGGTGCGCCGATACCCGCTTCGGCGCAAAGCGCCGCGATGAGCGTGTCGGGTGTGGTCAGAAGCGTGAGGTCCGAGGGCGGCATCGCCTGATGATCGAGCGACCAGCCGTTCTGCATCAACGGCTCGGGTGTCACGTTGACGACGCGCGCGGCGCTGATGTCGAGGCCGGCCTGAGCCAAGGTGCCCGCGGGATCGACCCAGTCGAACGAAACGACCAGGTCGGCCGCAGCGATGACCTCGCCGGCTTCGGGCGACAGGAAATATCCCGGTGCCCCGGCATGAAGCGGGTGCCGTGTCGGGAAAGCCGCGGCGGTCTTGATGTCGGTCACGACCCGCGCGCCGAAGTGTTCGGCCAGCGCGACGCGCCGGTCCCATGCGGCCTGGTCACGCGAAACGCGGCCCATGAGAAAGACCGGGGCGGTCGCGCCCTCGAGCAGGTCCAGGACCTCGCGCACATCGCGATCCGACGGCTCGGGCAGTCGGGGCACCGCGTGGCGATCGGGGGCAGGAAGGGCGGCGGGCGCCGTCAGCTTCTCTTCCTGCACGGTCACGTCGAAACAGACATAGGTGGGCGCCATCGGCGGCGTGGCCGTGATGGTCGCGGCACGCATCATCGCGGCGAGGGACGCCTGAAGCGATGCCGGCTGGTCGTCCCACTTCACGTAGGGACGCACGACCGCCGCCTGATCGCGCGACGTGTGCAGCCAATCGATCCACGGCCTGCGCTTTGCCGCGTCCACGGGCCCCGTGGCGCCGTAAACCATCATCGGCACCCGGTCGCACCACGCGTTGTAGAGGGCCATCGCCGCATGCATCAGGCCGACATTCGCGTGCAGGATCACAGCGAGCGGCGTTTCGGTGACCTTGGCCCAGCCGTGCGCGATGGCGACCGCGTGCTCTTCGTGCAGGCACAGCAGCATCTGAGGATCGCGATTGCCGAGATGGTTCACGAGGCTGTCGTGCAGGCCGCGAAAGCTCGATCCGGGATTGAGCGCGACATAGGGGGTGCCCAACCGCTGCATCATGTCGGCGATGGCGTCGCTGCCGTAGTGCTCCGTGGGCTCGTGGGGCACGGGACGGTCGATGTCGTCGCGCATGTGGGCTTCCTCCGACGTGTCGCGGCTCACTGGCCGGCCAGGTTGATGTGGATGTTCTTCTCGTGGGTGAAGGACAGCAGCTCTCCGATACCCTCCTCCCGGCCAATCCCGGATTGCTTCACCCCGCCGAAGGGCGCTCCGAGGAAGTGCCGGCCCACCTCGTTGATCCAGACGAACCCGACCTCGACCCTGTTTGCCGCGCGGTGCGCGGTGGCAAGGTCGCGGCTCCAGATCGCGCAGGTCAGCCCGACATCGAGCCCGTTCACTTCCTCCAGCATGGCCGCCTCGTCGGACCAGCGCCGCACGGCCAAGACCGGGCCGAAGATCTCCTCCCGCGCGATGGTCATGTCGGGAGTGACATCGGCAAAGATGGTCGGCGCGATGAAGCAGCCGTCCGCAAGCGGTCCGTCGGTCACGGCGTGCCCGCCCGCGACGATGCGGGCCCCTTCGGACTTGCCGCTCTCGATATAACCCATGACCTTGGAGAAATGCTCGCGGGACACGAGCGCGCCCATCGTGGTCGCGGGATCGGTCGGCACGCCGGGGCGATACCGCGAGACGCTCTCGGCCAGCCGCTCCACGACCGCGTCGTGGATGTCCTCGTGCAGGAAGGCGCGGCTCGTCGATCCGCAGGACTGACCGCACCACCCGAAGTTCATGCCGGCCACGATGGCGTCGGCGACGCGTGCGGGGTCGCTGTCGGGATACCCGATCAGCGCGTTCTTGCCCCCCAGTTCGAGCAGTACGGGCTTCAGCGTGTCGCTGGCGCTGCGCATGACAGCCTTGCCCGCCGCGACCGAGCCGATCAGCGTGACCTTGGCCACGTCCTTGTGCTCGGCGAGCGCGGCGCCGGCCTCCGTCCCCCCGGGCAGGACATTGAACACGCCATCGGGAAGGAGACCGTCCACCAGCTCGGCGAGGCGCAGCGCGGAAAGCGGCGCCTGGACAGGCGGTTTGATGATGACCGAGTTGCCGGCGGCAAGAGGCGCGGCCATCTTTCCGCCGCAGAACATGAACGGATGGTTAAACGCGAGGATGCGCGCGACGACGCCCATCGGCTCGCGTGCGGTCATGTTGACCCGCTCGGGCCCCATCGGGATAGTGTCGCCCTTCATCTCGGTCACAAGGCCGGCAAAGAACTCCATCTGCGCCGCCGCGATCGTCGCGTCTCCGCGCATCTCGGTGTAGGGATTGCCGCAATTGGCGGCGTCGATCATCGCGAGCTCGTCGCCATGCGCACGCAGGCGTGCGGCGATCTCCTTGAGGATGCGGGACCGTTCGAGCGGCGCCACATCGCGCCATTCCAGAAAGCCCTTGCGCGCGGTTGCAACGGCGGCATCGACATCGGCTTGCCCCGCTACCGCGACCGACGCGAGCGTGCCGCCGGTTCCGGGGTTCATCGTGGTCTCGTAAGTGCCAGAGACCGGCGCGTGCCAGCCTCCGCCGAAATAGATGTCACGATGCGCGGGAAGCGCTGCATCGACATCGACCGGATCGGTGCGGTCCATGAGGGTCTCCTCCCTATCGGGGTCATCGGCGGCGCGCCGTCGACCGTGGCGCCGACTTGCGCGCGAGACCGGCCCGGCCGCCGGGGCGGCCTGGCCGGCGCTGGATCACGTCTCGTGATTCACGAGAAGTTCGAGGAAGCGCTCTCCGCTCATGACTTCGCGGAGGGGCAGGGCCTTCTGCTCTTCGGTCAACTCGACATCGTAGCTGAGCCCGCGCCCGTCCCAGAACCACCAGTAGACAATCTCGCCCTTCTTGTCGCGGATCGGCATCCGGAAGGTCGGGAACGGCTTCTGGTCCTCGGGAACATCGACATGCGCCACGACCTCGCACGTGCGGCCCAGCTTCTGCAGCGCGCTACCGAGCGGGATCATCCCGACGAAGCGCGTCGCACCGGTGGCGAGCCCCTCCAGATCGTCCGGGCGGCTCTCGTGCAGACCGTCAAGCGCCCGCACGACCGGCGGGTAGCTCGAATGATTGTGCGTGACCTGGACGTAGGCCTTCCCGCTGTCGGTCTCGATCTCGACGATGTCTCCTGGCGTGAAGTCGGTCATGGTCCCTCCTTCAAAGGCTGTAGGCTTCGTGTGTCGACGGATGGAACAGCTCGTCGACCTGCACGCGGCGCGGCGACAGGCCTTGCGCGTGGTGATAGTCGAGGAAGCGATCGAGAACGTGGGCGTTGTGGGCGACGCCGTATGTCCACGGATCGGCCCCCATCAGTGCCTGCGCGCGGTTCAGGTTGTCTTCCACGAAGGGCATCGTGACCTTCGTCGCGGACGTGTCCTGCAACGCCTCCTGGGCGAGATGCTTGGACTCCGAAAACGCTTTGAGAAGCGCGCCGGGCAGCCATGGATGCGCCTCGGCCAGTGTCCGGCGCACGCCGAGAACGTGCATGATCGGGAAGATCTGCGTCCGGCTGTAATAGTCTTCGGCCGCGGCGACGCTGTCGCGGAAGAGCCGCCCGACATGCGGATGCCCCTCGGCAAAGCAGCGCGGCCAGCGCGGGCCGACGAAGCCGTCGATCTCGCCGGCCTCGAGCATCCCGTTCAGGGTCGCTCCGTCCGGTGCGGCCTCGACGGTCACGTCCTCTGGCAGATCCACCTTGATCTTCTCGGGACGGCCGGGCGTGTCCATCCCGCCGCGCACCCACGTGACATCGGAGGGCTTCACGCCGAAATCGTCCTCGAGGATGCCGCGCACCCAGACATTGGCGGAAAGCTGGTACTCGGCGATGCCGATGCGCTTGCCTTTGAGGTCTTCGGGACGCTCGATGCCCTTGTCGGTGCGGATATAGACCGATGTATGGCGAAACGCCCGGCTGAGAAAAACGGGCACGGCCACGTAGTGCGGCTCTCCGCGCGCGACCGAGATCGAGTAGGACGACAGCGACAATTCCGAGATGTCGAACGCCTGGTGCCGGAACGCGCGAAAGAACATCTCCTCGGGCGACAGGAGCATCGGCACCGGATCCACCCCGTCGATCTTGACGCGGCCGTCGACGATGGGGCGGGTCCGGTCGTAGTTGCCCATCGCGATGGAGAGTGTCAGGTCGGTCAAGCGTGCTCCTCCTCTTGGATCGTTCCACATTGGCGTGTCAGGTCGACCGCGGCGCCGGTCTCGGCCGAGCGCAGGATCGCGTGACAGACCTCCAGGCTCGCGCGTCCCCAGCGTCCGGTCTGGGCCGGGGCGACATCCTCGCGCACCGCTGCGAGCAGCGCGTCGATCACGGTCTTGCGCGGCACAGGGCCGAGCGGGGCCTCGACGAACCGGCGGTCGAAATCGCCGAAGACTTCCACGCCGTCCGGCGTCAGCCGAAGGTCCGCGCGGTCGCACGACACGATGATCGGACCGAAATGCTCGTGATGGTCTGCCTTGGCCGGCTCGGAGCCCGCGCCGTAGGTGCGCGTGGTCTTGAGCCGCGCCTCGGCCTCGGCATCGAGGCCTTCGAGTGCACGCCGCGCCTTCCCGTAGCTCGAAGGCGACTTTTCACCGCCAAGCTCGGCCACGTCGTCCATCCAGATGTCGCTGTCGAAATGCGCGTAGCCGGAATAGGTCAGGGTTGCGAACGCACCGCCCTCGAAGCTCATCAGGGCGGCATAGGCGCCTTCGGTCGGTCGGGCGGGATCCCATGCGCCGGTCATCGCGGTGATCCTGTTGGCCATGCCGCCGCAGAGAAGACGCACGATATCAATCTGGTGCACGCCCTGGCTGAACAGCACGCCACCACCTTCCTCGGTGCGCAGCTCTTCGGGGCGACGCGGGCGGTAGAGGAAATCGGTGTAGTTGAACGCCTGCACCATGCGCACCGCGCCGACCTCTCCGCTGTCGATCATCCGGCGTGCCAGCGCGACCGGTGCATCGAAGCTGTGGCTCGGGCCGACGATCAGGTGGACGCCCGCCGTTTCCGCGGCCGCCACCATCGCGTCGGCATCCTCGAGCGATACTGCGAGCGGCTTGTCCACCAGGATGTGCTTGCCGTGGCGGGCCGCGGCGGCGACATGATCGGCGTGCATCTGGTGGGGCGTTGCCACATAGATCGCCTCGACCTCCGGGTCGGCCGCCAGGTCGTCCACGCTGGCGTGCCCGGTTCCCCCGAACTCGGCCTCGAATGCCGTCCGGCTCTCTTCCCGCGGCGCGGCGGCAGCGACCAGGCGCACGCGCGGATCGGCGCGGAACGTCGGCAGCATCAGCATGAACGCTCGACCCAGCCCGGCCACACCCAGCCGGATCGGATCAGAGGTCAAGAACCAGGTCCCCGTCCTTCGCGCGCGACACGCAGATCATGATGTGATCCGCCTGTTCGTGATCCATCAGCACCATGTCGCGATGATCGACATCGCCCGAGATCAGCTTGGTCTTGCAGGTGCCGCAGGTGCCGCTTTCACAAGAGCTGACGGTCGCCACCCCTTCGTCGCGCAGCGCCTCGAGGATCGAGCGATCCTCCGGCACGGTGACGGTCTTGCCAGACTTCTCCAGTGTCACCTCGAAAGCCTTGTCGTCCTCGCGGACGACTTCCACGGGCTTGAAATCCTCGAAGTTCACGCGGCCCTCGGGCCAGTGACCCGAGATTGCCTCGATCTCTTCCATCAGCGGCTCCGGACCGCAGCAATAGACGCGCATGTTCCGGGGCTCTTCGAAATGGTCCCAGAAGTCGTAGACCTCGTCGGGATCGCCGTTGTCGTGATGCACGGTCAGGCGGTCGCCGAACGCCTCGCGCATGTCCTCGAGATAGGCCGTGTCCGCTTCGCTGCGGCTGCAGTAGATGACGTTGAACGGCTTGTCCTCACGCTTGAGGTGCTGCGCCATGGCGTAGATCGGGGTGACGCCGATGCCGCCGGCGATCAGCAGGTATTCCTTCGCGTCCTTCAGCGGAAAGCTGTTCTCCGGCACCTCGACGCGCAGCTCTTTGCCCTCGGTCGCCTCGTCGTGCATCGACGCTGAGCCGCCGCGGGACTCCGCCTCGCGCTTGACCGCGATCTTGTAGACCTCCGGCGCGCTGCCGTCGTTTACCAGCGAGTACCGGCGCATGGCGCCCGACGGGGTTTCGATGGTCACGTGCGCGCCGGGCTCGAAGCTCGGAAGCTCCACGTCCTCGACCGGCTTCAGGGTGAACTCGCAAATGTGTTCGGTGAGCGCGCGTCGCGCTTCGACACGCATTTTCAGATCATCCATTCCTAGACCTCGTCTCCTCCGCATGGGCGCGCATACAGAACCGCGCCCGGCTTTGTGCGTTCATACTTAGAAGGCTAAGTTTTTGTCAAGGAATGGCAAGGGAACTTCGGCGGGGTGGTGGGGTCCGGCACGACCCGAGCGTGAGATCGCTCTTGTTTTGCAGGCGGCGGAGGGTCCGCTCCGGGCGCCGGATCTTCGCTTGGAATACTTTGGGAGCACGCGTGCTGCCACGCCATCCTGTCGCTGCACGCGCCCCGAAAATATCCCGGAAACGGTGAGGTATGGCGGTGGATGCCGCGCAATCTGACCGGCTGCGGCAAAAAGTTCTAACACTTTCTGCGAGAGACTTGATAACGTTATGCGGGAACATCGCCGGGGGAGGTTCCGTGATGAGCAAGTCCTGTTCGCGATCGCTCCTGCCCTTCGTCGCAAGAACGTTGGTGGCTCTCGGCGCGGTTGCGATCACAGCAGGACAACTCACTGCGCAGGAGGTCAGCTCCGTGCGGTTCGACCCGGGCGCCACGAGCGCGACGATCAACGGAACGATCCGCGGAGACGAGTACCGTGACTACGTCGTGACGGCGCAGGCGGGGCAGGCCATGGTCGTCTCTCTTGCGGTCACCGGGACCAACGGGCACGGCTCGGCCTTCTTCAATATCCTCCCCGCCGGTCTCGACTACGACGGTCTCTATGTCGGAAGCACCGACGTCGACTCGCGCGCAGAGGTGACGATCCCGCGGGACGGAGACTGGGCCATCCGGGTCTATCTCATGGGGAACGATCGCGACGCCGATCGGACCGTCGGGTACTCGATCGACGTGTTTATCGCGCCGAACGGCGCCGGCGCGTCGCAAGCGGCCCGGACCGGCGGAACAGCAACCGTCGTCGGCGTGGCCTCCAACGATGTCCTGAACGTGCGCAGCGGCCCCGGAACGACGTTCGGGATCATCGGCGCGCTTGCGACTGGCGACCCCGTTCGCCGTCTGGGGTGCCAGGACGCGAGCGGCTCTCGCTGGTGCGAGATCGAGATGATGACCGATATGCGGGAGCGCGGCTGGGTCAGTGCCCGCTACCTCTCGGACGGGGGCACGCAGGTCAATCAGACGTCACGCGCGCCGCGGACCGAGCGCGTTCGGTTCGAGCCTGGCACGAACGGCACCGAGTTCACCGATCAGCTCGGCCCCGGCATGTCGGTGACCTACCAGTTCGGTGCAAGTGACGAGCAGGAGATGTACTTCCGCCTCGCCGCCGACACGCCCGCGCTCTCATGGAGGCTCTACACGCCCGACGGCGCGCTTCTCGATCAGGCGACGAGCGCGCGCGAGTATCGCGGCAGTCTGTTCCAATCCGGCGACCACCGGATCGAGGTCACCAATGCCGACAGCGCGATGCATTCGTTCAACGTGATCCTCGGGATCCAGTAAGTCGCAAACCAAACACCAGAAGCGAGGGACAGAATGACCGACTTCATAAAGCTGACCGCGGCGGCCGCCGCACTTGCCCTGCTGGCAGGCTGTGTCGAGGAAACCAGCCAACCCGCTCAGGAGCCTCCGGCACAAGGCATGCCGGCGGTCGGTAGCGCGAGCGACGTGACCTCGTTCGAGGGGGCGCGCGCCGGACAAGCCGAAGGCGGGCTTCGGGCGCTGGGCTACGAATCCATCCGCAGCGAGGGGCTGACGACCTACTGGTTCAATCGCGACACCGGCGCCTGTGCGCGCATCACTACAGACCAGGGCCGGTATTCCGATGTGACCATGGTTCCGGCGGAGGATTGCTGAGATGGTAACGCCAATCTTGAAACGCGTCGCTGCACTCGGGTGTGCAATGCTTCTGTCAGCTTGTGTCGAGGAGGCGGCGGCTCCGTCGCAACCGCGCGCGGTGCCGGGCGACTCGCTCGAGGGGCAGGCGCGCAGCGCGTGCGCGTCGGCTGTGCGGGCAGAAACGGGCAACCCCGACGTGCGTGTGCAACGCTCGTCTTTCTCCGAAGCCGGAACCGAAGTGATCCTTCAGGTCGGTCCGACCGGCACGTGGCGGTGCATCGGGTATCGCGACGGCACGACGGCGGGCATCCAATCCCTCACCGACGAGGGAACGCTCTGATGCAGTGGATTGGCCGGCATGACGTTGCGTGCCGGCCGGTCTCATTGTCGCTTTCTCGCGGCGCCGTGCGCTGCGGAACGCGCCACGCGCCCCCCGGCGCGACGGAGCGTCGGGCTGATGTGTCGGTGCCTGATCCGGATCCTGGCGCTCGACCTTCTCATCGCTGGAACCTACGGATTGATCGGTCAGGAGAGAGATCCTTTCTCCGGCGTCTCGCTGATCCCGCTCGGCATCCCCTGAATCTACATCGCGATACGGCGGGATCGCTGCTCTTCGCGGCAACGCCGCTCGTGAACCTCGCTCTCATTTCAATGGCGTGCGCCCTGATGTCCGCGCGGCGCAGCCACGCCGACCGACCCTGATGAACGCAGGAATAGCCAATGACATTTGACCTTCCGCATATGATAGTGACGGCGATCATCATATTCTGCGTGGTCTGGGTGGTGAACCACACGGGACCCTTCGAAGGGATGACCAAGCAGAAACGATCGCTCGTGCTGTTCGGTATCCTGTTCGTCGTGCTCCTGATCCTCAACATTGTCTGGCCCTACGGGACCACTGCCTGACGGAAGAGGGCACGCCATGGGCAAGATCTTGATCGGATGTGTGGGGCTCTGCGCCGGCGCGGTTATCGGCGCGATCTTCGGTGGCGCCGTCCTCGGGGGCGCGACGACCGGGATCGGCATAGCGACCGGATTGTCGGCCGGCATCTGCTCCACGGTGATCGCGGCCGAAGAGGAGGGTCTTCTCACCGCGGACGAGATCGACCAGGTGCTGAACCGTGCTGCCGCCGATGCGTCGGAGATGGCCGGCACCGACACCGCGGCGCCGGTCGTCGGAAGCCTGGACGAGTGTTCGCAGGTCATGGACCGGATGCGCGCTGCGGCCGCTGAATAAACCCCGCGGTCGTTGCCAAGGCCGGTGTGGGGCGAACCCTTTTGCCGATCATGAGACCCCAGATGGTGACCCGCACAAACCCGTCGCACTCTGACGGTCGTGCCGCGGCGGGACGGGTCGTCTGGCTTGACATCGCCCGGGTCTGCGCGCTCGGCGGCATGGTGATCTTCCATTTTGTCCGGGACCTCGAGGTCTTCGGCCTCCTCGCCCCGGGAACGACCAGCCAGGGTGCGTGGGCGTGGATCGCGCGCCTGATCGCAGGAAGCTTCGTCGGCCTGTCCGGGATCAGCGTCGTGCTGGTCCACGGCCGCGGGTTCCGGGTCCGCGAATGGCTCCGCCACTGCGTGACCGTCACGGCTGCGGCCGTTGCGGTCACTGCCGCAACCTTCGTCGCGGTCCCGGACCGGTTCGTCTATTTCGGCATCCTTCACGCGATCGCGACCTTCGGCGTGCTCGCACCTCTCTGGGTGCGCCTCTCATCCGTCGAGCTCGTCGCCGCGGCTCTCGCGATCCTGCTCTTGCACGGTGTCGCCGGTCGCGCGATTTTCGACGCGCCTTGGATGGCATGGACCGGACTCGGCCGATCCGTCCCGCCCACACTGGACCTGATCCCGGTGGTGCCATGGCTCGCGATCTTCCTGATTGGCATCGCGCTCGGACGGGCGATCGGCGTTGCGCGCTTTGACCGGATGCGGACGCTGCGAGAGATCCCGGTCGTCACGGTGCTCGGTCGCCACAGCCTTGCCGTCTACGTCATCCACCAACCGATCCTGCTCGCCGTTCTTTGGTGCGCCATGGCGCTAACCCGCTGACGACAATGGGCCGGGCTGCAGCGATGCCGCCAGTCGTCGACACACGCCTGAGCCCGGAGCGGGGCGGGGGTAAGGCAGAGCGTGCCGGCCCGCTCTTGCGGAGCCTCGCCGGACCTACCGCCCGAACCTGCGGCCTCGCTTCGATCTGTCGCGCAAGGTCTCGAAAATCAAAGTCGGCGCCGGCCAAGCTTTGCCGCAAAGGCACGCTTCACACCCTAGGGGCGATCCGGTGGCGCATATTCATCTAGTGTAAGATGGCGGAGACGAAGGGATTCGAACCCTCGAGACGGTTTCCCGCCTACTCCCTTAGCAGGGGAGCGCCTTCGACCACTCGGCCACGTCTCCGTCGACCCGTCTACCGGCACGTATCTCGGGAAACAAGGCGGAATGTCTCCGGTTTGAAGGTTTCCCGGGCGGAACGGCGGACTGGATCTCGGGCGGAAGACCGAGCGCTTGGCACCTCGGAGCGACGACGGCGCGATACGAGCCCGAGGTTGGGCCGGGTATCGCGACTGCATGCGCCGGGGATTGCGCCATTCGCGACGACCAGCGCTGCCACCAGAGAGGCGCGACTTCCGAGACCTGTCGCAATGGGGGCGAACGGTCGTCGGGCCGGCGTTCGCTCGCAAGGCAAAACGCGGAAACCCGCTTTGGAGGATGGCTGTCGCCTCGGAGATCGAGGCGCGTCAAGGGCAACGGATAGTCCCGACACGCGCCGGCCTGAGACAGTTTTCGTCGAACGGAATCGGCACTCCCGTGCCAAGCATCCACGGTCGTCCGCGCCAAACGACAGACGCCGCCCGATCGTCGGGTGGCGTCTCGGGCCGAGATCCCCCGGCCGGGAGCGTGACCGCGGCGGCGCGCCTCCGGTCAGCTGCCCCAGGTGCGGATGGGGCCGGAATCGATATGTGTGAACCGCGACCCGTAGCGCCCGACGCCGCCGACCTCGAGCCATTCGGCCAAGTTGGCGATCTGCTCGGGGGGGATGCCCTCGAGACGGATATCCGCCGCCCGCCGCTTCATGTGATAGCTCGTCGACGAGGCTCCCGTGCCGCGGCTCTGTAGCAGGTGCGTCGTGTGCGGCGTGCGGTAGCCCGACAGCAGAATGATCTGCCCGGAATGCCCGTTGCGCTTTGCGGCGTCCGAGATGGCCGCGAGGCTCCAGTAGATCCGGCGGTCGATGTCCGGGGCCTCTTCCTCGCGCCAGTCCCGGAAGAGCCAGTCGAGCCGGTGCAGGGCGCGCCGTCTTTCGCGCCCGTTGGACATGAAGCGCACCGCGACCTGTTCGCCGGTATGGGCGTTCTTCACATCGAGATAGCTGTCCACGTTCGGAAACACCGAGTCGAGTCGCGATCCGGTCCGTCCGGGAGCGGGGAGGGGTTCGTGCCGGCGGCTTCCGCAGCCTGACACGAGGGGAACGGTCAAGCTCGCGCCCATGGCGCAGAGTAGCCCACGCCGGTTGAAGCGGCCCGCGGTCTGGGGTCGTGTGCTCATTGGTTGCCTCATCACTGCTCGGTCCCGTTTTCCGGGATCTCAACGGAGGCGTCGGCTGTCATGCCTCCGATCATGAGAGTGCCGGGGACGGGCGCCGCTGGCAAGGAAATTGGGTATGCGCGGCAAACTATTGGCGCGCCGCGGTTCGGCGGCCACGGGCGTATCACGGTCGGTCCCGGTCGGCTCGGGGCTTGCCGGGTCGCCGGTTTTCGGCGACGTGGCGCCGCGCGGCCGCGAGCCTGCCGGCCGGGGGAACCGCGTCTTGGTGCCGCGCGATGCCCACTTGGGCAGTCCGCGCGAGTGCGGCCAGGACCCTCCAAACAGCTTGAGATACGCTGGTCCTGCGTTCTCCGGGCACCACCCGCGCGACGGCATCGCCAAGGCCCGTGCGATCGCGTAGGGTGCGCGCGGTCCCGCCGGACGGGGGGCGCGTCTGTCCGGTAGACCTGCGATGTATACCGGGGTATACGAACGCCCGACTGGACAAGGGACGAGAGAGACATGGCCGATCCGCACATTCCCGACATCATTTACACCAAGGTCGACGAGGCGCCCGAACTGGCGTCGTTCTCGCTTCTGCCGATCGTCCGCAGCTTCGCAGATGCCGCCGGCGTGTCCGTGGGCCTGCGCGACATCTCGCTTGCCGGCCGCATCGTGGCGACCTTCCCCGATCGCCTGACCGAGGCGCAGCGGCAGGAAGACGATCTCGCCGCGCTCGGGCGCATCGTGAAGGAGCCGAACGCGAACGTCATCAAGCTGCCGAACATCTCGGCGTCGGTGCCGCAACTCGTGGCCGCGGTCAAAGAGCTGCAGGCACAGGGATACGACATCCCCGACTATCCCGAGGCGCCGGAGACCGACGCCGAGAAGGACATCCGCGCGCGCTACGACACGATCAAGGGCTCGGCGGTCAACCCGGTTCTGCGCGAAGGCAATTCCGACCGGCGCGCCGCGGCCGCGGTCAAGAAATACGCGATGGCCAATCCGCATTCGATGGGGTCCTGGGCGCCCGAGAGCAAGACGTGCGTCAGCTCGATGCCCGGTGGCGACTTCTACGAGAACGAGGTGTCGGCGACGTTGTCGGACGCCCAGGCCGGCGCGGCCAAGATCGTGCACGTGGCCGAGGACGGCTCCGAGACGGTCCTGAAGACGGGCGTCGACTACCCGGCGGGAACGGTGGTGGATGCGACCTACATGTCCGCCGCCAAGCTCGACGCCTTCCTGTCCGAACAGATCGAGAAGACAAAGGATGCCGGCATCCTGTTCTCGCTTCACCTCAAGGCGACGATGATGAAGGTCTCGGATCCGATCATCTTCGGCCATGCGGTCAAGGAATTCCTGAAGCCGGTGTTCGACACGTACGGCGACGCGCTGAAGTCGGCCGGCGTGAACCCGAACTCGGGCATCAAGGACCTGATGGCGCGGCTCGACGACACCGGCAAGGGCGACGAGATCCGCGCCGAGATCGAGCGCGTCATGGCCGACCGCCCGCCCATGTACATGGTCGACTCGGGCAAGGGCATCAGCAACCTGCACGTGCCGTCGGACGTCATCATCGACGCGTCCATGCCCGCGGTGATCCGGGCCGGCGGCAAGGGCTGGGGCCCGGACGACGCGCAGCACGACGTCAACTGCGTGATCCCCGACCGCAGCTACGCGCCGGTCTACGACGCGGCGATCGAGTACTTCAAGGAAACCGGTGCGCTCGACCCGCGCACGTCGGGCACGGTCCAGAACATCGGACTGATGGCGCAGAAGGCCGAGGAATACGGCTCGCACCCCACCACGTTCGAGATTCCGGCCAAGGGCACTGTCCGCATGGTGCTGGCCAATGGCGACGTGCTCCATGAGCATGCCGTGGAAGCGGGCGACATCTGGCGCGCGGCGAGCGCCAAGAAAGCGCCGATCGAGGATTGGGTGAAGCTCGCCATCGAGCGCCAGCGCGCCGAGGGATGCGAGGCGATCTTCTGGCTTGACGAGACGCGCGCGCACGATGCCGAACTCATCCGCTTCGTCCGCCCCATCCTCGAGGCAGAGGGCGTGGCCGACAAATTCGAGATCATGGCGCCGCGCGAGGCCACGCGCCGGACGTTGGAGACCATCCGCAAGGGCGAGAACTCGATCGCGATCACCGGCAACGTGCTGCGCGATTACCTGACCGACCTGTTCCCGATCCTCGAGCTCGGCACTTCGGCAAAAATGCTCTCGATCGTGAAACTGATGAACGGCGGCGGTCTGTTCGAGACCGGGGCAGGGGGCTCCGCGCCCAAGCACGTCCAGCAGCTGCAGGAACAGAACCACCTGCGCTGGGACAGCCTCGGCGAGTTCTGCGCGCTGGGCGAAAGCCTGAAGTTCCTCGCCGACCAGACCGGCAACGAAAAGGCTCGGGTGCTCGGCCGCGGGGTCGAGGCCGCCACGCAGGGCGTGCTCGACAACGACCGCTCGCCGTCGCGCAAGGTCGGCCAGCCCGACAACCGCGACAGCCACTTCTGGTTCGCGCTCTACTGGGCCGAGGCGCTGGCGGAGCAGAGCGAGGATTCCGAGATCGCCGACCACTTCAAGCCCATCGCAGAAACGCTTCGCGTGAACGCCGACCAGATCACCCAGGAACTGGCGGAGGCGCAGGGCAACGCTGTGGACCTCGGCGGGTATTATCACCCGGACGCGAAGAAGACCGCGTCGGTCATGCGGCCCTCGGCCACGCTGAACAAGATCATCGGCTGATCACTCGAGCCCGACCGGGTGCCGTGACGGCCCCGCGCACCGCGCGGGGCCGTTCGCGTTTGCACCATTCCCATCGGGCGGATCGGCGCGGCGGTGGGTCCTGTCGGTGCGGTCCTGCCGGGAATATTTTCGGCAAGGACTTGATCTTCGCGCGCCGCGTTCTCAGTCTCACTCCAGTTGCGACTTATTCGCAAGTAAGCGAGCTCGAGGAGACCTGTTCATGCGTGCCCCGATCGTCTTTGCTCTTTGTCTCGGCGTGGTGGCCGGCGGAGCGAACGCCCAGGAGGACCGGCTGAAGGTCGTGACGACCTTCACCGTGATCGCCGACATGGCGCGGAACGTCGCGGGCGACGCGGCCGAAGTGGTATCGGTGACCAAGCCCGGCGCCGAGATCCACGGCTACGAGCCGACGCCGCGCGACATCGTGAGCGCGCAGGATGCGGACCTCATCCTCTGGAACGGGCTGAACCTCGAACTCTGGTTCGAGCAGTTTCTCGGCAATCTCGGGGACGTGCCGTCGGCCACCATCTCCGAGGGCATCGACCCGATCCCGATCTCCGAAGGCGCCTACGAGGGACAATCGAACCCGCATGCCTGGATGGGGCTCGAAAGCGCGCTCGTCTATGTCGACAATATCGCCGACGCGCTGTCGGAGGCGGACCCGGACAATGCCGATACCTACGAGAGCAACGCCGAGGCCTACAAGCAGGAGATCCGCGACACGCTGGAGCCGCTGCGCGAGCGCATCTCCGGCATCCCCGAAGAGCAGCGCTGGCTCGTTACCTGCGAGGGCGCGTTCTCCTATTTCGCGCGCGACTTCGGGCTCAAGGAACTCTACCTCTGGCCCATGAACGCGGACCAGGTCGGCACCCCACAGCAGGTGCGGGCCGTCATCGACGGTGTGCGCGAGCACGACGTGCCCGCGGTATTCTGCGAAAGCACGGTCAGCACCCGGCCGGCGCAGCAGGTCGCACGCGAGACCGGCGCGCGCTACGCAGGTGAAATCTACGTCGACTCGCTGTCTGCGGCGGACGGGCCGGTTCCGACCTATCTCGACCTGTTGCGGGTGACGGCCAGCACCGTGGCCGACGGCCTCGCTCCGGAGGATCCCTCGTGAAGGACGTTGCGGTCACGACGGGCGGGATCGACGCGACGGGGGTGACCGTCACCTATCGCAACGGGCACACCGCGCTTCGCGATGCCTCGTTCTCGATCCCGCAAGGCACCATCACCGCGCTCGTCGGCGTCAACGGGGCCGGCAAATCCACGCTGTTCAAGGCGATCATGGGCTTTCTACCCGTCGCCAAGGGCGACATCCGCCTGCTCGGGATGACGGTGCGAGATGCGCTGTCGCGCAACCTCGTGGCCTACGTCCCGCAATCCGAAGAGGTGGACTGGGCCTTTCCGGTGCTGGTCGAAGACGTTGTCATGATGGGCCGGTACGGTCACATGGGCTTTTTCCGGCGCCCGCGCGACGCGGATCGCGCTGCGGTGGATGCCGCATTGGCACGGGTCAACATGACCGATTTCCGACATCGCCAGATCGGCGAGTTGTCGGGCGGACAGCGCAAGCGTGTGTTCCTCGCCCGGGCTCTTGCGCAGGAAGGGCAGGTGATCCTCCTCGACGAGCCGTTTACCGGGGTGGATGTCAGAACCGAGGAGCAGATCATCGCGCTGTTGCGCGAGCTGCGCGAGGAGGGGCGGGTGATGCTTGTCTCGACCCACAACCTCGGCTCCGTGCCCGAGTTCTGCGATCGCACCGTTCTGGTAAAGGGCACGGTCCTGGCCCACGGCGCGACCGAAGAGGTCTTCACCAAGTCCAATCTCGAGCGCGCCTTTGGCGGCGTCCTGCGGCAGTTCACGCTCGGCGGGAAGGATCTGCATGACGACCACGACGAGGACGCGCGCGCGGTGTCGATCTTCACCGACGACGAACGGCCGCTCGTGCACTACGGCAACCGAGCGCGCACGACCGGAGATGGATCGTGACCGGGGCGAGCGCGTGCGACGACGCCCGGACCGGGCGGAGGAGCGGCCGATGAGCGTGCTGCTCGAACCGTTCAGCTACGGTTACATGACCAACGCCATGTGGGTGTCCTCGCTCGTCGGTGCGCTGTGCGCCTTTCTCTCGGCCTACCTCATGCTAAAGGGGTGGAGCCTGATCGGCGACGCACTCTCGCATTCGGTCGTCCCCGGGGTCGCCGGCGCCTACATGCTCGGCCTGCCGTTCGCGCTCGGCGCCTTCATCGCGGGCGGGCTCGCCGCCGGCACGATGCTGTTTCTCTCGGAGCGGTCGGGCCTGAAGATCGACGTCATCATCGGGCTGATCTTCACGGCCTTCTTCGGGCTGGGCCTGTTCATGGTGTCGCTGAACCCGATGGCGGTCAGCGTACAGACGATCACGATGGGCAATATCCTGGCGATCTCGCCGGGCGACACGGTCCAGCTTGTGCTGATCGGCGTAGTGTCGCTCGCGGTGCTTGTGGCCAAGTGGAAGGATCTGCTCGCGGTCTTCTTCGACGAGACGCACGCCCGGTCCATCGGCCTGAACCCCGGCCGCCTGAGGCTCATCTTCTTCACGCTCTTGTCGCTCGCGGTGGTCGCGGCGATGCAGACCGTCGGCGCCTTTCTCGTGATCGCCATGGTGGTGACGCCGGGCGCGACCGCTTACCTGCTGTGCGACCGGTTCCCGCGTCTTTTGATTGTGGCGGTGGTGATCGGCGCGGGCACGAGCTTTGCCGGAGCGTACGCAAGCTATTTCCTCGACGGGGCGACCGGCGGCGTCATCGTGTGCCTGCAGACGCTTATCTTTCTCGTCGCGTTCGTGGTGGCGCCGAAGCACGGCCTCCTTGCGGCCCGCGCCCGGGCCGCGCGCGATAGCGCCGATGCAACGACCGATCGGAGCCCGGCCCGATGACGGACCTCCTGTTGCCCTTCCAGTTCCCGTTCATGCAGAACGCGTTTCTCATCGGCGCGATCGTCGCGGTCCCGACGGCGCTCCTGTCGTGTTTCCTGGTGCTCAAGGGCTGGGCGCTGATGGGCGACGCGGTGAGCCATGCGATCCTGCCGGGCGTCGTTCTCGCGTGGATCACCGGTATTCCGCTCATCCTCGGAGCCTTCGCCGCCGGCATGAGTTGCGCCCTTCTGACGGGGTTCCTCGCCGAGAACAGCCGCGTGAAGCGTGACACGGTCATGGGCGTCGTATTCTCCGGGATGTTCGGCCTCGGCATCGTGCTCTACACGCAGGTGAATACGAACCAGCACCTCGACCACATCCTGTTCGGCAATATGCTGGGCGTGAGCGGCGGCGATCTGTGGTCGGCCGCCGCCATCGCGGTCCCGGTGTCCGCCGTTCTCCTCATGAAGTGGCGCGACTTCCTGCTTCACGCCTTCGATCCGGCGCAGGCGCGGGCGTCCGGCCTGCCGGTCGCGCTGCTGCATTACCTGCTGCTCGCGATCCTGTCGCTGACGGTCGTCGCGACCCTGACGGCGACCGGCCTGATCCTCGCGGTCGGGCTGCTCATCGCGCCGGGGGCCATCGCCTTTCTGTGTGTCCGGCGGTTTGGCGCGATGCTGGCGGTGGCCGTCGCGGTCTGCGTCGTGTCGATGGCCGGCGGCACGTATGCAAGCTTCTGGCTCGACAGCGCCCCCGCGCCGACGGTCGTTCTGATCCTCACGGCACTCTTCGTGGTGGCGTTCGTGCGGCGCATCGTTGTGACCCGTCGGGCCAGCGCAGCGATCTGAGCCCGCTTGACATCGCCGCCGGGCGCTGCCCTTTCCCGGGGATGGGAAGCGGTGACGACAGCGTGAGCCCGAGCGGCATTATCGGGATCGACGGCGGCGGTAGCGGCAGCCGGTTCGCGCTCGAGGACGGGGGACGCCGGGTCGTGATCGCCCGCGGTCCGGCCAACGTGTTCTCCGATTTCGACGGCAGCCTCGCGGTCCTCCGCGAGGGATTGGAGGCGCTCGAAGCGGACACTGGGCGAAGCCTCGCAGGGCTGCCGGTCTGTCTGTCGGTCGCGGGCGCCATCGACGACGACGTCACCGCTCGCGTCGGCAGGGCGCTCGGGCTCGAACGGGTCGTGGTGGAGGAAGACTGGCGCGCCGCGCTGCGCGGTGCCTTCGCCGGGGGGGGCGGCACGCTCGCGGGTGTCGGCACCGGGTCGTTCCTCGCACGGAGCGGGTCGGGCAGTGTGCGGGCCATCGGCGGGCATGGCGCTGTTCTCGGAGACGAGGCGTCCGGCGCATGGATCGGCAAGGCGTTGCTCGCTCGAACCTTGCACGCGGCCGAAGGGCTGCAATCGCCGAGCCCGCTGACCGATGCCGCGTTCGCGCGGCACGGCGGCATCGCCGGGATCGTCGCCTTCGCCCGTGATGCGGACGCCGCGGCCTTCGCGGCGCTTGCCCGGGACGTCGCCGAGGCCGCCCGTGCGGGAGACGCGACCGCCACGGCGATCCTGTCCGACGGTGCCGCCTATCTCCAACGGGCCGCCCATGCGCTCGGTTGGGAGACGGGAGAGCCGTTCTGTTTGCTGGGCGGTCTGGCCGAGAGCTATGCAGACCACCTCCCGCCCGCGCTGGCTGAGGCCCGCGTCGCGCCGCGAGGCAGCGCCCTCGACGGCGCGCTGGCGCGGGCCCGGCAACTCGCGGAGACGGACGCATGAGCGCCGAGGTCCTGATCGGCGCACGGATCTTCGACGGGGTGCGCTTTCGCGACGCCGCGGCGCTGCTGATCGAGGATGGCGAAGTCGCTGCCATAGCTTCCGACAGTGAGTTGCCTGCACGTGTCCCGCGCCGGACATTGTCAGGCGGAATCCTCGCGCCCGGCCTCGTCGATCTCCAGGTCAACGGCGGTGGCGGGATACAGTTCAACGCCGCGCCGACCGCAGAGACGCTTTCGCGGATGGCAAAGGCCCACGCGAGGCTCGGGACGACGACGCTTCTGCCCACGCTGATCACCGACCGTCCCGAGATCACCGCCGCGGCGATTGCGGCGGCAGAGGTGGCCGTCGCGTCGTGCAGGGGCATTGGTGGTCTTCATCTCGAGGGGCCGCACCTCGATCCGGCGCGCGCCGGAGCGCATGACCGCGATCTCATCCGGCCGATGAACGACGCCGATCTCGCACGTCTCGTGGATGCTGCAGTGCGATTGCCGAGCCTGATCGTCACGCTCGCGCCGCGCTCTGCCAAGGACGCGCAGATCGCCGCGCTGCGTGAAGCCGGGGCGATCGTCTCGATCGGGCACAGCGACGCGTCCCACGAGGCGGCCTGCGGCGCCATCGCGGCGGGCGTGACGATGGCGACCCACCTTTTCAACGCGATGAGCCCGCTCGGCCACCGCGCGCCGGGTGTCGTGGGCGCTGCCCTGACAGAGCGTCTCTGGTCGGGGATCATCGCGGACGGCATCCATGTCCATCCTTCGGCCCTGCGCATCGCGCTTGCAGCGTCGCCGGACCGCCTCTTCCTCGTCACGGACGCGATGGCGCCGGCCGGCACGGATCTCGATCGGTTCACCCTGAACGGGCGAGAGGTGCGCCGGCAGGACAGCCGGCTGACGCTGGAGGACGGAACGCTCGCCGGCGCCGATCTCGACCTGCCGCGCGCGATGCGTCTACTGATGGAGCTCGGAGAGCCGCTGGAGACGGTCCTCGCGATGGCGACATCGCGGCCGGCGGACGCGATCGGTCGCGCCGACATTGGTCGGCTGACGGAGGGTGGTCCGGCGGATCTGGTGCATCTGGACGATGCGTTGCGGCCGACAGCAATCTGGCAGCGGGGCCAGCCCGTCTAACGGTTCGGCGGCCCTGGCGATCTCCTGTCCAAAAGGCCGTGTCCGACCTGGCGTCAGCTGCGGCGCAGGCGGATGACCACATCGACGCTGGCGATCTCCGCCCCGTCGGGCGCTTTCGGCAGCTGCGCGATCTGAAGCTCGTCCGCCGGCGCATCGGTCAGACGGCCATCCTCTTCCCAGAAGAAGTGAGGATGATCGTGCGTCTTGGTGTCGAAGTAGCTCTTCGAGCCATCGACAGTCACTTCCTGCATCAGACCGGCATCGCAGAAGGCGCGCAGGGTATTGTAGACGGTCGCGAGCGAGACCTTCTCGCCAGTTCCCTTGACGGCGGCGAACAGGCTTTCCGCAGTGACGTGACGATCATCGCCATCGCCCACGAGCAACGCCGCCAGCGCCACGCGCTGACGTGTAGGGCGAAGCCCGGCCTTGCCGAGCCACGACGTTCCGCGCTCAATCGCTTCGGGCGTCATGTACCAGTCGAACCCTTCATGTCCTTGGATGCCGGACGTCGGCATTACCACGGAATATAGGGCGCGGGACCGAGTGATTTCAATCGCAAACCAGGTAGAATGCTGTGCCTCGTGCCCCTGCGGACGCACTTGCAAGGGCGCCGAACGCGGTGCTAGACGGTCGCGACCCTGTTACCCAGAACCGAATGAGCGCCCGTGCAGATGGCCGATTATCCGACGAGCTTCGACAAGGACGACCTGCTGAAATGCGCGCGGGGAGAGCTTTTCGGCCCCGGCAACGCCCAACTGCCGGAACCGCCGATGCTGATGATGGATCGCATCACCGACATTTCGGGTGATGGCGGACCGCATGGCAAGGGGCACGTGGTCGCCGAGTTCGACATCCACCCCGACCTCTGGTTCTTCGAGTGTCACTTTCCGGGCAATCCGATCATGCCGGGATGTCTCGGTCTCGACGGCCTGTGGCAGTTGACCGGGTTCAACCTTGGCTGGCGCGGCTGGCCCGGGCGAGGATACGCGCTCGGCGTGGGCGAAGTGAAGCTGACCGGAATGGTGCGCCCGGACCGCAAGATGCTGACCTACTACGTCGATTTCACCAAGGCGGTGCAGACCCGGCGCCTGACGATGGGCGTCGCCGATGGGCGCGTCGAGGCGGATGGCGAAACCATCTATCAGGTGAGCGACATGAAGGTGGCGCTGTCCGAAACCTGACTATGCGCGACATGGCGGCCTGCATGGCCATTCCGCGCGCCGGCACTGGTCCGGCATCTCCTGCCATAGCCTGACGGTTCGGCGGCGACGGCGGTCCTGGTGCAGTGGGCCGATGGTGCGCGATGCTGAACCCTGCGGCACATGCGATGCTCCGTCCTCGCGCAACAATGGCGCCGACCCGCGAAAACGAGCGTGCTCTCAACGCGCTAGCGCACAGCCGCATCTGCGCCCACGCGGCGGCGGGGCGGGCGCGCTGGCCCCTTGCTCCTGCCGGTGCTGTCCCTTAGGACGATCATTGCATCACCGAGGGGAGCAGGCATGCGCCGCGTCGTCGTCACCGGACTGGGGATCGTCTCGTCCATCGGCAACACCGCCGAAGAGGTGCTGGCCTCGCTGAAGGCGGGCACGTCCGGCATCACCGCGAACGAGGACATGAAGGAACACGGGTTCCGGTCGCAGATCGCCGGAGACGTGAAGCTCGACGTGACACAACATGTCGAGAAGCGGACGCTGCGCTTCATGGGGCCGGGAGCGGCCTATGCGCATATCGCGATGACCCAGGCGATCGCAGATTCCGGGCTTGAGGAGAGCGACGTGGTGAACCCGCGGACGGGTCTCGTCGCCGGCTCCGGCGGCCCCTCGACCAGCGCGATGTTCGCGGCGCACCAGACGGTGCTGAAGACCGGCGCGCCGCGGCGCATCGGGCCGACCGCCGTGCCGAAATGCATGTCCTCGACGATCTCCGCGAACCTGTCGACGGCGTTCCGGATCAAGGGCATCAATTACTCGATCACCTCGGCGTGCTCGACCTCGCTGCACTGCATCGGCAACGCGGCCGAACAGATCATGCTGGGCAAGCAGGACGTGATGTTCGCCGGCGGCGGCGAGGAACTCGACTGGACATTGTCGTGCCTCTTCGACGCGATGGGTGCGATGTCGTCAAAGTTCAACGACGCGCCCGAGAAGGCGTCGCGCGCCTTCGACGCGGATCGCGACGGGTTCGTGATCGGGGGCGGCGGCGGCATGCTCGTGCTGGAGGATCTCGAGCACGCAAAGGCCCGGGGCGCGAAGATCTATGCCGAGATCACCGGTTACGGCGCCACCTCGGACGGGCACGACATGGTCGCGCCGTCGGGCGAGGGCGGCGAGCGCGCGATGCGCATCGCGCTCGAGACGCTGCCCGAAGAGCGCCGCGTGGGGTACATCAATGCTCACGGCACCTCGACTCCGGTGGGCGATGTCGGAGAGATCGAGGCCGTGCGGCGCGTTTTCGGAGACGGCACCACGCCGCCGGTCTCCTCCACCAAGTCGATGACCGGCCACAGCCAGGGCGCGACCGGTGCGCAGGAGGCGGTGTACTGCCTGCTGATGCTCGAACACGACTTCATCTGCCCGTCGATCAACGTCGACACGCTCGATCCGGCGCTGAAGCCCGAGGAGATCGCGACGCAGACGGTGGAGAACGCAGGCCTCGACACGGTCATGACCAATTCGTTCGGTTTCGGCGGCACCAACGGGTCGATGCTGCTCAGCCGGTTTTCAGGATAAGACCGCGGCGCGCCGCGGCGAGAGATTTCAGACGGACGACACCAGATGGGCATTCTCAACGGCAAGCGCGGGCTCATCATGGGCGTTGCCAACGACCGATCGATCGCGTGGGGGATCGCCAGGGCGATGCACGAGGCGGGCGCCGAGCTCGCCTTCACCCACCAGGGCCCGGCCTTCGGCGCGCGGCTCGCGCCGCTTGCCGAAAGCGTCGGCTCCGACCTGCTCTTCGATGTCGATGTCTGTGACGACGCGTCGCTCGACGCCGCGTTCGCGGCGCTCGGCGAACGCTGGGATCGGCTCGATTTCCTCGTTCACGCGATCGCGTATTCGGACAAGTCCGAATTGACGGGGCGATTCCTCAACACTTCCCGGACGAACTTCAAGCATTCGATGGAGATCTCCTGCTATTCCTTCATCGAGGTGGCGCGCCGCGCCTACCCGATGATGGAAGCGGGCGGCACGATGCTGACGCTGACCTACCAGGGCTCGAACAAGGTCGTGCCGAACTACAACGTGATGGGCGTGGCGAAGGCTGCACTGGAATCGACGACCCGCTACCTCGCCAACGATCTCGGGCCCGAAGGCATCCGCGTGAACGCGCTGTCGCCCGGACCCATGAAGACGCTGGCCGGCGCTGCGATCGGTGGCGCTCGCCGCAGCTACAAGCACACAGAGGCCAACGCGCCCCTGCGCTCGAACGCCACGCTCGAGGCGGTGGGCGGGACCGCGGTCTGGCTCGTCTCCGATGCCGGCGCGTTCACCACCGGCGAGGTGATTCATGTCGACGGCGGATTCCACGTCCTCGGCATGCCGCAATTCGACAACCTTTGAGCAGCCGTCGCGGCGCGCGTGTGCCGCGGGGATCCATGCCTCGGGCGTGCTTGCACGGCGCATGCGAGGGGCGCTGCCCCTCGCGCTCCCCGGGGTTTGCGGCAAGATGAAGGGGATCGCGGCGCGCCCGGCTAGCCGCGGAAGGCGCGGAGGAGGGCGAGGGCCGCATCGACCAGATCGCCGGTTCGCGCCGCGAAATGCTCGGGTGCCAGACCTTCGGGCGTGCCGCGGTCGAGCCTTGACAGAAGGCGGCGCAGCCGCCGGCGGTGCATGCCGGTGGCGCGCTGGACCGGATCGGCGAAGAGCCCCGCGAAGGTCGTGACGACCGAGGCCAGCATGGCGAGGATGAACCCGGTGAGCACGATGCGCCGGGGCGGGATGTCGGCAGGGAACGCGCCGTACCACATCGTCCCGAGGCGCTCGCCGGCCCAGAAGCCGCGCGCCGCCTCGGCCTGCGCCAGCCGGTCGGCGACGTTCGGCGCGAGCGACACGATTCCGGGCGTCGCGGCATGGAAGACGAGGTAGCCGAGTGCCAGAACGATCAGCGACGTCGTGATCTCGGACACCGCGCTGCGGACCCCCACGTAGTCGTCGATGGCGCGGGTGCGCCGCGCAGGATCCGCGGCAACGCCCGCGTCGCGCGCGTCGAGACGCGCGAGCAGCGCCTCGAGACGGTCGGCGACTGTGCGTGCGACGGACGTGCGCAGGAACACCTGGCGGCCCAGGATCCAGGCCGATGCGCGGCGCAAGCGCACGAGGTGAAGCGCGAGCGCGAGCAGCCGGGAGAGCAGGAAGACGGGCGCCAGCGCGACGTTGACCGGCGCGCGCAGAAGGTCGAGGCCGAGCGCATCGCGGTGGATCCGGAGCGTGCCGCGCAGGCCGAACGTGTCGCGCACGAAGGCGCGGATCTCGGCATCGCGGATCTCGTCGGCGGTCATGGGGCGGGCCCTTCCGGCGCTACAGGCCAGAGGTGGGCGCGCGGTCCGCGCGGGGCAAGGCGCCCGACGTCGCAAACGCGCGAGATCCCGGAGCTCACGCGCCGGGTCCGACGTGCCGTCGATGGAAATCTCGGGAACAGTGGTGAGCCGTGCAGGATTCGAACCTGCGACCCACTGATTAAAAGTCAGTTGCTCTACCAACTGAGCTAACGGCCCACTGGCGCGCTACCTAGAAAGAGCGCGAAGGGAGGTCAACCCGAAAACGTGCGGCCTTCGGAGCGCTTTTCGAGGGCATGGGGCGCGGCCCACGGACGGCTCTGGAAAGCGCCGGCCAAGGCGCGTATATGCCGCGCGCATGAGCCAGACGCGCGATACCGGACTGCCCTTCATGAAGATGCACGGGCTGGGCAACGACTTCGTCGTGCTGGATGCGCGCGCGCGTGCCATCGAGGTCACGCCGCGGCTGGCCGCGGCGCTGGCGGACCGCCACCGCGGGGTCGGGTTCGACCAGCTGGCCGTGATCGGGGCCACGGACGATGCGGATGCGCGGCTCAGCTTTCTCAACGCCGACGGTTCGCCCTCGGCCGCCTGCGGCAACGCGACGCGCTGCATCGCGCGCCTGCTGATGGACGAGACCGGGCGCGAGCGTCTGACGCTCGCCACCGGCCGTGGCGCCCTGCGCGCGGTCGCGGCGCCCGACGGCGCGGTGTCGGTCGACATGGGTGCGCCGCAGCTCGACTGGTCCGAGATCCCGCTGGCCGAGGCGGTCGACACGCTGGAACTGCCCATCGAGGGCGGGCCCACCGCGACGGGGATGGGCAATCCGCATTGCACGTTCTTCGTGCCCGATGCCGAGGCGGTGGCGCTGGAGACGTTCGGGCCGCGCTACGAACATCACCCGCTCTATCCCGAGCGGACCAACGTCCAGGTCGTCACGGTGACCGGGCCGGACCGGCTGCGTCTGCGGGTGTGGGAGCGGGGCGCGGGCATCACGCTCGCGTCGGGCTCCTCGTCCTGCGCTGCGGCGGTGGCGGCCGCGCGGCGGGGTCTGACCGGGCGGCAGGTGCGGGTCGACCTGGACGGCGGGACGCTCGAGATCGACTGGCGCGACGATGGCGTCTGGATGACCGGGCCCACGATGCATGTCTTCGACGGCGTGCTGTCAGCCGAGTGGCTGGAGGCGCAGCGATGACGGCGCCGCCCCGGTTCACGACGATGGGCTGCCGGCTCAACGCCTACGAGACCGAGGCGATGAAGGGGCTGGCCGAGCAGGCGGGCCTGTCCGGCGCGGTTGTGGTCAACACCTGCGCGGTCACTGCCGAGGCGGTGCGCAAGGCCCGCCAGGAGATCCGCCGGCTGCGGCGAGACAACCCGGAGGCGCGGCTCATCGTGACCGGCTGCGCCGCGCAGACCGAGCCCGAGACCTTCGCCGAGATGGAAGAGGTCGATGCCGTGATCGGCAACGCCGAGAAGATGGCGCCGGAGACCTGGGGTCGGCTGGCGGCGGACTTCATCGGCGAGACCGAGCGGGTTATGGTCGACGACATCATGTCGGTGACCGAGACCGCCGGCCACCTGATCGACGGCTTCGGCACGCGCTCGCGCGCCTACGTACAGGTGCAGAACGGCTGCGACCACCGCTGCACCTTCTGCATCATCCCGTACGGCCGGGGCAATTCGCGATCGGTCCCGGCGGGCGTTGTGGTCGAACAGATCAAGCGGCTCGTTGGCGCGGGCTTCAACGAGGTCGTGCTGACCGGCGTGGACCTCACGAGCTGGGGGGCGGACCTTCCGGCGGCGCCCAAGCTCGGCGATCTGGTGATGCGCATCCTGAAGCTGGTGCCGGATCTGCCGCGCCTTCGGATCTCGTCCATCGATTCGATCGAGGTCGACGACAACCTGATGCAGGCGATCGCGACGGAGCCGCGGCTGATGCCGCATCTGCACCTCTCGCTGCAGCATGGCGACGACCTGATCCTGAAACGGATGAAGCGGCGGCACCTTTCGGAGGACGCCATCGCGTTCTGCGACGCCGCCCGCCGGCTGCGCCCGGACATGATCTTCGGGGCGGACATCATCGCCGGCTTTCCGACCGAGACCGAGGCGGCGTTCGAGAACGCACTCGGCATGGTCGAGGCCTGCGGCCTGACCTGGCTGCACGTGTTCCCGTATTCGCCACGCCCCGGCACGCCGGCGGCCCGGATGCCGCAGGTCGACGGGCGCACAATCAAGGACCGTGCGCGCCGGTTGCGCGAGGCCGGAGAGGCCGCCGTCGCGCGGCATGTCTCGGCGCAGGTCGGTCAGCCGCACCGCGTGCTGATGGAGGCCCCCGAGATGGGCCGCACGGAGCATTTCGCCGAGGTGCGGTTCACCACGCCGCGGTCGGAGGGCGCGATCGTCGAGGCGGTGCCGTCCGGCCGGGACGGGTCGGTCCTGCTCGCCTGAGCGCGGCTCGGGACCGTCCTCGGCGGTGAGCCGCGCCATGACTTGCGTGTGCGCCGCGGCTCACGGTCCCGGCTGGCGGGCATTGATCCCGCCGGCGATTTCCTCCATCACGTTTCGATGACACTTCAGACCCGCGCGCTGCTCGTCCATCTCCTGACCGCCACCGGCGCCGTGTTCGCCATGCTCGCTCTGCTCGCCGCGGCGCAGGGGCAGTGGTCGATCATGTTCCTGTGGCTGGTCGTGGCCTTCGCCGTCGACGGCGTGGACGGCCCGCTGGCCCGGAAATACGACGTAAAGCTCAACGCGCCACGGTTCGACGGGGTGCTGCTCGACCTCATCATCGACTATCTGACCTACGTTTTCATCCCGGCATTCGCGCTGTTCCAGTCGGACCTGCTGCCGGGCTGGACGGGGTGGGTGACGATCTTCGTCATCACGTTCGCCTCGGCGATGTACTTCGCCGACTGCCGGATGAAGACCGAGGACAACTCGTTCATGGGCTTTCCGGGCTGCTGGAACATGCTGGTGCTGGTCTTGTTCGCGGTGGAACCGGCGGTGCCGGTGATGCTGGTCCTCGTGGCGGCGCTCGCCACGGCGATGTTCCTGCCGATCAAGTTCATCCACCCGGTGCGCACGGCCCGGTGGCGCGCCCTGTCGCTGCCGGTGGCCTTCGCGTGGGTCTGTTTCGCGGGGTGGGCGGCGTGGGTCGACTTCCACCCCGAAAGCTGGGCGCATTGGGGGCTCGTGGCGACCTCGGTCTACCTCGTTGCAGTCGGCGCGGTGCAGCAGATCGTGCCTGTCCGGCGCGGGCGGGAGCAGGAAACTCCCGCCGAGTAGTTCAGAACTTTTCGACCCAGGGCCGGAGCGTCAACTCGTGGCTCCAGGTCGACCGGTCCTGCGCGATGAGGCCGGCATAGGCCTCGGCTATCGCGTCGGGATCGAGCATCGAGTCGGGATTGTCCGCCGCTTCGCTGCGTCCGGGATTGCGGATCGCGCCGTCGATGTTGATCCAGGCGACGTGGATCCCCTCGGGGTGCAATTCGCGGCTCAGGCTCTCGGCCAGCCCGCGCTGCGCGAACTTTCCCATCGCGAAGACGGACGAGCGGGGAAATCCCTTCACTCCGGCCGAGGCGCCGGTGAACAGGATCGTGCCGCGGATGCCGCGATCGTCCGGTTGGGCGGCCAGCATGCGCCGGGCGGCGGCCTGCGCGGTCAGGAACGCACCAAAGGCGGTGATCTCGACGGCGCGGCGAACCTCGACGGGATCGAGCTCGGCGATGCCGCCGTGCACGCGGGCCGACGGGTTGTAGATCGCGACGCGCGGCGCCTCCGGCAGCCCGTCGAAGAGCGCGGCGGTCGCGCCGGCATCGGTGCCGTCGATCAGGTGCGTGGCCGCGCCGGTCTCTTCCGCCACGGCGCGCATCTTGTCCGGCCCGCGCGCGCAGAGGTGAAGCTCGTACTCCGGTGACAGGCGGCGGGCGAGAGACGCCGACAGGCCGTCACCCACACCGACAATCACGGCGATCGGTTTGCTCATGGCGCTCATGCCTTCAGCCGGTAGCCGCGCGCGAACATGCGCCAGCCGATGACGTTGATCGCGGCGACGGAGGCCACCGCAATGAAGAAGCCCAGCAGCGGAGAGCTGTCGGACACGCCGATCATGCCGTATCGCGCGCCGTCGATCAGGTAGAAGATCGGGTTGAGGTGGGTGATTTCGTACATCACCGGCGGCAGCGCCTCGACCGAGTAGAAGGTGCCCGACAGGAAGGCGAGCGGCGTCACGACGAAGTTCGTGATCGCAGCCATCTGGTCGAATTTCTCGGCGAAGACGCCGGCGACGATGCCGAGTCCCGACAGGAACGCGGCGCCGAGCAGAACGAAGGCGAGCATGACCAGCGGGTGCTGCGGCCAGACGCCCAGCACGAGGCCCAGCCCCACCGCGATCACGACTGCGACGACCAGGCCGCGCGCGATACCGCCGGCCAAGTACCCCAGCACCATTTCGCCGCCGGACAGAGGCGGCATCAGCGTGTCGACGATGTTGCCCTGCACCTTGGCGATGACGATCGACGACGAGGTGTTGGCAAAGGCGTTCTGGATCACGGTCATCATCATGATCCCCGGCGCGATGAAGGTGGTGAAGGGCATCCCCATCACGTCGCCGCGGCGCGGTCCGATAGCGATGGAGAAGATCACCATGAACAGGCCGGCGGTCACCAGTGGCGCAAGCAGCGTTTGCGTCCACACATTCATGAAGCGCTGGATCTCGCGCTGGCACAAGGTCAGAAGACCCAGCCAGTTCACCCGGCCGAACCGGCGTGTGCCCTGCTCGAATGACGCGATGTCGCTCATGTCGTCTCCCTCGATGCGGTTGGCCCCGCTTGTATCTGGCGGGCTGGTGATTAGAATAGGGGTCCGAGCGGAATAGTCAGGCGGCCGACACCACGCGGCCGCTTTTTCAATCAGAAAGGCTGGCTGCGGATGTCCTGGACCGACGAGCGCGTGGAACTTCTCAAGAAGATGTGGAGCGAGGGCCAGTCGGCGAGCCAGATCGCCAAGGAACTGGGCGGCGTGACGCGCAACGCGGTGATCGGCAAGGTGCACCGGCTGGGCCTGTCGAACCGCACCGGTGCGGAACCGGCCGCGGCCGAACCTGCCGCCGCACCGACAAAGAGCGCCGAGCCCAAGCCCAAGACCCCGGCCGAGCCGGCACCGGCGCCGGAGCCCGAGCCCGCGACGGCCGCTGCCGCCGCGGCGCCGGCCCCCGAAACGAAATCCGCCGCGCCCGCGCCGCGCGGCAAGATCGTGCCCGCTGGCCAACCGCTGCCCCCGCAGCCCTCGGCCAACGAAATCAGCCCCGAAGCCCTCGCAAAGGTGAGCGAAGTGGAGAAGACGGCCAAGAGACTCTCGTTGATGGAGTTGACCGAGCGGACCTGCAAATGGCCCGTGGGCGACCCTGCGACAGAGGAGTTCTGGTTCTGCGGCCTGCCCGTGCAGCAAGGCAAGCCCTATTGCGAGGCGCATGTGGGCGTGGCGTTCCAGCCAATGTCGTCGCGCCGCGACCGACGGCGCTGACGGCGCTCCTCACGTCGGTTCAGGTGTCCGGCCCCGCGGCTCTGCGCGGGGCTCTTGCGCGTTGGGACCATCCTCCTCGCGCGTGTCGTCCTCGCTTGGCTGCATGAGCTCGTCCAGCGCATCGGGCGCCACGCGCCGCAGGATCGCGAAGGCCAGGAGCCCGAGCAGTCCCGCGGTCAGAGCAGCCGCGAGCATGGACCAGATCCTCTCTACCGCGAGCGCGTCGAGATCCGACACGAGGCTCAGAGCTTCGAGCACGATCATCGTCAGGAGTGCGGTGAACCCGGCGTAGCTGCGCGGCAGGATGCGGAAAGCGAACGGCACGATCGCCAGAGCGATGGCGGCCCGCGTGGCCTCCGACTCCACACCAATGGCCAGCGCCATCGCCAAGGCCACCCCTGCCACGGTGCCCGCCGTCCGCTTCGCGGTCCGCGTGAAAAGTTGGCCGAATGGAGGGATCCAGAGGACGGCGAAGGTCAGCGGGAACCAGAATCCGTGCGGGCCGAAAAACCGCGCGCCTATATAGACCGACAGAACGAGGCCGACGCCCAGCATCGCCCCGAACAGCAAGGAGAATTCCGGGCCGGAGCTTTCTTCTTCGGAGGCGTCCGCGGCCTCGCCCATCGCCCATGTCACGCTGACGCTCCAGAAGATCGCGGCGATGGACAAAAGCAGGATCAGCGGCTTTTCGTCTGCCGGCAGGATCGGCCCGGTGAACACCGTCCAGGTAAACAGCGCGCGCAAGCACGGTGTGGCGAGCCCGTGGCGAAACCCGATCGAGGTGATGATGGCGAGGCAAGCCGCGACGAGCAGCGACATCTCGAGCGAACCGAGCGCGAGCACGCCGCCCATCGCGGTGACCATCGTCACCACTGTCGCCGCGTAGATGCCCGCCTGCTTGGCGGCAAGGTGTGCCGGCAAGGCGGCGATGAACACCGCTGCACCCGCCGGGCCGAATACCGTGACGGCCAGCAGCACCGGCACGACCACGGCCAGGAGGACAGCCGCGACGCCGCGCCACGGCATGTAGCCGTCGCCGTCGATCAGGAAGCGTCGCGCCGTGCCGCGCATGAAGTTTCCGTGCCCTCGCGCCCGTGTCCGTGAGACTGTCGCGGAGATAGGGCCCCGGCACGGTCAGGAAAGCGCCGGCGGCCCGCGTGCGGCCCTGACGCAGCCGTGAGCGCGCGGCGCCTGCCGCTTTTCAAGGTGCCGCGTGGCCGCTATAGGCCGCGATCATGGTTCAGAACCCACCCGATCTTCGCCCCGACAGGGCCAATGCCCGCCTCGAGCGCGATCTCTCGACCGTCCGCCCCGAGCGGCAGCCTACCATCGGCATGGTCTCGCTGGGCTGCCCGAAGGCGCTCGTCGACAGCGAGCGGATCCTCACGCGCCTCCGGGCCGAAGGCTACGGCATATCGGCGGACTACGACGGCGCGGACGCGGTGATCGTCAACACCTGCGGGTTTCTCGACAGCGCCAAGGCCGAGAGCCTCGAGGCGATCGGTGAGGCGCTGAACGAGAATGGCCGCGTGATCGTCACGGGCTGCCTCGGGGCCGAGCCCGACTATGTCACCGGCGCGCATCCGACCGTCCTGGCGGTGACCGGTCCGCACCAGTACGAGCGGGTTCTCGATGCCGTGCACGCCGCGGTGCCGCCAGACCCGGATCCGTTCGTGGATCTCATGCCCGCCTCGGGGGTGAAGCTCACGCCGCGCCACTACAGCTATCTCAAGATTTCCGAGGGCTGTAACCACAAGTGCCGCTTCTGCATCATTCCCGACATGCGCGGCCGGTTGGCGTCGCGCCCGCTCAAGGCCGTGGTGCGCGAGGCCGAGAAACTGGCCGAGAGCGGCGTTCGCGAACTCCTCGTCATCAGTCAGGACACATCGGCCTACGGGACCGACTGGTCCGATCGGCCGTCCAAGGCGCCGATCCTCGACCTTGCGCGCGAGCTGGGACAAATCGGGATCTGGGTGCGGATGCATTACGTCTATCCGTATCCGCACGTGCGCGATCTGGTGCCGATGATGGCGTCGGGTGGGATTCTTCCGTATCTCGACATCCCGTTTCAGCACGCTCATCCCGATACTCTGCGACGGATGGCGCGGCCGGCCGCGGCGGAGCGGACGCTGGACGAGATCGCGGCGTGGCGGGCCGCTTGCCCCGAGATCACGCTCCGCTCGACCTTCATTGTCGGCTACCCCGGCGAAACGGAGGACGAGTTCCAGACGCTGCTGGACTGGCTCGACGAGGCGCAGCTCGACCGGGTCGGCTGCTTCCAGTACGAGAACGTGGCGGGCGCACGGTCGAACGCGCTCCCCGATCACGTCCCGGACGAAGTGAAGGCCGAACGCTGGGCGCGGTTCATGGAGAAGGCGCAGGCGATCTCGGCCGCGAAGCTCGAGGCGCGCGTCGGGCGCCGGGCCAGTGTGCTCGTCGATGCGGTGGATTCGGACGGCGCGACCTGCCGGAGCGCCGCCGAAGCGCCCGAGATCGACGGAAATATCTACGTCGACAGTGGCTTTGAGAGCCTGTCCCCGGGGGATCTGGTGGAGGTCGAGATCGACGAAGCGTCGAACTACGATCTCTGGGCAACCCGCATCTGAGGGTCCGATTCCCGATTCGCTCAACGCGCCGTGACGGCGCGTGATGACCAAGCTGTCGAATCTTGCAGTTCGGTCCTTCGTTTGAGGCCTTTCAGCGGCATTTGTGGCTGCATTTCGGCAAGAATCCGCAGGACAAAAAATTTACGTTGGGTTAATATGAGGCATTACTTGAGGATGCTCGCTGGGCCGCGGCGCCTCAAAGGGGACAGGAAGGATCGATACCGGTCGCGGTGCCATTTGGCATCGTATCTTCCTCTCGCCTAAGGTTTTTTCCCTTTGTTCGGGGGGACGAAGGATTTCAGTCTGTATTGGTGACACGCATCGGGCGCCTCCTTCGGGGGCGCCCTTTTTGGTGGCGGGTGCCCGGGTCGCGAGGCGTCACAATCTGGGCGCAGGCGCCCTGCGGACGCCGGCCGGATCCATCTCCACGAGCAGCTCCGTCGGGCCGTTTTCGGTCGGTCCGCGCAGCGGGTCGGGCAGAATCCCGAGCGTCATCGCCAGCGCCGCCAGTTCCGCACGCGATCCCAGACCGGTCTTGGCGCACAGCGAGTTCATCCGCTGGCGCACCGCCGAGATCGATACTCCCAGCCGCTCCGCGATCGCCTTGTCCTGAAGCCCGAGGCCGATCAATTCCAGAAGCGCGCGCTGCTTGTCGGTGATCTCGTTTCGTTCGGTGAACTCCTCGGCGAAGTGCATGAGGTATCGCTGATGACCGATCAGGGACATCGCGTGCAGCGTCCAGCCATGTGCCTTGACGATCGCGCGCATCTCGCGCCGGCCATGATCGCCCGAAAAGGTCAGCAACGCCGCCTGGGGCGGTGCGTTCTGCCGCAGCGGGATCGAGAGACCGGCGCGCAT
This sequence comes from Roseivivax jejudonensis, assembly GCF_900172265.1. GTDB lineage: Bacteria > Pseudomonadota > Alphaproteobacteria > Rhodobacterales > Rhodobacteraceae > Roseivivax > Roseivivax jejudonensis. The sequence goes on along the minus strand of NZ_FWFK01000001.1, from coordinate 24,048 downwards.
CCCGCGTTCGGCCGCCTCGCGCAAGAGGGCGACCCGCGCCGGCGGCACCGGCGGATACTCGTCGGCGAAGTCGATGCCGATCACGAGGGGTGTCAGGCAACTGAGCGCGTGCTGGCGAAAGAAGGACCACTTTCGCAGGTCGGGGTCGCGGTACTGGTCCATCAGCCAGTCGGCGTCGTAGGAGGTCCGGACGAACAGCGTGGGCCGCCAGTCGAGCATGCCCGACGCCGACACGAAATCCACGAAAGGCAGGCCGACCGTGCGCCCGGTCTCGACGATGATCTGCCAGACCTCGCGGCTGTGCGTTGTCGCTTCGAGCCGCGCCAGAACGCCTTGAAGCAATTCCGGCGTGTAGCGCTCGGCCGCGCTCAGCACGCGACCGGGCGTCGGTTGCGTCGGTTCCATTCCCGTCCTCGTCCCCTGGCCCCGCGCGTGTCTTGCCCTGTCCCGCGGGGTGGGGCATCAGGCCGGCATGGCGAAGCTCTACTTTCATTATTCCACGATGAACGCGGGGAAATCGACTCTGCTCTTGCAGGCGGCGCACAATTACGAGGAGCGCGGCATGTCGGTGATGCTTCTGACCGCCGCAATCGACAGCCGGGCGGGGGCAGGGCGCATCGGGTCGCGGATCGGTCTCGGGCGTGACGCAGACTGCTTCGATGCCGCCACCGATCTTGTCGCGCTGGTCGCTTCGCGCCGCGCGACGCAGGATCTGGCCTGCGTCTTCGTCGACGAGGCGCAGTTCCTGACCGAGGAGCAGGTCTGGCAGCTTGCCGAGGTGGCCGATGATCTGGGCGTGCCGGTGATGTGCTACGGCTTGCGCGTCGATTTCCGGGGCAAGCTGTTTCCCGGCTCCGCGGCGCTTCTGGCGCTGGCCGACTGGATGCGCGAGGTGCGCACGATCTGCACGTGCGGGCGCAAGGCCACCATGGTCGTGCGGCGCGACGACGCCGGCCGCGTGCTGCGCGAGGGCGCGCAGGTGCAGGTCGGCGGAAACGAGACCTACGAAAGCCTCTGTCGCCGCCACTGGCGCGAGGCCATGGCGGACGGGTAGGGCCGGGCCCGGGCGCTCAGGCCCGCTCGACGAGCACCGAGCCGACCGAGTATCCCGCTCCGAACGAGCAGATCACCCCTCGGTCGCCGGGTTCGAGATCGTCGGAGTTCTGCGCGAACGCGATGATCGATCCGGCCGACGACGTGTTGGCATAGTCCTGCAGGATGTTCGGCTGCTCGCGGGGCTCGGGTGTGCGGCCGAGCACCTTCTTGCCGATGAAATCGTTCATCGCCTTGTTCGCCTGGTGCAGCCAGAGCCGCTTCAGGTCGTCCGACTGCCAGCCTGCATCGGCGAGGTGACCGGCGATGTGGGCGGACACGAGCGGTAGCACTTCCTTGAACACCTTGCGCCCGTTCTGCATGAACCGCATGTCGCGACGGTCTTCCATCTGGTCGTGAACCGGTCGAAGAAAGCCGTGGTTGTTGCGGATATTGTTGGAAAATTGCGTCGCGCAGCGCGTCGAGTGGATGTCGAACCGCGCGCCCTTGGCCTCGTCCGCCGGCTCGATCACGACCGCGGTCGCGACATCGCCGAAGATGAAGTGGCAGTCGCGGTCCCGCCATTCGAGATGGCCCGAGCAGATCTCGGGCGACACGACCAGCGCACGCCGGGCCGACCCGCCGCGTATCATGTCGGCCGCCGCCTGGATGCCGAAGGTCGCGGACGAGCAGGCGACGTTCATGTCAAAAGCGAACCCACCGGCGCCGAGCAGTTGCTGGATCTCGATGGCCATCGCGGGGTAGGGCCGTTCGTGGTTCGACGCCGCGCAGATCACGAGGTCGATCTCGCCGGCCGCACGGCCCGCGGCCGCCAGAGCCTTGCCCGCAGCGTCGAGCGCCATCTCGGCCATCACCGACGGCTCGTCGTCGCGACGCGGCCGCAGGCTGGGATACATCCGGTCGGGATCGAGGATGCCGGACTTGTCGAGCACGTAGCGGCTCTCGATGCCCGAGGCTTGCAGGATGAACTCTGCGCTCGATTGCGGCTTCGCCTCGACCGTGCCGGCGGCGATGGCCTCCGCGTGGTCGGCGTTGAACCGGTCTGCATAGGCGTTGAAGGCGGCGACGAGTTCGTCGTTCGAGATGGCGAGCTCTGGCGTGAAGACGCCGCTTCCGGTGATGGCGGGCTGGGTCATGGCTCTCCTCCGAAGCGTCGCGGGGACATGACCCGAGCGGCGGTCCGCGGTCAAGCGGTCCCCCGTATGCCGTCGCTGTCAGTGCATCCGGGCGCCGTTCGGGACAGGCCGCTCGGGCGCCAGAAGCACGATGGCGCCGTCCGCGTCCGACGCCCCAAGCACCAGCACTTCGGAGCGCACGGGTCCGATCTGGCGGGGCGGAAAATTGACCACCGCCATCACCTGCCGCCCGACTAGCGTCTCTGGCGTGTAGTGCACGGTGATCTGGGCCGACGATCGTTTTTCGCCGAGTTCCGGGCCGAAATCGATCCAGAGCTTGATCGCCGGTTTGCGGGCCTCGGGAAACGGCTCCGCCCGCAGGATCGTGCCCGCGCGAATGTCCACCCTGGTGAAATCGTCGATGCCGATTTCAGTCGTCACGCCCGAGCTCCCGCGACCGGTCCGCTGCGGCGGCAACCGTGGCCCGCATCAGCGGCGCCAGGCCGGTATCGGCGTCCATGAGCACCGACAGTCCGGCGGCGGTCGTACCGTTCGGGCTGGTGACATTCTCGCGCAGTTCGGAAGGGTGGGTGCCCGTTTCCTGCGCCAGCGCGCCTGCGCCGGCCACTGTCGCCCGCGCCAGCGTGAGCGCGAGATCGCGCGACAATCCCTCGGCTTCTGCGGCAGCGGCGAGCGCCTCGATCATATGGAAGACGTAGGCCGGCCCGGACCCGGACGTTGCCGTGACCGCGTCCATCTGGTCCTCGCTGTCGAGGCGGACAGTCTCGCCCACGGCCGAGAGCAGCATCTCGGTCTGTTCGAGATGCGTCTCCGTGGCGGCCGCGTTGCCGATCAGCGCGCTGATCCCGCGGCCGATGGCGGCCGGCGTGTTGGGCATCGCGCGGACGACCGGGGTCTTCGAGCCGAGCAGGTCGGTATAGGTCGACAGCGGGATCCCGGCCGCGACCGACACGAAGAGCGTGCTTCCGCCACCGAGCGTCGCGAGCGTCGGCAGCGCGTCGCGCATCATCTGCGGCTTCACGGCCAGCAGGGCGATCGCCGGATCGGCGGGCATCTCGCCGTCGATCCTGACGTTCTGCGACCGCACCCAGTCCGACGGTTCGGGATCGAGCACGGTGACCGATGTGGCCGGCAGGCCCCGGGCAAGCCAGCCCTCGAGCATGGCCGACCCCATCTTGCCGCACCCGAGAAGCACGAGGCCGCGGCGGGCGATCTCGGTATCCTGCATTAACGCATTCCTTCGATCGAATGAGATGTCGATCGGAGGATTACGCGCGGCCGTAGGCTTCTGCAATGGCGACCTGAAGCGCGGCCTCGGGGCTCTTGTCGGACCATGCGATGAGCTGGAACGCGGGGTAGTAGCGCTCGGCCGACACCACAGCGGCGGTGATCATCGTGTCGATCTGGTCCGGGCTGGCGACTTGTCCGCCGGACAGGACGAGACCGTACCGGAACACCATCAGCGACTGTTCGGCCCAGTAGGAGAAGGCGCCGGCCCAGCACTGGTCGTTGACGCGGTTCAGGCCTTCATAAAGCGCCGGCAGCTTTTCGGTCGGCGGCTCCATGTCGAAGGTGCAGATGAGGCGCAGGGTCTCGTCGAAATGCGACCAGGCGAGGGTGATGGAATAGGTGCGCCACTGGCCCTCGACCGCCATCGCGATCTGGTCGTCGCCCACGCGATCGAAGTCCCAGTCGTTGTGCGACGCGATGTGCTCGACGATGTCGATCGGGTGAATGTCGTCTTCCAGGAACTGCTCGGACAATGCCATGGCGCCAACCTCATCTGTTGTCGCGCCCGGGGCTGGCAGCGCCCCCAGCGCTTGGTGCCTGCTCTAGGGGCGGCGCGTTCTTGCTCCGCCCTTACCAGATATCGTGCCTGTGCCGCAGCTCGAGTGTAAAGCGATATTTTCACGACACGCCCACTAACTTGTGGATTGCGCGATCCCGCACGCAAGATGAGGCGGGCCGCCCTCGCTGCCCAGGCTTTGAGCGTCCGGCCGCTCCGGCTTCGGTTTTTACCGCGCAGCGAAAAATTTACCGTTTGGAAAAATTTTTATCCGTGGCAGGCTCGCCCGAACGATGACGGACCGGAGGATTCCATGGCCGACCCGCTGACCCCAGGCATCGCCTCCGGGCGACTCACCGCCGAGGAGATCGCGTCGAACTTCGCAGATCTGCATGCGCCGCTTTCGCCGCACGAGGCCGCGGTCGCCGCCGATCGGTGCTACTTCTGCTACGATGCGCCCTGCGTCGAAGCCTGCCCGACCGAAATCGACATTCCCCTGTTCATTCGCCAGATCGCGACCGGACAGCCGGAGGCGGCGGGCCGCACAATCCTCGAGCAGAACATCCTCGGCGGGATGTGCGCGCGGGTCTGCCCGACCGAGGACCTGTGCGAAGGCGCCTGCGTGCGCGAGATCGCGGAGGGCCAGCCGGTCGAGATCGGTCGGCTGCAGCGCCACGCCACCGACAGCGTCATGGCCCGGCAGGGTCATCCGTTCGACCGGGCGGCCCCGACCGGCCGGCGGGTCGCAGTCGTCGGCGCCGGGCCGGCCGGGCTCGCCTGTGCGCACGGGCTCGCCATGCGGGGCCACGACGTCACGGTTTACGATGCCCGCAAAAAGCCCGGCGGGCTGAATGAGTACGGCATCGCGGCATACAAGGCGGTGGACGCGTTCGCGGCGCGCGAAGTCGATTGGCTCGCCGGGATCGGCGGCATCACCTTCGAGACCGGCCGCGCGCTGGGCAGCGACCTCCATCTCGACACTCTGAAAGAGACGTTCGACGCAGTGTTCCTCGGGATCGGGCTTGGCGACGTCAACGCGCTCGACATCGAGGGCTCCGAGCGCGAGGGCGTGGATGACGCCGTGTCTTTCATCGCCGAGCTGCGCCAGGCGTCGGATCTCACCGGCCTGCCGGTCGGGCGCAACGTCGTGGTGATCGGCGGCGGCATGACGGCGATCGACGTCGCAGTGCAGTCCAAACTTCTTGGCGCCGAGAACGTGACCATCGCGTATCGTCGCGGGCGCGATCGGATGGGCGCGTCGCAGTACGAGCAGGATCTGGCGACATCGAAGGGTGTGCGGATCGTGGCCAATGCCCAGCCCAAGGCGATCCACGGCAACGGGGCCGCGGTGGAAATCGAGCTCGAATACACCGCCGACGATGGCACCGGCCTGCGCGGGACGGGCGAGACGATGCGCCTGCCTGCCGACCAGGTGTTCCGCGCGATCGGCCAGACCTTCGTGCCGCTCGACGGGTTCGAGACCGAGGGCCGCAAGCTGAAGGTGTCGGACGCGGGCCGGACGTCGGTTTCGGGCGTCTGGGCCGGCGGCGACTGCACGCCCGGCGAGGATCTGACCGTTGTCGCGGTGGCAGAGGGCCGCGATGCCGCCGCAGACATCCATGCCGAGCTCATGGGCGTCGCGGTGCCGCAGACACGCCCGGCGCTGGGCGAGGCGGCAGGGGGCGCCTGATCGGATGCCCGAGTTGCCGGAATGCGAGGCGAACCGACGGCGGGTGGAGGCCGATTGCCTCAACCGCACGATCGAACGCGTCGAGCTGGGCGAGGTCACGCATATGGACCTGCCCGGCGACAACGCGCGCGGCCGGCTGACTGGGCGCCAGTTCACCGAGACGCGCCGTCACGGCAAGGCGATCTTCGCCGGGTCCGAAACCGGACCGTGGATCGTTGTCCATCTCGGGATGACGGGATCGCTCCGGCCCTACGATGCCGGCGGAAAAGAGCCCGACTACGCAAAGGTGACCTTCGTGTTCGAGGGGGACCGCCGGCTGGCATTCCGCAATCCGCGCAAGTTCGGAACGATGGCGGTGATCGACGATCCCGATGCCTACATCGCCGAAAAGCGTCTCGGGCCCGACGCGCTCGACATCGGGGCGAACGCGTTCGCCGACGTGATGGGCCGCACGCGTGGCGCGGTGAAGTCCGCGCTAATGGCGCAGACCAAGTTGGCCGGCATCGGCAACCTGTGGTCGGACGAGGCGCTCTACCGCGCCGGCATCGCGCCGGAGACCCGGGCCGACGCGCTCGGGCCCGACCGGACCGCGCGACTTCACGAAGCGGTGCACGACGTTCTGGGCCATCTCGTGTCGGCCGACGCCGACTACAGCCAGATCCCGGACGACTGGCTGTTTCCGCACCGCACATCCGGCGCGGCGTGCCCGGCATGCGGTGGCAGGATCGAGAAATCGAAAGTCGGCGGGCGCACCGCGTATGCCTGCGCCGATCACCAGGAGGCTGCCTGAGAGCGGCAATCACGACCCAGGGGCCGATACGCCCCACGGCAGGGAGACACCAATGGCCGATCTGACGACCGATTTCGTGGGCATCAAGAGTCCCAACCCGTTCTGGCTCGCCTCCGCGCCGCCGACGGACAAGGAATACAACGTCCGCCGCGCCTTTGAGGCCGGCTGGGGTGGCGTCGTGTGGAAGACCCTCGGCGCCGAGGGCCCGCCGGTCGTGAACGTGAACGGGCCGCGCTACGGCGCGATCTACGGGCCGGACCGTCGCCTCATGGGCCTCAACAACATCGAGCTCATCACCGATCGCCCGCTTGAGACCAACCTCGAAGAGATGGCGCGCGTGAAGGCGGATTACCCCGACCACGCGCTCATCGCCTCGATCATGGTGCCGTGTGAGGAGGAGGCGTGGAAGGCGATCCTGCCGCGCGTGATGGAGACGGGCGCGGACGGGATCGAGCTCAATTTCGGCTGCCCACACGGTATGAGCGAGCGCGGCATGGGCTCTGCTGTCGGGCAGGTTCCGGAATATATCGAGATGGTCACGCGCTGGTGCAAGCGGTACTACGACCGCCCGGTGATCGTGAAGCTGACGCCCAACATCACCGATATTCGCAAGCCTGCGACGGCGGCGAAGAACGGCGGTGCGGACGCGGTGTCGCTGATCAATACGATCAACTCGATCACCAGCGTGAACCTCGACAGCATGGCACCCGAGCCGACCATCGACGGGAAGGGCTCGCACGGCGGGTATTGCGGCCCGGCGGTGAAGCCGATTGCGCTATCCATGGTGTCGGAGATCGCTCGTGACGCCGAGACGCGCGGGATGCCGATCTCGGGTATCGGCGGCGTGACGACGTGGCGCGACGCGGCGGAGTTCATGGCGCTCGGCGCCGGCAACGTGCAGGTGTGCACCGCGGCGATGACCTATGGGTTCCGCATCGTCGAAGAGATGAAGCGTGGCTTGTCGCAGTGGATGGACGAGAAAGGCTACGCGTCGGTGGCCGAGGTCGTGGGGCGCGCGGTTCCGAACGTGACCGACTGGCAATACCTCAATCTCAACTACGTCACCAAGGCGCGGATCGATCAGGATGCGTGCATCCAGTGCGGCCGCTGCTACGCCGCGTGCGAAGACACTTCGCATCAGGCCATCGCGATGAAGCCGGGCCGCGTGTTTGAGGTGATCGATGCCGAATGCGTGGCGTGCAACCTTTGCGTGGATGTCTGTCCGGTCGAGGATTGCATCACGATGGTGGAAATGGCCCCGGGCGAGGTCGATCCGCGGACCGGACGCACGGTGGAGCCGCATTATGCCAACTGGACGACGCACCCGAACAATCCGGCTGCCGTGAAGGCCGCCGAATGAACAACCGGGCCGCCGGCCTCCGGCGGCCCGGTAATTCGTGATGCGGTAATGTCGGGCCCGTCAGGTCTCGCGTGCGGGGCGACGCCGGCAGATCGCGGCGCGGATCTGACGCCAGTCCTCCGCCTCGTCCATCCGGCCTGCAACCTCGCAGGCTTGCGCGCGCTGCGACGCTTCCGCTTCGGCTTTCGGCCCATGGGCGCGGTAGAGCGCGCCCGCGTAGTGAGAGATCTGCATCGCATCCATCTCGGGTCTCCTCCGTCGATGCGTTCTGCCACGAGTGGCCACTGTACCACGCAAACGGACGAATCGGATGGGACGTTCCAAGGGCGTGCCCGCGCCGGCGGCGGCATGCGTATCACCGGCTGTATTCGATCCCGGCGTCGCCTTCGTTCAGATAGATGATCACCCGACAGCCCGGATCGCCGCGCGCAATCGCCTTTTCGATCTCCACGCGCGCATAGCCGAGATTGTCCGCGGCGATGCGGCCGAACACGCTCGACGTCATCATGCACAGCGATCGACGGCCGTGGACGTAGTGCCCGAACGGGCAGGCGCTGTTGACCAGCACGATTTCCTCGTCGTCGACGCTCTCGACGGAGAAGCCGCCGTCGATCCGCCGCTTGAGGTCGACGAGGGCGGCGGCGACCTGTTCGACCTCGAGCCGGTCGCCCGGCACCGCGCCTACGTATTCCGCGTTCATGCTGGAGCCGATGCGGTTGCCGACGCGCGCGATGAACGACGCGGTCTGTTCGAGGCCGACACCGCTTTCGAGGATTTCGGCGAGTTCGCTCAGCAGTTCCCGTACGAAAACGTCGCGATCCCTGGAAATGTGAGCCTCGTCGAATTCCGTTGCGCTCTGCATCTCGCGTCTCCTCGCACTCATCCCCAGTAATAGAGACTAGGTCTTAACAGTGCATTTGAGAAACAGGAATTCATGTCTTCTGGCGGGGGGCCAGGAGCCGAAAAAACAGCGCATCGACATGTGTGGCCGCGCGCTCGCGCGCCGTGGCCTGGTCCGCGGTCAGCGCCCCGACCTGCGCCTCGAAATCGGCGTAGTGCTGCGTGACCGCCCAGATCGAGTAGAGCAGGTGTTCGGGATCGACCGTGGCGAGCTGCCCTTCGTCCACCCAGCGCCGGATGAGCGCGCATTTCTCGTCGAACAGCGGCTTGAGCGTGCTGTCGAGATGCGGCGCCATGCGCGGCGCGCCCTGCAGCACCTCGCCGGCGAAGAGCCGGCTTTCGCGCGGCATCTCGAAGCTCATCTCGAGCTTGCGTCGGATGTAGGCCATGAGCGCGTCGAGCGGTGGCTCGCCGGCGCGCGTCCCCAGCCGCTCGAGAGGGGCGAGCCATCGGCTCATCAGTGCGTTGAGCAACGCCACGTGGATCGAGTCCTTGCTGTCGAAGTAATAGAGGACATTGGGCTTCGACATGCCCGCCCTCTCGGCGATCTGGTCGAGAGTCGCGCCGCGAAACCCGGCTTGCGAGAACACGTCGAGCGCCGCCTCGAGGATCCGGCGGCGATTGCGGGCCTGGATCCGGCTCAGCGGTTTCGTGCCACCCTCGGGAGAGCCGTCCTCGGCCATGCGGGTCCCTTCACTGGAAACATGGCAGGCAGGCTGCCCAAATCTTGTGCGCCGGCCGGGGCGGGCTCGGGATCGCTCGCTTGACAGGCCGCAGCCCGGTTGCAATCGTCCCTTTACCAAACGGTAAAAAACCGGAGCGGGCGCGGTCAAGCGCGGTCCCGCCACCGGCGAACAGGGATGTGACATGGCAGCACCGGGCGAAAACCTGAGGATCGACGGCGAACGGCTTTGGGACAGCCTGATGGAAATGGCGAAGATCGGCCCCGGCGTCGCCGGCGGCAACAACCGCCAGACCCTTACCGACGCCGATGCCGAGGGGCGCGCCCTGTTCCAGCGCTGGTGCGAGGATGCCGGCTGCAGCATGGGTCTCGACACGATGGGCAACATGTTCGCGCGCCGCGAGGGCACCGATCCCGACGCGCTGCCGGTCTATGTCGGCTCGCATCTCGATACGCAGCCGACGGGCGGCAAGTACGACGGAGTGCTGGGCGTCCTGGGCGGGCTGGAGATCGTGCGCTCGCTGAATGACCTCGGAATCCGTACGAAACGTCCCATCGTGGTGACGAACTGGACGAACGAGGAAGGCACCCGCTTCGCGCCGGCGATGCTGTCGTCGGGGGTCTTTGCCGGCATGCACGCGCAGGACTGGGCCGAGGACCGGACCGACGCAGAGGGCAAGCGCTTCGGCGACGAGCTCGACCGCATCGGCTGGCGCGGCGAGGAGCCGGTGGGCACGCGCGAGATGCACGCCTTCTTCGAGCTGCATATCGAACAGGGCCCGATCCTCGAGACGGAGGGCAAGGACATCGGCGTGGTCACGCACGGACAGGGCCTCTGGTGGCTGCAGGTCACGCTGACCGGCAAGGACGCGCATACCGGCTCCACGCCGATGGAGATGCGGGTCAACGCCGGCCTTGGCATGGCGCGGATCACCGAGGCTGTCCACCGCATCGCGATGGACCACCAGCCAAACGCTGTCGGGGCGATCGGGCAGGCCAACGTCTATCCGAACTCGCGCAACGTGATCCCCGGCAAGGCCGTCTTCACCATCGATTTCCGGTCGCCCGATCTCGACAAGCTCAACGCCATGCGCGACCGGCTCGAGACCGAGGCGGCCGAGATCGCGGAGACACTGGGTCTCGGCATCGAGATCGAGCCGGTCGGGCATTTCGATCCGGTGACCTTCGATACGGGCTGCGTGGCGGCGATCCGGGACGCGGCCGAGCGTCTGGGATACTCGCATCGCGACATCGTGTCGGGTGCGGGCCACGACGCCTGCTGGATCAACCGCGTGGCGCCGACGGCGATGGTGATGTGCCCCTGCGTCGACGGGCTTTCGCACAACGAGGCCGAGGAGATCACCAAGGACTGGGCGCGCGCCGGGGCCGACGTGCTGATGCACGCAGTGGTGGACACCGCGGAGATCGTCGCGTGACCGCACGCACGGGACTCATCATCGTCGTCCTGCTGGCCGCCGGTTGCTCCGGCGGGTTCGGCGGCGGCGGAGGCGAGGGCGGCATCCGTCAGGTGGGCGGCACCACGCTCGTCGAGGATGCCGAGGGCGCCACGCTGATGATCGACGAGAACGGCTGCCAGTCGGTGGTGCCGGCGGGGTCCAGCATCGCCGAGCCGGTGCTCGACGGCGACGGCGCGCCGGTCTGCGTGGCGCCGGCGGGGTGATCCGCGCCGGACCGCCGGTGGCGGCGACGGGATACGAGTATTTTTGCCAAGAAGAAGCGCAGGACCGCGCGCGACAGACCACACGGCGCGCCAGAGACGACAGGGAGAGACCATGACCAAGGTCATCAAGAACGGCACCATCGTCACCGCGGACCGCACCTGGACGGCGGACGTGCTGATCGAGGGCGAGACGATCAAGCAGATCGGCGAGAACCTGTCCGGCGACGAGGTGATCGACGCCTCGGGCGCCTATGTCATCCCCGGCGGCATCGACCCGCACACCCACATGGAGATGCCCTTCATGGGCACGACCGCCGCCGAGACCTTCGAGACCGGCACCTGGGCCGCGGCCTGCGGCGGCACCACGATGACGGTGGACTTCGTGCTGCCGGGCGCCGACGGGTCGATCAAGAATGCGATCAACGACTGGCACCGCAAGTCCGGGCCGCAGATCTGCGCCGATATCGGCTTTCACTGCGCGGTGACCGGCTGGAACGAGCTGATCTTCGACGAAATGAAGGACGCCGTCGACATGGGCGTCAACTCGTTCAAGCACTTCATGGCCTACAAGGGCGCGCTGATGATCGAGGATGACGAGATGTTCGCGTCGTTCAAGCGCTGCAAGGAGCTGGGCGCGCTGCCGATGGTGCATGCCGAGAACGGCGACCTGGTCGCGGACATGCAGCAGCAGATGCTGGAACAGGGCATCACCGGGCCCGAGGGCCACGCCTATTCCCGTCCGCCCGAGTTCGAGGGCGAGGCGGCGAACCGTGCGATCACCATCGCCGATGCGGCGGGCGTGCCGCTCTACATCGTGCACGTGAGCTGCGAGCAGGCGCACGAGGCGATCCGCCGGGCGCGGCAGAAGGGGATGCGGGTCTATGGCGAGCCGCTTGCACAGTTCCTGACGCTCGACGAGAGCGAGTACTTCAACACCGACTGGGACCACGCCGCGCGCCGGGTGATGTCGCCGCCGTTCCGCAACAAGCAGCACCAGGATTCGCTCTGGGCCGGGTTGCAGGCGGGATCGCTGCAGGTGGTCGCGACCGACCACGCCGCCTTCTCGACCGAGCAGAAGCGCATGGGCGTGGGCGACTTCACCAAGATCCCGAACGGGTCGAACGGTCTCGAGGAGCGGCTCGGCGTGCTGTGGACGACGGGCGTGGAGACCGGGCGGCTGACGATGAACGAGTTCGTGGCGGTCACGTCCTCGAACGTGGCGAAGATCCTCAACATCTATCCCAAGAAGGGCGCGATCGTCGAAGGCGCGGACGCCGACATCGTGGTCTGGGATCCGTCGATCACCAAGACGATCAGCGCGTCCAATCACCATTCCATCCTCGACTACAACGTGTTCGAGGGATTCGAGGTCACGGCCCAGCCGCGCTACACGATCAGCCGGGGCGAGGTGATCTGGGCCTGGGGCCAGAACAGCCAGCCGCAGCCGGGGCGCGGCCGGTTCGTGCCGCGTCCGGCCTTCCCCTCGGCGCACACCGCGCTGTCGAAATGGAAGGCGCTGACGGCACCGAAGCAGATCCACCGCGACCCGATGAACATCCCGGCGGGGGTGTGATTTGGCGGGCACGGGCACGGCACGAAACCCGGCATCGGGGCGGCCGATCGTGAGGTTCGCCGTGGCCTACTACGCGACGACGGGTCTGACCTATGTCCTGTTCCCGCTGGCGGCGGTCGGGCTCGCGGCCGCGATCGGCGCCGTGATCGGCGGGATGCCCGAGGACGCGAGCGCCGTCGCTGTCGTGACGGCCGTCGTCTCGTCTTCGGCCGTCGGCTGGCGGTTCGCCCTGCCGTGGCTCGCCACGGCGGTCACGGTGGGCGCGGCGGTGGCGGCGCTCCTGTTCGCGCCGGTCTTCGGGCTCGCCGCGCGGGTGATGTCGCGCCGTGCCGCGGCGATGGTGGCCCTGCCGGGGGCTGTGTGGGTCGCCGCGATCGGTTCCTTCACGGTGCTGGTGGCGGCATCCGGCGAGCGCCCGGTCTGGCCGGATGCCCGGGACGCCTCGGTCTGGGTCGGGGCGGTCGCGGCGCTCGTGTCGCTGCCGGTCGCGCGATCGGCGTGGACGGAGGCGGACCATGTCTGACACGACGTCCGACGCAACGCCCGAACCCGTGTCCGGCGCGGGAGCCGGTCCGGTGGTCTCTGCAGCGAACCTGGAGCTGACATTCCATACGAATGACGGGCCGGTTCACGCGCTGAAGGACGTGGATCTCGAGATCGGGCAGGGCGAGTTCGTGTCCTTCATCGGCCCGTCGGGCTGCGGCAAGACGACGTTCCTGCGCTGCGTCGCCGGCCTCGAGACGCCGACCGGCGGCCGCCTGAGCGTGAACGGAATGAGCGCCGACGCCGCGCGAAGGGCGCGGGCCTACGGCTACGTCTTCCAGGCCGCGGGCCTCTATCCATGGCGCACCATCGACGGCAACATCCGGCTGCCGCTCGAGATCATGGGCTTTTCCGAGGAGGAGAAGCGGCGGCGGGTGCGCGACACGCTGGCGCTCGTCGACCTCGAAGGGTTCGGGACGAAGTATCCCTGGCAGCTGTCGGGCGGCATGCAGCAGCGCGCGTCGATCGCGCGCGCGCTCAGCTTCGATGCGGGCCTGCTGCTGATGGACGAGCCGTTCGGCGCGCTCGACGAGATCGTGCGGGACCGGCTGAACGAGGAGCTTCTGGCACTCTGGGGGCGGACGGGCAAGACCATGCTCTTCGTCACCCATTCGATCCCCGAGGCGGTCTACCTGTCGACCCGGATCGTGGTGATGTCGCCGCGGCCGGGGCGGATCTCGGACGTGATCGAGAGCCCGCTGCCGCGCGAGCGGCCGCTCGACATCCGTGACAGCCGCGAGTTCATCGACGTCGCCCACCGGGTTCGCGAAGGGCTGCGCGCCGGTATGGAGGCGGCATGACGCAGCGGACGGCCGACCGGACGCGCAGCACGCCGGACTCCCGCGGGGCGGCGCGATGACCGACACGGCTCCCATCTCCGGGCAGGGCGCCGGTATCGGACGCTCCGCGCGCGCCGCGCTCTGGATGCGCGGGATCGGTCACACGCTGGTGCCGGTGGCCACCATCGTCGCGGCGATCCTGGGGCTGTGGTATCTCGCGTGCATCCCGATGAACGCGCAGTCCTCGGTTCTGGCGGCGGCGCGCGCGGGAATCGCGGTCACGCCGGAGAGCCCGGCCGAGCGGCGCCAGATGGGCGGGCTCGCGCTCGCGCTGGCCAACCCCGAGGTCGCGGTCTCGGGCGCCTTCGGACAGGACCGCGCGCGGCTGCCCGCGCCGCACCAGGTGGCGGCCGAGCTCTGGGCCGGGACCGCCGGTGAGCCGATCGGCTCCAACCGCTCGCTGGTCTATCATGGCTGGGTGACGCTCTCGGCGACGCTTCTCGGCTTCGTCATCGGCACCGGGCTCGGCATCGCGCTGGCGGTGGGCATCGTGCACAGCCGGGTGATGGACATGAGCGTGCTGCCCTGGGCGATCGTGAGCCAGACGGTGCCGATCATCGCGATCGCGCCGATGATCATCGTGGTGCTCTACTCGATCGGCATCCAGGGCATCGTGCCGAAGGCCGTGATCTCGGCCTACCTTTCGTTCTTCCCGGTGGTGGTCGGCATGGTGAAGGGGCTGCGCAGCCCCGACGGGATGCAGCTCGATCTCCTGGCGACCTACGGCGCGTCGAAGGCGCAGATCTTCCGCAAGCTGCGGCTGCCGGCCTCGATGCCGTATCTCTTCGCCTCGCTGAAGATCGGCATCGCGGCGTCGCTGGTGGGCGCGATCGTCGGCGAGCTGCCGACCGGCGCCTCGGCGGGCTTCGGCGCGCGGCTCCTGGCGGGAAGCTATTACGGCCAGACCGAGCAGATCTGGGCGGCGCTCTTCGCCGCGGCGATTCTTGCGGCGCTGTGCGTCGGGGCGCTGGGCGTGGTGGAGCGCGCGCTTCTCGGGCGGATGGGAATGCGGTCGTGACGGCGCGCCTGCCCGAGACCGGAGGGGGGCTGCGCGCCCCCCGCTGCCTGCGGCAGCCCCCCGCGGAGTATTTCCGCCAAGAAGATGCGGCTGCGCCCTGTCGTGGGCGCGGGGAGGCGATGCCGTGCTGCTCGTGAGCCTCGCGCTGATCCTGTGGGCCGGGGCGTGGTACGCCAATGCGCGGCTCGCCAACGGGCCCGCGGCGGACAGCGCAATGGTGCGGCTGGCTGTGCCGCTCGTTTTCGGCGCGACGCTGCTGGCGATGTGGGAACTGATCGTGCGCGGGCTCGGGGTGCCGATGGTGATCCTGCCGGCGCCGAGCGTGATCGCGGCGACCTTCGCCGACCGGATAGGCACGTTGTGGGAGGACTTCGTCCAGACCTTCGTGAAGGGGGCGCTGTCGGGCTACGCAATCGGCTGCGTCGCCGCCTTCGCGGTCGCGATCCTCGCCGATCGCGTCGATTTCCTGCGCCGCGGGCTGCTGCCGGTCGGAAACTTCATGGCGGCGTTGCCGATCGTCGGAACGGCGCCGATCCTGGTGATGTGGTTCGGCTTCGACTGGCAGTCGAAGGCAGCGGTCGTGGTGGTGATGGTGTTCTTTCCGATGCTGGTGAACACGGTCGCGGGGCTCGCGGAAACCGGGGCGATGCAGCGCGACCTCATGCGCACCTACGGCGCGTCGTACCTGCAGACCCTGCTGAAGCTCCGGATTCCGGCGGCGATGCCCTTCGTCTTCAACGGGCTGAAGATCTCGACCACGCTCGCGCTCATCGGCGCGATCGTCGCGGAGTTCTTCGGCTCGCCGATCCGCGGCGTCGGTTTTCGCATCTCCACCTCTGTCGGGCAACTCGCGCTCGACATGGTGTGGGCGGAGATCGCGGTGGCGGCGCTCGCGGGTACGCTGTTCTACGGCGCCATCGCGGCCGTCGAGAAACGGGTCACGTTCTGGCACCCGTCGCACCGGACCTGAGAGACGGGCGAGAAGCCGGGACCCACAAGGAGGTACTGACTACATGACGACCAGACTTATCGCAGGGGCGCTCGGCCTCGCCGCGCTCGCCGTGCCGGCGTCCGCGCAGGAGGCCGACGAGGTGACGCTGCAGCTCAAGTGGGTGACGCAGGCGCAGTTCGCCGGGTACTACGTGGCCGAGGAACAGGGGTTCTACGACGACGAGAACCTCGACGTGACGATCAAGCCGGGCGGACCCGACATCGCGCCCGAACAGGTGATTGCCGGCGGTGGCGCCGACGTCATCGTGACGTGGATGGCCGCGGGGCTCGCCGCGCGCGAGCGTGGCGTGCCTCTCGTCAACATCGCCCAGCCCTTCGCCACGGGCGGGCTGCAGCTGACCTGTCTCAAGGAGACCGGCGTCGAGAGCCCGGAGGACTTTCCCGGGCGCACGCTCGGCGTCTGGTTCTTCGGCAACGAGTATCCGTTCTACGCCTGGATGGCGCAGCTCGGCATCGACACCGACGGCGCCGACGAGGAGGGCGTGACCGTCCTCAAGCAGGCGTTCAACGTCGATCCGCTGTTGCAGGGGCAGGCGGACTGCATCTCGACGATGACATACAACGAGTACGGCCAGATCCTCGACGCCGGCTACACCGAGGAGGAACTCGTCAACTTCAACTATCTCGACGAGGGTGTCGGCATGCTCGAGGACGGGCTCTACGTGCTGGAGGAGGACCTCGAGGATCCGGAGTTCGTCGACAAGATGGCCCGCTTCGTCCGCGCCTCCATGCGCGGCTGGAAATGGGCCGAGGACAACCCCGAGGAGGCGGCGCAGATCGTCGTCGACAACGACATGACCGGCGCGCAGACGCTCGATCACCAGGTCTACATGATGGGTGAGGTGGCCAAGCTGACCGCCGGTTCCGACGGCGCGCTCGACCCGGCCGACTACCAGCAGACGGTGGATACGCTGCTTTCGGCGGTGTCCGAGGAGAACCCGGCGATCACCGAGGAGCCCGAGGGCGCCTGGACCCACGCGGTGACCGACGAGGCGCTCGGCGGCGATTCCTGAGCGCCGGCGCCTGACTGAAGACGCCGCCGGGTCCCGGGCCCGGCGGCGTTCGTCGTTCGGGGGCCCTCGGCGCGGGATCGGTCGCCCCACCGCTCGGCCGAGGTCACGGCCCGGCCGAGGTCACGCCGCGGCGGGCCGGCGCGGCTTTACATCTGCGGGCGGTTGGTGTCGCTTCGGCGGGAGACGACCAATTCGGAGATGTGCGTGAGCGAAGCAGTACGGCCCCGCACGGGCGGGCAGATCCTTGTCGACCAGCTTCTGATCCATGGCGCCGACCGCGCGTTCTGCGTGCCGGGCGAGAGCTATCTGGAGGTTCTCGACGCGCTGCACGATCACCGCGACCGCATCACGCTCTACAATGCGCGCCACGAGGCCGGGGCGGCCAACATGGCCGAGGCGCACGGCAAGCTGACCGGACAGCCGGGCATCGCCATGGTCACCCGCGGCCCCGGCGCCTGTCATGCCGCGGTGGGGGTGCACATCGCGCACCAGGATTCGACGCCGATGATCCTGCTGATCGGGCAGGTGGCCCGCGATGCGCGCGACCGCGAAGGGTTCCAGGAGGTCGATTACCGGGCGATGTTCGCGCCGCTGGCCAAGTGGGTGGCGGAGATCGACAGCGCGGCACGCATCCCCGAATACCTGTCGCGAGCGTTCCGCACCGCGATGTCGGGCCGGCCGGGGCCGGTCGTCCTGTCGTTGCCCGAAGACATGCTGACCGAGCGTGCGGCCCCCGCGGACGCGCCGCCGGCGCGCGCGACGCGGGCCCGCCCGACGAACGCGGACGCCGCCGACATCGCCGCCGCGATGGCGGAGGCGAAGCGGCCGCTGGTCATCGCAGGCGGGCCGGTCTGGAGCGACGACGAGGCCGCCGCGCTGCGGGCCATGGCGGAGGCGAACCGCCTGCCGGTGGCGGTGTCGTTCCGGCGGCAGGACGTGATGGACCACCGGTCGGACGCTTATGTGGGAGAGTTCGGCACCGGCGTCGCGCCGGCGCTGGTCGAGGCTGTGGGACGGGCCGACCTGCTGCTGGTTCTCGGCGCGCGGCTGGGTGAAATCACCACGAAGTCCTACACCACGCTCGCCGCGCCGGCGCCGCACCAGACGCTGATCCACGTCCATGCCGATGCCGACGAGATCGGCCGCGTCTTCGCGCCGACCCTCGGGGTGGCGGGCCATGCGCCCGCGGTTCCGGCGGCACTCGCCGCGCATGCGCTCGCGCCCGAGGCGGAGAGCGGATGGCTGGAGGAGCTGCGCGCGGCGCGGCTCGCCGACCTCGAGCCGCCACAGACCGACTGGCCGCTCGACCTCGGGCAGGCGATGCGGATCCTCGATGCGGCGCTGCCGGATGACGCGGTCGTGACCCTCGACGCGGGCAACCATACCGGCTGGCCGCAGCGGTTTCTGACCTTCGGGCGGCCCGGGCGGCAGCTCGGCTCGACCTGCGGATCGATGGGCTACGCGGTGCCGGCGGCCGTGGCGGCGAGCCTGCACGCGCCGGCGCGCACCGTCGTCGCCTGCGTCGGCGATGGCGGGTTCATGATGTCGGGGATGGAGATCGCCACCGCGGTCCAGCATGGCGGGCGGCCCATCGTGCTGGTGTTCTCCAACGGCAGCTACGGCACCATCCGCATGCACCAGGAGCGCGAGCATCCCGGCCGCGTGTCGGGGACCGATATCGCCAACCCGGATTTCGGGGCGCTGGCCACCGGGCTCGGCGCAAGGTTCGCGCGGGTCGAGACGACGCAGGCATTCGCCCCGGCGCTCGAGGCCGCGATGGCGGCGGACCGCCCGACGGTGATCGAGCTCGTCACCGATCTGGAGCGGATTTCCACCCGGACCACGATCTCGGCGTTGCGCGCGGGGCGGTGAGCGCCGGGCGTTCAGGCGGCGAGGAGCAGCCGCGCCTCGTGCGGGCGCAGGCGCGGGCGGGCCGCGACATATTCTTCGCGGCCGGTCTCTTCGACCAGCTCGGGGAAGATCTCGAGCAGCTCGTCGCGCTGCTCGGCCTCCAGCGCGCCGAGCGAGGCGGCGCAGGGCTGAAAGCTCTCGGTCCAGAGATCGTCGCTCATGACCAGCTCGTGGTCGTCGAACATGAAGTGGACATAGGTCGTCGCGCGCGCCGGTCGCCGGGTCACGCCCGGCTGGCCGAGGAGCGCGCGGGCGGGAACGAGCACCTCGTCGAGGCCGAGCAGCATCTGCGTCTCGGGCCCGCGGATCAGCACGCAGTGCATCGGCGAGACGTCCATATCTCGCGAGGGCAGGCCGGGCCCGAGCGCGTCCCGCGCGAGCCGCACCGGGCGCAGATGCGCATGCTCGGCCATCTCGTCGGCGGTGATGTGGCGGTGCCCGGCCCAGCGGACGGGGCGATAGCCGTGGTCGCGGGTCAGCACCCGGTCGCCGACGCGGATCTCGGTCACCTCGACCTCGCCGCGGTCGGTCTTGATCCAGGTGCCGGCGGTGAAACAGGGGCTGTGAACGAAGCGCGACGCCGCGGTGTCCGCGGTCGGGTCGACGCTGCGGCCGGAGGGGGCGGGCGTGTCGCACACGCCGGCGACCGAGCCCGTCGCGGTCTCGTTCCGTGCGCCTTGCGTGCTTCCGAACTCCGTCATCTGGTGGTCTGCCGATCGTGTCTTGTTGCGTTCTGCATGCGCGGCCGGTCGGGCCGGGCCATCACCCGTCCTCTTCGCCCGCCAATACGGCCCTCAGACGCACCAAACGTGGCAGGATTGCGGAAAATAGAGGTATTGTTTCGACCTTTGAAAACCGTAAACCCGGGCGGCGTCGCGTGCAGGTTGTCGGCGCCGTCGCGCGCCTGTCACACTGGATCCTCAAGACATCGAGAGAGAGCATCGTGAGAGGAGACCGCCCATGCCCGCCATTGATCGTCGCCGCTTCATGACCGTCGCCGGGGCGACCGGCCTGTCGCTTCTGCATCCGTTCTCGGCGCGGGCGGCGTCGGGGCAGGTGCACCTGCGGCTGATGGAGACCACGGACCTCCACGTCCACGTCTATCCCTACGACTATTACGCCGACCGGCCGTCGGACACGGTGGGCCTCGCCCGGACAGCGGCCCACGTCGCCGCGATCCGCGCGGAGGCGACGAACGCCCTGCTGTTCGACAACGGTGACTTTCTGCAGGGCAACCCGATGGGCGATTACATCGCCTACGAGCGCGGCATGCGCGAGGGCGACATGCACCCCGTCATCACCGCGATGAACGCGCTCGGCTTCGATGCCTCGACGCTTGGCAACCACGAGTTCAACTACGGGCTCGATTTCCTGATGACCTCGCTTGCCGGCGCCGAGTTTCCGATCGTGTCCGCCAACGTGGTCAAGGACGCGGGCGCGGGCCCGCGCGACGACACGACGCTGGTGCCGCCCTACGTCATCCTCGACCGCGAGGTGACCGACGGGGCCGGCGCGACCCATCCGATCCGGATCGGCGTGATCGGCTTCGTGCCGCCGCAGATCATGTCATGGGATCGCCAGCACCTCGACGGGCGCGTCACGACGCGTGACATCGTGGCGGCCGCGCGGGCGTGGGTGCCGCAGATGCGCGAGGAGGGGGCTGACATCATCCTCGCCCTCAGTCATTCCGGCATCGGCAGCCCCCGGCACGAGGAGGGAATGGAGAACGCCTCCGTTCCGCTGGCGCGCGTCGACGGGATCGACGCGCTGATGACGGGACACTCGCACCTGGTGTTCCCGTCGCCGGACTACGAAGGCTTCGCCGATGTCGATCTCGCCGCCGGCACCATAGCCGGCAAGCCTGCGGTCATGGGCGGCTTCTGGGGCAGCCATCTCGGCGTTGTGGACCTGATGCTCGAACGCGATGCCGGCGCATGGCGGGTGGTGACGACCGAGGTCGCGACACGGCCGATCTACGAACGCGCCGAGGACCGCTCGGTGACGCCCACCGTCGAAAGCGTGGAACCGGTTCTGGCCTCGGTTCGGGACGTGCACGAAGCGACGCTCGCCTATGTCCGCCGGGCGGTCGGCAAGACCGCGGCGCCCCTTCACTCGTATTTCGCGCTGGTGGCGGACGATCCATCCGTCCAGATCGTGTCGAACGCGCAGACCTGGTACATCCGCCAGATGCTCGAAGGCACACAACATGCCGGCCTGCCGATCCTCTCCGCCGCGGCGCCGTTCAAGGCCGGCGGCCGGGGCGGTCCGGACTACTACACAGACGTGCCGGCGGGCGACGTGGCGATCAAGAACGTGGCCGATCTCTATCTCTACCCGAACACGGTGCGGGCAGTGCGGATCACCGGGGCGCAGGTCCGCGAATGGCTCGAACGCGCGGCGGGCATGTTCAACCGCATCGAGCCCGGCGCGACCGACGCCACGCTGCTGAATCCCGATTTCCCCTCCTACAATTTCGACGTGATCGATGGTGTGAGCTACCGGATCGACCTGTCGCAGCCGGCACGATACGACGCCGACGGTGCCGTCGCGCATCCGGACGCCCACCGGATCGTCGACCTGACCCGCGACGGCGTGCCGATCGACCCCGACGCCGAGTTCATCGTGGCGACCAATAACTACCGCGCCGGCGGGGGCGGCGAATTCCCCGGTGCGACGCCGGAGACGACGGTCTTCGAGGCGCCGGACACCAACCGCGACGCGATCGTGCGCTACATCGTGGAGCAGGGCACGGTGACACCTTCAGCGGACGGCAACTGGCGCTTCGCGCCGATGCCGGGCACGACCGTTCTCTTCGATACCGGACCGGACGCCGCGCGCTACATCGAGGATGTCGAGGGCGTCGAGATCGAGGAGACCGGCCTCGTGACCGAGACTGGCTTCGCACGCATGCGCATCCGCCTGTAGGCCGCCGGAGCGTGCGCTGCGCCGGAATTCGTCCGAGACAACCGCGCACCGCTTTGCTAAGCCCCGGGGCGACGGCCCCGTGGCTCAACTGGATAGAGCAGCCCCCTCCTAAGGGGCAGGTTGCAGGTTCGAATCCTGCCGGGGTCGCCACCTTTTGATTTATCCTATACTTTTCAAGCCACTAGAGCCAGATTTTTCCTGCGGGTCGGCGCTGTTTTCCGATACATGTTCAGGATCTACCCCACGCACTGCTCCGCGCCGGTCCATTTCGGCCGTGTAGTGCGCGATCTCGGACAGGCTCCTATGCCCCGTCCAAGCGCCGATCTGTGACGTGGTGCCCCCAGCGTTCGCGAGAGCGACTGCGCGCGCCTTCCGCAGCCCGTGCGCACTCAGTTCCAGCCCGATAGCCCGGCAGGCCGCAGATATGTCCTGCCCTGCGCTCTTGTGTGATCGAGCGCGCTTGCGGTTCGTCTGAAGGAACGTCAGGCCCGGCCCGAGATGGGCGATAGCGTCCATGCACATTTGTCTGTCTGCTTCCATGCCGCGCGCGTAGGCGGGTAGGGTGCACGTCCAGGGCACGTAAGCCATGTCTTGCGTCTTGCCCTGTCGGAAGCACAGCACGCCGTCTGCGTCGATGTGCGGCCGGCCGATCTTCACGACGTCACCGATCCGTGCGCCGGCCCAATAGGTCAGCTCCATAATGGCGCGGCACGTGGTGCCGATGGGGTAGGCTGCGCGGAACGCTGCAATGCTCTGTAGGCTCCATGTCGGATGCCCGCCAGTGTTTAGCCGCTTGGGTTTCCTGAGACCCACTGTCGGATCGGCCCGCAGCCAGCTTTTCTCTATGCAGAATCCAGCCCAGAACCGCCACGCCTTGAGCCTAGCCTCTGGGTTCGGACTGCTGTTCATGTCCGCTCGGATATGGTGCTGTTCAACGGCCGACGCCTTCACCCCTCCAACCTTCGCAATGACCGCCTCAGCCTGCCGGGTTACGGTCGCCCTGTAGCCTTCTGAAAACGTATGGAACCTGTCAGACGCGAGAGCCGCCTTGAAGGTGCTGCCAATGGTGCCGGTTGCGTGAGCCTTTGGCGGGGCGAGTTCCTTGGCTGCGGCCGCCCACGCTGCGATAAAGTCTGGGTGATCTATCGGCAGATCACTCGGCAGCTTAACGAGGCGCGGCTTCCCGCCCCTGCGCGTGCGGAAATACCGCTGGCCCGTCTTGGGATGCGTCCACAGCCCCTTCAACCTGACACTCCGAACGCTTTGTCGCATGCCGCGCGGTCCTTCTCTGTCGCTGTGACAGGGAAGCTATCGACACCTGGCGCGATCCTGTAAACCCTGCCGCCGGCCTCAATGACGATGGTGGTGCCGGTCGCGGTCGCAACCTCCGCCGCATCGCGCAGTTGCTGAGGCGTTAGCGGCCGTCCCATCCTACGCCCCTCCCGCCTTGCTAGGGTCAATGCACGAAAACCACCGCTCGCACTTGTCCAGCGCCTTCTCTGCGGCCTTTATGTCGCCTGATCGGATTGACTGGCGCAGGCGATCAAAGTCCCGCAGCATGGTTTCTGCACGCGCCGGAGCGATGAAGGGTTTCCCGTATGCGTTCGGCTCGTCTGTCAGGTGCGGCTCTGTCATCTCACTTTCCCCCGCCGGGATTGCCTATGCACAGAACGGCGGGGCCTACGTAGATCATGACGCCGTGCGAGACGGCTTCCGCGCCGATCACAAGGCATGTGGGCTTCCACATCAGGACAAATCCAATCCCGAAGCCGGGCCACCATTTCCCGGTGATGCCACGGTATCCCGCATGTTCGAGCGTTGTTCGCTTGTTGAACACCATCTCACCCTCCCGCCTTGCTAGTGGTGCGGGCGGGCTCACGCATCGTCATCGCTCGTCTCCGTGTGGGGGGGGGGGGGGGGGGGGGGGGGGGGGGGGGGGGGGGGGGGGGGGGGGGGGGGGGGGGGGCGGCGGGGGGGGGGAAGAGAAGAAGGCAAAACCCTAAGCACCAGAACTACGCGTTTCGCCGTCGTGCTGGTGATACAAAAAAAAAAAAAACATACACAACACTAGCGACAGCAGAGTGACTGATCACATGTAAGCGAGCTGCTATGTACGTGTGACGTCGTGCGTTACTTA
>NZ_FWFK01000011.1 GCF_900172265.1 Roseivivax jejudonensis | reverse complement strand
CTAGAGCCTGCGCGTCCGTACGTGTCACGTGCTTGCCGGCCAGCTGGTCCTCAGGCCGCTCGACCCGCGTTCGCGACCTGTCGCGGTTGGGTGGGCGGGGGCGGTGTGGGGGTGTCGCGTGGCGGGGGGGGGGGGGGGGGGGGTGGGGGGGGGGGGGGGGGGTAGGGAGGGCGCGGATGGCTTGAACAGCGTCAATTCTCGCCAACCCGTAAGTTTCATCTTCTGCTGAGCCGTCTTTGATTCCGTGAGTTTCGTATTCCTCCGATCCCCACATCCCAGCGTGTTGCGCCGCATCCCTCAGCGCCTCCGCATACGCATCTGCTCTGGCGGCGCGCTCGCGGGACTCGGCTTCGGCAAGCTCGCGGCGCAAGATTTCGTTCTCGGACTTCACGAAGTCTTTTGCGTGCCGCTCCTGCGCATACAAGTCAGCGTGAACGTATTCGACGGCATCATTGTCTTTGATCCGCGCATATTCGGCAAACCATTCGCCGCGCGGGTAATACCAGCCGTGATCGTAATCACTTTCGGCCCAAATACGCTCCGGCGCTTTCATCTCGTCACCCATCACCCGCTCCATCAATAAACGCCTATGGCGGTCAAAATAATCTCAGACATGCGCCCAAAGACGACCAGCGTATTCAGCAGGAGAATTAGCATCATCGCCGCCAACGCGACTCCCATCGTTAAGCACGCGATTGACCAGATCCGCTCCAAAGCCTTACCCATCACAGCACCACCACGACAAACAGCGTCGCCCCAACAACGCACCAGAAAAGCACGGTGACAAAGAGCGCCTTGATTACCCCGGACCCAGGCACTCCCGCGCGCCCTTCCTTGCTGAACTCATACTCCTGCGGCTCCAGTCCGGGCAGCGCCTCCGGGGTTCGGATGTGCTCTGCGATCTCGGTGGAGGTCCATTCGGTCATCGGTTTCACGAGCTTGCCTTTGACTTTCTGGCCGCGCGTGCCTTTGCTGCATTCTCGCGCTTGGCGATATACGCAGCTTCGTTCTTTTCCACGGTGTGGGCTTGAAAGGTGAGGGCCTTGTCCACAACCTCTTGAACCGTCTTGCCAGTGAAAACGATTGGGTAATCTTCTTGCGGGGCAAAGTTTGCGCAGAAGTGCGGCCCGCCATCGTTGGTATCAATACGCTCCCATACGTGCAGCGGTGCATCTCGCATCGGGTGTCTGTATTGGCTCATCACTCGCCCTCCTTAATCGGCGTCATCTGTCCCGCCAAAAGATCAGCAACAATCGGCAGGAAATCCGTGTCCATTCCGTATTCCCGCTTCCACCGCGACGGGTTGGCGTGCAGGGCTATCTTGGCGGGGTCGTTGCTTTCTCGGTGATGCTCACAGCACAGCGGCAGGGTGGCAGTGTCCGGCGCTTTGCGGGCGCTGTAGCGTCCGTGGATCGCGTGGTGGGCTTCACTAGGCGATGTCTGCACAAAGCCCCACCGCTGGCAGATCACGCACGGCAACTCACGCACGCGCCGCATATGCTCCAGGCCGGCTTTCCCCTCCGGGCTATTCCAGTAGGCCCGGCGCTTGTCGCTGACGGGCTTTAGGCGGCCTGTGCGGGCCAGTGGCTTCCGGCGAGTTAGGGTCATCCTGCGCTCCCATAGCCTTTCTCCGCGCCCCGCTGATTAGCGCTCACGGTTTGCCAGTAAGAAATCTGCGCCTGCGCTGCGTCACGAGACGCCCGCAGCTTTTCGTATTCCGTCGCAGCCTCCGCGTATGCAGAAACAGCCTCGCGGTATTCCGGCGATGCGTAAGCCTCCGCTTCTTTCTCCGCGATTGTCTTGGCATCGGAGTGCAAAACCACCTGCCGCCGGGCCACACCGACCATATGCTCTGCGCGGATCATTTCGCCCTTGGCGGCGCCCAGCTTGTAGGCGCTGTCGATCAGGTATTGCGTGGCGTCCGCTGCGCGTTGCTGGTCGGTGCGGTCATTCATTGCGCAGCCACATCCGCTGTCAGGTCATTCATGCGGTTCTCGTAGCCGTCCACGATGCTGGCGTGCATATCGGGGAAACGGTCCCTGAGATTGGCGATCAGTTTTGCCCGGCGGTCCCATTCGTTGGACAACTCGCCGGCGGTTTTCTTGCGCTTCCACTGCGCGTTGATCGCCTTCGTGATGGCGTCGGCCTTGTCGTGCTCGGTCGCCGTCTCGGGCAACTCTGCGATGATGGTTTCAGCCCATGACATTTGCCGATCATCGGCCGGTGCTCTGCGCGTGCTTTCCGCAGCCGCGTTGCCGTCGTCGTCCTCCGGCGCAACACCAGTCACGCTTTCGAGGCCAATCCGCTTGGCGTAGGTGGTGGCCGACTTGTAGCCAGGCATATCCTGGCGCCCGATGATAAGCGGCACGTCGCAGTGGATGCTGGTATCGCTTTCGCCGTGGTGCAGGACGGTCCGCATCGTGTGGCCGAACTCGCTTTGCAGCGCCGTGTGGAAGAAGGCTATGCCGTGCTTGTTCAGAGCAGGCCGGACAGCATCCACAACTGCAGAGAGATCAGCGTATTTGCTCTTGAAATGCGGATTATCCGCTGTCTTGCGGGCTGGCTCCATTTCCATCTGAGCCGCTGCAAGCGCGCTATAGATGTTCGTGTGTTGCTTCTGTTCGGTCATGCCACGTCCTCCTGCATGGTGCGCAGAACGTCACCGACGATCCGCCAATTGCTGTCGTCCAGAATCTCCGCAACGCAATCGTCCACTTCCGCCATTGCTTCCTCGAAAGTGCGGGCGTTACCGTAGTGTCCGGCGTTCTCCATTCCGCCATGACCGTCAGGCACGCGCTCGGCATCTTCGTGCTGCCACATCCAGCCTGGGGCGAAATCGTTATCGGAAATCAGGAAGTTGCCGGCGTCCGTATGATAGACAAAGCTGCCGTCCGGCTTTTTCTCTGCCCGCATTGCGCGATTGAATGCTTCCGCGGTGGCCTTGACGACGTGCTCGGGAAGCCCGGCGATGTGAAGCACGGTGTCGTCCTTCGGGCCAAACGTGAGGCCCGTTTTTGCTTCCGTGACAGACGCGACAAGATCGTCGCCAATGAAGTTGCTGGTGTAAACCGAAGTCATCAGAAGCACTCCGTAGGGTCGTTGTCTCGCTGGGTTTTGCGCATAGTGGACAGGTCACGAACGCGGGTGATCTCTTTGCGAAGATCGGAGTCCGGCTTGTCTAGCGCGCGGGTGAGCATGCGCTCGGTCCAATCAAGCGCATCGCAAAGTGCACACGGATTTTTCAGGCGAATACCGTGGGTGCAGGTCATCAAAAATCTCCGTTGAACGGGCGCGGCTTATCCGCTGTGTTGGTGGTGCAGATATCCAGGTGATCCAGATATGCTATGAGAGAGGCGGGAAGGGTCATGCTGCGGCCTCGCGATAGCGGCGAAGCGCAGCCAGCATGGCGCCGTAAATCTCGTTGGCCTCTTCTTCGTTCCTTGGGTCGTCCAAAGACTCGACGCACGAGGCCAATCCCTCCGCAGCCAACAGCGCGGCTTCCATGTCGGGGACGCGGGCGATACGCCGAATATCGGTTTCGCGCTTGTGTCGGCCATTTAGCGAAAATACGCACTGAGTAACTGGCGTTGGGGATACGATGTTTGTGTGCGGCTTGTTGTCGTCTGTGAAGGCAGACCAAGGGCCCGGCGTTCCCGCCTCACGGTCTTTGCGAATGTCATCAATCAGGCTCATCCGTTGATCTCCTCGCTATGTGCATCCTCAAGCCGCGCGATATCCTCGGGGCTCACGATGCTTTCCAACTCGCTTCGGTGAATGAACATCCGCGCGCTTTCGCCGTCGTCCAGTTCCACGGCAACAAGCGTAGGCACCTTGAACCACGCCATGTTGCCGGGGTTATTGCCGACTGGCTGCTCGTCCCGCTCGTGATCGAAATACGCCGTGACAGACGCATCGCCCCACGCCTCGACGGAAAACACACCGTCTGCGCTGCATTCGCTGTCTGCGTGCTTGATATACAGCGGGCGCTCTGAGTTCAGCGGAGCACGGCCGGCCCGGATTGCCGAGAGCATGGCCTGGTACTTGTAGATGGGGGCGAGGGCGGTCATGCGTCGCCGCCTTCGTCGCACGACTCTGGTGTAAACTCAGAAAGCGGGCCGTCGAAAAGCGTATCGCCGTAACCAACAACCTTCATGTGAAGGCCGTTGCCGGGTTCATGGGTGTCGCCGTCAATCGTGTAGACGAACTCTTCCCACACGTCAGAAGCGTTGGGCGGGTAGATGTAGAACCCGCCGGGGCGCTCTTTCATGTCTCGAATAAGAATCGCCGCCGCACATTTGACGCCGTTCATGACGTCAGGCTCGCCGCGAAGGCCGTTGACTAGCTTTAGGCGGCCAAGGCTGCGGTAAATAGCTGCGCCAACGCCGTCAGGGTATCCATCGTATTGAGCGTAGCAGGTAACGAGCGTTTCGCCCCGCTCCTGAACGTGGATGAGTGCTCGGGTTCCCATCACTCCCGCCCCCCAATAGGAGCCGGCAGAGACACAGCCACAGAACGCGCGTGACGGTGGATCTGGTAGGCGACAAACAACTCGGCGCAATCGGCCATGTAGTCATCCGGCAAGCCAGCGTTCAGGCTGTCACGGATGCGCTCGGATATGCTGCGGGGGTCCATTATGCTGCACCCCGCTCGAATTCGGCTTCCTCGATTGCACGAAGCTGAGCCGCAACTTCTGCTTTTGCGGCAATTGCGGCTTCACGCTCGCGCTCGCGCAGAAGGTCAAGCGCCTCACGGCAAAGGTTGCTCCAGTGCTTGCGAACGACCTCGGACAAGGCGGCGTCAAAGCCGTTGTCGCGGTGGTAATTTGTGGCGCCGTCGTAAGGCTGGAAATTGATCTCCGTCGAAACGACTAGCTTCGACAGCTTGCCAGCGGTGGCATGTGACCCCTCTCGCGATGCAGCGGTGGTTCTGTCCGTCGTCTTGCCGATCAGTTCGATGTATTTCTCGGCATCATGCCGGACTTTGCGGGCGGTGCCCCATTCAGCGGTCTTGCTCACTTTGGTGTCCTCCTGTGCGTTTGGTGTAGGAGGAACGTACTACAGATAAAGTTAGCACACAAGGGGTGTATTACAGTTTATTAGTACAGCCCGCACAGGCGCCCGATTCTGGTGCCATGGAATCTGCAAGATTGCTTACCAGATTCGGCGCATGCAGAAGCTGAACGCGAACGAGGTATACACCATACTTGTGGGGTGCCGCCGGGTGGCTGGCGACCTGAACAGCTCGCTTGTCGAGATGCACATACGCGCGCACGGCTTCACCAGCATTCGCCGGATCAGCAGGGACACAGGGCTGTCACGAGGTGTTGTGCGCCGTCATATTGACAGGGCTTGGAAGCGGTCCAAAACGGACCTTTCCCGCGCACGTTGCGTGCTGTAACCCTTACAAGGCTACAGGCACATGAGTACGGGATAGACTATGAACGATTTGCAGCTGGTTCGCCGCATCGCCAACGCAACTGGACTGACGACAGATTACTGGTCGGAGTTGTGCGAGGGGCTCGCTATCCAGGCGCTATACAAGCTGGCCGACAATGCTGAGGGGTTGCCCTCTACGATGAAGTCAATCGACAACCCGAACGTGCGCCGCAGCGCCTTCGCACCGTTCATCGACGGGTGAGATAACCCAGTTTCCCAGTTAGCATACTGCGTCGGGTTCAGCCCGGCGCGCTTTGCATACTCGCGCTGAGTCAGGCCCGCGACTTCCTCGCGGTGCCACCGCAGCCGCGCGCCTACGTCTGCAAAGGGGTGGGGCTGTTTGGCCGGTGCGTTCATGTCCGGCGTTGTCGCACAGTTAGGCTGTAGCCCCCATCGCGAAAACTTGGACTTGCTGTTGCACAGATAGTGTGTATTATGCAGGGCCATGAGCAGGCTGAACGACTTCATACAGAATATGGGCGGCGCCAAATCTGTCGCCGACATTGTTGGCAGGACGCCGCAGGCTGTCACGAACGCAAAGGCTCGTGGCGGGCTTCCGTGGTCTTGGTATCCGGCGTTGCGAGACGCGGCACAGGATCGGGGCTACAGATGCCCCGACAATATCTTCGCACATGCATCCATCCGTTCGTCCGATGCTGCCCCTTCTGAGGAGGCTAGCTGATGCACGACGTTTCTTGCCTGTCCGATGAAGTGGAAACAATCGGCTCCGCCTTCAAGTATGCAGACGCATTTTTTGTGGCTGGGGGCGCGCAATGACGGGATACCTCTACGCGTTCCAGCCTGATGACATGCCGATGTATAAAGTCGGGCACACAGTCAGCGTCCCGCAGCGGCTGCAACAGCTGGCCGGTCAGACGCCGCACACAATGCACCCGCGCATTGTTCTGGATTGCGGCTGCTTCTGGCGCGCAAAGGCATTCGAGGGTCACGTGCTTTCGTGGCTGCTGCCTTGGGTCACGCATGGCGAGTGGGTCAGCGATCTGGAGGCAATCCGCGATGCTTTCTCAGTCGTCGCCCCAGCCGTGGACGTTACCGACGATTTTGAACCGTTCAACAGCGAGCGCCTTCGTGGGCGTAGCGGGCCGTTCTCTTTGGCGTCTTTGGAAAAAGAGCTTCTGAAGGCGGACGAGCGCTCCGAGGAAGCGCGCTCGGGCACGAGATACTTCAAGAACCCGCTGACTTTCGAGCCGCACGAGGCTCCCCAATGAGCGCCGGCATGCAGGAGCTGTGGCAGGCCGTTGTCGTCCGCGCGATCAAGGACGCCGTTGGCTGCGAGAATAGCGCAGAGGCGCGCAGAGAGCGGCCTATTGCGGAGCGTTGGATCACCCAGCGCGGCAAGGACTATCGCCGTGCGTGCGCTCTGGCTGGCATGTGCCCCGACTTCATTGCGGATCAATACGCGGCTGGTGCTTTCACGGCTGAGAAGTTCCGCGAGTCCAAAGAGGAAACCCAATGACCCCGACATCCCCCCGCCGGGTCGCGGAGGCGGGCACTTTGTCCCCTCCGCACTTTTCCCCGCAGGCAACCTCCCTGGTCGTTCCTCCCAAACTGCCTGCGTAACTGGCGGGGGCTACGGCTCCCGCCCCTTTCCCTACACTGGAGGCCGCGTAATGGCTCGCAAACTGTATGACCTCGCCGTCAAGACGGACACTTACCGCGATAACCAGGGCAATGAGAAAGCCCGCTGGCAGAATATCGGCGCCGTAATGAGCGGCGATGACGGCAAGCAATTTCTGCTGCTAGATCGCTGGTTCAACCCCGCCGGCCTGCCCAATCCCGACAACCGCAGCAACGTAATTGTATCCTGTTTCGAGCCGAAAGGCCAGCAGCAGGGACAGAATAACGGGCAGCAGTCGGGAAGCCATCCGGCGAGTAATGATATCGACACAGATTCGATACCGTTCTGATCTTGGGAGCAGTCAATGGAGTTTATTGAAATGATCGCCGGAGCAATGGTTGGAATAGTTATTGCCGAGTTTGCAATCAGGGCCCTCATGCACCTTCGCATTTGGCCTTGGAATGATTGAGGGCCGCATCATGATCCGCGCCGCCCTCCTATCCCTCATAGCTTTTCCAGCCGCCGCACAGAGCGTCACGGCAACGGACGACGCAATCATTCTGCATAACCAGCAGGAGGCGCCCACGGACGAGGTGATGGTTTTCACCATGCCCATTGGCGATGTCACGGTGCGGCATATCACCAGCCCGAACGCATTGGGCGGCTGCTGCCCTGACACTCTGGAAGTCGTGGATCTGCCCGAGGGCTACGTTGCCATGCCTCACGCTATCGAGGTGGAGGAAGGCGATACGCGGGCGATATTCATTCGGCAATATAGCGGGATGTGAGATGCCACGTTGGGCCGCAAAAGCAGACGCAAACCAGGGCGAAATCGTTGCCGAGCTTCGCGCTCGCGGTGTGACGGTTCTTTATCTGCACCGCGTCGGAATGGGCTGCCCTGACATAGCCTGCGGCTACAAATCGCGCAATTTTTTCTTTGAAATCAAGGACGGTAACAAACCGCCATCAGCACGCCGGCTGACCGATATGGAAAGCCTTTGGCACGTCGAGTGGAACGGGCAGGTTGATGTGATCCACAGCGCCGAGGAAGCGCTGGCGATCATGCAAGAGGACACGGCGCGGGACTACAACGCGCAGGTAGAGGAATGGAGTGGAGGGGGCGTATGACAGAACAGTCACCGATATACCCGACAGCCGCAGAGAGGCGTTCGTGGGCGCTGAGAATGCTGCTGGACGCAATCAGCAATCCCACACCGGAAAATCTCGCGGAAGCCTCCAGGGTGGCTCTCACGCGGCTTACGGACGAAGAGCGGTATACAGCCCTCGGGGTTATTCTCCGCACCTTCCCGGCCGATATCGCCGAGGGCCGTGTTCAGGCGGTGTTCAAAGCATATGGGTGGCCCGATCCCCTGCCGCAAGAGGACTTGCTTCCGCAAGCGCGTGAATGGGCCTTCTGGGCGAATAAGCACGAGATCGGCGCGATGTTGCGTGCGTGCTGTGAGTCGCTGGAGGGCGAGCGTCTGGCGCGGTTCAAGCAGTATGTGGGGGAGCTGTGATGGCTGACATTCGCGACGTGATCTTTGATGACGTATACACTGCGTTTTCCTCTCAGGACAAGCACACCCAGCGCCAGCACCTCGGGAAAGCCATACACCGCATGATGCGGCTCATGGACGAGCGCTGGCAGAAACGGTTTGTCGAAGTGTGGAGCAATGAAGAACCGGAGCCTGACGCTCTCCCTCGCGTGTTCCTCGATATCAACGATCCCGACCTGGAGTATATCGCGCACTGGTGGAAAAGGGTATCCGCCAGCATCCCGAGCGATGATAAAGCGCTAAAGGGCGTCGATATTAACTTCAAGAAGTGTATCCGAACCGGCAAGACGCCAAGCCCGAACGTGCAGGCAATTGTGAAGCGGTATTTTTCCGATTGGCGAGCGACGCGCAATGCGGATGGGCCGCTAATGGAGGACGAATAGTGTTGGCTAAACGTCCGAATTGCTGTAGAATTAGAGGCGGACTGGCCGGTGTTGGTAGCACCGGCTCAGCCCTAGACATAGCCAAACTGAAAAGGAGTTCGGCACATGCCATGTGAGCATGATTTGCGGGATGATACCGCAAAAGACAATCGTGAACAATCCGCTAACACTGACTTGGTGGCTAGGCTGGACGACGCCTTGCAGCGCGCCGAGCGCGGGCCCAAGCGCATTGCCGGCAGCGTGAACGGCCAAACCATTGAGGCGGCGGCGCGGGCCACGCTTTGCCAGATCACGCTTTATGATCTTGAGGCAGTTTATGAAGCCCGCGACGTTCTCAGCGCCCCTGTAGCGATCAAGCCGCTGGAGTGGGTAGACCTACTGGAGCACAGCGATGACGAAGGATGTATGTTTGAAGCGGACGCGTTCGGCGTGCCCGCCTTCTACTGCATTCGTCTCTTGGGGTGCGGGAGATACGCTCTCGACGTTTACGAAGGTGGCTGGATTGGCGACGAACACTCTCTGAGGGGGGCGGAGCAAGCCGCAGAGGAAGATTACCGCCGCCGCATCCTGAGCGCACTGGAGGGCGGGCAATGAGCTTCCGTGGCATCCAGTGGGCGTTTGACACGATCCAGCATCACAAGCTCGGGCAGGCGGCCGCTTTGGTGGCCTGCTACCTTGGGCACGCGCACAATCAGGAGACGGGGCGCTGCGACCCGTCCATGAACCGCATTGCTGAGAAGACCAACCTCAGCCGCCGAACGGTGATCCGGGCTATCTCGCAAATCGAGAAAGTGGGGCGCCTATCCACGATGAAGCGCACCTACAGAACCGGGCGCGGCAAGCGCAATATGAACAACCGCTACAAGCTGCTCGGGAGTGGTTATTTGGCACATGGTAGGGGGGCTATTTGTCACTCCAACATGAAAGAGAACACCGCTCCGTCAGCGTTTGATGATCTTGCCCTTCTGATCGACGACGGGAGCGAAGAATGACGGACGCCACCCAGCACAACCCTTTCTCAGAAAATTCGCACACCTCAGCCAGCCCGAACGTCGGGACATTTGCTGAGAAGGTGGATCTTGGCCGAACTGACGCACCCGGAATGGAGAACGACGATGGCGCTGAATGATTACTACCAATGTGACGTGTGCGGTGGGAAGGCGTTTTACGACGCCAACATTTATGACTCACGCTATGTCGCGACTTACGATCCGACAGAGGGCTGCGATCCTATCGCTATCAAGGCGCTGTGCCCGAGTTGCGCAAAGACGCACGAGGTTATCGTTAGGGAAAAAGAAGCCGGGGCCGCCTCGCTTAACACGGAGACCGAGTGATGACGATGCGTGAACGAACGGCAGCCGCACCGGTTTGGCTTTGGTACGGCGAAGACGAGGCTGGAGAAACCCATGTGTCTTTCGGACGCTGGCAAAAGCATAGCAGCCAAAGGCGGTACAAGCTGGCGGAGGTCCAGCCAACAGAGCATGACCACCCGTCAACCGACAGAGTTGCGCAGGCGGCCAGAGTGCTTCTGAACGCTCACGCCTACGACGCAACCGTCGCCAGCCATCCCTTGGATGCCTACGGATCCGCATGGATGCGAGGTGCTCTGGTTTGGCTGTCTGATCAGGACGGAGACGCTCTATGACCTACACCGTCTACACAGCCCGCCCTCTCCCCAGCCACATTCCAGAGCGCCCCAAGCCGCGCACAGCCGCCACATGGGCACAGCACCGCAAGGCAGAGCTGACGCCTGCGCTTTCTCTGCCAAAAATGCAGGTGGAGATCCTGGCGGTGATGAAGGACGGCCGGGAGCGCACGATAGACGACGTGATGACGCGGGTTAAGGGCTCGCGCGAGGCTGTTCGTCGTCGGCTTTCCGAGTTGGCCGACGCGGGGCTCCTGGTGCGTGACAGGATCAACGTTCAGGGCAATTCGAGCATCACGATTTATCGGAAGGAGCAGGGCTGATGGCTGAAAGAGAAGTTATCATTGTTTCGGAAACCCCGCTGCAATCATGGATGCGAGACGCAAGCACATTTGCTCTTTTCGCTGGCCTGGTTGGCTTGGGCGTCTGGACAGACAGCAGCGCAATGGAGTGGGCCGGCTTCCTCATCGCGATTCTGTTTTTCCTGATTAAGGCCAGCGTCATCACGTCAAAGAACGTTCACACGATTTCTGAGGCCCGAAAGCGGCTGGATGAGATTGAGCAGGAGGCCACCAATGACTGACACCGACACCATGCCAGACCGCGAGATCCGCGATGCAGTGCAGGCCGCCTTTGCCGTCGTGCAGGAGCGGTGGGACAGGGAGAAAAAAAATTGACGATTGAGCGCATAGCACGTGAAGCCGGCTTTGAAACAGTCGGCGAGGCTCGCACCACAAGCAAACCGACGCATGGCGAGATTGGCGGGATGGACGTTGTTGTGTCGCCCATTATGCCTGATGGGTTCTTCGCTGTTCGCACTATCAGCGGCACGATGGTTTTCGGCCCTAAGGGCTCATATTGGGTTCCGTTTGAGCGGTGGGACAGGGAGCAGGGGCGATGAGTGAGGCTGATCTAAAGCCATGCCCATTTTGCGGGAAGCCAGCAATGGTTTTTGGGCCGAACATGGTTGGCTGCGAAGATCAGTTGTCGTGCGGTGCCACCGTAGATTTTGGCCACCACCACGACGTATCTGGCCCCAAGAGCGCTTGGAACAAAAGAGTTCAACCCAACCGATAACCCACACAGGGGCCGAGCAGATGGCATACTACGCACTAATCACCACGAGCAGGCAGATCCCCGCATGGCCGGGGGCTGAGAAAGAGCGGGGCGAGTTTGCCGTAGAGCGTCAGCTTGGCGCCCTCGGCATCGAGGCCCACGCTCCCCGCAAGATCACGTTCAAGCGGCAGGGCAAGCGCAGACACCCCGATCCCATCGTGGAGGTGCTGTGCCCCAACTACGTGTTCGCGGACATCCCGGACGACAAGTTCTTTCAGGCCATGCGCTGCCGGGGGCTTTCGTCCACCACGATGCGGATCAGCGAAGCAGAGGCGCGCCGGCACGTTCAGCCCTTCATCGCAAAAGCCGCAGAGAAAGCCGCAGAGGCTTACAGGATCATTGAAGCGAACGACAGGGCGGCCATGTGCCAGTATGAGCCTGGAGAGCTTCTGGAGGTGCTTACAGGGCCGCTGGCTGGCCGTCTTGCGCGGTTTAGGAAGATGGTTCACCACGCCCACGACATGCACCCGTCGCTGGAGGTGGAGATCGAGGCGTTCGGCGGGTGGGTGCCGGGGCAGCTTGATCCGATTGACGCGAAGAGGCGGGCATGAAGCCGCTGGCCATAATTCATCAAACGGGCAGTTACGAGCACCGTATCGGGAGCTACCGGCGCATGCGCGATGCTGAGAAAGCAACAAAGGACATGCAGGGCAGGTGGTATTTAGGGCCGCTGCGAATTGTTCCAAATTGGGGTTTTGATCATCAGGGCTATAGACGGGCGTGCAGAAAGGCGACAGAGAATAAGGCTTGACACCACCACTATTGCACCGCCACCGCATATGCGCTATATTGCGAACAAGGCCGAAGTGACGTCGTTACCTGCGAGCAGCGGTTTCGGCGTCCGCCCGCCGGCATAAGCGGGAGAAGCCAGCCCACCCTCGCAATTTGAGGGGCTCCCTACGCGGGATCGGGGCTGGTGCTACTGCAATTCCAGCCATCCACTCACAGCGAGGTGCCAGCATGGGCACGACGGAATGTCGGATCTCGTTGATTCACTGATGGACGACGACGCGGCAGAGATTGCCGAGATGGCGGGACACGTCCTGCTGGAAGTCTACACAGACGGCACTGTCCGGATCTGCACTGACCTGGATAACGAAGACATGGAAGCGGTATTGCTGGCGGCTGCCATTGGCGACGTCGGCCCTTGGCGACGTCGGCCCGCAGGTTCACTAACGAGGGGCGCTGACGGCTCAAACCCGCAGCGGTGCATCTCAAATGATTGACGACATCAGCCGAAAAGCTCGCGATCTCTTGGCGATCAACGGTGTTTACGATGAAAGTTCGTTTTTGAACTTCATGAAATCTACGGACCGAAACCATCTTCGGGCACTATCAAAATCAGAATATTCTAGCGTAAAGCCCGCAAATGAACTGAGCGAAGTCTTCTTGAATCATGTATCTCCCATGATGAGGGAGATATGCAGCAGTCGAGCGATCCGGGCGATGTGTCACGTTTTGGGCTGCGAGGAAGACGAGATCACGCCAGACGCAGTTTCGGCTGTAAAAGAAGCAACTATGCTGCGCGCCCCGGGGTGCGGGCAAAAGAGTATCAAGCAAATCAACGCTTGGCTTAAGGTCTGTTGCAAAGAGCCGCTGCGCCCCGGGCGCGATGCGACGGAGCCTCTGCCCCCGCAGGTCAGCCCAATGGAGCGCGAACACAACAGGTGTGCCAAGATCGTTCGTCATATGATCGGAGCTGGCGTTTCTGAAGGCGCAGCAGAAGAAATTATCTGGCGCATCTACAACGACCCCGACGCTTAAAACTTCAAACCAGAAAAAGAGGCTGTGACCGCTCAAACCGGCGCAGACAGCAGCATGGCGGCACGAGGCAGGCAGCCCGGCTTTCAAATGGGGGCTGAGCATCGAACTAAAATCGCGAACTCCAAAATTCTCAAGCGGTTAATTGACCACGCCGAGGGCAACGAGCCGGAAATGACGGCCTCGGAGGTTAACGCGGGCCTGTCGCTTTTGGATCGGGTGATGCCAAAGCTGAAATCTGTTGATGACACTGGCGATGCAACAGATCGCGTTGTTCTCAAGGTTCAAATCGGCGGGGAATGACAACCGTCAATGTCGAGATCATCCCCCGCAAGCCGTTCCGGGATTTTCTCACAAGCACACAGCGCTGGTCGTGCATCGTGGCGCACCGGCGGGCAGGCAAGACGGTCGCCTGCATTCAGAAGCTAATCAAGGCAGCAATCGAGACTGACAGGCCAAATGCTCGGCTGGCCTACATCGCGCCGTTCTACACCCAAGCCAAGGACGTCGCCTGGCAGTATCTCAAGCAATACACGAGCGGCATTCCGGGGACGACACCCAACGAAAGCGAGCTGCACGTCACGTTCGGCCACAACGGCGCTCGGATACGGCTCTACGGTGCAGACAACTACGACCGGATGCGCGGCATCTATCTGGATGGCTGCATTCTGGACGAAAACGGCGACATGGACCCGCGCGCATGGGCCGAGGTCATTCGCCCTGCTTTGAGTGACCGCAAGGGGTGGGCGACGTTCATCGGGACGCCAAAGGGCCGCAACGCCTTCTTTGACGTTCACAAGCTGGCAGAGAGCAGCGACGACTGGTTTTCTCTGGTGCTCAAGGCATCCGAGAGCGGGCTGATTGATGGGGCGGAGCTGGCCGATGCGCGGCTGACGATGACGCCCGAGCAATACGAGCAGGAATACGAGTGCAGCTTTGATGCTGCCATTCTCGGAGCCTACTACGCTTCGCTGGTGGCTGACGCTCAGGCCGAGGGACGTATAACCGAGGTCAAGCCGGAGCCCGCGTTGCCAATCCATACGGCGTGGGATCTTGGCATTGGCGACAGCATGGCAATCTGGGTTTTCCAGGCCGCGCCTGACGGAATGCGGCTGATTGATTACCTGGAGGATCACGGCAAGCCGCTGCCTCATTACGTCGCGGAGCTTGAGGCGCGCGGCTGGACGGGTGGCACTGACTACGTGCCTCACGATGCAAAGGTTCGCAGTCTCGATACGGGTCGCAGCAGGCTTGAGACGCTGGCGGGGCTTGGTCGCAAGCCGTTCCTGCTGCCGCCGGCCAATCAGGAAGACGGGATCAACGGTGTTCGCCAGCTTCTTCCGCGCATGTGGTTCGATGCCATGCGCTGCCGGGATGGGCTTGAGGCGCTACGGCACTACCGGACAGAGTTTGACGAGAAAGCCAAGGTGTTCAAGCCGAGGCCCCTGCACGACTGGTCCAGCCATTGCGCAGACGCAATGCGATACGCGGCTCAGGGTTATCGCGATCTCGCGGTGAAGAAGATCAAGACGGTTGCGAAGCCGAAGCCGGGTCAGGTGCTTATCGCGCCGCCCGAGATAGAGACCGGCAGCAAGAGGACGCGCATCTGATGCAAGACGACGAGCAGACAGACGCGCCGAAAGCATCCCGGCCGTGGCTTGAGGCTATCTCCGAAGCGGAGAAGGCTTTCAACGTCTGGCAGGAGAAAAGCGACAACATCGCGAAGCTCTACGCCGCCCTGACGGATATGGCGGACTTCAAGGGCGACCGCGAGTTCAAGATTTTCTGGGCAAACATGGAGATCCTGCGCCCGAGCGTCTATCAGCGTGCGCCTTCGCCCGTCGTGATGCCGCGCCATACGGACACTGGCGAGGTGCCGCGCAAAGCTGCCGAGTTGCTTGAGCGTGTGCTTGAATACGACGTCGAGGCGGACGATCTGCACGAAACGCTGCTTTCGGCTCGCGATGATATGTGCCTCGCTGCACGCGGTGTCGTGTGGGTTCTGGATGATGGCCACGCGATCCACGTTGATCGGCATGACTTCGTGCACGAGCCTGGGCGCAAGTGGTCCGAGGTCGGGTGGGTGGCGCGTCGGGCATACCTGACGCTGGAGCAAGGCACGAAGCGGTTCGGTGATGAGTTTCGCCGGTCGAAGCGCGAGGAAGTCGGGAACAAGCGCGAGGACGATTACAAGTCGTCGGAGAAGAAGGCCGAGGCCTGGGAGATCTGGTCCCGAACCGAAGGCAAGGTCGTGTGGGTCACCGAGGGCGTCGATGAGGTTCTGGACGAGCAGGAGCCGCTGTTTGATGTAAAGAGCTTTTTCCCGTGCCCCAAGCCGGCATACGCCACGCTGGAGCCGGGCACGCTCAAGCCGGTTCCAGACTTTGTTTACTACAAGGATCAGGTTGACGAGATCAACGAGCTGACGGCCCGGATCAGTGATCTGGCCGAGAGCCTGCGCCTCAAGGGCTTCTATGCCGCCGGCACGTCTGAGATCGGTGAGGCGATTGAAGCGGCGATGAGGCAGACGGACAACAAGGCCATTCTGGTGCCGGTGTCCAACTTCGCGGCGATGGGCGGTCAGTCGCTCAAGGACAGCATCGTCTGGCTGCCAGTGACGGAAGTCGCCCAGGTCATTCAGTCGTGCATCGAGCTTCGCAAGCAGCTCATTGAGGATGTTTACGAAATCACCGGCCTCTCCGACATCATGCGGGGGGTTACGGAGGCGCAGGAGACGCTGGGGGCTCAGAACCTCAAGGCGCAGTACGGCTCTGTCCGGGTGCGTGAGAAGCAGTCCGAGATGGTTCGGCTGGCTTTGGACGTTCTGCGGATCAAGGCCGAGATCTACGCTGAGAAATACCAAATCGGGGAATTGCTGGCGATGTCGGGCATGCAGATGCCCACTCAGCAGCAGGCTCAACAGATCGTGGCG
The DNA here is from genome assembly GCF_900172265.1 of Roseivivax jejudonensis. Classification (GTDB taxonomy): domain Bacteria; phylum Pseudomonadota; class Alphaproteobacteria; order Rhodobacterales; family Rhodobacteraceae; genus Roseivivax; species Roseivivax jejudonensis. The sequence continues at coordinate 42,916 of NZ_FWFK01000011.1, read as the reverse complement.
CAGGCCCAAGCGCAGCAGCAGCCGCCGCCGCAGATTGTGACTGTGGAAATGGTGCAGCAGCTTCTGGTTAATCAGCGGCTGCGTCCGTTTGCGCTGGAGGTTGAGACGGACAGCACGATTGCCCCGAACGAGGAAGCGGAGAAGGAAAGCCGTATCGAGTTCCTGACGGCGGTTGGCGGGTTCATCCAGCAGGCGGGGCCGGTGATCGAGGCGCGGCCCGAGGCGGCTCAGTTCATGGGCGAGCTGCTGCGGTTTGGTGTGGGCGCGTTCCGGGCTGGCCGTGACATGGGCGCTGCGGTCGATGACTTCGTGAAGAAGCTGGAGCAGGCCGGGCAGGGGCAGGATCAGCCGAGCCCCGAGGCTCAGGCGGAAATGCAGAAAATGCAGATCGAGGCGCAGAAAGCCCAGGCAGACAACCAGATCAAGAGCCAGGAGCTGGCGCTCAAGGAGAAGGAACTGCAGCTGCGGGCGCAGGAAATGCAGTCCAAGCGCGCAGAGGCGCAGCAGGTAGCGCAGACGCGGCAATATGATGCTCAGGTCAACGCGGCGGTGAAGCGCTACGAGCTTTCGCTGAAAATGCAGGAAATGGGCCTCAAGGTCGATCAGCAGCAGCTTGAGCGCGAGAAGGCAGAGATTCAGGCGCTGTTGGATATGGAAGAGCTTGAGCTTGAGAAAGAGCAAAAGCGCGCGGTGGCACTAGGAGACACGACATGAGTTCTGCGGAAAACGGTGTCGCCCCAGTCTGGGTTGCGACGGGTGACGGCAATTACAGCATTCCGGACAACTGGCGGTGCATCGGCTTCTTTGTCGAGGTTGGCGGGGATATCGGCTTCACGACGAACGGCACGGCGATTACGCCGACTGTCGAGGCGGGCTACTTCCCGGCGCAGGTAGACAGCTTTCAGGCAACCGGCACTACGGCAACGGGCATCTACGCGATGCTGGTGCGGTGAAATGAGCTTCGTTCCATGCACAACATGCGGGGGCGGCGGTTACGGGCGTCCGTGCAACTGCTGGCCGATGACTCCCATTCAGGAATTTCCTGAAACCATTCCTGTTCCCCAAAGCATCAAGCATGCTGAAATGATGCTCTTGGTAGCTGAGCGTTATATCAGAGACAATCCGAAGAATGCGTGAGCGTTACCGCTATATCGACGGCCGTATGGTCGGGGATGACGGCATGCCGATGCTGCACCAGGGGCAGCGGGCAATGGAGCCGCAGGCGCCGTTTACGGTCGGCGACAGCCAGCCGCATCTGCAAAGCATGACCAACGGCAAGTATTACGACAGCAAGTCGGAAATGCGGAAGGAATACAAGCGGGCCGGCGTTGTCGAGGTGGGCAATGACGTTCCGCACAAGCGCGCGCAGCCGTCTATTGCGGAGAAAGAGCGCAAGAAGCGCGAGCGCCGTGCATCTGCGGCCAAGGCGCTGTCCCAGGCGGGCTTCGGCGCGCCGTAAGCAACTCCCTCAGACGGAGACACCATGTCAGAAGAAGCACTCACACCCGCCCTGGCGGAACAATCCCCTGCACCCGAAGCAGTGCAGGAGGCGCCGCAGCAAGAAGCCCCGCAGGAGGCCGATGAGCAGCAGGAGCCGCAAGAAAAGCCCAAGCGCAGCCGTCGTGAGGCGCTGGAAAAGGCTTTCAGCGATCTGGACGAAGAAGCGGAAGGCGAAAAGGCCAAGAAGCCGGACGTAAAGAAATACGAGTCCAAGAAAGAGGCCGAGCAGAAGCCTGCCGAGGCCAAGACCGAGCAGCAGCGCGGCCCTGATGGCAAGTTTGTTGCGAAGGACGACAAGCCGGAAGCAAAAGCCGAGCCCAAGGCGGCGGACAGCTTCAACGAGGCGCCGTCCCGCTTCTCCGCAGATGCCAAGGCTGAATGGGCCAACGCACCGCAAGCCATCAAGGCCGAGGCTCACCGCGCCGTCCGCGAGATGGAGCAGGGCATCGAGCAGTATAGGCAGCGCATCGAGCCGCTGGAGCCGTTCTACAAGATGGCCGAGCAGCAGGGAGTAAAGCTGGAGGATGCACTCGGGCGGTATATCAACCTGGAAAACATGCTGAGCCGTGATCCGGTGGCGGGCTTCTCCGAGATCGCGCGCAACATGGGCATGAGCCCGCAGCAGATCGGCCAGATGCTCACCGGCCAGCAGCCGGGACAGAGCGATCCGCGCGACAAGGAGATTCAGCAGCTTCGCCAGCAAGTCAAAGAGCTTCGGCAGGGCTTCGGCGGCGTGCAGCAGACGATGCAGCAGCAGCAGGAGCAAGCTGTTCACAAGCAGATCGAGGACTTCGCAGCGCAGAACCCGCGCTTTGAAGAACTCTCTGGAGAAATCGCCACCATGCTGTCCACCGGTTACGCCAAGGACTTGCAGGAGGCCTACGAGAAAGCCGAGCGGATGAATCCCCCGGCTCCGCAGCCACAGGCTGCCCCCGAGACCCCGGCTCAAACCCGCGAGGTCAAATCCGTGACTGGTGCACCGACGGCTGGCTCAAACCCGGCACAAAGGAAGCCGTCCGCGAACCGTGAAGAGGCCATCGCGCGCGCAATGCGCTCGGCAGGCTTCTAGTTCAAAACCTGATGGAGTGAGCTAATGGCTCTGAACACCAACGAACGCCTCCAAGAGGCGCTGTCGCTGGCCATCGAGGATCGTTCGACGGGCTATCAAGACCTTGTGTCGAACTCGAACGTCCTCCTGGCTGTCATGAAGGACAAGGGATGCTGGAAGACCTTTGAAGGTCCGACCATCCGCGAGCGCCTTCTCTACAACGAAAGCGGAACCTACACCCGTTATTCGGGTTACCAGTTCCTGAACCCGAAGCCCGCAGAACTCGTCAACGATGCTGAGTTCACGCCGAAAATGGCGGCGGTCTCGGTCGTGCTGTCGATGGAGGACATTCTCCAGAACAGCGGCTCCACGGCGCAGCTCATGAACATCATGGACCTGCACCTTGAAGCGGCCGAAACGGAACTCGAGGACCGCTTTGTCGAGGATCTTCACTCTGACGGCACCGCAGACGCCGGTCGCCAGATTGGTGGTCTGCAACTCGCGCTCCCGACCGATCCGACCACTGGCACGTATGGCGGCATCAGCCGTGCAAACAACGCCATCTGGCGGACGTCGGCATACGACGTGTCGTCCTACTCGTGGGATCAGACTACGGCGACTTCGGTGTCGTCCACGTCGATCAAGCCGATCTACAACCAGATCGTCATCGAGCGCAGCCGTGCCAAGACCGGCCCGGACCTGATCCTTGCTTCGCAGGAGCATTACCTCGCCTACGAGGGTGCGACTGAGAGCATTCAGCGGATCACGGACGGCGGCACGTCGAAAGCGGCGCAGCTCGGCTTCCCGGCGCTCAAATTCTACGGCGGCGGTAAGTCGATGGATATCGTGCTCGAAGGCGGGATCGGTTCGGCAATGCCGGCGAACATCTCCTACTTCATCGCCACGGATCACATCTGCTTCCGTTACCACAAGGACCGCAACTTCTCGAAGTTCGGTGGCAAGCAGACGCCTGTGAACCAGGACGCGGTTGTTCAGCACATCGGTTTCTACGGTGAACTGACCCTCCGCAACCCGATCCACATGGCCAAGCTGTTCAACGGCTCGTAAGGAGGGCTCAAAAATGGCGAACATCTCCGGCAACACGGTCGGTGTGGACTTCACCGACGTTTACACTGCTGCTGAGGCAGCGTCCGGCATCAAGCCGCGCCCCTTCAAAACCGGGCAAACCGTATTCGGCGATGATGGCAAAACGTATCAGTACGTGAAAGCCAACGCGACGATTGGCGCCAGCAATACCGCAGCAAACATCACCGTTTCCAACGGCGAGTATGTTGCGGCTGCTTCCGGCGGGTCGGCGGACAATGCTTCCGGCGTAGAGCTGTCTTCGGGCGACTACGCTTGGTTCATCATTGACTAACACAATCGGGGCGGGCTTAACGGCCCGCCCTATTCGCATTCCTCTCAGACAGGACAAGAGACATGGACAATCCCGATATGGCACTGGGCGTGGAGTTCTTCGGCAAGGCCGTTCAAAACATGCGCCAAAGCAAAGACGCCGGCCGCCCGATTTTCGAGGATCGCGAATACGTTCGCATCCGCTTTCCGGCCGACAACAAGCGCGAACTGGTCGCCCCGGCGCACGAGGTTCACTACGTAACTCACGCGAAGGCGCAGATGACCTACGCGGAGCGTTTCCCGGCGGCATACGAGGCATTCAAGAAAGACGCTGAGGCAGAGCTTGTCACGGGCACGCCGCTTGCTGAAATGACGTCTCTCACCGAGGCAAAGCGGGCAGAGCTTCGCGCGCAGAACGTTCGCACCGTCGAGCAACTAGCAGGGCTGCCGGACTCGTCCATGCGAAAGCTGGGCATGGGCTCGAGAGATCTCGTGGAGGCCGCACAGGCGTATCTGAAGCGCGCTGAGGGCACGTCCGAAGTTGCCGCGCTCAAGGCCCGCATTGCCGAATTGGAAAGCGCACAGGCGCCCGTAGCGCCCGCTGTGGATCAGTTTGACGGCATGACCGACGACGACCTGCGGAACATGCTCGGTGACGCTGGTGTGCAAGCTGATCGGCGCTGGGGCCGTAAGCGGCTGATCGAGGAAATCGAGACGCTGGCGAAGGCCAAAGAGGACGCCGCCTAAATGGCTCGCACGGCGTTGCAGATCGCGAAGGACGCGGCGGCCAAGCTTGGAATTGAGCAGCCTGATGCGTTGTTCACGGGCTCGGACCGCACGCATATCGAGCTGCGCCGTGCGCTTGTCGAGGCAGCGGACAAGATCGTTCAGTCGCATGACTGGCAGATCCTGCTGACGCTGGAGACGCACGACGGTGACGGGAGCACTACGGAGTTTCCCGTACCGGACGACTATCTGCGGATGCCGAAGGACGCTCAGATCTGGTCTACCAAGTGGGAAACCCCGCTTGAGCACATCACGCCGGAGGAATGGCTCAACCTTGATATCCGGGAGTATGAGCTGGTCTATGGCACTTGGACGATTTACGGCGGCAATTTCGTTCACAAGCCGGCGCTGGATGCGGATGAGGATGCCAAGTTCTGGTATGTCAGCAACGCGGTCATCACGCCCACATCAGGAGCCAACAAGGCCACGTTCACGGCGGATGAAGACACGTTCCGGCTGGATGATCGTGTTCTAGAGCTGATGCTCGTCGCTCAGTGGCGCAAGCAGAAGTCGCTGGATTACGCTGAGGAAATGCGTGATGCGGAGATTGCTCTGGCTCGGGATATCGAGCGGGATCGCGGGGCTCGGATCATCGGGCAGGCATCGCGGCCCAACTACCGCGCCAAGACGGCGTATCCGTGGAAAATCACTCCGTGAAACGGCCGATCAAGCGGGCGCAGGCGCAGCGGATCAGCTTGCCCGCACCCATTCAAGGCATTGTAGAAAGCCAGCCGGCGGCGGCGAAAGGTCCGCTCACGGCCGAATGGATGGAAAACTTCCTTCCCACGCAACGGGGCTTACAGGTTCGGGGCGGCACGCAGGAGTTTGCGGACGTCACCGATCCGGTCAAGACGCTGTTCACGTTCAAGAGCGGAACGCTCAACAAGATCTACGCAGCCACGGCAGATACGGTTTACGACATCACCACGACCGAGACGTCAGTTGTCTCCAGCCTGACGTCCGGTGATTGGTCCGCGCAGCAGATTGGTGTTTCTGGCGGCGATTACCTGGTGATCGTCAACGGCGAAGATGAGGGCCGGATCTACGACGGCACATCGTGGAGCTCGCTCAGCGTAACGGGCGTCACGACGTCGGACCTGTCGGATGTCTGGTTGTATCGCAACCGGCTTTTCTTCATCGAGAAAGACAGCCTGAAAGTCTGGTATCTGTCGGCGGGATCAATCGCCGGGACGGCATCGGACACGACGCTTGCGGGAATCTTCCGTCGGGGCGGCTCGCTTCTCATGGGTAGCACGTGGAGCCTCGATAGCGGCGACGGCATTGACGACAAGTGCGTGTTTATCAGCACGCAGGGCGAGGTTGCGGTTTATTCCGGGTCCGATCCGTCCGACGCGACGACCTGGGCGCTGGAGGGGCGCTACGACATCGGCAAGCCCATCGGCAAGCGCGCGACGATGCAGGCCGGTGGCGATCTTCTCGTGGCGACCGTAGACGGCATCGTGCCGATCAGTCAGGCGATCCAGAAAGATCCTGCCGCGCTGTCTCTGGCTGCTGTGTCGCGTCCGATCAAGGCGACGTGGAGCGATGAGGTTCGGCAGAGCGACGAAGACGTTGAGCTGCACAAGTGGACGAAAGAAAACCTCATGCTGACGGTGTTTCCGTCCAGCAGCCGCATGCTGACTGCAAATCTCCAGACTGGTGCCTGGGCGTTCCAGACGGGCTGGGTCGGCACGTGCGCGACGATCTTTCAGGACGAGGCCTACGTGGGCCGCGAGGATGGCAAGGTCATTCAGATTAACGTAGGCGGCTTTGACCTTGAGGACAGCTTCACGGCGCGGGTGTGCTACTCGTTCTCGGACTTGGGCGACCCGACGCAATACAAAGCGGCCACGATGGCGCGCGGCGCCTTCTACGCGGACGCGGATTTCCTCGCAAAATACGAAGTATCGGTTGATTACAACGTGTCGTTTGCGGCGGCGCCCAACATCAGCGCGGTCAATACCAGCGATCTGATCTGGGGCACTGGCGTATGGGGCACGAACACCTGGGCGCGGAATGTCGGTGATCCGCGCAGGGGCGTTGTGGGGCTGTGGAGCAGCGTGGCGGCGACGGGCTACGCAATTGCGCCGGTGGTGCAGATCTCGTCGGGTAGCTCGATCAAGCTCCCGGTTGAGTTGGTTGCCGTCGATGTCCTTCTGGAAGCGGGTGGCCGGGCGTCTTGACCTATCAGATTGCGCTGGAGCGTGGTGATCTGAATTACCACGAACTTGAGCCGAATTACCGCGCTCACTACGAGGAAACCTGTGAGCGGTTTGCCCGCGACGGGCTGCCGGTGAGCCCATTTAATCCGCGCTTGAAAGAGTATTTCGAGGCGTTCTCGTCGGGATACCTGCTTAACTACGTGGCGCGGCATGAGGGCCGCCCGGTTGGTCACTGCAACGTCTACCTGACCAACGACATGCACAACAGCGATCTCATCGCACAAGAGGACGTGTTGTATGTCGTGCCCGAGCATCGCAACGGTTTGGGCAAAAAACTGGTGCAGGCGGCATTGGCCGATCTGAAAACGCGAGGCGTCAAGCGCGTTCTCATCAACCCCGTAACTGATCTCCGAGTGGCGAAGATTTGGAAGCGCATGGGCTTTCAGGAGGTCTCGTCCGTCATGGTCTATCGCTTCTGAGGGCTTAGCATGTGTTCACCATCCGCACCCAAGCCGCCTGATCCGGAAGAGGTCCAGCGCGCGCAGACTGGAACGAACGTCACCACCGCGGTTGCAAACTCGGTTCTAATGAACCCGAACCAGACGACGCCGTATGGCTCGCTGACCTACAGCTTTGGCGACAGCAACGTCCCGCAGATCGAGCAATACACGATCAAGGGCACGCCCGGCACTGCTTCCGGCCCGACGGTCAACGACAACGGGCAGCGGCAGTTTGGTCTCAATATGCTGGGTGGCGGCAATCAGGGCACTCCGGACACCACCGGCTATCGCGTGGGCGGTGAGACGTTCGACACCTACGAAGCGGCGCAGGAATATCAGCGCGGGCTGCCGGGCTATGATCCAAACTCTACCTACACGTGGACCGACCCGTCCACCGGCGACACCTACAGCATTCCGCGTGTGACGATTGAGCAGACGCTCAGCCCCGAGGGGCGGCAATTGCAGGACGCGCAAGTCAACACGCAGATCAACCTTGCGGAGCTTGCGCGCGACAGCTCAAGCCGTCTCGGCCAGCTTCTCGGCACAAGCATGGACCCGTCCGCGCTTCCGGATCGCGGTGACCTTGGCGCAGGGTATGTGCAGAACCTGAACCAGCGCCGCAACAACCTGATGGTTGACGGGCTGGAGCAGGCAAGCGGCAACGTTCAGAACACCGACAACCAACTCCAGACCAGCGTGGACGGCGCGCGGTATCGCAACAGCTTCAGCGCCGGCGGCCGAGTGCAGCAGAGCCTGGACGACCGCTCCGGTGACATCCAGACGACCGTTCCGCAGCAGCAATTCCAGACCGAATTTGGCGATGCAGGGGATATTACCCGCTCCTACGGGACGGATTTCTCCGATGACCGTCGGCGCGTGGAAGAGGCACTGTTTTCCCGGCTGAACCCGCAACTTGATCGGGACCGCGAGTCGCTGCGGACAAGCCTTCTCAATCAGGGCATTCGTGAGGGCTCGGAAGCGTATGACCGGGCGATGAACCGCTTCAACGAGCAGTCCAATGATGCTCGCATGCAGACGATCCTTGCCGGCGGGCAGGAGCAGTCGCGGCTGGCGGATCTGGAGGCACGGCGGGCCGGTTTCGAGAATGCGGCACAGGCCCAGGCCTACCAGCAGGCGCAGGGGCGCGGCGTGTTCGCCAACAACGCTCGTGGGCAGCAGTTCCAGACCGATCTGGCGGGCGCACAGTTCGGCAATCAGGCTGTCGGGCAGCAATATCAGCAGAGCGCGGATGCCATGACGCGGCGCAATGCGGCTCAGCAGCAGCAGTTCGGCCAGAACCAGGCGCAGGCGCAGTTCTACAACGACGCGACGGCGGATCAATTGCAGTCGGATATTGCACGCGGCACGTTTGCGAACGATGCGCGCGGCCAGCAGTTCCAGCAGCGTCTGGCAGAGCAGCAACTGGCCAACCAAGCGGCCACGCAGAACAACGCGGCGCAAATGGACGCGTCCACACTCAACGCGGGCCTGCTTAACCAGCAGGAGCAGTCCTACAACGCGCTTCAGCAGCGCCGGAATGACCAGCGCAGCGCGGCCTTGCAGGAAATGTTCGCGTTCCGGAATCAGCCGATCAACGAAATCGCTTCGCTTCTCGGCACGGGGCAGGTGCAGCAGCCGAACTTCGTCACGCCGAATATGTCTCAAATCCCGACGGTGGATCGGGCAGGGCTTGAGATGGACGCTTACCAAGGCCGGCTGAACGCATGGCAGCAGCAGCAGGCCGGACGTCAGGCGCTCATGGGCGGCATTCTTGGCGCGGCGGGCTCTCTTGGCGGCGCATACATCGGGACGCTCTAATGTATAACTTTGGCGGCAATACCGGGATCACCCCCGAAGAAATCAAGCATCGGCGTGAGATTGCTCGGGCGATGATGGGCCAAGCTGCTGCCCCGCAGAACGTGGGGGAAGGCATCTACAGTGCCGCTAACAGCATCGCTGGCGGCTTGATGCAGCGGCATGCGAACCGCAAGGAGCAGGAGGGGCAAGACGCGGCTACGGAGATCTTCAATAGCGTCTTTAACAGCCCGCGCCCGTCCGTAAGCACCAGCGGTGGCGTTGGCCGTGTGTCGTCGGCAATGACCCAGCGTGACCGCCGCAACGCGGCTATGGCAGCAAATGGCGGGCCTACGCGCGCGGCGGCCGATGCTCTGTCGTCGGAACGCGAATTGCTTGCTAGAACATTGCAAGCTGAGGCTGGCGGTGAGGGGCTTGGCGGGATGATTGCAGCTGGCTCTGTCATCAACAATCGCGTTGCGGACGGCGGGTACGGTGACGGTCTGAGCGGCGTCATCATGAAGCCCGGCCAGTTTTCCGCGTGGAACAGCGTTACTGGCTACGCGGGCGGCGAAGGCGGCTTGGACATGCAAAACATGCAGCCGTCCGAGCAGGCGTATCGCGCTGCGGATATGCTTCTCAGCGGTCAGTATGAAGACCCAACGGGCGGTGCGACGCACTATTACAACGCCAATGTGGCAGATCCCAACTGGGGCATGCGGGCCGGCGGAGACTGGACGCAAATCGGCAACCATTGGTTTGGTAATGCTGACGCCGGAAGGAGCGGCCCGGCGCGTGTCTCGCAGGGGTCGGTTTCCACGTCGGGCGGCGGTCAATACAGCGCGCCGCGTTATAACGGGCCGTCCGTGCAGCAGATCCAGCAGGTTCTGGCCAATCCCTTCCTCAGCGATCAGCAGCGCCAGCAAGCGAAATTTGCGCTACAACGGGCTATGGATGCGGAAGATCCGCTGCGACAGATGCAGCTTGAGCAGGCTCAGATTGAATTGCAGAACGCTCGCAATCCACAGCGTGAGACGCAGTATGTCGATGGCGTCGGCCTTATCGACAAGCAGTCCGGGCAAGTCATTCAAAGCTACGAAACTGCGCCTGATCCAGGATATGAAATGCTGTCTCGGGAAGAGGCTGCGAGCCTTGGCCTGCCGGAAGGCAACTACCAGCGCAGCCCCGATGGCAAGATCATGACGATTGGCGGTGGCGGCCAAACCATCAACGTGAATACCGGTAACCAGAATCCCGTTCCCGGCCTGTCCAAGCTCGGCGAAGGAATGACGTATCTCTACGACAAGGACGGCAATATCCGCCTTGACGAGCAGGGGCGGCCCATGTCTGCGCCGGTGGCTGGAACGGACAGTGACATCGAACGGCAGCAGAATGCGGAGGCTGAGGAGCGCAAACAGGCGCAGCAAAAGCTGATGTTGGGCACAACGCTTTCTTCGATCAACTTGAACATTGATGAGATCGAGAACGGTGGTCTCCCCGTAACAGGCGCGTTTGGCGATTTTCGGAGAACAAACATCGGCCGCGCTCTGACCGGCAATGCCGCCGTGGACTTCGGCAACCGCACCAACCAAGTTACCGACAGCGCGGCGTTTTCTGAAATCCAGAGGATGCGCGACAACAGCCCGACGGGCGGCGCAGTCGGGCAGCTTACGGACGGCGAGCGTCAGGCAATCGGTAACGCTGTCACAGCGCTGAACAACTCTACGAGTGCTGAGGAATACCTTCGGGCGGCAAAGGCGTATCGGAAGCTCGCGCTGGATCTGGCCTACGGCGAAGGTCAGTGGAGCCTTGCGGAGGACGGCAGTGTTTCCGCTGGGGGCCAAGAGCCTACGCAGGCTGCGTCTGAACCTCAGCAACAAGGCGACTCCGATATTCCCCCGCCGCCCGAAGGCTACACTCAGGAGCGCTGGGAAAGCCTTTGGGAGTCGATGGAAGAAGCTGACAGGAGGCTGTTCCGATGACGCCAGAGCAAAAGGCTGCGTTGCGCCGGGCTGCTATTCGCGAGGCCGAGCGGCGCGTGGATGGCGGGCAGCGAGCCGAGCCCAAAGGCATGGGGCAGGTCATCCGCGAAAACGTGTTTGGCGATGACGATCCGACCACGCAGAACACTGGGGAGCGCATTGGCTCGTTTCTGAACAAGGCCGGCGAGGCCATGACCTTCGGGCTGATTGGCGACGAGACTTCGGCTGCGGTCGAAAGCATCGCGCCGGGTGTCAACTATGCTGATCGCCGCGACCACTACCGTCAGCAGGAAGAGGTGCTGGAGCGTGAGAATCCGGGCTTGGCGCTCGGAGCGGACATCGGTGGATCTGTGTTGGGAGCCGTTGCAACAGGTGGTGCGGCAGCGGCCGGATCTCTTCCGGCTCGCATGACCGGCTCTGCTATCGCCGGTGGCCTCGGTGGCGCCACATATGGCGGCATGGAGGGTGAGGGGCTTTCTGACAGACTTACAGAAGGCCGCAACGCTGCATTGTGGGGGGCTATGGCGGGCGGGGCAGCTCCTGCGGTTGTTGGTGCGGGGCGAGCGGGTGTAGGCGCAGCAAGGGATATGATCGGTGGCGGTGTGGATAACGCCCTCGGTCGCGCTAGCGAAAACCGCGCTCGTCGTGCAATAGCTTCCGCGCTTCAAAAATCCGGGAAAAGCGCTGATGACGTTTCAGCAGAAATGATTGAGGCGTCAACCGAAGGTCAGCCCGAATTCCGCCTTATGGACGCCTTGGGCCAAGCCGGGCAACGTCGTGCATCTGGAGTTGTTCGATCCGGCGGGGATGGTGCAGATGAGCTTGCACGCTTTCTGCAACAGCGCCAAGTAAATCAATCTGATCGAATGAGCGGCTTTGTCGATGATGCTTTTGGTTTTAGGGGGCAGCCGCGTCAGCCTGGGACAGACCTTGTTCCGGAGGGCTACCAGTTTCAGGAGACGGTATCTGACGTTCTGGACCGGCCGCAAACAAGTGCGGCATCTCTTACTGACAGGCTATCCAGTTCTCGGAAGGCCACTGCCGATGCAGCGTATGATGCAGCGCGTCGCAATGCGGGGCCGGTGGACGTGCGAAATGCACTTGCCGTCATTGATCGTCGCATTGGTGGCATGCAGGGAAGCGGTGTTGCTGGAGATAGCATTGATGGTCGAATGGCCGGCTTTCGCCGCCGCCTCGCCGCTCAACCCGGGCCAGACGGAGTGTCCCGCGAACTGTCGGATTTTGATCGCGTCCTAGGGGTCAAGCAAGACGTGCAGGACGCGATCAGCGCTGCAACGCGCGCAGGGCGGAGCAATGAAGCTCGCGAGTTGAGCAATCTGGTGACCGCCTTGGATCAAGCTCTTGAGCAGTCCAGCGATGCGTATCGCGCTGCCAATGACGGGTTTCGCTCAGCATCTCGGGTCATTGATGCCGTCGATTCTGGATCACAGATGGCGAGGCGCGGCCGCGCGGCTGACAACGTTCCTACATTCCAAAGCATGACGCCAGACCAGCAACGCGCCGCTCGCGTTGGTTACGGCGATACCATCCAAGAGAGCATCGAGCGCAACAAAGCACAAGCTCCAAACTCCGCTCGTGAATTCGCTAGCACCAAACGTCAGCAGGAAGCCGGTGCAATCGCCAGCAATCCGGGCCTGCTAGGCCGGCGGGTGGGTCGTGAAAACACGATGTATGACACCTATCAGCGGGCGCTAGGTGGGTCGCGGACAGCCGACAATCTGGAAGATATCAAGGATGTTGGGCCTCTTGCCAACGTTGGGCGTGCGCTGCGGGACGCAGGCAACCTTCAGATGGGCAGTGCCGCGATGAATCTTGGCGCGGCTGTCGGACCCGCCGTCACGGGCATGAACGAACCGACGCGACAACTGATTGCGCGCGCACTCATGTCCGGGGATGCAAAAGCTCTTGAGCCCGTTATTGAGCAGATGCAGGGGTCTGAGGCGCAGCGGCAGATTCTTGAGGCCTTAGTGCGTCGAACTGCGGTGGCGGTCCCTCAATAACGTAAACGCTCGCGGCAAGCGCTAGCATTGGCAGGAGAAACGCTCCGTATGCCTTCCATGACGCCTGCTCGTCGTGCTTAACAAATTGCCGAAAACCCCAAATGACGCTGAGCGTCATCACGTTTCCCAAAAACACAGCGCAAGCGAAATCGACTAAGCCCATCAATAACACCGCGTCTGAACGGTGGAGCCGTGCGCCGAAACGTAAGTTGAGCACGTGCGCGCTGGTGTGGAGTTGAAGTTGTCACCGCTGGAGCGAAGCGCGTCTGCCATTGATTGCTTGCGGGTCTGATCCCGCTCCATGAGGCAATTCCCAAAGGCTTCGGTCCCAGGCGAAAAGCCGTAGCTCTCGCACGCGCTGGTGTCTCGTTCGGCCAAATCGCAACCGGCAATGGTGCCGAGAGCAATCACAGAAAACAGAATCCGCATCATGCTGATGAAAGTCGGCATCCGATGCCCGTTTGTCAATGAGGTGCAGCGATGCCCCGTAGCGGCGATACATACAGCCTTCCAGCCGGATATCTGGCAGTAGACGGCCAGACGGCCAGTGCGAGCCAGCACAACGATCCGCTGGAGGATCTGGAGCAGGAGCAGAACGCAGCCCGGCCGATTGCTGTGGGCGGGACGGGTTCGACTAGCCCGTCGGCCGCGAGGACGGCTCTTGGCCTTGAGATTGGCTCGGACGTTCTGGCCTACAATGCCGAGATTGACGCCCTGACTGATGACGAGCTGGGGCAGATCCAGAACATCGGCACAACCACGATCAGCGCAAGCCAGTGGGGCTACCTTGGCGCGGCTACGGCATTCGCCGGCACGCTTCTGGATGACGCCAACGCAGGGGCGGCGCGCACGACGCTAGGCCTCGGCACGATTGCCACGCAAAGCGCCGGCAACGTCGATATCGGCGGTGGTGAGATTGACGGCACGCCCATCGGGGCAAACAGCGCCTCAACTGGTGCGTTTACCACGCTCTCTGCGTCTGGCGCCACGACGATCACCGGCAGCGGAGAAGTGGCGACGCTGGTCAATTCTTCGGCTGGCAACGTCTACATGGGTTTTGACCGCGATGGTGCGCGCGAGGCTTATGTCGGCTTCAATAACGGTTCCAGCTCCGACTTCACTATCATCAACGAAACGACCGGATATGTCCGCGTCCGCACGCAAGGCGATGTGTTCATTCAGTCCGGCAACAGCACAACCATTTTCTGCGATGGCTCAACGCAGCACGTGGGGATCAACACGCTTACGCCCGCAGCAGAGCTGGAGGTGAATGGTGACACGATCCTTGACGGCGACTTCTCGGTAGATGCGGGTTATGGCTCTGCGGCTGCGGCCTTTGCCACTCGCGCCTGGGGCAAGGTAAACGCTACCGGCTCGCTGACCGAAGGCGGCGGTGTAACCTCAACCCGCATCACCACGGGGCGGTATCAAATCGGCCTCAACACGACGATGCCGGATGCGAACTATTCTGTAATCGTGCAGACGTTTGGCGCCGGTGGAACTCGGACGCCAACTGAGGCGCAAGTTGTCACGCAGACCAACAGCAACTTCCAGGTTGATATCGTGGACGGCGGCGGTAGCGCGGCGAACAACGGTTTTTTCTTTCAGGTTGTGCGTTGAGCAATGACTGATGATGAACGCAGGAAGCTGGACGAGTGCCACGCGTGGTCCCGCGAAATGTATCAGGCCTTCATGGAGCCAACACCCGCTGGCGAACCTCCGCTGATAAAGCGCATGGCCGGCGTTGTAATTGTCGTGGAGCGATCCAACTGGGCCGCGCGTTGGCTCATCAAGGGGTTTCTGACAATCGGTGGCATTGCCGGCGCCCTAGCAGCCATATTGGCACTGAGAGGCGGCAAATGAACAGGCCAGCCTATGACATGCGGTGGTCCTTCTCGGACAAACTGGGGGCTGTTCTGGTGATCCTTGGCATCATCGGAACGGCACTCTGGCTTTGCCTGCCGTCGTCTTTGTTCATCCGCCCTGTCTCGCTTCAAGTGGCCGGCGATAACGTGCGCTTTGTGCGCGAGCTTCCCTTTGGGACTGTAGACGCGGTGTGGCGCTCGGAAATCACGCTGATCGACGGTGACGGATACGAATGCAATTCCGGTGACTGGCAAGAGGCCACGTACCAGGAGATAGCCGGGAACACTGTCACGTATCGCCTTGGCGACTGGGCAGAGCGCTGCCTTGATGCCGGCCCGCCATTCTACCTGATGACGAAGCGCCGCGTGATGTTGTTCGGCGTAATTCCTCTTAGAGCCAGCGTGGATCTGACGGAGGTTGAGGGCGAGCGCCCTCCCGGCCCTGTCGTATTTACGCCAGAAGGTGGATGAAGATCGAGCGGGCTTCGGTGATGCTGCACCGTCGCCTGTTTCCCGACTTGCCGGATATGAGCATTTGTGCCCACGCAGCGTGGCGCTCTGAATGCCGCGTGTGGGCTGTCTACGTGGTGATCGTGGATTGGCTGTGGAGATACGCTCTCAGGGGAGAGGCTAATCACTGTCGGCGGAGTTGGGAGCGGTGGCTTATTCTTGCGAGCCAAAGCGGAATCCAGCAAGGCGATAGTGCGGCCAGCGCCCGTAACGCTCTGAAAACAGGGCTGGGCACCAAGGCATTTTCAGCATGTGGCAGCGGCCACCTTTCCTGCGAACCCACCAAGTCGTGCGGCTGAAGCTGAAGCAAACGAAGCCAAGGTTAATCTGCATATCGCCTCCTGAGAGAGTAAGCGCGGCGACCTGCGGCATTGCGGATAGCAGCCCCCTTCTTCGGTAATCCGTGCACTGACGGCGAAAAAGGCGGAACAAACACGCCGCGCTCACCGCACAACGATACCCCCAAAACAGGACAGACGCAATGCAGATCACCCCTCGGGTGGTTGCCCAAGCGCGACCGCTGCTAAACTTCATCGCTCAGCCTGAAAGCGGCGGTGACTACAATATCGTGTGGGGCGGGATTAAGTCCAAGCACCGCCCGCGCCAGCTTACGTCCATGACCATTGGCGAAGTGCTCGCATGGCAGGACAGCATTGACCCGCTTTACATGAGCGAGGCTGCCGGCAAATACCAGATCCTCGAAGATACGCTGCGCGGCCTTTATCGCGACGCGGGCATGTCCGTGACGGATATGTTTGACGAGGGCGGCCAGGATCGGCTCGCCACCACCCTTCTGTTTCGGCGCGGATATCAAGACTATCTGCAAGGCAAGCTGTCACTGGAGAAGTTCTGCAACTCGCTGGCGAAGGAATGGGCCAGCCTGCCCGTTGTGACAGACGTTCGTCGCGGCACTCGCGTCGTTCGTAAAGGGCAAAGCTATTACGCCGGAGACAGCCTGAACAAAGCGCACGTGAGCGTCGGTGACTTTATGGATGCTGTGCGAAAGGCCAAGCAGGCGCCTGCACCCGAGCCCGCGCAGGAGGTGCCTTCTCAGGGCATCTGGGCCGCGCTGGTGTCCTTCTTTCTCAGCATCTTTGGCAAGTAATTCCCCAAAACGGGGTTTCGCCGCGCGGAGCGTCAACCGCGATAGCTCTAGGAGAATGCTATGAGCAACGAAACTACGATCCCCGAGTTCAATCCTTCTGGCTCTGACGTTGTGGCCGAAACCAAGCGGCTGACGGAGGAGCTTATGGAATATATCCGAACCAACGTTCCGGAAAACCGACAGCGCTCTATTGCGCTGACGAACTATGAGCAAGCGGCAATGTGGGCTGTCAAAGCCAACTTTGTATGACTCAATCGGGGCGGCTCCGGTCGCCCCTTCAGCATCTTCGGAGGTCGCAAATGACCATTCCCGTTGCCCCGCTGGCGCGCATTGCCATGCGGTATTTCGCTGGCGCTCTCGTCGCCTACGGTGTTGTCAGCCCAGAAACTGGACAGGCTATTGCCGTTGATCCGGATTACCTCGCCATTGCCGGTGCGTTGATCGGCGCTGTGACAGAGGCGGTGTATTCCGTTGCGAAGAAGAACGGATGGACCACATGACCGCCGCTCTCATCGCATTTGGCATTGCTACGCTGTTCGACATCATCACCACGATAGAGGCGCTGGAGCGGGGCGGGCGTGAGGCTAACCCCGTCGTGCGTTTCTTCATGTCGTATTTCGGGCGGCTCTGGTGGGTGGCGAAACTGGCCCTCGCTGGCGTTGCCGCGTGGCTGTTTGTCTATGCCGACAGCGCTGCGGGGATTTGGATCATGGCGGTTGTGACAGGATACGTTGCCTATCGGAACACAAAGGTGGCGCGATGAACCTCTGGATACCCGGCGCAATCATCGTGTTCTGCGTCACTGCCCTGACGTGGATGTATTTCACCGGCCGCGATGCCGCTGAGTTGGACCGCGCGCGCGATACCATCGAAACACGGGAAAGGATTGACGATGCGAATTCTCGCTGTGCTGGCGCTAACTGGCGCGACCGGCTGCTCGGTGATTGCGACTGACGAGGCCATGTGCGGGGCGCTGAGAGTGCCTGTCACGGAATTGCGGGCCGGGTTGGAAAGCAACCTGGAGGCCACTCCTGACGCTGTAGGAGAGCCCGCAACGGACGTGGTGATTATCACTGAGGCGGGGTGTGGAAAGTAAATGCGGCGGTGGGATTCGAACCCACGGTCCGGCGCTATCCGGCTTTTGGCGTCCCTCACCCTTAGACCGCTCGGGCACGCCGCATTTACTCTGAAATCGTAACACAACAGCACGGAAACGCAATGATCTCATCCGAGGATATCGAAGCCATGCGCGACGAAGCCGAGGTGTTCGCTCGCGTCAAGTTTACAGCGGGGCTGGCGGGAAATTGAGTTTGGCGTATTCGCCATAGATCCGTAGCGCCGCCGCATCGTGAGCGCGGGCTGCCTCTTCTTCGCAGTCAAAGCGCCCGAGGTTGTGACGCTTGTAATTGTGCTTGATGCCGGCCGTCCACTTGCCGCGCGACTTATCCCACGCCACGCCCTTGTAGCGCGATGAAGAGCCCTTGGCGGATCGGACGTTCTGGTTGTTCTGAGAGCGCGTAGCAAGTCGCAGGTTGCAGATCCGGTTGTCGGTCGGATCTCCGTTGATGTGGTCAATGTGCCGGTCGCTCGGCCACTCGCCGTAGTATATAGCCCAAGCGACGCGCTGTGCCTCGACGGTTACGGAGAAAATAGATCCACCTTTGTAGCCACTTCGCACAAGGTTCAGCGCGGGCTTTCCAGACCACGTGGCATTCCATCTGTTAGCGCGAGTTTGCGGAGAGACCTTCTTGGGCTTGTAAACCCAGGTAGGCCGATGCTTCCAAGTCAGGACTCCGGTTTCGGGGTTGTAGTCAAGCAGTTGACGCAGGACAGTCGGGCAGGGTAGGGGCTTTTTAGCCATGTTCGATGCTCCAATCATCGCAATGTGGTTAGGGTCGGTCAGGCGCAGCAACGCCTTTCCGGCCCGTCAATTATATCCTACAATCCGAATAAAGCAATCGGCAGGCGAGATCCTGAGCGTCAAGGTATCGAATAGGGGCACATCATGAGGCTAGGGCTATATCTCGGGCTGGGCAATCGGCGGGGCGGGGGTATTCCTGCAAACGCAGTTTTCTACAACGGCGAGCCCGTCACCTACGACGGCGAATACGTCACCTACGAGGCGGAGTAAGACATGGTTGATCTGAACACACTTATCGGCGGCGAGGCTTCGGGACTTGAAGATCGCGTAAACTCCGTTGAACAGCTTGCCGTGACCGGAACGCGGCCTGTGCCGGGAGGCCCGGTCGCTGCGGCAACGACCGGCAACATCACCCTGTCCGGCGAGCAGACGATCGACGGGGTGACCACGTCCGGCTCGCGGGTGCTGGTGAAGGATCAGAGCGACGCAGCCGAGAACGGGATCTACGTCTCGGCCTCGGGTGCATGGTCGCGCGCCACCGACATGAACGCCGCAGCCGAGGTGCGCGCGGCCCTGGTCTACGTCGACGGCGGCACGACCAACGGCGGCCGGACCTACTTCGCCCGCAGCACCGTGACGACGCTCGGCACGGATGACGTCAATTGGACGCTATTCAGCGATCAGAGCAGCTTGCAATCCGATGTTCAGGACGCCCTCACGCGTATTTTTCCGGATACAGCATATTCCGGTCTTGGCGGTGAAGGCGATCGTCGCGAGATCCTCTCGGCGCGCGCGCAAGGGACCAGCGCAGAACCCGCCAATCTGATCGACGGCAGCAACGCGACTGTTCTCGGCTTTTCCGGCGCGAACGACGGCGCGGGCACGGAGGCGGATCGGCACATTTACGCGATTGAATGGCCGCGCGGGAGCCGCGTCATCGCCTCCGAAATCACCGTGACGGTGGCCGGTGCGTTCAACAATGATCACGGGACGTTCGCCGTGCAGATGCGGAATCGTTTCGAAGAGGACGCATGGACCGAGATTGAGGATATCCTTCTCGACTTCAGGGGCGGCGGCACGACGCGGACCTTTGCGCTGCCGGTTCAGAGCGTGTTGGGCGTGGCAAAAGGGTTCGACAGCCTGCGCCTCTACGGAAAGAGCGGGTCGTTTTCGTCGGTTTCCGGGCGCGAACTGACGCAGATCGATCTCAAGATCGGATTGGCCGCCGACCATCAGAAGGCGGACTTGCCGGTCGGCGGCACGGCCGCGACAGCTCTGCTGAAAAACAGCGCCGATCTGGGCGACACGTCTTGGCAACGGGTCTCGCTTGACCATGAGGGTTCCGGTGCTCGGCGTGCCCGGGATGAAACGAAGCGCGGTCGAGTGGCAGGTCTGGCGACCGGGTCGCGTTTCTGGCTCGATGGAAACGCCCCAGACGATGCGGGGCGGGGCCACAAGTCGACCGTGGCAAAGCAGACCGTCGCCGGATTGATCCGGCGGGAGACGCTGAGCAACGGTGATTTTGCGGCTGTCAGCGGACAATCAGGGGTCTACGAAATCACGCTGACACGAGGCGCGACGGCCGCACCGCCCGAGGCGGAATGGGCAATTGCCTACGTGGCGGCAAGCGACCCGATCGGGCGTCCGAACCAGATCGAACGCAAGACCAGCATTGCCGATGTGGCCGCTGCGAGCGGCGCGGCCTATTTTGTGGAGAACCCGCGCGGCGATACCGCGACTGCGTATGTGCGGGGCTTCGCTGGCAATGATCTGTCCGCGTCGTCCGACACCTGGCTGGCCTACCTATGCCCGCACGCGGATTCCGGCGTTGCGATCCAGACGGGCAGCGCGTTCGAGGGCCGCACGCTGGAGTTTCCCGGCGGTGTGCGCTCAATCGTTGGTGCAGGCGAAGGCGAGCTTCCGGTTTTTGAGTGCTCTGAGGCTGTTTCATCCGGCGCTTGGTCCGCTGCAACCGGTAATCTCTACTCACTCGACTGGGAATGGGAGGACGCCGTGCGTATGATCAACGACCCGGAATTCACCGTGTTCGAGGTCGAAACATCCACGGGTCGGGTCTTCCCGTCGGAATACGCGGAAGACAAGACCGCCGCGAATGCAAAGCCAGGGAGGCTGCACGTCGGCGTGCGGGGCGACGATGACACCGCCGCCGGCGCAAATGATCAACTGGTGACGTTGTTCTACCGCCCGCGTGGCGACACGTTCAGCGGCAAGACGATCCGGATCGCGAAATACAAGGGCGGGATCGGGACGTTCGACCAGCTCGCCAGCACGCCCGATTTCCTTATGGACAGCGTGACGATAGAGGGTGTGATCGCGCAGAGGCAAGTGGACGGGCACGGCTCGATTGTGAGCGGAGACGACGCCCGTCTTGTGCGATGCGGCGCTGCCTGGGGCCCGAAGCACAACCTGATCATCGGGTGCGGCACGATGGAAGACACCGGTGCTTTCGCTGCTGTTCAAACGCCGCGCGCTGGACCGATTCCGATCACAGTCTATCGCGACGCCGGCCCGCTGGCAGATGCCGAGGCCACGCGATTGCACGTGATCTGGCCGGATTACTATCGCGGCGGCAATGAGGCGGTCTATTGTCACGACAGCGGCGCGGCCGGCGGCACCGGCCTACGCAATATCACCCTGCACCAACCCTTTGTGCACAATGGCGGCAAGATCAGCACTAGTATTCGCGGCAAGCTGGACGTGTCCGATTACCTCGCGACGGCCGACGATGTGCAGGTTTACACGAGTGTGTCCGCTCTGAATGCAGTGACCGGCTCGGATCGCGACTATGCGGTGGTGATCGCGAACAACGTTGCGACTGGGTATGTCTGGAACGGCGCGCTCGCGACGCCAGAATGGGAAGAAACCGAGTTTTTCGGTCAAGACGGATTCGTCCAAATTCCGCACAGCACGGTCGCGAACCCAGACCGCTACGGTGACATCAGACGAGGTCTGTTTTTCGGGATCGGTATTTACGGACTCTATCTTGCCGCTCCAGCAGGCTATTCAGCGAACACCGAAAATCCGCCGATCAATACGGTCGAGGACTGCGTTTTCCACTTGGCTCCGGGGTCGCAGGCAGCTCATGCCTTGTTCTCAGCATTGTGCCAGCCCGCGTTCCGAAACAATCTGCACTGGCTTGACGACTATAATGTAAGGGCCGCGGTGTTTTCTGCTGTTGGTGGGGGTCTGACGTGGTCGCATAACATCGTCATTAATCGACGCGAAACGGTCACCGGCATTAGCGATCTTGTGAATATAGACCTGCCGAGCAGCGGGCCGATTGATATGGATTACAACGTCTATATACTGGCCGGCTCAAGTATTCCGTCGATCCGGGTCGATGGCACGCAATATCGCATCGACACTGAGGCCAACTGGCAGACCTACCTTTCGGCGATGGCGTCCGACGGAATCGACCAGAACTCAATCAGGCTGACCGAGGCGGACATCGCCCGTCTGTTCTCGGGCGATCCGGCGACACATGATTACCGGCTGCGGGTTGGTGATCTTAAGCGGGCAGACGGCTCGCCCCTGGAGTTTGGCGACGGGTCTCCGGTCAACAGCGGCGAGCATCGTGCTGGACCCCGGCAGCATCTCGATTGGCGCAGCGGTGCAATTCTGGATGGCGCTCCGTTCCGCAAACCCACGCCGCCGCGCACCTACGACGAATGGCGCGAGTATCTGAGGGCGCCGGCTCTCTGGGACTGGTACGCGTGATGAGACGGAACGTGAGGGAAGCGCTCTAACCTCGCTGTGGGGCGAGAGCGGCGCGGGCGGCGGCGTGGCAATGCGTCACTTGATGCCGCTCGGTTACGTCCCGCAGTGCTGCCTCCAACTGCTCGATGCGATCCGCGGCCTCAAGGACGATGCGAGCGCCGTCCGGTAGCTCTGGCGATGGTGGGTTGCTCCAACGGCTATAGGCGGCCCGCAGCCGCTTCACCAGATCATCCGTCATCGTCTTCCCTTCTCTTCCTTTGCAGGGACACCGGCCTAGGCGGGGGTGAGTGCCGGTGCGTAAAGCGTGATTGACCGTATGTTTGCGGCAAACTCCATGAACGGCCAGTCTACATCCGCGTGCTGATAAGCTGCGTAGCGTGCGGCAGAACGGTTCTTAGCGGCCACAACGCTGCTACCATTGTGGTGGCGATAGGTGACTATGTATCGGGCCGGGATGGCCACATGATCGCGCATGAACTTGAGCAACGCCCGCCTTCCTTCATCAGTGACGTGGAAGTAAATCATGCCAAACTTGGCACTTCCGTTTGTCCAGTGAGACGAGGCTCGCATGCGATCAGCTGTGTCGCTGTCAGCATCGGTGGCGAAGTAGTTTCGGTATGTTTCGCCCGCGATCTCATCCGGCCACGGATTGCCGAGCGCATGGTGCATCTCGTGAAAGTGCTGGTCTTCGATCCTGACGTTGCATCTGGTCATCGCTTTTCCACTCCATCGTAAGTAGCTGTTCTGCCGTCGCGGTCCTTGTTTCCGCTGGCAACGATTTATCGTGTGTTTTCGGGCTTTCTGGCACTCCTGCCGGGGTCGCCATCGTGCAGTTGGAGAACGAAATCCAAACACCGGTTTTGCGAAGAAAGTCAGCTTTACTGCGCTAGCGCTAACACAGCCTGCCGAATTTTCTTAAGGCCAAAAGTCCAAAGGTTTGTTCCTCAATGAAATATCATTTAAAATCAGCATATTGAAAATTTGATTGGTCGAGAATTCCCGCTCAAACTCACTGAGATCTGCTCGCAGCGGCGCCCGAGTTGACTCGTTCAAGCCTTGGTGTTCATCGTCTGTTCCAAGGTTCCGGAGCCTTTCACATTAACCGCGTCCACCGCCTGAACAGGCGGGGTCAGCCCGCGCTCGAACCGCGTGGCGCCGTATGTCGAAAGGACACTTCCATGCCGAAGACGACGAAGATCCCATTTTCCAACGTTCGTTTCTACGAGAATATTCCTCGCCTCGACGACGTGGAGCAACGGCTTCAACGCTTTCTCAAAGACCTTCGTATTTCCCGACAGGAAGCCGAATTCTCGGCTGGTCGCATCTCCGAAGACGACAAACTCGCGCCGCATGCGATCGTCTCGAGAAGGGAGAAGATCCGCATCGCCAATCGGGCAATGGCATATCTTGAGCGGCTGCATGCCTCAACGGGCATGGACCATCTCAAAGATCAGGATCGAGCTCGATTGGAAGGGCTAAGGCACGGCCTGACAGTCAGCGGTATTTCGAACGAGCACGAGGCGGACGTTGTCGCTTCTAGTCTTCACGAAGAGATGCCATGGATGGCCCCGGCCACTGAATGCGTGTGGCACGCAATGCGGCGGTCGGTCCGTTGCGATGAGCCGGGCTTTCGTTTTCCAGCACTCCTTCTGGTCGGGCCGCCCGGTATCGGCAAGTCCTTCTGGGCGCGTCGGCTCGCAGAGTACCTCGAGCGCCCCACTTCCATGGTCGAGGCGACATCGGAACCGGCGAGCTTTTCAATTGTCGGATCACAGCGTGGGTGGGCGAACGGCGAACCAGGGAAGGTCGTGACGACTATTCTTCGAGAGAAGAACGCAAGTCCGATCGTGGTGGTTGATGAGGTCGAGAAGGCGGGCGACGTGTATTCCAGCAAGGGAATCCGGTTTAGCATCACCGACGCCCTATTGCCGCTGCTTGAGTTATCGACCGCCTCGACATGGCATTGTCCATATTTCCGTATCCAGTTTGATATGTCTTGGGTCGGGTGGGTTCTCACAGCAAACAGTATTGAGGGATTGCCCGAACCACTCCTCAGCAGGTGCCCGCCGTTGCAGCTTTCCGATATATCGCGAGAGGACCTGCAGGATTTCGCGCGCCGCGAAGCCGAGCGAAGAAAGCTTCCGGACCTCGCAATATCTGCGATTGAGGAGAGTTTGGCATCGCTTCCTCCACGGGCACGCTTGCCGAGCCTTAGAACAGTCATGCGGATGATTGAACGCGCGGAGACGATCGCATGCATGCCTACGATCCATTGACCATTGTCATGGAGCGCGGGTCGGTGACGCAAAGGGCCGATAATAGGACTGACTTGGTTTCGTTCACCTTGTGTCTTTCATTGCGCGTTTTACTCGCTGTAATGATCGGCTGTCGAATGCCACACGAAAGCGACTCGAGCCCCTGAATTTCTGCATTCTTTCGGGAGTCAATCCCAACCAATCCTGACCCAGCTGCTAAGTATTTCCGACCCAAAACGTACCTTCAACGCGGCGCGCGGGAGTGCCTGCATCGCGGACCTTCCCGCCGCTCGCCGCACCTGCTCAGTTTTCGCTGCGTCTGCAAACGCGTTTTGCAGGAAGGGCGGGTTGCGGACTTTCTCTGCGGCAGCGAACAGATCTGAGCGTCAGGACGGAAGCCGACATTCAGACTGCAGGCTTCTCAGGGACTATGCTGCGCCACCGCAAGTCTGCGCAGTGCCCGTATAGAAGCATGCTGCAACCTGTTCAGATGTCGGCTATCGTTTTGAGTAATGTGCATGAAGAGGCGATAACCACTGATGATCTTTGAACCTGAGCATTGGGAAAAGCCCTCTCCAAGAGAGATGCTTGATTTCATGGATCGCCCAAAGACGACTGGGAAACCTAGTGGCAGCATGCTCGTCTTTCGCAAGCAGCTCTCGCCACTGTCTGTCTACAAATACCTTGTTGCCCGTTTTGGCCAACCCTACGGTTTCCAAACGATGGCAAAGAAACCGCACGACAGCGACAACCTTTTCCATTGGGACTACCTGTTAAGAGCGGGTGAGGCTTGGATTTACTTGCAGGGAGGGAACCGCGATGTCCATGTCGCGGTTTTTGGCAGGCGGATGTCGTCCAAGAACTGGGTAAAATTCGCAAAGGCGCTGAAGGTCGATTTCCGCCGCTGTGGTAGCAAAATGGCGGCAGTCGGCGCGACACTCGAAAAGTGGAGCGTTGTCTCGAACCGATTTGCGTTGATCGCGGATACCTGCGCTGGTTTCCACGAAATATTGACAGATGAGCAAGACCTTCCCGACTTCACTCCGGGAAAGCGTCGGTCCGACGCAGGCATCAAGCGCTACTCCAAACAAGTTGAGAAGATAGGGAAGCGAGCGGACAGGGTGTTTGGTGCATCGCTCTCACTCGATTTGATTACGCCAGTACTAGCTGAGGCATTCATCAATCTCGTGATATTCATGAGCCGAAAGGACGAGCTGAAGAGCAACCCGAGACAGTATGAACACTATATCCGGCAACCAATTGATACGAGGGTCTTCGACCTGCACTTGAAATGCAAATACTTCTCAGCAGGGGTCGATCCCAACAGCGATGAATACAAAGCGTTCAAACGGGTTATGGATCGCCGGAATCATAACCTCCATGGAAACATTGATCCTGGCAAGGACGCCATCGAAACAGTCTACTTCGACCGTTTTACGCCGCTCTACGAAAGAGGTGCTGATCCAATCCTCGAATTATTCAAGAACAGAGAGGCGGTATTCGATGTTGCCGGTGTGCTCGCTCGATACCATGATGTCCACGCCTTCTTCATTTATGTGCTTGGCCTGATTGAGGAAAAACCCAGAGCGGAAATCGAGATGATGATGGAAGAATCAACTTTTGGGTATGACGTTGCGCGCGAACGTCTGGGCCGCCTTTTCTCCAATCTGGAAGTCATGATGGTCATGCCCCTCAGATACGACGATGAATTGAGTGTCGATTGGCGGTAAGAGGCCGACAGCGACAGTCGGAGCAACCGCAGCGAAAGTCATCAAATTCCGCAGACTATGAGTTCGCTTGCGTTGAGATTTTGCAGTCGCAGCGAATGGCTAGTTCGACGGGCCGCACCTCGGCATCCTGATCGGCTCGCCAAAGACAGCTTTGGGCCGCTGCAATCCTAATACCAGTGAGCGAAGCGAAATGATGACATTCCAGGATGTTCAACCCCAAAGCCCGGGTGTGTCCGTTCCTTCAAAGATGTGATTAGGGCGGCTTTCTTTGCTTCAAATTCCACCAAAGCGTCAGAACGGAACTCATCTTGATCCAAGTCCAAAATACCTCCGTTTACAAGGTTTGCGTTCACGCGTCGGCAAAGTCGCCCAGCGTCGGTGACACCGGACTTTTCAACCTGTTTGACCGCCGCATGGATATCAAACAAGGGTGTTGCGATGATATGCTCTGCAATGAAGGTTGCATTTTCACTTCGCCTGTCCCAATCAACACATTCATACACTCGCCAAAGATACTCGACGAACCGATCGATGAGGCTAACCGCCAGCGCATATGAAATGTTCGTTGGGATTTTAAACACCTTCCCCAGTCCAAAAGGTTTGAATAGCTTTCTGGCCGTTTCAACGATCAACTTCTCTTCCCGGGTCTCGAAGTCATCGTGGTTACCCCAAAAGACGCTGGTTCCAGTATCTGCCAGCTTGAAAACAAAGCCTGTGCCAGAACCCGTTTGCATCGACTCGCAGCCTGAGCCTGACAGTAATACATTTCCCAAGTGTGGGTCGCCATGAACTGTCCCGGAACGGTGCAAAATGCCAAGAGCCTCAGAGTAACGACCCCAAAAACGCATTCGGGCTCGAAGGTC
The DNA here is from genome assembly GCF_900172265.1 of Roseivivax jejudonensis. Lineage (GTDB taxonomy): Bacteria > Pseudomonadota > Alphaproteobacteria > Rhodobacterales > Rhodobacteraceae > Roseivivax > Roseivivax jejudonensis. The sequence goes on along the minus strand of NZ_FWFK01000011.1, from coordinate 15,840 downwards.
GGGACCTTTTTCCAGCCATTTCTTGCCGGTCATTCCTTCGACCAGTTCCATCACTCCATATGGAACGCCACCAGCATAATCAAACAGGTACGTTGAAACTATCAACGGGTGCTGAAACTGGGCGATTTTTGAGATTTCGTCCCTTGAGCGCTCCAAGCCATTCAGGTTCCAAATCTTAATAGCGACGTCTCGCCTGAGTAGGGTGTCCTTGGCTCTGAAAACCGTACCGTTTGCGCCGCTACCGAGCACTTCCATGAGCGTAAACCCATCGATACTTATCTCAGCGTCGGCGATGGATACTCGTTCGTTTCGGATCGGAGAACTGGGGCATTGTGTCATTCCGCGACGCTAACGGGAATAGGTGTCTCTAGTAAGCCCCGAAGGAAAGTAAAATTTGTCGAGACGATCGCTTGGGCATGATGCGGGACGCATCGGATCAAACAGCAAAGCCATGTTTGCCAGAATGAGCCAATGTCTGTTTTGGGAAGCTGCGCCGCAGCAAACACGTGCCCGGTCAAAGGCAGGTATGGGCCGAGATTGACTGCGCACCTGGGCGACGCGTGCGCGCCCCGCCTAAGCGCCGCATGACCGGGTCGAGCCCTTTCTCGCCATTCGTTTTGCCAGACCAATCCGGCGCCAAGGTTACTCAGACGGCTCTGATCCGCCACAGCCAGGTTGGAAAGTGGCAATTGCGCCTCGGTCAGCGTTGGAACCGATGGATCTCACAGGCATCAATCTTCTGGACTGAGTGCGCTGTGAAAAACGGTCGTGGTAACGTCGATGAGTTGGGCATGGATCGCAGACCGAGAGACTCCTTTTCCATCGTCACAGATCGGATCTTCGATACCTTCTTCAATGGCTATCTCCGCTGCACCCGGTCTGCATTCTCCAAGGATCGAATAGTGACTTGCATCTTCGATCACCTGATAGGTCGAATCTTGAATTGCAGCTGCGACCCCCGAGGCCTAAATGCTTGCTGGAATCTCAGAAGCCGAGCCCAAGTTAACGACGTAAACAGGGATCGAAATCTCGGGGAGCGACTCGGGTGAAAATATATCCGCGGGGGCCGGATCGATTGCCATAGCGAAACGGACACGGGGATCAGTATTGTCTCGACCGGCGGTCGTCTTGTCCATCGCATGGAGATCGACGCCGCTCATGCGAACCCAATCGCACAGGGATGGGTTGAGCTCATCGGTGTCGCAATAGCTCGCCAATAGCTCGGGTTCGAGTTTTGCGCCAGCAAGGGACAGAGCGGTATTGCCTCCCATCGACAAGCCCAGAACCCCGATACGATCGGAGGCAACATGCCGTTGGAAGGTCGGACTTGCCTCGATTGCATCGAGCGTATCCGAGATATCCGCGGGTCGTAGCCAGAGCTTCATCGTTTCTGCCGCCGATCGGTCGGGGCCAGTATTGCCGGGATGGGTGGGCGCGGCGACGATGAATCCGTTCTCGGCAAGTGGGGTCGCTATCCAGCTCATCGCCTCGGAGCGTCCCGCAAGGCCCGCCCCATGTGACAGCAAAACGAGAGGGAATTCTCCGTCGATAAACGGTGCATCCTGCATGGCGGGCGTCCCATTAAAAAAGACGTTCTCGCCCAGCATGACAGCTTCGCCGCCTGACGATGCCGGATACCAGATTGTCACCTTAAGATCAGTGTTCCTCTCGTCCGATGGAACCACCATCTGCCGAACGCCCGCGGTATATTCAGCGGCAATGCCCTGTTGAGCAATCAGCATTGAAATTGCCCATACTGACAGGGAACGGGCGCGAGAGGCGGATCTCTTCATGATTTTACTCATCAGGTTCCAGACGTGTAGCGGTCTTGACGTCAGGGCTTGGCAACGGGGAAGCCATAGCACGATGAATTTGGACCCGCGACTGCTTTGTCTAAGGTTTGTGGCTGCTGGATGCTTGCCATTCAGCGGCGACAAATCTGACAAGGAGGAAAGCGCGGGCAGATTTCGGTGCTATGGGGATTGTGGCTCGGGTCTCGGGCCGTCGCTGCGCTGAACTGCGGCCCCATGACTTTGAGCACTGTAGGACCGTCGATTTGCGTGCGCCGGTGCCAGGGATTGATGCCTGTCTTGGTCGTCATGTGCATGTTGTGGCCCAGATTTTGGGCGGTTGGCCGCGCTGACGGGTCCGACTTCTCTGGATTGCAGGGCCGGGTGTGACGGTTGGATCATGCGGCATCCTCCCATGGTGGCGCGCGGGACTTCGGAGTTTCACCGCGGGTGAAGGTTTCGATGATGCGCATAGCGCCACCGCATCTGGGGCATGCCCGGCACAGGTTGCGCTCGTCCGGGGCGGTGCGCCCGTCCTCCTCTGTCGTCCGATCCGGCTCCGGAGCTTTATCGATCAGACGCCTGATCTTCTCGATCCTGTCACGCCGGATGCCGTTGGCCAGGAAGCCAGCGTGGCGGATGCGGTGGAACCGCGATGGCAGGACATGGATCAGGAAGCGGCGTATGAACTCGGCCACGGGCAGACGCATGACCTTCATCCGATCGCCGCGCTTGATGCGGTAGTCTTTCCACCGGAAGGCCACGGTGCCGGCGTCCGCGCTGACAAGGCGATGGTTCGAGATCGCGACGCGGTGGGTGTATCGGCTGAGATAGGCCAAGACCGCCTCCGGGCCGCCGAAGGGGGGCTTGGCGTAGACGACCCAGTCGGCTTTGCGCAGCGGCGCGAGATGGGCCTTGAAGGCATCGAGGTCGGCCAACTTCGACAGATCGCCGAAGAACGCCAGCTTGCCGGCCCGGTGCAGCGCCTCCAGCCCTTCGAGGAACAGGCGCCGAAACAGCCGCGACAGGACCTTCACAGGCAGGAAGAACCCCGGGCAACAGGCGACCCACCGGGCGCCGTCCGGCGACAGCCCCCCCGCCCGGGACGATGACATGGACGTGCGGATGGTGGGTCATCGCCGAGCCCCACGTGTGCAGCACGCTGGTCATGCCGATCCGCGCGCCCAGACGCTTGGGATCGGCGGCGATGGTCAGCAGCGTCTCCGCGGATGCCCTGAACAGCAGACCATAGACCGCCGCCTTGTTCTGGAGGGCAATGTCGGCGATCCGGGCCGGCAGGGTGAAGACCACGTGGAAGTATTCGACCGGCAGAAGGTCCTCGATGCGCGCCTGCATCCAGTCCCGCGATGCGGCCCCTTGGCATTTCGGGCAATGCCGGTTGCGGTACGTAATGGGCGCCGCCCATTACCTGCATTATGGGCAGATCCGGTAACGGGGAGCTGGCGGCGGCATCGCCTTGTTATTGTGTCCGCCGCCGTCATCCCGGCTCACCATTATGTTGGGCGTTTGAGGAGCGCGATCAGCCTGTCGGACGGCTGGAACGCGCCGCGCCGCAGATGCGGGGGAACGATCGATTCCATTGCGTCGAGCTTCTCTGTCGGATCGCCCCGCGTGTAGATCTCGGTGGTCGTTAGAGTTGCGTGCCCCAACCACAGCAACACTTTGCGGATGTCCTTGGTTGCCTGGAGGATGATCATTGCGCATGTATGCCGGAGCACGTGAGGCGAGATGCGTTTCTTGTTGAGGCCGGGATGTGCTCGGGCGGCAGTCGCTGCATGCTGCTTGAGCAGATAGGCGAAGCCCCATCGGCTGAGCGGCTCTCCCCGGGCGTTGACGAACACCTCGGGTGCTGGAACCCGCCCGCGAACGGCAAGCCAGGCACGCAGGGCCGCGGCCGTAGTCTTCCACAAGGGGAGCGTCCGTTCCCGCCGACCCTTGCCCAGGACATGAATGCTCATCGACGACAGGTCGATGTCATCGAGCTTCAACCCCGTCAGCTCGGACACGCGCAGACCTGCACAAACCGCCAGATGCAGCATGGCCCGGTCGCGGATGCCATCGCGCGTGGCGGGATCCGGAGCGTCGAGCACCGCTTGCAGTTCCTCCCGCAGAAGATAGGGGACCAGACGCTGATCCGTTTTCTTGAATGGGATCGCCAGAACGCGCCGGATACGATCCAGAGCTGCCGGCTGGCTGTATTCGAGAAAGCGGAAGAAGGACTTGATCGCCGCCAGCCGGACATTGCGCGTCACCGGCGCGTTCTTACGCTTGTCCTCGAGATATTCCAAAAAGGCGCTGATGAGGTCGGCGTCGAGCTGCTCCAGCGTCAGTGCCGATGGCGCGACATTCAACCTCTTTGCCGCGAAGATGAACAGCAACTGGAAGCTCAGGTCGTAGGAGTCGCGCGTATGCCGACTGACGCCCCGCTGGCGGGCGAGAGTCTGATCCAGGAACGCTTCGATGAGGGGTGCAATCGGTGTCATGACTGTCCCCCTTCGGTGAGGAACCCTTCACCGGCCGCGGCGACATCGCGCATCAGGTCGGCGGTGGCCTCCAGATACCAGTAGGTTGCAGGGATGTTGACGTGACCCATGTAGGTGGCCAGCGCCACCATATGTGCGCCGCTTCGGCTGCGATCCAGCGGAATGCCTTGCAGCGCGCGAACCGCAAACGTGTGACGCAAATCGTGCAGACGTGGACGGCGCTTCGACGTCGGCAAAACGCCAGCCCGGACGACGAGCCTGTCGAAGGTCTCCTTGACCGCAATGTAGCGCAGCGGCAGCCCACGCGCATCGACGATCAGCGGATCGGTCCCCGAACAGGGTCGACGAAGCGTCAGATAACCATTCAAGCCCGCCACTGTCGTGTCGTGCAGCGGCACCAGGCGGGTCTTCCGGAACTTGGTCTCGCGGATCAGCAGACCGTCCTGCGTCACGTCGGCGATCGTCAACTTCAGAGCTTCGGAGATCCTCAACCCGGTGACCGAGAGCAGCGCGATCAATGTCGCATAGGCCTGGGAGCGCAAGCCGCCCTTGGGTCGAAGCCGGAGGGCGGCCTCGATAAGGCGGTCGATATCCGCTGCCGCGTAGATATGCGGCAAGCGTCGCGTCTTGCGGGCGCCGAAGTGATGTGCCGGCGGCAGTTCATGCCGGCCATCTTCAATCCGGACATGACGCACAAAACGGCAGACGGTTTTCAATCGGACATCACGTTGCGCCAGAGACGGTCCCAGTGCCGCCCATTCGATTGCGGTCTGCGTGTGGACATGCCTTTGTCCGCGCTGGGTAGCGAAGGCGGCAAAGCTTCTGAGCAGGTATTCCGCATTCGACATCGCGAACCCGGTGGCACGACGGAGTGCCAGATACGCCTCGATGGCCTTCAGCATCACAGGACCTCCGGCCAGGGCTGCGCAATCTGCTTCAGGAGCGTGACATCGACCTTGGCGTAGCGGGCCGTGGGTTCGATGCCTCTGTGCCGCAGGACCAACCTAATCCTTTCGAGTGGAACGCCATGGCGCAGCATCTCGGTCGCCGCCGTGTGCCGAAGGACGTGCGCACCCTTGACCGGCGCCACGATGCCGGCCCGCTGCATGAGGCGTTTCACCACCGACGAGACACCATCACCGCTCCGGAACGGTTGGAACGGCGCGATGTTGCGTAGGAATACGTGATCGCTCTGGCATGTCGAAGGGCGGCAGGCGAGGTAGGCGGCGATCGCATCCCCGACGTCTTGCGGAAGCGGCAAACGCACCTCGTAGCGCGACTTGCCCGAGACCCGCAGCGCCCCCGTTTCCCACTCGATGTCGTCGAGGCGGAGATGTGCCACGTCGCCAGCCCTCAACCCGAGGCGCGCCAGGAGAAGCACGATCGCGCGATCGCGTCGACGCGAAACGCCTTCGCCATCGCTTGCCGCGATCAGCCGGTTCACCTGCTCCGTCGACAGATATCGCGGCAGATCGGCAAGTCGCCAACGGGCATGGCTAGGGACGACCTCGGCGAGACCTGCCCGGGAGCGGCCTGTGACAGCAAGGTATCGCAGGAACGCGCGTAGGCTGGTCGTCAGCTTCTCGACGGTTCGATTGCCGCACTGACTCGCGCGGTCCAAAAAGAAACTGCGAATGGCCGCCGGTTCCCACCGCTCAGGCTCATCCCCGAGTGCTGCCATCAGGTGGGCGGCATCACGGGCATAGGACTTGATGGTGGGAGCGGACGCCCCGCGATGCTTGTGCAGCCACACCTTGAAGTCGGTCACCAGAGACGGCTCGGCGGGCTGCAATGCGGGAGCAGCGGACCGGCAAACGCCGATTTCGACAAGGTGCCGACGAAAGAGCCTGGCGCCGAAAATGGTGTGGTGGTTGCGCCGCCCTCCCATGGATCGAGGACATCGGCAACTGCGCAAATGTTCGCCAAACACGGCCAGATCAATGTCGCTCGGCATCGTTCTACCCCGCGCCACGACATGGCCGAGATGCGCTGCCGCCCGCAGATATCGCACAGCCGTGCAGGTGCTGTAACCCTGACGATCGAGCGCGGCGCCAAAGCCGTCAAGGTATGGTCCGCTTGGCCCAGTCCGCAACTGCCCCAGCATCTTCGGTGCCGAGAAGTAGATATCCAGCATGTTCGTCCCCGTTTGTGACCGGCCATCAATGGCCGCGTCGACGGAGACACGGGACCACTCTGTTATGGAGACAAAAATGCGCCGCAAGTCGCCGAAAAATACCCGTCTCGGCGCGCCAGCTCCCCATTACCGGATCTGCCCATAAGGCACGAGTTGTACGCGACATGCTCGTGGCCGCATTTGGTGCAGACCGCGACATGCCCGCCGAGCGCGGCGGTGCGGCAGGTCTTGATGGCGGACATCACCTTCAACTGAGACAGGTTCAGATGCCCGTCATGGCCACGGCGATATGCAGCACCATGGGCGCGGAAGATATCCGCGAGCTCCAGCTTTGGACGGGGCACGGGACCGGGATCAGCCGGAACCAGCCTCCCGTCGCAGCAACAGATCGAGCGGGCTGGTCACGTCCCGGATCGTCTTGGTGGCGACCTTCGTGTAGATCGTCGTGGTCTCCAGCTTGGCATGACCGAGCAGCACCTGGATCACCCGGATATCGGTCCCGCCCTCCAGCAGATGTGTTGCAAAGCTGTGCCGGAGCGTGTGAGGCGACACCTTCTTCCTGATCTCGGCGAAGTCGCAGGCGACGCCGAAGGCGCGGTTGAACTGCCGCGTCGAGATCGGATCGATCCGGCTGCGGCCGGGGAACAGCCAGCCCGCGGGCCGGGCTTCGCGCCAATAGTCGCGCAAGAGCTCAAGCAGGCTCGGCGACAGCATCACGTGGCGGTCCTTTCGGCCCTTGCCCTGGTCGACGCGGATCAGCATCCGGTCGCTGTCGATATCGCCGACCTTCAGATGGGTGACTTCGCTCGCCCTCAGCCCGCCGCCATAGGCCACGCTGAAGGCTGCCCGGTATTTCAGCCCCGGCCCTGGTGCGGCTTCGAGAATGCGCGTCACTTCCTCGGCGCTCAGCACGACCGGGATCTTCTTCGCGGCGCGCTGATAGCGCATGTGCCGCTTCATCTCGGGGCGGGGACACGTCGTCGCGAAGAAAAAGCTCAGCACCGTCAGCCGGTTGTTGAAGGTCGGTGCGCCGACGCCGCGCTCCTTCATGTCGAGTTGAAAGGCCCTTAGCTCCTCCGGTGTCGCCGTATCCGGTGAGTGCTCCAGAAACCGCGTGAACTCGCGCATCGCGCGCAGGTACATCGTCTGCGTCTTCGGCAGCAGCCCTCTGATCTGCATATCCTCGAGAAACCGTCGCCGCAGGGCGGGAACATGCTGGTCCGTCATCGGAACCTCCTGTCATCGGATTGAGAAGGTCCCAATCGTCAGACAGGCGCGCCCATCCACAGAATCCCGGCGCCCCGATCAGCGCCCTACACTCGCCCCTGGCGCCCCTACCGCGAGAGCGGTTTCGTCCCCGTCCCGCACTGCTGACTTTGGCCTGCGAGACCATGCTGTACGATGCCATGAATAACCGGTTCCGGGGAGCCGCACCGCAGCGAGGGACAGCCCCTTGAACGGCAGGTCAGGGCCGTCCGCGACGGGCGCGCCCATGCTGCAATCGCGAACACGCCCAAAATCGACGCGGTCACTTTGGGCTCGGAGCCGACATGCGGCGGCGCAGTGGGTCGTGCGCCTTGCGGGCAGCGGCGACTGTCGCTCTCGGCCGATTCTGTGGAAAAACACCCGTTTGCTGGCGCAGAATATCGACGCATGGAAGGGGCACGAGCGCCTTTCGTGTCAGGCTTTTCGCGGTTGCTGCGGTGCAGGAAGGATCTTGGCCAATTTGCGGAGGTTCTGGGCGGCTGCGGCGAGGAGGAATTCGTCGTTTGCGCCGTATGGCCCGCGTAATCGGAGCCGATTGAGGCCGAGGATCCGCTTGAGGTGGGCAAACAGCATCTCGACCTTCTTCCGCAGCTTCATCGAGATCACATATTGGTCGGTCTTGGCGATCTCGCGGGCGACCTGGCGGGCGTCTTCATGTTCTTCACGAGTGATGGATCTGGCATCAGCGTTCGGGCAGCATTTTGCTTTGGATGGGCAGGCCTGGCAGGTCAGTTTCAGGGCACGGTACTTCGCTCTACCCTGTCCGGTCGGCCCCCGGTTCGGGTCGGAATAGTTCCTTCGGAACTGCTTCAGTTCTTGCCCCTCGGGGCAGGTGTATCGGTCGTTCTCGGCGTCCCACTCGAAGTCCGCTCGGCTCCAGGTGCCGTCGGTGCGCTCGGACTTGTCCAAGACCGGAATATGCGGCGCGATCTTGCGGTCGACCAGCCAGCCCAGCATGGGCCCAGTGCCGTAGGCCGTGTCCGCGATCAGCCGTTCAGGATGCAGGTCGAACCTGGCCTTCACCCGGTCCAGCATGGTCTTGGTCGAACCGACCTCGGCTTGCCGGATGGACCTGGTGGCTTCGACATCCACGATCACGCCATGATCCGTGTCGATCAGATAATTGTCGGAATAGCTGAAGAATGCCGGGCCCTTGCGGGCTGCCGTCCACTGGCTGGCGGGGTCGGAATGCGACGTGAACTTGGGCTGCACCTCGCTGGCGGCACCGAACGCTACCTCGTCCAGGGTGTCGAGATACTCGCGAACGGCCCGCGATGCGTCGGCGGGATCAATCTGCCCCGCATCCCACTCTTCCTTCGGCGTCGAGTTTTGTTTGTTCGCATCCGCCTCGATGAGGCTTGCATCAACGGCCATGCGCTGGCCGCTGACGAGGCCTTCGTCGATGCAGCGGGCAACGGTCGTTTCGAACAGGTGGCGAAGCAATTCGCTGTCGCGGAATCGCCCGTGCCGGTTCTTCGAAAACGTCGAGTGATCCGGGACCCTGTCACTCAGATCGAGGCGGCAGAACCAGCGATATGCCAGGTTCAGATGCACCTCTTCGCACAGCCGCCGCTCCGACCGAATGCCGAAGCAATAGCCGACCAGCAGCATGCGGATCAGCAACTCGGGATCGACCGAGGGGCGGCCAGTGTGGCTGTAGAAATCTGCAAGATGGGCGCGGATGCTGCTCAGGTCGACAAAGCGGTCGATGGATCGAAGCAAGTGGTCTTGCGGGACGTGATCCTCAAGCGAGAACTCGTAGAACAACGCCGGCTGCACCTCCTGCCGCGGTCCCATCATCGCCGATCCTCCCACCCTTCGCAGGAATTGAATCAGCCAGATGCCCCCCGATCAAGGACGAGTTTTTCAACGGAATAGGCCCGAAGCTGACAATCAGCCTAGTTCTATGCCGCAAGGCGTTTGCCTCGGAAGCAGTCGTTCGAAAGCGAGCGCAGCATTTCCTCCGATAGACCGCAGTGGTTAGGGCCGGGGCCGGATACCTAGCCCTTGGCGCACCTCTTCATAAACCTGGATGGCCGCGCCCGCCTCGATGGTGACGGCCAGGCCGTAGCGGATCGACTGGTCAAGCGCGCCGCCTTGCTCTCGGCAGAAGACCCGGAGCGCTAACGTGTTGCCATCGACGAATGCGACGGCACGCTCGCCTGCATAGCGAACATGGAACAGCGACCCGCGCGGAGCTGACTTGTCCGAGGGCTGACCGGCGACCCGCGCGACCCCAAATTTGGTATCCGGACTGTCCGGTGCAACTTCCAGCTTTGCCCGGCGATAGGCCTGATGCCGGATGTTCACCGGCGAGAACCACGCCAGCGACACCGTCAGCGCGCGCGGTTCGCGCACGCGCTCCAAACTCTGCGGCAGGGGGATACGGTACAAGGCCGCCTGCTCGCCGGCTGGAATCTCCCCAAAGCCAATCATCGTGGCCCGGTTTGCGGCGCATTCCATCGACTCGTGAACCGCCGGTCGGCCATAGCCCAGCAGCCGGGCGATACCGTCCCGGCGCACGACATGGCTCCCCTTACCCTGCGGCTGCCACGTCTGATCGAGCAGCCCGCCTAAGCTGCCCCATTGTGCGCGATGCACCAGCATCGCCTTAACGATGACCCCATAGAAAGCCGGATCGACTCCTTCGAGAAGATTGCCGTTATCTGGATCGGAGAGGGCATCGAAGATCCGATGTGCGGCCCGCGTTGCCAGCGCCGTCGCGGCACTGGTGCCTGAGCTGAAGCCCTCCCGGGTCAAGTCGCCCCCCCCATCGGGCATGGCGCAACGCAAACCGTATAGCCGTCCCGGCGGCACCAACCGAAGGCTTACGCCGCCTGTGCCGTTGGCTGCGACCCGGACCAGTTCACGGCCTCCCGGCATGAAGATGTCCGGCTTGACCACCTTCCGGTGTCCGAGGCCAAGGGCGGAAGATATATTGGGGCCGGGTCCATCAGCAAAGGGCGAGAACACCGCTGCGCCATTCATCGGCGGCGCGCCATCCTCGTGCCAGGCGCCGACGGTTACCGAATTTAGCGATTCCGCCGGCGATAGCAGCGTGCGCACCGCCTGCTGCTCCGCCAGAGCCCGAAGGATCGCCGCTTCGCGGTCTTCGACCGAGGCGTTCTCGAAGTCGATCAGTCCGGCGAAGTCCCGAACCGCAAGCGGTTCGCTGACATTACCGGCACTTACTAGAAACAGGATGCCAAACCTGTCTGCAAGATAATCGAGCAGCCGGCCCCAAGGGCTCATCGGCCCAGCAAAGGGACGGTTTCGATCACCCAACGAGAGATTGACAATGAAGACGCCCGGCGCTGTTGCTTCACCCTCGGCGTCGCCAGTTTTCATCCGGAGGACCGCTTGGTAGATCAGGTCGAGCAACAGTCGGTTGCGCAGCGGCTGCTCACTGCGGCCTCCGCCTGGTGCGTAAAGCACCGGACGGAGATAAATTGGCCGGGACAGCGGCTCCTCTCCCAGATTGCGGTCGCCATGGAGGATTAGCGACGCCATCTCTGTCCCATGCTTGCGCTCCGCGACCGCGCTCATTGCCTCGAAATCGTCGGGGTCGTCCAGAACCAAGCGGCCGGCAAGCAGTGCATGGTTCTGCACCGGCATGGCATCGAACAGGGCGGCCACTGGCGGAAGCCCTGCTTCCGGGCCATGCGGCGCAGGCAACGCTTCGTCAAGCGGATCGGCTGCGACAGGGAACTCCACCGTTGATTGCGGTCGCACCATCATGACATCATCGCAGACCGCGAGGCTGACCTCCTCTCGCGCGATCAGACGCTGCACCTCCTCCGCCGGCAGATCCACCAAGCGGGCCATGTAGCCGATCTCACCGATCTCCGCCCGATCGACGACCACGCCCTCGGCCGCCGCGACAGCGCGCGCGAAACCCGCCTGCGCCGCCGCGCGCCGGGCTGCGGTGCCGGCAAACCACAGCTCGACTTCTACGCGCACGATGGCATTCGCGCCTTGCGCGGCCAGTTCCTCTTCAAGATATTGGATCGTTTCGCTGGGGATCCGATCTGCCGGTCCCCAGACCCGCAGCGTATGCAGATGCTTGAAGACCTCGAACCAGGGCGCGAAGCCGCGCGGAGCAGCCTCTCCCGCCTCATAGCGCCGCCAGAGCGACAACAGATGGCGCAGGGCCTGTGTGTCCGGCATGGCCATATAAAGGCGGCCCGCGATCGGCTTATCGTCACGGATACCCGGCTCGCGCCCCTTGCGGGACTCGATCACCCCGAAGTTCTCGTCCGGTTCGAAGATCATCTCCTCGTCGGCAAGAAAATCTAGCCCACCGATGCGGGCGACTGCCGCGCTGAAGTCGCCGATCGAGCCCGCGACCTCGAACACCAGCGCCCGCTCCGGCGCGATGCCAAGAGGGTCCTCGCGCAGACTCAGCGGGTCTCCATCCCCGTCGAAGACATCGCGGAGTCGCTGAAAGGTGGGGCCAAGCCTGTCGCGCTGCTTGGCGCGCGACGGGGTCTGCACCTTGCCACCGCCGCTGCCACCCTTCGGCCGCTTGTCACGCCTCGGATTCGGGACCGGCAGAAGTGGGTATTCGGTCATGCGAGCCATCCTCCCGGGCAATTGGCGAGGTTCGTGCGGCCCACATCTTCAGCCGCTCCTCGACGGTTTTTTTCAGTGGTAGTTCCCCCATGGCCAGAACATGTCGGCGGCGTACATCTAGGCAGAATTCCTCGGCCTCAGCATAGCTGATCGCGCCGAGCGCTTTCGCAATGCTGCCGGCGGCCCGCCCCATAGGTTGACCCATGCTGTCAGCAAACCTCTGAAAATATGTGGTCAATTCCGCCCGCGTCGGAGCGTTAAGTGACAGCCTGAGCTGGAACCGGCGCCAGACCGCCCGATCCAACAGCTCGCTGTGGTTAGTTGCCGCCACGGTGATCGTATAGCTGGGCAGATCGTCCATCTGCATCAGCAGCGAGGTCACGACGCGCTTGATTTCGCCAGTTTCGTGTTCGTCCCCCCGCTCCTTGCCAACAGCATCGAATTCATCGAAAAACAGAACGCAGGGAGTGGTACGGGCATAGTCGAAGACCCGTTTCAGCCGGGCCGCTGTCTCGCCGAGATAACTGCCGATCATCGCTTCGTAGCGAACCAGAAAAAACGGCAGCGCTAACGCCTCGGCGATCGCCTCGGCAAGCGAGGTTTTACCATTGCCTGGCGGCCCGGAAAGCAGCACCCGATGCCGCGGTTCAAGCGAATGCGCCCGCAGAAGCGAGGCGCGCTGTTGCTCCTCGATCAGTTCCGTACAGGCACGCCGGTTCAGATCCGACAGCACCAGATCCTCGATACGTTTTTCAGGCGTCAGTTCGAGCAGGAATTCCCGGTGACGGGTGGGGGTTACTCCGAGCACGGCCGGCGCTTGGTGACCCTTGCCATTGCCGTTCACATGCAAGGCCTTTGTCAAGCGATCCGCCAGAACATTATGATTTTTGGCCTTTTCTTCGGCAATAATGGCTTCGGCCGCAGCGCGCACGCTTTGGGAGTCACCGCTTGATCCTGCCTTGACCAGCGAGATAAGCAGATCACTCCTCGCCATCGGCTGCTCCCTGGCCCAAACCGTTATGCGGGCCCTGCTTCTCTCGATCTAGCTTCTCGACAACAGCCTCCAGAATCCAAGTGTTGTGCGGAACACGAACGGCCCGAGCTCTCCGCTCATGATCGATGCTGCTTACCAGCGCACGCGGCACCCGCACCGTGAGCGCAGCTATGTCTTCGTCGGCTTCTTTCAGTTCCTTGGCCATACCGCTCCTTAACACCTCAGGCGCCACCTCGCCATCAGTAGGACAGCGCACCGCCGTCAGGTTGGCGTTCTATGCACTTCACGCAGTAGGTTGCTAGACGTTTCAGACTGCATCTATGGCCACTTTCGCAAAATTACCGCGATTGCTATGCCGCAAGACTGTCATGCCGCTTTTCGGCCGCTTTGAAGATAACGCCGGGTCCGACGGCGTGCTCTTGGCGGAATGTCCGCTTACACGTCCTGGCAAGGGTGCTTTTGCACATGCAGAGAAGGTCCGCTCCCCGCCCTTCCGACCTGTGGCCTTCGCGGACGCAGCAGAGATCGCGCACCAGCGGCGAACGGCTGGAAGGTCCGCACTGCTGACGTCGGGCAGGAAGATGACGCTGCACGTTGCCGCGAAGGGCCAGTTCAGGGAAGCTGCGGCGCAGCGATGGCCAGTCTCGTGAATGGCCGGAGAGGGCCGTCCGCGACGGGCGCGCCCATGCTGCAATCGCGAACACGCCCAAAATCGACGCGGTCACTTTGGGCTCGCTGCCGACTTTGGCTGGAAGGAGCGCGAACGACAGCTTCTCCTTCGAAAATGCGATCTAAATTAGCGATCTGACGGGAAAGTCGCTTTTGCCTGACGCCTGAAATCGGCCTTGTTTCCAAGGGGGAGTTTCCGGCGTCTCAGTGCCACAACCCCGAGATGATCACGGAGGACGATGTAGCGCGTCCTTGTCGCTTATTCGGATAACATGCTGCTGCCTATGACCGCGCGATGCTCTCGGGACAGGGTTAGGCGTTGTGTTTGGGAGGACCCCTTTTTGGAGCTTTCGTCCGAAAGCAGGAGGACGAGTTTTTCATGCAGCTTCGCCAAGCTGCCGGGACGATACGTATTCGGATCTACTCTTACGCGATCCAGCACCGCCGAGTGCAGCTCGTCGATCGCACCCGGCCCTGCCCGATCCTTTGGCGAGAGACGAGTTAGCCAATTCACGATGCCCGTCGGTGCTTCGCGCGTGCTGCGAAGCGGGCCGTTCGGATCATGTTCGGTTTCGATCTGTGCAACCCGTTCAGAATTGAACTGCAAGCCTGCTGCGTGAGCACCTTCGATCATCCATGTCAACGCAATGCTGGAGAGAGACCGGATGTCGCCGCCGCCCCCAACCGAGCCATGGTCGCCGGCAAAGAATCGTTCCTGGTAGAGTTCAGGGTCTGGGTTCCCGCTCTCTTGATTGAGCTCGGCGATGTTCGTCCAATGTGTCGGTTCGAATGATTTGCGCCGTTCATCGAGTGCAACGGCGTGGCGTGCGGACACAACCATGCTCGAAAGGTCCGCGTCGTGAAAGCGATAGCGTCGTTTCGCCCATTGCCCAAGACGGGAATATGGGCAGGTACGCCAAGTGCTCCGACGGAATCCCAAACACCAAGGAAGTTGATCCGGAGGCGCGGAACATCGGGCATTCCTTTGGCACTCCTCCAATCGGTTTCCACCTCTCTCGTAACCACGCGAGGCGAAAGTCTCGCTCGGAAATCATGGCTCGCGTTGCTGCTTGGATGTGTGCGCTTCGGCTGATCGAGCGTTCTGTATCGCGAAATGGCCTCGGGGATGAGGTTGAGGGAGTCCCGGTTGACGATCCCGGTCGAACGAATGAATCCGGTGAGCGACCGGGCCGTGTATGCGCCGCGAGAAAAGCCGAAGATGTAGATCTCGTCACCTGGCTTGTAGAGAAAGACCAGATGGCGGTAAGCCTCAGCGATATTGTCCAGTAGACCCCACCCGAAGGCACCCCCAAGCACTGCGTCGAGTTTGCGCGACAATCGCGTTACGCCTTCGCCAGTGCCGACGCCCTGGATATAAATCGGAACATGCACGGTCCCGTCTGTCGCGACGGGCGCAACAGCCTGCCCAAGTTGCACGACGTTTGTCGGAGTCTTGCTGTCGGACCTGTTCCATGTTCCGTCGCAAAGAATAACAATGCGCTTCAAGGCTTGCCTCCGTCTCACCGCTCGGTCGGCGTGCGATACGTTATACGGAGTATATTCAGGCTCGATCAACAACATACGGTAACGGGCAAGGTCAACAGCGGTGGGTGCGAGTGACGCCCAGTAGCATCGATCTTTCGACAGAATGGGGAAGCTGCTCGTTCGCCGCACTTCTGACGGACGTCAGCTTCCGGTCGATGGTCCGAGCTTGAGGGCGGCTGACCTGCTCCCCTGAAACCTCCCCACTCTGAGGTTAGTCTGTTCCTCGACAGAGGAGACGGACGATGAAGCGCAGCAGGTTCAGCGAAGAACAGATCATTGGCATCCTGAAGGAGCACCAGGCCGGGCTGAGCGCGGCGGAGCTCTGTCGGAAGCACGGCGTGAGCGAGCCGACGTTTTACAAGTGGC
>NZ_FWFK01000012.1 GCF_900172265.1 Roseivivax jejudonensis | reverse complement strand
CTCCCTCCAATTCGATCGTCACGTCCTCACCCGTCTCGGAAGGCTGCACGACGATCCGGTCGATCAATCCGCGCAGGACGTCCAGCGCCTGTGTCCTGATCTCCGGGTCCCGAAGGCTCTCCGCGAGCTCGGCCACCTTGGCGCGGTACAGTTCCGGCAGCCTGGGGTGCAGCCGCACAGGCGACGGGGCAGGGGCGTCGAGCTCGGCTTCGAGCTGCATCTTCCGCGCTTCCAGTTCCTCTAGCTGCTGAAGCAGTCCCGGTGTACGCAGACCGTCGGCGATGGCCGAATAGAGCCCGGTGAGCTGTTGCCTGGTCTCGGCGAGCGCCTTGTCCTTGCGCCGGCGCGCCGCCTCTTCCGAGCGCCGGCCGCCATTGACCGCCGCGGTGTAGGCCGCAGCGAACTCCGCGACCGCGTCGGGTTGCATCAGGCGGTGGCGCAGCAGATCCAGGACGGCACCTTCGAGCGCGCTGCGCCTGTAGGAGCGGCGATGCTCGCAGTTGGCGAGCTTCCGCGCGGCGGCGCAGGCAAGGTAGTCCTTGCCGACCGCGGCCATCGTGCCGCCGCAGGCGCCGCAGAAAAGCTTGCCGGTCAGCAGATGCGGCCCGCGCCGGTGTTCCCAGAATCGGCTCTTCCGGATGCCCTGCACGGCGGGCGTCGCGTCGATCTCGCCCTGGCGCGTCTTCACGCGCGCCCAGAGATCGTCGCTGACGATCCGCAGCTCGGGAACCTCGTCGATCACCCAGTCACTCTCGGGATTCATGCGCGAGACGCGGTTGCCGGTTGTCGGGTCCTTCACGTAGCGCGCATGCGGTTCCAGATCCGGCGCCCGATATAGAGCTCGTTGTTGAGGATGCCGGTCCCGCGCGTGCGATGTCCGCGGATCGCCGTGTCCCGCCAGAGCTTGCCGCGCGGGCCGGGAATGCTCTCGGCATTGAGCGCATGGGCGATCGCGATCGGCGACGCGCCATCGGCAAAGTCCCGGAAGATCCGGCGCACGATCTCGGCTTCGGCTGGATTGATCTCGCGCTCGCCCTTCACCGGATCGCCGTCGGCCCCGAGCCGGCGCACGACGTCGTAGCCGTAGGCGTTGCCGCCTCCCGAGCGCCCGGCCTCGACCCGGCCGCGCAGGCCGCGATGGGTCTTGGCGCCGAGATCCTTGAGGAAGATCTGGTTCATCGTGCCCTTGAGCCCGACATGCAGCTCGCTGACCTCTCCTTCGGCCAGCGTCACGATCTTCACCCCGCGAAACCCGAGGTGCTTGTAGATCGTGGCGATGTCGGCCTGATCCCGGCTGAGGCGATCGAGCGCTTCGCAGACCACGATGTCGAGATCGCCACGCGCGGCGGTCTCGAGCAGGCTCTGCAGGCCGGGCCGGTTCGCCGAGGTGCCGGAGATGGCCATGTCCGTGAAGGTCTGCGTCACGGACCATCTCTCGCGGCGCGCGCGCTCCGAGCACAACCGCACCTGGTCTTCGATCGAGGCTTCGCGTTGCAGATTGGACGAAAATCGCGCGTAGATCGCGGCACGGATCATCGGGAGGTCTCCTTCAGCTGCGCGAGCAGAGTGGCGTAATCGCGGCCCGCCTCGATCGTTCGCGCATGATTGTAGTGCCGTGTGCCGGTTCTGTCGCTCGTATGGCCGAGGACCGGCCGAATGAGCAGAGCACTTTGCGGAGAGATCCGGGCCAGCGTGGTCGCCGCCGCATCGCGAAAGAAGTGCGGCGGAATGCGTTTGCCGGTCATCTCAAGTGTCTTCACCGCGATCCGCGGTCCGATATAATCCTCGTTCATGGCGTGGCCGTTGCGATCGATCCAGAGGGCCGGCACATCGGAATCGCTCCGTTCGACGAGGAGTGGACGCGCCTCGTCGAGATAGTGTCTCAGGATCGGATCGACCTGTGACGGCACGTCCGCCTCCCAGGGGTGGCCGGTCTTTGTGAGCGCACCGGGAACCGCCAGCGTGATCTGTCTCTCGCCGATGAAGACGCTCTCGCCGAGCGAGAGGCTCGCCAGCGTCCGTCGCCGCATCGGCATCAGGGCCAGTAGCGCGATCATGGCGCCGTCGCGCATGCCGATGGCGCGGTAGAGCGTGCTGTCGCACCGTGCGGCCGATGTCTCGAACAGAGAGGATCCGGCGTCGAACAGCGCGGCACTCGACAGGATCCGGCCGACCTTGCGCGTCGGCGAGCCACGACCCGCCGCACGCTTCAGCCCGGCCTTCAGCCGCCGGTGCGCGGACCAGTCGTGGTCGGGCGCGGCTGCACTCAGAAGCCGCAGAACCGCGTCGACGAACATCAGCTGGCTCATCGGCGCCACGTGATCGAGCGCGAGGAGCCAGCACCGAAGGCGGTCGATCGTCGCGCGGTCTGTGGGCGCTCTCGCGAGCGCATCTGGATCGCTCTCCTGAAGATGCTTCAGCCAGCGACCATAGCGCACGGCAAGCGTCCGCTGCGACGTGTTGCGCAGGTGAACGAGCGGGCCGCGATCGTCGAGCGGGCCACCCTGACAGAACAGGCTCCTCCACATGCGTCGATCTTGTTCCGGCCATGCCGCTTCGGGCAGAACGAGGCTCATGGCTCAAGCCCGTCTCATGTCCGAGATGAGATCCGAGAAGGCGCGCGTCGCCGCCTTGGCCTCGAGACCGGAATACATGTTGATGGTGTGGCTGAGTTCCGAGTGGCCCAGAAGGCGCCGGGCGACTTCGTAGCCGCCGGGATTGGCGTCGAGCCAGTTCATCACCGCGAAGTGCCGGAAAAGGTGTGCGTTGACCTCGAGTCCCGTCTCCCGATCGACCCGCCCGGCGATCCGCGACGCGAGCGCGGATGGATCGATCGTCCGGCGACCCGAGCGTTGCGGAAAGAGGTACGGTGTGCCGGCCGGGCACATGTACGGCACCCGCGTGGCCAGGTGTCGATCGAGCAGATCGACGACATCGGCGGGCAACTCGAACTCGATCGACCGGCCGGTCTTCGTATCCTCGTCCTCGAGGACGAGATAGACGCGGCCGTCGCCGGGCCGCTGCACGTGACGATCGATCTCTAGCCCGGCCAGATTGGCCACGCGAAGCGGACAGACCAGAAGGATCGCGATGGCCAGCGCATCCTCACGCGCCAGTGCCGCGGTATGCGGCTTTGTCTTGCCGGACGCGCGCGCGAAAATCGTCTCGGGCAGCGTGAGCAGGCGCCGGCGGTGGCGCGGCTCCTGCAGGACCCGAAGCCGCGCACGGTTCTTTGCGGTCATGCCTCTCTGACTGGGCAGAGCCAGGCGTGCGGCCAGTCTCGCCAGTGCGTCGCGGGTCGCCTCGGCAGCGCTCAGGATGCCGGCAAGATTGCGCAGCAGGCCGGCCATCTCGCTGATCGAGCGGGACGTCTCGTTGTCGTTGCGTGCGAGCATCTGGCGCAGACCGCGCTCGGCGATCTCGGGATCGATCAGCGTCGATACGGACGTCAGATCACCGGGATCGGTGCCGGCATGAACGAGTTCGGAGGCAAAGCGCACGATCTGTCGGCGGTATTGCGTGAGGGTGGCGGGGCGCAGCGCGCGTGTGGGTCCGCTGTCGGACAGCGGGTCCGGTTTGCCGAGCCGTGCAAGAAGGGTGTCGAGATCTACCCGAAAGCTCTCGGGAAACGTCTCGATCTCGAGCCGGATCGTGGTCTGGCGCGAGGGCAGCGTGAGGATCGTGTCGGGCCATCCCGGCACCCGTTGTCGCGCGAGGTTCCAGCCGTTCACCGCGGCCCGGTACGCCGTCTCCGGATCCTTGCTGATCTCGTTGATCGCTACGGCTTCGCGATAAGCCTCCGCGTCGGCCTCGCTGACCAGGTCCGGCACCGTTCCGCGCGCATTGAGAAAATGCACGAAGCGCAGAAGCGCGGTCGGGAGCGTGGGATCTCCAAGTGCCAGCACCTCGGTCCAGAGTGCCTTCCAGGTCTCGTCGAGATCCTCGAGACGGCGAAAGCGCCGCTCGACGATCCCGCACTCGGCCATGGCCGCGCGCACGTTGCTGCGCAGGTTCTGCCAGGTCTTGTCCGTGATCCCGATCCGCGCGGGTCGGATGTCCGCCAGGCGCGGCTGCAGCCACCGCCCGTCGGCGGGCACGTCGCCGGGTGGCAGGCCGAGCACCTCTGCGACGCGCTTCAGACCCGAAACCATGTCACGTTGGCGGTCCGGGAAGAACGAGGCCTGTTCGGTCACCTTGTCGATGAGGTCCTGGAAGGTCGGCGTTCCCGCCGGGACGAATGAGCGGTCGTGTGATATTGGAGTTTGAGCAGTCATCGGGAACGCCTCGCAGTGGTCGCATAATGTCTCGGGCGCCCGGCGGTGGACAGGCGACCCGATTCGGGAAAACGATAGCATGAGAAGTCCGCAATTTACGGGGCGTGGGTCTTCCCGATGCAGGGTCAAGTCATTGACTTGAATGGACTTTGCGGGGCAGGGCGTCCTACCAGCTTACGCGGCGCCGGTAGGCTGCATGCGCCTCGGGATGGATGCGGATGAGCCGCCCGCCGGGGCCCACTCGGATCACCTCGATGAGCCCAGCCGCGATCGCGCGGCGCACCGTCTTCTCGGACACGTTGTCTGCCCGGGCGACGTCCTTGACGGTCAGCAGCGCGCGGCACTGGTCAGGTCTCTTAAGGGGCTTTGGTGGCATTGGCGTCGTCCTCGATCGGCGATGTATCGAGACACGCCTCGTGCGCGGCCGCCTCGCCCAGAAGGCGGGCAAGCGCCAGGACAGCCGCGTCGACCTGTGAAAGGTCAGAGCTGTCCGAGGTCTGTCTGGCGGGAGCGCGTGTCATGGCATGACCATGACGCGTCGGCGCTCACCGGGCTAAAGCATTGATTAGGTTGCGTCGCCCATATCACTAACAGGAGGGGTATCGTCCTCGACTGCTGCGCGATCTCGAGCGGTTCTGTAATGGGCGAGGTCTTTGCGAAGAGTGCCGCCTGCGATCTTTGTTGGCGGATCGGTAACTCGGACGACGACCGCGTGGACGAACTCTGGCAACGACCCGACAAGCTGTGCGTGCTCACCAATCGGTGCCGTGTTAAAGCTGAGAGGCCTCCCAGCGGCTTCCCAGATCTCGCAACACTGCATGACGACATCGAGTCTGCGTCTGTCCACAACTGTGCGCTTGTCGAGGGGCGACATGTCGAAGGCGACACTGGGACGGTCCTCCAGGCCGCTGAGAAGCGCATCGATGCGGCGGATGCCCGAGGCAAGCTCGTTCGTGAGTTGCTTTGCCTCAGCCAGTTGGGGGTTTGTTGTGGGCTCGGACGCGAAGCGCGGTTCGAG
The DNA here is from genome assembly GCF_900172265.1 of Roseivivax jejudonensis. GTDB lineage: Bacteria > Pseudomonadota > Alphaproteobacteria > Rhodobacterales > Rhodobacteraceae > Roseivivax > Roseivivax jejudonensis. The sequence continues at coordinate 3,716 of NZ_FWFK01000012.1, read as the reverse complement.
CCTGTTCATGCCCTCTTCAAGCTTTGAAAACTGCTCGCCGATGGCGCTGGCGCGACGCTTGAGCTCCTTGATGGTCTCTCGTCCGCGCACACTCGCTGTCGCCCGGTGAACCTCCACGAAGTTCGAAGCCGTGTCGCGATCAAGGCAATGTCCAAGTCTGATCGAGAGGGCCTCAACCTGCTCAACTTCCAGGCCGAAAAGCTCGGCTATCTCGCGAATCTCATTCGCGCTCAATACCCCGGCATCGCCGTAGTCATCTATGCGCCAACGCAGCGCACCACTGATGCCATCGAAGTGAATGTAGATCGAGTAATCGGGGACCGTGGCCATCGTCTTGGCTTCCGGCTCGTCGCTGGGATTTTGGGACGGCATTCCTTGCCTTCGAGATGCAGCTTCAAGTGTTGCACTCATCTACCAGCGGGCCGCCCGGCGAGAAAGTGTCGCTATTTGCTCAGAGAGTGTGGAGTGAGCTGAGGCGGTTCCTCGAGCATGCTGCGCGTCGGTCTCGTTGACGGGGCGGACAGCTTGGCGAGACGTAACGGCCACACGCTCGGCGCCTTCCCGATCTGAACTTGCTTAGAGAGCGGTCGTTCGTCTGGCTCAAACGCTCCGATGAAACCGCGTCCTCAAGCCGAGAATGCTGGACGGCGCATCCGGCGCGAAGCTGCAAGGAGCACCGTCCGGTATCTGGGCTCAGTGGCGTGGTCGTCGCGTTGCCCCGAACTAGCACGCACGTGCGAGCGATGGCCAATCACCTCTCCGCCCTACGAAAAGCACCTGTCACCAAGAGGGCGTCGTACACCGCTGGCCCGAAACGGCTCCGCCATTTGGCAGCTGCGCCGCTTCGGGCCAGCTCCCGTCGGCGCAGCACCCTAGTTCGTCACGATCGAAGTCACGGCGTCTTTCTGCGACGAACGGATTGTGCGTGATATTGATACCCCTCGCAGAACCCCACTGATGCTTGCGACGAGAGTTCAGCATTCTCCCACGGTCCGGAACCGAGGCGGGTCTACCAACCCGGCTCCGTTCCGCGGCGTTTACCCTCTTGCTCCTCCCCCGCGAGCGTCTCCCGAAGAGCAGGACCACGGTAGGTTCGTCGACCGGCCACCAACGACGACAACGATCCGGGGACTACCCCACCCCGCGCCGTGACGGCTCCTTCTGGTCCGGCGCAGAAACGCGACACACTATATCCCACCGGCCGGTGAAGTCGTAATCAGGCGACCTGACGGAAACGGGGACCGCCGAGGCTGTGCGCAGCCGGAGCGGGACAGGTGAAGAGCCTGTGGGGAAGCGGCTGGCCATCGATAAACGGCATCGCGTGGATACGGATCGGGACCGAAGGGACTTCCCCTGCAGGTCGGGGGGAAGTGCGGGGGCCGGCTATTGTCTTGTCAAATCAAAGGGGAGAGTTCGCGGGTTAGAGCGCGACCCAAGGCTGCGTTTTGGCGTGCATAAGGTGCGCTCCAGCTCAGCTCCGGCCTGCTGAATGGGCAATCGAAATTACTGCCAAGTAGCAACAGTTGGGTGATTGGAGCCGGGGCTCCTCGAATATCCGGCATGCGCAGGAAGCGGAATTTGCAAAGTCTGGGCTCGTCACTTGGCGCAAGAGGCGCGACCGGCCCAGATTGACCGCGCGAATCATTGGTGAGTTTGCAGTTGCTGCATGGGCCTACCCGCCGCGATCGGCCCAGACCTGCCGTTCAGTCCCTCGCCGATCGCCGCGGTGCAGCTTCGCCGGGCCGGCCATTCGTCCATCATGCAGCATTTTCGGAGGATGAAGGTCAGCAGGGCAGACGAAGCTGCCGTTAATGGGCTCCATTTGAAAGTCCTCTTGTTGCAAGTCCTAAGTGAACGGACGAATGCAGGACTTCCGGCAGCGGCAGCAAAGGGTCGCAAGGATGGTCGGTCGATGGCTGCCACGTCGGAAAGGGTAGTGCGTGCCCATCAGATTATTGCGAACAACCTAACAATGCGTGAGGCCGCCGCAGGCGTGAAAGTTGGCAAGTTCGTGCTTTATGCCGCCCTGAGCGTGACCGACACGCCGCTCCTGAACTGATCTCGCATTTAACATCTGGCGCGGGTCGCATTTCACGTGCAACCTGCACTGGCTTTATTGTGGGTAGCTCATGCCTTACTACATCAGAGATTCCGTCAGTCTCGGTCCGTTCCGGATTAACCTCTCCAAATCAGGTCTCGGGATCTCCGCCGGCGTGAAAGGGTTTCGCGTCGGGACCGGTCCGAAGGGGCATTACATTCACGCTGGAATGAACGGCGTCTACTATCGGAAATCCCTGGGGGGGCTCGGGAGAAAGCCAAAGTCGGCCCCGGCGAATAACACGACGGACTACCGGTCCGAAATCGCTAGGATCGCCCCTGACGACAAGCTGCCGACATACATGACGGATGACGGGGTGCTGATGCGCCGCATCCTTTCGGCGGAGGCGGACGTCCTCGTGTCGGAAAGTCATTCGGAAGCCCTGAAGAGCCTGAACGAGGCTCGCGAGCGCACGTCTTACACGCTCATACTTTGCGGCGTCGCGGCGGTCGGCCTCGTCTTCTCATTCCTGTCGCAAAACCCCGTCGCAATAGGAATTTTTGTGGCGTTGCTCGTTGCCGCCTACGCGATCGGCAACATGCTCGACATCCCGCGGCGAAACGTCGTGTTCGCATACAACCTCGAGCCAGCGGCCGAGGAGAGGTATAAGGCGCTCGTCGGGGCGATCGACCGGATCGCCGGATCAAGCAAGGTTTGGTTTGTGAAGGCGAAGGGTGACATCACGAACCTTCATGCTTGGAAGAAGAACTCCGGCGCATCAGCATTGGTGGACAACAAGGAAACGTCCGTATCCTACGCGCTTCCGCCCGGGGTTGCGTCGAACGTGACGCCTCCTGTCATCATGATCGATGGGAAGAAATGCTACTTCTTCCCGGACTGCATCCTGATCGAGGAGAACAAGCGGTTCGGAGCGGTCCGTTACGAGACCATCCGCACCGCGGTCCGCGATCAACGCATGATCATGGACTCCGCACCTTCGGACGCGACAGTCGTCGGCCAGACTTGGAAATACGTCAACAAGAAGGGCGGACCTGACCGCCGTTTCAAGGACAACCGCCAGCTGCCGATCTGCCTGTTCGAAGAGATCGGCATGGTGAGCGATGGCGGCTTTAAGGGGCTGCTTCAGGTCTCTAAGCATGGCATCAGCGGAGCCTACGGAAGCGCCGTCATGGAGCTCGGCCGCGTCACTAAAGAGTTGAAGGACGCCGAGCCTCTTCTGATTACGAAAGAGGCATAAAAGGTAAATGTCCGCAATCTTAAGATGCCTTGGGGGTTTCGTTTTCGGCCTAATCGTGAACGCTGTTAGTCCCGTCGTAGCTCCGGCGACGACGGACTGGATGCGGCGCTGCGGCGGGGCGCACACAGGTCCCCAGGTGCGCCGTTAATCCCGGCCCCGCCCCGCCGTTCGCCGACATGTTCGATGCTGCGCCGCGGCTTCACCAGACCGGATACTGATGCAATTTGCGTAATCTTCGAAAGCGGCGCGGCAGCAACACGGACAGAGCTACTATTCGGTTGCCCCAACATTTCTGACCTGCTCCCCGGATTGTCCTCGTTCAGAAGTTTAGTCCGTTCCGGGTTTGGTCCTTCTCTGACCTGTTGAAGTATTCCCGCGGGGTAAGCCCGTCGAGGCTCGTGTGCGGGCGGTGATGGTTGT
>NZ_FWFK01000015.1 GCF_900172265.1 Roseivivax jejudonensis | reverse complement strand
GATGGCAAAGGAAAAGTTCGAACGCGGCAAGCCGCACTGCAACATCGGCACGATCGGTCACGTCGACCACGGCAAGACGACGCTGACGGCGGCGATCACGAAGTACTTCGGCGATTTCCGCGCCTATGACCAGATCGACGGTGCGCCGGAAGAGAAGGCGCGCGGCATCACCATCTCGACGGCGCACGTGGAATACGAGACGGACAACCGTCACTACGCGCACGTGGACTGCCCCGGCCACGCCGACTACGTGAAGAACATGATCACGGGCGCGGCTCAGATGGACGGCGCGATCCTGGTGGTGAACGCGGCCGACGGCCCGATGCCGCAGACGCGCGAGCATATCCTGCTGGGCCGCCAGGTGGGCATCCCGGCGATGGTGGTGTTCCTCAACAAGGTCGACCAGGTGGACGACGAGGAGCTGCTGGAGCTCGTGGAGATGGAAGTGCGCGAGCTTCTGTCGGACTACGACTTCCCCGGCGACGACATCCCGATCATCGCGGGGTCGGCGCTTGCGGCGATGGAGGGGCGTGACCCGGAGATCGGCGAGAACAAGATCCGCGAGCTGATGGCGGCGGTCGACGACTACATCCCGCAGCCGGCGCGCGCGGTGGATCAGCCGTTCCTGATGCCGATCGAGGACGTGTTCTCGATCTCGGGCCGCGGCACCGTGGTCACCGGCCGGGTCGAGCGCGGCGTCGTGAACGTCGGCGACGAGCTCGAGATCGTGGGCCTGAAGGACACCAAGAAGACGACCTGCACGGGCGTCGAGATGTTCCGCAAGCTGCTCGACCGCGGCGAGGCCGGCGACAACATCGGTGCGCTGCTGCGCGGCATCGACCGTGACGGCGTGGAGCGCGGCCAGGTGCTGTGCAAGCCGAAGTCGGTGACGCCGCACACCAAGTTCGAGGCCGAGGTCTACATCCTGACCAAGGAAGAGGGCGGCCGCCACACGCCGTTCTTCGCGAACTACCGTCCGCAGTTCTACTTCCGCACGACGGACGTGACCGGCACCGTGACGCTGCCCGAGGGCACCGAGATGGTGATGCCGGGCGACAACCTGAAGTTCGGCGTCGAACTGATCGCGCCGATCGCGATGGAAGACGGCCTGCGCTTCGCCATCCGCGAAGGCGGCCGGACCGTCGGCTCGGGCGTCGTCTCGAAGATCCTCGAGTGATCGGACCGGGACGCCGACAGGCGTCCCGACC
>NZ_FWFK01000018.1 GCF_900172265.1 Roseivivax jejudonensis | reverse complement strand
GGGCCATACTAGTACTGGATGCATCTGCAGGATATCGCGGCCGCACGGTCATCAATTCTTTAAGTGCGGAGGCGCCAGGGGGCACAGAGAATCTTTTTTTTCATAGCGGGCCCTCGTCAGCTCGTGTTATTGAAGCATTCTGTTCCCAGTGCCCACACATGTGAAGCATCCTCACTGATCTACTTCCCCACCTACCTGATGTGGCTCAATTCTGACAAGAAAGCAACTTTGGAGAACCATGAACCTACCTTTAGAGCTGGACGTGGACCCATCAGCATTCAAAATCATGTGTAAAAAACAGGAGAAAATGTCACTTTTTTTTAACCCTTGAATTTTTTTGGTAGACACTCCCGGCTTCTGGGTTCCTTTTTGTGATGGTTCTTATTACTCTTCAAAAGCTCCCAGTCTTCAAGACCATTGACCGTAATTGGAAGCCTAATGTGCGTAAAAAGGGGCGGAGCTTCAAGTTTTAGAGAATGGACTCTGGGAGAGGGTATGTGGCAAAGGTTACTCAATTTAATGTCCCTCACATGGAAATAACATTGGGATCAAGAGCTTTATTATCTTAAATTCTAAAGTCCACATCCACCATTTCCCTAGTAAAAAGAGGGGCTCTGTTATTTAGCCATTTGTGTACTTTTTGTGAGGAGGTTATGTCAATAATATCCTTTTTGCTGCTGAAGTTGCGGAGAGTTTTGGCCACATATTCTATTGTAGTCTGGATCTTCCTCGGTAGGCTAAGCGTCGTTCCACACACAACAACATCTCTCCACTGTTTGTTTAAAGTTTAGAAAGAAAATATCCATCGTTCACAAGATCGTAGGAGAAGGACACGACTTAAGGATCCCCCGGGCCATACTAGT
>NZ_FWFK01000021.1 GCF_900172265.1 Roseivivax jejudonensis | reverse complement strand
ACTAGTATGGCCCGGGGGATCCGTTAGCTATCGTTCGCGAGAAAGTTAGTAGACACACAGGACCCAGGCGTGCAAGTCAATTTCAGCTGACTACACCGATTCTGGTTAAAAGAGCCTATGGCCACCCTTATTTTAGAGAAAAAAAACCACACCTCTAATGTGTTGGGCACTAGAAAAAGCTAACTACCTAGTCCGTTTCTGGACGACTTCATTGGGAATAACATACCCCCCACTGTGATTAAGACTGGCACTGTCCTAATGCTTTCTTCAATAGGTTTGGCTCATGTGTGATTCCCTCTGGCAAACTTATAGAGGACAAGCAGAATAAACCAATTCAAGGTCGTTGTAGCTGAAGGCCTGGCCTGCCTGACAGTTAATTATGAGCATGTCTTGCCCTTCATGGTGGATATTCACAGCTGAAAGTGGTATTGGCATTTTTTTCTGAGGACACAACGAGGAAATCTGATAAATACGGCCACCTGAAGTCTAGCTCGGAGTTAACAATTTACCACGTTTAGAGCGGCCGCGATATCCTGCAGATGCATCCAGTACTAGTATGGCCC